>NZ_CP193796.1:0-210405 GCF_050847365.1 Cupriavidus sp. TMH.W2 | reverse complement strand
TGGGTGGCACCCCCGCTGGTGGCGCTGCCGTTGGACTTACCCGACTGGACGGTGGTGTTCAGGTCGATGTTCCCTGGCAACACGTCCAAGTTGAATACCTGGGTGTCGACGTAGTAGATCGTGATGCCGGAGCCGTCGACCTTGTATCCCAGTCCAACTTTCGCTGTCACCAGGTCAAGCAGGCCTCGCAGCGGGCGCTGATGCCATTGAATGCCCGAGATGACGCCGCCTTGACCAAAGCTGCCGGAAGCTGCGGACACGCCGTTGCTCAGCGCAATAGCGTTGCCACCGCCGTTAAGCTTAGGCGCGGGCAACCCCGCTCCGGCTTGCCCACTCGCTCGTGCCGCAGGCGCGCCGGCTGGGCGGACCCCATTCAACTGCTGCAGTGCCTCCTGAGTAACCCTGACAGAGATCTTGCAGCGCTTGGCCATATCGTCAGCAAACTCGCTGATCGTGGTAGGCGCAAGCGAGGTGAAACTCACAACGCAGTCCAGTGGACTTTTCTCCCCCTTGCCACCGACTGCACCGATCGGTATGGGTGTTTCATCAATGTACAGCCCGGACCCCTCGCGGATAGTCGAGTACTGCGACTTACCCTGCTTTTGAGCCCGCATTCCCGACACAAGGGTGGAGGCCTGTTCAGCCATCTCCTTACCCTTGTCCATGCCTTCGCTCACGCGCTGCAGCGCACAACCATTGGCAAGTAGCACGGCCGCCAGAGCCGTTGCGCCAACGCGCATGGCCCGGATTTTGGCGGTCAGCTGCCCATTCTTGTAGTGCTTCATGCTATGTGGCCTCAGTTGCGCTTGTCCGCGATTTCGAGAATCTGCTGGCCGCCGTCTCGATGGAGCACAGGCTCGATCGGCCGCTTGATGCGCCCGTACGGCGCCAACGTCCGATCGACAGCCTCGAGGAAGTCCCCGTTCCATTCCATATCCGGGGCCGGATAATCGTTCGACGCGTTCCAGCGAAGCTTCCACTGGCCGTTGCGCTCAGCCCACTCTTTGATGACCTGCTTCAGAGTCATTCCCTTGTCCGATTGGGACACCCAGCGCTCGATCGGCGCCGGGTCGAACGCGGGCTTGGGGGCCGGAATGGCCGCGGGGATGGGGGCAGGCGGCACCGCCTGGTAGGCCAGCGCCAGTGAGGGGCTCGGCGTGAGCGCCTGACCTGCCGCCCCCATCTGCTCGGCAATGCCCATTGGCGCGACGCGCATCGGCTCAACGCTCACGACGTTGCCCTTCAAGCGAACCACGACGCCGGCGCGCTCTGCGACTGCACGCAGCGCAGCGCTGCGCGCCAAACCCTGTGGGATAGCGACCGGGGTTTGGAACAGACTGGAGTCGCCCTCGAGCCGGATCGGTCCAACGATCGGCACGAACTGCGCGATCAGAGAGTCGGCCAGCGGCATCGGGCCGAACGGTCCAGGATACGGGGCGTACCAGTCAGCCCCGGAGAAATCCCCCTGCAAGGCATCCGGACCGCGGTGTGCGGCACCTGGTACCGCCATCGCGATAGGAGGTTGGGCGATGGCGCCTGCTGGCGCCGGCTGTGCCTGTTGAACGGGTTGTCGCTCATCAATGAAGCCAAACGCGGAGCTCGTGCCAACTGCCACGGCAATCATTGCCCCCAAACGAATCCCGGGACTGCGACGCTGCATACCTTTACTCAATTCGATTCCTCCGCGGCCGCTCAATCGGCCATACGCATATTTCATTTTAACAGGTCACATCGAAATAGTTCGACACGAACTCACGATTTTGGTTAGAACTCGTCGCCCGGGTCCTGCAGTCGCGAGAACCGGCGCACGTGCCAGACCGGCCGAGCCGTCACCCGCTCGCCTCGAAGCTTTGACCGGGCCCGGCGGGCCATCCAGCTCATCGTGTATCCCTTGCGCTGAAGCCACCAGACAACAATCGTCATAATGACGGCGAGACTGACAGTCCAGAGCCTGAGGTGGACGATGGCCAGTAGCATCGGGAAGCAGCAGTACGCGGGAATGCTAGTGAACGGCAGCCCAGTGCTTTCGGCAGATTTCACCCAATCTGCAACTTTCATGCGGCCTCCAAGAGCTGCTGGCGGTTGGCGGGAACTCGGTTCGCCTGGCCGTGCTCTTCAAGGAAGGCGGCCGCCTCACGGATCGTCATGTTTGTCACGTCCCGGAAAGCCTGGAAGTCCAGTATCCCATCAGCAACAAGCGGTAAGGCCTGATAGTCGAATGAGGTCCTCCTCTGCTCCAGGAACCCTCTGGTAATCCCCCCCCACCGCTCAAACGGCTCTTCCTCCAACGCTCGCTTGACTTCCCGGTCAATCGTCAACCAGGAGCGGACGGCAACACGCTTTCCATCGGTGGTGCGAGGAAGCTTCTGCGCGATAACCAGCTTCAGCGTGTCGAGCAGCTTGTTCGCAGCGGCCGGCTGCGCCTCCTCGGAGAAGAAGCTAACCATGCGAGCAAACACTTCTGCCGGCGTATCCACGTGCACGGTCGAGTAGACAGCATGGCCCGTTAAGGCCATCTCAAAGCACGCATTGATGGACTCCCGGTCTCGGGATTCCCCCATCACGACGACATCGGCCTTACGTCGCATCGCGTTGCGCCCTGCGTCACCAAAGGACGTGAGGTTCCTCCCAATTTGCACTTGCGACGGCTGCGGGGTTTGCCCGTATCCGAATCCAAGGGTGAATTCGACCGGATCCTCGTAGGTGATGATCTTGACTGGTGCGTCCGCCGCCTCCAGTCGCCGACGGTTCGCCGAGGCCAAAAGCGTTGACTTCCCTGATCCGGTGGTGCCGACGATCAGCACCAAGCCATAGCGCGGGAAGAGGTTGTCAGTAATGTCCTGTGGCAGCTTGAGATCGTCATAGGGAGGCGGCGCCTCCGGTACCACCCGCATCGTGATGGAAATCCCGCGGGCGATGCGGCCCACGCGCGCACCTGTCGCATTCAATCGGTACCGCAAGACTCGGTCAAAGTTGCCGGGAATCGCCTGGATCTCAACTTCGTCGTCGATCGGCTTGCCATCGGCCAGCTGCGATACGCCGGAGCCGTCGTACAGAAAGCCCAGCGCGCGCTCGACTTCAGTGCCCTCGAGCATGCGGGTCGTGGCCTTCAACTGCTTGCCATAGACTTCGACCCAGCCGTAGTCCCCGGACTGAATCAGGATGTCAGACGCGACAGAGGTGGCAGCCCGCAGGAACTCGTAGAACTCGTCCCGGGTGAAGTTGACGCTGAGGGGAAATGGCAAGGTAGGGTTGCTCATCGGCCTTAGCTCCCTGTCGACTCTTGCCAGAGCGGTGCGTGGTAGCCAGTGCGACTAGCTGCCGGCGCGGGAACCCGCGCCGGTACCGGCGGAGCATATGCCACACGCTGATAGGCCGGTTGTGCGTAAGGCTGCGGCTGGACCGGCTGCTTGTATGCCGGTTGCTGTACCTGCGCCTGGTAGGCCTGCTGCTGGGCCGGCTGCTGATAGGCGGCCTGCTGAACCGGTTGCGGGTAGGCCAGTTGCTGGACCGGCAGAGGATAGCTCGGGCTGCCGGCCCGAAATCCCTGGGCTACCATCGGCGGCACCGGGGCCGACATCGCAGCGTATCCATTCTGCTGGCCAGCAATAGCGCCCGGCTGGGTGTCATACATTGCCGCGCCTGCGGACTGGGCAGCCTGCAGTGCCTGGAGCGCCTTCATCGAGGCGAGGCGCGCATCCTCGGCGCGCTGAGCGAGCTGCGCTGCCTGCTCGGCCAGGGCCCGCATCTCTTCAACTGACGACGTGTATTGGGTCGGACGCGGCCTGCTTTCGATCTGAGCTACCGACGCCGGGCTCGGCATCGCCGGCGTCATCACCTGAATCGGGCTCTGGCCAGCTGGGGCCGTCATACGCGGCTGGGCGGGCGCCGACGGTACGCTCTCGGGCGCTTGTGCGGCTGGCAACTGTTGAATGAACCGGGTCAGTTCATCTTGCGCCTGGACGGGCTTGGGGCTCGGTGGCGCAGGCGGCTCCGCCGGCCGGCGCATCGCCCGCTCAGCGCGCTCCGTAGCCGCACGAGTCTCGGCCGCCGGCGTCGCCATGAGTGGCACCCAACGGTCCGGCTTCGTCACGAAGTCACTATTGACCGTAATACGGAACAACGTATCACCCACAACGATAGTGTTCGGGTCGTCCTTGTTGACAATGTCCTGGGTGCGCGCAATCTCCGGCAGGCTGACCATTCCACGCTGATACAGATCGTAGAACGTGCGCATGCCGATATAGACCTGCTTGAGGTTTGCCAGGTTGTTATCGAAGATCTCCTGCGCCTGGCGCCGGCCGTCCTCAAACGCGGCTTTGACCTGCTGATCCCAGTACTTGCGCTCCTCGGTATCACGCGGCAGCAACTGCTCATTCGTCGGAAGCGCAGGCATCTCGTCCACGGTCGGCAAGCCCATCAGCAGCCAGTCGCGCCAGCTCGGGGACCCACTCTGGAATCGGGCGGGCTCGGCAATCTTGTAGACCGCGCCGGCGACGCGCATGGCGCTCTTGGAAACCGTTCTGGCGTTTTCGGTCTTGACGATCACCGGCGGTAGCACGCCCTGCCCCATCACCAGGTCACCAAACCGGAAACTGCGATCCAGATCAGCTTGGCGCCGGTCAATCACTCGCCCAATTTCACGTGCGCGCTCGATCATGCCTGTCTGCGTGCCTATCGCTTGCGCCGTTGCACGGAGCGCGGCGGTTCTGACCGGAGACAACAGAACGAGCTGATCGCCCTTGGTGGGGTTAAGCAGCCTCTGCAGGTTCTCTGAGCCAGACTGGGCGTGTGCAGCGGTACCCGCCACAACCTCGCAGGCCAGCCCGGCGAGCACCGCCATCAGCTTGAGTTTCATGTGTACCCTTTCCTTGCGTAGCGGAGAGAAAGCGGCGGATATCCGCCGCTCTTTTTTCGTATTGTAATGCTGCTCCGCATTTTATCTCTCTCGAAGTGGCTTACCTGTATCGGATCTCGATCACGTTATTACCCAGTGCAACATTGGCCCGTTGGCCGAACTGCTTGTCAACGTCGCGCAACAAATCCTCGAACGTCATCCCTTGAGCGTCGACGAACACGAACAGCGGAAGCCGGGGCGACGGGCCGGTGATCTTGAAGTCCATGCCCCGGGACCGCGCCAGAATACCTAGGAGCTGCGCGGCATCGCCCTGAAAGGAACCGGACATGAATTTGCCGCCGAGGGCGGCCGGCTGCTGGGAAGCGTCGGCGGCCACACTCCAACCAGGTAGATCCCTCACCTGCGAGATTGCGCTGTCGATCTGGGCGCTGATCGCCTTCTCGGCATCGGTAGTGCCCGTGTTGCCCATAGGCCCAGCGCAGCCTGCAAGGGCAGCTACCAAGCCGGCTGCGCCCGCGAGAACGAAGCCACGCACTCGAACTACTTTTGCTTTGATCATCACTTCTCTTCCGCTATCGTTGAAAACTGTGTTGCCAGATTGGGGGGTACAGTGGCCTGTCATGGGCAGTGGTTGCTTTCCTCGCTCCAGATCGCGTCGAGCTGACGCTGCCATCGGCAAGCGGAGCAACCCGCAAATGGTGCGACCATCTGTGATCCGCACCGTGGGCATGTCCCACCTGGCGTGCACTGCGGACAGGCGCCCTCTAGCCGGTCAGCGCTGGGGTTATAGTCCCCCGGCTCTCCGTGGCAGCTTCGGCAATGATTGGGCCACCTGGCCAACCATGCCGATCGAGCAGACTCGACATGCGCCTGCCACTCGGCCTCGCCCTCCAGGAAAGGACCGGGTGTAGAAAACCCCATTCTCAGACTACCGTTGCTTCGTTGGTCACCGTGGGAACGGCAGCTACTGCCTCTTGGCCCGTTTCGCCACCGTGCTCAAGGGCGAGCAGCGCTTCCTTAAGTTCCGGCGAAACCGCGACAATGGGGCTGCCCGGCCTTACCGCCGTCAGGCAAGCAAGCTTCAGGCGGAGCCAGTCCGCGAGGTCACCCATTGCATTTCGGATTGCGAGGTCGTCCTGGCCGAGGTCGTACCGGTCCGCCTGAGCAATTTCCATAAGTGTCTTCATTTCATGCTCTCTGGAGTATGTCTCAGCCCATGAAAGCTGAGGCCTTGGATCGTCCGCTGCGCCGCGGAGCTGTTTCGGTGGATGCCGCATTCGGAGCAAAGGCGAATCGTGGAACCGCTGGATTCACTAGTTCTTGCTGCGTTGGCTGGCGGGGGGCCGCCTGCTGCGATAGACGGGGCTCCGCTGTTGTAGCGGGCGCGCCCGCCTGGGCTGGAGTACTGGCCATCCGAGGGACCTGCGTGTTCGCCACCAGGTTGGGCGCCGCAGCCTGTCGCGCTCCGTCCGTGAGCAGCCCGGCTTTGACCGCCTGAGCCAAACGATCGTCTTGCATTGCCTGGAGCGCGATGTCCGCCTTCGCCCCGAGCTTCAGAAGTCGGATCACCTCGGTACTCCGGCCTCCGCGCCGGCTAGCACCTACGGCCTCGAGGCATGCGAGCTCGGGGTGGTCTTCGGTGCTGATCGTGAAGTTAAGGCGAATATCTGCCACGGTCATCACCGTTGGTAGAGGCTGGCGTAGGCGGCCTTATACATCCCGCGCGCGTTGGCGAACTCGGGCTCGTCCGGGATCCAGATGCCTTCCGCCGGCACGCCTGGAAACACCTGCGCGCGGCGGCTAGCGAGCAAGCGGGCGCCACCGCCAACGAACAGCGTGCGGCCAAACATGCTGGCGTCCTTCAGGCGCTTCGAGACCTCGTGACCCACCTGCACAGCGAAGTCATCCAGTGCCTCCCCCACCATCTGACTGACGTCGTGCTTCTTCCCATAGAGCATGTAAGAGCCTGTTTCGATGGCGCGCTTGCGATAGGCGAACGGCACTTCTTCCTTCAGTTGGAACGCCTCGCGCAGACGACGATCGAGCTGATCGTAGAGATAGAGGGCGCCGACTTCAGCTGTCCCGGACTTCTCCGAGTAAAGACCGGCGCCGCCTTCGCGCACGACGGCGATATCGGTCGTCTTGCCGCCGACGTCCACAACCGCCACCGGATAATCCTCCGAGATCTCGCTAAATTCCGGATCTTCGTTGCCATCGAAGTCAAGTTGCGCGTCAAGGAACGCGGCCACGGCCTCGGAGATCACTGCGTGCTCGACCACGGTAGCGAGCGAAGGCAGGTCATCGGAGCCGACCGGGCGAGCGAGCGGTCGCAGCAGGCTGCTCTTTTTCGCTTCGATGAGCTCAATGTTCTTGCTACCCTGCCTATAGAACCGGTCGACCGGCAGGCCCGTGACGATGGAGACCTGCTGGCCAGCTACCCCGGCCTCTACCAATGCGTGCGCGACCAGGGCGCGGTTCACGCTCGAGGTCGGGTAGTCCGCCGACCGAGTGTCGACGGCCGGTGCGCCGACGTCATTGGCCGTGATGGTCACAAATTCGCCGTCGGCCGTTTCATAGACGTTGTCGGCAGCCTGGCTGTCGTTGAACTGCGCAGTAAGCAGCTTGCCCGCCCAGGCACGGGCCGGCATGACAAACGACCGACCTGGCCCGGCCACAACCTTGATGCCAAAGTGACCGTCATCCACACCAACCGGAAGCACGCCGCCGGCTACGTTATTGAATTGGTTGCTCGCCATGAGATTCCTCGATATCTAGTAGTGGGTGGCTGCAGCCCCTGCCGGGGGCCCTGCCCGCCATTGGCTGTAGAACAGCGCTCGTTATCGCGTCCCTCAGCCAGCAAAGCGCGCCGTAGCGCCTACGATGGCATACAAGCGCGTAACGAATACGGGTGCGATTTTGCCCCTATTTATTTCGTAGTGTCAATGCACATCGAAATATACTGTCACTTCAGTACGACTCCAGACTGCCGATATCACGTCTATGGAACTTCATTCTGCAAGCCCTGCCGCTTACGCCTACTTCGACCGCATCGAGGCCTTTGCCCAAGATCAGGCCGAAGCCATGTTCGAGGCCGCCGCGGCGGAGCGCCTTGGCGAGCTGCCCCATTCGACAGCCAGCCAACCGGCGGAGCCAGACGTCTGGTCCGAATTGACGCCAGCTAGGCCTTCGGTTGACTGGGCGTACCTGACAATCATCGGTGTCTCTTTCCTCATGGCAGGTGGTGTTGCCATAGCGTTCGCTCTTGCCCTGCCGACTTCGGGGGCTGCCGCGATCAGTATTTCCACCATCGCGGGCTGCAGCCTGGCTGTTGCATGGCCAAGCCCGGTTCTCGAAACTGAGAAGTCCAAATGCCCCAGCCCGTCTACTTCGCCCCGCTCACTGGGCTGACACTTGTTGTTGAACCGACGGAAGCCTTTCCGCATCCATCGGCGTTCGCGCAAACGCCCGTCGCCGCAATCGGTCTTCACCAGGCAGACGGAAATCCCATCGGATCCGTGACGGTGCTCTTCGGGGAGCGTGGGGATGACATATGGGTGGCGGTGTCCGGTCCGATTCTGTGCACGCGCGATGTGATGGACGCTTGGGAGAGGGCGGCCGCTCCGAACATGACCATACTGCTGTCCGACGGGCGCCCGGGGCGCGCTCTAGTCGAACGCCAGGTCGTGATGCCTCCCGAAATGGTGCTTCATCTTCGGGCGGCAATTGTCACGCTCGGTGGGGAAGTCGACCCGGACGCCGCGATTGCCGAGCATTGCTCACACGAGTCCGACGAAGGACGCTTAGCCGCCGGCCAGCTTTGGGTGTTTGAGGTAGATGAGCACCAAGCCACCGCAGAATAGCGCCGCCTGGATTTCGTTCAGTTTCGCCAGTGGTCCAACGCCCAAGGCGCCCACCAACGCCCCGCTGATCAGTAGAGCCGCGAGCGGGAACATCAGGCCCCCTTGCCCAGAGTGCTTTGCACGCATTGTTTCCCCGTTGCGTTCACCAATTTGTTGAAGCCGATCCTGGTGGCACCTGCACGCTCGTACCAGACAGCACCGCAGTGTTCACCACGTGCGTAGCGAGGAGGATATAGTCCTCCAGGCCAATCCCCAGTTTGTCCGCGCAAGTCCGAGCACGCTCGAGATCCGCTACGTGCATGCCGATGTCCAAACACTGCTTCTGGCTCTGTTGCATCCCTATGCTCCGCCTCGTTGGCGCTGAAATTCTTGCCTGACCGGCTCATCGGCGAGCGCCGGCTGAAGTGACGGCCCGAATGTGAAACGTCCGGGCGCGCAGTCCTGGGTTTGCTGGCGGCGGCCCCAACGCCTCTTGATCGCCTCGATATCCAGATCCGACCAGCGCTCTTCCCTGCCCAGCTCAATCAGGGCGCCGACGTCCGGAACCACCACCGTCGCACAGCCTTGCCTTAGCGCGGATCGAACGACATAGCCATTCGCTTCCGGTTCAATGTATGTGCCGGCTGGGGCTTGAAGGACGAAGCAGTGTCGCCCAGCAAGATCCGTGACCCATTCCACTTGGGGGCCAGTCAGAAAGCCAGTTTGGCCCCACCTAGCCGTGGCGCTCCGCACAAACCTTGCCTCTGTATCGTTCAAACGCCCCGCCTCCTCGATCCGACCAAGCGCAGCGAGTGCGGCTCGCATCCTCGCGCCGTGGTCAGCCTTCTCTTTCGCTTGCTGCTCGCGCTCCCGTTCGGCTTCGCGCATCTTCGCCGGGTCCAGGAGCGCCCTGAAATCAATGTCCACCGCAATCTCCTCAAGCACGCGGACGCGCGCCAAAGCCGAATCGCGCGCCCTTGGTTGGCTCGGCGGCTACTGCTTCACCGTCGGCGTTACTCTGCGGATCCGTGTTCTCCAAAAGGGTTTCGCAGGGCTCAGTTGGGGCAGCCGGAGCAACAACGCTGCCCTCATTTGCGCCGGAAGGCTCCACCAGGAACGCCAGGCGCGCCGACTCGGGCAAACCCAGCTTCACCCGGCGGTGCTCATATAGCGCCCAAATTCCGGCCTCCTCGGCCTGAATGGTCGGCATTCCTCCGGCGAGCAAACGCTCAACTGTGTCGAGCACGAAGTCACCTTCTGCGTCGGTCCACTTGGCGTCCATCGCAGAGCCAGCTTCCGGGTCTGGCGCTGCCGCCACCGGTAATGCCAACAACCCCGCGTTCTTGTCCGCGAGCCGCAGCTCTGGTCGGCCACCAGAATCACGCGAAAGGATTCCGTTGTTCCAAAGACCAAGGGAACGGTGCCGCGGCTCCGTCTGCTGGCGCTTACCCCTCGCTGCTAGGAGGCGCACTGATTCCTCAGGGAGCACTACCCAGAATTCGCGTTCGACCTGCCCGTTGGCCTCCGGGGACAGCCGGTCGGCCGAGATCTGCACCGTCGCGTAAAGTGCCTGGTCCGTGGCGCCGCCAAGCTCGCGCCTGAGTGCCGAAAGGTCCGGCCGGTCGACGTCCACCGTACCCAGCTCTTTGTGGAAGCCGCCGATGCCGACATTCACCTTCCGATAGCCCTGCTCTGCATGAGCTCGGTACCTGACCTCGATGAGTAGGGCCCGGTCGATACCGACCCACGGCGTGGAACTGCTGCCATGCGTGTCGGCAGACTGGTGCCGCGGCGCAAGTACCATCGCCGAGCCGCCGTGTACGGTGCGAATCTCGACAACCGCGTTGTTCTGCCCGGCCTGTCGGCTCGCCCGCGCCCATACTGCGCGGGAATAGGCCGTGCCGATAGGAAGGTCAGCTGGATACCCGATGAAGGCGCTTCCGGGGATGCCGCAGAGCTCGTCACCGCCCTCCCCGCCGCTGGACTTGTAGCCAGGAGGGGATGCATTGCCGCGGGTAACTACGCGGGCGTCGCAACCGGCCCGGCGCAACGAAGTCGACGCGGCCACCGCCTCTGACGGATCGAGATCGTCCGATTCGAAGTCAGGTGGCGCCTCAATCGCCTCGAGCCCATCACCCGACTCTTCTGGCTCGATCTGCTGCAGGTCAGTCCTCGGCGGCGAGCCGTCATCATGTTCGCGCGCTGCTGTGCGCTCCCCGGCCTGAACACCCTCCGCGTTACTCGGGGCGACAGGTGTGCGGGTGTTAAACGTGAAGCTTGGGCGCGCGGCGGCTGGCCGGCTATCCGGTTCGACCGATGTTGTCTGCGTGGGTGGTTGCGCGCTCGCCGGCGAGTGCTGCTCAGCCTGAGAGTTTTTTAGCATAGGGCTAAAGCGGAATCCCGAGCGCGCTGCGCCACTGCCTGAGCCGCCAGTGTGAGCCGGCGCTGCAGTAGCAGGGGCGGAGGCGACTCCAGCGTCCGGCCGGCGAGTCGCCTTCCCCTCCGTACCCATTTCTGCGAAGTCCGGTGTTCCCATTTCCGCGAGCCCAGCATCACTGAGTAGCTCTGGCGGCAGCTCGCCAGGCATCGACCGCAGATCCTTCCGAACCTTCATCAACCGCTCTTTGGCTTGCGCGCTCATTTTATGTCTTTCGCCTTACTATGCTACATCACATTATATAGTGCTATACTACATCGGTCATGACCCGAAGCCCGATGACCCCGGGCTTTCTTCTCTTAGGCGCCTTCGGGCGCCTCTTTTTTTTCCTGCCTCCCGCTTTCTTAGATGCCCCAGCCGCCCTCGCGCGCGCGCTCCCGGGCTCGGCTAATCACATCATCGGCTGCCTGTGTCGCGGCGTTGCCAGCCCACTCGCCCTCGTTCGGCGCCTGGTCAACGCGATAGATCTGGTCAGCGGTGAAGTTGATGTTGTTGGCAAACATGGCGCGCAGCATCGGATTGGTGCACACGTTCGTGGCGATCTGCCCGGCTTCTTCGGCGTTGCGCGCCATGACGCGCATGGTTGCACCAACGTCGGCATAGGCTTCGTGGGCACCATCCGCATCGAGCGCCGGAACCGGATTTGCAAACGGGACGATCGTCCGGAAGCGCTCCTCCGACCAGCCAGCAGTCACCGCTTCCACTGATGTCGATACGGCAAAGTGGTCGTCGGTAGGAAGCTCCAAGAAGCGATAGATCGTTTCGTCGCTGTCATCCCGCTCGGAGTCGGTGTCGGGATGCTCGTCATCTCGCCAGATGTCCACGCGGATGTTCTTGAGAGCGACCCCGACTTCAAACGGCTGGCAGCCAAAACCTTCCAGTGCTTGGCGGACCCCTTCTGCCGCGACCTCGCCCTCGCTGGCCAGCGCCTGCGCCATCACCGTCGGCGAGCTTGCAATAGCCTGAATCTGCCCCGCCACAGCCGGCGTCATGCCGTCGGTGAGCTGCGCTACCTCGTTGCCCGGGATCGGCTGGCGGGCCGCATGCAGGCCTGCACTTGCGTAGGCCTGCTGCCAGCGCTCGCCAAGGCTATGGGTAAGCATGGCTTTCACGGAATTGATCACAGCATCGTCGGCCTCGATGGTGGTGACGTCGCCGGGTTGCACTGCGACGCCATTGCGCATCAGCGAGAAGAAATAGGACGCTGGCACCAGTGCCGGGTCAATGTGGAACTTGCCGTTGACGTCCGTCGCGCCGAACGTGCCGGCGAGGATCTTGTTGGCCTGGGCGTGCATGCCGCCGGCGTTCTGCAAAATGGTGAGCGTAGTCACTTTGTCTTCCTAACAGGGGGTGAGTAGGGTGAACGAAAGATGGGTGCCTGCGTGACAGGCGCCCGGTGAAACTAGAAACGAGGCGGTGTAAGATGGATAAAGACATTGTTGGCGACTTCCATCGTCTCGCGGCGAGCCCGTTCGACTTCTGCACCAATGCGTTGGCGGACCGCCGCCGCGACCCTCGTATCAGCCTGGTCGCGCCGCTGCCGATGCCCTGGCAAATCAGCAATCCACGCCAGCGTCTCGCTGTTGAGCTGGCAGGCCTTCCTTGCGCGCGTGACGACAACGTAGAGCAGGTTGAGCTCCTGGTCGGTCCCGTCTTCGCGCATCACCAGCTGCCCATCAGCGCGGCCAAACTCCGCCATGGTCGCTTCCGCCTTTTCGAGAACGGCAAAGTCGTCGGCAATCTTGACCTGGTCCCATTCCAACCCTTTGGCCTTGTGGCCAGTCGCGACAACCAGGTCAGCGAACTTGTCGGTCTTCTCTTCGTTTTCGCGCAGTTCAGCGACGAGCTGCGGGATTTCGTCCCGATACTTGTCGACCAGCTCAACAAGGATCTTCACCTCCGGGTCCTTCGTTTCCTTGCCGTAATCCTCGAACTCCTCCCAGCTGGTGAAATGGTCTCGGATGAACGGCTCCTGGATATCGGTGCGCTGATTTGAGCGAAGGCGCCAAGCGTCCTCGAGGATGTGGACCTTGTAGCCCTCGATCCCTCCGACCCAATGCACGCCGCGGCCGCGCCGGGCGACCGCTTGCTTGATCAGCTCGGCATTAGTCCTGGAGAGCAGCGCATATGGAGCGCCCTCTCGCCACGGGGCATCGCTACCCAGGCCCTCAATCTCATTCGTTTCGCCTTTGAGCTCGGAAAGAATCAGGTTCGCTATGCGTGCCGTCTGCGGTCCGAAGCGCCAGGATTGGGTGAGCGGCAGTACCGTGGCTTCGTCCGGCAAACCCTCCATGGCGTTCGTCGCGCCGCGGAACGCGTAGATGGACTGGTGGCGATCGCCCAGATAAAGCAGCTTGGTACCAAACTCGCGTTGCATCTCGACCAGTTGGGCGGTGACGGGGTTTGCATCCTGCGCCTCGTCGAAAACCAGCAACTGGTACCCGAGGTTGGGTTTGCTCTCCACGAACATCTTCAGATAAGCGTCATGCGGAATAGTGATCTGGCCACTCTTGTCCTTCATGGCGCCCCATACGTGGCTGGCGTACCTGACACACTGTTCGATCGTATAGTCCTGGGCGTTCAGGTGCTTGCGGGCCTCATCGGCGTGTGCTGCAGACGGCTCGGCATCGCGGCTGGCGAAAAAGCTCGCCAGGATGCGCTGGGTGATGGCCGCCTCGCGGTACCGGACGTTGAGGCCGATCGTGGCCATGTCCTTGCGGATAGTCGCCGGCTTCCAGATATTCTCAACGCGCGATCGCTGATCCTGTGAGAGGACCGAGTACGCCAATGCGTGCGTAGTCATCGAAGTGACATGACGAGGAAACTTACCCTGCGCTGCCTTCGCATTGGCTCGGTTGAAAGCCAGGTACAGAGTACGCAGATGCGGTCGCGCCTCGGTATAGCCAACCGCGGTCGTGGTCTTGCCCGAGCCCGCCTTAGCTTCGGCGACGACGATATCAGCGTCGGCATCGATGATCGCTCTCTGCTGGCCGGTGAATTCGCGGACAGCCTGCGCGATTTGTCGAACCGGCGAGCCAAAGCTAAATCCCTTGGCTGGCGCGGCCGCGCTGGCGGGGGCAGTAGTGCCACGCGCCACTGGAGCGCCAAAGGATGCGGCGGTCCGGGTTTGCGGGGAAGCCTGCTGCGGCGCGTGGCCAGGCTGGGCGGGCGCCGCAGGGACGCGGGATGGACCAAAGCTGAACCGCGGCGGGGAAGTAGGAGCTGCTGGCCCCTGAGCCGGCTGGCGAGCCGCCGACGGCGCTGGTCTTGCCTCCTGGGCCACTTGTTCCCGGCTCGCCGTTACCGGATCGGCACTGGCCGGCGCGGCGGGCGGGCGCGCGAAAAAGCTGAACGAACGCGCCGGCGGAGACGGGTGTCGCTGCTCCCCTTCAGTGGTCGACGATGGCGATTTGACGGCGGGGAGAACGAACGGCATTGGATTGACTCCGGCTGGAACGGGCCTCAGCGGACTTCGGCGGATGCACCGCAAATCGGTGCCTGTTTCTTTTGTTTTAGCATGGTACTCGCAAATATGATTGAGACTCAAGTTGACCGGAGACGGGCAGCATTCAGCCACTTCGAACGACATTTGCGTTCGTCAGCTCGAAAGGCGGCTGTCCCCTCTCGCGCCAGAGGGGACAGCCCCACCCCATTCCAGTGCGGAAACTCGTTCAAAGTTTTTGATGAGTCGACAAGTACCCGTGTCTCGCGGGACCATTGCGCGGGTGTCGACAGTTTTGCCAACCTGGCGCTTGGTCCACAGCAAACCCGGTCATGCCCTTCTCTCTAGACAACCCGTCAGAGGCCAACATCCCCGATACGCTGGTTCTCATTGCCTGCTGCAGTCGCAAGCTGGAAAGCGCCGCACCCGCGCGAGATCTATACAAGGGCGCTCTGTTCAAGTTCTCGGCGGCGTACTGCCAACGGCACGGGTTCCGCTGGGCAATCCTGAGTGCGAAGCTCGGTCTTGTCGATCCTGGACAAGTGGTGGAGCCGTACGAGACGCGTTTGTCTGGGCGCCGCGCTGATCAGGCGCTCTGGGCTGAGCGGGTGTTTGACAGCTTGCTGCGCCGTCGATTCCCAAAGCGCGTGATCTTCCTCGCCGGGAGCGATTACAGGCGGGAACTGGCAGCACTCCTGGTAGCTGCGGGCGTGGAGTGCCACGCCCCACTCGCCGGCCTCGCGATCGGCCAGCAACTGGGCCGGATGAAGGCGCTCAACGCAAGATAGTCCGGCAACTCGGGGCACGAGGGGCCGCGAACTGGGGCCGTAGAATTTTGTGTGTATGAAATTCCACGGAGGTTGAAGAGGCCAATCGGAATGGCGCGCACGAGAGGTTTGTGGGAGACATCCGGCAGTAGCTTTCCAGGCTGGCATCGCGCGGCACAACCAGCGACACCTCCGTGGAAACCCATACGGCGTGCTTAAAGGCAGGACTCGCCTACCTGTGGAAGCGCGGTAAGGAAGGCACTGAGGTGGGGTATTCCTACTCCGAGCTGGGTCGTCGGAGCAGGCAAGCTAAAATTCAATGGCCCGGCCGCGGAAGTCCGCGGCGATGGTTACTTGACAGACCCGTCGGCGAGCTGTGGAACTTCCACCCGCAGCCCGTGGCTTACTACTGAGTTCAGGACACGCAGATTATCTGGCCACACCTCGGCAAGGCCGTCGGCATCCTTTTTGGCGACACCCTGCTTGCCGCAAACCTCGCCCACCCCGATAGTGAGCTTACCGCCGCTGTCGCGCGAGACGGATGCAGCGTATGCCATACAGACCGATCCATCGCTCTTCTGAATCGTTGGCAATGCCAATTCCACACTGTCGCCGACCGTCAGCCGGCGCACAGAGAGAAGCTGCTCGGGCATATCCGCCACAGCGGGGTTCGCCATGATGCCCGCACCAACGGCCACCGCGGCGAGGATCATTTTCCTCATATCTACTTCCCATCGGCTACCGGCCGGGCGGGGCACTAGGTGCCGGGTTGAAAACGAGTAAAGGCAAGAATCATTGCACCTTGTGTCCAGCGCGTTCACAAGTCACGACAAGTGCGTTGTGCACGCGGATAGGCATCGCTTCGCGCTGTGTCGGCTTGGTATTCGCAATAGCTGCATCAACGACGTCGGTGACCTGCTTGAGGGTTGCACCATTCAAACAAGCCGCGAACATAGGCTTAGTCTGATCAAAGAGGACGCGATCAGCATCCAACACGCCTGCCACGTAGAGCTCACGGTGCTCCCGTGGAAGCTCCTGGTACTTTTCCGGCGAGATCACCTGGCGGATGGCACTCGGCGCTTGCGCAAAAGAGGCCGGAACCGCAGAAAAGGACAGCAGTCCGCAGAGCGCTAGCTTCAGACGGGTTTGTGCGATGGTCATTACGTTGTTCCCAGATGTGAAGGTTCCCGGATCTCTCGTACCGGGTCGACGGTCCGCTCGGCATCGTCGGCTGCTTCGCGGCGTAACCACGTGATATCGGTCGTTTAACAGGCTTCCTTGACCCCGGCGGACTCCACCGGGAGTTGCAAGCGGGCATCCACCAGGCGTTTGGAGGGCGCGTCGGGGTATCCGTCGTATTGCTCGCCATCGAGTAGCCGCCCCGCGACTTTCTTGCCGGGACGGTGAACCATGGCCCAGCCGTCGGAACCGGTTGCACCCGAGGGGTATCTCGAGGCGTCGTATCCGCCCTGCACTGTCCGCCCGTCGCGCGCGATCGCCGCCGTCTCATCGGGCGGGCGTGCAGGCCGCTCTCGCCTCCGACAATGACCCAGTCGATCGTTCTGGGGGCCTGGTAGAATCTGTCGTCGTCATGCTCCTGCAGGGCATTGAATTTGTAACCGTCCAAGTCCCAGGGGCGACGAAGCAGGTCGTGCTCTTGCGGCACGGCTACATTGCGCAGATCCACCGGCCCGAGCAACGGTTCCATCGAGAGGAAGCGCAGCGCCGCTGGCGCGGCCAGCAGCTTCGGGATGTCGCGGTCTGCCTCTTCCTGGTTGCAGATGGTGGCGCCAACCCAGACGTTAGCCGGCGGGCTGCCACGGCGCCAGGCGTCGATCCACTCCCGCAACCCGCGGTCATCAGGGATGGCGCCGGCCCCGCTTCCGATGTATTCGCTGGCGTCCTGCAGGCGCTGGCCAAGGTTGCCGATGCGCTTCGAAAGCATCAGCCAATCGAGGTTCTCCGTACGGCGGACCAAGGCCAAGAAGTCCACTAGCCATTCGATCGGTACGGCATTGTCCAGCCAGTCGGCGAGACTCGCACAGAAGACGCGGCGCCGACGGCGGTGCTCGGCGTAGAACTTGCCGCCATCGCGGTTCCAGCGATCAGGCATCTTCCAGTTCTGTACGGAGGTGCGCCGACGCTCAGCCTTCGGGCCCCACACGACGCCCAGCGCGCGCGCCGGCGTTGATACCTCCGCGTAGCAATGGTCGCACGCTGGCGAAACCTTGGTACAGCCGATCCACGGATTAAATGTGGCATCGGTCCATTCGATCTTGCTGTTCTCGCTCATGGTTTCACTGTCTCATAGGGGTCATGGACGAATCGAGCAGCTCCGCCGTCGGCTCGGCGAGCAGCAGCACAAACCCAAGGCGGGCAGCCTCGGCGCGCAGCTCGGAAACGTCACGCATTGCCGACCTCCGCTGCAATGGCCTCGGCCGCCTTCACGCCGGCGCTGGTCCCCGCCGACAGCTTTGGCGGCTCAGAGGCAATGGGCGCTGCGGGCGGCCGCCGCGGCATCCAGTGCGTCACGTCCTCGATGCTGTGTTCTCCGTCCTCGGTTTCCCAGTAGTCCGGACTCCAGCCCTGGCGCCACCGCTTCGCCCCCGCGATGACCTTCCCATTGGTGATGTGGAGCCAAAGCGGCTCCCCTTCCTCCGGCATTGCGTCAGCGACTTGCGTCCAGCCGGACGGCGCCGGGCGCTCTAGCAGCGCAATTGCCTCGTCGACATCACGCTGCCGACAGCTCACGTCCTGATCGCGAGAGCCAACAGCGCCGTGCTGCGGACGGACCGATTTGAGGAGGGAGACCAGGTTCGGCCCGCCGGCCTGACGCACCAGGTCGGCGATAGTATTGCCCGTTGGGGTTTGCTCGGACGCGCCCATGATGGATTCGATTTGATCGTCAGTGTTGGGGATGAGCGGTGTCAGACCGCGCGGCTGCCATTCATACGGGCATCAAAGCATGCCGCCAGCCCGTCTGTCGTCTTCCGATCGACGCTCGCAATCTCCCTGCCGTACATTTCGCTCAGCTCTGTATTCGCCGGTAGCTTGCGTACGGCCTCGCGGATCAGGATCAGTTCACTCTCGGTGAAATCGATCGGCGCAGCGTGCTCAGCCACGCCGTGCTCCAGCATGTGCGCCAGGTGCCGAGCATAAGTGGATACCGCGCGCCAGTAGGCCGCCATCGGGCCCTTGCGGCGCTCCCAGGCCTTCTCCGCCTCGGTGTTTGCCTCCTCGCGCGGGCCACGGCAGACCTTGGCCACGGCGAGGCGCTGTAAGGTGGGCAGCGACAGCAGTTGGCGCCCGGCGGCCAACTTGAGGAGCGGATTGATGTAGCCCATCACGCCTCCCCTCGCTCTTCACCCAATGCGGCGACGCCGGCCTCACGCACTGCATTCTCGAACTTCCGCGCAGAAGGGATCATCCAACTGTGGACCTCATCCAGGGAAGACATGCCGCGCTGCTTCGCAAAAGCGAGCTTCAGCGGGTGGCTGGTCAGTTTGCGACGCTCGAGCTCCTCTGCGCAGATCCTGGCGAAGCAGCTTGGCAACGACACGCCGGCGCCGGGTTGGGTGCTTGCTGGTGCAAGCGAAAGGCAAACCCATCCCGGCAGGAGGCCGTATCCGCGCTGGACGTGCGAGACTGCTTTGATCACCTCCCGCCCGCTGTACTCAAGCGGCGCGCCGGCTTCCATCGCCTCACCGGAGTGCTTCGTCTCACGCAAGCGCAGTTGGTCACCTACCCGATACCCGCGATCATCCTTGCGCAGCTCGAATGTCTTCTGGCCGTCTAGGATCGCCTCGAATGCCGGCGTGTCGGTCTTCAGCTCGTGCTCACTCATGACGCCGGCCCTCCATCACACGGTATTCATAGTGGTACCCGCCACCGTCATGCGGCACGTACTTCACGTGGATTCCGTGCTCCTCGCCTTCCCTGGCGCAAAGACTCGCATGGAAAAAGCGGCCGAGCGCGTCTTTCCAGTCCTGCGGCAGCCAGGCGCGCACCATTGCCTCGGTGGCCAGCAAGGCCGCCCCGGACAGAATGGCGGCGGCGATCGCAGCTTTGAATTCCCGGCTCTGCGCAAGTGCAGATTGCGCTGTTTCGACCGGGGTCAATCCCGGATACGGCCAGCCTTCGAAGCGGGCAGCGTCCAGCCGCGGCGCCGATTGAACCAGCAGCAGGTCGACCTGGTGCATCATGCAGCCCCCTTAGAAGCGCGCGGGGAACGCATGGCTGCTTGTCGCGCCAATACCCGACCCGCTGCTGCTGCTGCGCTGGACACGATGGGTTTGCCAGTTCTCTGATTTCCGACTTACATGTCTACCTCGCAATAATTATCACGAGACCAGAATACAAACCGGCCAAGGAACCGCGCAAGTCTGCGCCGCCGCACGCTGGCAAGGCGGCCGTGATGCGTTCATTGCGGCGTCGGTCGGGGCCGTGGCTGTGAACGGGGAGTTGGTAGCACCTCGATGTACTGTGCAACGACGTATAGGTAGAACGCCGGTCCGTTGGCCTGCTGTCCCTCGGGTGTAATGGGCTCTACCCGCTGGCGTTAGGGCACAGCATGCGCCAAGTGCCTCTCCCGCGCCTTACAGGCCAGCCGGCAGCTTTTCACGCGGACCGGAGGAGCTGTCGATGCTGAGGATCTTTCGTCCTCGCACGCAGGTCTCGTCGGTGTATTTCCCCTCGTGCCAACGGCCAGCGCATTCCTGTCTTCCGGCCTCACGCCACCTTGGGACTGGCCTTGCCAGCCTTCACCAGTCGTCGGAGCAATGTTCTCGCCAGCGGCTCAACGCTGCTACCACAGAGGGACGTCATTTCCATACCACCGGCATCCGTCATGACTGTCACAACGCCATCGATCTCATGCATCTCTGCTACGTAGCGACGGCCGTCCACTTCGACTTCGATTTCCACAATCTCTTCCTATGCGATTTTGCTGGTGCCGTTGAGAACTTCCGACAATGTCCAGCACGTGGCCAGCGCGCACTCTCAGCGTGCGCCCAACCAGCTCAATCAACCCCCAGCCGGCCGGCAGCTCATTGGCCGCAATCAACCCTTCGGGTGTGAGAAAGTAGCGGAACCTACCGAGGCCCTGTGCCGAATCCACGCGATGGGGCTTGCGTGCGTCAGCGAGGAAGTCGGCCCGCGATACCTTGACCTCCACCAGCACAGAATGCTGCTCCATGCCGACGCTGCGAAAGCCGATTGCATCGGGGATTTCGCCGTTGTCCGCGGCGGAGCACTCGCTGACTGCGACATTGCAGCCTGGACCGGCTTTGCTCTCCGGCCGCCGTAACCACTTGACCGCCAGGCTGCATAGATCCGCGTGCGTCATCGTCACAGTGCGCTCCCTTATCCGTCCTAGTCTCGCTTATCCGCCAGCAGGCACGGGTTGAAGGCTGATTTCCCCGCGCTGACCGCCCCGAAAATAAGCGTTTGCCCAACGTCGCCCTTGTGGAATGAAAACTTGAACGGCTCCGAAGCACTAGGCTCCCAAGCTGGAACGCCAGCAGCTACGCATTCCTGGATCGAAGCTCTCAAGGCTGATGTGGCTACCACCGGAAACGAGAGGTCAGTGGGAACGCACCCGAAGTTGGAGGTACTGTCTTTGATTGCTTCAATGAACGCCAGGGCCTCAGCTTCGTCCGCAAAAGTCATCGCGTCATCGAATGCGCCGATCATGCTCGAAAACAGCGCTTGGTCGAATGCGTGATACAGCAGAGTTCCCTGTGCGGCTGAGTGGATGATGACTCGCATTTCCCTGTTGCCCTCTTCTCTGTCCGGTTGCCGCCCGGTAAGCGGGGCGCAGATCGCGCCTGGCGCTATTCCGTGGTCTCACTACTCATCGAAGGACGGGCAATCGTCCACATACCGATGCAAACTCTTCTCGCCCAAGTCCAAGCAAACTGCGCAGCGATACAAAGGACGGTTCAAGTCATAAGCGTCGTCCGCGAGGTCACTGCAACGCGTTTGATCCAGTGGTGCGGCTAGCGCGTTATCCCATCGTGTTTCCATAAATTTTTCCTATTCGACACAACCGTCAGCATTAATTACCGGTAGGCGTGTCGCTCCTTCCGGGAGTCCCCATTCGCCGACACTCCGATCAGGATACTTATCCCGAATCCACTCCAGCAACTCGTCCCGGCTAAAGCGATAGCGTTCATCGTAGACAAATTCGGATCTTCTACTTGACCATAACCCGGATGTGTCTTGCAGCGTTGGGTCAAGGTACACCGGGCCGGACTCTCGATGCTCCAACAGCCACGCGTGAGCAACAATATCGTAGCCCGGAGGTGTCACGAAGCCGAGCACGTACTCGAAACGGCATTTTTCCGCCAGACCTATGACAGCGATGGCGCAGTTCTCATAGCAACGGCCAGTGAGCACTGGATTCGCCTCTTTCAGGTCCCAAATTAGATCGGGCGCAGCGAGTTCTAGTCTGATTCCCATGAGCGCCCTTGCCTCAAGCCTGCCGAAAAATCGTCGGCCCACCGACCAGGCCCACCTCAATCAGTTCCGTCCGCCCGTAGTTCCTGGTGGACCTGCGGACTTCGTACCCGTCTTCTTCCTTGCGCAGCCGAGCAATATGCTCCGACACAGGAGCCACTTCGTTACGCACGGCAGCGAGATCCCGCATCACCAGGTCGCCGCGCAGCGACTGTAAGCATTCGCGTAGCGTTGCCATAGCTTCATCTCCGATTCAAAACGTTAGCGGCTGTTGATGACTTGATACCGAATGGCGGCTAAGCACACCAGAACAACCGAAGTGGCGCACAAGACCCAGTGTTGGGCATAGACGCGCGCCTCAACCAGCGTTCGCATGGCCTTGTCGCTCAAGCGAGAAAGGTCGGACAGGCCAACGGAACTCATTAGGGTGCAGACCGCAAACGCGAAGCCTGGAAAAAGAGAGCCGGATACGATGAACAGGTGCCAATTGCGCACTCTTCCTGTCTGTGGCGGATCAGGCAACGACCGTCAGGCCAAGGCTCCTGGCCAGCGCCTTGGCTTCCTCGGGGGTATCGCAACAATCGATCCAGAAGTCCTGCCTGGCTGCCACAGCAATGGCATAGGCAGGAACGTCGGAACCACAGTCGTTCTGCCGACCGATCACAACATCAGTTCCGGCCGAAAGGTACTCTGCCATTTCTACACGACATTCCGGATGAACCTGTGCCACGTGCGCGGCCTGTGCTGGGGTGAGTGTTCGCATGGGATTTCCCTATCGGGCAGAACCGCTCTTAGTTTGGCTGCACTTACCCTGGTCCTCACTCAACGAGGGGGCGCGAGGCGCGGCCTTCATCGCTTCAACAATCCCATGTGCCCATTTCGCGCCGTAGTCGACCGAACCCATCGCATAACGCTCGGCGCGGACCACCTCGTCCCTTGACGGAACGCGCAATCCCAGCTTGCTTGCTTGGTGAACGGACTCGCGGAAAACGGCATCGCATTCCGCGTCCATCCATTCCTCGACGCGGCGCCCCTTGCGCTTGGCCGCCTCATTTTGGAAGGCGTTGTAAATGCTGCGGGCCGGTTCCCGCTTCGGCTCGAATACGTCATGCATAACTTGGAACCTCTTCGTCGTCTCAAACATTCCCGTTGGTAACGAAGTCCATGAAGAACTCGAACCACAGCCCTTCTTGGCCATCTGGCAGGCTTACCGGATATTGATCCGGCTTCTCAACCACGCGCGCGCGGTAAGCTTGCTCAAATCGATCCACATCGCTGCGCAACTCTGCCATGAAGGCATCAAGGGTGAGTGCCATGCTATTCCGGTCTGCCGGCTAGACAAAATTCTCGGGCGTGAACGGTGCTGTAGTTCCGGACTGGAAGCAGTGAATCTCGTGCAAGTGCCCGGCGCGGAATCGCAGCTCGTAGATTGCAGCGCCGGCGCTGATAGCGATGGTGTGTCCAAACGAAATGTCGCCCAGTGGCTGATCGTAGTCGCTGCTCGTCCGCATCAACCGGCCGGCCTGGCTCACCTCGTAGTCCGCCATGTCCATTTCGTAGCGGAGGTCTTTCGTTTGATAGTCCGGCCCCTCTGTGCCATCTGGCATCCGATAAGGGAACCTGACGTTGTCGTACATGCTCATGGGCGTCTACCTTCCTTCGTGCCGGCGCGGGCCGGCTTTTCCGGTCTACTTAGTTGCTGCGATGTATTCGCCGTTTTCCCGCTGGAGACCGAATACCGGATATCCATTTCGCTCCTGCCGAACGACCTTCCACGTTTCCACCGTAGGTGAACCATCCGGACCGTAGACATCAACCACTACCTGAGTGGTTTGCGGGCCGATGACCACGCATTGATTCCCGCTCACGGGATGGCCCCCCATCCACCAGAGATGAGTCGAAGGCGGCGCCGGATCGGTCAAGCAGCTGTCACGACCGCTGACGGGCGTGGCCTTCCCGCCGATTTCGAGACGGTAGCCTTGTGGGATGACTGTTGTGTAGCTGGGCGATCCTGCGGCCTTGTATGCAGCCGCACCGAGATCAGCGAGCACACCTGCATGTGCGACACCAGTCATCAGCAATAAGGCTGCACCACCCAGCAGCGTCACCTTATGCTGCCGAACGATCTCATTCAGGGATGTCATGTTCTTTTCCTGTCTGTTAGGTTCGATGGCCACTGGCGTCAAAGCCTTGCTTCTCAGCCTCTGCCAGGGCCTGCAGGCCTGCGGCATCGATGTACCAGCGACCATAGTTTTCGTAGGCCATCCGGTGGATGCGAAGCGATTCGAGAACCCGCTTGGAACGAGCGTCAGGCGTACGCGTCGGCCATTCCGGGTTGACCATGTTCAACACATAGATTTGAGCGCTGCCCAACCGCACTACCTTCTCCGCGCGGCCAGCCACGGCAATAGTCACCGTCAGCTTGGTGGCGCTCTTGGTGCGCATTGCTTTGCGTGTTGCCATGGTCGCTTCCCCCGGAATCAGCGGTCACTGGCAGCGGCACCGCGCGATGCCGCGTCCTTTCGTGCCAGTTCCGCATGGCGCAGCATTTGAGCCATTGTCGCTTGCCCTGTCGCCCACAGGCGCCCAAGGCGTGCAAGTTCTTTCTGTTCCTTGTTCGTCATCAGCTCTGCCCCTTCGCCCTTGTTCCTCGGTTACGTCAGGTTGACGCCAATCAACTTGCGCAGATCGGCCTGGACCTGCTGAGTGCCTTTTTCCTAAACGGAGGTGTGAGCTTGCTCCGCTTCGCTCTCAAAAATGCGCACACCGGTATCGGCATGCTCGACCCATACGCGCCAGCCGTTCTTTGCAACCTTCGATGCATCGGCGAGGGCACCCGCTCGCGTGCGAGGGTTGTCCGCGTCGCTCCTTACCTTGGTGAACATCGCGGGATTACCGGCAACGTACTTCAGATTCCAGATTCGTTTGCTCATCGCGATGTGACCGTGCTCTGTGAACATGGCTCGATTATATATCCCCATTGGGGATAGTCAAGCCTGCTTCTTTGCCCACTCCAAGATTTCGTCAATATAGGCCCGACCCATGCCCGGAAGAGTCCGGAAGTCCGGTGACTCGCTCGGCAAGAGCCACTTGTCCAGTGTCCGCCTGGCTACGCTGATGCGCTTCGCGAAGTCATTGCGGGTCATACCAAGCTGCTCCATTGCTTCGCGCAAGAAGTCCTGCTGCGGCAGCTCAGAAAGTCTCATTTTGGTTGCCATCTATCCAATTTATATCGGCCACAATCATCGATTCCTATATATCCCCATCGGGGATAAAGGTCAAGGCACCAAGGCATCGCCGTTAGCGGAGACCGCATCAAGCATCTCTCGCCGCGAAACTTCCAGATACGGCGCCACATGGTCCAGATGAGCGCGCCCAAGCAGTAGCTGGACGGTCTTGATCGAATGCCCCTGCTCCAGCAGCCGGCTGGCAAACGTCCGTCGGCCAGAGTGGCTGCTGAAGCCTCTGACACCCACGCAAACCCGGCGGACAGATTTGGGCGTGATGCGTGTAGCCTCCTCACTACTCGGGTTCGAATGGACCCGCGCAAATCATGTGCGTCTTATGGGCACGCAAACCCGACAGGACTAGCTCGCCGGGCGGCGTGCAGGGCCAGGAATCCGCCGCCCAGCTCCCCTCAGGCGTCGACCGGATGCGCATCAAGCAGCGGGAGCGAGCCAACGAAGCTCCTCACCGAAGCAAACGCTTCCTTGCCAAGAATCGGCTCCAGCCAGGTTTGTGCCTGGACCAAGCCGTACTTACGGCAGGCGACCAGCCGCAGCTCCGGCGTGGCGCCGATGAAGTAAGGGATCAAAGCTGCCTCGGAATCCCCGGTCTCAATGTCGTGTTGCTCGATCCAGTCTTCTCCCTCACAGAGCTTGCCGAGCGCAACCGCCAACTCGTCGAGCCCGTCTTGGTGGTAGCCACCACTGCACCAGAACGGAATGTCCAGCAGGAGATTCTGGTCGGCCTCGAAGGCGATAGCATCCCCCACCAGCTCCTCGAAACTTCTTCTTTGCTCCGATCATCGGCTACCGGCCGTGCGGGGCGCTCGGGCGCCTAGTGCGTTTCCGGCCTATTGCTTCGTATGGAAATCGCAGTCAGGTACGGGCGAAGCGTTTACCCACGCAGGGCCGCTTTTGTCCGCTGCGACACGCTTCTGGAGCACGACCTTGCAAGTCGCGCCTGCGGGCGGGGCTTCCACCATTACTGCAACGGTTCCGTCCTTTTGGGGGATCGGATCATGCACGAGGAGCAGCATGCCGGCGGCTTCCAAGCGGGCCGTCTCCTTCTTCTCCAACCACTCCTTTGCCTCTTTCTTGGAAGAGAACACTGGATCGGTGCTACGAGCCATAGAAATCCACTTTCCCGGACTGCCGGGCGAGGCCTCGAAATTCTCTTTGACCCATGAGAGCGGCACCGTGAAATTGCGGCGCGAGACATCCTTCCCATTCCGCAACTCGCAATCGACGCGCGCCCTGCTTCCCTTCCTAGCCTCAGCAATACAGATACGGTCGGTGCCTTTGATCGCCGCCTTCATCTCAGCGAGCTGGTCGCCGTCTGCAAACGCTACGGTCGGTGCAATGGCGCATGCCAGCAGGGCACTCGCGACAAACGTGGTTTTCACTCGATATCCTTCTTCTTCGTTTCGGGCTACTGGCCCGGCGGCTCGCTTTGCGGAAGGCACTTGATGCGAGCGGAAGCCTCATAGCACAGGCTCACCCGCCCGGACTGCGTATCGACCATCCAGACTCGATCCTCCTGCGTCGTCGATCCGTGGGTCGCCGTTGCCTGTTTTCACCGTCGCTCTATCCAATCTATATCGTCTCGATTTCGCCGATCTGTATATCCCCGCCGGGGATAAAGGTCAAGCTGGACGGAATCCCCTTGCGCCAGAAGCCGGCTGGCGAACGTTCGACGGCCAGAGTTACTGCTTATGGCCCGCGCAAAGGCCAGCCGCGCGGTACACCGGGTGGATTTTCCCTATGCCTCGCTCGCAATCGGTGGGCGTGCATAGTCTAGGCGTTCGCCTGGCGCTCGCGCTCGTTGGCGTATCTAAACCGGCCGACGCTTTCGCTCTCAACTTCCTTCCCCTGAATCGGTGGGTGGCAGTCGACGCCGAGGTCATTGCTGTCGAGCAGCTTCTCGTACTGGAGGGTGATCACCTTCGTTTGGTGCATCTCGAGAAAGGCCCCATATACAGCCGGGCTCATGTGTTTGGGCGCCTGGCGGCTTGTGTAGAAATAGGCAAGCTCCCGCACGTGCCTAGCCAGGTCCGGCTCTACATCCCGCCAGTTCACCAGGTCGTAGCGGCCTCGGTACGTCGCCCCGTTCGCCCACTCGATGGCAAACTTGCATTTATCGTAGCCGCCGTCTCGGGCGACAGACTCAGACCAGCGCCGCAGGACTGCGGCGGCCTGCGCCCAGGACGACACCCGCTCGGTGATGCCGTCGACAGGCGCGCCTTCGACGCGGGTGATAGAAATGGAGGTTACTCGGCTGCGCATGGTGACTCCTCTTCGTTGGATTTCGTGTAGGTGAGCGCCTGGACCAGACAAACTCGGTGACGGCCGGCACCGATTTCACGGTACTGTCGTAAAACAGCGGATGTTCAGTCAAAAAAGGGGGGCCGCCCCTTCGGTGATCGTCAAGGCGGGTTTGACCGTGGAGGCGGCGTCATCCGACAGCATTTGAGCCAACCACGGCCAGTACCCGGACACGGTGTCCTGCTGGGCCACTGCCTGGCGCCACATTGCGCGGGTGATCAGCGGGTGCTCGCCGTCGCCATCCGGGTTGTAGAGGTCGTCGAGCTGCTCGGCGCTAAGGCCGGCACCCTGCTGCGATCCGGTCATCGTTCCTTCTCCTCCTGAGGCTTGTTCTGGTGTTGGGTTGGGAAGTGCGGCATGGCCGCACGAATACGCGCCCACAGGGGTCCCCGTCCGGCCCGGCTGTCCTCGTAGGCCGTAGGGTTTGCGGCCCGCCAGGCAGGATCGCGTTCCTGGGCGATCAGCATGCGCACTGCCCCGGCCGAGACGTTGAGGCGTTCAATCTCTGCGCTGATCCGGCGCAGGTCTGCACACACCTTCTCTGCTGCCACTGCGTCTCGCTCCCGTAGGGCGGCGGCCAGCCGCCACTGCATTGAGTTGGCGAGCTGCTTGATCGAGCTAGCCTGCATGGGTGCAACCCGCGTGACCGAAAGCCATTGCCTGGGAGGTCTTCTCGGCTTTGTGCAGATCGGAATGCAAACCCTCGAACACGATCTGGGTAATCAGCCGATATGCAAGCCGCTCTTTCCGCTCAAAGGGCGAACGGGTGGGATCACCAACCTCGGCGATCATCCGCCCGAGGCTGCCAACCAACGCATAGTGAGTGCCGCTTCCCATATAGCTCTTGTTGGAGAGAGCGAAGACGCGGGCGGCGAGGTCCGGCAAGCGGCGGGCGGCGCGGCGACGCCAGGCCTCCCATTCGCTGTCAGCTTTGCGCTCCGCTTCCCAATTCTCAATGTCTACCTGGGTAATCTGTGCTGCCATGTCGTTGCTCCTGCCGATTTGCAATCGGATGAGGACAACATACCGAGATCGAAGGCACCCACGCAAACCCGGCGGACAGATTTCGGCGTGATGCGTGTACCCTCCTCACTACTCGGGTTCCCTAGGCGACAGCTAGCCGCACGCCAGCTTCGACGCTGCTGGTCTCGAACCACTCCTCGACCCCAGATTCCGCGATGGCAGTGAGCGTGCTGAAGGCCAGGGCCCTTGTTCCGACCAGGTCACCGGAATATCGCAGGGCGCCTTCAAACCTCACGTCGCCGTAGGCACCGACTACCATTTCGTTGCCTTCGACGCAGTGTTGATCATCCGGGTCGTGCCAGTCAGGGTAGGCAACGTGGCACTGGGATGCCGCGGAGGCCAAGCCGTGGTTGAGGCAGGCCGTGCGCAGACGACCAACTTCGCGCCTCAAATCCCACAAGTTGCAGTCGACGACCGCGAAGGCTGGTGTCTCGGTCCACTCGTCGTGGGAACCAACGGACAGATAGAGTCTCGTCATGGTGTCAGCGCCCCTTGGCCAGGGTTGCGACGCGATACAGATGCCCCTCGTTCACGGTGGTGTCGTCCTCCCCTCCTGCCGCCAAGGCGCCGATCTCATGATGCACTGCATCGTTCGCGCGGTCCGAGAATTCCCCATTGGGTGCGATCGCCTTCTCGAGGTTGCCGATTGCGTCCCAGTAGGCGCGGCGCGCGCGCACAGCAGTGCGCAGAAGGTCAAGGTTAGTCATATCGTTCTCAGTCAGTTGCTCATTTGATGAGATCAACATATCGGCTCCGTATGGACCCGCGCAAATCATCTGCGTCTTATTGGCACGCAAACCCGACAGGACTGGCCCGCCGGGCGGCGTGCAGGGCCGGGAATTCGCCGCCCGGCTCGCCTCAGGCGTCGACCGAATGCGCATCAAGCAGCGGGAGCGAGCCGACGAAGCTCCTTACCGAAGCAAACGCTTCCTTGCCAAGAATCGGTTCCAGCCAGGTTTGTGCCTGGAGCAGGCCGTACTTGCGGCGGGCGAACAGCCGCAGCTCAGGCGTGGCGCCGATGAAGTAAGGGATCAACGCTGCCTCGGAGTCCCCGGTCTGAATGTCGTGCTGCTCGATCCAGTCTTCTCCCTCACAGAGCGTGCCAAGAACAACTGCCAACTCGTCGAGCTCATCCTGGTGGTGGCCACCACTACACCAGAACGGAATGTCCAGCAGGAGATTCTGGTCGGCCTCGAAGGCGATAGCATCCCCCACCAGCTCCTCGAAACGCTCATCGATCCAGGCTGTGAACTTCTGGAATGCCTCCTTGACCTGGTCTTCGGTCACGCCTTCTCGAAGAATAAGATGTCCCTTCAGATAGCACTGGTGCGAGCTCATTACGCCTTCCTTTGTCAGTAGGTTAGAAGTCAAATTCATCTGAAATCAACCTACCGATTCGCCGGCGACCGACGCAAGCCAAATTGATGCTATCGACGTCCCCTGCCCGTCCCTCTCGCCTTGCGCTTGCTCTCGAAAACATACACACCAAATTTGCCCCCATATATTAGGTGTGTATATAATTAAATTCATGAACTAGCATTGCGAACCTACCGAGTGGGCGGGTTCCCGCAGCTAAGAAGTGGAAATCAACCGGGAGTAACGGACAATGGCACTCGTTAAGACACGAGACTTGGCGGGCGCGCCTCTAGATTGGGCCGTGGCGAAGTGCGCGGGCATGGACGTTGCAATCAACGGCAAGCGCGTGTGGATTGCCTTCAAGCGCCCCTTCGACCCATCGGCTTGCTGGAGTGACGGTGGGCCGATTATTGGGCGAGAAGGCATCGCCACCCGCAAGCATCAGGCGTCCGGAACCTGGTATGCGATGTCGCTCGATGACATCGGCGACACTCGGACCACCAGTTGGGAAGAGCTGACGGTTCGTGGTGGGGGGCGCTACGGCGCCTATTCCTATCAAGTGCGAAGGCGTCGGCAACGATTTGATGGGCCTACCCTGCTCGTCGCCGCCATGCGCTGCTTCGTCGCAAGCAAGGCAGGTCCCGAAGTGGAGGTGCCTGACGAGCTGGTGGTGCTATGCCCCGCGTAACACCAGCATGGCGGTGCGCGTACCGGGTCGACTCGTTTTCAATGTGCGCGACGCGGGGGCGATACAACATGCCGCCATCCGGATGAAGCCCCAAACCCGCCGCATAGCTGCTCGCTAACGCCATGGCCTGGCCTAGCCTGGCCTGAAGACATGCCACGCACCAAGGGGAGTGATTTGTACCGCGCCTACCTACGAATGCCGGACCAGAAAGTTGATCCGGAGTCGAAGACAAACACGAAAAGTCCGGAGGCCGCCGCTGAGGCCTTTGCGGAGATCATCGCGCGCACGGAGTTGGATGGCCAAAAGATGGCTGCCGTGCTGACCCATAACGGAAAGCAACTGGCCTTCCATCGATTCGACCGGAAACCAGGCAGCGCAGACTATTGGCGTGACCGGATGGGAGATATCCCGTGGCCGCCGGGTTTGGTCGGCCGTCCAGCGGAGATGGAAGGCGGAAAGCGCGTGAATGTCTACCTGGATGCCCAGAGCCTTGCGCGGGCAGCCCGCCTGGGTGATGGCAACGTGTCCGAGGGAATCCGGCGGGCATTGGCTCGAGACGACTGAGGGCTGCCGCTTACGGTCACGGTCCAGCCGTGTGCTGGAGCATGATCTGTCCGACTGCCGAGAGCGTGTAATCAGGAACCGCCTTGATCGCGGCCAGCCTATCGCTCACAGTATTGGCGGCCGTCACCCACACTCACTGCTCGATCTCATGGTGGCGTCCCGTTCGCCGACGGCCGTGCGCGCGGACTTCCACTGCTCGCAGACGCGCTTGTGGCTGCTCCAGCCGCCGTTGCCCCTGCATTCCTTCCCGCAGACGCACACATGAACCACCTGAGCGTGCTTCCTGGCTTGTGCCTTGCGCTTGTCGCTCACGATGTTGGCGGCCATCACGCACCCTCCTGGCTGGCGCTCATGGCTCCCCAGCGGTGCGTCAATTCCTCCGCTTCCATGTTCATGGGCTCACCGTCGCTCGTATTCCAGTGGCTGGCCTGGATCAGGGCATCCTCGGGCATCGTTCGCAAGATTGCGCGGTAGAAAAGGCGGCTCATGACCCCTCCCTGCTGGCGCTCATGGCGCCAGAAGCCCATTCGTTGGCCTGCTCGTTGAGTTCCTTGCAGGCCTTACTGGAAAGCGGAATGCAGATCATGTTGAACGACACCTCGGCGTCGCCCACCTCGTCTGCCCCCGCCACCTTTACGAGCATGCGCTTGGCGTTTGCATTCAGTCGATAGCTCATCACGCACCTTCCTTGCTGGCGCTCATGGCGGCGTCGATTGCCTGCGTGAAGTGTTCCGCGACGCTGCCCTGCATGAGGTTCACGCCAGCGGGGATAGGCAGCGGTTCAAGGCTCCATGTCTGACGCCGACCACCACTAAGCCATGCGCCCACGAAGCGCAACGCAGTGCGCCACCGCTTGGCATCGCGCGCATCCTCCTCCTGGTCGGCAGACGATGCAGCGCGCTCCAGTTCGCGGATGCGGGCTATCAGCGCGTCAATCGCCGTTGCGGCCTCCATCTGCTGGGCGCGCGCAGAGCCACGCAGAGATCTAGCCAACCTCGCCAGCGTATCCAAATCCAGCGCCTCAGCCATTATTGTTCTCCTTGGCAGGCGATGCGGCGAGCAGGGCACGGGCGAATGTGCGGCGCCATACTCGATTCTTGCCTGTGTCTCGCGGAACATCCTGCTCGTGGATGCCGTGTTGCTTGGCGAGCGCTTCGGCGGCACGCTCATGCGCTGCGTCGATCTGCTCATCCGTCAGCACCGCAGGCGATGTGGTTGCCGTGGCGCGGGCCGCCCGCCAGCCGGCAAGCACGTATGCCTCCCTGCCGGGTTCGTCACTGGGGCCGACGGTGTTGCGCGCGTCTCGCGCTATGGCGCGCAGTTGATCGGGCATTGGATCATCCCCGTCTACCCGCGCGGCAGGCGATGCGCTCGGCGCAGGTGCGGCATAGAGTGTCCAGGCTCGACCTCCCATGGCAGTCGGGGTATGGGGCTCGCCAGCGCGACGAAACTCGGTTGTTCCGTCATCACGCTCAACGAAGGTGCCGAACGGCTCCGCCTTTTGTGCGCTGGCGCTCGGGGCGGCGAGCAGGGCTGCCTCGATTGCCCGAATCGCATCTACTCGATATAGGTCGGGCACTGCAGCACATGCAGCGTCAATCATCTCGTCTGTAGCTTCCAACACCAATTCTGGGTCACCAGAATGGTCGGCGCGAGGAGCGGCTTGGGCGAGGAGGACGCGGATACGCGCAGCAGCGTCTTCAATCCCCTCGCCGGGAGCAATCTGCGATGCCGCAACAATCTCATGCGCCAGGTCCTCCAGCCCCTGCGCCACGGGAGCGGCTTGCGACGGGGCGACGAATGTCAGCGGCTTCCATCCGCCGGAATCTTTGCGCACCTGTTCGATATTGCCGTCCCACAACCAGTCACCGGAAAGAGTGCCGTCTGCGCGGACGCGCACCCACGCTACCACCTCGCCTTGCGCTTGGTGCGATGCGCCGTGCTCCCGGGCCCTATCCACCAGCTCCAGTACCGACTCCCGCCGTACAACCTGGTGCCCGTCAATCTTTCCCACAACGCCGACAGCGCAGAGCATAGCGCGCAGCGAATCAAGCTTGTTATTCATGTCGTTGTCTCAATGGATACCCGCCGTAGCGGGCGGATTGCGCGACGAGCTGCCCGATGAACTCAGGACCGCCCATGTGATTCACCCCTGGCCGGCTGTTTCGGCATCCGGAATCCACTGCCAGCAGCTGATCCAGTGCCCGCTGTCGGCCTGTGAGATCTCTGCATTCTCGTCAAAGCGCAGCTCATCGGACCAACCGGTGTAGTCCTTCGCAACCCCGATCTGCTCCGGCGTTGCTGTTGTTTTCTCGGACAACCCCTCGAGCACCCGCTGCAGCACGCGCACGGCGCCTGCCAGGTCGCCCCTCTCCCAGTTGTCCACGACGGCACGCGCGGCGGAGATCAGCTCGTTCATGATTTTCCCTGTGTAATGAGTCGTTCAGCGGCTCGCCGTCGCTAGCGGGTTGTGGTTAGTCGTAGCGGTTGATGGTCGCGTTCTGCAACTTGCCTTTCGCCAGCTCGAAATCGATCTGGCCGTCCACGGAGATATGTTGCCCACGATCCGAAAGTGCGGCAGCCGCATGCAACGCGGCAAACTGGATCGCTTCCGCTACGTCCTGCGCCGTTGCGTCATCGTCAAGCGTGATATTCAGTCCAAACTCCATCTTGCGTCCCCTTGTGCGGTACCTTGATCAGGCGGCGCGCTGGTCGTAGTTCGCGCCGTGCTTAGTCCGGCATTGCCGACACGCCATGTTGGCCGTAGTGTGCGGGCAGGCCCCAACCCACGGCTTCAGGCAGGCGCTCTCGATCTCCACTTCCGGCAGGTAGTGCGCCGCGTCGGCCGGGTTGCCGAACTTGGCCTTGACCGCCTCGGCCTGCTCCTGGTCAACGTTGTCGATCAGGAGGGCGCGTTTCCCGTTGAGCGGATTCAGGTAGGTCACGTTGAACATTGCTTGTCCTGGTGGTGGTAGCCAGCCGTAGCGAGTGGGTTGTTATTAGATGCCGCGCGGCGGAGGCGCGATCTCGGCTCGTTCCGTGCGAACGTGCGCGGTTGATTTGCCAAATCTCTTCAGCGCTTTTTCATGCGCGTCCAGCGCATCGTCCGCCCACACTTGCCCCTGATATTTCGTGCCGTACCAGATGTCCCAGAGTTCCATCTTGCTTCCCCCTTGTGCGTTGCGTTGGTCAGACCGGCTTCTTTACCGGATGTACGTAGCAGTGTTTGCCGTGCCGGCGGCGTGCGATAGACAGCGTAATCCCTTCCGTGGCAGCCCACACCAGCTCGGAACCGGGGGCAAAGTAGTACCGGATGCGGAACAGTTGTGCCTTGTCGTCTTTTGGCTTGTTGATCGGCCGCTTCATCTTGCCCCCTCGCGTTGCGTTGCGCCGGTCAGCGGTAGATGGTGCAGGAATCGTGCGGGTAGCCGAACGTCATGCGCTCGATGCTCACCTGCGCCACCTTGCCCCCTTCCTCGCGATAGCGGGCCAGCGCCTTGTCACCGTCGGCGGCGGTCAGGATGGCCACCACGAGGCGCTGGTCCGATTGCCAGACCTTGTAGAGGTTTCCAAACGCGGTCACGTTGGTTGCGCCGGCAGCATCGGCGGCGCGGACGATGTCGTTCCCGCTTTCCGCGCCAGCGAAGATTCGGCCGCTCTTGTGCCACTTATCGACGATCTTTCCGTCGCCATAGGTGCCGATGCAGCCATGGTCCTGGCGCCAGGAAACCACTGTGATCGTGACGAGTTCACCGCTGCGGGTCACGTAGTTGCCCGGAGCGGTGATGATGTCGGGTTTCGTTACGAGTGAGGCGAAGTATGCGGAGGTCATGGGTGTCAGGTTTCTGTAAATCGTCTGATTGAGACCAATTTACCGAACCAGGAGGGACCCACGCAACAGCCAGCGTCCTTTGGCTGTACCGTCTACGCGCCCGACGTCAATCATCGAGCTCAAAGCACCAGCCATCGGGCGTATAGAGGGCAATCGTCATGCCGTCGATGTCCTTGGGCTCAGCGCTGATGGTCTCCACGTCGACGCCTTCGTCGGTGCGCGTGAAGGTGCCATCGCTGTTCTCCACCAGCGGCCCGGCGTGTTGGGCGAGTTCGCGCATGCCCTGCAGCGTGAAGCGCGGAACGACCCAGCCATTCCAGGTCCGACCGTCCCAATACGCCGGCACGGCCCATCCCTCACAGTCGGCAAGGGTGACATTCACCTCACGCCAACGTACTTGAGCGTCCGAGCGCTTGTACTTGCGAAGCAGGTCTTGATCCGTGTGCACCGACTCAAAGGTCAGGTACGCCAACAGAAACCCAATGCGCTGGTCCTCATCAGCGCGCGGCCAGAACGCCTCGGCATCCATGCCGGAACAGAACAAGCCTGCGACGTCGCCAGCCGTGATCTGACAGGCCTCTTGCACCATTAGAAGAGCGTCGTTCAAGTCATCGGCGCGCGTCGCCTCCTCAAAGGTCATGCCGGGCATGTTGAGGGCTTGCATCAAGATTGCATCGACTGACGTCATGTCTCCGATTGCGCAGGCATGTGACGTATTGACCCACTCGCCGTCGCAGAGATAGCCCATGTTGGGCGAGTCATACCGGTCGCCTGCGTCATCCTGGAACCGGATGCCGATACGCAAGTGAGGGTACAGCCGGCAGAATCGCTCCGCATGATCAATGAAAGGCATGTCCCATGTTTGGCAATCTCGGCCGTCAACACGGTGCATCATGCGAGCAGCAGCGCCGCACGGGTGCGAGTCGGGCGCGTCCCAACCGCCCGCGTAGTTCAAGAGGTTGCGCAGCGCTTCGGCTACTTCCTTGTAGGTGGGCTTTTCCATGGTCATGGGGCCATCTCTCTGTTGATCTTGAACTCACCATACAGAGCCGATGGGGAACGGCGCAAACCCAGCCTCGGTCGTTGCCGACTAAGCTGCCTCCGCGAACAGGGCTTCCTCTTGCCGCACAGGGGGGGCTTCGCAGCGGGCGATCAAGTGCTCAAGCGCCGGCTGACCGTGGAGACAATTCTGCTGCCGCCATTCCGTGCGGCGAAGGATTCCGTCCCACCTGGCGTGTGCACCCTTGGCCAGAGTGACAAACCCGTAGCGCAGGTAGATGCGCGCTGCGGCGGTCCACTCGGCGTCATCGCGATGGAACTCGGCAATATGGCGATCAGCCTCGAACTCCAGAAACAGCAACGCTCCCTCCTCGTCGACTTCGAACTGCTTCGTGGTATCGAAGTCCGTCACAACGCGGCCGTCCCTCGTAAAGCGAGTGCCAATACCGCAGCCCTCCTCGGCAAGGGCCAGCGGGGCGTCGAAAAGGCCGGTGACCTTCGGGGTATCGATGCCATCCCAATCCTTGCCAACGAAGATGCGACCGTAGGCCGGTACCGGCGTCTTCGGGACAGGCTTGACCTTCGGCGGAAACTTCAGATTCCCACGCTCGACCTCGCGGGCGATCCAGAGTGCGTGAAAGGGCTTGTGCAGGCCGTAGGCCGACCACAGCATGTCGATCGCGAACAGCTCCCGCAGAGCGACGTAGCGAAAGTTTGCCGCGCGAGGCAGCGTCGCCTGGATCGACAGGGCGTACCACAGCAAATCCTCCAGCATCTGAGGCGCGTAGGTATCCGCCGCGATGGTGATGTAGCCGTCCTTGTCGATGGTGCGGCCCACATAGCTCCGGCGCGACCAGTCATACTGCGTATTCGCAATGAAGTCACGGAAGGCCAGCATCGGCTTCATGTAGCCGTAGCGACCGTCGTCGCTCTCGATCATGTTCATGAGCGACTTGTCCGACTGCACCTTGGTGCAGGTCACGCAGCCTGAACGCGCACCGCAGCCGCCGCCTTTCCTGGCGTCCATCATATCGGACGCCACAACAACGCAGGAACTACCTCCGGCGTCGCGATAGAAGCGCATAGTCTCCGCAAAGTCCGAGTAGGACGGAATCAGGCCGGCGGCGCAGTAGCCAAGATAGGTCCAGACATCGTCGGAAGTCCACGAAAGGATCGGGGAGAGACGCATCTCGCCTTCCGCATTGGTCCAGATGCCTTCGTCGCGCTCGCCACGCGAGGCGATGCTCGCGGCTCGGGCGGCAGACTCCTCCCGGCGCACACCGGTCATGAGGACGGCCGGCTTTTCGGTGAATCGGCGCAGCTCCGTGTATGCCTCCGCCGTGAGGCGATCCCCTACCCTCACTTTCCAGTCAACCGAGCAGTCGCCTCGGGTGTCCGGAAAGGTCGGAAGGCCGCGACCGCTGATCACCCGGCAGGCGAACGCGGAGTAAAGGGTCGGATGGCCGATCCGAACGGTCAACGGGATCCCCTGGTCTGCAGCGTATGCGCGGATCTTCTCAATTTCCGATGACGCCAGCGCCTGCACTTCCGGGTTCTCGACTGTAATCGAGCTGTGATTGATGAGGAGCGGCGGGCAGGATTCGCCCCGCTGCAAGCGCGAACGTGCCGCATTGAGCATCAGGTTGGCAACGACGCTGGAGTCCTTCCCGCTCGACCAGGCGCAAATCATCGGATGGCCCGCCTCGAGCACCGCGTCAATCGCCGCTGTTGCCCGTCGTTCCAGCTCCTCGGAGGTCAAGTGCGTAACGGTGACCGGAGAAACGAGCGGGTTTGCGGCCGGAAAGAGAGCGAGCTGAGAGGCGTGCATGGTGGGTGGTTGCAATCGGAGATGGTTTGCAACCACCCTACCGAGCGAGGCCAGACCCACGCAAATGTGGCCCCGGTCGGCATCCGCCAACAACCGCGTTACGCCCTTTCCTCGGGCACTTCGCGGGCGAGCATTCGCGGCAGCCAGCCGGCACCAGAGAGAACCGCCTCAGCGTGCTTGTCCAGTTCGCCCTTTTTCAGCTTGGCAAGCTTCTCGCCGTCCTGGGCCGGATCGACCTGCCTAACCACCGAAATCGCAGTTTCCTTACGCACGTGCTTGAAATAGCTGCCAGCGCTCGCCTCCCACCAGTCCGACATGTCGAGCCCGGCAGCCTCCTCGAGCTCGGCCAGCTGCCGGGTCCCTTCCTGGTGCTGAAGTCCATCCACGCAGGAGGCGGTGCAGAATGCCAGGATCTCGAGTACCGTCTCCAGGGATTGCTCCTGCAGCCAGGCAAACAGCTCAGCAGGGTTCTCCGGCAGGTTTTCCTTAAGCCTGGCACGGCGCTCGGCCATCTGCCCCCAGGCTTTCGAATGCTCGATGTCGTCTGCGTGCTGACGCAGGTTAAAGGTCTGAGAGTTGGCGTTGATCCTGATACCTCGGTCACCGTGGTAACCGCCGCTATAGAGGACGGTGGAAGCAAGCGAGTGGCAGAGCGTATCGAGCGAAAGGCGATGTTGGTCGGCGAGCGAGGCCTGAACCGCCATCGTCCGATGCGCGGACAGCTTGCGCACTAGCGACTCCGAATGCGCGGGTTTGCCGGACTCGGTAACGGTAACGCTCGGGTCGACCTTCTTCGGCTTATCGGCCCCCTTGATCAAGCCGCGATGGATTTCCAGTTTTCCGCTGTGGCCCAGGCCGACCATAACGCCGGCCTTCTTCATCTGGCGTTCGCTGTAGACGGCTGTGCCATCCTTGATTACCTTGATCCTGACTTGCAATTCCACGATTTCATCGGACACCATCTCGTAGGCGTCCGAGTCATCGTCTTCCTCAAGGGCGTCCGCCTTTGCGTCGAGGGCCTTTACCTGCGCCTCCAAGGCAGCGATCTCCGCCTGTTCAACCTCGGTCAGCGCCCGCTCGCTGGGCTTGCTCCTGCCCATCTGATACAGGTCACCTTGGCTCACTCGCTCACGCACGTCCACCCAGGACCAGCCCTCTGCACGCACCTGGTCGCCTACGGCCTCCAGCTTTTCGACGAACAGTTTGTGCAGCAAATGCTTGTCCGCCACATAACCGTCGCCGCGGTCCGAGAACAGGTCACGCACCACGTGACCCCCTGCCGCCTCGTAGGCATCCAGCCCGACAAAGCGTGCGGCTGCGTCGTCTGCAGTGGCGACCGCCCCCTCGGTGATGGCATCCCGCAGCTCCCGTGCCGACTGCTTCCAGTAGGCCGACTTCTGAGCGTCCTCCCAAACCCGCTCCTGAACATCGTGCCGGTCGGTGAGAGCAAGCGCCTGCAGTTGATCGAGCTTTAGCTCTCCCTGCCGGTAGGCCTGCAGCAATCGGGGCGCGATGTTGGCCAACCTCAGGCGGCGGCGCACGACCAGCGGGGTGACACCAAACGTGGCCGCAATATCCTCAATGGGAATACCAGCATCACGCTGGCGCTGGAACGCTTCGAACTCGTCTGCCGGGTGCATTGCCTCGCGGCCGCTGTTCTCGGCAAGACTCGCTTGCTCGGCGGTTTCTACTGCCACGATCTTCACCGGAACCGGGTGGATTTCCTCGATCTCTCGGCGCTGCGCCAGGTGGTTAAGCGCGCGCATTCGACGGCCGCCGCCAACGACGCCGAACCGAACGCCGCCGCGTTCATCCACCTCCGGGACGACGAGAAGATTCTGCAGCACAGACTGCGACCGGATGAGAGCCGCGAGCTCGGTGATATCGGAGTTGTCCATGCGGCGAACGTTCAGCGGCGAGATGAACAGTGTGTTCAGCGGAACTTCGAGGGTTTGGCCAGGGGTGAATTGAGTCGCGGTCATGTCAGTGTTCTGGATACGCATATTGGAGAATTGGTCGTGCGCTCGGGCGCTGCGTCGAAGACCGGGCCCGTCAATCTGAGCTGCTCGGGCCGGATGGGTGGCCGCCGGCTAGCGGCGGTCAGTTCTCTCTTTAGGACAGAGCAGCCGAGCGGAGAGCCGCCATCTTCTGCTCGATGAACGCGAGCATCGCTGGCCGGAAGCTATCCGAGTCAAACCCGGAGGCGCTAGCCAGGAACTCCGCAGCCCAGTCGGAGGCCAGCGCAGCCATGCCGTCGGTGCCGTTGGCGTGCTCCAGCAGAGCGATCCGGGCAGCCTGCGACAAGCGGGCCCAGTGGATACCCGCGTGCAGCGCCATCGACGCGGTGACTTCCAGATGCTCCTTCGGGTCAACGGTCTTCGCGATGGTGGACATGGTGTCTATTCTCCTTGGTGGATGTGCTCAATCAATGAGTTCAGACTACCCATCGCGACTGGAACGAGGCAAATATATTTTGCGGAACGGGCTCGCTGCGAAAGATTGCCGTCATGCAACAGCCCACGGTGTCAGCTTCAGCCGCTTGATAAGTGTCGGAATGCCGCGGTGCACGTTTTGACCGGGCCAGATTAGGTTGCGTTGACCTTGGCCGCGGCTGCCCGTTCTACGCTCACGCCGCCGACTTGGCGGATTCGCGCAACTGATCGAATTTGCGAATCGTGAATGTGTACAGATGCGATGCGTAGTCCTGCTCAACGCTGCCAGCGTGCTCCGCTTCCCACTGACGGATGAACTCTTTAGCCCATTCCGTCACGAGCTCGTGAAGGCCCGCGCTGCCGCCGACGTGGTCCATCAATGCAGCGTGCGCCTTGCCACCGCCCGCGGGCCACGCGCGGCCAACCAGAAATCCCATCGCAGCGGTTGCTTCGAGATGGTCGGCCTGTTGACTCGCGACGTGGGTACATCCTGCGTGGAAGGCGTGCGATCCAATCTCCCGGTATCCACGGTTGCCGGGGCGAGCATGAGGTCCTCACAGGTTGTTGTTTAGTGAGAACCACGGTACCGACTACGCCGGGAACCGCGCAAATCTACAGAGGGGGCAAACTCTGCGCCCGATTCCGGGGATCGGCACCTTCCGCCGCGCCGGGACGAGCTGCTGCAGCGATTCACAGTACACTCACACAAACTGACCTCAAACACCACGACGGAGGACGCCGTGTGCACTAACTACGCCCCGGTTCAGCCCCAATTGCTGCGCGATGTGTTCCTGGTGGAGCCGCCCGAGGGCGCAGAATGGGCGTCCCACGTCTGCCGTGACGGTGCGGCTCCGATCCTACTGCACGATGGCGACGGCGGGCGCGATTGTGTGATGGGTACGTTCGGCTTGGTGTCGCGTGAGGAGATCAAGCGGCGCAATAAGGAGATGGAGAAGCGCACCGGCCAGCCGCCCAAGCTGAAAGACTACGCGACGATGAATGCTCGCTCCGAAGGCGTGGCCGAGCGGGCCGCCTTCAAAGGCCCCTGGCGCAACGCCCAGTATTGCCTGATTCCCGCGGTGGCCTTCGATGAGCCGAACTATGAGGCCGGGCCTAAATGCGTCTGGTACAGGATTCGGCCCGCCGGCGAGCCCGCCTTCGGTATCGCCGGGCTGTGGCAGCGCTGGCCGAACGACACCTTTTCGTTCACGATGCTGACCGTCAATGCGGAAGGGCACTCCGTCATGGGGCGAATGCATAAGCCCGCCGACGAGAAGCGGTCAATTGTGCTGGTGCCTCCGACGCAATGGGACGACTGGCTGCAGTGTGATAATCCGGACCTCGCGCGCACGTTCATGACGCTCTACCCGGCCGAGAAGATGCTGGCTGCGCCGGCCTTGCGCCTGGTGGAGTAGCCGCCGGACCTCTCGCGTCCGGCGGGCGTCTATTGAGATGCGACAGTCGCAAGGTCGTCCGCTACTACCGACATTCCTTTCCACCCGCTCCGGGGTGATAGCCCGCCGCCTCGTGTCCGGCCTCAGCCTCCGAGGTCGCTTTTATGGGACTGAGGTTGCACTTATGTTTTTATACACACCAAATCTGACGCCTCCGGGCGACTCGCGGCGGCCTTTAGGCGGCGGGCGGGTCCGCGAGCTTGCAGCCAAGAAGCCGTGAGCGGCAGTCCAGTGTGCAGGAAGCTCAGCGACAGCACCCGCACCGCCCCAGCCTCACCTCTTCACCGACCTACCGCTGGGCGATAGTGACTCCCGCTGACGTAGTGAACGACCAGGTGAAGCTCACCGGCTTGCCCGCGCGCGTCCCCGCGAACGTCGCCGTGTAGGTCACGCCAGCCGCCAGCGGCGCGAGCGGCAACAGGAAGGCGGCGTTGTTTCGGATGTACGGGTCTGCCGCACCTGCTGAGCCGGCCGCCTTGGCTGCCGGGGACACAAGAGCCCTCGCTGGCACGTCTGCGCCATTAGGGCCGATCACGTTGAACGCCCCAACCGACAGGATTTCAGCAAGCGCACCGTTCGCGTAGACCATCAGCGGTCGGCCCGGGGCCGTCAGGTCGGGGGCGGGATCAGGCGACTCGCTCTCGGCATTAAAGCCAGGCTGAACATCGGTCTCCCCGCTGCGAGGCACCGTGACGAACGTGCCGGCATCGAAGTGCTGGCCGCCGACATAGGGCACGCCGTTTGGGACAGGATCGGCTTGTGCGGCTGTGAGGGTGCCGAAATTCAGCACACACAGGTTCAGGCCGAGGCTCCCCCTCTGGCTGTATCCGACGCCAACCGACTCCTGATTTCCAACCAGCGACTGCAAGTGATAGACGGTGTGATACCACTGCCTGAAGCACCGCTGGCCGATATCACCGTCATCGCCCCCTCTGGCGGCGGCGACGGCCTCACCCACCCACTGTACCGCCGGTGCTCCAGCCTTGCGCGCCCGCAGAAGCGGGCTGACACCATAGAAGTCCGGGTTCTCGGCAGCCTCATCGTGCTGCGACACATTGTTGCTGCTGAGATAGACGGCGTGGGCCTGTGCCGCAGTGTCGAGCCTTGAATCCTGCGTGAGCAGGCCGACGCCGAGATGCTGGCGCAGCGCGTTGATGGCCTTGAACAGCGCAAGCTGCCCAGAGCCCACCGCATAAGTCGGCTCGGCAACGCTCATCCGAGGGGTAAGGCCCGCCGGCGCAGACGGGGTTTGGGAGGGCGAAGGAGCATCGATGACCGTGACCGTGACCGAGCCCGCCGCGGCACCGCACCACACTACGGTTGCGGCGAGTGCCGCCAAATAGAACGACTTCTTCTTCATTTTCTTCGTGTTCTTGACCAAGGTGGCTGGAGTGCCGTCCCAGACGTAACGGCCACGCGGGTCTGTGACTTGATAGAGTCAGGCTACCGATCTGGGATATACCCAAGCAAACCCGCGGAGGGGCAACCACCTGGTCGCCCGCTCACGGCCGCCCTCCGCGAGTGGGTAGCGTCGCCCACCGGCAAAAGACGGCTCCTCAGCAGGAGCAATAGGCGTACACCTGGTTACAGCCACTACAAACATCGCCTGCAGCGCGCTGTTCCGCAACCACCTTGGTGTCGCAAGCTGTGCAGCGCGATGGAACAAAGAGGCCGCGCAACTCGCCCGGCTGGACTTCGGTCCCGCAGTTTTTGCATACGTGCCGCCAGGCGCCCGCCACAAGGAATCCCCCGCATCTGGAGCAGTGATCGGTCGCGTCGGCGATTCGTGACGGCGCCGATCCCGGTGGCACCGGGAAGACTGAGTGGAGCCGCTCGCCTAGCTGCTCGGTGTCGCTGACGCACCGCGGCGTGGAACAACGGGGCGACGATGTCCCGCTCACGTCGCGCTCCCTTCCCTGGTTGACCCGGCTCCCTGCTCCAGAATCAAGTCGATGCTGGCCAGCGCCGCTGTGTACTCGCAATCCGGGCCCGGCAGAATCTCCTCGCGCTCGCTGTACACGTGATCCCACATCGTCCGCCCGATGAGCTCTCGCAGACTACGCAACTGATGAGCCATCCGAGCCTTGCGACCGGAGAACTTGGCAACCGTGCCATCGTGTCCGCATTCATCGCAGAGAACCTGGGCGCTGTCGGTCCACTCCTGATCGCCCACAATCTCAGTGCCGCTGGGCAGTAGGCGGGCCAAGGTCTGGACTTCGACATTGAGTTTGGTATCACGTCCACAGTTCGGACACGCCAGCCCGTGGGTCTCGAAAACGGTTCTCATCGGATACTCCGATTGGGTTTGATCGTGGGTCATTTGGCAGGTCAGGTGGCAGGTGGCTCAAGCAATTGCGGCCGGCTGGCGCATCTCGGCTGTCGAGCAAGCACAGCGTGCCGCACGGACCGCCAGCCATAGAACCGGCGAGTAGGCCGCGACAACGCAAAGTACGCTCACCCACGCCGGCGGCGCGACAGAATCTGCGCCATACCCGACCGTGGTCAGCAGGGCCAGCAGGAAGGCAGCAGCAACCTGTGCCGCTCGTTCGCCTTCAAATGCATCCCCTTCGCCAAGCATCTGCTTGAAGTAACCGCCCATGTATGCGGCTAATGGCGCAATCAGGATTGAGGCGGTCAGGGCGAGGCTGATGAGGCTGAAAGACAGCGATTCGTAGGTAGGCTGCATGGGGGCTCCCAGTTAGTTCAATCGATGAACCCAGCGTACCGATCGCTGGCGGAACCCCGCAAATATGTTTTGCCGCTCCCACCATCAGCGAAACATAAGGATCGCCGGACGCAATAGCGGACACCCATAAGGGCAGTGGGTCTTCCGTTGATGGATGCGCTGCGAGACGAGGTTGCCGGCCGATCTCATCCCCGGACACTTGGCAAACCCAACCAGATGCCATTAAGCGGTAGCTGTCGCAGTCCGGACGTTGCTGTCTGTCGCGTCATCGGTTCACCCCCCATTGGCAGCTGGATTCGACAAACCCACTCTACCCAACCGCACGACAAGAACGGCTCCGTTGCGCCGGTCGATCAGAGCGCGGCGGCCATCGGTGCCACCAAGTCACTGGGCTGCACAACAAGCAGAAACCTGCAGTGTGGCTTTGCGCGGTTCCCTGCCATATCTATAGGATGACTAAATCAACTACCCAGGAGATGGAGTAGCAGATGGAACTGAAAAAGATTGAATTCGCCACTATCGCCGAGCCGGGATGGGTTGTGGTGCAGGAGGCTCGATTGGAGCCGTTGGTCAGGCTCGCGGCCGCAGCGCAGTCCGTTCTCAAGGACTGGCCCCAGGTGCTGACCGATGAAGATATGGACGGGTCTGATGCGGTGGATTGGATCGGAGACCTCTACCGGAAGATCTCCGAGATCCAGGGCATGTGCGCAGAGCCGGTCGATGCGGATGACGTGGCGGAATGGGTGGGCCTGCACTCCGGCCAGAACTACCACGCCTGCACCAGCCCGGAGAAGGTGGATTGGATTCGACGCTATCAGGAATCCCATCAGGAGCACACTGAGCTAAACGGTGCGGCCGCGGGAGACTCAGTCGGTGCCCCTCCCTCGCCGGGTGAGCACGAGTATGCTTTCGACGTAAAACTGGCCTGCACGTTGCGGGTAAATGCCGCCAGCAAGAGGGAGGCACTGGAGAAGCTGCGAGGGATCGACGCAAACGAGGCCAATCTCGGGGTCTGGTCGGATGGCTCGCCGATCCTGGCGGAGGTCTCGCTAGACGATAGCCAGCCATATTGCTTTCAGATCGACGGCGAGCCGACTGACTAGTAGCGACTGCGACGACGGACCGGACGCGTCCTAACCGCAACCGGTCCAAGTCAAGTCGGCCCGGCGGCAAACCCGCTGCCGAGGCCAATCCGAAAGAAGACCGATTTCTAACCAAGCCGCCCTGCGCCCGGATCTGCCAAGTGCGGACCAACGTGGTCGCGGATACAAATTCGGTACCTCTGGAACGATGGGGCGAAAAGCCCGCGCCACGGCGCAGCGCGAACCAGCCCATCGTCACCGGCGAACCTGGTCACAGAGAGGATATGCGCCAGGTGAGAACCCCGAACGCCACCACCGCAAAGTGGACTGTGACGGCGACCCAAATCCATATCAGTACCTTCGCGTAGAAGCGAACAATACCCGTCGAGTACCAAACCCTAAGAGGTCAGACTTTAAATCAGCCAGGCAGCACACCGTGGATATTGGTGGTTTCATTCGGCGGAGGGGAGACCACAGGGCCGTTGCCCATAGGCTGGGATTTCATCAGTTCTGTATGGCCCCGGATATCAGTACGTCAGAATAGACTTGCACAAGTTCCCATACTGCGTGCAGAGACCCCTGCCAGCGGATAATCATTATTCTGGGCTCATTCAATGCCGACCGTCTTTTCCCGGCTTCAAGCCTCTTCGCGTCCGGAATCAATTTGCCGATCAGCGGGTTTGTCTACCCCGCCGCGCGCCGTTCGGTGGGCATAAATAACCTTGCCATAATATGTATTCGCCTTCGAAGCCGCATTACCCATTTCCTCGGCTGTCGCGGAGACCCCTTGGCGCGCCTTCCTGTTCGACCCAAATTGACCACGCATTTGATATAGTGTAAATCGAGGGGCGTCCCTTCCGAATACCGAGATTGAAGACAACCACAAATATTGCCGCGCTCGTGAATAGATTGCCGAAAATTCCTCACCAGCGTCCAATAAAGTCCTCAGTTTCGCCATAAATCCTTCGACCGCGCCCCTGTCGGATTCATCAATCGAGACGAGTCGATACTTAACTGGCTCCGCCAGATCTTCTGGTACTTGCGGTTCCGGATCGCGCTCAAGTCTGGCCAGACCAGCGGTCCAGTCAGCCTCCTGTCGCCTCCGCTTCGCAGTCTTTACACGCAGGTGAGTGCGGGACTCATCAGACCAGGTCGCATCGACCCACTCGACTGGACGCAATCCCGCTGCCAGACCGGCCCGCAGCCACGAGCCAACCAAGGCTCCAGCGGCAAGCTGATTGGAGGACGCCTCTGCGCGCCGGTCGAGATGCCGCAGTAGCCGATTGAAGTCCCGCCTTGCGAATGTCCGCTTGCGTTGCGACTTCGACGAGTAGCGCGTCGCCGTGGTCCCCGGCTTCGGCCCCTTGAATCCGTCCTTAGGGCAACCTGTGAGCAGGATCACCCTCGCTTGCATTGCCTCTGGATTGGCGGGCATCCCGTCCAGCCAGTACAGCACCGCCGCCCGCGTCGTGTTGAACGTCGAGTTGCGCAGCTCAGGCACTCGGCGCAGCAGCAGGTCCACGATCTCCAGAGGGCCGACTGGCCTGTGTCGTATCGCGCCCTCATCCTCGGCGACGACTCTCCTCCACAGCGAGTCAACTGCCCAGCGGTAGCGACGCAGGATTACGTCTGATACTCGCTGCGGCGTCGGTCCGAACACTGCCTCCGCGGTCGCGCGCACATCGTGCTGCTTGCGGCCAGTCTTTCCTGTCTCCTGGTTGCCGGACTCAGTTCTATCTGCATCAGGGGTTTGATCTTGCGGCAGTCCATCCGGTCGATGGGTCATCTGCGTCAGAACGAAATCTGGAATCAGTCCTCTCTCAGCGGGTGACTTGAACTCGAACTGACCTACAACCTCCACCCAGCGCTGTAGTGACTCCTCTTGCAGGCCATCTTTCCCCGGATTGGGCCTCGTTTCCGGCTCGAACTCCCCAGGGACATCATGTTTACAGTCAATCATCTTCCGCTGTTCCGAGAAAGGACGCAGTTGCATCCTCGACCCTACTACACAGGTAAAGTAAAACACCTTTTCTGCTATGGGCAAATTGTAAACTTTGGGGCCCGCAAAGGTGTAAATAATTTGGCCCCTTCCTGGCCAACTTGATTGCCGACGGTCTGAGTTGCTCGCCACTGTTTCGAGCGCGCTTGATTCAACCTCATTGCGTGCGAGATTTAAGTCTTCGCGCCTAGCCGGCCGCCTTCAGCTCGCCCTTCTGCCTTCCTACGCGCGGGGATTGGCGCAAATTTTACAAATACCGTCTCAATGTAAAGTCGAAGTGGCATCGTTTTCTTCTATCCGTAAAATCTTTCGGCCGTATCCGAATACCTTTTCTTCTTCTTGCTCAATGGCTTACCCGACCACACGAAAAAGCCAGGTGCGCGCATGTATTGAATCACCAAGGACTTTGTATTGAGTTCCCGGTCCGTTGTTGTGAATCTCACTCTGGCAATTACGCCGGATTGCGAAATGGGCCGGAGTGCGCTTTCTCAATCGATCCGCGCTTCTAGGCGCCTCTATGCGCGCCAGCGCGCTTGAAAGCGCTAGGACGCCCTTTAGCGCGCCACGGCGCGCTATGCGCGCATATTCGAGCGGACGCCTTATGTCCTGCGAGGTCTGGCTGTGAAGACGGCTGAGGGATCGAGGGCAGAAAGCCCTACAAGTCGTGAAGGGCCGAGCGGGCAGGTGGCGTCGCGCCAGGCTGAGGGAGGCAGGGGCCGGCACTCTCGCGCCGGCCGGTGAAGCGATCTAGCGAATGCCGGATCTGAGGGAGCTACCTACTGTGCACGTTGGCGAGGTCCGTGCTCACGGGTGCGAGCCTCCCGCAGATCGTTGTAGATTACAGCGCTGTCTTCCTTTGCCCGCGTGACCAATGAGGTGATTCTGCTTGCGGCAACGATGGGCGCGACAGAATTGCCAGCGGCTTGAGCCTGCACCCTCGCCTGGTTTATGTTCAGCATGATTCGGCGCTGAATGCTGTCTGACTCTCCCTGGCTGCAATGACCTGCGCAGGCGAGAAGGTCCAGGGCTGTGCGGCTGGTGTTTTGCAGCCCGCTCAGCAACCAGTCGCAGTCGACGCCCCAGCTCGCCAACCGCGGCGACTGGAGATGCTGGTCGATGGAGGAGAAGGCTTGCGACATCTCCTCGGCCAGGCGCTCGGAGCTTGCCACAACTGCCATGCCAAAACGCTGGAGAAGTTGCCTTTGTGAACCGGCGGGGTCAAGAGTTGATGGAGTCATTGTTATAGATCGATGTGCCAGGCTACTTCGAAATATACTCGCCTCTGCCGTCCGCGTCTAACGGGAGCATAGAGCCCTGATGTTTTCGGAGAAAGATTTGCGTGGTACCCCCCCTACTGCGGCATCATGAAAGCGTGGGGTAGAAATCCACCGTTTGGGCGGGGTAGTCTACGGGCCAACTAGACACAAGAACTGTACCGGCTGCGCCAGATCTGGCCGGACTATAACTGGGGAGTAATATGAAGTTCACCAATCACAACTTGTCTGAGAAGGGGCTGGCTCCTTTCACTGCCGTAATGGCCGGTGTCGGAACGGGCGTTGTGGCTGCTCAGACCGCCGCTCTCAAGGGGATTATGAACTCTCGCCCGTTGACGATGGCTGTTTTGCTACCAGCTGCGGCATTTGCGGGCTTTGTGCTTTGCTATTCTCCCGTTGGCTTGGGGCGTGTCCTCCTTACTGGAGATTTGGCGCCGATACGCGGGAATCCCGCGCACGCCCATATATTGGCCTGTGCTATAGCGATATTCGCGCTCGTTACCACCGCCCTGTACATCAAGGCATACAAGTTCGGGCCAGGTGTTTTCAGTTACGCCAGCAGCTGGATCGTGCGGCTTGGCATCATCGGCGGATTTGTGCTGGCGGCCGTAGCCGGACTTCTCGGGTACGAGAAACTCGCCGCATATATCGCCGCGGTACTTGTCGCCTCTTACCCACTGATGGTCGCGGAGAACTTGGCCGTTATGATAGCCAAGCATCCCGTCGCAGCCGGGCAACCTATTGCCGAGATCGAGAAGTACCTCTGGCAAGGTGTTCCCGGCAGCGTAGCGAAGTTGTGCGTTTGGGCAGGCATCGCAGTAGTCGCCCTCCGCTTCTTGATTTGGTTCACCTACCTACATCACTGATGTCTATCTCACTCACCGTTTGTGAACAGCAAAGAGCCCCGCGCAATGCGGGGCTTCTTTCATTCTGGAGCCCATCTCGCGTCCCGAGGGTGGGCTGACAATGATGGAGACAATAAAGATATTGCTCGCCGCCGCCGGCGTGCCCCACCCTGGGCGAGCTGCACGCGCGCATGGCGCGGGGCGGAGTCTGGTTTCTGGCGCTGCGTGGCATCGGCGTCATCAAGGCGCGCGCTCGCGCCGGTCGTCGCCACCTACGCTGACACCCTCGGCGCCCTGCCTGAGGCGGCCCGGGCCGACCTGCCGGGCGAGCGGTGCCGCGCGCTGATGCCGCTGGAGCATTTGGTCGCGCCGAACGAACTGAGTGGCGCGGCGAGGCGGTTCTGGGCTCCGCACGAGCCATGTTTGCTCGGCCGGACGACGATCGGGCGGCCATCCTCGCCTGGCTGGCGGCACGCGGCCGTGCCGCGGGAGGACGCGAGGCGCCGGGCGCGGGTGGCGCGTCGGCCGCGGTCCTGCCTACGCTGACGCAACGCGCCTACCGCAAGGAGACTGAGCGGCTTGCTGTGGGCGGTGCTGTGGCGCCGGCAGGCCGTGTCCTCACTCGCGGTCGAGGATGTGTTCCTCCAGTCAGGTTTTCGGACTTTATTGTAAATTCCCCATGACTCCGCATTTCTTCCCGACCGAGCAGCCGACTGTCGACGGGCCTACCACCGAATGAAGCAGCAAGTCATTGATATAAAAAGAGAAAAGTCCTCCTTTGCATCTTTATTGTCACAGTTTTCATGACTTTATTGTAAGAGGACCGCCATTGCCTGAAGTCTGCGCGCGCACTCGGGGCGCACGTAACGAGTCGTGGTATCCAGCGAGGCATGCCCGACGTGCTGCTGCATCATCTCGACCGGCGGCACGGCGCAGCCGCGTGCCGCGAGATGCGTGGCCAGGCGATCCACCAGCGCCTCCTGGACGGGGACCTCAGGCACCTTGCCGCCCTTGCCGCGTACGGTCGCTGGCCCCCGATTCCATTGTGCGGGGGGGATCGGGCAGCCCCGCTGGTCGAGCCGCTGGCGCTCCTCCGCCGGCCCCGAGTCGGCGGGCGCGCGTGGCTATGCGATCGGAGTGCTGGGCAAGAAAAAGGCCCGCGTTGATCGCGGGCCCTTTTCTTGTGAAATGCACCTCATAAGCCATGCCAAGTCGAAAATGTGCCGTATACGTCACTTATTTTGGCATGCTGGCGTGCCCCCCCCACCGGGCGAAGGTCTGCACTGTGCCTTCGACCTTGTGGTCGAGTTCCTTGGCCATCCGAGCCTCCATACCGTTCCCGAACCACGCGATTACACGGTCGGGAAGTTCGTAGATGAGGTTGAATAGAACCTGCACCAGCATGATTGTCAGCATCAGATAGATGCAAAAGAAGCCAACAATGCTGAGCACACCAGTCGTCGAGTTCCCTTGCACGTTAGCCAAGGCGGGTCCAAACATCTGGAACAGTAGCGTGCCAACCAGAACAGAAGCAGCCGAGGCGAAGAAAAAGCCGAGCACCATCAGTCCGGGGCGCAGCAGCATGTTCAGGACGTAGAGATAGCCCTTCTCCGTCCGCTGACCCAGGCCCTCACCCTCTGCATGCAAGTGAGAGAAAGCCCATACCTGCGCGGCGATCAGTCCTTCAATAAAGCTAGCGAAGTAGCTCACCAGGCCTGTGAACCAAGTGATGAAGGGGATGAACGGCACGTAGAACGAGAGCATCATACCAATCACCATCAGCGCGCCGAGAAGCACCGGTGCAAAGCCTGCAAGATCAGACGCGATCGTTCCGAAGATTCCCCCCATCTTCAGCAGCTTTCCTCCTGCAGCCGCAGCTTTGCTCGCGAGACCTCCACTCTCCGATCCGGTCAGCCCCCCTTCCGCTGCAGCGGCCAACGGAGCAACGGTGCCGCGAATTGCTGCAACTGCTACGTAAGCTCCCTGGACGCCCACGAGCAGCCAATCCCCGAGGTTCTTGGCCGCGATCAATGGATTGACCATCCCGTTTCCACCCGAATTTCCTGCAACACCGTTGGTTATTGCCATTACGATGGACTGCCCCACAGAGCAATTCCCTGTGGCTGTCCCAGCGCCTACGGATTCACCCACCTTGTTCGTTGCATCGCTAATGAAGTTCGGAAGAATCCCGGGCTCGTCGCAGAAATCTCCAGCCCTGCTCGCCACCGCGGTGCTTGCCTTGATGCCAAGGGACTTTAGCCCATCGGCTACGGACTCGATCCGCTGGCCACCGGCGATAGCGAGCATGTCCTCAGGACTCTGTACTTGCAGCGTCGTCTGGGTCATCGCTGTCTGAATTGCGGCGTTCATCTCCGCGAAAGCGCTGTACCAGGAGCCTATGGTCGCCCACCCACCCTCCTTCATGTTCGCAAGCGCCCGGTCTTTCAGCGAGCTGTCCTCTTTCGAGTCGCCGCGAATCGCCGCCATGAACCGGTTTTGCGCTTCGACCATGGTCTTTGCTACATCCATGTCCGGGTACGGCGGCACCGGGTTGATGCGCATGTGGGTCTGGGCATCTTCGGCCACGTAGGCATCAAACCATGCCTGGGCCAGCGGCTGGATGCTGGCGTTCACCGAATTCAGCGCGGCTGGGTACTGCTGATTTGTCCGATCAGAAATGGCCGCGATCTTGTCATAGTCCACCGCGGCGTTTCGAAACCCGAGGACGCTGGATGCGGACCTGGTGCTATTGCCACGCGTGACGATCGTTATGCCGCCACAGGAATCCGGCGCCACCAGCCTGGTGCCGTCGAAGGTAATTTCCTGCGTAGCCTGGCCCGTCCTGCTTCGATAGTCATTGTTCAGCAGCGTGCACACGTGCATGGCGAACAGATCGCGGCCGAGCTCCCCGGTAAAGCCAACGGTCCCGACTCCTTGGGCGATGGCCGGCGGCGGCACAAGTGCCTCGAATTCTGCTGCACGATCGATGGCTGTGGTGGATAGGAGGTTCGCAATACCGATTCCCAGGATACCGACCGTCATCATGATGGATTGCGCGAGGGAAAATCCGCCGAAAACTGGCAGCATGCCCCCGACGCCCATTGTCATGCGGATCGGCAACCATAACGTACTCAAGCGCTTACCGAGGACTTCCCCTTCGTGTGCTGTCTGGGCGATCCCAGACAGGACGTGGTAGCCAACCCACGTTGCTCCAATGACAAACAAGCACGCGTTGAAGATAAAGAACATGCTACCGAGCAGCTCAGTAGGCGGGCCAACAGCGGCGAACGGATTCTGTCCGAACTGGCCGAGCATGTTGTTTAGAATATTGCGGGCCTTGTCGTCGGCCCCGGACCCAGCGTCCTGGATCTGGCCGTAAGTTGGCATGTCGCCGACTGACTGCGCCCATGTACGTGCCGACCATGCAACAAGTACTAGGCTCATGGCTATGGCAAGCAAGAACAGCGCATGCTTGCGCCAGATGCTGCGCTCCATCGTCCCTCTCCCTTCAGAAAAAGGTATGCCCGCACATTTTGCGGGCATCGCTACGTTGTGTTGAATGACCCGCCTACCTGTTCGCAGCGGCGCCGGACTTTAGGCTGTTGAGATAGCCCTGAAGCACTGGCCGGAGGTTCTGCTGCAATAACGTTGCGTAGATCTGGCCAAGAAGTACGTTTGTCCGCTTCTGCTCCTGCATCGCCAGGAAGTCGATACGCTTACCGAGTGCTGCCACGTAGAGGTGCTCGCGTGCCTGAATCTCTGGTCCGCCACTAATCATCAACTTGTACCAGTCTTCATTGCCGACCCGCTTCTCCACTTCGAGATTTATGAGGTCGGCATCCGAGACGCCCTTGGAACTCCAGGCGGGGAAATTGGCGTCCAGATACTTCTGGACCCACGCTCCCGTGTCTGCATCCTTGGTCATCTGCTGCGCCGCGGCCTTGTTGCTAGCCCGTGCGAGCAGCCAGGCACCGTAGTCATTCGCTGGCTTCTTGGCCAGCGACATCCGCGCCTCATAGACGTTCTTCAAGCCCAGATAGGCTTGGCCATTCGGCGTCTTCAGTTCCTCCGCTCCCACCATCCGCGGCGGCAGCGGATCACCAACGTTGTTCAGGTAAGCGGAGAGCGCTTCGCCCTCGTCGCCTGCTGGGTCCACGGTCAGACGACGCTTCTCTGCGCCCAGCTGCTGAGGACCGTCGAAAAGCGTGTCAGCGCGAATATCCGCGTCGATGAAGCGGTTCCTGTTTGACGGACTGACACCGGCGCCCCGACAAAGGAAGCGTCGAACCTGGTCGCCGATCGAGCCGCTCCCGGCAAAGGTGCCGCACGATCCGACCCCAATGTCGGCCGCCTGCTTGTTTGGATCTGATGGCGGCAGTTGCTCCTTACGCGCGACCTCAGCGGCGGTAATCTGGCGGGGCGTGTAGGTATTCTTAGCAGACGGCGATGCCGCAGAGCCTTCGCCCACACCTGTACCGGCGGAAGAACCGCCCCCGCCGCCGCCCGCCTTTGCGGTCGACGTGACGCCGCACTGCGTTGCGGGGTATCTGTTCTGGGTGCGATTTCGCTCGGTCTCGCTGTTCGCCCCCCGAGTCACGGTACTCACCTGGTCGGCTGCCTTAGCTGTTTGTGTGGCCACAAGTTTCCCTTGCTCGCCGATGGCTTTCACCACGTCGGATCGCATCGTGTCGATACGGTCCGTCACGTAGTCCCGGCTCGCTTCAATGCGGTCGAGAATCTGCATCTTCCCGACGACATCGACGCTACAGACCATCACCGCTGAGGCCGAGCTAGCCGCAACCAGCAAAACGGCACCGACGCCGATTTTTGTAGCGCTCGCAGGGGAGTGTTTCTTCATTCTTTGCTCCTTTACAGGCCGAGGGCGCCGCTTAGTCGATCCCAGAGGCCGCTCAGCCCCGTGCCGGCAGACGACGTAGCTGCCTGGGTAGCGGTCGACACCGCCGAGTTGCCGGCGGTAGTCACCGCGTTGGTTGCCTGCGTCCCCGCACTCTTCGCCATGTCAGGGACACTGCGGCTCGAAAGCGAGCCGCAAGCTGACGACTGCAGATTCTTCACCAGGCCGTTGAGAATGCTGTCGATGGTGGATCCCATCCCAATGCTGGCGCCGGAGCTGTAGCCAAAGTCCAGCATGCACTTCTGTGCCGCCTGGCTGGAATCTGAGATCTTCTGATCAGAATTGTCTATCCTGTTCACTTCGCGATTAATCCCTGCCTGGCGTGCAGCCTCCAGATCCGTACAGGACTGATCACTGCTGTCCGCGTGCGCTGATGCCGCAACTACGGCTAGACTAGCCGCGCTGACGAAAGCTAAACGAAGGGCGGACTTCTTGATCCGGCTGATTCGTGTCATTTCCATTTTGTTGATTGGCTTCCTTGACTGCACCCGCTTTGGATGTCTCCGACCGGGCTGTGATTCGGGTTGCATGCTTGGCAGACGGGGCTTCATTGACGAACTCCTTGAACAGCTGCACATCGAGCTTCTGCATCGCCTCCGTTTCAACCTTCACGAACACGTTCCGAGCCCGCACGGTCGCCTTCTCTACCAGTGCCTGGTACAGGGCGGTGGCAGATGCCAGTGCCTGCTGGCTCAGCATCTCGTTTCGGTGCGCGTTGTCCAGCACCCGCGCGGTCAACAGCCGATACTCGGCGCCGACGAGAGTCGCGGCGCGCCCCATGGCGCCCTGCATCCATGAGGTAGCCATGTCAACGTCCGGGACTTCGACCTTGTTCTCATCGACGATCTTGAGCACCCCGGTCAGAAGATCGGACGCGATGTCTTCGGGTGCGCGGCCGAAGGCAAATACTGCGTCGGGCTGGGCATTTGGGTCCCATTTGGCGATCTTGACGCTCTTCACTTCGTCCAGAAGAGACCAGACCGCCTTAGTCGCCGATACTTGCAGGCGGCTACGCGCTACATCACGCTCATCCACCTTGCGGTAGTCCGCAGCATGGTGAAACAGATCAACCACCTGCTGATCGATGGCTGGCACAAACCCATTGAAGATGTCATCACTCAGCGCCAGGAGCGGCTCCGCGTCAAACTTCCCGGTCTTTGACCATTGCTCATGAATATAGAAGCAAGCCTGCTGGAGTAACCGTGCGCGTAGGTAGTCCGGAATCTTGCCGTTCGGGCCAACCAAAGTCCGCGCAAGCTTGTCGGCGGTCACATGCGCGCCCTCCACAAGCTGATTGAGCGCTGCCACTCGCACTTCGCGCGGTACCTCAGGCCCACTGCCGGGATCCAACGAAACGGCCGCTGCAAGCTGCGTGAGGCTCTTGGCAGCCGCGGCGGTGATCTGGAGCTCCTTTCGCGGAAGCACGCTCGCACCGAATGGCGTTGCCTTCGGTGCATACCGGTCCTTATTCAGCGCCGGCATCGCCTCTGCCGCTGATTTCCCCTTCACGCGAACGACAGGCGCTGCAGGCCCGCTGGCCGCCGGCCCGCTGCCGAGTTGGGTGCCGGTTGCCGCGGCCAGATCCGTTGCCGGCAACCCTGTCGGCACGAGCCCCCGTCTGGCCATCTTAATGATCGCCGAGGAGGGGATGCCAAGGCGGCCGCGGCCCTCTTCAGGTACGTTGGTGTTCGGTGGCGTTGGCATGGTCGCTTTCCTTCTCTGCGCGTGGCAAGACGGCCTCGCGCCTGAAGTCAGGGTTGAATCCTTCCGGCAGTGGAATCTCCGGAAGGCCGTTCGCATACCAATCGATCTGATCGAATGCTTGGATATGCTTGGCAAGATCGAGGTCAGCGCCATTCGATAAGCCCAGCACCCTATTGGCACCTTCGAAAATGGCGAGAATGCGCATGGTCGACGCAACATCTGTGCCGATGGCCGGAAATGTTGCGTTGAGCCCGAACATCGCTTCCTCGTCCGCGCTCAGGCTGATGCCCAGAGAGCCGCCGTCGCGGCATCCACCCTCCATCCGCTGCCAAACTCGCTCGGCTTCAATGGCGATCACCGGGCCGAACGACTCCGGCTGAAAAACCGCGACGGCCGGAATCTCCGCATCGCCAATGTGAAACCGAACGGACAGGCGCTCCGCATACCGTGCAAGCAGGCGATACGGGCAGTACCGCAGCATTGGCACCACAACTTCCGGCTTTTCCGGAGTGACCGCTTCCATGTCACATTCCTCGAGGACGTTGCGATCGGGCAGAGCCGTCGTCATACGCGCCAACGAACCGATCCGGATCCTCCTGGTCGCCAAACAGGGGCAACAGGTATTGACCTCCAGCGAGTACCCGTACGGCGATCGAACTCTGCACGGGCAGCGGTGGCACGTCGACCATCAGTGCCGTGGTGACCGCCTGCGTTGAGACGCACGGCGTTTCAGGATGCTTCCACGCTGTAGCGTGGGTGGGTAGTGATGTTGCGACCTCGCTTGGCACGTGCGCAGCTTCCACCACCTGTTCCGACGCCGCATCCTCGGCTGACGCACGCTGCATGAACCGATACACCGTCGACTCATACTCCGCTTCGCGCATCGCCACTTCGACCAGCGCAAGAACACGGCTCGGGTCGGCCTCGATTGCATCCCGAAGCTTGTCAGCCAGATCGGGAATGTCCGACGAGAACAGAAGCTCGACGCATATGTCGAAAGTCACCCGGCAGTCCTCGGCGCCGGCGATCCACACACGAGCAGAGGTTGCCAAATCCTGCTTTTCGGTCGATACGGCGCGGCCGGCAGAATTCGCATCGTCAACGGCCACAATATCCACTAGGGCGGACCACAGCAAGCGATTGGCGAAGCGTGCCGCACCTTCGACATTCCATGCATCGGGTCCTGCACCACCTTCGCTTTCCCGCGGCGTGTCGAGAGCATATGCCTTCGTAATGGCGGCTTTCATTTTGATGTCTCCTATTACGCCGCAACTTGTTTGCCGCTACGAAAACCGCGCATCATTGCCAGGTGCTGCTCCCGATACTCCTGATCGGAGAGATTCAGATCCTTCTGCACTTCATCTGAAGGCTTCCCTTCGACAAAGAGCGCCGTGAACATGGCTCGATCCTGCGGCCGCGCTGCCATGGACGACAGCAAATCATTCAGCAGGCTCTTTGCTCGAACTTCCTTCGGTTCGGCGTGGTTGCTGTTCTGGTGCACAGGCTTCTCCAATATCTGTGGTCGTGGTGGGTAGGTAGCCGCCTTACGCCGCTTTCTTGGCGGCGCCGGCGCCCTTCTCATTCGCTGCGGATTGCCGAGGCGAGACTTGCATCCGAGCCCGCTCGATTACGGTCTTGACGTACTGGATCTGGGATTCAATCACGCTTTGCATCTCGGCTTCCCCGAGCGCAATGGCGCTCAGCATGAGCTCCCACTTGGCGGTGGTGGCCACGTCCGTCAGCCATGGTGGCAACCGACCAATGGTCTCCTTGCCGAACGGCGTAGACGTAATCTCGTGGCGCTTCCCCTTCTTGGTGGACAGCAGGAAGCCCCGCTTCAGCAGGTTCTGGAGGATCGGCCCACGAGTACGAGATGTGCCTATGCCTTGCGTCTCCTGTAGCAGCTCCCGGTCGCGCTCGGTCTTGGCGAACTTGTAGGCCGAGATCATGTCTTCCATCAGGCTCGCCTCGTCATAGCGGCTCGGAGGCTTGGTCTGCCCGGTTTCGAGGGAGACGCCAGTGGCCGCAAGCTGCTGGCCCACTTCGAGCTTCGGTAGTGGGCGACTTGGGCCATTGGCCGGTGCTTCCTCAGTCTCGGTGGACTCCGGCTTCTCCAGCTCTCGCCAACCGAGCACCAGGTCGCGGCGAGCCGAGGCCCTGAACTCATCCGGCCCGTACATCACCACGAGGCTGGTCTTCTCGTACTCATAGGCGGGATAGAACTGCGCAAGGTACCGGACCACCACAGTCTCATAGACGGCGCGCTCCGCATACTCGGCATCGGAAAGCGCAGGTACAAGTCCGGTAGGGATGATTGCGAAATGCTCATCCACCTTCTCATCGTTGAATGCGCGCGACTTCCTGCCTGGATCCGCCTTGGCGCACTTTCCCGGAAACACGGAAGCCAGCTGCGCGACTACAGCGCCCGCGTCCGCATGCATTGCCGACGGCAGGTACTCACAGTCGGTGCCCACGTAGGTGATGGCCTTGTGTTTCTCGTAGAGATTCTGAGCCGCCTTGGTTACTTGCTCGACGGACAGCCCGTGCTGCTTGGACGCTGTCGCCTGCAGGCGCCCCATGGAGAACGGTAGCGGTGGGCTTTCGCGTTCAACTTTCGTAGATGCCACAGCGACGGTACCGCGCGCGCCGGCCTTGATCGCGCCTACCATGCCGGAAGCCAGGGACTTGTCAATGAGGCGCCCCGCAGCGTCAAACCCTGCTGTCCCCGCGGCATCCTTCCGCTTTTCCCAGCGCAGCGCTGTGCCGTCGGCCAAAGTCACGACGGGAACAAAGTAGGTCTGTGGCTTGAACGTCTGAATCGCCAAGTCGCGCAGCACCACCATTGCGAGCACCGGCGACTGGACACGTCCGACCGACATGGTCTTGATGCCGGTGAGCTGCTGATATGCCATCGAGCCATTCATGCCCAGCAACCAGTCCATGACCTGGCGTGCGTTGGCGGCCATCCGCTGGCGAACCCAATGCTCCGCACCGTTTTTCTCGAGGGCCGTGACTGATCGATCGAGATCGGTCTCTGCCTTCGAGGTGATCTTGGCCCGCAAGAACCGATTGCCAGCCGGATCGAGCCCCCAATATAGGAACATCTCATCGAAAATGAGCTGGCCTTCCCGGTCGATATCGCAGGCATTCACGATCTGGCCAGCCCTTTTTGACAGCTCCCCGATCAGGTTGAAGCGTTTTGGTGGATGGGCTTTCCCCTTTGCATCCACGTCGGGCTTCGGCTCGAACTTGAACGGCTGCGGGATCAGCGGCAGAAATTCAAAGTAGTTGCCGGCGTTCTGCTCTTTGGTCAGGTACGCCGCGGGCGGCAACATAGTCAGCATGTGGCCGAAGAGCGGGCAGACCACATCACCGGTGTCCAGCGAAAAGTAGCCGTCCGTTGCCGCGGACTTCGCGTTGAGAACCTTGGCGCGCTTCGTTCTAATCAGGGCTTGGACGATGTCCTTGCCGACGCTGGGTTTCTCGGGTATCCAGAGGCGCTCGATTCTCAACGCTGCTTCCTTTGTTTATTTCGTTTTCATATTCTACCCCACAACTTAAACGGTTAGCCAAGCTCCCGTGAGGCGGCTACAACCCGAGCCTGCTCATCCTCGCCGTAGGGGTCGCCGATGGTCTCGGTTCGGGCTTCCGTTTCGCCAGGGACAACCTCCAGCGCGGCTGCGGTGGACTCCTCCAGCCCCTGCGCGACCTCCACCGCGCCGCCGCCCTCCGCACTGGCGGCCAGCAGTTGCCGAACCTGCTCCCGGCGCTCCTCCTGTTGCGCGACGCGCGCGGCACGTTCCTGAGCCAGTGGCCCGACGAGTTGTTCGTAGTAGCGTTGCTCCGCCAGGCGAGCCGTCCGATACGACCCCGTGTTGCGGCGCGACACGTATAACTGCAGGCCCTGGCTCCTTACCATCGCGTGGATGAGGCGTTCCCGGCCCTCCCACGTTTCCGGCAAGCCAATGTACATGACGGTTCGGCTCTCCGATTTGCCGGTCTTTGTAGCCGAGAGCGCCAGGTTGAGGGGGTACGGCTGGTCCGGGTGAGCTGCCTCCCAAGCCTTTTTGTCTCGTTCGACAGCCTGACGCATCGTCTTCACAAACTTCGCCTTCTCGGACTTTTCCAAGTCCATCTCGACGCGGTTGTTGGCCAGATCGATGTTGAACCAGCTTTCGTTCTTGGCCCCGGTCTGCCCGATTGACAGCGCCGACTTGAATGAGACGTGTGCATATACGCGGCCAGAGTCAACGTGATCCCTGTCGCCGCGGCTGCTAACCGCAGCCTCAATGAAGTTGATGATCATGCCCTTTTGATGGAGCCGCAGCGGCATCGACATAACGCTGAATTCGGATTCCCCACCCCAACCGCGCTTGTGGATGGAGATCGCCCGGTGGCGCTGCCCCGTTTCGTCGGTGTAGGTGATGGCCGTTCCCTTCTTGGTGGCTGCGGCCCACTCCGCTGCCTGGAACAGGTTGCCGACCAGCAGGGACCGGGTCATCCGCACCGGGCCGGGCTCGAAGTCATTGAAGCGGCGTGCTGCATCACGCAGCTCGTAGAGCTTGGATCGGCTGAACAGGCTGCCATCGATGTGGATTCGGGGGAACTCTGGTGCGGCGCCGGCGCGGCGCAGCAAATGGGATGCCGATAGGACGACCGGCTTCTCTTCGCCCGGGCTCGCCAAGTGGAAGCGCCACTTGGACAGCATGCTTTCCTCATTGGGCGGTGGCGTGTCAACGCCCACGATCACCATCCGACGATCGGCAAAGAAGTGGGCAAATTTGCTACCCTCCTCCTCCCGCACCCAGATTTGGGTGCCCGGCGTGAGGTACGGGAGTACCGTCTCGGCAAATAGCTTGCGCTGGTGCGATTCCTTGACGGCGTTGTGCTCGCTATCGGCCAGTGCTTCCTCGATCGTGCCGAACTTTGTCTGGGAAAGACCAATCAGCTTCTTCGCCTCGAGCACCTCGGCGGCTTTGCGGGCCGCAGGCATGAAAGTAAGGGCCTCGAACCTCGGATCATTGCCCCATTCCCGGCGGAAGCGCTCCACCCACCAGGCGTCGCCGGGCATCTCGTCCGCGCCCCAGGTTTTGAGCTTCCGCAGGGCAGCAGAGCACGCCTCGCCATCGCTTTTGACGGCCGCCTTCACGTTCATACGCCACTGCATGCCTGCCGGCTTGCCCTCCATCTGTGCTGCCTCGGGGTTCGAGTGCCAGATCGTTGCGGTTTCACCGGAACGCGACATCAGCGCCATGAGCCGCAACTCCATCTCGGTACCGGGCACGCGGGCGCCAAACGTCAGCATTTTTCCGCCAATCGCCGCCAGCCCTTGAAGTTTGCCGGCGAATGGCTCCTCAGTGCCTGGGATGGCGTCTGCCGGGATAGCTTCGATGATCTCCTTAAAGATCGATCGGGCGAACTGCTCGGCCCTTTCCGGTGCACTCGCCTCGGCCTCCCTGTTCAGGGCGCGGAACATCGGCGCGCTCAGGGAGCGCGCAACGCCCCGCACCGGCACCCTTCCGGTCCGGTCCGAATCTTTGAGCGCCGCGATTTGCTCGGCGATGCGCGCCTCGAGATGCTCCCACTGCAATGGCTGGTAATCCTTTTGGTAAGCCACGTCGCGGAGGTAGACCGGGCCGTCGAAAGCGCTCAGAAGATCGAGATTCTGGTCCGTCCCCCATGCGAGCACCTCTCGATCTGTACGGGCGCGCCAGTCGTTATCCTTGATGCCAGAGCTCTCGCCGGCGATCTCGTTCTGGATCACGGCATCGTCGTAAGCCATATACAAGTCGTCGTACACCTTCTTCTGATCGCGGGGCGACAAGAGCGCAATGCGCTGAGTTACCTTGTTTGCCAGGCCTGCAGCGTCCTGCGCGTTGCGCAGCTCGATGGACATCCGCCCCGCCACTCCTGGGTTCTCGAGCAGATAGTCGCGGCAGACCTCATCGCCCAAGCGGTTAAGCAGGTCAGGCACGTCCTCGATCAGAGCAGCGTTGTCACGCGAAGAGCGGATGTTCGCAGACAGGCCTGCGAGCTTGCGGTTCTGCATCATGAGCGTACGCATCTCGCCATACAGACCAGTGGTCAGGATGGAGATCCGCGGCGCCACCACTTGGTCGAAGCGATTCACCCGGCCGAACAGCTGAATCCGCTCGGTTGGGTTCTCGGGAATCTGGAACTCGATCAGTTCGCGCTGCTGGGTGTTTCCGAAGCGTGGCGACGCGTGCAGCGACAAACCCGTTGCGGCTGCCCGGTTGATAGTCAGCACGTCCAGATTTCCCCAGTTAAAGTCCCTGACCGTGCGCATAACGTCTGTCTTCTTGCGGGCGCGCTTGCTGATCTTGGCAAGGCCTGCCGGCTGCGCGGGATCAACCGGCGTAAGCTGCAGCCCGCGACCGGAGATCTCTCCAACGCGTTGCCCAGCGTGTTCCAATCCCACCCGGATTACGTCTGCCGGCATAATTGGCATCTCGGGCAAGGTAACAATCTTTGCCATGATCTGCTCAATACCCGAGCGATAAGCCGTGAGGTGTTCCGCCGTCACGCCTGGAACGTCCGCGATGGCCAACCCACCAAGGCGGTCCTGGTCGTCTTCGGCCCGCGCGCCGCGTCCATCCTGATCATCTGCGCTGACCTCCACAGAGCGGATAGCGCCAAGACGGCTCACCAGCGCCTTCATCAGATCACGCAGCGTCGGCATCCGGATTGTGTCGACCTGCGACTGCGCACGGATTCGTTCATCGAGAATCTGGGTCGCCTGATTGACGAGCTCCGCATCGAGGCCGTCCCCTTCTTGCGAGGCGTTCTGCGCAACCCGTTGCATCCGAAGGGTTTCTTCCTCGATGAGTTGCCGAACCATCGCCTCACCGGTGTCCTCGAACACGATCACCGGGCGGCGGCCTGCCTCAATGGCTTTCAGGGCACGCTCGATGGCATGGTCGGCCGACAGGGCGGCCAGCGTGCGGCGCATCGCCTGATAGATGGCGCCGCCAGTGCCGAATCGGGACGCGAAGAGGCGTCCAGCCGCATGGGTGGCGCTAGCCCGCGCGCGGCCAACGCGTGTCCGCGCGTTCTCGCGGGCGATCCCCTTAGCTTGCGCGAGCTCGCGGCGCAGGCCCTCCAACCGCGCATTCGCTTCGTCCAGGCCGACCGTGTGGTGGGCAATGAGGCCCGACATGGCCTCCTCCTCATTCGACGGCTGGTCTTCAGCACCACGTAAGGCGACAAGCTCCGCAACACGGCTCTCCGCCGCACGGCGATGCTCCTCGGTGCTAGCTCGAATTGCTTCCTGCTCCGAGACCCGATGCTCGATCGACTCAATTGCCTCGAGCTCACGTTTCTCTTCAGCTGCCTCAGCCTTCCGGATTTCCTCGCGCGCAGCCTGGGCGGCTAGCAGCAGCGACTTCGTCTGCGTGTTGGCGCGCTGCAGCAGGTGATCAATCTCCCCGGAAACCATGGCCATCATGCCGAGGATCTCGGATACCTGGCCGGCAACCGCTGTATTGCGGTCCGTACGGGGCGAGTCGACTTCAACGACGAAGTCGATCTTCGACAGATCGTGTTCCCGACGGATAAACCCGCCGTCGCGGGCAAGCATTGCCGAGAATACTTCACCGAACTCTTCGCCGCCGCGGTTCATCGCATCAGTAACCTGTTGAATATTCACAGATTCCGGGAACGCACGGGAATAGATGTGCAGGTTCTTGGCAGCCTTTGCCCAGGTGGCCGAGGAATAGACGACGCCCCACGCGCTTTCCGCAATCTGGTGGACACGCTCGGCAGTATTCGAGTCAGAGCCAGCTGCAACGTGAGCTTCGTCAAAGAACACCAAAGCGTCCTGGCAGTGGTTGAGTAGCCACTCACCCTTTGGAGAGTCCTTCGAATTGACCTGAGAGTAGGTCGTGAAAATGATGTTAGCGCCGAGTTGCTCAGGTGACAGGTTCTCCGCGAGGATCGCCTTCATCCGGGCGGCCGGCACCGGGTCCGCGAGTACCTGGCCCTCCCCGGTAATGTCGAGGATCTGGCCATCCTGATTGGTGATGAAGGGGCGGAAGCGGCTCCACTCCTCGATGTCAAGCAGGTCGCGCGCCAGGTCCGAGAACAGGTTTGCACGGTCGGTAAAGAAAATCACCGGGCGGCCTTGCTTGTGAGCCCACGCGGCAAGTGCACTGAGGCTGCGGCCTTTGCCAATCCCAGTTTCGTCGCCAAGGATCGCTCCTCGACCTTGCTGGACCCGGTTGATCATCAGCGAAATCGCGTCGATCTGCTCGGGCGAGAATCGCTCGGGCAGCGTCTCGTAACCCATCCCCAGCTCGTGCGCAACGAACTCGTCAATCTGGCCACGCTCCTCTTCCAGCTTGGCGAGGGCATAACTCAACGAAGCCTGAAGATTCTTGGGCACCATGGTGCTGCCGGGACCGGTGCGGGAGAAAGCCGTGTACGGGCGCTGGTACCGGTTCTCTTCGCGCAAGTCACCGACCTTGATCGGCTCGTCCGGGTCAACCTCGACCTCTGTAGCGTTCTCTCGCAGGGTGAGGGTCTCGTCGACAATGGTCTTGACGCCGTCCCAATCAAAGCAAACCGGCAGCTTTTCAGCTTCCGCATACTGCCGATCGTCGGCACGCCGCGGGCGGTTACGGAAAACAATCACTCGAGCACCGTTCGGGGCACCGCCGGCTTGCGTCAGCGCACGCGAAATATCGAACGCGAACTCGACCGTACCGACTGCCTCGAGGGAGGCCAGGTACTGACGAATCTCGGCGGAGAGGCGCCCGGAGTCCGATTGCATATCACCGGCGTCCAGAGTCAACACAGCCCGCGCGCCAGGCAACAGTGCCGCCGCAAGTGCGTTGGGCGAGGCGACGCCATCGCCCCGGGCACCCGCTTGCCAGTCCACGTTGTGGGCGAGAATGCCGTCATGCTGCGTCTGCGGCTCGACGTTGTCGGCCCACACAACACCCAGGTTCCAGTGGATGTTCGCCTCGGCCAATGCTCCCGCTGCGTCAGATCGAACCGCTAAGACCTTCATCCCCTGCGGAAGGCTGGCGAACGCGGCGCCGTTGCCAGCCGCTGGCACCAGGACACTGGGTTCCGGCTCTCCTTCCTGCGCTGGGGCAACACCCAACAAGCGTTGGGCCGCCAATGCGATCGGCATCGGTACCGGTGCGGCTCCAACCTCGCGGGTGATCGCCCCGCCGGGCATGGATTCGAAGATGTGGACAGCATCCCCCCACGCGGCAGAGGCGCTGTCGTGCTCACGTATGAGGTATTCGATGAATGCGGCTTCGATACCGCTCCAGGCCATGCGCATGCTAGCCGCATCCGCCGGCGCATCGGGGAATGTCGCACGCACGAAGCGATGAAAGTCAGCCTCGCGCTGGATCTCGCCGAGGTTGACTTCACGCAGGAAGCCCTGCGCACATGCAATCAGGTCACGCTCAGTCGAGGCACGCAGGAAGGACGTCGGGCTCATGCCCGCGCCCTCGCGAATCATGGCGCCGCCGTCAGTGACCAGTGACCGGCCGGTGATGTCCTCGAAGATACGGGCGCCATCGGCGTTCCGGCCAAGGAACAAGCCCGTTTCGATCAACCTCGCGAGCTCGGCGGCTTCGTCCTCACGCTGCTGGCTGGCAACGCCCTCGCGGTCTGCACGGGAACGGCGCGCGGCATCGAGATCGATGAAAAACTCGCCGCGGGTCATGACTCGCGTAGCGGCATTCGGCCAAATGGATCGGAACTCGCTCGGCCGTGCCTGTTCGCCGTCGCGGAATGGCCGAATCAGGTACGCGCCCGTCGGGCTCGAGCGGAACTTCAGCTCCTCGATGACCCTTGTGAACAGTCGTGTTCCGGGTTTGATACCAGTAATGACATAGAGCAGACGGCTTTCCAGCGAGGCTACTCGTAGGCGCACGCCTACGGGGTCATTTAGGTCGATCCACTTTGTGGTGGCAGACATCGCTCACTCCGATGCAAGATTTGGACTCCGTGCACCGGAGACCGATGGCCGGGGTTACCCAGGGAATCTCTGTGGGGGAAAATAAAATAGCCTGGCACCAGGTAGCGCCAGGCCCGATAGGCGCTGATGTCAACGCGCCCTGAGAGGACGGTTACGCGGCTTCGCGCTGATGCGCGGCACGAGCGATGTCGTCCGGATCAATGAGCTCGTCGTCAGCCGCAGCTTGAGTCTCGTGCTGGTCCGGCTTCTTTGCCGCTTCCCGCAGGTGCTCGACGGTCTCCTTCAGATACGCTGTCGCGCCGTCCACCCAATCGTTCAGAGCCGCGTAGTTGCGTTGGTTCGAGTTGGCACCGTTTTCCAGTTTGAGGAACGGAGCCTCTGGCAGGCCAGCCAAGGGTTGTTGCGCCTCGTCGACACCGTAGTTCGGCGCCACGGGCTCCCCATCCTGCTTCACGCTGACCCACGCCATATCCGACTGAACAACCCGCTCACCAATCTTCTCGCCGGCCTTGGTCAGACCGGGGGTAATCGAAAGTGGCCGGGTGAGATCAGCGCCGAGCAGTTTGGCGAGAAGTCGCGCACCAAAATACGTTGCATCGCCACCGGATTTCAACGAAAAGCTGACCGCGGTGTTGTCGGCGAAGTAGATGGTGGCGACGGTCTTATCCTTGTACTGTGGATTGTTGCTCGGTTGCTCGCGAGTCTGGAAGCCGTTGACCTGGCCTTCGATCGTGTCGACCGGTTGATAGATGACCTTACCGGTGCCTTGTTCACGCTCACCGGTATTGACCTTCATCGTGCCTTCTTTCGCATTGATTTCAGCGAACTGTACTTTGCCTTGACCGGGACCGCGTTGGGTGAATGCCATGATGATTTCCTTTTGAGATAGATGATGGGCCTAATGAGTGCGACCGGCCTACTAGGCGCGCTCGCGTTGGATGGCGGGCGCCTCATGCTCCGATTGCCCGTCGCCTTCCTCACCCTCGCTCTCTTGCGGAGAAGCGAGCGGGGCAAAGTTCGATCCGACCCAGGCGTCCGCCTGCGTCCTGAGGTTCTTGTCCGCCGCAAACTTGATGATCTCGGTTTCCACGGCATCAGCATCGTGACCATGCTCGGCGAGGGCCTGATAGATCTTTGAGCTGTCGTACGACGGCATGACGAATTGATCGAGCCCTACGCCCTTCTCGGTCAGAAAAGCGACCATCTTGTCGGTGTCGTACTTCGGCTTCCCACTCGCCTTCTTCGTGCACGTGGCCAGCACCGCCTCACCGAGCAACTCGCGGGCCTTCTCGATGTTCACCGAGGCGCTGGCGGTCACGGAGAGATTCCCGCTAAACACCAGGCGCTCGCCGCCGAAGCGTCGGGTGTTCAGCCCCATACCTTCGACAAGACGCTTGCGCTCACCCTCTGCAACGTCACCCAACGCCTTTGAAAGGGCCAACAAGCGGGCAATCCGGGCGGCTTGGGGAGTCCAGGCCTCGCGCTGGCCGTCTTCGATCTCCATACGCCTGGTCCGGATGTACGCCGGAATTTCGCCGCGTAGGACGCAGGCCCAATAGTGATCCCCCGTCTCGCGGATCAGATCGCAGAGCTCGGGGCGGATTGGCACGAAGTCGTTGCGCAGGCGCCAGTTGGCCCAGTCAAACTGGGACAAGATCGCGCCGTTGATCTGGATATTCTGCTCGGCGCACAGAATTGCGCCCTGGTGGAGCTGTGCGGTGTACTGAAAGGAAACGGCTTCAGCGTCGTCGACGGACGTAGGCGCCTTGTAATCGGTCAAGTAGCGACCCTGCACCGTGACCTCACCTGCCGAGGTCTCCATAGACTGTCGCGCCAATACGACAAGGTCATCCGGCGAATACCGCATCCACGCCCGGGTGCCCTTAGCACTCGCCAGTTTCTTGTAGGCGACCGCGTCGCGGTTGGTGCCAAATTGCTGGTAGAACCGGGCGCGATGGGATTGCTCGTACTCCGTGCCGCGACGCATCGCCGGGGTTGTGGGGGTCGGGGGTGCCTTGAGCAGCTTCTCCATCGCCCAGTCGTGGGCGCTGAACATGAAGTCAGCTCGGTGACCGAGGTAGTTGCGCACCAGTCCGCCGATTTCACTGCCACCGATTCCGCCGGCCCGGGCCATGTGCCAAGAAGCCTCATGCGGCATGTGCGCAACCACATAGTCAATCCACTGATTGGCGTCAGCCAGGTCGATTGCATCACGCTGCGGCAGCTGATCGAGCTGGTCGACAAGCTGTCGACGCAATTGCTGCAGCGCGGATGGATCCGGATTGGTGGTCATCGAAGGTCCACGTAGGCCATGGCCTACAGATTAAAACGGACGAGTCCGTTTATCTTGCGTTTTAGTATGTTGGTTCGCAATTTAATAACTACCCTTTGGAGTGTCAAGGGCCTATGTTCATCTTGCGTGGTAGTATGCTAATACACAATAGAGAGCTTGCCATCCATGAGCTTCCCTGCCCGCAAGCCCGGCCCTCGTTTCGAGCCCCGGCCACGTCTGACCGACGCCTTCATCAATAGCGTCAACGAAGCCACCGACCTGGAGGGCTTGGTTTCCGAGTCCGTTGATTTACGGCGCAGTGGGACCACTGTCATGGGCAGGTGCCCCTTCCACAATGACAGCACCGCCTCCCTCTCCGTTTCATCGGAGAAGGGATTCTTCAATTGCTTTGGCTGCGGCGCCGGCGGCAACGCGGTGAAGTGGGCGCAGCTCACCTACGGCTTGTCGTTCCCCAAGGCTGTGCAGATGTTGGCCGATCGCGCAGGGATTGCGTTCCCATACCCCGGCGCGACCCCTCAGCCAGCTCCCCGCGCGACGCCGGTGGTAAAAGCCAAACCCAGTGATGGGCCGACGCTGCCTTTGGTGCCAACCGAGAATCTCTACCAGGTCACCCGTATCGCCGCTGATGCGTACATTTCGGCACTTTCACGCTCGCCCGAGGCGATTGCCTATCTAGAAAGTCGGGGGATCACCCCCGAGATCGCGCGGCGTTACGTCATCGGCTTCGCGCCCGACGAGTTTGGATTTCTGAAGACCGCGTTTGGCGACTACGCGAGGAATCCGGACCTGATCGCGGCCGGGTTGTCGAAAGAGAAGGTCACCCCGGAGCGGACCACCCGCTGGGACTTCTTCCGCAAACGGGTCATTTTTGGCGTTCGGGACAGGGAGGGCCGGCCGATCGCTTTCGGTGGACGAGTTCTCCCCGGCGAGGACGGCCCGAAGTACCTCAACACGCCTGAGACCGGGATCTTTCACAAGGGAGAGGTCGTCTACGGGCTGTATGAGGCGGTCAGCGCCATTCGCGCCGCCCAGCGTGCCTGCGTGGTTGAGGGTTACATGGACGTGCTTTCCCTGGCTGGCAAAGGGGTCAAAAACTCCGTGGCATGCATGGGCACAGCGCTCACCGAAAACCAGATCGAACAAATCCTTTCCCACACGAAGGATGTGCTCTTCGTCATGGACGGCGACGCCCCAGGACGCAAGGCTATGCTGCGTGCACTGCTTCTGGTCATCCCCTATGCGGCTGCCAACCGGTTTCAGTTTCTCCTGCTGCCGGATAATCTGGACCCAGACGAATACGTTAGGGCCCATGGCCCGGGTGTATTCAGAGAGGAGCATCATCTCGGGCTCGGCGAAGCAATGAGCAAGCTGCTGGCTGAACAAGTTGAGGCCGCAGATGACCCGGGCAAACGCAGCCTGCTTCAACGCGCAGCTCGTGCTATCGAGAAGCTGGAGCCCTCAAACCCGCTCGCTGCCGACCTGAACGCACGCGTAAGACGAATCGAGGCACTCGCCGCTCCGACGCAGCCACATCCACCTGGCAGACCCGCGTTGAAGCCGGCCGCCATGCCTGCAATTCCGCCGGCGGGCGAACGACTGCTGAACGCCGCAATGCGCCTTCCCAGGGAGGCAGACCGAGCTCGCATGACCGTCAACTCTGTTTTCGGTGCCGGCGCTGGACCGGACATGGTCGAACGAGGGTTCCTCGCCAGGCTCGATGCCGCAATCGCGGCCGGGAAGGCCGCCCCGATGCAATGCTCTGAGCAGGAGCGGCGCTCCTATGAGCGAGTGCTCGAATCCAGTGGCGCTATTGCTAGTGAGATCCGCCGGAGCAGGGAAGCTGCAGCGGTCGAGCGGCAACTCGCTCGCGGAGAACTCTCAGATTCCGCATACCTCGCCGCCAGGACTCGGGAATGACGGCTCGCAGGCAAGCGGCACGACAACACCTCTTATTTCGTAGTACCATGCTGCCGTGAAATATCAATGAGACACGGTGATGAGCGGTATCGAGCGTGAAACCCATGGACTGTTCGCCGACGGCGTGGCCAGCGTGCTATACGGCACCCAAGGTCCGCTTGGCCGCGCGCAGCTCGAACGCTCCACGCTGCGCAAGGTTATTGCCGGTCTTCCACAGATCGTAGGCCAACCCGAGCCGGCTCGCAGCCATGCATTGGAGCAGGTCGACGGGCTTCTCAAGCGCCTCTCGGGAGACGTTCTGCTGGAAGCGGCCCGAGCATTCCAGGAAATCGATCCGAAGCTGCTCGACGAGGTTCCGCAGCTGGCCAGGATGCGCGAACACGTGACAACCAGTCGGTCGTGGGCCGCTCTCTTCAATCCCAATAGCCTCTCCCGACTTGCAGCTGCGATCCGGGACGAACGAACACTGCCGCCTGGCGGCGATCAAGGAGATCTCTGATGGGAGTTGCCAGCGCTCTGGCGAAGATCATCGCCGCGCCATATATCCGACTCGCCTCGGAGTCCGTCGAAGCTGGCAAGCGCGTAAGGACTGCTTACAAGCAGCTGCAGGAGCTGAAAGCCGAGGAGGCAGCCTCGGCGCCCCTAGTTGAAGCAGGCGATGAGTGTGCCGCATTTGAAGCGCTTTTTGTACACAACAAATGGACAGATGAACAGTTGGCGGCGCAACGGCGCGCGATTGTGCGTGCCAAGTGGGCGATGCTGGCCACCTCCTGGGTGATGCTCTGCGTGATGCTGGGCGTGATCTTGTTCTTCCCCGGTGTCGTGGGGTTCCTGATAGGCGTGTTCGGGTTTGGCCTTGGAGCAGTGATCTGCGGTGCACGCACCGTCCAGTGCGCCCTCTTCCAGGCCCAGATCGACCTGCGCACTCTGATCAGTTTCCGCGCATTCCTTGCGCGCGACGATTTCTTCCACCGTCTAATCAAGTGATAAGCCGCTTTCGCCTGACCCACGCGCTCGCGGGGGCGTCGATGCTGCTTGCGGCACTGACAAATGTCCATGCGCAAGACTCGGCGGCGACGACCGACGCGCCGCGTCCGATTCAGTTGCCAGCGCACATACCCGCCCAGTGTGTAGAGGATGCCGCAACGCGCTATGACGTCCCCGCGGTCGCGTTACTAGCAATTATGAAGGTCGAGTCTGGCGGCAAGGTCGGCCTCGTAGGACGGAACACCAACGGGAGCGAAGACTGGGGACCGTCCCAGGTGAACAGCCGCTCCTGGGGGCGTTATATGGTTGAACGCTATGGCATCCCAAAGTCCGAGCTTCTGAACAATATGTGCCAATCCCTAATGGTGCAGGGCTACGCTCTCCGGTCCGAATGGGATTGGTGCCGCCGCAAGGGGAATGGCGACATCTGGTGCGCCATCGGTAAGTACCACTCGCCAGACCCGAAATTCCAGGAGATCTACAAAGGAAAGGTGTGGGCGGCGTATAGGAGCATTCTGTCGCGAGGAGTGTTCTGATGGCACAATCACCGAAGAAAGAGGAAGACGGCGTTCTATCGTGGACACTGCTGATTCTCGGGGTCATCGCACTCTTCGTCGGATTGATCTGGCTGGTCGGCTCCCACCTGGTCGTCTACTACTTCACCCCCGTCCTAGACCTTCTCGCCGCCCCTTATCACTGGCTCCCGCGTTCGATCGTTGGAGCCATACCTGCAGACCTCAATGCCACCTATGCGCTTTACCGCGCCTACCCAAACCGGATCGGGTTCTTAGACTGGATCGCCTACTGCAATGTCGCGCTGCGCCCAGCTAGCTTTGCCTTTTTCGGCGCGGCTGCGCTTCTTTTTTTCCGTCAGGTTCGCAAGGTCGGTCGGTCGCGCCTGAACAAGAAGATGACCCCCGAGCGGCTGGCCGAGGACATGATTACCGTCTTTACGGACATTGCGCCAGTGGTCAAGATCCAGAAGGCCTTGATCGACGACCGTCTGCCCGGCTGGCGCCGGCAGACATTTCCCGATGAGTTTCTACGCGCGGCCCGTGCTGGCGGCAAGCCCATCCTCGTCATGGACGAGCTTTCCGAGCGACTGGATGACCCCAACGCGGATCGCGATAGCCAGCTCACAATTCACCCTGAGCGCCTCGAGCAACATCTGCAGGCCGAGCGAGGCATCCAGGTGGGTGACGAAGAGCTGGTGCATAAGCGGTATCTCGGCAGGCAGATTGTCAACCTGATGCGCGACATGAAGCGTAAGCCGGAGGACGTGGTGTTTCCGGACAGATTGTCGGACGCCGGCAAGGTCATCTTCGCCATCATGGCCCCCTATGCTTTTGGCGGCCCTCCAGGTCGTGTAGAGAGCCGGCGCCTCTACGACGCACTCAATCTATCAGCGTTCGGCTCGCCGACCGGCATGGCCAACTTGTCCATTCCGCTGGCCATTGCGACCTTCGAGAAATGGCGGGCGCATCCCCTCGCCCGCAATCTGGCCAAGATCCATCACTGGGAATACACGTTCCTCTTCGGCCTACTGAAGCAGGCGCGACGCAACGGCAAGTTCGGCCCGTGGTCGTTCATCTGGATCAAGCCGACTGACCGCGTGATGTTCTACGTGCTCGACTCGGAGGGCCGGGAGACTCCTCACACCGAAGGTGCGATGGCCTTCAGCCAGGCCGAGTTCGAGCTCCGCTGCGCCCGGCTCGGGTATCTGCCCATCGGCCGGGGGGAAGGAAACACGTTCGAGCACATCGTGCTGTCGAAGTACGTCCATCAGGGACTGACCGAAGAATGGGAAGCCTGGCGGTCCGGTGCCGATGACAACGAAGACTGGTGGCAGAAGAAAGACGTATGGAGTTCGTCCAACAGCGCAATCCTCGACGCATTCGCGGCCATCAACGCAGCTCCGCCGCCACCTCCACCCGGCGACTGAAAACCGATCCATTACCTACGTATGACTCAGAACCAAGCACTCTGCACCGTTGAAGTTGTCCGTCTACCTGCCGTTGAGGCGGGCGCTGCGGACACGATTTCTATTACCGCCGATATTCCTGGTGGTGGCGCCGCAACAGCGGCTCTGCCAGCCTCATCGTTTGCCCATGGCTATTCCATCTGGATCGAAGAATCGACCGGGCTTTTCGCCGACGGCCAGGACGCCAGGGCCTACATCGTCAACGTCAAGGTGACGAAACCGGTCGCCACGAACGTTGTTGGGCTCAAGGCACCTAACCGAGAGTTAGCACTGGCGGTACAACATGAGCTTTCCAAACAGATTCAGGCCGCGCTGCGTGCAACCCACGCCCCTTCCCAGCCACCGGTGGCACCGGTGCCACCGGCACAGGCCAACGCCGCGCCAGTGGACAGCTTCAGCCGTTCCTGGCGCCGCAAGCGAATGACCATTGGTGGGGTAGCGGCCGGCGGAATGGTGGTGGTGGCGCTTGTCTTTGCCATGGGGCATCGAAGCACCCGATCGCAGCAAGCCGAGCCGACGATGCAAACGGAAATTGCCCAGAGTGCTGCGCTTGCTTCACCTGGTTTTCCGGGCCCGTTGGCCCAACTGATGCCGATTGCGCCATCCGGGCCTGAGAAGGACATGGACGTCACAGGCAACCGTCTCAATGACCTCGACATGGGCAATCTAAAGGTTATGGGCGATAAAGTCGGCATCCCGCTCCGTGAGGGCGAAGTTCCGTTCTATGTGCTGGCGGATCCTGCCTGCGCGGCTTGCCGTGCCTTGGAGCCAATCTGGACTCAAGCTCCTGCTCGGTACAAGCCGATCATCATCCCTGTGGGCTTCCAGACCGGCGGAGAATCCCTGGCCACCGCCATCCAGTGCAGCAAAGATCCGGTGGTAGCGTGGAAGAAAACTCTCGCCGGCGATGAATCGCTCGCCACAAAGGGGAAGGATTGCAAGGAGGGCGCCACCAAGGTCAATGCCGGCAACCTCTTCTTCCACTACCTGCGGCTGACAGGCACCCCGACCATCATTGCACCGAATGGCGTCATTGCGGCGGGCGGAGATACGGCGGAGACCCTTACTGCGTTCCTGAAGCAGAACGAGGTTGCCAAATGAGCGTTGAGATCGACCGTCTGGCTGATGCCGTCATGAAAGGTGCCGGGGGAATCGGCATGGAGCGCTTCCTTGTGCCGAGCGCCGTGGACAAGGTCCGGCGCGCTGTAACGCTCGGCGACGCGGGGCAGATCACGGCAATCCTGCTGGATGTTGCAGGCGACGCTATCTCAATCGCGGCGGGCCGCTCGCCGGGCGGCGCCCCAGCGGTCAAAGCCCTGGCCGAAGCAATGGGGCCGAGCCTGGCCCTCGTCCGTCAAAAGGCACATCCCGGCGAAGCGACGGCGGCCGCCATCCTCGCGACTTGGCGAGAGGCGCTGATCGATTGGTCCATCTCCGGAATCGCTACTGGCGACACCGGCCAGTCCGACCTCTCACAGATCGGCGGCTTGATCGGCTCGCCGACCGGCCGCGAACACGCCACGGCGGTGTTCCTTGGCGCAATCGCCGTCTGCCAGCACGTCCTCCGGGACCAATAAGTTCGGCAATCCCAGCCGTAGCTATCTTCTTCATCGAGCGCCGTGACGAAGTTCATCGAGTCCCATCACGAAGTACCCATTAGTCGGCGAATCGCCGACGTGCGCCCTTGGAGCGAGCGGACGCAAGAGTGGCTGTCAAAGCCCTCAAACTTCCTCTTTGTTGCCGGCCCAACGGTGTACCTGTGTGCCGCGGCGCCTGTGCTACTGCCTCTGGTGGCTCCTGCATTCCTGCTGGCGCACTGGAGCGTCATGAGCTTGAAGAACGCCCTTCCATATCGGTACCCAGCCTCCAATGGCACCGTGGACCCCGAAGGCAAGAAGGGGGACGGCATCCTGCTGATTGGCGATGTCCGCTCGGACTCGCCATTCGAGAAGTTCAAACAGTGCTGGCTGAGTGATGACGACCTGCGTAAGCACTGGCTGATCCTGGGCTCGACGGGCTCGGGAAAATCGGAGACGTTGAAAGGGATCTTCTACAACGCACTCTGTTGGGGCTCCGGCTTCTTCGCGGCGGACGGCAAGGCGGATAACAAGCTTCCAGCGGACGGCTACACAATGGCCCGCGCGTTCGGGCGGGACGACTCATTTCTGGTTCTGAACTTCCTGTTGGGCGGCAAAACCCCCCAGCAGGTAGCCCGGTCTCGCCGTCGGCGCACGAACAAGATCAACCCCTTCTCGGGGGCCGACGCCGATACCATCATTCAGATGGGAGCGAACCTTCTGCCAAAGGCCGAGGGCGATGGCAAGGCCTGGCAGGAAAAGGCGCTCGCCCTCTGGCGGGCCGTGATTACCGCTCTCTGCTACAAGCGCGATACCCAAGGTACAGCCTTGTCAGTGGGGATGATCATTGATTACCTCGCGCTGCCCAAGATCGAGGAGTTGTACCTCGAGGGATACGATGAGGCGCAGGAGCGCGCCGACCAGTCCTGGTCCTACGGCTACGTCGGCATCAAGAACTACCTGGATTCTGGCTGCCCGGCCTACCAGGTGGAAAAGCTCCTGAAGAAACACAACCGCATTGTCGATCCTGCCGCCGGCCCCGCGGGGCCGGCTCGCGCCGGCGGCCGGCCGCCAACGAATGACCAGGACAACGTTGCCTACGAGCAGCATGCGTATCGCACCGGCCAGCTGATGCCGGTGCTGAACCTGCTAGATAAGACGTACGGCTATATCTTCCGCTCTGCGTTCTCCGAGATCGACATGGTCGACGTGGCGCTCCACAACCGCATCCTCTTCCTGCTCATCCCCTCTCTTGAGAAGTCGAGCCAGGAGGCGGAAAACCTCGGTAAGCTGACGATCGCTTGCCTGCGGGTGATGATGGCCAAGAACCTCGGTTCGGAATTGGAGGGCACGCGCGAGGAGTTGCTTGATTCGAAGGCGACAAACGCCCCATACCCGTATATCGCTGCACTTGATGAGCTGGGTTACTACTTTGCCGATGGCATCGCCGTGATGTTCGCGCAGGCCCGCAGTTTGGGTCTGTCACTAATGGCCGCCACACAGGACCTTGAGAAACTCACGGAGGGCAGCCGCGCAGCGGAGGCCGGTGCCATGCTCGGCAACACCGTGAACAAGCTCTTCATGAAGATTGACGACCCCAAGAAGACCTGGGAGCTCGTACGGGAGATCGTCGGCAAGGCCTACGTCAGTGTCTATAACCGGTTTGAACAGGTTGGCCAGAATTTCCGTCGCGAAGAGAACGCCTCCATCACCGAGGTCGAGCGAGTGTCGTTCAAAGAGATGCAGACCATGACTCCTGGCCAAGGTGTCATGAATGCGCTTGGTGTCACGCAGCGAATCAGCTCGTTCTATATGGGCGGCTGGCTCAACAAGCTAAACAACCAGAAGTTTCACATCAACCGATTTCTGCAGGTGGCGCCGTCAACCGACGAAGACGTGGCGGCCCTCTGCATGCCGATCCGCACGACGAGCACTGGCGGTTCGATCGATGTGCACCAGCGCATGCTCGACTACCTGCGCTATGTGCGGCAGGTGCCGCCCCTCTCACACGTCGCCTCGGCAACGTCTGAGCCGGTCCTGCCGCTCTTCCAAACCCTTGGCAAGGTGGCACGAGCGCTGGACACCGTCGATAAGGGAATTGCGCCGATGGAGCGCGGGATCGTTCTGTATCTGGCCGCAAAACGCGCGCTGGGGTTGGGCGGCACCTTCCCGGATGGCTACGCCGCTCCGGGGCTGCCCGGCGCCGAACCGACCGGGGCCGCCCAGTCAGCAGACGACGCAATCTCGCAGGGCGAATTGCTCGGTGAAGGACATTCGGCCGTGACCCCTGCGCCGGTGACTCATTTTGCCGCAGTACTGGCGACAGAAGGCACATTCGACACCGTCTCTGGTGTGCTGGACGAACACGGCCTGCCAGATCCTCTCGCGCTCATGCGCCGCCCGGTCTCCGAAGTCCTCGGCCCGCCGCCAGTTGCTCGCGTGCGGGAGGAGTTTGTATTCGCCCCGCCGCCACCACTGCAGTTTGACGAGGAAGATGAAGTCCATCCGGCTCCTGCAGCGGGTGGCGCTTCCGGCTGGCCGAGTGGCCTGGACGACCTGCTCGACCCAGCAGATATGACCGCGGACCAGCAGCTTGACGCGATTCTGGACAGCGAGGCCAGCGAATCGTTGCGCCAGCCGCCGGGCTCGCCGCGGTGGATTGCCGATTCGGTTCTGGCGGCGCAAGGCATGGCCCATCACCCCCGCTCAGCTGACGCCACAGTCGTTGGCCTCTCAGACGAAGCCATGTCCGAACTGGTGAACGTTGAGGCGGAGCTTGGCAGCCCGACGCCGGCCGCTTCCGCGCACACGATGCAGCAGATCCTTGCGGCGCAGGTAACACCGAACACAATTGGCCACGGCGAGCTCACCGTGGAGCAACTCGACGAGTTTTTCGCGAGGTTCGCGCCGCCGGCTGACGATGAACCAACTGCCTCTACTTGATTGACGCTGGGGCAGGTATTACTGCCCGGCTTGCGCACAGGTCATCGCGGGGGGCCATACCGCTGCCCTCCTGGTGCGTCCCCTAGCATCCGATCATAAGGGCCAAGGGCCTGGATCGGTCAGTTTCCCAGGCCCCTACATCCGTCACTGCGCTGGGCGATTGCGCTTAGCCAGATATAGGTCGTCGGGATCCAGGATATCATCGGGATCGGCGACTTCGCCACCGGCCGGGCGCTTAGTGGGAGGGCCAAAAGTCAGACCTTTTGGTTTGGCGGGCGCCTCTCCAGCCGGCTTCTCGGCGTTGGGGGCGATCTGCTGGATACCCAGTTTCGCCGCTCGCACGGCGAGGTTTGCCGCAAGCTGCTGTACGAGTTGGGGCTCCTTCAGGAATGCCTCGACAATCCGCTTCGCTTCGGGCATCAGGGCCTGCCGCGTCCCGGGCTCCTCCATTCCAAAGATCATCATCCGGGCCAGGTCGCGCCGGTTCAAGCCCAAGCCGTTGTTGTGATCAGTGATGCCGGCTTCCTTGAGCTTTTGCTCGAGCTGACGGATCAGCGCTTGTGCCTGCGTTTCGTGATCCCTCTCCATCGCCATACGCATGACGAGTTCGGCGACCTTGTCCGGCCCGCTGTCCTTTCCCATCATCGATTGCGCCTCTTTCAGGACCTCGGGATCCTTGAGTACTTCCGCGCCGAGGGCTGGCCAGCGGTTCACAAGCTCTTCGGCCGCCTGGCGAACAGCATCTTCCGAAAAGCCATGTTCCTGGGCTGCTGCCGCACCGACCGACTTCAAGCCGGCGGAGCTTGCAGGCGCAGCGGAAGCCTCGCCATGCACGGGCGTTGGCCTCCCGCGCTCCACGAACCTCGCTGCGACGGGGTCGTCCGCCGCAGGCCCCTGGTGCTCGGCGGCTGCTTCGGCAGGGCCGGTCGCCTTCGCCGTCGCGGTGTCACTAAAGCCGACCCCTTCACCTTTGCCGCTGAATAGGCGCTGGATGTAAGCCAGAACCGCCTTCATAAAGCGTTTGATCCAGTCAACTACCTGCCCGACCAACGAGCCGCTCTTATCGAGGACTGAGTAGCCGGCGGTCCAGCCCTGCTTCTCAGTACCCGTTACTTGCGCCGCAGCCTGCGCGACAGGCCGCTTCTGTCCTGGCGGCGATGCGGTATCGATGTCCTTGTACTGGACGTCTTCCGGCTGCCCGCCGGCGAATGTGATTGCAACCATGGATTTCTCCCTTATGTGAACTGGAACGGGCCCTGCGGCCCTCTTTAGTTGAACAGCCGATCCTGCGAGTGGCGCCTATTGGCGAGATCGTCACGCTCCTCCACCTGGTTGATCGTCACCGTGAGGTCAATTCGGTTCTCCAGAAGATCTCGGGGTCGGATCGGAATCAGCTTGAATACGCTGGACGTAGTTCCGCTCTGCGCAGTGCCTTCGAATTCCCCTGCCCCGCGATTGACCAGGTCATGAGCGGCGAGCTCGAACCCGTTGGCGATCCGCGTCATGGCTTCCAGGCGGTTGCGCGTCTCCGCCGACAGGGTCCTCAGATCCTCAACCATCAAGAAGCACTCGCCGTTGCCACCGGAACGAGCCAGGCGGCCGCGCATCTGGTGGAGCTGGGACATGCCGAAGTGGTCAGCGTCGCGGATCACCATGACAGCCACATCTGGAATGTCGATCCCCGTCTCCAGCACGGTAGACGCGATGACGATCGGCGTTCGCCCGCTGGCCACGCCGTCGATGGCGACGCGCTTTTCTTCGTCGCTCATTTCCCCATAGAGAGTGGCCACCTTCCCCGGAAAGGCCTTCTCGAATTGCACGGCAGCTTTCAGAACAGACGAGCGGTTCGCGGCTTCTTCCCCTTCCTTGGCATTGCTACTGTCGGTGCCTACTCGGGGCAGCAGGATCGCAGCGCGCTTCCCTGCGGCAATGGCAGCCTGGATCGCGCCGACGGTCACTTTCCGCTGCCCCACGTCGATGAGGCGGGTTTGAATCGTCTTCTGAACCGGCTGCTCGTCGATCGTGAATACCTGCACGCCTGGGAATAGCGACAGCGCCATCGTGCGTGGGATTGGCGTCGCAGACACGTCCAGGACATTAGTCCAAGGGGCGACCATGCGCTCCCGCGTGTTGGTATCTAGCTTGTGCTGCTCGTCCGCGATTAGGAAATTGGGGGTGTACTTCGCCTTGGCGGCGACAGTAGTCAGCCCGGCGGTCCCTACGAGGATTGCCTGTGGATCGATGATCTTCCCTCCGGCCTCAACCCGCTGCACGACGACCTTGTCGCCATATCGACCAACGAGATTGCGTGCAATTTGGTCGGCCAACAGCGATGTCGGCGCGAGAATCGCCACCCGAGCTCCAAACTGGTGGGCGGCGACGGCCGGGGCGAGGTAGGCGAGCGTCTTCCCAGTCCCCACGTCACCGCAAAGCAACCCGTTCATGGGCGTGCTGTTCTGCAGGGCAGCGGCGATGCCGGCCGACGCGCGTTCTTGGTCGCCGGTCGGATTCTCGGGTTGTGACCGTAGCAATGCCGCTGCCCGCGCGACGATCCCCTCATTCCCTCCAGCGCCGATTGGCGCGTCGGGGTGCTCTGCGCGTGTGTTCCGCCTCAACGCAGCAGCCTGAATCGCCAAACAAGCGATGCGCTTCGAGAGTGAGTGCGGCGCTGCCCTCTTCCGGAGTCATCGGAGCATGCAGCCCAGCGAACAGATCATCCAGGTCGGCGAACTGCAACGGGGCTTCACATGCCTCCAGAATTCTCTGCTCGGATAGGCCACATGCTTCGCAGATAGCCGCTACGGCGGAGTTCAGCGCCAGATCGATATCCTGATCAAGAACGTGCCCGACCAGGGCATTCACCGCCTGGCCGGCCACCCGACCCTGTATGCCGAGGTAGACGGGCATGACCTTGCCGACGTAACGAGTGTCCAGTTGCTCCACGTTGTCCAGGCAGAGCTTTGGCCCGAAGCGAACCGGGCGGGCCATGACCAGAAGTGAGTCGCCAACCTGCGTGTCCTTCCACCCCCAGATCGCACCGAAGATGCCCATGCTGGCCCGCACTCCGGCCGCGTCGGCGACTGAAATGTCGAGCCTGACGGTGCTTTGCCCAAACGGCGACTTCAGGGCAACCTTAGAGCCAGACGCAAACCCGAGGATCGGAGCCCCCCCGTCCTTGTCCTCGCGCTCGACTACGCGCACCAGCATTGGGACAGCACGCTCGGCCCCAGCAGCCTCCGCAAACCTTAGCGCGACCCGGCGGAAATCCTGATGCCTTGCCGGCGCGCACAGCAGCGCCTCTTCGATTCGGCGCAAACCCAGCCGCGAAACGGTGCGTTCGAGCGTCGGATTGGACAATATGGCCATCTGGTTAACTTTTATAAGTTTACATTTATAATAATACGACAAAATAACCTGAGCGCCGATCACTCGGTCGCTATCCCTCGTTCTCGACCTGACCCGCCATGAGAAGCCCATACCGATACCTCAACGCCGGCCCGTCCTCCCGGCTCTTTAGCATCCTGGCTGATCAGATCGCCAGGTCCCAGACGAAAGCTCCGGTTGCGCAGTGGATCTCTCTGATCGGGAAGCTCACGCAGAAGGGCGTGAAAGGCCACGAGATCGACGATTCGAATCTGTTGCCTACCCTGGAACTGCGCGACCCAAAGCAAACGATGACGCGGGAGGATTTGTTGCAGCTGTTGGTGTCGACCACTCCGACCATCAAGGAGATCGACTTGGCACGCCCGAAATACGCCAGCTACAAGCAGCCCGGTCCGAGCGTCTATCAAGAGACGCTCTACGTCCTCAATAGCCAGAAGGCGAACATCGAAGACCGGATGGACGAGATCCGCTTCGAGCTGGAAGAGCTGGACTTCGACTTGGACCGCCTCGCCCAAGACCCGGGCGCCGTAGTCCGACTCGATGCTGAGCGCCGTGCTCTGCTCGCATCTGTGGGAAAGGCTCACGATTTCTCGCATCACCACTTCTCGGATATGGAGGATCCAGAGCGTCCCGGCCAGCGGATCGCTAACCTCCTCGCCCATGCCCGGACCACCATCCGTGGTGACCTATTCATGGTCGAAGAAATTCAGTCAGACTGGGCGCAACGCGGGCGCCGCCAAGATTGGAATGGCATTCCTAGCGGCCCATTCGTGACGAATACTGAGCTCTGGTCCGGGCTGATCCTGCGCCGGACCCTTCAGCGGGCTGCCGAGAATCCGGTAATCAGCCGTGTGGCTTGGATCACGGGCAACATGCGCAACGGTTGGAACAATGAGACCAACTCCGACGGCTTGAACGACTTCTATCTGAAGATCCTTCCGAAAATTGGAGACAAGGCTCTCAAGGGTAGTGACCAGAAGATCCGAATGACGACCGTCAAGTTCCAGGAGGATGGCCCCGAGCTAAGCGTGCCCGGGTTTGACATGACACCACAAGCAAGGGAGGTCCTCTTGAAGCCCCAACCCATGTATTCCCGCGACGTGCTGCAGAGCACCCTCGCAGTGTTGAACAACGACCTCCCCGAGCACCAGCAGGCCTATTTGAGCCGCGCCCACGAGATGTTGGGCTCAGTCGCGTCTGTCCGACTCGCCTCGCAGATCTACGATGCGGCCGGCGCGGAAGTCGCTGGCAGTCAGCTCAACCGAATGATCCTGCTGTCCCTGCGCGCCAAGGAACCAGATCGAGTTTTCTATCACGAGTGCTGGCACTACGCCCAAGAGCATCTGATCGAAAAGGAGAAGAACGAAACAATCGACCGCGCTTTCCGGGCCGGCTCTCCTCTCCACACCTTGACAGTCAAATGCCTGACAGATCGCGGTCTGCTTCGGGCAGCGGCGCAGTGCAATGACCCCCGCGAGGCCGCGGCACATGCGTTTTCCCTCTGGAAGACTGGCGCGCTGGCGCTCCCAACTGACGAGGCACGAGATATCGCAGAGGTCGCCGGTACATTTGGCGTGGTCGGGCGTACTGCCGACAGCTTCTTCACCTGGATGCGCCGGGTTGCCGGTGAGGCGCAGGTCGAGAGCGACGCTTCTGACGTTCAGATCGTCGCGGCAATTTTCGAGCAGTTGGCCGCGGGCGGGCTGGCTGAACACGAGCCGGACGACCTGGATTTTGACCAATCGCAGGCCAGACGGCCACGGATGCGCTAGCTAGCCCTCCCCCTACCCAGCCAAGGTCTACCAAATGGAACCTCAGATTGTTGGTCTGAACGGTGTCTCTGAGTACGAGCGCAAGGCAATCGCCTCAGAGTTGGAGAAACAGGCGCAAGCGCGAGGCCTCACGCTCCATGTTGTAAGCCTTACCGCGCTCCTCGTGGATGAGCTGGCCCACGCCTTCCCATTAGCCCGCGGCCTTCTCGCAGCCCCGTTTTCTGGAGATGGATCGGATGAAACGCACGAGGAACTGGCGCTAAACCACTGTACGGACCGTGCGTTTATCCGCGCGGCGATTGAGTTTGCTGATGAGCGGGACCTAGAATTTGACGACCTTGGTTATTTCTTTGCCCAGCCCCGCTCGGTGGACCAGATCGCGCACTGGTGGCGCGTTGCTTACCGCGAGCGGACGACGCCAGGCTACTTCTTCGAGGTCGCGCGCACCGGCTTCAACAATCTCCGTCTGAACGACGGGGCGGACATCTACCTGGTAGAGGACGCTAACACGATGGATGTCTGCCGCCTGATACGGGCCGCCGGCGGTGAGAATTGGCTGGGCGCCCTGGCATTTGGCGACACTCGGCTCTTGGGGCCAACAGTGCGGGTGCCCGCAACAGCGCTGAATAGCCAGTTGGCAATATTCGTCCGTCAGCAATTCGCTCGCAGCCGTACCGACCATGTGGCCGCATGGGCTGGGCGCCGGCACGCAAACTCGCAGGTCGATGCAGAGCAGCTTCTGCTCGATGCCGGGGTTTGGTTCGATCGCGCCTATAACCGGTCCGGGGCGACGCCTGGCTCGGTTATCTACTTCAATCGCGGTCGTGAGCTCAACGTGGCCATGTATGACCCATCAATAGGATCCGTCAGCATTCTTGAAGACGGCCGCACCGACCGAACACCTGAGGAGCGTCGCGTTGACGTGCCGCTCTCCCTGCCGACTCCGGGGCATGAACGGCGCTCAGCGTTCCCACGCCCCGGCAACTAGTGTCTGCATATATTCCGCTGTATCAGCATTTTTGCTAACAAGGCCACCTAAGGCCCTTCCTCAAATAAGGACAACTATGTGGTTCAAGAACACAACGGTGCTTCGCCTCGTTAGCCTCGGCCAACGTATCGACGCACTCGCCGGCGCGCTCGGCAAGCAGGAGTTTTCGTCCTGCGGCAGCAGTGATTTCGCCGCTAGCGGCTGGGTGCCGCCCCGTGCCGACGGTTCGCTGGTCCATGTGGTGGGTCAGCAAGTTCTGCTTACCTTCTGCATCGAGAAGAAAGTGTTGCCAGGCGCTGTGGTGAAGGACGCTTTGGCCGCCCGAGCGGCGGACGTTGAGGCTCGTCAGGGATTCAAAGTTGGTCGTAGACAGCTGAAGGAGCTAAAGGAGGAGGTCACCCGCGAGCTCCTGCCAAAGGCGTTCGTGACGCGCAGTAAGACGGCCGTATGGATTGATCAAGTCAACAACCTGATCTTCATCGACGCGCTTGGCTCGAAGGTGGACATCATCGTGACCGCCCTCTTCCGTTCGATTGATCAGCTTGCGGCAACCCAGCTGCATTGCAATCTGTCCCCAGCGGCTGCTATGACGGACTGGTTAGCTAGCGATGAGGCACCTTCCTACTTCACGGTAGACCAGGACGCGGAGCTCAAGGACTCTCGTGAGGGCAAGTCCACAGTCAAATTCGCCAACCACAGGCTGGATGTTGCGGGTCTCGGGCATCACCTGGCGGATGGCAAACGGTGCACCCAGTTGGCTATGACCTGGGAAGATCGGGTCTCATTTGTGCTGACTAGCAACCTGGCGCTGAAGAAGATCAAGGCTCTTGACGTTATCAAGGAGCAAGCCAAGGACAATAGCGAGGACCGCGAATCAAGGTTCGAGTCTGATTTTGTGCTGATGACCGGCGAACTAAGCAAGCTGATGGCCGGCCTCATTGACGCGCTCGGAGGCGAGGTGCCGGCTCAACGTGCACGACAACAACACGAAGAAGAGGCGCTGCTCGCTGCAGCGTGACTTTCCAAGAATGACTAAGACCCTTCATCTCGAAGAGATTCACCTGCCAGCGGACTGGACGGGCCAGTGCTTTGCCAAAGCTCAAGGCCATGTCACTTCGCTCTACGTCTCCCGGGCGTCAGCGACGGCCCCGATAAGCATTGCCAGCGATGGCCGGCTAAACGGCGAAATGCTCAAAGCTCTAGCTGTCGCGCTCACTGACGCCTGGCGAACCGGCCGCGGCCTCGCCCCGAAGCCTGACCTCGAACCGTACGAAGTGCCCTTCGGGGCCGACGCGCCTATGTTGCGTCAGAGCGCACAACGGTTGTTACTCAATACGTTCGGCGCTGCGCCAATCGTCAGGTTCATACAGCACGCAAGCAATGTCGCACGCGAATCGGACCCGCTTTTGAAGGATCTGGTTTGGCAACAGGGCCGCCGCGGCTACATGGTCGAGTACCGGCTGCTCGACCAAGAGGGCAATGTCGTCGCCGCAGACGTGGAAAGCAACAAGGCCCTGCGCGCGGCGCGCGCCGCGCGATTAGCCGATCTTAATGCCTGGAGCATGCCGCTTGAGGACTTCGAGCTCACGTCTCTTGCCATCCCGGTGACTCAGGGCAATGGGGTAAAGGAGTCCCTGATGCAGGTGGTTGAGGGTGCTCAAGCGCCGGCGGGTGCCCAGGGCCTCAGCGCTCTGCGTGCCGAGCTTGGTCGCATGTACGACCGCGCAGCCCTTGGACCGAAAGGGCTCGAACTCGCTCCTCGTCAAGAATGGATCGCTTCGTCGGTCACGCAACTGCTGAATCGTGCGCTGGACTGCGACCTGCGAACCTTTCAGATGCCTGGGGGCAAGGCAATGATCTTCTTTCATGCTGACAACCCTCGTCTGACTCCGCTTTCGGTTCGGTCGATGGTGCATAGCGACCTAGTCATTGCTGCGTATGAAAGAGGCGAATACGTACCAGACAACGTCGTTAGCGACCTGCGTACGAGAAACCCGGGGCTTGAACTGCCTATGTCCGCCCCCCAGACTGACCGCCAGTCGTACTCTCGGCCGTCGATTCACTGACGGCGTAGGGTCGCCGACGTATCCCACACCAACCAACGAAAGCCTGGGGTTAGCTCCAGGCTTTTTTTTTGCCGGTATGCAACCGAGGGCGGCGCACTTCGCAGGTGCGGCGTGGGCGGTGCAGGAACGAGCGGCGGCCTAGCTGGTGACGTGGCCATCCTGCCACGCCAGCGGCACTGCAATTCACCGGTGGGACGGTGCGTGCGCTTCGGCTACCTGCCTCTCCCTTCCTCGTGCACAACCTTTAGACGAGCACGACTTTCCCCTTCGACATGGATAGCGCGCCTGACCGCGTTACGACGCGCTAGGGAGCGCTCCGTGAGGGAGAGCGGTACGCGCATCAACGCGCTAGGCGGCGCTAGAGCGCGGCTATGCGCGCTCGAATGCCCTAAGCAGCGCTTGGACGCGCTAAAGGTGTAATGAGTTGGGCCGCAAACCTCCGCAGAAGGTGTAATGGTTTGGTGGTCCCTTGCGGAGAACTTGTCTGAAGCGAGTATTCACTCCCATAAAGATCCATAAAAGGCGCTTGTGATGTGCGTCACAATCCATTTACAGGCGCTCTGCGGCCCAATCTATTGCACCGTCGATGGCCGGCGGCCCAAGCATGGCGCCTTCACCAGGTGCTGGCATCCCAATTCATTGCACCATCGGCGACCTGCGGCCCAATGAAGTGCACCTTGCCTCGGTATTTGCGGCCCAATGAATTGCACCATTGCCGGTCTGCGGCCCAACGCGTTGCACCTTTAGTGCTTTGCGGCCCAATACGTTGCACCTTCGCTTGTAGTTGTCGGTCGATCTGACGCGACCCTACCCTGCCTGTTTGCGGCCCAAGGCGTGCACCCTCGGCTGTTGCGGCCCAATTCATTACACCTTGGTATGGCATTTCGGACACCATTGCCGTGGTCTGGGCCACGGCTAACTTGCCAGGGTGCATCGAGCAGATCTCACGCATTCCGTTCGGGCGGCCTTTTGCGGCCCAATTCTTTGCACCTTGGAACGCTACCCGCTGTCGATCCCCATTTGCTAGCTCGAGTGTTGCGGCAAGTGAGCGTGCATAGTCGGCCATGCTGTTACGGCGAATCTCACGAGACGCTGTGGATAAGTGGGCATGGTTTTGACGTTCCGCAATTTCTTGCGGACAGCCAGCAGCTTTGTTTACGTAAACAAACTAACGTATACGACCACATTTTTTCCTTGAAGAATCATGCGGTTACGTCGAGCAAAGCGTTAACCGTTGGTGCCAAGGTGACATCTATTGGTTAGAAGGTGTACCGCATTGGGCCGCAAAGGTGCAATTGGTTGGCCCCCAACGGTGTAATCGATTGGTGGCAAGGTGCAAGTGATTGGTGCAGGGTGTTAACCGTTGGTCGGAACGGCCCCGCGGCTCGGAAAGCCGCTCGTGGTAAGCGTTTCAAGGCGCGGCACCGAGTCGATGGTGGCATCTATTGGTCCGGCGGTGTAATCGATTGGTGCGTGTCGGCAACGCCGCAGCGCAAAGGTGTAACCGTATACTTGACTCATTACACCTTTACGGAGATATTACCGTCCGTCACTTAGTGCATTGGACGCTCTCTCCATGTCAAACGTCCCGAAGAACATCCAGGAGCAACTCGGCTTCGACATCTTCAACTCCGTCCGCGAGGAGATGGGGCCGAATACCGCGATAACGGAGTCGGCGCGCGAGATCGGATACCGCAAGACCAATGTTCTGATCGATGTCTCGCCGATGTCGCTTGTGGCCAGACGAGCGATCAATGCCTTGTGGCTCACCGTATCAGAGAACCCGGATCTCGAACACTACGATATCGAGCTTGGCTACTTCAAGTGGCTCTCAAAGTTTGAGACGTCGAACAACGTAGCGCATTTGAAGAAGGCGCTACGTGAGTGCCAGAGTTCATCTGTCCAAGTATCCGTTGAAGATGCTGGCGGCGACCCGCAGTGGGTCTCTGTGCCCCTCTTGGGGTCGGTTGGGATAGCGGGCGGCCGCGTTGTATTCAAAGTTGACGAAATGATCCGTCGGCAGTTGAAGGACCCACAGCGCTACACGTATCTCTCCTTGCGCATGTCCGCATCACTGAGCCAATACGCGTACATCCTCTATGAGCGGCTTGGCTCCCTGCGTTTTATGGGAACGACGGCCTGGATTCCAGTCGAAGAGGTCCGAAAGTGGGTCAACGCAGACGCGGTGAAATCGCTTACGGAATACAAGCAGTTCAAGCGATTGGTCTTGGACAAGAACATCGCCCAAATCAATGAGCTGACGGACCTTTTTATCGAGTATGAAACGAAGACCGCGCCAGGCTCCCGCCGCGTTGCTGCGATCCGGTTCAAGCTCCGACACAACGCCGAAGGGAAGCTTGTTCTCGATTTTGCGCTGCCTCACGAGCTGAAGGATCTTTACGAGACCCTGGTGAAGGGCTTTGGTCTAAGCAATAGGCAAATCAACGAGATCATCAGCAATCGCGAAGAGAACACGGATGAGCGTATCCGCGCGGCTATTGAACTCGTGAAGTATCGCGTCAAGGTCGGGCAAGTGAAGTCGCCAGGTGCTTACCTCATGCGTGCGATCAAAGAAGGATGGGCTTTGAGCGAGATGGAGCGCTTGGCGGCATCGGGGAATGCGGCCGAACCGCTCTCCGTTGAACCCAAGGTTCCGGCAGCGGAGATCGAGTTTGCACGTAATCTTGAGCGGGATATGGAGCAGGGTCTGGCCATCTTCGCGTCGCTCGATACTGAAAGTCGACTGGAGGTCCTTGAGGGCCTATACAAGGAGACGACTTTCCAGATGGCTGCTCGCCGGCAAAAGGTAAAGGCGAAGCCCGATGAATCGGCGATCATGGCTCGCAAGACCCTGAAGATGGAACTCGCTCAGTACGTTAAGCGCTGGTCGGAAGCGCGCCAGCCGACCTGAAGAAAAAATAAAATATAAATTTCTCAAGGTGCATTAATGTTTTGCCCCGCCCGCTTTCGCGCTTGAGAACATTAGCGGCATCCCGTGGCTCGCCCCGCTTTCAAGGCTGAAAGCCAAATCCATCCTTCCGCGCTCCGATCGCTCGAACGGAAATATCGCGGCCTTCGCACGGGTGCGCATTACTTTCAAGCAAGAAACCTCCGGATCCCGGACATCTGTAGGTGACTGCGCTGGGTCTCGCGCTCACTTTCACGCATGAAAGTCCGGCCGCCCAGAAGACGGCAGGGATACCAAGACCAGCTTTCATGCATGAAAGTGCTTGCGCCCAGATCAGGCTGGCGCGCACAGATAGATGCCGGGCGCCGGCCAAATCCTATGTCCTCACCCTTGAGGTCTACCGAGGCTTTGGGCTTCGCTCCGAATGAGGCGCCAGCTTTCAAGCGTGAAGGTACCCCTGTCCAGTAGCAAACCCGGAACCCGCGAGGAGCCGCAGCGTTGACGCGGCCGACTTTCACGGTTGAAAGTAGTCTCGGTTTTTCTGGAAGCGATCGAGTGCGGGCGGCGAGTAGTTTCAAGCTTGAAAGCTATGGCCGATGTTGTGCCTGGCGCCATGCATCTGATCGGAGGTGACAACTTTCAAGCATGAAAGTGGATCAAATACTCTCGGCCTGCCCGCAATCTACAAGCATGCGCGAACGTGCCAAGCAATCAGGCACCGGTGCGCCGACACCCAGTCAATTTTCATGCTTGAAAGTCAGGAGTCGGCGCAGGCGATCGCGTGCGCGGCGCGCAATGAACGTTGCCGGCCACAGTAGTGGGCGTTTCGAAGTCGTTGAAATTGGGTAGGAGCGCTTTCATGCGTGAAAGCGCCTGTCGTTCACATCTGGTTGCACTCTGTCGCTAAGTCGCAACGAAATGATCAAAAACTGATTGCGCTCGTACAGAAAAGCTCCTAGTACGATGTGATGCGGACTACAGTGGCGCCTGTGGTTGTTTTTTTGGAATTTGCAATATATTTTTGGGGAAATATATGGCTGCAAAGATTATTACCGTCTTCAACCAGAAGGGCGGATGTGGCAAGACGATGGCCTCGATGCAGCTTGCTGCTAGCTTCGCGTTGGGCGGGCTCCGGACCCTTCTGGTCGACATGGACAAGCAAGGGACCAGCACAATATGGGCAGGGCAGGGCGGAATCGAAAGGCCATTTCCTGCGACCGTCATCAGTCTGGCGCCGCTTCGCGAAAAGCTTATTGGTGAGATCGCCAAACACGCGGAGAACTACGACATTGTCCTGATCGATTGCCCTCCTGCCATTGAGTCATCGATCCCATGGGCGGCGCTGAACATCTCGGATATGGCCTTAATTCCGGTGATCCCGCTGATGGACAATGTTTGGGCCAGCCGGGAGGCAAAGGAACTGGCCCGGCGAGCAAGGGAGGAGAATCCGGAATTGCAGACCTACTGCATCCCGTCAATGTCTCGCCGGGGCAATGTCTTCAAGGCTTGCACAGAGATTCTGGAGGGGGATGAGGAAATTCCGCTGTTGGAAGCTGGCCTGCAGCAGCGTAATGCGTATGGCGAATCCCAAATGTTTGGACTCAGCGTCCATGGGCTTTCGGGATCTTCCGCGGCAACGAAAGAGGTGGAGGAACTTGCCAAGATCGTGCTCTCGAAACTCGGGATGAAGACGGCAAAGAAGCCGGCGAAAGCCAAGGTCGCTAAGCAGAAGGAGGCAGCGTAATGGCCAAGAATCGACTCGATCAGCTACGGCAGCAGGCAAGCAAGGCGGTTGCTGCTGCGCCGCCCGCAGACCGGTTTGCCCGAGCGCAAGCGCTGGTGGAACGGCAGCCAACTGGCTTTGCCGAGAAGCAGGCGGAACCCGCAAGCTCAAATTTGCCCTCAGCCGAGATTCTTCATGGGGACTTCGCCCATGAAGGCATGGCCAGCCCGTCGCTAAAGTTGAGCCGCGCCTCTGCTGCCGGCGAAGCGGCTCGGGTGTCCAAAGAGCCATACTACGAAGAGACGGACGTTGGGCTGATCGATGAGAATCCGTTCAACGCCCGGCGTCTCTATCGTCCGGAGCGCGTGCATGAGCTGGCGGGGAGCATGCGGGCGGACGGCCAACTTGTTCCTGGTATTGCCACCATTCGCGATGGCCGCCGAGTGCTTGCCGGGGGGCATTACCGCTTCAAGGCACTGAAGGTTGCGGGCATCTCCCGCATGAAGCTGCTGGTCCACCCTAGCTTGACCGACCAGCAGCTGTATCAGCTCTCCTACAAGGAAAACGCCGAGCGCGAGGCCCAGTCACCCCTGGACAATGCACTTGCGTGGCGGGCGCTCATTGACCAGGGCATCTACCCGAACGAGTCTGCGATCGCGGAAGTCACTGGCATGTCTCTGCCTAACGTCAACAAGACGCTGGCTATTCTGAAGCTCTCGGATAGTGTGCTCGACACCGTCAAAGAGCGGCCGGAACCTTTTGCCTTGTCCACGTTGTACCAGCTGACCCTGCTCGAGCGTGCAGCCGGGACAACTGTGGCGGCGGTGATGGCAATAAAGGTGCGCGACGAGGTAGCCGTATGTCGGGATGTGGAAGAGGCGAGGGCGCGCTACGAAAACAAAACCGCACGCAAGCAGAAGGAAACCTCCCGGCAGCACCGGCTGCTTGGCGTCGACGGGTCCCCGCTCGGCGTCCTCAAGGACTGGGACTCGGGCAAGGTCTCATTCGAAATCACACTCCAGGATTCCTCCCAGCGGCAGGCGCTTGTGGAGGAGCTCAAGGCCAGGTTCTCTCCGCAGCCTACAGACGGGGACCCACTGTGACGAATGGGAAATCGGAGAATCATGGCCCGGGTTTCAAGCAATTCACGGCCATGGCTCCGGTGAGATATGGGTGCTGAGACGATTTTCTGGCGAGGACGTATAACCGATTAGTGTCCGAACTTGCATTTGTTCAACGATAACGTGGCCGAATTTCTAGGTTGCCTTGTGCCACCTCGTCATCCAGCCACGGACGCAACTAACCGCCCCGAAGCATTCGCGTGGGGCAAACCCCTGCCGTTGTTGCCTTGGGGTCGTTTCTGCACTTGGGCCGAGTCGTGGGCGGCAAAGCCGCCAGAAAACGAGCGCGGACCGAGGGGAGGGCGACTTAGGCTCGGGCGCCGCCGTGCGATCAACTGCCGCGGCTGTTCCCGCGCCCAGCTCTTGTGCTCCGCCTGGGCCAGCGCGTGCCGGACGCCCGCCTGGTCCTCTTGCAGGCGGATGGCGTCCTGGCTTAGGCGGGGCCTGCCCGGCGGGGTAGAGGCCGAACGTGGAGCGGTGCTTCTGGAACCAGGCGCAATCGCTGCGCCCCACGAAAGGACTACCGCACCGAGATCGTCACCATTCTAAGGCGGCGCGTTGCCGGATCAAATTCGAAGTGGATGGAATGTGCCGGAAAGTCATAGCGTATAGCTATGCCAACATGTCCGAGGACCGGCTTAACGCCTGATTCTCGCCGAGAATGTTGAAGTCCAAACACAGCCTCTACCGCTTCCAGGCTTGCCGATATGTCGATGCCGTCGGCTAGCAGCCATGGATACCGCCCAAAGCCGATCTCCCCACAGGCCTTCAAAATGATCGTCTGAACCTCGCCGCCGGCATTGCATCTTGCCTGGAATCCAAGGCTCTTGGCTTCCACGTATAGTTGAACGTCTTCAACGCTGTTGGCAGAGAGGTCTACTTCGACACGGCTCAAATCCTTGCTTGAGGCAATGACCATGGCCGATTCCATGTCGATTCGACGTCGTAGCAGCTGAACTAGGCTCTCCAGATTCATGGTCGCCTGAGCAATCATCCCGGGACTGAAAAGTATAGTGACAGCAAACCAGAGGCGGGACGGTACAATGTCTAAATGTGACGCATACTTAACATAACGCTAATTATGCGAAAAGAGGCGTATGGGTCACTATACAAAGGCTCTTGGATAGAAAAGCAAATAATAATTTCTGTTTTAGGCGTCATTGGCTATTATGATTTACATCATGCCAAGAAAAGCCAAAGCAGTTTCGACTCTACCGGGACCGGTTAGCCGGTCGCTCATCCAGCTCGGCGTCAATCTGCAGCTGGCTCGCAAGAGGCGCAAGGAGACGATGGCGGCCTTCGCACAACGGATGCAGGTTTCGGTCCCAACCCTCCGCAAAATGGAACAAGGCGATCCGACAGTGTCGATTGCCGTCTACGCGATGGCCCTTTGGCTAGTAGGACGCCTCAAATGGCTCCCCGAGATCGCGAATCCTGCCGCAGACGAGGTCGCACTTGATCTTGAGATCACTCGAATTCAGCGTCCTGCCGCGACGTCGCAGGCCCAATGGAAGAAGCCGTGAACGATCACCTCTACGTGTGGTTCTACCGACCCCACAGCCGGGAGCCGGTGCCCTGCGGACGCCTGGATCTCATCGGGGGCCGGCAGTGCCTGTTCTCCTACGCGCCCGGATATCTGCAGCGTAAGGAAGCGATCGCCCTCTCTCCTGATTTGCCACTCCGTGAAGGCCAGTATGCAGCGCCACCTGGGTTGGAGCTACATCCCGTCTTCGAGGACGCCGGGCCGGACCGTTGGGGCCGGCGGGTCATCGATCGCGCCTTCAATCCGCGCAGGCGCGCGGCTATCGACTACCTGGCCTTGGCTGGGGAGGACCGAATCGGCGCCCTCGGCTTTGCGGCGTCGGGAGACCGCTACGAGGTTGATCACCCCCCCGTGTTCCATCGTGGCGACTTGCCGGGGCTGATTGAAGCCGCGCATGCTGTCGAGTTGCAACTGCCCATCGACGATCGCCTTAGGCAACTACTGCGACCGGGTGGCACGGCTGGTGGCGCGCGCCCCAAAGCGATCATTGACGAGGACGGCGGGCCCTGGATCGCCAAATTCCCCGCCGAAGGCGATAGCGTGGACTTTTGCGCGATAGAGCATGCCACGCTGCGCCTGGCTCAGGCCTGCGGCATCGAAGCTCCGGAGTCTCAACTTGTCCAGCTGGGGAGGACAAACGCGCTGTTGGTGAAGCGCTTTGACCGTGATGCAGACGGCGGCCGCATTCACTTCGCGAGCGCGCGGACGTTGCTATTGGCAGAGGGAATTCCCGAGGAACAGATGTCCTATGCGGACATTGCAGAGCTTGCCCGGCGCTATTCCCCCCAACCACTCGAAGACAGTCTTGCGATGTTCCGACGGATGCTCCTTAACATCCTCATCGAGAACACGGACGACCATGCCAAGAACCATGCCTTCCTTCATCATGGGGGCGAAGGGTGGAGCCTGTCCCCGGTCTACGACATCCAGCCTCAGTTGCAGGGCATTCCATATCAGCAGTTGATCGTTGGGGACGAAGGCACGGACCCTACTCTGCGGAACGCCCTCTCCCAGGCCGCCCGCTTCATGCTCACGCCGGCTGAGGCGCGCGCCGAGGCCGAAGAGATCCTGGACATCGTTTCTGGATGGCGGGAGATTTACGCCGAGTGCGGAGTCACCGATCGTGACATCGAGGCGTGCGCACGCTACATGATGCGTGACACCGAGCTCCCGCCGCTGCCGACCAGGCGGCGCGCCGAGAGATGAGGCAGACGGAAGACATTGGCCTCGCTATGAGCTCCAGAATTTCTTCATCACGGCCATCCGCCGTGCCTCCTCCGTGGTGACGTAGCGGGTGGTGGTGTCCAGAGACGCGTGGCCGGCGTTCTGCTGCACGACCTCGAGCGGTGCGCCGGCTGCCAGCGCATGTGAGATATGGGTGTGGCGCAGCCAGTGGGTGCTTGCCGCAGCCAGCCGCTGGGCACCCCGCGCGTCCGCCGCCGTTAGCGCCGCGGCACAGTCGGCAAAGAAGGCCTTGATCTGACGGTACAGCGTGTTGGCAGCCACGGCGGCGCCGGTATCCACCTGGGCCACGTCGCGCCGAGCCGCGATCGGTGAGCGCTCGGCCTGGTCGGTGGCCAGACCCAACAGTGCCACGCCCTGCACCATCTCGGGGTCGCGGGCATAGCCGCGCGCGACCAGGTAATCGCCTAGGGAACGGATCGCTGCGTCTGGCACCGGCACCCGGCGTAGTTTGTTGCCCTTCCCCATGACCGTCAGCCACCAGCCCTCCTCCCGCTCGCTCGACCCGGGGCTGGGCAGGCTCACCCACTCCAGGTCGTCGGTCTTGAGGGACACTACCTCCGACAGGCGCAGGCCGGTGGCATAGAGCAGCGGCAGGGCCAGCTGCAGACGCTGGTTGGCCGAGGTCCCCGGCAGTGTGGTCAGCCGCCCGGCAACAAAGGCCCACTGGTCCTCGGTGAGGCTGCGCCCAACGTCCAGCTTCGGCTTGGTGCTACGGGGCACGTGAACGCCCTGCCATGGGTTGCCGGACAGGTAATTCTTGTCGTTCAGAAACCGGTAGAGGTTGGCGAGTACGCCGATTGCATAGGTCTGCGCCGTGGCGCTGAGAGCGCCCTCGAACGGACGCCACAGCGGACTCCAGCGCTCTCTTGTACGTGGCGCGCACCAGTCGGCCGGCGGCGCGCCGAGGAAATCCCGGTAGGCGATGCAGTCGTCGGTGTCCATTGACGACAGGGGTTTGCCGCGAACCCGAATCGCCCACAGCAGGAACCGCTCTGCCTCTTTGCGGTACGCGCGCTGGGTGTTGGACAGGTAGTTGAGCCAGTCCAGCGGCCCCGGCAGCGTCGAGACATCCCGGCGCTGCGCGCGCATCCTGGCCACCGTTTCGGGGGCGAGCCCGGGTTTGGCACGCAACCAAGACAGGATCGCCTCGAAGTCGGTGTGCGCGCGAATCAGGCAGCGTGCCTGCGGCAAGCGGTAGGCGCCGGCGCTGCCGTTGAGCTCAGCAGGCACCACCAGCTTGTCCAGCGGCACCAGGCCGGCCGCGCCGTGCGGCACGACGCGCGCCAGCTCGTGCGCGTAGCGTTGGCGCCGCGGCACGGCCACGTGACCGCCGATGGTGCGCCCCAGCGTCTCGGCGTGGATCCGCAGGAAGGTCTCAATCGCTCGGGCCTTGCCGGCGCCGATGGCCGGAATGCTGCGCGACCACCCTTCTCCCAGGCCGTTGATCCGGTCGAGAAGATCGCCGAGCGTCACGACCCCGGCCGACTCCAGCCGGGTGGCCAGAGGATCGGCCAGCCACGCCCGACAAGTGTCCTCGACCAGCACCGGCTGTGCGTACTTCCCCTCGAGCCAGTCGATAGCTTCGAGCTGGCGCCGCATCAGCGAGGCGCGTTTCTTCTCGCGCTCGAGCGCCTTGCCGTACTTCTCCTCGTAGGCGGCGAGCTGTTCGCTTTCGCTAAAGCCATCGAGCCCGGCCTGGGCGGCGAACTCCTCCAGCGAAGGCAGGCCCAATCCGGGACGGCCGATCTGTCGGAAATCCTGGCGTACCAGGGTGGTCATGCCATGGCGCTGGGCGCGGCCGGCCGCGGCCGAGATCTCCGCTCGTAGCCAGGCTGTGACGCGGCGCACCTTGGGGTGTCCGGCAAAGCGGACGGCGGCCCGCGTCTGTGGGTCCAGATCCTGCTCGGTCCCCTCTTCGCCCTTGGGGGTCGCCCCGACCAATTCGGCCTCGGATTCGATCTCGCCCTCATCCATCAGGTAGCGCTCCCACATCGGGCGCGCGTGCAGGCCCTGGATGATGGCCCGCAAAAAGGCGAAATGGCCGCGGTGCAGTAGCCGGCGGGTGACGGAGCGCCGCCGGCGGAGTTTGGGGAGCACGATGTCTGCGACCGGTGCCGTTGGCTGGCTGGTGTCATGCATTGGCGAATCGATCCTTCCGGCCATGGAGCTCAAGGAACTTGCGGCGATGGCGCTCGAGGAACGCCAGGCGCTTGGAGGTCAGGTGGAGTTTGCCGTCGATGCGCAGGCGCATCTTCGGGTCCAGGCCCAGCTTTCGCTGTTCGTCCGGAGGAATGGGGCCAACCAGGAGCTTGCCGTCGCGGGCAAAGCTGATCAGCCATTTGTCGAACAGACAGTCGAGAGTCACCACCAGGAGCAGCCCGTTGTGCGGATCCAGGCGGGTCGTGTTGTCGCTTTCCTTCCACGGGACGATATGGCTGGCGCGAAGCGCTTCGCGCTGGCTGACGCCGGTCACCGCACACGCCGCACCCCAATGCTCTTCCAGTTGGCGCCGATAGCGGCCCTGCCCTAGGCGCGCGTCGACCAGTCGCTCGCGAGTCGTCTCACTGACCTTGCTCTTCTCGATAGCCTGCAGGTCGTCGAGGATGGCGCGCGCCCTGCCTCCATCAGAGTCCGGCGCTTTGCCTTTCGTCAAGATTTCGACCCCCGGGAGGTGTTGCAGATGCGCGTTGGTACGGCTGGCTGGCCCTCCTTTTGTCCAGTTCTCGTGCCAACCGAGTCCCAGGCTGTGCCAGGCGAGCAGACACATCGCCTTGAGTGGATACGGGCCATTGCCTTCGATCCAGAGGTCTACGGTCCGGCCCTCACGCCGGCCGCGAAACTCGGGAGCTCGCGCCAGCAACACAGCGGCCTTCTTCAGTGCAGCAACAGTGATCAGCTCGGGCGATGGTTCGTCGGTTGCGCCTTCTATCCCCGGGACCGGTGGAATCCCGCGAGGCAGGACATCGAAGCGCAGTGCACGAAGCCGGTCATGCTCGGGCTGATTGCCTCGAAGCAACCCCCGCGACTTTCGCACCACGCCGCCAGACTGCTTCATTGCCGCCCGGTAGAGCGACCAGAACGGGTACGGCTTCGCGCCGACCCAGACATCATAGGTGTCCGGCTTTGACGCCGGCGGGAGATCGGCGCACGCCAAGGCCGCCGCCACGACGTGTTCGCGCGTCAATTCCCGCCGCGCCTTTGCATGTACCAGCGGTTGGGCGCGCGAGCGTCGCGCACCACCCTCCGATTCCGTCTGAAGGTCGATGCCCTTGCATGATTGACCGGAGACTGGTCGCTTGCCCTTAGCCAGCACAGGAAAGCCCAGCTCTTGCAGCCGGCTCCGCCAAGCACCGTTGCGCGCATAGCCCTCACCTTCGGGCAAATCGCCGCCGGTGGCATACGCGAGAATCACCTTGGCGGGAAAAGGCTTCGGGCCCTGGCCGTCGCAGTCGATCCAGACATCGTAGTAACGGGAAGGCCCGAGTCCGGCGGGCGGCTCCCGGTCGTCATTCAGGAAGGCTCGTGCGGCGAAGCGCACATCTTCCGGGGTCAGGTCAGCGGCCCGAACGGCCGCGGTGGATATGCGTGGGGGACGTTGTTTGCGACTGGCCATAGGGGTGACAGGGGCCGCAGCGGCCCGCCAGCCCTATGCCGGTGCGGCATCCGCACGGATGAATCACATTCTATCCGCAAGTACGCGGACATAGATAGGCCATGCGTCGCTTATTGTTAGCGATCATGATACGAAAGGTTATCATGGCACGGAAAAATGAAAATAGAGTCTCATCGCATACGTAACATGCATTATGATAGTTACGTATTAGGCATAACAGCGGTCATGCCAAGATACAGCCAATCCGCTATCATAAGCCTTGTGGTTATATTGAAAGAAAAGAACCGATCAATTTAGATATAAGTAAGGATTCGCTGACCACCCAATTGGCCCACGCCGCTAGGGAGCGGAGAACGCCGCCCCGATTTGGCGGGCTCGTTTCACCTCGTCGCCGTGCAGGTAGATCGAGGTCGTCGAGATGGATGCGTGCCGTAGATTGTCCCGGACCGTCGTCAACTCCGCGCCGCGCGCGAGCGCATGGGTCGCATGAGTGTGCCGCATCCAGTGCGGGCTGGCTTGCCGCAATTTCTCAGCGGCGACCGGGTGGTCGGCCTGGATCAAATCCGCCGCTTGCATGAAGAATCGCCGCAACACGGCCCACAGTCGCGTCCCGGTGATGCTGCCGGCCGGATCCTGGCCAAGGCCGCCAATCAAGGGAGTCTTCGGGTCCCAGCGCGCTCGCGTGACTGGCAGGCCGCGCTCGACCAGATAGCGGTCGAGCGTCACGCGCGCCAACGGCGGCAGCGCCACCTTGCCCGCCTTGGCCCCCTTGCCGACCAGGCTGAGCCAGTGGTCGCCATGGGCATCGATTTCGATGCCACCAAGGGTTGCGCTGACGAGTTCGCTGGCGCGTAGGCCGGTCGCATACGCGAAGTCGAGTACGAATCGCAGGCGCTGGGCCGCCGGCGCTTCCCACCCATAGGACCACTCCAATCCATCGGCAAGGGTGCGGAGCAGCAGCCATTCGCCCTCGGTGAACACGTGCGACGTATCCAGCGGCGCGGCACGCGCGCTGCCGCGCACCTTGATGCCCGCGAACGGATTGGCCAGCACGTACCGCTGCTGGATCAGCCAGCGGAACATGGCGCCGAGCACCGACAAGGCATAGGCCGTTGAACGCGGTGACAGGCCCTGTGCAAACGGGCGCCATTCGCTTGAGGTGCGTGGTCGAGGTGGCCCCACCCAACGCTGGAGCGGCGTCGGCCGGCGCAGGAAAGTGCGATAGGCAATCGCGTCCTCGGTGGTCAGCGACGATAGGGGACGCTCGCGCTCGACGATCGCCCACAGGATCAGCCGCTCGGCTTCCTTGCGATAGGCCCGTTGGGTGGCCGGTGACTCGTGCAACGCGAGCCAGGCCTGGACCGCCTCGTAGTCGTTCGACGCGCCGAGGGTGCAGGTTTGCCGCGGGGCGCGAAAGGTCCCGGACGAACCATCAACCTCGTGGGGCAGGCGCAGGTGCTCCCATGGCACGATCACCCCGCGGTCCGCCACGGCGATCAGCGCTCGGGCGCGCTCGGTGAGTTGCGGGTGCTCGGCGAAGAAGGCCTCGATCCGCCGGGCGCTCGCCGCTCCCAGGCCCGGCACCGCTGTCCACCAGCGACGCCGGCGCGGAATGCGCACGGTCAGGTCCGCCAGCGTCTCGATGCCGTGCGCGCGCAGCGCCTGCACGGCACGAGGCGGCAGCCACTGGCCGATGTCGTCGCCGACCTGCGGCTGCGGCGGGGGCAAGCGGCGCAGCCAGTCGATCGCTTGGTGGATGGCCTTAGCCCGCCCGACTCGCTCGGCCGCGCCGTGCACGAACAAAGCGGCGACGTCCTGGCGCTGCCGGCGGCGCGCGAACTCGGCCAACTGACGCCGGATGTGGCCGAGGATGCCGCGCGCGGACTGGCCGCTGGCCTTGCGCTCGCCCAGGTAGCGCACCACCGCGTCGCGGGCCGACAGCCCTTCGTACCAGGCGCGTAGCGCGGCCAGCGACGCCGCATCGGGGAAGTCAGGCGGCGCCTGATGGGTCTGGGGGTTGGCTGGCAGCATTTTCATGTCTACCAGTTTAGTGCATCGATGAATCTAGTGCGATAAGAAGAGTTATCGCAATAGCTTTGCAAGTTTGCTGAGTGCAGCCGTGCTGGAGATCCAGCAATCAAGGCGCGCTTGGCCGCGATGCTCGCTGGAACCACTGGGTGGCAATGGGCTGCCGTCGGTTCACCCGCCGATCGAGTACCGTCTGCATCTGAGTGGTAGTCCACGCCATCGCCATGTTAGCCGATAGGTCTCGCGCGTCGGCGACGGGCATGCATCCTTCAGCGCGTCTAGCCTGCGTGGGTGCGATTCGGCCTGTACAGCGCGAGTTGACGGCCTCGTTACGCCGGCCGCCGTTCCAGATAACTGCATCTCGGGCGTTGCCATACCGGCCTCGCTCTCGCCGTCGATACGCTTCTCAATTCGCCGCGGCGCACGTCGGCATACAGAGCCAGTGCGCGGCACATTGCCCTACCCTTAGTGAGGGTGACAATGGCGGTCTTGCCCATCGCCTCACCCTCGGCCAACGCGAACTCACGAGCCTTTTCCGGCTGTTGTTTGGGAGCACGTGGTATGTCCAATTTTATCGTTCCACTCGGTGGTGGTGCGCCGGGCGAACTGATCCAATTCGAACCCAGCGAAGAATTCGAAGTTTGTCGATTGCGGGCGGTCTATCGTGATCAAGTCATTGACCTGATGGCTCCAGATTTTTTCGAAGCACTCCGCCAGATCCGCAGCATTATGGCGTTGGCGGGGTTAAGTCCGCTTTGCTACGGCGCGAGCCTGGATGTTTATTACATCGACAACGGTGAGCAAGTCGGCAAAGGGTTGATCTTGCACCGGCTCGTCATGGGGCATAAAACCAGCGAGGCTGACCTCCTCGAGACCTTTAACACCGGCCCCGACATGTGCCCGGCGACGGTTGTCGAACAGCAAAAGTACTACCAGCAATGGCTATTAAGCCTACGCGCATAGCTCTATCATCGAGGCCGCGCTCGCCTTCGCCGTCACCGTCCCCATGATAGCGTGACAAAACGTCGAACAAGGGTCCTCGGGGGGCAATGACCCGAAAGACCACTGGCGCCGCGCCGCATGAGACCATGGTCGGGTCGCGGTCAGCCAGGTACGCGGTCGGCGAGTCTTCGATGGTGAGCGAAGCGGGCCAAGTAATCGTGCCATGACGGGCTGAAAGGCGTTGGCACGCTGGAAATCCGCTCGACATGCCATAGGTGGCCAGCGCAATGAGTTTGTAGATGCTCCAGGTCTTCAACTTTCCGCCCGGACGGTCACCACCGTCGCTGAACAATGCCTCAGCTGTCAATACCAGGCTCTTCCAGCGCCGGCAGATGCAGGTTGGCGCCGCGTTGGCGCGCGGCGTAGACCGCTTCAATTGCATTGCGTGCACCAAGCCGATGGTAGAGCTGTCCCGCGTGGCTTTTAACCGTAGCAAGGGATATGTCGAGCATGCGACTGATTACCTTCAACTGGTGTCCCTTTGCCAGCAATAGGAGGATTTGATACTGACGCGGCGTCAAACGAAGCATGCGGGCTTCGTCCGAACCTGCTGCCGATAAGCTCGGTGAAAGCGCCGGCGGGGGACCTGTCAGATGTGCATTCCCGGCCAGGCGTACAGCGCGCTCCACGGCAGTCTGCTGCGCATCCGCAGGTTGATTCGATGCCGGCTGCCTTTCAGGATTCCATGACATGTTCGGCAACATCAGCAAGGGCGCGGGGGGGTAAGCGGTGCCAGGATTCCTCTAGCAATCGCGCTGTACCGTCATGTGCAAATGACCCGACAACAATCAGTAGCTGAGTCTCTTCGACCTTGCCAGGCAGTCAGCAATCTGAATCGTTCCAGGCGAGACCGCTTTCGCGACAACCCTGCCGCACTGCATCCAAGGTCTTTGGGCAGTAGGAAAGCAAGCCTCTGTGCGGCCAGTGTCTAAGAGACTACCGCGCCGACTCCCGACTTGTCAGCGCGCCGCACCTAGGAAGTTCCCTGATTTGGGAAACAGAGTGTAAATGCCCTCTCGCGTTCGGTTACATGAAGGGTACGGTGGCTCTAGTTGTTGCAGCCCGGAGAAAGCCCGGAGAAATGCGCTACGGGATTCGAGGGCGACAGGACAGGCTTGGAGGCCACAATGCATCCTGAAAATCACTTCGTCATCATTTACACGCTACCAACGGGGGCCAGCCACTTTGCCGAAATCGCTGGCCGGTGTGCTTTCCGATTTGGCCCATTCGGGACGAAGGCTACTTCTCTCCAAATGGCATCGGTGCTTTTTCCTCAGCTTCGCGTCATCGACCTATCGGTGCAGGGTCATGAGCTTGACGAGGTAGAGCTGCTTATCTTGGCAAATGCCCAATTCATGAGCGAGCTGTCGGCCGCCGCCTAGTCCACTCTGCAGGATGGCTTCGGTCCCCGTCTTGGCTATCTCTATGCCATACGCAGCAAGCGGCAGGACTCACCGACCGGAGAGGCCCCAGGCCATCAGCCTCTGATGCCTCTCCGGCGGTACCGCCGAGTCAACCACCCCGTTCCCCCCGCTTATCCTAGCCGGCGCAGCGACTTAGCTGGGCGACAACATTTCGTCAAAATAGGATAACGATGCCTCATTTTCAAGCGCGCGGTGCATGGCGCGCTGCAACGCAGGACAGTCTGAACATGCGAGCCAATCCACGGCGCTACGCGCGCGTGGACGTCGATCTGCCGACGACTGTCTTAAAAAATTCATGTCACATCTTGATAATTCGTATAGGGCGGTATTGAGTGAATCTTCCCGGCGCGCGCGGTACGCGCCCGGTGATCAAGCACCTTGCAGAGGCAGCGCACTTCGCCGCATCGACCAAGCGCCCGGCGCGACGACAGTCGTTGACGCTTCCCAGCAAACTAAAACGACGCAGGAGACGCACGTGCTGAGTCCTCATGAAATTGCCGCACTCATTCTGATCAAGGAAGCCCCGAACCCGGAGGAACTGGACCCCGTGGCTATTGACACGCTGCTCGCGCATCATTTTGTCACACTGGAAAGCCGGCCTTCCGGCCAAGCGTGTCCCCGCCTCACCCAGCGCGGCGATTCCCTTCTGAAGGCCGTCGGGCGGTTCCGCTAAGGCGCTGCCCTGCCCACCCCGCATTACCGTCCCAACTGTGCCGACGTCGTTGGCCGCAGCCCAGCCAGCAGGCTGTGCGCCTCCGCGCGTCGCGGGCGGGCGACGCTCCGGGCCAATGCGCACAACCCTGTCGCGCCGCTGTGGCGGCATCATGCCGCCACAGCGGCCGCCGGGTCCAACCTCAGGAGTCCATCATGCCTACGTTGCCCACTGAACAGCTTACGGCCCTGCAAGCCGCCAACTTCGACCTGCTGTTCGGTCTGACGAACAAGACCCTCGCCGGCCTCCAGAAACTGGCGGAACTGAATCTGCAGACGATGAAGGCGACCTTGGCGGAAACCCAGGACAATATCCAGAAGGCGTTCGCCGCCAAGGATATGCAGGAGCTGCTGGCGCTGCAAACCAGCCTGTTGCAGCCGGCGACCGAGAGGGCGCAGGCGTACCAGCGCCAATTGATTGAGATCACCTCGGCCACCCGAGCTGAATTCGCGAGAATTGCTGAAGCGCAGTACGAAGCGAACAAGCGCAAGATGCAAGACGTCGTCGACAGCGCCACGAAGAGCGCCCCGGCCGGCTCGGAGGCCGCCATAGCCGCATGGCAATCGGCGGTAAGCGCCGCCACCAGCCTGTGCGACACGATGCAGCAAACGGCCAAGCAAGCGATCGAAATCACTGAGAGCAATTTGGACATCGCCGCCGCCGCGGCATCGAACGCGGCCCGGCAAGCGACCGCGCAGGCTACGCGCGCCGCCAAGCGGTAGCGCGCAACGCGGCTTTGCCACTGAGGCGCGCCCGAACCTGCTGGCCTTTCTATGCCTCTTGCCGGGACCCGATTGGCTATGCGTGGCGCGCAACGGGGAGCCACGCTGCCAAGCGGGCGGGACCAACGGCGCGTGCTCGCGACCCGCCACTGGCCTGGCGCGGGCGACGGGGATCGCCAGCGTATCAGTTTCCGCTTGGCCGTTCTGTAAGCAAATGTGGGCTTCGGTGGCAGGCTCCGGGAGGATTGGGCCGTGCGGGCGGTGTACCCTTAACTCGCGTCGCCGATCCACTGGCCGCCTTGTCCCCACCTGGTGGTGATAACGCTGTGGAAAAGTGGTGCGGTCCCTTGTGGGAGGCGGCTGGCGGGGTGCTGCCCAAAAAATGGGCAAGTCGCATTTCGGCGACTGACTACGCGCACGGCGGGTGCCGCAACGCCACCCGGATCTGCCATGCCAACACCCCCGAACGACTGGGTGGCCGGTGCAAACGGGAAGGCCCCCCGTCGGCATGGCGATGCGCGAGACGCATTCAGCCGCCTGCTGGTGCTCGCCCTTGAGCGGCACGAAACGCATGCTGGGTCGTGTCACCGCCTCGCAGATGGCCGCGGCATCGGCCGCATCGTTCTTGCCGCGCTTGCCGGACATATCGTATGGCGCCACCAGCTTCGGTGCCATCAGCTTCACAGTGTGACCGTACCGCTGGAACGTGCGCGCCCAGTGATGCGCGCCCGAGCAGGCGTCCATGCCGATCAGGCACGGCGGCAACTGGGCAACAAGCTCGACCAGTTGATCTCGCGAGACATTCGCGGCTCGCCGCCTCACTCGTCCGAAAGCGAAGCTGTTTGGGCAGGCGCGGGCCTCTGGCGGAATCCCAAGGAGACGCCGCCGGTGATGATGCGCCGGTCGTTGCGCTGGAAGATGCGGACCACGGAAGCCGCTGCCAGCTTTATGGAGGGCGGCACGCTGAATGTGAGCGTGCACAGGTAGCGCTCGCCTTCCTTGACTCCGAAGCCAACCGACGACCTCGGCATGAGTAGCCGCCAGAATCCTCCGGCGCTGTCCCCTCCATAGACGACAGGCTGCGGCCCAGAATCGAGTTCAGTAGCTTTCCGGCAGTGCCATTCCGTCCCGGGTGTGGTGACGATCTCCCCCAACTCGCAATCCCCGGCCCGAACAGTGACCCGGCACCGCCCAGTGAATACGAGCGCGCCTTCCGGACAGGGCTCGCGGTCTGGCCCCTTCTTCGTGTGGAGGGGTTCGATCTGAAGGGACATGGACAGCTCGACGAGCTCCTTAGGTTTCTCGACGATGATCTCGAGATAGCGCGCCTTGCTCCAAACGCTTCCGGCAATGAATGAGAAACGAATGGCGCTAATCGCGTCTGCGGTCAGGGGGGCGTAACTCAGGTTTCGCTGGGTGATGTTATTGCTTCCCCAAAAGTAGCTTCCATAATTGCAGGCATTCTTGTCCCCCTCAGCCGGCACGGGGATGCTGTCAGGCCCGCCGGCGGAGTCGTTGTTGTCGGCCAAAATCTCGGCCAGTAGACAGGGGTGATGCCAGGCGTTTGGGTCGGGGATTTGGGCCGCCGGCCAAACGACTGGCCCTATGATCTTTGTGCTCCCTGCGTTGATGTCGGTCGGGGTTGACGTGCCGACATAGTAATGGCTGCTCTGCAGGTCCGGAGTATTCCAGTCGCCTGGGTACCAGTCCTGCGGGTAGCGGAACTCGAGCCCGGGTAGGGCATCCAGGGAAGGATAGTTCGCGACGGTGGCGGCCAACTTGACGCTGCGCGCCTTGTTTGGGCCAGCGTTCGTCACTCGAGCGTAGACATAATGATCGGTGATCCCGTCGCGAAGCAGATCCTCATTGACAAAAGTTGTGTCGCCGTCGGGCTGCCGTCTTACGATCAGGTCGACATACTCCCAGTGATCTCCCGGGGAAGGGACGTTCCCTACGTCGGTGCTGGAGTCGCGCACGTACGCATCTGCGGGATCCACGGACAAGCGCGAGCAGAAGATCTCCTGGACACCTGTCCGCGTGTCGGTCCACAGCGGGAAGAATCCGAGCGAGCTCGCATCCAGGCCGAAGTAGTCTCCGATGAACGTCAGGTTCATATCTCCATGAGCCCAGACCTCGTCAACCGTCGGATCCCAGGCCTGATCGGTAACTGTTCCTCGATTATCGAAGGCAGCGCCAGAATTGGTGGAGACACCGAGAATCACATCGATCAAGCCGGGGGCGAACTCACCGCCGCCCCTCGGGCCAAAGATATAGAACGCGCAGCCCACTGCACCCGATGGTGTCGCCATGAGTTGGGGATGGAACTCATGCTGGTTCGCGGCTGATACATTGCCGCCAGTAAAGAGGGGATCCCCAGCGGCGCTCCCAACCCAATTGTCGCCGAGGTTGTTGGACCGGCGGTAGTAGATCCGCGACACCCCCTCGCGGTAGTCAGCCCAGGCCGCGACGATGTGGTTGCCTGTGCCGGCGCACGCAGTCGGCAGCGTAAACGTGCGAAACTTGCCGCCGCCCAGCTTGCCTGGAATTGGGGTGATGCCCGACGCCACCGTTTTCACCGCGGAGAAAGTGTCGCCGCCGTCCGTGGACTTGACGAACTTGATCGCATCTCCTCCATTCGTCCAGACAATAAACACTGTGCCGTCGCGCGCGACGTTTATCTCCGGCGATCCCGAGTCGTTGATACCCGGGATCGGAGTCCCCGCTGGCTGGTCGCCTCCCACACTGATGCTCACCCAGCTCGCACCATGAGCTTTCGTTCTGGCGAAGCAGAGTTGCGATGTGCCAATCCCACCGGAATCCCAACAGGCATAAACCCGACCGTAATACGGGCTGGTCGGGTTGGTGTCGCCCACGGCCCACTGCTTGTCGTCGCCGTGAACATCATGAATATGGTTTGGGGCACTCCATGACTTCCCGCCGTCAGTAGATTTGTAGACCACCATACCGCGCAAATCGTAGTCAGAGAGGGGGCCGAATGGCAACGCGAACAGATAGACGTTGCCGAGGTCGTCCCAGGCCAGCGCCGGATCCGAAACCCCACCCAGTCGTAGAGTAGCCCCAGAGGATTGGATTCCTCCCAGGACTGGCCTCCATCGCGGCTTACGTACGCGATCAGCGAAAAGGCATACGTTTGCGGGTTCGTGAATTTCTTCGATGCCCCAACCATGTGGTATGGATCTTTCGGGTTGATTGCAAGCGCGGACTCACTCTGATCATTGGAGGGGCTGACGGAACAGGAGACTCGCCGGTTGCATCGCGGGCCAATGATTGCATTGGACATTTTTTTACTCCTTCCCTAAGGAAGCGTCATAGTTCCGCACCTCCTTACATTGACCCCATGTTATATAAATCCGAAGATTTATGATCTGAAGAATTTTTCCCACAGGGATAAAATCAATTCAGAATGTTTCATATCTGATATTACCCGCCGCCTGGTCGCAGCACCGCCAAGTTGAAAGCAACAAAGCCGCCGTGAAGACGCAGCCTTCAAAGCAGAACATCGCCGCACCGATCTCCCCCGCCGAGACCCTGAAGAACGGCGACAAGAACAGGAACGATACCTGCCGGAACGGCGGCGAACTACCCATCGTCCACTCGGTTGATCTTTGCGGCCCCCTGTTGCCTCGGTGAGGCTGAGACCGCCGGCGGGAGCTGGTAAGATGCGGCGGGTGCCCGATGGATGTGAACAACGTCTGCTGGCCGAGTGTGCGGGGTCGCTACAGAGCCCATGTGGGCACCCACCCTACCCTCAAAGTTCATCATGCCAACCGAACCGAGAAACTCGGGCTTAATACGCGGATAGGCTGTCTCGTGAATCGCGGTCATCGGCCACCAAGGTTGCCGCCCGCAATGCCGCCTGACATCAGCCGTTGCGCGCCAAGCCGGGGCGGGCGCCCACCTACCCAACAAATGCTGCGAACAGTCTGGGGCACGCCAACGGCCGGTGCGCGCTTGGGGCATTCGAACAAAGCCCAGACGCTGCCGCCACGAAGGGATCGCGGCGGCAGCGAATTGCCCGGTCAGTTGCTAAAAACGCCGATGCCCGGCCCGCTTGGCGAGGACGTTAGCGGCATGAAGATATGATTGGTCTTGGGATCCACCACCACGGCCTTGCAATTGGCTCCTGCTGGAACGTTTTCGATGAAACTCATCGACACAGCATCGATAATGCCGAGCATCGGTGTCTTTTTGGTGTCCTTCGTACCGTCCTCGGTCATGTCCCGCGCACCTAAATAAAACCGCCGATTGCCCGGATTGTAGGCTACATAATTGGAGCCGCCAATTTCGTTGATGGTGCGCAAAATCGTCCCATTGTTCGCGTCCATGATGATCGTCTTGGCCTTAAACCCGGCGGCAATCGCGTCATCGCTACAGCCGACGAGAAGATGTCCCGAGGGGCCGAGTGACAGACCGGCCGGAAAACATTCGGGCGTCGGATAATGCGCCACCACGGTCTTCGTGATCGGATCGATCGCGGCAACCTCTCCATGTGGGTTCTCGCGGGTGGCTCCGACGGAGATCAGATAGCGTTTCTGAGCAGGGTCGTAGACAACGCCATCAAGCTGCTTGGCTTGAAATTCGAGTTTCGATACGATTTTTCTGGTTTGCGGATCGATGAAACTGACGAAAGGTGGGGTGTCGTTCTTGTTTGTTGCCAGGACGATTTGATGGTCTGGATCATAGACGACAAAGTCCGTGCGTGCCTTGCCGCCGGTTGGGATGGTCGCAATATGCGCGCGCCGAACCAGGTCAATCACCTTGATCGTGCTATCTCCATCACCAACCCAGAGTTCGTTCGAACCCACCATCTCCAGGGCATTGGGCCCCGAGGCGTTGTTGTTCAGCTTCTGGCCGGAAAACACCTGTCCGGCAAAAATTCCCGAAAGTTGTCCGACCACCTTGTTATGGTCGATATCGATGAAGTCGATCCCTTTCGTCGATCGGTTGCCGAGATAGTAAAGTCGACGCGCCACGTCGACGTAGGAACCATCGAAATAAAAGCCCGTGGTCGTTGTCACGTTTGGTATCGAGATGACGGCTTTGAGCGTGGTAGGTGTGGTCGGTGTGGGTGTTGCAGCCCGAGCTGCGGTTCCGAGGATCGCGGCCGCGATCCCCGCGCTTGCCATCCATGTCGCACGGCGCATGATCTTGTCTCCGATTGCTATTCGCGATTTCAATGGCCTCATCGCCGTCGTCATAGGGCGTGCGCGCTCGGCAGGCGTTGTACCCGCTGACAAAACCGTGAGGTTGATCGGCAGTGTGGGGCAGACAAAACATCACGAATAATCAAAACAATTGATCGTTACCATAAGCAAACCGCTATACCTCTTGCAGACACGCGGTCAGCCCGAAGCGGGGTCTGAGGCGGCGCTCGCCTACTTGTCCGTGGCGCTGGGGCACCCGGTCCACGCGCACTGGACGCTGGCGCGTGTCAGGCGGCGCTGCGTGTCGCTGGCCGAGGCCAAGGCCGCGCCGCCGGCGGTGCTCAAGCTGCTGCTGGCGCACGATGGGACAATCGAGTACTGGGAACGCGGGCCCCTGCGCACGGGACGCCCAGCCCGGAGACGTTGCTGACCCGGCTGCTGCACACGCACCGCCGCCGCTTCCGGTCTGGCGCCTCCTCACCGAAGGTGCCGGCCGTGCGGGCGGCTGCCGATGCGCGGAGCCGCCCGCATCGCCTTCGTGGCTGGACACACAGGGCTCCGCTGTGACGCGACCGCGCCGGGCGCTCGGCGCATACGCTGCGCGCCTATGGAGCCGAATTGCGCCGCCTGATGCGCTGGTGCAGCGTGCGCCAGCTCGGGCCTTTGTCCGATTTGCAGCGCCACTCGCCTACCGCCAAGCGCGGCGAGCGCGGCACAGAGGCCGCCCCGCCGCCGGTTGGTCACCTCAGCGAGGCCACCCGCACGCGTGCGCTGGCGGTGGTGGCGAGATGCTACCGCTACTGGTACGACACCGGCTACCTGCACGCCAACCCGGCCGCCGGCGCTGCTGACCGCGTGCGATGCGTGGCTCAATGCGCCGGAGCCTGACGCCGCTAGCACGCTGACGGCAGCATGGCGGTGCGAAGGCCGCCGCGTGCGACGCGCCTCACCACAGGTGTTTCGGCGTCTTTCGCCTGCTACTTCCCGCGGCGCCGACGCCGGTGGCGGCCGGAGAGGCCGGAATCACCCCGCGTGCACAGCGGTGTCTCATGCAGCACACACACTGCCGCCGGTTAGACTGATGCGCCTTGCGGCGACACTACGAAAACCAGGACCGGCATACTGCAGTAGCGCCTGAACTGAGTGCTATCTCGCCAAGACGCTAGAAAAAGACGAAACGTACGAGCATTGTGCTCATCTGTCCTAGTCCGACCCTTCTTGCGGTCAGGCCTGCAATCCACCAAAATAGTACCTGTGTGGAGATGGCATGCCTCCCTTCAACCGCCAAGACTTGGCTAATGATGCCTACTAATACATTCCCGCAGCCGGGACGGTAGGCAAAGATAGAACGCAGCCAAGCCGCTCTGTTCTCCTCGCCGTTCCAAACTTGACTCCTCACGAGGCGGAACGGTGTCTCTCACGGTCCCTGTGCCACATTGGCAAGCGCATCACGAACCAGACGCTTGCCTCCCCTCTTCCTGTTCACAGCCGACCGAGCTGCGACTGTCCGGCCGCGAGATCAACTTTCTGTGGTGGTTTATCCAAGGCAGCATTATGGATGCCGAGGTCCGGCGGGCGCTGCGACGCGCCTGGGGCTTCTGCCCCCGCCATATGGCGGGATGGCTTCTTGTCGAAGCCGCCTTTCGTGGCCATTATCTGCACGGCCCTGCCGTGTTGTTCGATGACCTCATGGGACGGGCCGCGTCCGCCAATGTCGACGTGGGGCCGATGGCGCGCCGGCGGCTAGTCCATCAGTTGCGGGCTTATCAACCTTGCTATCTTTGCGGCATGGGATTGAGTTCATCCTCCCACGGATACGTACCGGAAAGCCGCTTGGAACAGGGTCGCAATTGTCAGCCGTGGTGTGACTTCATGGGCGAAACATACGCGTACTGGCAGCCGCACGTCTGCGGTATTTGTGCTGGCAGCTCGGCTATTGCAAGATGTCGCCAACACCTTTGTGCGGACCTCTCGAAGGCGAACGTTACCGGGTTCACAGCGAACCGACAACTTATCCAGGAGATTGCCCGCCATGTTCATTGTTACAACCAGTCGTTCAGCTGGGAGCATCGCGGTAACGATCGTGTGGAGGATCGTGCTGCACTTGTGAGCGCGGCGGGCTGGTGTAGCGGGTGGCAGGCACTGCTGGTGCTCCCCTTGCAAGGCAGGAAATGAGCCCGCTAGTGGCCGGCGGGAACGGCGGGAGGCAAATTCTAATGCCAAGAGCAATTGGACCTTCTCATTGCTCGCCGGCATGCGCAAGGTGCTTCGGTGGAGTTGCCGCTGATGAAGCCGGCAGTTCCAGGTGTGCCTCGACCGCTCTGGGTGTCCGATCAATCCGAAACGGGCGTCGCCACGGCGTCCGCAACGATGCCTTCCAGCCATGTTCGCACATGCACGGTTCAGACCGCTCACTGCGGTGCCCCCGCCTTCACGAGCGATGGAGTTCTAGATTGAACTGACGAGGACGGCACTGCTGCAAGATCATGGAATCGGAACTAAAGCTGTTGCTTGATCCAACCGACGTCCAGGCGCTTCGTCGACATTCCCTGGTGAAGGCAGCCGCACTCGCCGAGCCGAAAACGCTCCAACTGAAGAGCATCTATTTCGATACGTCTGAATGCCTGCTCAGACAGTATGATCTTGGGCTTCGCGTGCGACGCGGCAATCGAATTTGGATCCAGACTCTTAAAGCAGGCAACAGCATGGCAGTGGCGGGCCTCCATCAACGCGGGGAGTGGGAATGCCGCGTGCGGGGGCCAAAGCCAGACTTTGCGCGGTTGCGGAAGCTGATCGGGGGCACACAATGGGCGACGATCCTGGCCTCACCCCAGCTCTCGGACAGTCTGGCGCCCGTCTTCGTGGTCGAAGTCGAACGGACAACATGGCAACTCCAGTTACCGTGCGGCGCGCATGTGGAACTGGCGCTAGATCTTGGTGAGATTGTTCGCGAGCCGATGCGGGAACCAATTTGCGAAATCGAGCTCGAGCTTCAGTCTGGCCGTCCTTCCGCCCTGTTTGACTTTGCACTCGAACTTCAGAAATCCATCCCATTGAGGATCGGAAGGTATAGCAAGGCCGAAAGAGGCTACCGATTGTGCAACCCGCAAACGATGGCCGCCACGAGGGCAAAGCGAATTGTGCTTGATCGAGACATATCAGTGGAGAATGGATTCCAGTCCATAGTCACTAGCTGTGTGGAGCAGATCGCGGCAAACGAGGATGGGGTCATGCACGGGGCCGATCCGGAGAGCGTGCATCAGCTGCGGGTAGGCCTGCGCCGGATGCGTTCGGCTCTGCAGCTGTTCAAGCACATTGCGCCTTTGCCGCGCGGTCTTGCCGACGACTTTGCGTGGTTGTGCAGGAAGGTAGCCGATGCACGGGACTGGGAGGTATTCGCGCTTGACACGCTTCCCAGCCTGGCAATTGCCGCCCTGGCTTCGAGCGCAGTGGCGCAGTTGCTGCAGATTGCCGTGACGATGGCGAGCGAGAAGCGCAAGGTTGCCGCGAAAGCGATCGCCTCCGCACGGTATGCCCGGTTCACGCTTACGCTTGCCGCGTGGGTGGAAAGTGGACGCTGGCGGGAACGGCTGAAAACACCCGACAGAGGGAGGCTATCTGAGCCGCTCATACAACAGGCGACGAAGCTCTTGGGTCGCCGGCACAGAAAGCTGCTGAAGTGCGGCCGGCGAATGCAGGGTGGAACGCCGCGAGAGCGCCATCGTATTCGTATCGCGGCAAAGAAACTCCGCTATGCGACGGAGTTCCTCGAAGCGCTGTTACCTACCGAGCTTGGGAAGGCTTATGTAAAAGGGCTAAGCGCGCTCCAAGACGCGCAGGGGCACGATAATGATGCCGCCGTTGCCAGGGTGTTGCTCGAAGAGCTCGCACGGAAGCATCCAGAATTGGTGGCCGCGGCCAAGGCACTTAGGCAATACCTTTCGAGCCAAAGCAAGGAACGGCGACAGACAGTCCATCACGCATGGGAGCTCTTCCTCGCGAGTCCACCGCCGTTTGCCCGTGATCGGCTGGCATCCGATCGAGCGGCATAATGGTAAGCCAATGAGCGCCGTGCCGGTGGCACCCATCTGCGGCGCGGGCTATCGGTACACCAGCACAGGAATCTTGCTGTGAGTGAGGACTTTCTGCGTCTCGCTACCAATCAGAATGCCTTGTATACCGCGCCTGCCGTGGGAGGCCATCACAATGAGGTCACACTCGCGGTACGTTGCGGCTTTAATGATCTCCTCGTACGGATGATCGCTGATCTCATAAGCCGTCTCACATGTCACGCCAGCCACCGCCGCGTCTTGCGCAATGGCGGTGAGATAGCGCTCGACGCTCTGACGGGCCTCCCGCGCATACTGTTCGCGAGCGCCCGCCAGCGTTTCGGTCTCCATGGTCAGGTGATGGTAGTCAGGGATAACACGCAGTGCCGTGACTCTTGCATTCATTTCCCGAGCAAGCGCGATGGCCTTCCGGAAGGCGGATTCCGACAAAGCTGTCCCGTCGATTGGCAGTAGAAGATGTTTGAACATGGTTAATGTCCTGGTCTGCCCGGTGTGGGGGCCCTAGTTGCGGCACCGTCCAGCACCAGCGAATTAAGGGGACATCAGAACATCGCGCAGCGCGGTTTCAGGCGACGGCCACCGGCAATCGTCATCGAGTTCCCTGGTGTCTCTGCACTCCGTCCTATTAATCACAAGTATAGGATCCGGCCACCCCGCTGGGAACCTTCGCGTCGCAGGACTGTCAAGCGGGAGCGCGCTCGACAAACTTCTCGGCAGGTAAGGTTGCGGCCGTTCCTGGCTTACCCCGAGCTTCATATACCTTTGCCCTTTTCCCACTGGCTCACTGGGCCCGCAACGGTACTGCAGCAGGGCGCGGCGTGCATCAATTTGGCTCTTTCTCCCCCGCCTCCCGCAGGTAGTCCTACGCCTGATTGAGTCGAATCCGGCTCTCGTTGTCGATGCCCTCGGCTATCCCTGTTCTTGCGCGTTGGCCTGCCGGGTACCCTTACCGCTTTCTCGGCAGAAGAATGGCCCATGCTGTCACGCTAGCGATCGCGCGTCTGGGGTGCCGCTCGGAGATCTGTCTCAGACTATCTGCTGGGCTTCGACGCGCCTCAGGCTGCAAACCAGCTCCAGCCCTTCTATCACGTCTGACGAGTGGCAATGCTCGCGGTCAACCAAGGCCTGTGCAGTCTCAGCCTATGCGCGTAACCCGAGCAAAAAAGTTGCCCACATTCAATCTCAGACAGGGGTGAGGCAAGGCGTGCAACAGCTTGTCTCGATCGATAGTCAGCGTAGTCAGCAGCGCCGAGGTTTTTCCGCAAGCTTGGCAAAATTCGGCCTTCAGGGGACTCGGAACGAAGCCAGCCGAGCAGAACTGAGGTTGCACCTTCATCATGAATAAGGGGTAGAAATGAAATCGTCTGGACTGGATCCACAGAACCGCCGCAGTGCGGACCTCCAAGGGCCATCGGGACATGCCAGGGAGTCGGTGTCGCGAGTAGTGGCGGCGACGTTGAGCCATTGTCCGAGCGCCACCTCGAGCGCAATCAGCTTGTGTCGCTGTACCTCCGCAAGCATGGCTCGAACCGATCTTGGTGCCATCACGTAGGCGAGCGCGAAATGCTTCATGCAGAGGCCATGACCGCGCGCAAGCGCATCGCGGTGGCGCTTTTCTCGAAGCAGGTTCAACAATGCGCCGATCGAACGGTCTTGAGCGATTGCGAGACGCTCGCAGCCCGGGCAACGCATCGATCTCTCCGCCCGGATGCGCCTCGTTTTCGCCGGCTTGGCGCTCCACTGCTTGCGCGGTCGACGTTTCCTTATCGCTTCCGGGAGGGCGGTGGTCGCGCTCTCAATGGTCTGAATCTCATGTCTTAGGGCTTGACGCGCGACGTTAAGCGCGTGCTGGATGACTGCTTCCGTTATGCCCCGATCGCCGAGTTCCGCAATGACTTGGATATGTGCGGGACAGGTCGGAAAAAGCAGCCATTCCTCCTCACGATACCTGGCGGCAAGCCCCACGGCGCGGATCCAGCGGCGTCGTGCCCAGTAATGCTCGTTGCAAAGCGGGCAAAAATCGGGATGCCCAAATGTGTGAGTGAGACTACCATCAGATTCGGCCGTAGCTCCTTCAGCGTTGTTTGACGTGGAGGTTCCGAGCCATTGCTCGCCAGCGACTAGCTTGAACGCATGCTGCAGACAAGCACTTCGACTGCTCACCGAAGCCACGTCGGCACTCACTGCGTTATGGAGCTGCTCGTCCAGCCATATCGCGCTGGCATCCAAGGTCGCGCCATAGTGCACGAGCGCTGCCATGCGGGCCTCTGGCTTTAGCTCTCGCGTGGCCGCCAGGGTATGCACTACGCAGAGATCGCTCCAGTAAGTGAATTCATCCGAAGACATTCCACTGCCCAACAATCGGCTGACTTGGCCTACACGCCGCGCCACTCGGCGCTCCTCGAACCAGCAGGCCGGACAAGACTCGGTGGCAGAGAAAAAAATCCGCTGGAAGGGTTCCTGCTGGAACTGATCCTCGGCGAGCAACGGGAGAACACGGAGAATCACCTCCCGAAAGACCTTCGTTACCTCGAGCGACAACTGCGCCTGTGTCGCCAGGAAGGACCCATGTCGAGAACAGAAGCCAAGTGCATCCGTCACTGCTTCGCAAGTCGCCGCAAAATGATTGGGTCCGCCAAAGGCACGAAGAATATAGTCGCGATCACTATGGCTCCTCGCCCCGCAGACCCAGCAGCCACAAGTAGCAAGGGGCGTTACCGTCGTTCCGGTTGCGAAGTCCATGACTAAGGCCCGTCAGTCCACCGGCGCCCGGCTTGACCGCGGGCCGCTCTGATGTTGCGGACAAACGCGCGGGACGACGCTGAATCGGTGGGCCGCAGAGCCGGTCTCGCTGTGCGTGTTCATGCAGGCACCGGAAAGGGTTTCCCTACTTATAGGCCTCATGTCGCAGGATGGCAACAAAGGCATTGCGACTCGCGCCTGTGATGCACAGCGCCGGCCGTAGCTCGACTAAGCAAGGCTTCGCGCAAGATGCTGCGCTTCAGTCGGTATCGATTTTGATCAGTTCCTAACGCCATGATCGCGCACTCCCAATTGCCCGGGCGAGCTCAGGAGCCGCACTTGCGATCCAATCTTGGATGGGTGCAAGGTGCCCATAGCAAACGCACACGATGGCCACTGCCGCTGCGGCGAATCTCACAGACGTTTGGCGTGGCTCGCGGCGTTCAAGGAGGATAAGCAACACAGCGCTGACTGCGGAACCAAGCATCCACCCAGCGATGACCTCGGATGGGGTGTGCGCACCTGTTGGGACTCGCGATAGGCCGATCAGGGCCGCAAACAGAAACCCACCTAGCGCCGCCCACATCGAGGCGCGTGACCCTGAACGACTTAGGGACAGGAAGAAAGCAAGCGGATATACAGCGCCAGAGAGCATGGTATGGCCGCTGATCACCGTGAAACCCACCTCCGGGATCTGCAAGCCCCAGCCGGCATAGGCAAATTTTGTTGCGCCTACGAGTCCTGCTGCCAGTGAGAAGAAGACAAACCAGGCGATGGCCAACTGTTCGTGTCCTGCCATCATCAGCCACACCAGTATTGCAGCGGCCAAAGGCAAAGTCAGAAAAGGGTCACCAAAGTTGGTGACGACGTGCCAAATAGACATATGCGCAAATGAAGTTGGCCTAGGGCGATCCAAGGGGAAGCTCCGCCTCAGGCGTGTCAAGCCGGTGCCGGACCCTCCTTGGGTGCCGCCTTGCCAAGAAAACCGAATTCCACCGGAAACTTGGCGTAAAACACCTTCACGTTCTCGGCGGCCAGCCGATCAAATAACGTCTGCACTTCCGCCTCCGTTGCGATCATGGTGATCTCCTCCGGACGGTCGGCCAGTTCGACGAAGTGCCAGCTATGGAAGCGGTGATCGTGCCCGATGCCTTCGGCCGCCACCAGATGCGTCGCTCCACGGAAGTTGAGATCCCGCATGACCTGCAGCAGCCAGTGCGATAATTGCTTGCCGTGGTAGCGACGGTTTTCGACCGTGTACAGGGTGACTTGATAGCCACGCATGTCCCTCTCCCCATACGTTTGCAGCGCATCAAAGCGACGCGGCCTCGCCTGATTCAGTGTACGTCACCTGGGAAGGTTGCAGCGGGCGGCTGGCGCATATGCCGGCCCGCCGCGACAAAGGCCGGAATCGCAATTACCTGGGTCACGACGCAAAATCCTACGGCCCAGCCCACATGCTGCTCATAGGCCCAGCCAATGATCGCGCTGCCGAGGAACCAGCAGATGCCGTAGCCGGCAGTAAAGAGCCCGAATGCGGAGGCACGGCGTCGTCGGTCCACCAGCGGCGCGACAGCCGCCGGAATCACCGACTCATGCACGCCCATGCCGATGCCCCAGATCACCGCCCCCAGTACGGCCGAGCCGAAACCGCCGAACCAGACCAGCGGCGCATACAGCCAGGTAAAGGCTGCCAGCCAGACGATCACGCGAAAGCCGTACCGGTCGAAGAGACGGCCAAAGAGCAGTGAGGCGCCACCGCTGCTGGCCATGGCGATCACATACAACAGCGGCACCCAATGTGCTGAGAGCAAGCCTGAGCTGGCGAAGTGGAAGGCAATCAGCGGGTAGTCCGCGAAGCCGGCGGCGACCAGGCCTGCCGCGCCAAGGTAAAGCCAGAATGCCGGCGGCAGCGCGGTCAGCGATCCGTTGACGTCGTGCGGCGGCGCAAGGTCCTCCGGCTTGGGATAGGTCAGGCGTGCCAGCATCACGCACATCAGATTGATTGCCGCCGGGATCGCGAGCACGGCGAACGCCAACCGGTAATCATTGCGCGTTGCCAGGACCACCGCCACCACCAGCGGGCCAAACATGGCCCCGAACTGATCGAGCGCCTCGTGGATGCCGAAGGCCCAGCCATAGCCTCCCAGCTGCTCGCCCGCATGAGAAAGCATGACGTCACGCGGCGGGTTGCGGATGGCTTTGCCCACGCGTTCGAGGACAATCAGACAGGCGGCGGAGCGCCAGTCATGGGTCAAGGCCAGTAGGGGTACGGCCAGCATCTGGATCAGGTAGCCAGCGATGGTGGTGGGCCACAGCAGGCCGGTGGCATCGGCAAAGCGGCCCGAGACGACACGCAAGCCGTAGCCCAACAGTTCCCCGAAGCCCACGACAACACCGAGCACGGCGGCGCCAACGCCGAGCGAGGCCAGGTAAGGGCCGGTAACGCTGCGCGCGCCTTCATAGGTAAAGTCGGCGAAGAAGCTCAGGACGCCCACCAGCAGCACGAAACGCATCGCCGAGCGCCTGGGCGGCGCCGATGCTCGCGCGAGTGAGGTACTGGCTCTCATTTCCGTCTCATGCCCGCCGCGACGCTTAGTGCGGGGGCGCCTCCGCCTCGGTGCATCGGCTGTTCCCTCCGGACTGCCTGGCCCGTTCGCGCGACGCGCCGGCAGTCCAAAAGTCCCAGAGCTGGCCCCAGCCAGCCACCCAACCCGCCGCCGCGACCAAGGCGGCGCGATCCTCGAGGGTGTCGGTCCCCTGATAGTCCACCGCAAAGGCGCGCTCGTAGCGGCCCAAGCGATCGGCTAGCCTGCCGATCTTCGCCTTCTCGTCCTCGAAGGCTCTGTGCTCCCACGCTTCTTGGGCTTCCAGGATATGCCGCCGGCACAGCACGCCACCTGGGGCGCCAGTGCAGGTCGGGCACACCCAAGATCGCCAACCGTTATAGGTCGTGGCCATGAAGGCACGCAGGTTGGTTTCATCACTCGCGCACAAGTAGCGCTCGTGCGGGAGATCGCCGGTGGTCGAAGCATCGAGTCCCATCGCGCAGAAGTGGCAAGGGCGCGTTGGCGTCAGCGCGTGACGGGTGCGCAGGTCATGCAACGGCCACGCATACGCATAGGCCGCCACGGCACGCTTCAGCAGGTCGTGAAACAGAATGACCGGACCGTGCAGGTAGTGCGGACGCAGCGCATTCTCAACGATCAGCACGGCCAGCGTGTGGCGTTCGCAAGGTCCCCAGCCGCGCCGCAGATCCTCGCGCACGGGGGCGTTCATCAGGCTGCCCTGGATGAACCACCACAAGAAGTTGACCTCCCCGGTCGACAGGGGCGGCGTGATGGTTCTAACCGGGGCGGTCTGGGCTTTGCTCATGATGGTCAGGCACGCAAAGTCGCGAGCAGGCGCTCCGGGAACAGGAGCAGATCCAGGGCGGTATGGATATGGGGCACCACGATGTCAGCCGCGCTGAAGAGCTCGCCGGCCATGCCCTCGCTGCCCAGCACCGCGATGGACAGTCGTGCCGCGCGAAGCATATAGAGATCGTTCCTGCCGTTGCCAATGGCCACCACCGCATCGTGCGGCAACGAGGTCAGAAACGCCCGTTTAGCCTCGACCTGCCCCGCGCGCGGCAAGGTCTCGATCTGGCACGCAAGCGCGCTCAGTTCGCGCTGGGCGCTGCCATAGGTATCCCCGGTGATCACGTGGATCCGCAGGCTAGCGGCGAGCTTTTCGATCCGCTCGCCGACACCAGGTATCAACCGGCCGTCCACGGCCAGGGTGCCATTGAAGTCCAGCGCCAACGTCGAAACGGTCAATAAGCCGAAGCCCGGAATGTCCGTCTCAATCATGTTCGTCTCCACGTTCCACGCGATGCATCAGATCGCTCACCTCACCACGAGCACCGGGCAGTTCGCGTGGTCAATCACGGCCCGGGCGACTGACCCCACCAGCCAGCGCGCAATCGGATTGCGCCCACGATGTCCCATCACGATGAGTTCGGCGTTCATTTCGTCGGCGAAGTCAACGATCTGCTCACTCGGATGACCCACGCGCACATGAAAGTCGGGACTGATGCCCTGTGCCTTGCCCCGTCGGGCCAGCGTGGAAAAATGCCCGGAATAATACGCGCGGGCATGCTCCAGTTCGGCCTCGGTGCCGACGTCCTCCGCAATTTCCGGGGGCCGCGCCACCGACAGCACGTGCAGGACACCGTGCTGGCCCGCCAGCAGCTTGAGCGCCATCTCGAACGCTTTCTCTGCCGGCGGTGACACGTCATAGGGAACCAGGATGCGGGAGAACATGACAACCTCCGTCATTCGCTCGCAGAGGCCTCGACCTCGGCTTGCGGGGCGGATGGCTCTGTCTTGTGGATCAAGTGGTGAGGCAGGAAGAACGCATTAGCGATCAGTGTCGGCACGATCGCACTGCCGATCACGGTGGCGACCAGGTAGGAGTATTCGGCCTGGTCGATGACGCCATGGGTGAGGCCGAACAAGGCTGAGATGCTGCCGAAGGTCAAGCCGGTGGACATCAACAGCGTCGTGTACAAGGCCTCGCGCTGACGGGAGCCGTAGAAGCGGGTCGCCGGATACACGCCGATGAACTTCATGGCGACCTTGGCGCCGAGCAGAATGAGAAAGGCCGTTGGGGCGGTGGCCAGCGCCCCAACGGACACAAAGGAGCCGGCGCGGATAAAGTAAAACGGCGTGAGCAAGCCGAAGGTCAGCGTGCGCAGCCGCCGGACCAGGGCATGATCCTTGCCAACGGTGCCGGCCAGCACCATGCCAACCAGGTAGGCGGGCAGCACTGCCTCGCTGCCCGCCCAGGTCGCCAGAGCGCCCAGGCCAAACAAGACGAGCAGCAAGTACTTGGCTTCGAGCTCAGAGGGCCGGCCACCGTACCAGCGAAAGAAGCGCGGCGTGAGCCAGGGCAACACAAGAAAGGCAATGACCCCTCCGCCGAAGAATACGGCCGTGCGCCAGGTAAAGGGCGAGAAGATGAAGCCCAACGCCAGCACGGTGCCCAGGTCATTGACGAAGCAGGCGGCCAGCAGCGTCTTGCCGTAGTCAGTCTTGTTCAGGCCGAATTCGAGCATGACGGCATAGACTACCGCGACAGAGGTGGTGGACAACGCAATGCCCGCCAACCAGCTGGCCGGTGTGGACCAGCCGAGAAGGAATTTCGCGGCAACGAAGCATCCCAGGAAGGGAATCAGGAAGCCGATCAGCCCTACGCCGGAGGCTTCGCGCCAGCGCAGGCGAAAGACCGCGGGATCGAGCTCCGCCCCAGCCAGGAAGGTCAGGATCACGGCGCCCGTGCCCGACAGAAACTGGATCCACGTCGTGTCGGTTTGCAACAGGCTACGCCCGATCAGTGCGCCAATGATGAGCTGGGCGACGGTGCCCACGACGATCTCGGAAAGCGCCGTGGCGATCCGCAGCCAGATCGATATCAGGGTGGCCAGCAAGGCCAACCCCAGCCAGAGCGCGGCAATGGGCCAGATCTCGCCCATGATTCACCCGTGGCGCGGCAGCCGGAGGGAACATCTCTGGCGATGGCCCGGCAAGATCAGGAGCGCGCTGGCGAACAGCGTGTAACAGGCGAAGAGGAAAGGTAGCGGATGGGCCATGATGCACGTCCTTTTCTGGCACAAGAAGGGCATGCACCGGCCTGAAGGGGGCCAAATCCGTCTGCATGCCCGGGAATCGGGCGAGGCAGACATCATCAGCCTAGCGGCGGTTCAAGGAGGATGTCATCTCCTGATGCTGAGTATAGGAGCCGATACATCGCTGTGCAAGCAGCGCGCCGCGATGACGTGGGGCAGTGCATCAGGGCTCGGTCGTACCCCCTCCGGCAGCACCGAACTCGACTGCCGTTCTGGCGTAGAAGAGCGACAGGCCCTCCTCATTGTCCAGGCGCGCGAAGACACGCGCACAGTCGGCCTCGCTAAGCACGACGGCAACCTCGACCGGTTGGTCGACGGGCGAGAAGAAGTGGTAGGTATGAAAATGATGGTGATGACCGACCCCCTCCTGGCAAATCATCTTGGTCGCGCCGCGCACGCCCATTGCCTCCAGCGTTTCCATCAGCCATTCGGCGACGCCCTTGTCATTGTGCTTGTGCGATTGCTGCGTATAGAAAGTGACCTGATATCCGCTCTCCATGATTCCTCCTAATTCGCCCAAACGCGCAGCCCCACTGCCATCCCCAGCGCCGCAAGCAGCAGTCCGCAGCCAAGATGTAGTCCAAGCGCGAGCAAGCCGGTCAGGGCGCGCCCCTCCTGCAACATGGTCAGCAGCTCCAGGGTGAAGGTCGAAAACGTGGTGAAACCGCCAAGCACCCCGGTGATGATGCCAAGCCGCCATTCCGGTGCCAGCGCCGCATGCGCCGAGAAGAAAGCGCTGGCCAACCCAATGCAAAAGCACCCCGAGACATTGGCAAAGACCGTCCCCAATGGAATGGCCGACCAAAGGGGATTGAGCAGCAACCCCACCACCCAACGCAGCAGCGAGCCGGTGGCGCCACCGACGCCCACTGCCATGGCAAATGACAGCATCTTCTTGTTCTCCCGCTACGGGCTTCGCGCCGTCGCTGCATGCAGCGTCACCCTGTTGTTCCGCCGCGCGCCGCCCCCGAACCGGTCTGGGGAGCGGGCGGGCGCCTCTCTTTGGATCCCCTTCTATAATGACCGAAAACGCATGCGAGATGGCATCCTCGAATTACGCGATCGTTGCTGATGATGCCTGCTTTCTCCCCCGGCATCGGGGAACTGGAGGCTGAGCATGCCATCGCGCGCTACCCTGGAGGCGGTCGCCCGTTACCAGAGCGCCGCCATCACCCGCCCGATCACGTGGGTCACCCGACGGCGGGATTCTGACTCGGCGAACTTGCCCGCCTGCCCCTACCGGCTCATCGGGCCAGACGGTATGCAATGCGAAGCCGAGGAGCGCGCACCAATCTGCGCGGACGACTGCCTGCGTTGCACGATACCCGAAGCGCTGCAGCACCCCAAAGCCTGTCTCTACCTGCTGCCCTTGCGCCTGGACGGCGAGCCGATCTTTGTCTGCCGCGCCTACTCGAGCAAGGTCCACGCCCTGGCGTCTCGGAACTGGCGGGACTTCTGCTTTTGCAACTATTGGTTCCCGCGCGGCGATCCCGATCCTGCCAACGAGGCGTCGATTCCCGGGCTGGCCGGTGCCCGACGCCGGTACCGCGCGATCCTCAGCACGCCACCGGCGCCGCCAACACCGCCGGCCAGTCCGGTCGGCTCGGCTGACGTGCGGCCGGAGGCCAGCCGCGCCCGGCGCCTGCGGTGGCGCGGTCTCATCGAACGTCTGCGTCTTTTCTGGCTTTGGCGCTAGGCCGGTGCGGTTCCCACTGGATCGTCGGAAGCTGAATTTGGGTGGCGTCGAACGACCAGCTGCTACGCATCCCGGGCTTCAAGCGAGGGACCGAGCAGGCGGAGATCCTCGGCCAATTGCGCCGCTAGTGCCTGCCGGTATTGCACCTGCCCATACGGCAAGGCATCTCGCCCCGGATGGAGCGCCATCGACAGGGCATCCAGATACCGCGAGCGCCAGGTGTCCAGTTGCGTCAGATAGTCCAGGAGCTGGTCGCGCAGACTATCGATCGCCCCATGCGCGAACAGCCGCTTGGCAATCGCATGGTCCGCCAGCCAGCGACCGAGGTCCGCCATTGCCGGGCGAGGCAGGACGGTCGCGGGGAGCGTGCCGCGGCAGTCAAAGCGATGGGCCATTATTGGAACCGGCAGGCTTTCCGGGTCCTGCGGCCAGCGCCAGGCGTCCTCCGCACTCCTGGCCAGCAGCAGACTGATGTGCGCCCGCAGGACCAGCAGGCCTTTCCATTGGTGCGCCGCCTCGGACGAAATGAGTGCGTTGGCCGTGCTGCTGAGCATGTCGGAGAGATCCAACAGGTCGCTGCCGCCTGCCGCACCGAGCCCCGCGGCATTATGTGCGGTGCTCCGAACGGTTTGCCGAATGAGTTCGTCCGTGAGCCTCTCCACCTCCGGCGCGCGTTGTTGCGCCTGCTCAATCAGCTCGGCCGCCGCCGCGTTTGCTACCGACGCCGGCGCCTCATGCAGGCATTGGAGGACTCTCGCGCGCCGCTCCAGTTCCGCCCGGGTCGCCATGCGCAACGCCAGCAACGCCGACGCGTCCGCCTCCCGTTTGCCAGCTCTGGCCGCTTCGATGGCCTGGCGCAGCACCGTGTCCCGCCATGCGTCGCACCACGCGGACGCTCTGCCTTTCACACTGACCAGACCGACCGGCGCACGCACACCGGTAGACTCCCAAAGGGTCGTAAGGCAATGCTCGTGGACCAGCGTGCGGTCATGGTCCAGCAGGTCCGCCTTGGTCAGCACGACCAGGACGCGGACCCCAGCCTGGCACAGGCGCTCGATCAACTGGGCCTCGACCTCCCAGACCGGCACAATCGCGCTGGCGGCCAGCACGGCTACCTGGCAGGCCAGTAATTCCTCCAGAAAGTCGAAGCTCGCCAAGGCGGCAGGGTCATCGGCCAGCGGCGGCATGTCGATCCAGGTGACATCCCGCTCCAGCGCCGGGCTATTCACCTCCATCGTTACGGACAGCACATGGCGCCGGTTGCCGGCATTGGCGCGTGCGCTGGCAAATTCCGCCAGGCGCTCCGGCTCGAGCTGTTCGCCCGCCGCCTCGGCAAAGCTGACCTCGCCGCGGGTGCGCGGACCGTAGCGAAGATAGACGGGAATGCACGTGGTCGGCAACGGGCCGACCGGGAGAATGGGCTGCGCGAGCAGATGATTGATCAGCGATGACTTGCCGACGCTGCACCGGCCGACGACCGCAACGCGCAACTCGCCCGTACGGCGCCGCCTGGCCAGCAACGCCAACTGACGTTGCACGTGCGCAAGGCGATGCCGTTGGGCAATGTCCTGCAGGCAGGCAGCCACATGGCCGGCATCCTCGGCGCCAACTACCTGGCAGGCTCCCTCTTGGGCGGTGACGCGGTCGGCTGGCTGGGGTCGGTCCAACTGCGCGGCCATGTCACGTAGCGCCCCCAGGATGACGGATGCCCACCGGCGGGCATCCTGCTGAGCCGGCTCCGACAGCTTCTCGCTCAGATCGCAACTGTCGGGCGACAACCCTTCCGCGCGCGCGATCGCGTGCTCAATCAACAGGCGGCTGGCCTCCACGTGACTCGCATGGAAGCACTGCACCGGCGTTCCGCTGACGCGCAGCATCTGTGCCATGGTCTCACGCAATTGCAGGGCACGATCGCGCAACACCTGATATGTCACCGGCGGCACCTCGGGGCGATCGCCGCGGAACGGCGACGCCGTCTCCACCGGATCCAACACATGGCGCGCCTGTCCCAGCAGCGCATCGATGTCAGCGAAGATCGACCGGGCTTGGTCGAGGTACGTCTGCGGCAACTTGATCATGGTCTAGTCCAAATTCCCGGCGGCGTCGGTCCCGCACACATCGCGCTTGAGCCGCTCCAGCCCGTGATGGAGCTCGGCGAGCAGCCCCTTGTAGTCATCGACAAATGTGGCATCGATCGGACCGTAGCCACGCAGTGCGGCCGGGGAGAGCTCGTCGAGATCGACCAGGAGGAAGGCCAGATGCACGAGCGCCAGTTGCGATGGCGTGGCCTGGAATCGGGTCATGTCGATCTGCCAGTTGCGCGCAAAGTCGGCCAGGGCAGCGCGCAGGCGCGTGATGCGATCATGGGTCGCGTCGCTCGGCTCCCTGCGGATGCCCGCCGTGTCGACAGGGTCGACCGTTGTCGAGGCCACCAGTACCTGTTCCAGTTCCGCCAGCCGCTCGTCGAGATGACAGAACTGCGAATGCAAGATGCGTTGATGATCCGTGGACAGGACGCTGGCTGGCCCCCGCGATGGATGCGTTACAGGCAGTTTCATGTCGCTGTGCCCTCCAGATCAATGGTGTTCGGTGCCAGACGCTCCGCCGAGGCACTCAGGTCAAGCGACACTACGCCGGCGAAGACCATCAAGGCGCGCATCCATGCCTCGCCTTCACTGCCTCGGTGTTCGCACCGGGACGTCCAGATCTGCTTGCGCAGCGCTTCCTGCAGCTCCCAATCCAGCAGGCGCAGCTTCGCATGCTGCGTGGACAGCAGGAACTGGACCGCCTCGGCGGCGCCAGTCTGTCTCTGTGCCGCAGCCAGATGTCGCATGCAAAGGCCCGTGCCCGCCTCATACTGGCGACGGAACGCGGTCGTTTCGGCCAGCGTCAGCACCAGCCCCAGGCTCCGCCGCTCGGCGACTTCCGCGCGCACGCACATCGGGCAATAGAGCGGCCCGGCGGCGATCTCGCGCGCGATGGCAAGTGCCTCCAGGCGCGCCGCCGGCCGCACAGCTCGCAGCCAGCGCAAGGGACCGCGCCTGACCTGCGCCGCCTCGGGGCGCAAGGCCAGCGCCAGTTGCGCACGGGCGGCGCCCATCGCATGGGCCAGCGTGACCGCGCGCAGCCGGGCCGGCAATACACCCATCGCAGCCCAGAGATGCGTATTGCACAGGGGCAGCAAGTCCTCGATTTCGCGCACGGCCACGTCGGGGCGCGATTGCGCCAGCCACGCCAGGCGCTCGGCCTCGACGCGCAGCATCTCGTAGCACACGGGGCATCCCCGGCGGGCGGTCACCACGTCGCTCAGACACCGCGCGGGATCGGCATCGCCGCCGATCGGCAGCCTTCGCGGTGGCGCGGTGCCCGCCGTCAGCGCCATGCGACCCGCCAGCGCCGTGGCGGCGCGCTCCATGTCCAACGCGCTTGTCGGCGCACCCTGGGTCCGCGAACAGTTCGCGAGCCATCGATCGGCCACCTCGATCACGGTGCGTACGGTCTCCCGAGGCGCGCAAGCCAGGAAGTGCTGCGCGTGGAGGAAGCACAATGGCGCACGGATCGGATAGCGCGCGCGCAGATCGGCGCGGCCCAGCGCGCGGCGCAGCACGCCGAAGACACCCTGCTCGACCTCACGCAGGACCAGACAGGCGGGACAGGTGTTGCCCGGCACACGGCCCAGCCGGTGCCCGTGCTTTGGTGCGGCCTCCAGCCCGGATAACGCATGTGCGCAAGTGAACTGGTACAGATGGGCGAGTCCAGGTCCCTCGGCGCGCTCGGCCAGATAGCGAGCGTGACGCCGGCAGAAGCCCCAGCGCTCGGCGAAATCCCGCATGACCTCAAGGTCCGACTGATTCTCGGCGAGCAGCCAGAAGAAGTAGCGAGTCTCGGCTTTCTCCATCGCCTCGCAAGCGATACAACCCTCCCCATCGAGGATATGGTCGACATCCCTGTCGCGGGGATCGGACACGCGAGCGAAGAGGCCCCCGGCGACATGGTGCGCCATCTCGCGGGCGGTCATCATGTTCCGGCTCAGCATTGCTGACCTCGCGAGCGCCGCACGGCGGCAGGCCCAACGCTTCGACGCAAACCGCGGCCGCGATCGAAATCGTTACGGGCGAATGGGGAAGCGGAGAAATTGCGATCGGCCATCTGGCATTTCCTGGGGCGAACGAATCCAGGCATGCAACTGGCCGACAGACGACCGATGGTCTGCATGCCCGGTTCCGCGAGCGTTGCAGACATCATTAGCCGGAATGGCGGTTTGGGAGGATGTCATCTCCTCCTAAAAGCATAGGAGGCGATACATGAAAGCTCAAGTATCGGCCGAGGTTCCCGACAATTTCCAGCGGAGCGCCAGGTGCTAGCCCGTCGGCAAGGCGTCCGACAACTCCTGCCTGGCTGCCTCGTAGCCGGCCCAGCCATCCAGCCGGACCCATTTGCCCGGCTCCGTCTTCTTGTAGTGCTCGAAGAAGAACGCGATCTGCTCCAGCTCGCCCGCGGGGACGTCCTCAAGCCGCCGCAGGTGCCGCGTGCCGAGGCTGACCTGATCCGATGGCACAGTCAGCAGTTTCGCATCCGAGCCATGCTCGTCGGTCATGCGCAGCATGCCGAGCAGCCGGCATCGGATCACGGAGAGCGGCGCGAGCGGAAAAGGCGTCAACACCAGCGCGTCGAGCGGATCGCCATCCTTGGCGTGCGTGCCCGGTACGAAGCCGTAGTTGCATGGGTAGCGCATCCCGGTGGGCAGGATCCGGTCGACGCGCAGCATGCCGGTCGCCTTGTCGGCTTCATACTTGACCGGTGGGCTCTGCGCCGGGATTTCGATGACCACGTCCAGCTCGATCAGAGCGTTGGCCGCGTCTTCGACCATGTTGGCGGGAAGCATGGACAGATTCATGGCTCACCTCCTGGGTGAATGGATGGCTCAGTCTGTGGCGGTCTGCGGGTGGTGAAGCTCGCAGGGCAGAAACACTGCCTTCACGTCCTGTAAATGCTCAGCCTGATGCGCGAGGAAGCGACGCAGTTTGGCTTCGAGGTCGATCAGTTCGAGGCAATGCGGCAGATGCCGGTGCGGCGCGTCGACGTGGTGATGGCGCAGCGCCCCACCCTTTAGATAGCCGGCATGGACCTTGTGCAGGATCGCCTGCTCGATGCCGGCCTTGCTGGCATGGGCTAGCAGGTGGCGCGCCAGCGTCGGCGCGAGCAGGCGGCGCCAGCCGGTCGACGGCTTGGCCTTGGCGGTGTGATGGAAATACAGCCTGAGCGACATGATCTGGCTCATGGTTAGCGAATACCTTCTTCGGATTGGACGGGCAGCGGGGCCTGCTGCTGACGTTGGTGGAATGCGGGAATCTCAGACAGGCGCAAGCCTTCGGGCACGCGCAGGCGCTTGGCATGGCCCACGCGTTGCGCGTGGTAGATGCCGGTATGTCCGGAAAACAGATAGCTGACGACGCAGGCGATGCCGGCGAACGTGCCGACCTCGGGCCCGAACAGTTCCATCGCCATGATGGTCGAGGCGATCGGCGTGTTGGCGGCGCCGGCAAATACGGCGACAAAGCCGAGGCCCGCCAGCAGCGGGAATGGCAATGGCAGCACGTAGCCCAGCGCATTGCCCAGGGTCGCGCCGATGTAGAACAGCGGCGTGACTTCGCCGCCCTTGAAGCCGGAAGCGAGCGTCGTCACGGTGAACGCCATCTTGCCCAGGAAGTCATAGGCGGGCAGCGGCTGCCGGAAGGCGTCCGAGATGGTGGGGATGCCCAGGCCGAGATACTTGTCGGCGCCGAGCAGCGTGGCCGCCGCGGCCACCACGCAGCCGCCCAGGAACGGGCGCAGAGGCCCAAAGGCAATGCCGCGCTTGAGTGCGCGCGACAGGCGATGCGTGAGTTCGGCAAACGCCATGCCGGTCACGCCGAAGGCGATGCCGGCAACGACGGCGGCGCCAAGCGTCAACGGGCTCAGGTGCGGGACGAACGGGATGGCATAGGGCGTGTGGTGGACGCCCAGCAACGGCGGCACGAGGTCGCCCACGATCGCTGCCACGAAACACGGCAGGATCGCGTCGTAACGCAAGCGGCCGATGGCGAGGACTTCGAGACCAAAGACGGCGCCGGCCAGCGGCGTGCCGAAGACCGAAGCGAACCCCGCGCTGATGCCGGACATCAGCAGAATGCGCCGCTCGTCCTGGTCGAGGCGGAACAACCGCGTGAGATAGTCGGCAAAGGTGCCGCCCATCTGCACGGCGGTGCCCTCGCGCCCGGCGGATCCGCCAAACAGGTGCGTGATCACGGTGCCCAGCAGGATCATCGGCGCCATGCGCTTGGGCACGATCCGCTTGGGATCATGGATCTCGTCGATGAGCAGATTGTTGCCGCCCTCGACGGCCTGGCCCATGTAGTGATAGGTCAGGCCGACCGCCAGGCCGGCCAGGGGCAACAGCCACAGCAGCCAGGGATGTGCGAGGCGCGTACCGGTCGCCCAGTCCAGGGCGAGCAGCAGTGCGGCCGAGCCAGCGCCGGACAGGATGCCGACGAGCGAGCCCAGAAACAGCCAGCGGCCCAAATAAGGCAGCATGGCCAGTTGCTCCGGCGGAGCGTATTTTTTCTTCATGTTGACCAGATTCGAAGAACTCAAACCTGGACGGCAGGACGCCGTATGGACGCGTGCCTACAACTTCCCTGTCCAGGAACTTGTAGGCATCATCAGCCGGTCTGACCGGCGGTTAAGGGAGGCATGCCATCTCCGCAAGCGTGCGATTGTGCCTGAGGATGGCATTCGGCGCAATTGCCGCCCTGCAAGTGCCTCTTAGTGCGCACCGGCAACGCCAGCGTTGTCCGTACTCAGGGTCAGGGACTGAATCAGGCGATCCGGCCACAGCAACAGGCCGAGTGCGTCCACGGTGTGCCTGACGGCGAGGTCGGCATGCCGGGCTGCCTCGCAAGACAGTCCCAAACCGCCGAAGATGGCAATCCCCAGAGCAGCCGCCTCGAGCATGGGGACATCGCCGCGCCCGTGCCCGATGGCCGCGGCGTGATCCACGCCGACCTGTTCGACATAGTTGCGCTTTGCCTCTGCCTGGCCCAGGTGTGGCAGCGACACCCATTTGCACGGCACGCCGTCCAGCATCGCGCCCATTCGCGCGTCGGCGGGGTCGGCAAGGACATGGATCTTGAGTTGCCGGGCCAGCATCGCCAGTCGCTCGGGCACGCCGCCAAGCGCCCGGCCATCCGCCGCCAGCACGCCGGCCCGCAATGGCAGGATGAGATGATCGAGCCCCAGGTAGGTGAAGCCTGCAATTTCCACTCGGATCACGCGCCCTCCTTCATGGCGGTGCCTTCATGAACGACCTGCCGATGTTTCGGCGCTTGATGACGCGGGAACGCGGCGAGGCCGGGGAAAATGGCATCGCCCCCCAGCTCGCGCTCGATGCGCAGCAGGCGGTTGTACTTTTCCACGCGCTCGCCGCGTGCCGGGGCGCCGGACTTGATCTGTCCGGCGTTGATGGCAACGGCCAGGTCGGCGATCAGCGCATCCTCGGTTTCGCCGGAGCGATGCGACACCAGGCAGGTATAGGCGGCACGCTGCGCCAGGCGTACCGTCTCGAGCGTCTGGGTCAGTGTGCCGATCTGGTTCGGCTTGATCAGGATGCTGTTGCAGCAGTGCTCGCGGATACCGCGCTGCAGGAAGCGGGGATTGGTGACAAAGAGGTCGTCGCCCACGATCTGCAGATGCTGGCCCAGTTGTGTCGTGATGGCAGCGAATCCGCCCCAGTCGGCGTCATGCAGCGGGTCCTCCAGCGAGATGAGCGGATACGTTTGCGCCCAGGCCTGCCAGTAGGCGATCAGTTCCTGCGTCGACAGCGTGAGATTGTCGCGGGCCAGCCGATAGGTGCCGTCGCTATAGAAGAAGCTGGTGGCTGCCGGGTCGAGCGCGATGAAGATATCCTGGCCGGGCACATAGCCGGCGCGCTCGATCGCCAGCAGGATGGCGTCCATGGCCGCCGCGTTCGACGGCAGCGCGGGCGCATAGCCGCCTTCATCGCCGACGTTGGTCGCCAGGCCCATGTCACGCAGCACCTCGCCGAGCCGGTGATAGGTTTCCACGCCGTAGCGGACCGCTTCGCGGAACGTCGGCGCGCCCGCCGGCACCAGCTTGAACTCCTGGATGTCCGGACCCTGCGAGGCGTGCTTGCCGCCGTTGAGAACATTGAACATCGGCACCGGCAAGACCTGCGCGCCGACACCGCCCAAATAGCGATAGAAGGGCAACCCATGCGCGTTGGCCGCTGCCCGCGCGCAAGCCACCGACACGCCGAGGATCGCATTGGCGCCAAGGTGGCTCTTGAATTCGCTGCCGTCCAACTCGGTCAGGGCACGGTCCAGGGCACACTGATTGTCGATTTCCATGCCGCTGAGCGCGTCGCGGATGACGTCCTCGACGTTGCTAACGGCCTTCAGCACGCCAAGGCCGTGATAGCGGCCCGCATCGCCGTCGCGCAATTCCACTGCCTCGTATTGGCCCGTCGACCGGCCGGAGGGCACCATGGCCGAGCCGGAAATGCCGCTGCAAAGCTCCACCCTGACCTCGAGCGTGGGATAGCCGCGCGAATCGAGCAGTTCGTCGGCGGTGAGCGTTGCGATCCGGTTCAGGTTCATGGGGCATCCCGAGGCGCAACCGAACCCCTCGCACGTTGCAGGTCAGCGTGCGGGATGGATCGGGGTTGTGAGCCTGTACGGCAGGACGCCGTGGGGAACATGCGCCTACGGTTTCCTGCCCTTCAGGAACTCGTAGGCATCATCAGCCGGGGAAGCCGGCGGTTTGGGGAGGCATGCCATCTCCGCGTGCCTCCCATTCTGTACCATCCGCCGCAAACCGCAAGGCTTGCCCCTACCTATACTTGCCGGAGAGGAGTCCCAGGCCGGCGCAAGCCGGCGAGCGTGCGATGAGCGACAGCGAATGGTGGGATCAGGTGGTGCAGCCTGCCACGGCCTATCTGACCGCGCGGCAGTCTCCGGGCGGCGGCTTTTGCTTTTACCGCGGCCCCTATCTGGACGAGCCGAACTTGGCCGATACCTATTGCGCGATCCGCGCCCTGCGCTTGCTGGGCCAAGCGGTACCGCACAAGGCGCGTACGCTCGCCTTCCTGCACGCCTTTGACGGATTCGACCAGCCCGCCCAACTCCACGCTCGGGCAATGGGGCTGCTCAGCCTGGCCCCGGGCTGGCGTCCCGATAGCCGTTTGCTGGCCAGCATTCACGCACTGCGCATCGCGCCTGCGCCGGCTGCCGGTGCTGCCGAGCTACATGGCTGGCTGTCCCGGACGCGGCCCATCGCTCGATTGAAGCACGCCTTTGATGGCATTACCGAAGCGCCGACGGTCCGCGCGTGGATCGTGGCCGCCGGACGCGATGGCGGCTACGGCGAGCGCCCGAATCTCTGGGATACCTGGCTGGCGTTGGACATTGCCTATTGCTGCGGCGCGCGCGTGGACCGGCAGGCGTCCCTCGCCTTCGTTGACCGGCTGCAGGTGCCGCCCTATGGATTCACGGCGGTCAAAGGCAGTGTGCTGGGCAATCTTGAAATGGTATTTGCGGGTGTGCGCTGCTGCGCACTGCTTGGCGTGCCGGTCCGATTCGCGGCACAGGCTCGGTCATTTGTGTGCGCCTGCCAGACCGGCAAGGGCGGCTTCGCCCGCTCCCCTGGGGCGCTGCCCAATATCGAGCTGACGTACCGTGCCCTGTGGATTCTGGATCGGCTGCGTCGTGATGTCGCCCTGCGCGCACCGTCCGCTTGCCAGGACCGATTTCAGTGAATACGATGGTGCTATCGATCTGGAGATGGCATTCCTCCACAACCACCCGCCAGGGTTGATGATGCCTGTTGCCATGCACAGCAGGCATCGTCATGGACCTGAGAGCGTACGAACACGCGAAGTTCGATCTGGCCGAGCTGCTCCGCTCAGTGGCGGCCGCGGTAGCGCGCAATGCGCCGGGCAGCCGGTCCGATCTGCAGGATCTCTTCGCCCGCCTGGCCGAAGATCGCTTCAATCTCGTGGTGGTCGGGCGTTTCAGCCGCGGCAAGACTTCCCTGATGAATGCCATGCTCGGCTCCGAGCGCCTGCCGGTCGGCATCGTGCCGCTGACCTCGGTGATCACGACCGTGGCCTACGGCAGCCGGGAGCAGGCCATCATCACTTACCAGGATACGCGGCGGCCCGCTGTCAACATCGCGCTTGAGGCATTGCCGGAATACATCACGCAGCAGCGCAATCCCGGCAACGTCCGACAGGTAAAGACGGCTGATATCCGGCTGAGCGCCGAACTGCTGCGCCGTGGCTTCTATTTCATCGACACGCCGGGCCTGGGCTCCCCGATCCGGGCCAACACCCGCACCACGGAACAGTTCCTGCCTGAAGCGGATGCCTTCATTCTCGTCACCAGCTATGACAGCCCGCTATCCGACGAGGAACTGCAGGTCATCCGCATGGCATCTGCCCTGGCCAAGCGCGTCTTTGTCGTTCTGAACAAGCAGGACATCGTGGCCGAGTCCGAGCGCGAGGAAGCGACGCGCTACGTGAGGCAGCAGATCGGGTCCCGCGCGGAGGCGCAGGAGCCGGACGTCTTCTCAGTATCCGCGCGCGAGGCCCTCGAGGCCCGACGCGCGCACGACGAAGTCCGGCTGCAAGCCAGCGGCGTTGCCGCCCTGGAAGCGACGTTGGTTCAATTCCTGCTCACCGAGAAACGCGGCGAATTCCTGCTCCGCTTTTGTGACCGTGTGCAGGATGCCATTTGCGAGTTGTTGCCCGCTCCGCTGGCGAGGCCCTTACTGGAAGCCCTGCACGGCTTGACCGAGCGCGTCGCACACGACGCACCGGGGGGCACGGTGCGTGCCGGTGCGCCGGCGCCCGACGCAGGGCTCCCCACCTCGGCACGACCGCTTGGTCAGTGCGAGATCTGCGCGCAAATCGGCACGCTGTGCTTCGACTTCCTGAGTCACTACCAGTATGAATTGGCGACCGATCCCAGCGCGCAGGCGCGGCACGCCGAGCGTGGCGGGTTTTGCCCCTTGCATACCTGGCAGTACTGGGGCCTTGCGTCGCCGCGCGGTGTCTGCATCGCCTATCCGGCGCTGCTCGAGCGCCTGTCCGAGCGATTCCATGAACTTTCTGCTTCGGCCCTCGCGCCGCAGGCCGCCGCAGCAGGCGTCGAAGCGGGGCTGGCGACGCGTCAATCCTGTCCCCTGTGCCAGGAACGTGCCAGAGTCGAACGGCAAGCGGTTGACGCGATCCTGCAGCGACTGCATGCCAACAACAGTGCGGCATTCGAATCGCTTTCCGCCATTTGCGTACCGCATCATCGCCTGTTGCTCTTGGCCATCGATGACGATGCCATGCGCCGCAAGGTGCTGACACGCCAGGGCGCGATCCTGGATCGGCTCGCCGAGGACATGCGCCGCTATGCGACCAAGCATGACGCAATTCGGCGCAGCCTGGCCAGCGAGGAAGAGATGCGCGCCGGTCAGCTTGCCGTCTCGATCGTGGCCGGGCATCGCAACGTGAGCCTGGCAGGGACCGACGACGACCTCTACTAGCTGCCGCATGCTCCACGCGGCACCTCTGTCGCGGGCTCGCCGCTTGCCGAGGTCGCACTGCCGTCATATATTGGGAGGCAGGAGAAGGCATCCTCCCGCCCAGTCGAACCGCCACCCCGGCTGATGATGCCTGCATCACCTGGAATCCAGGTATGCAGGCGCGCATGAGGCGACTGCCTTTCCGCCCCTGTTGTCGCGGCCATATCATGCCGTCGACCTCCTGGATGCCAACCGGCCAAAGGGAGCGAAGACATGCTGCGTGACAACACCGGTGACAGCAGTGCCATCTTGTCCGCGCAGGACCAGGCTGCGGTACCGGCCGCCAAGGGACCCACGGACTCGTCCCCGCCCTTTCAAAGTGTTCTGCATTCCGACCCGAGCGCCGCAGGCCGCACGGCCGTACACGAAGCGCCGGCGTTCTTTCACGACCTCCTGCTCGATCACATCGTCAAGGCAATTCTCGGGTCCAGCAGCCAGGACTTCGATCTGGCGCCATACTTCTACGCGCCGCTGACCGGACCAAGCACGGATTGGGACGCGATCGGCTATCGCCAGGAGATCATGCGCGACATGGACGCCGCCGCCACGATGGAGGTGATCAAAACCTTTCTGGCCGCGATGCATGCCATGAGAGAGCAGTGCACGCTGGCGCAGAAGCTGTATTACCAGTACGAGAAACGGTGGTGGCACCTGGAGGCCGTCGACACCTATTGCCAGGCCGTCGTGCACCTGACCGAGGCGCTGCAGCGGATCGCACTGAAATCGCGCGGCATGCTGGCGTTGCGCGGCTATCTTGCCAACCACATCCAGACGGCCCCGTTCCAGACGCTTCTCACCGGCGCCGCCCGATTGAAGGCGGATCTGGCGGCCATCCGATATTGCCTGCTGATCTATGGCAACAGCGTCACCGTGCAGCCCTATGTGGGCGAGGCGGACTACAGTGCCGCGGTGGAAGCCACGTTCGACAAATTTAGGCGCCGCGCGGTCAAGGACTATCGGGTAAAGTTTCCCCGCCTTGGCGGCGTGGGCCACGTGGAAGCCCAGATACAGGATCGCGTCGCGCTGCTCCACCCCGAGACCTTTGGCGCGCTGAACGCGTTCTGCGCCGAGCACGCTGACTTCATGGATGAGCGGATTGCCCGATTCGACCGGGAGATCCAGTTCTACGTGGCTTACCTGACCTACCTCGACAAGTTCCGGCGCGCGGGTCTGCCGTTCTGCTACCCGACGGTGTCGCGGGCATCCAAAGACATCCAGTGTGTCGACGGTTTCGACCTCGCCTTGGGCGACAAGCTGGTCAATGAGGGCAAGCCGGTGGTGTGCAACGATTTCCGCCTGCATGCTCCCGAGCGCATCTGCGTCGTATCGGGCCCGAACCAGGGCGGCAAGACCACCTTTGCGCGCATGTTCGGGCAGATGCATTATCTGGCTTGTCTGGGTTGCCCAGTGCCGGGGACGGAAGCTCGCCTCTTTCATTTCGACCAGCTCTTCACCCACTTCGAGCGCGAGGAGGACATCACCAATCTGCGCGGGAAGCTGCAGGACGATCTGGTCAGGATTCACCGCATCCTCGACGCGGCGACCGCAGACAGCGTCATCATCCTGAATGAGATCTTCGCCTCCACCACCCTCAAGGACGCCGTCTTTCTGGCCACCCGAGTCTTGACGCGGCTGTCCGCCAAGGATGTGTTGGGCGTGTGCGTCACCTTCCTGACCGAGCTCTCGACGCTGGATGAGAAGATGGCCAGCTTCGTCAGCATGGTGGATCCTGCCGACCCCGCGATCCGCACCTACAAGATCGAGCGCCGGCGTGCCGACGGCCTGGCCTACGCCATGGCTCTCGCCGAGAAGTATCACGTGACATATAGCGAACTCAAGCAGCGCATCCAGCCATGAACGCACGTCTGATGTACCGGGACCGCGATTTCGAGTTGTCGCGCACCTTGCAGCCGTATCAAGCGGACGTCAAGAACGACCTGGAACTCGACACCCTCCTGAAGGCCATGGCCGGCGACGATGGCTTGATCTATGACGTCGCGCTAACGGCGCTGATGGGAGGCATCGGCAACGATGCCGACACGGTGCGGTACCGGCAGGCGATCCTCTTGGACGCCACGCGAAATCCGGACGTGGTGCGCGAACTCTACCAGCTCACCGCCGCCGCGCTGGAAGGAAAGCGCCACCATTACTTTGGCATCTTCCTTAACTACCCATCCGGGATCCTTCACGATGCGATGGATCTGATGCGCGTATTCGTCGCCATTCTGCGGAAAATGCGCGGCATCGCTGACGCCCACCTGGGTCAGTTCAGCTCCGAGGGGTTCTCGGCCCTACTCAAGATGCTGCAGGCGGAGTTCAGTGACGCCTATGTTGAGAATATCGAGCAGCATCTCGCTTATCTGAAGCTCAAGCATGGCGTGCTGGAGAGCGCTCAGCTCGGCAGAGGCAATGAAGGCGTCGATTACGTGTTGCGCCAGCCCAACGATGTCGGCTCTTCCTGGCTCGCCAGACTGCTGCGCAGGCGGCCGGCGGCTTACACGTTCCGCATCGCCGAGCGGGATGAGGCTGGCTTCCGGGCACTCTCTGAGCTGCGAGACCGCGGCCTCAATCTGGTGGCTAACGCCCTGGCCCAGTCGACCGAGCACATACTCAGCTTCTTCGAAATGCTGCGCATGGAGCTGGCGTTCTATATCGGGTGCCTGAACCTGGGGGCGACGCTGTCCGCCATGGAGGCGCCAATCGCTATCCCGGCGGTCGGGCTGCCTGCCATGGGTGAGCTCCGCTTTGCCGAGCTCTACGACCCCTGTCTCGCGCTAAGCATGGGGCATCGCATTGTCGGCAACTCTGTCAATGTCGGAAGCAAGCCCTTAGTCATTGTGACCGGTGCGAACCAGGGAGGAAAGTCCAGTTTTCTGCGCAGCATTGGCGTGGCCCAACTGATGATGCAGGCGGGCATGTTCGTCGCGGCCGAGTCCTTCACCTCGGGGCTGCACGTTGGCCTCTTCACGCACTACCGGCGGGAGGAAGACGACACGCTCAAGAGCGGAAAATTCGACGAGGAACTGGCCAGAATGAGCCGGCTTGCCGAGCAGGTCTCGCCGAACGCCATGATGCTCTTCAACGAATCCTTTGCCTCCACCAACGAGCGCGAGGGGTCTGAGGTCGCACGGCAGATCGTGGAAGCCCTACTGGATTGCGGCGGCCGGGTTTTCTTTGTGACGCATATGTACGACTTTTCCCACGGCTTCGTCGATCACCCCCGGGTCGATGCGCACTTCCTGCGGGCTCAGAGGATGCCGGACGGAACGCGCACCTTTAAGTTGATCGACGAAGCCCCTGAGGAAACGAGTTATGGCGAGGATCTGTATCGTGAGGTGTTCGGTGGCAGCGGCTGATCTGGATGAGCGCTTCGGTTCCTGCTGCGGGCCCTGGCAAGCTAGCACGGCATCCAGACAGCACGCTGTCGTGGATTCCTACGCGCCTTGGCACTGCGCCGGGGAAGCGCGAGGGATGGATCGAAGGGGTGGCCTTTGGCACCAATCAAGTGAGGCAAGGAGGGATGACGATGGAACTGCTCGTGGAACAAGTGGACGTCTGGGCGGCCACCATCCCGGACAAGCCGGGCGGTCTGGCCGAAGTGTTGACCGCGCTGCGCGATGTCGGCGCCGATCTGCAGATGGTCATTGCGCGGCGCAGCCCGGATCGGGCCGGCGAAGGCGTTGTGTTCATCACGCCGCTACAGGGAGATCGGGAAGTCGCGGCAGCCTCCGAGGCGGGTTTTAACCTCACGCAGAAGCAGCATTGCGTGCGTGTCATGGGCGGCAACCAGCCTGGCGTGGCCGCGCGATTGACCGAGCAGCTTGCCAAAGCGGGAATTAACCTCCGTGGCTTTTCTGCGTCGGTGATCGGCACGCAGTTTGTCGCCTATGTCGCCCTGGATTCATATGCGGAGGCTGTCCTCGCCATGGAAATACTCAACGCGATTTGAGACTCGGGTCGATCGACACGGCTGGGGCAGGCAGAGGCGATGGCTCAAGGGACCGGTGTCGTCGTTGCGTGCGGTATGCCGAGTCGCCCAGGCGTCAATGGCCTGCCGTTCGGCAGCGGAGCGGACCGGTGAAATGCTACGGCGCACGCTTTCACGCGGAATTCTAAGCCGCGGCTCGAGAAGCCTGCCCCGCCTGTCAACGCGCCCAATAGATGCGGTGCGGCAGCGAGGTAGTGCACCTTCGCTCGCGTCGAGTCGCCCACCATTTCCGCTGGCCGGCGCTGTTTGAATCGTTGGGCGAGCCGGGCCCGTCGAGGGCCATGCCGGATCGTGGAATTTTGCTTTGCAGTCTGTCCATTCGGCAGACCCCTCGGGACTCGGAGGCAACCCATATGCTGCTCAAGCAAGTACTCGACAAGCAACTGGATCACTGGATCTCCGATCTGTGCGAGAACGCCGACATTCCCGTGCAACTCCGCTTATGGAACGGAATGGAATACGCGCTGGGCAAGTTCGAGCGCCCGGCCGTCATCCTGACCGTGCGAGAGGATGGCGCACGGCCCTTCCTGCTGACCCCCAGCCTCGACAACCTCGGCGAAGCCTACGTTCAAGAAAAGATCGACCTTGACGGCAAGCTGGACGACATCATCTCGGTCGGCTACTAGTTCTCCGCGGCGGTGAGCCGCCGCGCCGGCGGCGCGGTGGCCAAGGTGGCGCGCCACTTCACGCACAGCAAGCAAGAGGACAAGGCGTCGATCCAGTACCACTACGACGTTTCCAACGACTTCTACAAGCTGTGGCTGGATCCCAACATGGTCTACTCCTGCGCCTACTTCGAGCACGGCGACGAGGACCTGGCCACCGCCCAGTTGCAGAAGATCGACCACATCCTGACCAAGATCCACCTGCAGCCGGGGCAGACCCTGCTCGACATCGGCTGCGGCTGGGGTGCGCTGGTACTGCGCGCGGCGCAGAAGTTCGGCGCGCGCTGCGTCGGCATCACCCTGTCGCAGACCCAGTTCGACCTGGCCACGGAACGCGTCAAGGCGGCGGGCCTGACGGACAGCATCGAGATCCGCCTGCAGGACTACCGCGACATCCAGGGCACCTTCGACCGCATCACCAGCGTCGGCATGTTCGAGCACGTGGGCATGGCCAACCTGGTCAACTACTTCAGCCGCATGCGCGAACTGCTGGCCGACGACGGCTTCGCCATGAACCACGGCATCACCTCGCCCGACCCCGACATCGGCACCTCGCCGACGGACGGTTCCGAGTTCATGGGCCGCTATGTTTTCCCGCAGGGCGAGCTGCCCCATATCGGCCTAGTGCTGACCACCATGCAGAAAGGCGGCCTCGAGGCACTGGACGTGGAAGGCCTGCGCCGGCACTATGTGAAGACGTTGCACGACTGGGCAGACCGCTTCGAGCAGCAGAGCGAGACCATCCGGGCCATGGTCGGCGAGAAGAAGTACCGCATCTGGCGCGTCTACCTGGCCGGCTGCGCGCACGCTTTCGAGACCGACCAGATGGCACTGTTCCAGGTGGTGTGCCACAAGGCGGGCAAAGCCGCGTCCACGCTGCCGTGGTCGCGCTGCTATATGTACGACAGATCCTAAGCAGCGTGCACGAGCCCATATGGTGACCATCGAATGCCCTCGCCTGTCGTCCAGACTAGTCGCACCTGGTCCGCCACAGCGCAAGTAGGTCACACGCAATCCGCTTTGGCAACTTGCTCCGCGGCGTCCAATGGGCTCGGAGCTGACGGCGCGATGGCCTCCCCCTTTTGACGACCCCAGCGCGTCATAGGATCGTTGATCGTGCCGGATGCGGCAGTTCCAGATAGTGCCGCTCGATGACGCGCAAGGCCGCATCGAGGCGATATACCAGTGGGACGCCGTTGGGCACATCAAGGCGGGTAATGTCTTCGTCGGAGATTTGCTCAAGCAGCTTGATCAAGGCGCGCAGGCTATTGCCATGTGCGCTGACCAGGATGCGCCTGCCGGCCAGGAGTGCCGGGGCGATGGTGTCCTGCCAGAGCAGCTGGACGCGCACCAGGGTATCGCAGAGCGATTCGCTGAGTGGAAGACTCGTTGCCGGGACTGCCGTGTACCGTGGGTCGCCCTGTGGCGCGCGCGGGTCGTCGGGAGGCATGGTGGGTGGGCGGCTGCCGAAGCCGCGGCGCCATGCCCGGACATTGGCCGCCCCATAGCATTGTTCGGCCTCCGTCTTCAGCATGCCGGTCAGCGCTCCATAGTGGCGCTCGTTCATCCGCCAGTCTGCGATGGATGGGATCCACATCGCATCGAGGGCCGCCAACATCAGCCACTGCGACCGTATGGCGCGTTTGAGCCGGGACGTGATCGCCAGGTCGAACTGGAAGCCGGCGTCCCTCAGCGCGCGTCCGGCCCGCTGCATTTGTTCGATCCCAACGGGTGTGAGATCAATGTCCGTCCAGCCAGTGAAGCGGCCTTCGAGATTCCACTGCGACTCGCCGTGCCGGACCAGTACCAGTTGCGCCATGACATCCCCTCTGAAGTGCAGTGCCGTTTCGGTCGCTGCTTCAGGCTGGACTCAGCCATCGCCAGCCCAGATAGAGGGCAAGCAACCAGATGACAGCGATCAGAATTGCGCCGCCATAGCTACGCGGCTTGCGGCCATGTTCAATGAACCACAGATCGGCGCGCACTCGGCTGTCGGCGATGACTTTTCCCGGCAGCAGGCGCAGCGACAGCCAGATCAGGCCGGGGAGCAGCAGCGCGTCATCGACATAGCCCAGGACCGGGATGAAGTCCGGGATCAGGTCGATGGGGCTCAGCGCGTAGGCGACCACCAGCAGGCAGAGTCCGCGCACCAGGATCGGCGTCTCGGCATGACGGTACGCGAACCACAAGGTCAGACCATCGCGTTTGACCTTGCGCGCCCACTGCCCGATCACCTTGGAAACGCTGGAGAGCATTTGCTTCATCGTGTCATTGTCTCCCTATTGGCGGCGCAACCGGAACAGCGCTGCCGTGCCGGCTGCCATCAGGCCGGCGGCCAGTCCGAAACCGAGGATGGGGGACAGCCCCGTCCAGACCAGGCCAACGCCCGCGCTGGACAGGAACTTCGCGGTGCCGTTGACGGTGCCCAGCGCGCCGACGCTCATGGCCAGCGTCTCCGTCTGCACCATATCGGCGGTCACAGTGGACTCTAGCGCCTCCTGCACCGCGACATAGAGGCCGGCAATGAAGAAGATCCCGGCGAGCAAGGCGATGCTGTCCACCCGGAACCAGAACGCCAGCGCTGTCAGCAGCGCGGTGGCTGCGCCCAGCGCGTAGCCGGCGACGAGCACCGGCAGCGAGCCGAAGCGGTCGGCCAGCACGCCGACCGGAAACGACGCCACCACCTGGACCACATTGCGCCAGACATACAGCAAGCCGGCGACTTGGGCCGCGTGCACAACGCCCAGTGAGGCGGTGAGGAGTTGCGTGGCGGCGAGGATCAGCAAGCTGTGGGAGAAGTCGCCCACGCCAAAAAGGCCAACCGCGCCCAGATAGCGCTTGAAGCGCGCGGGCAGTCCGCGTAACGCGCTGAAGAACTTCAAGCCCGGATTCGGCGAGTGCTCTGGATCCTTTACCAAAGTCAGGAAGGCGAGGACCGCCAGGATCCCGGGGATGACGCTCAGCCACAGGACAAAGCGGAACGGACCAGCAGGGTCTTGCCACGGCCAGGCTTGGGCCCATCCGAGCAGCGCCACGCCGAGCAGCGGCCCCACCACCGCGCCAATGGTGTCCATCGCACGGTGAAAGCCGAAGGCGCGACCGCGCGTTTCAGGCCGAATCGCCTGAATCACGATGGCGTCGCGCAGCGGACCGCGAAGGCCTTTGCCAAACCAGGAAAGGATGCGGCCCGCCAGCAACAACGGCCACCCGGCCGCGAGCGCGATCAATGCCTGCCCGGCCGGCGTCAGCGCGTAGCCAAGCAAGACGAGCACCTTGCGGTGTCCCAGCTTGTCGGCGACATACCCGGAGACCATCTTGGTGAAACTCGCTACCGCATCGGCAATCCCTTCGATGGTGCCAAGGACGGCCGCGGGGATGCCCAGCACTGCGAGAAACCCTGGCAAGAGGACCGTGGTCGTTTCATAGCAAAAGTCGCCGAGCGCGCTGGTGACGCCAACGCCGGCGACCGTACGATTGAGCCAGCGGGCAGGCTTGACGGCCGAATCGGCGTCATTGTTGCCGCTGGCATCGAGAGCAGGAGACTCGTTTGGGATGGGCATGGAAAGGCCTCGTTGAGACGCCGATCCGGGCTGATAGACCCGTTCGGCCAGGGTGGGCAGCTTCATCGCGGCAGGTCGAATGTCGCCAGCACGGGATAGTGATCCGATGCCCAATCGGTCGCTGGCGTGCGGATGACCTCGTAGGAACGGGCGCAATCGGCCAGGGGCTTCGAAGCCAGGACATAGTCGCAACGCATGCTGGCAAACTCGGTACCCGTGAATTCCGCGGTTGGCACGGTGGGCACACCTGCGCCACCCAACGCGAAGCCAACATCCACCCAGCCCGCCGCTTCTAGCTGGGCAAGCACGCTGCGATCAGCGGTGCGGCCGTCCTCCGCCAGATAGCGCGCGCGATGGTGCGCCGGTAAGGCGTCGAAGTCTGCCGGCTCCGGATCATGCGGGGAGGCGGAATTGAAGTCGCCCGTCAACAGGGTGAAGGCGTCGGCTGCCGCCTGCACGGCCAGGTAGCTCGCTTCGCGCCGGCGCACGGCCGGTCCGTTCGGGCAGAGGTGCGCGCTCATCAAGGTGAGCGCGCGCGTGCCCCCAGGCAAGGCGACCTTCAGTGTCGCCAGGGCGTGGTGGAAATGGGCGTGATCGGAGACGAAGGCAATCGGCTGCAGCGGTGCACGGATGAAGATGGCGACATGCTGGCCGGTCGTGGGTGCTATCGCCAGGAAGCCTCGCATGCCCGTCTGCGCCTCCATCTGATACAGCCACGCGCCACCGTTGGCATCCAATCCCTTGGCTTCCTGCATCAGGAAAATGTCGGGCTGCCGAGCGTTGAGCAGCGCGATCTGCGCGGCTGCCCGGCGGTCATCGGTACCGTCCCTGCCCGCGAACAGGGTGTTGTAGCTCAGGATGGTCAGCTTCATGCGGCAAGATCTCCGTTAGCGGTTCTCGTCATGGGCGTCGAACACGCGTTGGGCGTAGCTATCGAGCAGCGCCTCGCAATCCTTCAGGCGCTGCTCGGACTCCAGGGCCAGCGTCGCCCCGTAGAAGTCCAGCTTGCGTATTTTCGCCAGCCAGCTCTGCAGCTTCTTGAGGTCGACATCGTTCTCCTCCAGCTCGGCGTAGGTGAAATGGTTGGCCGCCGTTTCCTTGGCGATTTCGGCTTCGAAGTCGTTGCACTTGTCGAGGAACTCCTTGTATTCCTCGTCGCGGTCAGCCTTGAAGCGGACCATCACCTTGTCTTCCTGCGAACGGTCGAGCGCGACCGTCTCGAGCAGCAGTGACTCGCCGGCCATTTCCGAGATGTCGTTCTCGAGCATCTTCAAGCGGCGCACGTGATCATCAGTCTTGGGCAGCAGGCAAACACCGCTTTGCACGTAGATGGCCCCCATCCCTTTGAGACGCCGCCACAACGCGACGCGGTGCTTGGCGGGCTCCGGGGGGACCTTGTAGGTCAGTAGTAGCCAATATTGTGTATGCATGGAACGATACTAATGTAACGGTGGTAACATGTAAACAGAAACATCGCTTAACCGAGAACCCAAACTGTGCCTAATACGGCATCCACGAGACTATGCTGCTCTTGAACGAACTGGCCATGCCAGGCAACAGCGCCCTCTTGTCGGCGCTCGCCCATCGGCTAGGCCCTATCGATCTCACCGTGCTGCGCGTAACGTTCGCGCTGTTTGATCCGAGAGCCTTTGCTGCGCAAGCGGTCGTCTGCGCTTTATGGCGTGATCGGCAGCGACGCAGCCAAAGGCGTCCGGACCGGTACGGCACCATGGGGACCGAGTTGATTCTGTCTGGCCTATGCTTCGTCGCGACCGTCGGCGCCGTGGGCGTCACGAAGCTCGTCGTGAGTGCGCCGCGGCCGGCGCTGTTACTGGCGGATATTTCGCCCCGGCTGCCGGCAGGCGACCCCTATGCCTTCCCCAGCGGCCACGCGGCAATGGCGGCCGCGATCGTCTTCCTGCTGTGGGCGCGTGCTAGGGTGCTGGGGCGGACGCTGCTGCTGCTGATCTTGGGCTGGGTGATGGCTGCGCGCTGCATCGCAGGACTGCATTTCCCGTTAGATGTTGTCGCCGGGGCGGCGATTGCTTTCGTCTGCTGCGCCGGCGTCCGTTGGCAAGCGGAGAGGCGCTTGTCCGCAGGCAAGCCGCAAGCTTAGCGCTGGCCTCCCTGGCCGCGGCGTGGGGTTCAGGTCGCCGGATAGTTTTGTTTGGCGGGAATCACGCCGCGAACGCCTCCTCGTGGGTTCGCCACATCGCCGGCATAGCGCGGAATCAGATGGATGTGGACGTGCATGATCGTTTGCCCAGCATGGACACCCACATTGATCCCGACATTGAATCCGTCGGGATGGCGTTCCGCCTCGATGCGCGCCTTCATGACGCGGACAAGCGCGTGCATTGCCGAGAACTCCTCATCCGTGGCGTCGAAATAGTCCGCGAAATGCCGATTGGGGAGGATCAATGCATGGCCCGGCGTGACCGGTGTCTTGTCGTAGCGAACGTGTGCGAGCGCGTTGCGCTCAACGATCCCTTCCGGGCTGCAAAATGGACATGGGAGGCCGCGGCTTGCGGGCTTCGACAGGTTCGTTGCCATGCGACTTGCTCCAGTTGGACGGCATGGGAAGCCCGAACGCCAGCACGCGCATTCCTGGCCACCAAACATCGATTGGATCGTAGACCGCCGGGCAATAGCGCACAACCATTTTGGCAATCCCCACCGGCAGCAATGGCGAGCCCAGGTCGTATCCGGCGGCGCTGGCTATGCTCCTGAAGTGAGAAAACGTACCCGTAGGGTCAGGTAGATCGCGGAGATCGCCAGGGTCAGGAGCGTGACCGGAATACCAACCGTGGCGTGGCGACGCCAATCGATGTGGATGTTTCGCCTGGCTGCGGCATCCACGACGAGAATGTTCGCGATACTGCCGACGATCAGCAGGTTGCCCGACAGGGAGCTGACCAGTGCCAGCAGCGGTCCAGCCAACTCGTGGTGTGCCAACGGGAGCAGTAGCATGACGGCGGGCACGTTGGAGACTAGGTTCGATAGCACAAACGTTGCCCCGAACAATGGGGCCAACTGATCGAGATGGAGCCCGGCGTCCGCGAGATCGCTGATGACTTGCGGAGCAACGCCGGATTGTTGAATCGCATGGTTCACGACGAAGAGCGCCATGAACAGCACCAGGACTTCCCAGTCCACCAGGCCCAGCGTACGGGTGGAATGCATTCTCCGGCTTAGCAGCAGCACGCCTGCGCCGATCAGTGCCACATGCTCACGCGGCCACGGACCAACGAGGAATGCCACCAGCAGCGCGGCAGCAACCATCAGGCCTTTCGCGGTCTGCCAGCGATCGAGCGGCACGTCATTGCCGCTATTCACAGCACCCGCTAACGCGTCTGGCGCACACGCGGACCGCGCCCACTGGCCTCTCGCCTGCCAGGCGATCACCGCCCAAGCTGCGAGCAGGCCAAGCCCCACCGGGACTGCAGCTTCGGCGATATAGCCAAAGAACGGCAGGCGCAAGGTCTGGCCAATCAGCATGTTCTGCGGGTTGCCGATCAAGGTGGCTGCGGAGCCAATATTGGCCGAGCAAGCCAGTCCCAGGAGATAAGGTACCGGATCAAGGTGCCGCCGTTGACAGGCTTCGATCAGTACCGGCGCAACCGCCAGGCAAACGATATCGTTGCTGAACACTGCCGATAGTGCCGCGACCCCGAGCATCAGCGCCGCGAGCAACCCGGATGGGCGATAGGACCACGAGGCGAACCGGTGTGTGACCCAGTCGTAGAAGCCACCGAGTCGCATCTGGGCTGACACCACCATAAAGGAGAAGAGCAGAATCACCGTCGGCAGATGAACGGAGCCCGCTGCCGCCTCCAGGCTCACTGCGTCAACGCTGATTAAGGCAATCGCGCCAAGCAATGCCACGCCCGTCCGATCCAGTTGAAAGAACGGCAGACCACCGAGAATCATCCCCAGGTAGACAATCAGAAAGATCCCGACGATGGTGGCAGTCATTTGGCAGTGCTCATCATGCTTCCGAGTGCAATCGCTGCAGAGGCTGAAGCGCTTGCACGGCGCGCCGGAGCAGCAGAACCCAGTCATCCAACTCCTCAAGGATCGACTCGGCCTGATCGACCAGGGTGGGCCCAGTGGTCGAGCATGACAAGGCTGCACCGTTGATGACGGTGTGCGCCATGCCGTGCAAGCGCAGCAAGTCGTCACGTAGGCCAGCCGGATCACAGCAGCGCGCGCGGATAGCCTCCAGCTGGTCGACTAATCGCAAAATTGCGGTGGTGTCAAACGACTCCTGCAGAGCCTGCAGCGCAAGGGTATCGACCTTGCCATAAGGGGTATTGGTGTCAGGCATGACGCGGTTTGCGGACGGAGTGAGCGGGGCCAGCAAAGAGGCTATCGCGAATCCAGGCCTCTGGCACCCGCTCAAGGTTCAATTTGTAATCGCCGAAGCGCTTGATATTGCTGGTGAGATAGGGACTCAGGAAGCCGATATCGGCCACGTCGACCTTGGTCCCTTCCTTTACCATGGCACGCAGGGCCTGCATCATGTCCGCGGTGTTCTGCAGGATCACGGCCGAGGCGATCAGGTCGTTGTAGCGCAGGCGCTTCTGCTGCTCGTCGGGATCGTTCTCGGCCAGCACATCGCCACCGAACGAGAACCATTTGGCAAAGCCATTGTAGGACTCGATCTTGTTGGTGGTGGCGGTAATCTCCTGACGTAGCTCGCGGCTGCCAATCCAATCGAGCAGGAACACCGTGCGCACAACCTTGCCGAGTTCCTGCGCGGCCAGGAACAGGCGGTTGCGGCGGTTTTCCGAGCCGAACCGACGCAGCAGGAGCGGCGAGGAGATCGTTCCAGCCTGGATCGACAGCGCGACCTGCATCAGGTTCTGCCAGTGGAACGCGATCAGGTCCCAGTCGACCGTGTCTGAGAACAGCCGGTCGACGTGCTTGTATTTGGTGTTAGCATCGGCGCGATAGAGCTTCAGATCCTGCCAGTTGCGGATGCGCGGCATCAGCTTGATGCCCAACAGATGCGTGAAGGCGAACACGGCGGCCGATTGGCCCTGGGTGTCGGCGTGCACGGTGTCGGCCTCGACGCTCAAGCCAGCCTTGAGCAGCCCCTCGATGACATAGATGGCTTCCCACACGCCGGGAGGGATGAAATGCCGGAACACGGCGATATAGTTGTCCGCCACGTGGCGATAGGCCACCGCACCCATCTTGCGATAGCGAAAGTGATAGCCGGCCAGCAGGTTGTTGTCGTAGAAGTCGTACTGGGTGCCGTCGGCGGCGACGGTCTTGCCATCGCCCCAGTGCTTGGGCAGGTCGAGCCGCAGGTACAATTCGATCAGCTCCCGTTGCGCGGTTTCGAGCCGCTCCAGGCTCAGGTGTCGGCGGTTGACGAACGACATCATGTGCGGCGTGACCCGATCCCCCATATGCCGCGCGGCCTGGGTAGGCCCAAGGTTGCAGCCCATGGCGAAAATGGTCAGCAGATAGCGCTCTGCCGCATTGCGAATCTTCGGGTCGCTGCCTGAGAGCGGGCCAAAATGCCGCGTGAAGTGCGTCCAGTGCTCGATGTTGGCCAGCACGTCCAGCAGATTGCGCGTGGGCATACGCCGGATCAGTGCCTGCTGCAAGGCAATGGCGCTGGCTGGAATCTCCCGGGCGACGGTACGCTTAAGCACCGGCTCGCCATCCTGGCCAATGGTGACGTGCTGGCGCTTGTCGGGGAAGCTGGTATCCAGCTTGCGCGCCGCGTCGGCGAGCCACTGCCGTAAATGCGCGACGAAGTCCTCCGCGTTGGCCGGCATGTCGAGCTTGACACAGTATTCCGGCAAGCGCCGCTCGCATTCGCGCCAGGGCAGCAAGTGCGCACGGTAATCGGCAAAGGCGTCCGACCCCACGACGCACAGGTCGCCCGAGCGCAGCTCGTTGACCATATGCGACAGCACACAAAGTTCCAGATAGCGCCGGTTGGTTGGCGGCCCTTGGTCGTGCGGGCGGCGGACCAGCTTACGCCAGCGTTCCGAGGCGAAGCTGACATCGACCTCAGCAGCGATCCACTCGCGATGCAGCGATTCGTTGTCCAGCATCACCTCCAGCGCTGCCAGCAGCGTACGCGACTGGCTGGTCGACTCCCATTCCAGCACCTGCGCCAGACGCAGCATCACCGAGCGGTGCGCTCGAAAATGCCGCCAGAGCAGTGGCAGATAGTTGTTGCCGCTCAGGGCCCGTACCTCGGCACAGCTCTCGCGCAACGGCTCCAGATCGCCAGACGGCGCGAGAAAGCGGCGCACCTGCAGGCCAATCTGGGCGTCATCCTTGCCATCGGCGACGATATCGACCACGCCGTCGAGCACAGTGACGAGTTTCTCCATCTGCGCACGTTGGCGGGACTGGATGCGCTCCATCTCGTCGCGCGCCCGCTTGTGGATCGCGCCCATGCGGCGGATGAACATTTCCGCGAGATCGTCCCGCGAGCGCACGCGCATGTGGTTGAGCAGCGCCACGATCAGCGTGTAGCGCTTCTCGGGAGCGTTAGACTGGCTGGTCCTTCAGCGATTGCCGAGATCCTGTATGGCCACCGTCGAGCGTACCGCCTACCCGCGTTTCCCGAAGGTTTTCTCCACCAAGGAGCTGCAGGCGTGGTGCACGCCGGACGCGGAGGAGCTGGACTGGGCCGCCCGCTTCACACGGGGCCAGGGTTCGAGGCTTGGCCTGCTGGTCCTGCTGAAAGTCTTTCAGCAACTGCACTATTTTCCCAACCTGGACAGCATTCCCGCCGCCGTGATCGATGGCAGCTAAGGAAATCTAGCCACCGCTTATGCTACACAGGAATAAAGGTCACAATCTATATAACCAAAAGGCTTGTGATAGCGGATTGCCCGTATCTTGGCATGACCCCTAACACGGGCGGTTGTCACGTAACAATTCACGCCCGTGACCAGGTTGACCGGGGCGATCGCCGCCTTGCGCTCTTGCACGGCGGCCCGGCGCAACGCGGGCCGGCATCCGTGGCAAGGAAGACAGCGCGCAGCAGTTGGCGCGGCCGCACTCGGAAGGCTGTCCGTTTAATTGACTGGGTCGACCAGGAACCGTATTAGGACAGTGGGCAGGCTGGGTCAGGACGCCGTCATCCACCCACGCTACCGACCTGTGACCTTGTTCAAGTTAGAGGGCAGCTCTTGAATTCTTTGAGCGCGCCGCTATGCGCGCCAACGACGACGCTATACAAGAATGGTAGATGTAATGGGACATCGCCTTTCAAGGAGCATTACTCGATGAGAAACCGTGTCATTCCTGCTTCAATCCCTCTATGGGTGGCATTCGCTGGTTTGCTGTCCGCAGCTTGTACCCTACTTTTGAACCACCGGAGCTTGGCTGCAGCACAGCAAACAATCGTGCCAGCCCTCCGCGCGCATGAACGTGCGATGTTCCGCTCACTTGAGGCGCCCACACTTATTGAGCACCTCGTCTCCGGCGTCGCGTATTCCTGGCTAGCGTTGGCTGTCGTCTGGCTTCTTATCCTCGTCGACGACGCTACAGGCAAGCAGCCAGCAAGGCCGACGGTGGCGCTTCGCCTCAGCCTTGCTTGCGCCGCGCTGGCGGCGGGGGCTGCGGTAATTAATCCGGCTTGGCGATTCTCGAACGTCCACTTCGCTGTCGCAGCAGCCTTTACGGCGTGGGGGCTCTGGGTCGCGTACACGCCAATCGTGGCGATTCGATGGACCGTCCAACGTCCCTTCCAATCGATTCTCGCGGGTGCGATGCTGTTGTGGGCGACCTTTGGGCTAAGCTGGGAGGTACGTCAGTTTGGGGAGAACCCTGCGGGTTTCTGGCAATCGGTTGCCCAGCTTGGCCTTAGCGCCGTCGGAATCGCCGTTGGCGTCGCCATGGTGCGTCTGGCAATTGCATGCTGGGGCCGGCCGAAGGTTGAGAGCCAGACACCAGGCATGTGAGCGGGTACGACTGCTTGCAGGCGCATTGTTCGTCGCGGCGCTGGATTCATGCCCGGTGCCGCAGTTCGGATCCTGATGGTCGATTTTGAATATGCAGATTTGATAGGCACCTCGTTTGATCGCGGCGTTCTCGGCTCTGGACATATGTGGGCGTTTGGGAGAAGACAATGAGTGAGTGGCGGTATCGGGATGCAGCGATCGGGCATGGTTGGGAGTTTCTTGATTTAGCCCTTGAAAGGGAGCCAGCAATCGCACGACTTCATGCCCTTGCATCGGCGCAGCCGAAGCTGCTGGAGACGTATTTTGCGGAACACCAAGTTCTCATCGTCGAGCTAGTAGCGGCCACGCCCTCCAAGCGACCAGGCAAGCTGCGCAGCATGGCAGGAGATGACGAGATGGTGCAGATCGCCTTGATTCTCGGGGCATGGCAACATTGCAGGAAGGCCGTTCTCGCTTACGACTGGCTTATGGACAATCCCGGGCGCTTTCAATCCGGTGAGTCGTATCGCCACGCCACTGTGAGACAGGGGCTCCTTTTTGATCAAATCCGGGCGCGCAAGTGGACCAGATGGCCAATGCAATGGGGGCCGTCGCCATTCCCGGGGGAAAAGTCGCGACGCGATCGCTGTGATGCCCCGGATTTCGACGAGATGATGGACGAATTCGACCCGAAAACGGGCCTTTACTAACCACTAATCCTTCATTGCTGGCGCCGCTGCTGGAATCTCCTCCGGCGCTGTGCCGCACGCTGCCCCGCCTAGTCCGCGAAGATGGCCGCCAACTCCGGCGCGCTGTGTCACTCCTCCGCAATTTCCCGCTTGACCTTGACCTCCCAACTGGCCAGTGGGATCTCGTGCCGCTGGTGGAAGTAGTCCAGGCACGCTCGGGGGAGATACGCGGGGGCGACCGTCTCGAAGAGGTACAGCGTTGCAGCCTCCTTCGACTCATCGATGGCGTGGTGGAGCCGATCGCAGGCGCCGGCCAAGCCCCGCTGGTCGACCTGCGCCTGTGCAGCGTCAAGCAGAACCCCGCCCTTCAGGACTCGACGGACGAATTCCCACGCGAGTAGTACGTCGCAATCAGAACGCTCGGGCGCCGCAAGCAAATTGCCCATCCGCTCTTCCCAGTAGCGTCGTTCGCTCCTATACCGTGCCAGCTCTCGGGGCACGATAAACAGATGCTCGATCTGATTGTCCAGGAATCCAAATCGGTCTTGGGTTCTCGCGTCGGCCTCGTCCTCAAATTCGTGCTCATCGTCGCAGTAGACAAGCTTCGGCACGCCATCGACAAAATACCGTCCCAGGTGCAGAAGCTCGTGGAACACCGACGCCTTGCGCGGAACACCGCTTTCAGGCACCAGGATGATCGCCTTTCCTTTGCCGAACTCGCAAGCCATGCGCTTTTGGTCTGTAATCACCGCTTCTATGCGTAACTCCGCATGGTCTTCAATTTTCGCGACCAGCTTCTGTAGCCGGTGAGGCAGATGGGTGAACAGATCGGACGCGGTGAAGTAGTACCTCGGCATAACGCGTGTGCCTTTACCTTCCTCTCTAACCAACGGTCTGGGTCCGACCGAGCGTTGCGACACAAGACTCGCTGCAATCGGCCATCGCGTTACAACTTTAGTTGACGCGGCCGGCGCCGATAGCCACAACCCTACTTGAAGCAGAATTTGGCTAATGAGCTTTGTGGGGCAAGGGATCGCAGGAAATGATGCAATGCACAACGATAGCTACAAGTCTAGTTGTTCAAGCGGAAGAAACTTTGGATACTTTCACGCGTGAAAGTGGCCCACAACTTCGAGGCGCAACATTCCAGGCATAGCGGAGATCGAAGACCGCGACGCGTATCGCCGTCATGAATGACAGCGGCGGGTATGGTTGGATCGATCATAAGAAGGAGCGTGCGGCCACTGTCCTCCGCGCTCCTGGCCATGGCGCGAATGGAACTACACTTCATGGCAGCAAGGTCCCACGGGGAATTGGAATGACCGCGAAGCGTGTTTGGGGGTAGTGAGCCACAGGTGCGATGGCTAAGTCCGTAGGCTCTGCCTCTCCAAGTCAGACGCAAACACCGCTCGACCGTTATCGTCGGCGCCGCGATTTCAACGTCACGCCCGAGCCCGCCGCCGGGCTGGAGTCGGGGCTAAACACCGGTGCCACCCAGCGCTTCGTCGTCCAGAAGCACTGGGCGCGGCGATTGCACTACGACTTCCGCCTTGAGCTCGACAATGTGCTGGTGAGCTGGGCCGTTCCGAAGGGCCCAAGTTTCGATCCGAGCGAAAAGAGGATGGCGGTCCACGTCGAGGACCATCCACTCGCGTACGCCGACTTCGAGGGCCAGATTCCACCAGGCCAATATGGGGCCGGCTCGGTCATCGTCTGGGATCGGGGGACGTGGACAGCGGTCGGAGACCCGCGCGCTGGGCTGGAGACAGGCAAGCTAGTGTTTGCGCTGCATGGGGAAAAGCTGGCTGGCCTGTGGGAGCTCGTGCGGATCTCGAAGCCCGGCGCCAAGAGTGATGAGTGGATGCTTTTCAAGAAGCGCGACAAGTGGGCGCGGCCGGCGACAGAGTTCGATGTTGTCACTGCGCTTCCCGACAGTGTTGTCGCCAAGCCGCTCGGCCCGCTCGACCCACCTGCCCTCACCCTGGCGCCTGCGGGCGGCGATGTGCCCTCGGTCGACGACGCGCCACGCTTTAGGACACCGGCAAGCCTTGTGCCACAGCGCGCAATGGCAACGCCCACGGTACCGAGCGGCGACGGATGGATCATCGAGACCAAGTTCGACGGCTATCGCATGCTCGCCAGGATCATCAATGCCAAGGTGGCCATGATCACCGGCGGCGGGCATGATTGGACGAGCCAGCTGAGGAGCCTCTCGGCGGAGATCGAAAAGCTGGACGTATCCGAAGGCTGGATCGACGGCGAGATTGTCGTGCTGCGGGACGGGCTCCCCGACTTCAACGCACTGCAGAATGCGATCGCCGGCGAGCGCAATGACGCGATCGTCTACTTTGCCTTTGACCTGCCGTTCTGGGAGGGATATGACCTGCGCCAGGTGCCGCTCATCCGGCGCCGCGCACAACTTGAACACCTGGTGCAAGGCAGGTCCGCCCGCGTGCGGTTCAGCGAGGCGTTCGATGCACCCCCATCACAGGTCTTCCTGGCCGCGTGTAAGCTCGGGCTCGAGGGCCTGATGTTCAAGCGCGCCGATTCCCCCTACACGTCGACACGCTCTCCGACTTGGCTGAAGGCGAAATGCCGATTGCGACAGGAGTTTGTCATCTGCGGCTTCGCCGACCGGGCCGGGGCGGTCGGCGAAGTGGGCAAGCTGCTCCTGGGCGTGTATGAGGAGGGCGAGCTCCGCTACGTCGGTAGCGTTGGGACCGGCTGGGACAGCAAGACTGCGGCCGACCTGCGGCTGCGGCTGGAGCGGCTTCGTACTGAAGCCAGACCGTTTGCTGGCGGCCCGCGAGGGCCCGGGCGGGCGCATGCGCCACGCTCCAGTGCTGTGCATTGGGTCACGCCCTCATTGGTCGCGGAGGTCGCGTTTGGAGAATGGACGCCGGCTGGCCACGTCAGACACGCATCGTTTAAAGGCATGCGGTCGGACAAGCCCGCGACGGAGATTCGGCGCGAGGCGGTGACGGCGGCATCGATCCGCGGGCCGGTCTCGATCGCGGTCACAAACCCAGAGCGAGTCGTCGATCCGGCCACCGGCATCACAAAGGTCGAGCTCGTCCGCTACTACGAGAGCGTGGCCGATGCCATGCTACCCCACCTCAAGAACCGGCCAGTGGCGCTCGTTCGGGCCCCCGATGGGATCGAAGCGGCGATGTTCTTTCAGAAGCATGCCGAGTCAGCGATGCCCGGCCTTACCGTCCTGGATCCGGGAAAATGGCCGGGACATGGCGCGCTGCTGACCGTTGACTCGGTCGACGCTATCGTCGCAGCCGCTCAAATGAATGTGATTGAGTTCCACACCTGGAACTCGACAGCCAGCCGTATCCAGGCGCCGGACCGAGTCATTTTCGATCTCGACCCGGGCGAGGGTGTGGCGTGGGAGCAGGTCAAGGAGGCTGCCCTGCTCGTCCAGACACTATTGGACGAGCTTGGCCTCAAGGCTTGGCTGAAGACCAGCGGCGGGAAGGGTTTGCACGTCGTGGTGCCGCTCGCGCCGAGGCGGCCCTTCGAGGAGGTCAAGGCGTTCTCTCGGTCGGCGGTGCGCCACCTCGCCACGACGATTCCTCAACGCTTCGTTGCCAAATCCGGGCCGGCGAACAGGAAGGGCCGGATATTTGTCGACTACCTGCGCAACGGGCTTGGCCAGACCACGGTGGCGGCATTCTCCGCGCGTGCGCGGCCCGGCTTGGGCGTCTCCATGCCAGTGCACTGGGAGGAACTCCCGAAGCTCAAAAGTGCCGCTCAATGGACAGTCCGGGACGCGCGCGAGCATCTGAGCTTTCGGATTACGGATCCGTGGCGGGACTACTGGTCTACGCGCCAGTCTTTGACCGAAGCGCTCAAGCGATTAAGCTGAATCACGAATCTCCCGCGCCTGGAGTCCGCTATGCCCGCAAGATCACTCGCCTCCCTTTCCCTGTCGTTCGGTCTCGTGTCGATACCGGTGAAGCTGTACACGGCCACCGAGACCAGTACTGCGGTGCGATTCAACTTGCTGACTAAGGACGGCTCGCGGCTGAAGCAGCAATACGTCTCAGAGCAAACCGGGAAAGTGGTCGAACGTGCCGACATGGTCAAGGGCTACGAATTCGAGAAGGATCGCTTCGTGACCTTCTCCCCCGACGAACTCAAGGCGATAGAGGAGAGCCCCAACCATCTGGTCGAAATCGTCTCATTCATTCCGGTGAAGACTGTGGATCCGCTCTACTACGACAAGGCCTACTTTATCGCGCCAGACAAGAGAGGGGGCAAGCCGTACAGCTTGCTACATGCTGCGATGCTGAAGACGCAGCGGTGCGCCATTGCAAAGTGGGCGTCGAAAGGCAAGTCGCACGTGGTGCAGATCCGAGCGGTCGAGGGCGGGCTGGTATTCCAGCAACTGCTCTTTGCCGACGAGGTTCGAAGTATCGCGGATCTGCACATCGAAGACGTCGAAGTGTCCGATGCAGAGCTGAAGCTTGCAATCCAGCTCATCGAGCAGGCTTCCGAGGATGCTTACGACGCCCCTTTGTTCAAGGACGACGAGAAGGTGCGCGTCCTGGCGGCGATCGATGCCAAGATCGCTGGCCAACAGATCGTGTCACCGGAGCCGGTTGAGCTGTCCCCGACCGGGCAGGTCATCGACCTCATGGAAGCCCTTCGGGCGAGTCTGAATCGCAAGGGCGCGGCATCCGCCAAGGTGAAGGAGGCTGCACCACGCAAACCCGTGCGGCGAGGGGCGACCCCGGCCGCCCCCACCCCGATCCGCCGCGCCTCAAAGAAGTCAGCGTGATGCGGCCCGCCGGTCTTACGGTTCGTGACATCCAGGCGATGTTGGGAGTGACGCGCGGCATGATCGGCAGTCTGATGTCCGCCGGCCTGGTGGAGCCTCACCGTGGCGGGCGCGGCGAATTCCGGTTTTCGTTCCAGGATGCGGTGCTGATCCGCACAGCGCATTCACTGCGAACGGCGCACATCTCTTGGGCGCAGATCCTTCGCGCGTTACGTCGATTGCGGGAGTTCAACAACGAGCGGCACCTGTCGGCTGTTCGGATCACTGCTGTTGGCAATCGACTCGCGGCAAGGGAAGGTAGCAAATTTTGGCTGATTGATTCGGGCCAATACGTGATCCCACTGGAAGCGGAGAGCGGGTCGGCCGACGTTGTGTTGCTTGGGGGCGATGGCGAGGCAGCAGACGAGCATCATGGCGATTTCGTCCTCGCGTGCGAATTGGAGGCCGCCGATCCATCAGCCGCCGAAGCGGCCTACCGGCGGGCGATTCAGGCCGCTCCGGCTTTCCGTGACGCCTACCTGAATCTCGGCTGTCTCCTGGTCAGCCGCGGGCGGCACGCCGATGCTGCGGAGATATATCGGCTGGGGCTGGAGCAGCTGCACGACGATCCCACCCTGCATTTCAATCTGGGCGTGGTCCTGGAGGACTTGGGCGCGGCGCGGGAGGCCGTGGTTTCCTACGACCGTTGCATTGAGCTTGCGCCGGACGATGCCGATGCACACTACAACGCGGCGCGCTTACACCAAGAGCTTGGGGATAGCCATCGTGCGATTCGACACTTCAATCAATATAGGCGGCTGGAGCGACCTTAAGCAGTCATCGAGGACCTGGTTGGAGCCCTCAGATGTGGATCTCGCACTTGCCTGTAACAGGGACCGGCGAAGTCAGGGTGGAAATCAGCGTATAGCCTGGATACTGACGCTTTGCTGACTGGGCAAGCTGAGAGACGGCTTCGTCTTCCGAGTCCGCCGTGACGATTGCGTGGATGGGCTTGATGACTTCCCTGGAGCCGTCCATTTGTAGGACTCCGGACACCATGAACCTGGTGGGCTGTGTTACCTGCCAGCCAATAGGACGGCTCGCGTAGCCGTCGGCCCGGACGCTAGTGGCCGCCAACCCGATAACCACCGTCAACAGCGTTGACCAGCACCTCGGTTGCATCTTCATCTTCATAATAACCAGTAGTCGTTCTGCCGCTCGCAGCCTCGCGCTAGGTGGCGTCCGGGGTGACTAGCGACGTTCTCTCGGTACTGGATATCTAAACACGGAAGGTGGGTAACCGCGCAAACTCACAGTTTGATCGGCAGCCCAGCCCAGTGCGACTATGCTCAGCTGATCAGAAAGCGCGCTCGGTTCGTGCCCAGCCATGCCGGTGCACGACCCCGGCCCGACCAGGTCTTGCCGGTCTTCGGATCCTGATACATCGGCGGAAGGGTATCGCCGGTCTTGGCCTTGGGTTTGGCAGAGCCGGCAGGACGGCCCCGCCGCTTCTTACCGGCAATGTCGTCGATGCTCAGACCGTACGATTCCATCAGATCTTGGATCTGGCTGATCACGGCCGCTACCTCATTGGCACGTGCCGAAGCGATCTGCTGTTCGAGCTGCTCGCGTCGTGCGAGTAGTTCCTTGTAGGTGGTTGCCATGCTTCTCCCTATTTCGATGTCGGTTTTGTAATAGCCGGGAGTGTAGCTGCTTTGCAGTATCCTTTGCCTGGAGTTAGTCGGGTGGTTTGCCCCTTTTTCGCCTAGACAGCGAGAGCTTTCAGCTAAGCTTTGCGCTGCATGTCGCCAGTGCAAGCAAAGGCGGTGGTGTCGCGTGCTATGCACGTGGCGCCATCCGACCACGTCACCTTCTCCCGAATCTGCATATGACCGCTACTCGATTTCCGTCCCGAGACCTGTTGGAAGCCGTCGTGTCCGCCGCGGCCGCGGAAAAGGCGCACAGGGCCCTTATCGCCGCGCTCAAGCGGTCAGCCGGACTCGATACGGTCCGTTTAGGGAACGAGCGGGACGGATTCTCGATGGTGCTGTCGCGCTGCCTGGTCATCGCTGAGGATGGGACGCCGCTGGGCGAGTACCGCGAGTGGATCGAGCATGAGCTATCGGCCGCCGGCGGCAACTGGCGAGCCGTGTGGAACAATCATCGCGGTAGCGGGCTACGGCTATCCGGAGCGGAGATCACGAAGATCCGCCTCGTCGCCCCATATGGCGCTGGGCCGGCTGAGTTCTTCCAACTGCTGGTCAGTCAAACCCAGGTCTACATCGAGCGGCGGCTATTCAGCGAGGAGTCCTGGGGCGCGCCGCGCGATGAAGACGACCTGCGCAATTTGGAAGGATGCAAAGGCGATCTGCTCGATGACAAGGTACCGATGGGAAAGGCCAGCTATGCCCTCGAAGGCCTGGCGAACCTGGTCGACGTTCTGCAACTTGAGGAAGATCTCGATCGCGAGCGGAAAGCGCAGATGGCGCAGAAGGTCCTGCGGTTCAAGGACCTTGAGACCGGCGAGGTGCGCGAAACCAGGTTCTTTGACGAACACCCGGAGTTGCGGTCTACGAAGCCTCGCCTGGCACGCTTCATTGCGGACTGGGAGCGTTCCAGCGCAGGACAAAGCGGCGCGGAGCTAAGCAGGCACTGGGTCTTCGAGATCAGCGACTACACGGCGCCGAACGGCAAGCGCCACCTGAACGTGATTCCTGCGTGGACGGCCACCAAGCGGCTTCCCAAAATCGCGGCCAAACGCGGACGTACCGCATTTGGCCTATGGGATGAGCTCCTTCGCTTTGATGTTCGCGCTGGTCACCGGTTTGCGTGGTTCTTCTATATGGTCCACGGCAATCGGCTGAGTTCATGGGTCGGTGAGCAGATCCTCGAGGCGGCAGAAGCGGGGCAAATTGTTCTACCGGAGTCGGACTATCAGGTGCTCAAGGATTGGTCTGTCGTGCCCTACGCGTTTTGACTACCGGCTAAAGAGGACTGCCCTTATCACCCTCAGTTGAGGGTACCCCAGGCATTCACGATCGCGGCGAATGCCACCGGGACGACGTCATGTCCCTCGAGAGAGGCCGGCGAATCGTCCCGCGGGTAGCCCATCAATTCGCTCGATCGGAGCATTGAAATCACCATGGGTGCGTGGCGACCACTCGACGAGAGCTCGGCCAGTACTTCCGCTTCGATCTGATGGAGCAGGCGCCAGGTCAGGTGGCCACTCTCTCGGTGCCGATTGACGATAGCGGGCAGCTTTTCCTGAATTGCCTTCTCGGCGGCAAAGATGGCGTGCATGGGATCTCCGTGTGTACACTGTATATATATACAGTACACGACGGGAGGGTGTCAAAGGCACAGCGCCGAAACTTGCCGGATCTGTGCTTCTCAGGGGCCGGCGCCCAACTTCCCGGCGCCGCAGCTCACTCGCATCTGTGTGGGCAAGTGTACTCTCGCGCCGTGTAGTTCCCGGGGCGCCTCGGAAAACGCGGGCTGGCGAGTACGGGGATCGCACAGCGTTAGCCAAAAAAAAGGGAGCGACGTGCCCCCTTCTGTTTGGAGACCGGCATAGCGGTCTTACAGTGCAGCGTCCTTCAACTTCTTCAGCGCGCGGACCTTCACCTTCACCGACGCCGGCTTCGCTGCGAACCACTGGTCGACGCCTGTGAACGGGTTCTTGCCGAAGCGCTTCTTGGTGGCGGGAACCTGAATTGCCGTCACCTTCAGCAGGCCAGGCAGCGTGAATTCGCCGGCGCCCTTCTTGTGCAGCGCGCTGACGATCGTGTTTTCCAGATGGGCCAGCACGGTCTTCACCGTCTTGGCTTCGAGCTGGGTTTGCGCGACCAGGTGGGCAAGCAGGCTGGACTTGTTGAACGTATCCTTCAGCGGCTTGGCCACCGGTGCCGAGACGGCGGTCTTCGTTGCAGCCTTCGCGGCCGGCTTCACAGCAGCCTTCTTGGCCGGAGCCTTAGCGGCCGGCTTTGCAGCGGCCTTCGCAGTTGTTTTAGCTTTCGTTGCCATATCGGTTCGTAGTTTCCGTGGTTGACGTGCTGGCGGGCCAGATGGGCTGCCGCGCAACACTGCACGCGATATTGCCACGACGACGCCTATTTTCAAGGGATTTTTGCGTCCTTCTGGGCGTTGCTCGGGTATCCTCAACACAATCCCAACCCTCAGGTGAGCCCGATATACGGAGAATCCCTATGAAAGCCAGCGATCGCACCCGCAACACACAGCAAGCCCTCTTCGGCAGCACGTTCGCCGAATGGAAAATGGATGCTGATCGCGCGTTCGATCACTGGCTGGCGCGGCGCGGTGTAAGTGAGAGTAGCGCGAAGATCTACGGCTTCATGTGGCGCAAGTGGCTGCGCTGGACCGCCGAACGCAAGCTCTCCATCACCGCCTGGGAGGCGCACCATATTGGCGAGTTCCTCGACGACTCCGACCTGCACAAGCACCACCGGTACCGCTACGCTCGGCTCATTGAGCGCGTGTTCCAGCAACTGACCACGTTGCGGCCCGGTATGCATAACCCGGCAAGCGTGGCCGTCCAGCAGAAGCTGGCCGACGGCGAAAATGCACCAACCACATTCCTGGATGAGAACGAGCGTAAGGCCATCGAGGGTTACCTGGCGCGGGTACCTCAGCTGCCGCGGGCGATCACGGTAAACGGCGACCAATGGCGCGGATATCGCGACCTGGCGCTGCTTGCCCTCTTCTACGGTGCTGGAGTGAAGGTCTCCCAGGCCAAAGTGCTCAGACGGAAGGCTGTTGAAGCTTCTGCAAGGACAATTGCAGTCCCGCAGAAGATGGGGAAGCGGGTCCATCAAACCCCGGTGGAGCTGCTTGAGGTTGCCCGCCCGGCGATGCAGACTTGGCTACAGTTGCTCGCCAGTGCCGGCCTACCTGGTGATTGGTTATTTCCGACCGCAGGTGACGGGCGCGCGATGCACGCGGCCTCCATGTTCAGACGCGTGACGGCTCAGCTGGAGGCATTGGGGATCGCGGACGGAAGGGTAAGCCGGCTGTCCCCCCAGACGCTTCGCAATACCTACGCCGCGATTCGGTTCGACCGCGGGGATACGCCCGAGGAGGTCGGCAGCGCGTTGGGATTCGTGGACGAGGCCTCGCCCTTCCGGCTGCACCGAGGCTATGTCGAATGGAAGGATGGCCAGGCGTCGCTCGTGGACCAGAGCGAGGCGCGCGAACTTGACTAGCGTCTCCCAAGGTGTCGGAGACACCCGCTACCAAACCCCGTCCAGGCTGGTTGCGCCGGCGGGCCGGCGCCACGTTTGAACATCTGGCTGCCGTCGCGGGTGAAGCAAAGTCGGATAAGGGCCTCAGCGCTGTAACGCTTCAGCGTGGTGTAGATCCTCCGGGCTGATGACAGCGCAACAATTGTTGCGCTGTCGCGGCGATCATAGGTCGAGAGTGCCAGCGTGAAGGGACTCGGCACCCCGCAGCCGATTCACCTCCCCTACGCATGTGCGTGCTTCCTTTTGCGGGTTTACAGCATTGTTTTCGTTGGCCCCGGAAGCTCGTCCTGTGCATGGCACCCTCGCATGAAGGCTCTCTCAAGAAAGCTCTCATGCCAGTAGCCATCGATGCGTGTTACCTATGCTGCTCCCGGCCGGGAGGCCTTCGCGTTGCAAGCCTCATGTTCTGGGTTTGATTGGTCTCTAGGCGGTTAGTTGCATATTCCCTCTCCCGGCACCAGGTCGCCCCGCCCCTCAAGTTTGGCCACGTTATGGTTGAACAAATTCCGTTCGTGCCGGCCGCAGCATCCCACGACTGATGCGCAGCACCAGAGGCTGATGCCGACGACGCGGCCACTGCGACGACGTTCAATCCCATCGCGGTCGGGGCAACTTCATAGGCCGGATGGCCGCTGTATCAGGGAAGAAGCGAGTCCTGGCGAGCTGCTCAATCTCCTGAATCGAAACCTCGCGCGGCCGCTTGGAGTCCTGGTTTTCGAGTAGGTACGCACCGCCGGCGTTGCCCGCGGGGTCGTAGACAATCTTGTAGAGATGGGATGGAACGGCGACGCGACGGTTGAGCCAACGAATGGGCTTACCCTCTTCCTGAATGAAGAGGGGGCCGGTGATCACGAAGACCTGCCGGTGCCGGGCCAGGGACCGCACGGCTTTCTCGATGGCTGCCCAGGCGTTCCGGTTGCCGTCCGCACTCTGCGGCACAATATTGGTAAGCGCGAACGTCTCATAGTCCGAGTGCGGATTGCTGGCGTCGGCCGACGGTGTGAGGTGGCCACGGTCCAGGCCGCTTCCCCGGTAGTCATTCAGTGTTGAGCGCCAAATGAATGGGATCCGCTTGTCCTCATAGAAAACGTCATACCGAGGGAACTCGCGCGGTTGCGAGAACCGGCCGGGACTCAGGTTCTCGGCGGACCACAGCGGGGTTCGGGTCAGGTTGGAATAGACGACGCCGTACTGGGACGAGCAGAGCTCGACCGTGTCCTTGGCCAACTTCTCGTGCCAGATCTCGGGCGCAAAGCCGGCTGCATAGCTCTCCGGGCAGTTCGTCTGTGCACTCCAGGCCGCAATCGGTGCCATGAGCATGGCTGCTGCAACCAGGCCCGCTTTCATGCTGTCGTAGATATTTTTGTGCATAGTGAATTTATTACGCAGTCGCATTATACGCCGAATTATATGTCAGGCAGCTAAAGCATCGCCTTCAGGGGTCGGTCTGGCGTGCAGGGCCACTTCTCGCATTGGTTCATGAGGCGAAACCGGGAAACGGGCTGCCCAGCCGTCGAGGATGTAGGCCGGTGTGTACCAGACAGAAGAGTGTTCCAATGTCAGGCTGTTGCCACAAATCAGCACTGCAGGGATGTGCAGGAGCGTCAGTTGGACGTAGGACATATGCAGGGCGATAATGCTCAGCTCGACGCCCACCGCAACCAGGTGACGCTGGTAGTTCAGACCCGCTTCGGCCATGACTGCAGCCACCTGGATCAGCATCGCACCGCTACCCATTGCCGGCTCGTGGACGGAAATGAACCCTTTGCGGGCAATATGCGCCTCCATGGACTCCCGGTCCATGGTCATCGCCGCTACCAGCTTGCTGACCTCGCCCGGCGTAAAGAATTGACCCATAGCGTTGTTTCCAAGGTCCAGAGCCATGTAGATCTCGCCGAGGATGTCGGCGAAGTGGATAGGTACGCCTCCCGGTCCCACATTCGCCTCGAAAGCCAGCGGCAACCGCGCAAATGCGCCTACGAGGGCACCGAACTCCTCCCGTGTGTAGCGCCCAACGATCCGCAAGTACTCAGCTTCGCGTTCGGCGTGGCCGCGCCGATCGATCTGGGCAAACGTGATGGCGGCCAGCGCGACAAAATCGGTCCATACCTCCGAGATCCGGCGCCGGTAGGCCGCCTCCCGAAGCAGGTTCACAATCTCCAGCTGAACCGAGCCCGCGCTGCCCCGCTTGACTGCGCGTAGATGACGTTGCTTCATGCCGCCCTCCACGTGGATCGGCCATTCTCAATATGCCGGCGCAGCATCGGCGCATCAACGCCTTGCAGGAGCGCTGACCACCCGGTGAAGGTGTGCACAGGCGCCCGGGCCGCACCGATCGAGCAGATGAACAGCGCTCCGTTGGTGGCTTCCTCAATTTCCCAGGATTCCAGCCATGGCTCACGTGGCTGCCGTGTCAGGCCGCAGGCCTGGCAGGCGCCCGCGGAGGTGCAAGCGTAGTACGCCGTTGGCTCCCCAAAGCGGCCCATCCCGCGAAGCGTGTCCAGAGCGGCTTGGCGGTACTTCGGACGCAGCAGACACCGGTCGATCGGCTCCATCGGGATGATGGCCAGGCGGTTCCAGCCTTTGCCGTCGTGGCCGGCAGGTTGGCGATTGAGGGATGGGCTCACGCGAAAGCATGGCCCCTTTGCGGATGGCCCCGGCCCTGGGTTTGTCATCTCACTTTGCATTGGGCTCGCCTTGTTAAAAACTTGATGAGGCCAAGCTACAGATCGCCAGGGGAACCACGCAAATTTGCTGGGAACTAGGCGTGGGTGTGCTCGGTAGTGAGGAGGCCGATGGACCACCCGGAGAGCGATGCAGGCTCGGGCGTATGATCGCGGGAAACGCCATCGCCGCGCGCGGGGAGCGCCACGACGAAAGGAGACGTAGAAGTGAGAAGAGCGTCAACCTATCTGGTCAAGGGGATCCAGTACTATGAAGGCCCCGATCTGGTTCGCCGCGGCATCCTGAAAGCCGGGGAGCCTGCCCGGTTGGTCCGCGAGCGGGACAATCCCTATGACCCGTATGCCGTGGCGGTCTACGCTGGCCGAAACTCGTCGAAGATCGGCCACATATCCCGCGACCACTCTCAATCCGTGTCCACGAGCATCGACGCCGGCGAAGTGGAGTCGGCGTCGATCCAATCGGTAGATAAAAACAGCGGCCCCCGGGTCTACGTGTGTATTACCTTCAGCGACGCGCGCCTTCCCCCGCGATCGCCTCGCCGATTCGACCGGCTCACTGCAAGTGTCACCAACCTTCCGAGAGACGCCGGCGTGTACCGAATCGAATGCGCCGCGACCGGTTCCACATACATCGGCTCGACTGCCTGTCTGCATGAACGAGCGTTGAATCACCTCAGCGACCTCAGATCGGGGCGACACGTCAACCACCTCCTGCAGCAGGACTTTCTCCGCTACGGTCCGGAGAAATTTCGGTTCGTACTGGTGGAAATTTCTATCAGCAGGGAGACTGCGGAGATCCGCGAGAGGGATGAGATCGAAGCTGCGGCGCGCAGAGGCGAAGCGCTGTACAACCGCACGACCGACGGCAAGGGGCGGCTCGATGCGAACAGCTCCACTCAGTCTGGATATGTGGACCTTGCGGGAAAGCTGGCGGCCCAGGCGCGCAGGTCCTCCAGCTTTCCCGACAACGATTCCCCAGCAGGGTCTTCTTCTGACCGATACGGCATGACCACGTCGGGCGCGGCCCTCCCAGAAATCCCTCCGGTGATCGCCACCGATTCAACTCCTCTGCTCACCCGACTAGTGCGCGCCATTCTGAGATTTCTAGGCTACTAGCGAAGCTACCCCCCCACTGATTTGTGGGCGGCAAAGGCGCGCATCAGACGGTTGCGGGAATAGTGGCCACGACGGTATTCACCATCGTTCCTGACGCTTTGAAGGCGCCCTCGCCCAGCGCTTCGATGACTCCGCGACGAGCGCTAACGAGATCTCGGAAGTCCTCTGCAAGCCGGTTGGCGCGGAACGTCACGCCGGCGGACATCACGGACACCAGTCGACCGCGCGGCGCCAGAAATCCCAGCGCATGCTTGACGTGTCGAATGTCCGCCTGCTTCTCGAATGGTGGATTCATGATGATCCGATCGTATTTGGGTTCCGGTGGCAGCTCGAGGAAGTCGTCGTGCAGGACGGATCGCGCAAACCCCGCCTGACGCAGTACCTTTACGTTCGTCTCCAGCAGCTCAACGCAGTCGACAGTGCAAATCTCGGCGGCGGGTTTGGCAATGTTCCCGGTACCAGCCTCGGGCTCCAGCATGGTCATTCCAGGGACAAGCTCCGCAAGTTCCAAAAGACGAAGTACTACGGCCGGTGGTGTCGGGAAAAACCCGAAGTCCTGCGGGACGATAATCTCACCGGTAAGGAGGATCTGGTCGACTGCGCCTGCCGCGTCTCGATCGAACAGATGAGCCTGTGCCTTGCGATTCCACTTTCCGCCAGCCGCGTCCAGAACCTTGTTCACCCGCTTGTAGAGCGTCGGGTCCAGTTGCTGGGTAAGCTTCAGCGCGTTGCCCTCAACCACCGCGCGGTCTAGTACCGCCATTACGTCCATTGCAACTTTCATTGGTTTTCCCTCTGTTTATGAGATGCAAACCATCATGCAATATCGGACGGGGTACCCCGCAAGGCCAGGGCTGATGGCACTCCATGCAAATGGTCTGACCGTACCGTTCCAGCAGGCTGCACAGATGGAATACCGCCGGCACCCCGTGAGGGGTACGCGGTGGTCGTTGTCTCATGTGGTTGGATCAACTGCCGGCGATGGCGAGTTAGGCTTGCGGCTTGGCCCCCGCTTTCGACGAGCCACTTGCCGACTCGGCCGGGCCGTCACCGCCCGATCGGCGCCCATCAGTTGGCTAGGCGGCTCCAGCCTTTGCCTTTGTGGCCGAAAGGTTGGCGATTGAGGGACAGGCACACGCGATAGCCAGCCCGGTGTGCTCATGAAATAGTCCTCTGGGGAAGCTGGGCGTGCACCGTTGGGCCCCGCGCCCGGTGCCTAAGTCGATTTGCGGCTCCAGTGCTGAGGTGTAGGCGGCTCAGTGCAGCGTGGCGCTCGCCCCGCCGCCGGCGGCTGCGAAGTGGCCATTGGTGGATGCAACGTCGACTTCCACACTCACCATCGTGCTGGCCCCTTCGGCGGCGCGTTCGCCGAAGCGACGCAGTGCCTCCATCAGCGCCGCGCTTGCCTGGAAGCTCAACACCTGCACTTCCCGCTCGGTGAAGTCGCCGGCCAAAGCCATTGCATTGAGCGCCGCCTCCGATTTTGCGTGGGCGAGCAGCGCGTGCACCGGGCTGTTTGCGCCGGTCATGCCCTGCATTGCCTTTATCCAGATCATCGTGAGGGCATAGCCTTTCTCAGTCCAAGCCCGTTTACCATTTAGCAGGTTCTCGATGAGCTGCGTTGCCTGGTCGTTGAAGATGGCGATTTCTTGGTTGGTATGCATGATTGAATTAGGTGTGTAGAAAATCCGGCCCGCGCTCTTCGTCAGGGTTTGGGGGCATCCTGCAGCTTGCGCAGCGCGTTTCGCAGCATTTGTTCCGTCTGGGCGGCAGCCTCACCAGAGTTCACCAGCGTGCCGGGGTACCGCAGCAGGGTCCATCCCATCTCTGCGGCCAAGTTGTACTTGCGGGCGTCCTCGATGAAGCCGCGGGCCTGCGTGTGGCGGCCACCGCTCCAGATCCCTCCCTCGAGCTCAACGGCGATCATGAGGCCGGGCCAGGCGAAGTCGAATCGGTAGAGCCTCGGCGGCGCGAAGCGGTACTCCGTGTGCCAGCGAAAGGCGGGGTGCGGCCCGCGGCCAAAGGTTGCTCGCAGTTGCAGCTCGAAAGCGGCCTCGAGGTAGCTGCCCTCGCCACCGAGGCTGTTGCCTCGTTCGGTGGAGGCTTTTATGCGGCGTTCTCGGTCACCGTTCCTTTTGGGGATGTCTCGCTCGACGCGATCGGCCGTTTGTGGGGAGATCCGTCTCAGCTCTTTAAGTGTCAGTCGCATGCTCGTGGTGCCCATTTCGCGATCCGCGTATTGGAGCGGTGCGTTCTTTGATGTTGGACAGCCTACAGAGCGATGTGGGGTACCACGCAAATGCAAATATCAGGCTTTACGCCACACCTCTGCCGGGCTCGCCGAAGCGACGCCAGCTGCCGGTGGTGGCCGAGCGAGTCCTCAGGCATAGTAGTGGCCAGCTTCATGGCAGACGGTCGAGACCATCGGCAAGACGATGAGCAGGCCAACGTATGCGCGCAGCAGCTCGCCACCCGTGAGTGAGTAAAGGTGCGACACCAGGCAGGACCAGTCGCAAGCGACAATCATCGCTTCAGATCCCCCCGGGCAGCTTCACTCCCCAAATCGAGGTGGAACCACGCGAGAATCCTGTCCCGAAGCTGCAAAGACGATCCTTCACGTGGTCGAGCAGGCGGCATACGTAGGCCCAACCCCGGCCGGCGCGTCTTGCCAGTTGGTCACACTTCCATCTTCATATTGGAACTGCTCCTGCACCACAGGACCATTTTTCCAGATTCCAGTTGGTGACGTGCCGTAACGTTGCTGGCAAGTGACGGTCCTGATGAACCGAGGCAGACTGGTGGCTGCATCGATGTAGATGACCGATGCACCATTGGGAATCCCGGGTGGCATAGTCACGGCCGCTGTCGCGCCACTGGTGGTGACGATGAGCTGCTGCCCCTGTGCAACGCCCACTGTCCCGCGCGACGACATTTTCTTCTGCAGCGCGGCACGCACGCCGGGTATGAGCGCAGAGTTGACCCCGCTGGGCGTGTAGAACAGGAATATCTCGCCGTTGCGCAGGTAGGCCTGAACGTCCGACCGGTGCGTGAACCAGGGCGACTGAATGGCAGAGTCCGGCATGAACTGTTGCGCTGGCCCGTTGAATGCCCGGAAATTGGCATAGTTCACCAGGTTGCCGCCAGATTGGGCGAGCGCATAGTTCACGAGCGCCGCGCGATAGTTCTGGATGTTGGTGACTACACTGCCGACGTCCAGATCCGCGGCTTGATCTTCGCGATCGGAGGCGTTGGTCGATACGAAGTACCCGAACCAAATGAACAATGCCAGGGCGATGGCAAACCCGATGGGCATGGCTAGTCCTTGGAGATTGGTTGAATGCGCCGCTGTAGGTCGGCTGCCATCCGGTAGACCCCTAGCATTGTTCCTGGCATCGAGTCGCCTCGCTGCGCAGACACTTGCAATTGCTCGAGCGCAGTGCGCAGCTCGCGGACGTTGCTGTGGGGATCGCCAGGCTTGACGCTACTCACCTTCGCATTGAGTTCGAGGATCCGGGCGGCGCCGGCCCAGTTCCGATTGGTGGCGAAGTAGGTCAAAGCGACCAGGTCCGCGATGCGCTCGGACGCTCGTGCATCACTGAACGTCGCCGCTGCCCTGCCCGCGGCGCGACGGGTTTGATGCCACGCCATGCAGTGACCGAATTCGTGGGCCGCCAGGTAGTGGAGCGCCTCCACATAGTCGAATGCCCCAGAGCGCACGTATCCGTCCAGCAGGTCACTGCGGCTCGAATCGTAGAAGATCACGCAGGTCGGCAGCTCACTGCTCTCGCTGACCCCGCCGACGGCGCGCGCGACCTTCATCTGGTCATACGCCTGCATGGCAAGAAGCTCGTCGGCACTATGGTTGGTCGTCGCCTGCAGGAAGCCCCGTACTGCAGCGTCGGCTGTATCAAAGGTGAGTACTTGAAGCGGCGCGCCGGCCTCCCGGCTATAGCTCGCCAGCATCTGCCCGACCACGGCGCCGAGATCCTTAAGGAAGGTCTGCGAAGGTGCCGCCTGTCCTGCCCCCGGGGTGAGGATAGTGGCGCCGGCGGCAAGCCACGGTAGTAGTGCGCGCGTGGCGCGCGAGACGATCGATGCCACGCTAGTTGCTTGATAACTGGGTTTGGAGCTGCTGCAGCGCCTGCACAAATGACGCCGGCGGACTGTATCCGGCCTGGGTTGCCTGGTCATACCAGTACTTGGCCTGCTGGAGATTGTTGTTTCGGGTATAGAGCAGCCCGAGGTTGCACATAGCCTGGGCGTTGCCCGCGGCTGCCGCCTTGGCGTACCACTGAGCGGCCATATTCAAGTCCGGGCCAAGTCCACCCCCGACGTCATATAGCGTGCCGAGATTGAGCATCGCCTCGGCAATCCCGTTGGCGGCCGCCTTCTCGTACCAATAGCCCGCCTCGGCTGGGTCGAGGTTCACCCCCACCCCTCGCTGATACATGAGCCCAAGATTGAATTGCGCCTCCGGGTAACCATTCGTCGCGAGCCGCAGGTACTGCCGGTAAGCAGTGTTGTAGTCCCCCTGCTTCACGGCATTGTTCGCCGCCACGAAAATGCTGGACGCCGACTCGTTGACGTTCTGCGCCGTGGCCCCGGTGCAGCCCAAAATGAGAGCCGCGCCCGCGAGCACGGCCGCCCAGAATTTGCCTGCGCGGCCGTGTCGGGCAAATGCGAAGTCAACCACCCTCGCGCTCCCGGTATTGCAAGGAAGCATCGCCTTGGCCGTACCCGTTCTGCCGGAGGTCCTGCGTGGCTCGGTCGAGCGTGCTTCCGCCATACCGCTTCTGATGGTCTTGCTGAGCACGCTGACCGCTCTGATAGATCCGGCCGGCGGAATCGATCATGCGGGAAATCTGATCGACCTGGCGAGTGCCACTAGCCGAACCGACGGCTTGCCCCTGCTGGTATATCGAGACGCCATCTCGGCCCAGGCCAGCAAGATCCCGCGTCGTTGCATTCGTATCGCGGTTGCCGGAGGCATTCGCTACGGATTGTGCCAGGCCGATGGCGGAGCGTGCGATGTCAACGAAGTTCGCGCCGACCTTGCGCGCCTGAACATTCCCGGGCGTTGTAGGTGCGTTCATGTTCGCGACCAGCAGCCGGTGGACGGAACGCGAGTAGGCCCAACCATAGGTCAATGCGTGCGCTGCTTCGGCAACGACCTGCGGCCCTTCGGTGCGTAGTTGCGCCACGCCCACCTTCCAGTTGTCCGGATCCCGCATATAAGCCGCAAGCCCCAGAATCGGGGAGGAATCTTCCTTCCAGGCGTCAGCCACGATCTCGTGCACCGCCTTGTCGATCTCCGCCAGCGGGCGCGTCGGCCCATCGCCGGCATTCACGGATTGGGCGTACCCAGCCAGCACTTCAGTTGGAGACAGACCCTCCAGCGAGGAATCGGAGCGGATGAGCACGTTATACGGTTCGGGATTGGCCCGGACGAGCTTTGCGGCAGCGCGCATCATTTCCATGGTGCCGGGCATGCGCTCCTGCAGCCGCTCGCTCCGGATCTCGATCGGGTTTGTTCCCGGGGCTGCGTGCCTCCCGCCGTGACCGGAGCCGTAGGTCACCGCGTACATCCCGGCCAACGCCAGCATTGCGCCGGAGATGGCCAGCACGGGCGTTGCTCGCTTGAGCCAGCGAGCGAAGCGCTCCTTCTCCTGGCCACTGGGACCGTGCACTGAAATCTGGCTCGGGCGCGCCAGTCCGCCAAGGCCAGGCTTTGCTCCCGCGGTACTGGAAAACCGCGCTATGAACTCCTGCGCCCGGGGGCTGAGATTTGCCAGTTGGGGCGGAACTTCGACACCTGGCGAGTTGCTGAGTTCTGCTGTGGTCATGTTCGCTCTGTCCGTTGAGGGATTAGGCAGCAGCCGTGGGCACCGGTGCGCCTTTGAGGACGAAATCGCCAACGAGCACATTCGCGTTGGTATCGCCAAGCATCACCAGCAGGCCATCTGCGGTAGCAACTGCGTCGATCACGTCCTTCGATACAGGGGCGGCCGGCGTGCCCAGCTGTTCGACGGTGCCGTCCGCGCACTTCCAGGTGATCGTGTCCGCCGAGACCCCTATCAAGGTCGGCTCGCCGCGGCCCTCACGCGTGGGAATCATGACGGCGACCTGGTCGTCGCGTCGCAGCTCGGCATACACCAGGGTCGTCACGTGTTCGTTCGTCGTTTGCATGGTCTCTCCTTCAGATTTGGTTTGGTCCAGGGCCGGCTGCTCCGGCGCGCGGCCGGGGCGAGAAGCTGAAACGTGGGGTCGTGCTTACCTTAGCTGGCGGTTCAGGCACCGGTGCTTGTGCTGATACCTGCTGCACCGGCTGGCCAGAAGCCGCGCTGGGCCATGGCCACGGCCGCCCGCCTTCGCGGTAGGCTCGCACCAGGTACGGGTCGACGTCGGCTTGGCGGAGATACCAGTCCCAGTAGCTATGAGGGACTTCCGAGATAGGGAGGCCCTGATGCTTTCCGAACGGCATGAGCTCAGGGACTCGGGCAATCTCACTGATCTCGAACAGCTCATCGAATGACCAGGCACCGTCGGCACGAAGTGCGCCGCGCCGCTGCAGTTCCTGCACGATCCGGCTGGCCAGCCGCAGGTTGATCCCAACGTCGACAGCAGCGTCATGCGCGTGCATCGCCAGACTTTGCGCCACCTCAGGCATGAGGAAATAGAGGAGCGCCGACTGGGTGTGGCTGTCGCACTCCGGCCACAGCCGCTGTGCCAGTGCGAGGGTATCGATACCCTTGATCTCGCCATAGCCCTCCGCCGGCGCCGCCGCGGCTATGACGCCGATGTCGTAGTCGATCTTGTGGCCGAAGAGATACGAGATGCCGTCCGGTAGGCGGAAAGTCGAGCCCGGCGGGCAGAGCGCAACCGCCTCATTCGTGATGTGATGAGTCGCCATGGCCCCGTACTCGATCGGCTTACCGGGGTTGAAGCGCTGCGCCACGGTACCGCGCGCGCGCTCATTGCCGACGAGCTCGCCGGCTAGCTTCGCGATACTGTCGGACGAGGGTATCGGAATCCAGGCGGCTTCAACGAGGCCTGGGTTCTTCTTCCCGGTAGTCTCAGTGTCGAAGATCAGCGCATTCATGTTCGAATTGGATTCTGATCAGGCACGCGGGCGAGAGGTCCGGGGCCTCGATGGCGTAGCGCCAACGAAGGGCCAGGCCCCGAGATCTTGTTGTGCGCGGACTTCTTTATTCATTGTTAGTATGCTACGCCGAAAGATAAATCACGATGGCCATTCGCTTTGAATGCTGTGCTCAGGCGTGGTGGCGACGGGGCAAATTCATCGACTGCCGCGTGTCCTCGACAAAAAAGCGGATCACCTTGGTGAAGTCGGCAACGAGGGTTTGCGACAACGTGCGCTGCCTGGCAGGCAAGTTGTTCTGCTCCATCATCTCCAGGACAACCAGGCCGTAGCTGTTTGTGATCTGTGCCAGCTTGTTCACGGACTTGCGCTCTACTTCATCCAACTGCGAAGCGGCGATGGTAGTCAGGCCGCGCAGCAGGTCACCGAGCTGGGCCCAGAGGTCGCGCAGGTCAGTTTCTGCTGCCGCGGCCCGCAGCGATACCGAGATGTCGATAGCCATGGTCAACCCCGCGGGCGTTCAAGGGTCGGCGAGGCATCCTGCCCCTCCTCCGTGTTGGATCCAACGCCCCAACGGCGCTTCCAGGCGGAAAAGTACTCCAAAGCGACCTCGACCGGCGTTGAGAGAAGTGCCGGCCCGCTTGCCTCCCGCAGGTCATGGCTGGGCGTATCGCCATCGATCGCCCGTAGCGATGCCCGAATGGCGAATGTCATACCACCGGTACCAAGCGGGGGTGGCACGTCCTGATCCGGATTCCAGTCCCTGACCGCCTCTTCAGTGAGACCGTGGCGCGCGAGAGCGGCCGCCAATAGTTGGCTCGAGCGTTGTATGACCGGGAGGGAGGTCGGCATAGGATGTCCATAGGGTCCAGATTGTTGGATTCTATATCATCCTACGCGGTTGATTGCTACTTCGAAATTTATCGACAGCCCCGATTGCCGCGCAAGTGTGCACACTGCCCGCGCAGGAGACTCAAGGGCAGCGCTACGGTGTCAAGGTTGCCAGATGGAATCGCTCTGCCACGCGGATGGGAAGCCCATACTACCCATATCTCGGCTGAAGGTAGGAGTTGACGCGAACATTCCTGACATGAAGCTGGCGATGCCATCATCAATGCCCTGTGCTTTGCACATAACTCGCAGCATTACCAGTACCGAGTACAGGCGATTTATATGCGTGGGCGCCATTCTACCTTTCTGAACACCCGCAGGCATCTGCAGATTCCGGTTCCACAGGCGATTGTGATGAGCGCAAAGATTCCGCAACTGCATAATGCAGCTAAGATTGGTTATTAGCGAATCGTATGACGTCAGACCAAACGGTGTTGCAGCGTCATTCAGGCGATTTTTTCCCTGCGAGACAAAGAACGCAGGATGCTCTTTATTTAAACTCTTGCAGCAGCTCGTAAGCTGCTCCAATGTAAGTATCTCGGAAATAATCCAGAAAGGTGGGCAGTGCCTATTATTGTATGATTTCTTCGTATAGTATTTTTCTCGATAATGCTGCACGAACTCCTGCTTTCCTTTGCTGAAGCGATCCTGCGCTTTCTTTAGGGCTTGCCCAACAGGGGCATAGCTCCGAAAAAGCGACTGATCGAGGTGCCAAAATGGGTCCCTCGTCGTTGACGTGACGACATTATCGATAACCGCTCTAATTCTCACCTCTAGCGTGGCGAGAATCGGAAGTAAGAAATCGCGCATTCGCTGATCGGCGCAGTAAAGATTGTATAAATCGTTAAAACTTGTTCCGTGGAAAAATTGATCCGTCGTCTTATCTAAGAACGGGATTGCGTATGCCTTGAATCGGAAGTAATTCTCACGAAAAATCGTAAGCTCTGCAAATCTCCTATCAGCTATATGCAGCCCTTGCTGATGGAGCTTACGTGCGAGATCGCTCGGGGTCTTATACGGCTTGTTGTATTCGACGAGATGTGAATGCGTCTTATGGAAACGCGCCCAATTCCGTGAGGCCTGATACGTCTGTGCTACCCGACGGCCCACCTCGATAAGCTTGTACAACATCGGAGAGACCCCTCATTCTTTTTGTCGTCGCTCGGTCGATACGGGATTGCTGGCGGCACTCCACTCACTCGACGCGCAGTCACCGGGGATGGCAATTTGGATTGCGTGGACGTTAAAAAGCCCACACAGCCCGACCGCGAGAACCTAGTTCTCGCTTTGTGTGGTCGGTGCCGTGTGGGCGTTGTTGAGGCAAATGTAAGTCTCTTTGATGGCCTTGTCAACATCCCGCTTTCGGCCGGCAGCCGGAACGGAGGCAGATCTAACGTGCGAGTAGGCCACTCAGCACTTACGGTGTGCTCTATTCGGCGTATTTTGCGACGTTACATTGCTACTGTATAAACATACAGTACACTGTATGGACATACAGCTCAAACGATCATGTCTGCCCCAAACCCGGAGACCATCCACCCTGCACTTTGGCGCGCCTCGCAATTGGCGAGGGCGCCTGGCCGCACGCTGCCCACCGGCTACCCGGAGCTGGCCAGCGAGCTGCCTGGCGGCGGTTGGCCGGTGGGCACGCTGATCGAACTGCTTGCGCGCCAGCCTGGCGTGGGGGAGCTGCGCCTTTTGCGCCCAGCACTCCTCGCTGCGGCGGCGCGGCCGGTTGCACTGATACAGCCGCCGCACACTCCGCAGACGCTCGCCCTCTCGAACTGGGGCGTTCCGGCCCAGCAGCTACTGTGGATCCGGGGGCAGAAGACGGCCGACACGCTCTGGGCGACTGAGCAGATGCTGCGCGCCGGGACCTGCGGCGCCGTGCTGCTATGGCAGCAGCATATCCGTCCAGACTCGCTGCGCCGTCTGCACCTGGCCGCGCAGTCGGGCGAAACCCTCTTCTGCCTCATGCGCCCGGCCGCCTGTGCGCGCGACGCCTCGCCGGCAACGCTACGGCTCTCCATCAGCCCGGCTGCAGGCGGCATCGAGGTGCTCTTTCTCAAGCGGCGCGGCCCCCAGCAGGACGCACCACTGTTCATCCGGCTCGAGCCGTCGCCGAGCCTCCTCCATCGCCATGTTGCGCCTGTGGATCTGTCTACGCCTGCCATCGCTACCACTCGAAGTGTTCCGGCCGAGCTGGTCCACTGAGCTGCCGACGGCAGTGCTGGAAAGCGAGAAGGTGTGTGCCATGACCCCAATGGCCGCCCGTGCCGGCGTTCGCCTTGGCATGCGCCGCGGGGGCGTGCTGACCATGGCGCCCCAAACTCTCATTTTCGACCGTGCGCAGGATAAGGAAGCCGAAGGCCTGCGGCGCGCCGCGATCGCCCTGCTTCAGTTCTCGCCCAATGTTGTCGAGGCTGAGGAGGCCTGCGTCCTCGTGGATGTATCAGCGAGCCTGCGGCTATTTGGTGGTATCCGGAAGCTCGTGCGCCGCGTCCGAGAAACGGCTCGGGCGCTGGGCATGACGCCAGTGACCGGCTGCGCCCCGACCGCGCAAGGCGCTTGGCTGCTGGCCCGCGCAGGCGGCGGCCGGGCCCTGTCCCACCATTCCCTCGAGCGCCAGGTCACAGGCCTGCCGGCGGCCGTGCTGCCCGCGGCCCGTCCGTATCTTGAATGGCTAGATGGCCTGGGTTGCCGAACGCTCGGCGACCTGCGCCGCCTGCCGCGCGCCGGCCTGCAGCGCCGCTGTGGCAAAGAGCTCAACGAGGTGCTGGACCGCACGCTCGGCCTGGCGCCGGAGATCTTCGAGTGGCTCGACGCCCCGCCGAGCTTTACCGCGCGCGTGGAACTGCCAGACCGCATCGAGCACGCTGAGGCAACACTACTCTATGCCCGCGGCCTGATCGTCCAGATGCTGGGTTGGCTGGCCGCTCACCAGCTCGCCGTGACCAAGGTCGCTGTCGAACTGCAGCACGAGCGCGGGCGCGCGGCTGTTCCACCCACGGTCGTCGAGATCTCGCTGGCCGAGCCCAGCTGGAGCGAGGATCACCTGATGCGCCTGCTGCGGGAACGGCTCGCCCGCGTGCAGGTGGAAGCCCCGATGATTGCCGTGTGCCTGTCGGTCACGGATGTTCAGCCGAAGGATCCGCCCAGCGAGGATCTTTTCCCTGAGCCTGGCGGGAAACCGGAAGACCATGCGCGGGTGATGGAGCTACTCTCGGCGCGGCTTGGCGCCGAGAACATCCTTCGCCCGGCCATGCGGGCGGACTACCGGCCTGAGGTTGCCAACGCCTGGGAGCCTGCCGTCGGCAAGCCCCGCCCCGCCCCGCGCGCCCCGAACCTGCCGCGGCCAGCCTGGCTGCTGGACAAACCCGTCGCGCTGCTCGAGCGGGACCACAGACCGTTCTACGGCTCGCCCCTGCGCCTGGTTTCGCCCCCAGAACGCATTGAGGCGGGCTGGTGGGCAGGCGAGTTGGTGACGCGCGATTACTATGTCGCCGAGGGGAAGGACCATACCTTCTACTGGATCTATGCCGAGCGAATGGCCAGCCCAGAGGGCAAGTCCGCGTGGTTCCTGCATGGGCTGTTCGCCTGAGGGACAGCCATGGACACAGATCTCATGGGTCAGAATCTCAGTGGCGCCGGCTTGCCCGATTATGCCGAGCTCCACTGTTTTTCGAACTTCTCGTTCCTTGATGGCGCCTCGCGCGCCGAGGAACTGGTTGAGCGCGCTGTGGAACTCGGCTACAGCGCGCTGGCCATCACAGACGAGTGTTCCCTTGCCGGCATCGTGCGGGCGCACACAGAGGCGAAGCGCCACGGGCTAAAGCTGCTGGTGGGGGCGTCGTTCCGCCTGGTGAACGAGGACGGCAGCCCGTCGCTCTCGTTTGTTGCGATCGCGCGTAATCGCGAGGGGTATGGGAATCTGTGCGAGTTCATCACCATGGGGCGCACCCGCGGGGCGGAAAAGGGAAGCTACCGGCTCACCCAGCATGACCTGGACCGGCCCGGACCTGGGTTTGAACATCTGCGCGGGCTGCCCGACTGTACGATCATCTTTACCCCGGATTTCTGCACACACGAGGCAACCCTCGACGCCCAGGCACGCTGGGTCACTGCCACCTTTGCCGGCCGCGCGTGGATCAGTCTCACCCTGCTGTACCGGGCCATGGACGATCTTCACAGAGCGGCAGTCCTGCGCGCAGGGATCGCCCATCATCTTCGGGTGGTGGCCACCGGCCATGTGCTGATGCACGTGCGCTCGCGCAAACCCATGCACGACATGCTCAGCGCCATCCGCCTGCGCAAGCCGGTACCGGAATGCGGATACGAGCTGACTGCCAATGCTGAGCAGCACCTGCGTTCGCGCCTGCGACTGGCCAACATCTATCCGCACCGCACCCTCACCGAATCCGTACACATCGCCAACCTGTCGACGTTCTCGCTCGATGAGCTGCGCTACGAGTACCCGGACCAGCTTGCGCCGCCTGGCGTCTCGCCGGAGGACTATCTGCGTCAGGAGACCTTCGCCGGCGCGCACCGGCGCTTCCCGCAGGGCATTCCGCTATCCGTGCAGTCCCAAGTTGAGCACGAACTCGCGTTGATCGCGGACTTGCACTATGAGCATTATTTCCTGACGGTCTATGACATCGTGAGGTTTGCCCGCAACAACGGCATTCTTTGCCAGGGTCGCGGCTCGGCGGCCAACTCGGCAGTCTGCTACTGCCTGGGAATCACCGAGGTCGATCCGGCGCGCGGCAACCTTCTGTTCGAGCGATTCATTTCGAAGGAGCGCAACGAGCCGCCCGATATCGACGTCGACTTCGAGCATCAGCGCCGTGAGGAGGTGATCCAGTACCTCTATCGTCGGTACGGCAGGGAGAGGGCCGCTCTGACCGCGGCAGTGGCCACCTACCGGCCGCGCGGCGCTCTTCGAGAGTCGGGGAAAGCCCTGGGCGTCGATCCGACCATCGTCGACCAGGTAGCCAAGGCGCACCACTGGTTTGACGATCGATCCGACCTGATCAAGCGGTTCGCCGAATGCGGCCTGGACGTCGAGGGGGAGCTCACCCAGCGCTGGGCCAGCATGGCAACGCAGCTGCTGGGCTTTCCTCGGCACCTCTCACAACATCCCGGGGGCTTCGTGCTCACAGCAGGCAAGCTGTCCCGCCTGGTGCCAATCGAGAACGCCGCCATGGCCGGCCGCAGCATCATCCAGTGGGATAAGGACGACCTCGATACCTTGGGCCTGCTCAAGGTCGACATCCTGGCGCTCGGCATGCTGTCAGCAATCCGCCGCACGCAGGACCTGGTCAGCGAGCAGCGCGGCGAGCTCTTCGAGCTGCAGGATATCCCAGCCGAGGATCCCGAGACGTATGAGATGCTCTGCAAGGCGGACACGATCGGCGTGTTCCAGATCGAGTCACGCGCGCAGATGTCAATGCTGCCGCGGCTGCGCCCGCGCACCTTCTACGACCTGGTGATCGAGGTGGCCATCGTGCGGCCGGGTCCGGTGCAGGGTGGCATGGTTCACCCATTCTTGCGCCGGCGGCAGGGCCTGGAGCCGGTGAGCTATCCCAGCGAGGCCATGAAGACCGCCCTCTCCCGCACCCTGGGCGTCCCGATCTTCCAGGAGCAGGTCATGCAGGTGGCCATGCTCGCTGCAGGCTTCTCCGCCGGGGAAGCCGATCAGCTGCGGCGCGCGATGGCGGCGTTCAAAAGACGTGGTGGAATGGAGAAGTACTACGAGCGCATCGTCTCCGGCATGCTCGAGCGCGGATATGACCTCGAGTTCGCCGAAAGCATCTTCCGGCAGATCCAGGGATTTGGCGAATACGGGTTTCCGGAGAGCCATGCCGCGAGCTTCGCGCTACTCGTCTACGCAAGCGCGTGGCTCAAGCGCCACGAGCCCGCGGCATTTCTGTGTGCGCTGCTCAACAGCCAACCCATGGGATTCTACAGCCCCTCGCAGCTCGTCCAGGACGGCAAGCGGCACGGTGTCGAGGTCCGGCCGGCCGATGTTGCCATCAGCGAATGGGATTCCGCCCTTGAGCGGCGAGAAGGTGGCCAGCCGGCGGTGCGACTGGGCCTGTCGCGGCTGCGTGGCATGCGTGAGGAGGCCGCGCAACGCATCGAGATTGCCCGCGCCGCCCGGCCCTTCGACTCCCTCAAGGACCTCGCGCGCCGCGCGGCCCTGGACCGCCACGACCTGCAGGTCCTTGCGGCCGGCAACGCCCTACGCACGCTCTCGGGTGACCGCCGCCAGGCGCTTTGGGAGTCAGTAGCGGCGGTGCCAGACAAGGATCTGCTGCGCCCCGCCGACCTGGTCGAAGAGCGCCCTGCCCTGCGCGCGCCGACCGAGGGCGAGGAGATCGTTGCGGACTATCGCACAATGGGTCTCACCCTCAACCGTCATCCCCTAGCGCTACTGCGGCCGCAGCTCGCCGCGCGCCGCTTCGAGCCGGCCGCGGTGCTGGGTACCTACAAGAATCGGCAGCTCGCCCGCGGTTGCGGGATCGTGACGGTCCGCCAACGGCCAGGCACGGCGGCAGGGATCCTATTCGCGAGTATCGAGGACGAGACCGGTGTGATCAACGTCATCGTCTGGCCTAGCGTGCTTGAGCGTTTCCGCAAGGAGATCCTCAATGCATCGCTCATCGGGATCTACGGCCAGTGGCAGGTCGATGGCGATGTGAAGCACCTGATCGCGCAGCATGTTATCGACCTGACGGCGTTGCTGGGGCGGCTTGAGACTGGTAGCCGCGATTTTTGCTGAGGCGCTTGGTGCAAAAGCGTTGATTTTCCCGAGATTGGCAGAAGGGGAGAATCCTATGCAATTTCGTTGATTTTTCCGATCTCGCCAACAACAGACCCCTGATTTGTACGTTCTCGTGGGCGTCTGGTAGATTGCATTTCCGATCCGCTGGCATCCGACTGAAATGCACGCCCCTCGCATCCACCTTTACCTCGCCAAGGCATACTTTTGGCAGTACCGCGTCCGCGCCAATGTCCCATGGCTTGTCGGTAGCGTTCTTGGCTTTACCCCGGTGCTACTCATCCTTGCGTATGTCGCCGTAGACTGGCTCCCAGATCTTGACCGCATTTTCTACACCACCCTGAGCTGCTCTTGCCTCTGGTCCCTGGGTTTCGTCGCGTCTAGAGATGGCTTGACACTCATGCTCAGAAGTCGGCTTGAGCTGACTATTCACGTCCCCCGCGCCTATGTCGCTAGCAAGCGGCGGCGTACGGTTGAGTCATTCGTGACTGACGTCTCGGAGATAATTCTCTGGGCACAGCAGATGGGCTTCCGAACCGTAACCATGGATTCTCCCCTTCTCCACAAAGCTGCACGCAGGATCAACCTTGCCGCCGATTTACAGCTAACGTGTGGCGAAGGAGTTTCCGTCAACTCTCTCGACGTCGTTCGTAGAGTCCCGTTTGTTGAGCATCACGCGTTCATGTTGCTGAGGAGCAAGTGGTCGATCTACGGCGTCCGCACGGCGCTCATCTACTTTATCCAGAATGGGAAGATGCCCAAGGGGCAGCCTGACGGCCTTACACGAGATCGAGGCCGCCTGGTGTCGGGAAGAATCGTCGTCTCATTTCCCAAAACAGCGCAGGAAGATAGGAGCCCGACCGTAACGCCGGCGCCCGGACTTTCGGCATAAAGCCCGAGGCGTCAACGAGCCGAACTGTGAGTATCTGCCGGGGTAGAAGAGGTCAACTCGGAACGACCTACTGCAGCCGAGGTTAGACTGCAGTGCAAGAGATAAAGGGGCAAAATGGCCAACATCCTTGGTCAGAATCAATCAGGGCCGCCACGATACCGAAGAGGAGCTGCTGGGACTGAAGGAGAACGCGGAGAGGCTTGGCCGCGCCGATGCTCTCGACGCCGTGCACCAGCGGCTTCGCCTCGTAGCGCCCAATGTCTATCAACGCCTGGTCGGACCGTTGCGCGCGAGGATCCGCGACAAGCGTTTCCAGTGCTACTGCAACAATCCAAAGAGCCTACACGCCATTTGCAGCGACATCCTTGCCGATGCGGTGCACTCGCACGCGCTCACCTGTGACGCCTGCTGGCAGGAGGACCTGGCCAAAACGTGGGGATATTATGGCTGGGCAGCCAAGACAATCTCCCAGCAGAAGTGGAACGAACTCTGCCAACAGCGGGCTTACTTCAAGTTCGTGGAATAGGTGTCATGACTGAGTGGGGACCGCAGCATGCACTCGACTACGCGCGCAAAATGCTGGACGAGGCAAAGCCACACCTTTTTCAGTTGGAAGAGCCAGACATCTACCGCTCCATGGTGAACGCGCTAAGCGAATGCCAATCCGCCCTCTCAAATGGAGGCGCGCCGCCTTGGGGATTGTTGCGAGACGTTTGGGCTCCACTGTTCGTTCGCCTCCGAGTAGCGGAGAACAGGACCCCATCTCAGAGCGATTTGTTGGATATCGTCGAGAACATTAGGATGGGGTTTGAAGAGGCAGGTATCAAGCTGACCCAGCGCGAGTGAGCCTGTCGAGGCGCCGCCCTGGTCAGCGCGGTTGCTGGCCCCGCCGAGCGTGAGGGACCTGATGCTCGTCATTGTGTGCAACCTTTTCAAGCAGGCTTGTCGGCACATCGAACTCATCGAGGTCATCAACGTTGGGGCACCACATCTTGTCGGCATGCTCCAGGCAATCGAGCAGCGCGTTCTCGGGCGTGAGCGCAGGCAACCCGTAGATCGGCTCGCCCCAGGGCGAAAACTTCCGGTACCACCGCATCGACCGTTTGAAAAGTTCCACCCCGTCCATTGAAGGGTGGCTGCCATCATTGAGCACAGCGATCGCCAAGGCTTGAGGGATCTGGGTGATCCACCCGTGGCGATGCAGCACATTCGGACCGATCACAACGGCAGATGGATACGCCATCTTGACGGCGAGCGCACGATTTTCTTCCCAGTTCGGATGTCGCACCAGGTTGTAGTACAGCCCCAGGCGCTGCCCCGCAGCCTTCACCATCCCCTGGTCTTTCCATCGCGCGACTGTTGCTTTCACTGCAGCATGATCCCGGTCGAGCAACTTGGAGATGTCACGAAGCGAGAAAACCGCCGGCATCCTCCCCAGCGTCTTGAACGAGTTCACGGCTTCTCCCGAGTTTGGCCGGGTTTGTCGCTGTCGACAGGGGCATTCTCGAGCAGGATCTCGATCGCCCGAGAACAGTGCCGCTTGGTGACATTCACCATTTCCTGGACCGTTTGCGGCCACATCGCATTCCACATTGCCGGCGCGATCCAGGGCTTCAAGCCCACCTCCATGCTGGTCATCAGCTCCTCATTGGACTTGTTCACTAGATCCTGCAAACCCGCAATGGCGTCAAAGGCCGTCTGGTCATAGAGAGCTGCGGTGTTCTCCATTGCCGAAAGGAAGTCCGGCACGTCACCAAACTCTTTGTCCGCGCTGAGATGCCCCCCGCCTTCAGCGGAGACATCGCGAAGTTGGGTGGTGAGATACCAAACGTCAAACACATCCCTGGGCTTCAGGCGGCCGCGGTGCGCGATGGCGTTGAGCTTGTCATAGAAGATTTGCCGGGGCGTGGCAACGTTGAAGATCGGGCGAACCGTCGTGTAAAGCGTCGCACCAGCTTTCGGGGCCAGCGCGCGGTGCACGCCCTCATAGTGAGCTGCTTTGTCGTGCGGTACCTGCCAGAACTCGGTCTTCACCTTCACCTTACCCACGGTGTCCGGCAGGGTGATCCCAATCTGGAACATGGCGAGCTGTTTGCCTTTGCCGCTCTTGTCGGCCAGGTCGACCTTCGCACCAGGGTAGAAAGGCACGATGGCGTGCTGCACCTCACGGGCGACAAGCTGCATCGCTTCGGAAAGCTGCTCAGGCCTGACGTCTCCCGCAATGAAATCGAGATCCTCGGAGAACCGGGGGGACGCCCAAGCCAACGCCAGCGAAGTCCCCCCCTGGAACGTGAGCGAGCGTCGATCAAAGTCGGTGCTCTGCGACAGCGCGTTCAGGGTGAGGAAATGGGCCAGGCTCGCGACGTCGCGCTCAGTCTGGGGATCAAGGGCTTTACGGGCGGGGGTCATTGAAGACATCTCTCTTTCAGCACTTATGCGCGTAGGTGCAGTATAAGACTTATCTCGTTTTATACCAAGTACGATACTATAAATCGTATCTTAATTGACGTAAATTAGCCTCAACGGACGCGAAAACGAGTTCTTGAAGGAGAGACATGCTGTATTAGGCATATCTGCAGCGGTGACGGCAGCGTCGTCAATCGTTGAGGCTATACCTCTGCCGCCTCTCTGACCTGGACTTCGTCATCCTTGGCTATCACTCGTTCGACTAGCTTCCGGGCCACGGTAGCCACGATGCCATCTTCGTCCGCCTGCTCATCCGCTCGCATGTTCCTGCGCGCAGTCTCGATAGCGCGGCGGGCCGTACCTGAAGGGAATGCCTTAGTCAGCTCACCCAGCGCGCGCCAGGAATCGCCGCCCAGCCCATCAACGACAGCGCGCCGAACACCGACGTCGAGCGCAGACGAGTTGAACGCCCATCGCTCCAGGCTGGAGGCACTGTTGTAGAGGAGCTGCGAGACATCACCGCGCTCGGCTGTCTTAAAGAGACCGAAGATCGGCGCGCCCTTGTCGGTCGGGCCCAAGCATTCGTTGGTGATGATCCGGCGCTCGGACTCGCTAAGACCAAAAACTGTGGCCAACTCGTGGGAGGCCTCTTCGGACCCCACACCCAGAATGAAGAAGTTGGTTGCGTTCTCTCGTAGCGGCTTTGGGAAGTCCTGCAGGAGCTGGGACGACAGCAGCGGAACCACGTTGTACTTCCGGCCGACGCGGAAATCCGAAACTACGAGCTCCATCACAGCTTCTCTTCCCGAAGCCATGTGGAACTCGTCGTACTCCAGGAACTTCAACGTTTCCCACAAGCGCTTCACCCGTCGCGCCTGGTAGGCCTTGTATCGATCGGGCGTTAGCGGTTCCACCTCCTCCCACTTCAGGAAGTAGTTCTTGGCGCCAAGCTGTCGTGCAAACAGAATCATCATCTCGGCGCGGCGCTTGCTCTCTTCGGAGACCGTGGAGGCGACCACTTCCTCGAGATCGATGGCAACGATTCGCGCGTCACCCAGGTCGAAACGGGTCGTCGTGGAGAACAACGCGTATTCGCGCATTGCCGTGGAGATCGAGCGGGTGAACACGTCGGTGATCATCTCCCCGGACTTAGCTGGCGTCTTGGCATAGAGATCCTGCACCGACTTCATCCGGGCCGCCGCCACGAGCGACTCGAGCGTCGGTACCGCATACCGCTGGGCGATGGTGGTTGCGTGAATATCGCCCATATCGAAGAGCTTGTCGACGACCTCCCAGACCCGCGGGAGACGACTCTCGTCGATCGAGAACCCCACAGCAGCCAGGCGCTCGGATATGTCGGTGTCAAGCGCGTGCTGCCAACGTTTCGCGTTGATGCTGGAGCGGTCGACATCCGCATAGGCTGCGTCAATGACCGCACCCACGTACCGGCTCCCTTCTTCGCCCAGGCCCGGACAGATAGCCAATACCATTGCGATCTGGAAATCCCGCTCGCGCTCGGTGGGCCGATCGGCGCCCAGTTGGGTGTCGAACATGTTGATCGCGAAATCCGGTGTGTTGCGCAATCGGATCGACACGGCCTGATGGCGCTTGCTCGCCGGGAGCATCGCTCGCAGGGTATCCACCAGGGTGGAGGAGGACATGCCGTTGTCGATGATCGTCATGTATGGCAGCTCGGACAGACCTGGAGAGAACGCCAAACCGGCATTGATGACATTCATCAGGAACGACTTGCCCCGGCCCGGTGGTGCGAAGATCAGCGTGCCCCAGAACGCCTGGATGACGGTCCCAAACCCAACTGGATAGGGTTTGCCCTCGCGCGTGCGCAGCAGAAGCTGCCCCTCAGTCCAAGGGGAAGCGGGCCGGAACACCGGCAGCATCCGAGCAAAGGTACCAATGGGGCCAGGGAGGAACGGGGCCGGATTTCCACGGCCGAGACCAGGAGCAGCGGCCACGTGCAGTGACGTCGGATCTCCGGATTCGTTGCTTGCAGTCGACCCGCCCCAGTTCTGGATGTCCATCTTGATCTTGGCCAACTGATCACAGGTGGCCTCCTTGCTGCTCGACCAGGTCGAGCAAACAACGCGAATCGCAGCAATATATTCGCCGCGGCCGCGAATCGCTTTGAGTGAGTTCCAGGCGTCACGGAGTGCGCGGTTGTGGGTGCCGAACCCACCGAAGAAGCCAGCAAAATGCTGGTCCAGCTTCCTGAACTCCAGCCCGTTCGGGCTAACCTCGAATGATAGGGCTATTGGGAAGTCCTTTCCGATCCGCTCCATCAGCGTAGAAAAACTCGGGGCAGGATCTTCGTGTGGGCAAACGTCCATCTTGATCGCGCCATACCAGTAGCCAGCGCGGCGGCAAAGCTCGAAGTCGTCGTAGACTTCGATTGTCGGCTCAGTAAAGAGCTGGCGCGCGAGTGGCAGCGGCATAGCGTGGGCAATATCCCCCTTCCTCTGGAGCGCAGACGCGGTGGGAGCCCGGAAGCCGAAGAGATCCGGCCGCCAACTGCCCGGCAGGTCGCTGCCGTTGACATAGCGCCCGAGAGCTGCGCCCGCCTCGGCGCAGTCCAGCTTGTCGATCATCAGGCCGAGGCCAGCCTCCTGATTCTCGAAGTTGTGCTGCATGCTCTTGAGCATGGCTTCGTGCCGCGCCTCGAGCAGCCCGGCCACCGGCACAATAGTTTGCGAGAAGTCAGCATTGCTGCCGTCCACCGCTTTCGCCTTTGCCGCGGTACCAACTTGGCCGGCCGCTGCCGCAGTAGCGCGCTCAGATTCCTTCGGCGCGAGACCACCTCGCAGGGTGAATGCCGCCATCAGAACGGTTTCATCGCTGGCTACGGTGCTGAGCAGCTGAATGCGCTGCCGAAACCATTCCTGGGCGCGCTCGCCGGCGCCAAGCCGTGCGGCTGTGTTGATCGAGGAGTTCAGGGCCTCACTAATCACCCTCTTCGTCCCTTGCGGCGCGGAGAGGTAGCCGATTGAAACACTGTGCTGGCACCCCGTTCCGTCGCCAAGGATCGTGCGGAGCTGGTGCCCAAGGCGCTCGGCCAGCTTGTCAAAGTCGTCCGGGCCAATATGACGCTTGGCACCGCGGATGCTGAAGTAGGACACCAGGTCACCCGTTGCAGTGATGAAGGTATTGGGGCCTACAGGGGTGATAAGGGCAACCCGCGACTGGATGTCCCCTCCGAGAAAGAATCCGGAAAGGTAGTACAGCGAGCGTTCCAGCACGCCCTTGTTGACGATTGCCAGAGCCATGACGGCCAGGACGATCAGTGCGATGACAACGTATGTAAAGATCATGTCGGGAACTCGTTAAGCTATCTATCTCAGGCGCCAGACTCGCGCACTCGATCGATTGCGGGTGGCGAAGCGTCGCTGGCCCTCGGGATGAGCGGCCCGGCCTGCCCGGCTGCCAGATCGGCTTGAAGCAGCTTGCCGAACAAGTCCATCAGGTTGCGGGTCACTTGGTGCCGCAACTCCCCCCGGGCATACTTCTGGTACAACATGGTGGCGCGCACTGCGGCTTCCCTGGCTGCACCCACTGCGAGCTCATCAAGTTCCATAATCAACGGCAGCCCGCCAACACCAAGCAATGGCAAGAAGGCAGCATCCGGGCCCTGAAACGGGTTGAAAAACTCACAGAGTTGGTCTGCTGTGTCGAGTTGGTGGTCCATTTCAGCCTGCAAATCAATAATCGTCCGGCCCGCTGTCAGCAGGCCCCATTTCGGTCACGTCATCTAGCTCGAGTCCGGCAGCCAGCGACTCCACTGTGGGGTACATAAAGCCCTCCGCCTGCTTGAACTTATCGAGCTCGTCGAGCTGAACACGACTCACGCGCAGACTGAGCTCGCCGTCGCCGTAACGCAGGACCCGAAAACCAGCGGCATGCGCCCGGCAGGCGACGCTGAACATCATTGCGCGGTCATACGCCCGCAGCCACGCACCGGCGGCCGAGGCGACCCGCCCATTCTTGCCGTGGGAGCATTCTGTCGAGAAGACAGCCTCAAGGTGCGCCTTGCCAACCAGCCCGGCCGCGTATGACATCGTCAGTGGAGACCGAACAGCGAGCGGGACAGGCATCTGCAGTGCCGTCGGCAGGCTGGCGTAGCCATTCGCGTTGACCAGCGTCGTATGGGCGCGCAGTCGGCACAGCCCGGTAAGCCACGCCAGCTCGGCCCCACATGCCCACATTCGAAGTGGCTGCCGACGATTTCCGGTGCGCCCGAAGGCGGCGAGCGCAGCAAGATCCGGATTGGCTTCGCTCCAATCGATAGCTATACCTGCAATGACCGGCAGTCCTCCGACGCGCTGGCCTGGCTCGGCCTCGACCCAATCGGAGCCGGCAGGCACCCGTTGCGCCAGTAGTTGTCTGGCATATGCGAGTCGATTGAATCGCAGAATGACCGGAATCACAGCGTCGTGCCGCTCAAACGTCCAGTTCGGGACGGAACGGTCCTGGGAGGCGTGACCGAACCGGCTTGCCATCGGATCATTCGATATCTTTGGCGAATCCTGGCGCTGAATTGTCGCGGTGATCTCTTCTGCAAGGGTTTCGCCCGAGAAGTCCGGGGCGCCGGCATCCACGTCCCATCCGTATGCTTTCGCAGCGACGGTCATGGCCCGCGACATGATGGTCGCAATAGCTACACCCTCTTGCGCGGCCAGCGGGTAGCCACGCGAGTAGGCCAACCCTAGGTCATATGCGATTTCGGGAAGTCCAGCGCCAAAATAGTCTGACGCCCGCAGCCCTGGATGTGCTCGGGAGATATCGCGCTCAAGCACGTTCGCCACCCAGACCATGTCCGTGCGAAGGTCGTTCACCGAGCGGAACCGCTGCGGCAGTGTGTCGGGCAAATATGCGGTCCCCGCGCCACGCTCCTGCGGGTCGTCGAAGAACACAAGGCCACAGCTGATAGCCGGTGGGCTCGACATACGTGGCGTCACCGGCATGGTGGTTTCGAGCGCCGTCATTGAGCGCCCTCCCCGCCGGCGGATACATGCGCCTCCAGTTTGACCAGGGTCCGCGATGACAGCTCTGTCCAGTTGGCCACGGCCAGCCCACTTTGCTCGCTCTGGAGCTTGCTTCCGATCGCGCTCAGAAGATGCTCGTGGAATGCGAGACGCAAGTCCCCTACAACCTCGCCCCGGTGGGCATACTCAGCATCGGACAGTGCCAGCATGGCCGCTTGGAAGTCCCGCGGCGAGGCGGTCCCCCAGCTCGCCTTCGCGAATACCGTAGCTTCATTGACCAGCTGCAGGACCTTCATGGCCTGCTCTCGTTCGGCCGGATCGTTGATTGCGCACGCAATCGCTCGGAACAAATGATTGAGGTCGCTGCCAGAGATACCGCCTTGGGCTACTGTTGGCACGCGCATGAGCCGAGTTTGATGCGCGATCTTTTCGCCCGGCGACCGTGCCGCCGGCGTACGTTCCCCCACATGTTGGTACGGGTGACAGAGCGCACAGACACCACCCAGGTTAGGTGCGCTGATGTCGTCGTGATTTCCGTTGAGATGAAGTGCCTCAGTCGTGGATTTGCTGCGAAATCCACAGATTGAGCAGGTGAAGTTTGCCGTCGCGATCGCGTTGTCCTCTGCGGTGGCGATGGCAGCCTCAGGACTCGTGGCGCCTTCCGATTTGAAGCGACGCTTGATACCGACAAGTAGAGCGTTCACGCGCTCCTCCGTACGAATGAGAGAGATCGAAGGTGCCGGGTGCCTACACCCTGCCCGGCCAGGTTGGGAGGGGTCGGGCTCGATATTGGGGTATCGAGCCCCCAGGTAGGCTCTGGAAACTCTGTCCTTTAGAAGCTCTGCTGACGACCAATGTCGCTCGAGCTACCACCAGTGGTCTCGACGAGCATCGTGATCACGAACCAGAGGGCCAACAGACCGGTGCCGCCGACCAGCGCGTAAGCGATGTGCGCCAACTTGACGTTCTCACGGTCGCTACTGCGATCGCGAATCAGCTTCATGCCATACACGATCGAAGCTGCCCCCGCGGCCAACGATCCATATGTGATGGTCGTGATCGCAGCCTTGAACAGGTTGTCGAGATTCGTGAGCATCCCAACGAGCCCTCCGGCAGCATAAGCGGCCTTCGAAGCGTTTACCGTCACCAGCGCGACAGTGGCTCGCGCGACCACACCTTTCCAGCGAGACCAGGCGCCACCTAGTTGACTCGATTTTTCCTTCATACATTGCATGTTCTTTCCCCTTGTACTCACCAAAGATTTCCCGCACGCAGCGGACTTTCCCACCCAAGATTTGAAGCGGCGCAGAACCCGACTTCGACTTAACCCCCAAACCAACCCGCAGCCAGGCCACCAATATTGATCAGAGCAGAGCCACCAAGGAGGTGCCAGAAGCCGCGCCAACCGAGGTCACGACCACCGGCCGCCTGGCCTTCGCTCAACGAGTTCCAAAGCAGCAATCCGCGAAAGACCGCTACCCAACCTAGCGCTGCCAGCCAATAGACTGCGACACTCACCACAAACATCAGCGTCTCGTTGCCGGCCACCTGGCTCGGCATGTACGAAAGTGCCTCTCGCGGATCCGAGATGCCGGTGCCGAACATCATCTCGACGGTGTTGCCAGCAACAGTCGAAAGCTGTGCGAGTAACGCGGCAATGAAGAAGTTGATTGCGACCGGTCCGGCGGTGCCCTGCCCTTGTCGCTCACCCCTACTCGCCGAGGCCAGCTTGCGCAGGCCACCGATAGCAATCCAGGCGGCCGCTAACACGCAAGCGCCGGCCGTAAGCAACGAGATGAGCGCCTTGGAGAAGGCGATCGACGCTTCAAGGAAGGCCTGCCAGTTCATCGTCTACGCGCTGTCCGTTTATTTCACGTTGATCTTGCCGCCGTCCGCCAAGTAGACGGTCGTGCCGGCCAAGCGCGAAACCTTCACGCCGTCGATCTCTGAGCCAACCGTCACCACAACGAGACCCTTTCCATTCGTCACCCAGGCTTTCTCAGCCTTACCAGTTGCTGGATAGGTCGCCACCGTGTGATAGCTGCCCCAGCTCGAGGCCCGTTCCGGATCGGCCTTTGCCGAGCTGTTGGCACCCGGCTTACCACGCACGACGTCGGCGTCATAGGCAAGCTTTTGTTTCGCTTTAGCATCATGCGCCGCATTTACCTTGCGCGGCGTTTGCTCGGATTGGCGCTCTCCACTGGACGAGGCCTGGCCCTTCGATTCCAGGGCGGCAACCCGCTCGGTGAGCGCTGCGAGCTGGCCCTTGAGTTCCGTGTTTGTGGCTTCGAGCGCAGAGTCCTTTGCCTTGAGCTCGCGCAGGGAAGCTGCGTCCGTCACCGCCGCTGCAACGGGTTCAGACTGGGCGGTAGCCGGAGCCGGAACAATAGAGCCGGCGGGCGAGGGGCTGAGGTCGGACTTGGCCGTCACGGGCTCTGCGGATGGCTGTATGTCCGGCTGCGGAGCCACCTGCTGGGTGGCAACGGTAGTGGCCGACGGTGCTTTGTGTGCAGACTGACCAGCCGGCGAAGAATTCACCATCGGTTCCGCCACGAAGTCCTCGGCCGCCGCCTTCGATCGGCTCATCTTAACGGCCACTCCGGTACCGACGATACCGACAAAGACCACTGCAATACCCGCAATCAGAAGGTTGGCGTTGCGCTTCCTCTTCCCATTCTCGGCATCTGCGCTGACCGGGCTCACCGGACTTGCCTGTGCACCAACTGCGGCACCGGCCGCAGCCTGCGAGGCGTCAGCGGCCGGCGCGTCCCAGTCGGTACCAGCGGCGCCCCATGCGTCGTGGGCCGGCGCAGCGGCAGCGCCTGCAGGTACGGTGCGCGTCGTGTCGTGCTCCGGCAGCGGATCCTCCCAGCCGGTTTGTTCCATCGTAATGTCAGTTGACATTTAAACTCTCCACATTCGTCAATATCTGATGAACCTGCGGCCGCCAGGCCGTGACCCAATCAATTGGTTGCCATCACGGGTTGGCGGAAAAGCACGCCGATCGACGTTCGCGCATCCAATGTTCCCCGGTTGGGACGATTCGCATAACGCTGGGTTTCTCGATCGGCAAGCTGCATGCTTTTCTCGATTCCCTTGCCAATACCCTGGTCCAATGCCTGACTGGATGAAGGGGAAGGCTGCTGAACCACCGCGTTACCGTTGACTGTCGTTCCGCCCACTACCACGGTACCTGGAACATAGGACGTCGCTGTCGTACCACGGGCTGTGAAGTAGGTGGAAGCGCCCGCAAGGCCCGCCACCAACACAGGCATCACGAACCGCGAGAATGGGCGGTGATCGATATCGGCGTTCAGCGCGTCTGAGGCCGTCTGCTCGTTCAGCAACACCGCGTCGACCTTGTATGATTTCCCCTTCCAGTTCATCGATGTCATGTGCGCACTGACGTCCTCGCCCTGCGCTGAAAGCACCGCCTCCCCCGTCAAGAACGCCCCATCAAGTTTACCACCAACAATATACGCCGAAATATATTTGCTCTTGTCAGTGTCGACGGGAGACGCCAGCTGGCCCGGGAAGATCTCGAGTCCCGCAACAAGCTGGGTGCCCTTGGCGGCGGGCACAGCCGCAGCCATGGAGTCGCCGTCCGCGACGGCAGCGACGGTCGTTTTCCTTTCGTCTGTAGCGATGGCCACCGCTACTCCCTTGGCAGGCGCCATGGCGTTGACGATCGTGCCTAACTGGCGCTCGAGGCCCTTCTGCAGATGCTCAAGCTCGGCCTGGCGGTTGGTGTCACCTGCGACTCCTGGGCTGGCCTGCCCCGTCAACTGCGAGGAGCGCGCGCCATATTGCTGGTACGGCGTCGCACCCGCGCCCTGTCCCTGTTGAGATGGATCAGGATTCTTTCCGCCAACGGGCTGCTTAGGGCCGAGGTCGGCCGTGTCGCCCAGGTACGTCCGACCTTCGCGACGCGCGGCTTGCGCCTCGTCTTGCTGGACATAGGCGATTCGTTGCTTCATCGCCGGGCTGAGCTCGTCGACGTCCCTATTGCGATGGGAGCCCGCAGGCGCTGCCATTGGGCGAAGGTCGGCTGTGGACTCCGGTTTCTGCTTTGCCTTGTTGGCAACCAAGGCGACTCCCGCGACAAGGACGATGCCACCGGCAAGCGCTCCGCCAATGATCAGCAGGTTTCGCTTGGCCCCCGCAGCCAACGGCCGTCGTGTACTTTCTTTCGTTTCGCTCATTCTCTTGCACTCATTTTCATGACGCCGCTCTTGTCACTACCACCTGCGCCACCTGGGGTAAGCCCCTTGATGTGGACGGGACGGATAAGGCCATCCACCGACACACGAAGTACAGGCACGGCGGGCAGCTCGTACACGGTCGTGCCGTCCGAAGACGGGAGAACCTGATACGGACCAGGAGATGCAACCATAGCTTGAGTGCGCAGGATCAGGCGGCCGCTGGCATCCTGCCACGCCAGCGCGAGCGGAAGATCCTGAACTTCTAGTCGGCGCGCGCCTTCCGGGGTCTGACCGTACAGATAACTCTCGAGGCCGCGCTCAGCAATGCCTACTCGGCCGAGGCCACCTGACAAACGCGCTGGCGCGTCCGGCGACCGGCCGGGGACGACCAAGTCAGCCCGGTAGTCGATTTCGCTCTGACCAGGCACCACAGTAAAGGTGACCGGCGTCGCCAAGCCTTTGAGGAGTACTGTCACTGAACCCGACGCATGGTCTGCGTTGCTCTCGACAGTCACTACGTGCGGACCAAGCTGGGTCACCGTCATCGCCTGGTCATAGAAGTTGCGGGCCTTCTCGATTGGCCATGGGTTCCCTGCAGAGTCGAGAAAGCTCACCGATGAGCCCTGGCCGCGGAAGATCCGAACGACCGGCGGCGTTGCGCCAGGAGAAAGGTCGACAGGAAAACGCGATGCGACCGGCTTGGCCGTGTTCTTGGCTGGCGTTGACGCAGCAGCAGAGCGCTTGTAGAGCTCTTCAATGAGTGATCGAGTCGTTGCGGCATCCATCGGTGCCGTCTGATCCAGCGCTTCTTTCTTGAGGTCGAGCGCTTCCTTCTTGATGTCGAGCTTCGGAGACGGAAGGGGCTGTGCACCCACGACGTTATTGGCTGAATTGGCGTTGCTGACACCATCCTTGCGCACGCCAGGATCCGCCTGACTGGCCTGGTTCCCCGACGCCGGCGCCTGTACGGCCCCGCCCGCGGACGGAGCAGTCGCAGTTTGCGCGCCCGCATTGGTTGAGGCAATGAGTGCCAGAGCGGCCACGGCTGCAGCGCAAACACTGTGGCACCTCATGCCGTGGGTTCTGCGCGGGGCGTCATCTTTGAATCCCGAACCTTGCATATTGGTCATTTTGTCATCCTGGGGCGTTCACTCAAAGAGAGCGCCACCGCTGTCCTGAATCCGCATACGCATCAGTACCCAGGCAGTGACTACGCCAAGGGCGAACAGTGTGGGGGCTGTCTCCATGGCATCGATCAGCCATGAGCGCGGGCCACTTTGGACGCCGATGGCGATCTTCTCCAGATATTCGCCATGCTGATGATCGAGCTGATCGAAGTAAGTTGCGCTTTGCGTTGCCGCGTGCTGGCCAACCTCTAGGAGAGGGCCCGTGGCGATCGGGCCAATCTCGAGTTGTACGTACTCGCGGGTGATGGACGGCATGCGTTTGATCATCGGCTTGCCTTCGCCGGTGTGAAACAGCAGCATTCCGTGTACGAGACCGACAGCCAGTTCGGAGGGCGCTGCAACTTGCACTCGCTCCAGGTCACGCTGCGTGCGGGCTACCCTAATCTGAAGCCCGCCGACAGAACGCAGCCAGTTCGCATGCGCATCATCAGCGAACGAACATTGCAGCCGGTCGATGGCCGTGGGTGCCCCAACCTCTGTCCGTAGCCGTTCAATATCGCTGACGAAATAATCGATGTCCCGCTCAATGCCTTTTTCCAGCAGCCGCAACTTTCTTCTCCAAAATTCTGTTCTTCTTTGCAGCGCCCGCTACCAGATCGGCTCTGCCTCCTTGTCTCCTACCGAGCCTCATCGCTTCTGATATGGCGAAAGCTGCATCGAGTCGATGGCGACCGCTCGGGTGTTTTCTTCGAGGGGTACGCGAACTACGCGCAACGTGGCCAGCCGCTGCAGCGGCGTGAATGATCCTGACTGGCCGTTGTAATAGAGGGTGACCGGCACCTGCACGTCCCATGTCACGCGGCCATCGGACCTGTAAGGGCCACGTGCGACCGCGGCAGGCTCGGTCGTAGTCGCCATGACAAGGCGACGCTCGCGCAGATCTTTGAGGTACGTATCGATGGCCGTCGCAAATGCCTTGCCTCCGGACTCCGTGTAGCACGGCAGAGCGTCGTTGAACGTTCGCCGGTAGTTCACGAAGTCGTGTGAGAAGGAGCGGCGAATGCACTCGTCGACAGTCGACAGCATCCGAGGTTCAGTGACGAAGGCTTCGTCCAACGGTGCTGTCTTGATTACTGCTCCAGTCTCACTGATAGCAACGACGTCAGTACGGCCATTCCACACGCGGATGAGCAGCGCACCGTCAATCAGCAGCAACGTCAATGCAATCGTGACGACGATGATGAGGGCTGTCAGCAGCTTGCCAATGTACGTGGAGTGGTCATTGCCGTTCTCGTCCGGTCGACCGATGACGACGCCTAGAGCGAGCTCTGCAGCGGCAAGCGCGGGATTCCTGCGGTGTGCGGGCCTTGTGGGTTGCATCGTATCTACTCTCTCACTTCGCCTTGCCGGCATTCTTTTCGGCCCAAGCGCGATTTGCCTCCCGAACTTGACCGGAATAGACGGGCTTGGCGCCGGGGTTCTCGCATGAAAGCATGTCCAGCGGCACAACCCAGCCTCTTCCTGACAATCCGACCAGGCGCGTGCACTGAGCGCCGATGGCCAGTAGCAGGACAACGTGCGCCACCAGGAGTACCGCGACCACAATCAGCGAAATACGGATGGTGCGCAACAGGACCGGGGCGAGCCATTGCTGGGCCTGCGCCCGCGAGAGGTTTCCTTCGGTATTCATTGCAGGTGGGTCGGCAACAAGACTGCAGCGGTCGGCTGCATCTGCGCTTGTGCCCATTCAGTTAGACCGAGGACAGGTGGCGGGGCAAGCTTGCTCATGCCGCCACCGGCGCAAAGCGCGTCATGGCCGCTTCGACGCAACGCGGAATCTCTATGGTGGTCTGCTCCGCGGCTTCACCCGAGCGCCGGCCGATCAGTGCCAGGGAAATGAGATCTGTCGTGAGTCTGCCGGCCGGCCAGGGCGACCATGCGGCCGTGAGGAGGTTGATCGAGGCGCGAACGACGCGCGGAGCATCGTCGGCAAACCCCAGGAGACTCGCAAGCCAATGAGGCTCAATGGGAACCCGCCCCATCCTGGCAGTGCGCCCCTGCCCAGTTCGACCACTCATCTCGTCCTCCCCCAAGAAGACCCGTTCGTTCAGTTGCTTCCGGGTGGGAAGCACAGTTTGCAGGGGTATGCACCAACACTATATATTTGGTAGCACACCACTAGGCCGCAATATATCACCCGTATCGAGCGAGTGCAATCTTAGACGCGAGACGAAAAATGGCTTCTTCCCGATCCCCCCACAACCTCCCCGCCACGAGCCGATCGCTGAGTGCGGGCGAGACACGGGCTGCACCTCAGCAGCCGACGTCTGGGCATGCGGTCGACAATGACGCCGCCGGCGCTCAACCTGTCGTACCGTTCGGGATGCTCAACGTGATCGCCGTTCCGACAGCGATCTCTGCGGCCCCTCCGACAATCCGATTCGGCTCACTCTCTGTCGCCGTCTCCCCGGAGCACCTCGAGCAGATCACGCCGGGGCCAGGCGAATGCCCGGATGTACTGGCCGTGACGGCGGTGCTTCGCGGTGATGTCTGGTGGGCGCAGACTTGCACGCGCGTCACAGTCACCCGGCATTTCGATGGCGCCCCCGGGGCAGTCCAGAGGATCCATACTCCGGGGGCGGCTCTGGGCGCAGCAGAGGCCAGTCAAGCGACGGGTCTGCAAGCGCCTCGGGGCGGTCAGCAGGCCTCCCCTGGCCTTCACCTAACCCCTGCAGCTGGTTCGCAGCACTCGCCGGTGTCTTTTGCTCGGCGCCCTGCGGCTCGGACCAGCGCCACCATGTCCTTGGTCGGCGAGGAGCGGGTACTCGACCTCGACAAGATCCAGGACATCCCTTTCTGATTCTCTGATGGTATCGGCAGGCTCGCCGCAGACTTAAGTTTTCTGCAATACAGATAGAAGAAACTATCGGCGATATCAAGGCTCTCGGTGGCATTGAAGCCCATCGCTGAGCTCGCACCCCCGCGAAGGAAGAGGAGCACGAGCCGCTCGAGCGAGCTGCAACAAGCAGGTGATAGCCCCATGAGATACAGAGGTCCGACTCGCATACCGCTGACGTCGCACCCATTTCGAGAGACAAGACGCCGGCGGCACGGCCCCCACCCCGCAACGGATCCTGATCGCCCGCGGTCCGCTCTATGAACTGGGAGCGAGATATCGTCGTCACAAACCAGCTGTACGATGGAGAGATACTGCTTCGCGCGTAAAGCCCCGGGTAGGACCACGCGCTCGCTCTCAACCAGGGATGAGGAATGTGTCCAGCAAATCGTTGGTTCCCCTACGGCCGTTGCGCAGACCCGACGAGCAGGCAACATGATGTCCGAATGATTTGATGCACATGTTCGCCCACGACGAAGGGATAGATGCGCCTGTGGATCGACGACCGGCCCCCGCCTCGTCGTCCCAACTACAGGGGGGCTTACGGGCACACCTTTCGTAATCTATCCTGCACTTAAAACGCGCAGCTTGCGCCGATCAAGTTTCGATCTAAGCTGAGCAACCGAAATAAAATAGGATAGAATGGCACCTACCCCTTTCGGAGGGGGTTAAGATTTCGCGGCCCCGTCCGTGGAGATGCCGCCTCTACTTGGCTAATCCGGTCGTTATCTGGCCCACCAAGGTTCGAAGGTTCTAGGCAACAGATTTCGAGCCGTGAAATGCCCAACGGACGGCGAAGACCAGCCATTCTCAGGAAGCCAATGTCTCAAAAGAAGGCAGAAGCCAAGCGCGACGAGCGACACGTATCGCGTATTCAAGGTTTGCTACGCGGTTATCGGTCTAACGAGAGGTTGTTTCGCCCCCTCACGAAGCAGGAGGTTGCCGAGCGAATAGGCAACCTCCCACAACTCGCGGCCCTCGATAACGCTGAGCGCCGCAAGCATTCGGACGATTTGGGGACGCTGGGTCTGCAGCGACTCACCACCCAGACCGTCCTCTATATGCTGGGTTTGACGCCAAACCAGAGCATCAGCCACCAAGAGTCCGAACAAGCGACTATTGAGATGGAGATGCTGCTCTATTGCTACGAGGCCAAACCCAGGCACATGTCGCTCGCCCTTCAAGGCTGGCACATGGACGATTTTATCGCTTACATCTACCGCGACTTTCTACTCATGGCAGGGGTAGCCAGCACGCTTGCCGAGTCGACCATGCACGCGAAAGAGTACTTGCGCGCAGCCAGCCGCCCGACGCTCGAGGACAAGGCCGGCCGGATTCGAGTTGGCATTGCTTCGCGCGTCACTGCTATGTTCGGGCGACATCAGACGAGCTTCTATCGGTGGATGGCGCCGGAATCCGGGCTGCGCGAACAACGCAATCTAATTGCCAAGCTCCTCGAACCAGACGACGAATCGGGATACACCTGGGGGCGGCTCGCCCACTATAAGCAGGTGCGCGAAGACCTGTATGAGCTTTCCCGGTTCTGCTGGGAAGCGCGCGGGGTCAATATCGACGAGAAAGCCTTCCCGCCCGAAGATCCGGCATTTCTTGCGCAGCGCCCTGTGCGCCGTGCAGCAGCAAAGCCTCGTCAGCGGGTCACCAGCAAGGTCGCAGCTTGATCGATCTGATCTAACCGTTACATCCAAGGCCAACACATGGATACGAACGAAACCCGCCGCGCTCAAGCTGAGCGCGCCGCTGCTGCGGCAATTGGCGCCGCGCGGGGCGCCGGCACAAGGGAGGACGCTCCGCACCTGGCCCGATTCGGGTGTCTGCGCCTGGTGATGACCAGCTTTACCCCAGAAGCAAAGAAAATTCGCGGCGTTTCGCTAAAGCACGCAACCATACCGCTGCTAGATGACCAGGTTGGGGTCGACAAGGACGACTCGACCCCTGGAGCAGCGCGCTTTCGAGCTCCAAAAATCCTAACAGCCGTGCCGGCAAAGAACCGTCTGAACATCCAGTTGGACGCAAATTTGTACGCAAGCGCTCGGCAGATGACCTTGCATCTCGCCCACTTCCAGTATCGGATCATGGATATAGCAGAGGGGCAGGCAAAAGAAGGAGACATTCGGGCCGACAGGATTCTCAAGCGCGGCGGCGTTCCCCTAGATAGCGATACACGAATCGGCACCTGGGACATCATGCGCAGCTGGGCTCGGATCAAGCCGCTCGATCTGGAGCAACTTCGCGTCCTTGAGCTTGGCGATGCGCCCAAAGACGTCCTTGCGTACCTTCATCCGCACCTTGTCAAGTGGCTAGACGACGCCGGCTATGACGGTCCTGCGGTAGTCGCCGAATACAAGGGTTGGGGAGGGAGATATTGCAACCTCCTGGTGCGGGACTACCCGTTCATCGCCCACAAGCTATTCAAGTTGATTCCCGCGCTGAGAGTTCTCACCCACAGTGCTCGCATTCTCGATTCCAAGATTGAGAGAAGTGTCTGCTCGTTCCGCTACGACCCGGTACTCATTGAGTCGCCCTTCGTTCTTGATTCACCTCAGATTCCGGTGGACGTTTGAGAAGCTGTTACCCGTGAGTCAGAGTACCTGGCCCTCCTCGTGAGGGCCTCTTCTTTTCAGCGGACCTCAGCCGCATTCTTCGCTGCCGCTTGCGCACTCCTCTGAAGCATGTCGCCGCAATGCTAAAGAAATTCCTGCATTGGCCGATCTACTCGTACATCCTCCCGTGCGCGCCGACAGGGATGTTTCACCTTATCCAAGTAGTCAGAAAGATTTGCGCGGGTCCCAGCCGGATCGGTAGTCTGACTGCACTGACCCACTAACAAGGAAGAAACCGTGAACAAAAATCTTCTCGTAGTAGCAGCCATCTCGACACTTCTTGCTGCATGCGGTGGCGGTGGTGGCGATAGCAACAGCCCCAGCACCCCAGCCGGTACTGCCCCGGGCGCGACGACGCCGCCGCCCGCTCCGGCACCCACGTCTGTTCAGCCGGCCACGAGCGCTCCGGCTCCGACGTATCCGAGCAGCGATGCGCGTCTGGCGGCATTCTCGGATCTCAACACCTATCGCATTGCAATGGGCGTGGGTGCGTTGCGCCAAGACACGAACCTCGATCTCGCGGCCGATAATCACCTCGGCTACATGAAGGCGAACGGCTCGATTGGCCACATGGAAACGGCGGGCAACCCCGGCTTCACCGGCGCGAATCCATATGACCAGGCCGTGGCGGCTGGCGCGAGCAAAGCCCAATGGGTTGGCCAAGCATCTGACGGCTCGCTTCTATGTCTCGCCAACTTCAAGAACACCGTTTATCACCTGCAGGGTATTACGAGCAATCAGGAAACGGTGGGGCTAGCCATCCGCGACAGCTACTGCGTGATCAATTTTGGCCTCGTCGCTGGCGCCAATGGCAGCGGCTACGGGCTGCCGCAGTGGGGTGGCCAGCAGATGCCCACCAGCAGCTTCGCCTATTCGCCGATCGACAATGAGAACGTGACGGGTGCCTTCACACCTGGTAGCGAGCAGCCGAACCCGGCACCTGATCTGACTATGGCCGGTCATCCGATCATGTTCCGAGTCAATGTTGCGAATGCTTCGGACGTGCTGACCGTCAGCAACTTCACGCTGACTGGCCCCGGCGGTGCTGCAATCCCTGCCCGCATTCTGGTCCCAAGCAACGCCAAATCCGGTTCGGTCGCCTCGGCTGTCGAGGATGCGAACCTCTATCGTGGCGTGGTGTTCCTGCTGCCGACGCAACGGATGGCCGCCGGCGCGTACACGGCCACCTTCGTCGGCGCGCGCAACGGTGTGGCGATCACCAAGTCGTGGAGCTTCACAGCCTTCTGATGGCATGCCTCCCGTCGCGGCGTTGTTGCGACGGGAGGCCTCCTGCTATGTCGGCAATGACATTGGGTGAAAGAGGGGCAAGGGCAAGCATTGCCCTTCTCATCGGGGGTACTACCAATAGGTGGTACTCGTGGCCAGGCAGGCGCACTAAGGTAATACCTCGCATTTTGCGGGGCATTTCATCTTGTAGAAGCGTCTTCGCCTTTCACCAGCCAAGCGTGGAAGTATCACCCGCCAAAGCGGGCCCTTTTCATTGCACGTTGGAGCCGGTATTGCAAACTCTCGCCGGGTCTGTGTATGTCCAGATAAAGCACGTACCTGGACCGTTGCTGCCGCCGCCTGTCAGGTTGGAGTCGAAGCCAGGGCCGGTGACAAGCGGAACTTGCATCGATGGCGTGCCGTGCGTGATTGTCCAACCGTTCTGCACCGTCGATGAGCCAGGATTGCTCGCCGCCGTCATGCCCTGTAACAGCGCGTTGTAGCCTCCGGATGCCTGTAGCTGGTCATAGGGGATATTGCCGAACAATACGTACTCGATATTGCCCCCACCAAATCCCATGCGCGACGTATAACGATAGGCATACGGGTAGCCTGTGGGGACGCCAACAGATCCACCGCTGGCCCAGCCACCGCCAACAAGCACGAACGCCACGCTGCTCGGCGGAGGCGGAGGCGGCGGGGGCGGCGGGGGCGGCGGTGCCGGGACTAAACAGGTTGCGACCCCGTTCCCCCCCATCCCCCAGATGCGCCCAGCCGTGCAGTCTGCCACTGTCATGGCCGGTGCGCCGTAGCTAATCAATTCTGCCGCTGCCGGGCATTGCCACATGGCAATGGATACGGCCAGGCCGGCCAGAATTCTCTGCTTTCCTCGCATTGCTTACCCCTCGTATCTCGCGTGTTTATCAGTACGCGCATCCCGTTGTTACTGTGCCCACCAACTGACCACCAATGGCGCCCACGTCATTGCCGGAGTACCAGGCCGCCGGCGAGACAGCACTGGCCTGAGCGGCCCAATACCAACCACCATCATTCATCCAGAAATAGACGCCCTCAATCGGTGGCATAACGCTTCCGGTGACGTTCACCATCTGTTGCTTTGGCGTATAGAGCGCCCATGCGGTCCCGCCTGGGCAGTTGTCCTTGCCGATCGCCATGCCGTCAGTGACGTTGTCGATCTTTCGATTCATCGTCAGGCTGCCAAAAGCATTACGCAACAGCCGGAAAACGCCGCCGCGACAGATGTATGCAACGTTGTTCGCATCACTCATAACCTGGTCGGGCACTGAACAGGGCGCACCGTCGTAAATCCCGTCCATCGCATTGCCGACGGCAAGCCATTTCGTGTTGTAACAAACAACCAAACCGGCCCTTGTGGTCTGATTCCTTCGCACCGATCCGGTCTGGGTAGCAGTGCAACTCGTACCTGGCGGCGCCAAAGCCATGTGCAAGTTCTCGCCGTTGACCACCGCATCCTGGGTCGTGATCTTCTCCGATATTGTTGCCCGCGTGGAATTGGTATCCTGCGCCTGAACTGTCACCGCAGTCACCGTCTTCGCGTTGTTGATGTCCTGGTTATTCATATCGATCGCAGTATTCATGCGATTCAACTCGGGACGTCCGGGAATGGCGTTGCGCCACAGGTAGTCTCCGCTACCATCACCATCAGATGAGAACAGTGCCGTGGCAATGTGTCCAGCGCCAGGAGTGAGCCCGAAGTCGCTGGCGAGCAAGCTCCATTGGTCGTCTGGCGCCTTGATCAGATTTGGGTTGCTAGGCGCGATGTAACCACCTACGCCCTTCTGCATCCTGGCAATGCGCTGAGCGTTCTTGGGGCTGATCGTCGACCCACCCGTCGTAATAACCATTGCCTGCAGTTGCGTGGCGGTCGCGCTCGGTCGACGCACCACGATGTTGTAGCTTTGGCCATACGCCGTAACCGCACTGAGTTCGGTTGGTATGTATCCACCAGCCGCTTGAATCGTAGCGAACGGAATCGAAATGGGTGTGGTGCCCGTAAGCGATCCTGTCACCGTCCCGATGTTATCGTCCAGATACTTCCGCGCGCCCTTCGCCACCCGAAGCTGCTGCTCTGCCGCGTTGCGGTTGACCAACTCATCCGCATAGTCAGCCAGCATCGGCCACATCATGCCAAACACGGACGCAATGATGGTAAGTACGACCATCAGTTCGACGAGCGTGAAGCCGCTCGTTCGGCGCCGCCCTGCTAGTTTCCTTGGGAGCATCATGCTGTCATACCTGATGAGTTGCGCCGCGGCGGGCCTGGTGGTCAATCTCGTTGTCCAGTGTCTGGAGCTTGTTTTCCCGGATCTTGCTGCGTATTGCCAACCCGTCTTCTCCAATGCATGACAGCGCACGCACGGATAGCTGCCGCTCGCCATCGGGGAGCAACACCATGTTCTGCCATATCACCATTGCCACACCCAGGGCCAGCATGTAGCGCATACCCTCGCTACTGGATGTCGGATCGCCGGAGCCCGCCAGAATGGCAAGCTTCTCGAGGGCCTGTGGGGCAGAGCCCGCGTGAATTGTCCCGAACGTGAGTTGCCCGCTTGCAGAGGCGCGGACAACCTCTGCGGCGGCTGCCCCGTCACGAATCTCGCCGACCACGACCATGTCCGCCTGCATCCGCAGCGCGCGCAGCAGCGGTTCGCGATATCCACCCGCAAGGCGGCTGGCCGGGAACTGGAACATGTACCCTTCGCCATGCGTTCCGGCTAGTTGCTGCTCGATCGGGTCCTCTACGGTTACCGCGACGCCGCCCTTCATATGCAAGCGCTGCACGACCGTACTGAACATCGATGTCGACTTACCCACCCCAGGCTCGCCAGCGAACAGAATCAATCCCTTCAGTCTGTCCGAAAGCAAGTTCACAGCTGCATGCCGCGGAAGCCCAAGTTCACGGAATGGCCTGAGCGTGCGTTCAAACTGTCGAAGCACGAAAAGCACCTCACCCGCGTGGTCTTCCTGAGCCGTTACCCGATACAACCGGTTGTCCTCAACGAGGCTGAACTCAGGAATTCGAGTCTCACTGTACGTCGAGCCGCAGCGGGCCAGAATGGCATCGAGCTGAGCCTTGATCCCAGCCGGCGCGACATCCACGCTTCGGCTCGATCCGCGGAGGTTCTTCAGCAAAGCCACCTGAGGGTGCAAGTACAGATCAAGGAAAGTCAGGTCCCCAAGCCTCATGTCATCGTTCCTATGAACACGGAAGGCCGGACCACACCATTAGCAGAGGCGAGCCGGCCACACAGAGTGCTTAGATGTCCGCGGACGACCAGATCAGCGTCGTGCGACCGGCGGTCCCGCAGAGCGACGTAGCCGTAGCCGTGGTGACCGTTGCCAGGTCAATCGTCGCAGTGGTGCCAACACCGATCGAGCGCGGGATGGCTTTCTTCACCCCTGTCACCAGCTTCCGGCATTCTGCGTTCGGGATGTTTGACACGGCTACAGTGACCGTGCCGCCGCTGTCGATCGTCGAAAGCGCATAAGTACCGCCGAACGTGTTCATCAGGCTGCCACTCGACAGCGTGATGTTCGCCGGGATGTTGCCCTGGTCCTGCAGTGCCTGCACCAGATTGGCCGACGCCGGGTATCCCTGCGACGTGCGGATGTCACGCAGCGACGCGAACAGGTTCTGGACATTGGTAGATTCTTCCAGGGCCGACCCCTTTGTCATCGCTGTGCCGCTCAAGCTACCGGACAGCGCGTAAATCATCACCGCGATGGTGATGACGACCATGAGCTCGATGAGAGTGAAGCCGCCTTGGCCACTCCGTACACGTTTCTTCATGCCGCCATGAATGTTCATTCGCATTACTTTCCTCTCTTAGATGCTTTCCGCGATGGCGCGGGCTTGTTGAAGTTGGGTGCCAAATTATATCTTTTGCTCTAGCTATATACGCCGCATTTTATCCAATAGAACCGATTGAACTCTGGATCAACCCGAAGATGCCCACCACCATGAGCATGAGGAGGCCACCGGCGAAGAGGATGCCGATCGCCAACAAGTAGCGGCCGATTAGTTTCACTGCCGCTAGCGAGCGTTTCATCCACGCCTCTGCGAACAACGCCATGCTATCTTCGAAGCCGTCGACATCGGAAACGGCGCGCAGAATATGAATAGCCCGTGGATCCGGAAACTCATACCCGGCTCCATGCATTGCCTCACCAAGAGTCTTACCTTGGTTGATCCCGTGGAGAATGGCTCGGATTCGAGTACGCAACCACGGTCCTCCCTCTTCCGAGAGCAGCAAAAGCGCTTCAGACATTTGAATCCCCGCGTTGAGCATCACGGACATGTTCACAAGGAAGCCTGATCCATGCAGCGCCCGGTAGAACGACCACGGCGGGATCCTGTCGAGGTAGACGCGAATATCCGCCTTGCTCAGGTTCGGAATCGTCCAGGCGATGGCGGCGACGATGATGGGCAGGGTGAACACCATTCCCCAATAGTCGTTCACCATGCCTGAGACCTGGCTGAGGAGCCTGGCCGCGCCATCCCAGCGGTCAGGAGGCGTAAGCTTTGATAGCTTCGGCACGACCACGGTCGAAATCATGTAGAGCATGCCAAAAGCGGAGCCGATCACCACCATGGGATAACTCATTGCGCTGAGAATCGTACCGACCATCTCGCCCTTGACTGCCAACATTTTGGCCACTACGGCGAGTTGGTCCTCGAGGTTGCCGGCTTCATCACCGGCCTTCACCAGGGCAACCTCTTGGGGAGACCCCCACCGCTCCAAAGCTTCACCCAGCGACCGCCCCTCCCGAATCGAGTGCATCACGTCGGCCAGCATCATCGCGGCGGGTCGCCCCGGGCGCCGGCCTTCATTGGATTCGATGAGGTAGAGCCGATCCAGCGCGGTCAGTAGCTGCAGCCCCATGCGCAGCATCAGGGACATCTGGTTGTAGAAGTCGATCCGCGCGTCCACGCCGATCAGCTGTCGAGCTCGCCAGTGCTGCAGGTTCTCCAGTAGCTCCATGGCCTTATCAAACACGTCTGCTCCCCTTACACCGCGCGCAGGCGGCCATTGGTGGCAGGGCTACCGCCGGCCACGCCAATCATTCTGAGGTCATCGTCGAGCGGCATCACGTCCGCTTCACCGTCTCGGGGATCGACATCGCCTGCATTGATTCGCCGGATCAGGGCTTGGCATTTTGTCAGTCCGCCCATCTCGATTACCCAATACTTGCGAGCCGCGATCTTGCCCTGGTCTCGGTAGATGTCCATAAACGCCCCGTTTGGCACAACGGTTTCAGCCACCATCACACGGTCCACTGCCCCCTTGCGACACTTCGAACAACCCGGGCCGCGCAGAAGAATCCCTGCTGGATCGCAGTACCGCTCAATGCGCTCTACCAGGTCGAACGGCAGTTCGTGCTTGTGATCGGCGTAAGGCTTGCCGCAGTCCCGGCACAGCAGTTTCGTCAGTGATTGGTTCACAAACCCGGTTGTAAGCATCGGGTCGAGAATCATGCTAGGGTCCACGCCCAGGTCGATCAAGCGCTGCGGCACAGATGTCGCATCGTTTGTGTGCGACGTTGTCCAGACCATGTGGCCGGTCATCGCGGCGCGATATGCGGCGATAGCCGATGCTCTGTCCCGGATCTCACCAATCATCAGGACATCTGGGTCTTTTCGCAGAAGGTCAGAGATGCCGGTCGCCCAGGCCTGCGATATCTGCTGCTCCGTCGACCCTTCGGCATTCAGGGGCGTAGCCAGCATCCCCTGCACGCCGTACTCAGGTGGATCCTCTATGGAGATCACCCGGATTCCGGTCGCACGGCCCCGGCCATTCCCGGCACTTGAAGACGAGGACATCCGCTGCCGGCCTTCCTCCAGCGTTGCGGCCATGATCACCGACAGCGTCAGCGACTTGCCGGCGCCGGTCGGGCCGGTCACTAGGTTGATCCCGTAGCGGGACCGGCGCATCGTCTTGAGATCTTCGATCTGTTCGGGCAGGAAACCGAGTGCCTCGACCGATTTGGCAACGCGGTGGCTGCTGTACAAAAGACGGATGACCATCATAATTCCACGGTCTGTCGGCCTCGTACTGACCCGCGCGCCAAAGATACCCATCTGCTTGACGTAGTCAGAGCTGAGCCTTGCATCCTGACTGCGTGAGGGTTTGAACGATTCGTCGGCGACGTCACACATCGACTGATAGATCGAGGACATCAGATCGCGAACGTGTTGTGCAGACAACTGGTAGAACTCGTACAGATCACCGTCGAGCCGGAACTCGATGGTTCCCCCCTCGTCCCCTACCACGACGTGGATATCCGAGGCGTTCTCTGCAACGGCCTGCTTCACGTATCCGATCACCTCGGCCTGCCTGTCGGAAGTCTGGAGTTCCCGGCCACCCGCAGACGGGCTGCCGCCGTCTCCCGATAGCTCGGCATATAGGAGTTCCAGTTCTGGAAAGCCAACCTCCCTAGGACGGATCGAGCCTACGCCCTGAGCCCGCACCAGCTGCTGATAGCTCATCACATGCGGATTCAGCTGCTGGCCTGCTAGCACGTGCAACCATCCGTCACTGGTCAAGCACAAGAGCTTCCGGACATCCTCTTTTGCCGGATACTGCCCGCGCTCCGCTGACCACGCTATGACGCCGCGCTTACGCGCATCGACGATCTTGGCGTGCACTCGGTCTGTCCCTTTATCCATCGTTCGCGCCCTTTATTGCGCCTTCATTTGAGCGCCTTGCGCCATCGACTGCGTTGGGTTCCCATACAGCGGCGGTTGGCTTGCCGTTGCCGGAATCATTGCCGGCGGCGACAGCTGTGCGTGCGGGACATTCATTTGCGGAGCGGAACCAGCCGCAGGACCGGCGCCAGGCACGGCGGCGCTTGCGGTGACGGCATAGGCGATCTGCAGTCGCATCTTCGTCTTCCCGCAACGTGCCGCAACACCGATTTCCGGCTGGATCGACACTGACTCGACACGACAAGCAGTGCCTCGCAGGCGATCGCCAACACCACGTTCCTCCTCTTGCCCGTCTGGGTACTTCACGAGGGCGAAGAGTTGTCCAGAGTCGCCACTGATGCGTGCTACGACAGGCATGCCGGCATCCCGCCGACCAGTATCGGCCGTTGCAAGCGACTTCGCCCGCATCGCGGAGCCCCGCAAGATATCGAGCTCCTGCTTCTTTTTTTCCAACCCCAGCTGGGCATCCACCAGTTGGGCTTGCTGGGAAATGCTCGACCACACGGCTAGTGTGCGCTGCTGCGCAACAACTTCCGCTGGGTCTTCCTGCGCCGCGGCCGCTGACAGGGCGACAGCCGCGCATGCTGCGAATGCCGCGACGGACAGCAGACTATTTTTTTGCATATACCACTCCATTGATCGTCCATTGCAAGCCGGATTGCTGGCCGGCGACAGGCGTGTTGCTCAAACCGGCTGAGAGCTTGACTTCCGAGATCACCAACCCGGGGCCAAGCGTTGGTCCCATGACCTGGTCGATCGGGAACGGGCTGGACACCGAGAACGTGTACTCGGCCCACCAGGGATCCGGTACCTGGGCTTGAGCTTCCCCGATCAGCTTTACCAAGGTCGGCGGTGGTGGCTTCTTTGGCGGGTCACTCTTCTTCGTGAGTTCCGGGACCTTCATCGCGTTCAACCGCTGGAAATGCGAGTTCCAGTCCAGTTCCGTCTGCTCCGTCGAAGCAAGCGCCACCTCACCTCGCGGCAACATGGGTTCCTGCATCGTGACCGGGCCGCTGGCGGTCCCCACCTCCGGCGCGACGCTGACCGATGGAAAGCTACTGCGAGCAACGGCCAGAAAGGCGTCCTCGCTGGCGCCAGGTGTCCGGCCGTAGGTGACACTCAAGCGATTGCCGTTGCAGGTCACGCTCATGAAGCGCCACCCTTCGATGACAACGGGAATACGTCCCTCGGCTAGTATTGAAGTCATGCACCGAGCAAGCACCGTCTTGGCCGCCGGCTCGTTGGGCCACGGTGGAACTGGAGCCATCCCCTTGATCTGCTCCATCGCAGCCTTGCGCTCGTTCTCCAGGTTCGCCGCCTCGCGCGCGACAACAGCCGCTGCGCGCCGGTTTTCTTCCTCCTGACGCGCGACCGTTACCTGGTGCTGGATCAGCGAGCCAATCAGCGCAATCCCGGCGGTGCCGCCATACATGAACAGCTCACGCCTGCCAAAATCTGGGCCGCTGGATCGGATTGGATATGACTTTCCTCGACCCGAACGTGACGCCTTGAGTGCTTCCGGGCTCAGGACAGTGTCCAGACTCAGACTTTCCGCACCAGCAAGGAAGGTTTTCGGTGCGATGACCCTCGCCCACGGCAGCGCAATGACCTCGCTAAAGCGGGCCCGGACGTCTTCCTCGCTGCCGATCATTTCGGCGTCCGGCCTGATCGCGCCGTTGTGAACGCCGCCCATAACAAACGTGCGCTCGGTGACCTTGAATACGCCAAGCCAAGAAGCACCCAGCTGATCCGCCAGGGTCGGCACCAGTGCCTGCGCCTTGCGAATCGGTCGCGCACCTGGCGCAGTCACCACGTAGCCAATCTGCGTCATCGCGCCTTCACGGATAACGAACTGACGCAACCCATACTGTCTGGTGAACGCCTTGACCTCCCGCATGAAGCCCTTCGGCTTGGAGGCGGATTGCCAGAGCAGTCCAACGGCGTAGGCTGTGCCGCCAATCACGATGATGTCCGTGGTTGCGGCTAGACTCGCCGAGCGCCCTCCTCGCTTAACTGTTGCCATAGCCGCCCTTTACTCGACGACCACAGGAGTTACGAGGAAGACCATGACATCTTTGGACGTCTTGCGGCTTTGATTGCCACCCAGCAGCCAGAACCGGGCATCGCCGGTACCGCTCCGGCTAGTGTCATCGCCCATTTGTTCGAAGCCGGACAGCACCCATGTCTGGCCGGCTTTCAGCTTCACCTTCTGACTGAGAATGCGGTTATCCAGATCAGGAGCCTCCATCTTCGCGCTTCCGGCATCGATAGTGCGCAACTGAAGCAGAGAGTTCAGGTTTACGTCATATCGGAGCAGCATCTCCTGGCCATCGAGCAGGAGTGGCAGCAGCGACATGTTGTACCCGGTCGTAAAATTACCCGGGACAAGCGAGATCTGGTTGCCAACATTCGAGACTGCCGTGCTCGAGGAGCTCGCGACGTAGGTCGAGTTGCGGCCGACCTGCAGCGGCGCAACCTGTAGGTTCAGGGTCATGACCGAGGTGGTCGTCACCGTCGACACGCGGCCCTGTGTCGACAGGGCGTCGATCATCGCTTTGGTGCCGGCCCACGGGCTAGTCGGACTCACAATACCAACTGAAGCCGAAGCGCCTCCGGTCGGAACAGAGAATGCCGATTTGAAGTTGATGCCATACCGGTTGAGCGCCGAATACACAGCATCCCAGTTCAGGCCCACACTGTCCTCATCCTTCAGCGTGACCATGAACGCTTGGACGCTGAGAATCACTTGACGCGTGAGGCGCTTATTCTCGGCCTTTACGTACGACTCGACACGGGCGATACCGTCGGCCCGGTCGGAAACCGTGATCGACATTGTTGCTGTATTGAGCTTAGCGTTACCGACATTTGGGGTAACAAGCGCGTTCAGGGTTTCCTGAATCTCCTTGGCCATGTCGGTCTTTAGATCGAGCTTGGTAGATTGCCGGCTACCCGACGAGTCAAACTGGTTAGACGCC
>NZ_CP193795.1:0-306689 GCF_050847365.1 Cupriavidus sp. TMH.W2 | reverse complement strand
GGACATTCCCGAAGAACAGACACGGCGACACCCCCAAACTGAACGAGCGCAAGCGTTCGCGGGATAGCAGTCGCCGTGGCCTCCAGAAAGTTGGTGTGAGCGGCCAGCAAACTGGTTTTCTGATCGACGGAAAAGCGATGCTGCTCGTCGGTAATTACCAGGTCGAAAACCACCGAACTCTTCGTTGCCGCGGCGATCACAGCCGTAGTCCCCACCACGATACCTTCGCCGATCTTCGAGCCCGAGACCACTTCACACACAGGCGTGCCCGGGAAAAGCTGCCGCAACTCTCCCGCAAGCTGCTCTACTAGCAGTTGGCTCGGAGCAATGATGGCAATCTTAGCCCCCTCCAAATGGGCGGCGACAACCGGAACCATGAATGTAACCGACTTCCCAGTACCCACGTCTCCAGACAGTAGTCGGCGCATGGGGAAAGGCGATCGCAGGTCCGAAACGACCTCCTCAATGGCCTTTGCTTGGTCCCCGGTGAGTGGGTACGGGAGTGCCGCAACCAGTTTGGCGACCTTCTCCCGATCCACAGCAATGGAGGAGCCTGGAACCGGCCGATGGGACTGGTTCCGCAACGCGCGGTTGAGAATCGCAGTCAGGGAAAGGCTGCGGGCAACCTGAATAGCGGCGTTGCCCTCGCGCACCGACGGCGGAAGGTGCAAGGTTCGCAGGAGATCGGCAGGATCGTTGTAGCCAGTGGCAGATCGGAAGTCGGATTCCCGCATGCCGGCCTGCTCCAGAAGCAGGCACGATGCATCATTGACCATGGCGAGGGCTTGGGACACGGCTTGGGAAAGTAACTCCCCCTTCACTTGCCCAGGCTTCCCGAGATACAGGGGGATGACCTTCCCTCTGTCTTCGGCTGGAACGAGTTCAGGGTTGTTCAGGTGCCGTATCCCTTGCCAGGTGGTCACCGAACCGAACAGATGAAGCTCGTCACCAGGCTGAAACACCTTCCAGGGCCAAACACTTCCATAGACGGTGATCGAAACGCCATCGCCTCGCCCGTCGACTCCACGCATGACAATACGCGTTGCGTCTTTCCAGATCCGGGTGGCTTGCCTCAGTTTGTCGTAGAGGGTACGTTCTGTGAGCGTGAGAACGAGGTAGTGCTTCATCCCTGTGTCGGGGATGGGCAGGATATGAAGCGGGTCAAGGTAGTCGCGGTATTCCTTCGGCGCAGACAGAAGACACTCAGCCAGCGAGCGAAAGCCGAGTCGCGACAGCCTGCCAATCTTCTCAGTCATAGCGCTATGCTGTCTCTTTGGGTATGTGGGCCAAACAATAATACATCACACGTAAGTATAAAACAAACAAAAACGATGCGATACAGGCTCGGGCTGGAAGGAAAAACGCCCCAAAGCAATGCTTGGGGCGTGGATAGTTTTGATCATGCAGGCACAAGATGAAAAAACCCCTCCGGCAAGAACTCAGTCAGGGGGCGCTTACTCTTGCGGCGCGGATGATTGATTTCGTCAAGACGCTGGCTTCTCAAAGCACGCCAGTACACGTGTTCATCCTTGGCGGAGCGAAGGTTCCTGATCAGCTCCCATCTGACGATGCGGACATCCCTGAAATGCCATTCGATCGGAACCTTGTCATCCAGTTTCCCCTCTGCTTTATACTTGATCACGAGAGACATGACCTGACCGAGGTCAGGCGATGACTCGGGGAATTCGAACGAATTTGCCCATGCCCGGCGATCAGCCGGATCAAGAATGCGACCGAGCATCGGCCGGCCCCACGAATCCGGATGGGACAAGCGATTCGCCCAGTAGCCCGCGCCAACCCATTCTCCACTGCAGAACGACATTGCGATCTCCTAGTTGATTGGAAACACCAGGCCCTTGCGATGACCTGACGCATCGGAGATGCCGAACGCGGGAGATGAATCTTGGAGTGGTGGATTGCGCAACAATCCTCCAGGCAAGGGAGAGAAAAAAGTCCAAGGAGAAGCTCCTTGGACTCTGTAGTTTAGTAGTGCGCGACACGAGACACACCGGTAGCAGCCGTCAGGACACGAACCTTGTCGCCTTTGGCGAATGGCTCCGTCTCGTCGATTGCTTGGGTAATGGCTACCAGGTCATCACCGGCACCATCGATCCTGATAGTGATCTCGATGCCTTCTGTCTCACTGATTGTCTTCTCAGTGACGTGACCGATGACTCCACCGACGACAGAGCCGACGATGCCCAGTGCGAAGCTGCCGAGACCACCGCCATGACCGCCACCCGCAATCGCGCCAAGCGCCGCACCTGCGATGGAGCCAACGCCGCCCACCCCAGAGGACTTGCCTTCGATGCGGACTATGCGAATCGACTCCACCTCACCAACTTCGACCTTCATTTTCTGACGAGCGGCGGTGGCTGAGTAGTCGCGGCCGGTCAAATTCGACGCACACCCGGTGAAGAGAACAGAGCTTGCTACCAGCAGAATTGCCACAATGCGTTTCATGATGAGTTCCTCATTAGTTAGGGTTGTCTTGCAACCGGTAATGAGGCACATCATTCTGTAAGACAAAAAATGCCCCAGTTGAAGGGGGCCGCCGGCGGCCGGCAAGTGCCAAGAAAAATGGCCCGGATGCCGGGCCATATGAATAGACGATGTCAGGATTTACTTCTGGTTCGGCATCGGGTTGGCAGTGATGTTCGACATCTTGTCTGCCATCCTCTTTTGGATGTCATCGGCATTGGGCAACTCGGTGGCTTGCATGATGTCGCCGACGAATTCGCTCATATCGATCTTAGAGAAGTCGACCTGTTGAAACTCTTGCGGGCTGAACCCATCGCACTGCGGACTCTCCGGTGTGCCCCATGATTTTCCGATCTGAGGCTTGCCCCCCTCGTTGATGATTCTGGCGAGTTTGGAGTTGTAGCAGCAATAGGACTGCTTGGTTTCAAGGCATACCCCAAAGACCTTGCTGGAGCAGTAGGAGCCGACGTAGTGACACAAGTTCGCACCGCGGTGCATGCCGAGTTGCTGCTCAGCAGGCTCGCACGACTGGAGTTCCATGATGACCTGGATGGCAACCATAGCCGCGAACGAGTATGGGTCGAAGGCGAAGCCATTGCCGAGACCGTAAATGGTCTGGCCGAACATCCCGGTGCCAGTTTCGCCAGCGGCCAAGGCGGCAGCGCCAGTGCTGTAGGAAAGGCCATAGACCGAGAAAGTCGATCCAAAATTCGAGGCCATCTCAATGCCATCGTAGCCTAGAGCGCCCATGCCAGCCTGAATCCACTCGCTGCTTTGGTAGGCATAGTCGAACACGTACTTGGCGCCAAACTTCACGGCGCCGCCGGCGGCGGACATCATTACGCTGTTGTTCGACTTCGCACCTGCATCGGTCTTGCAGCAATTCTTGAGACCGCCATAACCCTTTCGGCAATTCTCGGCCACACCCTTGAACAGTTCCATGTTGTCGGCGCCGTAGACGCCGGCTTCCCGGGCCGCCTCCATGCCGGCGACAACCTTCGCAAAGTCGTCATCTGGCGGCGCACTGGTATCCCAACACGTGCCTTGGAAGCAAGCGGTGTGGGCGCTGCAATCCTCGACGGTGGTGGTGGTCCCTTTCTTCGTGACGCAGCTATAGGTGACCTGCTTCATCACGCATCCGATTGGGTCGGTACTTGAGATGCATTGCTCATCGAGCTTCTTGCAGCCATTGTCGATGTACTGCTGACAGTCACTCTTTTGCGCCGGGTCAATACACGCATAGTCGTCTTGCCACTTCCAGCAGTCCTTGTAGACCGGCAAGCCATTGATCACGCGGGTTCCCGCAGGCTCGACGCACGTATGGGAGGCAAGCGAACACAGTGGATTGCTCTTGTTCGCATCGCACTGGGAAGTGTCCAGTGCGTCCTTTGTCACTGTGTAAGTGGTGTCGAGCTTCACCGTGTTCGGTGGTGGAGGAAGAGATGGGTCATTGCAGCGATACGTGAACTGCTGAACCATGCACGAGCCATCAAATCCAACCTGTACGCAAGCAACGGACGTTTGCCAGCAACCGGCGGTGTTCGCAATGGCGGAGCAATAGTCGACGTAGTTCGGTTTGATGCAGGTGTAGTTCCGTTGGTACGTCCAGCAACTCTTGCCCACGTCCCAGAGGCAAAGCTGATTGCCATTAACGTTCCGACATGGTGCGGCATCGACGCAGACCTGGCCGTCAAATCGGCATTGGGCAGAATGAGCGCTGGCAGCCAGACAGAGCCAAATTGCCAGTGTGTAGAACGCTTTGAATAGGCTTCTCACCATGTCAGAGATTCCAGTTCACTGCAGTTGTTCGTGTCGAAGCAGGCAAAGACAACCTTGGCCGACAGATTGAACTGATTCGTATTCGGGAAGAATCCGTTTGACGTGTTAGGATCAGCGCACAAGTAATCCGAGAAGTCGATATAGCAAGACCCGGAATTGTTGCAGTAGATTTTTGAGTCAGGTTGAAGGTTGTACTGAACCCCCCCATTGGCGAAATCTCCCATGGGTACTGCAGTGGTCTGGTAGTTTTTGCCACAGCAATCGTTGTAGTTGACATTGGCGCTACCATCCCCGTTGCAAGAGATAACGAATGAGCAGCAAGCATCGGCCCCAGGCTTGCACAAGAAAGTCGCTGGGGAGCAAGTGAGCTGTGACGACGTGACGTTGCACGTGGTGTCAATCGCACAGGACCGCGGCTCATACTGCGAGAAGTTCTTGTTGCAGAGGTAGTTAGATTGCGCATCCACCTGGACGACCTGCCCCATCGTGCAAATCTGGTCATTTCTGACGTTGTATTCGTTGCAAACCTCAGTCGAGTGCTGATCGGGCGTCGTCGTCGTCTTCTGGATACAGCCGTTATCGTTGATGCCACCAGGTTTGGCGTTGTTGATGGTGTCCTCAATACCCTTCAGGATGGGATCGTTCGGCTTCACGTCGACCTTGATTCGATTCTGCGGGTTCTTCGCAAGGAAGTTCACCGCATCGCATTCCTGATTGGCAACGCCGTCCGGGCCATGGACCGCGGTCTTGCAGGTGTTGATGCGCCCCACCCCAACGTCGAACAGCGATGAGCCGCCAAAGCTTCCTGCCTGGGGGGGTTTGTCCGTGTAGAACGGCGCATCCTTCGCGTTCTGGGACGTGACGTTGCCATTCAGCTTGTCGAGTTGTCCCTTGCCGAATGTCAGACCATCCGAGTGTGGATCTGCAAGAGCGGGGTCGCTGCCGGCGAGCAGCAGGGCGCCACCGATGATGACGACAGAAAGAAGCAGTTTCATTTGATTTGCTCCGGTGAGGCGCTCGGCGGTTGTTGAGGGGTTTTCGACCAGTCGACGGAATCGGCCGGCGGCAACCCGTCTGTGCAGAGGTTCATCTCGTAGGTGAATTCCAGGGGCGCCGTGCCCCCGTCCTTCTTGGGAACGTTGTCCTGGTGCATCGTGACGCTCAGGCGGGCACACTCCGGCTGCTTGTAGCGCTTCACAACCTTTGCGCTCATCAGCACTGGGGAGCTTGACTGAGACTTCGCTTGCCAGTTCTGCGCGACTGGGCCAGTAAGGACTTCAGAGGCGGAGCCGTTCCTGATGGCCGAGATCATGATGTCTTTCGGAGCCACAGCCATGGCCGAACTGCTGGTGAACAGAAATGACAGGCTGGCGGCAGTCGCCGCTAGCCTCGCAATGCAGGAGCCGCTCGGATTCATGGTGTTCATCATTGGATACTGTGTGAAGTAAGTATATATGTTATGTATTCTGATTGCTTGCACATGTATTGGCAAGAGCAGTGAAATGCACGTGAGCGGCTTGGTGAACTTGGGAATCGGCCTGCGGACGCAAAGGGATTCTTGGTCAGGGGGTGGGCAGGGGTTAGCAAACGCTTTTCACGGTGAAAACAGCTCCGTGCCGTATAGATACGTGTGATGATTTCAAAATGGAACTAATGGTATGATCAAGCGGGATTCTTGCCTCCAAGCCGGAGCGCGAGCTGGGACTGGGGAGTTGAACTAGATGAGCTCAAAAAGCGCTCATTTCATGGCTGGAGTCATGTTGGGGGGGATAGCCGCTTACTCAGGCCACGACAACTTCTCGGCTTGGCAAGTGGTGACCATCTTCATCGGGTGCCTCTGGGGATCGAGCGCTCCAGACTGGTTGGAAGTTTCAGGGTGGACTTGGTGGGGGACCCGCATATCGCTGATACCGCATCGGACAATCACTCACTGGATGCTCGGATGGATGCTCTTGACCGGTTGGTCCGCGATCAAGGCCTCCTTGATCGGATCGTTTTGGTGGTGCGCCGCATTTGGCTTTTGTCTGAGCGCCCTGACACATGTCTTGATGGACTATCGCACCCCCATGAGCGTGCCCGTACTTCATCCCTACAAGCGAGTCAGGAGGCGCGGTGGTCATCGGTAGCGTCACCCTGTCGGCGGACCAGGCAGCGACGCTCGCTTACCTCGGCCCACCAGCAGTGGGAGCGCTGTTCTTGCGGGCGATCTCAGGAAGGTTTGCCACTTTCGCGCTCGCGACCTTGGTCGGGACGATTGTCCACGAGACCCTCCACTTGGTTCTGGGGGCCATGACTGGGGCAAGGCCCGTGTCCATGAACTTGTTTCCGCGCAAATCACCCGACGGCCGAATGGTCATGGGCTCCGTCACGTTCGAGAACCTGCGCTGGTACAACGCGGCGCCGGCTTGCCTTGCTCCACTAATTGGGTTCCCGTTGATGGTTTGGATTGCGTGGCTTCGTGCGCACGAGGACTGGCACTTTCAGCTCATTGACCTTGCCATCTGGGGCGCACTGGCCCCTCAGTTCATAAGTTCCTGGCCGTCTTCAACTGATCTTCGGCTTTCCCTGATCTCCTGGCCGATCTACCTGGCAGCCGGGATTGGGGCGTGGGTGACATGGTTTCCATATCCATGAAACACATATCGCCATGTCCAAACAAACCATGAACCACAGGAGTAGCCCATGAGCATGGAGCGGAAGAATACGTGCGGCGCTTGCCAGTCAGCCGTGCGCGCGAATACCAAAGGGATGGAGGGAATGCTCTGGTGCCAGAGCGGCCATGCTGCCCGCCGGTCGGGAATCATCACAATCCAAGCGGTGTTCATCAATCCAAATCGGGAAGCTTGCGACGAGGGCTTCGCTCTTCGCACCACCCCAATTCCGGATGCGCTGCCGGTCACAGGCATCGAATCGGAACCTGTCGCACCGGAGAAGCCTGCCCCAACCGAGCAGGACGAGTCAGTGCCCCCCTGGGATCTCCCGGAGCCAAACAGAGTCCAGGTGCAGCCGCCCCAAGAATTACCGAACAAGGAGGAAGCCTTTCCATCGGAGTTCTTCCTGTAACCCATCACGCCCTCCCCCACTACCTGCGGGAGGGCCTTTTATTGCCACGTGACAAACATCACCACATGCAAGGAGCAACGGCCTAAGTGCCGTGATTTTTCAACTCACTCAGGAGTTTCACAATGAACGCAAACGAAAAGATGGTGCACGGCACAATGCCGGATCAGGAAATCGCCATCGAGGTCCTGCTCGAGAAGTACGCCAAGGGCAACGAAGTTTCTGTGGCAGATGTACGTCAGCGCGTGGCTCGGGCTCTGGCTACGAAGGAAAGGGAGGAAATCCGCGGCGACCAAGAACGGAGGTTCTTCGAAGCTCTGGATGGCGGTTTCGTGCCCGCCGGCCGGATCAACTCCGCTGCTGGCACCGACATCCAGGCAACGCTGATCAACTGCTTCGTGCAGCCGGTCGGAGATTCGGTTTCCGATGTGAAGGATGGCAAGCCCGGGATCTACACCGCTGTTGCCCAGGCCGCCGAGACCATGCGTCGTGGTGGAGGGGTGGGGTACGACTTCTCGCAGATTCGCCCCTCGGGGGCGTTGGTGAGGGGCACCTACTCTCGTGCGTCTGGCCCAGTGTCCTTCATGCAGGTCTTCGACTCGTCATGCGCTACGGTCGAATCGGCTGGTGCTCGACGTGGCGCTCAGATGGGGGTCTTGCGTTGTGACCACCCTGACATCGAGCTCTTCATTCACGCGAAGGACAAAGGCGACTTGACTAATTTCAACATCTCTATCGGGGTGACGGATGCCTTCATGCGTGCCGTCGAACTCGATGGTGAGATTGAACTCTGGCATGGGGCGGAGCCGCACCCGGAGATCGTCAGCACTGAATCGTATCGTCGGGAAGACGGCACGTGGGTATATCGTAAAGTGCGGGCTCGAGATCTGTGGGATCAGGTCATGAAGTCGACCTATGATCATGCAGAGCCGGGAATTCTGTTCATCTCCCGGATGAATGACGAGAACAACCTGCACTACTGCGAACGCATCGAAGCAACCAATCCGTGCGCAGAACAACCGTTGCCGGACTATGGCTGCTGCGATCTGGGTTCGATCAACCTGACGAAGTTCGTGCGCAACGCCTTCACGGCGGAAGCATTCTTTGACTTCGATGGGTTCAAGGATCTGGTCCACACTGGCGTCCGGATGCTCGATCTGGTTCTGGATGCAACGTTTTGGCCTCTTCCGCAGCAACGGGAGGAAGCAATGGCCAAGCGTCGCATCGGGCTGGGTTTCCTCGGCCTGGGAAGCGCCCTGGTGATGCTGGGTATCCGTTACGACTCGGACGAAGGTCGGGCGGTTGCATCGCAGATCTCGGAGACGATGCGCAATGAGGCGTACCTTGCGTCGATCGAGCTGGCGAAGGAGAAAGGACCTTTCCCTTTGCTGGACGCGGAGAAGTACCTGGAAAGCGGCTTCGCCAAGCGCCTTCCAGAAGAGATCCGCGCGCAGATCCGGGAGCACGGCATCCGCAACTCGCACCTGCTGTCGATCGCCCCGACTGGCACGATCACGTTGGCGTTTGCAGACAACGCCTCGAACGGTATCGAGCCCGCATTTTCGTGGACTTACAACCGCAAGAAGCGCATGGCGGACGGCACTCATCAGATTTTCGAGGTCGCCGACCACGCCTACCGGCTGTATCGTCACCGCGGAGGCGATGTTGCAAGTCTTCCGGGCTGCTTTGTGACCGCGCTGCACATGTCTGCGATGGATCACATGAAAATGCTGGAGGCTGTGCAGCCTTACATCGACACCAGCATCAGCAAGACGGTGAACGTGCCGGCGGACTACCCGTATGAGGACTTCCAGAACCTCTACTTCGCAGGTTGGAAGGCCGGGTTGAAGGGTTTGGCGACTTACAGGCCAAACTCCGTGCTCGGCGCGGTCTTGACAGTGGAAACTCCCGTAACGTCAGCAACGCAGAATCCGGCGCCAGCAGATGACCCGCTGCGCAAGCAGTTCGATAGCCGTCCCGCCGGCGACCTGGAAGGCGTGACTTCCAAGGTCGAGTATTCGACCTACGAAGGGAAGAAGGCTGTTTATCTGACGGTCAACTTCATGCGCGTGAACGGTCTCGTCGACGGAAAGGAAGTCGAAATTGAGCGGCCAGTGGAGTTCTTCATGCCGGCCGGGCAGCGTAACGACGGCCAGCAGTGGATTACTTCGAATATGCGACTGCTGTCGATGGTCGCTCGTTCGGGTGGTTCAGTGGCGAAAGCGATTGCCGACATGCGTGAAGTCGTCTGGGACAAGGGCGCTGTGCGTCATGGTTTCCATGTCAAAGACGATGGTACGCAAGTGCCGATGTATCACGACTCGGAAGTCGCGGCGATCGGCCACGCGCTCCAGCGCATTCTGATCAAACGCGGATTCCTTGATGCGGCGGGCAACCAGGTGCCAGTAGCGGTATTGGCAAGTCGCCTGGCTCGGCGCGATGGGGAATCTGACGCGACGAACGGGACCGAAGAAATGAACTCGGCGGAAAACGGCAACGGGCTCCCCTTGGTCGGTAACGGCAAGAAGTGTCCGGAATGCGGAGCCTACGAGTACCACAAGGTCGACGGGTGCAGTAAGTGCAGCAACTGCGGACATGTCGGTAGCTGCGGGTAATTAAAGCCAGCCGTGAGGCTCGCACCATAAAAATCTAGGCCCTGTGATCTCGAGATCCAGGGCCTTTTTCTTTACCCACCCACAAGCCAGGAATCAAGAGGCGGTCATCGACAGCCGCTGACTAGTCGGTTTGAATCAGGGTCTTCTGGTAGCTGATGCGCTTGTCGGGGCCGTGAGTAGCAATCCAGTTGTTTGCGAAATTGATGGCCCGGCGCTGCTCGTCCTCACTCAGCCCGAAAGCGGAAACGGTCGTAAGATTATTTCCAATCTGTTTTCGGTTCATCGCGCCGTAGATCATCCACCACGCCGCTGCCATCATCGTATTCTTGCCAACGCCTTTTCCGTCTCGATACATCAGAGACATGACGGCGGGGGCATTCGGCTCAGAAGCGTTTGCCGCCTTCTGAATCCACGGCCAGGCTGCCTGAAACTGACCCCGCTGATACAGAATTCGACCAAGCAGGTAGAATGCCTTCACGTTCCCGCGGTTAGAGCCCTCATTGGCCCATTTGTAAGCGTCGTTCTCATTCTTGTTCCTGAGATAGTAGAGCGCCAGCTGAACGCATGCTTGCTCCACGCCGGCATTGATGGCAGATTCTTTGAAGAGTGCCATCGCCTTCCCCTCATCCTTGCGGACGCCGCGCCCATAGAAGTACAGCACGCCTAGGTTGTACTTGGCCAATGGCAGGTCCGTGGCGGCGCTTTGGAAATAGGCTGCGGCGGCCTTGCTGTCTTGTTTGACCCCCTCCCCGTTGTCGAGCATGTAGCCTGCGAGGTTACGCGCCCGATCATTGCCGTTCTTGGCCAATGCGAAGATTTCGGGCACCGCATCCTTCTTCCCCGCCTTCCAGTCGGCCCACAGACGCATTACCTCGCCCGTTTCTTTGGCCGTCGAGAGAAGATTGCCCATCTTCTCGGTGATGTCGAGTGTGCCCGTCTCGTCCGGCAGCGAAGAAGGTGAAGTGCCGCCAACGGCATGGCGAACGGCGGCAGAAGATGGCGTATCCAACCTCTTTGGAAGGTCATCGGCAAGCGCGAAGCCGGGTATGAGCATTGCTGCTGCGACGGCTGCGAGGCCGCCATGAATGTTCCTCTGCATCTTAGGATACCCTTGGCGTATTGATACGTGTATTGTATTATTCGATGCATGAAAAAGCTACTGGCATTACTGCTGCTCACCTTCGTATGCACACATGCGTCGGCGTTCTGCTTCAAGGAAGCCGCCGATCGCTACAAGGTCGACGAGCACTTGTTGCGAGCGATCGCGAAGACTGAGAACGCTTCGTTCAATCCCGACCTGGTTGTGAAAAAGGATGGGTGGGAGTTCATGGGTCTGATGATGGTTAGCTCGATCTGGCTCCCGGAACTCAAGAAATTCGGAATCGATCGACAGCGCTTGCTAGAGCCATGTGTCAACGTCAACGTCGGAGCATGGGTGCTCTCTGACGCGATCAACAAGTACGGGCTCACCTGGAAGGCCGTAGGCGCCTACAACACAGGCAAGTACTCGGAAGATGTCGCGGCGCAACGACGCTACATCACAAAAGTCTGGAAGAACCTCAGTTTGGAGAAGCGATGAAACAGATGTTTGGCGGCGCTTTTGTCGCCGTTCTTTTTGGCTGGCTACTATTCGCGTCTTTCGCGAATGAGCCGTGCGAGCGCATCTATCGGGGGGCAGCCCCCGTCCGCATTGCGTTTGACGGTGTGAGGTGGGCGGGACAGAACTTCCTCAGCCAGAACAGCCGCCTAAAGCTGATCTCTTGGAGCATCAGCGCCGACGGGGCCACACAGCAGTTTCTCGGCCGGCTGTTCTACGGCCCCACTCACTCCTGCGGGAAATAGCCAATGAAAGAGCCAGATCTCTTCTTCGCGACGGGTAGCCATGACCGCAACGCCGCGGAGTACCTCAACAACACGTTCCGTAAGGCAGCGGAGCGTGGCGCCGCAGACGTACACATGCTGTTTGAGTCGGAGCAGACACTGATCCAATACCGACTGTCGGACGGTCTCGTCGAGATCGATCGCATCCCCAACTCGCTGTCGAAGCAGCTTGATGAGAAGTTGCGTGCCCGCGCCAACATCGCTGCTTCGGATCGTCATACCCCTCTCGATGGCCGGATGAGACTTGTTTTCGACGATAGGACCGTTGATGCCCGTGTTTCGATTCTTCCGACGATCGTTGGCCAGAAGATAGTATGTCGATTGATCGACGATTCGGCGACCGTGACTTCGCTTCGCGAGATCAAGATGACGACCATGATCCGTCATTGTCTTCACGACATCCTGCGGGAGCCGAACGGGATCTTCCTGGTCTGCGGCCCGACAGGCTCTGGCAAGAGCACCACGCTCTATGCTGCTCTCGACGAGCTCAACGACGGCACGCGAAACATCATCACACTGGAACAGCCAGTCGAGAAGATCCTACAGGGGATCACCCAGGTCAACATCAATCAGCACATCACTTTCGCTCAGGGGCTACGAGCATCTCTGCGCCAAGACCCGAACGTAATTCTGGTTGGTGAAATCCGGGATGTGGAAACTGCGATGATCGCCATCCAAGCGGCAAATACGGGCCACCTTGTTTTGGCCACTGTTCATGCGAACAACTCGGCGATGGCCATCACGCGCCTGTTAGACATGGGTGTTGACGGACAGACGCTGGCGGACGCTCTCCGCGGGGTCCTTTCGCAGCGTCTCATTGACACGCTGCCGATCGACAAGAGCCGTGCAATGCGTGATCCGACGGAGGCTGAAGTCGACTGGATGGAGCGTGCCGGCATCCATCACTCCGGCCTGCGCTTTCCCGCAAACGTGAACGAGGATGACTTTGCTGGCCGGATGCCTGTGATGGAGATGATTCGTGTCGACGCCGCCGTCAGGGCCGCAATGCTCTCCATGAGCGGCGAAATGGCTGTCTTTAATGCGGCAATGCGACAGGCCCAATTTGAGACGATGGCGCACGCCTCTTCCCGCCTTGCAGCGGCGGGCCTGACGACTCTCGAGCGAGCCATGAAGCTCGACCGTGAAGACGCTGAGGCGCCCGAGGTAAAACGGCTCGGGCAAGTCCTGGTTGAACTTGGCTTCGCCACGCCGAATGAGACGTTCGCAGCGGCCGAGCGCCAGGCAGATTTGCGAAAGCACGGCAAGATCCGTCGCATCGGACAAATTCTCGTCGATGAAGGCATCTGCACCGTGCAAGAGGTGATTCGCGCGGTCGGCTTCACGCAAGGAGCGCCGGAGTTGGTCCGGTTCTTTGTCACGAATGGAAAGATCACGCATGACCTGGCGATGGAGATGGAAGCGCGCTGGCGTGTGGAACGTGCAGGTCAGTCCCTCTTCAACTTCTACATCGAACTCAAACATCTGACCGAGGAAGACTTCAATGAACCGTCGCTCCTTCAATACAATGGCCGCCGTGTTGCTCGCACTGCCTATGATGTCCATAGCGCAGGAGTCAGCACAGCAGGTGCCGACGCAATCGCAACTCCCGTATAGGGAGGTTGCTCCAAAGCCCGAAGACAGCAAAAAGGCCTTGATCTTCGTGTCGTTCACCTGCCCGGTTTGCGCTGGCTACCATGAGCAACTCGCGCAATGGGCAAAGTCCCTGCCCAAGGGTTGGACGGCGGAGTTCGTCCCAGTGGTTGAGGCGCAGCGGGATACCGTGATCGCGGCACGTGCATTCTATGCAGCAAAGTCGATCAATGCGGCGTATCTCCCGACTTTCATGACCTACGCTTACTCGGCGATTCAGGATCGAGGAATGCCCGTCGGCGCCGGCAAGACCTGGGAGTTCGTCGCTGGTTCGTCCCACCTCACTGGATTTGATTCAGCGTGGAAGAATGTCAGCCAATCGACTGTGCAATCGGCGTTCAACAAGCTGATCGCCTATCGCATCAACGCAACGCCGTCCGTTGCAATTGGCGGTCGCTACGTGATCACGCCGGACAGCACCAATGGTGACCAAGAGTTGTTCTTCAAACTAGCGAATGGCATGGTCTCCAAAGCAATGACCAACTGACAGTTTTCAGCAGTCACAGGAGCGGCTGACGTAGCCCGCCAGGGGGAACTCTGGTGGGCTATTTTGTTGCCTCGTCGACCGGCACCTGAGTGATGCGGCGAACCTGGAGCAAAAAAATGGCCCCCATGGGTATGGAGGCCTGTTGGAAGCCGGAGAGACGCGAGCGTTACCTTCCCCTGACGCCGCGGCGAAGCTCCTGCACCTCCTGATTGTGGATCATCTCTTGACGGTGAATATTTGCCTCATACTTCGACAACTCGAGCAAACCTGCTCCGCCTGAGGTCTTACCCACGGCCACCGCTTGGCGAGAAGCGTTCTGCGCGATGAAGCCGAGGGTGGCATCCTTCGGCAGTCCATCCTTGCCCATGGACGCACCAAAGTCCTTAGCGTAGGCGCCCGCCTTGGTTGCCAGTTCCTTCTCAGCTTTGATGACATTCGCGCCCGCCTTGCCGTAGGCTTCGACAAATTCTTCGGTGCTCTTGAATCCAAGGTTAGCGACGCGATTTGCATCGAGTGCTTTCTTGCCACCGAGCAATGCGCCGTTCGGCGACGTGAAGGCCGATTCGAGGCGGGCCATTTCCTTACCTGCGGTGGTAACACCAGCCTTCGCGGCTTGCACTCCTTCCCAGCCCTTCCGCGCGGCGCCAGACAGTTTGTAGAGCTTAGCGGCGCCACCGATAGCGCGACCGACTGGCATCATTGTGACTGCCGCTTCAATGCCGGCTGCCATGTACGGGTGGGCCTTCTCGAAGTCGTTCCACGCCATGCCGGCGCCCTTGAAGCTATTGGCGACGGTATCCACCTCACGGTGGAATGTGTTCCGAACCTGCTCCGGAGAGATCACCGGAGAGGAATCCTCGATGGCTTGCTTCTGGTCAGAAATTGCTTGGGGAGCGCCTGCCGTTTTGGCTGCAGTTGCCTCCCTCGCACCGTCGAAGTCCGGGATTGAATTGCTGGCCAGCCTTCCGACGCGAGCGTGGAGATTATTCATGTCGCCCGGAGACCCACCTGCGCTGTTCGCTGCGGCAACGCCTGACGGCGCCGCCTGGTCACGGTGGGGCTGCGCCTGAATTGCCGGTGATGCATGAGCAGCAGGGGCAGAAACTCGAGTACCCGTGACCGGAGACTGGCCCCCGGTTCCGCCAGTGGAAGTGAGAGAGGCAGGAGTACGCGTGACCGGAGGCTGGGCTCCAGTTCCGCCAGTGGAAGCGAGAGAGACAGGAGTGCCCATCCCTTGCTCAGTTCCATTTCCGGACGGCAACTCCGGCGCCGGCGCACTCTTGTTCAGAACGTGGGGCGATTTCAAGCTCAGTGGCGTATCGGCCGGATTTGCGGCAACAGCGTTGGCTGCCGGCGCAACGTTCTTGTTGGCGGAGGCATCAAACTTGCTTGGACCACTGATTCCGCTGAGCGAGGACATGACAGCCGCAGTTGTCCGGAAGTCCCGCATTCCTTCAAGCGCATTGAAGCGAGCGACTTCCTCACTGCCTCGGATGTTACCGGCTCGCTGAAGGCGGGTGCGCTCCGCATCGAGGCGGGTTTGGTAGTCCTGGTTGTTTGCGAGTTGGTTGTGGCGCTGCTCGATCGCAAACTGAGCAGCAGGGTTTGCAAGAATCATTGCGCCAAGCGAGTCATCACGGGCGGAGAAGCTTGTGTCGGTAGACGTTTTCAGGCTAACGGCTTCCTGATAGCGTTGCTCCGCGGACTGGACTCGCCCAACCGACTCTCTGGCCGATGCGGAGAGACCTTGAGCAGTCTTGGTATCCTCACCGGAATAACGGTCCATTGCGTGTTGGGCTCGATTGCTGATGCTGTCCGCCCATTGTTGATCGGTGCCGCTCTTAACGGACATAGACTTCATGAAGTCCTGTGAACTCACTCTCCCCTTCGTGGCGGCCGCTGCAGCTTGCGCCGATGCCTCCACGCCCCCAAATGGGCTACTGAAACCACCCTTGGCTGTGATTGCTGCACGGAACTCGGACCGCTCCTCTTGGGAAAAGCCATGCCGGTCCATCGCCTGCTCAGAAGCCTCCCGAACTTCAGTTGCGCGGCTTGTGTAGTCCTTGCCGATAGCGGTGACATCAGTGTCCGACGACTTCCAGCCGCTTGAGTGACTCTTCATGAAGCTAAGTGCCTTCTCGAAGGACTGTGCCGCTTCAGCTCGTGTGGACGCAACCTGGGCATTAGCGCTCGATACATTGTTGTCCAGCATCTCGCCAGAGCTATGAGTTCGCAGGGCAGCATCAGCACGCTGAATGCCGGTGAGCATATTGCCGGTGATGGCAGGGCCGAATTGAGCGGAGGCTCCAACATCGGTAATTGCGCCGTTGCGCATGATGTCTGGGCTCGCTTGTTTCTCGTCAACGTGGTCACGACCAGACCAGCGGCCTGCGAGTGATGTGACCGCCATTGCCGAGCCCGTTAGCATTGCCAGCGAGACCAGCGGTGTGGCGGCAAGCATGTCGGAAGCTACAGAAAGGCGCGACGCAAGCACATCGTAGTAGACCGGGGAGAAATTCCCGACGGTCAGCATGCCGGACTGAATCTGCGAGAGCTTGTCAGCCACGTCATTCTGGATGTACATCTGAATGACCGCGGAAAACGGTAACCAGCTCGAAGTCCAGATGCCGAACAGAAGGTACTTGACGTACATGCCCAGCGCACCACCGCCCTTCATGACGCCATAGATGATCACCAGCGGCGCGAAGCTGAAGAACATGAGCTGCATGAAGATCATGGCCGGCATCATCATCTTCGAGAAGAACGACCCTGCGGCGGCTGCATCCGTCCGACTCTGCTCGAAGGCCTGAGTCATCTGCACGTTGCACAAGTTGAAACTCGCTTGGTCGCTGTTGCTGGACATGCAGTTGAACGTGTTTGCCACCGTGTTGAAGGTGAGAGCGTTCATCATGAAGTCCCGGGCGCCTTGGGCGAGGCCCAAGGAGTCCGTTGCGCTCTTCCAGGTGCCGGGGATGACGTTCTGCCAGACATTCTCCACATCGGTTTGGCTGTAGGAGCCTCCGTTTGGATTCTTGTCCTTCATGTTCTGATTGAGCATGTTATTGAAGTTCTTGTTTGCGCCGGACAGGAACTTCACATTTGCGTCTTGCGAGATCAGGGCTGCCGATTCATTGCATGACAGGGACGTTCCTTGCGGAAATGCCGAACTCCAATAGGTCGTGATGCCATTATCACGAGCATGCGTGAGGATGTAGTTCAGAGAGTTGGCGCTTTGCTTCAGGTCATCCATCGAGAACGTGCTCGAGTTCGGCGTGCAGTCCAGAATGAACGCCTTCACGCTAGTGGCGAGGTTGACATCGGCGTTCTCAAAGCCCTGACGGAGTGAGAACAGCAGTTTCAGCGGCGTGACGAAGCCTTGGGAGCTTACGCCCATGTAACTGCCGTTTACGCTTTGGAAAGCGGTGTTGGTGAGCTGAAAGATCCTGTTGCTCGCCGTAGTAAACGCACTGGCCGGAAGGGAAAGTATCAGCGGAACGTTGTCGACCTTGACAACATTCCCGGTATAGATGTCGTTGACAACAACGGAGGTCGGAATGGTGGCAGTCCACACCACCGCAAAGAGCCCGAACATACCGCTCACCGGCCCCATTACTCCAGGAACGGCACCATCGCTCTGCTTGCCGATCATGAAGAGGATGCCGGAGATGAGCATCACCAGCCCGCCTACCATGAAGGCACTGTCCAGGAAGCCCTTCTGGTTAAAGACCATGGCCACGGCGTTGAGCGCCGTATAGAAGGAGCTTGCGTCCCCTAGCACATAGATATTGAAATCGAACATTGCCCTGTCCTCTTAACGAATATCCGGTTTCACGAACACCGCCGGGTTGTCTTGGTTGACCGCTTTTGTGTAGGCAATTGCCGCATTGATGGCGGGAAGCTGCTGCGCAGCGGTGGTACGCAAGGCAATGACTTCGGCCAGCAGGTCGCTCTGGGCCTTCAGGACGCGCTCATCCGCGGTGTATTTGGTGCCACCAAAGGCTGCTTGCGCCGCAACCAGGGCCGATTCCGCGAATTTGATCGTGAGCTCATCGATCACCACGGGCGCCATCTGACGGGCGATCGAATCCGCCGCGCCCGGCATGGCCTGCACTTTCTTCATCATCCCAAGTACGGGCGCGCTGATCGTTCCGATAAACGTCTTCTGCTGCGAAGTGAAGTTGCAAGCGTTGCCGGAGCAGAAGATCAGTTTTCCGACGATGGAATCGGCCGAAGTGCTCGCGCCGGTAGCGTCGCCGAAGAGCATCGTGTTGACGTATCCACGGACGCCACCAAAATTCAGGGTAGACCGGCTCACTTGCCGGCACTGACCTTCGTCATAGCCGTCCTGGCAACGAAGCACGTACACGGGCTTTTGCCCCCCCATGTTGCCGTCGCGAAGGTCAGGCAGATGCAGGGTCGGAGCCCAGTAGCGACCATTGTCGACCTGAACGCTGCCATCGGAGTTCGTCTGGTCGGAGTCAGTCTCGGGGCCGACCACAACGGCACCGACGAGGCTCATCACGATTTCATTTGCGCCGTCCGGATTGGATTCGCTGCTCGAAGGATCGCCTAGCATTTCACCGGCCTTGCTTGACTTGAGCGCCTTCCACGTAAGGTTGCCGAGCTCGGGCGCCTTGCCGCTCCTCGATGCGTCCCGCGGACCCTGATTGGGCTGAGACAAGAAGCTGTCGATGCCCGAGAAAAAATCGGAGATGGCGCCGGTTGCCGATTCAACCTCAGGCGCGATCTTCTGCGATGCGAAGCTGCGGATTGCATCGCTTGCGCCGGTCTTGTCCATGATCGTGGTCGCCAAGGAGCACGTGTTCTTCATCATGGAGTTCAGCGCAGCGATCTTGTTCTGGAAGTCCTGCATCAACTTTCCGAGCGCCGGGTTGATAGCGTCGATTGCAGCCTTGAAAGCTACGCCAACCGCATTCGCCGCGATCTGACGGAATAGGGCCACAAGCTGATCGGCGTTGATGAAGGAGAAAGCGCCACCGAACAAGTCAATACCACCGCAACCTGCAGAGATTCGTGGCGGGTCAAAGGCGATAAGGTTGATGTTGCGAATGGGCATCCGGACTGAGGTGCCGCCCCCAACGAGCCCGCCACGAGACTGGCTGGTAAAGCCTGAGGGCGTTGTGATGTTCGACATGAACATACCGTCCAGCGCATCCTGAAGTCCTGCATTCGCCGTCGATGAGAGTCCGACAGTGCAAACCAGCGTCAGGAGGAATACGAACCGCTTGATTTTCTTGGACATTTGCTTGCGCTCCCGTTTAGTAACGCCCTTCGAGGCGGTCTTTCAGATACTTGACCCATTCCTTCGGGTCTTTGCCTGCGCCCTTTTTCATGTCGTCGTTCGACAGGACGCCGCGGTCATAGGTACGAATCTTTGCCGCGATGTCTGGCGGCAGTAAGTTGTTCGAATCGGCCGCGATGATGATCCGTTGCTCGAGCTGGTCTTGAGCCATCATCCCCTGGGACACGACGAAGTAATTGTTCGGCGGGACCACCAGTACCGTGGTGGGAGTGAGGCGCAGGTTCAGCAGCTTGGCGTGACCGTTGTCTTTCACGAAACTTGTGACATTTGGCAGGCCTTGTCCGTCCATCGAGATGAATTTGGTGAGAAAGCCGTACTTCTTACTGATCTCCTGCACACTGTTTGCCTGCGGGCGGCAGTACTCGCACTTCGAGTCGAAGAAGACCCAAAGGCCGCCAACCTTTGCGACGTGTTTGAGCGCTTCTGTATTTCCCTGGCTGAACTGGCGCAAGAAGAACGCCTTTGTGTACGCCGCGATGGGAACGCGATTGTTCTCGTCAAGGAATGGGTCGGCGGCCACTACGCGTTGAGTCATCTCGGCATAGCGTTGAGACTTGTCCATGGCCACACGCTGCGCGTACAAGTACGCCTCAACGTTCTCCTTGGTGGGATCATTAATCGCTGCGTCAAGCAGCTTCGGCATACTTGCACGCAGCCATTCGACAGAGAATGGTTCTTCCTGCTTTGCCTCTGGCTTGTTCGTCTGTTGCGTTTCTTGCTGCTTCGGCGCCGGAGGAGCATCCTTCGGCGCGTCTTTCTTTACCTCATCCTTGGCGTCCTTGTACCAAAACCACCCTTCTGCCTTCCGTTCCAGAAAGCGAGGCGTGGCATCCACAACCTCTTGTGCAAACAGAGGGAATGCGAGGACGCCAAGCAGCAGAGAGGACGCGATATGTTTTGTTTTCATACGATTACCCGTGGCAAGACTCTTGCCCAAAGGAGAGAGGGTCAGATGATGGGCGTCACAGTGCCGATCAGCGAGCGTTGGTCCAGGAAACCCCAGTAGCGTCCGTCATAGCTGCGAGGTAGCGTTCCGATCACGAAGATCTTCCCCGGGGGGACCACTTCGATGCGGTCAAAGTCACCCGGCCCTCGCCCTAGCTTCCTGTTGAGAATCAGATCTCCAATCAGCTTTCCGTTCACGTACGCGCGATCGTTCTTTACGGTAACCACGTCGCCGGGTAATCCTGCTACCTGCTTGGCGATCATCTTCCCGTCAAACTTCGGGAGCATCAGTCCGCTGGGTGCCACAAATGCGATGATGTCGCCGCGCCTCACTACTTTGGGAGCACCGAGCTTTACCCAGTAGATGCGTTCAGGCATACAGCGGATGGAAGTAAAGTCCAGACCGATACGATAGTTCTGCCTGAAAGCAGTAACTCCAGCCCCACCGACCAGGAATGCCAATGTGATCCCAACTAGCGAGTTTCTGAGAAACCGCATCCTGTCACGGTCGCGCATCATTACCCGGCACAGATCAGGTAGTGCCTTGAGGAAGCGCAGCGACGACATCGGCTTACTCCACCTTCAGGCCGAGCTTTTGGGCGACCTGTGGGGTAATGTCGGTTTGACCAGGGCGATTAAGCACCACAGACGAGTTGATCACCACGACACCCGCCTGTGTGTACTCGTCGAGAGCTTGGTTGAGTCGTAGAACGAACTCTTTGCCCTGCGTTGTGGCCTGCTCAGGGGTCATGCCGGGTGTCGCCAGTGCGGTCTTCGCCTGAATCTCCACGAGCTTTGCTCCATCGATCAACGCGACCATCTGGGTCGGCTGCTTCGAACTGGTCGCAAAGTGCCACGACAGCAGGCCTGAGAAAGCGGATAGCAATGTCGATACGACAATGGTCGTAACAAGGGATACGCCGGTCGTGGTGGTGGTAGCGGCCTGAATAGGGTCCGACAGTGCTCTCCCAGGCTCAACGGGGTTTGGGCTGTCGTCCTTGGGATGGGCTTCAGAGGGGACCGGCTCATTTCGGCCAGGCGCGGAATCTTGGGTGGGGTCAGACATTTCGTCCTCGCTAGTCAATGTTCGACGTGGAAATGGGTTCGCCTGAAATACGGCGATAGTCATAGCAAATCATAACACGTGTAGATACGCTAGAAGCGTATAAACGTGTTATGAGAGAATCGTAGGTGCGGTAAAAAGCCCGCTTCGAAGCGGGCTTTAAGCTTGGGGCAACGGCGGGCTAGGCGTATTCAACTTCCTTCGCCTGGTTTTCCTTGTCGATGAACCGGTGTACCGCATCAACAACACTGTCGCCGCGGTCAATGGCGTCGAAGATGTCGTCTCGCTCGTCGTCCTTTGTCGAGAAGAGGACCTGAGTGAACCGATCAACTGCGAGTCTGAAGATGCCCCATTCGCTTTCACTCCGCTTGACCATCACCTCCGAGTATTTGCCCGGAACGGTGTGCACGGTTTTGAGCATGTGCGCACCATAGGGCTCGATCTTGAAATGCCCGCCCTCAATTGCGCCGTCGATGGATTCGGAGTTCTGCTTGAGGATGAATTGCCACGCCGAGTTTGCCGCGATGGCCCGGGCGTTCGGCGAGTTGTACAGATCCTCGATCGACTGGGTCACGATCAGAACCGCCCCCTTCTCCTTCCGGGCCTTGCGGTAAAGCGCTTCCATCGCCTTGCCCATGACAGGGTCATCGAGGAGTTCCCACGCTTCGTCGATGATCAGGATCTTTTTCCGACCGCGCGTCAGGAACATGTCGTAGTTGATACGTGACATCAACTGCAACAGCACGACCTGCTGGAGGGCTTTGCGGCCTTTCAGATCGCTGAGTTCCAGGACGACGAAGGCATTGTTCATGTCCAGGTTGTTGTCGCCGTCGAACCAACGCGTGTACGAGCCACCAGCGAAGGGGAACAATTGCTTGCCAAGGCGCTGAGCCTCCAGGTCCGGTTGCTGCAAGCAGAACTCGGCTACCGCCCTGACGGTGGCGTTCTTCCCATACTTGGTGTAAACGCTCGTGATCGCCTGTTCGAGGATCGACATGCGGTAGTCGTCGAGCGATTCTTCTGGCGCTGCCATCTTAGCCAGCATCGCCTTCAGAATGTCCATCTCCTCTTCGAGATTCTCGATGAACGTGAAGGGGTTCAAGCACAAATCGGAGTCCTGCTTGAATTCGACAAACGATCCCTTCACGGCCTGGCAGAGCTTGAAGTAGCTGCGACCTGCGTCGATTGCCCAAACCTTGGCGCCTTCCGCCAGATAGTCGCTCACGATTTTCTGCGTGAGGAACGACTTACCGGCGCCAGCCTCTGCGAAAACAACACCGTTGTAGTTCGTGCTCGACTCGTATAGGTCAATCAGCGCAGGTTGGCCGCGACGCGTCACGAACAACAGGGCTCCGTTTCGTCCGCTTCCGGTCCACTCGCCAATCACGGGCATGAACTGGACAGCATGGGACACCCCCATGGTATGGAAGCGAAACAGATTCTTGATGCCTTCGCGAGAGGTATTCAGGGGAAGCAAGTTGTTCCACAGGGGCTCGAGAATCCGCCGGTCCTCGCGAATCTCGAATGCCAGCGACGTGTAGTACGCTTGGAGGCCGGCCGTGAGCTTGTTCAACTTTTCGCGACTGCGAGAGAACAGGAAAAGCGTGAAGTTGGATTCGCAGACGATTGAGCCCTTGCCCTCAATGTCGTGGATAAGTACGTCCATGCCGTGCTTCTTGTATCCCAGGGCGGGGATCAGGTGGGCTGTCGGGCCGAACACCTGATGGTTCAGCATCGACGAACGACCTTTGACCCAGTCAACCTTCTTCACCTGGTCCGGATAGTGCACCGTCAGCACCATGTAGTAGGGATCGGTGATCTGATTCGACAGCCCGAGCGGATCACCGATCATGTGATTCATGATCGCCAGACTCGCCTTCTTGGGGAAGTGCTTGACGCTCATCACCTTTGCATAGTGCGAGCCGTCATTAAATTCGATGGTATTCGGATCTTCGAAGTTGATCGAGTCGCCAGGGAAGAAGACCTGTTCCCTGATCGGTTGGGTTTCATCGTAGTGGAAGCTCGGATGCGCCCAAAGATTGGTGATGAGACGCATCAGTACAAGGTAGCCGGTTGCGTCCAGTTGAAGCGTCTGGAGATCGGCGGCTTTGAATGCCTCCTGGACACGATCGGCTGTCTCGCGTGCCGCGGCGATGTCAGCGTCGCCAGGCAGTGCGCGAGCGCAGGGGATCTTGATCGTAATGATCAGGCGCTGGCGATTGATGAGGACGCCACTGCGAGAGACGAGCGGTTCATCGCGACCGTGCCGTACAAAGGAAGCATGTTGCAATGAGAGTTCACGTAGTACCTCGTTATCGCTGAACTTGCCAGCCATATACGCATCGAAGAATTCGTCGGCATCGGGCGAAGCAAGTAGCCCAATCTGCGCAAAAGTACCGGCCGGAAACGGCATGCTCAGGGCTGAGCGAAACTTGTCCACCGTTGAGTCGTCCGCCCCTTTCAAGGGGTCGGCGATATAACACGCACCAAGGTAATGCTCCTCGCCATCGGAGGAATAGAAGATCTTGGTCTCCGGGTCGCATGCGCGAACCGTGATCTTGGCGTAAGGGACATCCTCCCGGCTTCCCTCGATAACCGGCGAGGAGTTGGAACCCTTCAATTTAAGAAGTCCGAGCATAGTCTTCCTTACCTCGAAATGTGAATGAGGGGACTTACAGAAATGCAAGTTCGCGGACGCAGCCGCGAACACGATTCGGTCTGGCCACCCAGGCTGGTGCCCCGGGTCGCCCCGGGGTCACCTGGGGCGCCATTTACAGCGTGGCGGTGAACAGGCCTTGCAGAACGCTCGGGCCGAGCGATGCGGACAGAGCGACGGCCACACCAGTCACCACGCTCATAACCGACTGCTTCACCACACCCATGGCCAGGCCGACTGCCAGGGAGCCCAGCGCGAAGGTCGTACCCAGCGAACCGGTCATCCAACCCGTAAGGCGGTCGACGATCTGGTTGAAGGTGCCGTCCGTCGCGGCCGATGCGTCGACGGCGAGAGCCACCGCGACAATGGCGAGGGTCAGCAGGGCTTGCTTGTTGCGCTTCATGAGAAATTTCTCCTAACGTTGAAGGGTGGATCAATCTAGATTGATGTCCGAGGGGGACGGCATGCCGAGCGCCGACACATCCGTTCCCGGATAGGCCTGCCCAACACCAGCCTGCTGCACATCCCCCCCGGGAGTCTTCTGCGCGGCCGGCTTCCCGTTCGGGCGCGACGGATCTTGCGGAACCGGTGCGACCGCGGCGAGTTCGCGGTGAGGAACAACCATCCCTTTGCCGGCAAATTCGGTTTTGCCGAATGACCAGCGACGTGGTTGCACCTCGGTATAGAGGTAGGACGGGTAATGCAGGTCGTCCTTGCTATCGATCCATGGCGCAATCCAGATGCGCATCACCTGAGCTGGCGTGCGCACGGGACGGGCCATCGAGGATGAAGTGGAGGTTTGCCCTGGCACGCCGGCAGATACTTTCGTGGCGAGCTCAGGGCGAGCAACGTTTCCCTGGTCATCTCCTGCCTGAACGCCGACAGACTTGCTGCCGAACGGAAGATCACTGTCGGTCGGGCGCGGCATCTGATTCGTCGACTTGTAGACGGCCATCGGCGTCTTGCAGATGATCCCTTGAGGCATGCCTGGGCACGAAAACGTGTCGTTGTCGGCGGTGTTGAGCATCGAAGAGCAACCTGTCGCCAGTAGGGGCAACATGGCAGCGATGAATGCGCGCTTATTCATGGCGGATTCCCTTGTTCCTGTTTATTTGAGTTCGACGCCCTTGATCAGGACGACGGTCAGCTTCCGGCCGGCGTCGATTTCGACAACCGGAGTCATTTGCTTGGCCATTTCGAGGAAGAACTGGCTGGTCATGTTCGCTGCGGTTGAAAAGCCCTTTGCCACCCCCGTTTCGCCGATGGACTGAAGCGTCGCGTGCTGGGTGCTGATCGTGCTATTGCCACCGGTGCTCAAATCCAGACGCGGCACCTGTTGAGGAGTGAGTGCAGTGGCAAAACCGCTCAGCACGCCGGCAGCCAACGACTTCGCGATCAACTGGCCTTGCTTCGATACCAGGCGGCCACGAGCACCGACTCGTCCGTCCTCGCCAACCACGTAACCATCGACCTTTGCTTCCAGTACCTTCCCGCCCTCGCCTACGCATGACAGCGTTTCTGTTCGAAGTTGTGCCCGTTCGCTCGACAAGACGCCGAAGCCCGATACCAGAACGAAGCATTCCTTGACATCGTGGTTGTACTGATTGGGCAAGATTGCGTCGGTCTTGATTCGCATGACCGCAGGCACCGGATTCTTCTGGGCGACAGAACTTGTCGGCGCATCCATACCGTTCAGGAGAACAGCTTCAAACATCGAGCCAGCAGTCAGGTACGCAGCCGGAGTGGTGTCCTGCTTCGTCTGGACCTTGGCAACTTGCTGGGTGCTGGTCGTCACGCGAAGGTGCGGCTTCTCTGGTTGAGCTGCCGGCGCCGGGGCTTCGTCACCACCACTCTTTCCTCCCTCCGTCGGCAATGGCAATGGGTCGTTGAGAGACGGCTTCTTGCTACCGGTTGCGCGGGAAGTTTCCAGAGAATCAACGCGAGCCTTCATCGCCATCAACTCCTTCAACATGTCGGCATTGACACCGGTGTCGGGGTGATTTGACGAAGACTGCATCTCGTCGATCTTCTTGAGCAGGGCCGCCTTATCGTCGTTGCTCCTGTCCAACTCGCCCTTGAGTTTTGCGACCTGGTCATTGGTCGCTTTGTTGGCAGCGGCAAGCTGTTCAGCCGTTTGATCCTTCGGCTTCGGCAGCAACATGTTGCTTACCGACGGTGCAGCCTCCTGCTTGCGCGGCTTGTTACCTGGGTGGATGAAGATCGAACCAATGGCGACTAACCCTGCAAAGAGACCGCCAATTGCGATGGCAGTGCGTGTCTTTGGGGGAAGATCGAGCCACTTCCTCTTTAGCGAATCTTTGAAGTTCTGCGCCATGTCAGTTGCTCTCCGTCTTGTCCGACACGACGAAGACTTCGGTCGACTCTCCTTTGCGCAGGGAAGCATTCGGGAAGAAGGCGACCGCGCGAACCCCATCCGAATAGAACGCCCCTTCATCGAGCTCGACGTTGTCCACTACGGCCTCAATGCGATAGCGGAAGATGTCGTAGTTGGGACCGGAATAGCGGGTCTGGGGATAGGCGATCACCTGCCCCATACGAGCGACAGACCTCGGCAGCGCCCCCTCGCTGAATCCTTGAGGCACCTTGCCAATGGCGATCTGGCGCAGTGTGTACCGCAAGCGGTCTGTATAGACGTTGCTGTCCGGTGCCGGGTCGCCGTCGGCATTGGTGGCGGCCAGCGGCTTGTCGAGTTGCAGAGTGATCGTCTGCGCCGGCAGATTCTTTGGCACCAACGTCAGGGATATGACCGGATCGTTTGGCTTGTCCCCCGTTACATACAACGCGACAGGTTTGTCGGACTTCATGGTCACGTAGAGCGACTGGCCTTCCGCTTGCACATCTGCGTCGGCTGACTGGTTGTCGATCGACTTGGGGTTGGTGAACGGAGTTGCAATGCGGTTCGGCAGAATCGCCGAGACATTGATCACTTCGGTGCGGTCGGAGCTGACGCGAACAGGTTTCGCGCGAAACACATCCGGGTCGCCCGGCATCGTTCCGAGCCCAGGCATCGGCTGCGCTGGGACCTTGCGAACCCGCTTCGCAGCAGCTTCGGCGAGTTGCGATTGGGCGGACGCCGGCTGCTTGCTTGGCACTGGCGGGAGTTGTTCTTGGGCGAGAGCGGGCAGCGCAAAAAGCGCGATAGCGGCGAATGCAATGCGCTTCATTGCGCAACCTCCGAAGTGGGTTGAGACGACTGGGCGGCCTGGTTACGTGCAGCAGCATTGGCTGCTTCCACCTGCCGCTTCTGGATCTCCAGGGTCTTGCTTGGGTTCTTTTCGAGCCAGCTCAGCGTGCGCGGTTCGGCACCGTCGTAGTGGTCCATGGACGCAATCCACGGGCGGCCGTTTTCCATGATGATCTTCATTTCGATGACCACTGATTTGGTTTCGCGCGCACTGATCGTTTGTGTGGTCATCTGGCCGATCACAAAGACTTTCTGGGTCTCCTTCTCGGAGACAACCTGTGAGGCTTCAAACCGAACGGAACCGCCGTTACTGTTGAACACCGGGTCCTGAGCAAGCGCGAGTATTTGCTGCCGAACGTTCTGATAGATCCGCGGGGTGAGAAGCTGCGAAAGCCGGTCAGCGACGAAGTTGACGTTCTTCGGCGTCACGTTCGCGGCCAGAGTGGCCACATACATGCCGATGCTCTCCAGGTACTCCGTGTCGGCCGTGTTCCATCCGACCGATACCGCCTTGTCAAGGTAGGGAGGCACCAGGCGGGTCGTTTCGTGCTGGGAGAAGTTGTTGACCAACGACACAGACAGAAGCGTCGCCAGAATCACGTTCGAGAGAACCATCGTGGCGGCCAGCGTGTTGGCCCCCTCCCATGAGGTGGTCAGCAAAGGCAGTTTCATTTGTTCTCCAAATTCGAGGAGAGAAGCGATACATCACACGTACCAATAAGACTTGGTTGTGACAAATGGCGCTTTCCGATTAGTAGAAGAAATCTCGCTTCGAGGAGTCGGGGTATTGCTTGTTCAGCCCCAGAAATCCGGCCCAATAGCAGAGGTGATACAAGATTCCCTCGAGGGCGCCATTCTTGAAGCGTTTGAAGGCCTTCACTGCCGCGATGCCCATCCCCATGCTGACCAGAGTGAAGTACCCCCCAAGCGAAATCCCGGCGGCCAGACATCCGATGAAAATGATTGCCTCATCGAGTTCCCAGAAGAACAACTGAGGTTGATTGTCGATATAGCGAGGAATATCGATCTCGGTCATTGGGACCCCTCCTGCACACTCAGGATCACGTCCACAACGGCACGTCGGTTCTTGGTCCCGTCGCCAGCTACTACTGGCTCTCGCTTGCCGTGGCCTTCAGTGCTGACGCGATACTTGTCCACGCCTTTGCCAACTAGGTAGCGGCTAACTGCAAGCGCACGTCTTTCCGAAAGGTGTTGGTTGAACTTGGTCGTACCGACTTCGTCGGCATGCCCGACGACCTTGATCTGTGTGGACTGACGTAGTGCCGTATCGAGCACTTGTTCAAGTGGAGCCCAGGAAGTCGGTGTTGCCTTGCTGAACGGGAAATGGAGGAGCACTCGTTTGTGGCGTGCTTCGTCAGCGTCTGCTCGCAACTGCGCCTCCTCGGAAGCCAAACGGGCCTCTTCATCGGGCATCAAAACGCGTGGACGCGAGGGCTCCAGGACTAGCCACATGGCGGTCTCACGCTTCAGTTGGAAGTCTCGGGTGGGATCGGCAAGCACGTGAGCCCGATGCTGCGGCTCGATCGCAACGCCGTCGTTCTGAGGAACGACGATCTGGTGCGCGTCTACGGCCCAGGCCTGCGAAGCGAGGCCAACCATCGCAACGACAAGGACGGGTTTGAGGAATCGGGTCATCACGATACTCGAAATTGGTTTTGAGAAGGCTAACACGTAACGATAAGGAGTACAACACATCCGTATCGGATTGCAAACACGCAGACTCGTCGCCTATAATTATAACGACGTGTTACGTATTGGCAAGTCTTCTTCCGGTATTCCGGCCTTGGGCACCAACCTTATCCATGGCTGTAGCGCATATCCCTTCGCAAGGAAATCTCTGCGTAAGTCATAGGAGGTCGATGAATGAGTGAACAAGGCAACAAGGACGGCGAAAGCCAGCGCACATCCAGCGCTCCAATGAAGCCTATTGGCGAGGGGTGTGCATCTGTGTGGGACAAGGTCTTCAACACCGACCCCGCGTACACGAAGGACTTCAAAGTAAGAGGCGGCTTCTCTGGGACAGCAATCACCCCGATCTACCTTGCTATGAAGGCCACCAAGATTTTCGGGCCGATGGGGATTGGTTGGGGTGTCGAAATCCTTCAGGAGGACTTTCTGGACGGCGCACCGCTTGGATGGGACCCAAATGGCAACTTCTGGGGGCGCGAGCAGATTCATCGCTTGCGCGTGAGGCTCTGGTACAAGCTGAAGAACGATAAGGGTGAGATCGAGAAGGGTGAGATCGAGCACTTCGGTCAGACCACGTTCGTAGGAAAGACTCGCGACGGCATCTTCACCGACGAGGAGGCTCCCAAAAAGAGCCTTACGGACGGGATGTCGAAGTGCTTGTCACTGCTGGGCTTCGGCGCAGACGTGCACATGAACCTCTTCAGCGATGTGAAGTACATGGAGGGATTGCATGCCATGTACGGTGAATCGGGGGACGATCCACCTCTGACGCCTAACCCGCCGACCGGAGCCCGGAGCATGGGCTCCACTCCCTCGAGGCACCAGAGTAACACCCAAGGGCAACAGGACGAAAAGCCATTGTCTGATCGATACAACCAACTGAAGTCGCGGCTCGACAACGAAAGTCAGCCGATCGCAGATGTTGCCGTTGCGCGACAGACGGTCGAGCAAGATGCCCAACTGTCCCAAATCGAGAGGGCTCTCCTCTTGACGCACAAGCGCCTCAAGCTGCCCGAGCATGCCGGTCAGTCAGGCGATGGCGTCTTCCTTTAACTAACTCAGCCCCGGTCGCTTCATTGCGATTCGGGGCTTTTTTGCTGGGCAGAGGCGGATGCAACCCCGACCGATCATGAGTCAAGGCAGCACCGTCAACGCCAGCGGTTCTTTGGAGCTTTGGAGGTCATCGAAGTGAGCATTGCTCAGATGTATCGGACGAAGATTGGCGGGTCGATGGATACGCTTGCCTTGAGTTCAATGGGGGCCGGAGCGCTGCTGTCGTCGCCGTACTTCTCAAGCGTACCCGGTGCGCTCCCTATGGCCCTTGGCGCTGCGGGAGGCGCATACCTGGGCAATCGGCTGTTTGACTTTTGGCGCCAGCAGAACGTCCTGGAGTCGAAGATCAACATCCAGTCTGCTGCGGATTTGACGCGACCGGACGGTTTGCTGGTTGGATACACGACTGACACTGCCCAGCCGATGTATATCCCGGACGAAGACTTGATGCGCCACGGGTTCATTGGCGGGCAGTCAGGGGTCGGCAAGACGGTGCTCGGCAAGCTGCTCATGTTTCAGCAGATCCAGCGCGGTGGTGGCCTGGCGTTTATCGATGGAAAGATGAATGCCGAAGACATCGAGACGATCTATCAGTACTGCTGCTGGTGCGGCCGGGAACAGGATCTGCTGATTCTGAACCCGGGCGACCCGGATATGAGCAATACGTACAATCCGATTCTTCGCGGCGATCCTGACGAAATTGCGGCACGCGCCCTGTCGCTCATCCCGTCGACAGAGAACAACCCCGGCGCGGACCACTACAAGCAGAGCGCAAACCAGGGGATCTCAACTCTCGTTGCGGCGTTGCAGGCTGCCGGCCTGGCGTACAACTTCATCGATTTCACGATCTTGCTGATGAACCACAAGGCAATCGAGGAGTTGGAGACGCGACTAAAGAAGACACAGCCGCACCACGACGCAACCAAGAATCTCTCGCTGTTTCTCGAGCAGTACAAGGGCGGAGGTAAGCCTGGGTCTGGTCTTGAGAACATGGTTGACATCAAGAGGATGAAGGAGACATTCGGCGGCATCGGCGGCCGGATGTACATGTTCGGTACCGGCAACTTTGGGAAAGTGCTGAACACCTATACACCGGACATTGACCTGTTCGACGCGATCAAGGGCAACAAGATCATCTACGTTGCCCTTCCGACGATGGGCAAGAATGAGGCGGCGTCCAACTTCGGGAAGATGTTCCTCGGCGATCTCCGTACGGCGATCTCTTGGGTACAGGCACTGCCGGAGAGTCAACGGCCAAATCCCCCCTTCCTGGTGTTCATGGATGAGCTCGGAAGTTACGCAGTTGCATCTCTGGCACGGCCCTTCGAGCAGGCACGCTCCGCCCATATCGCGCTATTTCCCGCTGCACAAACGCTGGCCAACCTTGAGGTGGTATCGCCCGACTTCAAGGAAATGGTCATCGGTAACACGTGGACCAAGATCATTTTCAAGATCGGTTCACAAGCTACAGCGGAAGAGTTCGCGGAACTGATCGGGATGCAGACGGGCATCGCTAAGTCGCTCAGCGCAACTCAGAACCAGAGCACCAATAGTCCAATGCTCAATATGACACCAGAAGGCGGTTCCGGCGCCGGTGCTGGCATGTCGGAAGGAGAGCGCGAACAAGAAGAATACAAGGTCTCGCCAGACGATCTCAAAGCGCTGAGCAAGGGGGAATGCATCGTGATGTATGGCGGAGACACGATCTTCAATCTGCGGGTGCCGATGATCTCGATCGACAAGAAACTCCAAAAGGACATCGGCCGGGTACGCATTAATCACTTTCGCCAACCGTCGGTGGAAGGTGCGGACTTCTTCAAGAACAGCGACAAGTATCTCGGTGGCAGCAGCGTTCCTACCGGCGGGCGGAAGCGGGATTTCGCCCAGGAACTCGCCAACGAGTAAGTCATCATCCCAGACGCAAGGACATTTCATGGAAATCAAATCAAATCAGTCCGAAGTTCCTTTGGCGGAGGTACTCGCGGCCGCATGCCCGGAGGGGATTCGATTCGGCATGGCCCAGAATGGAGGGCGTGAGCCATTACTGGTTCATAACGAGGATCTCCTTCGGCACGTGCTGGTGATCGATCCGAATGAAACGGGCAAGAATGCACTGCTCGATTGCGCACTTGCACAGCAAGTGACCCGTGGTGGCGGGGTCATTGTCATAGACTCAGGACGTGACAACCGCACTATCGACTCGCTAGCCCGGTTCTCGCGCACCTTTGGCCGGGAGAGCGACCTCCTGGTGATCAATCCGTTCAACCCCGGGGTTAGCAACACTTACAACCTCATCCTGTCAGGTGCTCCGGAAGTGGTCGCATCACAGGCGATGACGACGATCCCCAAGGGTGATAGCAACCCGGGTGCCGACGACTATGGGAAGCACGCCCACCATGGATTGACTGTCCTGGTCGCGGCGATTAGGAGAGTGGGTCTGGCTTATAGCCTTCTGGATCTGGCTATGTTCATTCTCAAGCCAAACGCGATGATGGAGCTGCTCTTATCACTCGAAGATTCGTTCCCTGACAGCCCTGAGGCATCTGACCTCAGCGAACTTCTTGATAGGTACCGCGGTAGTGATGGAGACATCAGCCACGCCAGGCTGAAAGAGAACTTTGGCGGTATAGCTGGCCGGCTGTATATGCTGGGAACCGGCAAACTTGGGCAGATCCTGAACACCTATTCGCCGGAAGTGGATCTCTACACCGCAATACGGGAGAACCGCTTGGTATATATCGCCGCTCCGGGTACGGCTGACCACCTTGTCGCAGCAGCGGTCCGACAGATGATCTGCATCGACCTCCAGGAGGCACTGACAAAGAGCCTAGCTGTCGAGAAAGATTCTCGAAGTGAGGATGTCCCCTTCATGTTGGTTTTTGGCGACGCGAATGTCAGCGACTTTCCCGGCCTTGGTGGAATTCTCTCGCGGGCTCGCAGCGCCAGGGTATCAACATGGTTGTGTGCACGATCCCTGAACGAGATGGAAGCCGTGGGAAGCGACCTCCGTGAATGGGCAATCGGTGGCACCTGGAACAAGGCGATCTTCGATCCCGCTGGCAGCGGGATTGCCGCATTCTTCCCGGAGTATGCCGGTGATCTTGCCGGATGCTCGCAGGCCGAACAGGACTCGGCGCAACTTGCAATCAGGCCGGCGGAACTCGAGACGATTCACCCGCAGGAGTTTGTGCTTCTTCAGGGCGCTTCCTCGATACGGAGAGGCGTGGCTATCGCCATTGAGCGGTCGGTCGATCCAGCAGAGAAGTTCACGCGTTCATCTGTAATCCGCACCTACAACAAACAACCAGACGGCGCAGACATCTTTACTCGGACGAGTGTGGTGTAAGGCCTGCCATATAAGATGAGGAGCTCACAAATGAGTGATATGTTGACCAAAATGGGAGAGGCGAATGATCTCGTCGGACTTGATGGTGTTTCTGGTGATCGGGGGGATCTGTCTGACCCTGCTGATGTGCATAGCTGGCTTGAGAGCTTTGATTGCGCCGATCTTTTCCAAGGTCTTGACACCTTCGATCTTGGCGATTCTGACGGCGACCGCGAAGTGGCTGTTGTGGGGAATGAAGAAGCTGTGGGACTCGCACGCCCTTTTAGTGAAGAACTTGCTCTCGCCGCACTCAGTAGTGTTTCCAACACTGGAACAGCCCAAAGGCGGAAAAAAGAAGACCACCTGAGGAACCTCACCGAGGAGGACTTCGAGGCTGGGATGGAGCGATTGAGCTTCCAGATCATCAAGGCAAACGTCGAGGCCCTTTTTGACAAGAAGCGAAAGCCTTCAGATCATGTCAAGGCAGCACAATGGGTCTTCGGGCGGACCATGGGCGAGGTGAACTTCGAGCGCTGTTGCGAGACATTGAGCACGCGCAAGGACGTGTTGCGCTTGCGGATTCACTACGAGTTCTGGAGGCGCTGGTATGTTTTCCCGACGGAATTTCCCTTCTTGATCGATCCGGTACCGGATGCAGTTGAAGGAGAGATCTACATCGTTGCTGGTGATGAGGGGTATGACCTTGCTCGCGCTGCCTGGCTCCAACCGGGCATCCGCTCGGCTGCGCTGCTTGACGAGGCCTCAGGCGGCGAGAATATTGACCGGTACAGGCGTGCGCTTGAGTTGCTGGCGGAGCGCTACCTGATTTCCCAGCAAGCTGACTCGTGGTATCTCACCGGACGGAACCCGATGCTTAGGGCAATCGACCTCTCCGCGTCTCCGTATCGTCCGCTGACCAACCAGATCTCCTGGTCGAAGATGTTCTGATTCAGACGATTAGCCCACTCGAGCCACCCCATAACCCGGGTGGCTTTTTTTTTTTTGGTTTGTCACTGGGGCGCGAGTACGATGCCGGCGTCGATCAAGTCTGACTGGATTTCGTTTGTCATCGACGAAGACACTGCTGTGCATACACGATGAAGGCATCGATCCTCGGTGAAGGATCACACGCTTCATCACACGAGCAGCAGCTATGGCTCCGCAGCCGTCCGTGTGGGTGGAGGTCTTCTGGGGGGCTGAAAAAAAAAGCCAGCCTCAATTGAGGCTGGGCGGGGAAGCAGCCGTCTCAGGGGTCAGGTGGAGAGAGGCCGAAGGGAGGGAACAGTCACGATCCCAACTGCTACTGCACAGCAAGCCGATCAAAAGTGATCAGCTAGTTGTGTAATACTACCGGAATCATATCGATACAGCAAGAGTATAGGAGCGAGATTTTTTCCAGATGGTCCGTATCTGGGCGCGATTCACCCGCGCCACGTCCTGAGGTCACCATCGTCGACGTGGACAAAGCCGCTTGCTGGATAGAAGCCCACGCCTCCCCCTTGGAGCCGCTGTGCAATTCGACCCATGTCACTGACAGGGACGTTGGGGAAGTAGATGTCGCCGGCCCCACCACGCATGTGACGCGAGTCGCCGACACCGCCTACCGCCTCATTTGTACGCCTCGTACGATAGCCAGAGTTCACAACGATCACCCGTTGCTGCCCGTTAATCTCGTACCAGCCTTGCATCCCTCGGAGAATGTCAAAGAGCACAGGACTCATCAATTCGTCCTTGTTGGCTTGCACGTCGCGCATCAGGCGGCAGATTGCTTTATATCCCGACCAGTGCAGCTTTCCCTGGAAGAAATAGACTTCATTGACTTCTTCCCACACACCTTTGCGTACTTCCCGCGTCAACCACAGGCGGCGAGGCCGATCCCAGAAATCGTTGTGCATACCAGCGAAAAGTGGCTCGGTGCACGCCGCCAGAACCCCACCAGTGGTGAGGCGAAGAAAATCACGCCTGTCCACGACCCGCCTCCCCATCGAATCCCGTAGGCTTTGCCTTTCCGGGCAGTTGGCAACCTTTCCGTGCGCGGTGCAGCCGATATTTGTCGAGCCCATGTCCGGCGAGCTCTACTGGTTTGCCGGATGCTGTAGTGATGGTGCATGCCATTCCATCACCAACGTGAACGGCGACGAGGGTCTCCTTGCCTTCGAGCTCCATGAGTTTGACGCCCTTCCCCTTTGGCATGTGCTTCACCTCGGAGACTGGGAACAGCAGCAGGCGGCCGCCGCTGCAAACAGCAGAGACAGTAGTACCTGCTATCTTCGTCGGTAAATGCATCAACTCATCTCGATCCAGACTCATGAACGCCTTACCCGCCTTCTGCCGCGTCAGCAAATCGGCGGCCGTGCACACATAGCCATAGCCGCCGGTGGAGGAAACCAGGTAACTTGCCGCCTGATCGAGCGAGATCACATGCACGAGCCGTCCCCCGGCCTGGATCTCGACTAGTGACGTAAGGGGAACGCCATCGCCCCGTCCAGTGGGAACCATGGAAGCGGAGACGTTATAGCAGCGTCCGTTTGTATCGAATACGGCGAGGGTTTGAGATGTGCGCGTCTCGATCGTCACCAGCAACTCGTCGCCTGCCTTAAACGTCAGGGTCGAGAGGTCAGCCCCATGGCCAGTACGAGCTCGGAACCAGCCTGCGCGCGAAACGATGATTGTTACTGGATCGTCCGACGCCGGGGCCACAGCTCCGGAAGTGATTCTTTCCGCGACTTCTATGAGCGTTCGGCGATCGTCGCCATATTTGGTCCTGTCCGCATCCAACTCCTTGACGATCTGGTCGGTCATTGCCGAGTGATCCGACAACAGGGTTTGGAGGTGGGCCTGCTCGTCGCGAAGTTGGGCGAGTTCACTCTCAATCTTGATGCCTTCGAGGCGAGCGAGTTGGCGCAGGCGAATCTCAAGGATATCTTCAGCTTGGGTCTCGGATAGCCCGAATGCCTTGATCAATTGTTGCTTCGGCTCGTCCGACTCCCGAATCACCTTGATCACGTGATCGATATTCAGGAAGGCGATCATCCGGCCATCAAGGATGTGGATACGGCGCTCCACTTCAAAAAGGCGGCGTTGCGAGCGGCGTGTTACCGTCTGGTAGCGGAATGCAACCCACTCTTTCAGGACCTGAACCACGCCTTTCTGTTGCGGCTTACCGTCAAGACCAATCGTCACAAGGTTGACGGAGTTATTGCACTCGAGGCTCGTATGGGCGAGCAAGACGGTCATCAACTCGTCAGGAGTTTGACGCGAGGAGCGCGGCTCAAAGATCATCCGTACGGGGTGGTCCTTATCAGAGTCGTCACGAACCCGATCGAGGACGGAAAGGAACAGGGCTTTCATGTTTCCCTGCTCTTGCGTGAGCGCCTTCTTGCCTGCCTTGATCTTCGGGTTCGTGTATTCCTCGATTTCCTCCAGGACCTTTTGCGTCGACACGCCTGGCGGCAATTCGGTAACGGCGACCTGCCATTGACCACGGGCAAGCTGCTCGACAACCCAACGCGCCCTCACCCGGACACTCCCGCGGCCAACGGAGTAGACCTTATGAATGTCCTCCATGCTGGAGATGATTTGAGCACCACCGGGATAGTCAGGACCGGGGAGGATGGACATGACCTCGTCGAAGGAGGCATCGGGCCGGCGGATCAAAAGAGCACAGGCGTCCGCGACCTCTCGGAGGTTGTGGCTGGGGATGTCCGTTGCCATCCCGACAGCAATGCCTGATGCACCGTTCAGAAGGAGCACGGGCAAACGAGCGGGCAACAGAGTCGGTTCCTGGAACGCCCCGTCGTAGTTGGGTTGGTAGTCGACGGTTCCCTTGTCGATCTCGCCCAGAAGAATATCGGCAAAGGGCGTCAGTCGTGCTTCCGTGTAGCGCATAGCCGCAGCACCGTCTCCATCGCGGGAGCCGAAGTTGCCTTGACCGTCAACAAGTGGGTAGCGCAATGAGAAATCTTGCGCCATGCGTACCATAGCGTCGTAGATCGAGGAGTCACCATGTGGGTGCAGCCGGCCCATCACGTCGCCAACCACACGGGCAGACTTCACTGGCTTGGAGCGATCGTCGAGCCCCATCTCCTTCATGATTGTGAGGATGCGTCGCTGAACCGGCTTCTGGCCATCTTCCACATTCGGAAGTGCGCGTCCTTTGACGACGCTCATCGCATAGTCAAGATATGCCCTTTCAGCCCATGCAGCGATGGGGACTCTTCCATCATGCATCTCGTTGATCTCAACGGAATGTGATGGCGGTGGTGTGTTGACGCCGCCAGCCACTTTTTCCGGAGAGAGAGCGTCCTCGGTTAGGCCATCGTATTTTGGAGGCGTATCGGCGTCGTCGAGCACTGCAAAGAGGTCGCCGGTCGAATGATCGTTTGCTTCGGTCATGGTCTTTTCTCTCGGTACTTAGACATCCAGCTCGGCCAGATCACCTTTTGTTTCCAGCCATGTGCGGCGCGATCCGGCCTCACCCTTGCCCATCAACAGGTGGAAGGCCCTGACCGTTTCTTCCAGGGCACCGTCGGGAATCCCGACTTGCAACATGCGGCGGGTGTCCGGATGCATGGTCGTTTCGCGTAGTTGCTCCGGATTCATCTCACCCAGGCCTTTGAATCGCGCAATAGTGATTGACGAATCGCGGACGCCTTCCGCGGCGAGCTGTTTGAGCACAGATGATCGTTCAGCCTCGTCGAGGCAGTAGATCTTGCGCGCCGGCCGGCCCTTGCCCTGCGCGCTCACGTCGACGCGGAACAAGGGCGGCTGGGCGATATAGATGTAGCCGCCGTCCACCAGGGCCGGAAAGTGGGTAAAGAAGAGTGTCAGGAGCAACGTCTGAATGTGTGATCCGTCAACGTCGGCGTCAGTGAGCAGCGAGATTTTCCCGTAACGCAGCCCGGACAGATCGACCTCTGCGCCGCGCTCGTGCGGATCGACTCCGATGGCAACTGAGATGTCATGGACTTCGTTGTTGGCGAACAGTTGATCACGAGCAGTATCGAACGTATTCAACACCTTGCCCCGTAGCGGCAGGATGGCCTGGTACTCGCGATCACGAGCTTGCTTGGCGCTGCCGCCGGCGGAGTCGCCCTCCACCAGGAAGAGTTCGTTGCGGCCGATATCGGTGGATTCGCAATCTGTGAGTTTGCCGGGCAGCGTGGCGACACCGGAAGACTTCCGTTTCTCCACCACCTTCCCTTGCTTGGCTCGGGCGGTGGCATGCCGGATAGCCAGTTCCGCAATCTTCTTGGCGGCATCGGGATGGTCGATCAACCAGTGGTCAAACGGGTCGCGCACGACAGACGACAGCAATCGGACAACCTCGCGGCTGGTCAGTTTGTCCTTTGTCTGGCCCTGGAATTGGGTATGAGTTACAGAGGCGGAAAGCACGAACTGGGCGTGAGACCAAACGTCTTCGGCCTGGAGCGTAATGCCCCGCGGGAGCATCGCATGGTGTTCGCAGTAGGCTTTGAGCGCCTCAAAGAGCCCTGCACGCAGTCCAGCCTCGTGAGTCCCTCCCAAAGGCGTCGGAATCAGGTTGACATAGGATTCACCCTTGCCCGATTCAGCAGTCCAGGCGACCGCCCACTTCCCGCCGTCACCCTCGATAATTGAGTCCGAACTCTCGGTCACATACCCTTGACTGGTGAAAACTTCACCGACCAGATCGAGGTGGGCGATGCGATCGGCAAGGTAGGCGCCAATGCCGTCCTTGTAGCACCAGCTCTTCTCATCTCCGCTGTCCTCATTTCTGAAGTTGACGTTGACACCAGGCATGAGCATTGCTTTGGAGCGAAGCAGCTCCTCGAACTCGCCGAGAGGAATGTTCGGTGAATCGAAGTACTTTGGATTGGGCCATGCTCTGACGCGAGTGCCGGACGTGCGAGGACCGCACTCACCGACTTCTGCAACTGGAGATATCTCGCGATCGCCATCGAGGAAATGAACGCGATGGATCTTTCCATCCCGCTTGACCTCAACCTCCACCTTAGTTGACAAAGCGTTGGTGACCGCAACACCAACGCCGTGCAGACCGCCGGATCGCTGATAGGAATTGCCCTTGCGGAATTTCGCTCCGGCATGCAGCTTCGTGTACGCAAGCACGACAACAGGGATCTGCTTGATTGGATGCAGACCGACGGGGATGCCGCGTCCGTTATCTGCTACGGAGACCGAGTGGTCCTTGTGAACGATCACGTCGATTCGCGATGCGTGCCCGTTCTGGGCCTCATCAGCCGCGTTGTCGAGCACTTCCTGAATGATGTGAAGGGGGTTCTTCGTGCGGGTGTACATGCCCGGCACTTGGCGGACAGGCTCGAGGCCCTCCAGCACATCAAAGTCAGACTCGTCGTAGACCTTGCTTTCCTGCGTCATCCTGTAGCCCCGTATCGAATGGAAACTACCAGTATTCTAACGCGTAAGCATAATGCGAACAATGTGGACAGACAAGCTAAAGGGCATGAAGTCCGGTTGGTGAAAGTGCTCACGGTCCCGGGACCGGATTTGTCGGGGGCTGGTGGTTCTTGGGGGAAAGTGACGTGATCGACAGGTGTGCCGACGGCCTATCGGTGCACCGGGGGGCCGATAAAGGAGTCCAGGGCGCAGAACAATGTCGCCCGGGCTGAGGCGGCTAAGGTCGACCACGCCTGGTGTGGGGCCGGGCGCGATGCCTTGGAAATCGTAGACACCATGCTCGAGTCTGATCCAGGCGCAGATCAGTGAGTCGAGGAATGACCCAATGATCGGTCCAAGCTCGCACGGACGTTCGCGGATGTATTTTGAGTGTCAATGTGCAAAAAAATAGCCCGGCAGGGTGCCGGGCTTGGGTGGTTACATGAGACCGAGTTTCTGCTTCAGCTGCTCATTAAGATCCTTCGCTCCGGTTGGCAGTTTGTATGAGCCAATCGGCCCGCCAACTGCCGCCTCCAGCACGGGGCGAAGTTTCTCAAACGCAGTGCGTCCAGCATCATCGTCGTCCAAAGCGGTCAGGACATCCGCTCCACGAAAACTAGCAAACCATTCCGGTCGCCAGTTCTCGCAGCCAGGTAGCCCCATGACGCTCCGCTTTGTTCCGAGCGCGACAGCAGAGAGCAGGTCAATGCAGCCCTCGGTGATCAGGATTCTCATCCTGGAATCACCCAGCCATCCCCACGGAGCGATCGTTCCATAACGCAGTGACTTGACCTCATCCGGTCGAGACTCGCGCAAGTAACGAAACTCCGCCGCCTTCTTGTTGTTCGAGACGAACACCAATGGGCGGAATGCTGCGGCTGGCGCCTTCGATCCTTCCTTCCACAAGCCCGCCCTAAACATCAGGTCGTAGCCAATGCGGTCGAGAAGAAACTCCTTCGCTTCCTTCGGGTTTGAAGGCAGCGTCAGAACGATGCCCTTCTTGCAGGCGGTACGAGTGATGTCGGGCGAAATTCCGCGCCCGGCAAGGTACTCTATACCGTCCCGCGTTGGCTCAGGCAGCGCAGCGACCAGTCTGGAGAAGACTTCAGCAAGGGCCAAGTCGTCTCGCTGAATAGCAGGCTTTGGCTGGGGCCGATTGTACGAATTCAGAATATCTGCATCCGCACCAACCAGCTCAAGCGCAGCCTCAACGAGAGACTTCCCCCAATACAACGCAGCGGCCTCAATCACGTCTCCGTGCTCGTTGCACGCGAAGCACTTCCACCTCTCATCCTTTACGCTGACCTTCACCGAATCCTTCGACGATGCGCCGCACTCAGGATTCGGGCAGACCGAGTATCGGATCGTGCCGCTCATTTGTTTGGGGCTTCCACCCAGCAGGTGCTCAAAGAACCAGTCGACCGGAACTTTGTTGCGCACCTCTGAGAAATCTACGGATCGTCTCTGTCTGTCCGAATTTGTATTGTTGTGACTCATCGCGATGCTCCTGATGAAAACCTTGGTGACCGGTGATGCTTCACGCGGACATGTAAGGTTGATCAGATCGAGACCGCGGTGAGAAAGGCGGCTCACTTGCGCACCCTCCCCCCATCCGTTCGCCAGGCAACTGCCAAGGGCAAAAAAACAGGTATGCCAAGGCTAGGCCATCACTCAGCGCCCACGGCGTCACCGTTTGGCTATTGGCAGTTGGATGGCTCATCCACAAACGCAGTGCGATTCTGGTCGATTGCTTGCCATATCTGGTTGTTGCGAGTAAATTATTGCGACGTGTTATGTAGGATGCTGATACACGACAAGTAAAAACAAGGGAACAGTCATGAAGTCACTCGATCAACTCGCCAAGGAGCTGTACGAAGAGTACGGCGACTTTATGAAAACGACCGAGGTTGCGCGTAGGCTCAGGAGTCATCCGAACACAGTCAAGTTGATATCTGAGCAGCGGCTTCCTCGGCGTCGCCGGCGCGGAAGGGGTGGATGCGTGTTCCTGACCGAAAACGTGGCCAAGTACATTCTTGAGTATCACTATCCGCACGTGACTTCGACTGACAACCGTCTTGTGTCGGCTGTCATGGAGGGTAGTCCAACCCCGGTCGGAGACACGACGGCCGAGCGGATTCGGCTCGCGGGAAAGGATGCAGCCAAACTGCTGCTTGCGCTTTCACGTGAATACAAGTCCCTGCCCTTCGAGGGCGATGTCGCGCTCCACAAACTTGGCGTACCACCGGATCAAGGGGAGCCTCTGCTGAACACCCTTGCAAACAACGCGCTGCTGCACGTTGATGTGCTGGGCTTTTATACGATACATCCTGAGACCAGGAAGGATCTCGGTGCAAAAGAAGGAGGCTTGCAGTGAAAGCCGCCGCCTCCGTTAAATCCCCCGCATTCCAGTTCTATGCGCGCGACTTCCTCTCGGACGAGAACGTTGCGGTCATGACCAATCAGGCCCTCGGCGCCTATATTCGGCTGATGTGTTACGCATGGCTGGAAGGCTCCATTCCTGCCGAGCTACAGAAGCTTGCGAGGTTGACGGGTGAATCATTGGTCGATATGGAGCGCCTGTGGCCAGAAATCGTTGCGTGCTTTGATCCGCATCCGGACATGCCTGGTCGCCTGGTGCAGGCCCGGTTGGAGCGCGAGAGGGAGAAGCAGGCGACGAATCGAGAAGTTCGCTCTGCTGCTGGAAAGCTTGGCGCGGATCGTAGGTGGAACAGTGACTTAGGCTATGAATCGCAACGAGAAGATGGCCGTGCCAGTTCCGAGGCATTGGCAAGTGGTGGCCTTGCATCTGCAGTTGCATCTGCAACTGCAACTGCTGTCGTAGGAGTACATACCTCCGGTATGTGTGTCGACGGCAATGCCGCCGACGGGATGAACGGTGCATTGTTCGATGACCAGCTAGACCCAGAAGGCGGCCGGCCACCTCCCTCTCCGGTACATGTTCCGCCCTGCCCGCAACAGGACATCATCGCCCTATACCACGATCTTTTGCCTACAAATCCTCGCGCACTCACGTGGGGCAAGGATCGCGAAGCGCTGCTGCGGTCGAGATGGCGGGAGATGGCCGTATGCAAGAACCAGCAACTCGGGCCGGGATACACATCCACCGAACAGGGGATGGCTTGGTGGCGCAGCTTTCTCATGCACTGCGGGAAATCCCACTTCTTGACCGGTAGGGTTCCGCCCAAGGGAGACTCGCCGCAGTTTGTCGCAAGTCTCGAGTGGATCGTGCGGCCGAAGAACTTCGCCAAGATCCTTGAGGGCAACTATCACCGTTGATTGCCGCGGCCGTGGAGAGATGTAGATGCGTGAAAACCAAGTGCCCCAAAGCGTCGAATCGGAGTGCGCCGTTCTCGGCTCCCTCCTGCTGACTGGGGGAGGAAGTTTCGACAAAGTGGCTGACATCCTGGTGGATGGTGACTTCTTCTACCGTAGCCACCAGACTCTGTATCGCGTCATTGGGACTCTTGTGCAGACGGGCAGGCCGGCCGATGTCGTGACAGTCACGGCACGACTGGAATCGCTTGGTGTGCTCAAAGAGACCGGCGGACGCGAGTACCTTGAGGAAATCGTTCGTGGGACGCCGTCAGCCGCCAACGCTCGTCGCTACGCGGAGATCATCGTTGAACGGCGGATGAAGCGTCAACTGATCAATGCCGCCCGGCGGATGGAAGAACTCGCTTACGAGGCGGGGGACGTGCGCGAACAGATGGACGCCGCACAAAGCCTGGTAATGCATCTTGCCGAAGGATCGAGCGTCGAAGACGAACCGAAGTCGATGTCGGAAGTGGTCAGAGGCACAGTGGAGTGGATAGACGAGCGATACCACGCGAACTCTCCGCTTACGGGAACCTCGTGGGGCTACAAGATGCTCGACGAGAAAACATCGGGACTCCAAGGCGGAGATTTGATCATCATCGCTGGTCGACCCGCTATGGGAAAAAGTGCACTGGCGATGAACGTTGCTGAAAACGTCAGCATGGGAATCTCATCTCTGACGGACGCCCATGGCATGCCGATTTCCGCCGCCGGCATACCGACCCTCGTTTTCACACTGGAGATGAGCAATCTGCAACTTGGCCTACGCTCATTGGCCAGCGCGGGGAAGATCGATCTGAACACCCTGCGTACACCAACACGCCTCCAGGATGCCAGCGACTGGTCAAAGTTGACAGTAGCCGTCGGCAAACTTCACGACTCGAAGATGTTCATCGATGAGACACCTGGAATTTCGATTGCGAAGATGCATGCCAAGGCGCGTCGCTTCAAGCGCAAACACGGTTTGGGCCTAATCGTTGTCGACTACCTACAACTGATGTCTGGTTCAGAGTCTGCTGCGCGCCGTGGGCGTGTTGACGAGATATCGGAAATTACACGTGGCCTGAAACTCATGGCTAAGGATCTTCAAGTGCCCGTGATCGCGCTGTCGCAACTCTCCCGGAAAGTTGAGGAGCGATCGAACAAGCGCCCGTTGATGGCTGACCTGCGCGAATCGGGAAGTATCGAACAGGATGCCGACATCATCATCTTCATGTATCGCGACGACTACTACAATCCGGACTCCCAGTACAAGGGTGTCGCTGAGGCGATCATCGCCAAACAACGAATGGGTGAGACCGGCACCGTCGGGCTTGAGTTCGTTGGATCGCAGTCCCACTTCAAGGATTTTTTCGGCCGGCTACCATCCGGAGACGGAGAGGCAGCGCCGACCAAGCAGTTTGTTGGGTCTCGCGGAGGCTTTTCCTATCGGGCGGATGCCTAAGGCTTCATTTTCGTAGTGTCGTCGGGCGAGCTGGCTTGCTGCGCGCTGTTCCACTGCCGCGATGGACAGAAGGCGCGGACTTTCTACGACAACGTTCCCCAGGGCAACCTCCACTGGAAGATCTCGCTCGACAAAAAGCCAGGTGGCGCTGTTTGCGAAGCCCTACTTGACGCTGGTCGATATGCGCGCCCGGGATGAGTTGTCCGGCACCGGCAAGCGGCTCCAGACGTTCTTCCCAAGCCTTAACCCATCCCCGACAAGCTCCGCAGCCTTGAGAGGAGTTTCTCGTTCAAGCTGGTCTTGGGAGAAGGAGGATAGGCTCGTCGAGGTAGCCCGGCCGGCAGTCGCTCAAAACGACTAATGGCGAACTCAAAATGACTAATTTTTGGCGAGCTCGCCACTCAAAATGACTAATGAGGTACTCACGCTTCTCCCGGTTTTGCTCAATCTGACTAATGAAATTGCTCAAAATGACTAATCGGCATGTTCCGAAATCGTCATATGAAACAGATGGTTGCAGCTCTTATCCACAGACGCTAACCGGTTTTTAACCGCTTTTAACCAAAAGAGAAGCGCGCCCAAGGGCGCGGGTCTACCCCTCCCCCTCGCCCAAAACCCTTCTAAAGTCCGAGCCACGTGCCAGACTCTCCAGGAATGTGGCGGCTCGTTGGCAGCCACAGCGGTCCGCATCCTTCTGGGTAGGGGGAGTTCTGCGTATCTGGCCACGACCAGCGCTGCCGTGAGCCAATAGTTGCAATCCGATCTAAGTAGCATTAAAATGACGATCATAGTCAAATAGGAGTCGTATCATGTTGCTCGATCGCGCCGACCAGGCCATCTCTTCAACCGAGCTTCAGAAGAACACCCGTGTGTTGCTGGATCGCATCGCCACCGGCGAGCAGGACCGCTATGTCGTGATCCGTGACAACCGGCCGACGGCCGTGCTGCTACCAACCGACCGGTACGAGTCCCTGATGGCCGAACTCGAGGATCTCCGTATCGAGGCCGTCGCCCGCGAGCGGCTGGCCACGTTGGATAGCACCAAGACCATCTCCCACGCTGACATGCAGGCTCGAATCGGAGCCCGCGGCTGATGGCCTGGACAGTTAGCTATCACCCAGAGGTCGAACACGACCTGCTCAGCCTGGGCAGGACCGAGGCGAGGGCAATCCTCAAGGTCATTGAAGAGCGAATCGCGAACGGCGAGCCCGACAAGCTCGGCAAGCCGCTCGCCGGCCAGCTCACTGGATGCCGGCGCATTCGGACCGGGCAGACGCGTATCGTCTACCGGGTCGACGGCGAGCGCATCGAGGTGCTGATTATTGCCGTCGGCATGCGTAGGGACAACGAGATCTACGACGCTGCATCCAGTCGAGTCGACTGAATGCGAGTCGGTCACCTCGAAGTGCTGTCAGGGGCCAGGCCAGTAGCATACGAAGCAAGAAGAATGGCCGTCGTTGACCATTTTTACTTTAACTATACTCATAACGAGTATGTTGCAACTAAGATATCTGGTGGTGGAATGCCGCATTGGGGTGTCAATACGCATAGGAGTGGAAATATGGAATACCGTTGCGCCGTTTTTGCCTCGGCTGCAGAGCGAAATGAAACCTGCCGGAGCGATCTCGAAGAGGTGCCGCACAACGTCGTAGTCGATCGAGGTTTGGGTCAGTCGGAAACTGTTCGGGTGGTTGCGCCGGATGAGCAATTGGCTGTCGATCTCGTGAATGCGATGAACGACCAGGCGTATGCATCTCTATCCCGCGTCGAGGAGCCTGAGCGGGGCTGACCGAGTTTTGTCTCGGCTGAAGAGGGTCACGTTATGTTTCTGTGATGCTCATACCCGGATGCCAGGCACGATCCAGAGCGGATGAACAAGTTGAGCTGAAATGCTTGCGGCACGACTGTGAGGGGACGCCCTCGGATTGTTAAGGAAGGCAGAGCCCCTCGGTGACCCCGGGGGGCTCTGCCTTTGTGCCGGCAGAGATTGATTTCAGGCCGCGGCCTTGGAGAGCGCCATATAGGCGGCGGGGAATCGCGTGGGGAACGAGGCTAGCGCCGTTAGCGAGTACCGCGCCTCGTCATGCTCTCCAGACTCGATGTCTTCCTTGTCAATGCCAATCGTCGAGAAAGGCTGCCCATCCGCAGTGTAAATCTCTGCGTCTCCCGAGTCGTAGGTGAAGTGCTCGTGCGAACAATGGAAGAGCACCAGCACCAAGTCGCCAACGCGGGCCGCCGCGGGAGCATACGATGCAAAGCGTTCGATGTCTGCGTTAGGGCTCTCGCCATGTGCGCACCAGTATTCGTGGTCATCACGTACTCGCACCCAGGGCATTCCGAAGCCGACCTTGGGGTCATGCCAAGATACGGACAATCCGCTATCACAAGCCTTTTGGTTATATAGATTGCGACCTTTATTCCTGTGCTGCATAAGCGGTGGCTAGATTTCCGTAGCTGCCATCGTTAGACTGGCTGGCCCTTCAGCGATTGCCGAGATCCTGTATGGCCACCGTCGAGCGTACCGCCTACCCGCGTTTCCCGAAGGTTTTCTCCACCAAAGAGTTGCAGGCGTGGTACACGCCGGACGCGGAGGAGCTGGACTGGGCCGCCCGCTCCGCACGTGGCCAGGGTTCAAGGCTTGGCCTGCTGGTCCTGCTGAAAGTCTTTCAGCAACTGCACTATTTTCCCAACCTGGACAGCATTCCCGCCGCCGTGATCGACCATGTGCGCGCCAGCGCTGGGCTCGATCCCGATACCCCCTTTGGCTACGACCGCAGGCTTTCCCCCACGCTGTTCCGGCACTACACGGCGGTGCGTGAATTCCTCGGCGTGCAGCCCTACATCGGCACGGATGCCAACGAGGTGACGATCCGCGCCGCGCGCGAAGCTGCAGAAACCATGGACCAGCCGGTGGATATCATCAACGCCACCATTGATGCACTGGTCCTGCACCAAGTCGAACTGCCTGCGTTCTCCACCCTGGATAGCATTGCGGAGCAGATTCACACGCGCACGCAAACCGCGTTGTTCCGGCGCGTCGCAAGGCGCTTGTCAGAAGAGGAACAGCGGCGACTGGACAAGCTTCTCGTCCGAGACTTCGCCAATCGCCAGACCCTCTACAACAACATCAAACGTCACGCACGCCGGCCTTCACGCAAGCATCTCAACCTCTTGATCGAACACCTGCGCTGGCTCGATGGTTTTGGCGATTTTTCGCGGGCCGTAGCCGGGGTGCCAGCCTCGAAGCTGCGCTCGCTGGCCAGCCAGGCCATGAGCCTGGACGCCGCCAATCTCCGGGAAACCCTTCCCGAGAAGCGCTACACGCTGATCGTGGCGCTGCTCAACCACATGCGCGTGCGCTCGCGGGACGATCTCGCGGAAATGTTCATCCGCCGCATGGGCGCGATCCACAAGCGGGCGCGCGATGAGATGGAGCGCATCCAGTCCCGCCAACGTGCGCAGATGGAGAAGCTCGTCACTGTGCTCGACGGCGTGGTCGATATCGTCGCCGATGGCAAGGATGACGCCCAGATTGGCCAGCAGGTGCGCCGCTTTCTCGCGCCGTCTGGTGATCTGGAGCCGTTGCGCGAGAGCTGTGCCGAGGTGCGGGCCCTGAGCGGCAACAACTACCTGCCGCTGCTCTGGCGGCATTTCCGGGCGCACCGCTCGGTCATGCTGCGCCTGGCGCAGGTGCTGGAATGGGAGTCGACCAGCCAGTCGCGCACGCTGCTGGCGGCGCTGGAGGTGGTGTTGGAGAACGAATCTCTGCATCGCGAGTGGCTCGCCGCCGAGGTCGATGTCAGCTTCGCCTCGGAACGCTGGCGTAAGCTGGTCCGCCGCCCGCACGACCAAGGGCCGCCAACCAACCGGCGCTATCTGGAACTTTGTGTGCTGTCACATATGGTCAACGAGCTGCGCTCGGGCGACCTGTGCGTCGTGGGGTCGGACGCCTTTGCCGATTACCGGTCGCACTTGCTGCCCTGGCGCGAATGCGAGCGGCGCTTGCCGGAATACTGTGACAAGCTCGACATGCCGGCCAACGCGCAGGACTTCGTGGCGCATTTACGCCAGTGGCTCGCCGACGCAGCGCGCAAGCTGGATACCAGCTTTCCCGACAAGCGCCAGCACGTCACCATTGGCCAGGATGGCGAGCCGGTGCTCAAGCGTACCGTCGCCCGGGAGATTCCAGCCAGCGCCATTGCCTTGCAGCAGGCACTGATCCGGCGTATGCCCACGCGCAATCTGCTGGACGTGCTGGCCAACATCGAGCACTGGACGCACTTCACGCGGCACTTTGGCCCGCTCTCAGGCAGCGACCCGAAGATTCGCAATGCGGCAGAGCGCTATCTGCTGACCATTTTCGCCATGGGCTGCAACCTTGGGCCTACCCAGGCCGCGCGGCATATGGGGGATCGGGTCACGCCGCACATGATGTCGTTCGTCAACCGCCGACACCTGAGCCTCGAGCGGCTCGAAACCGCGCAACGGGAGCTGATCGAATTGTACCTGCGGCTCGACCTGCCCAAGCACTGGGGCGATGGCAAGACCGTCGCTGCCGACGGCACCCAGTACGACTTCTACGACAACAACCTGCTGGCCGGCTATCACTTTCGCTATCGCAAGATGGGTGCGGTGGCCTATCGCCACGTGGCGGACAACTATATCGCCGTGTTCAGGCATTTCATCCCTCCCGGCGTGTGGGAAGCCATCTATGTCATCGAGGGGCTTCTCAAGGCTGGCTTGAGCGTCGAGGCCGACACCGTGCACGCCGACACCCAGGGCCAATCGGCCGCCGTGTTCGCCTTCACGCATCTGCTGGGCATCAAGCTGATGCCGCGCATCCGCAACTGGCAGGATCTGAAGCTCTATCGCGCCGATGCCAACTCCAAGTACAAGCACGTCGACCGGCTGTTCTCGGACACGGTCGACTGGGACCTGATCGCGTTCCACTGGCAGGACCTGATGCAGGTCGCGCTGTCGATCCAGGCCGGCACGATCTCCTCGCCGCTCCTGCTGCGTCGGTTCGGCTCGGAAAGCCGCCGCAACCGCCTGTTCCTGGCCGCGCAGGAACTCGGCAAGGTTGTGCGCACGGTGTTCCTGCTCGAATGGATTGGCAGCCGCGAGCTACGTCAGGAGATTACCGCCACCACCAACAAGATCGAGTCCTACAATGGCTTTGCCAAATGGTTCTCGTTCGGTGGCGATGTGCTCGCCGAGAACGATCCCGACGAGCAGCAGAAGCGCCTGCGCTACAACGACCTGATCGCCTCAGCCGTGATCCTGCAGAACACCGCGGACATGATGCAGGCCCTGCGTGCAATGGTAAAGGAAGGGACCAAGGTCGACGTGGCCGATATCGGCTTCCTGAGTCCCTACCTCACCAGCAATATCAAGCGCTTCGGCGACTACAAATTAAACCTGGACCGGGTGCCCGAAGCCTGGATTCGCGATAGCCTCTTTGCCGGGCCAGCTCACTCTGTCCGAAAGCCCCGCCATGCCTGACATTGACACCCCCTATGGCAAAGTCGACGCCGACGCCCTCCAAGCGCTGCAGGACACGTTCGACACGACCGCCATCTTGCGTTTAGTCGACCAGATGGACGCTATCCGCGCGCGCTGCTGTGATCCGGCTGGACTACGTGACGACTTGCTGCGCTTGCACGGCATGGCGCACACCGTCATCAACGGCGCCGCGTTGTCATGCTCGACCACTGGTCCCACCCTGGTCGATCAGGCCGAGTCGATCCTTGAGGAGCTGGATGACTGGATTCTGCTGCTCCGGCGCGCCGTGCAATTGCTTCAGCCTCTGCAGCGCTTGCACTCGGAAGCATGATGAGCACTGCCAAATGACTGCCACCATCGTCGGGATCTTTCTGATTGTCTACCTCGGGATGATTCTCGGTGGGCTGCGATTCTTTCTTCAGCCAGCGCACTTCTTCGGGAAAGTTCTTGTTCCGGGCTTTCGTGAGGCTAGCGGGACGCCTGGCCGGCCTGCTTTTTCGCTGAGCGCGTGCGCGCGGCCTTGCGGGCTGCTTCGGACCGGCCGGCCGCACCCTTGGTCCTGGCCGCCTTCTCGGCGGCGGCGGATCGGTCTGCCGCAGTCCGTGTGCTGGCTGCGCGCTTGGCTTGGGCGGACAGCGCCTGATGCGAGGCCCCGGCCGTACTCTCCAGCTTGAGCGCCTTGGTAGCAGCACTGCTGCGCTTGGCCGTGCTTTCTGAACTCGGCCGTCTCGGCGCCGCCTTGTAGCCGCCGCCACTAGCCGCAGGCTTGGCAGCCGCTGCCTTGGCGCCTTTCTTCGGCGGCACTTCAATGCCGGCGCGGCGCGCCTCCGACAAGCCGATCGCGATGGCCTGTTTGGCCGAGCGCACGCCATGCTTGCCCCGGCGCACGGCCTCGATCTCGTCGCGAACGAAATGACCGGCCTGGGTGCTTGGCGCCTTCCCCGCCCGCTTGTCTGCCCTGGCCTTCGCTATGCTGGATGCTCTTGGCATGATCGTCTCCATGGTGCCCGCGGGCATCCGACATGGGCACGGCAGATGCGATGTCCGCGGCGCTGACAGAGGCCCGCCATCTGCCGGCAAGCTCAACAGGTTTTATGCAAATGCGTACCAGACTTGCTAGTTGTGCGCCCCGCCCACTCACGAAGGCAGTCGTATTGCAGCGGCTTGCGCCCTGTCATTGCCGCACGCCGTGCAATGGCAATGAAGCATGGAGCGGTCGACTCCCACCGTCCGCGGGAAAGCTGTCCACCTCGATCACCTTGGCAAGCGCGCGCAGGAAGGCAAGCGCCTGCGGTGCGGAAGAGGTGGAGGTAATTTCCTCGAGCGTTTTGAGGTGGCGAATGGCGCCGGCCAGCCGCTAACTCTCCTCTTCGCCGAGCTCCTGCGCCAGCGGCAGCAGATTACGCAGGCCGCCGGCACCTGGCATTCCTATATCCGGGCATAGTCGCTGGATGACCCGCGGATCCCCGAGCGCATCAGCAATCGCCAGCTTTTCCGAATCGCGCAGGCGGTGGCTTGGCCTTAACCCCCATAGCGCGATCTTGCCGGCCACCCTCAGCACTGGATTGGATACGTTGTCATAAAACTCATGCAGGCTTCGCTGGCGAGCCAGAGCTGGTGCCGGATGGCGCCGCGCAAGACAGGCACCAGTTCGACATCTGGCTGCCCGGCGTACCGCGCAGGCAGGCGCATGCCATGTGGAGATGAGATAGTGCATCACCCAGCCGCGACGACAGCAGTTCCTGCCTGAGGCCTTACCAGCGCACGTCCCTCTCCCATGCTTTCATTTCCTCCTCGGCCCGCTCCTTGGTATAGCCGTAGCGCTCACGGATCCGGCCGACCAACTGGTCGCGCTTGCCGCTGACCAGCGTGATGTCGTCATCGGTGAGCTTGCCCCACTTTTCCTTGACCTTGCCCTTGGCCTGTTCCCACTCGCCTTCGATCTGATCCCAATTCATATCCGGCTCCTTGGTACGTGTTCCCCGGGGCCGGCCCGCTTGGAAGCCGGACCCAGGGGAGTGCCCCCGCCTGCCGGCGAGGGTGATGCTTCCCGCCGAACTACTTGCCGTACTTGGCCTTCACATCGGCCTGGCACTTGTCCTTGGCATCGCCGGACATCGCATCGCAACGTTCCTTGTCTGCCTTATAGGCGGCGTCCATGGTGTCCTTTTTCGCATCGCGGCGCGCCTCGGCCACGTCGGCGCTGGTGCCGGTGGCGGCGGCCTTTTCGACCTTCACCGCGCCCAGCGCCTTTTCGTGCGCGACCTTGGCGTCCTTCACGCAGACGTCCTTGTCGTTGCCTTTCTTGTCTTCACACATTTCCTTGGCAACGTCATAGTCCCGGTCGGCCTTGGTCTTCATTGCCTTCGCGTGCGCCTTTTCGGTGCCGTCGCGGCGCGCTTCCGCCTCGGCCTTGGTCACGTCGCGGTCGCGCTTGGCTTCGGCCTTGCACACGTCCTTGGCGTTGGCCTTCATGCCGTCACACTTGGCGGAGGCTGCCTTGTAGTCCGCATCTGCCTGCTTGACGGCGGCCTCGTAGTCGGCCTTGGAACCGGCCGGGGCCTGCGCCAGGACAAAGCTTGCCGGAGCGGCAACCAACATCGAACACACTGCTGCTGACAGCCATTTCTTCATCATGTCGAGATCCTTCACAAAGTCAATCGTGAGCGCCTCCGGCGCCGCCGTATGGCCCATCCGTATGTCAAGGCTAGGTTCCGACGGAGCCGGCAAGCAGAAGAGCGTTTCCGAAAGGTGTGTCAGACTAATCCGACAGGAAGTGGACTCCGAACAGCGGTGGGCGGACTCAACAGGAATGGACGCCCCTCACCAGCCGCTTACAGGTAGCCGTCTACGCCACGGAGCACCGCCTGACCGAAACGGACGGAATCACACTCATCTGATTGCGCACCGGCACATGGCGCGCCCGCGTCGTCCTGTTCCTACACCGATATCAGTTCGCTTCCGGAGGGACTTTCCGTCTCCGTGGCCTACGCTTGAAAAGCATCATCCTCGCTCAGCCAGAAGACCTTTATCGGCGATTACACCGGCCTTGCGGTGAATGACACTACCAACTACGCCGTTTGGACTGACCGCCGAAATAGGACAGACATCTTCGACAGTAACAACGACGTATTCGGCAGCCGCGTCATCCCGGGGGGCGGAGCACCCTGACTTAGTGCGGCTAACAAAACTCCTCAACGAATCGGGAGCAGATGACAGCGCACGCTAGCTTGAGCAGAGCGAAATGGATATCAAGGCGACGTTCGAAGCGAATGCGCAGCTTGCGGAACGCGGCAAGCCAGGCATGCGTGCGACCCAACGATGCTTGCCGAGGCGATCGTTCTTCTCGATGTGTTAGCTGAGCGGCATTACCGCGCGTCCGCCTGCTCGACGCCCGCGGTTAAATTGATCAGCAAGGGACAGGCTCTGGCCCATAGCCCAAACGCTCCATCGACATGAATCCGCCTCCATGGAGAGGCACAATGTCCACGATCTTCTGGAATGGATCGAACGCGCCGGTGTTGATCTGGCCAGCTTGAGCAATGACGATCAGCAGCCCATCACAGGACTCCAAGGCCCTGGACAATGCGGCAACCTGCATGCGTCCCGCATCATCGGTCGCGATTCGGATGACACGATCGTGCCCAAGCCCAAGATAACGCAACGCGGCAAAGATGGCGGCATGAGCGTGGTCGCCGACGCATACGTGAATTGGGGTGTGCCGAACAAGCCGTCACCATCGGCATTCCACCCGACCTGCCGCAAAACCTTGCTTCTCGCCGCAGCAAGGCAAACGAACGTTGCCATCGTCGCTCCTGTCGTGAAGCCTATCGAGCAGGACGCAGGCAACGACAGCAAGTCCAGCAGCCATTCAACAACGATTTGCTCAACGACCGCATTCGCGGGGGACCCAAGATAGCTGCCGCTGTTTTGCCCCCATATGCGAACGTGAAGGCCGCTCCGAGCCGGTCCCAAAGCAAGCCGGCTAGCGCGCTGGCAATGAGAAGCGCCAGCCCGCTCGCCAGATTGAAGAAGCCGAACGCCGTGCCTTGCTGATCTTCGGGCGCTGTGTTGGCTACTCGAAGGCGTCGAACATCAAGTCGGGCGCGCTGGTGTTGTGGTGCGACCAAACGGTCCGGCCGAATCGCACAGCAGTCGCCTGCATTGAGGAGACGGCCATCACGGACTTCCTGCGGACTTTACCAGCCGACTCGGTCCACCAGGTGGCCTCGCTCGCGTCCGCATTGTCGTCGGCAACATACATCGAGCGCAGCATCGCGAAAGGTCGCTTGGCGTCGTAGGCCGGCAGGAACTCGACATCGAGTGAGGTGCTTATATCGCTGATTGCCGTGATCGTGACCGTGGCCTGGCCTCCGCGCGTGAAATGCAGTCTGATGGATATGGGCTCCGGCTCGATCTCGATCCGCGCAATGTTTACCACTGGGCGCCCATCCCGCTCTATCGGCCCCAGCAGGAACGAGGAGCCATACGTATTGCTACCCAAGTGGCGAGCCGGCAACGGCTTCGCGCGCCAGTAGCCATCGGCGGGATAGAGGACCAGGACCTCGGTGCGCGTCCGGCCAGACTTGTGGAACACCTGGATCAGATGAAAGCCGGCGTTCGGCCGGCCGGCAACCGTGACAGGCACCCGATGCGGCCGCCAGAAACTCGTAAACGTGATGCCCACAACGGCAATGTGTTCGCCGTCATAAAGGCTGGTCGTGCGAGGCGCGAAGCCATGGTGCGGATCGGTTGGGTGGGGTGCTTCGCCGAAGTTGCACCCGGAGAAATCAGGCGCGGAGCGGTCCGTGCGGATTGCGTTGACATAAGCGGGATGCAATGCCTGGATCCGGAACTTCCCAATTGCGGCAGCGGAAAAGGCGAATGAGACATTGTCCTCTTCCGCACACGTGCCCGAACTGTCCTATCTGCGGGCGCGCGGCGACTTGGCAGAAGCGGATCCGGCCTTGGACGATGTGGTCGACGAGGTACTGACTCGCGCCCTCGAGCGACTGAACCAGGCCCCGCAGGTGGTACTGAGCGAGGATGAACTGCACGGGCTCGCGCTGGCCGTGCTGGAAGCTGAGGTTGCGCGGCGGCGCAGCGAAGAAGGCCGCTGGGTTTCGCTCGAGGCCAAGGCCACGGTTGTGCCGGCACGCTCTCATGATGACATTGATGACGCGGTATTCGAGTACTGGCAACCGGATGAGTTGCTGCGGATGGAAGATGTGGTGCCTGACGCTGCCATTAGCCCGGACGTGGTAGCCGCCCAGCACGAATTGCACGAGATCGTCGGCGAATTGCTGTCGCAGCTGCCTAACCAGTGGCGTCGAACTGTGCTGCTAGCACGCGTGGACGACGTGCCAGTGCGCAACATTGCGCGCTTGCTGAACACACCGGAAGGCGAGGTACGGAGCTGGCTGGATCACGCCGATGCCTTTCTCAAGGCCAGGCTCGAAGAGGACGGGCTGCAACCCGTGAGCGGGACTGGCCAGAAACGACACGGGCGAGAAAGTGGCGCCGAGACGGAGGGCCAACTGCCTGACACCTAAGCACATGTCAGGATTGGATGGGCACGCCGGGTCAGATCGTAGCAGGGGCGCGATGGATCGGGATCCCACATGTAGGTTCCAAAGCGAGTCTGAGCTTGATACTTGTAGATTGCCTGTGCATCATGCAAATCCCGTTCCAGAGGGAGAGGGCCGGTCTGACGGATAATCAAGCCATGCCGCCTCCTCGCTGGTCACCCGCCAACCCGTCCGGGCCAATCCTCGTTTCCCGTTTGCCGACCCAACCTGATCATGCCCGACCTGCAACCGGCGCCGCTTCGCGGCCTTGCCGCCTTTCTCCAGCAGAGCCGAACCGCGCTGACTGAGCGGTGGATGCGCGCGGTATCTGCGGATGAAATCCTGACGGAGGCTGACCGGCTGACGTACGAACAGCTCGCAGACCATCTGCCCCAGATTATCGACAGCATCTGCGTGGCGCTCGAGGCGGAAGATCTCGACCAGGCCGAGCCGGCAATCGGACGGGGGGCGCGTCAGCACGGCAATGTGCGCTGGCGCCAGGGTTACCAGATCGTGGAACTGGTGCGTGAGCTGGACCTGTTGGGTCAGGTGCTGGATGACGCGCTCGACGAATATGCGCAGTCGGTCCCGAGCTTCAGCCGGCAATACGAAGCCCGCGCGCGTCGCCTGATCGATGAGGCGCGCAGTTTCGTGACGCTGACATCGATCCGGGAGGTCGTGTCCGAGCGCGAGCGCGAGATCGACCAATATACCGCTCGTCTCGAGCGCGCCAATGATGAGCTCGAACTCAGGCAGCGGCTGCTAAGCGAGCTGCACGAGTCGCGCATGCAGATGACGCGCAGCGTCGTCCACGACCTGCGCAATTTCCTGAACGCGTTTTCGATTGCGCTGCAACTGATCTCCCGTGCACCGGCAAAAACGGAAGCCGGGGTTGCATTGGCGAGCCGGCAGGCTGCCGACATGAAGCAACTGGTCGACCAGATGGTGGAGTATTCAGTTGTCCTCGGCGACGTCTCACCTGTCCTTCCCGAGACGCTTGACCTGGGCGAGCTATTCGACGAACTGGTGGCGACTTCACGTCCGCTGGTTGAAGCCAAAGGCTTGCGGCTCGAAGCCGAGCGTGACCCCGGGTTGAGTGCCGTTCGCTCGCACCGGCTCCGGCTGAAGCAGGTGGCGACGAATCTGCTGTCGAACGCCCTGAAGTATACGCCCGAGGGCGAGGTTCGCCTGACGGTGGGCTGGGTGGACGCGGATCACTGGTATCTTCGGGTGTCGGATACGGGCGTGGGCATCGCGCCATCTGACCAGGCACGTGTGTTCAACGAATTCGAGCGGGCGGCAGACGAGGACATCCCAGGCGCCGGACTGGGACTGGCAATCGTGAAGGAGCTCTGCCGGACGCTTGAGGGCGTCATCCATTTCAAATCGCGTAAAGGGCACGGCACAAGCTTCGAGATCCATTTTCCGGTGAGGCTCAGGGAGCCGGAGACCGACGGGGGGCTGAATGCGGGCGGTGATCACTGTTCTACGCGATGCTGACTGGTCGTCGTGTCCTTCGACTGCTCCGGCTCTGACGGCGCTGACCATGGTAGCAGGCAATCCTCGCGTTTCGTCAGGTCACACGCTGCGCCGGGGCCGAGGCGAAGGAGCTTGCGTGATGTGGGCAATGGTGGTGGGGTCGTTTGCGCGGGCGATTGCGACAATCTTCGTGGCCGGCCACTATCGTCTCGAACATCGTCGTGAGCAGTGGCTCAGGAATCTCGACCACGCCGACCGGCGCCACTGGACCGGCCCCGGCGCTAGTGGCCTTGTCCGGTAGGTCGTACTGGAGTCGAACCAGCGACCAACGGATCAACAGTCCACTGCTCTACCAGTTGAGCTAATGGCCGGCCCACACGATATCCGCCCGCCACCAAGACATTTCTTGCCTGCTTGCCCTAGCCAATATCGATCGTGCGACTCGCGGATCGCGCCGGCTCCGATTTCGGCACGGTCAACGTGAGCACACCATTGTCAAACTTTGCCAGGGTGTGATCGGGGTCGGCGTTTTCCGGCATGGGAATCGTGCGCACGAAGTTTCCATAGGCGCGCTCTAGCCGGTAACAGCCATCTTCGTCGCTGCGCACGTCCTGCTTTTTCTCGCCGCGCAGCACGATCGCCCCGTCCTCGACGCTCACGTTCAGGTCTTCGCGCTCTATCCCTGGCAATTCGGCGGTCACGCGCAGCACCTGCCCTTCGTCGACCACGTCGATGCGCGGCTGGAAGCGCGATGAACTGAAGTCGCCAAACCATCGCTCGAGTGCACCACGGCCGGCAAACGGGTCATGAAAGAACTCCTCCACTGCGCGCCACGGTTCGCGTGAGAACAGTCGCGGAATGTCAGGCAAGGAGGCGCGCCATTGTTCGCTCGCCGGCGGGCTTTCCGGGCTGTCCCCATCGGACTTGCGGGCTGCCCCGCGAAGGAACTTGAAGAGATTCCACTTTTTCGGGTCGGTGTTCATCGTATCCTCCTCTAAGAGGTCTGGCAGGAGAACCGGATTCCAGTTGGTGTCAGCCGCATCGTCGATGATCTATTGACCGTAGGAACCCCCTGACGTGCGGTTTCCCGACGGTATATGAATAGCGCACGGGGAAAACTCCCTGAAGACATCTCGCAGATGGCAGTTGCAGAAAGCCGGACCGGTATATTTTCGGTACGTTATGACAGCCGTAGGGGTTGGTCTTCGGTTCTCTGCGAAGGCGTCAGTCGTTGCTAGCCGGTTTGACAAGCCCCTGGCTGTCGCGGCCACATAAGCGTGTTCTTGGCCGTATATGCCGGCCGCGAAATCATTACAAGAAACACCGACAGAGGCCGCTAACGTACAAAAAAACCGTTTCTTGAACGCACCCAAAAGTTTGACGGACGTCGGCTAATTTACTGCTTGGCGCCCGCTTCTTTGAACTCAACATCCTCCACGTCCTCGCCTTTCTTCTCGGCGCTCGCCTCTTTCGCGTCCGCGGCGCGACCGGAGCCATTGTCCGGCTGAGCCTGAACGTCCGCATAGACCCTTTCGCCGAGTTTCAGCGAGGCCGTGGCCAGGGCCTGCGCCTTGGCGTCGATCTCGGCCTTGTCGGAGGTCTTCAGTGCCGCCTCAAGGTCCCTGATTGCGGATTCGATCTTCTCCTTCTCGTCCGCGTCCAGCTTCTCGCCGTATTCGGTCAGAGCCTTGCGCGAACTGTGTGCCAGCGCGTCGCCGTGGTTGCGCGCATCGACCAACTCCCGCTGTCGACGGTCTTCGTCAGCATGAGCCTGGGCGTCCTTCACCATGTGCTGGATCTCGCCTTCAGACAGGCCGGAGTTGGCTTTGATGGTGATCCGGTTCTCCTTGCCCGTAGCCTTGTCCTTCGCCGACACGTGCAGGATGCCGTTGGCGTCGATATCGAACGTCACCTCGATCTGCGGCATGCCGCGCGGCGCCGGTGCAATGCCCTCCAGGTTGAACTCGGCCAGCATCTTGTTGCCCGTAACGATCTCGCGTTCGCCTTGGTACACCTTGATGGTTACCGCCGCCTGGTTGTCGTCGGCCGTAGAGAAGACCTGAGAAAACTTGGTCGGGATGGTGGTATTCTTGGTGATCATCTTGCTCATCACGCCGCCCAGGGTCTCGATCCCGAGCGACAGGGGGGTCACGTCGAGCAACAACACATCCTTGCGCTCACCGGTTAGTACCGCACCCTGGATCGCCGCACCCACTGCCACCGCCTCGTCGGGGTTGACGTCCTTGCGCGGCTCGCGGCCGAAGAACGCTCTGACCTTCTCCTGCACTCTGGGCATGCGGGTCATGCCGCCCACCAGAATCACGTCGTCGATCTTTTCGACCGCGATACCGGCATCCTTGATTGCGATGCGGCACGGCTCCATCGTGCGCTCGATCAGGTCTTCGACCAGAGCTTCGAGTTTGGCACGTGTGAGCTTCAGGTTCAAATGCCGCGGCCCGCTGGCGTCGGCCGTGATGTACGGCAGGCTGATTTCCGTCTGCTGGCTCGACGAGAGCTCGATCTTGGCCTTCTCCGCGGCTTCCTTCAGGCGTTGCAACGCCAGCACGTCCTTCGACAAGTCGACCCCTTGGTCTTTCTTGAACTCGCCGATGAGGTAGTCGATGATGCGCTGGTCGAAGTCTTCGCCCCCCAGGAAGGTATCACCGTTCGTCGACAGCACTTCGAACTGCTTCTCGCCTTGCACGTCAGCGATCTCGATGATGGAAATGTCGAAGGTGCCGCCGCCGAGGTCAAACACGGCGATCTTGCGGTCGCGGCTTTCCCTCTTGTCCAGGCCGAACGCGAGCGCCGCCGCGGTCGGTTCATTAATGATCCGCTTGACGTCCAGCCCGGCGATGCGCCCGGCATCCTTGGTCGCCTGGCGCTGGCTGTCGTTGAAGTAGGCGGGCACCGTGATGACGGCTTCGGTGACGGGCTCGCCGAGATAGTCTTCGGCGGTTTTCTTCATCTTGCGCAGTACCTCAGCCGAGACCTGCGGCGGGGCGAGCTTCTGGCCTTGCGCTTCGACCCATGCGTCGCCGTTGTCGGCCTTCAAGATCGTGAAGGGCATCAGGCCAATGTCCTTCTGCACTTCCTTTTCCTCGTAGCGGCGGCCGATCAACCGCTTGACGGCAAACAGCGTGTTCTTTGGATTCGTGACGGCCTGCCGCTTGGCGGGTGCGCCGACGAGGATTTCGCTGTCGTTCACATAGGCGACGATCGAAGGGGTCGTGCGCGAGCCTTCGGAGTTCTCAATCACTTTGACCTGGTTGCCTTCCATCAGCGCCACACACGAATTCGTGGTGCCGAGGTCAATCCCGATGATCTTGCTCATGATGTCCAAGCGCCTGGCGCTTCCTGGTAGGAGACTCCCTGTAAATCCACAGCCGTATGGGACTCGCCGCACGCCTTGCGTGTCTCGTCAATACTCCAGCTCCGATGACACCGCAGCGGCTTTGCCGTGGTCTTTTGGCATCTCTGCCACGGTCGCGTCCGTGGTCAGAATCAGTCCGGCGACTGATGCCGCGTTCTGTAGTGCGGTACGGGTCACCTTGGTTGGGTCAATCACGCCCATCTCGAACAGGTCGCCGTATTCACCGGTGGCCGCATTCCAGCCGAAGTTGCCGTCATGTCCGAGTACCCGGCTAAGCACCACCGACGCTTCCTCGCCGGCATTGGCGGCGATCTGCCGCAGCGGCTCCTCCAGGGCACGCAGCACGATTCGGATGCCGGCTTCCTGATCGGCGTTGGCGCCCTGGAGCGGCGCAAGCTGGGCGCGGGCGCGCAGCAGCGCGACGCCGCCGCCCGCAACGATACCTTCCTCGATCGCGGCCCGCGTGGCGTGCAGAGCGTCTTCGACGCGCGCCTTCTTCTCCTTCATTTCCACCTCAGTGGCCGCGCCAACCCGGATCACCGCTACGCCACCGGCCAACTTGGCGACCCGCTCCTGCAACTTCTCCTTGTCATAGTCGCTGGTGGCCTCGTCGATCTGCCGCCGTATGGCCTTGATGCGGGCCTCGATTGCTGCGGGTTCGCCCGCGCCGCCGACGAGGGTCGTGTTCTCCTTCTCAATTTCGACGCGTTTGGCATGCCCCAGATCCTCCAGCACGACATTCTTGAGCTGCTTGCCCGTCTGTTCCTCGATCAGCGTGCCACCGGTCAGGATGGCAATGTCTTCCAGCATGGCCTTGCGCCGGTCGCCGAAGCCCGGTGCCTTCACCGCGGCGGCCTTGAAGGTGCCGCGCAGCGAGTTGACGACCAGGGTCGCAAGTGCCTCGCCTTCCACGTCTTCGGCCACGACGAGCAACGGCTTGCCGGTCTTGGCCACGGCCTCGAGCACCGGCAGCAGATCGCGAATCGCCGATATCTTCTTGTCATGCAGCAGGATATACGGCTCTTCGAGCATGACGGATTGCTTCTCGGGCTGGTTGATAAAGTAAGAGGCCAGATAACCGCGATCGAACTGCATGCCTTCGACCACCTCCAGCTCGCTCTCCAGCGACTTGCCGTCTTCAATCGTGATGGCCCCGTCCTTGCCGACCTTGGCCATCGCGTCAGCGATGATCTTGCCGATCGCCTCATCAGCGTTGGCGGAGATCGCGCCGATCTGGCCGATCTCCTTGCTCGTAGTGCAGGGCCGGCTCAGCTTGCGCAGCGCCTCGACGACCGCGGTCACGGCCAGGTCCATGCCGCGCTTCAGATCGATCGGATTCAGACCCGCCACCACGTCCTTCATGCCCTCCTGAACCATCGCCTGGGCCAGCACGGTGGCGGTCGTGGTGCCGTCACCGGCCACGTCGGATGTCTTGGCCGCAACCTGCTTGACCAACTGGGCCCCCATGTTCTCGAACGTGTCGCGCAGCTCGATCTCCTTGGCGACCGATACCCCATCCTTGGTGATCAGCGGCGGCCCGAACGATCGCTCGAGGACCACATTGCGCCCCTTGGGGCCGAGCGTGACCTTGACCGCGTTGGCCAGCAGGTTGACTCCCGCCACGATGCGGCGGCGCGCGGACTCCTGAAATTGGATCTCCTTGGCTGCCATGATGAGACTCCTCGCGAGACGCTAACCTTCTGTTCCTTCCTCTATTCGACGACGCACAGAATATCCTCGTCACGCATAACCAGCACCTCCTCGCCTTCAAGCTTGACGGTGGTGCCCGCATACTTGCCAAATAGCACGCGCTCGCCAATCTTCACGCTCGGCGCGCCGACATGGCCATCGCCCAGGCGCTTGCCGGGGCCGACAGCCAGGACTTCGCCCTGGTCCGGCTTTTCGGCGGCGGTATCGGGGATGACAATACCGCTGGCCGTCTTGTGTTCTGCGTCCAAGCGTTTGACGATGACGCGATCGTGTAGTGGACGGATGTTCATAGCCTTGCTCCTCGTCCGATCACTGTGATCATGAGCTTGTCCGGCCGATCGGGTCGTGTCCGGGCCGCCGTTCAGGGCATTCACGTGTCAACGCCGGCGTCTGGATCAAGCCGCTAGCATTATTGGCCAGGAACCGATCCTGGCGCTTCACTGAATGGCCGGCACGGTGCCGAGCTTCTCTGCCAGCATCCGCTCATATACGCCAAAATGCACATCCACCTCTGCCTGACTGACGACGACAACGTCAATCGTGACCTGCTCGGGCGACAAGCCAAACATCGTGGCCAGCGCCACCTCCAGGTGGGGGGCCGCCACTCTGTCCTTGTCGAACGTCGTGCCGATGCTGATCACGTAAGCATCGCCTTGCGCTGTGACGTCGACCAAACGGGCCCGCGCGCTGAGGTTGTTATCGATCGCGACTGTGACCAACTCCGCTACGCGCCGCGTCCGCTCGGTAGGAAAGCCGCGCGTGCACTTGAGCCGCACCCGATGCCTGCCTAGCGTCACCCACTCAGAATCGAATTCCATCGAAGTCTCCATCTCGGGAAGAGTTTGCCGTGAAAATAGAGGCCAGTCCGGCGATTTCAAGACCTTAGCGTCGCACGTGGATTCGCTGCAGTTGCAAGCCAGCACCGCGCGTTCCGAGCGCCGCCTATGCCAGAAAGGGCCTCGGAGGCGCTACCTTGCACGGCCAGCTGGAATCTCCCAGCTGAGCGCGCAGACTCACGCGAGTGTATTCCCTTGACGCAGCTCGCCATCTTTCGCTCACTTCACCTCGATCTTCTTCACCGCAGATTGCGACGAGCCGGTCTTGGGTAGACGCAGCGTCAATACGCCTCTGTCGAACTTCGCATCGATGTGATCGAGGTCGATGCCATCGGGCAGCGGAATACTGCGCATGAAAGCGCCGTATGCCCGCTCCAGCCGGTAGCAGCCGTTTTCCTCGCTCTGAATGTCCTGCTTCTTCTCACCCCGTAACACCAGCGCGCCATCTTCGATGGTGGTCTGCAGGTCCTCGCGATCCATGCCGGGCAGTTCCGCCGTGATCCTCAGCGCCGTGCCATCATCGACTACATCGATGCGAGGTTGGAAGCGCGAAGAACTGAAGTCACCGAACCATCGATCCAGGCCGCCGAAGCCCGCGAAGGGTTCATGCAGGAACTCGCCCATCGCACGCAGGGGATCGCTTGAAAATAGCCGTGAAACGTCGGGCCAGTCCGGTGTCCAGTGCCTTGGCGCTGGAACATTCGACGACTCGCCCGTCGGCTGCCTATCCTCTGTCGATTTGCGTAGGAACTTGAATGGGTTCCATTTGCCCAGGTCTGTTTTCATCTTGTCCTCACCGATGTATGTCCAGCCCATTTCCGCGGGTACTGCGGTGGCGCCCTTGCAGACGCCACCGGTACCCGGCGGCGGCAACTCACGCCACGTTGACTGCAATGCGGCGTGGACGCGCTTCGTCGCGACGCGGGATTGTCAGTTTGAGCACGCCGTCCTGCAAGTTCGCCTCGATCTTCGACGCGTCAAGGTCGGCACTCAGTGAAAAAGCGCGTGCGAAGTGCGGCTGGCGAATCTCCGCGTGCTGGACCCGCAATCCGGAGGGGGTTGGCACGACCGCTTCCGCCTCGATATGGAGGTTGCCGTCGTGGACATTCACCTCGAGCTTGTCCTTCGTCACGCCCGGAAGGTCGGCCCAGAGGGTGACGCCATTGGCGTCCTCCATAATGTCAACCGCGGGGAGCAGCGTCATCGTCGGCGACGACCTGTCCTCCTGGCTCTTTGCCACCGCGTTCTGGTTGCGCTCAACCATTTGGGTAGTGTCGTTCATGGCTTTCTCCTGGCGTTACTGGACCGTGATCGCCCGGGGCTTTGAGGCTTCGCGCTTGCCAACACTGATAGACAAGCAGCCGTTGGCATAGCGCGCCTGGACTTTGTCGGGGTCGGCGCTCTGCGGCAATTCGACCACACGCCGGAACGTGCCGGTGAATCGCTCTTGCGCATACAACCGGACCTCGGGATCTTCCGCAGCTTGCGCCGCTTCGCGCTGGCCGCTGATGGTCAGCAAGCCCTTGTCGATCGACACCTCGAACTGGTCTGGCTTGAGCCCGGGTGCGAACGCGACAATCTCGATGGAATCGTCCGTGGCACCGATATTGACCGGGGGAAATGCCCCGAAGCGGCCGGAGCGGAGGCTGGATGGGAAGCCGCCGAACAAACTCGCCATCTGCCTATGCATGCGGTCGAGTTCGCTGAAGAGGTCGGTTCCAAAGAAAAGATCGCTCATGGTCGTATCCTCCTTCGATGCAGCAAGGAGGCGAAGGGGCATACGCGCTCCCATCCACCTGCCAAGCTGCTGGCAAACAAACAGAAACACGCAGCGCGCAATGGTCGCGACTGCCTGAGCGAAAATAAAATAGTAATTGCGCAGCCAAATTTCAAGGGGTCCAGCTTGCGCCGTTCCGCGAAAGGACATCGGCCGATTCGTGCTGCCCCCGGTCACGGTTGGGCAGATACGCTTACATTGCATCACCGGGGTTGCTTCCGTTACACGGCGCCACATCTATGTGCCGCATGGAGTGTATTTGTCGCCGCCTGCCCAGCAGAGACGCACAGTTCGACTGGGGCCCTGCCTTGTGGCGTGGCTCGCCGGATAACAGTGGCCGGCTCGGCACGTCTCACGCAGGTCGCGGTCCGCGGACACAGATCAACTAGCTGGCAGCGCAATGTGCTCCTAGCGCCACTTTTTAGTTTATGCTCTACACGGCGGCGCCGGCTTGCCTCTCGTTGAGCAGAATTGGCTGAGTCGTAGAATGTGGCCGCGGACCGTCCGGGGTCTCCGCCGGGACACTATCTCCAAATTCTATGGGTCAGGTTCGTCGCCCGGTAGTTGGCGCCCGGCGGGGGGCTAGCGATCGCTTAGAGTGCAAAATTTTCCGTTTTCTGAAGCGACCCCGACACGCAGTGGCGGGCCTGCCTTCGCCCGCCGGTTGCAACTCGACGCGGGCAGCATGGCAAGGGCGGGCCCGCTGTTGGCTCGTACTCCTTTTAGTGCGTCTGCGCGTCTGGCGGTGACTTCTGTATTACATTGTCGTATGTCAACGGGTCGGTCACGACGGCCTGCTGGAGTAAGCGATAGAAGAGCACGCCGCGCGAGCGTGAGGTGCGGCGATTGAAGCGGAACGCGAACTCGTCCACGAGGTGCTCTGGTTGAACCGAACCGTGTTGGGTGCCCAGAATCCAGCGCTTGAGCAGTGAGGCGACGCGATGCACGCCAGCCATCGAGACGCGTGCTGGCACCTCGGAGCCGAGCATGACATGGCGCTGATGGTCATAGCTGAAGCGGTAGGCGGCCGAGCCATCGGTGCGCACTTGCGCACCGGCCTCGACACAGGCCTGAACGAACGGCGGCTTTGATCGTGCGTCATTCCACGCCTGGCGCAAGGTAAGTGGCCGTAGATGTGAAAAGGCATCCTTTGATCTGTCTGCAGATGCCGGCTACCGCGAGGCAAGGCCCGATTCATGTCGAAGAGATGCGGCATCCACATGCCCACATGCTCTCGCCCGCGGCGCGGAATTGATCAGCATGCGCGACAACCGGTCTTGCAACCGATTGATGGCTAAGTCCGTGAGAAAATTTGAGACTTTGTGCCGCGCAATTTCCAGCAGCACAGTTTGGAGCGGATCGACCCGCCGATCAGCCCAGCTGGTAGCAACCGTCATGCCATGAAGATGGAGGACTCCTTGACCGCCTCGATCTCTGATTTCGTATTCTTGCACCCGCACTGGGCCTATGTAACCGTTTTTCTGTTGGCGCTGTCAGAAGCCGTCCCCGTGATTGGCACACTCGTTCCCGGCTCGTCACTCATTGTCGGAATCAGCGCCTTGGTGCCCTCGGGCGGCGTTCGCTTGTGGCCTCTTCTCGTGGCAGCGGTGGTAGGCGCGATTATCGGAGACGGCCTCTCCTATTGGCTCGGTCACCGCCATCAACGTACCATCCTGAACCGCCGGCCCCTCAATCGATATCCTGACCTGATTGCCAAGAGCGAAGCCTTTCTTCATCACCATGGCAGAAAGAGCGTTTTCATCGGGCGTTTTACACCGGCTGTGCGCTCCTTCATTCCGCTTTTTGCGGGCATCCTGGGCATGCCAGTATGGCGATTCTATGTCGCTAATATCAGTTCCGCTCTTCTTTGGGCTCCAGTCCATATTTTGCCAGGCATCGTGCTCGGCGCATCCGTCAAATCCGCTGGGGCAGGTGCGGGCCGGCTGGCGATTTTGCTCATGGTCCTGGTTGTCCTGCTATGGGGCCTCACGCGGTTAGTACGTCTTGTGCTGCAGCGCGGCGGCCCGGTGCTGCTCGCAATTCGCAGACGATTGCAACGATGGGCGAACCGCCATGAGTCACGGTTAGCTCAGACGGCCGTCTCGATACTTGAGCTGAGCCGACGAGACACCAGCCTGGCAGTATGGGCCGGCCTTAGCCTCGCCGCCATTTGGCTGTTTCTTGGCATCCTCGAGGATGTTGTTAGCGGCGATCCTTTGGTGCGTGCGGACGTCGCAATCTATCATTTCCTCCAGACCTTACGAACGCCAGGGGGGGACGCGGCAATGATTGCAGTGTCGGCGGTTGGTGACACTGAGGTCGTTATCCCTGTAAGCCTTGCCGTCATGGTGTACCTGGTATGGCGCCGCTATTGGCGCACCGCTATCTACTGGACGCTCGCAATCGGCTTTGCATCGATCATCAACACCAGCATCACGCTGGCCCTTCATCGATCTCGACCAGTGGAAGCGCTCTATCTTGGCTCGAGCGCGTTCTCATTTCCCAGCGGCCACGTCACTGTGAACGCCGTCCTATATGGCTTCCTTTCGATCTTGGTTGCGCGGCAACTGCCTCAGGCGTGGCGAGTACCAGTGTGCGCGGCAGGGGTGTCCGCGATAGCTCTCATCGCCTTCTCCAAGTTGTATCTTGGCGCCCATTGGTTCTCTGATGTCGCCGCCAGCATGGCCTTCGCCACCGCCTGGTTGCTCGTCGCCGCGGTCACATACTTCCGCCGGGAAGCACCACGACTGAACGTGAGGGTCTTGGGAGTTACAGCGTGCCTGGCCTTGGCGATTGCGGGTGGCACTAACATCTACCGTCACCATGCTTCCGATATGCAGCGCTACGCCGTTCATCCAGCTCGATCTTCGATTGGGTTCGAAGCATGGTGGAACAAGGACTGGCAGCAGCTGCCTGCGCGACGTATCGATTTAACCGGGGAGTTCGAAGAGCCTCTGACATTTCAGTGGGCTGGAGGGCTGTGGGGACTTGAACGGCAGTTGGCTACACAGGGCTGGCAAATGGCAGAGCGCTGGTCATGGCACGGCACACTGGAGTGGTTCGCTGCAGATATTGATCCTCTACGGCTGCCAGTTTTCCTTCGCCTGGAGCGAGGCAGTGCGCCAAGTCTTACCTTGATATACCCACTACAGGATGGAGGGCGGCCTCATTCGCGGCTGGTGCTTCGATTATGGCCATCAGAGTTTCAACTGCGCGATCGTGAGCCCGATTCGCTGTGGGTCGGTTCTGTCGTCGAAGAGCATTTGTACCGGCCCCTTTCACTGCTGACTGTGAGTTCCACCCAGCCCGAAGCGAACGCGCCACGACAGGCGCTGGCGGCAGCACTCGTCAACGGTCGTCTCGCGGCCCGTCCCGAGGAGCAATCCCAACGTGAGTGGGATGGGCAGGTGTTGCTGGGACAGGATGTTGCCACTCCCGTGCCTTGAGTCGCTAGCACGCGAGTGGTCGCGACCGTCGCCCGTTGGCCATGCTGCTCACCCTCACGATGCGTCTTGGAGGTGCGCTATTACGATAACTCTTCTTATCGCAATAGATTGATCGATACACTAAACTGGTAGCCATGAGAATGCTGCCAACCAATCCCCAGACCAATCCCGCGCCGCCTGACTTCCCCGATGCGGCGTCGCTGGCCGCGCTACGCGCCTGGTACGAGGGGCTGTCGGCCCGCGACGCGGTGGTGCGCTACCTGGGCGAGCGCAAGGCCAGCGGCCAGTCCGCGCGCGGCATCCTCGGCCACATCCGGCGTCAGTTGGCCGAGTTCGCGCGCCGCCGGCAGCGCCAGGACGTCGCCGCTTTGTTCGTGCACGGCGCGGCCGAGCGAGTCGGGCGGGCTAAGGCCATCCACCAAGCGGTCGACTTGCTGCGCCGCTTGCCCCCGCCGCAGCCGCAGGTCGGCGACGACATCGGACAGTGGCTGCTGCCTCGTGCCGTGCAGGCGCTGCGCGCGCACGGCATCGAGACGCTGGCGGACCTGACGGTGCGCATCCCGCGCCGGCGTCGCTGGTGGACGGCGGTGCCCGGCCTAGGTCCGGCGAGCGCCCGACGGATCGAAGCCTTCTTCGCCGAGCATCCGCAACTGACTGAGCGCGCGCGAGCGCTGATCGCCGTGGCGGACCACGGGGGGATCGTGCCCTGGGAGCACCTATGCCTGCCCCACGAGGTCGACGGCTCGTCCGGCACCTTCCGCGCCCCACGGCAAACCTGCACCCTCGGTGCGTCGAACGACTACGAGGCCGTCCAGGCCTGGCTGGCGTTGCACGAGTCGCCGGCCACCCAGCGGGCCTATCGCAAGGAAGCGGAGCGGCTGATCCTGTGGGCGATCGTCGAGCGCGAGCGTCCCCTGTCGTCGCTGACCACCGAGGACGCGATTGCCTATCGCAGTTTCCTGCGTCGGCCGACGCCGCACAAGCGTTGGGTGGGGCCACCTCGACCACGCACCTCGAGCGAATGGCGCCCGTTTGCGCAGGGCCTGTCACCGCGTTCAACGGCCTATGCCTTGTCGGTGCTCGGGGCCATGTTCCGGTGGCTGATCCAACAACGCTATGTGCTGGCGAATCCGTTCGCGGGCATCAAGGTGCGCGGCAGCGCGCGTGCTGCGCCGCTGGATACGTCGCACGTGTTCACCGAGGGCGAATGGATGCTGGTGCGCACGCTCGCCAACGGACTCGAGTGGTCCTATGGGTGGGAGGCGCCGGCAGCCCAGCGCCTGCGCTTCGTGCTCGACTTCGCGTATGCGACCGGCCTGCGCGCCAGCGAACTCGTCAGCGCAACCCTTGGTGGCATTGACATTGATGCCCATGGCGACTACTGGCTCTGCCTGGTCGGCAAGGGGGCCAAGGCGGGCAAGGTGGCGCTGCCGCCGTTGGCGCGCGTGACGCTCGACCGGTATCTGGTTGAGCGCAGCCTGCCCGTCACGCGGGCACACTGGGATCCGCATACCCCGTTGATCGGCGGCCTGGGCCAGGACCCGGCCGGCGGCATCACGGGCACGCGACTGTGGGCCGTGTTGCGACGGTTCTTCGTACAAGCGGCGAAGTTGATCCAGGCCGACCACCCGGTTGCCGCCGAGAAGCTGCGGCAGGCCAGCCCGCACTGGCTGCGGCACACCCATGCGACCCACGCGCTGGCCCGCGGCGCGGAATTGACGACGGTGCGGGACAATCTGCGGCACGCGTCCATCTCGACCACCTCGATCTACCTGCACAGTGACGAGGTGAAACGGGCATGCCAAATCGGGGCAGCGTTCTCCGCGCCCTAGCGACTTGGACCAATTGGGGCGGTCAGCGAATCCTTGCTTATATCGAAATGAAGTAGTTCATTTCTTTCAATATAACCGTAAGGCTTATGATAGCGGATTGGCTGTTTAGGTCCGTGGTCCGGTCATTATAGGTAGCCCCTCGCGCGTCGCCGCCGACCGAAAGTTGCTGCCCGTGGCCTGTATCAGGATCTCGTGGATTCGCTCACACAATTCCGGGAAGAAGTTTCCGGACGTGTCGATTTGATAGTGACTCGCGTGTCGTGGTGATCGCGCCTTGCTGTTTCAGCGAAGCCGCCTGGGCTCACGAACTTGAAAATACCTGAAGCCCCCAGACATGTTTGGGCCAGCTGGCCAGTGGTTGCCAGCGGCCTTGTAATATCCTGTAATAATTCGTGCGATGACGCACAGAGCAAAAAATCGCGGGCCACTAGTCTGAATCATCAGAACAAGCCGCTGTTTCGAGCGTGCGTACCGGTCTCCGTGGAGGATCGGATGGATCGTTTTTGCCTGTTAGACGCGTCGTTCTGCCCAAACGGGATCATGGGACGCGTTCCCATTTACAACAGTACGCCAGAGCGCGCCGCAGCGTCGCAGCTGACTGCATTTACCGCGGCCCTGCAGGCATCCACCGGCCAATTTTTCCATAACAACGATGCGCTGCACAATTTCTCGGTACGGGAGTACCGGACGTTCTGGCAATGCTTCCTGCAGTGGTCGCCGGGGCTCGCATGGTCCGGCAGCGCTGAGCCGGTCTGCGTCGGCGACGAGTGCGAGCATGCATGCTTCTTCCCGCAGGTCCAGCTGAATTACGCGGACAACCTGCTCGGCCTGGCGATAGCCACGCCCGACACACCCGCGCTGACCGCCTGTTACGCAGATGGCCGGCGTATCCGCCTGACCCGCGGCGAACTGCGCAATCGGGTAGCTCGTCTCGCGCATGCGCTTTCGGCGTTGGGGCTGCGCGAAGGGGACCGCGTGGCTGGCGTGATGCGCAACGACGTGGAGGCGGTCGTTGCCGCGCTGGCCGTCACCGCGCTCGGTGCGACGCTCTCGACTGCCTCGGCCGAGATGAGCGTCGAGACGATCCTCGACCGCTTCGCGCCGCTGGAGCCGCGACTGCTGTTCGCCCACACCGCGGAGCGGGCGTTCGACAAGGGCATGGCGCTGGCGGACAATATCGCCGATCTGGCTGCTGCGTTGCCGTCGCTGCAGGGCATCGTCCGGCTCGACGACAGAATTCTGCCGGACACCGTCAGGCCGCCGGTCTATTCGCTTGGCGAACTAATCGAAAGCGGCGATGCCGGAAGTTTCGTGTGGCGGCACTTCCCGTTCAACCATCCGCTCTTCATCATGTTCTCGTCGGGCACAACCGGCAAGCCGAAGTGCATCGTGCACGGCGCCGGCGGCAGCCTGCTCGAGCATCTGAAGGAGCATCGGCTGCACTGCGACCTGCGCCCCGGCGATCGGTTGTACTTTCACACCACCTGCGCGTGGATGATGTGGAACTGGCAGTTGTCGGCGCTCGCGTCCGGGGTCGAGATCGTGACCTATGACGGCCCGATCTCAGCGGTCGATGCGTTGTGGCGCCTCGTCGCCGACGAGCGCGTCACCGTGTTCGGCACAAGTCCCGCTTACCTGAAGATGTGCGAGGACGCGGGCCTGGTGCCAGGGCAGCAGTTCGATCTCGGCGCACTGCGCGCGATGATGTCGACCGGTGCGGTGCTGTTCGACGCACAGTTCGAATGGGTGCGCGATCACGTGAAGGCGCTGCCCCTGCAGTCGATCTCTGGCGGCACGGACATTCTCGGCTGCTTTGTGTTGGGGAATCCGAACCTGCCGGTCTATGCGGGGGAAGCCCAATGCAAGAGCCTTGCGCTCGATGTCCAGGCGTGGGAACAGGGTGCCAGCACCAGCGGAATCGGCGAGCTGGTCTGTGCGAACCCGTTTCCGTCACGTCCGCTCGGCTTTTTTGGCGACACGGAGGGAAAGGGGTTTCACGCTGCCTATTTCACCGGCAACCCGGGTGTCTGGACGCACGGCGATCGCATCGAGTTTTCGCCGGAAGGCTCTGCGCGGCTGCATGGGCGCTCCGATGGCGTGCTCAATGTTCGCGGCGTCAACATCGGTCCCGGCGAAATCTATCGTGTGCTGCGCGATATCCCGGACATTCGCGAGGCGCTGGTGGTCGAGCAGCGCTCGCCCACCGCCCCGCCTGAGCGCACGCACGCGCAAAGGTACGACCAGCACATCGTGCTGCTGCTGGTCTTGCAGGATGGCGTCGCGCTGACCGGCGCGCTGGCCGCCCAAGTGCGCCGCGAACTCGCACGTCGCGCGTCGCCGACGCACGTGCCAGACCGGATCATCGCCGTCGATGAATTGCCGGTCACGCATAACGGCAAGCTGTCCGAAGCGGCCGCGCGCAATGCGGTCAACGGCCTGCCGGTCGGCAATGCCGCGGCGTTACGCAATCCCGGCTGTCTCGACGCGATCCGGAACCATCCGGCACTGAACCTGGCGGCGCGCGAATTGCCACCCGCCGGCGAGTCGCGCGAAGAACTCGAACGTCATTTGCAGGGGCTGTGGGAAAAGCTGTTCGACTTCGCGCCGATCGGTCGCGACGACAACTTCTTCGAGCTGGGTGGTCATTCGTTGCTCGCGGCGCGGTTGCTCGCTGATGTGCATCGGTCGACCGGGCGCACGATTCCACTCGCGACGCTGCTGTTCGCGCCAACAATCGCGCGCCTCGCCGCAGCGATCGACGAGGCCGCAACGCCGCAGTCGTCGATCCTCGTGCCCGTACGCGCCGGCGCCGGGACACCGCTGTTCATCGTGCATGGCGCGAGCGGCTCGGTGATGGAGTGCTGGGGAATGGTCTACGCGCTGCGCAGTTCGCGCCCGGTCTATGGACTGCAGGCACAAGGCCTTGACGGCGAGCCGACACAGCTGCGCGTCGAAGACATGGCGACCAGCTACATCGAACAGATGCGCACCGTGCAGCCGCGCGGACCATACGCGCTGGCCGGCTACTCGTTCGGCGGCCTGGTCGCCTTCGAAATGGCGCAGCAGCTGACGCGCGCCGGCGAGCACGTCGAGTTCCTGTGCCTGCTCGATACCTATGTGGGCGAGCATTTCCTGCCATGGGGTGCCTGGATGCGGTACTGCTGCACGTATCTGGGATGGCAGTGGCGCAAGCTGCGCGCGGTGCCGGCGTCGCAGTTGTTCGCTTACCAGACCTACATGCTCGGGAAGGCCGCGGGCCGCGTAGGGATAAGATCCGCGCGGATGATGCCCCAGCCGGACGCCTTCACCGAATCGTTGCCGCCTGCACTTCGGCGCGTGCGTGAAACGATGGGACTCGCCATGACAGCCTATCGGCCGCGGCCGTATCACGCGGGCCCGATTGCCTATGTGCGCGCGGCGATTCGACAGGAGCATCGCGGCGACCCGATATCGCTGTGGCGGCGTGTCGCGCGCGGCGGCCTGACGATTGCCGAAGTGCCCAGCAGCCACATCGATATGCTCCTCGAACCGAATCTGCAGGTCGTCGCGGCGGTAGTGGACGACGGGTTGGCAAACGCGTGACGCGGCGGGCGTGTTTCAAGAGGCGCCGCAAGGCTTGAGCGGGGATCGGATGGCATGCAGCAGGATTTTTTCACCGCACGGAATGCGGGACCTACTGCGTCTCTCTTACTGCCTGATCCGAGCCGCCTCTCGTTGCCGCAAAGCGCCATGCATGTGTGGGTACTGAATGACGCTATGGTCGAGCCAGTATGTTCGGCGCTCGCCCACACGCTTTCCCCGGATGAGCGACAGCGTGTCCGCGCCTACACACACGAACGGAATCGCAATGACTTCATTGGCCGGCGGCTCTACGTTCTGCCAGTGCAAGTCCGCAGAATTTAGGACGCTTGGCTGCCCACCGCTCCCACGCTTGGCTTACCGTCGACCTCATCGATTCGCGGCAGCATGCCGACCGCAATGCACTGCCTGACCGTGGCCAGTAGCCCAGCAACGTCCCACCTGTTCCCCTCAAGCGCAACCAAGGCGTCGCCGGTGATGGCAAAGCGCCCGCCGCAGACGGCGCAGCGGTAAATCCGGCCGCCGCGCAGGCGGTCATGCGGGTCGCGCCAGCGCCGCGCGAGTTCGGCGCATAGCACGCAAGGGACGGCTTCAGTTGCGCTCATAATTTGACCCCGTTGCGCTCTTCTTTGGCGATAAATCACAGCACCAGGCTGATGTCCGAGCCTGGTGCCCTAAGCCCACCGTCAGGACTAGCCGCGGCGGGCAGCCCTTGTAGTAGCGGACCTCATGGCAGGATCGTTCCGGACATTTAGAGCCGGCAGGGTGGTGGCTTAGTGGCAGTCCCCAACAGCTTGCCACAAGTCTACGCGGGGCGTGTCGCTATGCATGGTGCCCTTCCGCACGATTGGTTTCAGATGACCAAAGGCTTTGCGGCGTTGCGCACAATTCAAATGTCGCGGCGCGACATGCCTGCGGATTCGTGATTGGCCCAAACTATTTGTAGCCCTCGAGTTCCTCCGCAGAGGGCTTCCCTTTTTTGGACAAGTAAGCGAACGGCTCGTGGAAACCCGCTATGGGATCGACAGGCTCACCCCCATGTCATCCTTATGGCTCATTCCACGCCTTAATGCCATTGTGTAACCATGCCGACACAGCCCGCCGATCCGGGATTGTGAATAACGAGATCAGAGCTCTGACTGAGCTACGAGGAATTGAGGCCTCTTGATGGCGAGTCTCCACATTCACAGCTAAGCAACGGCGGCGGGCTGTCCCCCTTCTTTCAACACGGGCATCTCGCAGTCGATATCTTCTTTATCGTTCGCATCGTTGTCACGGCACCGACCTACGGTTCTCCACGACGGATTCTGTCCGCGGTGATCAAATGGCGATCGAGAAGGCATCTCGACGGCCCCAGCAAGCTCTCCCGCTGGGCGGTCAGGCCCGCTGACCTTGAGGTCCGAGTTCGGCCAATCCCTGCCGTACACTAACTGCTTCTGGCTGGCTGAAGGGGCCTGCGGATTCAACCGGTCGTTGGCAGATTGGTGCGCGAATTACCGCGACGGGTTCGAGCCACACATCTCACTCGGCCAGCAGAGCCGGCGGAATCAGCCGCGTCGGCGCGAACTCGGCGCGCGCGGCTGCCAGCGGACAGACCGGCAGCCGGGTTGGCGTGCAGGTAGCCGGTGTCGTACCAGTAGCAGTACAGGCTCGCCACCACCGCCAGCGCGCGTGCGCGGGTACCGGGCTGTGATTCCCTGGCGAAGTACGCCGCGGCTTCCTAGCAACTTGGTGTTCGGGCCAATTGGGGCGGTCAGAAACTCTCCTTGCTTATATCGAAATAAAGCGGTTTTTCTCTTTCAATATAACCGCAAGGCTTATGATAGCGGATTGGCTGTATCTTGGCAGGACCCGACCTTCATCTTGTGGCCATCTCGCCTGTGCTGATCCCACCAGTCGTTCAATAGCTTCAGAGCTGGGTGGGACTCAAGTCCACCTGGTTGGCCGGCTACTGAGTTGGCGTAAGCCGAGCCTTTCTCGACGGGAATCGATCGGGCGAGTTCAATTGCCTCAAGCAGGATGGACGCGGGCATCTCGACAGATCCGTTCTGACGATGGCTGTCAGAGAATTTGGTAAAAGTAACATGCTTTACCTCATGGATCTGTTCTTCCTGGAATGCCTGGATTGACCATGCCTGCTCATAGTAGATCGGGGGGATCGCCAACCGCTCCTGGATGTAGTGCCCGACTACCATATCGGGTTGATCTGGAACGACGAGGTTCGCCTCACGCACAATATCGCGGTTCCCCGCCCCGAGGTCTTCGTCCTCTTGGTGACCAACGAGCGAGATGGCGGAACGGCCCCCTGCGCTTTGCGCATCCCGAGGCCAACAGGTTGCGTCCATGGTGTAGGTCCGCCCTTCGCCGGGCAGCAATTGTACGTGGATAAGTTGGCGGCACTCCCAGCCTTCCGCGTGTGCCCACAGCCAGGCGCGGTTGAGCAGCCAGGCAAACTGGATGTCGAATTCCGCCACTCCCTCGGGAATGGGAACCACCCATCCATTCCGCATCTCCGTAGACCCGCCGACGAAGTACCGCCTGTTCGGGTAGGGTTGACGAATCTGGACGCCGCCTGGCGGCGTGATATCGATGCCAAGGGTGGTCGTAACAGTCAGTTCGACCTCCTCATAGTTGAGGTGCGCGAGCGCTGCCTTGGGGACAAACAACTTCGGCCTGATGTGCAGCACCCTGCGATCAACATCCCCTTTGCCGAGCGGATTTCCATCGGCCGTTACAGTAAGCACCTCGCCGCTGGAAGTGGCAATCGTTGCGAACTTCAAGGTGAACTCCTCCGGTGTTGTCACGCAGTTCCTGCTTTGCACTCCGCAATCAGGCGGGCCTCGTCCCAGATTGCGACGCCCAATGCTGTGGCCTTCTCCAACTTGGAGCCGGCCGCCTCGCCAGCAACGACGGCGTGTGTCTTCTTCGACACGCTGCCAGAGACCTTCCCTCCTGCTGCTTCAATCATGGCCTGTGCTTGTTCACGGGACATCGTGGGCAAAGTGCCGGTCAAAACGAGCGAGAGTCCAGTCAGTGCTCCGCCACTCGCCTTCTTTGCTTCACGAGGCATGACGATGACCGCGAGTTTGTCAGCTTCTTGACCAAGAACCGGGTCCGCAAAGAAGTCGATGACGCTTTGCACTGTGACCGGGCCGATCCCATGGACGCGGCCGAGGGCTTCTGGCGTCGCGTTGCGGAACTCCTTCCAAGAGCCAAAGACGGTGGCCAGATCTTTGCTGGTCTTCTCCCCGACATCTTCAATTCCCAAAGCGAAGATGAAACGGTGGAGTTCCGGCGCAACGGATGAACCGATTGCACTGACCAGGTTGCTTGCGGATACCTCCGCGAATCCGGGCAATCGAGAGACAGACGCGGCATCCAGGCAGAAAAAATCGGACGGCATCGTCACCAACTCGGAATCAAGCAAGGCTTTGACCGTCTGTTCCCCAAGCCCGTCGATATTCATTGCCAATCGCGAGGCAAAGTGGGCCAGGCGGTACAGTCGCTGATCAGGGCATTTCAGGTTCCCCGTGCAGTAGTGGTCTGCCGCTCCCTCGGCTTGGTGGATCGGTGAGGCACACACCGGGCAGGAAGTGGGCATTTCGAACGCAACCGCGTCAATCTGACGGAGCTCGGTCACAGTTCTGACGATCTCGGGAATCACATCCCCGGCGCGTCGCACCACGACCGAATCTCCGACACGGATGTCCTTCAGGCGGATTTGGTCCAGATTGTGGAGCGTGATACTGGACACTGTCACACCGCCGACAAAAACAGGTTCGACCTTGGCCACTGGCGTGCAGGCTCCAGTACGGCCGATCTGCACAACGATCTGATTCACGGTTGTGGTTTTTTCCTCGGCCGGGTATTTATAAGCGATTGCGAAGCGGGGGGTGCGGTTGTTCCAGCCAAGGCGGGCCTGTGCGGCGAAGTCGTTCAGCTTGAAGACTACGCCGTCGATTTCGAATGGCAAATCCGCTCGGCCGGCGCCGATTTGTGCGAACAAGGCGCGAATTCCGGCTTTTCCTGTGACCTTGGTGGCAATCGGGCTGATGGTGAATCGCAGGCGGCGCAAGCCCTCGATCAACTCGACTTGGGTAGAGGCACCAAGTGGCGTTGAACCGTCGGGCGACACCGCACCATAGGCCATGAACGTCAGCCGTCGGGTGGCCGTAACGCGAGGATCGAGTTGACGGATGCTGCCGGAAGCTGCGTTGCGCGGATTGACAAACTTCTTTTCTCCACTCGCCTCCTGTAGCGCGTTGACGATGTCGAAGTCTCGTTTGAACATCACGACCTCGCCACGCACCTCGAGATCAATAGGTTCCGGCAATCGAAGCGGAATGTTGCGGATAGTCTTGACCTGTGCCGTCACGTCTTCCCCAACAAATCCGTCTCCACGCGTTACCGCGGAGACGAGCACCCCCCGCGTGTACCGTGCGCCGATGGCAAGGCCATCGTACTTGGGCTCTCCGGAGAGTTCGAGCGATTCCTCAGGCAGGCCCAATTCCTTCGCGACTGTGTCAACGAACGACATGGCCTCTTCTTCGTTCATGGCATCGCGTAGCGACAACATCGGAACCCCATGCTCGACCTGGTCGAATTCGTCAAGTGGGGCGGTGCCGATGCGCTGAGTTGGAGAGTCAGGCGTAATGAGATGAGGGTTTGCTAATTCGAGGGACTGGAGTTGACGAAAGAGTTGATCGTACGCTTTGTCAGGAATCTCCGGATCGTCCAGCGCATAGTAGCGGTAGGCATGATGAGCCACTTGCTGACGGAGCTCAGCAATCTGAGTTTCAGGAGTCTGTGAGGCGGCCATTCAGTGTGTCCCTCTCTTGCTGACGGGTTTGGGGTGAATGAATACAGCCTGGCGGTTGTGCCACGTGACGCTCCATTCCAGGAAACGCTCACACTCTGCGGTCGCCGGGCCGCGAAATGAAACACCAGGGTCGTAGTGCTCAACAAAGAGCGCGCTTGACGGGGGAATGTCTGCCCCATAGCGACGCAGGATCTCCGTTGCGATCCGCTCCGCGGCGAACGACAGAGGATGGCCGTTGTTCTCTGCCAACTCGGTGACGATGAACAGGCGCTGCTGGCCGTTCAGTTCAAACCGGGTCAATGCATAGACGCCATCATCAACCGCCAACAGGTGCGGGCCTACGACTCCTAAGAACCCCGCGCGCTGGATGTAGCCAGCAGGCGCGGATACGCGAGTAGGCAGTCGATACACTTTGCAAGTGATACTTGTCAGATTAAATCTGATAGTATTATACATCAATGTTACCAAGGCCCGGCCTAGTTTGGTCATGGCGAGGCGAGTATGTTTCGCCCGTTTCGAGCTCAAAGAGGGGGTGACAGCAGCATGGAGAATAGACATTTGTGCCCTTCCTGCGCAGGCAAGAAACAGCTTTGTGGTTTCGTGCTGGATGCCGACGGCAAGAAGAGGCTATCGGCCGAGGCGCCCTGCCCCATGTGCAAGGGAGAGGGATTCATCACTGACGAGCAGGTCGCCTGGATTCGGCAAGGTTGGATGCACCGCCAATCGCGCGTGGCCCTGAAGGAGTCATCGCTAGCCGCGGCTCGGCGTCTCGGTTTGTCTATTGAGCAGCTTACCGATGCGGAATTGGGACGTGTCTCACCCACTATCCTCCGCCTCGTCCCAGAGGTGGCTTCCGCCGGTGCTTACTGAATCCGACGCCCGTCGTTTTGCCGACGGAAGAAGAGCGCACGCTGGGACGGCTGTTGAGCTCATTGCAGAGGAGTTGGCAACTCACCGTGCCAGGGGGTTCACGGCATCCGCTGATGCCAGGTTGCTCGAAGGCGAGCTCCCAGCCGTGGCAGCCTGCTTTCTGTTCGGTGGGTTTGAGGTCAAGGCTGGCTGCTGGCCCGAAGAGTGGCCGCGAGGACTTCTGCTCGACAAATCAAGGGTCAAGCAACTGGTGATCGCTGGTGCGCTGATCGCTGCGGAAATTGAGCGCCTTCAGGCTGAGGCAATGGTTAGTCTGAGCGAAGGCACCAAGCTACCGCCGGTCATCGAAATTTGAGTCAGAACTATAGGTACGTGTCGTGTATTACATTTGCAACAACAGCACAAGGGCCTGACGATGTTTTCAAACTTGCACATCTATCGCCTGACGCGTCCGTGGGAGATGACCGCGGATCGACTTGAAGGGTTGGTTGAGAAGCGACCGTTTCAGCCGTGCGGCAGCCAGGATATGAAGTCGATGGGCTGGGTTAGTCCCCAGGATGGCGGCCCTCTTGTTCATGCCCAGGGACGCCAGTGGTTGCTATCCCTGCGCATCGAGACCAAGGCCGTGCCAGGTGAGGCAATAAAGAAGACGGTCGCGGAAAAATCCAAGGACTATGAACAGCGCAATGGCTACAAGCCGGCGCGGAAGGTTCTCAAGGAGATGAAAGAGGAGGCGCTTATGGAACTGCTGCCAAGAGCCTTCCCGAAGCAAGCGACGATCCAGGTTTGGATCAACGCCGAAGACGGCTGGGTCGCCATGAATACCTCCACGCCATCGAAAGCGGATGACGTGGTCAGTGTTTTACTCCAGACCGCCGAAACGGCCCCCATTTGCCTCGTACGCACGAACCAGTCGCCGGCGCAGGCCATGTCGGATTGGCTCACGTCTTGTGAGGCTCCGGACCATTTCACTGTCGATCGTGAATGCGAGTTGAAAGGCACGGAAGAGGAGAAGCCGACGGTCAAATACTCGCGCCTCTCCCTCGAGCGCGACGAGATCCGCCAACACATCGAGGAAGGCAAGCGTCCCACCAAGCTGGCCATGACCTGGGAGGACCGGGTGAGCTTCATCCTGACCGACAAGTTGCAGGTGAAAAAACTCACTTTCCTGGATGCCGTGATGGAAGAGGTCAATCTCGATGCGGAAGATGCTGATGCCGTTTTCCACTCCACATTCGCGATCATGGCCGGAGAATTGTCGAAATTCTTCCCTGATCTCGTCGAGAGTCTCGGTGGCGAGGAGCAGTACGAAATCGCTTGAACTATACTCAACATGAGTATAGTGTGGTGAGGCGGTGTCGTTGTTACTTTCGCGGCGGCCAAAGCAGAAAGCCCAACGAAAGCTGGCGTCTCGTTCCAGGAAATTCGAGAAACCCATAGGGTGGTAGCAGGGATTTAAAGCGCTATCACCTTCCCCGTTGCGTACCCCAGTATGGGGTTGGAAAAGGAGATCCAGAAATGGCGTCCGTCAACAAAGTCATCCTCGTCGGCAACCTCGGCGCAGATCCGGAAACCCGCTACATGCCCAGCGGCGACGCTGTGACCAACCTTCGCCTGGCGACCACCGATCGCTATAAGGACAAGCAAAGCGGCGAAATGAAGGAAGCCACTGAATGGCACCGCGTGTCGATTTTCGGGAAGCTGGCCGAGATCGCCGCGCAGTACCTCAAGAAGGGTTCGTCGGTCTATATCGAAGGCCGCATTCGCACCCGCAAGTGGCAGGACCAGTCCGGCCAGGACAAGTACTCCACCGAGATTGTGGCCGACCAGATGCAGATGTTGGGATCGCGGCAAGGTGGCGGCAGTGGTGATGACGATGGCTATGGTGGCGGCCAGCATAACGGCAACCATCAGCAACAGGGCAGTGGGAATCAAGGTCGGGGTGGGAACCAGGGTGGCTATGGTCAAAATGGCGGTGGCCACCAGCAAAATCGGGGGACGCCTCAGCAGCCTCCCGAGGACGATATCCCGTTCTAGACAGAATAAGGCATTGATTTTAAAGGGGAAATTACATTTCCCCTTTTTATCTCAAGGCTCGATCTTGCGCAAGTTCGGTGCTTCGACGTTCGAACTATGCAGCAGGTGGCGGGTGAACTGAGCCCGATCGGAGGCGAAGAAGACTTCCTCGAATTGAGTATAAAATCTTCGGATTTAACAGACCAAGGCTGCCTGCAACTAGGCGGCTAGCGCCGAGGAATAGTGGACACATGACCCAAGGGGAATTTCTTCGAGCTGCCCAAGAGGTGCTCGGCCTGACCCGCGATGAGTTCGCGGATCGTCTGGGCATGAAGAAGCGCAGTCTAGACAACTGGTATTTGCCGCCGGAGTCGAAAGAGTTCCGCAGCATGCATGACGAGGCCCGTTCAAAGATCCATAGCATGCTTCAAGAGGAAGCAGAGAAGCGACCTGGACAGTCAGACTGGCAGGCGGGGTGCAAGCAGATCCTGGCCGCGGCGGCGAATTGTGACTTTGTCAGGCTGGATTGGCACTTTGCACAGCAGCTTGCCAAGGACTATCAGTCCGTTGCTGACAACCTCGTGGTTCTCTATGCGGCGCCAATTGCTGCCTGGCTTGCAGAGGCCGATGCGAGTGTGCCGCTTGGAGTAGCAATGCAACCGCTGGCCGATCGTCTTGAGCGTGTGCTTGCTGCGAATCCCCGCATGTTCCCCTCGAAAGAGCGTCTTACAACAGCGCTCAAGGGCCTTCCCTCTCCAGCAATGAGTCGAAGGCGATATCACACGTTTGATGAGCTCTTGGCCGCTTACAAGACCAAACTGGAGCACCAGAAGTAGCAGCCTAGCGGCCGACGCCCTCTACGGCCGTGCCTAGATGAGGGGGCTTCCCGATCTAGTTCCCTGATACGCATCTCCGATTACCAGGCCATCGCAAGGGCATGGCGTCTACATGGAGATCATCGTCATGGAATTCCTGAAATTTCTCAAAATGGTTTTGCTTGCATTCCGGAACTGGATGTTCCGTTCTCAAGTGGTCACCACCACGCATCAAGACCCCAAAGGCTTCAACATCTACGAGTATGAAGGCATCCCCAGCGTCACTCCGGGTTTCTTCATCGTGAAGTTCTGCCATGTACTCAACGGAGAAGTCCAGGCACGCCATCGGATTCGCATGACAGATGTCGAATGGGCCAATATCCGGGCCAAGATGGAAAAGACCGAACAGGAGGCAGTGGGAAATATCGCTTCCTGAATCAGGATGGATAACGTAAGCGATAGGCCCGACTCCCTTGGACTCGGGCCTTTCTTCTTTTTATGAGCTCCTGACGTGCATATCCAAGAGCCAGGCATTCGCAATGCCACCCTTTACTCAGGAGAAACGTCATGCTCACGGAACAGGAAGTGAAGTACCCCTCGCTAGGCCTCTTCGTCGGCCGAAATGGTGAGTTCAAGTCGGCCGGAATGGTAATTCGAGAGATACGCGGCAGCGTCCAGGTGCAGCCGATCACGTCTCGAGGGAAACTCGGACGCTGCGTCATCGAGGTGCCAAGCGACTGGGGCGTTCTCAACCAACTGGCTGAGGTATTCACGCGGCTCGCTGCAAACGCAGCGCCGCTGGCTACCAAATAGAACAAAGGCGGCACGGATAGACTCCGGTGCCGCCTTTTCTTATTCTGGACCGCGTAGTGTCAGATCTCGCTCTGACAGCTCACCTGGCCCACGCCGTTCACTCTCGCGCGAACGGCGTTCGGATCAATCTTGTCGATCACCAGCTGAGTACCAGAAAGTCCGATCGATCTCAAGTCGGTAGTGAAAGCACGTTCCTTCTGAGCGCTCACCTCGCCGTTGCTGTTGGTGCGAATGACTTTGAACTTGGCCACCCCCTCCCCGGCTCCCAAGAAGAAAGTCGACAGGCCACAGAGCGCTGGGCCTGTGGTCAACGACTTGGTGACGACCACATCGCCGGGCGTCACCGTCACAAGCTCACGCGTCTGGAAGCTGTCGCTTTGAGCGCTGAAGGCGTGATCCAGCACGCCGCCATCTTCCGTGACACCGAAGTACCGGTTCCGCTTGAAAAACGAGCTGGACTCGGGGTCAGCTTTCACCAGGTAGTACACTTTGCCCTTGTTGTCGATCAGACGGGCATCGGGCTGAATTCTTGCCCCAGCCTTGAGGTTCAGCGTTGCATCTCCGGTGGACATCGACAGGTCACGCACGACTTCAACGAGTGCATTGGTTGTCTTGGTGGCCACCGTCAGATCGACTAGCTTCGCGCCGGCGACCGCGGAACGGGATTCGCCGGCCCTGACACCATCGACGCCATTGACCCGGTCGATGGCCGGCAGCACAGCCGAGGTTGGCACCAGGCCCGGGAACGGGGAGTTGATGAGCGTAGTGTTCCCTGCCAGAGCCGTCATTGACACTGCTGAGGTCGCCAACACGAAAGCGATTTTCTTGAACATCATTTCTTCCTTTGTGCGGTTCCGCCCGTAGCGGACTAAATTTGGTAGGGCTGGCTAACTGATAGGGAGAAGGCCCCCGGCCGCAACTCGACAGGAGGCCTGCTGATGCAATCAACCCCGGCGAATCTCAGTGCAAGGGACCGGGTTGGTTGCTGGCGCGGATCATCGCCAGCCGGCTTTCGGCCAGCTTTGCAATCGACGGCTGCGCTCGACGGCGAATCGTGTCCAGAGCGAGCTCCACCGAAATATTGCCGGAGACTGAGGAGAACGAAGCCTCCGGCGAGCATCCGTCATCGAGAACGGACTCAGCTTCCGCGCTTGCCACGACAAAGGTCGGCACCGTTTTCACCTTGAACGCCTTGAAAAGTTCTGGGTGAATCTCCCATGGAGCGCCGGCACGGTTCACCTCCAATGCGGCGAGTTTGGTCGCCTTGAGCGAGCCACCCTTGAAGCCTCGCACCACCATGACTGCTCCCGTTGCCTTGGCCTGGCGAGCCAGTTCCGTCAGGATCTCCTTCGGCAACGAGAACGATACGAAGATGATCAGGTCGCTGGCTCCACGTTTGACCTGAGGTCCTTTCTTGGCCTCGGCGTACTGCTTCATCACATCGTCGAGGCTCTGAGTCTTGACGGGTGGCGGCGCCTTGATGACAGGGACCTCGGCCTTAAACGTGCCGGGCTTTACGGGCACAATCTTCTGGCCGAGGGCCTCGGCTGTATCCTGGCGCTGCTTGGCCATTTGAGCCCGGATCTCGGCGTCCGACGGCATTTGCAGGGACTGAGCGCTGGCCGGCACAACTTCCAAACTAATGGCCAGGAGTAGCGCCGCTGCAACAATCGCGTTTGCGGAAAATCGCATATCCAAAATCCCTCCAGCCCGGCATGGGCAGTTCAGTGTTGGTTTGAGTAAGGATGGGAGAACGGCCAATCGGGTCGCAGCATTTACCATTGATCTTCACCGTCTGTGGCGTCGGATATAGGCGTGTGAACTTGTACTGGCGCTTGTCCATGATGATCTGCGGGTAATACCGGCACATGGCGTCGCTGCCAAACGCAGACCATTGCGTCCCGGCGGCATGCAGCTTTGCGAGAACACGCGTGGTTTGCAGGCGGGCGGTCTGCTCCATGCTCAAGTGCGCCTCATTGTTCCCCGTCAGCGGATACATGTGTCCATACGCGCCAGCCGCCCAGAAGATCTCGGGCAGCGGGAAGCCAGCCGTCGCAGCTACGGCATCGGCAGACATCGCTCCGATCGCAACCATGCCTCCGAAGGGGAAGGCATATGGCGTCATGATTCCGGACAACTCGTCGTCGTTGTGCGTTGGGTCGGCAAAGGAAACCCACGGAATGTCGATGCCGCGCTGATCCAGACAGGAGTCGTCCAGGATTGCTCCCATGACATAAAGAGCCGGGTTGATATACAGGTTCACTTGCATGAACGACGCGCGGGTTGAACCGATCTCGCCCGACTGGTCATCCGATACCTGACCAAAGGCTCCGGAGTTCACTCCTACGTTCACCCGCACGCCACCGAGGAGCGGGAAGCAACCCGGCACTGCCGTCACGTCGGTCATCATGTCCATTTCCCAGAAGGACGTGGGAATGCCGACTTTAGGCGGGTTGTCGCAGAAGCAAACCGGGCTGTTGCCGCCGGAGTCGAAGTCCTCCTGCCCCCCCGATAGGAGCGTAGTGCTACCGAACAGTTTGATTGGCATCACGCATGACCAACACACATCGGTAATGAGGTTCGGGAACTTGCCCTGACAAAGAGCGTCGGCATTCGCCGCGCTCGACGTGAAGCACATGCCGATGAGTAGGCCAAAGGCCGCGAGCAGCTTTTTCACGGTGCGAACTCCTCGATCTGCAATACCTTGCCCTTCTGCGAGAGAACGGCCGGTACACGTTTGATACCAAAGTGATTGACGAGGATGCCCTGCTGATCGAAGTACACAGGCCGCTTCCATGCACGGTCGAGCTTCAGAAACGAACCGGCCACCAAGATGACTTTGTCACGCGGATTGGCATCAGTCCTTTGCTTCGCATAGGCGACTTGCTTCGCGTCTCGTCCGTCGATGAAGATCAGTGCTCTGGAGAGTGACGTGTAGTCGAGCGGATTGAGCTTCGTGCCCGCAGGCACAATGATGTTGCCCAGGTTGTCTTTGACGTTCTCTCTGTATGTGTATGTCGGGTCGAACGTCCAGATCTTTGGCCCAGTTGCCGTCGTGATACCCGGGATTGGTTTCGGGTTCTCCAGGTTAGCAAGCTGCTTGTCCCTGAAGTTTTCCCAGAAGTTCTTCAACTGGCCCTGCTTCTCCATCTGGGTCAGCCGACCCTTGATCATGTCGATCGCGTCCTGTTCCTGAATATGCCAGGTATTGCCATACTGGCCGAGATCCTCGGCAAGCGATATGGCCGCGAAAAGGGAGAGCGAAAGGCCAATGAAGCACGGAATAATGCGTTTGAACTTCATGTCGGCTCCGTTGACGTCCTCCCCGGGCTTCAACCCGGAGATTCCTACCGAGTTGCGCGCCGCGAGGCCCAAATACTTCCTGCGGCCTCGGCGCGCGACGCCGGCACAAAAACTACAACCGCAGCCATGAATGCGGCTGCGGTTGAAGGGGCCACCCCCTTACATGGGGTGCTCGGCCAGAGGGCCACGGCGATTACTTCGCTCCGTTCAGCCACGCGTCGATACGGGCCGCGTCGGCTGCACCGGGCAGGATGCGGCCGTCTTCGCTGAACATGGTCGGAGTGCCGCGCACACCCAGGCTATCCCCGAGCGTCGCGAGCGCTGCGAGGGGGTTCTCGCACTTCTTCATCGGCGGCTGAGCACCGCGGGTCAGGAGGTTGTCCCAGGCCGCTCCGCGCTCCTTCGCCGGCAGGCACCAGATGGCCTCGGATTTCGCCCGGGCCTGGGGGTGCAGCGAGTCGAGCGGGTACATGAAGGTGTAGATCGTCACATCGTCGAGTTGCGGGAGGGCTTGCGACTCGAGCTGCTTGCAGAACGGGCAGTCGGGGTCGGAGAAGAGATACAGCTTGCGAGTGCCCTTACCCTTCACGCGCACGATCGCATCCTTGAGCGGGAGCTTGCTCACGTCGACCTTGTTGGCGGCATCTCGCTTCGGCGCTGTCAGATCCTGGCGCTTCTCCATGTCGTACAGGCTACCGAACAGGAAGTAATGACCTTCCTTGTCGGTGTAGGCAATGTTCTTGCCCATCGTCAGCTCATAGATCCCGGGCAGGGGCGAAGCCTCGATGCTCGTGAAGGTGGTATTCGGGTACTTCTGCTTGAGCGTCGCCATGACGCCGTCAGTTTCCGGCGTCGCGAGGGCGGCGGCGGACAGGGAGGCAAGCAGGAGTGCGGCGGCAATCTTTTTCATCGAATTCCCTCAGTAGTTGAACATGCGGTTCATGAATCTTACGCTTACGTGTTAGCAAAATCAACGACAAGATACATCACACGTGCACATACGGCAATTGTATCTGTGATAGATTGAAAAGTATAATTGCCCTGTGCAAACCCATGGACGGACGGGCGATGAGCAATGTCAGACCTACAAAAGAGGCATATGAGGCACTTCAGTTCGCGTATGACTTCTTGAACGAGCGTCTCTTCGCCGGTGTGCTTCAGGGGTGCCTGATCACGTTGAACCGAAAAGGCCGGTCTTTGGGCCATTTCTCACCGAAACGCTTCGTGAATCGCGGTGGCATCATTTCGGACGAGATCAACCTAAATCCTGTGTTTTTCGGGACAAGGCCTGTTGAGGATGTGCTGTCTACCCTGGCGCACGAACAATGCCATCAGTGGCGTGAGTACGACGGTGAGCCGCCGCGGCGCTCATATCACGACAAAAAGTGGGCTGCCAAGATGCTCTCCATAGGTCTTCAGCCGAGCTCAACTGGTAGCCCAGGGGGAAAGACTGTTGGGGAAACAATGTCCCACTACATCGTCCCGGACGGACCGTTCATCCTTGCCTGCAAGGAGTTGCTTACGCACACCTTTGGCATCGTCTGGTTCGACCGCTACCCGGAGTTCAGTCGCAAGGACTACACGTATGCGGGAACTGTGGAAATTCCTGCGAAGTCGGCGAAGCCCCACGGAAGTCTTGGGATTGATGCCTCAACGACAGAGGTAGATGGAGAGGAAGATGACGATGACGAAACCGGCGGCAAGGGACTGTCGGTCGAGGTGCCAGTCTTCTCGCCGATTCCCATCAGCAATGGCCTTGAGGTGGTTCGACCTACCTCTGCCGCCGGCGGTGATCGCATCAGCGGCGGACGAACCGCTTCCGCGGGGGTATCCGTTGATCGAAGCAATCGGGTGAAGTACACCTGCGGTGGCTGCGGAACGAATTTGTGGGCGAAACCGTCCGTGAACGTGGTGTGCGGGGACTGTCAAAAGCGCTTTGAAGCGCACTGATACGAGGATAGTGAAATTGACACAGGCGGGGATAGATATGTTGCTGGCGTCAGTACGAGAGCGGGTTGGATACCATGTCCTTTCGACGGTCGTCCGCGGCAAAAGGAGGCTAGGCGTCCCCTGCGAACGCGAAAGTCGTGAGCTCGCTCGCCTGGCAGAGTCGATTGCAACGGCGGCAACCTCAGTGCGAATTCATGGATACATCGCCGTTGAAATGCGTGGCCAGCACATCAGTGCGACTACGTTTTCCAGGAAGGCAACGGCCGTGGTTCGCATCCCCTCCTGCTCACTGGATGTTGCGAGGGAGTTGCTGACCAGCGAGCGCGTTGAAGCGTTGTGGTGTCAGAAATTCGCTGAGGACCTCGACGAAGACGAGTCAATCGGATCAATTGACTGGGCCGAAATTCTCGATGACCTAGGCCGGATCATCAGCACCGGGCGCCTAAGGTTCGGCTCACTGTCTTGGGAGCCTGCAGGGCGGTTCACACAGGATCAGATCGCCACACACATAAGCAGCGCCGAGGGCTTGGAGATGGAAGCGGCAGAGGCGTTCCGGTTGGACTACCAAGATCTGGCAAGACGCAAGTTTGCCGATGCGGCCTACCTCAGATCCCTTGCGGAGGCGGGGCGCTTTTGCCGGCAAGCCATGGCTTTCCTTGAAGAGGCGGCAGAGCCAGCGTCGGGAATCGATCGCGGCGCGAGTGAACAGCCATGCGGGCAGCTTTGAAAAGGAAACGCCACCACCTGGTTTAGGTGATGGCGCGGTTGGTTTAGATAACGATCTCCTGCTTCCGCCGATCCGAGGTGACTCCGTCCGCGTCGGCTCGACACAGCAAGTAGCGGTCGTGGAGTCCGCATTGCTGCGGGTTTGGGAGCTTAACGAGCGGGACGCGCAAGCCGATCAACATGTCAATCTCGCCCATCGCCGTGTCGTCAACTACCGCGGGCCGTCCAGATAGCACTGCCAGGGCGAGCGCAATGGTTTCGGCCGAGACCACATCGCCGTCGACTGGGAACGGTGGCAGAACGTTGATGACTTTGGCAATCGGCTCAGCAAGTCCAGAATTCGCTGAGCAGGTCTTGGCTCGCTGAAGGCACGTCGCGCGAGAAAGTACATCAAGGTGACATACTGTTCGGGCGTATCGACGCCGCCCAGTTCATCAGCGTCCTGGAGCTGATCAAGGACTGCCTCGGCAATCATCTGCCCAGCCATGTCCGTGATGTCCTCTTGCCGTACGGCGCAGTCGTCGTTCTCCATCAGACTGAGACGAATCTCGCGGCGGTCCAAGGCCAGATCTCGAAGGTGACCCAGCGACACAACGACCTGGCGGTGCATTCCAAGGGTCTGGCCATCCCTGCCGTCAATGAACTCGAACGACAGCCCTTCATCCGACAGTTGAAGGACGATGCTGGTGTCGCTTTCCTGATTGCCGCCCGGGAGGGCCATCTCGAGTGACACAGGGCTCTCGCCCACTTGCGGAACTTCTTTGCCGTTGATGCGGACACGGATTTGAGACATGGTTTCTCCTGAAGTGAGCCGCTCCCTTGCGAGGCATGCGGCGATTGGCTTGGCATGTGGGGATGGCTCACAGGGCGGGATAAGGCCAGGCGTAGGCAAAGAGGAAAAGAAAAACGCCACCAGTTTTGAGCTGGTGGCGTGGGAGGGGTTAGGCTGCCTTCAGATCTGCGCGAACAAACGAGGTAAACCTGACCTCGATCGCTTGCTTGAATCGTTGGAGCATGTCGCCGATGGCTTTGAACACCGCGATAAACGGTGGCGTGCTGACGGCCTGGCCACAGATTTCATGGCCAAAGGTCTGCGTTACGTCTCGGACCATGTCTTCCCAAATGCCTTTTGCGCGGGCATGTTCGCAGACCGTTGGGATTCTCAGCAGATCCGGGTTCTCCGGGTGTCGAATGAAGGTGCCCGTGCTCTGCCGCTTTGCCAAGGTCTTGTTCAGCGTTGGAACCTTGGTTGCCGTCTCGTCGACGATGGTCATCTTGAAGCCCTTGCCGGCAGCTTCGTCCCTGGTCTGCTTCTCCTTCAGGTATGTGAGCTCGCTCCAACACTTATTGTCCAGCGGCACCTGATCCATGATCTCCGCAAGTTGTCGCTCCTGCGGTTCCGGTCGTTGAACCAGATCAAAGGAAAAGTCCAAACCCTGGGTCACTGCCACCATGCACATCCTCTCTCGGTGTTCGAGCATGTTCCAGTCGGCCGCGTTAAGCACGGTTTCGTGGACCACATACCCCAGGTCGCGGAGCATCGATCGCGCGATTGCCGCTGACGCTGTGTTGAGCCAACCGGGAACACACTCGATCCCCAGAAATGCCGGCGAGGACTTGGCGACGGCCGCCAGAAGCGGCACAACGAGGTGACCAACATCCGGGTGATTCTCCGGATGCTCGAGCTTGAGCTTGGTGCGCCCAGCGTTCGAGGCACCGCTGCACGGGATGCCGATAATCAGGCCGTCGAGCTTTGGCAGTTGCCCCATCAGCCAATCGTCAAACACGACCTCTTGCATCGGTGCGGTCAACAGGATTGTCTTTGCGTCATACACGGGGTTGCGCTCAAAAGCGTGCTCCATGCAGTCGGCGCGGATCTCATTGGCGTACGCCAAGCGAGAGGCGATGCCTGCTGATTTCAGTCCTTCGTGGGCAGCTCGATCGAGAATGCCAACGCCGGCCGAGTAAGACCCGATGTCCAAAGGTTCCTGAGCGACCAACTTTGACTTCAGTCGATCCAGGCGTTCCTTCGCTCGCAACTCGGATGCCACGGGGAGGACGAAAATCCGGCGGGACTGAACGACAATCCGTACTGCGGTCAACCCCAACTTCACAAACATCCCCAACAGATCGCCATTGTTGATGTCGATTACCGGGATCTCCCGATCGCGGACGACTTTCTTCGACACGACGCGCTCACCGTTCTCGACGATTTCGAGGGTGAGCAAGCATCGCGCTTCATCCACCTTGGGGGTGTACTGTACCCCAGGTGTGAACCCGCCCTTGACTGCTTGGGCGCCATCGATCCAGAGACGCGGGTTGCCACGCTTCTCGCCGATCGTGCGGATTTCAACTGCCTGCAAACTTCTGCTCATGATCATCTCCTGAAGGTGAAAGTTGGCCACTTGCGATGGCCTCGTGAAGGGAGATGACTGCCAGGCGCAAATAAAAACCCCGGCTGCGTGAGCAAGCCGGGGCGGTGGGTGGAAATGGGTTGACGTGCGGTATCAGTGCATGGCTGAAGCCTGGAGGTCAGCACTAACAAAGCTGTGTACCGGCCAGGAGTAGTTCGAGCCCAGTTCGGACGCGTAGCCATTTGCCAGATCGTAGGCGCCGAAGTCACCCGCACACATTAGACCGCCCTCCTTCAGCCGCAGGTAGACGGCGATGATTTGCGGGTTCTCGTTGTCGACCTCGAAGCAAGTGCCACGTGGATCGTTCTCCGGGTGCATGTCGCGGGCGCCGTGAATCTCGATGGCGTCGAACAGGTGCGGTTGATCGCCAATGACCGAATCAGCGTACTTGTCGCACAGGGGCGCAGGCATCTCGGTCATGAGGTCGACACCCTTGTGGCAGAGTTGGCCAGTGCCGCATTGACCGCCACCACAGATCTGTTCGCAATAGGAAGTCACCCCATCGTCAGCCAGCATGCGGTAGATGTCCAAGTTGGCCGTCGCAGTGCCGGCAACCGGCACGGGTTCTGGCTGCTGAACCCCGTTGACGATTAAGTCATTGGCCAGCACAGCGGCAAGAGTGGCTTCCTCCATGGTCTGGAAGTTGTCCGCCTCGCAGCCGGTGTAACCGAAGTGACCCGGCATATTGTCGGCCTCATACACCGAAACATTGCGCTCCTCATCCAGTCGTCGTAGCCAGTGACTCAACGGGTGCGCTCCAAAGACAACCGGCGTGGCCGACGCCTGCGTGTCGTACCCGAGAACGCCATCGGCGTCTTGGTTGCGCACAATCTGCACAGCCGCCGCGGCATTGTCGGCTTCTACCTCGACTTCTGCTGCCTTGAGAATGGTGACTTCGAACATGGGCATTGCTATCTCCTGGTGAGTAAAAAAGGGCCATTGCGAAGGCCAGACAACGGGGAGATGTGAATCACCCGAACGTAAAAAAGCCCCGGCAGAATGCGGCCGGGGGCGGGATGGTTCGGAATGCGCAGTGCACAGTGCGCATTGCGCAGTGGTCATTCGAATACAACCACGTTGGAAAAGTCGTGCAGCCCGACCGTGAATCGATCGTTGTTTGCGGGCTTGAAGTAGAACGCGGTGCCGTCCTTTTCCAAGTACACGTTCTCGTTGCCTATGGAGGTCACGTTTGCGACGCCCAGGGCTTGGATCGCCACGTTCGAATCCAGCAGCGAGGGCTCGGCCTTGCGAATCGCATCCTGCGCCGCGGCCTTGACTCGCCCTAACGTCGAGCGCTGAATCACCTTAAGCTGATCGATCAAGCGCAGAAGCGTGGATCGATCATCTGCCAAACCCGCATCGATGAGCGTTTGGAGGCGAATGTCCATGGCGGTGCTTTGGCTGAGGCGGCGCAGGTTTTCCGCCGCGGCGACAGTCACGCTCTTGCCGGCACCGGCAAGCATTGGGATGGTCGACATAATTTCCTCCTGTCCGTTACTGGTCGTCAGAGGCGAGAACCAGTGTCGCGTCCCGTCGAATGAAGCACTTAGACGAGAGGTGCGGCAGAGGGTGGATCTCGCCAGATTCGAGGTTGGTCATGAAGAAATCCTCCTTCGCGGAATAGAGGCCATTGGATTCGATAGCTCGGGAGACGATCTGTGCCTGGCGCTGTGCATTAGGGATTTTGCTCACGAGCCAATATCCGGGCTGCGGTTCTCCTTCCTTGACGAGCTGGATCACATCTCCTGCCTTTGCCCAGCACACTTTGCGTTGGTCATCAATTCTCATGCATTCGCTCCTGTTGATATCGATGGGATTGCCCTGCAAGAGGGGATGACAATCAGTCGGAAGTAAAGACGCCCCGGCAGACGAGCTGCTCGGGGCGTGGGGTGGATTGTTTCTTCATCGCGTCTTCATCAGCCGCTGAATTTCAGTGCTGATGGGGGCTACCTTCGGGCGGCGCGTCGCAGGCGGGTGCTGTTCTGCCGGAGTGAGGTCGGCGAGCGAGTAGCTTCGCCCGAGCAACTTGGGTGCGCTCCAAAGATTGATGGGTGGGAGTTTGAGTTCAGGCCACAGGCTCATGAGATCTCCAAATTGGTTGGCTTGCAACCGGATATGAAGCACACGCGCTAATAGAAGAACCCCCAGCCGCAAAACTGGGGGTCATCATGGGTTACGGTGGACTGGCCTATGCGGCGACTGCGGGGCGAGCCTCGATGAAGTGGGTGACGCGACGGTCGTTGTCCACATGGATGAAGGCAGCCGGCGGCGGCCCGTAAAACTGCGCCATGTTGTCGAGTTCCTCCTTCAGGGTTTCCGTCGTGGGACAAATGACCAGTATGCGATCGCCTTCGCAATAGCACATGGTCATGCGCATGTCGATGTGAACCCAGCAGCCGAAGTACGGCGCATCCTGGTCGGTGTCGTACTGTTTCCAGCCCGATGCGCAGAGCTTTTGGTCGTAGGGGTAACGGCTACCGCCTTTGAAGCCGAGCAGGAGGTCGGCGTCGATGTCGCGATGAACGATGTTGCCTCGCGCGTTGAGCTCGTCGACATATTGCCCTGCCTCGAGCGAGGCGCGCAGCCGGCGGTACTCAAGGATCGCCTGGACGCGCTCAACCTTGGGCTTCTTGGAACGGCGGCCCCAAAGCCAATTGCCCAGTTGTTCGCCGATCGCACGCCGGAGTTGGTTCTTTGTGAGTTTCTTCGTTTCGTTCGCTTCCATGAGATCTCCCTGAGATGATTGCAAGGTCCTTGCGATGGCCTTGTCCAATGAGATGTCAATCAGCCAATAGGAAGCCGGTTATCTGGGCGCGTGACGCATATCCGTTCAATAGATAACGGAGATCAGTCACCACCATGAAGAAACTTGCGCTTGCTGCGTTCCTGGCCATGCCCGGATCGCTTCTCGTCCTTGCCCTCCTCTGCCTGCATCCTCGGGTGCGCGCAGAAATCTCGGATGCGGCCGGACTCAAGGCCATCCTCTCGCGCCTCAATCGGCAAGCAGCCTTGCTGCTGCTCGTCATGAGCCTCTACCTGCACGAAGAAGCGGTGAGGCCTATTCAGTAAGTCAAAAGCCACCGGGGCATCCCTGGTGGCTTTTTCCTTTGCCGCGGAATCGGTAGGTGCCTAATGCGACACTTCTTTGTTTTCGAAACGGACAAGGGCTGATTTGACGCTAGAATACTGTACGTATATACAGTGCAAAAAGAGCTATGCAGGTATGTTAGAAGTCACCCCCTCCCTTGAAGTCCGCCAGGTCGCCGCGGCAGGCTCGGCAAGCGTCACTGAGATATCGTTTCGCGTGCCGGCCGGGTTCCCCTCGCCGGCCGAAGACCTGGGCGTCAAGCGCATTGACCTGAATGAGGTCCTGATCAGGCACCCCGACGCCACGTTCTTCGTTTGGGTGCGCGGGGACAGCATGAGTTTGGCGGGCATTTGCGATGGCGACAGGCTTGTGGTCGACCGCGCCCTCACACCAGAGCACGGGCAAGTTGTCGTCGCGATCCTGGACGGAGAGTTGACCGTGAAGCGTCTGTATCGGAAGAATGGGATCGTCAAGCTGCAAGCCGCTAATCCCACTTACCCTGATATTCGCATGCGCGAGGCGAGTGAGCTTGTGATCTGGGGGGTCGTGACGCACTGCATCAAGAGCCTACTGTGATCGTATCCGGGCCGATCGCGTTGATCGACGCGAACTGCATGTATTGCTCGTGTGAGCGGGTATTCCGCCCCTCGCTGGAGGGGCGGCCTCTCGTTAGCCTCAGTAACAACGATGGCTGCGTAATTTCACGTACGGCAGAAGCGAAGGCGCTGGGCATCAAGATGGGGCAGCCGTGGTTCCAGATCCGTCACCTGGAAGAATCGGCGGGACTCGTCGCACTGAGCGCGAACTTTGAGTTGTACGGCGACATGTCCGCCAGGATGATGAGTGTGATCGCCCAATTCAGCCCAGAACAGTACATCTACTCGATCGATGAGTGTTTCCTGGGTCTGAGCGGCTTCAAGCGCGACTTGACGGCATACGGTCAGGAGATCCGGTCGCGCGTGCTACAGCACGTGGGACTCCCAACCTGCGTTGGAATTGCCGATACGCTGACGCGGGCCAAGCTCGCCAACGCGGTCGCCAAGGCTCGGCCGCATTGGAACGGAGTCTGCGACTTGACAGTGATGCCGCGTGGGGCACTCGCGACGCTCATGCGAGAAATCGAGGTTGGCGATGTCTGGGGAGTTGGTCGACGCCTGGCGCCACAACTGAAAGCAATCGGGATCGAAACGGCATTGGATCTGGCACGCGCCGATCCAGTTGTCCTCGGCCGGCAATTTTCCGTCGTTCTTTCCCGCACGATTCAAGAGTTGCGCGGGATTCCATGCATCGAGCTGGAAGCTGATACGCGCCGGCGAAAACAGATCGTGACATCCAGATCGTTCGGTCAGCCGGTCACCTCGCTGGAAGAGATGCGTGAGTCGATCGTCGAATTCACGACTCGCTCAGCAGCCAAGTTGAGAGCCCAAGCGTCACGAGCTGGCGCAATCCAGGTGTTCATTCGCACCAGTCCGTTTAGGGCGAAGGACCGGCCATACTCTGCCGCAACGGTCGTCCAACTGGTCACCCCCAGCGCCGACACCAAAACCCTCGCCGCCGCGGCGCTTAGAGGATTGCGGGGTATCTTCCGTCCCGATTATCGCTACGCCAAGGCCGGCGTGATGCTCTTGGATCTGAGGCCAGAGCACGTCGAGCAACTGGAGTTGTTTGGCCCCTCCTCTGCCCTTGGAGGCAACGAGGATAAAGGCGAGCGTCTGATGAAGGCGATGGACGATCTCAACCTGAGATTCGGCCGGGGCGCCGTAAAGCTGGCCGGCGCCGGCACAAAGCAGGCGTGGTCGATGAAACAGGAGCGCTTGACGCAACCGTATACAACCCGTTGGGAGTCCATCCCCATCGTTCGAGCCTAGCCCTCTTGAACGGTGCGCTTTTGACCTGCATCACCTACCGATACCTTGCCGCCAGGAACTCACTCGCTAGCGCTTGTCGTCGTGGAAGCAGTATTTCAGGTTCCCGAACCGATCGGGTTCGCCGCATCCCGGGCCGCCGAACGGCAGGTTGTCGGAAACGCTACGCGTCACGGTCGAGAGCTTAGCGTGCGCGTCCCGTGGCAGCGCCATAGTCGCGTCGTCGACAGTCGCGCTAGCCTGTGCCTTGGCACCGTTCAGAAGAGAGATTGCGGCGTCGAACCAGGACATGAGCGAGTTGTCGGAAGGTGCAGCGGGGGCCTGCGGTGGTTGGGCTGCAGGGCGTTCGTCGACGGACTTGGAGACATAGTGGTATCCGCCCGCGGCGACGAGCAGCATGAGGATCAGGCGCATGAGACAGGCTCCGTAGACGGCAGAGGGAGGAATTCGGTGATGACCTTGGGGGAAACCTCGAGGAAGTCTTCAATGTTGTCCGGAAAGTGGACACCGGCCTTCACGGCGATGGCGATGACGGCCTCGATGTACTGAGAGAACTCGTCACGGTCGAGGGAGGTCGTGCTGATCGGCTCAAGTCTGAGCTCGCCGGAGGAAAGGCGCACCTCCTCGAGCCCCAGGATGCGCTCCTTGAATTCGTTGTGGAGCGTCTTCTCTGCGACCGACGAAGTGATCAAAGGCATGCAGGTACAGGCTATGTGCCGTACGACTGCCCAGTAGTATCTTCGCTGAAGAGGGGTGCTTTTCTGAGGCTTCATCGTCCTCGATTTTAGCAGTATCGATAAGATACATAAAGAGTACGCGTAATCAGAGGTTGAAAAAACGAGAGCGACCAGAGGGCGCTCTCGTGAAGTTTGTCGATCTGGCGAAGTCACCAGCTTACGAGATCGGACGTGGATGTCCGGTTCACTCCGATGAGGGAGGGACCGCAGTGCGGGTAGTCTTGGCATAAGGGATATGTCGAAAGCTGCTCGACATCCGGCGTTACGCTTATAGATTTATGTGGATACTGTCTGTATCGCTCCCCTCTACTCTACCCCGGGGTATTTGTGCTTGCCTGCGAGGCCAGGCTTTGGTTAAATTGCGACATGGCAGCGCGAGATCGCTGCCACCGAATCCCGATGGATCTCCTGAAGTTGGGAAACAACCGAAAGGTTGAACTTGCGACCACGAGGCCCGCCCGTAAAACGGCGGGCCTTTTGGTTTTCAGGGGGTCTCAGGAGGCCGATCGACGGCCAGGTAAATGGGCCGATCAGTTTTGAAACGTCTGCCAGCTTTGCCATGATGCCTTCAGGCGCTCTGCAGTGAGCACGACCGCAAACCCCAAGGACTCGCCGACGGATTTCGGGCTCTCGCCTGCCTCGAACATCCCCGCGGCGAAACTGTTGCGCATGGTTTGAGGGCTTGCCCGCTCCAATCGATTTTCAGACACCCCGGACGCGTCGACGATGGCGTCGGCCGCGCGCAAGGCAGTGACCGAGTGCATTGCCCCCCCATGGACACCGGCCGGAAACACCAGGTCACCACGACAGCCGGAGGTCGCCCGTTCGGCCAGCCAGCGGGCTAGCAGGTCACGGGCGAAGGGGGTCGGTTGTGTCCGGTGTGAGAATTGGGAATCCGGCCGCCGGAGCTTGATCCATGGCTCGCCGTGCAGGGCCACGCAGTTAACAGTCAGGCGCAGGGCCTCCGAGACCTTGAGCCCGGCCCCAAGGAAGGTTGCGACCATGGCGCGATCGCGCAGTTGGCGCCAGTGTTCCTCGGACTTTTGCCATACCACAGGCGACAGGAGGTGCTCAACCAGCGTTCTCCTCTCGGCCAGGGTCAGGAAGCTCGTCGGCAGGTTTCCTGCTACAGCCTTCCAGGCGGCCCCCTGCTCCTTCTGTGCGACCCCCGCGGGGTTCACGTACCCCCGTGGGGCCTTGGAGCGATACAGATCGGCGAAAACGCGCTCAATCAGTTTTCTATATCGGTCTCGCTGACTTCTATTCTCTGAATGGAGGCTGCTGAGGAACTCGCTGATATGCACGTCCGTAACTCGGGTGAGCTCGACACCACGAGTCTGGAGGTAGTCTAGAAACTTGCCCCACTGAGCGCGATACACCTCCGCCGAGGAAATGCGCATTGCAGGAGCGCCACCACGGCCCTTCTGCTGGCTGAGCCAGGTATCGAAGGATGTCTGCGGATCGGCCTCCCAACCTGCTGGCCCGGCTTTGAAGAGATCTTTATTGGTCATGAGTCCCACCGTCGTGATCAGAGCGCGGGTGGTCAGTTTCAGTCCCACCTGACTGTTAACTGCATACAGGGTCAGGATAGCAGCTCCCGACCGCATTTGTTCATGAGGAACTAAAGAAAGCTGAGAAACAAGAAACACTGAAAAGGGCCAGAGTCCTCGCCCTGAGAGGACTCGCAGTCTTTGACTGTTAACTGCGCGAGATGCGCCGGCGACCTCACCGACACTTCCACAAGAAATCGATCCGGCTGATTCAGCGCACGGACAAATCCGCGATCTTCATGGGTCCCCAGCAGGCTGGGGACTTCGTCAAGCCACAAGCCAAGCACGGCGACACGCTGGAGCTCGGCTGGCTACCGGACATACAGCTCCCGATATGTCGTCGCGTCGTAATGATAGGCGTACGAAGAAAATCCCGAGGTAAAAGACGGACAGTTCTTGGGGCCAGGAACGCCGTTCCCTCCGCAGTTCGGACTAACGCCACCCGCATCCCAAAGTGTCAGCGTACTTGTAGGATCAGAAGGATCAGCGGACGCCAGCCCCCACCCAATGTTCCTGCTCCACAAGGATGTACGTCCCGCGGCACTAGCGACTCCCGAAAACGTTGTCGACACCATGCCAGCACTAGCCGTGAGCATCGAAAAGCGAACCCAGGCCCCGTATAGAGACTGCCACGTTGAGTTACCTCCCTTGAACAGCGCCTGACCGAAGTTGTTAGTCAACCCCGTTGGCAATACCGGCCGAGTGGAAGGACTGCTAGAGTATGTCGGAAGCGCCATACCCGCGGTCACGGACGCAATGGTTAGGTCATGGCCCCCCGAGTTGTTGTCTCCCGCGAAAACCAATGTCCAACCGCCGCCGTCTGTCGACTGGTCGCAATAGACATCCGCGGTGGAGGTGCCGACTCCGCCCGGCTGCAATCGATATACTCCATCCCCAACCGCATTGCGGTACACCTTCAGTCCGCTCGGATAGCGGTAAGCCTGGCATGTGGCCGCGTAGCTGCCATCCGCCCAGCGCCGAACGCCATCGGAGCTTTGCACGAGGCCAACCACCGCCGCTCCGCCGGTGAGCGCTGTCCAGTCCCCCACCCTGCCGCTCGCATTCGTGTAGATAGCGCCGGTCTCGACAACTGCCCGAATTTCACCCGAGCGAGGGTTCAGGATACTCCCGAGATGGCCCTCTTTGGCCACCGTGGCACCGTGGTAACTCACGCCTGAGAAGCCGCCGTAAAGTTGGGAAACGTTGACGCGGAATATCAAGTCATCGCCAATTCGTGTTCCTGCCAGTGCTTGCGCGCAACTCGTGTCGAACGTCTTGCTCCCTCCAGCGCTGATGACGGCGAAGACTGCGTCAGTGGCAACGACAGGCGTTCCCACGCAATAGCCAAGTGGAGTCCCAAATGCATCGACCTGAGGGGTTACAGCAGTAGGCATTAGGCCTCCACCGGATGGGACGACACTACCCGCCACTGCCGGCGGTGCAAGAGGATTGGTCCCTGTGCTATCGACAAGTCCGGCCAATTTGACCGCCGACTTGTCCAGGGTCGCGCGACTGACCGCAATGCGTTCACTTCGACTTTGTTGAAGGACGCTGCCGGCAATCGCAAAGGTGAGTGCGCTGGCCGCGCCAAGAATTAGCAGTGCATGGATCAGCGCAACGCCGCGTTGATTATGTCGTTTCATGGCTCACCTTACTTTCATTTCGGTGTAGGTGAGCGACTCGTATTGCCCTGTCCACAAACTCCACTCGACCCCATCGGCATAGCTGGAATGAGGACCGTTCAGCCAACCACCATTCAAGTTGGAACCATGGCATGCGCCGTACCACCAGGCACCGTGAAACGTTGCGGCGCAGTTTCCCGACCAGGAGTCGTGATCGGCGTCATATGTAGAGAACGGCATTCCATTGACGGTCATCGAGTCCCCCGCGAGACCGCCGCTGAACCCCGATACGCTCAGCAAGTAATTGGTCGCAGCAGATCCTACGGAGAACGTTGTATATTTGGCATAGGCGACCTGTGAGTTATAGCGCCCCAGGTCGACTCGCAACGAACGGGGCGAGCTGGTCAGAAGGTTCAGCTTGTCTAGACCCAGCCAGAATTCTCCGGTGAGGGCACCGAACCCAGCCACGTAGTCAGACCATGGGCGATAGAAATCGATGCCGCCCGAATAGCGACGCTGGAAAACGGTCCAGCCGCCACCGTCGCGGCTCATATCACAACGAACCTGGAAAGGTGCTGCGGAGCCAGGAGGCGAAATTAGGTAGACACCATCGGCCATTGCCCCCTTGTTCCGATAATCGAGGCACATCGGATAGGGCTTCTCTGCCATCGGCTGCCAGGCACCGCCTCGTTGTACGAAGCCCGCCTGAATGGTCATCAACTCGCCTAAGCTCCGGCCAGACTGCATCAACTGGGCAACTTCGTCATCGGTAAGCGCACGCTTCCAGGCAGCAAAGTCGTCATAGAACGTGTTGGAGAGTTGCTGAGCCGAAGGGGACGCGCTGTTCCCGCCCATCCATAGCGTGTTGCCAAAGGTACGGTTGCTCGGAACCGGTTGAAGACCAGCCAAGCTCAACGTCTGCTTGACGCCATCAATGTAAATGCGCTCGTCGGGAGCAAAGTTGTCACCGCCATTCGTCCGCGTGTCCATGACGAACACAAACAGATGCTTACCGGTAGTCGGCACGGGAACACCGCGCACCTCCCCATTCACGGTATTGAAACCGATGTAACCGTAGTCCTTGTTGTAGTAAATATCATACGTGTCAAACGACCAAAGCATCGGATAGGAGCCATACGTCGCACTGTCCAGCCACATAGCGATCGTGGCCTGCGGCGAGCCAGAGGCTTGAATGTCGGCCAAGGGTACGGAGGCTGAGCCACTAATCAAACGACCATTGGAAAACACTCCGGGCGCCGCTACGCCACTTGAGAAGGTGAGGTCATGACTACCCACAGCGTCAAAGGCCGTAACGCCGGAGACTTCGTCCATAGGCCAATAGCCAACAAGGCCCTTGAGCAGTGGGGACATCTGCGAGCCCTGAGATTGCAATGCAACCCACTTCCCGGCTTGTCCGGTGGGATTGAAGAACAGAGCCGCCTTACCGGAGCCATCGTCCATCACAGGGCGAATCTCGCCAACTGTGATGTACTGTAGGGCATTCAATGCCGACAAGTTTGGGAGGGGGCGGCCGTGGTGCATCGAGCCCGTACGGCCCTTGAGCAGGCTCGCGCTGTTAATGACGCGCACGGTGTCATCCCCTAGTGCTTGCCCTGCCACAGCGAGGTTGCACGGGGTCTGGAATACCATGTCCTTGCTTGCAGAAACCAGGGCTGCCGTGGCATCCGAGGGACTGACGCCCGACACAAGGCAGTAACCTATCGGGTTACCCCAGCCATCGAGGGTGGGCACGTTCAACCCCGCCGGCAACTGGCCGCCACCAGACGGCGCAAACGCGGCGTTTTGCACCGTCGGCAGCAGCGCCACATTGTTATCGGAAAATGCCGCCATGGCGCCCAACTGTGTGGCAGCAGCCGCCAGTGCGGTTTCCGTCAGCGTTCGCGCCTTTGCCGTGCTCTGGCTCATCACCAGTGTCTTGACGACAGACGTGGACATCGCCACGGTAGCTGCGATGGCTGCAACCGTCGCGAGCACCAACGGCACCACCGCATAGCCACCTTGAGATTTCTTGATGTTCACTTTCATCTGGCCCACAGGTACAAAGTGGCGGGCTGCCAAGCGCCCTTGTTGTAGTTCATCCCGCCCATGCCGTACTGCGATCCGTAAGCACCCAATCCTCCGCAGGAATCGTGAGTAGCATCATTGCCGGACCCTTGGAGGTCCTGATTGGCAGCCCACCCCCAACGCGCACCACACATCAAATTCTCCGTGAAATTGAAGCCAAACCGAGCCGCGGTGATGGCTTGCCCGTTCGGATAGGTGGTCGTGCGGATGAACCAGTTGACGACCGTACCTGGAAAGCCATAGGGGTCGGCGTAACTGGTGCGCGCACTATCGCTAAAGGCAACCTGGGGCGTGGACGACGAGCGATTGTAGAACTGCCGCGTTGCCTCGTTGCTGGCTTGCAGGCGATACGCGCTAGCCGTCATCGTGGCAAAGGCTCGCGACACGAAGTTTCCATCATTGAGGTTCTGGTAGGCCGCGGTGTCGTTAAGCGTCGTACCCATCGACCAATAGACGGTATCCCCCTGAAGCGTTGCGCCGTCGCCGGCGGCCTGCTTCATCACAAGCGTCCATCCGCCGCCATCTGTGGTTTGGTCACAGAACACGGTGTACGGAGCACTAGGGTTGATGAGGTACAGGCCATTCTCCCGCGCACCGGCTAATTGGTAAGCCTGGCAACTCGCAAGAGCGCCACCATCGTACCCAGCCCATACTCCGCTTGTTTTGACGAACCCCGCCTGCTTTGTCAGCATCCCGCCGAATGACATGCGCGAGTTATAGAGAACCGATACTTCTGAGTCAGTTAGTGCTCGTTTCCAGATGGCAACATCATCATAGATGCTGTTGGAAACCCAGTATTGAGTATCGTCATTTCCACCCCACCCGCCGAAATTCAGGACACTGCTCCAAACGCGGGAGGGTGCGTAGGGTTGCGTCCCGTAGAGAAGGGCAAGTGGTTGGCGAACGCCGTCAATGTAGATCCGCTCGTCCATCGCAAAATTTGAAACAGTCGAGGGACGGCGATCGAACACAAAAACATAGTGATGACGACCGGTCGATCTGGTGGCACCATAAATCTCCGAGTTCCCGGTATTAAATCCAACGCCATTAGATGCGGTTTCAACGTCCCATTGGTAAAACCCAAACGGCATTTGCGCGGCTGTGAAGGTACCGTTATCGAGCCAAGCAGAAATCGTCACCTGGTTCGGGTTAGCGGCGACGATCTCAGGAATGGATACGGGGTTGCGGCCCGTGATCTGTTTGCCAATGGGTGAAATGATGCCGGTGGTTGGTGTTGAATTCAGTGAAAAATCATGTGTACCCAACAAGTCGTAGGCGTAGTTTCCGAAAGCCTCGTCCATCGGCCAGTACGCAACCAGGTCTGTGTAGAACGTGTGCCCGCCCATCTCAGTGGTCATGTCGCAGTACACGCCATATGGCGTGCCGGCGGGGTTGATCCAGTACAGGCCGTCGCCTATGTCTCCGGTGTAGGCATAACCACTCCCACCCTGGAGATAGCCCTGGCACGATGCCGCGATACCGCCATCGGACCATTTGCGCATGCCACGTCCATCGCGCTTGACAAACTTCCCGCTGGAGCCACCAGAGATGGCACCCGAAATCAACTGCCAATTACCGCTGCCGGGGAGACCCAGCGGATTGATATAGACCTCCTTCGTCTCAAGCACCAGCCGGACCTCCCCCTTTGAACTTGGGGTCACGGTGTTAAGGTCAGAAAGCAGATTGAGCGGAGGCTTGTAGCCATCGGTCTTGCCTTTCGCAGCCGACGCTCGCCAATCTGCGGCGGTGACTATGCGAACAAGGTCATCCCCATTGCGCAATCCTGAAAAAGCGTCGTTACAACTCGTTTGGTATGCCTGGTCCGTCCCGGGGGACAAAATGGCAAACAGCGGAGTACTCCATCCGTTCCAGTTCGAGCTCGAGTAGTTGCAGAACCCAAGGCTACTGCCCCAACCATCCTTTCCATTTGTCACGAGGCCCGCCGGCACTAGCGTCCCGCCCGCAGGCGCACCCGTTCCAACCGTGTAGACCAATGAACCGGGGAGCGTCGGTCTACCGTCAAAACCTTCGCTATAGCCCAGACTGATAGCAGTATCGGCCATCAAGTTGATGGCACGCATGGTGGATGTAGCTACGCGAGAATTTCCGCTGGAGCGCGAGATAGACGATATGCTCGTGAGCGCCACAGCGCCGGCCACCGAGGCTGCGGCCGTGAGAAAGAGGAAGTACGGCAGCACTGACCCGCGCTGGGAGCTTCGCATCAATTGCTCACCTTGAAGGTCAGAATGCTGCCACTGACGGTAGCATCAGTGCCCAAACGCGTGGCAGCTTGCGCCAAGGCATTACCGTCGCCGACGATCATCAGACGGGCACTGGTTGCGTCATTGACATACTGCCAGTTCCTCGTCATGAACTTCGGCGTTGGCGGGTAAGTGACCCCATCCGTTCCAGTCCAGAGGTTCTGCGCCGTACCGGGGCACACCAGCGTGGATACGAAAAGAGCGACAGAGCCACCAGGAAGCGCCGGACGGTAAGGGGTACCATTATTGCCATCGGGATAGTCAGAGCCACATAAGAGGATGCGTGCTCGAATCAAGTTTGCTTGAATTGCCACCTGAGAACCGGCATCCGCATAGGACTGGTTGCGTAACCCCATCGTGTCGGACATGGCCACAAACTGGGTCAACGCGGCGACAAGCACGACTGACATGATGACTGCGGCAAGTACGGCGAAGCCGCGCTGATGGCGCCGAGTGGGTGTTCTATGCATCATGGTCTCCATAATGAAGGCGGCTGTCTCAAGCTGTCCTGGCAGAGGAAGGCTTGAGACAACCGCCTGGGCGATTGTCCGAAGCAGCCTCTAGGCTTAGGAGGCGTTGACAACGTGGAAGTAGACGTACTTGCCGTCCGATGTCTGCACGCAGCCAGCAGGCCAGTTGAGCACCGCTGCGGTGCCCGAAAGGTCGGCACCCGAGGAAGTCGATACCGGCACAGCATTGGTCGCACCGCCAACGAAAGCCGACTCGGCCAGTGCTACGGTCGGCGGGGCGACGTTGCCCAATGCGTAGAGCACATCGTTCACCTTCGAGCAGACACCGTTTTTCAGACCAGCCAGGGTCACGATGTAGTCGACGCCAGCCTGGGTGCCGATCCCATTGCCCTTGAAGGCCGTGTTGTAGGTCCAGAACCCTTCAGTCGCACCGAGCGGGGTCTGCATCGAGTTGCCGCCCGGGATCGGTTTGATAATGCCGACATTCGGATCGAAGATGCCCTTCCCGGTTGTCGTGTCATACGTGACGGTCGCGGGAGTAATACCGTTTGTCACCAGGTTGGTGAAAGTCTGCTCCTGGGACTTCGCTTGGTCGATGATCGACGAAGCCATGACCTTGTTGTTGCCGTCAGTTGCAGCACTGGTATTCGAACGGCTGGTTGCCGCCCACGCGACCAATGCGCCACCGATGATCACAGCCATCAAGAGCAGCGGCAGAACTGCAATGCCCTTCTGCTTGCTCTTCCCCTTGTAAAACACTGGCTTTCTGAATTTCATCGTGTGTAATATCGGCAGCCTTGCAATGCAAGGCGGGGTGCCTAAGTGAAAAATCACTCCCTTGCCGAAATCTCCTTCATGAAGCGGCACCTGCGTTGGGAAACCTCTATGCTCGTTACCGAGCCACAACAACAACTGTTCGAACTCCCGACAACTCTGCAACGAGAGCTGCGCCCTGACACACCGAAGCGCCGGCGCACACATTCCTGACAGACAACTCAGGGTGAAGAATCATCAAATCCATAACAGCATCCTTCCATGACTGCAGATCGGAGAGCGCCGTGCCGCGGATGACAATCCGGTCGATACGCGCTTCCATAGAGACGTTTGATCGCTTCACGGTTTCCTGCACAAATCCCCTATACGCAGCTTCGTTCAAAGGGCTCTTCGTCACCGTGACCGTTGGAACCTGAGCTCGCCAGAAATCCGCACCGTAGTTCGCATTCCGTAGATGAAGCATCGAGAAGGCAAAGACGGACGCAGAAATGGCCATCAGGAGAAGAGACACCGCCGGCACTACGAGGTACATCGGTGCAGCGACATTCCTAAAGCGATTGAGTCGAAGTTTCATTTCAGGTCGCCTTTCGAGAGGGTCAGGTACAGCTTGTCCATTTCCTTCTTCGTTGCTCCGACAAATGGCTTGAAGTCGGTTGTCCAAACGGGCAGCATCACCTCATACGACACATTGTCACCATCGTCCGAATACTTCATCGCTCGACCTTGCCGTTCAACTACGGACCGCGCGAAGTTGACAAATTGCTGCCAAACACGGTTGTCAGCCTGGTTGATCTGTACGGTCTGTGCTGCGTGCTCGGCTGAAGATAAATAGAGCTCCCTCGCTGTCTCACTGGCTTTGTTCTGATGGGTGGAGATCGCCATGGCGATCGATGAGCCAAGCAGCAGACAGGCACTGACTGAGAAGGAGGCGGCCGTGATCCATCGTCCGATGGATCTCATGTGTCGCTGAGCCTCGCGGGTAACGCCTGACCATTCCGCGACCTCGTCCGGCCAGAATTGCGGACGGCCGTCGCTGGCAAACCTCATAGCGTCATCACGCAGTCCCGTGAAGACTTCAACATCACCATCATCGTTGACCGAGACGACAGCAACTAGCCCATTGCGCAGGTTTGCCCAGTAGTAACCGGTCCCCCTATGCCCAGGCCACCCGGGAAGTGCTTGAGCCAGGGGTGTAGCAGCAGGGAACGAAACACACGCGAAGTCTGACGACGGTGCCGCCAAGTAGTACACGCTATCGCCGTGCCTCACTGCGATGAGTTGAATCCGCTCATCGTCCAGTGCTGAGGCCGCCGAGTGGAATGCGATCAGACGAACGTCCGCGTCCCCCTTGATCGGTACTCGCCCCAAAACGATACTTGCCGGGGTGAAAACGGTGCTGGCTTGCTTCATGGATGCACTCACATCAGGTTCTGCAATGACTCAAGATTGAACGTGGCCCCAGCGTCATAGAGCTTGTAAGCCCACAGTGCCAGTGCCATCGAAATGGCCATATAGGTGATCATCACGCCAACCGACATCACCATCAGTCCCTTGGCCAACTCCTTGCGCCTGTACTCACGCTCATCGGCGATGGCTCCCAGGATCTCTCCAAGCTGGTTTGAGTTCTGATGGGCCGCAATAGCGAGCGACTCTGACGCGGTTAGCATTTCATGCCGGAAAGCTCGGACGGAGTCATGACCGTTGCGCAGATTGGTCGCCACTGAACTCCAGAATCGTTTCACTTCCCCGTGGGTCACTGTTCTGCCCATAGCGTCAACCGATTCGCCAAGTCGTACTCCCGTCATGAGCATTGCTGAAACAATGCGCGTCGAGTTAGCCATTGAAGCCTGACGCAGGTACGCACCGAGCAAGGGGAATCGGCGTAGATACGGCCACGATCGCTCCCGAACGGCAGGCGACACCATGAATGCCAAGGCCCAGGCGCTCAACAGTGCTGCAAGCCCATACGTCATGACCATCCAGACCAGGTTGACGGTGGCAATCGTGTCGAGCTCCGACAGGAAGGATTTCAGCCGCAGTTTGTCGGCCGTGGTGTTGAGGCTATTGCGGATGAACCCAATCGCAAAGAAATGCAGGGTCCAAGGCACAGAGAGAGCTGTACTGAGCTCCAGGCTGAGTACGCCCAAGGCCGAGAGGACCTGCCTCCAAGCGCTGCGCTTGGCTTCTTCGTGCTGGATCGCTGCGCGTACACCATGGCGCAAGCCAGTTTTTTCACCAGCACGAATCAGGGCAATCACGTGCTCGTCGAACAGCCCTACGGCGTCAAGCGCGTCCGCGAGCGTGCCTCCTCTTCGAATGACAATCAGTGTTCTCGCCAGCCTCGCCCGTCGCAGGGGCTTGGTTTCGCCTTCGACGATAGCCTGGATGGCCTGCGCAATTGGCACGCCTGCATCCACCTGAAATCTAAGAGCATTGAGAAGCTTCAGGCGATAGTCACGACCAAGGTATTCGTAGCTCCAAATCCCTTCTTTGATGTGCCGAATGTCATAGACCGCACTCATCCCGCCAAGAAGGGCTTCGCGACGTGCCTCGCGATGCGAGCCGGCAAAGTATTCGCGCGTGGTCAAGTCGCCACTGGGGAGAATTCCGCGAACCGCAAAAATCTCACTCATGGGGGCTGCCTCCCAGGACATCGAATGCCATCTGGGGATCAATCAACCCCTCTTGCACCAGCATCCAGAGGGAATCTTCCCTGCCCTGATAGAACACCCCCTCCAACTGAAGGATCGAACTCACCGGCTCGTCGGAGAGGAATATTCGGACCATCTCGCGACGGATTTCGTCGGAAGCCGGCCAAAATGCCGCCTCGATCAGGGGAACACGTCCATACAGTCCGGTATGCCCACAGCGCGAGCAACCGCATCGTTGCATTACGGTGCCGGAGATCCTCTCCTTGGCCATCGCAAACTGACTGAGAGCTGTCTCCTCAAAGGGGACTGGCCGAGCACACACGCAGAGACGTGGGAGCAGTCGCTGATTCAGGACGCCGCGAAGCAAGCTGGCAACCGCCATGGCTCCGATTCGGCGATACGAATCGGACAGCATGCCGATCAGGCGTGCGATCGAGTCGGAGACATTGTCGGTGTGCAACGTAGCCAGCAGCAAATGGCCGGTTTCCGCGCTTCGAATGCCGATCTCAGCGGTCTCTGTATCACGTATCTCGCCGACCATGATCACGTCCGGATCTTGGCGGACGATTGAACGCAACGCCTTTGCGAAAGTGAAGCCGGCCTCTTCGTTGATCTGGGTGTGAATCGTCAGCGGAACGCGAATCTCGATGGGATCTTCTGCCGTTATCACCCGATAGCGATCGCGATCGATAGACCTGATAAAGCTGTTGAGCGTCGAGGACTTCCCAGAGCCGGTAGGCCCAGTCACGAGCACAATTCCGCCATTCTTTGTAATGGAGTTCGCGAGCGCATCGAGACGGCTCACGATTTCCGCATGGCCAGCAAAGAGCTGCGGCAACGGCAAGATTCGGTTCGGGTCGAGCAAGCGGACGGTCAGTGCTTCGTCAGTATCCGCGGGGAGCGAGGCCACCCGCACGTCGACGACGCTATTCATCGTGCTGAAGCTGAAACGTCCATCTTGCGGTGAACGGGTGTTCGAGAAGTCCATCCCCGCGTCTTGCTTCAGGCGGCTAACGAGCACACGCATAGCCTCCGGTTCAACGAGGAACATCGGTGTCACCGACGAATCAATCCGGTACTTGATCCAGTTCTCGAGACGCTCCTTCGACGCGGTGATGTGAATATCCGAAGCCCGCATCTGCAAGGCGTTGATCAGCAGGTTCTCGACGATCTTCGCCAGCAGATTTCCGTTCTGAATATCGCGCGCATAAGTGTTCAAGTCTTGGACAATCAGGGCTTTGTCCACAGCCTGCACGGAATTGATGGAGCGCAGAATGACGGACCGGTCCCGGGGAACGTTGATGATCTCGTCCACCTGAAGTCCCGACAACCTCACCTCTTGGATGATCTCTGCCTCCGCCTCCTTATCAAGGCTGCCCAGTGCTGAGAGGTGCAGGACTTTTCCCTTCAGCCCGATGGGAACGACGCCGAGTCGGCGCATCATTGACCCTGGTATCGTGATGGCCAGGAAGTTCTTGTCACCTGAGCCGAGTTTGGTGTTGACGGCAGCGTCCACTACGGCGCGCGAGGCGAACCCATAACTCGCGACGATTTCCTCAGGCGAAATCTTCACCCCGCTGTCCGAGAGCCTGCTGTGGGCCTCTAGACACATTTCACGCTGAGATGGCGTAATGTCGCCAGCTACGACAAGCGCTTCGCAGACATCATCCAGTCCTGTGGTCATAGCGAAATCTACCTTTTGCTTCTCAACGAGGAGTGGCGGCGGCGCCGCCGGATTGACTCCCGGTGGCACTGTTCTGAAGCGACGCAAAGCCAAACTGGTTGCCCTTGAGTTCCTTGACCCCCTGACCTGCCGACAGCGCCGTCTCTGCGGTCGTGCGGTTGTTGAGGTTTGGGTTCTCCGGGATTTCGGCAATGGAGTTCACCTGCGCGTACGCCAGAACCCGACGACCATCAAGGAGGCGCAAACTGCCGTCCTTGATCACAACTTTTGCCTCATGCCCCTGGTAAAGAAAACGGGCTCCGTCATGCAGAGTCGTAGTCCGCAGAATCTTGCCGCTCTGGTCCGCTTCTTTCACAACCGCCACAGTTCCCATCGCCAGCACCACGCGAAGGTCGGGCGCATTTGGGGCGCCTGTGGCGCCCGCATTGGGAGCAAGCAGATCATCCTGACGACCGGTGGCAGAAGGCACAGGAAATGGAGAGACAGCGGGACCGGCAGCAGCGGCTTGTTGGCCTTCAAACGGAATGGCGGGAGGCAAAGCACTGTTTAGCGCGGGTTCCGCGCGAGCCAATGCGCAGAAGCTCCCCAGAATCACCAGGCAAAGGGAATGTTTGTTCATCGTCGCCTCAGCGATCAGTTGGAAGATGGGTTGGATTCACCGTTCCCGGCATGCTTGAACCGCACAACGCGTGGGCGAAGAACCATGACCAGCTCTCGGCGAGTCGAATCCTTCTCCATGCTGTTCAACAGACTGGTGTTAGACAATCCAGGGACTCCGGTCAGGTCACCGCTGTAACGGTTGGAATTGATCCCTGCCAACAGAATGGTGTCGCCGCTTCGAGCCCGGACCTTCGTTCGGATCTCCCGCATCGAGCGCTGAGGGAGCTTCTGGACCGTACCGTCCACTGACGGAAAGTCGTTAAAGCGAATGAGCTCGCCCATGGAGGCCTGAACGTCGGTAAAAATCGTGCCGTCGGACTCGTCACCGGCAAGACCAACATCTAGGCCCGTGAAGATCACGCCGGTTTCGGACGAGGAAAGCGTTGTGCCGTTGCCGATCGCTGCACCCAACCGCTTCACGTACTCGATGCTTTGCCCATCTTGGAACTGCGCCGTGCTCCCGGATACCAAAGCCAGGCGCGGCTGGGAAATGCTGGATACGGTGCCCTGTGTGTTCAAAAAACTCAGCAGCAGGTTCATCGAGAAGTTGGCACCGTTGTAGACGATGTTGGCACCGAGGCCACCGGTGGTTTGCCCCGTCGATCCGCCGGTAATATTGGTGGAGCCGATCTTGCCGCCTGCAGTTGCATTCACCGGTCCAAAGCCGATCTTGAACTGATCCCACTTGATCCCCATCGCGTGAGTGTCGGTCAGTGTCACTTCCCAGACAAACATGTCATAGACGATCAGCGATTTGGTGTCGCGGACGTATTTCAGGTACGCAGCGATTCGTTTGTTGGCCGACTTTGAGGCCATGTACGTCATGGTTCTGGAGGATTTGTCCAAGAACACTTGTGTAGCCCCCAGGCGCCCAACCATGATGGGAAGAGATTCCATCAGATCGTTCACTGGCGGGATCGGCACGATGAATTGCTGGTCCGACGAGACCTTGATGACGCCATCCTCAAAGGAATAGTAGAACCCCATCGTCTCGCTCAACTCCTTCATAAGCTGAGGCAAGCGGCGACTGAGATTCCTCACGGAAACCATCTTTGACTTGAGCTTGGAGTCCTCCTGGACGAACGTCATCGGGATGTTCGTTGCGGCGCTGACAGCGCTCAGCACATCGACGGTCTGAGCGTTTGAGAACGACAAAGGGGGAACAGGTAGGTCAGGCAGCGCAGCGCTCTCTCCGACCAAGGCTTTGGGCGGCACAATCTCTGCCCCCGAGATCAGCAATTCGTCAATCGCACTCGATCCGACCGTTTGATCCGGTTGCGGAACCTTGATCTTGGTCAGTTCTCCCTGAGCGGGGGGCTCAATCAGTCTGTTCGTCGAGCATGCGGCCAAAGAGGCGCACAGCAACGCTGCAATCAAAGTTGTTTTCATCGGTCGGGTGAGTCTTTGCTATCTGTGGCGCGTGTCGTTTAGCCGTAGGCCGGGCCTGAAACGCCCGCAAACCCGTACTGACGAATGAAAGGCCTCACCCATACGCCGCTGCGGTCGATTGATACATAACACGTGCCAATAATACTAAAGGTATCGTCAACAAGTCAACGTGCAATTACGCCTATGTGTTTGGCACGTGATGGGCGCTTCGAAAAGTGCAGAAAAAAGCCCACCTGACGTTTCCGGTCAGGTGGGCTGGAGGGGTTATGCCGCGGCGTGTGGTGCGAGCACCGTTATGGTCTTGGGAACCATGATTGTCTTTTCAACCGGAACGTAGTCCCCAATCAGGTCGATGAAGTTGTCACGGATTGCGTCGCAAGTGGCATCGAAAGCCGATACCAACTCCACACGCCGGCGTAGTTCTTCCATCGACCAGGCGGCAAAATCGACATCCTGGTCTATCGAGCGGCCGGAGTAGACCGCAAGACTACGAGGTGACCTCTCGTAGTTCAGACGGCCGGCTTCACCTTCCGCGCCGCACTTGCCGCAACGATTTCCAAGTGTGGCTTCGCTGAGTTCTCGCCTCAGCTTCCGCACCATCGCGAGCTTTTCTTCATCCGGCAGAACGACCGCCTGGACGCTAGGCTGGTTCAGATACACCTGATCGGTCCAGGCACCGCCGCTGCGAAGAATCTCAGCTCCGATCACCGCCTCGGCACCATCCATCGGCTTGGCAACCCGCTTGAAGTTGCGTTGCCCGCAGGAACGGCACCAGGACTTGTGCTCCGTCGATTCATAATGGCTCTCGTACAGTACCAAGTAGCCGCCTGAGCGACCGTTCGTCCCGATGGTGTACCGGCCTTGCATGTCTGAGGTAAAGTCATCGATCGGCGAGTTGATTTCTTCCCAGAAATCGACACCCAGGACGTTATAAGCAGCATCCAACTGGGCGCCGGAGAGCCCAAGACGGTTCAGCTTGATGCAGTGAGCATACGAAGTGCTGCGGTTATGGCTGCCCATTGTGTGGTAGCGATAGTGGCCTTCCAGGAAGGCGGTCAGGGCTTGGCGTGAACGACGATCGACAGTTTTGGCGAAATGGGGCATGGGGATCTCCTGAGTTGACGAAAAGGCCCTTGCGAAGGCCTGGCAGGAGGTGATGCCAAACAGGCATACTTAAGACGGCCGCTCTGGCGTCTCTGAGAACGAAAAACCCTCTTCGCGCATAGCGTCGAAGAGGGGCTTGGATACCAGAGTGCATGGCACTTCGGGAATCGGTTAGTGTGGTAGCGGTTCAACCTTGACAGTGACCCACCGGCCATCAATCAAGCGATCAGTGAGGCGGCATCCATTGAATTCATAGACATAGAGTTCGCCGGCAGACTTACGTGAGGACATGTGGATCTCCTGGGTTGATAGACTTTGCTACGGGAGATGGCACACACAGAAATGGAAAACCCCGGCATGGTGCCGGGGCGGGGGCGCAGGGTAAAAAGGAGGTTGCCGAGTCTATTCCGAGAAGCTGATCTTGGCGATCAAACCGGGTTGAAGCAGCGCAAAGGTCTCCTTGTCCATGGGCGTCCAAACCTTCAGGCGGTCGCCTACCATTTCGAATGGCCCCTCAACGAGCAAGCTCTGGCCGTTGTTCAAGGTCAGGCGTGCGCGTGAAGGCGTTGGGTCCGGACTGTCAAGATGTCGCTTCTCTTCGTCGGTGAGGCCGTGCACGACAAGAACCTGGTTCAGATAGTCGGCCAGGCCGGCGCCGGGAACGGCGATCTGCCTTGCCACCTTAACGAGACGGTCGACCAAAGGGGCTACCGCGAGCTCCTGCGGCGGACCAGCTCGATACGCGACTTTGAAGTCAACCGGCATGTCCGTGTAATTGAGCGAGTACACGAGTTGCCATTGCTGGCCATCCCAGCGACTGATCTTCGCCCAGCTTTGAGCCTCAACCGAAGAATCTACTTTGATGTCAACCAGAAGGCGAACACCAGAGATCTCGATCAGTTTCTTGCACAGCAGGTTTTGGCCGGACTTGCCCAGTTGAAAATCGATGACTTTTTGATGCATTTGAATCTCCTGAGAGGGTTGAACGTAGCCCCGGGAGATGTCACACAGGAAAAGGTAAAAACCCCCGGCAGGATGCCGGGGGGGTGGAAGGTTAAGTGAGAGTAGCCTTCAGCGTTTGCGGATCGGGCCGGCGCCAAACTTCTCCTCGCCGGCTTTCCTGAAGCGCTCCAGAGCGTCCGGAAGCAACTCGGCGCTCTCGATGATCTCGAACCTATCCTCGAGGCCGCCAAAACCGCCTGGTGGATACAGCCCTATACCAATCTTTCGCCCGAGTTGAATCTGATCGGTATCGCTATCCCAATCAGTGATCAGGATCTGCCAAACTCCGTCCCGCCCTTGGATTTCCAGGAACCATCCGGAGCACCCCCCGCCCGTAGATGCCTGATCGAGTCCTTGGGACTTCAGGAAATCGCCGATCTGAACTGCCGTTGTGAACTGCGTCATGAATTGCTCCTTGTGTACCAATTCTAGCCTGGCGGCGTTCTTCCCCTCCTTCTGAACGGGGACGTTCAGGGTCAGGCTTTCTCCGACGAGGGACCTTGCTTCAAGGGGCACCATACCGGGCTACCCCCCTCTTTCCGCAGGTTGTACGGGCGAATGCTCGGCGCCACGATCTTGTGAGGATTCCTGTCGGCCAAATACCCCGAATTCAGGTCGAGGCGATTGTTCGGCAATAGCTTGCAGACGATGGCTTTGTCATCATCACAGAACGAGTCGTGCGGATCGGGGTCATTGATGACCTCATGATTTGGGCAATCCAGGCAGTTCTCGTACTTCGCGAGCTGGTGATTCATGTTGATCTCCTTGAGTCAGAAAGCCTTACATAGGGGGGATGGCTCACAGGAACAAAGAAAAACCCCCGCAGCGATCGTGCGGGGGTGGTAGGTTAGTCCACTAGGCGGCCAGGAGGGCTTCCGTGATGGCCTGGCTCGCCAGCTTTTCACGGCGTTCGTGTTCTTCAGCCGTTGCCGGTCCCGATCTCCAGAATCCCCCCAAGATCTCGCAGTCGCGCAAGGTAGCGAGCGTAATCACGGTCGATGGATAGGGACCGGATGTGGAACAGTTCAGCGTCCCCTCGAACCATATCGATGAATTGTTGCTCCGACAACTCGCCGGCACCAAGGCTAGCCACGAGTGTTGTATGCCGCACATAGACTGATCGCCACGCGGATTCCGTAGTCGGTAGGCTGTACAGCACACCATCCGAGTCCGGCCAAACCACAAAGTTGGACAAGATCTGTGAGCACGTGGAACCGTTGACCTCGGCCGGAGCAGAAATCGCTGCGAGCGAGCCAGAGCGAACATCGAGCCACGCATGGTCGCGGTGGAACGCCGACGGCGGCAACAGCGGTACTTGACTCGGGCCGAACACCACCCAGCCGTTAGCAGCGTCGAAAGCCTTGATGAAGCGAACGATAAGGGTTCCAGGAACCTGCGTGGCGGGCCACAGACTCGACCGCAGCGCCGCTTCAATTCCGAATCCTTCGATGTCCTCGGGTAAGCCCCTGTCGATCGGCTGATCCGCGATCTCCAGTTCGGTGCCGTGGATCATGGCAAGATAGCCGGCTCCCTCCACTACTGGAAAGGCCGAAGGGAGATACAACAATCCCACCAGCACGAACATGTCTCCTCCGGTACGACGGATAGCAAGACGGCCGTTGATGGGGCGATGAAGCGATAAGACCGGATTCATGTCGACTCCTAACGTTGTTTGTACGTCGGGAGATAAAGCACGCGACAAAGTAAAAACCCCCATCAGCCTCATGAGCTTGATGGGGGGTGTGTTACTCCTTAATGATGAGGCGGCCAACAGCCTCATTCCAACGTCGTGTTCCGTCGTCGATGAGCGAAGAGATCTTCTCCGGCAAGTGCCTGAGGAAGACGCACGCTACGGCCGTCTTCAGCACCGCGGCCTTCTCGTCCTGGATCAGCAATCGGAATCCACGCTCAACCGGAGCGTCCTCGATCACCAGGAAGCCCTTCAGCTTCGAAGTGTCCACTCGGAATTGGAGCGCCGGTTCACGCCCGCCGGGGCGATCGTCGGCGACATCGCGATAAACGATGTGATCAATGTCCGCTCCGGCGTCGACAAGCAATTGCCACAGTGTGCGTTGACCGTCCGGTGCGCGCAGCACTTCTACGAGTTCGATCATGCTGAGCAATCGATAGGAATTGATGAGACTGCGATCGACAGGCAGCTTAGCCGCGACAAACTTTGACGCTTCCATAACATCGGTGTTCATGTTCGCTCTCCTGAGGTTGACCATGGCGAGACAACTTGCATTCGCCTTGCCTCTGGGTATGCGCCACAGAAGAGATGAAGCGATGGGGCAAAGAAAAACCCCGCCGGAAGTTGGCGGGGTGTCTGGGTTTGTAGATATACGAGCCTATTGGCAGGACTCGCAGCTACCGTCGATCGGGCAGGCGTTCTCTTGTGGCTGGATGCCTGCAAGGAAGTCATCCTCACCGTCGGCCGGAGTCGGTTGGCCAGGTTGGATTTGATCTGCTGGTTGCGCGGCGCTTTCGAACATGGTTCCCTCCGTTTTAGTTACTGAGAAGTAGGGTTGAGGACATTGGGAGTCTAGTGCTTGCGGCGAGCTCGTGGAAAATGGGGTCCTCGCTGAGGACGAACCGGACTCGAGTGATGTGAAATCGCCCGACAGCCCACCCTTACGACCTCGAAGCCGAAGATCGGCTCACGGTCAGACGCGGCCCCCTTCTCGGTCGTCGCCGAAAGCACACCGCCTTCGTTCAAGCAGTATTCGAGATATTCTCGCTCGAAATCGGTCAGTTTCAAGCGATCCCCCCGAGCAGTCATGGCGGCACCAGGATAAAGCCTGCCTCCGGACATCACCATGTCGGGAGCGATCGCCATGTAGAGTAGAAACCGCTCTTGCCTTCCATTGGCATGCGTGCGAGTCGCGCGAACTTCGGCGATCTCGCCGACACTTCCATACTGGCTAATCCTCACGTTAGATCTCCTGTCAGTTGAACATGCGAAGAGGAGATGTTTCACACCACGCTGTATCAGAAGGAACAAGGACACCCAATATCACGTAGACATACTGCGCGTGTATTGTTATCATCAAACGACAAGGTTTACTGTCTCCCGCCGCTCGCCCCTGTGATCAGGGATGGTGAAAACAGCGCAGCACCCTTCTGATGCCTACTTCCCTTGAACTGGCGTCGACAATTGCGAGATCTCGAAGGCCAACCGTTCAAGAGGTAACTTATGGGCATTGAAGCCTACAAGGTGCGTGCGTCGCGCCTGGTCAAGCATCTCACCGAGACTTTCGGCGTCAAACTCTCAACAAGCGAAGGTCTCGTGGCCATCGCTGCCGAAGAAGGGTAAGCGCCAGTTTCGGCACACCTTGAGTGCGACGAGCGTATTCAGGCAGGATGCGGCGGGGCGGCTTTCGGCGGGGCGAAGTTGAACGGCAACAGGTCGCTGATGTCGGCGTCTGGCGTTCGCTGTGGCAACTCTGTGAGCACGTGGAGCATATAGGCATATGGCTCGACGTCACAGGCCCGGCACGTCAGCATCAGGCTATAGATCATGGCGCTTGCCTTGGCGCCGGCCACGGTGTCTGCGAAGAGCCACGCCTTTCGGCCTGTGCAGAATGGCCGAATGTCACGTTCCACCGCGTTGTTGTCCACCGGCGCCCGTCCATCGATAGCGTATCGACTCAGGTATTCCCACTGATTGCGCGCGTAGGCGATGGCCTTGCCCAGCAGGCTTTCCGGCAGTACCTGCGGCGCCTGCTCATCCAGCCACGCCTTGAAGGCTTTCAGTAACGGTACGCTGTGTTGCTGACGCAGCCGGTACGTGTAGTTGGCGCGTGTTTCGCCGTTGGGCAGATCCTCCTTGGCGAGCGCTTCGACCTGATACAGGGCCTTGAAGTACTCGAGGGCCTTTCCCACTCGAGCGCTGGGCTTCTTCTGACCCTTTTGCGCATCAACGAACATCCTCCTTGAGTGCGCCAGGCAGCCGAAGTGCGTGACGTCTTCGAGGGTACGCCAGGCACTGTAGCCATCGGTCATCAGCATGCCCTCGTAGCCGGCGAGGAACGCCCGCGGATACTCTTGTCCGCGCCCCGGCCGGTAGTCGAATAGCACCACCGGATGCTCGCAATCCTCCGCGCTGCGATACACCCACATATACGATTTGCTCTGCGCGGCCTTGCCTTCCTCCTTGAGCACCTGCACCGTCGTCTCATCGGCATGGATCAGTGGCTGCGACAGCAGCGTGCGGCGTAGCGCCTCGTACAGACGGCTGTAGTGCAATTGCGCAGGGCGAATGATCCAGTTCGCCAGCGTGCCACGGCCAACCGCAATCCCAGCGCGCCCCAGCGCATCTTCCATGCGGTACAGCGGTGTGCCGTCAACGTATTTGCCGATGGTCACCGTCGCCAGCATCGCCGGGCTTGCGTTGCTGCCCGGCAGGGGTTGGGCTGGCATCGGCGCGGTCAACACCGGCGTGCGCTCGGCATTGCGATCGCAGTGCCGACACGCGTATTTGAAGCGTACGTGCTGCAGTACCGAGACCTTTGCTTCGATGTGCAACTGCTCGCTGACTTCCTCGCCCATGCGGTGCATCGATCCCTGACAGCATGGGCAGATCTTCTGGTCTTCGGTCAGGTCGTACTCGATGCGCTGGCGCGGCAGCTCTGCCGGTAGCGGCTTGCGGCCGCGTTTTCGGCCTGCAGACCTGTCAGGTTCCGGCAATCCCGTGTCCGGAAGCGCGAATGCGTCATCCTCGTCATCAGGCAGAGCCGTGGCAGCCATCTGCTCGGCTTCATCGAACACGCGGTCCTTGAGCTTCTCGCTGCTCGGTGCGAAGCGTTTGGACTGTGCGAGGCGGAACTGCTCTTCGAGGAGCTTGATGCGCTCGGTCAGCTCGGCGATGTGCTGGGCGTTAGTGGCAGCCCGCGCTTCGAGCTCGCGGATATAGGCTTGGGCCGCCGGCGGCAATCCCGAGAAGTCGTGTTCGTTCATGCTGGACACGATAGCGCAGCTACCACGCAGATAGGTATACGTCACCCCGAACAGCAATCAAGCCGTGTGCTGATATTGGCGTGACGGGTGGCGCTGCACGGCGTCCACATCGATACCGTCCAGCAGCCAGTGCAACTGCTCGGTTGTCAGCTCGATCACTGTTTGCTGACGCCGTGGCCACGCGAAGCGGTCTTCCTCCAGGCGCTTGAGCAGCAACCAGAACCCGTTGCGGTCCCACAGCAACAGCTTGACGCGGTTGCGCCGGCGGTTATGGAAGGCATAGACGGCGCGGGCAAAGGGATCAAGCTGCATCGACTGCTCGACCAGCGCAACCAATCCATTGATCCCGAGGCGGAAATCCACGGCATTGCGGTGAAGGTAGACCTGCACGTCGGCGCCGAATCGGAACATCAACGCACTCCCAACGCTTCGATCATCGCCTTCACAAGCGTAACGTCCTGCCCGCCGCATTCAAGTTCGAGCGTCACGCCGTTGGGTAGCCGCGCCCTCAGTAGCGCTGGTGTCAGAGATGGGCGTTGCGATGGTTGCGTGCGAGCAGGCGCCTCGGCCGGCGGACTTCCACGCACCACCGGCGGTTCCGTGACACGCATCACGTCGCTCACCTCGACGACCGGCACGAACGCCGGCAACGTAGACCCTGTGGCCGCGGCGGCTTCATTTGCGACCTGGTGCAGCCGAATCCACTTGCGCAACTGGTTCGTATTGATGCCGAGCTTGAGAGCCATCCCGGCTACCGATACCCCAGGCCGCAGACATGCCTCGACCAGTCGGCGCTTGTCCCTTCGGTCAAAGTCCCGCTTTCCGTTGGAGCGAATACGGATCACCCTCAGCGGCGGAACGTCAAACTCGGCTTCCATCATGATTGCGTCCGCAAATAGTGGTTGCGGACGCAAGCCTGCCCACTCTCAGCCGCAAATACTAGGTGGGGTCAATTTCGCGCTTACGAAGAAGGTATCCCGCGGGCGAACTGGAATCTACTTGCAGCACGGGCCAACCTAGAGCCAGTTGTCCGCCAGTCAGAGCTGATTGCAGGATGCACGGGCTCGGGAAAGGGCATCTATGCGAAGCAACGCATCGTAGAGGCCCTTGCCGCGCAGCGGCCAGTGCTGATCATCTCCCCGCTTGCCGAGTATGAGGCTCTCGTCAGGACACTAGGCGGAACTGAATGCGTCGTGCTCCCAGATGGACAGATCCGGCTCCGCAAAGGCTATTCGAAACTCTTCTTGTTGACCTGGGATGGGCTTGCGTCGAACAAGCCACGCTTCTCGGCCACCCTCAAACAACTCGGATTCCAGAAACCGGACCTCCGCGAAATCCTCCTTGTCGCCGACGAGATTCACGCGTACGCCCGAGATCCGTGGTTCCTGGAAATGCTCACGGAACTGATGCCTCACGAATGCGCGACGACAATGCTAATCGCCCAGGATGCCAGAGAGGCTATTGTCCCGGCTCTGGTCGCTCGGGCGGGGAGCCTGCGGATCTTTCGTCAATACGATTTCGTTGCGCGACAGCTTCTCGATCGGGACACGGCAGTCGAGGCGGTCCAACTTGAGACCGGTCAGTCGATCGTCCGAAAAGTCGCGTTCCTGACGGCCGCAACCGATACTGCAGGTCTGCGCTTTGTCGATCCCGCTGTCGTTCGCGCTGTTCTGGCGAACACGGCGACGAGAATCTTCATGAAGGTGGTCGCTCCCGAGTCGAACTCGCCACAAGAAGAGTAAGATGAGTACGACACAGGCCCGGTCTCGCCCTTGGCCTGAGCAGTAGCCCTGCTCCGTTCAATAGAAAAGAGCCCCGAAATTTCGGGGCTCCTGGATGAATCGTTACGACTGAGTCTCGCTAGTCGGCGGCTGGTTCAGCGTTCTCCCAGCACCAACAACCGGCCCCGATCGGGTAGGTGACTTCTTCGTTGTCGTTCACTCGGATCACGACAGACGTGAACACGTAGTCATCTTCGCCATCCACACGCGCCACAAAGGCGTCCCGCGCTTCGTCATAACGCACGGAGTCCATCAACGTAGTCAGACGCATCGCAGCTTCACGCGTAAAGTGCGGCATCACCCACCTATTCCAGCGAAGACCATTGCTGTATGCCGGCAGTGATACTCCATCGTCGAACCAGTCGCCCGTGACACTGACCAGTGCGAACTGCTGCGGCTCCAGAGCCGGTGCGAATTTCATATCAAATTCCGTCCGTTTCATTCTTTGGTGGAGTCCGCCTCCCTGCGGGAAGAATTCGACCTCTTCCCCCACATTCGAGACTTCTACCCGGTGTCCCTCAGCGGTTTGGTACGTGCGATTTTCGAGCTTCTGAGCTTCCGTCATTTTGATGTACATCCTCACTGTTTGGGTTGAACTGGCAAATCGTGATGAGGCACAGCCGTAAGTAACCGCCGACGGAGATCTGCAGCCGCCGTGAGCTGAGCGTCCAGCGATGGGGCGAGCATAGCCCGGACTCGTGAAGAGTGCCAGGCTGGTGATTCGCGGCCGATCGGCCAAGGACTTGACGAAGGAGGACGGCTACGAGGAAGCGGAAAAGGAAAACCCGGGAGACTGCGAAAGCAGCGTCCCGGGTATGGTTAAGCAAGGAGAAGGTCTGTCTGAGCCGAATCAGTTGTCGCTTTAGCTCCCCAAGCAGCTCGCGCCTCAGGGGGAAGGTCAGCGAATCCGACCGAAAGACTGATCAGGTGATCGATGTCGTAGTCCAGCGTCAAGCCCAATCGATCTTTATGGGCCGTCCGCCGGCAAACGTCATCGTGCTCGGCCCCCTGGGAGTGGGACAGGGTCAGACATCCGTAGTGAAAATACCATTTATAAGCTGCCGTGATCCCGCCGGCGATGACACCAGTATCGTGCATCTGAAGAAGACGATCCATCTCGAACTCCTCGATCATCATGGCGCTCTCAAGGTCAATGGAGAAGGTGCGTTCAGTTTCCACGCCCCAAGCCACCCGACCGTTCTTCAACTCGACAAGCTCGGGCGAGCAACCACCCCCTTCCGTCAACGACTCAATGAGCGGGTCGCGAAGGCCCGTCCAGGTTGAATTCTCCGCGGTGGAGTCCCATTCCTTGCCCACGTACAGAAACCGAGCGTCGGGAATCGGCGTCTTCTTGACTTCCGGAACCACTGGGATGTCAAAGCGTCGGCCAAGTTGTCTGATGTCGCGGTAGTCGGCCCAAACGGCAAAGGGCTTTGCAACGCCATTCAGTGACTGCATCGCGTCCACTGCGATCATCATATCCAGCGGCAGGAGCCTAAACTTCGGCACCTCACCAGCCGCTGTGGCTCGGACCTCCTCGTCAAAGTCAAGTTGGAGCATGAACCTCGTCAACGCCCTGAGCATTTTGGGATGGTAGGTGTCGGGCTGGACACTCAGGTAGCCAGCCTTGATCGTCCTGCCAACCCAGTGCCGCAAACGCCAATCGTACCGCGTGTTTCGAATGAACCGGTTGAATCGGTTCAAACCCTTGGCATACGCATACCGTGGATCGAACGCGACCATGTTCTCCAGCGACTTGTCTTCGCTCATCTGGCACACGAAACACCCCGTCCGCGTTCCGCATTTCCCTTGCCGGCGCTTCTCGCCCCCCTCGTAGATAGCATCAGCCACAACTGCGCAGGAAGTACCGGCCGAATGTGCATAGATCCTCTTGGTCTCCTCGAAGTCCGAGAACGATGGGTAGTGACCAGCGCCATAAAGCGCGATGGCTTCCCAAACGTCATCGGTCGACCAGTTCGCAATCGGGCTCAACACCAGATCGCCGTCCCGGTTCTTCACTGGTACATCGGCTCTCTCCCCTCTTGCCTTCATGTGCAAGGCACGTCGTTCACTTTCTTCAAAGCGAGTCCCCAAACACGTGACTGGGGCAGGTAGATTCTGCTCCTTCAACTTCCGGAACAGGCTGCGCCGAAACACCCGTTGCGGGGTGATCTTCAGATCCTGACTGCAATCCCCTTGAGCCCCGGCAAAACTCGGGAGCCCACGGCCGGTCAGCACCTTCAACTGCCAGGTTGACAACAGGTTAGGTTGAACGACTTTCGTGGACAGGCGAATCCCATGCTCCTTGGCGAATCGACGCATCTTGGCCATCTCTGCCCGGTAGTGCGACGTTACCTCCGGGCTTTCGACCATCGTGTCTCCAGTGGTGACAACGATGAGCGGATCAAATCCCGCAGACTTTGCCTTGATCGCTCCATGCAGCACAAGTGCAGCGACAACAGTGCTGTCTTTGCCACCACTAAAGGCGATGACAGCCGGGTGATGTCCTGCAAACATCGCAACAACGGCGGCCAGGGCCATGTCGATGCGTTCTTCCACCGAGATCAGCAGGTCCTCGAGCCGAAACAACTCAATGGTTTGGCCAGCAATTCCCATTTCTTTGCTCCTGATGAGCAAGCGCCACGACCCTTGCGGGAGTCGTATGCGCCCGCAGGTTGAGTGAATGTCGATACGGAAGGGAGATGTCCCACAGGGACCAAGAAAAACGGCCGCCACTTGGAAGTGGACGGCCGTCGTGTGTGCTGCTAGTTGGTAGGATCGACAATTCCGTGCTGTCGCGTTACCTTGGCCAGGTTGGCTACGGGAACCGTTCGGCTTCCCCCGCCATCGACATTGATCACAGCGAGTTTGCCGGCCGCCTCGAGGCGATCAATTTCTCCGGCAAAGTTGACAACGTCGGGATCATGCCGACAACGGCGGATCACGGCTGCGTTGAATACCACTCGATCGTTGGCTTTCATGCGAGCTCTCCCGTTGCGATCAGAATTGTGCTGACACTTGGCGCTGACCGGACATCGGTCGCACCGCGAGATGGCCCACTGAAAAACCAGAGGCCCTGCTAGGCAGCCGGGCTTCCTCGGGCACGAAATCCGCGACCGGCCATCCGTATTGCTTGGATAGCTCTTGGGCGTATGCAACAGCTCTCGGATGGCCTCCGAAATCACCGATGCATTCAACGCCGCCACGATCACCTTCCGGCTTGTAGTGGACGTAAACGGAGTAGCTCTGCGGAGCTTCGTTACGGACTTCCACGCAGCTACCGGCAGAATCACCCGGTTGATGCTCTTCGCGAACGCCTTGGATCTCTAGTCCATCGAACAGCTCAGCACGAGCCGCGATGACTCGATCACCGTATCGGTCGTCGAGCTTGTCGAGCTTCTGGCTCAAGTCATCGTCCACCGAGAACTCCCTTGCCAGGGATAAGTACAGGATGCTGTCAACAAGCACCCAACCTGCATCGCCATGGGCACTCCTCGGGAATGGAAGCACTTGACGGAGGTGCACGCCATAGGGGGTAGCTTTGTCGAACTGAGTCCAGCCATCCTCTGCCGACCAGAAGCCGGCGCCGCTGTTTGCCGCTTCGGATGGGGAATAGAGGATGAATTGGGAATCTTGCATTTGGATCTCCTGAGGGTTGGGTTGGACTTGCGCTCAAGAGATGTCGAACAGGCATACGGAAGATCCTAAAATCGATCACGACCCTCCCCGCCGGCCCCCGCCCCGCCCCGCCCCCGTAGGGTGCTAGAGTAGTTGGGAAACCTCGGAAAATCGGGCGTTCAGCGACCCCAAAAGAAACGCCCGCCGATCTCCACAAGGGGATAGAGACGGCGGGCGGGTGATGCGAGTTGACGGCTACATGTCAAGCGTCGGAGCCGACGGATTCGCGGTGTTCCTGTCGGGCTGTTGCTTCCGGCAGTTTCCGGTCGATCTGGACGGCCAGAAGCGCTTGCTCGATGCGGTGGATCAGCTCATTCATCGAGTTGATGCGGTGAATTGTTGGATGCTCGCCCTTCCAGGTACCGGTATTTGTCAGGTACCAGCCTGGCGTATCGTGCTTGACTTGCCAGTCCTCCCCATCGAGCTGCACAACGTCGCCGATCCTATACGGATTGAAGTAGCTGACCTGCATCGGATTACGGCGCGGACCTTGCAGCGTCGATCCTGCGAAAGATGCGCTATGGGCCTGTGGCATTTTCCGATCTTCGCGTTCATTCATGGCAAATCTCCTTGTTGCGTTGAATAGCAGTCGGATATGCGGAACGTCGAGATGTAAACCAGGTGTCGCAAGTACAACCAATGCCGCCGGTGGGGCGCCAGAGTGCCGATACTGACGACTGGGTGACAGAGTTCGCGCACCTGGCCTACAGGCCTTATCTGGTGCGGATCTCACGGGTTCGGAAATTCGCCGGATGCTACTACTTTGGCGCGAACGCAGACCAGCCGCACCAACTGTGGCACCGGCCGATATTGAACTCTGGCGCGGAGCTGTGCAACCCCTTGATTTGCCGCCAACACCGGGCGCATCAACTCTGACGACCTGCGTTCTTGGCTTGCCATAGCCCGCTTGAATGCTCTGCACTAACAGATACGGCTGCGCGCAAGGAAAAACCCCACCATCTTGAACAGATGAGTGGGGCTCGAGAGATTACTTCCTAGATCAGCTTCCTACACTGCATGCTTTGCGCATTGGTCACGTCAGCTGAGTTTGGCGTTGTCGTCGACAAACCGCATAGCCTTGATTGCGTCCGTTTGCGCGGCCAACCCCATGTCGGCGAGGCTAAGCCACTCTTCAGTCAACGAGGATGTCGAGAACATGTAGAACGGCACCCCGCTTTTTGCCGTACCAGCGGTTACCACGAACTGGCCCTGTTGCGCGTTGTTCACGATGAAAGCATCGAGTTCTCCGCTCGGCTTGTAGAGCTTTACGCCGCCGTTGCTCGACTTCTCGAAGAACCCGTTGCAGTCACCGAGGTACTTCCCGGGCAAATGGGCATACTTCTTTCCGTTGAAGACCAAGGTCGTTGTCATCTTCCGTTCCTGTTTGTGAGATACGCAGCAAATGCCGCTGTTTATGGGCTCCTGGAGATGACTTACACCGAACTGCAACAACCTTGGCGTCGATGCTGAAATCGAGACGATGTGCTGCCAGACCATAAGAAAACCCCGCCTGGACATGTCCTAGGCGGGGCGTGTGGTTGTTATGCTGAGGGTCAGCGGTTGCCGCAGATCTTCTTCAGGCCGCGATCGACCAGGTCACCGTCGTAGCTGATAACAACCTCGACATTCTTGCAGGACGCTTCGACGGTACCCAGTGTACGCGCGGCGATCAAGTAACCGTTCTCGTCGCCTTGGGATGCTTGTCCGTAGAGGATGGCGTTCTGAACGACCGCGGAGAGCACGCGTTTTCCGCTCTGGTCATCCGGCCACCTTGGCGCCACCGTATTGCGCGGCTCGACCCGGCCACCGCAGACACGAAAATGCTGGAAGTGGTCACGGGATGAGAGGACGGCGACAGACTCGCAGCCCCCAAACTGCCCGACATAGACTACCTGGGCATCGCGGCCGTTGATCGTGGCGAGCGTCGTTTGGCGGTTCTGGGCCACCATGCCCACCGTGTCGGTCAGATCAACGGCGTGAGCCGATCCAGCTACGACAAGACCGGCAACGACAGACAATAGTTGAACGAGTTTCTTCACAACTTTCTCCTGGAGTTGACTTGACTTGTGGGGATGTCAAACAGGCGGCGTCAAGCCAACATGTAGAATTAGTCAAGTCAACACTACTGCAATGCCAAAAAAATGACCACCCCATAGCGGGGTGGTCGGTCTGGTTTGGTCTGAAGCGATTCTACAATCCCAGTCTCGCGAGCGCCTAACGTCTCCAGAATGACGGCTGCTCTCTTCAGGTTTGCTCGGCCCACAACGCGGTGGTGCTGCGTACTTCAAGCCTGTTGGCGATCAAACTGTCACCCCTGCCAAGAAGGACCCTCGAAGCTCGCCCAATTGCGCCAGACGGACGATGCCGATGGCTTCCTCAAGGGTGTAGAGAGCGCTTTCCTCTCCCGAAACCTGATGCACGACTCGGTACAGTTGTGCTCCATGATAGGTGTTGGATGTCGCCATAACGTTGAGGCGGATCTTCTCGAGAATAAGGCGGTCCGCTCCGATGGAGCCGTAGAACATGAACCAGTTACCTTCATCCGGATCACCGGTGCAATCAGGCTCGAGATTGAGGCCGGCCGCGTCAACCAGCCACACGTCAAACCCTGCCCGCGGCTTTGGCGGTGTATCCGTAAGAAACACTGCGCCATAGCCAGTCCGATCCCGGCGGTCCAAGAGGCCATCCGCTGAAATGCTCGCGCGGTTCGCCGACGTGGTCGAATGATAGTAGATACGGTTTTGCATGAGGTTCTCCTGTGTGGATTGTCTTTACAACGAAGGGAGATGCAGAACAGTGAAAACGAAGCCGCCCTCATCGAGGGCGGCCGGTACGGGTGGTTACAAGACTCGCTCCGGTAGAACCCCAGAGGATCGCGCCGCGTCGGCAATTAGCTCCTGCCGGAATGTGGCATTTGAGGGGGCGACGAGGACACCGGGAGCTGTTGCATGCGCTACCAAAACCTTCTCATGGTCTACCCGCAGACTATCCCCACAGAAGACTATGACCTCTCCGACCTCAAGCCGGTGCGATGCGCAATTTGCCAAGAACTGGACAGCCATCATCCTTGAGCAGATCGGGTCAAGGTCGCACCCGTAGAAACTCCATCCCCGAAGTCCATCCGGACCGTGAGTGTTGAGTATCGCGCTTGCCGTAGCCAGCATCATCACTCCACTCCCACAAGTCGGGTCACAGGTAGAAAGTAACCGTGGTGACCCTTGCCGATTCTGAGGCGGCTCTACCATGCGTGCCATCATCGAGGCCACCGACCAAGGGGTAAAGAACTGACAAAGGATTTGCTTTCCACCACGACTGGCTAGTTCCTGATATAGCGGGCCGAGGATGTCAAAGAATGGCTCCTCTGCCGCAATCGCCTTATCGTATGCGGAGATTGCCCCCTTGATTTTGTCGCCCACAGCTTCAGGCACAGACATCCAAGGCTCAAATCCCCAGGTCACCATGATCTGGCTGAGCATATAGCGAAGCATCTCGCCAGGTCGATGACGATAGCCGTCATCTAGTTCACCGGCAATTGCCTTCACGGCCCGCAAAGCGTGGTTGGATACGAGACCTCCCATGAACACCTCCAAAAGTTAGCTTGACGCGTGGAGATGTCCGACTCCGACCAATAAAAAAAAACCGCCCCTGGGAGATGGGGCGGCTGCTGTGGTGGGGCGATGATGTTACGAGGAAACGATGCCGAGGCGGATTGCCTCATTCATGTCGGCGGCGCGCTTACCCTGCCGCATTTCGAGCTCCAGCAACAGATCCGAAAGGAACGCCTTGGGAGTCTTATACCCCATGGCCTTCGCCCAGGAAACCATCAGATCGAAAGACTCGAGATCCATCAAGGATGTCAACTTGACTCGAACTCGGTCGATGTTCCGTTCACGCTCTTGAAGGGCCGCTTCCAGGTGACGACTGAATCGTGCGAGAAGGCTGCCCACTACGTCAGCAGCCATCAGGGCGCCGTAATACGCGCCGAGCGCCAAGAACGCCTCTCGGAGCTGCTGGTGCCGATACTGCATGAGCCTATCCTTCCTGTCATTGGCTTGTGCACACAGGTTGAGTGCGAACTCCCCTTCCTTGCGCAAGTCTTGAGGAATCCACTCCGGATTGGGAATCTGGCGTTCCGCCGCCCAAAATCGCTCGATCGTTTCCGTCAGCGATCCAGACATCGCCCGCCATGCCTGGTGGTGGAGGCGCAATCGACGGTCGGCCATGTGGTATCGGGAAACGGCTTGCGCCAGTACTTCACGTGCCTGCTGAACGGTCTGATTCTGCATGGCGCTTCCTTAGATGACGGGGATTTGAGGTTGATTGGCTACGGCACGACCCGCGGCGCCGATGACGGCATCCTTTCGCTTCTGTGAGACATGAAGCGACGCCTTGGAAGGCAAGTTGACGAGGGTTTTCGGAATTTGAAGCATCGGAATCTCCTGAGAAGTTGAGAAAAGGCCACTTGCAAAGACCCAGCCTCAAGAGATGCGCAACACGTGCCATCAACACTGGAAGGCCACATCACAATACTAGTTGATGTCAAAACAAATACTACGTATTATGCCTACGTGTTATGTATCCAATGACCCAAACAGCAACCAACTTTGAGGAATACTGATGCACAGTCGACACCAAAACAACGTTGCGCCACGGCTGACGGTGCTAGGCGCCGCGATCTACTTCGCCCTGAACGCCATGAGTGCCAATGCCGCCGGCGTGGACGTGTATGCCCCCTCTCTCGGCGGCGCAACCATGGACTACACACCGGCCATGGGCGGCTCGTCGGACGGTCAGACCCTGGTCGGAACCCAGAAAAACACAAGCACGGGCATCCTGGCTGCCTACCGCTGGACATTGCTCGGAGGCAAGCGATATCTGGGTTCGCTCAATGGTGGCGCCTCATCGCTGGCGAGTGCTGCGCGTTCGGACGCCAGTGTCATCGTAGGGTCGGCCAATGACGGCGCTGGCATCAATTTCTCCGCCTATCGCTGGGACAGCACCAACGGAATGGTGCGCCTCGCTGACCTCAACGGCGGCAACTATTCAGCGGCAAAAGGCGTGTCGGGCAACGGCCTGCTGATCGTAGGCGAAGCCAAGGACGGGGTGAGCGGCAATCTGAGCGCCGTCGAATGGGACGTGAACAACAGCACTGTCCGTGCCCTGGGCAACCTCAACGGTGGCACCACCAGTACTGCGAATGCGATATCCGCCGATGGCACTGTTGCTGTGGGCAGCGCCGTAGACGGCCTGACCGGCAGCACCGCGGCAGTCCGCTGGGTGGGAGCGGCCGCACCCGAAAGCCTTGGCCACTTCACTGATGGAGTCAACTCTATCGCGACGGCAGTGAGCTCGGACGGTGCTGCCGTTGCCGGGTACGGGGACAGCAATGGCGCACAACAAGCATTCCTGTGGCGACAAGTCACGGGAATCAAGGGCCTGGGCTATCTGGCTGGCGGCGCCTTCTCGAAGGCCATGGGTATTTCCGCCAACGGCGCTGTCGTCGTCGGCAATGCAGATATGACTGGCGGTGCACTGACCGGCTTCCGCTGGACGCATGAAACCGGCTTGCAATCGCTCATCGATTGGCTGCACACCAACGATGCAACCTATGCGCTGCTGCCTGGCAATTCCCTGAACCACGCCTACGCGGTATCCGCTGATGGCAACACCGTCTACGGCATCGGCACGCTCAGCGGCCGTAACCAGCCGTTCGTCGCTCGTACCTACGGCCCGATTGCACAACCGGTCATTCCGAGCGTTCCGGTCACGCCTCCCAGCGCCGCCGGCACTTCCGGCGGCACCCCTGGTGGCACCTCCGGCAGTACGTCGGGTGGCCCGATCGGAACGATTGCGGGCGCAGGAGCCGGTGGTCAAGGCAGCGTCGGCGTCATCGGCCTAATGGACTTGGGCGACTCGCTTCACAACGCCAGTTTGTATGGCCAGGCGATGCAGGCATTGGTGCAAGGTTTCGTACAAGGCGGCCTGCGTTGCGAAACATTCGACATGCATGGAATCTGTGTGTCGACCGGCGCGGTCTACAGCAGCAATGCTGGCAAGGTCAACGGCAACAACGTGCTGGGAGATCTGAGCATCGCATATCGATTCAGTTCGAACTGGATCGCGGGCATCGGCTACCAAGGTCCCTACTACAAGCTGAATATCAACAGCGACAGCGTGAAGAGCAACGCCAATACTGTCGGCGCCTTCGTCGAGTTTGGCAACCGCCTGCGCCAGGGTGTCTTCGCCCGCGCCGCAATCGCCTATCAGCAAGGCGACGCCACGATCAACCGTACCTACCTGACCGGTTCCGGGCTCGAGTCATCCAAGGGCGACACCGGCATCGGCCAGCGTGCCGCATCGGCCCAAGCGGGCTATGTGTTCGTCGCCGGTGGCAACATAGCCTTCATGCCGTATGTCGGCGTCGACTATCTCAAGACCAAAATTGGTGGCTACACCGAGACTACCGGCCAGTTTCCGGTGCGCTTCAACAGCCGTGCCGAGAACAACATCTATGGCACGGTGGGCGTGAACGGAAGCATCAATCTGGGCGGTAAAGCTATCGTGACGGCAGGCCTGAAGCACGTGCAGCGCCTGACCAAGCACAACGATCCGGTAGCCGGTGACGTGATCGGCCTGGGTTCGTTCTCCATCGCCCAGGACACCACCGAGCGCTGGAATGAAGCCGCGATCGGCATCCAGTTCGCCGGCCCAGTGAAGGCTACCCGCGTGAATATCGGCTACGGACACCGATTCGCTAGCGGCACCAGTGTCGCCCGCGATATTGCAGCCGTGTCGTTCACGATGGGCTTCTGATTCGACTAGCTTCAATAGAAAAACCCGGCTCTCAGAGCCGGGTTTTGGTTTTATGAGCACCCCTAGATAGTCGTGCATGTCCAGGGTGGGCTGGCAATACCAGCCCTGTGCGATGACTACTTCAGATTGGCTCGTGCCTTCTTGCGCTGCTCTTGCAGAGATGCAAGTGCCTTGTCAATTCCGTTCCAATCCTCAGCAGCAGAATTGATGGCCGCCACCATCAGTTCGTTAGCCTTGTCTTGACTTGCAAAGCCATTGACCTGAGTGCTCATGGAATTGAAGTCGGTGCTAGCGACTCCGGTATCGAAATCAAGAACCGAGAGGGAGGCCCAACCGATCGAATTGTTGTTCAAAACCGATGCCATTCCGGCGATCTGAATGCGAGCCCTCGCGCTTTTCAGTTTGGCGCACAACTGATTGAATTTCTCCTCCGAGAAGGTCCAACCGCCATATTTCTTGAAAATGGCACCTATTTCGTCACTACGGACAGAAGTGATCTTGCACTCAGCGTGTGCCGACAGTGCAAACCCCGACATCATTGCAACAAGAATGAGTTTCTTCATGGATGTTCCTCCTTTTTCGTCAAGAATACATATCGCGTATCAATACTAGTATTGAATTCTAGCAGTCAGATTGGAGTCAAGGAACAGTCACCTCGGAATTTCTGAGGTGGCTGGCTGAGCTTCAGTGGCTGAGCAAGAGGCGATCCCGATTCTCAGAGAGAATGCGGCCGAGTTCTTCGAGATTGATTTCTCGAACTACACCATCTGGGTACAGTTCATCGGCGAACTGTGCACCAAGATCCTGCCTGAGCTGGACATCCGTAGGATAAATGTCCACAACATCGGCAGCGCGACGCGCAATCCATTGTTGGCGATCAGCATCGTCGTCGAACTTGGGAGCATCCGTGCTTTCGGCCATTTCTTCGGCGACCAAGAGTGCAGCAGCACCCTCGGTGGGGGCCGCTACCGTGGCCGTATAGTTGCCCTCGTCGTCTTGCCCCCAGGCAAGGATCACATTGAAAAGCTGTTTCATTAACGATCTCCAGAAATTGATATAGCCAAGCGCTTGCGTTCGCTCGGCCCTTGGAGATGCGTAACAAGGGGACTCAACGTGGGACTCGAATTGCTGCGACCCGGGCCGACCGCCGCCGCGGCCAGCAGCAACGAAAAAGCCCCGCGCTGACATAGGTCATGCGCAGGGCGGTGGGTTGGTCAATCGGGCTGGGATTCTCCACTGATGTGGCGTTGTGATGCGCGCAAGGCATTGCCGCTGATAATGGCCTCGGGGTGGATGTAGACGACGTCTTGTTCGTGCACGCGGGCGCGGAACAGGATGAAAGCATCGTAGGAAACGCCGCTGTGGCACTGCCCGTTGCGAAGGTAGCACTGGTTACCCAGGGTACCAACGACATGCATTCCACGAGGTTTCCACCCAGCGATCTGCATGGTGTGTGATGCCTGGATCATCGCAATGATCTCCAAGATTTGCTCCCGGCTGGTCTTGCTCAGCGGCGAGTTCAATGGCTCCTTGAGGTAACCCTGGCGCCGCAAGCCGCGGATGATCCGACGTGTGGTCCGCACGAGGAATCTGATAGCACAGCGCTGGTAGTAGGCCAGGTCGCTCGGGTGCATGCGATTGGGGTTGAGTTCCACGTCGGTGCCAACCGGAAACGGGGGCAGCGGTAGTTCCGTCGGGTTGCCCAGGAACTCAATCTGGTCTAAAGGCGAAAGTGGTCGGTGTGTCGTGGTCATTCCGTTCTTCCTTGATGGATTTCTGTCGACAAGGCCGCGGCACTTAGAGCCGACTGGGAAGGGACGTACTCGCGCCCATTCCAGATCTGCAATTCATCGCTCCTCGCTCCAGGCTTGCTTCGCCTGGCTTGAACCAATGCATCGTGATCGTTGCCGGCCCCAATCATGATCCACCCATAAGGACTTCTGCATCGGTAGCTTGTCAGGCCAGGCGCCGCGAGGGGACGCGAGCATATGTTGAATGTCATTTTCCGTTCTTCCTCGTGGTGTGAGCGGCAGCGCCGCGGTTGATTTACCAGTGGAAATGGCTCACACGGAAGTGGAACAACGTCGCCGGAGCAGTAGATTGGCCCCTATTCCTATGATGGTCGCGCGCTGATGAAGAAAGCCCGCGGCCGACAGAAGTTGAGCACGCAGGCTTGGTGGTGGGTTTGCAATGGGCTATGACAGCCAGAGAATGAGTCCCCCGATGGCAAGAATGGCAAGGACTGCCAGGCCAGCAAAATCCGTCATCGAAGATGGGAAGGGGGCACCTCTAAGGTACGCCTCATCAAGTTCGTCGAACGACATTTCCGGTTCCCCCGAGTTGTGCGGTCAGGCCGCGGTTGTATGTGGAAGGAGATGAACCACATGCATGAGCAACCACATTGGCGCAACCGTAATCCAGTCGCACTCACTGTGGCACGAGACCAGCTAAGTTGTTGATCCGTCAGCCGCGCCATAGCAGCTGCTCTGGCGGCCTACGCCTTCGAAAGGAACAAGCCCACCGTCAGCATCGAAGGTGGGCTTTTGTCGTGACTTGAGGTGATTGGCAAGACCGACGGGCTTACATGCCACTGTTCCTCATACCCCCTTGCAAAGCCAATGGCCGAGCCGTCGTTACTGCCCGGGCTGATCACCTGGGATCTCTCTGTGACGACGTTCCTCAATATTGTCTTTTGGCCTTAGAGAGGGTCAGGAGATAAGCCATGTTTCGTGAACGCAACCCGCTGCATCACTACCCGGACTACCGCTTCGGCGATCTCATTTTTGGGTATTTCCCGCATGAGCAAGCCAAGTGTCATGGCCAGGTGGAGGAAAGTTCTCGATGGATGTTCGTCCTGCAAGACTTAGGGCGCCGAGTCCTGGTGTGCTACTGCACCACTAACCCCGAACTGCGTTGTCATAAGCCTTATCGTTTCGGGCTCATCCCAGGCGGCAAAGTTTCATACCTTGTGCCGGACCGTTGGGAGGTAATCGACAAGTCTCGGGTGTTCCTACCAAGAGGCGTCGAGCGAATCGAGTTCACTCACGTGCTTGCCTATATCGGTATGGCCGCGAAACGCGGCGTCTACGATGGCTACAGTGCTACGGTACTCGAATCTGCTGTGAAAGAAGCCCAATGGGCTGAAAAGCGGAAAGCCAAGTTGGCCACCCGCTCAAAGTAACCCTCTATGCCCCGCGAGCGCCATGCGCCGCGGGGTTTTCTCATGTCAAATAGCCCTGACCGGCCCGCCTGATAGCAATCTGTCCCGCAGGAGTCATTTCGGAAGTTTCCAGCACTCGATCCACTCTGGCGCAGCATCCACCGACAATGAGCCCGAGGCGAGTGCCTCCAGCGAGATCTCTTCCCCTGCTTGTTCCGAGGACTTGAGGCACTGCACGGCGAAACCATACCGTCCAGAAAGGATGTACGCGATTGCACCATGGACCGACTTCACCCTCTGCGAGATGGCCATGCTGCTGATGTCGGCGTGCTGCTCCGCAAGTCCGTCAACATCCTGCCAGTCGTCCACTTCATTGCTCGGGTAGTTCGCGGCCTCACCGGAGCTGGTCAGCCACAACGGGGCCACTTCGTTTCGGAGCGTTGCCGCAAGATCTTCCAGAGGAACGAACTGCTGGAGCTCCACAGTCGATGCCCACATGGCCTGGATCGCACTACGGAAGTCCAGGCTACCCACATGGTAGGCGGCAAGTTGGCGATATCGCTCCCCAAGCGGTAGCGTGGTGTCCGAGGATAGAGCCAGATGCCGGCTCGTCAGGAGATCGGGGTGTGCCATGATCAAAAAGGCTCTCTCGCGCAGTGGATGCACGAATTATATACTCAATTTGAGGATATCAAAAGATAAAGCCCGCGGAGTGATCGCGGGCTTCAAAGGGTTACTGTGAGGTAAGCTCAAGGAATCGTCGCATGAACAATTCTCGGGCCTCACGGGGCGGAAGAGGAACCAGTTTTTCCTCAACCGGCTGGAAGCCCTCGAGGTAGTGCCAAGCGCTCTCGCCAGCCACTCCTGAGTTGCTGCACGAACCATGGTTGTCTCCTCGTATTGAGCTGATGATTCGTGATGCCCCACAGGGAGAAGTAAGCCCAAATGAAAACGCCGGCATCGTGTGCCGGCGTATGGGTTAGATCGTTTCGTTCGGCTCGTAGCGTTTGCCGCGATGGAACTTGCAGATCGGCTTGTCCTTCTCGCCGATTACCCAGAATGCGCTCGGGTAGCGCTTATCGTCCGAGAGTCGCTCAGAGAGGACCTTTGCGATCTTCAGAGCACTCTTGATCGAGTACGCCGGCCACCAACAAGGGGCAAACCCAGTCGGCGCCGTATCTACGCTGTACGCGGAAATAATCATGGTCACACCTCCTCGGTCGAGCGAAACTGGTCCTTGAAGGCACCAAGATCGAAGTAGCTTTCGCTGTCTTCAAAAATCCCGACCCCCTTCAGTACGCCGACGTGGCACGCCATAGGACGAACACGGAAGCCTTCATCGTTCTCATACCAGGCACCGGCCCGAAGGCCGTACGCCGACAGATCCGCCTCGTCAGGCAGCGGGTCAGCCTCTCCGAGAGCCCCCTCAAACGTACTGGCAACATCCGCGCTTCCAAAGAAGTGGCGGCGTTGTTCCTGCGTTAGCAGACGCCACATAGCCCTAAGGTAGTCTTCGAGATCGCCGACCTGATGCTGCGGCTCCGAATCCATCCCGTGCTGCTCAGCCGACTCGATGAGACGCTCGAGCATGGCATCCTCCCTCCATTGGAGGTGCTCGTTTAGCTCAGCATCGATCCACATCAGGGCCGAGCGGAAGTCGTCGGAATAGAAGTTGTCGACGATGTCCCCCTTTCGCCATTCTTCCGCCTTGTACTCCCCGTCCGCGAAGCGAATGATGAAGCCGGTCTCGTCGGCGCTGGCGTGGTAGATCGGCATGTATTCGCCCTCGCCAGGCGCGTTCTGGGCGACCTTTCCCGCCAGCCACTCGTGATAGGTGGATGCGCCGCCCTCCAGCAACATCTCGCCCATCCACTGCTTGCGGGGAAAGTGCCGTGAAAAGTGTGCAAACAATGCTTTCAGTTCCATATCGATCTCCCGGTTGAAAAAACGGCCTTGCGAAGGCCTGGTAGACGGATATGCGGCACACGTGTTTAGACGAACAGATGGATTGCGCAATCCAGAACAACCAACCTCAATCCACATCACGTACGCATAATTCAGTTGAATGTGATTCAAGTATCTCGGAGAATGGTCGAAAACACGACCAATCGGGAACGACAACCGCAATGACCTTCTTCCTACTCTTCCTGGCCGCCTACATCCTCTGGAATTTGCTCGTTTTTCTCCTGGGGATTCACGAGTATGGCCACCTACTCGCAATGAAGAGAGTCGGCATTCGCCCAGACAAGGTTGTCATAGGGGGTGTGAAGATCTTCACGCTCAAGATAGGCGGCCTTCTCTTTGAGATTGGCCTGGTGCCGCTCTGGGCCTACGTCGCCAGTAAGCACTATGAGAGCTCGCCTTCGGACAAGCGCGCCTTCGTCGCGGCGGCCGGCCCGGCGATGTCCCTAGCAACGGGTCTCGGCTTTTTCCTTGTCGATTACATTCACCCGATCTGGCTGGTCGGGCTCTGCGCCAAGGGCTCGTTTATTCTGCTCCTCACAAACCTGATCCCCCTACCACCCCTTGATGGGTGGACAATGATCGAACACGTCCTCGTAAAGCGGGGGATCAAAATCACGCCACGTGGGCGCCAATACCTGCTCTGCGCGGGCATGGCCGCCATCGCTCTGGTTACTTTGGTGGTATAACACCCACACCCTACATATCTAACAGGCCGGCTTGCGCCGGCCTTTTTTGCGCCCATCTGATACGCATACCCATTGGCAAGTTCAACCGATGGAGGAATTCATGAAAGCAGCAGCAATCGGCCTCTGCGGCCCCCACCGCACCGGGAAGACCACGTTGGCCAAGGCGTTCGCAGCCGACGCAAATATCCCTTTCCTCGTGACATCCACGTCGACAGTCTTCGCCAGGCACGGCCTAGATCCCGCGGCGCCGATGGACTTCGGCACGCGGCTCTTCATTCAGGACAAAGTACTGGATGCTGCCGTCGAGGTTTGGCGGGACGCCGGCGCAGAACAGTGGATCACCGACCGAACCCCGCTGGACATGTTGATGTACACCCTCGCTGATATTCAGGGGGGTACCGAGGCCGAACCAGCCGTTGTGGCGAAGTATGCCGCCCGATGCTTCCAGGCGACCGCCGATATCTTCGATCGCCTGGTCCTGGTCCAGCCAGGGATTCCATTGGCCCACGAGCCGGGCAAGGCGGCGCTGAATCCGGCGTTTATTGAACACCTATCCGCTCTTCTGCTCGGTCTGTGCCACAGCGAGGAGAACAGTGTGCCGGTTCGGGTCATTCCCAGAATGGTGCTGGATTTGTCCGAGCGCGTAGCGCTGGTGCGTGGTACGTAGAGTGGTACCCAAGGCCGGGTTGCTTCATGCACCCGGCCATTTTCTTATGGGTTTGTGGGCTTTGGCGAGCTCGTGATTGCACGACGACGGTCGACTGCCATACCTTTGGATTGGCGGCGGGCGATGGAGTAAAGAACGGAGCGCTCAGCTTCCAGGTTCGGTATGTGTTGAAAGTCCAGCCAGGCGGAAAAATGCGGGACCGTTCTCCCAATCGCAGGCCACACATTGCCGCTAGGCCGGACCACCTCGATAACCCGGTTCCCGGCCACGTAGAGGAGCCCCCACTTGGCCGGCAGTTCCTCCGGCTTGATAAGCCCTTCAGGGCAGATGTAGAACCTGTACACACCGAGGCCCGCGCCTTCCTGTGTGCGCTCAGGTTTGCGAAAGTCGGCAAGGAAATCGCCGCGGCTAGCTTTTGCCTCCACGACGGCCGAACAGTTATGCCGGAAGCCAATCACATCCGGCTGTTCACGACACCCTCCCACTGTGATCTCGGTGGCGACCACTCCGAATCCCTGCTTCTTCAACCATCGAGCTCCAATCGCCGTCAGATGATCGTGCAGTTCCCCGGCCATTTCAGACCTTCCCCGTGACCGGGCCGAAGTAGCTCCGGATGTCTGCAAGTGGCTGGTTCACAAAAACCATCGCATAGGCCATTAGGAAGGAGTCCATACGGATAGTGGGTGGCTGCGATCCCTCTGGTGCCAATCCGGGATCGCAGAATAGCGGGTCGTCGCTGATATTGAAGTTGATACGACACGCAATCGGGCGATGCTCGTAGATTGAACACTGACTATCCTGGAGAAACGGACAGGGCGATGTGGGGACATCTTCTGCCACCGTCGTCGGCGCCGTTGGACGGTCTACCCTCATGATCGGCCGCCCGTAGCGCTCGCTGATACGCTCAGCCTCGTGTAAGGAGATGGCTACCGATCGATGACAGCAGTGAGCACAACCTTTCTTGCACGCAGAAGAAGGAGCCATGGAGCCGGCAATCCGATCTGCAAGCTTCACGAGCTTGCCGTACTTTGACTTCGGACTTGCATTCTCCTTTGCCAACCCGAGAGCTTCCTTGTCCAGCGTGTTCAGCCAGGGGGCTCGCTCCAGAATCACCGAAAAGTTCTTCTTGGCCGACTCAAAACTGGCGCGGGCTTGCGCGTCAATCGACATGATAGGGACGACCCTCCTAGGTTGTTCCATTGACATTACTCGCCACCCTTTGGGCAGACAGCAACCGCCGTCAACGAGGACCGAAAGGCATCCTCGGCAAGACGCCTCATGGACTTCATAACTCCATCCGCGGATTTGGCGTATGTGGTGGTCACCGACGGCTTCTTGCCAAACTTCTCGGCCATGGCCTCGCCGCTGTCGGTAAGGAATACCCGCCACTTGTCGCCGCTGCGTTCTGGCGCCCCCTTCGCCACCGAAAAGCAGGCGTTGCCCGTTTCGAAGCGAAGAGTATTGTCGCGAAGCACGAGACGGCCCCCTTGATATTCATCGGATTGCCAACCTGCGGCAGGAAGACCGTCCAAGGATAAAACTCGCTTGAGTTGCCCGGCGGCCTGGTCAAAAACCTCCGGAGTCGCGAAGAGGTAGTGACTCAAGGTCATGCCCTGGCGGTCTTGGTAGTTCGGGAAGAGTGGCTCTGTGTAAGCACGAACAAAATCTTGTGCAGTTTTAGCCACAATCAGGCGCATAAAGTGCGAACCGCCGAGATTCTTGGTTACTTCGTCGACCGCGGCCAGAATGCCCGCAAACCCCTCTTCTGTGTTCATTTCGAAGCCCTCTCGGTTTGGCCAGCACGGGGTTTCCGCAGCTCGCCATGAAGCTCATTTCTCATCGACAAGAGACTATCGACAGTTCGCTCCAGAGCAGAGATCCGGCTCAGCGCCGCTACTTTCTGCTCAACGATTGCCGCGAATGCCTCTCGTCCCCCGTCGATCTCCGCAAGCAGCCAGCGCACATCATCGAGGCTGATGCGTACGCAATGTGTTTCCTTCTCGCCCTTGGCGGAAGCGTCAATGAGCGATCGGAGTCGGCGCAAGATCCGATCGAGTTCGTGTGTCGTTTGCGGCCCAGGGGTGTGGCTCATTGGGTGATATTCAATACTCGATGTGAGCACATCCTCGCGTGCTGTATTATACGTACCTGTTTTAGTATCCGAAAGATGCTGCTAGAATTCTTGCGACCTAATGTAAGGAGTCTTCTAATGGCCGAAACCCCGGCGCGCACCGAAACTGTTGAGTTCCTGGAGCGAAGGACACGCGAGATAGGCTGGTTTCCTGAGGTTGAGGTCAAATTCTCTTACTGGCACGGAGGGCGCCGCCTGATGGATGGCTCAACCTTCTGCTGGCCAAACGACTCGGTTCTGCAAGACGCACGTGAGGAAGGCGAACGACTCTGCCGAGCCTACGGCATTGACCAGAACTCATCGCTCGAGTTGATCGCGTGTCGATGTGATCGCGAAGTGGTGAAAGTTCGATCGGCAGCCATCGACCGACACTGGCAGCACCCCGAAACCGATCGAGGCTTGCCCCGCAGCCAGCTCATCAGTTGCAGATTGATCTGGTCATCCAAGACAGGAGATGCACCGCCGCTTGCCAGTTGGCCCAGGCGCATGGTGACTTTCACGAAAACTGTTCCGATTGCAGGCGAAGCCAAAGAGGCCTTGGACCTCTCCGGCTATTTCTTCGTCCGAGCGAAAGGCCTAGAACACGATGTCCTCCGAAAGGGGTTGGCCATCGGGAACGGTGCGATCCAAGACCTGGCGCTTGAGAATGTCCGCGCTGAGTGCGCCGATCGCCCTGGGCGATTTGCAAGGATTACCGGGACGCTCACAGTGGCTGTCGATCCACGCGCCGGCATCGACTGCGAGACAGCCATTCTGCCGCTCGTGCAAGAGAGTATTGAGATTGAGTCATGGCCAAACGGCCGCGGCGTACATTGGGATACCACTCGACTGCAAGAGGAAAGGACCGACTGGGTACTTCCCTAAGGGGTTCGCCTCAGGGGGAGGGAGGCAGTACCAGGAGCCCTCTCCCATTCTCAGATCCTTGCCGGCGTACTGATCACCGGGATCGCTCTCAAATGCGAGCGTCAGATCATCCAGGAAAACGAGAGCGCACGTAGTTGCCAAACGGTGGAAGACCCTCGCCGCCCTCGTCAAGCACGTCGATCAGGCGACATTCCCTCGCTTGGGTGATCGCCATTGTCATCGTGAGCACGTTGAACATAGAGAGTCGCGCATACTCTTCGGCACCGAGTTCTGCGAAAACTGCGCCCGTGTCAACTGCATAGACGTTTCCGAACCGGCGGGCGCCCTTCCACTGAGGCGTGTGACCGACGAAGAGCCTCCCCACACCGGCCACTCCATTCTCATTGTTGTGCCTGATCCTCTCGCGCCCCCACAGAACGGTCTGGGTCACCTTCTCGTCACCACGCTCAAGGGCCAGCAGTAGGTCCTGCCAACTCATCCCGTCCGGCACGTCAGCATGGATGAACCCGACCTTCCCTCGCTCCGTCTCCAACTCCATGGCCAAGGGCAACTTGCGTATCTCATTCAGAATCGCAGCCCGCTCTTGATTGTCGACTTCCAGCCACCACCCAAGCCCGTTCTTGCGCACCATCCAGTCCAGCACCTCCTTGGACGGTTCGCCGTTCGCATAGAGTTGAAGGAGCATATCTTCATGATTTCCGCGACAAGCATGGACGTACGGCTGCTGAAGGAAGCGACGGCAGCGATATGACCCGGGGCCGCGATCGACCAAGTCGCCGACGCTGAAGAGCCGGTCGCGAGTTTTATCGAATCCTGCGCGCTGCATCGCCATCAGGACCAGGTCGTAGGCGCCATGGACATCTCCGATGACGAAATCGCGCCCCCTCAGGTTGCGCCCAAAGCGCCGAACAACCTCCCAGATATCACTCATGGTCAACCCACTATAGATACATAACACATACCAATACTATCATCACGACGCTCTAACGGCCGGAATTCTGCTCACGTGTTCGCCATCTCCCCGTGCAAGGACTTTCAACTTAAGGAGAAATCATGTACGTAACACTGGCCAAGGTACTTTACAGCTACACCGAAAGCATCATCCCACCCAAGTGCCAAAAGGCAGTGGCTCTCCAGAAGTGCATGGCGCTGGCCGGCTGGGAGATTGCACACATCGACCTTGACCTGACAGGAGAGCGCCCGAAGGCGGAAATCAAACTGGAGCGCTCCGATGGCCGGTGGCTTCTGGCTCGCGTAGACAGACTCGGTCGTGTGAGTTTCGAGACGTTCCATCGCGAGCGCACTTTGACCATGAGCAGGAACACGAAGGGGCGTCGTCCGTTATCCCCACAAGTCGATGACGTCTTCCTCGGTCGGCATCACTGCTTGGGCGCGCGACACATGCTCAGGGAGATGACCGCCTATATCGCCAGCAACGCAACAACTCCGGTGCGTTTGGCTGACGTACGTCAGGCCTGGGCAGCGGTTATGGGGGCGCCTCTGCGACTTACGGCCTCTGGTTGCGCCGAAGGGTCAAGAGTTTGAACGAGGAGAAACTGACCTACATCGGACAGTCCATCAATGAAGAGCGACATCACGAGTTAGTGATCTAGCCTCCTCAACGTCCAGCCCGGCGCCGCCGTCCCCAGGCCCACCGAAATGCGGTGGGCCATTTTTATTGAACCGTGTCCGACATCTCGGGTTGCAAGTCAACCTCTCAACCTGGAGATCACAGATGGAAATGAATCAGAATGAATCGGCTCAAGCGAAGAACCTCGAGCTGGAGCTCATTACCCCGGTCGTAAAGGGCAACCTCAAGAATGGCATGAAGGAGTCCGGCGCAAGCTCGGGTGACCTTTGGGCAATCGATCCGTTCAAGATCATTGTGGATGAAAAGTACAACGTTCGTGAACGGGATGACGCCTACGAAGCAAAGGTGATCAACCTGATGGAGTCGATGCTCGACCCCAATGTCGGCTTCATGCGGGATAGCCCACTCTCAGTAATCGTTGTGAAGCAGAACGGGGCCGATGTCATTGTACTGAAACGGGGTCATCGGCGCCTCGAGGCCGCAAAGCGCGCTATCGAGAAGGGAGCAAGCTTCAAGGTAGTGTACGCGGTTGCTACTCAGACCAACTTGGCCGAAGAGGACAGGATTGCCGATTTGCACCACAGCAACAATGGGGACAAACTCAGCACATACGAGTTATCCAAGGTCTGCAAGCTGCTCTCCCTGTACCTTCCGGACACCGCTGCGATCGGCAAAAAGCTCGCGATCGAAAAGTCGTACGCCGAAGATCTGCTACTGCTGATCGAGGGACCTTTCGCCATTCGAGAGCATGTGCGGACCGGGAGGATCACGGCGACTTTCGCCATCGATATGCTCAAGGAACATGGCGAAAAAGCAGCAGACATGATCCAGCAGGCGATCGACCGCGCGAAGGCAAGCGGCAGCACGAAGGCCAGCGCCAAGCATGTTCCTGGTGCCAAGCTGAAGAAAGCCGTATCCAAAGCTGCGCCACAGATGCGCGTCGTCATCAATGACATCAAGGCAGATCCGGCCTTTCGCCACCTCTCTCAAGAAACGCAGTCGAAGATCGACGCCATTTTCGTGGCGCTGAAGCAGGCCGAAGCCGATGAGGAGAACCTGAACGCAACGACCAGCGCAAGTGGAAGTACCACCTCTTCCGAGGCGGAAACTGAAACGAGCAACGCATCAACGCAAGAAGCAATCGCCGTTTAAACCATCTCGAAGACCCGCCAACCTGCGCGGGTCTTTTCTTTTGTGTTCACCGATCAGGTGAGGGGGGTTTGACGCTTCTGACGCCAAACCAGCGACGCCACACCGCCAGCCATAGCCTGGGACGGTACGCCTCTCTTTGCCACGCGTTCCCGCGCCGCCATTCGATGCTCATTTGGCCGTCAGCCAATCGGATACGGAAGTTGAATCGGGTCAAGCCGCGGCAGTTGGTGCAAGCGGCCAGGCCGACAACCTGGTAGACATCGCGGGAAAGGCTGGAAATGCGCCCTCGTTGTTCGTGAGCGCCAACGTTCGTCCCGCATCCGGCGCAGCAGATCCTAATTGGTGGAGCCTGGGTGCCGTCAGAAAAGCAAATTGGGAGGGCCGCAGCCAAAGCTGGGGTCTCCTCCCATTCGGTAGGTGAGAAGGATCGCTGGTCTGTCACGAATCGTCGATGTCAGGCATGTTCTGTTCTTCTACAGACAGATTAGCACCTTTTTCATCCCAGCCCTTCGCGATTGCGTCAATATAGACCTTGGCCCATCCAGGAACTCGGCGCTTCCCGCGTTCCCACTCACCATATGCGTTGTAGCCGCGGCCAAACTTGTCGGCCATCTCGTCTTGCCGCAGACCGAGCGAACTGCGCACGAACATTAGATCTGGCACCGGCACTTCCGGGCTGGGTTTGACTAGGCCAGCGATCATGGCTGTCACTAGGCGGATCGCCGCAACTGGTGCCCCCTGATGTTCCCAACGAGCGATCAGTGGTGTGGAAACGTGCAGCCAGGTTGCCAGGGTAGCCTGAGACAGCCCAGCGGCAACCCGAATTTTGGACAGGAAGCTGCTTTGTCCTTGGCGACGCCGAACTCCATGCTCATACGCCATGTCGTCACGGAATCGCTGAGCCGCCAGCAATGCGTGCTCTCGGCTACCGTAGGCCGCGTCGCGAAAATGGCGATTGGCAACGTACTCCCCCCCTTTGTAGAGGCGAACACGCCAGCCCGCGTCTGCCGGGCGACTCGGGCGATCGTCCCGCGAAATACCCTGCATCGTCGAGTCTGAGCGCCGGCGTGCACCCGTACCAGGCATCGGCCGTCGATCGAGTTGCGGGGTGGTTCGAGTTGGCGGACTGGAAGTTACTTGTGCCAGATTCATCGTGATTCTCACGGTTGGGCCAGCCCTCGGACTGGCCCACATGTTTTGGGGACGGGGAAGAGCCTCAGTCACGCCCCTACTTGCTGCTTCAATGCTGCGAGGCGATCATCGATCGAGCTGGTCTTGTTCAGCGCGTCAACGCGATTCTGGAGCGACTTTCCGCTATCCTGATCCGCCATCCGGGTGGCAGCAGCAGCGCGGGCCTCTTGCTTGAGAACGCCCTCTTCCAGCTTGCTGAAGTCGCCCGCCAGATTGCTTGCCGCCCCAATGTCGGTGATCGCCGCAGCCGCTGTTTGCTGTGCAATGGCGACATGTGAGCGAGCCTCGATCAAATCGGTACGCTGGGCATAGCCATCCCTCTGGCGCTTCAGATCCTGGATTCGAGAGCGAAGATCCTTAAGGGTCGACTCGAAACTCGCCACGCTGGAGGCGTAGCCAGATGCCAGCTTCTCAGCTTCCTCGACCTTTGCCAGGCACTCGCGTGCGAGGCCATCGTCTCCGGCCTTCACGGCCCGTTCGGCTGAGGCTTGCCACTTGGCTGCATCAGCATCGGCTGCTTCCTTCTTGCTGCGAATGACCTCGAATTCGGCCTCCGCATCGAGAAGTGAGCTGTTCGCCTTTCCGATCTGATCTTCCAACTCGCGGACGATCTGACGAGCATCTCGCCCCGGGTCCGCCAGCTTGTCAAGCGCGTCATTGGTGGTGCCGGCCAAGAAGCGGCCAATTCGATCCAGAATGGACATCTGTCTTCCTTGTATGGTGAAGAGGTGGAGGTTATTGCCAGTCGTTGCCAGAGCCGGAATCAAAACTGGAGCTGCTGGAACTGCTGGAGCTGTCAGAGAGTGACGAGCTACCGAAGTCAAAGGACGGTGTGCTGGGTCGGCTGTCGTCATCGTCCCGACGGCTTGAATAGCTATCGTCATGACGACGGTTGGAACTATCGTCGCGATGGCGTGATTCGCTGGCGTGTGAGTTGTTGCTCAACATCGATCCCAGCAGCAAACCGGTCAACAACCCGTCATTGGAACCCTCCCGCACGACCACGGTCTGTGGCAGGGGCGTCGCTGCCGGCCGCTCGTAGTGGGAGTAGCCACTTCCACTTTCAGCACCCCGTGACGATTCAATGGTCCGACTTTCACCGAATGGCGAGTACGGGGTGGTCTCACCAGCTTTCGGAGCCTGGGTCACAGGCCACTCCCCAGTGCTTACAGCCTTCAATGCGTCCGCCGATTGCGACTTGAGTGACTGCAATTTCGACGCATCAATCGGCACCCCACCCTTCGTGGTAGTAATGGCCGAGAGAAGATCCGCACGCACGACTCCGAGCTTCTCAAGTACGGCATCCTTCTTTACTGAATCATACGAAGCCGTCTTGCATTCGAGCTCTGCATCGCGTAGTTGACTCGAGAGCGGAAGGATTTCGTTGAGTTGCTCCTTGGCCTTAGCGACGACCTTTTTCTGCTCTTGGGCGACACGCTTGTCATCCCGCTTCTTCATCGCAAAGAACAGCGCAAGAGGACCGAGGAAGACGGCAAAGCCCGTGATAAGCCACCACGTTGCAGAACCTTCCGAAACGGGCAACTTTGCAACAGTCGTCAAGATTGTGGCTGCCGGGACCGAAGGCTGCGGCAATTTGATCTCGTCACTCAGCTTCGGCTCCGCCGCCGGCAAGTTGGATGGCTTTGCCGGATCGGTGATGTCGCCATCAACGATTGCTCTCTCCTTCTCCAGCAAACTCTTGAACAGCTTCTCCGACGACGCGAACTTCAGAGTCGGGTCGATCTTTTGGGCGGCCAGAAACTCTGTTAGTGCATCGGCATGGCGAAACTGGTGGGCATACACTTGCCCCAGTTGATAGTGCGCCTTTGCCGAATCCCGCTCCTGCAATACCTCCTTCAGCAGCGCTTCTGCGCGGGGCCAGTCATTCTGGCTCACGGCATTCGCAACGTCTGCCGAACTGGGCACCGCATACGACGCGGCCGTAACCAAGAGAAAAGCGAACAAGACGAAGAGGCGTCGCACGGCAAAAGCTCCTTGATGTTTCGCCAAAGCATTCAAGCGAATTTGAACATACAATACATAACGCGTATTGATAATACTATTTGTTGTAAATTTCGTCAAGCCGGAGGCGATTAGGCTGCGGAGAGCAACGGAATCTGGCTAAGGTTGGAAAGCGTCTCCATGATCGCGTGCGGACGCAGAAAGTCCGCAAGCCGCTCACGCAGCGAGTCGATTCGCTTACCGAACTCATCCAGAGCGGTTTCGTTCTCCTTGGTAGCTGGGATGCATGCCATCACCTTCCCCCCCTCGTCCTTGAACTCGCCTGGCCACGGGGTAATCTTCCAGCCGCGGTGTTCGAACTTCCGCATCAAGAGCGTGCCATCCCATGCAGTTCCTCTCTCCACGCGGTTGTAGACAAACTTCAGGCCAGAGCCACGACCTTCCCAGTGGCTGTCGCGCCGGATCTCGACAAGGTAGAACTGCTCCCACCTAACCGCAAAACGCGCGTTTAGCTTCTCCCACATCGCTGCCCGAAGAGCCTCGATATCGCTACCGGTCAAACAGAATGCAGGCTCCTTGCATTGAACTGTGAACCAGACCTCTTTTGTAGCGAGCGGCGGCGCTACGCTTTCGACGAACTTTTTATGTAAGCGCAGCTCAACGGGAACTTTGATACCCTCCACCCGCTTAGCTGAATCGGTCGCACTCCCCTGCTCGTCCTCACAAACGGAATCATCGGAACGAATTCCTTCGTACTCGTAGTGCCAAGTGTCAACCAACTTGCCAGCAGTGCGCTCACGAATTTTGCCTCGGGGCATTGCGCCTCCTCTTTGATCGATTGCGGCTACGCCGGACCGGAAGTGCGACTGACAATCTTGGCCAACTTTTCAGCCAAGGTCGCCGCGGTAAATGGTTTGACGATATATCCGTCAGCGCCTGCATGAGCTGCGGCGATGATGTTTTCCTTTTTCGCCTCTGCAGTGACAATGAGCACAGGTAGGTGCTTTAGGTCCCGCGATTGACGGATCGTCTGAAGTAGCGCAAGCCCATCCATGCGAGGCATATTCCAGTCAGTGACGACAAAGGCATACCCACCATCATTAAGCTTCGCGAGCGCCTCCACGCCGTCGTCAGCTTCGTCGACATTCGTGTAGCCAATGTCCTTGAGCAGATTCCGTACGATTCGACGCATCGTCGGAAAGTCGTCAACCACCAGGAATCGCGGGTTCTCGCTGAGCATTACAACCATCCATGTCGCTTGAATACGTTTCAAATCATAACACGTATTGATACTTTAGACATAAGCATCGTGAATCATGGTTACTGCTCTGTCTTGAAGGAGTTCGCCCCGATCACCATGTGTTCCCGCACGTGCTTAACGATCTCGTCCCCGCCGACAGTGATGCCGTGAGCACGAATGCCACCTGTAGCCGCCCAGTACACCTTCCCAGAATCGCGATCGATGACCTTCCTGTGCAGCATCAAGCTGTAGTAGAAGAAACTGTCGCCATCGCGATAGGTAGAGGTTTCCAGCATGCCGATCAACTTGAAATCCGGGCCGAGAACCTTTACTTTCTCGGGCAAGAACTTGTCCACCACCTCGCTGAACTTGGCCTTGTCGACAACAGGATCAGTCGAACTCAATGCCATTTCGATTGCTTGGGCAGACGGAGCGGCACCGATCAGGAAGGAAACCGCAAGCGAGAGAAGGATTTTTTTCACTGTGAACTCCATGGTTAGTTGCTGGCGGCCGCCAGTTCGGCCAGGCCGTTGTTGATGATTTCGGTAGCCATCTTGAAGAGCCCAGAATCGCCATCGCCGAGCACCTCCAGCAGGGCTTTTTTCTCGCTTAGATAGGTGCGGGCAAAGGGTGGATCAACCTAGGAATGACAGAGCGAGGTGGGCTGTTGGAACGCGGGATTGGCGAGACCGCTGCGAGCACAGTGCATATCGCCCTTTGCCTGTCGCAACAAATCGCGCCGCGTAGCGCCGAAGGGTCTGCCGAATCTTCTCTTTCCACCACTTAGTTTTGGTGGGACGGTTACCCTCCACTTCAGCGTAGATCTGCGCAAGGTTAGCTTCCCCACCGAGACGAGCGAGAACGCACTCGATCACCTGAAGCCAGACAGGACCACTACCGTTATTGAGCAGCGATCGGCAATCAGATGAGAAACTTTGAACGTCGGCGGCCTCCTGGTAAAGCGCGAAGCCAACTAGTCTGCGACTCCGGTCCTTCCTGAACAATGCGAACACCAGCGGGAGCTTCAACCCCTGGTATATGTTCCGCGGGATCATCTCCTGCGCAAGCGACCAGCGCCTTGCGTAGGCGGCCACCCTTGAGGCTGTCTGGAAGGCGTATGCCGGCAGCAGGAATCCCACCCGCCCGCCTTCTGGGAGCAGTTCGTGCGCCCGATCGAGAAAGCGGTCGATGAGGCCGAGCTTGAAAGGGGGATTGCCCAGAATGACGGTAGGCTCTGCCGGCAGCGCAACCGTGCAGAAATCTCCAGTGATGATCTCCCGACCAGTCTGGCGGCGTGCAATCGCAGCCATGTCAGGGTCAATCTCCACGCCGATCGCGTCCACGGTCTCGGGAACCACCGACAGAAATGCGCCTGGGCCGCAGGATGGCTCGATGAGACAGTCACCGGAACCTAGGGTTGCGAAGTGGCGCTCATACAACGCCTCCGCCACCCACGCAGGTGTCGGATACTGCCCGAGGCTCTTGGCCCTCACATCAGTCATCTAACACCTCGATTTGAATTCCACGTGTATTATTGTGATGCGTTATGTATCATTAGTCAAGAATCGCGAAGGTGCCGCTTCCGCGCATCGCTAGACCAATGGTTGGAACTGGTCCCAGGTCCAGGGTGGGGCTTGAATCCATCAGCGAAGGCCTTGAAGTCGAAGTTGTCTCGCTTCATGAGCTTGCCTTAGGCTCCGACGGCCAATGCGCAGCCCATCGGGAAGTTCTGCCTACGGAAGAATTCAGGCCATTCGAGAACATCAGCCCCCTTCCCCGTGAAGACGACGTTTTCACCGTCGAGGACTGGCGTATGGCCCATCTGCTTGAAGAACGATGCAACTCCGGCTTGGTCACATTAATCGAGAAGAGACTGTCCCCAGGACAACTCAAATGAGCGCGCGGAGGCCGCGCCCTGACGGGACTCTCCACCGACGATGACCCAATCAATGCCGTCGATCAGTCGATTCTCGTGCCGGAGATCGGGCACCAAGAGATCCATACGATCCAGCATGGGCTCTACGGACAACCCGCGAACCACGGCCGAAAGGGACTTCAGCTTCGGAATGTCCCGCAAGGCCTCTTTCTGATTCACAACGGTGGCGATCAACCAGACGTTTCCATATCCCCTGCCCCAATCCGCGGGGAGCATCGTCGGCACATTACCAATGCGCTTAGTCACAAGTTGCCATGTGAGCGCTGGTGTAGCCTTGATCAACTCCCATAGCCGATTGCGCCATTCCTCCGGCACCTCGTTATCGAACACATCGGCCTGTGAAGCGCAGAACACGGGCCAGAACTCATCCGACTTGAGGGCCTCCCGATTCCACCGCAGCGGGTGCATCCAGTACCGATCAGAGGTGAGCATGCGCGGCGCCCCAGGCCCCCAGTGAGCCCCGTGGTAGAAGCGCGCATCCTGCGCCTCCGCGTAGCAACGATCGCACCCTGGGCCTGCCTTCGTACAGCCGATCCAAGGATTGAACGTCGAACGCGTCCAGGAAACACCTGTCACTCTCGCCATTGAATACTAATAGTTATATTTCAATACCTAACGCGTATGTTTAGTGTTTAAGTTTTATTTTGTCAAGCCAAAATAGGAAAGCCCCGGCCGCGTTGCGGTCAGGGCTGATGGGTTTGGGACTTAGACGTGGAAATAGCCGACGCCCGGATCGAAGCGCTTCTGCCAGTCGTGGATGATGTTCAATCCGAGATTTCTGGCTACTTCGTTGGGGTCGATTCTGTCAAAGCCGTTTTCGCCGTACAGGCTATTGAGTGTCTCTTCGTTGGCATCGTCCGGCCCCACGGAATCGCATAGGCCATACAGAGGATTCGGCATGATGAAGAGCAATCCATCATCGGTGTACCAGTGCCCGTGTTCGAGCGCCGGCGTCTTGAGGTAGCGCGAGATTTCGTTGTCGAAATGAACTGCTGCCATGATCAATCTCCTTGATGTAGGGTTTTCTTGCTCATGGAGATGACACACAGGAATAAAGAAGCCCCGGCATCAAGGATGCGCGGGGCTGTGGACGTTACTTGGTAAAGGGGAGCAAGAGCGCTTTGGTCTTTTCGATCAAGGCTGCGTCCTGTTCTTGCGTCAGAACAAGTAGCCTGTCCCCCACCTCATGGACTTTCAGTATCTTGCCTGTCGCAACATCAACAACTTCAGCGCAGCCGCTAATCTCGATGTACGCCTTCAAGCGGCTAAGTCCGTTCACGATACGGACAACACCCCCTTCTACGCGAGCTGAGATCATTGAATGGCCTGGCATCGCGTCTTCGCCCCTCAGTGAACCGACGCGATCATCGGAGCGATCTGACCTAGGTATGCGTCCCTTACACGCAGCCTTACCTCGCTTGGCGCATGCAGTTCCTCGTTTGGCTTTGCCGCGTACAAGTCGACAATTGACCACGGAAGTTCGCGACTGAACCCTCCATCCCTGACAAGCAGCTTTCCTACGGAGAGCATCATTCCGAACGCTGTCCACGCGGGATTGTCGTCGGTGTTGACGTTGTTCTCTGGGTCCACCAAAACAAGTTTGACGACCTCATTTTCCGGGGTAACGCTGAAGAACCCCCCATGAATAGGCAAGCCGTCTGTGTTCCGATAGACGATCGCGACGCCCTCCTCAATGCCCAATGCTTCGGGAGTTGAAAAGACCGGCAACGTAGCTTGTGCGAACAGGCCTAAGTGTTGATTCGGCACATCCAGCGAAGTAGCTGTGACAGCGGTCAAGATGACGGTGCGTAGTTTGCTGCCTTGTTGCATGAGTCCTCTCCTGAAAGGTAATAGAGGGCCTTTCGTATCGGCCCGGCAGGAGGAGATGACAGTCAGACAAAAATAAACCCGCCGGTGATTTCCGGCGGGCTTTGGTAGAACAGTTTAACGGCGTCAATGGTACGTCCGGCTCGCACGGGATGGCGGAGCTTTTCGAATCTTCATGCCCTGGCGGAGCTTTCGAGCATCTGCGAGCAACTCCTCGCAGACGACTTTCCATACAGGAGCGTTCACGTGAGCGGATGATACGGTGCGACCGGTATCAAGGTACTTGCCACTCGCCAACAGACCCTTCAGCAACTCGGCATCGAGAGTCCAGTTGTCGACTGTGATCTCATCCTCAGCAAGTTGCGAACCGGTGATGTTGACGCTCAGACGTGCATATGGGTCCATATCTTCAATGTCGATGAGTTGAATGGCGATTCGGCCGTCCGTGTACAGCATTGCCTGCGAAACGATGTTTTCCATGGTGTGCCCCAATGAATGAATTAGCCTGAAACGGGTTCAGAGAGCCTTACACTCACGAGATGAGTCGCATGCACCAGTAAAGCGACACGCATCTCGGCGGGTCTGTTGGTCCCTACAGACTTCAATCAAGATCCGGCCAGCCGGAGGATCAGAGAACCAAGCTCGTTGGCGCCAAAGCGCTCGGTGATCGCCCGCTTCGCGCGAAAGGGGAGACGGGTTTTCCCAGAGCAGACACTGTCAATCTCATCCGGACTCAGAGCAAGAGCCCTTCCAAGATCATAGAAATCCTTGCCGCAAAGATTGGCCAGACCTCGGAGAAATGGCCCAGCTCCAGCATCGACTTCCATGACATCGTCAAGCTCGTCTAGATAACGATCAACGAGCGTTGAACGCGTGAATGATGAGTTGACGTCTGCCTCCATCACAGCCTCTCGGATCTCATCGGGGACGACGCCGAGTAAGCGATCTCGAGTGATCTCAAACCCCAACCCGGAAAGGACTCTGATGCGCGCCGCCGGAGGCAACGGGCGCCGGCCAGTGCGACACTGGGTAATCATGGAGGAGCTGAGCCGAATCGATCTCCCAAGGTCAGCATCGCTCCAGCCATTTTCAATCCGCAGCGTCTCCATTGCGCGAACCCAATCGATCCCGGACGCTGGGAGATCAACTGACATCATCCCGAGATCACCATTCAAGGTGGCGGGGCTCGGGGTTCTGGAATCGATGAGTTCGTCCAGGCCAAACATCGAGGGCAGCCCTAGCGACCTGAGGTGGTGTGCCCACCGTGTTTGCGATCGACACCGTCGACGGCATGCAGCAGGAACCGAAGCACGGCGCCGGCGATGAGGAGGATGGCCGCTACCTTCACAAGCGAGAACAGGTGAAGGGCAACCCCGAACATCGGCAACAGGACAACGAAGAACAAGACTGAAAGTGCGCTAATACATGCAAGGGCGAGCAGATAGGTGCGCCAGTTTGAGCGGAGGTGTTCCATTGAATACTCCATGTGATCCGTCCAATGATTCTAGTATTATTTCTACTCGTTGTGAATCACAATAGGTCGATCAATGAAAAAGCCCCCCGAACCTTGCTCGGGGGGCGGTGAGGTTACCCTGCTGCCTTGGTGCGCCGTGGAGCCGGCTTCAAGACCTCAACCTTGGCGATACGCCATTTGCCGTCGTCGACCAGATCCGTGAGCACCTCAGCAAGTGCCGAGAAGGGCACGTGATTTGTCTCCTTGACCACAGCCCAGGAACCGTATTCTGCGAGCTGAACGCGGAAACAGTCGTCCACGCGGTGAAAAACGATGTTCAACATGCCCTTGAAGCGCGTGTTGTCGATGTGGAACTGCAACGTCGGCGGTGCTGCAATTTCGTCTACTTCAGACGGATCGCGCAAGCCTACGGGGCGGTTGGCCGCTCCGGCATCAATCAGCACTTGTGCAAGCGTGCGCATGCCGTCAGGCGCGAGCCGCGCCTCCACCTGCTCGATCATCTCCTTGAGTAAGGGTGACGAGATCGAGTTCTTGTCGACAGGCAACTCCGACCGAGCTTCGCCGATGACGATCGCCCTCGTTGCGTTACCTGGGGCATCCTTTGCGGCGAGTGCGTCGAGGCGAGTCCCATCGAATCGACGCCGAGCATACGGCGTAATACGAACGGTCGCTCCTATCTCTGGTACGGTCTCGAGCAACTCCTTCGGGACTACAAATACTGACGTTTGGTCGACTTTCAATAGCACCCAGTGATCAGAATGCTCAACAACTTTACCTTCCTGAGGCTGAGGATCACTTTCACCACCGAAGCTGTTACTCACCAGGCCGCCCGCATACACAAAAGCGCTGTAGTGCCGCGTTCCCAACGGCAGGTGCCGGTTCACGACAGATTGCACCCATGCATGACCTTCTTCTTTGCTCGGCATATTAACTCCTGAATAGTTGGTCGAATGCGCAGACTCTTGCGAAAGCCTGGCTCCAGGAGATGGCGAACTGCAGAGCATAAAGAGCTAGATTGATGCTTTCGGAGGGGGGCTGCTAAGCGACAAGCTGCAGCCTGGCTTCTTCAAAGGTGGACAACGGCTCCGAGTGGTAGGCCTTCCCGACCACGGCGGAAGCCGGCGCGGTGCGCACCTCAATCGATGCGTACGGGTAGCTACTGGTGGCCATCAGAACATACCCCTTCTCTCCACGCTCGACTGTCAGCGGCTTGAAGACACCTGGGGTGTCGCGTCTCAACTCCGCCTCGACGGCAGCCTTCAGATCAGTGGCCACTTGTTGGGCCAAACTCATCGCGACAGATCTGTCGAAGCGGACGCCGTGCACAAGCACTCGCTGGCCGTCGCTTGATTCTGTCGTCGAGATGACGACAAAAGCAGCAATCGGCTTACGGATGCCCTGGAGTACTTTCTCGGCGATAAATTCGGGGTTCTGCGACTCGAACCAGCCATAGACTGAAGAAGCCGACGCACCGGCCGGGATGTGAAGGAAGTCCCGCCCGAGGCGGCCTTCATCTAGAAAGCTATCGCTTGTCAGCCAGTCCCAGAGACCGTACAACGCGTGCAAATCCACGGATCTCCCTCCTGAGGATGATCGAATGCCGTTCCAGTGCGAAACCATTGTTGGCAAGAGTGAAGAGATGCCAGCCGCAGGCTCCGAAATCGAGACAATGAGGGCGCAAAAAAGGGGGCTATGAAGCCCCCTTCATCTTTGCGCGCTGAGTATCAGGCTGCTTCGGCACCAGAAGCGTTGGCCGCCGGCGGCGACTGCTCCCCACCCGCGGCACCGCCAGCCTGGCCAGCGTTTGCAGCAGCAGCGGTCGCCAGATCGCGCTCGACGGCATCGGCGAGGTTGGTCAGGGTGTCCACCAGCGGCGTGTCCCAGTCGACTTCCAGCCCATGCTCCTGGACGCGCTTGTCCAGATCCTCCAGACGCTTCGCCAGATCGGCGGGGATTTTGACCTTGTGGTTCACGGGTTTGTTGGCGCCTTTCGTGCGCAGAACTTGCAGGTTGCTCATAGCTTCTCCAAAGCAGGATCGGTGGATTCACATCGCCGACCTACTTGACAGTCGGCTTCCAGGCAGGCCCAGTCAAAGGCCAGTGATACTGATACGTTACAATATAATACATAACACGTATCTGTACGTCAACGATTTGAGAGGCGAACTCAAAACGGCCACGGCGTAGCTGACATCCTCCCCTTCCCTCAGCCTTCGGCTACCGCGCGGAGCTCGAACCCGCGGCGCAAAGAATGAGAGCTCAATCACGTGGCCAAATCCAGATCTTACGACAGCGTTGACCTTCATCTCAGAGAAATGGCGATTCGAGAACGATCACCGAGGTTTACAGCGATCGCATCCACGCGGCCGAGAATGTGGTCGTCCGGAACATAACCCCAGTAGCGACTGTCAAGGCTGTTCTCACGGTTGTCCCCCATGACAAAGTAGCGACCTGAGGGAACGGTACACCGCATCGATTCCGCCGAGAACACGCACCCGTCCGCTGGATGCATCGCCGTTACCGCGGTAACGTCAGCCCACGGGGTCGCCAACTTGTGAAGCACGCTGTACTTCTTGTCACCCAGTGACTCGTCAAACCGTTGAATTTCCACTGAGTCGCCCTCCTCGTTGGTATATCCAAACGGCACGCCTCCATCCAACTTGACCGGTGTGCCATTGACCTTGAGCGTCTTCTCTACTAACTCAATGACATCGCCTGGTGTACCAACGACTCGCTTTACAAATGTCTTGCTGCGGTTTTGCGGATACTCGAAAACCAGCACGTCGCCCTTCTTCGGTTCCCCAATTGGGATGATGATTTTGTTAAGCACCGGCAAGCGGAGTCCATAGGAAAACTTGTCAGCGAGTATGAAGTCCCCAACCGAGAGTGTCGGGCGCATCGATGACGACGGCACGATGAACGGTTCAACGATAAAGAAGCGAAGCACACAGATGGATGCAGCAACAACGAAAGCATCGCTACCGTACCGAGCGGCGCCAGAAGTTACTCGGCGCCCACGGAAACGAAGGGCAAATCGATCAACGCACCAGAGCGCTCCACTTATCGTGACTGCTACGATAAGGGCCTTTGGCATTGTGAGCAGATAGCAGAGAAGTAAAAACGGACCCAAAATGGCAAGAGAGTATCCGACCGAGAGAACACGGCTATTCTCTTCATCTGTCTCGCCACGGCGGCGTCCATAAGCAACCATGGCCGGACCAATGACCGTCATGGTTGCACCGTACAGGAACAGGCTCATTTCCAGCACCCTCGCCACTCTTGAAACCTGCTTATCGCCAGTGCGCCCACCGCACGAACCAACGTGTACGCGATGCGGCAGATGCCAATCACAATCATCATTTGGGCGGAAAACCAGAACCGGCTGTACCAGATCTGGCTACTGGCCAGATCGCGCATTGCGACACCGACACAAGCCAAGAACGCAGCGATTGCAAACGCATTGAACGCTACACGCAGAGCCTTGTAGACCCGCGAGCGAGGACGCGGCCCGGCGAGCATGAAATCGTCTTTCATCGTTTTCCTCTCTATCCTATTTTGTGCAGCGACCATCCAATCTCATCAACGACCAACTCCAACGACCCGAGCGGAGCAAGCATGAATGTGTCGCCTTCTCTCACACGGCGAACACCGAAACTGTCGCAATAGAACTCCGCCAATCTCTTCTCGGCTAAGTTAAACGCCTCAGTAAAATCTACATGGTCGGGAGCCTCTGGCGACGGCGCACAACTCTCGAACTGCAAAGGAAACGGCTTGAGGACAAGCATCGCAGCTCGGTAGCGCTGGCTAAGAAGGCGTAGCATGGCAGTGCCCAATCCAACTCCGAGGCCCTGCCCGGCGTGGTCGGACCTCACTTCAAGTCGCGATAGGTGGAGAATTGGCCCGAGGGCGAGTACGGAACCAATCTCTTCAACAGAGGCCTGAAGGATCGCATCTGCCAGCGAGCTAAGAGTCCCATTCACCGCATCACAGGCCTCGAAGAATCGTTGATCATCGATCGAACTATCTGGCTTCTTCTCCAGCACATCGAACTCAACATACGCCGCGGGAAAGGCATCGCCGGGAAGGTAGGCCTGGCCACGGACACCACGGGCCTCCAGGCACACGTCGGGCGGCATGTAGTTCTGCGAAGTTTGATGGAGCACGGCGGTCGGTATGGCTCCCTGTGGTGCAAACTGATCGCCATCGCGGATAGGCTCAATGTCGCTAAAGAAGCCGCCCTCAAGGCGAGGACGAGGCCAGATGTTCTTCAAACGGGGCTCCTTCATATTTGATACACGACACGTATCAATACCTCTCGGTCCAGAGATTACAGTTGCTGGTAGCAAACGTCCAACCTCAAGCGTGGCTGGTCCGAATCCAGCGCGCACCCGACAAGCCAAGAGAGATTGCTGACGCCTGCTTCGCGCAATACGTTCAGATCCAAGGCAGACACCACAATTTCCTCATCTGTCATGGTTCTGACCTGGCCAACAACCACATCGCTCTCCAGTCGGAAGACAGTCATATCGAAGTATGCGCCGTGCAGCCTTGCGAAAGGCTGCCAGTCGCCAGGCAGGGTAATGACACCAGTCTCTTCATCGAATTCGCGAATCATTGCCTGCTCAGGACTTTCACCTACTTTGACCTTGCCTCCGACGCCGTTCAGCATGCCAGCCTGCCATTCCGGCCGTGCCTTGCGGATTAGGACAACTAGCTTGCGACGCCTGTCGAATGCCAGACCAAGAACATAGTGCACAACTCCCACGAGGTTCTCCTTGAGTGATACCAGGGAGCCAGCCAACGAATGGTCGCTTCATCGATCCATCGCCGGCCCGCATTCGTCCGCGAAATTCAGCAAGAGAAGCTGCTACTTCTTCAACGTGCTTGCGCCTACAGCAACTGCCTCCTTGAACGTCTTGCCGGCCGAGAAGCTCGGAGAGGTCGTAGCTGCGATCTTGATGACTTCACCCGTTTTCGGGTTACGGCCATTCCTCGCGGCTCGCGACGTACCTTTGAAAGTTCCGAAGCCAGTAATCGACACTTCGCCGCCGGATGCAACCTGATTCTGTACGGTGTCGATGTACGCGTTCAACGCGCGCTCGGCGTCAGCTTTCGAGAGCCCGCTCTCTTCGGCGACCTTGGCAATAAGCTCAGATTTGTTCATCCTCTTTTCCTTGTATAGGTTGAGCCTTCCGGCTCACAGTTAGCGACCGGATACCGTGCCATGCCGATGCATGGATCTAAGCCGATCTGAGTGCAGCAGGTTGTTGTAGGTCTCGTGATGGATTAGTTTCAGCGGACGCACGGGGTTCGCTCCAAAGAGCAAGCGGTAGTGGTCTCCAACCGGGACGGATATCACGTCGCCGTGGGCTGCGCATAGCAGGCGCTTACCCCGAAAGCGACGATAGCAGACGCCATTCAAGATGGCCTGGATGATCGCTCGTGCCTTGGCCTGAAGCGACACAACATGATCAAGCGCGGATAGATCAATGGGATCAACCTCGGCAACAGATCGTATCGCTTGCTTGATCGCCTGCTTTTCCTTTTTAGCCAGGCGCTGCTGGAGCTCGGTCGCCGCTTCTCGCGCGACTTGACGTTCATTCTCTCGATGCTCGTTCTCACATCGATGGCAGTATGAGCCCTTGCCGCGGTGACCACACTCCAACCGCCTCTTCATAGGCCCCCCTGCTTGAAGCCGATGCACCCAGCGCCTGAAGTCCGGACATCGCGCTCCAGCGGGTCGCCAAAGACGGAGATGATCCCCGATCCAGTTGCTCGGGCGCGAATCATGGATGTTGCGGTTATCCGGATGCTTCCGGCTCCCGAGACGCTGCAACGTACGCTGGATGCGGATAGTGCGTTACAGATAATGGAGCCTGAGCCCACAGCTTCTGCCGTGAGATTCGAGCAGGTGCCACGCCCATGAATCCGTCCGGTACCAGCAACGCTCAAGTCAAGAACTGTCGCGTTTAGGTTTGCGAGATCCACTTTCGCATCCCCTGACACGCGCACCTCGTGCAGATTCGGAGCGGCAATGCCAACGATAACCCGTCCCTTGCGACCCTCAGTAACCAGATCCATGTCGCGGATGGGGGTACCACTTGATCCTTGACGAGTTACGGTGAAGGTCTCTGGCTCCATCTCAATGACCAAGGCGCCTTCTTCCAGGCTTGTGCGCACACACCGAAGGAGAAATGGGTCCTCGACGGCCACGCGAAGCTGAGATTCGGGAAACTGATGAAAGACCACCTCGATGGCTCCGCTGACTCGCAACCTTGGCGGCACTTGAATTGCACGCTCCTCGCTGAACAGAGCGTCGATCTCGCGGCTCGCTCCGTCTATCGACGAAGGCCTGCGATTTTCGGGATTGCTGCGGAGATCGCCACCAATCCCGCCGACAAACTTAGCCAGTGCGGCGAACAAGCGTCTGAGGCCTGTCATTAGTTGAGCCTCCTACGGCGCAAGTTCGGCTGAGGCTACCGCCTCTTCTTCGTCGCCACCAACTAGGAAAACATCGTTCTCTTCATCGTCATACACCCACGTGCCTTTCGTGTCTGGTGCGTAGGCATGCCCCTTGAGAAGCTCCATGGCCATTTCGCGCTCGTTCGCCCGCAAAGCCGGCAGCCAGCCATCGACAGCCGCGGTAAATCTCTGCTCGTAGAGTTCATAGAACAGACCACAGCTTTGATTGGCCTCTTTCGAGATCTCTTCGAGCTTCGCGGCAAGGTCATCTTTGGTCAGCGGACGAGTTTCAAACGCCCGATTGGACCAGCCTTGTTGCCACGCAGCGCCAAGTGCCGGTTCGCCCATTACAAACTCGGAGATCCGATCACCAGGATGGGCGGCATATCCAGCCTCACTTGCCAGTTTGAGCGCTAGCAGTTCCTCACCAGGGTCACCCAGCACGCGAAAGCGTCCCAACGCAATCCGGGCTAGAAGTGCTAGGTCGAAGGTCGACGCCGGCCAGACCGTAACCACCGCTTCGTCGGAGGCAGAAGCAAGCTTGTCGAGTGCCTCGGCAACCAACAAGCCTCCGACTGTCAGCCAAGGCTTGCTATGCCAGACGTGCGACATGATCCCCTCGGTTCGAAGCGGGTCATCTTCGATTAGGCGCCAGGCGTGCAACTGATGAATGTCCTTATGTTCGAGAGGCCTTGGCAAGGGCGACGAAGATCTGATGAGGCTGAGCGCGTCCAGCGTGCCCTGCTCGATCTCTGCCGTGCCAAGCCTCGTGATGATGCGGCGGGAACATCCCTGCTTCCGAACAGCTTTGATCAGCATGCGGCCAACTCCTGAACGGTGGTGGAAGGGCAGCAACTAAACGCTCGGGTGTCGAAACTTACAACTGACAGCTTCATGAGTTTTCCCCTACTGGGCGTAATTTGCCTGCGGCACAAGCACAGACGGCGTAAGCGGCTTCGGCGTCAAGGTGACGGCCGTATGGCTGCCAACATTTGCCGCGATGTGAGCGTGGAGTGCTCGAACCACTTTCTCGTGCATCGGGTAGTCAATCGATTGCCCGATGATTTCGCTAGCCAGTTCGGCGCTGGTACTACTCAGATCAAGGTCGACCGGAATGCCGTTGAGGTGGCGCTGGAGATCGATGCTGGGCAACAGATATCGACCATCTCCCGCGTCGATATAGATGCTGTCCTTCGCCTGCCTGGCTTGGCTCTTCAGAAGAGTCGGTGAGATCCGCGATTCGCGAGTGATGAGCCGAGCCCGGCCGGACATCAGTCCATCTCTCAGGGACTTGGTGTGGCTCACATCCCGGCACCCGCCGAGGAATGGCTCGAGCTCATGCCAGATCGATTCCTCTCGAATCGAACCAGGTTCCGGCATCGCAAATCCAGGAAACACTGAAGCAACGAGGTAGTAGCGCTCGCGCCGAGTTAGCCCACCCAACTGGCCGGCGTTCAATACGGCATCGGATACTTCATAGCCCCACCGCCGCAGCTTGATCTTGAATAGCTGCCCTTCAGCCGACGTTGCGAATCCGGGTACGTTTTCCAACACAATGCACGCAGGCCTGATGGTTTCCACCATGCGAAGCGCATCGTAGGCGAGGTCACGACTGGTAGTCAGGTCGTCGACAGCCTGGCGTCGGATATTTGCCCCTTTCACAGTCGAAAAGTCATCGCACTGGAGGCTCACATGCATGACGGCAATCTGCGGCCCCCCGTCCATCAGCGTGCGTACGGTATCCCAATCGACACGGCTGATGTCCTCGTTGATGAGCACACGAGGGCGAGCATTCGCGAGGACGTTTAAAGCGCCAGTTTCGGTCAGGTCGTACTTATCTCGCGCTTCGTGTGGGCGGTATTCCAGTACGCTATCGATGTGAAATCCGCTATCCATCAGGCAACGAACGTCGATGCCACTGGTCATGGCCACCATCGCGGCAAATGGATTGTTCTCAGCCCTCAGTCGATGCCGAATCGCAAAGGTGTGATTCGGCAGCGGTCTAATGACGATTTCCCCGTGCCTCAGCGTGAAATGCAAACGCTCGGCATAGCCGGGGATGCCCTGATCTAGAACGCTCTGCGATCCGATCTCCACGACCGTCTCAAACGGATTGCTCCGCCTACGGGCATACCGCCGCTGGTAGACCTTCTGTCGCCCTTCTGCCGAGAACGTCAGCCGCAACCCTTCATGCACACCGATCGGTGATACATCGTGGCGAACACCTGCTTCAAATCCTATCAGCGGCAGCCAGTTGCTTGAAAGACGGATCTTCCGGCGTCCAGCGACTCGGGCAATTTGCAACTCCTTCGTGATGATGTCTGGAGCGTTAGCGGTTGCGGTATGCATGCTTAGTCCTATCTCGACAGCACTTCCGATGCGGCCGGCAGCGCCACCGTTTTCGGATTGGTTGGGCGCAGTCGTGGTTGATGGGTCGGACAATCGGCTCGGCGTAGACCTCAGCAGTTCGGCGCCCATGATCCAAATCACACACGGCCTGCCAGCCAAGGGTACAGTAGAAAGTGCACCTATCAAGAGCGAGCAGATGAGTTGGAGGAACCCCACTTTGTCCACATCAGCAGGGGGTGGAGATCGCCAGGCAATGCTGAATGAACTTGTTGTGCCGCGGGTTCATCTAGCGCATGTGGCAGGATCGAAGAGAGTTTGACCGCGTCGATCCAATCACTATCAATACACTACACGTAACTATAATACAAATTGTTTTATTTGTCACGCGCAGAACTACTGATGAAAAAAATGCCCGCTTTCGCGGGCAAGGTGCGGTGATTTTGGAAAGTGGTCGTGGCTAGGCGACCGCGGCCGGAACGTAAAGCGTATAGATGACGTAGGCAAGCGCCAGTGCGCCGAAGAAGCCGGAGACCACCAGCAGCAAGCGGTTGTCCCGCAGCTCAGCCACCAAAAGGGCGTCGATCAAGGGCTTCTGGGAGGTCGGGTCCGCACTTTTCACCGTGAAAAGTCGCTTGCGGCGCTGGAAGCCGATCAGAAATACGAAGGCGAAGATCGCCAGGACAACACGAGCAATGATGAGCGGGGACATGGCTGAACTCCGATATTTACTCTCAATACTCATACAATACATAACACGTATCTGTACGTCAATAGTTTTGCATAAGGAGATCTATGCTAGATCGTAGTGTGGATAGCCGAGTTAGCTGGACTACAGGCGCTTTTGCTGGACCGGAATCCTTCGGGGTCGAGCGCCCGCGATGGACAACTAGATAGCGCCCCGCTAGGTGGCTACAAGTCGGCTCAGAGCGCGAACTTGCCTGTATGAGTGGAGCTTCCCAGGGCGCCGCTCGACACGTCGTTAGTCTTCCCGGGTCAGATCAATACAAGGCGCTGATGGGGTTTCTCCGGGTGAGGACTAGCACAGCGTGCTGTCAAAGTGGCGCATCCTCTTCCCCTGTTGGGACCGACGCGATCGATGCCGGCGTCAGTCGCGAGGCGCGATGACATACGGCGCACCACGAGCCGCGGAATACGCTGTCGTAGGTGGTGGTCCACTCGTGGCCGGCGGCGCACCGAAACGAAAGCCGACTATGCGGGCTCCGATATTCCCCGGCTGTCACCGTACCTCCCCGTTGTCCGATCACCTCAAGCAACCGGGCCATGCGGTGCTCGCTGCGCACGGTGCGCCGCGCCTCGTCGCGGCATGTCGAACACCACTCGCCGGTGAGCTGGGACTGCCTATTGGGCGTCATCTCGAATTCGTGTCCCTTAGCGCACTGCCATCGCAACGCCACTGTGGAGCCCAGGTATTTCGGTGACAAGCACTGGCCGCCGCGTTCCTGCGCTCGCCGTTTCATGTCCTCAATGGTCAGCAGTTGCCCGGCACAATGTGGGCATCCCGTCTCGCCGTTTGCAACGCGTCTGGAGGACGCTTCCCACTCGTGTCCCTGCGGGCAGCGCCACCGCAGCTTGCCGTGGGTGCCACGGTACTCATCGGATAGCAGTGTAAAGCCGTGCTGCTTGGCTCCGGCGCGAATTTCATCCAGCGTCCTGCGCACATTGCCGTAGCAGAACGCACACCACTTGCCGGCGCGGATGTTGTTCGGAGTTGAAAGCCATTCGTGGCCCTCCGCACAACGCCAACGGAGTCGTCCGCGATCGCCGAGGTAGGCTTCGCTCAGCAGCTGGCCGCCCTTGCTTCGCGCAATCTGCTGTAACTCGGTCAGGCCCGCCCGGTCGTAAATCTTTGTCAGATCGAGCGCCATGAGGTCGGCATCGCAGATCGGTGTAATGCCCACATCTGCTAGCTTTGCACGGATCAGTCTGGGCAAACCTTCCACCGAAGTCAGCACCGGAACCGCAGGGATTTCGATTACAGTGACGCCGGCGCAACGACAGCGTTTCAGTTTTTCTTCGTCGCGCCGCAGCTGCTGGGCGAAGTCCTCCTCGCTGCGGTGGAACATCGGGACCATTCGGTAGTGCTGTTCGCCGTGATGCTCGAACGCAAGCTTCAGCTCTTCGCAGTACCCGTCCAGTTCCATGACGCCGCGTGGCCCGGTCCACAGGAAGCGCGGCCGGCTCTTTGGGAAAGGCCGCCCAAAAAGCGCCTCAAAATAGAGACGACAGATTTCCTCGCCGTAATTGATGCGGCAGTGCGGGCACCAGCTACCGTTGCGCAACGAGTTCGGAGTGGCTTGCCAGACGTGCTTGTCCGAGCACTGCCAGACGAGTTTGCTCACCGCACTCACATAGGCCTCGGACAGGCAGGTGCCACCTCGCGCCTGCGCAAGTGCTCGCATGTCCTTGATAGTCTGATGCCGTCCAAGGCAATGCGGACACCAAGTTCCGTAGCGAACATTACTTGGCCTTGCTTGCCAAACGTGGCCGGACGGGCATCGCCACATGGCGAGCCCCTGCATCCCTGGATAGGTTGTTGACAGGCATGTCCCGCCTTTCTGCGCGGCCAGCTCGTGCAGAAAAGCGAGTCCCTTCGGCGCTTTTCCCGCACAGGTCGGACACCACTGGCCCTGTTTGACCTTACCGGCGCGGTTCTCCCACTCGTGACCCTGCGCACACCGCCAGCGCAGCGTGGAGTCCCAGTTGCCATATTCGGCCGACAGGCATTCACCACCGCGCGAACGGGCAAGCTCCCGCATGAACTCGATTGTCAGTTTCCTATTCGATGGCATGAGCGACCCATGTTGGAGTGTGCTGGCTTAGTTCCCGCCCCTGCGACTAGGCTCAGCATATGAGCCATAGGCAGCGAGAGGGCTAGAGCGGAGACCAGCCAAGCTTGCCGTCCGTAGCGCCGCCACCACACCCCTAGGGCCGAGCCGCGTGGGCGGTGGGTTCCGGTTTTGAGCGGCGACCGGCGCAGAATTAATGGGAAATTCGGGAGCGCTTTTGAGCTACTTGCCGGACGGACTCTGATCCTGGGGGCGTTGTGAATTCCCAGACTGATCTGACGGTGAATGCAGGGCGCTGCGTTGCGCCTCCTCAATGCCCTTCTTCAACAGAACGCTCTCCCCTTCCTGGTAACTTGGCCAAGGCGCAAAAGGCCACTGCCGGAATGCGCCACCCCATACTAACGAGCTCGGGCAGCGATACGCTGCGCTTTCTGCGTCAATGCGGACAAGCGCTAATCCGTCGCAGGGAACATCAGTGCCGCCAAGAAGCCGAGCCTCTGCAACTCCCGAGTTCTGCTGGTCGCGAAAAAACCACCAATGATCGGCGACTGCGAACGTCAAATAGGTCCCCGCCATCATTGCCCACACGATCATCCCGAATCGTAGACCCGCGGAAGTGTCCATTGCTCGCCCTTCTTTCACGGTTCCGACGAATTTGCCACCAAAGAGAATGAGGGTTGCTATGCCCAGAAGGAAGAAAAGCGGGACGCACCAATTGACTGAGTCCAGCCGAACGCCAATCTTGGGGTCGTCAAAAAGACCAAACCCGGAGAGAATCGCTCCTGCGCCAACAGTAGCAGTCGCTACGTGGAGTCCGGACATGACACTGAGCCGACCATGCCGCATTAGTGCGCGAAATGCCGAGATCATGTGAGCGTAAAGAACAAATGTGGCCGCAGCCAAGAACGCCATCTGAAAACTCCGAAAAGACTGGTGATAGCCAGGCAGACTACCGGTTATCGCGGCAAGATGCCAAAATGGGGTCGTTGGCATCGACTCCGTTTGCCTCTGCCATTTGTCGATAATCCGCGAAGAGCTCCAGCCCCCCGTCACTCACGTCATCCTTATAGTCCCCCCTGATCTTTCCAAGCCGGACTGAAAGGTTGTGCTCTGCACCGCGCAGAAGGAACCCCGCACATGTTGCCGGCTTCTTGCTACCCGATGAGTGACAAGAGAACACGTGCGTGGACATGTCATAGGCGGTATTTGCAGAGATCCGAAAAGCCTGTGCGGGAAACTCTCCAACAGCATCCTTGCGCCACGGGCAGTCGTGACATGGCTGCTTGCGGTATCGGTGACCGCCTGACTGGACAGTTACAACCTGGTGACTCTCTCCGGCCAGGCGAATCCCGATGACTTTGGCGACCGCCGGCTTGAGCGATTTGTCGGTCACAGGTCATCTCCTGTGAAAGCAATCGTCCCCACTGGCACATCGATCCCGTGATGTTCTTTCACTGCGATTCGGAAATGCTCCCATTCCCCTGGGCCTGCGCCGGTGTGCGTGCAGAAGAGACACTGCTCGCCCCCCTTCAACTGGTCCGCCGCCGTACGGTGCACATCGATCCCGAACCGCTTGCTAAAGCGCGCGAGGCATGAGCCGTCGATGCCATTGACCCATACGGTGTCACCCCGAGCAGATACCTGGATCTCATAAAATTCTTCTGCTGACTCAAGTTCCATCACGCCATCCACCATTTTCCGAAGACGACTCTCACAGGTTCTTGTCGCGAGACTTCACGAGTCATCCTCGCTGGAATCACAACCCTTACCAACCCCAAGTAAGCGGCTGAATATCTCGCTGAGAGCCTTCCAGCCCCACTCTTTTGCTTCCGCCAGTTCGCGCATCTCGCCCGGCGGAACAAACTGCTGCGGAGAAGCCACCAGCCCGCAAACGTATCGATCTACTTGTTCAGTGAGAGCGGGACATCTGTCCCTTGCCCCAAACACCTCTACAGACAACCCACAAGGTTCGGCGAGGCAGCATAGTCCGCAACCGTTGCATGGTGCCCCAAACGCGGGTTTGACGCCCCTCACCGGCAGGGCGTCAGCCATTTCTGCAAGAGACATATCTACGACCCTGATGGGGAATCCCTTCGTCATGCCCACTGGTCCGACATCAAATTCTGAGTCACGCTAGACTAGCCTACACTGGGGTCGTAAGCGGCATTGCGATCACTTCCGGGAGCTCTAGTACTCGCATCACGAACCTTAGTCTTCATCTCGCTCACCCCGACCAACTTTGCCTCTGGTATCGCACGGGCAGTATTCTACGGGAGGCAAATTGCCACCCTCACCAGGCATAGCGCAGCACCGCCCTAGTCTGATCCACTGGCAAGCTCGACATTGTTGATATCTGTCCAGCGCCAGTAGCCGCCGGCGCCAGCCCAATGAACACGACCTTGAACAATCTTTGGGTTGCGGCTGGGCTCAGAAAAGTCGAGATAACCGCGATCGACAGAGACCACGGTCACCAACTGCCGGCGCTTCAAATCCGCGCCCTCTCGAGGGATTGTCGAGCCCGTGCCATCAATCCGCGCCCCTTTGCGAATATAGACCTTGTCACCTCGAGAGATCGTCGTGCCCATATAGGGACCGACGTTCGCAATCTCAGAGAATCCGTTGGCCTCCATCCAGGCGGCGCAAGCCCGAGCCGCTTCCATCTGGCGTCGCGCCTCGTTACGACCAACGTGAACGGTGCCAGGTCCGAATTCGCTCAGCAGGGTCCGATAAGTGCTTTCAGCCGAGGCCGCATATTCGTACAGCGAAGCTGGTGTATGCATTCGCCAGTCCTTCCCTTCAAAGGTGCTGAGGAGTTAGTCAGAAGCTAGGCTGCGGGTGGCAGCGCGGATCGCCTCTTTCAGGGTCACGACTTCCTCCAGCGCCCGCTTGAGGTCACCGTCCAGAAAGCCAATTTGCCGGCGTCGGGCCGCCCAAAGTCCCTGGGCCATCTCCAAACGCAACTGCCGCAATCGCGGCAAGATGTCTTCGACTATCACATTGCGATCGACGGCGTCACTCGCGTCAAACGTATGGCACGTCCGGATATATCGCTTGATGTGGTTGGATAACATGTAGACGTTAGCCCAAGTGAGCATGACATGTAGACAGGACTCGCTCCTCGGCAGTATGAGGCGTGCCTCCGAAGTTCAAGCGATCGTACAATTCTTTCAGCTTCTCTTCGTCGTCTGTGTAAGCGAGTTCGATACAGGGAAACTGGACGCGCAAGAAGCGGCGCAACGCCGTTGGACGATCCAGCATCGAGAAACGAACACCATTGAAGATCGACAGCGAATCGTTCAGAAAATCTCGAATGGCGCTCATCCGCTGCTGGCCATCGATCAACCAACCCGACATAGGCAGAGACTTACCGTCGCGCCCCCAGTCGCAACCGTTGATCACGTAGAAACCCGTTCCGAGCCCGAGGAACACGCCCTCGACGAACCGACGCTTTTGCTCATCGGTCCATACTTCATCGCGCTGCCAAGGGGGAAGGACCAGGTTCAGAATTCGGCGCTCATCCAGCCTCGTCGTATCAACAGCCGTTCCGGACTGTAGATAGTCGATGTCAAACGAGCGGTGAGTGCCGCTCAGCAACGGTTGGGGCAACGGGATCACAGCATCTCCATCAATACTTAACACGTATTGATAATAATACGAGCCGTTGGTTTTGTCAAAATGGGTGGGACTCACTCGCCCGGCCGTCAGGAAGGCTCTGCCTGGCGCCGTAGCTTCGCGGCCAAGCACCCGACGATCGACTTCAAGCGATCCTCGCAAATGCCTGGAAACATTGCACGTGCCGAGGACAGGAAAGACTCCCCATCACTCACGCTCCCACTCCTTGCCAGTTGAAGGAGATACGCCTCAATCTCCACATCAGCAAGCTCTGCCGCAGTCCTGGTGTCCAGTTTCACTCTCAACATGGTCTGGGCTCGGCGGAAAAGGATTCCATAAAACGGCTTTCGGCAATGAACAGTCCAACTCGAACAGACAACCGTTCAAGCGAGATGGGATCTTGGCCCGCGCGAATCGAGCGAGGAATTTGGTGGTCCATGGAAAAAAGCACGACGCTATACCGGGAGGACAGGGACCCCTGATGCCTCGAGATCTGCCAGGGAAAGATAGAAGTCTGCTTCGTAGGAAACAAACCCTCCGGGGTCAACGAGGGAGACTCTGTTCGAGGACAAGTCTACCGACACTGTGGCGTCATCCATCCGGTCGTCCGTACGCCTGGCGAATCCGTCTGCATCAACGAAGAAGCCAAATCCGGCAGCGGCACCAGCTTGTCGTGCTCCCCTCTCCTCCGCAAGGCGATCGCCGAATCCTTTCCCCTTTTCTTCGCCCCAATTGGCGCTCGAATCCGCCACAACATCGCCGCCGCGGCTCAGCCACCATTCTGCGTAGCGCCAACCTTCCACATATTTGGCCGAGCAGTCGCCGGCTGACAATTGGATGACCGGGTACTCCATCACTGCTCCTTGATCTTTGCTTTAGGACACCGCCACGGGGGCCGGAGAGTTGGTGAACGAGAGCTGCGCAGACACAACATCGTAGACTGGACTGTCCTTGCAAACGAAGAAGATTGAGTCGCCTGGCTTTGCCGCCATCAGCGAACCAGGCACCAATTTCTTTGCCTTGAAGGTTGAAGCCACATGAACGAGGTGCAACTTTCCCTCCTTGGACCGGGCCAGTTCAGTCATGCGATCGAAAGCCGCCTTCCCGACTTCCGTGAGGAACAGGTTCTTGCTTTCCAACGCTCCAACACCGATGCCGACATGGAATTTGCCGAAAGGGGTCGTTGTATCGAGGACGACGTAGGTCTCCGAAAAGCTGCGTTGATCCTTGAGGGTGCTGGTGATTTTCATTGTAGACCTTGAACGAAACTCGAAATTTCCAGGCGGATGCATCCGCGCCATGCGCCGGCAACCGATGACAAACCGAAGTGCCTAGTGCCGCGTGAACAGCGCGAAGCCCAGCTCGCGCAACTTAGCAGCCTTCGCTTCGGCCTCATGTGCTTGCCACCACAAACCTTTGGCGAGCCGAGATGCCGATGGCTTCTTGCTTTTCATGTCGCTCTCCTAGGATCTCTCGGCGCCCGCCAACATTTGGGTCGCAACCTCATTCGCGGCGTCCAGAGCCGACTTGCCCTCCGAATGCCATTCAGACAGCCGCCCGGCATCACCATCGACAACGTTCTTCGCAGCTTCAGGCCCGAGGCCGTGCACTGAGACGAGGCATTGTTCGACTTCACTGCACCAGGTCAACAAACCATTCGAATCGGGAGCCTCGGGAGGTGGAATGGGATGCGGTTCCTGAGACTTGTGGTAGTCGGCAACTCGTTGGACAGCCTCGGCAACGATGGTCAAAGCTGCATCTCCCTCCCCGTCGAGAGCAAGAATTCGCGCCAACTCATCGAGGGCGGCCTTGGCAGCCTTGCTGCCCGCGTCGGCAAAGGAAGTGGCTGATTGATAGCCGCTTGTGGTCGTGAGCTTCAGATCGACGCGGACGTGTTGAAGCCTGTTATTTGTTACCAGTTCAGGCATGGGAAACCTCCTGGAAAGCTGCCCTGGCTGCCTGCTTGTCAGCCAACTTCTTCTGCGCCACAAGCAACTCCCACTCCTCGCGGTCGATCCTGCGGCAACCGTCAATCTCCATGCAGAACGATTTGGCTGGTCCGCCAACAACGTAGCCGCCCGCCTCTGCACTTCGGACCTCAGACTGAACATCAGGAATCCACATCGCGAACGGCCCATCATCTCCCAGCCAAAGGAATCCGCAGGACGAAAATGGAACACCAAGCATCCTGAAACCCTGACTGCCGTCAGCGCCATAGTTGATTCGCCATAGGACGCCCAGTTCAGTCTGGATGGCTTCCTCGGGGCTGCGGTAACCAACCTGCGCGGCGAACCGCACGGCAGACTCGGTCCCCTTTTTCGGCTTTGATCCGTACTTGTTGCCGAGTGTAAAGTCAGGATGGCGCTCTCCGCGAAATACAACGCTAAGAAGACGACCATCCTCCCTGCTGGTGTAGATCCTGTCCCCTCCCACGCTCTGCGCGAGAGCCCGAACCACTGCGTCGACACGATACACCTCAGAGATGTGCGCTTTGACGAGATCAAGCGCACGGCCACCCTCGATCATGAAGATTGCACTTTCAGCCATGATTTGTTCCTCTCTGCAAAGTCGACTCCACCGCACATTAGTGCGAAGGCCCTAACCAAACAAGATTTTTGATACTTTACACGTATGCACAATACAACGTGTTGTGAGATTCGACAGAGCCGGGGTTCTCAGGGAGCAATCAGCAGATTGATGTTGCCGCGCACGGGATCACGACGAAAGCCTTGCCATCACTGAGCGAGACAACCACAAGCTGACAAGCTCGCGTTGGGTTGCCGATGACACATTCAACCCCGGATACCCCTTCTATCCAAGCCACACGCGCCGATAGTCAGCCCAGTCGTAAAGTTGCTCGAGGAAGTCGTTGAAGTCCTCAAGCAACGTCCCCTCTTCCATCCCCTCTGCACTGACAGATTCGAGCAATTCGACCACTTCGACCAACTCTCGATCGTAATCATCCTTCGCAATATCAAGCCACTCCGAGGGCACACTGGAGCGAATCAGCGACGCAATTTCGGCCGCAACGGCGGCGACATGCTGGTTGCTCTCATTGCGTTGATCTCGGTGGAGAATCTCCTTGATGTTGATGCTTTTGTCCCAGATCGGCTTACCCGCGGCGCGTCGATCCGAGGCGATGTTGTGGCAAGCAACAATGTGTTCGACAGTGCGAGGCATAGCAGTCCTTAAGCCAATGATTGAGAGATCGCAGCACGAAAATTAATCGTAACAGGTATGAATAATACTCTGTTCCGTATGTTTCGACAAGAACAGAAGGAAAACGGGTTCCCGGAATACGCGGTTGATGGCCTGCTCAGTTGACGCACGCCGGCGCAAAAAATGTGTAACAGGGTTGCCGGTATTTCGATGTCGTTGCCATCTCTCAATGTGGGCATGGTGCCCACTGGAGATGACGATGAAAAAGTTCTGCTTGTTATGCTCGGGTCTCCGGACCTCTGTTCCCGATGACCTGCTCGATCAGTTGCGGATACTTCCAGGTGTGCACCTTAATCGAGTGAAGTCGGGAATCGTCAGTGTGTATTTCGACGGTACCGAGGCCGAGCTGCACGCGCTCCTTGCCAATACCGCGTGGTCCGCGTTCTACGTCCGCGTCAGCGAGAGCCGTACATACCGCCTGCAATAAGCGGGAGACCGACATCATGAAGTAACAAAGCCCGGTGTCTTGCCGGGCTTTGAACTGATCGTTGCGATCGGCTATTTCGAGTGGCTGGTATTCGCCGCGGCCTCTTTTGCCTTGGTTGTGGCCATATGGTGACCCACCGCACAGCCTGCGATGGCGCCCAGAACCGTGTGGCGACCCGCCACGTGGCCTGCTACTGCACCAACCATCGCTCCCTTAGCGCAGCCCGCCGCCTGGACCGCTCCGCTGATCGTCACAAGTCAGCCGGCAGTTCCCAGGGCGATCAAAATGCCTTTCTTCTTCATGCACATCTCCTCTTTGTAAGGTGAAATTACCGGAACCGTCACGAACGTTTCGCCGTGCTCGAGCTCGGCGAAAATGATCGGGGATTTGCGCTTTCAGCAGACCTCTTCGCCAGCCGGAGAGGTACAGCAAAACCCTCCCTAGAGCGCCGCTGACCCTCGACGACACAATGCCATAGTGCTCACAGGCCTCCGCATCGCAAGCTAGTGAGTAAAGGCCTTGATCGTGCGCGTACGCCAACCGGCACAAGGATCGCGCAATCCAGGACCGCTGTATGGCGTCAGAGGACATCCTCAAGTGGAACCTCCTCCAAGTGCTTGATGGCCAGCTTGCTAACGAGTGATCCGTCTTCGGGCAATTCGCACAGGTAGTCGGCGGGCTCCCGCGAGGTGCCATCTCGGAGCATGCAACGAGCAAGGTCCGCGGAGGTGGCATCGCGAAGGTGAAGAGTCTCGCCCGGGCAGACATCATGCCACCAGCCGAGAGCGATGGGCGGTATGTCTCGCTCCATTTCCTTGCGGGTCTTGAGCTTTGCCTTGAACACGTGCGCGGGGTTCATCCCCAACAGGCGCCGATGCTCCCTCCAGGACGCATGCTGGCTGAAGTACGGGACTCCCTCAAGCGGGGCATCCCTGAAGGTGATCTGACGCACGCAGGATTTGCCTTCCTCAAGATACTCATGAGCCTTCGACCTACAGCCGCCGGGCATTCCCCCGCATGGCTTTACGACGACCCAGAGACCACGGGTACTCGTGGGCCGAATGTCGTCAACGGAGAGATCTGAGTGGCTCGCCAGAAGAAATGCGCCCAGCGCACCCAGCACGGCTTGTTCTGTCTGATCCATGTTGAATTCGAAATAAAAATGGCACATCGATACATTACACGTATCGATATGCCATGTGTGTAAAAGTTACTCTAAGCAGCGCCGATACTCTCGGGCATGGGTGGGGCAGCTTCCACCCGAGACAGGATGAAGGAACATTCCACAATTCGGAATCAGAAAAGCCAAAGGCCCGCACGGATTCGTCCGTGCGGGCCTTCGACTGCAAGTCGACCTTTCGGTCGCATCCCAACTCAGGAGGAGATCTGAGGCGGGGGTACACCCCGCTTGGTTGAATCCATTAGACCGGAACCACGGGACGTTCGCAAGAACAATTACCCCGGGGTAGCGTGACGTTGGACCGGAGTACCGAACAGGAGATAGAAATGCTTTGGTGGCCAGTCCGATTGATCGCGTTGGCAGTGGCAGCGATTGGTCTGGCAGACGGTGTGCGAGAAGTATGACAACAAACTCCCCTCGCTCTTGCCAGGTGACGCAGCAGGAGAAAGAGTCCGTGCGTGCGCATGAGTTGCTGGCAGGAGCGTCGCAGAATGGCCAACACCGGCCGGTCGTGACGTACGCGCGCTTCTGGGGGTATGGTGTCGCCTGGACTAGAGTTATGGTGAAAACTGCCTTCGGATAACTCTGTAGCTGCAAGTGCCCACCAAATGATCCCCATCTACCCTGACCTTGAGTGGTATGCCGCTCGAAGTGCTGAGCGCAAGCTACCTGCTCGCTGCCCGCACGCGAATGCTCATTCTTGCCCCCGGTACTACCAGAGTATCGCGCTCCTCGGCGAGATTGGCATGTCCACGCAGATGGATCATAAGCAGGACAAAGAACTACTAGCCTATTGGGAGGCCACGCCGCTCTGGCCACTGGTAGATGAACACACGACAAGCATCGTCAACAAGTCACTGTTTGCAAATTTTTGCCCTGAAGTCTCGTTCGACCGATTTGGCCTTTTCGCTTCATACCTCGCTCGGTATGCAGACGAGATCGACAGAGAACTAGCAGAACAGTGGCTTGCTAGAAATGGGGCGTCCCCCAAGAGTTGGGCGTGGAACTGGCAGACCGTCCAGGAAATGCACTACACAGATTGCCCGCTATATGCGCAATTGCCCCTCAAGGGCTCGCCACCGACCGCGGTGAAGCCAGGAGACGTTCTCACCATCAAGCCGGCCCTTTGGGGCATTTCGATCGATATAAAACAACTTATTGCGTTGGGTATTCGATGGTGGCGCAAACGTGCCGGGAAGGACCACTGATGCATGCGAGCTGCTCGGGTCGAACTAGGACGGTCGATCCTGCCATACAGTCGCGCTCCCTACTGCACGACTCTTGCATTCCAGCATGCGATGAGGGTATCAACTGGAAATGCGGATACCCAAATGAAAAAAGCCCAAGGAACATAGTCCCTTGGGCCTCTTGGAGGTTACGGCATCAAGCGTGCCGCTTGTGCTCGCCAGAATGTTTGGCTTTCTCGTCTTCAAGGTGGTTGGAAATGACCCAGACCCCACCTCCGACAAACAGAGCGCCCAGGAAGGCGATTGCTAGAGCCAGAGCCATTTACTCCCCCTTGCTAAGGATCGTACCGATACAGAATAGTAGCACACCAGCAGTCAGCAGCAGGAAGGCCTGAAGAGCCGTCCACGATGACCAATGGCTTGCAACTATCAATGTAACAAGGCCGATAAAACTTGCCGATGACAGCGTGTGAAGAAACCGCCCCATGGCCTCCATTTGTTTCAGGGTAGGCCGTAGTAACGCCTGTTTCGCGAGCCCGAAGACGGGTTTCACGCGCTCGTAAACAAGTTGAAATTTGTGACAAAGTCGGCTCTTTTGCCGATCAGCCATCGTTATCTCCTGAGGTAACGAAGAGCCACCCTTGCGAGGTGACAATCCGGGTTGAATAGGCCTTACAGGAGGTAATGCGGGACAGACGAGAGTATGCGTGGGAGGTCACAGACAGACGCGCTCGCCATCCAGCGGATATCGATGCGTCGCACGAATCACAAATGCTCTACACCCTCTTCCCGGCTCAGGACGACGACATTGCCACGAATTGTGGTGCCAGCCAACGCGGTAGCCAAAGGGTTCAGCGGGAGCATGCGAAGGTCCGCATCCTCGTTCAGAACAATGAAGCCTCCGTCCCTGATCCGGATGGCAGTGAAATAGCCGTCCACGGCCTTTTGCAAGATTTGAAGCGTCTCAACATCATAAGACCCGAGTCCGATTGACTCACGGCCAGCGTCATAGCGGAGAATCTCTGCCATATTGATCGACCTGTCTCGACTCACTCGTACCTTGCCTGCGTCAACGGTGGCATTGAATCGCGCGGCGACTCCTGCCGTTTGCGAGAGAACCGTCTCTGACGTAAGCCCCTCGATCAGTTGATTCGCATTCTATCTGGACTTCCTAGGTCCAGCCCAGTCTTCGAGCTCTGCTCACGAGGTCAAGAAACTGGCAGCAAGACAATGTGCAAAAAGAAAATCGCCGCGGAGGGTATCCGCGGCGAGAGGGTCTTACGTTACTGGCACCGGAAGACAACGATCCCGCCCACGTCGCCGCTGCTCGGCGTCGTGGTGCCGTAGGCCACCACCAGGTAGGGTTTGTTCACATCCGAACCGACCGTTTCAGCGATCACGGTGGAACCGCCGGCGGACATGGGCATGTCAACCAAAATCGAGTTCTTCGACACCACGACGTTGTGATCGGCACCAATGTCGAGCGACAGGCTGAAGGAAATCAACTTGTTGCTCAGGTTGATGCTGGCCGTGCTGGTCGCCCCGTTGAACGAACCGGGAGCAACCGAACCATCCAGGCTCGTTGGCTTCGTCGACTTGTCGTAGACGCAGCTCAGCGTACCCGTACCGGAACCGGAATACAGATCCAGCGGGATGCCGACCATGTATGGTGCGCCTTGGTTCGTATTGATGTTCTGCGTGTTGCTCGTCGAGGAGGTCGTCACGTCAAAATGCCCTGCCGACCAACGACCAATCGCATACTGACCATTGCCGGTCACATCATCGATTTCGGCGACATCCGACAGCTTCACCGTCATGGCCCCACTGCTGGCCGCAAGAACGGTAAAGGCACCCTCCGGCGTAACGCTCTGCGCCGAATACGGCACCGTGAGCGCAGACAGGAAGTTGCCGGCCAGGCCCGTCGACTTCAACGCATTGCCGGCGAACAATACCGTCAAGTTCTGCGACCCAACCAGAGACGCGCTGCCAGTCACCTTCAAACCCGGTGTCACCGGATTCGGGGTGGACGGCGTCGCAGGCGTCGTCGGATTGGCCGGTGTCACAGGAGTCGGCGCGGTCGGCGTGGTCGGCGTGGTCGGCGTCGGCGTCGTGATGATCGGGCCAGCACTGCTGGTCGGCTTCACCTCATCGCCACCGCCACCACCACATGCGGCAAGAATCAGCGAAGCTGAGATTGCCACCAGAACACGCAAAGACTGAGTCGATTTCATATTAAAGCTCCATGGGAAGTTGGATTGGAAAAATGAAGGCCTGACGAGATCAGGATTTCGGCCTTGCCCATGGGTATGGATGACAGTCGAATGTAATCGGGAGCGTCCTGCCAGGCACGCATATGGCGCCACACAAGGTAGGATTCCAAAAAGAAAGCCCGCCATCGTCAGAGACGGGGCGGGCGTGTGTTCCGAGGTGCAATCGTGTCAGGCGACAGCCCACTCGACAGCGTTGGCGACATCGTCGCATTCGACCGGAACGCCACCTTCCTTTAGCGTAAGGAGAAAGGCCTCTCGGCTGCAAGGAACGGCTCCGCCGGCTGAGACGGGTGAGAAATCGACCCCGCCTGAATGGTAGCGAACTCTGTCGAACCGGTTCAGCGTATCTCGCTGAAACCAGGTTACGTCCCCAGGGAGCAAAGGCAACGCCTGCATTCGACATGACGCCAGAATAAACTCAGCTGCCGCATTCGTAACGGAGGCGCCAGATCGTAGATCGCTATCTGCCAACAAACCGTACCACTTCCGACCGCCTTCGGTATCGACACTAACCAGTACGACCCGCACCTCACGGCTGAAACATGGCCCTCCATCGGCCCTGCAATGGACTCGAGCCGGGGTGGACATGTTGGATTTGGCGAACTCCCCTGTGAAAACTTGATGCCTCATACATAGCTCCTGAATGGTAAAAGGGATTGGTCTTGCTTTCGGGGATGGCGCACAGCCGCGTGCACGACCAAAAGAGAAAGGCCCTATCCGAAGAGGATAGGGCCACGCTGGTAAAAGGGTGATCAGCGAGTTAGAAACCCTCGGATGCACCAAGCGCATAGCGCTGTTTCGCAATTTGAACGAGTGATTCCTCGTAGAGGCGACGGTCGGGATCGCTTGCCAGGCCAGTAACGTTGAGATAGTGGTCAAGCAACGCGGTCAGGCGTGACTTGGTGCGTTCACCCGAATTGGCAAATACTTCCAGAGCGCAACGGGCAGCATTGGGCAGTTGGTTAAGGTTGAGAGGCATATGTGTCCTTCTCCTGTAAGGGTTGGGTTGATCTTGCAAACGGAGATGCCTCACACCCTTCTCTACCTGAAACGCTCGGCCGAAGTTCCCCTGTTGGTGGCTTTTACCCCGAGGTAGCGCAATCAGTAATGGCTGTCAAGGCGCCTTTGGCGTCAGCGCAATCCTTCCGCGGCGTGAAGGCCGGGGCTTGCCGCGCAAGCATGGCCAAATGACACAGCACCAAGTAACTCAAGGCGAAAAAAATAACCCCCAGCCACGTGAAGTGAACAGGGGGCTTGGTCTTACAGACCGTGTTACGAGTCGAGAACGCAGGCGTCGATCGTGTGATCCTCGATGTTGCTACGCAACGAATCGCGGAGTTCTTCAGTGGTCTCGCTGTCGTAGCATTGGAAGCAGTGATCCTCCAGGATGCCAACAATGGCGGAGCGATCCATGCGATTGATGGAGGTGTGCTGGGCTTGCGAAAGGGTCATGCTGATCTCCTTGGGTGAATGGCCGCTTGCGGTGGCCTTACAACCTCGAGATGTAAAACACGCGAAGTGAACGCGGTCTCAAGCGCTCTACGCTGTGGCGCAGGAAAAAGGATGAGCTGCACAAAGAAAAACGGCCGCCTGTTGGAAGGCGGCCGGGGACATTAATTTGAGATGGCGATGGCTGTTACGCCATCACTCGACGATCTCGATCTTCATTGGTGGGCACTCCCATTGGACTGGCGAGCCATGACCATCGCATTGGCTACGGCCGTATCGAAATCGACAGCCTTTGCGTAGAGATCGCGTGCCACGGCTTCGGTACAGCCGGACCGGCTCATGATCATGGTGATGAGCGCAGCATTGCGCTCGGCCTGCTGGCGCGCATCTCGGCGTGCCTTGGCTTCCTGGTACTTGGTCATGGAATTACTCACTACGTTGAAGGATGGATCTTGATCTGAGTATCGACTCCATCGACCGAGTCGTCCAGGATGAACGGTGGGCTGATCTCGGTGTACCGGTTCGCATCGATTTGTTGACGCACGAAGTCGTTCACTTCGTGCTTCGGCACGTCTGCGGGAACAAACACCTGAAGAGTTTCTCGCTCCCATACGGCCTGATCGCGATGTACCTGCACCAGCATGCCGCCGGAAGCCCTCGCAGACTGCTCTGCCAGGTCAGCCGGCTTCTCAACGATCCTTGCAGCCGCGCCGTCACCGTCCACATTCACAGTGACGGTTACGTCTCCGTGCGTCACAGTTGCGTTCCATGATTCGAGCTTTCGATCGCGTATATCGTCGAGAGCAAAGCGAGCCGCTTCTTCGGGGTTTGCTGCCGTCACAGATACAGGGAACAGCACTTCGTAGTCGCACATACTATCTCCTTGAGAGGATGGGTTGAGCTTGCGTACGGCTATGAGTCACAGCTACCAGTAACTATTCACAAGGACAGATCAACGATGCTTGAGCAAAAACACACCTCATAGTATTATGCATACGCGTTACATAACCACGGGATAGCGCCATGGGTGAAGCCCGCCGCAAAAAACTGCTTCAGGCCGCAGCAACGTCGGCTCCAACGATTGACCAGATAGAGGAACGGGTTGAGATCGCCCGGGTCTCGGGCGCCATCAGGAAGCTCTCGGAAGCAGCCAGCGCACACCTGGGGCGAGACTGCCATCTGCATGCGGCGTTGTGCCGCGAGATACTCTCGATGCATGGGGTGGAGACCAGGCTGGTGATTGGTTTTGCTGCCTGGCGTGTCGGCGACGGGCATGGCGATGTGATTCTGCACGCGCCGATAGCCAATATGATTCCTCAAGGACAGGCCGTTCCCTTCCACGCATGGCTCGAAATCGGGCCAGCGGAAAGCAGGCACCGGATCATCCTGGACTTCACCACATATCAGCTTCGCCAAAAGGCGGCCGAGATGGATCAGCTCGACGGCGGACGGACAACAGTCGAATGGTGCCCAGATTACCTGGCGGCGCAAGCAACCCAGATCTCATCCCTGAAGCAAGTCACCATGAAGAACAAGGGCCTGTTCTTCTACCAGCACAACAGCGAGGTGGAGCGGAGAATCCTCCGAGACGCACGCTCGCTCGACCAAGAGGATCTCGACGCGTTGTTGATCCTCTATCGAAACCCCCACGTTCAGGTCTTCGGACCAAATGACCAGAACCGTTAGTCCGGAAAGTCAAAGCGGGGATCAAACTCCCACATGACTACCGCACTTTCTCCCACAATCAGCAGAGAACTGGAGAAAACAATGAAAAAGTTTCTAGCCACCCTCCTCCTGGCATCCCCACTGGCCCACGGCGCTGCTGGCACGGAAGCCATCGTGCTGATCGGTATCGATGCCAGCACCGAAGGCGAACAAAGCATTGTCGTGGCCGGTTCGCAAAACGACTGCAAGTACACAGGCGTCGTGCAGCGGAACACAATTGGAAAGAGTGCTCTTGGAAGGCCGGTGTACCAGTGGAGTATTACGGCTACGCAAGCTAATTGCTCGGACGGCGCCTCACGCCCTATCACCTTGAGCGCAAAAGTTTACATGACACCGAAAGCGGGCGACAAGATCCTGCTGGTTCCATCGGAGTAACGACCGGACCTGTTGTGACACATTCTCTAGGAACTCCATGAATACTTTCATCACTGGGTATGGCGAGTTAATCGCCAGCGCTCTCAGGAATCGAGGAAGTCGGAAGGACGATTTCGAGTACGACGCTGATCATCATGAGTATCGCTACGTCATCAGGATGTGTCAGCAGCTTGCAGGGTCTATCAGGGCCAATACGGGGAAATGCATCGATCTGAGCGAAGTCCTCCGTGTAGAGCGCATGGCATCGGGTCATGCGGACTATCAGAGTAAGTTCGCCGTCTACTGCTGGGAACTTGGCGCCGGCACTTCGCGCCAGAACTGATTACTCAAGAAGCGAGAATCGATGGCGACATATGTGGACGACGCTGCAATAGAGTGGAGGGGGAAGAAGCGCTACCATATGACGGCCGATACCTTGGCAGAGTTGCATCAATTTGCCGAAAGTATTGGCGTTAAGCGTTGCTGGTATCACCGCGGAGCGCGACATCCACACTACGATATCACCACCGATCAAAGGGAACACGCCATTCAGGCGGGGGCACTTTCGATCGGAAGTCGTGAGCTGCTGGTTATTGCCAAGGGCATCGATCGATCGGCAGTCAACGCAGGAAATGGCTAGTCAGAGACAGTTCCAAAGGAATAGGAGGAGCGAGCAACATGAGCACAATCGACTGCGAGGGCGTAGCTGTCGAAGTTGAGGGCGCCGAAGGTGTCCTACCAGCACCATGGTTCTCGACGTACAACGGGTCTTGCGCCCCTTCGGTAAGCATTTTCTCACTCAGTCCTTTCCCAGCCCACGCCTTCTGCGGGAACTCGCCCTGGGAAGACCATGTCATCATCGCCCATCAGGGCGTCGAGCCGTATGCAAGACGCGCGGGCAAAAGCATTGACGAGTATTTGCTGACGTTGATCCGCCAGGCGCCCAAACGCGGGGCGTACTGCGCTCGCTGCCCGAATCAGTCGTGCGCCAACGGGAGCCGATGATTGGGCCTTTTGCTAGTCTAAGTTGCGCCGATCGAGTCTGACATCGCTTCAATGGCAAGTCTGTATCTGCATTCGCTCTCAACGAGAAAACCCCAGGCCTGATGATAGGCTCTGGGGTCGATGCGATTATGGACTTATGCCGTGCGCAGACGGTACTCAGGAAATGCGTTCGATCTTCGGCGCGGCTTCGGCATTGACCAACATTTCGTTGACGCGAACACTGTAGCCACGGGACATCCTCACATCTCGAGGCTCAGATCGGCCCGTGTCGCGCAGCCAGGCGCCAACGCACCAGGCCATACCAGCGGGACTGCTCGTGTAATGAGGGCAGGTGCTACCACGTTCTGCTGCGAAACCTTCCTTTGCGAACGGGGTAAGATCGTTCTTTGCCATGCGTGTATCTCCTGTTTGAGGTTGACTTGCACCTCCGAGATGCTCCACACCGATCAAGAAGGATTATCCGTTCCCGCGGACGTACGCGACAAACTGCGCAAATGTACGATCGATCACGAAATGCAAAGATTCGTACCGCTCGTCCCAGTAGAACTCTTGCAGAATAGGGAATGACAGTGTTACATCCCCGGCCTTTATTTGGCGCTGCTTGGACAACAGGCTCCGAAGGATCTCTCCGAGAACATCTATATCGCCGAAGGAGGTCCCAAGAGCATCCGCCTTGGGAATCATTGTCGGCTCGCTTCTGAGGGCCACCGGTGTCGCTGTCAATAGTTTCAGCGCGAGTTCGCGTTCTGCGCCCTCGACATTGAGTACATCCAACACATCCTCCAGTTCTTCCACCCAACACTCCTGATATCCGAAATCTACGTTCACGGTATTGTACCGCCCTCCCCGCGCACAGAATGAACTCCCGTCCTCAAGCCAGAAAGAGAAAGACCCCACCGAGCTAACACTCTGGTGGGGTCATAGGGTTTGAGGCAGGTCGACGACAGCCTTTGGCTCAGCCGAATAAGTTCAGCCGGAACTGATCGCCAGGGATTGGCCTCATCCGATTCGCTGCCGCAGACATCCAGCGGCTCATTTCTGAAGAGCGATGCGCGATCGAGTTGGAGATCCCGGACTCTCGGGCTTTGATGCGAGCACCAAAGTCGTAGGCCATCGAATCAACTGACGCTACCCAGTCAAGCATCTTCACTTCAGAAAGGGCAGCTCCTTTCACCCCGAACAAATGTAAACGAGAACCTTTCGGCAGCTTTCCTTCCAACGCGGCAAGAACTGCGAAGAGCCCGTGCTTCGGATGCTTCAGGTTTCGACGGCACACCGAGCCAACGCCGATCAGCGCCGGCGCGGCCAACCAGGGCTGCCACCTCTCCCATACAGCATTGAGCAGGTCTAAGCTACGTTCGTAGTCACTTACCGACCAACCCTGCACGACGGGAACTGGAGGTCTCAGCATGCTAGCCACGACACTGGCGGAACAAGTCTTCGCGAGCTGGTTCTGCCACTCGTAGAGGACTCGCAGAACTCCCTCCAGCAGGGTGGCCGTTGCATTGATCCGAAAGTCAATTTCCTCCTGGTTGTGAGCAATCTCAGGTTCACAGCACAGGTCCGGCTGCGACCACCAAGACGCACCACACAGTGTTGCGAACTCGATGTACTGCTCGTAAGTCCAGGGGAAAACACCAGCCATGCCTCTCTGTGTGCCCTTCGCCTGCCACATCTTCATTGCTGTATAGCCAGCGCTATCCATCGCGAAGTCGAGCTCAGAGAGATCAGTGGCTTGCGGGAACTGGAAGCTTTGAGTAGCCGGCTGCCAGAACGCGTTGGCACTTACCATTACCGGAAAGCCCTCGTTGAAGGCATGGAAGGCCAGTTTTCCACCTTTATGCGGTATGCCCACCCGCATGACAAGGCCGTCGTCCAGCACCGCGTTGCCTTGTTCAACGGGCAAACCCATCATTTCTCGTACCATTTCCATCCTCCGTATTAGTAATCCCTGCTACGGGTAATGGTTCACATGGGTCGTGAAATGGGAATTGCTGCACGCATGCCGACGCGCGGCTGTCATCACGACGCCATCGCCGCGGGCCAATGAACAAACCCCTCCGCGGCATGCCGGGAGGGGTTGGGGGGTTACTATCAGCCTAGGGCAACGGCAGCAAGTGCGCATTCGCGGTAGCGAGCGCCGACGCTGCGCAGCGCAACCGCGTCAACTGGTCGATGGCGCAGAATTCCTTCCACCAACTCGTCAAGATCCTTGTTGGGGTTCTTGTCGATTTCCTCGATGAGCGCTACAGCGGAGTATTACAGCTGGGGGTCCTTGAGCGTGGACAGCCATGGTGACAGCTTTTCATGTTCGAGCCGTGCCAGCTCGAACTCTGCCCTGGCTGCCGCGTCACGCGACGGGAAGGTGAAATCTCCAGGCGCACCAAGATCGGTGCGTCGGGGGTCGCAGACGATACGCCACTTCTTGTCGACGTAGTTCTTGCTCACGCAACCAATCGAGCCAGATGGGTAGCGAACGTTGCTGACGTACCAGCCTCCGTGGCGCCATTTTTCGTATGCCGGCGTCCATTGCGTTGATGCCATTTTTCGTTCTCCTTGAGAGGTTGTCGCGGGAAAGACGCGGTTGTATGTGGCAGGAGATGAACCACATGCGATCGTAACAACCTTGGCGCAGACAAAGTTCAGTCGCAATGAGGCGCGGCGAACCCTTTTTCTGTGGCGCGCAGTAAGCTAAGTCGTTGATCCGGCTGGTCGTGCCAGAGCAACTACTCCGGCGGCCTACGGAGGACGAGGAGGAGGAGGTGGTGGTGGTGATCAAAAGAAAAGCCCTCAATCTCAGCGAGATGGAGGGCTGTGTGGTTACGAAGTAACGGCGGTCTTCAGGACTATCGTTCCATCGTCCATGTTGATGCACCATGGCGCTTTGTCTAGCAGATCGCTCAACACTACCAAGCGCGCGTCATTCTCAGGAGTGTCCTCGCCCTTTGCGGTTACCAGCTCACGCCGTTCGGTTTCCGCCTGGAGTGCACGAAACTCTCGTTCGGTCATCGTCGATATGTCCACAAGTTCGCGAATGCGCGCCTCAAGTTGCACGCCTTCATCGGGAACTTGGAAGTCCTGCTCGAACGAATCCGGAATTACGCTCCATTCGATTACCACCCCGCTTCGATCTGCCAGAAGCAGATTGCGAGCAATCAGCCAGATCTCAAAGTCTTGGGAGGATAGGTTGCTTCCCACCCAGATGACGAGATCATCGGTTTCGTCAGTGGAGCCATCAAAGCCGCGCAGTACGAGTTCGAATTTCATCGTTACGATCCTTCAGATAGGTTGATGGAAGTTGTTATCGCCCTCGCAATTCAAACGGCAGCGGTTGCGCGCACATAGGCACCTACGTCCTGGCGTACCAGGCGCTGGCAGTCCTCTGGCATCTTGCCAAATGCGATCCGCCGGCCAAGATGTCGTCCGGGAGCCGCGGAACAATACAGACCAATCCCGTGAAACGGCATGGCGTTCATCCCGCGAGCACCGAATGCGCCGTTCCTCTCCTCATCGAACATGTACACCGCGGTGTACCGGTCAAGAGTCTTACCACCGTTGTCGTAAAGCCGGACCTGCTTGGCTATGACTTCTTCCACGGTGACTGGCCTTTTCTGCTTGGCGTTTTGTTGCATCCTTGATCCTCCAGAGTTGAACTTGCCTCTGGGTATGGAGAACAGTGATGCGTACTTGCGCCAAGCCGCCGCGGTCAATGCCAACGACTCCCATGGCAGCCCGAAGACGACAAAAAGATACCAGACCGACGTCGGTACCCTGCCAGGGGGCGTGCACAACTGGAGCAATGAAAAACCCCCGAACTTCCGATGGAAGAAACGGGGGTGGTGATGGGGGGTTGAACTAGCCGGACCGGCCAGCGCTTATTGCACAGGCTTGATCTCGATGATCTTCTCTTCGGGGATGCGGATACCGTAGATGTCCGCATCCGAGTAGAGGATGCCGTTCTTGTCTTCGATGAAGCTCAGATCCCCAACAACCCACGGATCAGAACCGCCATCCAGCTTCCGGCATACCGTACCTGCCGGCACGGTCACCGTGTACTTGAAATGGCTGCCGGAGGCACCGAACGTCGTCGTGATCTCTTCGGAAGTTTTGCCAGTGTGGGTCCACGGCGTTTGCTTGCTCTTCATTACCAACTCCTGATCTGACTTGACAAATTTTACCGCGAACTGCGGGTGCGAGTGTCATTGAATGCGACGGTCAACCTTTGCTGAAGCGCCGCCCCGGACCATCGTTGTAAGCAACACGACCAGGCGTGAACTTGCCAGACCATGAAAAGCCCTGCTCCTTCACCCCCTTGCGGACGTTCAGCTTACGAGAAGCCTCACCGCGCTCCTGGTGAATCTCGCAGTGCGCCTGCTCGACCAATAGCAGGAATTCGATGTCGTCTTGAGCGATCAGCAGCTTCTCGCGCAGACGCTTGCGGCCGGCGATCTGCTTACCGAGGATGGCGGCACAGATTGCGGCGATGGTGCTGGTCAGAATACTGCCGACTGCGCTGATAATCGCTGCCTGAACCGCGGGATCACTCCAGTGAAGGTAGGTTTGCATTCTTTCTCCTGAAAGGTTGTACTTGCAGGAGAGTTATGTGCAACGCGGAGACGTAAGGACTGGCGTCCCTCAATATGCCGTCGTGACCGTCAGGTGAAATGGACTCTCTGGTAAGTGCCGCTGCCGCCACAGCCATCCGTCGACCAGGGAAGCACCTACGCCGAAGCACTTGGCAATCTCATCACAAGCCAACACTGCCGCCGCCCGGATCGAGAGCTCAGCAGGACTGCCATGGGTAATGAGCCTTCGCCCATCCACGAGTTCTGCGAGGTCCGGGGCGTACACAAGCACCCCCAAGTGGCGCAGCACATTCGGCACCTGGTAGTCAGCAAAGGCAAACAGGTCCTCTTCAACCCATATACCGTTCGCACGGTACTCAGCCACCATGAGGATCAGAGCAAGTTGCGCTTTCTTCAGGAACGTATCGCCAAAAGCGGTCGGAAAAGCATCGGCGATCAATTCAGCCGCATCAACGCCAACGGCGCCACTGACAAGCAGCTCATCAAGGCGCCCGGTAACTTCACCTAGTCGCGGGGACATGAGCACATCGAACAGCATTGCTGCGCGGGATGAAGGGTCAGGTATCGCTCCAAAATATGCAACGACCTCCACGGTCGAGGTGCAGCATGCCAGGATACCCGAGCCAGGCGACGACCTCGCACCCCATGCTCGATCAAACCCAAGCGTCATTGCGGGTGCGCCCACCAGTCCCTCGTGACTATACCGCCGGAACGTGCTCCCTTCCCCTTCCCAGAATCGATACTGGAGTGAGGTCATAGCAAGCAGATAGGGAATGGCTTTGGCCTGCTGGCCATGTCGCAGATAGAACGGACGGCCGGACTGATATAGACCCAAGGAATCGAAATCCGCCTTCAGTGCGCGAATCGCATCGTGGTCGATATGAACCAACGAGGCATCGTGCAATGAGGCAATCAAAGACCGAGCCCTCTGCTGGCACATAGGTGATCGCCCTAGCTAACCTTCCAGGCCTTAACTGACCACTCGCAGGGGCGAGGTCAGGCGGACAAACAGTACAACGCCGCACAAAGCCAAGCCGCCGCCTGCCATAAGCAGGCTCTTGTGACGGATGCCTTCCTTCCCGCTGACGACTGCCAACATCGCAACGCTCGCATACGGACAGAGATCCAGTAACGTTTGCATCTTAAGCCCTTGATTCGTGAGAGTCTGGAGTTCGAGATGCCTTAGTCGTGACAATGCATAACAAGTACCAATAATACAATACTTGAGTGAATCGACAAGCAGGCCGCCTATCGAGCCAGAGCCTACCAGGTGGTCCTGTAACCGAGCCCAGTGGCCGCAGCCGAGGCAGCGCCTCTCACACAAGAACCAAACGAAAAGGCACCAAACGACCCGAAATCGCACAGCCAGTGAAGGGTGGCCAGCAGTTTGTCAAAGGCCGAAGCATCGCTTAGGAACCAATTTGCTACCAGGAGGGAACTCTGCGTACGAAAAAAGGCGCCGAAGCGCCTCTTGTCTAGCCCAGTGCACCGAACAGAGAAGAGTTGATCGCTCTCTTCGGGCCGAAGCCCGGCTCTTACTCCGCAATCAGGAACCGGTCACGGTTTTTGCCGATCCACAGCGGAGCTCGACCTCGCCCAGACCAGGTAGCACCCGTCTTTGGATCACGATACTTCGGAGCAACCGGCCCGGTCTTCCCACGCTTGCGGCGACCGCCGATCTCTTCGATGCTGATGTCATATTGAGCCATGAGATCGCGGATTTGCTGGATCGCGGCGCCTAATTCAGCCAGACGTGCTTCCTCGAGTTGAGCCTCGAGCTTCTCTTTGTCCGCAAGTAGATCCTTGTATGACTTGGCCATTTTCCACCTATTAGGTTGTACCAACTTGGCATATTACAGCACCAGCCGCGATACAGCCTCAATCCGCATTCTTTAAGCAATGCGATCTAATACCGATTCTAGCTTCCACTGATAAGCGAGGAGGTCGCGTAGCTTGACCGGAACGTTAGTGAATTCGTCCAATGACAAAACCAAAAGGCCCGCCGTTTTACGGGCGGGCCTCGTGGTGCAAGGTTGGCCAACAGGCCATTCCAACTCAGGAGCGTCAGAATTCGGGAATCACGTACGATAAAACACTCAACATGAGTATATCTAACCGCAGATTCCAGATCCGAGCAAGCACTATTACCCCGGGGCAATTCGTACCTACCGGCCCCCGACAGCTTGAAGCGCGGGATGAAGGCCGAAGCCAGCAGATCCGCGGAACAATTCGGCGGCGCCACGAATGTATTGCAGAATCCATTCCGTCACCAACCAGCGACGCCCAAGACGTTCGGCTGCCAAGCCTGTACGGACAGTGCCACCGAATGGGTCGACAACGAGCTCACCAGGTGTCGTAAGGAGCCGGATGAAAAAATCGGGGATATCGGTCGGCTGCATCGCCCCATGGAGGGGCAGGCCGAGGTCGCGTGCGTGCCGACGATACGCTCTTGTGTCAGCGCAAGCGTGGCCACGCTCGATCACGTTGCGCGGGATCTTGCCCTCGGTGATGCGCCCATAGGAGTCGGGGCGAATCCGATATGCACCGTCACCATAGACTGCGGACCTGTTCGCACCACCGGCCCGCATCAGCTTTTGCTGACGTTCGGTGTGCGCCTCGAGGACGCGTCTGTTGTCCGACCGTACAAGAGATGGGTCGTTTGTCATCCACAACACCGGCTCGTAGCTGGCTGTAAGCTGCACCCGGTTGACGCAGGCCCACCACGTCGGCCCAGGGGGCTTCGAATAGTTTACCCACGGGATGCGGTCCATCAAGCTGAGCCCAAGCCGATCATGCAGCGCGAGAGTCAGCCTCTCGATGTAAAGCGAGCGAGCTGGACTCTTGTGTTCGAAAACATCTTGCCCCAGATTCAGAACGATGCTGCCGCCAGGCACCAAATTGCGCACGATTGGCTCGAGCGCTGCGCAGAGGAAGTCGACGTACTGGGCCTCGCTTGGATTGCCGTAGGCCCTCGGTTGACGCAAGGGGTACGGCGGTGAGGAAACCATCAAGGTGATAGGCTCGTCGAACCGCTGAAACACGTCCTCACATCGGCTCCAAATGGCAACCCCCAGGTCTGTACTGAACGCGAGCAACTTGACCTCATTCGCAGCTTTGTGAAGGCCCTTCCCTGCCTCTTCAGTGAGCCGCCAGACACCGCGCTGGCCATCTACACGTTCGATCAGGCCCAACTGTTTTAGGCTTTGCTGGTGCCATCTCACCCTCCTGCGCGCGGGGCTATGCATTGCGCCGGCGGCGCCGATGGGCACACGCACTTCGAGATCCTCCTTGGCGAGCCCGCCCCGCTCGGCGAGGATGGCATACAACTCATTGTTATCCAGAACACCTGCCGTGGACTCTGCATAAGCCGCGGCCACTTGGCCGAACAAGTCAAGTTGCGAGAATTCGTTTCGTCGGGTCATTTGCTTTTTGGATTCATAACACGTATCTATAATACGTTGCATGCCCATAACTGCGCAATCCAAAACAAAGAACACCTGGGGTTTGAGGTAAAGGCGGCCGAGGCAGCCAACCGATTGAGTGTCGGCCTCACGGTCGCGCTAGCGGCCGTCAGGGCGCCCCAAGGGGCGAGTCTGACTCCTCGACGGAAGAATGCCAGGGATGTCTTATGACTAGGCTGCGTCGGGTTGCCTAACGGCCCCGGAGATCCGATTCGGTAAGGCCATGGGCTTTGGCCTCCCTAAACCACAGCGGCGCCCTACCTCGACCAGACCACGTGTGAGAAGGGTCAATCGGGTCGCGATACTTAGCTCTGACCTGCCCTTCCGGCTCATGCCGGGGACCTTGGAGATCGCGCACATTGAGGCCGTATTGCTCAATGATGCCTTTCACGTGCTCGATCCTTTGCTCACGAGCTGCTCTCTTCTTCAACTCAATTGAAATTGCTTTATCCGCCCCCCTCAGCGCCGCGGCCGCATATACCTTGAGCGCAGAGAAATCCATGCGGTAGTGGAACAGGACTCTAGACCTGTGCAACCCTTTCCCGACGGCCCCCTTCCGTTGGGAAATCTCCCTCGCGATGAGCCGTCGAGCCGACTCCAACTCAAAGTCCGAGTGGGATGCGAGGTCCGATATGTCGATTTCCAACATACCTTGAATCAAGGACATGGTCATGGCGCACCTCGCCGGCAAAGAACAGGGGGATTTCCCAATTTTAGGAAAGGGGCTGAGAAAGCCAAAAACCAAAAGGCCCGCCGTATTACGGGCGGGCCTCGTGGTCGCAAGGTTGGCCGTCAGGCCATTTTCCAACTCAGGAGCGTCAGAATTCTGTGGTTGATCATTAACTACTCAACATGAGTATATTTAACCGCATCTCACAGAGATTGGCAACAACAATTACCCCGGGGTACATCACCCATCCGGTCTCACAAAGGGCAAAGCGCGGTTCAATGCTCTCGGGTCCGCACTGAATGCCAGGCGGACTAGGCGACTTCACAATCAAATTGACGCATCGAAAATAACCCAACATGTCGTGCCGGGTGTAGCACCAGCCTTCTTGGATTTCCACCGCCTACATAGGCTCATTCCGTGGCGCCGCCGGCGCTTTGCAAACTTAAGCCTGCCGGCCTGGCGCTCCAGCGGGTGTCCTGGTGACTCCTCCATTCCGGATCGACAGTGGCAACCGCGGCGTCGACCTCCGGATAGCCGAAAGAACCTCGATCGTCCGGAAACACGAGCCTAAAAGCATCTGCCAGCCCATAGCCGAACTTTTGCACGAGCACGCCGGCCAGCGCCGGCGTCTCTGCGCCGCGGGCAACATCCTTGCGTCGATCGCTGGCGTACTCAGCAAGCCTGGCGCTGAGTAGTGCGGCTGCTTCTGATGGTGTCATCTGAATATAGCCTTTGCTCGGTAGTGAATTAATGACATGCAGCAATTCTAGCGGCATAGCTGACGGCAAACCTATCCTTGCTCGGTCGTCCTGGGGCTTGAGACCAGCGCACGCAAGACGGCCGCTGTCAGTGCCTCCATGCCTGCGTGGTCATGCTGCTTGCGATACCGCTCGTACTGAGATCTCAGCGGTAGCAAGAGACGTTCAATTTCGTTTGTCCGCTTCGCGTCAGCCTCGAGCTTCTTGACCCGCACCTCGGAATCGACCTGTTCATCCCGAACTCGCCAATCAATCAGGTCTGCCTGGACCGCCCACTGACGGGCGTACCTCGCCTCCGCGATGCCGCGCGCAGAATTGGCGCTGAATGACGCACCAGAATAGACTACGCCGATCGCACGTTCGAACTTCTTTGAATGCCCGAACAGCCTCTCATCGTCTAGCTTTCCATCTCGGATCGTCCGAATGGAGACCGCCACCTTCCCGTTCGCCAGCAAGCGCTTGCCACAGTAGACAAAGTCCATATCCGTGATCTCTTCCACCCCGGTGGCTCCGGTGCTGCTGCACGATTCTTCGCTCATCAGAGCCTCCCTTTGCTTCGCAGTCCGTTGGAAGCCGCCAGTAGGTCAGCCTTGAAACCTGATTTTGCTGCGACGATTCTTGTGAGGCACCACACGCCGACCTTTGTGCGCGACTTGGAGCACGTCCTGCCATCGTTCTTTGTAGGCATGATTAACGTCCACGGCAGTACTTGCGGTGACGAAGCAGCGCAAGCGTCGGCGCTTCGCGCTGACATTCGCGGCAACGTACCCAATTCGCGCCGGCATCACCTTCAGGGCGAGATGGGTTTCTGGGGTCAGCCTGCGCAACGAGCCCCTGACGTAGCTTCTCGTGTCTGTTTTCCATTTTCCCCCTCTATCGGGCTGCTACCAGCTGAGATCTGCTGATGGAAGCCATGCCTCCATCTATGACTACAGCGAGCTCAATCGGCCCGGGCAACCTAGCCGCCTGTGCAAAGAACTGATCCAGCCGAATCGCCGGAATCTCCACGACCTCACCTGCATTGATCCGGGCAATCAGTTGGTAAGCTTGAATCATCGCTTTGATCTACTCAGGAAGAGTTGCCTGACGCACAAGTTGGCGGCAAGCCAGGCAGACAGGTGACGCAGAAATGGGTACGCCCTTGGTTGAGTCACGCCAAAACGAGCGCGCATAGTCAGAGCATGACGCACTCGTCGAGCGTTCGAGCCACCACCTCGTCTTCGTCACCACAGCAGGAAACTGGACGGAACAAAGACTTTTCATACATAACACGTAGCTATAATACTCGAAGCTGGCTGTTTTGACAAGGAATGCCACGCGCCCGCAAGACAGATTGAAGCGAGGGTCCGCGCATGCGCTTCTGTTATGACAAGGGCCGCCCGCGGCGGCCCTTGTATGGTTCATAGTCGAGTATGCACTTCTGATCCGCGCCGAAATTGCACTACTGTTCGAACGTCACATTCCATGTCATCTCCTGAAGGGTCCGTTTGCCAAGCAGATGCGGCACACGCAAGCATAAGGATGTATAGACGCCCTTGTTGAGCATCACCCCAATGCAAGGCCTTCACAACTCAACAGGAGAATGCAATGTACTTGAACGCCCAAACGCAGGACACCACTGCGGATTTGATGGTCTTTCGCACCAGCCGCTCAAGCGGCCCAATGGGCGAAGCAATGCGCGAGCATCTTGGAATGAACGTAAGCCACAGTCTGAATTTGCGAGGCAATGCGCCGGCCTTCTCAATGGAGAAGGGCAAAATGACGGTGAGGGACTGGGAAAGTGGCAACCTGCTCCCAGACTTCCGAGGCATCGCTTACGACTACATGTCCCGAGCATTCGTACTGCTCGGCTGGGATGAAGGGGAACGCAGCATCAACTACCTGCTATCGCCAAGCCTCACTCAGGCAGAAGCAGAAGCCAAAGTTCTGATAGAACGTCTCGGCATGAAACTGTAACAAACCAGGCCCGCCCATCCTTCGGAAGCGCGGGCTGTACTTATTTGACGCGCGAGATCTGCTGAATGACCTATAGGCTCACAGAGTCGGAGGTGGCGAATCACTGAAAAGGAAACCCCCACCTAGCAAGAGCTGGGTGGGGGCTCAGAAGTTACCGACTCATCGGGCGACGGCCGTGCACCCGTGTCATCCCGTGACTGGAAGGTAGCTCCTGGTTCGGAGCCGTATCTTCGTGAAAGGTGATGGTTCGCCGTTCCTTTTCATCGATGTAGCCGAAGACATAACCAGGGATTGCGCTAACGCCGGCCAGGGCATCTTGGGCACTGCCAATGTCATCGTAGCGAGGCGAAACGATCTTGATGAGAGTAGTCGCTCCACACGTCGCCGCCTCCTGTTCTCCAGCCTTGAGTTGCGGCGACACTTCGAAGTAGAAGTGATTGCTCTTGGCGATGTCCCAGGCGGCATTCATCAGATCGGTCTGCTCGTCAGTGACCAACGACTCAGAATCGCCAATCTTGATCTCCTCGATGGCTTGTTGCATGGCCATGTTGGCGTCACAGAAATCATGCGAGTGGCAGACCAGCGGATCTTTGCAGGCGCGATTTCGAGCAACGACGATAGCCAGCTCCGTGGTGCTCAACCACTCACCCAAGACCGCCGAGAAGCGCTTGGCCAACATCTCCGCGCAAGCGAAGAACGCTGCTTGGCTAGTCGTATGAGGGGTCTCGCCCACCGGCAACATCTTGCCATTGATGAGTGGCAAATATGCGAGCCACCCAGCTTCGGTTTCTATGGCTACCGGCACGGCCGCGGCGATGCCAGCCAACTTGGAGTCGGACTCGCCCAAACGCTGCTCGACACCTTTGATCTCTTCCATGAGTACCTCCTGTTAGGTTGATCTTGCGATCAGGAGATGCAGGTCACGGATTGATAATCTCGATCAAGACCGCGTGTACCTTCCGAAGGCAAGCCTCCTGCTGATCATGAAATCAGGCGTTGGCAACTTCCTTGAGCCCAAAGAATCTCCGACCTGGGCGGACGAAGAACATTGCAAAGGCCGATAGAAGTACTGTAACCAGGTAGAGATTCGTCAACGATCCCCTGACTTCCCTTGCTGCATCAGCGAATGGGATTGTCTTGTTCGACCATGATTCGCAGAGCATCGGGGGCTTGATCCCGTCCGACTTCTGATCCTTGCATTGGGTCACGAGCACAGTTCCTGCAGGCGCTGGCCGGACGGAAGTTTCGGCCCAGTGAAAGACGCCGATTACGGTCGACTCGATGGGCGATTGACCTGAGAGAGCCATGGCCAGCAAGAGAGCGCCGACCAGGCTTGCCGGGATAACTACCAGCATTTGGAAGAACCTCCAAAGGGCATACGCCGATGCAGTGAGGTAGTCACGTTTCGTCAGTTTTGTTTTCATTGCCCTTCGACTCCAGGATTAGAGAAAGACCTCACCTCCGGCAGCACGGTCCTTTTGAGAGGACTTGCCGCCGGGATGCACCGTTTGGACCTTCGGATTGAACTTAACGTTGTAACGCTCGCACAAAGCCTGCATCACGTCATTCGGGATCAGGTCGTGGTTCTTGTACAGGCGGTACAGGATCGCTGCGATCGAGCGTCTGTGCACAAGCGCGATATCGGAGACCGACATAAGTGCCTTGTACTCCGCCACCAGCTTTTCATCTTCTTCGGGCAGCCACTTTGCACCTTGCGACTCCAGGCCGGGGGGCTTCTCGCCGGCGGCCTTGTGCGCAGCCGGCGGAGCCGCTTGGGCATCGCTGGATGCGGAAGAAGTAGGGTCCGCAACCTCGAATGCCTCCTCGCTTGCGCTTGACTTCGAAGATAGGGTGCCAGCCAGATCGAGCCACACCTGACGCTTCTCCGGGACGCCGGAGTGATAGGCGACGCTGGCGATTACCAGCAAAGGATTTGCGCCGAGCTCGAGCCCTACCCGCCATGCTTCGTCGACGGTCAACGCCGTCTTCCCTGTGCGCCACTGCGAGAAGAGATGCTTGGACGCGTGAAGATACTCTGCCAGGGTGATGTCGGCATGAAAGCCTTTTGCGGCCTTCAGTCTGTCGAGCCACTGTACAGGCGTAGGTAGTTCCTGCTCCGCAGCCGGCGCGGGCGCCAGCTTCCTTTGTTCGGGCACGTCGATTCCGGAAGACCCAACGGCCACAGCGCCAGGTAGAGGCTCACCCTGCAACTGGCTCAATGCGGCAGCGCCGGCAGACGCCGCGAGCCGGAGATTGGAGTTCAGCTTAACCGCTCCATCCGAATATGGTCGTCCATTCTCATCCAGACCCGCGGACAGATTGATCAGGATCTTGGTGCTGCGTTGAGATTGAGCGTCAATGGCCATGACCATTCTCCCGGAATGTGAAGTAGCGATCCATCCCCGGCTCGGCGCAGGCAAACTTCTTGACCGATGCGCTCCCGAAGACCAAGGTGATCTGACGGACTGCGTGCCAGGCATAGTCCAGCGACGAAGGTGGCACCTAACAACCCTTCAGGAGTGTCAACCTTCAACAGAGAGTCGAAGGTCGCCTCCAGCAAGCGAAAGTAGGGGCGATTCTCCATTACGAGGTAGTCAATCGCCACCTGGCCGCCATGCGGAAGGCACGACTCGATTTCCATCAGCTTCTGGTAACCCAACAGGGCTGCAAGCTCGAACTGACCCAAGACATTCAGGCCGATGCAGAGATGCGCGTGTGCATCAATGAAGCCGGGCACCTGCTCGGCCAGCGCGCGGGAATACGCCACGAGTTTTTCAGCGTCGATCGTATTGAGAGGGCCTCCGTGGTCGATCTCTTCCAAGAAACTGTCAAGGCGCTCGACGCAGCCTCCGAGCTCACGCGATGGGGAGGAAAATCGGAAGCTATGCGCAAACCCTCCAGACGCAAGCAGGGCGCGAAGCTGCTGGCTTGCGATACTGCGATCGTAGGAGGGGTCATGAATGATGGTCATGCGGAATCTCTCTCGCCTTTGTTGTTGATGATCGTCTTACATTTCCGGCAACTCACCGCGTTCTTATCGGTCGTCCACGTAGCTACCTTGGGATTGATCGCCCGAGGCCTACGCGCGCATAGCGGGGAAACTCGCCCGTCGGGCGCGATGTGTTTCGCCAGATGCACCACCTTCTTGTCTCGGTAGGGGTCGAATTTCATCTGGCACTACAGACCCAGGTCAGAGCGGATTTGCGACACCTCGGGGATCTTGCGATAGCGAATCGCCTTCACCCCGACGGTCTTCATTAACTCGTCCCGACGGCGGTCCAGGTCCTTCTGTGCCTTCTTGTTGTGCGTCGCATCGTCGAGCTCAACGACCGCGACGACTTGGAATTCTTTGTTGCACACGATGAAGTCGCCGCGGTTGTGCGCGACGGCGTGGCGTGCCTTGGTTTTGTCAACAAGAGCGGTGCCTTTCACCTTCAGGAATGCCCCAAAAACGACTTGCGGCGCCACCACGAGATCTCGGCCGGCCGCGTCGCTCAGGCGCCAGTACAAGGTCTGCTCGTGCTCAGTCAGGAGTGGAATGGTCTGGTAGTGCTTTGGCGAATACTTCGACCCAGATTGCAGTTTCCCGAGCGCGATGTAGGCAACTGCGGTGAACACAACGAAGACGATGACGATGGTGCCAAATCCTATTTGCATGTGCGACTTACCCCTTCAGTTTTCGTGCATCGATCAATGCCAGAGCCAGGCGATCTGCCTGGCCGGCGAAATAGTCAGCACGCTTCTGCTGCAAACCCAAACGCACCAACTCGGGTAGGTTATGTGCCGCGTCTGAGAGTACATAGATCAGCTTGGTTGCTCTGGCCCGAGTCGCCGACGCCCTGCGGGCCGCCTTCGAAAAACGGGCCAGAAGCCCGCGTGGCTCCCTTGCTTGTTCCGCAATTCTGCTAAGCCGCCGGATCTGGACAAAGGCCTCTGCACACAGGAAGAGCACCTCTGACTCAACCGTTTGGGTCGAATGAGGCGAGGTCGCAGGACGTTCCATACGTTTCACCCGTTTTGTGCATTTGGTCAAGCCGCGAATAGATACTTCATATACTTCACACGTACCTATACTAATACTATCAGTATCCGTTATGCTTTGCCATCCGGAAGAAGTAAGTTACTTCGGCCGCTGACGACACACACCGAGACCAGCAGGCGAGCGAAACCCGCCGTCAGAGAAAACATGCGAAATTCCTTCATTTCCGCTAGGCTGTTTGGCCATCTGTTAGCGGCACTATGGGCTCTAGTCCCGCTCCTGGCACAGGCCTCGCAGGCGGACGATGCCCTCGCAAGTGCCATGTCCGCCAACTCTCAGCCGAGCAACCAGATGCTCAGCCCCGAGCAAGCCTTCAGCGCGAGCGTTCGGCAAGATGGCAAGACCGTGATCATCAGCTTCAAGATCGCCGACGGCTACTACCTGTATCGGGACCGGATGGCCTTCAAGAGTGATCCGCCTCAGCAGATCGGCAAGCCAGAATTCACTCAGGGAGAAGAGAAAAGCGACCAGTTCTACGGCCGGCAGACGGTCTTCAAGCACGGTGCGTCCGTGATTCTCGAGGTGAAAGATGGGGCACCGCGGCACTTCTCCATGAAGGCCACGTACCAAGGCTGTGCCGAGGTTGGCGTCTGCTATCCGCCGCAAACCAAAATCATTGAGGTGAACGGTTCGGCCCCAATCCGACAGGCAGGCCAGCCAGGCGCTACCGCCAAGAACACTCCGCGTTCGACCGCGCTCGATATCCCAAATGAGTCGACGGCAATCGCTACTCAGGGCGTCGCCAAGGATTCTGCCCCACGGATCGAGCCGGCAGCCGGTCGGCCTGTCAATGATGTTGCGTCACCCAAGCAGAAGGGGACCAACTCCGGTGAGGCCACGCTGTCTCGCACGGCCGTTGGTGGCACCATCGGCACCTTTTTTCTTGCCGGTATTGCCCTCGCCTTCACAGCCTGCATGTACCCTCTTCTTCCGATACTCAGCTCGCTGATTGCCGGACAAGGCGCAACGCTTACCCGACGACGCGGCTTCCTCCTCGCGATGTCCTACGTCCAAGGCCTGGCACTCACGTACACGGCGGTGGGCGTTTTCGCAGGCCTCACCGGTGGTCTGATCACGGCTTGGCTACAACAGCCGGCAGTGATCCTGTCAGCCGCGGCAATGATGGTCGTTTTCGCCTTGGCGATGTTCGACCTGTTTGCCATCCAGCTTCCAAACGCGCTGCAATCGAAGCTGTCTCAGACAAGCAATGGACTTCACGGCGGGCGCTACGCGAGTGTCTTCGCTATGGGGGCGCTTTCAGCGTTGATCGTCGGCCCGTGCGTTGCGCCACCGTTAGCGCTGGCGCTTGGCTACATTGGCAGCACGGGCGATGCACTGCTGGGCGGAGCCGCACTTTATGCAATGGCCCTCGGCCTCGGGCTACCCCTCCTCCTGATCGGTACGTTTGGAGGCCAATTTCTGCCGCGAGCCGGCGGTTGGATGAAAACCGTCAAGGCTACCGTCGGTGTTGGGATGCTCGCTCTTGCCATCTTCACGGCCAGCCCGTTTGTGCCTGAATGGGCCGTAATGGTGGCTTGGGCGATGCTCGCCATTGGGGTCTCTGTCTTCCTTAAGGCCTTTGACTCTCTGGGTCCAACTGCATCCGCCTGGCATCGATTGGGTAAAGCCCTCGGCATCCTGATCGCCATCTCTGGCTCAGCACAATTGGTGGGAGCTCTTGCCGGAAGCAACAATCCCCTCGAGCCACTAACTGGTCTTGTTCGTAGTGTCGAAGCTCAGTCGAAAGATGCCGTGAGGTTCCGGCAAGTACGCAATGCGGAAGAACTGGACGCCGCACTTGATCGCAACAATGGACGCCCCGTCGTACTGGACTTCTCTGCCGACTGGTGCACTGCTTGCAAGGAAATGGACGCGCAGACCTTCTCAGATGAACATGTTGCTACCAGGCTGCGAGGGATGACGCTTCTTCGGATCGACGTTTCATCAAACAGCACCACCAACCAGGACCTGCTCAAACGGTTCGGCCTGTATGGTCCACCGGCACTGGTCATGTATGGGAAAAACGGCAAGGAACACTCCCGGGTCGTTGGGCTTATCTCACCAAGTACCCTTGTTCCCAAGCTTGATAGCCTGCTGTAGTTTAAGTCCACTCTCCAAAATACAAAACGCCCGGGTTTCGACTACCGGGCGGTTTCGTTTCATGAGCTGTCTTTAATGACCGATACCGGGCAAAGGATGGTAAGCGCACAGCGGATTAAGGTCCCAGGGCAGCGACCTGCACCGCTGGCTGAGTCGGGGTGCGGCGCGATGTCGGGCAGCAAACACTCTTATCGGCGCCCAAGCACGTCTGCAAGATCGTTCATCGCCGCGACGGCCTGTGCAGCAGTGCACGGCGTACCCGGCAGCGGGAAGGCAAACACTCGCGCACCGAAGTGTTCCTCCAGATCCGGGTTGAACCCGTAGGCGGACTTTCTACGGATGTCGAAGCGGTGTAAGAGAAATTTGTCGAGAACTCCCTTGTAGACGAACACGATGACGGATGGGCGATGCGCACGGATCACTTCCAGAATGCGGTCCATGCCAGCGACGTACTCAGCACGCGAAGGTTCGCTTCCGTACGATCTCGGAAGCTTGACGATATCCGTGATTCCGAAGCCATGATCGAGCAGGGAGTCGTCCTCGAACTTGGTGGTTGGGTTGAAAAGGCCATACTCCATCAACCGATTCCAGAACGCCTTGCCATGCTTGCCCTGAAAGTAGTGGCCTGCGTCGACGCTCACCGGTGCCGGGGTCTTAGCAACGAATAGCACCTTCAGCCCGGGCCGCTCCGGAAGGATGTCGCGAAGCGTTCGAAACTCGAGCCCATCAACGGACACGGTCGTAGAGTTATCGGTGACCGCAAAGGACGTGGGCATAGTTGCAATAGAGAGCGAACCTCGACACCTTCCTCACGACGCCTTCCTCACGACGCCTTTCCTCCTTTTAGCGAAAATCTTGTGACCCCCGCACCGTCGCGACGGCGGCTTGGTCTTTCGTCGCGGCGATGCAAACGCATACCGCGTGCCAACAAGTACGCCTCAAGATCTGGTAGATCGCGCCGCCAGTGCGTCACTGCCGTCCGATGTTGAATGACGTCTAACACGGTCAACCAATACTCCATCATGATGGCCCCGTAGCCGGACGGCTTCCGTGTTTGGTGCGCCAACTTATATGCCGTTCGATACCCCATACGCTGCCACCAGTTCATCCGGTCCCATGCTTCGGGCAAACGCATCCGATTTTGCCGAAGATTAATCTTGATCTCAGGGTAGTCGCTTCGAGCACACTTTGCTGACAGAACAGCTTCCTCCTCGCAATGGCTTCTCCAAGATCCTTCCTCATCAAACTCCACAACATGATGGCATCCCTCACAAAGCGATGCGAGCTGCTCGTCATCCGTCCCCTTCAACACGGCCTCAGAGTAGCTTCGATGGTGAACACGATCAGCTTGCCCATTGCATCGCAGACATGTATGGCCATCGCGCTCTAGTACTCGATATTTGATCTTCTTCCGGAGGGCTCGTGACAGATAGTGCTCGTAATCGCGATAGCCCATGGCAGCGAGGATGGACTCGCGATCACGCGACATTGATGAAGCTGGTAGCGTCCTGTCCTTCATCGAATTTCCGCTTTCTATTCGCCGCCCGTCTCAGCCGGGGACTTTGGAGTCTCGCTGTAGGCGATCAACCTTGCCTCCACAGCCGCCAACTCGCGCTTCCTGGCATCCCGCAACGCGAGGCTGACTGCCGTCGAACCGCCGACTAGCTTCCTATCAATGCTAGCGATCACGGCGTGAAGACTCAGTTCTTCATGCCGCAGCTCTGCAATGCGCTGTTCGCGCTCTGTAGCGCCGGCCCACTTTTGCATCTTGGCGTCATTGCCCATTTACTTTCCTTTGCTCGACAAGTTAGACAGTCAGTGCGCGCAGCGCGTACAACTCGTCAGCGACACGCGACTCGTCCACTTTCTGCAATGACTTCGGCACGCCTTCCTCGCCGGAACGCAGAAAGGCTTCCACCACGTCACAGAACATCGCGGCCTTGGCTTTCAGTGCGTCGCGCTCGCCAATCAGCGTTGCATACTCGGCGTTTGAAATCTGGACCATCGTCAATCTCCCTTTGCCTTTTCCGTTCTCAATGTTCCATTACTTTGATAACCATGTCCCCGTAACCCCAGACCACCGACCCAAGAACCGTGAGAAATATGGCGGCGGTAAGCCCGAGTCGCTGATGCCGGCGGTAGGCTTTCCTCTATTCATTCGGCGACAGGCTCGCTCGGCATACCTACGACCGTCTTGCCGGCCGCCATCAGAGCCATCGCCTCAGCCTCTCGCTCTTTCTCAGACTGCACGAACTGCGCGTACTGCTCGTCGGTGCCTCCCAGGGGCTCGTCACTGAAGATCGGCATATACGATCTATCCGAGTTCAATAAATGGTATTTGACTTCCATGGATTTCCTTTGCGCCTGCGCCTTTTCCCCCTACGCGGGGGTGGCTTCGCGATGCGCCTTCTCGCGCTCGCTTTCGTACAGCCTCTCGCCCGTCTTGTGGTGCTCGACCCAGACACGCCAGCCGTTCTTGTCGATGACCGACGCGCCTTCCAACGCAGACTTGCGTTGCTGAGGATTGCTCGCATCGCCAACGATCCAGCCCGTGTTGCCTACGGCGTACATGAGATTCCAAACCTTCGTGGTCATCCGCTTCTCCTTCCTAGACATGAAGCAGCGCAAGAACTGCCAAAACTATACCGACTGCACCCGTTCCATATGAGACGACCTGTAACCAGCGGCGCCGCGACAGCAGGGTGATGGCCGCCAGAGCAATCGCGACCTGAATAGCAACAACAGCTTGCGCCCAACGGTGGTGGTGGTGAACGGCCACCTCGCTGGCTTCATCTGCTTTCATCGCTGCCTGCTCCTGCGCCTCCGCCTTCTGTCGGATTGTCTCCTTCTCGGACGCATACCGCTGAGCCTCTCTCTTTGCCGCAGCTTGATCCACGCCAGGCAGTTGCGTTGTGAGTTCAGCAATGGCTTGCTTTTGGCCCTTTGCCTGATAGTAGGCCCACTGATTGGCCGCCTCCGTTTTATGGATAGCGGCCTCGTTCTTCAGCAACAGGGCCTCGTTCTGCGTGGCGCCGCCTTGGTAGCCGAAGATTGCACCGGCCGTAGACAGAATCGCCGTCATTACGGCAATGCGCCCGGCAAAGCTATCAGCATGGCCAGTTTCCGCCGCGTGTTCCAGCACGTGGTCATGGGCACCGTGTACGTGAAAACCCTCAGACATCTCTTCCTCTTTTCCTAAGGTGTTGCGCGAAGTAGACGGCGAGCGTCAACGATCCGTAGCAAATGCGATGCGAGCATTACCATTTCCTGCGCGTCTCGCACATCGCTGATAGTGACAGTCCGATGCGAGTGCGGATTCTTGTACGAGCCGATCGCACCCGCGAATAGGTGTGCGAGCGCTTCTCTTTCTGCCTCAGGTTGAGTGAGATCTGTAAGTGGACCGGTGGACTTGTCGAACGCCTTGCGCATCAGGCTGGTGCCGATGTCAGTCGGAGATAGGGCCGCAGCGTCTCTTACCGCAACCTCAACTGCCTTGTATGCTGCGAAGACAGCCTCGTCGTAATCGCCACGGGCGAGGCTTAGCCATACCTTGTCCGCGATCATGGGATGCAACAGCGTTTTTGGGAAAGCTATTGCCTCTTCAAAGGTCCGGAACTCTTGTTCGGTAGTCAGCGCCTCTCCACGCCTGCTGACCACGAACCAGCCGTTACGGCCGTTGGGTTCGGGAGCGGGTAGGATGAGGCCATTGACCTGTAGCCAGTTCCACGCTTCGGCCAGCGCAATCTCAATTTGCGCCTGACGGTGGTAGGGATAGCCGCTACCCTGGCTAAGTCCGGGCTGCGCACCGTACAGGTATGGCGTTGCGGTCGCCGTTGAGAACATCGCGTTCTGCCGGCTCTGTTTTGCCAGTGGGAGAAGAATTCTCGCTAGTTCTTCGGGCGCGAGCGCAAGCAATACCTCTACGTCGGGGACGATGCTCTGAAGGGTCGCCATGCTTTTCCTGTCCGTTCAGATATGACGTGGTGCATCCAGGAGCAGGGCACCACTCGGTGGAACCAAACTCACCCGCTCGCCTTCTGGCCCGGCGACGCGCTTGATCGCCCACTGTTCGACTGCGGCCCTACGCGCATTCAAATAAGCCACCTGAACCGTCACTGTGGTGCGGGCATCGTCAAGCACTATGCAGTCGTTCCGACCCTCATCAAGTGCAGGCCCGGACAACATCGTCATGAAGCGATCCTGTTCAGGGCATTTATCGAACCCAGAAAGGATCGCTGATTCGCGTGTCAAAGAGGCACTTCCCGATTCCCCCGCCTTAGCCAAAACCACCATATGGCCAGGGCCAAGCACAACGGTCGGGGCTGCGACCTTCGACTCTTGGTAGTAAAACGCGGCAGCCTGCTCGCGGAGGCGTTCACACCCTGCAAGCAGACCGGCTACCGCCACAGCGCATGCAAGCCCCGTCGTACGGCATCCCCAACTCATGATCATCTGCTTCTCCGTCCTATTTCCGCCGTGCGTCGCTGACAGCTTTTCGAGCTGCCGATCTTGCCAACATCCCGTCAACCTCGCGGTGTTCTCTGCGCCGCTTAACGAATTGCTTGGCAGAGTCATACCTGGTCCAGGGCAACCATTTCTTGGCCACCAGGCCATCGACAATCGCCTCCGATTTCGAATCGCCTTCAGCAATATGCACGAGGTACGCTTTCTCGGCCCGGCTTACCGGGCGCAGCAAGTGCACTGCACAGAAGGCAGCCGTGACGATACAGGCCACGAGACTGAATGTACCCATCTTTTCTCCTTGAAATCACTCACTCGGGGATAGCTCACCCAACGAAGCACGAATCCAACCTGTCCAGCTTCCGTCCGGTCTCAACCAGAAGGGGCGTTCAGTCACTATCCCGTCACCCTCTTGAACCATCTCGGCGATGACCCATAGACCTTCGCGCCCCTCCACGAAGACTTCATCACCGATACAAAATGGCTGTTGGCTCATGGCGCTTTCCCTTTGCCTCAGTTCGATGCTGATGGCTCGGCCAGCGCCGGCTTAGAGCTGCGGCAACGACGCTTCGTTGCGCAGCGTTCGTCCTCCAAGCCGAGCTCCTTGCGCTTTGCCTCGCACAGATACACTTCGCCGCGCTCTCCGTTGCCGAACTGCAACTCGGGCACTTGGCGCCTGGAACAAGTCCCACACTGGCCCTGGTGAGCCTTGATGAACCCGGAGTACCCTTCGGGCAGCTCCGGGCTCGGCAGATACTTGGCGGTGGCGTGGTAGCTGTTGCGCACGAGGTCTTTTCCTATGGCTTGACGATGCGCTCGTGCATGAGCACGGCGATTCTCTCCCAAGAAGGGAGTGCAGGCACGTGATTGCATCCCGGTGGGGCCACCGAATACGCATACTCGTAGCCTTTGATTCCGGCACGACGCAAGCGGCGCTCCGCCTTTCGCCCGAGTGCTACAACCATCGCGTTGGGGAACTGGCCAAGTTGTGGGACTAGAAACCGCGTCGCACATTCCTGCTCCATGCTGTGCTTCACCGGACCGCATTCTTTGGGAGCTGAGCATAATACGGAATCGGTAATCCACGTTTTCCGCATCTGATCTTCGAACGAAGATTCCGGCCAACAGAGGTCGAGCAATCTCCTGACGTTCCTGTGGAACAGATCTTTGCCGGTCGCAAAGCATCCCCATGCGTACCTATTCACGGATGCTAGGTGTCCGTCAGGCGACCCGTCGCTTTCATGCGACTCCGAGATGTGGGGGTTTCCTGGCTCGGCGCACACAAGGACCAAGCGAACCTCTTCCGCCCCAGCGGTGGCCCCGCAGAAGCCACGGGGGACATGTCCGCCTGCAGGGTTCCACTCGGCCTCTCTACATCCCCTTGTAAAGCCAGGGCACGGCTCATACGCGGGTCGTAAGAGCGACAGAATGGAGGGCGCAGGCTGCATCAGCTTCTCCGTGTGGTTTAGGCGGTCGCCACGGGCTCGTCAGGCAACTCAAGCCCCATGGCTTCTCGAAGCACCAGGCGAACCCGGTTTCGCATGTGTGCCTGGTATTCCGGAAGCTGCTTTTTCCAGTGGACGTAAGTCCGCGCTCCTGCCGGCCGCTGGGCTTCGTGTAGCGCGCGTGCTGCAGCTTCAATGTCGGCGCTTCGAACGTCCATTGGCACTTCACGTTGAAACGACATATCTTGGCCCTCTTTTCCTACAGGTCTTGATTGAGCAGCCGGAAGGCCGCCTCTACCGCCGCCTTTCCCGCCCTTACATTCGGAAAGCGCCGTACCGGTGTTTCGTTGACACCGAGCGCCGCCGCAGTCGAAGTTGGATCAGGGGCCGACCATAACCACCCAGGGATGCTTGCGATCCATCCCGCCTGAAATGGTTGCGTTGACTTGAGATGCGCGACTGGTTGCCCCGCACAGATGGCGACGTGGACCTGCAATCCGGTCTTGCCCGGTGGCTGCCATGTGAGCGGCCCACGCGGGGTGTTCTTCAACCCCGAATCCAGCCAACGGCCCATCGAGTCTTTGCAGTTCGCCATTGCAGATTTCTGTGGTCAGTCGCGTGTGTACAGCATGTGTAGCCAGCGATACGTCGCCTCGGCCTCGTCTTGCATCTTGACGATCTGCGCGAGCGTTTCATCAAAACGGCCGGATAGTGAGCCGCGGTGGTGATGCTCAGCTACTGCTTGAAGGGCTGCATTGAGGTGGCGAATGCCGGCCCTAGCATCAGCAGCAATGGCAAGCTGTGCGGCATCAAGGATTGTGTCAAGGCTGGAAATGGATGTGAGGCGGCCTAGCCGCGTGCTGGCCTCCGCCAAAGCCTCTTGGCAAAACTCCGCAACGATGGTCCGAGCATTGTCGGCGCTGCTGCTGACGTATTTCACGGTTGAAACTGTGTGCTTCATGTGTGCATTTTTCCCATGATTACAGCGCTTTGCCTGCCTCTTAGATTTTATCGCCACTGGCATCGAAGCCTTGATTCCTAGCCTCTTCCAGTGCCCAGAGGCCTGCGGCGTTGATGTACCAGCGACCATAGTTCTCATACACCATCTTGTGCACGCGCAGCGATTCGAGAACCCGCTTGGATCGAGCGTCAGGCGTGGGCGTCGGCCATTCCGGGTTGACCATGTTCAGCACATAGATTTGAGCACTGCCCAGGCGCACTACCTTCTGCGCGCCACCCGCCACGGCAATTGTCACTGTTAGCCTGGTGGCGCTCTGCTTGGTGCGAACTGCTGTGTCTGCCGTCATGGTCGCTTCTCCAGTCCTAGTGCCACCAGAGCACTACGCGTGAGTCAGGCGGGAGTGCCTGAACGAATTCAGCCACGGCCTTTCCCCAAGCTCCCTGCGCAGCTTCGTTTAGCCGCTGGGCAAGAAGGCCCGCCGACACAAAGGTCAATTCGTCATCGTAGGGATCGGTCTTGAACAACTTCAGACCGACATCTTCTGTTAGCCATTCCACACCGGTGGGCAACGGCAACGTAACCGGCTTCAGCGCCTCACGAAGACTCACTGCGTCACCTTCGAACTTGATTCGATTTGAAGCGATGATCGGATCGTGGTCGCGTCTGTATTTGTCGAACACCAGCGTAAGCGAAAGCGACATGGCTCCTCTTTTCCTGTGAAATTAGGCAGGCTTCGCGGCAACCGAACCAAGCATGGCCTTGTTGAGCATGTTGACGTAGAAGGCGTGCAACTCGTCGAACTCCGACTCATAGCAATCGCTCCGAACGTCGGGCTGGTACGCGATGTCCAGGGACACTGTCGGATGAATCCTGGCCCGCGCGCGATAGATGCTGGTCGAGAACTCGCCCATAGAGTCGTAGTAGCGGCCGGCAATCTCAACTATCAGATGCGCCCAGGCGTGACCCTCCCTTTTTACGGCTGTGACCATCTGACACGGAATCCCATGAGCCGACAACACGTCATACAGCGCAGCCGCAAACACCGCACAAGTGTCTTCCTGCGCGTCATTTCGAGTGCGCCCCAACTTGGCTGCTTGGATGATTGCGTTGATGTCCATAGCCCTTTTCCTATTCATCAACCTTCAGCTTGATCTTCGCCTTCGCGAGCGCTTCCCTCAATGTAGACGCCTTCGCAATCCGGACGCGCTTTGAGTATCCCGCCCCCGGCACCTCACGCCACTGAAAGACATTGGCTTGTACGACCTGGCGGCCAATCATCTTCAACGACCACTCCAGTCCCAAACGTCGGTGCCATGGTGTGCGAGACATATTCACCTTTCCGTCGCGTCTACTCGAACCGCGAAGCCGGCTTCCAGAGAATCGGGAACCACTGAGCGCAGCGCGATTGCATGTCCTCTTCCGTCTTGTCAGCGCGGATCGCGCATCACCACGTATCCAGGGTCACAATGGTCACGTCCGGCTTCTATGGCCGCTTCCTCGGTGTCGAAGGCGCCAGCTTCCGCCAGGTCTGCCGTGAAGCCCACATCGCCATCCTTTGGACAGAGATAATCGCCATCGCTACGAACGATCCAACCCTTCATTGCCTTCTCTGCTTCGGTAAGCACCTGTGTGGCCAGGCTACCGTCGAGAAGGTCGTTGGTGGTTTGCGAGACGACAGCCGCGCCTCGCGCATTGAATCTCATCATCTTCTTTTCCATCTTACTGATTCGTCTCGCCCTGTTTGGTGATCCCAGGCAGCCAAGTTGCCTCTTCCTTCGGGATACCAGGGTTGGTCTTTGCGAATGCCTTGCCGGCGGAAAAGCAGACCGCTCTCAGCGTACCCGGAATCGCATTGGCGCTGCGTTCAATACCAGCGTAGCCATCCCAGAATGCAGTGCGATGTCCCGCGCCACGGTGCGGCCGACCTTCGAAATACAACTCGCTCGAGCAGTCTGCGGCTGCAGCCAGCATGGCGTCATACATTTTCTGGAACTGAGGATTTTTGTAGCGCGGAGGGCTCACGATTTTTTCCCTTGTTTAGCGTGTCCGAGTGCGCGCGACACTGTCCGAGCCACACTGGATGCTTGTTTCCTCTGACCGCTCACCGTTGGTAGAAAATCCTCCCATCGCTTTTCGAATGGCACATTTCGGGGTTTCGGATGCAAAGGGTCTTCAAAACGATAGCAACTCGCATCGGTGTCGGGCGGCCCGCCTAGGTTGTAGCCGTCCTGCGCCAGACCATACTTGAGTTTGGCCAATGCATTTACGTCGAAGCCATCAAGCGCAAGGATCTCGGCGTCAGTCCACGATTCCAAGTCACGGACGGTCTTGATACCGTGCAGAGCGAGTAATTGTTCTACGTGTCTTGGAATTTGAAGACATTCAACGCTTGCATCACGATTAGCGACAATACCTTTCATTCATCTTCCTGTGAGCGGCCGGCGTGATTGCACGCTGAGCGATAGTGATCCAAGCGAAGGTGCCAAACATCCTGCTCAGGAAACATGAGCCTTCGAATCTCGCAATGCCCGATTGCTGGCGTCGTGCCGGATACGATCGATGTCTGCTAGCGCACGCCGTACAGAGTGGCGCATGTCTTCCAGCGTTTCCCAATCGCCGCGGTATTGGACTCGCTTCGTCATTGCCAAGAGAACGATCGGCAATCGCTCGGGATTGTCGAAGTCCTCCCGTGCCATCTCGGCCCGTTGGATCAACCGCCAGATGACGAGACAGAGCGCGGCGCAGATCAAAGCAAGCGTGATCGCAATTCCAGTCATGGTCTATTCCAGTTACTCTTTGTCGTAGTATTCGCCCAGGTCACGGTCGGCCAGTGCCGGGTACACCTGTTTGATGCAAGTGAAAGCGAACTGCCGTGCGGCATCCTCGCTGGCGAAAAATTGGGGCTCGACGTATGGTGCAATGTTCGGCTTCGACACGCCTGCCACGGCGTCAAATTCCTCGCCGTACTCGACCTCAACAAACCAACGACCATCGCGGCACTCGATCAGCAGCAGACCAGCGTCGGGATACTCGCCCATCGCCCAGTTCACCAGGCTGTCAAGGTGTTCGTGCCCCACTGTGTCATACATCGTGTGGGTGTTTGCTGCGCTTCCGATGCCCATAGTCCTTTTTCCTTGGAACCTTCCCATTACCGGGCCTTCCGGTGGTTCGCGCGGATCGCGTGGCTCGCTGTCGCAGGCGGATTCTGCTTAGAAATAGATGCGCTTGCCGTCCGGCTCGACCACGTTGCGTGCGATGTTCCGGTAGTCATCCAGCACCAGCAGTTCGCCGGCGTCCGGATACGACATGCGCTGCGCGAAACGCAGCAAGTCGGTGTACGACGGCAGGCCCGCATTGGTGGCGTGCGCATCTGCATTGGCGATTGCTTCGTTCTCACTGACTACAGCCATCATGGCCGCTTCTCCGTTCTTGAATGTGACCTAATGATAGGTGCACATGTGCACCATGTCAAGCGCGCTGAATTGCCTTGGCGATGGTCTTTCTCGCGTGGTTAATAACCGCGTCCGGGCAATTGCGACGCCGCACACTGTCAGACGCAGCGAGATACGATTTCCACGTAGACATAGAAATCGGGAAAGCTTGGCCTTTGTTGACCAACGCTAGCGCTTCCGCCTGCGTAATTCCGGCTTTCTCGATCAGGGCTCGGAGTGCCGCGCCGTTATCCTCTTTCACTTCATTCATAGCGTCGTGGTAGGTGTACTTGTGCACCAAAGAATAGCACAAGCAAACCCCTAAGAATATCGGCCGCGGCAGGCCGTGATTTAACTCGCGCGGCCCCTCGAGCTGCCGTAGCCCTTGCCGAGTCCTGCGGCGCGGCAAGGTCCCGCCACATGGCATTGCAGACTGTCGGCGGCCAGGTCATCAACTTGCGCGCCGGCATCGTTAGTCGGCACTTGATGCTCAGTTCGTTGGGTCCGCCCTTCTGCGAGAGGATCAGGCACGTCCGCGCTGCCCTTTCCCTGCCTGAAGGCCGGGGCTTGCCTCGCATCTTGGTCAGAGATAGATAGTCAGGTTGGCGAGAGGCTGAGCGCAGCCTCTGCCAGGCCCGTCAGAAATAGTCAATGTAGGTCGACGAGGGGGTCGGCCAGTTGGCTTGGAGGACATCGTGAACGCGCTTTACCCATTTGGCGTCAGCAGCGGCCGCTTGTCCCACATATCCGTTGCCGGCCGTCCACGTCTCGAGGCGAAAGGCAAGGCCGCCCGTATTGACGTTACCAACGGTCTTCGACAGCGAAGCGATCCCAGCGCTCGAGACTCGAAGTTGGGTATGCGTGGAGTCATCGCCAGAAGCGAGGAGATCAGCAACGCTCTTAAGCGAGAGAGCGCCAGGGGTATTCAGATCGATAGTTGCCATGTCCAAATCGGTTTGCCGGCGACCGGCCAGCGTTCGGGGGCAGAACCCGCCCAAGGTTTGCTTACTTACGTACCAGGCCGCGAGATCTTGAGTACAAGTCGACAAAAAGCGCCTTATAGATCTCAAATTGCCGCGTTGATTGATCGGGAAAACATACCAGATTTCGTAATCTTCCAGGAAAAAACAACGCAATCATGCCGGCACCTCAAACGCCGTGCATGCTTGGCGTGCGTTATTTATTCGGCTAAAATTACAACTCTTCGGAGGTTTGTCCGAGCAAATAACGCGCGTCAACGACAATGGGTAGCAAAACACTCCAAAGACTGATGGAGCAGGCACCTCGGGGGCAACCGCTCGACCTGGAAATGCTCCGCGATATGGGGGTCACACCCCGCATAGCCACCTATATGGTCGACGCCGGATGGCTCCAGCGTCTCTCCAAAGGGGCCTACCTCTTGACGGGGGACACCCCTACTCATGATGGCATCATCGCGTTCCTGAGCCGGCGCATCCCGGGGCTCCATGTCGGCGGGATAACCGCCCTCGATTGGCAAGGCGCCCGCCACAACATTGCCTTCCGCCAGCGGGTCATCCTCTGGGGCATCAAATCCTATGAATTCCCGGAATGGATCAAGGAGCACATGCTGTACTCCTACCAGACGACACGGCTATTCGATGACAGCTTCGATAACCAGATGGGTTTGAAGCCGCTTCCGAATCGCAGCCCGCACGTCTTGGTCTCTGTTCCTGAAAGGGCGCTTCTAGAGCTTGCAAGCGACATCGGAAAAGGGCAATCCTTGGAGGAGGCCGTCACCCTGATGGTTACTCTGCGCAATATGAGGCCAAGCGTTCTTGACGATTTCATGATGCACTGCACTCGCGTCAAGGTCGTCAGGTTGGTGCGAGACCTGGGCCAAAGAAGCGAGTTCTCGTGGGGCCGAGACCTTCAAAAGCACGTCGACCGCCTCGGCCCGGGCAAGCGCTGGTCGAACAAGACAAAAGACGGCGATCGCCTAACGTTGAAACCGTAATGAACGATACATACCTGGAAACTGTTCGACTCTTGCTGGCCATCGCGCCGGACATTTTCGACACCGACAAGTTCGCCATGAAAGGTGGCACCGCCATCAACCTGGTAACTCAGCTTCCATGCCGGCGCTAGTCGAGGACTGACACAGGAGAGCAATACATGACAGAACATGGCATCCAGATGATGCTGCTGCAAGACCCGCTGCGCGGGAGACTCCTCGTCTGCCAGGTTGAGAATTCGTGCGTCACATCGCATCAGGCCAGCAAACTCGCTGAAGCACTCAGAATACTTGGCGATACTGCTGAGCACCTATCCACCAACGCCGGCAAGCTGTTGATCGGCATCGATGGCTACGACAAAGATCCGCGAGAGTTGTATGAGATCGACGAAGTGCGCACCTTTATCCAAAGTCTGGCTGCCGAAGTTCCATGGTGGTTTGCACTGCTGCACCCGTCGCTGTCGCTCACATGGATCTGCTGCATGGTCCAGAAACCAGTTGTACGCCGCGGGTCAGGTGGCGAAATCATGCTCAAGTACGATCGCCCTTCCGTCGAGCATGCCCTGCAAGAGGCAATCGCCGCGGTTGCCGAGTGGACTCAAGAATGCGCCATGGCAGTGGACGACATCGAAACCGTCCTCCAAAACCTCACCATCACCGCTGGCGACATCATGCGAGGGCTAAACCCCGCCGAGGCCGATCCTTTCATCTCAAAAGCTCTCAGCGAATACCATCAGCAGAGACGATGAACATGCAGGTCAGTATTCGTGGCACTAAGACCAGGGTGCCGGCTGCTAGGCGGCTGGTGGACGAAATCACGTGCTTCGATCTCATGCTGGCCACCCGTACGAGAACACCTTTTCACGGCGAAGGCTGGCGTGCAGACTTGAAGTACGACGGCTTTCGATCTCTCGCGATCAAGCGCATGGGCCAGTGTCAACTCTTGTCCAGGAACGGACACGACATGTCGTCATCCTTTCCTGAAGTCGTTGAGGCTTTTTTGGCCCAAGAGGGAAATTTCGTCCTGGATGGTGAGCTCGTGGTGTATGACGAGCAAGTTGGAACATCGTGGGAGCGACTGAGTAGACGCGCCGTTACCAGAAGTCCCGGATCTGTGCGAAAAGCCCGCCTGAGAGATCCAAGCACCTTCGTGGCGTTCGATGTCCTTGCAATAGGCACAGCCGATCTCCGCCCCGCCTCTTTGGAAGATCGTCGGGTGATATTGACAGATCTCGTCGAAGAAATGGAAGGCCTCGCCCTCTCCATCGTCATCGAGGCAGATGTGGCAAGCGCCTATCACGCCGCTTGCGACGCAGGCCTCGAGGGAATCGTCGCTAAGCGCCTGGCCTCGTCCTACAGGGCCGGACGAACTCAAGATTGGTTGAAGATCAAGAACCCAAATTATCACCGCCGAGCGGCGGTCGAGGGGTTTGGCCGGCGTTAGCCCGAGGCCATTTTCCTCCGGGCTCAAGCCGAGCATTGGCTATTCGCTCGAGACCAGGCGCGAAGCCTTCCTCCAAGCCCAACCCTCAAAGCCAATCGGAGCCGCCAGACATCTGATCAGCGTCCGTAGATATCAAGGAATCGACGTACGGTGGGAGTGTTGCCGGCCTCCACTGCCACGCGAAGTTGATCCAAATGCTTCACGAGCTCTTCAAGCACGAAGGCCTGGGCCTGCGGCTGCGCCTGAAAGCAGCGCTCCTCGTGCTCGCTCTGAAGTACCTCGTCGTCGGTCTGCGGCGGCTTGGCCATGTCACGCAGTGAGCTGGCCGCGTTCAGCAGTGCACCCTTGAGGCTGACAGCCATGCCGGTACCGGGACGATTCGAAGGCAGCTTTGCCGCCAGAACAAGCTGTTCACCGAGCAAGGTGAGGTCAATCGGAGTACGGCTCATAGGAACGCCCTTTTCTGTTGGGAGGCGACTTCGTCGACGGAGAATCCCGGAGGGTTTGTCAGCAGCATGATGCGAATTCATACACAACACATACCAATAACATGATGCCAAAGCGATCGGCGACGGGCAAGAGCCCTGAATCAGCAGCCAAGGGGGCCATGCGCCTGCGTTGGCGTTATTCAGACGAATTGTGCCATCGTTAGAAGAGTGACCAGACAGCGGCCGAAGGTTAATCCACTTCACCGCACTACGCTTCGGATTGTCGTTCTCGTCGACCCACTCAATTATCGACCGCTGGCTTCAAGCCTCGCCCAGCACTCGAACGACACGGTCCTTGTAGTGCGCCAAGGTGTCTTGCCCAGGCGACAGGTTTCTTGCACTTCAAGCCCATGTCGCATTCCCTCGGGTAACCCCCCTCGTTCAAATCACCCCAGCGACCAGAACTCCCAATTTGACGGGATCGCTGTAAGTGGCGAAGGCAGCCGTAACGTCCACGACAGTGGCCGCCGCCGTACAAAGGAGTCGACGCCGCGCTCGCGCTGTTCAGACTGGCTATGTGCGATTCCGGACATATCCGGCTCTTGGTCTCCATTGATGATCAGCGGAGTGTATTAGAATCGGCATTAGAATTGCGCTTTGTTGGCATCGCTTGCAGCCACCCGCAGCTTATTGCTTTCACAGCGCTTATGGTCATTACCGTTAACACCCCGGCACTAGCTGATACCAGCCGTGATCGCGCCGGCATGTACACATTCCAATCGTCTTACTACTGCGGTTCGGGGCCTTCCTACATCACGCTTTGGCGCCGCGCTCAGGGCACGTCGGAAGGGGAGAAATCGGATGAAACGAATGACTGGAACCCTCGCGCTACTTGCTGTTCTGGCGAGCGCAGTTGGCGTCGTGGCGTGCTGTGCATCTCAGTTCTGTGCAACGAAACGTCGCCTCCCGAAGCGCGATTCACCGCGGTTCGAGCCTGTTCCGCCCGGCTGGCAGGCCGGCAGTAACGTGTACTACTTCGACGAGCATGGTAGAACCGCCGACTTTTCCGAACAATTCCGCGCGCTGCTGCTTGAACACGTCGAAGCGTTTCACGTCGTTGCCGACGACGGCACCCATCTGGTTCAAGTCAGGGTTGCTGGTGCCAATCCCCAGTGCTCGCTTGGGGTGCCAGGAACACCGGATCAGGCATCGCTGTGGGTCGACGTCACCAACGAAGTCGATCCGCCCGTACGGAGGAAGCTGCGCGCTTTCTCTCAGGGGACGACCGAAAATGACCCGCTTCCACGCCTTCTGCCTGTATCCACCGATGCGCCTGCGATCGTCCCGCGAAACCCCACCGCCTTGCGTCTGGTGCTGCATGGCGGCTGCCTGTGACTTCACGGCGTTTTCCGAAGTGCCTCGACTTTAACGGCCGTTATCAAGTGCACGTGCGCCATTACTGTAGTTCCATCAAGCAGCCGGCTCATCTGCCTCCCCCGGAAATCGGCGATGAAACAGAAAAAAGCCCACGGTTCCGAAGAACGCGTGGGCCAGTTTGCGCAAAGAAACGCGCCTAGAAAAGGGCTCCCTGCTGTCGGAAGTCGTTCATGCTACCTCGCTGGAACTGAGCGTTTGGAAACCTCGTTGCAGCACCATAGAGGTACTCCAATGTGTAGTCACTGCCTATCCAGTGACGCCCAAGGTCTTCGGCTACCTCGCCTGTCTGCAATGATCCGCAGAATGGGTCATAGACCGTGTGCCCGGGTTTGGTCGTCAACTTGATGAAGTGCTCTGGAAGTTCGCGCGGGAAACGAGCAGGATGGACCGGAAGGTTCTGCTCGCGACAACCGCGGATGTAAGCGCTGTTCGAAGACGTATTCGATGCGATGATCAGGTTCCCTGGGATCGCGCCGCCATTGTCCATATCGAAAGCGCCCGCAGCCAACTGATGACCACTTGGCCTCAATCCACCGTTTTCTCCACCAGAAGCAATCCTCGACTTCATTGCCTCGCTGTATGGCACAAGAACGTTGCGATTGTCCGCGTAGGGCTCATCATTAGGCGCAAGCCAGTACAGTTGTTCGAGAGACGGTTTCACCCGGACTCGACGAACAGTTACCCACTCGGCCGGCGCCGGCATCTTCGCCGGATTGTGCCAGGCGTACCGCATGCATAGCTTCCAGCCCAACTCGTCCTCTAGGCGGACCAGCAAGCGCTCCTGGTAAAGCGAGAGAGTCGGTTCCCCGCTGTTCCACGCATCACCAAGGTTCAGCACAATCGACCCGTCCCGGGCGATCTTTCGAGGCCACTTTTCAGCAATCCTCATCAACCAATCCAGGTACTCCGCGGCGTGCTTGTTGCCGTACTGCTTCTCCCGAAGCAGAGGATAAGGCGGACTTGTCATCAAGAGATTGACCGACCCATCCTCGATATGTGCGACCGCCTCTTCTGCTCGCCCAAACAGCGCCACACCCATACTCGTCGTAAAGATCGTGATGACGATGCCAGGAGCAGCTTGCCGTAGAGCATCCTTTCCCTTCCCCGTGAGCACCCATTCGCCACGTCCTGTCGGTGAGGCGAGCCCCATGAGTTTGGCACGCTGCTGAGCCCAGCGCACAGATCTCTGATAGACATTGACTTCCCGCCCATTCAGGTGAATCGTACGCGCCTGCTCTTCCTCCGGGATCGAGCACTTGGTGGCTACAGCCTCATAGAGGTCTCTCGTGTGCACCTTCCCGCCTTGATTCTCCAGACAATCCAGAAGGGGAAGGATGATTTGCTGCTGTGTTTGTCGCATTCTCTGCTCCTATTAGGGTTTGCCTTGCCACTGGTTATGGGAAACAGCGGCAAGTACCTTTCAGAGCAAGGCTATTCCAGCTGCAACACCGCCAGCCGTCTCGCGAAGTCTTTATAACGACAAAGCCCGCGGGACAAGGACCCGCGGGCTTCATGCGCCGGCTCAAGCCGGCTTACTGATCACGCTCTCGGCGATCACGAACATCCCAGGACTGCCACGCCGTTCACAGTGCCCGTTGACGCTGATTGAACACCATACGAAAGCATCAGAGACGGCTTCGCCGGATCAGCACCGACGAGTCGGCTGACCAGCGTCGACTTCGTGGATGAGCTGAAGACCCCGGAGTTCGCGTAGACCCCAGTAGCGCTGAACGCTTGATGCAAATCGGAGCCAATCGAATAGGTCAGGTTCAGGTTATAGACGAGAGAGCCCATCGAGGACATCGCCACCTTCGCCGTCGCGATCTCAAGCGTACCAGGCGATGCGTTGCCAGCACCGGAGGTCGGCTTCGTTGACGCGACGAGCGAACAATTGAGGGCCGTGCCAACGGCAAGGTTCACAGTGACGGGCGTGCCAACGGCGTAGGTTCTGCCTTGGTTGACGTTGTACGTTCCGCCGAGCGTGTCGCTGCCGTCGGTCCAACGGCCGATCGCGAATTGGCCATTGCCGGCCACCTCTGCAATGGTTGCCGAAGAACTCAGTGTTGCGACATTGGTGCCGGTGACGAACTCGCTGTAAGCGCCAGGAGCAGCCTCCTTCAGGCCCACTACATCGAATGGTGCTCCCATGAAATAGGTGCCACTCGCGATCGAACCATCGGACGACCAGGCCGGGGCGGACAAGATCACGTTGACCTTCCCCGATACTGCGGCAACAGTCTGCGCGCTTCCTTGCACTTTTAGCCCCGGCGCCGGCGCGGCCGGTGACGACGCCGCAGGCGACGTGGGGCCGGAGGACGGGGATTCGTCTCCGCCACCACCACCGCAGGCAGCGAGCAAAGCCGCGACCAGGACTCCCAAACCCAAACCGTGACTTCTCGTCAATGCTCCATTCTTCATTTCGATCCTCTTATTGTTAGAAATGTGCCAGACACAGATCTGCGGCCACATCGTAACACCGTTAGATACGTCATGTGTATCCGTAAATATCCACCAGTATCGAATGAGGTGCACGGCTCCGCCCAGATGGGAAAAAGTGCCATCTATAGTGGCGATTGGCCCACCCCGGCCACGCGGAATGGCCGCCAGAATGCGAAATGTGCCAAGACCTAAGAGTTGTCGGATACGTCACAAGAAAATTAAGGGGTAGCTGAGCCATTCAGGCTTCACCTATCCTCGGCGGCGCCCCGCCGCGCGGCGTGCACGAGATCCCGGCCGCCTGGCTGGGGAGAGTTTGGGCGAGGGCCGCTTGCGACTCTTGCCATCGGCGCTAAATGGCTGGCTGCACAGGAGCAACTCGCAATGCGCGTGGCATCCGCTCTCAGCCCACTCGACTTCAACGTGCTGCTAAATCCACCCCACGAAGACATGGGCGCAGTCGAGATCGTCTCAAAGGTGCCGTTCCTGCTCGCCCCTCAAGCTTTCCGCGGGCTCGCCTGAAGCAGCAGGCGTGCCCCGTCAGCCGCTTGTGGATGGCTAAGAACTCAGTCGGCGAGCGCCAATGGCGATCTGGCGGCGACAGCATCACACGCGCTCCTCTCTAGTTTAGCTGCTCAGCTAATACAGCCGTTTTTGCTAAACTAATGCAGAAATGGTATCGTATGCCGTACAGCAAGAGAACGCGTTTTCGCTAAGGTACCATGGACAAATCTGCTCAGAATCAGACGGCAAGAGCCCGCGCCGCATTTGAAGCCGAGATTGCAAACGACCTAGGCATCGCTTTGTCTGAGGCCACGGACGGGCGGATCAGCGTCGTCCACGTCTGGCCGAGGCCCACGAGCGGCCCAAGCCTGGATCTGGCGCTGGGGCTCGATGTCGCTGGCAAGTCGGTCGAAGTCGCTGTGGAAGCGCTGCGTTTCGCGTACCCCCGCGATATACAGGGGGCAGTATGGAAACTCTCCGAATATAAGCTTGCTTCGGAGCGTCCACAGGACCTGATCCTCCTGGTCGCGGCCGAATCACTAAGCCCCGGGGCGAGAGAGCAGCTTCGCAATCGCGGAATCGGCTATTTCGAGCGTAACGGAAACCTGCGTCTGAGCTGGCGCAACTGGCTAATCAACATCGAGCGGCCAGACCTACCGTCAAAAAAGAAGGAAGGGACGTCGCTGTTCACCGACTCGCGGGAAATGGTCGTGCACGCACTCCTAGTCAATCGGAACAAGTGGATGACCGGAAGCCAACTCGCGGAGATGTCCCGGACTTCATCGTACACTTGCTCCGTAGTACTTCAGGAACTCGAGCGGCGCGAGTGGTGCGAATCCAGTGGCGCGGGCCGAACACTTCGGCGCCGACTGACGAAGCCAAAGCAACTGCTGGAAGCGTGGGCAACGGACTGGACGAAGCGCAAGGAAAAGCGCACCCGCTGGTACGCGTTCACGGAGCGGCCCAACTTGCTGCTCGAGCACCTCACATACCAGATCGAGAAGGCCAGCGTCTCGTTCGATTGGGCATTCACTGGTGCGGTCGCCGCAAACATCTACGCCCCGCTACTTACAAGCGTAGATACCGCAGAGATCATCGTCCCACCGGGGCACGCCGAAGGACTTGCGCGCGAGATCGGCCTGAAACCAGCCGAGAAGGGCGCGAACGTTACCATCATCGAACGCGACGGCGCCAGCCTACTGTTCCGCGAATCTTTCCCGGACTACCCGTCATATTTTGCGAGCCCTTTCATCTTCTACCTCGACCTGCTCGACGGACGAGGCAGAAACAAGGAATTGGCCCAACACGTTCTTGAACAACTGGAGATATAGATGGCTGGAGTCAAGCCCACCACTGCGGCGGGATATCGCGCCGACGTTACCGCAGCGTGCGAAAGCACCTTGCTCACCCTGCTTTGCGCGTTCGGCAGTCTCAAAGACACCCTGCGACTCGTGGGCGGTCTTGTACCACGGTATCTGACACCAGAAGCACCACCGGATGTACCGCCCCATGCTGGGACCTCCGACGTCGACATCGTCTTGAACATTACGGTGATCGCTGACGGAGAAGGCTATAGCGCGTTGGCCGACCAGCTTGCGGCTCGCGGATTCGAGCGCTACGTCACCGCCAAGGGCACGCTATCTTCGTGGCAATGGAAGCGCAAAGTGGACGCACATACGTATGTGCTCGTCGAATTCCTTCGCGACGCGGGCAGCGACCGTCCCGGGAAACCGGTCACCGTCGATGGTGAACGTGTCTCGGCCCTGGCCGTGCGGTTTGGAGGAATCGTGCACGATTGGTACGGGGAGCGCAAGGTAACGGGACAACTGCTGGACGGTGGCGGCATTTCCACCGAGGTGGTCCGTTTCGCCGATGTGCCTGCTTTTGTCATTCTGAAAGCATTGGCACTCGCCGATCGCATGGAGAACAAGGATGCTGGCGACCTCATTCACGTGATCCGGTACGCTGGAACGATTGATGAGGTCGCAGAGCTCTTCGTCCAGAGGCAGTTGTCCAACGCTCACCCTGCCGCGATCGAAGCAGGACTCGCAGCGCTGCGCTCCCGCTTCTGTGATGACGAGGACGCTGAGGGATACGAAAAGGCCGGATCTGTGGCCTACGCGAAGTTCCACGGTGTCGACGGCGATGAGGACGAGGATGGATTGGTGGCTAATCAGCGCTACGCCTCGGGTCTCGTCCAAGCGCTGCTCAACCGCATCGAGGCCCGACTGGAGGAGCACGATTCCGGGGTTTGACGGCACCGCTGGATGAGGCGCTGGTTTGCCGCTGGGCGTACTTGGGATGAAGACTTGGGTGCGACCCAATGAACAGCGCCGCAGCCGCTACATCAATAGGATGCGCGAAAACGACTCGGCGGGTCCCTGCTTCGGTATCCCCCGCGCCAGACTGGTGATTCCGCGCAGACCAGATCGGCGTTATCCTCGAAACCGCAGGCAATGCAGGTAAACCGCGCCTGCGTCTGCCGGTTTTCTGCTGACACGAAGGGTCGGGGAATGCCGCACATCCCGATCAGATCTCCCCCCTTTAGATTTCTCTCAAGGTCCCTGTTGCCGCGTATGGCAGGCTATTGAAGAAAGAAGGGATGGGCAGCCACCCACGCGCGGCAGCCTGCAATCCCATAGTGAGCAACGACTGCCAACACGATTCCAGTCGCCCAGGACGCGAGAATCCAGAGTGGCAAGAATCTGTCGCGATGCATATCTCCCAGGTACATCCAGGCCGCCACAACTGGGGGCAAGACGATCATCGCGAATGCCGTGACCCATGTGAGTGACCAGGGCTCAGCGTGCCATACTCTGATAACAGCAGTGCCTGAGCCAAGGATTAAGGCCAGCCCGCACAGGAAGAGAAAGATCTCAAAGAACACTACTTCTTTCGGCAGGTTCTTGTATCGCAGTAGTAAAGGCATAGGACTCTCGATAATGTGAGGTTGAGCAAGGAACCGGCCAAAGCCTACAACGAGAAATCTGGCGCGCATAGAGATGGTGGCAGAGCTTGTCGTCCAGAAGCCCCTCATGAACGCTTCCCGTGTCATCGACAAGACTAGTAAAGACTTGAGGTTCGTGCCTGGGGCATCCTCCACCCACACTTCTTGATCGGTTACGCACTGCTGCAATAGCTCTGGCTTGCAAAACCGGCGTCTGCCACCGTTCCCCGCCTCTGGCCGCGCACTCGGGTCGTGTTTCCCGCGGCTCGTTGCAACGTCCCGGATTTATGGCTCTAGCAGTCCCCAGCCTCATCACACGTTTGCGGCCGACCAAACTGAAAGGTCTCAGTCGCAATTCGCCTCGTTAAGACCTAAGCCGGTACTCCGGCAGACTACTTCCGCGTTCGCGCAGGCACATCCATTCAGCATCTCGCGGAGAGCGCTCATCACCGATCACCCATGCTGTGCAGCACAAACGCCTTGCGGAATTCATCGTGCGAAGCAAAGCCATTCGCGTCGCCGCTGTAATAGACGTTTGCCCCATCGACGCCAATGACTTTCACCGCCAGGTCCTCAGCCGCGTTGTAGTAGGTCGCATTCGGCACGGCTGGTTGACCGGCAGCCATGGCCACAATTGCCTTCTCTAGCAAGCGCGCGGCACGCGCCTCTCGCTTCGTCGGAGATGCCCCAGGGGGAGAGTCCTTCTCCCAATGCTCAGCAGCTTCACGGACGACTGCCAAGCATTGGTCGCGCTCAGTTCCACGAGCCGTTGCAGACACCTCCGGCAACACAGCAGCGAGAATGCTGCGCACCTCGGCCTGGAACGCCTCGGCAGGGCTCTTAGCGTCCTGGATGCGATTCCATCGGCTATCAAGCGCGTGCTTGCTCAAAATCTCAGGCTCGGGTCGAGCCACCTTGAATTGATCGATCACAGTACCCCCTCTGGGCTTCACGAGTCGCTTGTCACGCCTCTCACCGGACGCTGCCACCAGCGGCCTTAATCGCTTCAATGACAACGTCCAGCTTCGACGCATCGACATCAACGACCAAGGTGCGGACCGTCTGTTGCTTGCGCCAGCGACGAAAGTAGGACTCCAGACTCTGCCCCTCCTCCACACTTGGCAGGACGACATACCCTGCCTCAATAAGAACCGTGGCAGAGTCGGCGATCGCATTGAGATCTGTAGCCTCCGTGGACTGTTCTCCGTCGACTTTGATCACCTGGTCATCGTGATACGCGCCCTCAGGCCAGAACGAAACATCTGAGTAGAAGCGCTTGAATTCAGCGCCAGTAGTCTTGGTAGTCATGTCCGTTATGCTGTGCCCAGCGATGACAAGTGTGCTTCGCCGGAGGCGTTGATCTTCCACTGGATGTGGAAACCGTCTCCGTTGCAGTCGATCAGACCAAGCGCCTTGAGTTTTTGCCCCGGCTTGTAGGATTCAACGAAGGAGCCGCTCTTCTCCTTGAGGAGGATAAGCTGAGCCGGTGAAAGTTTGATCGCGCTCATGAGTTCCGCGAAGGTTTATTATATACATCACACGTATCTATAATACTGTAACGGTGAATTTAGTCAAGTGCAGTGAGGTCTCAACGAGCGCAAGCCACCATACAAGGGGAACCTCCGCACCGCTCCAGTTCGAGTGGGGAGCGATATTGGGCAGCGTCGCACGCTCAGGGAAGAGTGAGGGCCAAGCGGCCAGCCTGGCTCGACAGCATTTCCAGGTAACGCTTGCTCAGAACTTCGCTGGAGTTTTGTGGATGTTGTGCACCTTTCGTCACTTGCACGAGGCCACCTTAGAGATAGTCACATCGCATTGCCCGTTTTGCTCGGTGGGGTTAGGATCACGCAGAGATCGGCTGGGCCTATGCCTCGGCGTCCGACACTGGCTGCACCAGCCTCAATGGCAACGACCTCCGTATGGCAACCAGGTAGCAAGCATCACGCTTTGATCCCAAAACACCGACGACTGTCTAGAATGCGGAACAGTCAAGACCCATTGGAGATGACTGGCGATGCCCTATCCGATCGTGAGCAAAGAGGAGTTGCCGGCGTATATCCATACCTCAATGGAAGGCCTAAGAACGCATGTGCAACATGGGAATGGCTCTGTTCATGTAATGGCAGCCCTCCTCACCAGCTACCAAAGCGCATCGACTCTGGCCAAGAAACGAATCGCCCTGGGAGAAACTAGCGGGCGCGCACAGCTTCAAATTGTGTGGATTAATCCTCCACAATCTTTCCTGACAGAAGAAGTCCTGTGGGAATGTATTGAGATCCACGGGATAACTCATGCGGAGTACGAGGACCTAATCGACCTTCTGCCCGAGGAACAGGTGTTTGATGAAGTGGCCGAGTATGAGCATTGGATTAGCCCGCCTGCGCCGCCCGATGCCTCACCGCTGTACAAGTACCACCCCCAACGCCTTCTAAGACTAACTCCGTGGGGTAGGGATGTTGCCGCGGTCGGTCGGAAGCAAGGTCGTCCACTCCTTACGATGGACCTCTACGATAGTGCTGCTCGCGCCATGGCTCTAGCGCATAACGCGTTCCTGGCGGAGCGGCCGTTGCGCGGACGCACATCGGGCAATAAGCACTATCGCTCACTTTCCCGCTACCACGACGTATTGGCTGGTTTCGCCCTCTATGTTGCTGCTGGGCGCCAAATCTTTGACATCCCGCCGCAACTTTCTGCGATGTTTCGCCAGTCGGATGTTGACGACATCGCGGTCGACGAGATCAAGCTGCCCTATCCCTCGATCTACCTCCATTTCGGCGTTCAGGATGATCTCGACCTTGGTGACGGCTGGAAGGCTGAGGGTGCGTACATTACGGAAACACGAATCGAAGGTGTACGTAAGGCACTAATGATCAATGTTGTGGCTGCGCCGCCATCGTTTGACGAGTATGTCGCATTCGATCGAAACATTGAGCCGTGCTACACACAGAGCATCTCCGAGGAACGATCGAAGATGCCATTGGCGATCGCGGTCGAAGCTGTGCTCGCGGAGAAAATAGAGGAGCTCAAGCGGGAGCGGGATACCATTGAGACGCAAGAAGTCTTGCGGGAACGAGCCAAACCCATGGGGATCGCTAAAGACACGGTTCTGGTCTCGGTCACACAAAGGAATGCTAAGGAAGAGCTTGAACGACTCCAGCCCAAACACGACGCCTATCTCGTGATGCTTCGACTGATCGTAAACGCGCTCTGCTACATCACGGCATATCCAAAGGACATAGAAGAAGTCTGGCCGTCATCAATTCCAAGTTACCGCCTTAGCGAGCTGAAACGAGCCAAGAACAACCAGGACCGCAAGCGCGCTCGATCGAAACTTGAGGCTGCTGGCTTCTCAGCCGTTCATTTATGCGGGAGCGCGCTCGCGATGCAGATAGAAAAGCAGCAGCAAATAGGCGTCGCGAAGGGCACCGTGAGCACGCATTGGGTACGTGGTCACTGGAAGCGACAGGCATACGGAGAGGGCTTTAGCTTGCGCAAGATAATTTGGCGCATGCCCTACCTTGTAAAAGCTCACGAGTCAGACACGAAGGGAGATCCCCCGGGCCACATCTATCTCGCCACTTAATGCGACTTCCTTGTTCGCGTCGACCAGAATGGTGACCATGGCCCGATTTCGGACGCCGTGATTGAGATGGCCTCAGACTCAGCGAATCGGCCGACGCACGCCGCCCCTGCGCAGACTGCCTGCCACCTCGTTGGGTAGCGCACTTCGGCTTCTCAATGTCTCGTGCCCGTTAACGATCAGCCAGGCCCACGGCCACGTGGTCGTTGCCACCGCTACTCGCGGCTGCATCACCTTCCATTGCGATCTGCACTACCTCGGCCTGCACGTCAGGCGATACGCCCTGCGTTGTGGCGGCGGGTAAGTAGCTGGTGCCGTCCGGGCGGCGCACGTCACACAGCATCCGGGCGTTTGGCGTTCCGGCGCTATCGCGCACGCGGACAAAGACGCGCTGCCCGCTCGGATCGCCCTTCAGGCTTGGCCAGACGTAGTACCCAATCACCTTGTGCGGCACCCACTTGTCCAGGCTGGCCAGGTGGATCAGAACATCCGCGCGCAACGGCGGGAGCACGTCGCCATATACAGGCTCTAATTCCGGCCCCGCCTGAGGCGTGCTGGCGCTCGGGGCGTAGATCACCAGCGGATACACGCCTTCGGCCAGCGGCGTGGAAATGCCGGCGCGCAGCTCAATGTCGCGCACCTTTGCGTCCGGCCCAACGATCAATTCGGCCACCGGCGCAGCCACCATCTCGGCGCTGTCACAAGAATGGTCAGCGCGAGGGGCGGATTGGGCGAGAATGGCGAGGTGGTCAATCACCTTCAGCACGCATTCTGCGTTGCGCGAAATAACATCGCGCCGAGGATACCCGTCATCGAAGAAGTACACCTCATTTGACTGAATCAGGTGCCGCAGCACGCGCCGCGCCTTTTCGATTGGATCTACTGTCGAGCTGTCGAGCCACGGCAGTGCTTTAAGGTACGCATCGATCAGCTCCTGCGTCACGGGAGCGGCAGGCTCGTGAAGTTGCTTCGCCAGGGCGGTGGAGCGTTGCCATTCGCACGCCAACTGCCAGACCTCCCAAGCCGAGTTCGTGTCAAGGTCGCGGTAGTCGTCTACTCGATCACGTTCCAAGGCAACGCATCCCGGGATTGCGCCCTCTGAGTAATAGCAGCGATGCTCAAACGCTTCGCGCTCATCCTTCGGGGCGACAGGCGGCGATGCGTTCGGCGTGCGGCCATCGATGGCGTCGATCAGGTCGTCACACGCGGACATGGGTTCGCCGCCTTCGACCCACTCGCCGGCATCAGGGTCATAGCGCTCAGATCGAATGTCGCCGTCATCGGTCACCATGGCCAGCGTGTAGCTGTCAAACGGGCCGCCATAGGTCGGGACATAGCCCAATTCCGGATGATTCAGCCACATGAAGAACGGCAGACCGGAAATCGGGCACTGGTCCGGGCACCAGAGCCCTTCTTTGTTAGCCATTGCTGCTCTCCTTGCTGGAACTCAAGGCGGCGTCACGTTCGCGTTTGTCGGCGGCCTTGCGCGCGGCCTTCCATTGCTCGCAGACGCGCTTGTGGCTGCTCCAGCCGCCATTGCCCCTGCATTCCTTGCCACATACGCAGACATGCACCTCTTGCGCGTGTTTCCGCGCCTGTGCCTTGCGCTTGTCGCTCACGATATTGGCCGCCATCACGTACCCCCATTGCTGGCGCTCATGGCAGCAATGTCTTGGGACAAGTCATACGGGATACGGTTCTTGCTGCGCAGCCACGGCAGCCACTTACGCCACAGCGCGGCATCGCGCGCATCCTCCACCTGGATGGCAGGCGATGCGGCGAGCAGGGCTTCCGCGTCGTGGTGCGCAGTCGCTAGCCATAGCGGTCGGCTGCATGGCTCGTCTTGCTGCTCGCGATAGATGCCATCCAGCCGTATCAGTTCGGCAAGCAGTTCCGCGGCCTTGTCCATGTTCCCCGCGATCTCCGGGTACTCATCGCGCAGTGCTGCCGCGTCATCGCCAAGGCATGCAATGACCGCTTCAACGCCTCCATCCGGATCATCCGGCTGCACCGTTGCGGCCGGCTTGCGCAGCGCCCACTCCGCCTTCTGCGCTGGCCCCATGGTTTGGCCGGGCTGGTCGTCGGGCAACTCATCCAGCTTGTCCAGCACATTAGACAGGCCATCAAACGCGATAGCAGTCAGCACATGGACGCGGCCGTTCGTGCTGACGCGCTCTTCGGCGTCATCCAGCGCGAGATATGCGAGGCGTGCCACTTCGATCAACACGGCGACAACGGGATGCGATGAAGCCGGCACAGTCGCGGGCGCGGCAATGAATACCTCGCCTTCAATGGCCGGCTCCGGTTCCTCAAAGGCGAAGGCCTTCCCTTGCAGAACCGCCTTGGCGATGCTGCCGTCCTCCACCGTGGCCGTGCCCGCTTCGTCGCACCAGAAATTCTGCGGCTCGCCGGATACCGTGTCCCAAGCCGTATCGTCTGCCAGGACAAAATGCCCTCCACTTGCATAGAAGCGCAGCGCATCAAGCACAACTAGCGGGAGTACCGGCCTCGCATCTGCCGCCTGGGCGGCAGGCGATGCGACGAGCAGGGCGCGGGAGAATTGCCGGAATGGTACGCAGTATTGCGCTGGCAGTTTGTACCGTGCCCACTCCTCAGCCCACTTTGCGTCAGCTTCGGTCGCCGTCAGCGCGGCGGGCGATGCGCTCGGCGTAACGTCTGCGGGATAGAGCTTGGCGTCGCGAAGGCCACGCGCATAGCCATTTTCTTCCTCTCGACGCAAGGCTGTCGCATGTTCGCATCGAAGTCGCGCGATTTCTCGATGTAGGTCAGTATCTTCGGCACTAGACCGGCGCACCAACTCTTCCATCTCGCGGAACTTTGCGAGGTCGATCTGACATCCCGGTTCCTGCATGAGCGACGTGCCGAAATGCTCAGCCGCCGCGGCGCGGTCGGTGAAGGTCTCATCGCAGTGGAAGCAGCGCCACGGCCTTTCCTGGCACGCCACCGCCTCGGCTCCCGTTGACGTGGCAGGCGATGCGCCCGGCGCCGGGGCGGCGGCAATGGCTTCAAAAGCCGCCCTCCACGGGCAGTTGGCGCTACTGTGTTCGCCAATGTCCACGCCCAGATGCTCGGCAATGGCACCCGCCAGCTTATCGGCTATCTCGTGGTAATCATCGCGTTCCTTCATCACTTCGTCGAGCACCTTGTCGCGGTCGGCGCTCGGGGCGGCTTGGACGGTGGCGTTCGCTGCCATGCTTTGGTATTCGCCGTTCAGCATATTTACTCCTTTGTGGGTGGCATGGCGCCAATGACGCGGAGGTGCGCGGCCACATCTGCCGGGATGTCGAAGAAGCCGAGCGCGCCCTTGCACGGTACGAAGGTCAGGGGTCGCGAGTTGACAATGTGGAAGCCCCACTGGCCTTCCATGTGCCAGGGCGACGCGCCCATCTCGAAGTGCACGCAATCCACGATGTCCGCCACGCCGACGACGCCACCGCGCTCTAGTTCCTCGCGCGGGGGCAGTTGGATCATCGCGTCGCCCAGGCCAGCGTGCGAGTGAAGGTCGTACAGGAAGTCCTGCACATCCTCATACTCAGCCTTGGTCATGCCCTTGCTGGCGTGGATCAGCGTGCGGCCACGGTGGCTGTGCTTCCACGTCCGGTTCTCGATGTCTTTGATTTCTCCGCGCGCCTCTGCTGCTGCCCGCGCTATCGGGTCGGTCAGGTCCGGTCGAGCGATGAGCCAAACCCACGGCTGGCGCATGGATAGCGCCTTCATCACGCACCCGCCTGGCTGGAGCTCATGGCGGCGTCAATGGCGTCACGCGGCGTTTTCCCGGTGCGGATCGCTTTGCTGCCGATGCATAGCATGTAATCATCGCGGACCGTACGCCGCAATTCCGCCTTTACTTCAGCCATCCAATCCAGTCGGCGTGCATCCTCGCCCTGATCGGTAGGCGAAGCCCCGAGCAGCCTTGGCACTTCGAGATAGGCGCAGGCCGTAGCCGCGATGCCAAGCGCTTCACATACCCTCATGAACGCCTCTTGCACTTCATTCGTTGCAGCAGGCGATGCGGCGAGCTTGGCGGCCAGCATGTCGCGGTTGTCCAGGAACCAGACCACCGCTTCCATGTTGTTGCCGGCATAGTCGTTGTCGGACTCAACGTAGCCGGGCATGCTGTCAGCGTCGTATGGCCGGCGTGGCGTGACTTCCGGCACCGTCAGCGCAGCGCGCGACGCGGCGAGCAGAGCGCGCACATGATCGGCCCCGCCACAAAAGCCCTTCATCGCATCGACTATCGAGCGCGGATCGTCGGAATAGTTGTTGCCGAATACCATGGCGGCTTCGGCAATTGACACGGCCGTCAGGACGCCAGGCGATGCGCTCGGCGCAGCGTCAATCTCTACAGACGGGCCGTAGGTGCACATGAACCGTTGAGTCGCATACTCAGAATCAAAGCGCAGTGTGACGATGCCATCGCCGTAGCTCATCGTGACACAGCCCGGAATCGCGGTATGCGCGCTCTCTGGCGATGCGCTCGGCTCAGGGGCAGCGAGCCGTGCGGGGAGGTGTTCGCTGACCACCGGGGTGTCGTGCGATCCATTGCATTGCTGTGCACCGTGGATAGCTTCTATCAGCGTATATGCCGGCGTGTTTTGGAAAGCGACCCATTCATCGCCCACAGGGGGTTTTACAACCCAGACGCCACCTTCACGTTTGCGGAACCTCCAGGCCGGCAGCACATCCTGCTGTGCTGAAGCGCTCGGCGAAGGAGCGGCGAATCGCCGTTCGGTTGCTACAACTGCTTTGCGCATTGCTTCGTCCAAGTGCGCCGCCTGTTGCGCGATAGCGCTAGGGGCAGCGACGGGCGTCTGGTTCTCCCAAGCGCTGGTTTCGCCCAGCCTCGCCAACCCGCGGCCGATGCTCCAGTATTCCGTGAGCCAGTGGCCAGTCGGTGGCTTATTGGTGCCCATGCGCCCACATGTGATCGCGCCATCAATCTCGTAACGCGCATCTTGCGCGGCGATCTGCCGATCCGTCAGTGCGGCAGGCGATGCGCTCCCACGCTCCAACTTCAGAGGGTTTTCCTCGGCGATAAACACGGGTAGGTTGCGCCCCTTCGCATCTTCCCTGAACCCTCCCGCCCTGACGTAGACCACATCCCCGATCAGAATTGTTTCGTTCTGCTGTTGGGCAAGCGACGCCGTCTGCGCAGGGACGGTGAGACGTGCGTCTCCGGGCTGAACTTCATCGTCGGCAGGCCGAGCGGCTTGAGCGAGGATGGACTCCGCGGCCGCAGTCATCTCCCAAGATGCCGGGGTATTTCGAACGCGACGAAGCATGCCGATGGTGGTCAGCGCGTCGAACCATTCGCGACCGAATCGCGCCAGCTTCTCGCGGATCGCCTCCATCCCTACCGCTCCGGCGACGCTTCGGTGAGTGGCGTTGCGCTGGCGCAGATCCATCTCGATGCGATCTACCACGGCATAGAGTGGCAGAGCGATTTCCGTGCCATAGTCGATAAGTTCTCCGACATAGCGGTCGCGCTCTGTTTCGGTCAGGCCAACCCACGCGCCCGGCTCTGGATCTTGCCCATGCGGGACGGGGTAGTGATGCACCGTAGCTCCGGCCTCGGCCGCACACTCAGCTTCGTCTCGACGCATCGTGACATGGCCGTGCGTGCCATGGTTGATCCACCAAAACTCTGGGGGCGATTCGTTTGCATTTCCCGAGGCTATCCCCATGCAATAGCCTGGTTGAGACGGATGGTCGTTGCCCATGCTCGGTTGATTCAGCACTGTAAAGGGTTGCTGCTCATTGGCGTCTTTCATATCCGTCCATTTCAGATACATATCACGTATCTATAATCATCAATTCGGAACGTTTGGTCAAGAACAACATTCGCAAGCGACCGAATCACCTGCGGATTAACCAGCAACTAGCAATGCCACTAGCGCGAGATTGGCCCTGATTGCCCAGGGTACCGATTCAATTGGCTTCGGCCGGCGCTTCGCCACGCTTCTTCTTGTCGAGACTTCGCGACACGCGATCGAACAGAACCACAACGATCGCAAGCACACTGGCGGGAAAAAGATAGGTCCCCATCCAACTGGGCGCCCCGAGCCTGGCCAGCATCGATGCAAACCGATAAAAGCCGACGACTATGAGTACGCCGCCTACCTCGATCGTTACAACCGCTCCGGCGCAGATGAGGGAAGATGAGATGAAAGCGCGTACAAAGGCTCGCGTCAAGGCCGGTCGCACACCTTTGATCACGAGGACGAAGAACATCAGGCCCAACCACATGCTGATTGCGAGGCAGACAACAGGATAGGAAACCAGATTCTCCAGATTACCGACGATCATTTTTGCGCCTCCGCACGATACATAACACGTCTGCATAATACTCCATGAGAATGGTTACGTCATCCAGGACGCTGCTGGTGCACCAGGAGGTAGTCAGTGCGCGCCCCTCTTTGGGCCAGGCGCATTGGGGTGCCGTCCGGCGTCTTCCTGGAGAACTACGACCATCCCCTTGTCCACAAAGGAGTTGATCTCCGAGAACATGCGTCGTTGCACCAGGCGCGAGAGACCGATCCCCGCATCAAACCCATTGCCTTCGCTCCACTGGCGATCCGCGTCAATCTCCATCGCCCACTCGCGCAGGACCGCTCGTGCCGCCGGCACCGCGCCACGGATCTTGGCAAAGATCTGGAACAGGTCTGGATCGACAGAAACTGAGGTGCGCTTCTTGCGACCATCGACCTCGCGCGTGTACTTGATTCGGATGAAATCGTCTTTGGCCATGGCCATCTTCCTGATCGGTGTTTCTGGTGATATTCGACGCTGATTCGACTGACCGAACTACTGGACTTCATCTGAAGTGCTGCCCACGATCGCACGGAGCTCATCGAGCTTCGACAGCACCTCTTCCCGGGTGCGATTCAGAGAGAGCGCACCCATCCGGTTGCCGCAGCGGCCGAGCTCGCGCGAGCACTTGCCGGACTTCTGGTAGTGCTCCACATCGACTGTCAGCCCATTGGGCAGCCTGACTTGTCTCGCATGCATGCGACGACTCCTTTGTGCAGGGGGCCTATGCTGCTGAGGCAACGTTGCCGCGGACCTCGGCGAGCACCACCTTGCGGTTTTCGCCGACACCTAGGTAGATCTCACGGAAGGCGACGTACGAGTACGCTGACAGGAACGCGAAAACGACCGGAGCGGCGATGGGCGCCAGCGCCGCCGCGAAGAGCAGGACCGCGTAGATAACCGAGTTGAACAGCAGCATGGCGCCCACGTTCTTCTCCGGGACGCCGGCATTGCCCAGGCGGAAGGCCTGAAACCAGCCAACCCCGAAGAATGTCTGAAGGTGATACTGAAACGTAGCAGCAATGAATGGCATGAGAAACGTGATCTGGAACAGAATCAGTGCCATGAGCGAGGACAGAAACACCCTATTCAGCGCCACGAAGGAATCGCCGTCCGCAGCCGGCGCCAGTAGAGACGGATCATAGAGCCGAAGAAACCAGTCGCCCGGACGGCCCCCGATCCAGTAGAACACCGCGGACAGTGCTGTGGCAGCGAACGTCAGAATGAGGGTGAACCGCACCGCAGCCCCAAGCTCGGCCCGCGCAGCCGAGAAGATCTCCACGAACGATTTCTCGCTCGCATCGTCAACAAGCGCGGCCACGCCAATGCCAGACAGGTAGGCCACCGCCGCGGCGACCTGGCTGATCAGCAACGATGCGCGGCACAGGTAGATCGCCAGGCAGAAAATGAGCATCAAGACCAGCCAGGCAATGAATCCTCGGCCGATGAGGTCAAACGCCTGCTTTACCCAGCGCAATGCGGCGGCCGGCTTCACCGATTTCGGCGACAGGTTGGCATTCATGCGCCCACCTCACTGGATTCCTCGGCGACAGGCAACCGGTCAGCCGAAGCCACCTCGCGAACGAACGTGCTGAGCATTTCGCGAGCATCGCAGGCACGAACGCCGTGCATGGCACTGCGCAATCCGGTGACCCTGGCGATTTCCAACAGCTTCTCACCATCCGGCAGCGCCGCACCCAGCTTCACGGGAGCAGTGAACAAGCTCTCGAATCGATGGCCGAAGCGGCTAAGCCACGCATGCTGGTCGTCGCTCGGGTGCCCGTCGACGTACGTCCAGTGATCGGATTTGGCAGGGCGCCAGCGCCAACCCACCGATGCTTGTTCCTGCGACAGTTTCACGGCGCCAGCACCGCCTCCGGCCACCTCCAGCCATCCAGTCATGTCGATCTTCAGCCCGGTTCCTTCGTATCCCAGGTCACCTTCTGTCAGCCCGAGCAACTCACCGTCGGTTTTCACGGTGAAACCGTGCGAACGACGAATCACCGAAACGGCTTTCTCGTGCGCGCCGCCGGCGCTCTCCCCCACGGCTGTCGAGACGAATTGCACAAGCGTGCTCACCACCGCATCCGACAGTTGTCGGAGTGCGTTGTCTTCCGAGCCGCAGGCACGGTGGAAAGTCACGTGCTCGTCATCGATCGTGTGGCCCATCTTCAGGATGCCTGCGATGAAGACATCTCCCAACTTGTCCTGAGTCAGTGCCTGCTCGTAGATGGAAAGTTTGCCCAGCAGGTGCCGCTCGGCTTCGAGCAGCACTGCGATGCGCGAGCCCATCCCGTCGATTTCTGCGATCAGATCGTAGCTGCCGCCGCCGGCGGGCGCGTTTGTGAGCGCCTTCCCACCACCGGGCAGGGAGAGACAGGCCGGTCCGCCGCCGCCCTGGTCCGTCTCCTCGCCCAACGCGGCCGTCCGCGCGGGCTTGTTGGCCAGCTGCGCGACGAGTTCGCCGGGCCGCGGCGTGCTCAGTTCTTTCAAGGCCACGTCGTGATTCGCCACACTGGCGATCCGCGAAAGCTCCCGCGCAAGCTCTTCGCGGGTGTAGCGATCGATACCCGCGAGTACGCGCTCCAGGCGCTCGCGGAAATAGGGAGCGTTGTCGTTGAACTCGCTTCGGGCGGTTACGCGTTGCTTGGCCGGGTTGCTCATCGCTTTTATTTCCTCTCGCAGAATTGGGTACGCTCAGCCGGTCTGCTGCTGAGACACGTTCGTTTCGATGGCCCGTCGGTCGAGTTCGGCCTGGAGGCGAGCTACTCGAATGGACAGGATGTTCCGGCCTTCCGATGCACGCGCACGGTCTCGCTGTCGGCCGGCGGCTCCGGAACCACCGAGTCGTGACGGGTCGAAGTTCGCCACAGACGACGCCAGCGAGCCGTCGATCTTCCCTGTCAGGCCGTCGATCTTGCGTTGAATGCGGTGCATAGGCGCCAGCCGCAGATTCTGGTCAGCCACTTCCTGGACCACGGACTTTGCATCGATGGATCGTGGACCGAAGTAGGCGTACTCGATTGGGAGCTGCAGCCCGCGCACCAAGGCCAGCATGGCGTTCGTGTCCTTGTGGTCCACCTCGAAGCGGGTGCCAAGGATCTTCCGGGCTAGCGCCATGACTTCAACGTTGGGCTCGAGCGGGCGTTGGGAGCGATTCATCACTTGACCAGTTCGTTGCAAGAATGCTTTTCCTGTGAGGTGCAGTCGATGAGTTAGTGCGCCTCGCCCTTATGGAGCACCAGGCAGCCGGCCAAGCGAGCCTTCGCCTTGAAATCGAGCAGTGTTTTATCCCAGACGTTGTCCGGCACCGGCATCCAGCCGAACCACGAGCCTGCGACCTTCTCTGCCGCGTGGAGAAGCGGCTTGCACTCCGGCTTGGTCTTGTTGAGTTGGTTGACCAGACCAGGCCACGTCACGAGGACTTCCCCCGGTGACCGCGACGGCTGGTTGACCGAAGTCGAGACCTTCGTCGCCTCGATCTTCACCATCGCCACATAGGCATTCAGGGTCAGCCCGCACAGCAGCATGGAGATGAAGAAGGAGAGTTTCCCGGTGACGGAGCTACCCGAAATCGGGGCGACAGCAGTTGCGGTGTTCATGGCAGGGAACGTTTTTCGATGGCTGTTCGTTTTCTTGGCAAAACATCTCAGTCGGTGAGATGCCAGGTTTTGCTGAGTTTCTGGCGCTGAGTCGGGGACATCGCCGCCAGCAACTCGCCGAGACAAATCGCGTCGGCATCGCCCGACGCACGCGCGGCTTCCAGGGCGGCATTGGCCCAGCGCTGCTCGTTGTTCCCGCCCTCAATGATCAGGTGGAAAAGCCCACCCGCCCCGTTGCCCGGTTTCGCATACCAGGCGCGCACCAGCGGCTTGATCTCAGGCAGTGAAGGCTTGGCCGCGAACGATGTCTCGATGTTGCCAACGGGATTCGACCCGGCGGTCGAACCTGTCGATGCCGCCGGCAGATCTCCCGACTTGCCCAGGCCGGCGAGTTGAACGTTCGCGCGATCGATCATGGCCTGCCGCTCGGGTGTGAGGTCCTCTGGGTAGCAATCGACAGTCAGCCGCGGGAATCGCAGCTTGCCGCCAAACCCAAGTGCACCAGCGAAGCGCCACTCGCGTACTGGGTTCTCACGAGTCAGGCCCCGGATGAACGCATCCTGATCCTCGGCCGCGCTCGAAGCCAGACAGCAGTTCACCAGGATCTGCCAGACGGATTCCGCCTGCGGGCGAGTCAGTGCGAAGGGTGCGTGCGTGCTCATCGTTTTCATTCGTCACTTGACCAAACAGCGATTTCGAAATGTGCCATCCTTAGAGGGGCACGGCCTCACGCCGCGGCGCGATGGCGCCGGCGACTTCGGCCAGATGGATGGCAACGTTCTGTAGCCTGCCCTGACCGGTGTAGAGGAGCGGAGACTGCACGGCATACCTTTGCGCGAAGAAGTTCATGCGTGCGATCATCTCCTCCTCACTGCCCACCGTGATGCCGTCGAGCACGCCGAGGCCTTTTTCGCGACCTGCGTCGGTGACGGCCAGGGTCGCCGGCCACACGCGGAGGACTTCGGTCTGGGGAGCGCCACCATAGAATTCGTCTTCGAGTTTGGCGTACCAGGCGTTCCAGTGAAGCGGGCGGATCTTCACCAACTCGCGCCCATAGAGGGGGCCGTTTTTGCCGCCCCATGCTGCAGGTCCGTAGTAGCGGCACCCAGGCTCGATCTCTTGCCGAGGAGCGAGCGAATCCGCCACGTAACAAACCCCCTGCATGCTGACAGTGGGATTGAAGTACCAGCCGGCGCCAAGCAGGACGTATCTCATGCTCGTACCTCTTTTGCTGCCGACCGCAATGCCTGGTCGCCGTTCATTTCCTTCGTGTTCATCTCGCTGCTCTCGCTTTTCTTGACTAAACAGTGGATGCGGTGTGTTGCATCAGGCAAAGGCCAGCGCCATGTCATCGGCGCGAGCAACGGCTGTCCGCACGCCGGCGGGCTCGAGCAGTTCGATCCCGGCCGGCACCATGTAGCGCAGTTCGGTGTTGGCACGCACGACCATGGCCACCCACTTGTTCGTCGGCTGCTCGGAGACGTTCACCAGGCTCATATCCGGGAAGCGGAAGACGGCGCTGAAACCGCAGGAGGCATCGAAGCGCCACTCGGCTACGGCAGCGCGGCTCGACATGATCTGGACGAAGCCTTCACGATCGGCCGCGTTTCTGCTGGCGCCGCAGCAGTCAACCAGGATTTGCCACACCGCCTCCGCCTGTCGCCGGGTCAACGCTCGCTTGTCGGTATTCATCGTTTCTCTCCGCTTCTTGACTAAACGTTTCCGTCGGTGGGATTAGCCTTGCTGGGGGCACGGGTTGCCGGTATCGTCCTGGCACCAAAGGCAGTGCGCGATCTCATGGTCGATGGCCGCGTCGGCGATCCCCTCCTGGAACCACTGCACCAGTTGCGACACGTCGGCGATCATCAGCGGAGGTTTGCTGTCCGGGTAGGCAGTCCTTCCAAGCTGAGTCGCCGCGGACAGCGCCTGGTCGAACTCCCTGCTGTCCACCACGTTCTCCGGGTCAACGATTGCTGCGATCCGGAGGTGTGCCCAGAGCACCCTCACTTCGAGTGCAGCGGAGAACCGGTCTGCTGCCATGCTGGTTACCTCGTCCAAATGTGCCATCGTCAGGGAATGCGTTGAGATCACAGACCAGCACTGGCTGGCGTCCCGCCGAAATGTGCCATGGTTAGGGAGGGCTTCCGCGCTCAGTGCGGACTGCCCGCGTCGGGCGTCCAGTCGGCGAACTCGTTGGCAATGTCACGAACCCACGAGGGCATCAACTGCAACTGTCGCGGCGGGAGTTTCGCGGCGAGGGCCGTCAGGGCATTGATCAGGCTCTGCTCATCGGCAAACGCCACGCAGTCGAGCTCGCCGAAACCAGCCGCCACGCCTTCCGGCGTCACATACAGGGTGGCGGGCCAAAACACTGCTGGTCCCGGATTCATGATCTCGGCGATTCTGTTTCCCTTGCCAGAAGCCAAGCGGGCTTCTTGTGTCGGAAAGCGCGGCATCGAGAGTTCGGCCAACAGCCGCCCGGCCATCGGGCCAAGTCCACCCTTCCAGGCGTGGCCTGGATACCTGATGACCGACGCCGCTTCTTCCGTACCGTTGGAGACATCGATCGCCTCCACCGCAAGGTAGCGGTCCCACCACGCGTTCTGCTGCGGCACGTAGAAGGTTCCGTTCCCGATGTCGATGTAGCGATCCGGGTAGATCGCCGGCGAGGGCTCCTGCCCGGCTTCGTTGAGAGCCCGCGCCTCGGTCTGCTTTTGTTCAATCATGTCCATGCTCTTCTCTCAGAGAAATCCCAAGGCCTCAGAACGTCTCTGCCCGCAGACGGGCGGCGACCTCCGGGCTACCGACAAACAGCACTCCCGAGAGACGGCCCTTGTGGATCATCCCGACGATGATGTTCGTCATCTCGTTGCGCTCGACGCGTAGTTCTTGCGCCAGCCGCGCAACTTGCAGCAGGCCCTGGCGAAGGATTGCCAGCTCGACCATGCTTTCGATCTCAGAACCAGCACCCAGCGCGTATTGCCCATCCGCGGCAAGTGCGCCCTGTTCTTCCTCCTGCATTTCGGATACATCACGCGTAGCAATACGCGGAGTGTAATCAAAACCCGGCAGAAGGCCAACCTCCCCCTTACCTTGTTCGGTAGCCCCCGCACTCAGGAGCGACATAGCATCCGGATCGCGCACAGAGAGTACCTCGACGATATCGCGCATCTGGACGTTCAGCTCGAGGACATGCTCAGCACGGGTCAACGCCACATACAGTAGGTTGAGTTCCTGCATCAGCTCGGGGGTATCGAGGACCAGGAAGTCACCAGTCTCAGTCACGAAATCCTCAAAGTCGTCCAGCAGCACGACCTGGGGGAACTCCAGACCCTTCGAGCGATGGGCGGTCGTCAGGCTGACATCTGCATCCTCCTGGCGCTCCACTGCTTCCGTCTTGATCCTTTGGACAAGGGCCGGGACTTGGGCGCGGTATTCCTTGACCACACCGATCAGGGAAAGGATCTCCTTGTCGTCGGCCTTGCTGGCGTAGTCCTCCAGTTGCGCAAAGGAGCCGAAGGTTTTGAACATGGAGTCGTTCACCAAACCCGGCTGATTGTTCATCAGGTGCCACACGTCTACCAGCTTGTCGAACGGGTAGTTCTCCACGCCGCCGACGAAGTGCATGCGCTTGCGGCCCAGCAGCCCCACGGCGTTGCCGAACAGCTTCGCATTGGTGCGGCCGATGATCGCGTAAGGCTTCGTGCGGTCGACCTGATAGCTGGTCTGGCGTTCCGGAAAGGCGCTACGCACCGGATGCTCCTCGCCACGGAACGTAGTCAGCAGCATGGAGGCCAGCTTGGCGACACCTGCGCCGAAGCGACGGCTCTCGGTCAGGTACACCACCTCGTCGGCCTCAATGCGCTCCATGGCGTTCACGGCGCCGCGGAAGGCATAGATCGACTGGTACTTGTCACCAACCATCACCAGACGGCAACGCTGAGCCGCAACGATCGCGGTGGTCACCGGGTTGGCATCCTGAGCCTCGTCGAACAGGATGATGTCATAGCGGCGGGCCAGATCCGGGTTCGACAGTTGGAACAGCTTCAGGTAACCGTCGTGGGGCATCGGCACGTCCTTGCGGTCCAGATCCTGCATGGCCGCCCAGACGTACTGGCCCCATTGCACGACCATCTTCACGTCCTTGTCGGCCACGCTTTGCGGAACGTGGTGGCTGGCGAAGTCGTCGTCGGCCGAGAAGAGGAAGTTCTCGATGGTGGTCAGGAGGAGGCGAGCAAAGCCGACCTTCAGATCAAAGGCACGCATCAGATCGCTCGGACGCAGGTTACCCAGCTTGTCGGCATCCTTGAAGCGGCGGCCGAAGTGCCAGGCCAGCGAGTGGGTAGTACGGCAATCGACGTTACCCGGGAACTTGCCCGATGCTTCTTCCTGCATCGCCTTGTTGTAGACGAGAAGGAGGATACGGTCCTGGGGGTTGGCCAGCGCGAATTCCACCAGCGTGAAGGTCTTGCCCGCGCCCGCGAAGGCTTGAACGATCAGCCGGTGAACCGTGCTGTGCACCGCCTTCAGTTGTTCGTTCGTCGCCTTGCTCATCTCAGTATCCTCTCGTGTATTGCACAATCCACCCGGGTCAATCGTTCCGGTGGTGGTGGTCCTGGCCGTTCATGCCCCAGATGTCTTGCATCGAGTCACCGATATTGGTTTCCTCGAAGCCGCGGAAGCCCTTGGTCTTGACCTCCTCCTCCGCGCCACCCCAGATCGCTACAAACAGGGGGCTCATCAGGGCAGCACCCACCAGGTAGAGAACCCACTTCAGCCAGGCCAGGTCATGCAGAGCCGGCGCCAGGGCGATTGCGCCGCCGATCACCGCCACCCCTGCCACCGTCATCGCCACCTTCAGCTTCGTGTTCATCTCAGACCCCTTCGTGTGTGTCCAACCATTTATGCCTCCATACTAGCCATAGTATCGAATCGACGCAAGCACTTTATACATACGTGTTACATCTACGCGTCATAACCATTTACCCACGGTCGAGGCGTATAAGGTAGCGCTCTCCTCCACCTCATTCGGCAGAGAGGCGAGACGAGCTAGGCCAAGCATTTACCCACTCTCCGCACCTATAGGGGTCAGCGGCAGGTCAACCATTTACCCACAGGGAAGCGCCCTAGGGTACTCGCATAGGCCAACTATTTATCCCCAGCCAGCAGCCCCAACCCGGCTTCGCCGGGCCGCATGTTCCCATCCGGCGCCGGCGCGAGAGCCCATACAGCAACCAGCCGCCCGGAACACACTCCACACCAGCACCAGCCCGAGCTCAACTCCACTCATATCCATCGCCAGCCAACACGAACACTCCACCCGTCTCGCCCAACATTCACTCCAACCCAATCCCCGCCCGCGAACACATCACTGCACCCTCCAGCCCAGCACCGACTTCACCCGACCCTCCGCCAGCGTACATCCCCACTCCGCCCAGCACCTGCGTCGACACAGCCCAACCCCTCGCACGCCGCGATCATTACCAGGCGCCAATCCCCCCCCCCGCCAGCAGACACACTCACTCCGCCCAACCATCCGCCTGCCCAAGCCCGACTCCGCCATCCCCCCAGCAGATCGACCCACTTCACCCATTCCCCGCCGGCAGAAGCAGACACTCCACCCGATCCCCCGCCAGCAGCGGCACTCACTACGCCAAACCCCGCCTCAGCGCAGATCCTCGCGCCCCCAGCAGAAGCACACACTGCGCATCAATCCCCCGCCAGCAGAAGCAGCCGCTCCGCCCTGGCCACCGCCGGCCAACCAGATCACCACGCCAGCCCGGCAAACACTGCGCCGCCGGCAGAACCACGGCCGCATCTATATCCCCTCTATCCACTCCATCCCATCAGCTCACCTCGAGCTCGGCCCGATCAGCCCCACCCCAAGACCACGGCATGCGATCCAGAGCCCCACCCCGGCCGAGCGACTTCTTCCGCCGAAAGACCACCGGGCAAGAAGGAGCAGCAGACATCACCACTCCACACCAGGGAGCCCGGCACTCACACCGGGACAACACGAGCCCAATGTTCCATCGGCACCACGGGGAAGCCGGACAAATGGTTATGCTCACACCGGCACCATAGCCCGCCCCAGGGCCGGGCAGAAATGCCAATGCACACACAGGCAGAACAGACCAGCGGCCAAATAGTTATCCCCGGGGCAGAACCATAGCCCCTCACGGGGCCACGCAGTTGCGCCGGCGGAACCAACGGCCGCGGCGGGCTCATCGCCGCCGTAGAAGACCCAGCCTCAGGCCACCGCCGGCCAGCAGGTCCACTCCACGGAAGAAGCAGCCCGAGATCACACGGCATAGATCCATCGCCAGCCAGCACACTCACTCCACAGATGGATTGCGCAATCCAGACACCAGCCACCTGCCCCACCAGCACAACCGGCCCGCACCCATGAACACACAGAGAGAAAAGAGGATGAAAAGGACGACCGCCACCACGGCGAGAGAACCAGCAACCATTGCGCCACCAGAACCACCAGCCCGAACCCCCGCCGAGAGAAGGACACACTTCACCCGGACGAAGGACAGGCACAGCCAAACCCGTGCCCACGCCGAGAGAACATGCCCGCTCCACCCAGCAAAGCCCCGGCGCCGTACCACCCATGACCTCGCTCTGCCGAAGGAGCAACTACGCATCGACCGAAGCCCAGTGATCACCTCACCCAAATCTCCGCCAGGCCAGCATGTTCGCTACCCCCGCGCCAAGCCCGGCAGCGTCTCCGCCGACATACTCCGCCAGGCCAGTGGCTCGGCTCAACCCGGCCAAGCCGAGTGATCAACTCCGCTCAGGATTCCGCCCGGCCGAAGCAATCACTTTGCGCAAACAAAAAGCCCCGGCACCGCTAGGCACCAGGGCTCCGCCCGGCTAAGAGAATCACTCCGCTGCTCTACTCGTCGTCCATCTCCATCTCACCTTCAAACCGCTCCGCGATCCTCTCGTGCATGGCGCCGATGAGTGAGGAGGTCTGCTTCATGTAGGCGCCGCGAGCCTTCAAGGTGTTCGTGAACGACATGTCTGCCACCTTCAGGCGATCAACCATGTCCATGCGCATCTGAATGAGATTCGTGACGTGCTCGCATAGCGTCCTTAGCAACTGGTGGTTTGCCTCGAACTCACGAGACTTCCTGACCCGCCGAACCAGACCTTTGTGGTTCACGTAGTCAGAGACCCACCGGCGACTGCGAAGCTGACGGAACACGCGTGCTTGAGGGCGCAGTTTGCCATTGTTTTTGATGAATTTGATACCGATCCGTCCGCTCTTAAACGGCTGCATCACGTACATCAAACCATCGATCATCGCGAGGGTTGAGTCGATGTCGGAGATGAAGGAGATGGCTGCTGAGACAGCTTTGATTGCCTTCTCTTTGAGATCGGCTAATTCCGCGATAGTCGGGGGGGTCGTATCTACCATGTATTAAGCGTGCGTCGGGGGGGTCGAGTTCTACTGTGCGGGTTGGGCCAAGACGGCCAGATTATCTTTTCTTGCTAGGTGCATTGTCAATACGTGTTATGTATCCTAGAATAACTGCCAGTGTGGAGTGTGCTGTATGCACTACACAATGAGCATTGCGCAATTGGCATTGCTCATTGCGCATCAAAAACAGGCCCGATGAGGGCAGTTTCCCGACTTGTATCGAGAGGATTTCATGCAGAACCAGACCATCATCGGCCTTGATGTAGGCCGCAGCGCCGTGAAGGCCACCGCCTTCGCTCATGGAATGTTTTACCCGCTGACCTTCCCGTCGATCGTCTCCCCCGCGATCGATCTGACCGACGAATCCACGGCACGCCGCGCCGAAGCCGAGATCATCGAGGTGCACGGCAAGCGTTATTTCACCGGAGACACGGCTCGCCTCCAAGGTAGCGCCGGAACGACTGTCGGCCTGTCGCACGACTGGATCAACACCCCGGAATACTTGGCGCTGGTGGGTTCGACAATGAAGCGCTTTGCCGCCCGCGGCGTTCCCGGCCTGAGCGACCCGCTCCTGGTTATTGGCACCCCCGCTTCCCTGTACGGTTCTCAGCAGGAACAACTCAAATCCGAAACTCTGAAGATCGTCCAGGCGGATATGCGGGTGCTGCCGCAACCGATGGGTGCTTACTGTGACTTCTACCTCGACAAGTCCGGCGTCCCGATGAAGCAACACATGCAGGACAGCGCCGGCCGGAAGAAGAGTTGGGCGGTCATCGAAGTCGGACACTTCACGACCGACTTCCTCTTGATGCTCGAAGGTCAATACATCGAACGCGGCGCGAGCTCGTGCGAGGGGCTGAACTTCGCTGCGGAGCATCTGCTGCGTATCCTCAACGGCAAGGGCATCCACACCAACCTGATCGAATGCGAACAGGCGATTCGCACCAAGACGATTCTCCAGTTCGGCCAAGACGTGAACATCGCTGACGACGTGGCAGTGGCCGTGTCTCACGTCGCCCAGAAGATCATCGCCAAGGCCGACTCCCTCCTGTCGACCGACGTGCGCAAGCTGCACGGCGTGCTCTTGGCCGGGGGTGGTGCCCCGCTCATCGTCGAGGAACTCCAAAAGAAGTGGCCTCATTGCGTGCTGCTCGAGAACCCACGGATGGCTGTTGCCAATGGCTTCTGTCGCTACGGCATGGGCATTGCCCTGCGCCGCGCCATGAAGAATCAAGCCCAGGAAGCTGTGAATGGCTAAGCTCATCCGGGTATTCGACCCCGAGGAAACGGAGCGTCGGATCAACCTGGTGATCCCGGAGGCGTCCTGCCCAGGTCTGCTGGAGTTTCTCGCGGAAATGCCGTACCGCACCGAAACTCCGCTGATCCGGGGCATCGTCTACCAGTGGTTCGTCACGCACCGGGATGCTGGGACGCTCGACGCGGCGATCAATAAGGCCCTCGAAGGCTCGGGCGGACTGATTGAAGCCGGCCCACCGGTTCGCCAGGCAAAGAAGGTTCCGACCCGCAGTCGGGGCAACAAGGCAGTCCGGCAACGTTCCGTGACAGCAAAGCCGGCTACCAGATCGGCCTCTGTTGCCCCGGCGGAAGAAGCAGGGCCGCCAGCCGCACCAGTGGAGGTACCGCAGCCACCGCCGGCTGTTGCTGCCGTTCAAGCACCCCCGAAGCGGAGCCCCGAGGCGCCTCCCGCCCTCCAGGACGAACAAGGGACACGGATCGGAATCAACGCTCCTGTGATTTCATCCGCCTCGGTGCCCCTGGAGTCGGAACGGTCAGGAACATCGGTCTCAAACGAATTGCCCACCGGTGCTGATCAGCCCATCCAGATGCCAAACCCGTCCGAGATTGATCCGGCCGCCCTCAGGGAGCTGGAGGGACTGGACACGATGTTTGGCTGATCATGGGAATCAGGTTCACAGAGAAAGATCTAGCCGCGATCCAAGGTCGCCTCAGCAGGACGGCTCCCCCAACGTTGCCGTCTGAAGCCGTCGTCAAGGCAAAGAAGAAGCGGTCCCCACGCCAACCGCGCGTGCGTGAGACCGACATTCTTCTGGCTTGCCTCGAGCTGCTTGAGCACCACCCGAGTGTCGCCTGGTGTATGCGGATGAACACCGGTGCAGCGGTGTTTGGCGAAGGTGAGAACCAGCGATTCGTCAAATTCTCGGAACCCGGAGTGTCGGACATCGTTGGCCAACTGAAGGACGGCAGGTTTTTCGCGGTGGAGGTCAAGCGCCCCGGAAACACGCCGACCGATGATCAGTGGGCATTCCTGCGGAACGTCGCCAAAGGCGGGGGCGTCGCGGGATGGGTCGATGACCCGGCGCAACTGGCGGACTTCATCCCAGCCCGTTTGCAAGTGAAGACCCTCCCCTGTTCGGTGTACTGCCCCCACACGAAGGACAAAAAATGAAGAAGATCTTGGCCGCTGCCGTACTGGCCGCGGTGTCGATGGTGGCCCATGCGTATGAAGCAGACTGCTCCATCAGCTACTTCAACGGCAAAGCGCCTGCTATCACCAGTGCCAAACTGGCACAAGGCACCAAGGCCTTGTGCTTCAGCCAGTTTGCGGTGATGCATTCAGGCATCAGCCGCACTCCGCTCTGGTCGGCTGAACACCTGACGGCCCAGCGAGTAAGGAGCGCTCGGTCCATGGAGCGCAACGATGCCTTCCATCCTGAGACGAAGCTGGAACGCGAGGAGCGATCCGAACTGAAGGACTTCTCCCGATCCGGAATGGATCGAGGCCATATCGCTCCAAGTGGCGATATGAGCACCGCGGAGGCTCAATACGAGAGTTTTTCCCTCGCCAATATCGTTCCGCAGAATCCCGACAACAACAGGCATCTGTGGGCAGGAATCGAAACAGCCGTCCGTGATTTGGCAGAGCGACGGGGCGAGTTGTTCGTGATCACCGGTCCTCTCTTCACCGGAGGCAAGCTGAACCAACTGAACGGGCGAGTATTGGTGCCCCCCCGGCTGTTCAAGCTGGTCTTCGATCCGCGCTCCGGCAAAGGCGCCGCTTACCTTGCCAACAACGCGGAAGGCTCAGACTACTCCGTTGTGTCGATCACAGAACTGGAGCAGGTAGCTGGCATTACCTTCTTTCCCGGACTGCCAGAGCAAGCAAAGAGCACCAAGCTGACACTCCCCTCCCCCAACACACGCGGATATTCTGCCCGCCGTGGCAATCAGGAGGAGCACGTCCTGAAGACCATTGCACGCTCCATTCAGCAACTGATTCACTAAGGAGAAACTCGTGATCCAGAAAGCCCAAATCCCGGCCAGGCTTGGCCTCGTTGCTCGACGACTTCTCGCTACCGTAGCGGATGCTGTCGTGCTTCTGGCCTTTGTGGCCATCTTTACGCTCGCTGCCGCCTGGCTGGCGGTGACCATCAAGGACCAACCGTCGATGGAGCAGTTGCAGGTACTGTTCCAGGGCGTACCGAACGACCGGCTCTCCTACGCCTGGTATGAGGCGATCGCGCGAGGCATTGCTCCATACGTACTTGCAGCCTCGCCGGCTATCTGGTGGCTGTACGAATCGCTGTTCTCCTGGGGGAAGGTGAAATGCACCCCGGGGAAATGGCTGCTCTGTCTCAAGACGACAAGCTCAAAGGATCGTGACGCCCGCCTGGGCGAAACACTCATGCGCAGCGCGATGAAGGTTATGACCGTGCTTTGCCTGCTCTTTATTTCCTCCCCCGTGTTCCTCGCGGTGGTTGCTATTCTCCTGTTGCTTATCCCTCTTCTGAGCACGCGCGGCCAGTTCTTGCACGATTTCATCCCGGGAACCAACGTCGTGACCAAGGCAAACTGGAGGGCCTGGCTTTCCCGCAAACCGGCTTGAGGAGAACATCATGACCGACCGAATCACGCCCATCTCCGCCTTCGAGAACGAGTCCGACGCTGTAACACTGGGGAGCGACTTCTCCATCGAGAACCGCATCGACCGCGTATCCATCTTCGGCAGCCTCGACCTGACGCGAGACAAGAAAGGCCTTCGGCTTGCCCTGGCACTGAAGGCCAATGTGGACGCAATCGTCGCCAAACTTCAAAGCGAGCACCTTCCAGAGGAAGTGAAGGTGACCCCGCCGCGGCAAGTGGACAACCCGTTCGGCGGCGGAACCAACTAAATCACCGTCGCCCTCAAATGAGGGGCGGCGAGTCGCGGTGGGCTCAGTATTGCCCCCCGGCCTGGAGCGCAACGATATGACTGGAGTAGAACTCATCGCCATGGAGCACGCGCGGCACATCGCCGCCGGCCGAATCCTGGCCACCGATACCCAAGACGGCCAGTTGGCTATGGCCGCGGCCTGCTATGCCGCCCCCGAGCAACTCTTCAAACTCGACGGGGACGACAGCGATTGCACGATGGCAGATCCGTGGCCGTGGGATCGTCGTCAAGATCTCAGGCAAGCGGTAGGCGAGCGGCGCCTGTATGGCGGAACGCTCCCGGCCGACCCTACCACGTGTTCAACCGAGGAGCGCATCGAGCTTCTTGCGAAGGCTGGCGCAATGATCGCCGAGGAACTTGACCGACTTCTGGGCCAAACACAACCGCAACTCGTCACCTTGGAGTTGGTTGCATGAATATCGCCTTCTTCAATTGGCGCGACATCGCCTATCGAGACAGCAACCCGAACGGAGTCGTGGTGTCGATTCGCAATCCCGGCACCGAGCCACCCGAGTTTGTCCCCGGCTGGAAAGCGATCTACGCAGAAACATTTCATGACATCGATAGCCGCTATGGCGACTTCAAGATGATGACCTTGCGGCAGGCGGTTCGCCTTGTCGGGTTCATCGAGCAGCAAGCCCAAGAAGGCATCGACGAAATGGCCATCCACTGTCATGACGGCGTGTCCCGTTCAGCCGCTGTCGCCGTTTTCGCAGCCGAGCGTTTCGGCTTGCGCTTGCAGGCCCCAACAGACGGCGCAAACCCGCTGGTTTTGCGTCGGATGCGCCAAGCCTACGCACTCCACTGCTTCGCAAGATTCCGCTGGGTTGAGGCCTTCCGCTTTCTGCTGAAGACCTAGACCCTCCGAAATTTTTGGTATCAAACCATGTGCAGCATCCCCTTCTGCCAGGCAAACCCGCACATTGGCACGTTTCAGGGGAAATCATGAAAGAAAAGATTGTTGAGTGCCTTGCGCAGTTCGGCTGGCATAAAGATCGAATTGTCGATGCCTTCAGCAAGACATTCGAGACCGTTGTTGCGCCGAAACAAGCCAGCATCTGGTTGAGTTTCGATCAGGAGTGCAATCGCTGGTGGCTCACCAACGGAGACTTCACCAGTGCAGGCGAAAATGTACTAGCGGCTAGCTATGCGATTTTTCCCGTCGGCATGCTTCAGAACGAAATCGAGCAAACTATCGCAGCGCTTGTCGCTGCGATGGAGCGCAAGATTGCAGGAGCGTATTCGGTTCGTCTGCTAGGTCAACAGGATACTAAGCCACAGAACACATCCCGCCCCTGAGCGTAATTTTTGTGGCTCTCAGCCCTCCCTGCGCATCTGCGTTCGGAGGGCTTTTTCGTGCCCGATTTCAGCACCTCTTGAGGGTGTCGGTTTCCTGCAAATCAAGGGCTGTCAAGGAGCAGCAGGTCGGGTACAAGCTGCTGTTCCTCATAACAACTAGCAATGCCTACACCTACCCTTTGTCTCTCAGGAAACAGGAGCGTCTCAAATGTACCAACTCAGTATCAAAATCCAAGGTGGCGTCAACGCTTCCCTTGAGCAAGTGGCCGCTCAACTCGACATCATCAAGGCTGCCGTCCTCTCCGGGCACCCTGGGCAAACTCAGCGTGGAACGGCAATCAGATTTACCTTCGAGGTTCGCGAGGTCGATGAGGAACATGCTTACGGCGATCCTTCCGCCGCCGCATCCTCTGCTGAGCGCGTGCGGAGCTTGTCAGTGTTGCAGGAGGCCGATCCAAGGGCCGTAGCTCCTCTCGAACCTGGTCTTCCGGTGTATGACGATGCCGGCCGGGAGTATTCCGTGTTGTCTTCATCCAACCAGCAGGTGGTGACGTGCACAAACGGCGTGTACGGTCTCTGGGACCGGCGCACAGGAGAGTGCTTGGTGGCCAACTGCGAAGGCATCAGGCTGTCCAACGAGCGACCTAGTGATGAATGGCTTGATCGTCGACGCCTGGCCGCTGTCGAAGTCTTCTCGGGAATGCATGCAGATGCCGCGATCGCTCGTGCATCTGAGAGGCCTCGCGACATAAACGGGGTTTCACCCGCTCCTTGAGCGTCAATACCGAACCCGGCACGCCAGCAGGCTGCCGGGCTTTTCTTTTGCCGACGACAGGAAGGAAGGACAGAAGCTGGCTGGCGCGCTCCTTGTCGCAGATGCCTCCCCTTCTCCTTGGGAGTTTCTCATCCCGGAATGCACGCTCAACAATCCAGGAGGAAGTCATGCATGCAGGTAAGGCGTCAGAACAGAAGCCAGAAGTCAGCGACGAAGCCGCGGCGCTCGGATTCGAATCTGACCATGCAATGTGGGATCACGCCCGCTGGCTGGATCGACATGGAAGCCCCGAGTACAAATCGGGTCTGAGGCACCTGCTCACGAGCAGCATCCGACGACTCAACGAAACCGAAATCATCCGGCTCGAAAGCGCTATCAAGAACGAAGAGAAGTGTCTTGCCGCCGGCAGGGTCTTCTCTGAGTACGAGATGGAGGAGGAAGGGCGGTGGGTTCTGGGGTGTGGCTCCTTCAGAGCCAGCTACCTGGAAACGCTCGCTACAGGTATGGCCTAGCCTGCCGTTACGTAGAAGTTGAGGAATGGACGAAGACCGTCCAATTTGTCGCTATACACGAGAGGCTGGAAATCCTGATCGAAATCCAGATCGATGTGTCGGGCAATAGCGAGCCGACACTTGCGCCTCCCTCGGGGGGCGGCCCACCTTCTGGGCAAACCGGCCTTGCCGGTCAACCTCTCGCTAAGTAGGAGCCAGAATGGACAAAATTGTCCGTTTCTCAAGCGCCGTCCTGCGCCTCATGGCAAAAGGCGGCTTCGCGTTGTTTGACCTGTTGTTGACGGTCATCTTCGTGCTTACGCACCCTCGGGAACTGTGGAGGGCTATCTGCGCGCAGCCTTGGCAAGTGCAGGCAGCAATCGCCTCCATAGTATCCCTCGTGGTGTACTCGTCCCTCCATACGCTCGTCGCATAAGGAGGATATCCAACCCAACCAGCAGCCCCCTCATCGATGAGGGGGCTTTCTATTTCATTCGTCCGGAATTCGGTGCGCGATGATAGCGGGACTTCCAGAGGTCAGCGCCAAGGCAAGACGCTAGCACCCACGTCTTTCACTGTGAAATCCCCGAGGACCCGACGCCCTAGCTTCGGAAAGACGACGCGTGAAGTCACGTTCAGTTCGTGCCCCCAGTAGACCCTGTCTTCGTCGTGCTCCAAGGAGGCAGAACCTGACACATCAAACCCCCACTCCTCGGCATCCTCGGCGACCCCCTCCTCAGACGAAAACTCAAGATCAAACACGGCCATTCCGCCGTTTGTCTCCGCCTGGGCGCTGCTGAACTCACCGCTGTTGCTGATGTCCGCCTCAACGCTGAGCCGGATTTCGTCCGCAAGGTCTTCCTCAGACTGATGGAGTTTCACCTCCGGCAACTCACGCCCGATGACACGCATGATGCTTGCGCCGATGAGCGCACTACTCTCGCCGTGGCCCAATTCGATTGCGCGCCTCATAAAGAGATCGTCATCGGGAAGGATGTGGCGAGCGCCATCGAAATCCTCAACTTCCCGGCCGTTGGATACCGCAACTTGGTAAGCAGCGTGACTGCCATACCCAAGGGCACCAGCGAATAGTTGATGGACGTGTCCGAGTGGCAAAACAACAGTGCCACGGAGATCTTGGCGGACAAAATGGGAGATGGTCGAAAACGTGACAGACATGGTAGTTCTCCAGGTTCATGTGCAGGACTTCGAGCGATTACCAGTCCGGCACGAATCAGGAGTTACCTATGTGTCGGTCTTCGATAGAAGGATGTAAAACTTGCCATTGTTGAGCCGCTCGCAACTCTGGCTGGCGCCGTGATATGGAATCTATCAGACGCCCTGTGCCAGCGCAATCGCCCGGGGCAAGGTCTACTCGACGCGGTCAGCGGAGTGGCTCATAAGACGCACGAAGAAGTCGCAGGCTTACATATGGATGTGGGCCATATCCAAGTGCAAGGTTTACGGATGCAGAAACTGGAGACACCAGTCTGATCCGAGGTGCGCGACGCCTCCCTTGTAGTCATCATCTGGTGACGGGCTGGCGCAATGCCCCATCACCGCTTGAGCGTATCTTTCCCCAACGCCTCCCATGTGTCATGTCTGAGTGCTCGACAAAGGCTTTGCACAGCCTGCGTCTTTGATGAATGTGGCTTCATTAGCCACTGGATTCGCGAGAACCGACAACAGTCGCAAGCCGGGTGTCTCCCGAGCGTTGGACAACACGTGATCCCGAAAGGGAGCATAGGAGGAATGGGTTGTAGAGATACAAGCCTCAAGTCGTTCACCCCTACGTGAACAAGCGCAAATGACTATCCCCGGACGCAGAGTCCATCACAAAGCAGCCAGGTGCATACTGGTGGGGGTCGCTACCGGCTCGCCGTGCCGAGAATGTCGTACTGCTGTCGACGATTCTGAAGAGGTGCCTAATGAGCGAGGTGAGCCCAGTCTTGGTAACGGTGGAATCCCACCCTAGATCGAATGCCGCGGCATTCGAGTTCCCAAGGCTGGGCTCTACGTCATACGTGAGCCCAGCTTTTTTTGTGCCCTCTTCCCCCAGCGGCCGTGTTTCCCCTGCGTGCTCTTCCCCTGCCCTCCCTCCGCCTGCCTTGACCTCCCTCGCTATCTCGTAGTATTCCGTCTCAAAATACTAGTAGAATCGCCATGTCATATACTTACCTGTTACAACAACAAATGGAGGGGTCCTTGAAATTCCGAATCTTGAAGTTGGCTGCGGCCACCGCCGTCCTGGCTACGATCATCAGCGCTCCTGCATTCGCAGAGAAGCCATCGTTCGTGGTAACGGACAACTATCGAGTTGTCTGGGCACGTGTGAACACGAACCTCGCTTCCTTCCGGGGGAATGTCAACGTCACGTCCACCGATGGGCACGAGGACGTTGCCGAAAAGCTAAAGGAGCAAATCGCGGCAGCCGGCTACAACGTCTCGGCTGAAAACCCGGAGATCCGATACACGGTGAAAGAGATCTATGCGGGGGAAGCAGATCAGTACACGCCCCCGACACAGAAAAGTGGGAAGGTCGGCCTCGGAGCTGGGCTCGACATCGCTGCGTCCATCGGTCTTTGCGTCTTCTTTGGGACATGCACAGACCCCAGCTTCATGGCCAACGAGGTTCTCACTGACCTCGATCACGTGAATCGTGACCTGACCAGTAGGAATGCCGCCGACGATCCGTCTCATGCCAAGAAGCCCTTGCTGATCGTCGAATATGAAGTCTGCCGCGTCGGCCGTAGCTGTGCCAACGCCTTGGCCGCCTCGTACAATCCGGACGTGACACTGGATCAGCTTCGCCTTGTCAACGCTGCCGAAGGCCTCAGCCGCGCCATCAATCTCAAGAAGGTCGAGTAATTCCGCCCTTCCACATTCACCTCGGCGGGCCTCTTGATGTTGGGATGCCAACTCGTAAGTGTTGGCAACCACCACTACTCCCACTCCTTGGCTCGACGCCGCTTCCCCGCTTCACCTCTTAGCCACCACCTCCCGCCCAACGATTACGGAGAATGGCGGCACCTTTCAGAGAAGAGCTCACAACGGGACACATCCGGGTCCCACGACCTCCCCGGCGCCGGCCGAACACTCGTTGCTGATGCGCCTGAGCCTTGTAGTCCAGGACAGCATTCATGGGCAAAGAATAGGAAAAGGCCCGCAGCGAATGCGGGCCTTTTGAAGGTTATGGACTAAGCCAGGCAGAGCCGATCAGTGACAAGGCAGGTGCTGATACAGAAAAGACGCTACGGCCTCGGTATAGCTGCCCAAGAATCCCGGTGAGGCAATCTTTCCCAGCGCCATCAGGCGTCCAGAGATCAACGCTTTGCGAGGCTCGAAAACTCGATCGTACTCGGCGTTTGCCCGCTCATAGTCTGAATCTTTGGGAACCCAACCACGAGCATTGACCGTATCCCTGGATTTCTCCAGCGCCAGGGCGAATGCAGCTCTCGCCTTCCTTCTGGCGCTTTCATGCAGACGAACCGCTCGTCGGTCTAGGCGGCGATACATTGCGGCAGCCTTGAACATCCGGCCACCAATATTCGCATCGACGGCTTCGACCAGTTGTGTTGCACGCCCGCTGCTCTCCGGAAGCGAGAACAGCCCGATGAAGTTGACCCACCTGTCGAAACGAACATGGCAGGAGATCATGCCATCAGCGCGCGTGATGAACGATCCCACATGTTTGCCGGTAAGAGGGTCGAGCGCGAGACCATCCAGGGCCTTGATAATCAGGAACGCCTTCGTATCAACGCTTTCCTCTGCCTCCTTCATCGCCTTCGTGAAGGCGGTGCTTGCCACAAACGATCGCACATCACCAGTCAGCATATGCAGGCCCGAGCGCAGGCTGTTGTGGACACTCGAATAGCCGTTGTAAAGACTCATGGTTTTTCTCCGTTAGATGGATTTGGCCGGTTTCGCCGGCAGACCTTGCCATCCGTGATGCAGAACAGCCCATTGGAAGAAACTCGGGGCGCAGCCTTATGCGCGCTTGTGCTTCATCACCGCGAGCAAGGACTTCAGGACATCCCTGCATTCACTCACTGGAGATATTGATGCGCAAACTTTTCTTCGCCCTTCTCGTCGCAGTCGGCCTGTCCGCTTGCTCGGAAAAGCCTACTCTCTACACCGCCACCACGATGTTCGGCGGCCGAGAAATCGGGGTAACCGCCAAGATGACGTTGAACAATTTCAACGACAAGACCAAGGAAGGTGATGGCAACATCGAGGTCACCAAGGCTCCTGGAAGTGCCTGGGCGGGTAAAGAAGGTTCGTTTCCCATTACATGGAAAGCCATGGGAACCGACACATTCATCGTCGTGGTCCCTAGCGTCAACGATGCTTTCATGATGGATGTGAATCCCATGAACCAGTCCATGCTTGGGATCGGAGTCAAGAAGTCGTACTGGTGCCGAGACTGTGAGGAACTTCGAAACGGAGTCGGCCTGGGCATTCTTCCTGGGCTCTTCGTCAAGAGCAACTGACGCCACGGCCCCAAGTAGGACCTGTATCGTCGAAAGCCCTCCGTCTTGCAAGACGAGAGGGCTTTTTTTTATGAAAAAGGCCAGGCAAGTGTCGCCGGGCTGCTGTAGTTTTGTGATGCGGTAGGCTGCGCGATTCTGATTCAGGACTCAGGCCGCTAAACCCAGTACGGGCACGACACCGTGTGCAGCGTCAATCGTCCACGGGCACTTCGCAGTCAACTCGCGCATCCCCCTGCCGGCGATCGCCTCCACATTGCTGCATTCGCCGCGCTCGAGGTTGCGCCCGAACCTGCCGCCGCCGTAGGGCGCCGAAGTCGTGGCGACTGGCGCGACTCAAGCATGCGTGCAAGAGAAAAAGCCCGCGACACGATGCGCGGGCTTGCAATGTTGAGCGGCTCTGGCTTAGCTCAGGCGAAGAACACGTACCCCGAGTCCCTCACCTCCTTCTTCACCTTTGCAACGTGCAGCGAAAAGGCGAGTTTCTCACCCGTCCTGATCATGCAGTCGACAGCTAGGAAGTCATCTCGAATCCAGATCAAGCGGTCGGCATCCGCCTTCTTCATGAACTCCGGCGTTATCGGCGCTGTGTCAAGTCTTTGGCAACGCCGGAGCGCAGCTTCATACTCGTCTTCGCACATCATTGCGGACTCCTTTTGTCGGTCAGCATTATCAGGCTCCTTGAGAGGTATGCGGGCAAGCCGCGGTTGAATGTGAAAGGAAATGAACCACATGCGGTCATAACGACCTTGGCGTGGCAATTGTCCAGTCGCAAGAAGGAGACGCGTCGAACCGAAAGTCATGCCGTGCCCCAGGCTAAGTTGCTGATTCACCTAGAACGCAGGAACGGAAACTCTGGGCGGCCTACGCCCGCGCTTCTCCCAAGGGGAAGGCGCGGGCTGACGGGTGTTTTAGAGTCTCGAAGAAGGATCTGGCAGCGCGATCCTATTGCCTGCGGGTTGCAACTGGCGCCACCACAGGCGACGAGCGGCCCGAGTAAGCTGCGGCCTGCGGGAGGCACAACAGCCAAGAGTCGGATCTTCATCACACCAAGACTAGATATGCTCCGTAAGTGGCAGATGAGGCACTCCACAATGGCTTAAAATGCCGTATGAAGCAGAGGTTCGAATCACTCAATCTGGACGCGCTCTCGCCTTCAGTCTCCCGCGCAGATCAGTGGCTTTCGGAGGTCGCTGCGGGAGAGACGGCATTCGGCTTCGAGGATTGGCTTGTCATCAAACTGACGAGTGGCAGCCGCACCCAATCCCACGAAAGTACCGAAAGCACCACCGTCGCTCACATCTTGAAGTTACACCAGGGGCCTGTTGAGTTCGAGTTAGTTCACGGCGCCTCCTATGAGGTTGCCCACCCGCAAAAGGGTGTCCGCCACTTCAAGTGTCTCCTTGACGGCAACTTCCCCCTGATTTCCTTCTACCGCCCCGGAACAAGTCTGCGTTTTCCCTGGATCACAATGGCTCGAGTTTTCGTCGCAGAGGAGCTAAGGTCACTCAGGCGAATCGCGTGACGGACAGCAGTCCACTTAGTCAAGCAAAACCGCTTGCATACGGTTGATACCGAACGTATTATATACATACCTGTTATGCATCTTGATTGCCCTCGTGCAGCAGGTTTCAAAGCCGAGCCGAAGCCTCATCGCGGGTACGCCGGCGCTTACTTATGACGCCGCCCCGCCATTCAGCGTCTGCCAGGAACATGGAAGTTGAACCCGGTGGGAGCTGGGCTGCCTTGAAAGCGCGTTGAGTTGACTAGAACCCAGCTTGGGGATCAAGACGGCCCGACTTCTGCCACACTACTCCACGCCCGCATAGCTCAGCGGTAGAGCCGATTTGTAAGCGGCAGGTCGCCACGATACTGGCTGCGGGTTCCAATCTTCTGCGGCTTGCCGCAACTCATCCGCGAGGAAAACATGAAAATCTTGGTCGAAATCCGCCCAGGCGAAGGTGGCGCCGACGCCAGGCTTTTGGTCGATGCTCAAGCCAGCATCTATCTCCACTATGCCGAGAAGCACGGCCTTTCCGCCTCGATCGAGGACGACGCGCACGGCTGAGCTAACCTGGCCATCGAAGGCCCCGAAGGAACTGTGTCCCCACTGTTGGCGGAGGCTGGAGGGCACAGATGGCAGCGCGTTCCGCCTACCGAGCGGCGAGGCCGAGTACACACGTCCACGGTCACTGTCGCAGTGTTCGAAACCGTTCAGGAACAGGCTTGGCGGCTGGATGACCGGGACATTGAGGTCTTCACCACTCGCGATCGCGGTGCGGGAGGGCAGCATCGCAACACTACGGACTCCTGCGTCGTCATGAGGCACAAACCCAGCGGAATCGAGGCGAAGGCGGCAGCTAAAAGCCAGCATCAGAACCGCAGGGTCGCCCGGGAAATCCTGGAGACGCGCGTTGCAGCCTTTTACTCAAGCGCCATACGGCAGGCAACTGAGGAGCAACGCCGCACGATGGTTGGAAGCGGGCAGCGGGCGGACAAGATACGCACGTACCGCGAACAGGACGATCTCGTTACGGACCATCGCTCCGGACGCAAGGCACGCCTCAAAGAAGTCCGCGCCGGCGCCCTGCATCTCATCCGGTGACCCCGCAAGGACTTTCACTACCTACGTTTCGCATCTCCATGGGCCAGGCAAATCGCGATGCCGGGCGTCGAGCTCATGCACGACAACCCAAGTAGGAGATCTCCATGGTAATGAACGTCCTGAAAGGGCCAGTGACTGTTCAGGGTTCCCCTGAATGGCTCGCCTGGCGAACGAAGGGCATCGGCGCGTCCGATGCCCCAATCATAATGGGAAAGTCCCTTTACACGCGTGCTTATGAGTTGTTCAAGCACAAAACCGGTAAAGGTGCTGACCCGAAGCGAAACCCTATCCTCGAGAAGATCCGGGAGCGCGGGCGCAAGTTGGAACCGCTGGCTCGAGCCGCTTTTGAGAAGATGACCAACAGTCAGGTCACTCCTCTCGTAGCGGAAAGCTCGGTCCATCCCTTCATCCGGGCATCCTTCGACGGTCTCGACGGCTTTACCGGCGAACCGACTGAAATCAAATGCCCGGGCGCGCGAGCCCACAAGCTCGCGATCGATGGATTCGTTCCTGACGAGTATGTCGATCAGCTTCAGCACCAGATGTTTGTGGCTGAGTCCGATTGGGCAAACTACTACTCATTTGACGGCACGGACGGCGTCCTGTTGCGCGTGGCGCGCGACCAGGCACGAATTGACCAGATCGTGGCTGCCGAGGTGAGTTTCTGGAACCGTGTCCAAGCTGGCGTGTGGGCGACGGATGAGTGGTCCGCCGCGGCTACCCACTATCTGCTCATCGAACGCGAGCTCGAAGAAATCGAAGAGCGCAAGCAACTGGCTCGCCAAGCTCTCATCGATTTACTCGGCCCCGGGGAGAAGACCAAGGAGGGTAGCGGTGTCATCGTCACACGATCGAACAAGAAGGGCATCGTCAACTATGCCAAGATCCTCTTGGATCAGGGCATCACGCTGACAGACGCTGAATTCGATAGCTATCGAGGCAAGGGTTCGGAAAGTGTCCTGGTGAAGGTATCGAAGGATGTCGATCTGAACAACGTCGACACTACGCCGTTGACAATGAACGCCCCCAAAGCTATCGCAGTTCCAGATGTTCCGAGTCTTGGCGCTTATAAGGAGAGCATTGACCTCGTCATTTAACCCGCCACACGCCTCCCACCTCGGGAGGCTTTTTTTTCAGTGCCCATGTGACACTCACCGCAAGCGAGGCCTTCGGGCGGCTTTTCTGTCAGCCCTATTACGGCCCCGCCGGCGCCGCCTGCATCTTGTCTGCCGGATAGAGCGTCATAAAACTCCGTGCCTCCTCCGGGTTGTTGCACTGCAGCCAGTCGTCCCACTGCGCCGGCGGCACGAACACCACCGCGCGCTTCTCCTTGCCCGGCGCATGCATCCGATTCATCACCGGGTGCTGGTCGGCGTTGATCGTCAGCATGGTGAACGAGAACGCGCCGTCCGGCCAATTCCGCCACAGGCCAGCAATGCCGAATGCTGGCTCATCGGTCGGCCAGATCCGGTACCGCACGGACTTGGGGCCGGCTTCGTAGTTTGGCTCGAAAATTGCCGCGGCTGGAACGAGGCAGAACTGGCACTCCTTCCACGGCCCGCTGAAGCTGCGCCGCTCGGTCACGGTCTCGAACCGGGCATTCATCGTGGCGAAATCCTTCACGCCCTGCGGGATGCGCGCACGCGGTGTCATACCGAACGTGCCGAGCACGCAGTCGCGACCGCCGTCGCCGTCATGTAGCAGGATGGGCGCCGCGTAGTCCCGGTAGATGCTGGGCTTCCACTCATCCTCGGGCGGCTCCGCCAGGAACACGTCGCGCAGCAGCTGCGCCTGGACCGGAGCGTAGTTGGTACACATGCTTGCCTCCCACTATTCAGGATTCTGCCGCCGACGAGTGTACTCGCTCCGGCGCGGCGGCCCAAAGAAGCTGCGTTCCCACTCGCGCCGCTCTGCGACGCACGGCTCGCCGGCCAGCTCGCGCCTGAAGATATCCAGGATGAATTCGGTCGAGTTTGCGCACCCGCCGTCCAGGGCCGCCTGGAGCTGGTTGGCACGCAGGAGCAGCAGACGCAGCCGGTGGATCTCCCATAGCAGCTCGCGCACCTCTGCGCATGGGTTGCGTTCGTAGATGGTGCGTAGCTCGGTGGCGGTCAGCCGCGGGTACTGGTATTTCCCGTCCGGCCCTATGGGGAAGTTCGGCATACTGTATAAATATACAGCAACCGAGTGCCATGGTTGGCGTGCGTCTTCAAGGAGGAAGTGTCGGGAGCACCACGCGGAGGATTAGTGCTCTTCGGGGTAGGGGTTCTCCCCGCCGCGCTCGAACCAATCCTTGATGGATTCCTCGGCATAGCGCGGGGAGTACTCCTTGCCCTGCGCGTGCTCCTTCACTTCCTCGCCGCCGCGCCAGGTCCAGCCGCCACCGGACTGAATAAACCAGTGCCACGAGAGATGGCCGTTCTCCATTACTGGCTGGATGAGACATAGGTAGCCTTCGATCTGCCTGCTGAACGCTCCATTGTCGGCGACCTCCCACACGCTCTTGTGCAGGTTCCAGTCGTTGGCCAGCGTCTCGAAGGCCCGGCCGCCGTTCTCGAAGTAGTTGTGGACCTCCTGCTTCAGATGGCTGTCCATGCGCAGCACAAGCAGCATGTCCTCGAAGATGGCCTGGTCGACGGCACGGAAGTCCGTCATATCAAATGGGAAGCGCTGCCCGTTGTAGAGCCCCAGCAAGAACGCCGCGACCTTGCGGCACTGGCCGCTATTCCCGTTGGCGATCTTGAACAGGCGGCGCAGGGCCGGGATGCCAGCTTCGTGGGCAGCGTCCTGCGTCGCCTTGGCCTCGCGCATCTCGCGCTGCCACTCGTCGGCCGGAATCTCCCGTACTTCTACCCGATGTATTTGCTTGTCGTCGCTCATGCGCTGCTCCCCGGCTGGTGGGGGGACATTCTAGCGTGCGTCGTGACGCCACAGTTTGCCTAGTGTTTTCCGACCAAAGGCAGCAAGGTTGCGCGTTTCCCACCACCTCCCGCCCTGTCCATCTCTGCTGACCTGGCTTCATTTTGCCTGTATGGCATCCCGTTATGCAGACCAACCCACAAAGGAAGAAAGATGTCACAGCAACTGCATCAGACCGTGAAGCCGATGGGCATCAAGTGCAAAGATCGCCCACCTTACCAAGACGAGTATCCAGCCCAGAGTGGCTGGAACGCGGACGGGACACGCCACATGGTGATGATCAAGAACGCCATGTCCAAGTCCTGCAAGTTCGATGGGAAATTCGCGCAACCGGAGTGCAACGGGTGCCACTGGCAGCTACATGACGACCCACGCGACACTTCCATCTCATAACCCTGCTCAACATCACCACCACAGCCCAGCCCTCCTCCGAGCGCTGGGCTTCTCTACATCTGTTCACCATCCCCAAGAGCTATGCTTACTCTTGGAGCACCTCATGATTTTCAAGAAGCCACTGTTGTACGGCGCGTTCTATGTTGTTGCAATCTCCGCGGTAGTGTTCGCGAAATCGCATCCCGACATGGGCCTGTGGTGGCTGTCGCCGTTGATGTACGCAGCGATGAGTTGGCCGTTCTTTGTGAAGTACCACTGCGGACGGTTCCAGTTTGCCTTTCATTGTGAGGAAGAGTTCGAGCCGAGGGATGAGAAGGCGTTTCCTGAAGTCGAGGTCGACCGAAGGCCCAGACGGAAGGGGCCAAGTTCTCTCGATCTTCTACGGGAGGCAAACCTGGCCGGCAAACCCAAGAAATGTTCAGATATTGATCTGAGCGACATTCCGCTGCCGCCAGGCAAGTGGAAGACAAACTATCCTCCAAAGAAGGATCTGACTGTCAAACCCGCAGCCAATCGGACGCGCGTCACGGAATCAAAACATGACGTTCCTCCCGCGCCGGCGGTAACTGCCAACTCAGATACTTCGGACTCTGATCACGAGCACGACTACTGGCAGTCCAAACACCAGCGGCGATCCCGCCATCCAGATGAGTATTCGCTGCCTCTCTTCCCCGCGGAAGAAGCCGCGCTCAATGCAAATGTCGCGCAGCAGGACGCTTTCTTGTAACAACCCCAAACCCATCACGCTCTGCGTGGTGGGTTATTTCTTGTGCGATATCCGCCACGCCAGTGCCTTATACGGCTCTTTCGCAGGGCTTCACCAGTGCCCAGGCGATGTTCAAGTCATGCCAAACCCATGATTGTTGCTAAGATTACGCTTACGTGTAGCGAATCAAAGCGTATGCAAAAACATGTAAACACGTTTTGATAGTCATAATCTCGTCTTCACTAAATCATTGTTTTTTAAGGGTTTTTTGCCTTTTTCCCTGTTGACCACCAGAAATACATGTATCTATAATGATCCTGTCGTGTTGATGGCCATCAAACACCGGACAAGAACCAATACAAACAGTTTCGGAAGAGGACAGTCACATGCAGCAAGTAGTCGGGGGTCAAATTTCTGCAACGCATATCGGCATGGCGTCCATGGGATGCTTGACTGCTGAAGGCCTGGCACAGTGCCCAAAACTGGGCAAATGCAACGCGTCGCGAGCAATGGTTTGCATGGGGGAAGCGATCGAGAACTTCCCTGAAGCGAAAGCTGAGGTTCTGCTTGCCGGCCTGGCTGTCGTCAGCCGCTCGGCCAAAAGTATCCTTGAGATCCGCAAGATCGTTCCGCGGCTCGAGATGGCTGTACAAGTCGCTGCCTGATCGGTTGCGCTTGGCCCCGGCACGTCCGGGGCACTCCTCCACCCTTCCCAGGGTTCCCCATAGAATCACACATACGTGTTATGTGTTAATCGCGTTCTGCCAGATTAACTTTATTGACACGTGTTGTGACGTACGTATAATTGTTACTGAGCTGCTCGGCAGAAGGCGGCCACAGGTAAGGAACAGTCACATGAATCGTGAGTACAGCCCCATCGACATCGGCCTTGACGCGCTTGGCGTGCAGGAGAACCAGAACCCGTTCGCCGCACTCGAGCTCGAAGGGAAATCGGCCGAAGAGGCGGTCGCGCTCGTGAACAAGCGCATGGAGAATGCGATGCTTCGCTATCCGGAGATGAAGTCTGACATCCTGGTGGCAGGTATGCACATCATGCTCGGCCTGGTAGAAACGGTCGAGGAAGTACACAGTTTCATTCTTCCGCGCTTGGATCAAGCTGTTGACCGGGTAGCTGCATAGGAACACCGTATCAAGACTCCATTTCATGGTGACTGAAGAAGTAGCCGAATACATTCCTGCCGTGGGCACTGCCGACTTCGCTGATGCTGAGAGCGATGGCGGCAGCGGCCTGGAAAGCGTCATTGGATCGGGCAAGGTTTCCGAGTTGGAGCGCATGTGCGCCGAATACTTGGAGAATCCGGACCGCCCGAGAGCATTCATCGAGAAGCTCGCCAGAGTCATGTTCGGCGACGAGCGCGTGCGCAAGATCTGTCGCGTACGGGCGTTGAAGAATGGTGCTGATCTCCGTGACGCCGAAGAAGTTCTCCAGCGGGTAATGATGGTGTTCTTCGACTCGCAGCTTGCAAAGCTGCGGGAGGCCGATGCGGTGTATGCGGTGATCTACGCGATCGCGAACAACGTTAGCCGGGAAGTAGTGCGGGATTCCCTCGCGCTCACCATCAATCACGACTCGATAGAAGAAATGCGGGATCGTGGAGAAGAATTGGAACAGACTAGCCTGGTTGACAGCGAACAACTGGATAAGGATCAAGAAATAGATTCCAAGACTGCTGCTGCGAAAATGGCCCAGGCCTTCCAAAGGATGAATGGAGAACCGAAATTGAACACTCACGGCGTTTTCGACCTCGACCCCCTCATGGCGCCTGTTGCAGGCACCCCCGAAACCGCGGAGGCAGACGCTGAAACCGTCGCCGCGCCGGCGCTTCAGCGTCGCGCCCCACGCGCCCGCCGTGGCAGCGCAGCGCGAACCGAAGACTTGTCGAAGGAACAACGCGAACTGGTGGAGATCTGCGAGGGGCTCGGCCTCCGCAATCAAGACTTCGCCGCTGCCCTGGGCATTGGACTGCCGCGCCTGTCTTCGTACATCTATGGCCGCACGGCCTCGGTTCCGGAGGACATCATGACGATGGCTCGCCAGATGCGTGATGAGGACCCGGAAGCCAAAGCCCGCCAGGAACGCTTTAACCGGCCAATGAGCCAAATCCTGAACGAGTGGGCCTCCGATCTCGAGATCGACAATGACGCTGAACTCGCGGTGACGCTCGGCGTCACAAAAATGACCATCTTCCGCTGGCGGAACAACGAGACCAAGCCTGATCAGACCTCGCTGAGCCGCTACGAGCAGCAGGTTCGTCAGTACAAGGCACGACGTCAAGAAGTCGAAAGCCGCAGTAAGAAGTAAGTGACAGTTGCTCGCAGAGAGGCCCGCCAAGCGCGGGCTTTTTTGTTTCCATCGATGCCGCCTTATGCGCTCCGCCCATAGTTATGCTCGGCCAGAGAAAAGAAAAACACCCAAGGGAGCATAGCTCACACTTGGGTGTCGGAGTTCAACCAGGCATGGCCTCGGAGAACAGATTTAGAAGCGGTGACGCACCACCTTGGACGGCTTTTCAGCAAACGGGTAGCCGAGCGCGAACAGGGTCAGGGAGATGGCGATAGCAGTCATTTGAACCTCCAGAGGAAGATGAGTGAGCAAGTACACTTGCGATGCCCTTGCCTCTGGATATGCGCAACAGCAAGTTGTAATCGCTGACATCACAGGCATGGAGTTGAGTCTCTCTCTCCCCTCCTCTTCCTCCTCCCTCGTTGCGCGTCCAGGCCCTGCAGCGCCGTCCCGCTAGGCGGCGACAGGGGATGTCGCTGTATCCGTATGAACACGCGGAACGGAGATGAAAAACACCCCCTCGGCACGAAGCAGAGGGGGCGGTGGTTGGTTAGATGCGCTCCGAAATCGGCTCGGCCGCATGGCTGTTCTGACCCGCAAGGAACAAGCCCTTCAACTCTCCGGCAATGTATGCTGCACGTGCCGGATTGACGCCATCAAGCAGGAGCTCGATGTTTTTCTCCAACTCCACGATCTGTTGGATCGTTCTATTCGTCAAGAATGTACGCAGTCGTTCAACCACGATTTCCTCAACGAACGTCACGAACAACTCATCGGCAACGACATAGACCTTACCGCTTGCACGTCTAACCCCACCCAATTCGAGAACGGGCTCGGTCTTGAGCGACATGATCAGCGTCTGGCCAGTCTTGAGCCTGACTTTCCACGCAACAAAGAAACAAGGATGTCCCTGAAGCATGATTTCATCCGGGATCTCGATCACATGACTTGAAGACGAAACCGAGGGGAGTTTCATCAAGTCCCCAACATTGAAGGTTCTGTTGTCAAGGTCGAGATCGACCTCGAAAATGGGCACATCGGGAAACAGTGCATCGGCAGGCGCTGTTGAGACGCTCTCCGGAGCAAGCCGAAGTTCCGAGAGCAACACCCTGAAGTCTTCGAGTTCCATGGTCAAATCTCCAGAACCAGCACGTCGTTGTTCACGGAATCGATCGACACCGCCTTTTCAATCGCCGTCTGCACCAGAGGTGCCCACTCTCCTACAAACGGGTCGTCCGAGAGGTACTGGACGGCCCCCATGACCTTCCCTGCTTTTCGTTGTGTCTCCAGTTCCTCCACTGGGTTATCTGACGCAGCCAGCGCAGCCATCATTTCGATGGGAGTTCCCATTTCCGTCACCGCTACTGCGTAGAGTTGGCCATCGATCTTGCGGATCAGTAGCTTCTGGTCCTTCCTCCTATAGGCGACAAACTCAATTCCCGTCGGCCTGCGAAAGCGCACAACCAGGACCTGCCCGTCCGACCCTACCAATAGGTCTTTGCTGCTCATCATAGAAATCTCCAGAAGTTGGACATGCACCAGGGGGATGCAGCACACCGATCAGGAAGAGGGTTCCTGCCATCTTCATGAGAAAACCCGACCAGCAATGCTGATCGGGCTAGAGGGTTGACGTAATGGACTCTTCTATCAGAACTGCAAGCCGAGCTGGTCCTGAGATACAGCGCCGGCGACAGGAGCAACGTACTGCGCTTCGGCAAGTCGTTCCGACTTCTGAATGCATATATGCACTGTGGCCACGCTTGTCCCGGATTCCTTGAACGCCCCTGCCTCGATCTCAACAACCTCGGCTTGATGACGCTCCAGGAACTCCCGAAACTCACGCTGCTTTCGCTGTGAACCTGTCTGCCACGCTTTCGATGCAATGGTCGACAGATACCCCCCAGGTTTCAAGAACGTCCACATGTGCCGGATGTGATCGATGTCCTGATTCTTGGAAAATGGTGGGTTGGCGAGAATCACGTCGAAGGTCCCGATTTGATCTCGCGTCACGGTCATGAAGTCCCGCGCAACTACGGTGTATCCTTTCCCTTCTAGGCGCAGTACGTTTGGTGGGTAGTTCTCCACCACAACCACCTCAGCGCCGGCCGCCTCTGCAACATCGGCAAGCGCACCATCTCCGGCTGAGGGTTCGAGGACACGCCTGCCCGTGAGGGGGCCTGCGGATCGGCACACGCGGTAAGCAATGTCATCGGGAGTAAAGAACGACTGAGACTCCTTCTTTCCGTTTACAACCTCGCCAGCGATCAGGCCACTTAAGACTCCCGTCACATCGATCCCCTCAGGAAACTTGAAGTAACCCTTGATATCGTAGCGACCACCTGCATTCTCGAGCATGCCTTTGATTGCCCCGTATTGGCTAAGATGAACCTTCGGCAACCGGATCTTGTCGCCGTCGGCAACCAGCAGCGCAATCTCGGCATCCAGATCACTCGCCAGTTCGATGAGCGGCTTCTCTCCCACATGAATCTGGTAGCGTCCTTCGCCTGGGATGATCGAAAGCATCTCGCCAGGTTTGAGCATCGGACGCCCAATTTGAATGGCACCTTCAGCCAATGGAATTTCTGCGTCCGGGTAACCATACTCGCGGTAGTACCTGTCGGCTGCAGCCCTCGATTCGAAGTAACTCGTTCCTATAACCATCATTCATCCCTCCTTGGTTTGGTTAAACTTTGCTCAAAGGGATGCAGAACACGGATAATTAAGGCGAGGACGCTATGCCAGGCGTGATGTGGTTGTGGTGGTGGGTGGTGGTGTGGTGGGCGGTGTGGGCGTGTCGAGATGGTGGGGCGCAGCACCATCGACGACCAGTCGTGTCAGCCAACTATTCGCCAATGGCTTCGCGATGGCGGAGGCAGAAAAACACTGCGATTTAATGCGATATGAGACGATTGATTTCGATTTCACTTGAGTGGGCGTGGGGGTGACCATGCAACCCGTCAACGCGCTTGAGTTCGCTCTAAGCGGTCAGCACGATCACCTGGCCACCCTCAGATCTGGAGTTCACTTCCGCGGCATCTATGTGCTCCGTGAGAAGCCGACTCCTACAGTCGCCAGGGGTGAAGAGAGTTACTCGTTCTGGATCGAGGACTTGACTGGGCGGATGCGATGCACCATTCCTACATACAAAGTCATGTGGCAAGACTCGCCTGACTTCCGCTCCCAGCGCTTATTGATCGAGGCATATGCCGAAGGAGAAGGATCTCACCTCGTCGGCCGCATCAAAACAATAGAACCAGTGGAAATGATTTGGTAGCTGGGACTACAGCCCGATGTGGGACATCCCCGAGTGCAAGGCCTATCCGTAACCCTACTCGAGGAAAAAGTATGAGTTCCAATCCGGTTGAATACAAACTGACGGCACGCAGCAGAACGACTCCGTACGGGACCGAAACCTGGCCCATCACAGTCCACGAAGGTCAGTCTGTCCAGGAAGTGGCCGAGCATGTCGCTAGCGGCTATAACGCCGAGGTCGTAACCGTCGTCCGCGGCGAGCAAGTCGTGATCGACCGACGCACCGGCTAATCTCTGCTGCCCAATAATCAAGCCCCGTGCCAATCTCATGGCCGGGGCTTTTTTTCGTTGAGTGAAGCAGAAAAAGAAAAGGGAGACCATGACTGGTCTCCCGGGCACACCATTAGTAGGCGCCAAGTGCATCGAGCGCAGCCAAATTCAGTGAGCTGCGGGCCACAGTAGCAAGCGTCTTCACTTGCAGGGCCGCGGTTGTCATGCCGCCCTGGAGTGCCGCTTCGGCCAACGCCAGCAGCGCAACCGCTGGCTCAAACTGATGCACCAAACCCTGGCTGTCTTCAAACTCCAGGGTCATGTCTTCGTCCGACGTAGCTCCGGCACCATGGGTCAGGCCGTCAAAAGCCTGAGGTGCTTCGGCAAGGACTAATCCGAAATACTCCGTGTATGCGAGGAGGTGGTCATAGCCGCTAACAGCATGCACACTGTCCAGTGCCCCGAAGGACAAGGTCGGCAGCAATGCTGTCACCTTCTCCATGACCTGCTCAATGGCATCGACCTCGGTCAGCAGATCGTGCTCAGCATTGAGCAGCCTGTCATCGACGACCTTCCCGGTCTGTGCATCAATGATGCACGAAACCTCAAGGTCGCCACCGTCGTCAGAATAGCGCCGGTCAGCCAGGACACGAATCATCGCCTCGAAGGAGGAGCCCGCTTGCACGGTATCGGAATATGCCTCGCCGCTCGGGTAGTTCCCGACGATGGTGAGCATACGAACGCCTGACGGAGCGAGTTGGTTTTGAGTAGCAGTAGTCATGTAATTCTCCAAGATGTATCAGTTAGGGCTTCGGCGCCTGACCGCCTTACATGGTGGAGATGGCTAACAGAGAAATATAAGAACTCAAATGTTAACGACCAATCACATTTCTTCGAAACGAAACCTACGAACTTGCGAGACTCCGGAAACCGGCCGGGCCAATGAAAAACGCCCGCTGGGCACCTCCGGAGAGGCGCGCAGCGGGCGTGAGTTGCACGTTGATGGTTACAGGCAGGGAGACGGGCAGCGGCGTGCCTGTTCCATGGCGGCGTCGTTCACCAGATCGACAGGTACATCGACATCTTCGCCAAGCTTGCTCGCGACGTAGCTGCGCATGGCGGCGATGAGTGCGGTTTCGCCATACTGACGGCCGTCACGCTTGCCGTCCGGCCATGCTTCATACCCAGGAAAGCCGTTTAGCAGAACCGGGCAAAGGTGCGGACGCTCGCGATCGAGGATCGGACCGCCTTGCGCCCAACTGTTTGAAGGCGTGTAGCCTCTGCCGATCTTGACCTGCATGCCTTTTCGCGCGTTGTCCCATATCCAGTAGCCAGCTTCCGAGCCGCTCTTGAAACCCATTGGATCGCGAGTAATCGGCAAACCTTCGCACTTAGCTACCGCCCAATCGAGGCCCAGCCCGGCCAAATCCCGAGCCTTGACGGATACGGTGTTTGTATGTGCATCCGGCATTTTCTGGATCTTCGTGGTCACTCATGGCAAATCTCCATGTTTGGTTGAATAGCAGCCGGATATGCGGAACGGCGAGATGTAACAACAGGTGGCGCGAGTGCAGCAAATGTCGCCCCTCTTGATTGACTCATCTTGAACTGTGAGTCACTGCCAAAAAAAGGAAGCCCCCGATGGCGGCGGGGGCGTGGTGGTTACAGGCCTTGCAACAGGTCCGCGATCAGAACATCAATCGTTGCACCGTATCGCTTCATGACCGCAGCGCGGTTCTCGGGGTTGTCGGCCATCTTGACATGCGTGTAGCTGTCGGAATCAGCCTCCGGACCCTTCTCGATCCAGCAAATCTTGGTCTTGACCGCGCGCTTCAGACTCGCAACAGCCTTCTTTGCGTCGGCGAAGTCCGCAATCACGCCGGCGATCGTTTCCTCATCGCGCTTCAAGGGGGCGATCTTGATTGCTTCGATTTCGGCATCGAAATCAGTCCCCTCCCCGATGTCGTGCTCCCTCCTGAAGTTCACGGAGTCAATTTCCTGGCGCCGGATGGAATCGGCCACCTCGGACACCCCGTAGAGTTTGTCGATGAATGGCTTGAGGGCGCCTTGCTTCTGGTCCTCGGCACTGAGGAGGATGTGAACCTCATCCGGTCCGCCGTAGCCACCGTTGCTCGCTTGAAGGATCTCGGTTTGGCCATGCTTCAGCGTGGCGTTCCAGCAGAGTCCATCATGTGACTCAACGGATCGGTCTTTGACCAGGCTAAAGCCGGCAGCGACAATACCCTTGTACAGCGCGATCGACGATTTGATACCCATGACTGTTTTCTCCCGTAAGTTGTGGAGGTTGAACATGCGGGTGAGAGATGTCGCTCACGTGGATATAAGAAGCCCGTCACCTCGCTAAGAGGATGACGGGCTGTTGAGACTGGTTACGGGTCGGAGATGGTGCTAGTGAACTTGATCATGGAGATGCTCCTTGTGTCGTTGGAAGAAAGGCGCTTGCGTTCGCCTTGGTCCTCGGTATGACTTACAGGAACATGGAAAAGAGAAGACCCCGGGAGCTGAAAAAAACCACCACAGGGTCGGAGGGGTTACATCAAGGCTGGTACATGGGACATGTATCCGCTGACAATAAAGTCGTCGAAACCAAGCCGGATCAAGCGTGACGGGCTCTTCTGCCAGATGGATCTCAGGCTTTATTGTCGCGTTTTCTACGACTTTATTGTTCGCTCACGCCGCGGAGTCGAAGGCATTTCAAAGCTGGCATAGCGGACAGGCCATGAACCTTTCATCAAGCTCAGATTCGTCGTCAGGCGTCGGTTCTTGAGCAGCAAACCACATTGAGTCGACGACCTGTCCAGTTTCTCCGACCACAGCCTTCAACGCTGCAACCGAACTCTCGTGCTGCTCGAAGGCCCATGACGTTTCCTTTGCACCTTCATACTTGGCAACTTGCTGACGCATTCCTTCTGCGTGCAGGATGCGCTTGGACCAGCCAATGACGTGCTCCATTTGCCGGAAGGACTCTCCCGCATGCCAGGTGTAGGTTCCCGGTGCGGTCGGCCCGTCCGGATCGAACACATCGCTTGGCGCCTGCACGTAGTAGATAGCGAATCGCACCTTCTGCCTTACCTCATCTGCGCTGTCCAGGTGGAATGCTTCAAAGGTGGTCAAGAGGTGCTTGTAGCGGTCCTGGAGTTGGCGCTTGATTCCAGTCAATGAAGACGAGTAGGAAACGATGCGTTGGTGCCAGATGAACTCATCGCCAACTAAACCGCTGTCGAAGAAGAACTCAGCGCCGACAAATACGCCCTTGTCAGCAAAGAGCGACAAGCTATCCTTCCTGCCCGCGCGTCCAACCATTCTGTCCTTCGCGGGAAGCGGCAGCGTCATCCAGTTCGGAGCTACCCCGCTCTCTTGCGAGAACGAGATGACCTCTGGGTGGCGTTGAGCGTCCTCCGGCGACAACTTCTCGCAGGACATGGCCCGCTTGAATTCGATTGGCTTGGCTTGCAGCAGACCTGCGCGCTCGGAACGCCTTTGGAAGGGGCAGCAACTACATCCACTACGTACACGGCGGGAGTAATACCTTGGAATTCCCACCGACGCTTGCAGGATTCGAAACACGTCTTCACGCCGGACACCAAGGTCAATGTACGGCATTTCCGTCGTCACTTCGTCGAGCGTGAAAGCTATGCGACTGCTTTCGTCCGCTCGTATCCCAACAAACATGTACTTCTGGATGCCAGCGTACTTCGTTAACCATTCGCGAAACGGTTCGAGTTTCAAAGCCCTCGTGCACCAGCGGTCCCTAGCCGACGGCAAGAAGCCGCCCCACGCCTCAATGAGCTCATACAAGCCCTTACCCCCGAAGATCCGGGTAATCGGCTTGCCGAGAAACTTCTCCAACTCATTCAGCGTGGCATAGATCTCCGGTTCCTCGGCCCCCGTGTCCGTGAAAATGTACTCAAAGGCGATACCCGGGTAGAGCAACTTCATGACAATTGCCAGGGCCGTGCTGTCGGCACCTCCCGACAAGGGCAAGAGATACACGTCCCGCTCTGGGTTGCCGGGAAGCTGGTAGCAACCGCGGAATTGCGAAACGATGTGCCTGATTTCCGACATATCCATCTGACTTTCTCCTGAAATGGAGGTCTTGCGAAGACCTGATGAAAGGTGATGCTTGTCAGGAGATATGAAGGTCGGCGCCGTAACGCTTACACATACTTTGCCTGTATAATACAAGCACATAGCCTAGAATGACCACTGGCAGAAAGGCGAATCGCTTTCGATCTTTCTCAAGCAAATTAGCGCCGCCGCAATCCAGCACAATGTTGGCGAAGCATGTGTCATCGCGAAGATCTCCACTCTGTCTGCGGCGCGAAAAACTGGATCTCGAGTTCCCTGATGGTCGCCTGGCTGTATCAATCGACCTGGATAACAACAGTACAGAAGGAACCGCTTAACGATGGCTACTTACACGGTATGCACTAAACGCAACGAAGCAGTTCGGGAATCGCTCAACAAGAAACTCGGCATGGAGGGGCAATAATGACCACTTTCATGCTGGTAGACGGCAACTCCGTGGGCTACGCGAACCAGTACAGCCACACCCTGACCGCTCAAGGAATGGAGGTACAGGCCATCAGCGGAACCCTACGCTCGCTCTCCAAGCGCATCCGCGAGTTTCCGGACTACTTCCCTGCCCTCTTATGGGATGGTCGGGCGCAGTGGAGGTTTGATCTGTACCAGGACTACAAGAGCAACAGACTGAAGAGCGAAACATCTCGTGCTGCGCGCGCGGCTTACGAAAAGCAACAGCCGTTTCTGCGAGTGATGGCGGCCAAACTCGGCCTGACGCAGATCATCGCAGAGAGCGCGGAGGCCGATGATGTGGGGTTTCAATCGATGCAGAACCTTGTATCAATGGGCCACAAAGTCATCTTCGTGACCTCCGACACCGACTGGCTGCAAGGAATGCGAGAAGGTATGTCCTGGCTTGACCCCAAGACAGGGAAGTTGATTGCGAGCGCTGCGGACATGGAGCAGCACGTCGGCACTGGCGATCCTCGTGCCTATATCGAGGCGAAGGCTCTAGAGGGGGACGTTTCGGATTCCATCCCCGGCATCTCTCGGGTCGGGATCAAGACGGCCTTGAAAGTCTTTGCCCAGTATGGTGGCTCAATGGCGAGCTTCTACGATCAAGTCGACGCAGGAAATGTTGATTTGAAGAAAAAGGTGCTAAATTCCCTCGCCTCGGCAGAGGGACGCTCAACTTTTGCCAGAAACATGCGACTGATGGACCTGGCAGCGGCGCCGGCGCTCTCGGTTGATGACCTCGTTGTGACGAAAGAGCCTGTCGACCCGGTGGTCTTCACTGACTGGGCAGAGCATTTTTCCTTCCAATCGATCCTCAGGAACGTCAGTGACTTCATCGCCCCGTTCGAATCGGCCGCAATCCGCCCGGGTTACACTGAGCTTATGTTGGCCATTTCAAATCTTGGTGACCAGAGATAACACGTAGCGATAAAATCGCTGCGGCGCACAATTTCGGCGCACGGCCGTGCCAGCATAGAAGCTGGCCGGTGCTTCACCTGGAGCAGCATATGACCGCCTTGAACAAGGTCTTCGATCGTACCGTAGCATTACCCACCATCTCACAGGTGGTGTACGAGCTCGTGGAGATGACGAAGAATGACAAGATCGAACTGTCCGAGATTGTGGAGAGGGTTCGACAAGACCAAACCATTGCGGCTAAGGTGATTCGAGTGGCGAACTCGAGCTTCTATGGCGAGAGTGGGCGTGTTTCGAGCGTGGACCGAGCAGTCAACATTGTTGGTCTTCAAACGCTGCGCACTACGGTGATCACTTCCGGCGTGATGAGTGCATTTCCACGTGTGCTCGGCATCAATATGGCTCAATATTGGCGGCACGGCCTGACCAGTGCCTTCATGGCGCTGGAGATGGCCAGGTTTCTGGACGATGACTGCGAGGAAGCATTCACCGCAGGCTTGATGCAGGGACTTGGCGTACTGCTGATCCACCTTCGGTTGCCAGATGAGGCAAAGTTGATTTCAGCAGAAGTCAACCCGCTCGACCTCTCGAAACGTATTGATTTGGAGCAAAAACTCCTCGGATTCAGCCACAACGAGGTGGCGGCGGAACTGCTGCTCCGCTGGAGGTTCCCAGAAAGAATCCGTAACGCAATTTCGAACTACCCTGACGCAACAAAAGGCGACTTGCTTTGTAAAATAGTATGCTGTTCGTCTGAATACGCTTGGTGCAAAATATCAGGGTTAGGCGAGCGCCTCATCATGACGACACTTGATGCGCAGATAACAGGCGAACTTGGGCTAACCCAAGCATGGTTCGAGAAACGATCCGCCACCGTCGCCAATGCTGTTGATTCGATCGTAATCTCGAGGTGAAAGGCATTGCCAGTGCAAACAGGACTTCGCCTGTATCAGGCAATCATCGATCAGTCGCAATCGCTGGGCATTGACTTCGATGCCGCTGCAAGTGCGTGCGAGGTAAGCGCGGATCTCCTCATGAGCTGCTTTGGAGAACCGACCCACGCCAAACCACACAACTTGTATGACATCCTAACAAGAAAGCGGATTGACGCTATCAGCGCGTTTCTGGACTGCTCTGGATTCCGCGTGTTCTTGTTGGCGGACGTTTTCAAATGGGACGACTATCGCCTCATCTCCAGTTCCGGAATGTTTGTGGAATCCACCCCGGCGAAGGATGAACAGGCGAACGAAGCGGCCCACTATTTGCGCTCCGTCGTAGGGGCAAATGTCTTCGGTTCACCAGAGTTCATCATTGAGCAGTTGGTGATGGCGACTTGGTCGAAGACGCTAGCCGAAGCGTGCACTAAGGTGCATGTCAGCTACCGCAAACTCCTCGCTTGGAAGAACCGGGTCAGTACACCAGATCTCAGAGATCTGAGTGATGTAAAGCTGATTGCCGCGGCCATGGAGATGGGGACCCCAATAGTGATGGGCGGCTTAGGCCTACTCAAACACGACGACTTTCTACTGCACGGTGACCCGATTGAAATTGAGCGCGAGTTGAATGCAGCGCTCGATGTCGAAATCTGGTAGCGACGTGCTCCGTGTGCTCCCTTACCGAGCAGATTTGGGAGCAGAGGCCATTCATTTGTCCATCACCCAAATTCAGGGACGCTTACGGTTCGAGCGGTAACCTTGAGCGGTCGAGCGTTCTGCTTCTACTAGAAGCTCACTCTGGCCTGGCAAGCATCGAAATGTGCCACGCTTAGGGAGCAGTTAAGGGCCGTCGAAGCTCCTGCCTGAGGTCTTCGATATAGAAATCGACAGCCGCTTCACCAGCGTCTATCGATGCAACCGGCTTCCAGCGCTTGACAGTCTCCAAAGCCGCTAATTTCATCCCCTGCACTTTGATCGGCTGTCCGCCACACCACGCGCGTAACACGTATTGATAAGATACTGTCAGTTTGCTATCATTACTGCGAACGCTGACATTGCTTTGAAGCTACCGGCGCCGCTGGCATGCGAGGCGCAACTCGGCAAATTAAATGACGGAGATCGCGATGCCTTTGAACACTGAGGCGTTTCTCGCTGACTTGGCCAGACTCAAGATCCCGGCGCCCGATCACAACACGCTCATGGGTGTTTACGATCTTGAAGGCGACTTCATCACCCAGGCCATCCCAGCGACCGACCAGGGTAATGAGCGCGCACTCAACTATCTGAGGGGGATCTTCTTCACGGTGACGCCCGTGCTGAAAGATCGTCTGCAAAGGCGGAATATGATGATTCCGTCACTGAAGATCCTGGTGGAGATCGGGAAACGCGAAGGATCGCAGTTTGCGCGCCGGCTCAAGCTATGGGATGACTGTGGTCAGGACGGAGACGACTCTCGCTACATTCGACTGACTCTCGCCGAGTTCCTCCAGCAGGAAGCAGCAGGAAACGCAGCGGGCGAACAGGGCAATCAAGGGAACGGCCGGAAGCAAAACGAGGAGCGTCCTGGTCAGCCTGATCAGGCCCGCCAGGCTCCTCGCCGAGATCAGCGAGTTGATGATCGTGCTCGGCAGCAAAACAGGCAGCCACCTCCGCAGCAGCGCCCCCAGCAGTCAAATGCTGGCTTCGAGGCTCAGAGGGCGTATCAAGAGGAGAGCGACTCTTCGTATGGCGAGGAACAACCCCAGCAAGGCAAGGACTACTTGAGCCACCACATCTATGGCGGCAAGGCAGCGGCTTGCTTCTCTGCTGACCTGACTCGCTCCGGCCTGGAGACGGTGCGAATTGAGGCCGCTGATTCGAAAGGACAGCGACAGTACGACTGGAAGGACAAGGTTGCCATCCAACTCTCGAGCCGCGAACTCCCGCTCGTCCTGGCTACGCTAATGCAGTGGCTGCCAAAGTTTGAAGGCAAAGGACACGGAGCAAACAACGAGAAGTGGTTTACCCTCGAAAACCAACCTGGGAAGCTGTATTTGTCCGTCAACTGCAAAGGAAAGAACGTCCGCGGGGTGCCGATTATGGCCGGCGATTCGTACTCCCTTTGCACTTTGCTTATGCGTCAGATGCTGAAGAATGACCCATTCCTGAGCTCCGAGGCACTCCTCACCATTGTTCAGAAGCAAGCAGAAATGCTCCTGAACGTCCAATCAAATGGTAGCGGCCAGCCGCGAAACTACCACCAGCACGAGCGCGAACCAGCATTCTCCGGTTGATCACCGGTCAATGGGAGGCGTAGGGGCTGGTGCCATCAGGCTACCGGTCTCCAGCGCGAATTGCAAAAGCTCCTCGGCAGTTGGCTCCGGACAGTTTTTCTCGAGGATCAGATCAATGATGCTGCTCTCAACGACCTTCGTGATCCCATTCTTCGTGTACTGCTGCCATGCAACGGTTTGCTTGCGGAGATGGTCTTCGATGCCGGCAATGATCTCCTTCTTTTTCTCCTCACTTTGGGCGTGAAACCGTTCCCGGATCTCTTCTCGCTTCGCTCTTCTCCAGGCATTCTTCATTGAGGACAAGGCCTGCTTTGCATCTGGCTTAGGTGCGGAAGTGTTGCTTAGCTGGGCAGGCGGTTCGACTGACGTTCTCGGGGGCCTCCGCGGAGCATCAGCATAGTTCTTGTCCACGGCCGACATGAAAAAGGCTTTGGGACTCGCGACTGGGTCGCCGGTCTTTTTCTTGATTCGCTTGTCCGTATAGTCCGCTTGAGCGAGGAGGTACTCCTCGTCGAGCTGCATTGCTGCGGCAGTGATTTCCTCGTCCTTTAGTCCGAAGCCGCGCAGTCTTGTCATGAGTTCGTCGCTCACGATCGTTGGCGATCCACCTAGTGGCAACTGGGCTTGCTGCTGGTCCTCAAGAACAAACCAGAGCTTGTCCATCTTCCGGCCACGCTTGGAGAGATGCAGGACAATCTTGAATCGGGTCTCGTGAGCATTGACCTGGTCAATCGCTCTTGTGAGCATCTTGTTGAAATCACGAAACTGTGTGTGAGGGGTGTTAGACCCAGACAGGATTACGCTCCAAGCAGTCCAATGCTCGCGGAAGGTTTCTTTCTGGGAGAAGCCGTAGTAGCGACTGACAGTCTCGAACAGTGTGAGGGCGGAGTAGCTAGTGAAAAGATTCTGCATCCGCATGTCGATCCGGTTGTACATCTCGGGATCGAGGAGGCGCTTTGCAAGATCAGGGGGAAACGAGAACCTGATGTTCTGTCCGTCGTCGGAGATGTATACCTCCGCCACCATATTGGCAACACCCCACCCACCGTTCTTTCCGGTCTTTCGTCCTGGAGATTCTCCTTTGAAATCGAACTCGACCTGGATCGATGCAAGTTGTCGCGCCATGTTCTTCAGATACTCGCGACTATTCGATGTCGTGTGGCCAACCAAGTCCTCGAACTCAGAGATCGGTACTTCGAAAGTGATTTCATCACTTGTCCGGTTCTTCTGAGCAATCTGGAGCATTGCGTTGTACGCTTTGCGCTGGAGGAAGGTTATCTCGCCCGAAGACGACATGTTTCGGATTGTGATAGCCTCAACTGCCTTGCGCAATTCGAGGGGCGTCGTTGGGGGTTGTTCCTTGACCACCACGACCTTGCCCGATTTGCCTTTGGGCTTAACAGCCCCAGCAACTCCTGAGCGTGGGGCTCGCTTCTTCCGAACTGGAGCTTCCGCACCGGCGTGAGCCAAGTCGAACGACGTTGTGCTTGAAGCCGGAGCCTTGGGGTCCTTCGCCATCGTAATGTGCCGTTGTATTCCGATATGGCACATTAAGGGTATACATCCCATCAGGTCAACGTAAACTGCGTGCCACTTCTAGTGGCCAAATGTTCCATCTTTAGGGACTGGTCAATTTCGTGTCGGCGAGGGGATAGCGCGGTTTTCGGGGTTCAACGTTTACAAGACCACGCTTGTTGCTTTTTTGTTAACCTTAAAACAAACCTTGGTCACCCCATTTTCTCCAATAAAATCATATAGTTAAGTCACTCTCTTGTGCCGCCGCTCGTGTATTCACGTGCCTCAGTTGGGGCTACCAGTGCCTAAGCTAGAACGGAGATGTGCCAGGCTTAGGGGACGGTTCCATCTTTAGTGTTCCGCTGTGCCATCGCCAGAGTGCCGTCGGGAATGTGCCATCATTAGGGCGGAACTTGCTCTAGCCATGGCACATTCCGCTCAAACCCTTGCCGTGTAAGGCGTCGGAGGCCCGCGAGGCTTGTGGATAAAGTGGCTTCCGTCGTCAGGAGTCGCACTGACCATGGCACATTTCAGCCTCAAAGCGGCACCAACATCTTCAGGCTCCACGTGTACTGGGAAATCCTAAGTACCCTGGCCGTGGCACATTTCGGGGAAATCCCACTCATAGACCGGTTTCAGGGCCGCCAAACGTCGGCAGACCCTCTAACGGTGGCACATTTGAGGGATCGGGCACCCCTAACATCACTAACGATGGCACATTTGCCCCAGCTATACAGTTGGGGTACGGGTGCCTATCACTTCGTGGGGTGCCAACTGGGGATATCGCACGTGGCCAGAGGAAATTTGAGGGCGGATAACATGGATATGCAATACAGGCGGATTTATTTTGTTTTCACCGTGAAAACAAAATAGGTGGCGAGTTATCCTTTCGCCTAAAAAGGCACTTTTCACGGTGAAAACCCATTGTTGAGGGGTGTCTAGAGCAGAAATCACACTAGCGATGGCACATTTGCGCATCTGGCCCGTCGCACCACCTCTAAAGTTGGCACATTTCCCTGGTGCCGAGCGAGGCGCAGCCAACCATCACCGTCCAATCGAGAAGGCTTTGATCACTAGCGATGGCACATTTCGCCGCAGGGAGAGGTAGCCGTCACAAACCTCGGCAAGCGTCAACTGGTGAGTGCAGAGAACTGCTCTCTAGCCATGGCACATTTCACCAGGAATCGTCTCTGCCCCCTAACGATGGCACATTTGCCAAGAGGGCACGTACGGAAACGCCGATTGGAGCTAAACGATCAAAATGCACTAGGGGTGGCACATTAAGCGCTTCGGGATCAGGGGCTCCAGCACTTCGCTGTACCGTGGAAAGTCGAGCCGTCCTACTGATGGGACAAAACAGCGGGATCACGCCTGCACGTGTTTGCGCGTATTCAGGCGAATATTGCGACGACAGACAGACTGCGCCTGGTGAAAGTCGAAGAGGAGTCGTTGATGGGCACCATGTGCTATCGCATTCAGCCTGGACGCGAGGCAGACTCGGAAAGGCAAACTACCCACACCAAGCTACCACTGACGATGGCACATTTCATTGGAGTCCAACGGAAAGAATGACGTCCAGGGCGCCAGACTGTTTCTCTAGATCCGCTTCAACCGCAATAGCACTGAGCATGGCACATTTCCACACGGCGACCGCGGTCGAGGCAGGGCACTACATATTGCCAAGTGCCAGCAAGTCGGCTGAGGACATGGGGCGACCAAAGTAATACCCCTGGAGGTACTCACACCCGAAGAGGATGAGTTTATCGGCCTGCTCCCGTGTCTCCACACCTTCAGCAACCAGCTTCAGATCAAGGCTCTTTGCCAATGCGATTATTGCCCGTGTGAGGTTCTGCGTCTGTTCGTCATGATCGAGATCACGCACAAAGGCCCGATCGATCTTGATCGTGTTGAGAGGGAACTTCGTGAGGTAACTCAACGATGAATACCCGGTTCCGAAGTCATCCAAGGAAAGCCCAACACCAATCTCTCGCAGAGCGCTGATTGTCTCTAGCGAGGTCTCGTCCTCAGAGATCAGGATACGCTCGGTGATCTCGAGTTCCAGCAGGTGAGCTGGGAGACTGGATGCTTCGAGGGCAGCAAAGACCGAATCGACAAAGGTAGGATCGTCGAACTGCTTTGCGCTCACATTCACGCTGACTGTGATTGGCTGCCGCAATTCCCGCGCCCAAGCCGCGGCATTCTTACACGCTTCGTGAAGAACCCAGTCGCCGATCTGCGTAATTAAGCCGTTCTCTTCAGCCGCAGGGATGAACTTGTCAGGTGGAACTTGCCCGAGCTTCCTACTGAACCACCTGGCTAGGGCTTCCGCTTTCACGACCTTACCGCTCTGTGGATCGATGATCGGCTGATATACGACGCTAATTTCGCTCCGAGCCAGCGCCAGCCGAATCTCCTCATCGATCTGGAGCATCTCATGGACGCGAGCATTCATCTCCTGATTGAAGAAGCAGAAGTCGTTACGCCCCCCCGATTTCGCCTCGTACATTGCAGTGTCTGCATGTTGTAGGAGGACGTCGGCCTCAGTGCCATCTTCTGGGGAAACTGCAACACCAACGGAAGCTGTGACAGAAATGGACCTTCCAGCGAGCTCGAAGGGTACTCTAAATGCTTCCACAACACGCTCCGCGAGCACACGACACTCAAGCGGCGACTTGAACTCGGGCAGGAGCAAGACGAACTCATCACCGCCAAACCGTGCGACCGTATCTCCCTCCAGGATGAGCGCAGAGAGCCTCCGAGATGCCGCAATCAATAACTGATCGCCAACCGGGTGGCCGAGTGTGTCGTTGACGCGCTTGAAGTGATCGAGATCTACAAACATGACGGCGGAATTCACGCCGTCGCGCTTTGACCGGTGGAGAGCATTGGACAACCTATCGATGTACACCCTGCGATTCGGAAGCCCGGTAATCTCGTCAAATGTTGCTTGCTTGACAAGCTGGTTCTCATAGATCCGGCGAGCACTGATGTCCCTCATCTGGCCGAGGATGAACTGTTCGCCAGAAATTTCGACAGCGCTCAGCGTGTACTCAATGGGAATTGCGGACCCATTCGGACATTGTGTTTCCAGCTCAATGGTGTAGGGCTTGCCGCGGGCACTAAGTACCTCGTCATTTAGTTGCATCAGCAACTCCGCGGAGGCATGGGGATTCAGATCGGAGATATGGCTGCCGACCAGCTCCCTCTCGCTGGAGACGCCGAAGAACCTTGCGAACTGTTTGTTCGCAACCAGAATGAGTCCATTCTTGTCCCGTACATAGAGCCCATCCGTCAGTTGCTGGATCACGCGGTCGAACCGCTGCTCGCTCTCAGCCACATCCTCTGTTCGGGTGGCAAGCTGTCGGAGTTGACGATGGATGATGACCAGGAGAAGGACTACTACCGTTAGCGACAAGTAGCCGATTAGCGAGATCCGGAGCGCATCAATGTGCCAGCGAGCACTGATGTCACTCTCGTCCATAGCTGTGATCGTGGTGATTGGATAGTCACCGACACGGTCGAAAACCATCAACCGCTTGACGCCGTCGACAGCGCTGATTGCCGAAATCACCCCGGATTTCCGGCTCGAAGCCTCAATGGTAACTTTGTCGTCAGAATAGGTCTTCAAGTAGCGCAATGCGCCAGGGTCCGGGAATCGTGCGAGCAGTGCCCCACTCTCGATCCCGATGACTGCCACTACCACACCCTTCTTCTTAATTGCCTCCTGACCGACGAAGGCCATTGTTGCAATGTTCAATGGCGTGAGGACTGCACCCAAAAACTGGCCTGATTGGCTTGAGATTCGTCTTGCAGCAAATACCCATACTCCACCATCAATGTCTGAGCGCAACGGACCGAGAAGAATGGTCTTGTCGTGGGCCGCCACCTGTAATTCTTTTGTGGCTAGCTGGCCAGCCAGGAAAGATGCTGGAACAGGATCGGCGTATGTGTGCAACACGGGAACCCCAGCCCGACCAACAACGATCAGCGCGGAAACAGGGGTTCCGGTCTGGACAGCGCGAAGCTGAGTCAGCGAATTGTCTGCACGACTCGACCCTGCTTCAAGTACCGGTGCACTGATCTGCGCCGCAGAGGTCAGAACGTCGGACACTGAGTCCATGAAGCTCTTCACTTGTGAGGCTGATGCGGACGAAAGAACCTTGAGATCCCGTTGAACGTCGTCCATGGCCTGTTGGCGAGCATCATGGATCTCGTAGGCAACAGAGCCACAGACCAACGTCGTGATCACAACCCCAACATAGACGAGGGGCATGAAGACACCTCCCGTGCCCTTCTTGTCAGTTCCCCGTCTGCGACCCATAAAAAATCTCACTCCTCCGCTAAGCTTCGAGCACCCATGTGCCTAGGTGAAATTGAAACACTTAGATTCATTATACGTGTTATGTATCTAGATGAGCAATTTCAGATTTCACCATCGCTGCGTGCCGATCCGGAAGCAAGCTCGCCCAGAACAAGTGCTTTCCCATAGAGCGGGCCGGTAGCGCCGGCAATCCCCATATTGGCGAGCATCCTTTCGACATCAGCATCTTCTACACCAGTCGCGAATACGCGCATTCCTAGGGCAGAGGTGGCGGAAGTAAGCGCGGTCAAGAAAGCAAATGCAGCGTCTTCAACATTGCTGGACTTGATCACTGACCGGTCCACAATGACTCCGGCAACTCCTAGCGATACGATCTCCGTTAATGAAGCCAACCCCGCACCAACGTCGGCAAGATAGGTTTCTATGCCCATCTCGCTCAGTGCCGAGACGGTGGCCTTGGCATCTGAACTTCTTTTTGCAGGCAGCAGCTCCGAAACGAAGAATGCAAGACCTCCGTAGGTGCGATCTACTGGAAGGATCTCCTTGATGTGATCGACAAATCCCCATGAGACGAAGTGATCACGTTGGACTGGCACCAAGAGCCGTCCTACTGACGTACCAGGTTGCTTGTCCAAGTCACCGAGTACTGCGTCCAAGACGCACGCATCTGCCAGAGATGAAATCTGAGCCTCTTCCACTATTGACGACAACCGTTCAAGGTGGACGACTCGGTCCGTGAGGTTGACGTGGGGAACTGCCACAGCGCCTATGCGCGTTCCGGTTTTGATGTCGACGAGGGGGTTGTATCGAAGGAAGAGGTGCCCACTGCGAAGTGCTTCGGCAAGCCTGTCTGCCTGATCATGAAATCGAGCGAGTTGCCGAGAGACCGCATCATTTGCGAAGCGGAACAGAGAGTTTGAGTCGAGTGAGGCGGCAGCCGTTTGCGCAGTGGCAAGCAAGGTCGCCTCGTCCTCGCCGTCAAAGGGGATCAGTGCAATGCCAATGCGCGGGCACATACTTATCCTAGCTCCGCCGACGGTGATCGGTGCCTCGTAAGCGGCCCCAATGCGCCGAGCGATTCCGGCAACGTCTACTGGCTCAGCAACATCTCGAGCTAAGATGTAGAAGCGCCCTCCGCCATCAGAAGCTAGTGAATCCGCATCACGCGTGATCGAAAGCAGTCGATCAGCGGCCAATGGCTGAACGCTGTCACCCAACGGAGACCCGCTGGGCAGCGTGAGTTGCAATGCCAAGACGGCATGGCAGGTCTCCTCATGCTCGCTAGTCGATACCAAAAGTTCAGATAGCCGATCACGAAACGCGAGCATATTCGGCAACTTGGTAACTGGGTCTATGGTGGCCGCAGCAACTAGGCGAGCCTCATGGACCTTCTGATGTGTAGCGTCGTGAATCGTGATAACTGCGGCGTCAGACCCCGCAAGTCCCGTGATGAAAGCTCTGACCTCTGATTCGAATCCATTGCCGCGGAGGGTCTCGAATCGTCCTTCCCAGTTGAACGTTCTGTCGGTGATTGCAGGCCCAGCGATTAGCGCTGAGAACATGGGACGCATTGAGATTGGAAGCATCGACTGCACCTGCTGATCGATCAAGTCGAACTTCGAAGATGCTTCCAACTGGACGTAGGCCTGGCTGTTTACAAAAAGGACTCGTCCGTCGAGATCTGTTGCAATTACTCCATCGCGCAATCTGGAGAGGATCTCAATTAACTTTGCCTCCCCCCTCTCGGAGCGATCCGCGACTCGCATCAAAAATCTTATTTGTCGCAAGACAACACCCACCAACAGCCAGATGACGGCTAGGCCTGCGGCGGCAAAGCTGGTCAATATCCACGCGGCTCTAGTCCAGCCGGTATCGATGAACTCATCGCTCACAGAGACGCGCAGCACTAGGGGCGCCCCGTCTATTTGACCGACAAGCTTCTCCGTTGCCTCTCCTGTTGCGGAGGAATCATGTATAGGAACGGCACTGACCCCCTTCCCCCATGAATCGACCACCTCTTGGCGAAGGTGGTCCATGTCGAAGGTTGCCCCAGAAGGGAACGACATGAGGAGTCGTCCGTCATCGGCGAGAAGAGCAACCTTGTAGCCACCGCCTGCTGTGACCGCGTGAACAGTCTGTTCGAATCCAGAAAAATCCAGCCACGTGGTCGCGAGCCAGCGATACCGTCCGTCTTGGCTAAGAATCAGTTCGGAAGCGGCCAGATGGGATGGTGACGATGGTACTCGGCCTTCAAAGATGAGCCCTTTCGATGAAGAAAGGAGGGGCAGGCTCGGCGCAAACGGAGGAGAGCTAGGTCGTTGGGGGGACGAGTCGATCAGCAGCTTGCCTGACAGGTCATAGAGGAAGAGATTGTCGACGCCTGTTTGGCCAGTAATCGTCCGAGTCAGCTTGACCTTGTCCTGAACGGTGTAGTCGCCGGCATCATCAAGAATTGTGCGTGCAACTTCCCTGACCACGATCCTCTGGCTTTTGACAATGTCGCTAACTTGCTTGGAGAGAGCCGATGAGAAGACTAAAAGGTTTCCTCGAGCCTCTTGATAGGCGCGATCACGAATGTCCGCCACCTCGTAGGTGGCCAATCCTGTCAAGACGAGGCTGGATAGGACTCCGACGGCGATTGCCATCTTCCTAGGAGTGATGCCTCGAATCTTCTTTGATGCTTTGCCGTCAGCCACAGTCCCGATTTACAGACCAAAGTCTGCCCAGATGTAAGTTCACGCGCGATTTTGGGATTCCACGACGCGTGATTATACGGATCACGGCATTTTGCAATGAGTCAAAAAGGAGGCAAAAATGTGGCAAAAAAAACACCCCACGAAAAGTGGGGTGTGGGTGGGTTTAGATGAAGTCGAAGCCGGGGACGCCTTCCGCTTGACCGGTCGGTTGTCCTGCTGGCGGCTGGTTACCTTGCGGCGGAGTGGGCACTTGATCGTCGGCAGGAGCTTGATCGGCCTGACTGTTGGTCTTCTCAGTCACGGCGATGCTGATGTAAGGCTTGCCCCCTTCACTCGTCTTTCGCCATCCTGCGATGCGCATTTCACGGCCGATACCGAAGCTGCCGGCGTAGTCCGGAGACGTTGCCGTTTTCTTCTTTTCTTCCTTGAAGAGCGTGGCCGGGATACCGCCGACTGACAGCGAGTAGAAGTCTTTGCCGTTGTTCTTCAGCCAAACTGCGATGTCGAGGCGCAGCTTGTTCTTCTTCTGCTCGTCGAGCGGGATTTCGAGGAAGCCGACCAGGGCCGGATCTTTCTCCGAACGCTTGTCGTGATTGGGGTACAGGGCGCCTTCACCGGTTTTGATGATCAGAGCGATGGACATGGTGTGGATCTCCAGTTGATTGAGGTATGGCCGAGACAAACTTGCGGATTGCCTTGGTAACCGGATATGGCACACAGCACTTTGTATCCGCCAATACAACTGGCTACCAATCAATACGCGACACGTATAGATACGTCGTATGAATTAGATTACAGAAGCCTATTCGCGCGCAAGAGCCGGATTGGCGGGCTGGTGACGATCACGAGGTCACCGCACGGTTTCCGTGCATGTTTTCACGGTGAAAAATGTGCTACCTCATCTTGCAACACGCATTGAGTCGATTTTCACGGTGAAAACGGCGGTCTCGGGCTCACTAAGCAAATCTGCGAATTTTCTGAATGCCTCCTGGATTTGGCTGTCGACTTTTCACCGTGAAAAGCTGTCTAGCTAAGTTTTTGGTGAGATTCATTGTTTTCACGGTGAAATCGTCGGACCTGGTGAGCACGAAGGAAGCTTGGGGTCTTTCAGTGCTTCGATAGTTGGGTTGTGAGCTGGGCGACCATGAGTCGGATGGCTTGAAGTTTTCACCGTGAAAATGGCTCGTGCAGAGAGATACTGATTGAAAGTGTCTAGAGTCTTGGTGCCACATAGTTGGCAGAGACGGAGATGCGGAATTCAGTTTTCACAGTGAAAACTTGATTTCCCGATGGGTTGCCTGGGCTTGCACGTCAGTTGCGCAAGGATCGTCCCAGGACTTTTCACGGTGAAAAGCCCAGGGAGTTGCCCGATTACGTTTTCACCGTGAAAAGCTAAGCGCACTACTCGCTATCCACTGCGGAGTGAGCGGTGGGCAGTGCGCAGTACATACTGCGCAGTGCGCACTAAGCACTCCGCAGTGTGTACTTTGATTTGATCGCAGCGGGGCCGCGACTGCATCGTGGTGTAGGGTGGGCCTGCCTGCCTGGATTGGGAAAAATCGAGCCGCGTCCACCGGCGCATCGCACTGCCCGTAGCGAGCGCGGTCTTTTCACGGTGAAAACGGTCGCGCGGCATTAGGTGGGCGTAAAAAAACCCGCCTCGAGGCGGGTTTTCACGGTGAAAAAAAAGAGTCAGTCAGCTGCGGGGATCAGAGACGCCAAATCTGCCGTCGCCAACACCTTCTCAATGGTACTGAGCAAATTCTCGGGGTTGATGTCCTTGGGGCACTGCAGGATGACCTTCCGCCCATCGACCTTTACTTCTGCGACGGACTTCCCCGCTACATGCAAGCGACGAGGAACGGGCGTCGAACCAGGGTTCTTGATTCGACGCACCTCGGCTTTGAGCCAGTTCAGCGCGTTCTCCTGGGACAACTTGCTATCACGAACCTTCGATACCGCCTCAATAACCTGCTGCTTGTAACCCTCCTCAGCGAACGACACCAGATCGGCGACAACTTTCGTACCGATCAGGAGCGGGCTCTCATTGAGCATGTCCAGCACTTCTGCGGGGAGCTTGAAGTAAGCGAGGCAGCGGCTAACTGTGGCCATGCTGCGGCCGACGCGACGTGCGAGCTCCATCTGGCTCTGGACAACCTTGTCATCGAGCAGCCTCTTGTAGCTTCGACCACGCTCGAAGTCCGCCAGATCCTCTCGGGCGTCGTTGTCGGTCGTCGCCATGATCGCAGCGTCTGCATCGCCAAGTTGGCGAACGAACGCTGCTATCTCCGGCTTGCGGAGGAGTTGGAAGGCACGGAGCCGGCGCTCGCCGGCGATCAGTTCATATCGCCCGTCAGGTTTGCGTCGGACGATGATTGGGTTATTGAGGCCGGCATCTTGGATCGTATCGGCCAGTGATGCGAGTGCCTCTTCGTTGAAGATGATTCGAGGCTGATACGGGCTCGGGTCAATTAGACCGAGCGAAATCAGGATGGCGGCCTCGAGAGCCTTCACAAGGGGCGGGGAGGGGGGTACAACCCCTAATGCACCCCCTGCCGAAGGTGGCGCAAGGGGTGCGGAGACCTCGACGGCCGTGGCAATCCCATCTGGATGGTCGACCGTCTTGACGCCATTGGGGGAGGGTAGGGGCTGTGGCCCGCTCCCGGATTCGCCGTCGACGATGATGCCCTTTTCACGCAGGATCTCCGACATCGGCTTGTCAATATTCGCGGCCGGGACTTCGTGCACGCGAACGCCTTGGATGTGTGCCGGTTGCCCCTCGCCGGACGAGAGTGCTCTCGGGTCTTCGCCAAGCCGTCGTGATTGCTTCATTTCGTGATCTCCGTCGCAGCGCGGATGCGAGTCACGAATTCATCGAAGACTTCGCGCATTGCGCCAAGGGAATTTTCTGTGCCCTGTCGCCACAGGGAGAGGGGGATGCCGTCTTCCAAGCTCTTGGAGTAGTCCTCGGAAAGGTAAAGGCGACTTTCGGTGACCTTGCCAGGAAATAGACTGACCAGGTTGGCCATGTTCCTCTCGATGCGCGGCCGGTTTCGAACGTACATGGTCGGTATCGCAACTATCTCCGGAGCCCGCTTGAAGTCCTTGGCGAACTCACTGAGCCTGTACGCCAGTCGAGACAGGGCTCGGAACGAGAACTTGTCCATCCGAATCGGACAGACGAGGAAATCCGCCGCGACCATCGAGTTGCGAGACAACAGGGAGCCCGCCGGCGCGTTGTCCATGATGATCACGTCATAGTCTGAGAGGTTGCAGTGCTCCATGGCACCCGATCGAGCCTGTTCAAAGAACAACGAATAGCGGAAATCCGAGCCATTGGCGCTGCGCAGGGCCGAATCCATGTCGTCGAGGGAGTCCTCAGCCGGAATCAGATGAGGCCCGAACTCGCCAAACGGTTTCTTGACGACTTCATCGAGCGTCATGGGCTTGTAAAAGTTGCCCACACGCATCAGGTTGCCGACGTGACCATTGATAGCCCGATCCCCGGGAATCCCAATCTCAATCAGTTCTTCCGGTGTGAGGTCCGGGTCGTATCCCATCATCGTGGAAACATCGGCCTGTTGGTCATTGTCGATGACCAATACCTTCAGGCCCATTAGGGAGAACTGGATAGCGAGATTGCATGTCGTCGTCGTCTTCGCGGTGCCTCCCTTCGGCACGAACACGGAAATGGTGATCGGCCGCGGGAATCCCTTGATGTGCTTGCTTTCACGTCGAATGCGGGCGATCTGAAAAATGTCGTGGAGGGAGTAGCTTCTTACCTCTACCGAACCGCGTGCGATGCGAGAAATCTTCAGTCCGTTGTCACGCTCGATGATCTTGAGTGTTTGCGCGCTGATCCTCAGGGCGTCGGCCGCAAACTGAGGCGGAAATGCCAGGCCCGCGAAGTCGGTGTAGGGGTATGGGTCGATCTCAACTTCCGTACTCGTCATTGGCAAACCCTCTAAGCATGAGCCGTAGAAAAAATCAATTCCGGCCAATTCTAGGGGCTAGACGGTAACGAGGCAAGAAAACTAAGCTAATACTATATGGTCTTGAGCCAAAAAACGACGCTCTACCATATAGCAGGCGGCAACCTACCGGGTCGGCTTTGTGAGCGCAGAACTGACATCCGAATGCATCTGATCTTCGTCTGAATGCAGGTAGATGCTGGTCGTCTTGATTGTCGAATGGCCAGCCAGCCCTTGCACAAGCACGAGGTCCCCAGTCGCTTTGGCCAGGTGGCTGAAGCAGCTATGACGCAGCCAATGCGTCGTCGCCTCCTTGATCCTGGTGGCCTGGCCGGGCATACCTCGCTCCTCGGCTAGACCAGCAGCGCGGGCCATAATGGCTGATATGGACTTCAGCACGGTGCTGTCCGACGCGCGGCGGATTCGGCCGTTTGAGGCCAGAATGAGGGGTGTGTCCTCTGTCGATCGCACGTCCGCCGGGAGGCCGAAGGCCAGTCGGTATTCTTGAAGATCCCGGTAGAGCTCCTCCGAGATTGGCACTTCCCGAACCTTGTTCCCTTTCCCCAGCACGGGAAGCCAGCGCTTTCCAGTGTCGCCCACATAGATGTCGCGCATGTTGGCAGCAGTGCCTTCGAACGTGCGCAATCCGGTCAGGTAGAACAGACTGAGCATGAAGCGGTCACGAGCGACTTTCCTTGGCGAGTCACCCATCGCGGCAGCTTCAAACGCGAGCCCTATGGCATCGCGCGACAGGAATCGTGTCAGCTTGGCATTCTTGATCGACCGCGGCTTCTTTACATGGGCAACCGGGTTACCGTTCAGGTATCGGGTCTCGTGCAGCCAACGGAACAAGCTACCGATCGCGGTATGCGCATAGCGCTGCGACGTACTACTGAGGGCGCCGGCAAACGGGCGCCAATTCGGGTGGCTTCGGGGCCACTTGACCGTGGAAACCCAGCGGGAGAGGGGGAGGGGGTTCGCCACGAAATCCTTGTAGTCCTCGATGGCGTCCACCGAGAGGCCCGCCAGCGAAGACCGCTTCTCTAGGAGAACCCAGAGAAGGAAGCGCTCGGCCTCCTTACGCATTGCGCGAAGGGTTTTGGGAGAGTCGCGATATCGGCGCAGCCATGAGCGGACGGCTGCTATATCCGTTTGGGCGCTTGCGAGAGGCCGCGGCCGATCAACAGCGCCACATGCACGAACAAAACGCTCAATCATCACCGCCAGGTCGTCAGCGGGATCGCCGACAACCAACCGACTCTCAGCGGGAACGATCTCAGTGCAAACGATCTCAGTGCGAACGATCTCAGTGCGAACGACCTCAGCGGGAACGACTGGGCAATCATCATTTGGCTCGGTCACGTCGTCAACAAGCTCGTCGGCAACCAACCGACTCTCAGCGGGAACGACCACGTGATCATCATTTTCTTGTTCAGCCATTTATCCCCCTGTCAGGTGGGCCTGGAGCGGCCGGAAGCCACCATCCACTGATCCATTTCTTCCGGCGTGAGCCAAAGGGTCTCCCCAGATTCAGTCTCCGCCAGGTATTCCTCGCGCACCGCACCGTCCGCATATGCGCCGAGGCGGACTTCCTTGACATATAGGTGGTCGCCGGCGCTGGCGAACTCACCCACGTCCTCGGCTGCGATCAATTCGTCATTTTCCGTTACGTACCCGTGGTAGCGGAGGCCATTCTGCCGCTGAGGTGGCGCAAACTCCGCATCCAGGTCAGCTATAGGGTTCCCGGTACGCGCCGGGGGTTCCAGCACGGGTGCCAGCGTGGCCTTTTCAGGCAGATTCCGTGAGCGCTTCTTTGGCGGCGCCAAGGCCCGCCGAGCAGCCGTTGCTGCTGCTCTTTCGGCACGTGATAGCCGGGGCAGCGCGCGTGCCAAGTCGTCCCATTTGGTATCGCGGCTAGGGTCGGCGACCAGCCGGCTCAGCGTTTCCGGCTTGATCCCCCAGCGGCACGCTACGTCCGCCATACGCCAGCCCTTGCCCACGAGCATGGACTTGAATTCTGACGGTGCCATCCGGTCGGGGCGCATTAGCGAGAGGCCGGAAACCTTGCCGCTCATGACCGCGGCGAACCTACCGAGAGACCCTGCATCTCCGACTCCTTCGTTTCTCACGCTGCGGCCAGCGATAGCCGAATCCTCGCAATCATAACCGACATGGCTTGATGTTGAGGTCAAGTAATAGCTGGCTAAGGACTTGATTATAAATGATTACACCTGTTCTCACTGAGGAAAAAGCAAATCATCGAGACACGTTTTGAAAGTCGGCTTTTCGCAACCTAGGCCACATGATTCCTGATAATAAGCAGTTATCACGAATTGTGCGGCAGAATAGTACGAAAGTTATCATAGTGAGTAAGTAGCGTAAAATGCTATCATCCTCGAAAAGTCGTTACGAAACGTACTTGGTGCCGGCACGCCCGTCAGACGCGGGGTCGGATCGGTGCAATCTCTGGAGAACAAGATGATTTTTGTGTTCGGGGCAAACAAGGCCGGCCGCCATGCCAAAGGCGCCGCGCTCTTGGCGGCCAGGCATTTCGGAGCTCAAGAAGGAACGGCGTTCGGACTTCAAGGGGACTCTTTCGGCATCCCAACCCGGGACGAGCGAATCGAGACGCTCCCGATCGACGAGATCGCCCGGCACGTCGAGCAGTTCAAGGAGTTCGCGGCAGGCCGTCCAGATCTGCTGTTTCGGGTATCTCGTATCGGCTGCGGATTGGCTGGGTACAGCGATGAGCAGATATGGCCACTTTTCAGTGATGCTCCAGCCAACTGCCTTCTACCGGGCATCTGGCTTCAAAAAAGGAATCCGAGGATGGCGCGGTGCATCGTTTCCGGCGTCCCTACCTTCGCCGACCGAGGGCTGCTCACTGAGACCTTGGATTACACCGTGTCCAGACGGTCCGATCTTCAGAACGTCATGATCGTTAGCACCGGCGAGGACGGCGCCGGCAAACTCGCCGAAACGTGGGCTGAGAACCGTGGCATTGCTTATGTTCAGTACCCTGCGGATAGGCGTCGCTTTGGCCGTGAAGCCGATCTGCTCAGGAATCTCGAGGTGTGTTGGTACGGCACGCACTTGGTTGCCTTTGACGACGGGCAAGACAGCGGGACGCAGGGCCTCATCGCAGCGGCACGTCAGGGAAACATCAAGCAGAAAGTAATCAGCCTGGCGCCGGCGGATGTCTAGCGGTGATTAAGCGCAGATCGTAGGGTAGTCAGTGGAGTCCAGATCCTGCGCTGAACTGGCCCTGAGGTGCTGGTGCGCCCCGTCGCCCTGTCACGGTGACATAATCGCCCGCCACATCTAAAACTTGGCTGGAAGAATGATCGCAATGGCAAGAACCAGAGCGCTCATCCTAAGGACGTGCAATGAACGTTGACAACGAAAAGAAACAGGGGTCAAGGGAATTGGTGAGGCTGCATGCCGATCGCCTGCTCAAGGCCGGTGAGCAGCCCACTCAAGCCCTCATCAGAGAGAGGATCTTTGAGGCAACCGGGATAAAGGTCTCCCCTAACCTGGTGAGCGACGAGATGCGGGGGTGGTGGGCAGATCTTGGGATGAAGCTCGCGGCTGAGCGCGGCCGGCCAGGCATCCCTGAAGCGGTAATTGATTTGTCAGTGAGCCTTTGGGACTTGGCGCTCGAGGCGGCGCACGACACGCTCAAGTCCGACCGCGAGGCCGCGCAGAACTCGGTGATCATTGCTGAGGGCCGCGCAAGGACGGCTGAAGCAAATGCCAGCGCCCTACAGCACCAGCTTGAACTCACACAGAAGGAACTGCAGCACATCCAGGAACAACTCCAGTCCGCTCAGAACCGAGGCGTCGATCTCGAGCAAATGAACGCCGACCTTTCAAGGGATAGTAGGGAGATGGCGGCGACGAATGCAGGACTTCGCCGGGACATGGCTGCACAAGAGGAACGTCATGGCGCTGAAGTGGAGCGACTGCGTCAGGGTCATTCCGACGAAATGGAACGATCGAATGTCGCTCACTCGGAAGAGGTCCGACGGCTGGGCGCGGGGCATGAGGCGGATATGGCAGCTATGCGCGCAGACATGGCTCGTCAGGCGGAGGCCTGGGACGGGGCCAGGAAGCACTTGATGCTGGAAACGGATCGCTTGCGAGATTCGATGAAGGTCGAGACAGAGCGAATCAACAAGGAGCGGGACGAGGCCCGCCAAATGGAGTCGCAGATCCGCATTCAGCGTGCCGAAGCGTTGGAGCAAGTCGCTACACTGAAAGGCAAGCTCGAGCAGCTCGACAAGGAACTTCGCCGCGCGCAGGACGGCCTGCTGCAACAGGCCAAGGATCATGCGCGAGAACTGGCCAGTGCGCACGCGCCGTCTACAAGAGGTCCAGCCGACAAAGGCGCTTGAAGCAAGCTCGCACAAAGAAAATGCCCCGAGCGCTTGGCGTCGGGGCATGTAGGTTAGCGAGACACGAAAACGCCTTGTGCCTCAAAGAAGCCAAGAACGTCAGCTTCGGATTTGAAATCGCGTCTCGTTTGCTTCAAGTTGGCCTGGAAGTTGCCGTAGTCGTCGAACACGCGGTACAGTCGCCGCGTTCCAAACCAGCAGATGCTGCGATTCCCAACAACTACCAAAGGCGTGCCCTTCTGGGAGACCCGAAATCTGGCTCCGGCCAACTTGTTGGCAAGAGCTTGCATCAGATCTCTCGGGGATTCGGACCCGGCGGAGTGATCAGACTTCTTCACCAAGTCACGGCAACGGGGGCCGCCAAAGTTGTCAAACTCCGGCTTCGTGATGATCCCGTCTTCTAGGTCAAGCAGTAAAGACAAGAGTTGCGCAGCCGCTGCAATATCTTCGGGCGCGTCGACAGGATCAATCACCTTGCCATCGTGCACTTGAATGATGGTAGCGGACTCACCCGGCACTGAGCCAGGCGAAATTTCAGCCCGGAAGTCGCGCTTGGTAAGGAAGCGGGTGAGGAAGTCGATTTCAGCGGTGTAGTAGGCCATGTCCTTGTATCTCCTGGGTTGATTTTACCTAGGGTGATGCACTACAAAGAAACCTAATCAGCGGTAGAGGGCTCTTGCTTCCTTCGTCGTCGGGCATGCTCTCGAAGTGCCTCTTCTGGTGGGTTGCCAACAACAAAGTCGCCCTCCACCGCCCAGAACGTACCGGCGGCAAGCCCTCTGCGCACGCATTGGTCAATGTCCTCCTTGCCAAATGTCTTACGCAGAGAATCGATGAACGTCGCTATCTCGGGCATCTCATCCCGGGCATTTGTAGGTTTGCGCAGAGGTTGATCCACGTGCTTACTCCGGGATGCCCACTATCAACTTGCCAGGATCAGGCTCGAAATTTGGAAGTTTTGCAGCCTTGATGAGCCCATGGATATTAATGTTCGTGGCCACATTGCTGATGTCGGAAGCGAGAACGTAGTGGAATCCGTCCTTACTGCCGCACAAGGGGATTTGCTTTGTGGAAATCAAGCGCTTCAGGTTCTCGATGTCTGCCTCAGTGTCGACAGTTTTGATCGTCTTCTTCTTCGACGGCCTGCTTGCGAAAATTTGGGCATGAGACATCGCCTCCAGGGTGGACAACGCAGCGAGTGCTGCGGCCTCGTCTTCGGCGGTGCGTCGCTTCCTGACATTTGGCAGGTCAGGGTCAGGAATTGAGACTCCAGGCCGATCGACCACCAATGGGGTCACGTCGACGGGTTTCTCGCGCTTGAGGGAAACCGCGACGGGCGGGATCGGAGCTGTCTCCTGGGTTGCGACAGGTTCAGCCCGATTCTTGGCAGTAGCTGCTGCTGGAGGGAAATCTCCAAAAGCATCGTCTCCATCGAAGATGGAACCCATTGCTTCACTGCTTCCGTCGCTTGGCGGAAGCAAATCACTGAAGGGATCGATCACCTCCTGGGTTTGAGGGCCATCGATCGATGGCAATTCGCCTTCGAGGGACGGGATGTCATCGCCATCAATCGATGAGAAGTCGGAACTTTCGTGCCCGGGTTCCCCAATGGTGGGGATGTCATCTTCGTCAACCGATCCGTCTGCCTCATCCTTCCCCGGAGGCAGAGCGGTGATGGCAATCGGCGCGGCGGCTAACGCCGATTGTTGAGGGGCAATAGCGGCAGCCGCCGGAGCAGGAGCCGCAGCAGGTGCTGGAACGGGGGATGGGGCCGGTGTCGGAGCCACTTCTGCCGCGGTTGCAGGGCTGCTGGAGGTGGTTGCCGGCGCCACAGTTTGGGTTAAGCCTTCGGCTTGTGCCGCAGCCTTCTCCTCGCGAGCCTTAGTTTGGCTCTTCGTTTCATTGCGCCCGCTGATCGTGATGCTGCGAGCCACATCTTCGCCGAAGGCCCGGCGTACAAGATCTCGAAGCACTTCCGGATCACGGATGCCTGGATTGTGGGTATAGAGCGGCTTGTTGACCACCATTCGCGAACCAAAGTTCGGCAGACCGCCCAATTCGGCGAACTCCGGAGTAGTCGATAGCGGCTTGAAGATGATCACGGGTTCCCATGTAGAGATGTGCTGACCATTCTTGCTGCTCCGGAACGACACCGAGTACATTGGGTGGTAGCGGGCGAAATCGATGCCGTTGTGCCGGTCGTACAGGAGTCCCTTCTCGCCGAGCGTGTACAGCAAGTTCATTGTTACTCGGTATCGCGATTCCCCTTCGTCTAGCGACCAGCCCATCCTTGCAAGGATCAGGCGACGGAGTTCGAGCTCCTTGACAACAATCAGGCCGTCATGCTTCTGAGCGATCTTAAACGAGGCATCTGAGGATTTGTTCCCGGTGCCGTTGACTCGACCAAACTCGGTGATGATTCCGACGAAGGCCTTGTAGATCAACTCTGACTGCTCTTCGGTGATCTCATTTTCTTCGTCCATCATGTCGCGGCCGCTCTCCTGCATACCCGTCTTCTTGTCGACAAAGATCAGGAATTCCATGAGCGCGCACATCCGGTCGTCAATGGCGAGACCGTTGGCATCCACTGGGAATGCGCTTGGATGGTGGTAATGCCCGATGACTAGATTGATTGCGCGGCGATCGCGAGCGCTGAGCTTCCAGTATTCTGGTAGCCTGGCAAGCATCCGTGCGCCCAGAGCATCATGGAAGACGCGATCATCGTCATGATCGGTGCTTGAGCCGTCCTCGCGGGTAACGATCAGTCCGTCGTCAGCAACCTTGTAGGCTTCCAGTTTTCCAAAGTCGTGTGCGAGCGCGATAACCGGAATGAGGGGATCAACAGCATCGAAGACGAACTCAGGGTTTCTCTTTGCGACGATCAGCCTTTTGGCCTTGCCGCGCTTTTTCGAGTAGACACCGTCATACGCCCAAGAGCCTGCTTCCTGGAGAGCCGTCTCGGCTACGGCGAGGCAATGCTGCCACAACCTGCGGTTGGCATGGCCGCCCTTCCGGTGTGTTGCCGGATGCTCTTTGTGGGCTGAGTACACGTCCCAGACAGCAAAGAAAAAAGCAACCTGTTCCGGATGGGCCTCCTTGTTTTGCTCGATCCAATGGAGGACGACCTTGCTCTGAATTGGCAGACGCTGCGACTGTTTGTCTACCCGCTTGGAGACGGGTGCCAGCATTGGAACGTGGCCGAGGGTCGACCAGATCCCGTTGACGGCGTTGCCACCCTGCCCCTTGTACAGCCTGTTGACTGCTTTGATGCGCTCGTACCAGATCAGCCATACGCCAACACCAAATCCGCCAAGGGTTCCAGCGAGCCAGTAGCCCAGGGAGTAGGACACATACCCCCAATTTTGGATCACCCATAGGGGCGAGCCGCCAAACTCGATCAAGGTAAAAACGAGCCACCAGAAGCCGAAAACCATCAGAGCAGCTCGGAAGATCCGGTTCTTCGAGTTCACAGAAATTCCCCCGCAGTGGTGGCAACTGGGGCCGCTACTTTGGGCACTGGCTTGCCATTGTCGTCCTGGAGAATGCAGCTACAGCCGTCTCCTTCCTTCTTGAAGCCACTGCAACCCCAAAAGAATCCCTTCTTGTCTCGGCGCTCGCGGCGATACATGGATTTCCCACAGTCCGGACACGGAATGGGCTCTGCCTTTGGAGCAGGGATACCGTCCTTGTCGTCCATGGTGTGCTTACAAGCCTCGCGGTCAGAGCATGACCAGAAGTAACCGTTCTTCCCGGGAAAGCGATTCATGTCACTGCCGCACTTGGGACAAGGTTGCGCGGCGGCCTTCGGAACGGGATTGCCATCCTTGTCGTTCAGGGTCGTCTTGCAGTTGTCTCGGTCAGAGCATGACCAGAAATGCCCGCTAGTGCCCTTGATCCGGCGCATGAGTTTCTCGCAAGTTGGACAGTGGACGGGATTGCCAGATGCATCCTTCGTATTGGCCGTTTCATCGAAGAAGAACTTGACCTTAAAATCGTCGGTCAACGCCAGTCCGGCGGTGAACTTCTTCTTGCTGGTACTAATGAAGCCATTCAGGTTCGTCACGGCCCCCTTCGAAAGCAGCACCTCAGCTTCAGACGGCTTCAGCGCCCGTCCGGCAATCTCCTTCCACAGACGGAACCCGCAGCCGGACTCACAATCGAAGGTGCGTGCGCCGATTGACACCTCGCCGCCACACTTGGGGCATCGGGCCTCCAGTTTCTTGACGACGACTTCCAATGCCTTCCTGCGGATGACCTCGATAATGTGGCGAGTCAGTTCGGAGATCTCAGTGTTGAACACCTCACGCCTATACTCTCCACGTTCCATGAGGCGGAGCTTGTGTTCCCACTCGCCGGTCATCTTCGGAGACGCCAGCAATTCGATGTCGTTTTCGCGCAAGAACCGGATCAAGCTGATGAGTTTTGGGGTTGGGACGAGGCTCTTGCCTTCGCGTCTCATGTAAGGCTCTTTGGGCCTGTTATTGCCGTCCCGATCCGACAACAACCCCTCAATGATCGTGGCGCGGGTAGACGGGGCGCCGAGTCCGCGCTCCTTCATTGCCTCGCGCAACTCGTCGTCATCGACAAACTTCCCTGCCCCTTCCATGGCGCCAAGAAGCGTATCTTCTGTGTAGCGAATGGGCGGCTTGGTCTTGAGAGTCTTGAGTTCGATCTTGTCCGTGGACACGGGCTCACCAGTCTCATACCTGACGAGCGGGGGAGTCTTTTTGTCGTCCTCCTCGACTTCGGTGCCGTAGACAACCAGCCAACCTTCCTTGACGAGGACACGGCCTGAAGATTTGAAATGTTCGCCGGCAACCACAGTGATTCGTGTGGTGACCTCGTACTGGGCAGCAGGGTGAAATACCGCGAGAAATCGCCGCACGATCATGTCGTACACTTTCGCCTCTTCGGGTGTCAGGCCCTCAGGTTGCTTCCCAGTCGGGATGATGGCGAAGTGATCGCTGATTTTGCTGTTGTCGAAGATCTTCTTGTCGGGCTTGACCCAGCCGTTTTCGATCACTCGCTTTGCGTGTGCCTCATAGGGGGTCCCGGCGAACGACTCTACCGTGGACTTCACCTTTCCGATGTAGTCCTCCGGCAGGAAGCAGGAGTCGGTCCGGGGATAGGTAGTCGCCTTGTGCTTTTCGTACAGGGCTTGAGCAATATCCAGGGTGCGCTTTGACGATAGCCCGAGTTTTTTGTTGGCCTCCCGTTGCAGCAGGGTCAAGTCGTACAGCTTCGGCGCCCCCTTGGCACTCGGCTTCGACTCCTCACGAACTTGGCTCGGATTGACGTTCGCACACTTAGCGACGATGGCGTCTGCCTTGTCCTGCTCGAAAAACCTGTTTGTGGCCTCTTCAGATTGAACCGCGGCGCTTTCACCGGAGCTATCCTCTTGAGTGGCAGCTTTGGCGTCAGGGTTGAACCACTTGCCGACATAGCTGCCGGCAGCAACCCCGAAGTGACCGTGAACCTCCCAATAGTCTTTCGGTTTGAAGTTCCGGATCTTCATCTCGAGATCGTAAACGAGCGCCCCGGTTGGAGTCTGAACCCGGCCAACGGGGCGGACTTCAGCTTTCGATGTCTGACGCTCGTAGAGTCGAGTTACGCCGCGGGAGCCATTGATTCCGACGAGGTAGTCTCCTTCGGTGCGGCAGAACGCAGCGTCTGCAAGTCGATCAAAATCCGAGCCTGGCCGCATCGCACGATAGGCCTCGCGAATGGCTTCATTCGTCATGGAGCTGAACCACATGCGCATCATTGGCTTCGTACAGCCAACCAGCTTGTAGATGAGGCGAAAGATCAGTTCGCCTTCACGCCCTGAATCGCAGGCATTGACGACGCGATCGACATCTGGCCGACTCATGAGTCGGCGGATCTGCGCGAAGACCTGGGGTTTGTTCGCTTCCTCGATCACACGAAGATCGAACGTGTCCGGAATGACTGGAAGCGTATCAAGGTCTTTTCCGGACGTGACCATTTGGGTTGAGAAGACCTCTACCAAGTGGCCTTGAGCTGCGGTGATTATTGCGCTATCACTTTCCAGCCAGTTTTCGACGCGGCCGAAACCGCCGAGCGCCAGCGCGATATCCTTAGCTACCGAAGGCTTCTCAGCGATGATGAGAGATTTCCCCATCGACGGTTATCCCCTCTGAGTGGTGTGGATTGTTGCTGCTCAGGGGCCAGCCAGAGGCTGTTTCCGCCGGCCGGCCACCGGGCAAGGAGGGTTAGCACTGCGAGCTCGGCCGCCCGCGTGCGCTGTACATACCCCGCTCGAACGGGGCGCCGCTGAGGAGGCGGGCATGCGCCGACCTGCGTCTGGCAGGCCGGCATATGACACTCACTCATGGCTGTTGGTTGCTTACGCCATCTAGACCACGCCAATTGGCTTCAACAAGCGACTGGCTTTAGAACTCGACCGTGAGTTTGTCGAAACGCAAGGCTCCGTCACGGGTTCAGGTTCCCGCCGCCGCCGAGAGCCTTGGCAAAGAGGGATTCCCGTTCTTCCTGGCCGGTAGGCGCATCGCCAGATTGCTGTTGCTGAGCCGGGCGGGATTGACGGTCGTACAACTCGTGCGCCCATGTCGGAATGATCTTGATGTGATCCGAACCTGGCGGGACGGGAGCGGGAAAATCCTTCGCCTGGATATATGGGACGATGGAGACCGGAGCGATGCCAGAGTCCGGGTCGGGAGAGTCAACCGCCTTGACATCAAGACGAAACTCACCGCTGACCATGATCGGGATGCCGCGCTGAAGTTTCTCGGCCAGCGGCTGAAGGTTCTTGCCGTACCAGCGGATCGAGATGCACTTGTCCGAATCCTTCGTTTGGCGTAGCAGCACAACCAGTCGGTCGTTCAGCGGCTTTCCCTCTGCGCCGAACCGATTTCGCTCCAATGACTTCGCCTGAATGAAACCTGCGATGCGGACGTTATTGGTTGCGTTGCGATTCAGGCCGAGAACACGCCAGTCGATTGCTTCCAATCGCTTCTCGACTTCCTCCGGGCGACCGAACTGTTCCTCCAGCTTTCGGATCGACTCGGGAACACCGGTGTCTTTGGCCGCCGCATGTACCAGCGTACCCCACTTCCGCAACAGATCGTCGGCGTACCGCTTGTCCATATGCATCGTATTGGGCTCCTCAAACGAGATGCTGCGGAGCCGGACGATACGCTGATCGCCGACCTTGTCGCCGAGGACGTGGCAAATGGCGAAGATCAAGTCGCCTTCCTTGATCGTCCGCGGGAGCGGAGTCTTCTTCGGATCGAACTCGATCGGAAGCATGTGGTTTTCGTTGCGAGTCTGCTGGATATAGCAGATGCCGTCTCCGGGCTTGCGAAGCACGCCGCCGATGTACCCCGAGTTCAGCATCCCATTGGGGTACGAGTAGGAGTCGGCGTTCTTTTTGGCGTCCATGGGCAACATGGAGAACCTCCTGGTTAGGTTGATCGGTACTTCTGCGCACAGAAATCATACAACACACGTATAGATAATACAACGAAACGGACAAGCGATACTACAAATGTGTCTTTTACGTGAATGCACCAGTTTCGGGCTAGGCGCCACTTGTCTCGACGGCAAAAGTGCTTGAATCTTGTTGTTATGTGTGTAGAATCGGAATGCTAAGAAAATGCGGGAAAAGCGCGTGCCGACGGCCGTTTGCATGCCCTACCCGTCCCCAACCGTAGCCCTCTCGGAGTAGAGCTATGTCCGCAAAGACCCAAGCAGCCGCACGCGGCTCTCAGAAGGCAGCGACTAAGCGCCGTGTTTCGGCCAAGAGCGCACAGGCCAAGCCTAGGAAGCAAGTGGAAGACACGACGACACACGCACCCGCCGCCGCAGACACCGAAATCCAAGAAATGGCTGGCGAGGTCAGGAAGAGGATTGAGGGCATCCGACTGATCAAGTTGATCAAGAAGACGCTGCTCGAGCGAGATCTGCCGGAGCGCACCATTGCCGACATCATGGGAGTTACCACTATCTACTGGAACTCCATGGCCAATGGCAATCGCAAGATCAAATCGCTCGGGAAAGACAAACTCGAGAAGGTGGCCGATTTCCTTGAGATACCCACAATCCAGGTTTACATCCTGGCCGACTACTTTGGCCCGGAAGACTTCTTCAACGTAAAGACGCTGGATGACCAGATGTGGTTGGCCATGAAGAAGATGGCAGAAGATCCCCAGTGGTCAGCGTATGCGCCGACTCGAGAGGAGTGGGATCGCTTCCCGGTCAAGGTCAAGGCCGGATACGCAGCACTCTACGAGCGCGCATATGGCGAAGTGTTGATGGCCAAGGCGCAGATTGAGATTCCTGAGCTTCTCGGTAGCGCTCAGTAGATTGAATAAAAGGCGCGTAGGAAGCACTCCCGCAGTCTAGCTTGAAAAAAACGCCCCAGATCCTTTGACGGACTGGGGCGATTTGTTTTTTACAATACCAATTCAAGCGGTGCTTCCTGCTCGTCTTGGATCGTTGCGGTCGGCGAAGGATTTTCCTGAGGCTCAGCCGCTTCGGCGGTCTCAGCAAAGGTGCCAAGCTTAGGAGTCTCACTACTAGACGATTGCTCCTCGATGACGAGGTCGAGTTGGGAGATAGGGTTCTGGCTACCCGGTTCGACGACCGTTTGCTGCGCGGTGCAGTTCGCTGGCAACTGGACATCCAACGGATCGAACTTCACGGAGTCCTCCGACAAGATGTTTTCAGGCTTCATGCAACGCGACAACAGCGACGAGACCATCAGGAACTCCACCCCTTCGATGTTTTGACCATCCGGGACGGCACCCAAGACCTTGTCGCACATTTCAGCCAGGCGGTCGAATTTGGGCGAGAGGACGCCCATGGCTTCTGCCTTGTTGCGAATCCGACGAATCAGCCCGAGAACGCGGCTGCTAGTCCGACCGGCTGCTGGCCCCTTCCACGACTTCTTCACGTCCTCGGCAATCTCCAGAGCGGCCTGGCCGACCAGCCCCTTCACTTCCGAATGCAACGCGTCGTCCTCCCCGAAAAAGCCGGTAGATTGGACTCGGATCGCAGACGTATCGAAAGACAACATCCGATCCAGATCCTCGCTCTTGGGGGCGTGGAGACGAATCAGATTCTCGCGAGTCGCCCCACTTTTGGTCGCCCCGGCGTTGTCGGTGTGGTTCGCCCAATCCTCAATGATCTGAGGGAGGTTCTTCAGAAACTCGGCCTTTTCCTTCAAGAAACCGGCCTTGATCTGCTTCAGCTTCTGCGACAGGTTCCCGGCCTCACCCAGCGGTACAAAGTATCCCCGGACACGGTTGTTCACCCGACGCGCAACGCCAACTTTGAGGATTTCACGTTTGGCCTCGGAACGGTACTTCGACACCCACGAGAAAGTACCCTTGGGGAGCATCTTTCCGACCTCACGAATGAAGTCGTCGGCTTCGACGGTCTTTTCCCCAGTGCTACCACCGATGATGAAGTCGAAGAGAGCCACGTCATTCAAGACCTGCATCTCTTCCGGAACGACCGTGTTTGTTGCTTGGCTCATGTCCATCTCCTGGAGTTAATAAAACAGACCCTTGCGAAGGCCTGGTGCTTGGAGATGGAAGACAGGGGCCAATAATGAGGCGGACGAAGATGTCTGGCAAATGCCGCTCGCCCGCAGGGCGCCCATAGTACCGATACTGACGACTGGGTGACATAGCTCGCGCACTTGGCCTACTGGCCTTATCTGGAGCGGGTCTCGCGGGTCGGAAATTCGCCGAATGCTACTACCTTGGCGTGAGCGCAGATCAGCCGCACCAACTGTGGCACCGGCCGATATCGAACTCTGGCGCGGAGCTGTGCAACCCCTTGATTTGCCGCGAGCACCGGTCGCATCAACTGTGACGACCTACTTCTGGAATGAAATGCAGGCAGTGAGCACGAATGAAGAAGCCCGCGGCCGACAGAAAGTCGGGCACGCGGGCTGGTGTTCTCGGCAACTCGGCGACGGTGGAAGTCGGGAGCACTAACGGATTGGGACGGGCAAGGCTCCCTCTCGCGGCGCCACCGTGAGCGTCCTCGCTACATCCATAAGCACAGAGAATGATCGACGCCTGCCGGCCTCTTCTGGTTTTGTTACTTCGAGCCGAACGCGATCAGTCGGCTTGAAGTAGTGGCCGTTGCTGCAACTGACAACATAGACACCACGCTTGGTTGATGAGGTGCAGATGCCATCGTAGGCGAACTCACCGTCCAGCAGATGCACGCACACCTGGTCGCCCCGGCGTGGGCGATCCTTGCTAATCGTCATTTCTGATTCTCCCGAAGAAGTATGCGGCCAGGCCGCAGTTGATGGATATGCGAAGGGAGATGCACCACAAGGGAATGCAATAGCCTTTACTCTTGGATAGACCGCCGCCGCCGCGCTGCACCGTGTCGCCGAGAGGTGTGTTTGGTTGTTGTGGTGGCGGCGCGGCGCACACAGGGGGGACAGGCCCACCCGCCGTTGAATACATTTCGGTGTTTCACATACCCGGAGGCAAGGAAAACCTAGTGCGAGTGGCCGTGCCTCTCGTCCCGCCTCTAGGATCTCATTTCAACCGTCGCGCGGGGGACTCAATAAAGAAAGGAAGGCTCATCATGGCCAAGAAGCATCAAAAGGTCATGGAGCATCTGGCGGCCCTTCTCAAGGACACCAGCTTTGCCGTTTTCGGACTCTTCGGCTATGGCGCCGTTGATAAGATGGTCAAGGGCACTGCCCTGACTGTTCCGGATGTCGGCTTCGCCGTTCTTGGCGCTGTTCTGTTCGTCGTTTTCAACGCAGTTGCTCTGTGGCTGCTGAAGGACGACTAAGAACGGTGTAGGCTGCACCTAATTTGGGGAACATCATGGAAGGTATTAACGCAGCGCAACTATTCTTGGCCGGCCTGGTTACAGGCCTCGCCCTGTTGATCAGTTGTGTCGGAATTGCTGTAAAGCGTAGCGCTCGTAAGGGTCAACCCCATACGATCCAGTAATGGAGGCCAACAAGGAAATAGCCTCCCCAAAGGATGCACCAACACGACCACCCCCCTCTTGTCGACGCACGCGTCGCCTGAGGGGGTTTTTTATTGCCCTGCAGATCCGTGTTCGTGATGTCAGGCCCAAGAGCGTGGTGTACGGCGGAAAACTACGGTGCCACAAGTCTGTCGACTGCCGACGCCGCCCACTGCCAGGCAACGTTTTCTGGTCAGTCGCTGACAGCTGGAGGGAAGAAGAAATGAAAAACCCTCGGCACGAATGCCGAGGGCGGGTTTGGAGGTTTAGACCTCGCCAACAATGTTGTCCCACGCATCGAGAACCGCTTGACGCTCGGCATTGGAGCCAAAGTCAAGCAGAGTCATCCGCAGACCTTCCTTGAAGGCGTTCGTGCTGTCGAGACCCATTGCCATCAGCAAGCGATGAGTAAGACCCCAATTCAGCAGGTTTCGGGTCGTAATGGTGAACTCCAGCGGCTCACCGTTCGCGCCGGCATCCTCGTTCAAGCCAAGGAAGCGCCCGCGTACACTGGTGGCCAGCTTTGCCATCGCTTCTGCTGCCTTCTCGGCCATTCCAACTTGGCCTTGAAGAAGAGCTTTTTCCTCCGGTTCCGACAGATAGCCAGCGTTAATGACAAAGAAGCGATCCAAGCTGGCGATATTCTGTCGCTTGACACCCTTGTACAGCGCAGCGCTGCCACCATTTCCGCCAGCAGAGCCGCGGCCGTTGGTGTTTCCAGTGGCGACGATCAAGCAGCCTGGGGCGAGCTTGACGCGTTCGCCAGTCTCCGGAACGAGAATGTCATCACCATCCAAAGCCCCGTTGAGGCTCATTGCTACCGACGGAGGGAGTTGGTCGAACTCGTCCAAAAGCAGGATTGAGTTCGGCGTCCGCGCCCAGCGAAGGACAGGCCCATCAACGAAAGTCATCTCCGGGCCTACCCCGGTGACTCGCTTCATCGATACAGCCAGCCTTTCGATTGCACGCGCCACACCAGTGAACCCCTTCTCGATAATTCCCTGGTCTTCGGCGGCGACCTCTTCCGTGAGAAGCGGTCGGCACAACTTCCAGGAGCCAAACATCTGGGCAGCCTCAGAGTCCTCGCTGCACTGATAGCGGAACATCGAGCGCCCAGTGCGAGCACAGATCTGGCTAATCAAGGCCGTCTTGCCACAACCAGTCGGTCCGAAGACCATCAGGTTGCGTTTCATCTTCGCCTTAGCGAAGGTTTCCGGCAGGGTTCCAGAAGCCATCCAGACCATAACGCGCCGAAGCGTGTCTGGCTGGAACACGAACCCATCAATCATTGCGGGCGTGTCGCCATTTCGTTCAAATACGCGAACAGTCGTCGTCGACTGCGTGCCATTTGCCTTGAACAATGCTCCGTCCACGCCAAACACTTCGTCGATCGTCTTCCTGATAGTGGCTTCCATATTCTCTCCTGAGTGAGGGTTGAGTGGCCCCTTGCGAAGGCCTGACGTACGGATATGACTCACAGGAGAATGGAAGGGCATGATTGCCTGCCATTGGACGTGGCGGCGGCGGGCACGGAGGTTGCTGGCGACCGGAAAGAAAAAGCCCCAGGACGGATGTCGCTGGGGCTATGGGTTTAGGAGATGGCTACTTCGAGAGAGCCGAATACTGCTTTGGCGAGTTCACGGGTATTAGTCGCAATGCCGTAGGCCGCTGACAAGTCGCGGTAGTAGTTCGCGTATTCCGTACCGATCAAGACGAACCGGACTTCAACGCCATACAACGCGGCCTCCTGCAAGGCTGCTTCGAGCACAGCTTTGTTGCCTGGATCACCATCTGTTATGACGGTGAGAACCTTGCGGTCCTCGTTACGGCCGATGAACTTCCGCAACGCCCAAACTACGGCGAGGTGGGTGTTTGTGCTGCCAATGGCCGCTGGATGGTAACGAAGAAGCGTGGACGACCAATCCCCATCGAAGTCCTGCCACTCACGAACAGAGGTGTAGTAGCTGGCAATTCCGAAAGGGATTTCGGCTGCGTCCAGGACTTCTCCCGCCGCTACTGCCACTCGACCTGCAGCATCCATTCTCTTGACCTCGAACATCTGATCAGGATTGTGGGGATCGACTTGAGCCTTGTGCAGTTGAGGGGAGTTTTCCTTGTCAAACATCGCACTCATTGATGAAGACTCGTCCACAAGCAAGTACATGCAGGTGTTGAGCTCATCATTACGCGTCTTGTTGCGAAACACCTGGGTGTCCCCAAGCGGCACGCGCCAGACGCGGTTAGCACGGAGTTTGCCGGACGACGAGTTGCGACGGGTTGCTGCCGCAAACGCTTCGAGCAGGTCTTGCATCTTCAGCGAGAGTGCCGCGGCTGTCGCCTTGGCGCCCGCACGAAGAAGTGCGCGATTGTCCATCGAGCCACCTGCCTTCGGTGCAGTCCCCTCATCCATCTCCGAGGTGTGGCTCGACCCAGCCCCTCCCTTGGCTTCCTGCATCGCTTCGTTACCCTCGCAGAGCACGTCTTCCAACCCCTTGCCATAATTGCCAAGGTCGTTGGTCGATGCGGTAAGGACATCGTCGATTGCCTTCATAAGATCGCCCGGTGCTGGTTCATAGCCTCCCGGCTGGGAACCGTGACCGCGTTGCTGGTCGCCGGGACTACCGCTGCCCTGTTGATCGCTCTGGCCATCGGTCTGCTGACCGCTAGATTGATCATTTGCCCCGGAACCATCGGATTGCTGGGGGCTTCCGCCTTTGTCGCCTCCCGATGTGCTGTCACCACGCTGATCCTGATTTTGGTCGGAGCTCTGATTACCTTGCTGGCTTGGCCCGTTGCCCTGGCCTTGCCCTGCTTGGTTCTCCTGCTCCTCCTTGGTCATCTTCAGCAGTTCGACGATTTTCCTGGCTGCATCGTCGGCCCCTTTTGTGTCCGGAGCCGTTGCACCATCCAGCGCGATAGCCTTGACCTTTCCAGTGAGCTTCGAACCGAATTGTTCGATCGCCAACTTGCGGTAATCGATCGAGAATTGCTCAAGGCAACATTGCCCCAGCAACTCAGAACGCAACTCAGTTACCAGCCAGGCCACCAGGATCGAAGCAGGGTTTTCCTTGTCGGGGTCGGGGCCGCGGAAGATCTGGCGATCGACCAAGACCTCGATTCCTTCGCGGATCACCTTCTTTGAGCCGGGATACTTCTTGGCGGCCAACAACTCGCCGCGCGGATCTTCCAGGACGTTGGCCAGATTGCCGGCAATACCCCTGGCGGGGACAACCGAAAAGTCCGTGTGATGGCCGTGACAGAGAATCTCATGCGAGACGAGAGCCCGGAGCAGAACAGCGTCTTCATCAGTACCAACGGCGGCCATGCGAGTAAGTTGCATGAGGAGCCCATTGGGATTTCGAGGATCGGGACCGATCGCCGCAGTGGGGATGTTCGCCCACTCAAGACGAACGGATTTCCCTTGTCGATTTGCTTCTGCCAGCAGCAGATGCGTGTACAGGTAGAGGTGCCGCATGGACACCTTTTGCTGAGGTTGTTGCATGTCGATCTCCTGAGTAAGGTTGACGGCCGCGCTAACGCGATTTCCTTGCTCAAGGGGATGATTGACAGGGATGAAGAAGCCTAAGTTAGGCCCGGCCCGCAGAGGGGAGCGGAATCCAGTCGGCGACACGCTGTCGCTCGGTCAGGGGTGTACCCATCTCGGCAGCGCCGGCGACGAGGGGGAATAAATCCAGCAGCGTGTCCGTCGTGCGATCGCAGATGTAGAGGTTTGCGGCATAGGGTCGGCCAGCCCACATAAACACATGCCAGTAGTTGTTGTCGGGCGGAGCGAAGATACTGAGCCGATGGCTCGAGAGAGCGGCGGCGAGCTCAAGTACCATTTCCCTCACCGGGGTTTGGTGCATAGCCAGGCGGTCTGTGTCGAAGGAGAGAAAAAAGCTGCTTCTCTAAATCCCAGCAATCCCGAATTTCCGGAGTACCTCAACGACCGAGTCCGTTATCGCGTCCCGGAACTGCGTGGGGTCGGCGATGCTCACGGTCGGGGCGGGCACGACAGCCTGTTCACAGAACGACTCAATGATCTCCCGCAGAAGCTCGGAAGGAGTCAGGTCGGGACGTTCCCCTGACATCTCGGCAACAATGCCCTGGAACCTCTCGAACGTCGTGGGACTGACCCGAGTCGACAGCGGATGATCCGCTCCCTCTCGCTCAGCGAAATCGATCGTCTCGGCCTCTGCAAGATATGGCGAGAGAATCGGTTCCAGAAGTAGCTTGACCTCGGGCTCGTCTGCATACTGGAACGATTGGTTCTTGAGAGTGCGAGCGAGGAATGTGCGCAGGCTGGGGGCGGATTCTACATCGCTCCGCCCCCTCAGCATCTCGATGACATCGTTGGCATACTTCAGGGCTGTCGGTTGACTGATCCGATAGTCCTTCGCAACCACACGGGAAATGTCGCCGGAGATGATCCTGTGATAAATCGCCACCTTGATCGGCAGCGGTGTTGCCTTTGCCAAGCTACCCCTCTCAGATACCTACGCGGACACCAGCCCCAGATTCTTTGCGCCGGTTTCGATTTCCTTGCGGTCGATCGTAATGCCCCAGAACAACAGACGTGCATTACCGGTTTGTGCGCCGCCGGCGCTTTCAACATCCCCAAAGCCACGCAGATCGGCATCCTGCTCAGCGAGCGCGAAGCCATCGTTGCACTTTACTAGGAGTTGCAGCCGTTCCATAGCCGCATCATCCACGTCCTCGGGCAAGTAGAGGAAGAAGAAACCATCCCCTCCCTTGCGCGCCACGCGTCCTCGAAGCTGGTGAAGCTGCGACACACCGAATCGATCAGCGTTAACCACAACGACGGCTCGAAGCGATGGAAGCGTAATCCCAACCTCGATCACAGTCGAGCTGACGAGCAAATCGATCTCGCCAGCCTTCATTTTACCAATAACTGCATTCTTCTCGTCATCCGACAGTTTTCCATGGAGCATCCCCACGCGATCGCCCCACTTGGCCTGGAATCGCAAAAAGGCTGCTTCGACGGAGTTTCTGTCGCCGTCACCCTTGTCCTCGGCCAGAGGGTAAATAACTGCAACCTGGCCACCCAATTGTATTTGTTGATAGACAAAGTCGAACAGCCGTCCGCCATCCTTCTTGTGAACCATTCGGGTCCGGATATTCTTACTCACC
>NZ_CP193794.1:0-387751 GCF_050847365.1 Cupriavidus sp. TMH.W2 | reverse complement strand
CGGTAACGTAGCGCAGCGCCGATACCGCAACGAGTGCTTTGTCCCGCGATACCTCGATGATCGACGCATGGTCGGCATCGACTAGGAAGCAGCGTGCCCCGGCGATGGCGTTGATACCCCGCTCGATGCGGGCGGCGTAGAAGGGGTGAACCCCGGCCGGCGCGATGACGCTGTTGGATTCACCAAGGACCCAGACATGCTGGCCGGTGACCAGCGACAGGGCGAGATCCCGCTCGATCTCCCCGAGGGCAACGCCGTTCAGGCGCAGGAGCCGATAGGCCGGATCGGTGAGGATCGCTTCCATTGCATCGCGGAGCGCGTCCAGACGAGGTTCGGCGGCGGCAGGCAGGTTGGGTATGGTCATGGTCCAGAGTCAGACGAAAGGGGCAGCGGGCAGAGAGGCGGCTACCAATTGGTCAGGCGTCGCAGGACGGCGAAGCTGCGGCGGCGGAGCGAGCGGGCGCCAAGGCGGCACGCTTCAAGTGACCGGCAAATGCGTTGTCAGCCTCCTGTGCGCTCACGCCGTGCTGGCTGGCCCACGTACGCAACGTCTCCACTGACGTATGGGCCGCCCGATCGGTAAGGCCACTGTCATGCACACTGATGAGCCGCCCGTGTAGCGAGAACGCATATAAGCCGGGTACCGATTCGAACGCGGTACCGAACCGCTTCGCGATGTCGAACAGCCAGTTGTGCTGAGGGTCGGTCAGGAACCCAGAGATATTGATGTGGTTCTCTACACTGCGCACAAAACGGCGTTCCTTGTCCGACAACGCGGCATGGATGTGGTCCTCCAGCACCAGCATGCGAATGGCCGCGCGCCGGCGGCGGTCGGTAGCCGCCTGTGCGGCCTCTGCGGCCGCGCGCTCGCGGCGCGCGTTCTCGATGTGCTTGGGATCGGACAGCTTGCTGAAGTCGATCATGCCGTGGCTCCCTTACATGCCGAGGACGGGCGGCTTGTAATCGTTGACTTCCGCGATGCGGATGCCGACTTCCTTGCAGGCCGTCAGGGCGAGCAGATCGCCCTGCTTGGCCATGAGGCAGACGTGCCTGTAGGCCTCGGTGTCACTAACCAGTCGGCCGCCGCGCACCGCGCTAATCGTCATGCCACCCGTACCGTCGTCAGCGGGGGTAATCGCCCACCCCTGACGGCTGGCCACTGTCGCCTTCTCGGACGTCCACGTGGCGTCGCGCTCGCCCACCGACTGCAGGGCCATATCGCCTTCGCAGAGCGCCTGCAGCTTGTCGTCGCATTCGCTGCCGCGCGGGAACGGCTTCTTCTCGCAGGTATCGCGGAAGACTTTGCGCACGGCGTCGGTCGTACGCGTGAGCGCCGCAATGAGCGCCATCTGGTTATCCGCGCTCGGCAGGCCGAAGCGATCCAGATAGCTGCGGAACTGGCCCATGGCCTTAGCGTCTTCAGTTCGCCCCATCTGAGCGAACTCGCACTCGGCGCGCTCGGCCAAAGTGGCCAGCGCCTGCTGGGCCGTCATGCCGGCCGACGGGATACCTGCTGCAGCAGGGCCATCTTGAGCGCGGGAGCGTTGTCGAGGGCGCACAGCGCATCCTTGCGAACCGGCAGTGGCGACGGCATCGTGTATTCGGCCTTCTCCCCGTCAACACTTGCCATCCAAGCATCGCCGACATAGACCGACGCAAAGTCTTGCGCGTATCGCTCGGTCAGGACCACATAGGGGTAGCGCTGATCGTCGGGCGCCTGCTTGACATAGACACGGCCCTGCGCGAGCGCAGCGGCCATGTCGATGCGTTGTTCGTCGAGCTCAACGGACGTGAAGGACGGCATGTTGGGTTCCTCTGGAGCGGGTAGCGTGTTACGGGGTAGGAGTGTCGTCGGGGCGGCTGGTCGCGTATTGGGCGCGCAGGCGTTGACGCTTCTCTTCGAGCAGGGCCTCGTGCACCTGCTTGTGCAGTTGCTCGATGCCGGCACGCTGCGCCAGCGGCAGACCGCTGACCGCCGCCTTCTCGATGCTTCGGGTGATCGCCAGTCCGTCATCCGGGCTCAGACGTTCCTTGTCGACCGCCTCGGTCACGAGCTTGTGCACCGAACGGAGATGGTCGACATAGGCCGGCTTCTGGCCATCATCGATGGAGGCTACATAGGCCATGGCGGCGGCGCGGTTGCGCGCGCCGATCATGCCTTCCTGAGCACCGAACACGCCGACGAAACGGATGCGTGCGGAGGGCTCCAGCACCTGACCGAGGAATGCGCGAAACGCGGCGTCGCTGCCGAGGGTCTTGCTCATTTCGGCGACGCCGACTTCCACGGTCTTCCGGGCAAACGCGGTGTCGCGGGCGAGGACCTGATTGGCGACCATCGCCGGCTCGAAGCGCTTCAGGGCGGCCATAGTCGTGACAGCTGCCTCAAACGCCACTTCCGGGTGCACGCCTTGCAGCATGGCGGGGGCGATATCGCGGACGGGCATGGTGGCCAGCTGGGCGTTCTGGCCGGGAGCTACTTCTTTGTAGGAATAGTACATATCGCTGTCCAAATTTAGTCCGGACTCGAATGATAGTGCGTCGCGTCGCTGACCAGCTTGCGATGCATGTTCTCGCGCGCGAGTTTCGCGATGCGCTGGCTGGATAGCGGGCTGAAGAGTCGCTGCACCTCCTGCAGGCGGCCTTCGGGTGTCGCGAGCCCGCGCAGCACATCGACCGGGGCATGACGGTTACCAGCAAGCGCGGTGAGCTCGGCGGCACCGAACGTGACGTCATTGGTGCTCGCGATGCGGCGTAGCAGCTCGGGATCTCGGATCCCCGCAATCGCGGCGGTGCGCACCGCACCGTCGTACGACGCCTTATAGATGCCTTCGGCCAGCTTGGCATAGTCGTTATCACGCTGGTGTTCGTTGGCACGCGACGCCGCGTTCTGCGCGATGCGCAACTGCACCTGCGAGTCCTCGGTCTTCTCCCACATCGTTTGCATGACCGAGGCGGTCAGCGCCGGATTGGAGGCGAGCACACGTTGCAGGCGCCGGTCACCCAGCAACTGGTTATCGGTTGCGAGGGCGAGTTGAACCGGCTCGGGAATGTGCCTGTTGGCGGCCAGCGCCAGCAGCACCTGCCGGTGATGGATGAACATCGCCTGCAGATAGTGCAGCTCGTGTGCGTTCGTAGCCGTCTCCGCGATGTGCAGGGTGGCGCGCAGCGAGTCCTCAACGACAGGCTTTGACCCGAACTTCACATCCATCGCGAGACTATTGATGTGTGTCTCGATGTCTTCGAGACGGTCGAGGGTCAGGATGTGCGTGACTTGCTCGCCGGGTACGACAACGGCGGCGCCATCCGGCGAATCGAGGTTCGCGCCGATCGCGATCAGGCGCATCTCCTCGAAGGAGATCATCCGGCCGGTGCCGGGGGGTAGCGCAGGCAGGGCGCTGTGTGCCGCAAGCGATGGCCTCATTGGAGCTCCTTGGACTCGCCGACGACGGTGAGCTCGTTCGGCAGGATGCCCATCTGCTGCAGGGCGTAGTCCCGGGATTCCGAACGGATGAAGAAGTAGTAGAGCCCGTCCTGAGACTGATAGGCGAAGGCACCGCCTTGCGCAAACTGACCAAATGCTTCATCCGCGAGCTGCGAGAGCAGGTCCCGCGTATTGGCATCAAGCGGGGCGGCGGCCCGTTGATCGGCGGGTGCGTCGTCCAGCCGGATCGATACGCCTTGCGGCTTGCCCACCATCAGGTCGAACCCATTCAGGATGTCCGGCACGATGAGGGGCGTGTCGCCGGCGGCCACGGACCAGCGGTCCACCGCCTTCAGCATCTCGACGATCTTCTGCTGCAGGACATCGGTATAGAACCCGCCCACGGCCGGGGTACCGAGAAGCGCGCGCGCCCGTGCGCTGGCGCCTTCCGCAAACTTCACTCGCTCTGCCTGTTGCATTTGTGTGGCCCCTGAATCGTAGAAATCCAATGAAAGAATGCTATGTTTGGTATGATTCTACGCACACCGAAAGAAACAGCAAAATTGGCGTCTACCCGGCGCCAATTCAGTTTTTTAGGTGTTAATGAATAGAAAAAAAACATTTAAACAGTGCGCAAAATCAACGTCGGAGCGCAAAATGGCTAACCCTTTTACGCCACAGCAGGGAGACGCCGCGATCGACATGCTCAGGCTTGTCTTTGGCGGCGTGATGGACAACATCGTGCCCGGCATCGCGAGGACGGCGGAATCCCCGGCCAGCGAGATGCTGGCGCAGGCCTTCCGGTACTTCAATTCCGGGGTGCTGATGTTCGGCAGCGTGATCCTGACCTACGTCACGATCATGGGCATCGCCAACACGGCCAACGATGGTCAGGCCCTTGGCAAGCGCTGGTCGACCTTCTACACGCCGTTGCGGACCTTCACCGCCGCAGCGGCGCTGATCCCGGGTTCGAGCGGCTACGCCGCCATCCAGATATTCATGCTCACCATCGTGTGCTGGTCGATCGGATTCGCGTCGAACATGTGGACGTCCATCAATCAGTATGTGATGGGCGCCAACGTCGCGCGGGAAGCCGTTAAAAGCATCGTCAAGGATCCGAACTTCGATTCGCTTGCGGTCAACGCGCTGCGGATGACGTTGTGCGCCAAGGGCGTCAACGCAGCGATGGCGGCGGTGTCGCCGGACTCGCAGATCAACCTCAGCTACATCCGGACGGACGCCCCGCCACAGGGGTTGCCCGATGGCGGCAAGCTCTACAAGACGACCTTCGCGTTCGCAGACCCCAAGTGGCCGAACAGCGAAACAGTCTGCGGCAAGATCGTGATGCAGAACACGTACTTGGCGCCGCCCAAGAATGGCTCCAAGCTCGCCAATGATGTCGCGCCTTCGATCAAGGAGGCGATCTATCAGGTGCGTGCGCGATACGTGGAATCTTTCTTCAATGGCAGCCTCGCGCAACAGGCCGCGCAGGTGGCGGCGATTGCAGGGCAAGACGGCGGCACGCCAATTGACTCGGTCCAGATCGCACGCTTCATCGACCAGATGCGGGATCAGCAGATGAACGACATTGTCTCGGCCGTACAGAACGCGATCTCGAACGAGAATGTCGACAGTGTCAAGCTGCTGACCGAAAAGGGCTGGATCTACGCGGGCTCGCTCTATCGTGAACTGGGTCGCATCAAGGACGCGGTGCGGAACACCACGGTGTCGACGTCCGAGTTTGTGGCCGGCTCCTCGAACCCGCTGGAGACTGTTCTGAGCGGGGAAACGCTCACTGCCGCCAATGCGGTCTACACGCGGTACAGCACGGTGGGCAACGAGCTAGCCAAGCGGATCCTCCAGACGGCATCGACCACGACGGACAACCGGCCGACCATTCCGAAGTTGCAGACCAACTTCACAATGGACGACTTCACCGATGGCGGTGGTTTCGTGGACGGCGCGATCAAGGGCACATTCAACAGCGCAGCGAACTGGTTTCTGTCGGGTGCCATCTACTATCTGGAGGATCCCGATGCCGACCCGGTCATGAAGGTGAAAAACCTTGGGGACTGGCTCGCCGGCACGGCGGAAGTCATTGCCGTCTTCAAGTCGCTCACCGCGACCACGCTGGACGGCCTGTTCTCGGGTCTGCAGAGTTCGCTGGTACCGGGCACGTCTGTCTTGGCCGGTGCCGCCAAGGCAGCGCTGCGTGGCCTGACCGAGCTGTGGGAGCTCGTCAGCCCCTCGATCATGGCCATGATGTATCTGGGCTACTACCTCGGTATCTGGATCCCGATGGTGCCGTTCTTCATCTTCGCGACGGGTGTGGTGGGCTGGCTGGTGTTCGTGGTCGAGATGATGGCGGCCGGCATGCTCTGGGCCGCTGCGCACACGACACCCGCGCGGGAGGACAGCTTCATCGGCAGCCAGACGCAGGGCTACATGCTGCTGATGTCAGGCTTCTTCCGTCCGGCCCTGATGGTGATCGGACTGGTGGCCAGCAACGCCTTGCTGTACCCGACCACGTCCTTCCTGAATGAGGCCTTCCTGCTGCAGTTCCGCTCGTTGCAGGCCAACTCGATCACCGGGCTGTTCAGTCTGGCCGGCTACTTCCTGATCTACGGCATCATGATCTCGGCGGCCTACATGCTCCTCTTCAGCCTGCCGCAGGCATTGCCGGACAACATTCTGCGCTGGATCGGCGCAGGGGTGGGGGATCTGGGCGAAAAGGGCATGGCGCAGAAGCTGGAAGGCTCGGCCAGCGCACAGGCCCGTCAGGCCGCCGTATGGGGTTCCGCGAAGGGCCAAGGCATCGATCGCGGTCGCCAAGCCGAGAAGGAACGCGGCGAGCGCGAGGCCGCAGCGGGCCGCGCCGAAGCGCAAACGCAGAAGCGACACGAGGAGATGGTTGGGGCGCTTGGTGGCGGCCGGCAGGAACCGGTCGGTGAGACCGGGCAGTCGTCTGTGAGTCCGGGAATCTAAGCCCCAAAAAAACAGGCCGGTCTAGCCGGCCTATTTTTATCTGCAGATCCACATCAAAGCGCGGGGATATACCAATCACGGCGCTTCCTAACTTCAGGATCCTGTCGGACATCCCGCGTGATGGATCTTCGCTGGATCATGCCTTCAACCTCGGCGTCATATCGCCGCGACAACAGTTCGTACACGGTTGATTGCACATCCTCGGCAGGTTGTCCTGTCACTTCCGAGAGCGTCTGGATAAGCGAGTCAATGACAGACTTAGCAGCAAACGCGAATGCAATCTGATCGTGCCGGCTGTTACTCGTGTCCGAGAGTTGCTTCCGAAGTCCAGCGAGATCATTGTTGCGGGCTTTCAGCGCCAGCGCGACGGCGGCGACAGCGTTGCCGCTCTCGTCGGGGGTTGGATAGTCCGGCGCGCGTCGATGCGCGTTGCCTGCATTCAGGATCGCCAGATCTTCCTGCAGACCCAGCGCGTCGCGTGCGTTCATCATGATGAAGCTCCGTGGTTTTCGTCACTGTAGCGCAGGTGATCTAGCCGCGCCATAGCGGTTACGTTGAGATACCTATTGTCTTACGGTTCCGGCCTGTCCTCTGCCGTCAGACGCGGCGCTTGTTGGAAATCCGCATCGATGGCAAAGCCGATTGCGCGGATCCGGGCCTCGGGCAACGGCATGGTGGGCAGAAGCTGCTTCAGTGTCCGGAAATCGAGGCACTGATAGGCGACCAGCGCGCGGTTGAACAGGCGGTCTTTCTCGCGGTTGGCTGCATACTTGGAAAGTGCCAAATCATGCACATTTAGGCATAAACCGCAGGCCCCGTCGGTGTTCTCGTTCATCAGCGGAACCAGTCGCTCCTCCCAACCTGCCGGCAGGATGGCGGTGGTGGGCGAGACGCCCTGCGCATGGTAGCCGTTGTGAAGATGGAAATCCGACAGCTCGCCGATACTGCCGTCAATCAGGTCCGCCTTGTCGGGGTAGTTGCGCGGATAGACGTCCGCCTCGGCCGACTGGAAGGCGATGGCCGGCAGTTGCTCCGCCATGGCGTGAATGGCCTGACTGCCGATGACGATGATTTCCTTGTCACCCGAGATGCGGCTCGCGGCCCGGATGATGTGTTCGAGCTGAGTACGATTCATAGATGGCCAGTCGTTCCTGTTCAGTCAGGATGCCCGCAAAGGGGCTGGATTGACGAAGTCGCGTGGCGGTTTCGCTGTCTTCCCGAAGGAAAGCCAAGAGCTGGTCGAATGGGCCGTTCAAGTACGCGTCCCATTCGTCCAGCCACGTGCCCCGCATGTGCTCCCGCCAGCGGATAAGATTGCACTGGGCGACCTCCAGTAGCGCCGGATTGGCGGCGAGCTTGTCGGCGACCATACGGTGCAGCGCGAGGCTGCGCAGGTCGAGCCGGCGGTGATCGTTGTGGGGAGGGCTGGGGGCAACCATGGCGGGCTTCACGGTCGGATGGACTGGCGCTTCCAGTATAGCGCGGAAGCCAACGTCCGCCGGGCGGTCAGCGAGACGCATCGGCGTCGACCTTGATGGCAGGTAGCCACGTATCAGCACCCGGCGCGCGCAGCACGATGCCTGTCACGCGGATGGGTTGGCCGGCATGTTGACGGGCCTCGGCAACGGGGTAGCCGCTGAGCTCCCAAACGACCTGATCGCTCGTCTGCAGCACGACGGTCGGAAATGGATCATTGCCCTTGACGTGGATCTCACCCGTGAGCGAGATCACGCTGCCTACGCTCGGCACCGCCGCGCAGCTGGCCATGCTTACGGCGGCCACGGTGGCTGCCACAAATAGTTTCACAATGGTCTCCAAGGAAGGGGGGGCGGCCATGGCCGCCCCGGATGGCTTACTGGATCACGATCGACAGCGTAGTGCCTGCCGGGACCTTTACCGTTTCCGTGTAGGTGCCTTTGATCGCCTTGCGTACAACAGGAAGGCTGGCGTAGGGCTGCAACGTGGCCGGCACAGCCTGCGTGAGGGTGCGATACGGGGCCAACGTCGGCGGGTCGATCACCGGGAGCGAGAAGCCGCCATCCACCCGCGCCGGGAAGCCAAAGCCCGTCGGGCTCGCGGCTGCGGGCATAAGCGAGCTGGCGGTTACGGTGAAGCGACGCAGCTGGTCCGTGAACGAAGAGCTCGGGGCCACGGTCTTAATAGCGGCGTCCAGTGCCGCGACGGAATCCGTCGTGGTCAGGTTCGCGAGCAGGTTCTTGTAGAAGCCCAGTCCGAGCTGACGATCGAGGTAGCCGCCCAGCGAGCCGGACACGGCATAGCTGTCGCACGAGGCGCCGAACGGGGTCCAGTCGAGCAGGCTGCAGTTGTACGAGCCGCCGGCGTACCGCACGAAGTCTGGGAAGCGGACATCCCGCACGTTGTTGTAGGTGGGATCGATCGCATGGCTCGCAAAGTCCTCCATCATCATGGCCGTCGCCTCTTCCAGCCACGTGTCGAACTGGTAGGCCGGGCCACCCACCACGCCACGGCGATAGAAGTTCTGCATGTGCATGCCTTCGTGCGCCATCGTCATGAGCATGGCCTTCAGGCCTGCGGCGCCACCCTTGTAGAGCGTTTCCGAATCAAGATAGAGCGACACCGACTCGTTGCTGTACGGATTGGAAGCGTCCCTGACAAGCGCGTTGCGGGCAAAGAAGTACCCGACCATGCCAAACGGCGTGTTGTTGTGGTCGAAGTTCAGCACGACGATATCGATCGGCTGACCCGTGGGCGAGATCAGGTTGCTGTAGCTGTGGGTGCCCCACATCGGGCCACCGACACTCTTGAGCATGTCGTAGATCTTGCCGGCGGACACAAAGCCCGCGTCCAGCGCGTCGAGGATGGTCGAACTGACTTTGGTCGGATCGTTCTCGGCATTCTCGACCCAGAAGTTGATCGTGGTGCCGTCCGAAGCGGTGCGCTGGCGCACCAGCGTCGCCGTGCGTGCGGAATTGTCGGAGTGGTACCACGTCTTGATATCGTTGACGACCGAGCGGCTGGGGCCCCCGATTAGCGACCGATTCGGCGCTGCGCCCTTGTTGGCCAGTCCCGTCCAGCCCTCGCGGTTGAATTCCCCAATGCGCGTTTTGTCGAGCTCAGCGTCGGATGCCCAGCGCAGCTGGCTCTCGGCCACCGACCAATAGTAGGAAGCCGTGAGTGAAATGCTGGGCATGGGCTGGGGCACAGCGGTCTGGTTCGTGAACACGAGCGTCACGTCCTGACCGTTCACGCCCGCGATGCTGACGGGCACATCGATGGCGGCCGCCGAGGCATTGATGGTCTGCCACACACCCACGCCCGAGCCGGCATAGGTCGTCGCGTCGACGGTGCCGCAGCCGGAACAGGCGGGCGTCACCAGACTGGTCGTCGTGACCGGGCCGGCCGGGCTCGACGGGCTCGACGTGCCCGGCGTGGCGGTGGTTGTGTTAGGGGTGGCGGCTTTGGCCTGCGAACCGCCGGCATCGTCACCGCCGCCACCGCCGCAAGCGGTGAGCACCGCTGCGGCGAGCAGTGCCAAAGCAAAGGACCCCGAACGTGCCAATGTGCGCGAGTTGCGCATTGTGATTCTCCTTGTGGTTGTCACCGTGCGGCATGCGCACGGCCTGTTGCCGATAACGGCAATGCGTCGTGAAGCCAGCACCCCCAACGTCGGGGGGGCCGCCGTCAGAGTTCGAGTGCGCAGGACGCGGCCTTGGCCGACTGGGCCTGTGGCGCGCGACGCTCGAAACGGCCCGCGCAGAACCTAGCGAAGCCGGTGAGATCGAAGGCGTCGCCGGGCTCGGTATGCGGCCCGGTGTAATCGAAGATGGCGCGTGCAATCGCCGCCTTCGCCGCCGGCAGACCGATGCCGGTCGCGCGATCGGCAACGCTCACCAGTTCTGCAAAGGCGGGTGTGGCGGCGTAGTCGAGGAAGTCTTCGACGCTCCACGCCGGCGAGACGCCGGACACCGGCAAGTAGGCCGGGTCGGCACGCTTAGCGTCCTGACGAAAGACCTGCGGGAACTTGGTGCCGCGCGGCGCGGCATTGGCCTTGGCCATGGCGGCCAAGTCCTCCGCGTTGATGCGCCTCCAGTCCTTCGGCGCCGCCGGCGACTCGATCGCGGTCAGCGCCTTCTGGATGGCCGATGCACTCGATTCGTCATGCACCAGTAGTTCGCACGTGAGCAACCGGGCCCGGTCCGCATGCCCCCGGTGATAGGCGGCGAGCAGGTGCAACTGGTTGTCGATCTGCTCGAATACGCCGTAGCCTTGCGGACACAAGGCGGTGCGCGGATAGAGCGGGGTCACCGGCAACGACGTCGCCGCCTCCGGTGATACCCAGACGGGCAGGGTCACGAAGATGCGGGCCGTTCGCCCATCGGCGTGCGTGTGGCGCCCGGCGGCGGCCTGCACCGCTTCCCATTCGAACAGATCAATGGCACGCAGATCCCAGCTCTCGACATGGATGTTGTAGGTTTCGACGGCGGCGCGGCCGCGCCACTGACGGGCGCGCACGAGCTCGTCGCCGTGGGCAAACACCGCGAGCGTCTGGGGGTCATGGAATGCTGCAAGGCTATAGGCGTTGGTGAGTGCTCGGCGCTTTTGTTGCAGCGTGGCCAGATCCCAATGCCATTCCTTGGCAATGCGGACAATATCCTGCAGTGGCTTCATGGGGTGTCGAAGGGTCGAGGTGGTGGTTTGGCCGGCTGAAGCCGGCTCTGGGGGCATGGGGTGCGGAGTTGCTGTCAGCCGACGGCTTCCATGCGGCGGGCCTCGGTGGGCTGTCCGAGTTCTACCGGCACCCACTCGCTGCCGTTGGCCTTCCCGGCTTCCTTGCGTTGGATGAGGCAGGTCTTGCGCGGGATGATGGCGCGAATCTGTTCTTCCGGAAGCAGCATCTTTCGGGCAGCGGTCTTCCAGAAGCTCTCGTCGATGCGCAGCATCACCTTGGTGCCCATCGCGGCGTTGAAATCGTCGGGGAAGTGCGTCGGGCTCTGGCTCGCGCAGATCATGCCGGTGCCAAACTTGCGCACTTCTCGGGCGAGGGTGAGCAAGATGTTGTCCTCTTCGTCATCAATGAAGGCTTTCCCCTCGTCGAGCAGCAGGAGCTCCACCAAATCCTGCGTTTCACCCCGCTCCAGCGCCTTGAGAAACATGTCCCGCAACAGGAAGTGCACGAACAGCTTGCGCGATTCGAGATCGAGGGGGCGCAGGTTGTATCGCCACACCGGCTTGGTCGGGTCGAAGGGCGGCCGTTTGGGCTTGAACACGCCAATGCCGATGAGGTTCTCCAACCGGTCGATCACACCCTTGAGGACTTCGGTGGAGTCATACTTCGTGATGTCGTCCAGTTCGGTACCCGTCTTGATGGCGGTGACGGCCTCCTTGAAGGTATCGACGGCGCGCTGCTTGAGCTTGTCGAGTTCGGCTTCGGCTTCCTCGTCGCGGAAATCGCGATTGCCAGCCTTGAGCGCCTGCAAGGTCTTGCGGCGCAGATTTGCGGCCATGGCATTGACGCGTTCGAGCTGCGTAACCGCTTCCTTGTCGGCGCCGATAAAGGATTCGAGGTATTTGCGCCGGGCGAAGCGCAGGGCATCATCCAGCGATGGATGGGTGCGGCCTGTAGTCTTCGGAGGCCAGCGCGTGATGCCTCCCACGTATTCGTCGACTGGCACCCACCAGCAGATCGTCTCCCGGTCCCAGCGTGCGCCGAAGGCCTTCGCGTCGTCCTTTTCTTCACGCGGCACGTTGAGGTAGAGCCGAGCGCCGCTATCGCCCCCGAGCAGGCGGGATTCCGATTCATCCACCACCCATGTGGAGGGGTCGTCCTGTCGGATTCCGTGCTCTTCGTACACGTCGTTGAGGATGTTGCGTAGGCACGCCCGCTGCTTGTCGCCGAGCTTGTAGCCGGTCTTGTCCAGCGTCTTGAGCACCCCGTTGATGGCGCGGCGCGGGCCGCCAAAGTGCGGATCGGCGCCGATGCGCAGCGGGTTCAGCCCAAAGTCGCTCTGCTCAGAGAACATCACCTCGCTCGCGTCGTCGACACGGATATCGCCGTGGATGTCGAAGATATGGATGCGCGGCGGACGATTGCCTGCACTACCGATGATCTGGCTGATGATCGTGCGTAACTGGTGCGTCTTACCCGCGCCAGTACCCCCGGTAATCAGGATGTGTGGATTGACGAGGGTCGCGAAGTCGGAGACGACCGGACTTTTGAAGCGGGCATGATGCCCCCATTGAATGCGTGGTTGCATGGATCTCGTTCTTATTGGTCCGAAATAGTTACCCCGCCGAGCTCTTGGCTCGGGGTGCGGGTGGCGTCGACGACAGCCTCGGGGCATTTGAGGCCGACGAGGGCCGTGACCGTCTTCCTGCCTTCGCTTAGCGCGTAGGCCACCGTGCGGCGGCCGTTGAGCAGCGCCGGCTTGCCAGAAGCCATGTCGATCACCACATCGAAGTTGTAAGGCTGGTGGGCCAGCTGGGCGCGCAGGTCGCCTTGGCCTTCAGCGGCGTGGCGCTCGCATTCCTCGACGAACCAGTCAAGCGCCTCCTGCTTGGCCATCAGGCCCTTGACGGGATACTCGGCATCGCGCTGCCAGATCCGCTCGTCGGTGTCCACCTCGGGCGTGCGGAAGCGGCGGACGTCATCGAGCAGCGCGGTCTGGTCGGCTTCGAGCAGCGACAGCGGGGTGCTACCGTCGCGCGCGACGGCCGCCAGATCGGCCCCGGCATCCTCCAGCGCCACGACGGTGTTGGTATAGCCCAGTCCTGCGGCGTAATGCGCAGGCGTAAAGCCTTGGCCATCCGTGCGGTTGGGGTCCGCGCCACTATCGAGCAACGTCTGCACGACGGCCGTCCGACCCACGCGGGCGGCCGCCATCAGCGGCGTGAGGCGATGCACGTGGTGCAGGCGGTCGATCTCGATGGGTTGGGCGGCCAGCTTGGCGATCGCACTGGCCGCGCGCCCTTCCTCGATGGCTTCGTACAGCTTGTTCTCTGCGGCGGTCACGCGCAGCAGGGTGGTCTGGCGCACGCCCTTGTATTCCCGGTGCTCCTTGACGGTACCGGTGATGTGCAGGCGCTCGCCCGGCACGCCGATGTCGGCGCCGGTGCAGAACCACACCATCACGTTGCCGTCGTCATCGCGCAGGCGATACAGCATCTTGTCCCCGTACCGGTCGCCGGGGATGAGGCTGCGGCCGAGGATGGTCACGGCACGCTCGATCTTGCCGTCGGGCTCGCCAATGTACTGGCTTTCGCGGGTATCTTCCGCAGTCAGGCGGCGCAGTTCGTGGTGATCGAAGGCGGCAACGGCAGAGCTCAGCATGCCGACGAAGCGCATCGCCACCGTCTCGGCGCTGCCGAGCGTCGCGATGTTGTGCATGTAGGTCGACTGGTTGCGTTCGGCATCGACCTCGGGCGAAGCGAGCCATGCGCGCACGCGCTGGGCCTTTTCGCGATCGGCCGGCTGCACCTGTGCCACCGTCGAGCGGCCCCGGCGCGGCAGGAAATGCTCACGCACCGCGTCAGCGGTGGACAGCAGCAGCATGGCGTCCGCTTTCTCCTTGGAGAGGTAGCCGCTCACGCGTACCTCGGCACAGGCCGCTTCGAGGACCTGTTCCACCGGCACGCGGTTGGCGGTGGCGTCGCCCCCGTAGTACTCCTCGTAGTCGCTCAGATCATCGTGGATCTCGTAGAGCGCCTGCAGCCATGCGGTCAGGGCAAAGGGATCGTCGCCGTTGAAGAAGTCGGTCAGGCACGAGCGGCCGACCTGCAGATGGCGGCCCGATTCGATCTCGCGCAGCACGAAGGTCGTGTGGCGCTCGCGGGCCTTCTTGCAGTGGTCGCAGTCGGGACTGCAGGTCCGGTATTCGGCCGGGATCTCGTCCGTGCCCAGCACGAGCGGCGAGGGGCCGGCCGAGAAGTCGAGCTTGGCCACGAAGGCGTAGCCGGCCAGCACGGGCTGTTGCCCGCCGATGGTTACCGGCGCGATCTGGGTCTCGGTCTTGTCGGCCTGTGTGCGGCCGTCGCTCAAGGCCACCCGGGTGGCCATGCCCAGCTTGGCCTCGCCAATCTGCAACGTCAACGGCTGCATGCCGAGCTTGTTCGCCCGCTTGTTGATCCGGGCAATCACCTCGCGCACGCGCGGCAGGTTGTCGACCGGAATGCGGTAGGTACGGGTGAACGTGTCGGTGGTCATGGCGGGAGATTCCGGATCAGTAGGGCTGGGGCGCGGCAGTGCGCGCCGACGGGGGCAGGGTCAACGTGGCCGGGAACACGGGCCCGAGGCTCGTAGCAAGGACGCGGGCGATGGCGCGCTGGCTGCAAAAGGGCGTTGGCGCGTCGGCGTCGTGCGCGGCGCCGTTGGCCGCAGGGGTATAGACAGTCATGGTCAGGGAGCCGGGGTATCGGGCTTGGGCAGCCACTCGTCGTTGCCGGCGGTCACGTAGGTATGCGGGTCCGGCCGTTTGGCGCCAAGGAAGTAGTCGGGATCGGGCTGGGCGTTGCGCACCATCTCCAGATGCTGCAAGCCGAGCTCGACCTTGACGGCGCGCAGCTCCGGGTCGGCATTGCGCTCGAAGAACAGGGCGTTGCGCGCCTCGTTGGTGAGCTTGTTGCCGATGGTCTGGGCGACGCCGGCCAGCTGGTGGAGGGCCGGAATGGTCAGGTAGCTGTCGTCGTCAGCGAATTCATCGGGTTCGCGCACACGCAGTGCCTTGCCGAACAGGTGGAGGCTCATGGATACGGTTCTCAATACTGGCTCTCGGCGCCATGCGACACGCCGCCGGCAGCGGCGGAGAGGTCAAGGCTCGGGATCCGGGGGAAGGCCTCGAACACCATGTCGATGGTCCGCTTGGCGAGGCGACGGAAACTCTCGTGGATGTGCTCGGTGGGCAAGCCCGTCAGGCGGTATTCGTGCAGGCGACGGGCGCGTTCGACGCGGTCCATGCCGCGCAGCACCTCGACGTCCTTGCGCGCGTGATAGCGGTAGTTCTGGATGTAGAGGGCGCCCATCTGCGGTACCAGTGCCTGCGCCACGGCCGCGCGGCCCTGCTCGTCGGGCATGCCGCCGTTCAGGCGTTTGATGCCGTAGTCGGTGATGTCGAGCACGGCGCGCACCGCCGCCTGCACCAGCACTTCCGGGTCCGGCGCGAAGTAGTCATAGATATTGACCACCACGCTGTGCAGTTCGGGAATCACCGAAATCAGGGCGACCCGCTGCGCGGTGAGCTGGTCCAGCGCGAAGGCGCCGCCCTCGGGCAGGTCCAGCTCGGCTTTCTCCAGCGCGCCCCGGATCATCTCCGTGATGAGCGGGACCGACAGCTCGTGCTTGCCCGTGGCATGGCTCAGGCGCCAGTTCAGCGCCACGATTTCCGCCGACTGGGCGCACAGGCTGTCGATCAGGTGCGCGTCGGAGGTGCGGTGCTTGTCCAGCTCCGCGAGCTGGATCATCGCGTCGGCCATGTCCTGCGCCTTTTGCATCAGGTCCCGGCTGGCGGCCACGATGTCTTCGTCGCTGCTGTCACTGCCGGGATGCACGACCACGGCGTTCATCAGCGCCGAGGTGATCTTGAGCACCGCGCAGACGCGTCGCGCGACCGATGTGGTGCCCCGGTCGATGAGGAGCCGGCTGTCGAGGCCCGCCGCCAGATGGCGCGGCGGGAGGCTGGCCGCCGTTTCAGCGGCCACGCCATCCAGCATGTGCAGGGAAAGGGGCTCGTCGGTGACCGACATGAAGACTCCGGGGTAATGGTTGTCGCAAATTCTACACAAGAATCATGTTTTATAGAGACACCAGCTCATGATTTGCGGTTATCCTTCTCATATGGATACGAAAAAAACATTAGATTCGCGTGCTGATGACCTCGTGGCGGTCATCGACTTCCTCAAGTGGCTCAACTCGTGTGATGAGAGCGGCATACAGCAGATGGAGCAGCCCTTTCCGGGCGTGCGCCTGCTGCCGACCCTGTCGGACCTGTTCGCGCTGGCGCAGGACGAGGCAGGCTGGATGCTGACGATGCACGCAGACGAGGCACCGTGGCTCGCGCATCTGCCCCTGCACAGCGCCTATCTCGGTTTCGGCGATGGGCTCACGCTGCTGACCCAGCCGGTCGAGATGCTGGACGAGACGCTGCCCCAGACGGCCATCGAGATCTTCGTGCCGGAGTTGGCGCTGGTGGATCTGCTCGCCAGCCAACGCCTGCTGGGTTTTGGTCATGGCCGGGGGGAGGGCGAGGCGGTGGTGGTGACCCGTGTGAACCGGGTCATTCCGCTCTACACCAAGGCGCGCTATGAGGAGGCGCGCCGCACGGCGGTCACCCCCAGCGCAACCCGCATGTTCGCCCGCTAAAGCGGGCCGGCCCAAGGGAGGTCATCCGATGGACTTGCAGCACGTCATGCGCCGTCAGGCTAACGAGGCGGCCGGTGCGCCCGGCTGGCGGCTGGGACTGGCCGAAGGGCGGCCCGTGCGGCTGCCCCAGCGATTCTGTCTGCGCACCATCGGCGCGCGGCGCTCGGGCCGCACGCTGGCACTGGCGGCGCTCGGGGAGCAGACGCTGGCGCAGGGTGGGGCGGTGCTGTGGATGGACGGGCACCTGCATCCACCGATTGGCGCGACGCTGCGCCAGCAGGCGCAGCGACATAGCGTGCCGTTCTGCACGACGGACGACAGCACCGACGACCCGGCGGTGGTCGCCCAGCTGTTCGCCCGGGGCGGTGTGGGGCACTGTGTGCCCAACCGCAGCCACGGCGAGCTGCCGGTCTGGCGCGCGCGCACGGCCCGCATGCTGCGCGCCATTGCCGCCCGTGACCTCGGCGCGAGCCTCGGCCCGATCTTGTTCGTCTTCAACGAAATCGCTGGGCGCTATGCCGGCGAGGCGCTGGGGCTGGCGGGGCTGCCGCAACGGCTGCGTGCGGCCGGCCACAACCTCGTGTTCAGCGATCCGGAGATTGCACAGGAGGCCACCGACGTGGCGGCGTACGCCCGCCAGTTCCTGTTCCACCGGGTCGAGACGGCGGCATCGTGCCACTACGCCCAGCACGTGATCGGCCCGTGGCCCGCCGCGCCCTCCTTCATGGGTTTTGCGTGGGGCAGCCCGTCCTACCGGTCGCTGGAGGAAGACCTGCGGCTGCTCGAATGGGGGCACGGTATCTGGTACGCCGATGGCAAGAGCCGCCTGATCCGTGCCGAGCACCCCACCAGCTTTGCGCGGGCCACGGGCCCGCTGCCGCTCGAAACCGGCCGTCATTGAACCAACCGAACCACCCACCTAACCCACCCGAGCTGCGCCCGCCCGGGCGCAGGATCGACCCCAATCGCGACGACTGGCGCCGCACCAAGAGGGCGGTCCACGCAGACTAACCATGTCAACCCCGAATCCCATTGCGTCCACTGACGCCACCGCCATGCCTCGCGCCCCCGCAGCACGCCTGCGCCGGGCCCTCGACGTGCTGTTGGCTGTTTTGAACCTGCTGGCCGTCGTCGGCCTGTCCCTGTTGGCCAGCCGGGTGCGCTTCGAGACCGTGCTCGCACTGGCCGCCGGGCTGCTGGTCCTCAACGGAGGCAGCCTCTTGTATCGCTGGTGGCGGCCCTACGCGAAGGCCGCCCAGTCGCCTCAGCTCCTGCGGCGCGTCATGGCCGTGGCGGCCGTACTCATGCTCTATGAGGGACTGGCTGGGCTTGGCGTGGTCGTGGCGCAGGCCCGCGCACGCGATGCGGTCGCGGCCTACCAGCAGCAGCGCCGGCAGGACCTTGCGGCCACCATGGACTGCGAGCGCAAGCCCGACAGCTGCTGGCAGGAGGCCGCCCGGGGCGCCGGCACGGCCTTTGGCTTGGGCCTGATGGTCACGATGGGCCCCAAGGACGCGTTCGATCCGGTCACCCGGCGGGAGATCCTGCTGCGCGCGATCGGGATGATGCAGGCGGAATCGACCGGGGACGCGATGCGGGGGCTACGCGCCGTTGACCGCGCCTGCGCGCGCTCGATCCTGTGCAGCGTATCGTTGGGGCGCTCGGCCGCACGGGATGCGGTCAGCCTGCAGCAGACCGTGGGCATGATCGACATGCTGGCCCAACGGACCCGCGAGCGCGGCGACCGTTAAGGTGGAGCAGAACCTCGCCAAACCGGGCCCACTTGCGCGTCGCGCGCTGCATGCCTCGCTCGTGCAGCTCGCCGAGCGCTGGCTGCGCCGGCGCGGCTTCGGTGTGACGGCGTCCGAGCTGCATGCGGCGGGCTGCGCGAGCAGATGGATGCGATCGGTTACCGGACCCATGCGACGGCCATCGTCGAGTGCAAGACCTCGCGCGCGGACTTTCGTGCCGACTTCAGGAAGCCGGAACGCCAGTCTGGCGGGCTGGGCGTCTACCGCTTCTATCTGTGCCCCGAAGGGCTGATCGTTCCCGAGGACCTGCCCCCGCGTTGGGGGCTGCTCTGGGCGCGCGGCGATCGCGTCGTCGAGGTCAGGGCGCCCACCGGCAACAACTGGCCCGGCTTTGATCCCGGCTATCCCTACGGGGACTGGACGGCCTTCATGCATGAGCCCGACTATGACGCCGAGCGCATCATGCTGTTCTCGATCGCCCGCAGGCTGGCCGCCGGCCAGCGGACCCAGCGCGCCGCGCGCCGGTCACGCGGGTAGCGGCCTTGGCGTTGCGCCACTGGCCGAGTATCATGCTGATACTAGACATTCTCCAATTCCGTATATGACCGTTAAGACTGCGTCACCCTCCCGATCGCCGGCCCGCGCCGCGCCCGCTCCCAAACCGAAAGCGCGCCCGGCAGACAAGACGATGCGCTCCGCTGCGGTGGCGCCCAAGCGTGCGACGCCTGCCAAGGCCGCCAAGGCGGCCAAGGAGGGCGAGAGCACTAGCGCCCTGAGCGTCGACCAACTCGTGGCGCTCAAGGATGCGTTGGGCTTCGCGGACTATCGGGCCATGGCTGATGCGCTGGGGCTGTCGGAGGTCAGCGTCAAGCGCATGATGACCAGCAAGCAGAGCGTGACCAAGCAGGTCGCGTTCGTGCTGCTCGCGCTGCGCTATTTCCGCGACCATCCGCGTGCGGCACTCCAGTTCGACCAGTTCCTCATGACCTACAACAAGGAGCTGCCGCAGGTCTCGTGACACGTCCGCGACAGGGACCCTGCGTGACGCCGGTTCGAATAGCACTCAATGAGTAAAATAGCTGTTGCGCAAAGTATCATTACGATACACAATGGATCCAACAACACACCCGTGGGACGCCATTTCAATGCGTGACAAATCCAACGACTATGCCTTTAACGGCTTGGCCGGCTGCGTGACCCAGCGCAGGGCCGGTGCCGTGCTGGTCGGCCTCTATGCGGCCGGGCCGGCCGGCCTCGATGCGAGCGATGGCCAATGGGCGACCGTCTGCGAGACGCATGGCGCCATCTGCAATCATCGCTTGCGCCAGACCGCCGAGCGCCAGTTGGCGGATCCGGCCGGCTGGTGTGAAGCCTGCCGGGGTGTCACATGCTGAGCCGCGTCGATCCCCTTGCGCCATTCAGCCGCTGGTATGCCCGCGCCTTTGCCGGGGCATGGGAAGGCTCGTCAGCGCGCGAAGCGGTCTTGTCCGCGCTGCAATGCCGGCGCATGGCCGTGCTGCACGCGCAGCGCGAGCGCGCGGCCGATCGACCCCAACACGCGGCCTACTACCGTGAGGAAGCCCAGCGCCTGCGTGGCATCGTACGGGGCGAGCTGCGCCGTGCACGAGCCCTGCGCGCCCAGCCCGTGCGGCAGCCCTACCTGCTGATCGCGTGCAGCGATACCAAGCGTCATGATGCGCAGCCCCTGCGCGCCATCGACCGCTATGATGGGCCGGCCTATCGGGTGCTGCGCAACAGTCTGCCCGTGCTGGGCAATCGGCTGCCCATGCGCATCCTGTCGGCGCAGTTCGGCCTGATCTCGGCGCAAACCTGCATTCCGGACTACAACCGCCGCATGGATGAGGCCCGGGCCCAGCAGTTTCTGGACGACGACAAGCTTCGCCGTGATCTGGCGGCGGATATCGCCCGGGTCCGGCCGACCGACATCCTCGTGATGGGCGGCGCGCACTATCGCCGTGTCCTGACCGAAGCGCTGCGCGACGCCGGCCTGCCGGTGCATGTGCGCGTGCTGGCGGTGCAGGGCGGTATTGGCGAGCAACTGGGTCAGCTGCGCCGCTGGCTTCACAATCAATCGGTAACCGACACCCGCGACGTGCGGGCGGCATGGCATGCCCACCTTTCGGGTGGTCAAGCTGCGCACGCCCCTGCCGATAGTCGGATGTCCCTCCAACTTCCAGCATGACCGTCACCGACTCCACCCAACCTCCCACCTCCACCGCAGTTGTGCCGGCACGGCTGCACGAGCTCAAGACCGTGGTCCTCCCGGCGCTGTTCGTGGATACCGCACGCATCGGCAGCTATGGCGGCGAAGACGGCGGGGCGGCCGTGCTCTCCGCGCTGTCGGCCAAGCTGGAGAACTCGCCGGTGAGCCTGCTGCATCAGCAGATCAGTGCGGTGATCGACGGGCTCAATGGCGCCCACCCGCAGAAGATCCTGCGGAAGCCGACGTGGTTTTCGCAGCTGATGGGTCGCGAGATCGAGGCGAACGTGCGCTATCAGGTCTCGCGTCTGGAGCTCGAACAGCGGGTCAAGGCCGCCCAGCAGACTGCCGCGGCGGTCCGCACGCTGATCGGGGAGATCGAAGCGACGATTGCCGCGAACGCGGGCCAGATCGCCGAGTTGCGCACCTGTGTACAGGCCGGCCGCGAATACCTTGCAGAGCATCCGCAGGCGGGTACGCCCACCGAAGCCCTTGCCTTTGACAACCCGCGCGAGCGCTTTGCGCGCCGGGTGACCAATCTGGCCATGCTGCTGCAGTCGACCGAAGCCGAAGTGGTGCAGCTGGGGATCGCCCGGGCCAATGCCATTGGCATGCTGGACCGCTTCTCGGATACCTGTACGGTGCTGCTGCCGGTCTGGCGCAGCAACATCATCGGCCTGCTGAACAACGCGGACCTGTCCAGCGACAAGATCGCCGCCGCGACCAAGGCCCATGACGACCTCCTGAATAGCCTCGACCGCAGCGTGCAACCGCCGGCGGCCCTGCATTGAACCTGCGCTAAACCTGACCCGGAAACCTATGCCCACCCCCATCGTGACCTCCCCGACGACCCTGCCGGCCGTGCTCCATGACAAGGCGCTGGCGGAGCTTGGCCTCAAGCCTGACGATCTCGCCGAGATCCAGAGCCTCGCGCAACAGATCGACGCGAGCAATCCGCTGACCGTGGCCGAGTTCGGCCAATCAATCGATAGTCATGCGTCGGGCTACGCCGACATCCTGCTGGGGCAGGTGAATAACCGCGACCTCGACGAGGCCGGGGCGAAGCTCACCGCTGTCGTGAACATCGCCCGCGATGTGAACATGGGCGCGCTCTCGGACCGCCGTTCGCGGCTGCCCGTCGTGGGCCCGGCGATCGACTGGATGCGTCGCCGCGCGGTGAGTGTGCAGGACCGGTTCCAGTCCGCCAAGACCCAGATCGAGACACTGGTCAGCGAAGTCGAAGCGACGCGTACCGGGCTCGTGGCGCGCAACGGCACGCTGCAGACCATGTTCGAGTCGGTGCAGGGGGAGCACCGCCTGCTCGGCCTGCACGTCGCCGCCGGCAAGGTGCGGCTCGGCGAGATCCGCGCACAGGCCGAAGCCCTGCGGGCAGCGGCACAGAGCCCGGCCGAGGTGCAGCAGGTAGCCGATTTCGACAGCGTCGCGGCCAATCTGGACCGGCGCGTGGCCAATCTGCAGGTGCTGCAGCATGCGGCATTGCAGAGCCTGCCCTTTATCCGGGTGCTCCAGCAAAACAACCAGACGCTGGTCGAGAAGTTCGACACCATTCGCACGATCACGATTCCGGCATGGAAGCGCGACTTCGTGCTCGCGCTCAGCCTGAACGAGCAGGAGAATGCGGTGGAGCTTGCGCAGAACATCGATGACGCCACCAACGCGTTCATGCGTCGCAATGCCAAGCTGCTGCACCAGAATGCGGTAGCCACCGCCCAGTCCAACCAGCGCCACGTGATCGACATCGATACGCTCAAGGCGGTGCAGCAGGAACTGATCGACACGGTGCAGGACGTGATCCGTGTCCAGCAGGAAGGGGCGCAATCCAACCAGAAGGTCGAGCGCGAACTGCTGGCCATGCGCGGTGACCTGCAGGGGAAGCTCACGCGCGCCACCGGCAAGGCATGACGATCATGACGCCATCGCGTGAGACGACGGGATTGATGGGCGACCGCCTGCGCGCGGCCATGGCCGAGCCGGCCCGGGTGACGATCCGGATGCCGGCCACCCTGCAGCCGGCCTTCGAGCGCCTGCAGACGCGCGCCGCCAAGGTGATGACACGTGGCATGCAGGTGATGGCCGTGGGGCTGCTTGCCGTGGCCGCCAGCTGGATGGTGTCGCGTGGGACCTTCACGACGCAGCTGCCCAAGGGACTGACCGGTGCCGACATCCCGGCCGTGATTGCCGAAGGCTTCGCAGACGAGCCCGGCGAGCTCGACAAGCTGCGCCGCTATGTCTACGACGGCGTGCTGCAGGACGCCAATTGGCGCAAGGCCGACGGCCAGCCGCTGGCCTCGCCCGAGGCCGATTATGTGCTGGCCCAGTCGGCGTACTACGCCCTGACCAAGAACGCGGCGGACTATGAGGCCATCCAGAAGACCTTGCGCACACTGGTCCAGCGGCTCGCGCCACAGGTCGATACGCACCCGGAGCATTACGACGCGCGCACGCTCTACGCACTGGAGGACTACGCCCTGAAACGCGTGACCAGCGCGCCTGCCCGCAGTGTGGCGCGGGCCGTCGAGGTGGAGCGCGCCCAAGCGCGGCGCTGGGGCGTGCTGGGCTACGCGGGCGCGGTGCCGCTCGTGATCCTCGGCTGGCTCGCGTATCTCGTGGGGCGCGCCATGCAGCTGCGCGTCGATCGCATCCAGCACGCACTGGGACGGACGAATTGAAACCACCCCTCACCCTACGCGGTGGGTCGGTCACGGCGCCGGTGGCTACCGCCTTCCCCATGGGCACTTCCGGCATCGCGCCGGCCGTGGTGCTGCCCGCGACCATGGCCGGGTCGTTTGCCCGCTTGCGCACACGCGGCCAGCGCCTGCTGATCGCCGGGGCGGTCGCCGGGGTGGGCGGTGCGGTGCTGGTCGCTGGCGGGATCTACGGCCTGTCGGGCGCCGGACACCTGTTGCCGACCGCCCTGACGACGGTCGATATTCCCGTCGGCATCCGCGCCGCGAGCAACGGCGGGGGCGGACATTTGAGCGCGGCCATTGCCACGGGCATGGATGCGCTGGCGTCGGTCGGCGGCGCCATTTTCCGCTACACGATGGGTCTGGCGTCGGTCGTCATGATGGGGCAAGCCTTGCATGGCTATGTTGTCGCGGCCAAGAAGGAGGTTGCGCCACCGCTCGTGTCACTGCTTGTGAGCGGGACGCTGATGCTGGGCGCTTGGGGCGTGCCGACTGTCATCGATGCGCTGAGCGACGTGACCGGGGTTGGTGCCCGCGAGCGTATCGTGTCCGCCGTCCAGTCGGGGGCATTCGAGCCCGCCATGGTGGAAGACGCCAGCGACACGCACGGGGGCCTTCCCTATCTGCTGGCGCAGCGCGACCAGTGGCAGCTGCAGCGCCCGCGCAGTGATAGCACCAAGGATCTCGACGCGGCCTATCTGGCCACCCTGCGCCAGTCGCTGGCCCGGATGCCGGCCACGACGCCGGTCGACCCGGGCATTCGCTATGTGCTGGAGCGCACCGCCCATGGCCGTGCGCAAAGCGAGGCGGCCAAGGCCTACGAGGCCGACACCGCGCGGGCGGCCCGCCGCGCGCAGCGCTGGGGCCGCATCGGGCTGGCGCTCGGCGCGCTACTGCTGGCCGCCGGCCTCGGCCTCGCCGGCTTGGGCGGTGTCATCGCGGCGCGCGTGCGGCGGGTACAGGGCTGGCTGCCCGCCGCGACGGCGCGCTGACGCTCCCGGCGCGCCCGTCACGGGGCCGCCTCGCGTCGCATCACCCAAGGCCCGGCATCGACCGGGCCTTTTTGCGGTCCGCCGATCGTGGGTCATCCTCAGAATGCAACTAACCGTCGGACGCGCCGGCTCCTAGCGCAAAATAAATGTTTTTCCCGTGCGCGTCTGCACCGAATCCCCTATTTTTCGTGTAGAAAGTGGCGACTAAGTGGGGTCGCTCGCTACAATCGCACCATCGCGAATCCCAGACGTTCCGTCGTGCCAAGGCATGCCTCCCGCTACCGTTCCTGTCGCCGCTGTCGATGCTGATGTCGCTGCCCTGTCCGGTGCGGCGGGCCCGGCGGGTCCGGGGTCTGCCGCCTTCGCGGCGTGGTTCGCCGGCTCGCGCATCGTTGCCGACGGCGTGCCCCTGATCTGCTACCACGGCACCGCAGCGGACTTCAGCGTGTTCGTGGCGCACGCGCCTGTGACCGTGTACCGGCTCGACGGCGCGGCGCTCGACCGGGTCGACAGCTGGGACGTGGCGGGGGACTGGAGCCGCCGGCCGGAGGCCTTTCACTACGGGGCGTTGGCCGACGCCGTGCAGCTCGGCGCCGAGGCGGCGCTGGCCATGCGCGAGCGCGAAGCCCACGCCATGGCGACGTATCGGCGCGCGCAGGGCGAGGCGACGCCGGCAGCCGACGATCCCGCCGACGACACCGTGCGGCGCTTGACGGACCTGCGCCGCCTCCTCGGCCGGGCGCTCGTGCAGACCACCGAAGTGCGGCCCTCGGGCGATGGTCACTACTTCACGCCTGACCCGAGCTACAGCTTCATCCGTGACATCGGCCAGCGCGACGCCGGGCGGGTCGTGCCGGTTTATCTCGCGATCCGCAACCCGGTGTATCTCAACGCCGCACAGATCGAGAGCGCGGGCAGCGCCCATTGGGTGGCGCATTACCGGGCGCTCGGCCACGACGGCGCGATCTTCAGCGACCATGCCGATCTGCGCCGGCGCGGCTGGAACGGGGCCACCCAGATCGTGGCCTTCGACGCGCACCAGATCAAGAGCGTGTTCAACGTCGGCACCTACGACCCGGCCAACCCGGACATCCGCTTTCGCCGCGATGGCGCCCAGCCGCTGCCGGCGCCTGCGGTGGGGACGCCGACAGCGGTCGCCCCAAATCCGTTCGCCTTGCCGCCGGGGCTCGGCAGCGAGGCACTGGCGCGCCACGGCCTCGCGATGTCCGCCGCCCAGCGCGAGGCCGCGTTTAGCGCGTGGTTCAAGGACAGCCACGTGCGCCACGCGGATGGCACGCCCCGGATCTGCTACCACGGCAGCACGGCGGACTTCGCCGTGTTCCGCCCCCATCGGGGCACGGATGCGGATCCGGGCTGGTACGGCAGCGGCATCTACCTGACCGCTGACCCGGCCACGGCATCGGCCTACGCGGGCGAGCTGGTCGAAACAGGCGCTGGAGAGGAAGCGGGCGCGCCGCGCGTGATCGCCGCCTATGTGTCGCTGCAACATCCCTATGTCTGGCCGGCCGACCGGGCGGCCGCCACCACGCCCGAGCAGGCGCGCGCGATCCGCGCCGAGCTCGAAGCGGCCGGCTACGACGGCGTCGTGGTGGGCAACGCCTACGCCGACCCCGAGCTGGCCGCGCACTGGGAGGTGGTCGCCTTCCACCCCGCACAGGTGAAGAGCGTCTACAACGTGGGCACGTTCGATGCCACCGTGGACGACATCCGCTTCGCGCGCACCCGCGCCAAGCTGGCGGATCGGCGCGCGCGGCTGGACAAGCCGACGCTGACCGACGCGCAAGCGGTTCCTGCCATCGTCTACCACCTGTCGCCGCGCGAACATCGCGCACAGATCCTTGCGCAGGGCCTGCGGGTGGCGGCCGACCGCACCGGCATGGCCGCCGTGTTCGTCTCGGACACCGCCAGCGCGGGCGGCGCGGGCTTTGACGTCTACGCGATCGCCACGCAGGGGCTCGACTTCGAGCCCGACGCGACCACCGAGCCGATCGCGGGCGAGCGCTGGTTCGCGACGTATGACGACATTCCGGTGCAGGCGCTGCGCCTCGCGCCCGAGCTGGCGACCCCCGGGGCAGACGCCGACGCGAGCGCCGCGCTCGTCACGTGCCGGACTGCCGTGCGCCCGCCCCGGAAAGAGGGCGCGTTACGAGACGCCGCCTTCGATGCGTGGTTCGCGGGCTCGAAAATCGTGGATGCAACAGGTGCACCGCTGGTCCTCTACCACGGCACGAAATCTGATTTCGACCGGTATGACATCAAGACGTTCGGTGCCAGCGACGAAGGTCTCGCGGGCAAGGGCTTCTATTTCACCTACAACCCGGAGGAAGCGAGCAGCTACGCGATCAATGAGCAATACGGGAAGGGCGATGCGCCCAATGTCCAGCCGGTCTACGTTTCGCTGAACAACCCGTTCGTCATCCAGCAAGGGCGGCTTCCGGACGGACGAAAGCTACAGGAACTCCACAAGGGCATCGGGGTGACCGCGAGCGGCGGGAGCGCCGTCCGCAATATGGCGGAGGAGGCCGGGCATGACGGCATTGTCTGGACGAACCGGGACGGGCACATCCTGCATGTGGTCGCATGGAGGCCGGAGCAGATTAAGTCCGCCATCGGCAACGCCGGCACCTATGACGCCGACAATCCCGACATTCGCTTCGCGCGTACCGCGTCGGCGGCACTGGCGCCGACGGCGGAGCGCCCTGAGGGGCCGTTTGCGCAGTGGTTCGCCGACAGCGTGGTGCGCGATGCCGATGGAGTGCCCATGGTCGTTTTTCATGGTTCCCGGGCATCGTTCTCGACCTTTGCACTGGATCAGGCGATGACGGCCGGACGCGTGGAGTCGGAGTATGGTCGCGCCTGCTATTTCACCCCGGACCCGGACGCTGCGGCCGCCTATGCGACCACGGCCCAGCAGCCCGGTGGCGAGGTGGTCTATCCAGTCTACCTGTTGATGCGCCGGCCCTATGTGATCGACCTCACCAAGGTGGCCGTGCGCGCGCAGTATGCCCCGGGGCACGACCCGGCCTTCCTTGCGCGCCTGCAGGCGCGCGGGTACGACGGAATAGTGGTGGTCGACGAGGACGTCGATGGCCGACCGCCCATTGATCCCCTGCGCGACCTGCCGGCCTTTGCGACTGAGCTCATTGTCTTCGATCCGGCGCAGATCCTGTCGGCGATCGCGGACATCGATCCGCTGGACCTGAGCCATCCCGGACATCGCCGGCGCGCCGCGCTGGCGCGGTATTTCGAGGGGGCCTCCCAGAAGACGGTGCCGCCCCAGCAGCGCTCAGCGCCAGCGCCACGGCCGAGCGCACCGGATCAAGGCGCGTACGAGCCATGACGGCCAGCCACGCAGCTGGCCGCACGCCAGCCATTTCGCACGCCTGCCGCGTGCCCACGAGGAGAACACGATGCCGTGCTACCAGCACCAAGTGAAACCACCGACCCGCGCTGAATACGAGGAGTGGGTGCGCATGGGGTATCTGCGCTCGTGGGAAGCCTATTGCGAAGCCAAAAGCCGCAGCGCCGGACAGACGTTCTTCATTTGCGGCGAGCTGGGCCAGCACTGTGCCGACTGCGCGGCGGTCGGCGCCTTCCTGTGCGACTACCCGGTGGGCGAGGGCAAGACTTGCGATCGCCCGATGTGCGCCGACCACGCCCACGAAATCGGCCACGAACTGCATTACTGCGCAGCCCATCACCAGATGTGGCGCGAATTCAGGGATAGCGGCGGCGTGGACGCGGCGCTGCGTAATGTCATTGCGATCCCACAGGAAAAGTAGGAGTTGACGATGGGCAAACGAGAAGTGATCGACCTCACCGAGGCGTGGTGGGTCTGGGTCGGCGAGCAGCCGGCCGTGCGCGTGGCCAGCGCGCGCGAGGCGCGCGCGCTGATGCAGCGCGAGGGGCGTGACTGCGAGCAAGGCAACCGCTTCAACCGTCCCGACATCGCCTGCCCGGTGGCGGAACTCCTCTGGAACGAGCCGTTGCCGCAGAACGCGACGTTTCATCGCACGGTCTGCTCGCCGGTCTCGCTGGTGCTGCGCCGGGGGCAGCTGCGCAAGGTGGTGAGCCGCCTTGCGCCCTCGAAGTTCGAGCGCACGGCACGGGGCTGGTATGCCTTGGAGCCACGCGTGCCGGCGTGGTGGCCCCGGCAGTACCTCGACGCCGTCGACGATCCGGGCACGCTGGTGCTGCGCGGCGCGGCGCCATGGATCGCGCAGCTCGATGCGCGCTGGCCGCAGCCGTGAGCGTGGCCCGGGACATTGGCATACACGGAATCTGAAACAGCATGAGCAAGGACCCTTCCGCCGATTCGCTACCGACGCGCTCGCCGCTGGCGCGCGGCGTGCTGGCGCGCCACGGCGTGGCCGCCGCTGCGCCAAGCACTGACCGGAAAGACGGCGCATTCCGAGACGCGGCCGCGCGCGAGGCCGCGTTTCAGTGTACGCCCGTGAGAGCGTGCGATCTGCGGGGTGAAAGTCCCCGCCGGAGTTGGCCACAGCTCCGTAGCTGAAGGTAACTGCGTCGTCGCGAGGCGGGGTGGGGAGTAACCGGAAGCGAACTGTCGGTCCGTAGGTTAACGAACCTGTTTCGGCGGGGTATGGCGGCGAGCCTGCACTAAAGTGGCGAAGCCTGGAAGTAACACAGCACGCTGTCGTGGCGGATAAAGCGGTGCGGTGGCGTACCACGTGGTTGAGGACGGAACGATAGGACGGTAGCACGAAGCAAGCGGGGAGACCTGCCGGCGAGGTGAACGCTGGCAGGAGTCAGAGTCCCGATAGTACTGCACACGGAAGGGTAATGCCGTGGAGACCTGCGTCAGAGCAAAAGGCGCACTAGGGAAGCGGGGCAGGAAAGTTGATAGCAAAAGACCAGAAGGAAGCAGAGATGAAGATCGAAGCATCGCCAGTGTCGGAAACGACTAGACGAGATGCAAACGCGCTGGGAAGCTGCGTGCAGCGGAAATTCGCGTCAGCTTCAATCTGGACGGACGCTATGTTGGCTGCTCTACAAAACGGAGTTAGGGGAGGTAAATGGCACAGTCTGATTGACAAGGTGTATCGCCTGGACACGCTCGCGCTGGGATGGGCTCAGGTCGAGAAGAACGCCGGGGCGGCGGGAGTGGACCGTATGAGCGTGAAGCGATTCGCGCAAGCGCGGGACCGCTATCTTGCTGAACTGGCGCATGCATTGCAGGACGGTAGCTATCGCCCGCAGCCGGTGCGGCGCGTCTACATACCGAAAGGTAAAGGACGTCGCCCGCTCGGTATACCCGCTGTGAAGGACCGCGTAGTTCAAGCGGCCCTGAAGTTGGTCATCGAGCCGATCTTCGAGCACGAGTTCGAGCCAAGAAGCTACGGCTTCCGCCCGGGCTTGGGATGCAAGGACGCGCTCCGAGAAGTTGACCAGCATGTGAAAGCGGGCTACTGCTGGGTGGTCGATGCTGACCTGCAAAGCTATTTTGACTCGATCCCACACCTGCCCCTTCTCGCGAGAGTGGCCGGGCGAATCGCGGACGGCCGAGTTCTGGAGCTCATCCAGTCCTTTCTCAAGCAAGACATCATGGAAGACATGACGCGTTGGACGCCGACTTCTGGCAGTCCGCAAGGGGCGGTTGTCAGCCCCCTGTTGGCAAATCTGTACCTGCACGAACTTGACGTAGAAATGCGCCAGGCAGGGCTGGTCATGGTGCGCTACGCGGATGACGCCGTGGTGTTATGCCGTACGCGTGAGGAAGCAGAAGCTGCCTTCTCTCGCCTGCGGGCTTGGGTGGACGCTAACGGCTTGAAACTGCATCCCGATAAGACCCACATTGGGGACTGCCGGTTGCAGGGTCATGGCTTCGAGTTTCTGGGTTACCGGTTCGAGGCGGGCCAACGCTGGGTGCGCAAGAAAAGTCTGATGGGGCTGCGGGATCGAATCCGTGCCCTGACCAAGCGCCACCGGGGCGATTCGATCGAGAGCATCATCGCCTCGATCAATCCGATCTTGCGGGGCTGGTTCGGATACTTCCGGCATGCCCACCGATACACCTTCTCGTCCGTCGACGGCTTTGTTCGTCGTCGACTGCGAGCGGTTCTGCGCCGACAGCTACATCGTCCAGGTCAGGGCCGATGCTTTCGCGATCACAGTCGATGGCCAAATGCCTTCTTCGCCAATCTTGGGCTGTTCACGATGTACGAGGCTCATCAATTGGCGCGCCAATCCCGATGTGGAAACAACTGACTGGAGAGCCCGTCGCGGGAAAACCGCACACCGGGTTCGGAGGGAGGGGACGGCGCTCGCCGTTTCCTACCCCTATCTTGGTTCTCCGGGTCCAAGGTGAGGGACGCACAGGGCGCGCCGCTGACCGTTTTTCACGGTACCGGGGCGTCCGAGGCGATCGCCAAGTTCGCCGGCAACGCCTATGCCGGCTGGTTCAGTGAACGCGCCGCGCACGCCAACGCCTACACCTCGGCCAGCTTGGACTCGATTGAGGACGGCGCCGTGTACCCGGTGCATCTGGCGATCACGAACCCGCTGGACCTGACCCACCTTGAGGCCAACGCGGCGTTCGATGCCGCGACGCTCGCCGCTGCGATGGGCGCGTCCGCCAGCGTGGTGCAGGAGCTCTTCGACGAGGTCGCCACCGGAGACCAGTACTGGAACCTGATCGACACGCCGAGCTTCCGGGAATGGGTGGACGCCCTGCAGTACGATGGCGTGAAGGTCCGCGAGGGCGGGGCCGTGACATGGGCCGCCCTGCATCCCACGCAGATCAAGAGCGCACTGGGCAATCGCGGCACTTATGACCCGCAGAACCCCGATATCCGCTTCCGCCGCAACGAGGCCGCCACGCTGCCGCCGGCGCTGTCGGCCGAGGCGCGCGCCGCCAACCTGCGCACGTGGTTCGGAAACTCTGCCGTGGTCGATGCCGAAGGCCGGCCCCTGCGTGTTTTTCACGGCACCGATCGGGCCTTCACGGTGTTTGATCCGCAGGCCCCGCGCCGGGCGCTGCCGCTGCCCGGGATGTTTTTCACTCCGCATCCGGCGGTGGCCAATACCTACGCCTCCTACGGCCGCGAGATCCGCGATGATGACAACTGGGTGATCGGCGCCGAAGGCGGGCAGGTCCTGCCGTGCTACCTGTCGCTGCAGAACCCGGTGCACCTGCAGTATGCCGACCGGGAAACGGGCACCCTGACGAGCTGGAAGGTGGTGGAGGGCGATGTGCTGGCCGGCCTCGCCGCCGGGCACGACGGCGCCATCATCGAGGGCTGGGCCGATGGGAGCGGCCCCATCCAGTACGTCGCCTTTCGCCCCAGCCAGATCAAGAGCGCGATCGGCAACGTCGGCAACTTCGATGCTGCGGATCCGGACATCCGTTTTGCCCGGCATGCCGATAGTGCTTTGGCGCCGGCGGGGGTGGCCGAGGCGCGTGTCGGGGCGCATGTCCGTGCTGACGTCGACCCCGAAGTGGACTCCGATGCCGTTCACTTCGCCCAACTGGCGCAGACCGGGTTCTGGGGCCGGGAGGGCGCCGGCGCCCTGATCATGGCGCGCGACACGGGCCGGCTGCTGATGCCGGAGCGCTCCGAGGATGTGCTCGAACCGGGTACGTACGGCACATGGGGCGGTGCCATCGACGCCGGCGAAGATCCGGCCCGCGCGGTGCGGCGCGAGGTTAAGGAAGAGGCCGGCTACGACGGCCACGTCGAGCTGGTGCCCCTGCTCGTGTTCGAAGCGCCGGGCTTCCGCTACTACAACTATCTGGCCATTGTCGACCACGAGTTCACGCCCGAACTGAACTGGGAAACGGCCGCTGCGGACTGGCGCGACGCCGGGGACTGGCCGGCACCGCTGCACCCCGGCGTCGAGGCGCTGCTCGCCGATCCGGCCTCGATGGCCAAGCTGTCGACTGAGCTGGCCAAGGTCCAGTACGCGCGCTGGAAGGCCACCGCTTCCGCAGGACTGCCAACGCATCAGCGCCGCGACGAAGCGGCCTTCGCGTCGTGGTTCGCGAATTCTTGCGCCGTGGATGACAAAGGTGCGCCGATGGTGTTGTTTCACGGCACCCGGGCGGTGTTCAGCTGCTTCGAGCCGGGCCGCGTGCGCGCGGACAGTACGGCTGAGCCGGATCCGGGCTTCTTCTTCACCACCGACCCGGTCGTGGCCGCCCAGTACGCCGGCTGCGACGAGCACTTTCCCGCGCCAGACATCGGCAGCGTCATGGCCGTGCATCTGCGGGTCACCAATCCGCTGGTACACGACTTCGAAGGTGGCAAGCATGGCCGCAAGGACGTGATCGCCCGCGCGATCGCCGGCGGCCACGACGGCGTCGTGCTGCGCAATCACTACGACGTGGGCGGGGTCGGGGACCAATGGGTGGTGTTTGCCCCCGAGCAGATCAAGAGCATCTGGAATGCGGGCACCTTTGACCCATCGACTCCGGATATCCGCTTTGCGCGGGATGCCACTGGCGGCCTGCCGCCGACGGTAAGCGACGGGCAGGGCGCAGTGCCAGACGCCGCCCCCGGCGTGCTGACGTCCGAGGCCTTCCGGCGCTGGTTCGGTCGCAGCGCGATCGTGACCCCAGACGGACGGCCGCAGCGGATGTACCACGGCAGCCAGCAGGACATCACCACGTTCGCGCCCAGCGCCACGGGCGCACTGGGGCCGGGGGTCTACCTGAGCAGCGACCCCGACGAAGCCGCATTCTGGGCCCGCCGTCCGGGCAATGCCGCCCGCAACGTGGTACCCGTCTACGTGGCCATCCAGAACCCGTACGTGTGGACGCCCGAGGATGATTTCCGCTGGCCGCTGGAGGTGAATGCCGACGCCCGCCGTGCCGGGCACGACGGCATCATCAAGCAGTGGGCGGATGGCGCGTGCGAGGTGGTCGCGTTTGCCTCGCACCAGATCAAGAGCGCGTTCAATGCCGGGACCTACGACGCGTCGAACCCCGATATCCGCTATGCGCGCGACGCCAGCCGTGCCATCGTGACAACCCCTGCAACCCCGTCGCGCCCGACCGGCCCCGCCAAGGCCACGCGTGACGACAGCCTTGAGCCATGACGACGCATTCTGATTTCCCCGAGCGGTCCGTCCCGTTCGAACACTGGATCGCGGACTCGCGGCTGGTGGATGCCGCGAACACGCCCTTGCCGGTCTACCCGCGCACCGACACCCCGATATCGGTCGAGGGCAGTGCCCCCCTGCACTTCACCTTTACGACGCCTGACGCGCCCGCCAGTGCGGCGCCCGCGTACCTCGCCATGCGCAACCCTTACGTGGTCTGGCAGCGGATGCATGCGGATGGACTTACGCAGGCGGGCTACGTCGAGCGCCTGCGCAGCAAAGGCTTCGACAGCATCGTGGTCATCAAGGACACGGCAGACGCCATCGCCCCAGACATGACGGCACTACGGGATATCGCCGTGCAACTGATCGTGTTCCATCCGGAGCAGGTTCGGATGGTGCACGAGGTCGAGCGCGAAGCCCGGGCGCGACGTGAGGCGGCGTCCCGCCTCGTCCCGAGCGGCCCGGTTGACGCCCGGTTCGCGGCGTTCATGGCGGGCTCTCGGGTCGTGCATGCCGACGGGTCACCGCTGGTCTGCTACCACGGCACCGCACAGGCGTTTGACCAGTTCGACCCCGCGCACGCGGGAAAGACCTTCCGGGTCGACAAGGAAGGCATCTTCTTTGCGGAGAATCCGACCGAGGGCCTTGACGCCGACACGGCGGCGACCGTGGCCAGCTTCAATCGCGGTGCGGAGCAGTTTGGGCAGAACATTCGTCCTGTGTTCTTGGCCATCAGGAACCCGCTGGTCAAGGCGCCGATCGAGGTCCAATGGCCCTATGAAGGCATTCAGCGCATTGGCGGCACGAAGCTCTTTGACAGCTGTGTACGCGCCGAGCTGTTCGCGCAGGCGCGCGCCGGTGGCCACGACGGGCTCTACTTCCCGTTCGAGGAGAACGGCGCGCTGCAAGGTCTGTGGGTGGCCCTGCGCCCGGACCAGATCCTGAGCGTGTTCCATCCGATTGCCATCGGCCAGCCCATCGCCTACACCCCCGCCTTGCGGCAGCCGCGCCCGGCCGCCGACCCGGCAGCGCCCGGGATGGCCCCATGATCGCCAACGCCCCCTTGCTGCGCGCGGCCGATGGCCGCCCGCTGCGTGTCTATCACGGTTCACCCGCCGGACATTTCGCGCGCTTTGACCGCGCCTTCGAAGGCAGCAATACCGGCCCCGCCAGCGGGACCCACGCGCTGGGCGGCTTCTACTTCTCGGATCATCCGGAGACCGCCAACACCTACGCGCGCACCCATGAAGTGGAGCTGGCTCACAGCGCCGAACAGAAGTTCGGCATCGTGCCCCGCGAAGCGTTGCCGCAATCGACGATCTATGCGTCCTATCTGCGCATGGCGCGGCCCCTGCATCTCTTGGGCTATCCCAACCCATCCCACATTGCCGACGCACGGGCCGCTGGCCACGATGGCGTGATCGCCCGCGTGGGCGAGCACCACGAGTACGTCGTCTTTCATCCCGACCAGATCATGAGCATCTTCGACCCCGAAGTGGCGGCCGCGCATGTGCAACGTGTGCCGGGCCTTGAAGCCTTTGCCCCGGTGGATACCCGCAGTGAGGCGTTTCGCGCTTGGTTCCGGAACAGCGCCTTGGTCGACGAGACTGGCCGGCCGCAGGTCCTGTTTCACGGATCTCAGGCGGACTTCAGCGTCTTCTCTGACAGCCATATTGGGACGGGTGTCGACGCGGTGAGCAACCTCGGGGACTGGGGGGATGGCTTCTACCTGACCAATGACCCGGAACTGGCTTCGGTCTTCGCACAGCGCGAGGGCGAGACGGACGGCACCGGCGCCGTGGTCCTGCCGCTGTACGTCTCGATGCAGAACCCCATCCGAGCCGAAGACCTGTACGACATGGAGGGGGTGCAGGGCATGCTGGCGGATCCGTATCCCGGTGACAGCCTGCGCAAGATGCTGGAAGCTGTCGGCTACGACGGCATTCTCGTGAAGGGTGGGCGCGAAGTCGTGGTGTTCCGGCCCAACCAGATCAAGAGCGCGATCAGCAATCGCGGCGAGTTCAGTCTGGCTGACCCCGACATTCGCTTTGCGCGCACGGCCGCGCGGGCATTGCCGGCCCCTGCCACGCAGGTCGCGCCGGCACAGGAAGCGGCGGGTGTGTACCGGCTTTTCCATGGGTCGCGCGCGCGTTTCACAACCATTGCCCCGTCGGCCCGTGGCTTCTACGGCGCCGGCATCTACCTAACCGACGAGGAAGCGACGGCATGGGAGTATGCCGAGGACGCGAACGGCGCCGGTTCTCCGGTCGTGTATGCAGCAGAGGTGCGCATGCAGCGCCCCTTTGTGTTTGAGGCGCCCGAGGCGATGGAGGAGCCCACCAGCGACACCTTGGCCAAGCACCTGCTAGCCGGGCCGGCGCTGACCAGCGCCCTGCGCACGCTGCTGAAGCATGGCGAGATCGGCAGCGTCCTGCAGGAAGAGCTGGTGCGGTGGGGCTACGACGGGCTGATCGTGCGCGTGCCGGACACGCCCACCGAATACATCGCCTTCCAGTCCAAGCAGGTGACCGTGCAGCCCATACAGACGGAAGCGGCGGCGCGGGACCCGGCCACGTCGGCCTTCGCCGACTGGTTCGCGGGCAGCGTGGCCACCGAGGCCGATGGACGGCCCCGGACCCTGTACCACGGTACGACCGAATCGTTCGCGCGCTTTGACCCGGCCCGCAGCGGGACCCAGTCCAACACGGGCGCACCGCATGGGACGTTTTTCTTCTCGGAAAGCCCAGCCATCGCCAGCAGCTATACGGTCGAGTGGCAGGGCGACTTCTCGGTGGATTATCGCGAGGGGGGCAATGTCATCCCGGCTCATTTGCAGTTGCGTAAGCCGCTCAAGGTCTCGGCCAAGGGCGAGAGCTGGAACGACATCCTCTACAAGGGGCGCTTCATCGACATCAACGAGCTGGCGGCATTGGCCAAGGCCGCCGGCCGGTACGATGGGGTGATCGTGAAGCGCGTGCGGGATCGCGGTACCGGCGCGGTGGAAGCGCCGGTATCGACGACGTACATTGCCTTCGATGCCTCGCAGATCCGCAATGCGATCACCGGCGAATTGATGGGTCCCGAGCAGCTGCCGCTGCGCTTCCGTCGCGATGCCAGCACCACGCTGGATGCCGAGGTGCCGGCGCTGGATCTGGCCATCGCCGACGATGCGTTCAGTACGCTGCGCGAGGCCCGCCTTGGCGCCACCGCCGTCAGCTATGGCGTGCGCCGCGAGGGCACCGCGCTAACGCTGAAGGTCTATGCGCTGCGCACGCCGCGCAGCCAGCGGGGCAACGGCCACGCCCGGCGGGCGATGCAGGCCGTCCTGCAGCAGGCCGATGCGGCGGGCATGCCAGTGACGCTGGATGCCTCGCCGCTGGACAACCGCACACGGCTGGACCGCCTGACGGGCTTCTACCAGTCGCTCGGCTTCGTGCCGACTGGCGGGTCGGTGAACGTGCTGGGCCATCCGGTGATGGACCGCGCGCCGCAGGCCTCGCATCTCGATCCCGAGGCGCACTGGCGCGGCCGCGCCTTCGAGGCGTGGTTCGGGGCATCCGAAATCGTCGACGAGACGGGTGCGCCCCTGCCCGTGTATCACGGCACGGCGGCAGACGTCACCGCCTTCGACCGACGCCGTCTGGGCGAAGTCACCGAGACGAGCGATGCCAAGCTGGGCTTCTGGTTCGCGGGCCATCCCGCACGCGCCAATCTGGCGGCCGAGGACGCGCAGGCTGTCACGGCCGACGATAGCGGTGCCAACGTCGTCCGGGCATTTCTGAGGATGGAGCGCCCGTATCACGATTACGGCTCGCTCTACGAGACGTTGAGCGACCCCGAGAGCACGGCCCGCACGATTCGCCGGGCCCGTCGCGCCGGGCACGATGGGGTGATCTTTTACAACGGTGAGGGCGGTACCAATTTCGTCGTGTTCGAGGCTGGCCAGATCAAATCAGCGATCGGCAATGTTGGGACCTTCTCCCGGTCCTCCGACGACCTCCGGTACCGGCGCGACGCTGGCGGCTCCATACGCAAGCCGCTGCGGGTGGCGCTGCCGTGCGCGGTGCTGGACGCGCTGCAGCCGCTCAGCGAGGCGCAGGCCTTGGCCATGGTCGCCGGCAAGACTGGCAAGCCGCATGGCGTGGATCCCGCCCTGCATTTCGATGCGCGCTTCGCCGAGGCCAAACGCAACCTTTACGGGCTGGTGCCACCCAGCGCGTTCGTCGCGAACGACGCCGGGGAGCGGTACGACGGCACCGTGGACCTCGCCCGCGCCCATGCTTACGCGGCCCAGCCAGCGGGCGATGTCCCGCCGGTGATCGCGGTGATCGGACGGCGCAGTGGCATGCTGCATATTATCGACGGTGGTCATCGTCTGAGCGCAGCCCGGCTGCGCGGCGATGCACAGGTGCCGGTCATCGTGCGGGTGCCGGCCAGCGCCGAACTGGTGTTCGAGGCGGAACTGACCGAGCCGGCCGCGCCGGCGGCGCAGGCAGCGCCGCCGGTTGCCCCGACCGCAGACGCGATTCGAGCGGCACTGGCCGCCGATGAGTTCGGGCATCACGTCGACGTGTATCCCACGTTTGCGGCGATTCCCCCTTACGTGCAGGCCAAGGCCCGGCGTGATTCCAATTTCGGGGTGCGTGGCTACTGGGACCCGCGCCGCAACCGGGTGGGGCTCGTCGCGGATAGCCACGACACCATCGAGGCGGCGGTGAAGACCGCGCGCCACGAGCTCATCGGGCATTTTGGCGTCGAGCGCATGCTGGGCGAGGCGCGCTTTCAGGAAGTGATTGCGATGGTGGGTGAGGCGGAGCGCAACGGCAATCCCCTGATTGTCCGCTACGCTGGGGAAGTCGATGTCGCACAGCCCGGCCTGTCGGCCGCCCGACGCGCCAGCGAAATCATCGCGCATATGGCCGAGGACAACGTCTACGACCATGGCATCATGCGCCGCGTGTGGGACGGCATGCGGGTGTTCCTGCGCCGCATTGGCTTCATCAAATCCGATGTGACCGATGCAAGGCTATGCCGCCTGTTGCGCGACAGCCAACGCTACGTGCGCTGGCTGCGCGCCACGCCCGAGCCGGCGCCGACGCACACACCGCCCCATGGGTCCGTGGTGCCAGTCGCACCGGGCGGCCCTGAGGGATGGGTGCCCAGCCAGAGGTTCTATGGCTCGGTCGGGGCCGACGAATCGAACGCGGACTTGCTGCGCTCGCTGGGCGTCGAGCTCGGGCCCTATGACTATGCGACCGGCCGGTTCCCGGCGCGGTTCACCCCGGAGGCCAAGGCGGCCTTGGACACGCTGACGGCGGACTTCGACGTCAAGGCGATCGCGGTCCACCGTGGGGCGGAGGTCGGCTTCTTCAGTCCGCGTCACCGCAACGCCGAATGGTTGACGCAGCGCCGGGCGGTGCTTGACTGGCAGCTGACGGGCGATCGGCCGGCGCCGCAACGCGTCCGCCTGCAGGCCGAACGGCAGGCGGTCGATACCGCCTTGGGCGAACTGGCCAGCCCGAAGGCCGTCAGCGAGATCCGGCCGGCCGCCGGAGATCTCGCCCCGGCATGACGGCACCCCAGACACGAGGAAGCAATGCGACAACATGAAGACATCAATGCGGACCTGCACCGCCGTCTTGACGACGGGGTGAGGGCGGGGACGATCGAGGCCTCGGCCAGCGAGGTCGCGCCACGTGGCCTGTCCGTCGAGACGCTGGTGGATAACATGCGGGCGGGCCGCCCGCTGCTCGAAGGGATGACGGTGTTCCGGGGCGCCAAGGATCCAGACGTGGATGCTGGCACCTTTGGCGGTGCCACCAAGCACGCGACGCCGGTGCTGGCCGTGGCCCAAGGCTACGCCGCCTTCAGCAACGAACATATCGGGCTGCGCTGCCCGGCCACGCGGGGCATCGGCATGCTGGCGGAATACGCATTGCCGCTGGATGCGGTGTTCCGTCGCAATTTCGGGCTCGAAAGCGAAGCGGACACTGCAGCGTCGGGCGCAGGGATGACGCGTGCGGCGGCGGAGCAGGCGCTTGCGCCGTTGGTCGCCGCCTATGACGCGGCTGAGGACGCACCGTCGCGCGACGCGGCCCGTCGCGAGCTGGAGGCCTACGTGGGGCGGGAGCTCTACGAGCTGGCGCTACCCGCTGACGCTGCGCCCCTGCGCCAGTTCGTGGTCCAGTCCGACGATGCCGGCCGCAGCCGGCTCCTCGTGTTGCAAGAGTCGGGTCCGATCGCGGATGTCGTGATCGATGTGCTGCGCGAGCGCAAGGCGGCGGTGGACCGCTACCACGCTGACCGGCTTCTGCGGGACTTGTCCCCCGAGAGTGGGGTCGCGGCGCAGGCGCTGGATGCCCTGCAGGCCGGTCTTGGCGGCGATTACGCACGGGTCGCCGCGCACGTGGCATCGCATCTCAATGCCATGCAGGACGCAGATCGCGCGGTACCGTTGAGCACGGTCACCGCTGCGCTGGCATGGCGCCGGGCCGCACAGGCCGATGTCAGGATGGCGCAGCTCACCAACAGCGGAATTGTGATCGAGCATGCTGATCCGACGCTGCAGCGCGTCGCCGCCCTGCGGGACGCGTTGGAAACGATCGAGCACGGAGCAACAGCGGCGCGTTGGCTGGGTGAGCGTCAGCCGGTCGGCCGCGAGCTGCGCAATGCCGCCCACGCGGCCGAGATGCATGCGGGCGCGCTGGCGTACGACGTCTCCACGGAAGACGACCTCAAGCGCGCCGAAAACGAGCTGCAGAAGTGGCAGGGCGCCAAGGGCAAAGCGTTGGGCCAGTATCGGGGCTTGCATGCCAACCATACGCGGCAGATGCAACGGAATCTAATTCAGCGACTGTGGTACCGGATGCGCCGCCAGTCGGGTGTCGAGACCGAATTGCAACGTCGGGCGCAGGCACTGGGACAGCTCAACGCGAGACTGCGGCAGGTCACCGTTGCGGCTGAGCGGGCGCGGGAAGTGCGCGCAACCGCTGCTGCGCGGCTGGCCGCCAACGTTGAGACGTTGGATCTTCTGCGCACGTCGATCGTGGCCATGCGCAAGGAGGGAGCGATGGACTATCTGGGGGACGTGGCGCGACTGGCCGACAAGCGCGCCCTCAGCGCCCAAGACCTGACCGCGCTCGCAGCCGCCGCTGACGCGTCGGAACAGCCGCTGCTCGCATCCGTGATGGCGGCGCAGACCGAGGCACGGGCGCTGCGTGCCATTGCAGAGTCAGGTCTGAACGTGTCCGCAGCCGATGCGGCGCTCGATGTTTCCGCTGCGAGCGCGACACAGTCTGGGGTTGGGCTTGTGGTGGAATCGCCGGACGCGAAGGCGCCCCATGCACCGCGTGTCGAGCCGAAGCGGCCGGCCGCAGGCTATGCGCTTGAGATGGCCTGATCGGTTCCTGTAACCTGACAATATGACGAATGCCCCGCGAGGAAGCGGGGCGTCCCTTCCAGCACAAATCATGAACGACAGCAAGACCCCATTGCACGATCGGGATGCCCTGATGGCGGCCGTGGCCGGCAAATACCTGCTGGCCACGACGACGGCGGACGGCAGGACCGTCGGTGAGGCGATTGCCAATACAGGATCCATCCATGCCACGCTGGATGATTACGAAGTACTGGCCGGCGTGCGCGAGGTCCCCATGGCGGCGTTCGACCAGCTCGACGGGCAGGTGACGTTTGCCAGCGCCACCGAGCAGGCCCGCACTATGGCGCTTGCCGAAGCGATCCGGCAGAGCGGGCATATCGATCCCCTCATTGTGGTCGAGGACGGGGAGGGGCCCTATGTGCTGGAGGGCGGCCACCGCTTTGACGCCCTGCGTCTGCTGGGTGCCCGATCGTTTCCGGCCAAGGTGGTGCTGGACATGGCGTCCTTGGTGGAAAACGGTGTCCACGCGCTGGAGCCGCCGCCCAATTACGGGCCATGCACTTATTACGGGACCATTGAAGCGAAGGAAAGCGATCGGCTGCTACTGGAGGCGATGGGCGTGGAGGTGTGGCGCTACGACCAGAACTGTGGTCGCTTCTATGTCTGCTACGCGCCGGAGGTCCATGCCGCTCTGCAGGAGCACACGAACGATTTTTGCGTGAGCGCGACGGCCGTACCGCGCGTGGCAGAAGTGACGGTCTTCAGTGCCGATTTGGGGGCGCCAGCATGGCTCGCGGCACGTCAAGCACTGCTGGAGTGGCGCAGGGTGGGGGCCCCTGACGTGCTGGACTATATCTACGCGGACGAGATCGCTGCGATCGATGCTGCCCGACATCCGTCGCAGAGCAGGAACCGCCCGGCATCGTCGGCGGACAATGACCGTCCCTCGGTGTGCTAGTTCGATTTGAAGCACGCGGCAAATCCCCTACGAACGCGGGGTGAAGATCCGCCGGTTCTTTCCGATACAGTCCTGTGCAACACCCTCTCTTTCGACCGAGCTTTTACTGACTGGACACCCAATGAAGACGCGCGTACTGATCCCCCTGATGGTTGTGGCTGCCTTGATGGTGGGCGGCTGCGGCACTACCAATACCGGTGTGCTCGCCACGGCCGATGAAGCCACCATCGCCAAGCACATCATCAATGGCAAGACGACCCAGCGCGAGGTACGCGCATATCTCGGGGGTCCGGACGATGTCAAGTTCACGGATTCAGGTCAGGAAGTGTGGCAGTACGTGCAGCAGGACACGACGGTGAACGGGGCGACCTTCATTCCCGTCGTGGGGATCTTCGCCGGCGGCAGCAAGACGGATCAGAAGCTGCTCACCATCCTGTTCGACAAGAAAGGTGTGGTCGTGCGCTCGACCTACGCGACCAATACGAAGGAATTCCGGAATACCGTTCGCTAAAGCGGGAGGCCGCTGCCCGAGCGGCCAACAAAAAAAAATGCCGTCGCGTGACGGCATTTTTCTTGCGCGTGTGAATGTCGCGGGGCGACGGATGCTTAGGCCTCGGCGGCCTCGGCGATCAGAAAACGCTGCGGCTTTGCGCCCAGCCACGCCGGGGCGCGGCCACGGCCGGACCACGTCTCGCCGGTCTTGGGGTTGCGATACTTCGGCGGCAGCGGGGCCTTTTCCGCCTTCGGCGCCTTGGCGGCCGAACCAGCCGGGCGGCCGCGACGGCGGACGGTGATGTCTTCCACGGTCAGTTCATAGTCGGCCATGAGCTGCTGGATCTGGGCAATCACGCCGGCCACTTCGGCCGCACGCATTTCTTCCAGCTTGGCTTCGAGTGCTACTTTTTCCGCAAGGAGAGCTTTGTAGGTTGACATGTTCTAATCCCCGTTTAGATCTTGGTTGGTTGATGGGTTATTGGGTTGGTTAAAGCCGGTGCGATGTCAATCCAAACAATGGTTCGCACTGGTTTCGTGATGCCTCGCCGCGTCGCCGCTGGTGTCCGATACGGCGTTATAAGAGAGCACGATAAGGCACTTCGAGATTTTAGCCACTACCAGTATAGCGTTGGCCTCGATTTAAATCCGAGGAAAAAAGGCCGAGAATCGCCTTTAAATCTACAGCTGCAGCGAATTTACGGCGCGATACATCGCGTCCTTTTCGGTATGGCTATAGATCGCTGTCGTCGCGATGGACGCGTGCCGCAACTGGCTTTGAATCAAGGGCAGCGGATGACCGAGCTGCGTCATCAGCGTCGTAAAAGTATGGCGGAACCAGTGCGGCGTGGCCTTGAGCAAGGTATTTGCGTCCTCTGGGTGCTCAGCCTTCAAGATTGTCGCCGCCAATCTCAAGGCCTTTTTAACGATGCCGTAAATGGAGTCCTCGCTGACTGGCTGGCTAAGCGAAGCATTCAGGCCCTGCAGTCCAATCTTGACGACAAGCGGGGTATGCGGATCGGAGCGGCGCGGATCTAGTTTCAGGAGGCGCATATACCGTTCCAACGCCCCCATGGCTGCGCGATTGACGGCAATGGAAGCTGTCTTGTCGCCTTTCCCCGTGACAGTCAGAAACCAGAAATCGGTCGCGCTGGCGATATCCCGGTTCAAATAAAGATCGCCAAGGCGGGCTTTAGCCAACTCCTCCCGGCGCAGACCGGTATTCGCCAAGAACCGCACAACGAACAACATCCGTTCCACCTCGATGTGCTGATCTCCTTCGCCCATCAGCCGCTCGCACTCGCTTTGCAACGCCGCCATGAGGCGTTCAAACGTGTGCAGCGGAAAGAATTTAGGCAGTTGGCCCGGCTGAGGGCCGACCTTGCGGCGAAAGCGCGCGGCCTTGAATGGATTGCCATCGAGATAGCGGACATCGGTGAGGTACGTGAACAACCCTTCGATGACCGTCATCGCATAGGCGCGGCTCCGGGGCGACAGCGGGCCCTCGAAGGGCTTCCATTGGCCTGTGGCTTTGCGCGCGTTGCGTCGACCGCACCAGCTCGCCGGCGGCGCGGCCAGAAACTCCCGATAGCCGTCAAGGTCCTCGCGCGTGAGCGAGGACATCGGCTTGCGGGCGATGCCGACAACCCAGCAATAGAACCGCTGCACTTCCTTGCGATAGGCGCGTAGCGTTGCAGCGCGGTCGGTATATTCCGCGAGCCACACATGGATGGCCTCGATATCCGTGTCGGCCGCGATCTGGCGGACGCCGGTGTGACAGCGGTTCGCGCCATCCCGGCCGGACAAATGGTCAGGCAGGCCGCGCTTGGCGATCTCGTCCAGCGAAGGGGGAACGTCGGGTGTGAGCGCGGTGCGCACTGCAGGCAGATCAGTCATGCGGCATCGCTATCGTGCTTGGGCCATGGGTTGTCGTGGAGAAGGTTCGGGATATCTGGCCACACCGGTTCCCGCTTTTCAATCTGTGCCATCGCCCGCTTGGAGAACGCCAACCGCACGCTTAGGTCCAGCTGCCGCCACGGGTTATGCATGGCCCACGACAAGGGGTCAATGCGGCGGAGCAGGTGGTTTCCGCTGCTCATTTCTAGCAGGTCCCAATGTTGCAAGCCGTCGGGAAGGTCCTCGATCGCACAACCCGCCAGCGCGGCCAACTCAGCCGGATTGGTGGGCGTGTAGACGACATAGTAGCTGGCCCGCGTGCAATGCAGCGTGCAAATGGGGGCGGAGCCACGCCAGTCGCCCAAGTGCATGCCCCCGAGCCGCTGCCGGTTATCATGCTGCGTCAGGTCCACGCGGTGGAGAAAGCTGTGGAACAGGTGTTCGGGTCCGGACATTTTGTTGCGGTCGACCGGTTGGCAGCGCACATTGGCAGGGGTATTGGTGAAACGGGTCCAACTATCCTGTATGCCGTCGGCGACCCAGATGATCTCGTGCATGGCCCAGTGCGTCAGCTGTGCGAGGTTGCCGGTGACGCGGCCGCGAAACCAGTTGCGCACCTCATCTTTTCGTTCGTCGTACTCTGCCTGCGCATGCACGTCGATCTGTTTGGCGAAGTTGAAACGGGCGATAAAGAGGCGGTCCTGCGCAAGGGATTCGCGCGTACCGAACGCCGTGGCATCGACGTTCTTGATTTCGGTGGCGCGTGCTTTCTCAAACGAGGCGATCGGCTTTGGCTTGCCGTCGATCTGTTGGAGATCCCCCGTATCGTGCTGGAGGAGAAACGTCTGGCCCGGCGCGGCGAGGAGATTCAGCGACGCGTCGGAGATCCGGTCGGCGTAGCGTTCCTCCATCCATTGGTTCGGATTCTCCTGCATGTAGCCCACCGCGTCTTCGGACACGGCGGCCGTGCGCACATCTTCCAGCCGCAATGGCGGCAGGGACAAGGGGTCGTACGTTGCGACCGGCAGCTCGGAGGAGGTCGCCAGATTGGAGAGCGCGCGGTCCCGGTCGGCATTGAGCATTTCGCCCGTGTACGACAAGGCGGGTGCCTTGAAACCCTGTCGCCAGAACCGCTCGACGATGAGGTCGAACATCATGGCGGTCCAGACAAGATCCGTGGGTTCCAGCTCGGACACGGTCTTAAGCGGGAGGGCGGCCGGCTGGTAGGCCACGAGGGACCGGACCTTGGTTTCGGTCATGTAGAGCCGGCGGGACGCTTCGTCGTACTCCAGATTCAGCAGCTCATACGGGAACCAGTTGCGTGCCGCGCGCTCCGCGAGCACCCGGTCGGGGCGGCGCGTCATGCCGGCCTGCAAGGGATGCTCCAGTGCTTCCTTATCGGTCAGAACGAAGAGATTGCCACCATTGCGGATCACGAAACAGAAGTAGGACTGGAAGGCGTCGGGATCGCGGATTAGGTTCAGCGAGACACCGGATGGCATGCGCGTCGCTGCCGCGAGCAGGGAGTTGATGTTCCACCACTGGTGCACCGTGCGGTGGTAGACCGGCCGGATATTCAAGGGCTCTGGCTCCCCATCGAGGAACTGGTCCACCCGCAGGTTCGCCATGGAGCGCAGCGCATCGCGCCGCAGCAGCGCGAGGTCGTGTGGCGCGGCGAACAGCTTCTGCACGTCCTCGCGTTCGCCGGCGTTGTACTGGTCGACGGCGCGCTGCAGGGCTGCCTTGAAGCCCGCGCGCACGGCCAGCAGCTCTGGGCTATGCAGCATGCCCAGCAACTCGCGCGGGGCGTTGAGCCGCGCCTGTACCACTTCCGGTGCGTCGATCAGCTCGCGCATCGACACGGCAGTGGTGCGCAGGTAGTCGTCAACGAAATAGTCGAACAACAGCATGGCCGTCACCTCGGTCGGGTCCAGCGCGATCGCCTCATCCAGTAGCTCAAAGGTCTTGCGGAGCTCCCAGTCGCCAAGACGGAAGGATTTCTGCTCGGCATGCAGGCCGGTCGTCTGGCGCCACAGCGCCAAGGCCTGACGCATGGTTTCGCTGTGCGGGATGGTGTTGGTTGCCATGTGTTGGTTCTGCGTGGTCTCAAGGCCTGCCGGTGGCATGGGCGCTAGTTTAAGCCTGCGCGGACTCGAATCCCGCCCCGGTCGTGTGAAAAAACGCGTCGAGCTGGTCGTCCGCCAGATCTGCGAGGGCTTGCGCGAACACGACGCGGGCAGGGCGCCCCTTGGACTTCAGATAGGCCTCGGTACCGCCTGCGCGGACGTTGGTCACGAACGCGGAGAAGGACAAGGACTGGCTCATCATCTGGACGTTCCTTCGCCCATTGTCCCGAATGAGCGCGTCGACCCCGCCGTGCGATTCGGAGATCCTGAATGCGTCACCGTTGGGCTCCATGCAGCAGAGGTAGGGGGCGAAGGGTTGGGCGATGAAGTTGGCCCGCGCTTCGGGATGCGCGTAGACACGCAGGAACACGCGTTCGATCACGGCACGTTGTTGAGCGTTGGCAAAATGCTGCAGCCATTTCACCAATGGGGCATTCATGCCCAGCAGCAGCAGTTCATCCGGCTTGTTGAGCTGGGGCTGCATATAGGCACCGATCGGCACGGTCAAGAACACATCCGCTACTTTCATCTTCGTGCTGCACTGGACGGTGTGCATGGCTTGCAGGGCCTCGGCCAAGAAATCCGGATCGAGACCAGCGCCTGCGCCCTTGAAGTTGGCCAGATAGGTCTGGATACCTGCCTCAACCTTCGTCAGCGCGCCGGCGATCACGGCAGGCTTGCACGGTTCAACCATGGGGTGCAGCCATGGCGACAGCTCGGGCCATTCGCGCAGCGTGGTCTCAGACTTGATGGGCTGGTTGGTCAGCCATTCGATTCGGTCGGAGGTGGCCTGTAGTCGTCCCTTGGCCAGCCCCAGCGAGAATCGGCGGACCCAGCCCCAGTCCATCACGTCGTTGGCGCGTTCGGGCTCCGGTACCTCGGCATACACCGCCAGACGTGTCTTGCCCGTGAGCGTGACACGCAGCGGTCGGACCCCGTTCGCTTCGATCCACTGCAAGGCAAGGGACAGCAGGTCGCTACTGTTCTCCTGCGCCCACACCAGATCAAGGATGCCATGCAAGGCGCGCTTGTCGCTCACATCCGGCAAGGCGCGACCGCGCTGGGCGCAGCGCCATGTCACGATGCTGGTGTCGAGCAGTTGGTCGAGCTTGCTGGCATCCGTGACGTTGGCGTCTGCGATGGCCGCGCGCAGGTAGGCGCGGGTCGGGGCCTCTTCGGCCTCCTCGCGGCGCAGGCGAGCTGCGGCTTCCTTGAACAGTCGGATATAGGCGACATAGCCTACGCGGGCGTGGCGGTTGAAGACGTACCATTCCAATGTGTCTGCCTTGACGCCATCCAGACAGATGACGCCGGAGGTGCCGCCGCGTTCGGGTTGGGCCTTGGTCAGGCTCACCCGGGCGTTAAAGCGGCCATCGGCACCATAGCATCGCTTGACGGGGACATCGACGCAGAGCTCGTGGCCATCCTTGTAGGCGATGAGCTCCGCGCTAGGGAGAATGGGTTCGGCGAGGTGGCGGACGTGGTCGCCATCGCGACGCATACACCCCGGGGCGGTGTCGACGTCTAGCAGATGATCGAAGTAGCACAGCACCCGGGAGCCGCTGCGCAGCTGCGCGTTCTGATCCTTGATGAAAGTTTGGACGTCCGGGCGGCCTGTGCCGATCAGCGTCTGCGGCTCATCATCAGCGATGAAAACGAAGTGCCGCTGCTGGAAGGCGAGCGAGAGGAATTGCAGCGCCTCGGACGGGTCGTAGAAGTGGCCGAAGAGCGTCTCACGATGGTCGAGGCCGCACAGCAGGATCAGGAAGCGCTTGTAGTGCAGCGCCAACTGGTCGTGATCCTTGACGGCTTCGGTGAATTCCAGATCGCGAAAGGTCAGGTCGCTGCCATCGTAGCCTCGGAATACCGCGTCGATCTCAGCTGTGGTGGGGAACAGGCGCGGCGTGGCTTCGTGGGTCGGCTCGGCGGAGTACACCCGATAGATATTGTCCCCGTCGCGGATCAGTAGGAAGGTGAGCTTGTTGCGGACGCTGCGCACAGCGGCCTCGTAGGCGGAGAGCTTTTCATAGTCGGCCGAGGCGCGCCGAGCGGCCATGGCCACCACCATGCGCGGCTTGGGCAGGATCTGGTCGCGGAACGAGGCATTTGTAGCAAGAGCGCGATCGAAGTCCGGCAGGCTGCGGTAGTCCCAGTCGGCATCGACGTCCGCCCACGCGGCAAACTCGCAGTCCGCGAACAGCTTGGCCTGCCGAAGGTGGAGCTTTTCCTCACGCGGTGCCGACTCGCCTTTGGCGATGACCTCGATGGTCACGCCCTTGCCAGTGTAGAGATCGAGCGTGGCGATGCCCTTCATCAGGTCGGCGGCGTATTGCCGGACATGGCTGGTCCGGGCGAGCGCCACCTGTGCCTTCTCGGCCAGATACGGGGAGAGCGCCTTGATGGTGGTGGCGATCGCCTCGGTGCGTTGGGTGAGCCAGCCGGCGGTGAGTTCGGCCTTCTTGGCCTCCCGCTCGGCGATCAGCCGCATGGCCACGACATCCTGCGTCGTGAGGCGATTCTCCAGCACGAAGCCGATGTCGGTGCGCAGGGCGCCGCCGGGGCTGGCGACAGTCAGCGCCGCTGAGATCGGCGCTTGTCCTGCCTTGGCAGCCTCGCGGTCCAGTTCGGCCTGCTTGTCCGCTTCCCATTTGTTGATGCCCTCGGCAATGGCGGTCGCCATGAGAGCCGGATTGCGCTGGCCGGCTAGCAGCTCTTCCTGCAGAGCAGCGACTTTGGTGTGAATCGCCTGCATTTCCGTCTCCCGCACGGCCTCGCCGTCCGGGGCGTATTCGAAGGCGTTGAGGAAGTCATGCACCAGCATGCGGTGGTAACCGGTGCCTCGGGACGGATGGTTGGCAAGCTGGACGGTATGCGCGGCGGCATCGTAGACGTCGACGGCGGTCAGGAGTAGGACCGTGCCGCGTTCAACGTGCTCGAAATGCCCCTCCCAATGCCTGAGCTCGAATTTGACGGTTTCGCGGGCACGCCAGTAGGTCCCCGGCTCCAGCGTCTGGAAGCGCTCCATGCGGGTGGTGGCATCGGCCGCGTCGGCGTGGGTAGAGGGCAGGTTGCTCATGAGGCTGTGATCGGTCAGTGACGTCATGGGGTCGGCGTTACTCGGCAGTCCAGCGCTTGGCAAGGTCGAGGCAGCGCCGGCAGGTGATCTTCTGTACGTATTGGGAGGCGGAGTTGCTGGTGTGAGCGACCTCGGGCACTGAGTACCGGCGGCCGTTGCTGCCACGGGCGGCCGTGCACAGGAAGTCGCCGGCCTTGCGTCGCAGCTTGGGGGTCTGCAGGTCTTCCAGCAGCAGGATGTGGTTGACCGTCGCACGGTTGCGGCCGTCACCCCACGACGTGGCCGACAGCCCGCTCAGGACGTCCTTGATAGCACTGACCCAGCTGACCGGCAGTTGGAGGCGTGCATTGAATGCCTTGGCCTCGGCTTGCTGCGCGGCGTGCCGCTCGGCATCCGCTGCCTCTGCAGCGGTATGGGCGGCCGCGCGTTCTGTCACGGCCCGGGCCCAGTCGCTTTGGGTGACACAGGAGATGTGACGGCCCACGGTCACGCGAACCGGTGTGCCCGCTGCGAGCCCGGGGTCCACAAACACCAGCACTTCGCGTTCCACGCTCAGGGTGCCATCCGGCGCCACGGCCGCATCGTAAGTGCGGCCCCGGACGGTATTCAGCCACATGGGGTCGATAAAGGCGCTGACCATCCGGAGCCGATGTTCCGGGGCCTCGAACGGCTGGGGGGTGGTGGCGGCAATCGACTGCAACTTTCTTGGCATGTCGTATCTCCCGAAATCAAAAGTATCTCTGTCGGTACTTTTCATTCATTCATGATAATAACGACTATCATGAAATGCAAGGCAGAAAGATATGTATGTATTGATATATGATGAGATATTTATATTGACGACGGCACGCCGTCGTCCTACGATGTGGTCGAAACGTCTGTTTTTGTCGGAAAAATCGCATCGTTCTGGCGCTACGGCGCGGCGCCTGCGCCGCCGATAAAGAAGGTGGCCAGCGTGCACGCTGGGCGGGCAAGACAACCGGGATCTGAGATGGATGCAATGGCGGACAGGCGGCAGCGGGCGCTCGCGATGGCGACGCCGGTGGTGCCGCGCGCGAAGCTCGACGAGGTGCTGGCGGCCACGGCCGCGTTCGCTGAAAGCCTGTCGCCGGACACCCGGCGCCAGCTGGCGGCGCTCGAAAAGCTTGCGCCGGCGCAGATCGCTGGCCAGACCGTGCCCGTCGATGTGGCGGCTGTCATCGGACTGGTACACGCCCACGGCGAAATCGTGGAGCTGCTCAGGGCGGAGATCGCCAGACTGAGCAGCGAACTGCAGGCGAGCAAACAGACCTCATTCCCGCTATGACGCCCATTCCTGACCACGCAGAATCCAGCCTGACCGAGCGCATTGATGCCGCGCGCGCCAGTGGCGTCGTGCTGGACGATCAGGACGTGCAGCGGATGCAGGAACTGGCGTCGCAGCGCACAGCGGTGCTCGGCAGGATCCGCCACCCGGGGTCCCCTTGATTCTGGTGCAGTTTACCGGCATAGCGCTCCCTAGCATCTATGCGGGTTTCCTGGCGTTGGTCGGGTAAATATCCTTGTAAATCAATAAGTTGCTGTCTACCATTTCGCCACCAGAAGAATTGACCCCTAGCGCACTTTCTTGACGCGTGCGTTGCGTCCCCGTCGCATTGCCGCTAATCTCGGCGGTCCGTCTCACGCTTGGGAGAAAGCGCGATGGATCACTGGCAAATGGCGTATCTCGGCATGCGGCAGATTCCGCGCGAACTCAGCGAGTTCGAGCTTGCCACGTTCTTCACGTTCTCCGCCAAGGAGCGGGCCCTGATCGACGCGCGGCGCAGCCACCTGTACCGCCTGGCCTGCGCCGTTCACATCGGCTTTGTCCGCATGACGGGCCGCACCCTCGATGCCTACAAACAGGTGCCCAAGTTTCTCTGGGCCTACGTCGGCGCGCAACTTGGCATCACCCCGCCGGATATGGGCACGCTGGGCGCGCTGTATGACGGGCGCACCGATACCCTGGTGGACCATCAGATGCTGGCCTACCAATTCCTCGGGTTCAGCCCGATGGCGGAGCATCAGCGGCGTTACGTGACGCGCTGGCTCAAGGAGCGGCTGGCAGGCCAACCGAGCCGCAGTGACCTGCTGCACGAATTGAAACGCTGGCTGTACGAGCATCGCATCCTGATCCCGCATGACCGGGCGCTGAAGCGGCTGATCAGTCAGGCTGTGGAGGCCTGTGAGGCGGCGCTGACGAAAGCGCTGGTGCAAGCCTATGGTGAGGCCTCTCTCGACGCGTGGGGTACCTTGCTCCCGCGGCCGGAAGGCGACCGCGCGAGCCTCCAGCAGTGGCTGTGGGCGGTTCCGCTGCGCAATTCCACGCATCAGATGGGCGAGTTGTTTGACAAGATCGACCGGCTGTACCTGCTGGGCGTCCAGCAAGGCTGGCCGACGGTCTGCAATGAGGCAGTGGTTCGCCACTACGCGCGGCGTTGTGCGAATCGCCCGGCGTCAGTCAGCAAGCGGGTTGCGCAACAGTCCCGCCGCCTGGAAGCCGCCTGCTTCTTGCGCTATGCATTGTGTGCGGCCACGGATCAGCTGTCGTCCATGCTGCGGCACTGGATTCGCAAGTCAATCAACGATGCGGGACGCCTGATCGACGCCGGGCGGCCGGATCCTGGCGTCAAGCTGCGGGAATTCGCTGCCGCCGTCAAGGTGCTGGCCGCCGACGAGACGCTGACACGAGAAGCCCTTTGCCAGCAATTGGGCGCTCTGGCCGATGCGGCGACCTCCCAGAATCTGCCAAGCCGAGCCAGTCTGATCCGCGCACAACTCCTGTCACGACAACGGCAAGCCAGGGCCATGCTGGGCAGGCTGGTTCGCCTGCCATTCTCCGCCCAGTCGGCCCATCCGGTGATCGAGGCCATGGAGGTGCTTCGCAAGCTTTATGCGCGCAGGGCCGACTGGCTGCCCGATAAGGTGATGGTTCGATTGGGACGCGCCTGGCAGCCAGCATTGGAGGGCCAGGATCGCAAGCGAGCCCTGGCCGCCTTCGAATGGGGGACGCTGTTTGCCCTGCGGGTGGCGCTGCGTAATGGCTCGGTCTTCCTAGACCACAGCTTCGCCTACCGTAGCCAGGCGGCGCTACTGATTTCCAACGAGGCTTGGCAAGCCCGACGTAATCACTTCTACGGCCACCTCAAGCTGCCGCAGGACGCCAAGATATTCCTCGAGCCCGTGGTGGCACATTTGGATGCGGGGCTTGCCAGGCTGCGCGACGCTGTCCAGCGTGGCGAACTGAAAATCGATAGCGCGATCCATATCGATCCGCTCACGGCAATGAAACCGGAAGCCTCTGTGGAGGCGCTGCGACGCGCGCTGTTCGAGCGGCACCCCGGTGGCCAATTGCCGGAAATCCTGCTGGAGATAGACAGCAGCACGCACTTCAGTTGGCTCCTGCTGGGCCGGGAGCCGCATTCTCGCAGTGAACTGCTGATGGTCTACGCGGCGGTGCTGGCGCATGGCACCTCAATGTCGGCGGCGGATCTCGCGCGCATGGTGCCGGAGTTGTCGCCCAGCGCGATTCGGCAGATGATGCATCGCATTGCTGATGAGCGCAAACTGCGCCAGGCCGCTGATGTCGTGCTCGCCTTCATGCACCAGCACCCGATTGCCAGGCACTGGGGACGTGCCGATCTGGCGTCTTCGGACATGATGTCGTTGGAGACCGCGCGCACAGTCTGGCAGGCACGTGCCGATCCGCGCCGACGCACGGCATCGATTGGCATGTACACGCATGTTCGCGACCGCTGGGGCATCTTCTATGACCAGCCAATTTTGCTGAATGAGCGGCAGGCCGGCGCGGCCATCGAGGGTGTGATCCGCCAGAGCGGATCGGAAGACGTGGCGCAACTGGCAGTCGATACCCACGGCTTTACAGATTTCGCCATGAGTCTGTCCCGGCTGCTTGGCTTCGATCTCTGTCCGCGGCTTGCTCACCTGCGCGACCGCCGCCTGCATGTGCCCCGGGATCATGACGTCCCAGCCGAATTGGCTGCGGTGGCGGACGCGGATGTCCGGCTGGCCTTGATCGAACGTGCCTGGGACGAATTGGTCCGGATCGCGGCATCGGTGCAAAGCGGGCAATGCACGGCGGTCCAGGCACTGACGCGCTTCGGCGCGGCGGCGAAGGGTCAGCCCGTCTATGAAGCTGGCGTTCATCTCGGCCGACTGCTTCGCACGATCTTCCTGATCGACTACTTCACCAATCGCGCCTTCCGCCATGAGATGCAGCATGCCTTGAACCGCGGTGAGGCTGTCCACACCGTGCAGCGGGCCATCCACTATGGCAAGATTCCACTGGAACTGACCCGGCACGACGCGTCGTTAGCGGCGGTATCGTCGGCTCTGAGCTTGCTGTCCAACGCCTTGATGGCCTGGAACACGCTGCACATGCAGCGCGCGCTGGACGCGATTGAAGCCATCGGCGGCGAAGCCATGCGTGCCGAAGATCTGCGCCAGATTGCACCGACACGCGTGGAAGGCATCAACTTGCGGGGCACTTTCGACTTCCCGATTGCTCGCTACGCCCATCGGCTGCTGCCGAGTGCTGCACGCGCGGAGCCGCTGTCGCAGTGGCGTACGGCATAGGTCTCCGAGACTTTGCATCAAGCCATTGCCGCGCCAGCATTGGCCAATCGCAGAAGCATTCAACTCCGGGCAGCCGCGCAGCGTGTCTGGGGCGGTCCTGGCAGCCGCACCGGAAAGGCTCGCTCATCGAGAATAGCTGCCGCCGCTGCGCCGTGAGTGGGCGCGCGCACTCGTCAAAGGCGGTCGCACCGCGAGCCCGTGCGCCCGCGTAGCCGAGGCGGTAGTGCTGGCGCGCCGCAGGCCGACTTTGTTCGATAGGGCCCCTATCTGATGCTCGTCAATACGCTGGCCTGCGCGGGATGCTTGCAGCTGGGTCTGGCCAGCGAGCCAGCGCCGAATCGCCATCAGGTCGGCGGCACGCGCGCGCTGCGTCCCCGCGTCCAAGAGCACGATAATGACCGGACCGTAGTGCGTGTTGACTTCCATCGCAATGCAATGGCCGGCTTCGCGGGTGAAGCCCGTCTTTGGGATCCAGATGTTCCATCCCGGCTGGCCAAGCAGCCAGGTGGTATTGCGATAGGCGAGTGTTCTTGCGCCGACCATGACGCGGTGGCGCGACAGCGTGGTGAACTCGGTGATCAACGGATAGTGCGACGCAGCTCTCGCCATCTTGGGGTCGCTTCAGAAAATTTTGCACTAAGCGATCGCTAGCCCCCCGGGCGCCAACTACCGGGCGACGAACCTGACCCATAGAATTCGGAGATAGTGTCTCTTCACTTCCGAGCCAGCTGCGTCGCGGCGGAAGCACAGGTTCTACCCGGCGCGCCCCTTCCACGCCAGCCGTCGTGTCGGGCCGTCGACCGTCTGCTCTTACCCCGACACCACCTAGCGCACACCTAGCACCCTCCAACCTGGCATCGCGGGGGCCAGCGATAATATCGAATGCAAGGCCGAGAGCCTCAAAATCGTCCCGGCGCTAGAGGGGCCAAACAATGGATCCGCGTCGGCGCACAGCCTCAATCTGCCCAAGTACACCCTATACACCGACGCGGCCACATTCTACGACTGAGCCAATTCTGCTGAACGAGAGGCAAGCCGGCGCCGCCACAGAGGGCATAAACCTAAGAGTGGCGTTCGGAGCATATGGCGCTGCCCGCCTGTTGATCTGTCTCCGCGGACCGCGACCTGTGTGGGACGTGCCGAGCCGGCCATTATTATCCAGCGAGCCACGCCACAAGGCAGGATCCCAGTCGAACTGTGCGTTTCTGCTGGAGCGGCTTGGCCTTGCAATGCGTCAAAGGCGTGATTGCGAAAGCAAGCGTCAGGTACGGCACTTACCCCAACGCCAGGCGGCGCGACAAATACGCTCCATGCGGCACATAGATGTGGCGCCGTGTAACGGAAGCAACCCCGGTGATGCAATGTAAGCGAATCTGCCCAACCGTGACCGGGGGCAGCACGAATCAGCCGATGTCCTTTCGCGGAACGGCGCAAGCTGGCCCCTTGAAATTTGGCTGCGCAATTACTATTTTATTTTCGCTCAGGCAGTCGCGACCATTGCGCGCTGCGTGTTTCTGTTTGTTTGCCAGCAGCTTGGCAGGTGGATGGGAGCGCGTATGCCCCTTCGCCTCCTTGCTGCATCGAAGGAGGATACGACCATGAGCGATCTATTCTTTGGAACCGACGTTTTCAGCGAGCTCGACCGCATGCAAAGGCAGATGGCGAGTTTGTTCGGCGGCTTCCCATCCAGCATCCGCTCCGGCCGCTTCGGGGCATTTCCCCCGGTCAATATCGGTGCCACGGACGATTCCATCGAGATTGTCGCGTTCGCACCCGGGCTCAAGCCAGACCAGTTCGAGGTGTCGATCGACAAGGGCTTGCTGACCATCAGCGGCGAGCGCGAAGCGGCGCAAGCTGCGCACGATCCCGAGGTCCGGCTGTATGCGCAAGAGCGATTCACCGGCACGTTCCGGCGTGTGGTCGAATTGCCGCAAAGCGCCGACCCCGACAAAGTCCAGGCGCGCTATGCCAACGGCTGCCTGTCTATCAGTGTCGGCAAGCGCGAAGCCTCAAAGCCCCGGGCGATCACGGTCCAATAACGTGAGGAGAATGCCATGAACGAGACTACCCAAGTGGCTGAACGCAACCAGAACGCGGTGACAACAGGTCAGGAGGACAGGTCCACGCCGACGATGACCCTGCTTCCCGCGGTCGACATCGTCGAGGACAGCAACGGCGTCACCCTCTGGGCCGATCTTCCGGGTGTGACCAAGGACAAGCTTGAGGTGAATGTCCACGACGGCAACCTCCATATCGAGGCGGAAGCGGTCGTGCCCACGCCCCAAGGCCTGCGGGTGCAACACGCGGAGATTCGACAGCCTCACTTCGCCCGCGCTTTCTCGCTAAGTGCCGACCTTGACGCGTCGAAGATCGAGGCGAACTTGCAGGACGGCGTGCTCAAACTGACAATCCCGCGTCGCGACGAAGCGCGTCCACGCCGCATTGCAGTCAACGTGGCGTGAGTTGCCGCCGCCGGGTACCGGTGGCGTCTGCAAGGCCCCACCGCAGTACCCGCGGAAATGGGCTGGACATACGTCGGTGAGGACAAGATGAAAACAGACCTGGGCAAATGGAACCCATTCAAGTTCCTACGCAAATCGACAGAGGATAGGCAGCCGACGGGCGAGTCGTCGAATGTTCCCGCGCCAAGGCACTGGACACCGGACTGGCCCGACGTTTCACGGCTGTTTTCCAGCGATCCCCTGCGTGCGATGGGCGAGTTTCTGCATGAACCCTTCGCGGGCTTCGGCGGTCTGGATCGATGGTTCGGTGACTTCAGTTCGTCGCGCTTCCAACCTCGCATCGATGTAGTCGATGATGGCACGGCGCTGAGGATCACGGCGGAGCTGCCCGGCATGGATCGCGAGGACCTGCAGACTACCATCGAAGATGGCGCCCTGGTATTGCGAGGTGAGAAGAAGCAGGACATTCGGAGCGAGGAAAACGGCTGCTACCGCCTGGAGCGGGCATACGGCGCCTTCATGCGCAGTATCCCGCTGCCCGATGGCATCGACCTCGATCACATCGATGCGAAGTTCGACAGAGGCGTATTGACGCTGCGTCTACCCAAGACCGGAGCGCGGCAATCTGCGGTGAGGAAGATCGAGGTGAAGTGAGCGGAAGATGGCGAGCTGCGTCAAGGGCATAGACTCGCGTGAGTCTGCTGCGCTCAGCTGGGAGATTCCAGCTGGCCATGCAAGGTAGCGCGTCCGAGGCCGTTTCTGGCATAGGCGGCGCTCGGAACGCGCGGTGCCGGCTTGCAACCGCAGCGAATCCACGTGCGACGCTGAGGTCTTGAAATCGCCGGACTGGCCTCTATTTCCGCGGTAAACACTTCCCGAGATGGAGACTTCGATGGAATTCGATTCTGAGTGGGTGACGCTAGGCAAGCATCGGGTGCGGCTCAAGTGCACGCGCGGCTTTCCTACCGAGCGGACGCGGCGCGTAGCGGAGTTGGTCACAGTCGCGATCGATAACAACCTCAGCGCGCGGGCCCGTTTGGTCGACGTCACGGCGCAAGGCGATGCTTACGTGATCAGCATCGGCACGACGTTCGACAAGGACAGAGTGGCGGCCCCCCACCTGGAAGTGGCACTGGCCACGATGTTCGGCTTGGCGCCCGAGCAGATCACGATTGACATTGTCGTCGTCAGTCAGGCAGAGGTGGATGTGCATTTTGGCGTATATGAGCGGATGCTGGCAGAGAAGCTCGGCACCGTGCCGGCCATTCAGTGAAGCGCCAGGATCGGTGCCTGGCCAATAATGCTTGTGGTTTGAATCCACACGCCGGCGTTGACACGTGAATGTCCTGAACGGCGGCCCGGACACGACCCGATCGGCCGGACAAACTCATGATCACAGTGATCGGACGAGGAGCAAGGCTATGAACATCCGTCCACTACACGATCGCGTCATCGTCAAACGCTTGGACGCAGAACACAAGACGGCCAGCGGTATTGTCATCCCCGATACCGCCGCCGAAAAGCCGGACCAGGGCGAGGTCCTGGCTGTCGGCCCCGGCAAGCGCCTGGGCGATGGCCATGTCAGCGCGCCGAGCGTGAAGATTGGCGAGCGCGTGCTATTTGGCAAGTATGCGGGCACCACCGTCAAGCTTGAAGGCGAAGAGGTGCTGGTGATGCGTGACGAGGACATTCTGTGCGTCGTTGAATAGAGGAAGGAACAGAAGACTAGCGTCTCGCAAGGAGTCTCATCATGGCAGCCAAGGAGATCCAATTTCAGGAGTCTGCGCGCCGCCGCATCGTGGCGGGAGTCAACCTGCTGGCCAACGCGGTCAAGGTCACGCTCGGCCCCAAGGGGCGCAATGTGGTCCTCGAGCGATCGTTCGGGCCCCCGCTGATCACCAAGGATGGGGTGTCGGTCGCCAAGGAAATCGAACTGCGCGACAAGTTCGAGAACATGGGGGCCCAGTTGGTCAAGCAGGTTGCGGCCAAGACATCCGACGTGGCCGGTGACGGCACCACGACCGCCACCGTGCTGGCCCAGGCGATGGTTCAGGAGGGCATGAAGGACGTGGTGGCGGGCCTGAATCCGATCGATCTGAAGCGCGGCATGGACCTGGCCGTGAGCGCGGTCGTCGAGGCGCTGCGCAAGCTGAGCCGGCCCTGCACTACGAGCAAGGAGATCGGCCAGATCGGCGCGATCTCCGCCAACGCAGATGAGGCGATCGGCAGGATCATCGCTGACGCGATGGTCAAGGTCGGCAAGGACGGGGCCATCACGATCGAAGACGGCAAGTCGCTGGAGAGCGAGCTGGAGGTCGTCGAAGGCATGCAGTTCGATCGCGGTTATCTGGCCTCGTACTTCATCAACCAGCCCGATAAACAATCCGTCATGCTCGAAGAGCCGTATATCCTGCTGCATGACAAGAAGATCTCGGCGATTCACGATCTGCTGCCGGTGCTCGAGGCCGTAGCCAAGACCGGCAAGCCGTTGCTCGTCGTGGCCGAAGACGTGGAAGGCGAGGCACTTGCGACCCTTGTCGTCAACTCCCTGCGCGGCACCTTCAAGGCCGCTGCGGTGAAGGCACCGGGCTTCGGCGATCGGCGCAAGGCCATGCTGGAAGACATTGCCATCCTGACCGGTGGCACGCTGATCGAGGAACAGACGGGCAAGCAGCTCAAGAATGTCGTGCTGGAGGATCTGGGGCATGCCAAACGCGTCGAAATTGAGAAGGAGAACACGACCCTCGTCGGCGGCGCGGGCGAGCGCGCAGCAATCGAAGCCCGCATCAAGGCCATCCGGCGGCAGATCGACGAGGCCACCAGCGACTACGACAAGGAGAAGTTGCAGGAGCGGGTCGCCAAGCTGGCCGGTGGCGTGGCGGTGATCCGGGTTGGCGCGGCCACCGAGGTGGAAATGAAGGAGAAGAAGGCGCGCGTCGAAGACGCCCTGCATGCCACGCGGGCCGCGGTCGAGGAAGGCATCGTTGCGGGCGGCGGCGTCGCGCTACTGCGGGCCCGCACCCAGCTTGAGCCGCTTCAAGGCGCCAACGCCGATCAGGAAGCCGGCATCCGAATCGTGCTGCGTGCCATGGAGGAACCGCTGCGGCAGATCGCCGCCAATGCCGGCGAGGAAGCGTCGGTGGTGCTGAACCGGGTACTCGGACATGACGGCAACTTCGGCTGGAATGCGGCCACCGGTGAATACGGCGATCTGTTCGAGATGGGGGTGATCGACCCCACCAAGGTGACCCGTACCGCGCTGCAGAACGCCGCGTCCGTCGCCGGGCTGATTCTGACCACGGACGCGTCCGTGGTCGAAGTACCGAGAGACATGGGCAAAGCCGCTGCAGCGTCACCGGAGCTGGAGTATTGAAGGGACGCATAGGCGCGCGGGGGTGGTGCAGCGCACGGCTTTCGATTCACGTTTCCAACCAAGACAGCGCCCAGGCGCTTGGACATCATGAGCAAGATCATCGGCATTGACCTCGGCACTACGAACTCGTGTGTGGCGCTGATGGAAGGTAACCAGGTCAAAGTGATCGAGAACTCCGAAGGTTCACGCACGACACCGTCCATCGTCGCCTATGTGAACGACGAGGAAATCCTCGTCGGCGCACCCGCCAAGCGACAGGCCGTCACGAATCCAAAGAACACGCTGTTTGCGGTCAAGCGGCTGATCGGCCGCCGCTATGAGGAAAAGGAAGTGCAGAAGGATATCAGCCTGATGCCCTTCACGATCTTGAAGGCCGACAACGGCGACGCATGGGTCGAAGCGCAGGGCCAGAAGCTCGCCCCGCCGCAGGTCTCGGCTGAGGTGCTGCGCAAGATGAAGAAAACCGCCGAAGACTATCTCGGCGAGCCCGTCACCGAAGCCGTCATCACGGTGCCCGCCTACTTCAACGACAGCCAGCGCCAGGCGACCAAGGATGCCGGGCGCATCGCCGGGCTGGACGTCAAGCGGATCATTAATGAACCGACCGCGGCGGCGCTCGCGTTCGGCCTGGACAAGAGGGAAAGCCGCGACCGCAAGATCGCCGTGTTTGACCTTGGCGGCGGCACCTTCGACATTTCCATCATCGAGATCGCTGACGTGCAAGGCGAGAAGCAGTTCGAAGTGCTGTCGACGAACGGTGATACCTTCCTGGGCGGCGAAGACTTCGACCAGCGCATCATCGACTACATCATCGGCGAGTTCAAGAAAGACCAAGGGGTCGACTTGTCGAAGGACGTGCTGGCGCTGCAACGTCTGAAGGAAGCCGCGGAGAAGGCCAAGATCGAGCTCTCGTCGAGTCAGCAGACGGAAATCAGCCTGCCGTACATCACGGCCGACACCAGCGGGCCGCGGCATTTGAACCTGAAGCTCACACGTGCAAAGCTCGAAGCTCTGGTCGAAGACCTGATCGAGCGCACGATGGAGCCGTGCCGCATCGCGATCAAGGATGCCGGTATCGCGGTCGAAAAAATCGACGACGTGATTCTGGTGGGCGGCATGACCCGCATGCCCAGGGTGCAGGAGAAGGTCAGAGCGTTCTTCGGCCGCGAGCCGCGCAAGGACGTCAACCCCGACGAGGCGGTGGCAGTGGGTGCGGCGATCCAGGGTGCGGTACTAACCGGTGAGCGCAAGGATGTGTTGTTGCTCGACGTCACCCCGCTTTCGCTCGGGATCGAGACCCTGGGCGGCGTGATGAGCAAGATGATCACCAAGAATACCACCATCCCGACCAAGTTCTCTCAGGTCTTCTCTACGGCCGACGACAACCAGGCGGCGGTAACCATCAAGGTGTACCAAGGCGAACGCGAGATCGTTACGGGCAATAAGATGCTGGGCGAGTTCAATCTGGAGGGCATTGCGCCGGCGCCGCGGGGCATGCCGCAGATCGAGGTGACGTTTGACATCGACGCCAATGGCATTCTGCACGTGTCGGCGAAGGACAAGGCCACCGGCAAGGAGAACCGGATCACCATCAAGGCTAACTCGGGCCTGTCTGAAGGCGAGATCCAGCGCATGGTACATGACGCCGAGGCTCATGCTGATGAAGACCATCGACAGCGGGAGTTGGTCGATGCGCGCAACCACGGTGACGCGCTGGCACACAGTTCGCGTAAGGCGTTAGCCGAATACGGCGAGAAGCTGGATGCGGGCGAGAAGGAGAAGATCGAATCCGCAATCAGGGACCTTGAGGCGGCACTGAAGACCTCCGACAAGACCGAGATCGAGGCCAGGACGCAGGCCCTGGCCACGGCCTCGCTGAAACTCGGTGAAAAGGTCTATGCGGACATCCAGGCTCAGCCGGGCACTGGCTCCGGTCGCGCCGCGGACGCGAAAGAGGCGAGCGCCGAGAAGAAAGGCGAGGACGTGGAGGATGTTGAGTTCAAAGAAGCGGGCGCCAAGCAGTAAATTAGCCGACGTCCGTCAAACTTAGGGTGCCTTCAAGAAACGGTTTTTTTCGTACGTTTTAGCGGCCTCTGTCGGGGTTTCTTGTAATGATTTCGCGGCCGGCATATACGGCCAAGAACACGCCTAAGTGGCTGCGACAGCCAGGGGCTTGTCAAACCAGTTAGCAACGACTGACGCCTTCGCATAGAACCGAAGACCAACCCCTACGGCTGTCATAACGTACCGAAAATATGCCGGCCCTGCTTTCTGCAACCGCCATCTGCGAGATGTCTTCAGGGAGTTTTCCCCGTGCGCTATTCATGTACCGTCAGGAAACCGCACATCAGTGGGTTCCTACGGCTAACAGATTATCGACGATGCGGCTGACACCAACTGGAATCCGGTTCTCCTGCCAGACCTCTTAGAGGAGGATACTATGAACACCGACCCGAAAAAGTGGAATCTCTTCAAGTTCCTTCGCGGGGCGGCCCGCAAGTCCGATGGGGACAGCCCGGAAAGCCCGCCGGCGAGCGAACAATGGCGCGCCTCCTTGCCTGACATTCCGCGACTGTTCTCACGCGAACCGTGGCGCGCAGTGGAGGAGTTCTTTCATGACCGGTTTGCCGGCCGTGGTGCACTCGAGCGATGGTTTGGCGACTTCAGTTCATCGCGCTTCCAGCCGCGCATCGACGTGGTCGACGAAGGGCAGGTGCTGCGCGTGACCGCCGAATTGCCAGGGATGGAGCGCGAAGACCTGAACGTGAGCGTCGAGGACGGGGCGATCGTGCTGCGCGGCGAGAAAAAGCAGGACGTGCGCAGCGAGGAAGATGGCTGCTACCGGCTAGAGCGCGCCTATGGAAACTTCGTGCGCACGATTCCCATGCCGGAAAACGCCGACCCCGATCACACCCTGGCAAAGTTTGACAATGGTGTGCTCACGTTGACCGTGCCGAAATCGGAGCCGGCGCGATCCGCGAGTCGCACGATCGATATTGGCTAGGCCAAGCAGGCAAGAAATGTCTTGGTGGCGGGCGGATATCGTGCGGGCCGGCCATTAGCACAACTGGACTGTTGATCCGTTGGTCGCTGGTTCGACTCCAGTACGACCTACCGGACAAGGCCACTAGCGCCGGGGCCGGTCCAGTGGCGCCGGTCGGCGTGGTCGAGATTCCTGAGCCACTGCTCACGACGATGTTCGAGACGATAGTGGCCGGCCACGAAGATTGTCGCAATCGCCCGCGCAAACGACCGCACCACCATTGCCCCATCACGCAAGCTCCTTCGCCTCGGCGCCGGCGCAGCGTGTGACCCGACGAGACGCGAGGATTGCCTGATACCATGGTCAACGCCGTCAGAGCGGGAGCAGTCGAAAGACACGACGACCGGTCAACATCGCGTAGAACAGTAACGCTCTCGTGCCCGCAAGAGACCTTCTGCCTTTCATCAATCTCGCCGACAGATGATCACCGGCCGCATTCAGCCCTCGCCTGTCTCCGGCTCCCTGAGCCTCACCGGAAAATGGATCTCGAAGCTTGTGCCGCGCCCTTTACGCGATTTGAAATGGATGACGCCCTCAAGCGTCCGGCAGAGCTCCTTCACGATTGCCAGGCCCAGTCCGGCGCCTGGGATGTCCTCGTCTGCCGCCCGCTCGAATTCGTTGAACACGCGTGCCTGGTCAGATGGCGCGATGCCCACGCCCGTATCCGACACCCGCAGATACCAGTGATCCGCGTCCACCCCGCCCACCGTCAGGTGAACCTCGCCCTCGGGCGTGTATTTCAGGGCGTTCGACAGCATATTCGTCGCCACCTGCTTCAGCCGGAGCCGGTGCGAGCGAACGGAACTCAACCCGGGGTCACGCTCGGCTTCGAGCCGCAAGCCTTTGGCTTCAAACAGCGGACGTGAAGTCGCCACCAGTTCGTCAAATAGCTCGCCCAGGTCAACTGTCTCGGGGAGGACGCGTGAACCGTCTCCGAGGACGACTGAATACTCCACCATCTGGTCGACCAGCTGCTTCATGTCAGCAGCCTGCCGGCTCGCCAATGCAACGCCGGCTTCCGTTTTCGCCGGCGCACGGGAGATCAGTTGCAGCGCAATCGAAAACGCGTTCAGGAAATTGCGCAGGTCGTGGACGACGCTGCGCGTAATCTGCATGCGCGACTCGTGCAGCTCGCTTAGCAGCCGCTGCCTGAGTTCGAGCTCATCATTGGCGCGCTCGAGGCGAGCGGTATATTGGTCGATCTTGCGCTCGCGCTCGGACACGACCTCCCGGATCGATGTCAGCGTCACGAAACTGCGCGCCTCATCGATCAGGCGACGCGCGCGGGCTTCGTATTGCCGGCTGAAGCTCGGGACCGACTGCGCATATTCGTCGAGCGCGTCATCCAGCACCTGACCCAACAGGTCCAGCTCACGCACCAGTTCCACGATCTGGTAACCCTGGCGCCAGCGCACATTGCCGTGCTGACGCGCACCCCGCCCGATTGCCGGCTCGGCCTGGTCGAGATCTTCCGCCTCGAGCGCCACGCAGATGCTGTCGATAATCTGGGGCAGATGGTCTGCGAGCTGTTCGTACGTCAGCCGGTCAGCCTCCGTCAGGATTTCATCCGCAGATACAGCGCGCATCCACCGCTCAGTCAGCGCGGTTCGGCGCTGCTGGAGAAAGGCGGCAAGGCCGCGAAGCGGCGCCGGTTGCAGGTCGGGCATGATCAGGTTGGGTCGGCAAACGAGAAACGAGGGTTGGCCCGGACGGGTTGGCGGGTGACCAGCGAGGAGGCGGCATGGCTTGATTATCCGTCAGACCGGCCCTCTCCCTCTGGAACGGGATTTGCGTGATGCACAGGCAATCTACAAGTATCAAGCTCAGACTCGCTTTGGTACCTACATTTGGGACCCCGATCAATCGCGCCCCTGCCACTATCTGACCCGGCGTGCCCATCCAATCCTGACATCTGCTCAGGTGTCAGCCAGTTGGCCCTCCGTCTTGGTACCGCCACTTGCTCGCCCGTGTCGTTTCTGGCCAGTCCCACTCCCGGGTTGCAGCCCGTCCTCTTCGAGCCTGGCCTTGAGAAAGGCATCGGCGTGATCCAGCCAGCTCCGTACCTCGCCTTCCGGTGTGTTCAGCAAGCGCGCAATGTTGCGCACTGGCACGTCGTCCACGCGTGCTAGCAGCACAGTTCGACGCCACTGGTTAGGCAGCTGCGACAGCAATTCGCCGACGATCTCGTGCAATTCGTTCTGGGCGGCTACCACGTCCGGGCTACTGGCAGCGTCAGGCACCACATCTTCCATCCGCAGCAACTCATCCGGTTGCCAGTACTCGAATACCGCGTCATCAATGTCATCATGAGAGCGTGCCGGCACAACCGTGGCCTTGGCCTCGAGCGAAACCCAGCGGCCTTCTTCGCTGCGCCGCCGCGCAACCTCAGCTTCCAGCACGGCCAGCGCGAGCCCGTGCAGTTCATCCTCGCTCAGTACCACCTGCGGGGCCTGGTTCAGTCGCTCGAGGGCGCGAGTCAGTACCTCGTCGACCACATCGTCCAGCGCCGGATCCGTCTCTGCCAAGTCGCCGCGCGCCCGCAGATAGGACAGTTCGCGCTGCGCGAAGCGTTGCAGCGGCGACAGCAGTGCCCGAACCTGTTCGTCGAAACGTGCCGATTCCGCCGGGGTCGCCGCCGCGGTGGCGGCCTTCAGTCGTCGCAGCCCCTCACGGCGCTGTTTGCGCCGCCAAGTATCCTCCCTGCGCAGGCGTGCGAGGTGGCGCTCGATCTGGCGCTCAAGGTCGACGAACGACGCCCTCAGCGCGCTTCGGATCGACTTCCCGTCTTCTGTGCTGACTAACGTGCCACGCGGCAGCGCCAGGCGCAGCCTGACATGATAGGAGGGGTGGGCGGCGTCCATCGCGAGATCGGCGCGCAGCAGCACCCGTTCCGCCAAAATCCGTTTGAGATGACGCTTGAGATAGTGCGCGGCAGACTCGGTGAGCATCTGCTCGCACCGCGCGTGCGAGGCCTCGGCGATGTTTTGGTATCTCACCAGCAATTTCACGACATCCCCGCAATGTGTTTGCAGCCAAGTGGTCGCGTGTCGGGTGCCCCTGGCCGGCTAACGCCCTCTGCTGAACGCAGTGGGCTGCAATAGCCTATCGCGCCCCGGGACGATGGCAGCCAACATCCAACTTCTCTCCACCAAAGGCCTCCGCACGCGTGAGCCTCGCCAGCACGGTTGCGGCCACATTTCCCCACGGGCCCAGTTGCTGTGGGCTGAAGGTGTCCGCTTCGGCTTGCCTGAGCCAAAGAACCAAGGGCAACAAGAATACCTCTTTTGCGTGCTCCACCTGGCACCACGGCGTTCAACCAAAACTTGGGAATAGGTCCTGCCTTGGCGAGTTGGTGTGCCGGTTCAGGCTGGTTCAGGCGCCCAACCAATCCGATCCCAATGCACGGCCCTTACGGCGAAACGGAAATGCCCACTGTGCAGCACGATGTTGCGTGATCCAGTCAAGTCAAATAGGGTGCGTGCGACGCTTTCAATATCATCGCGATGTCCCTGTAGGGCCTGTACCAGATCCTCTGGCCGATGCGAGCGCGCCCCAAAGTGATCCTCAAGCGCCTCCGCGGTAATGGCATAGCATGCGGGCGTTCCGTCCACGCGAGCGGCGCATTCGAGGCTCAAGTCGGCGGCACGAAAGCGCGGCTCGGTGCGCGGAAAGTCAATCTGTTGCATTGCGATAACCAGGAGAGAAACCGAGGTTGCCAGCGAACACCGTCGCCGCGCCGATTTGTTGCCAGTGTAGGCAGATTCCGATGGACTACCAAGTCGCGAAGCACGCGATTCGCGGCGCAGCTATCCGGTTCATCAACGTTGCTTATGCAGCCGGCGTCAGGCACCACACTCGGCCTATCGTTTGCGTTGATGGCCGCATGAGCTTGGACCGGGGAATGAGCGTCGGGCGCACAATGCCCCGATCGGCGGCTACCCTGGGCGGCCCGACGAATCGAAATCCGGCAACTCGTCGTCCAGAATTTCGAACACCTCTTCCGCCTTGCGTCCTAAGCTGGACTCAGGGTTGCGCAACAGAGGTTCGTCGGCTCGCAACCATTGGTACGCCCGCCGCACATCTTCAACGGTCGGCTCGATATCCAGGATTCGTGCGATGACTTCGCCGTCAACGGGCCCCACAATCTCGCGGATCTCACTCGCGCTCGCCAATCGCGAATCGCTCTTGGTCGTATGCATGACAATGTCTCCCATGAGGTGGCTGCGGCGTCTTGCCGAATCCACCCGTCCGTGGGGTCGGTCACCGGAACGCTTGCGGCAGCCAAGCCCGGCTTCGCCTCCAATTCTTCCAGCTTAGCGCACCTGGCAAGCGGCGCCGGTGCACTCCCCGTCGCAACGCCACTGGCCCGGCATGGGCAAACAGTGAGGATTGAGCGGTCCTGGCGGCCCTGGCGACCGTCTCCATACGAGGCCCGCGCTCACCCCGGCCATCACGGCTGGTAGCGTGGCGCGCGGCCACGCGCTTGCAGCGCGCCTGCCCTCTTGTAATATTGAGGCAGGCGGTGCGCGCGAAGGCGGCCCGCCTCGCTTGCGCTTGGAGCCGGCATGATCCCTGTGCCGGCGGGCGTCATCGGATAGCCCAGAAGTGTCGCGTCGTGGCTGGATTTTCTCAGGCGTGGCAGTCGCCCTGGGCCAGGACAACCGCATCCGCACCCTGCTGGAACAGGACGCCTTCCAGCGCATTGCGAGACGCTGACAGCGCCTGGGCTACCCTTTCGATTCGCTGACCCCGTCGTATGCCACCGCCATCGGTGCCGCGGGCGACCGGCCCGCCGCGCTAGCGGAGAAGGCCGGGCATCTCGTGACTGTGCCATTCTCGCCGGGGCGCATGGACGCCTCGCAGGAACAGACCGACGTGCAGTCGGTGGTGATGCTCGAGCCGTTTGCAGACGGTTTCCGCAACTTCATCAAGGACAAGTCCCGCATCCCGGCTGAACATCTGCTGGTCGACAAGGCCCAGCAGCTGACTGTGCCTGAGATGACCATGCTGGGCGGCTTGCGCGCGCTGGATGTTCACACCGGGCCAGATGCGCATGGCGTCCTTACCGACCGTACCGGCGTCCTCACCAACGACTTCTTCTGCAACCTGCTCGACATGGCGACGGAATGGAAGCCGCTGTCGGAGACGCGCGACGTGTTTGAAAGGGTCGATCACAAGAGCGGCAAGCGGAAGTGGACGGGCACGCGCGTCGACCTGAGGGTCGGCCGGAATTCGCAAATATCTGAAGCTTAAGATATTCACGAATTCCGGCCGACCCTCGACCTGGTGTTCGGCTCAAACTCCCAGCTCCGGGCGTTGTGCGAAGTCTACGCAAGCGCGGACGCGAAGGAGAAGTTCGTCAACGACTTCATCGCAGCATGGACGAAGGTGATGAACCTCGACCGGTTCGATCTGCGCAGATAGCATCAAGCCAGCGATACGGGCACTGAACCACATTCGGCACCCGTTCCGGCCATAGCTGGCGACGGCATTTCAGGCAGCTGCAACGGCCGGGGAGCGGATCGGATGCCCCTGGGCCCGGCTGGATCGGGGCCAGAAAATGCATCGTGCGGCCGCAGAATCGGCTCGGTCAGGAATAATCAGCCGCGACAGCAGGGTTTTTACAACACTAATCATTGGGTTGTTTCCCCGCAACGGAGAGCAATTCCCTATTGGCTGTTTGCCCTCGCACCGCACGGCGGAACCGACGCGCCCTGCTCGGGTGTAAGCTGTTGCTGTTGCGCGATTGCCGGTCGCTTGACGTCGGGCAAGTCATTGTCAAAGGTGTCGCGAGCCCAGATTTCGCCATCCCGATCATGGAAGAGCAGCTCCACTTGGCCGCGCTTGGCGCGCTCCCATCCAGCTGCTATGGCTGCCATCTGACTCGGGTAAACTGTCCGGTCAGTGCCCCCATCTAGGTCGACGGCCCAGGCGTTCCCGACGGGCACTATGTGAACGTTCTTGCTTGGCATCATGCACCTACTTGGCAACAGCGACCTTTCCGATCCTCGCCGGCGACAAGGTCCGCGGCAATCCGTCCTATGGTCTAGGACTCTAGGTCGATGGGTGAAACCGACGAGCCGATCCGCAATCGACAAGGGACAGTGTGCAACAGGAGCGAAACAGTCCAACGAATTCGCGCTCAAGTCAGGACGGTCTCGTCGTTCCCGCTTCCAATGAGAGCGGCTCCCTTGCAGCGTTTTCACCCAGTTTTCGCCGATAGTTGCGGTTGCGCCAAGTGGGGTTTAAGGCTCTGAAGTTTGCGTTACGAGCCGGAGGTCACGCTAACCGAATGCGAAGAGATCCCGGTACCAGGAGATATTCATGAAGGCCTATGTGGTGATGCGGGACGATGGGCTACTGGCAACGTTGGAGGATGGCCGCCAGTTTGAGTGTGCGGATCCGTGCGAGTTGGCCGACCGGTTGTTCGAGGCGGGCGTGTGCAAGGTCGATGTCACCATGCCGGACTGGCGCGCTGGCGACCGCGCCCCGCACGGTGGCATCCGAATCGCCTTGTATGCCAGGTTGTCCGAACGGAGCCGATAGCGGCCCGCGCCCAGCTGGAAGCGATCGCGTTACACTTGTCTTACACAGGGGACACGCAAGATCGACCATGGCCCGTCAAACTCTCGCGCCTCGCTCCAAGGCAACCATCCTACTGGTTGACGACGAGCAATTGCTGCTGCATGCCTGCGCGCGCCTTTTGGAAGGTTCAGGTTTTCACGTGATCGTGGCCAGCGACGGTTCTGAGGCCCTGGATCTGGCACGCAGCACGCGACCGGCAATTGTGGTGACGGACCTGAATATGCCGGGGCTTGACGGTGCTGGCTTGTGTAGAGCCATCAGGGCTGACGAATCGCTGAAAGGGATGCCGCTCATTGTCTGCACCGCTTCCAACTGGTCCGCACCGACAGGCCTTTGCGAAGGGGTATTACGCAAGCCCGTCGATCGCGACGCGTTGCTTCAATTGATAGGGTCGCTGCTCCCCGGATGAGGGTGACGGCTTTTCAGAATTCCGAGGTCGGTACGGACTGTTCCGTCTCGGCACAGCTCTCTGTAAGCTGTGTGCTACCCAATGTTCGGCAATGCTCGATATCGGACATAATGGCGGCCGCACCGGCACGACGGCGTATTCGAACGGTCGTGCGTGCCGGCATCTGCCATTCTGAACCTGGAAAACGCCATGCGTGACATCATTGACGGCTTCCTGCGCTTTCAGCGCGAAGTCTATCCGCAACGCGTCGAGCTTTTCAAGCAGCTCGCGACGACACAAAACCCCAAGGCGCTGTTCGTGACCTGCTCGGACAGCCGCGTCGTGCCCGAACTCCTCACGCAGCGTGAGCCGGGCGAACTGTTCGTGATCCGCAACGCGGGCAACATCGTGCCATCATACGGTCCAGAACCCGGTGGCGTGTCGGCCACCGTCGAATATGCGGTCGCGGTGCTGGGCGTGCAGGACATCGTGATCTGCGGCCATTCGGACTGCGGCGCGATGGGCGCGATTTCGCGCTGCACGTGCCTTGACCATCTACCCGCGGTCGCGAACTGGCTGCGTCATGCGGACGCCGCTAAAGCGATCAACGCGGCGCATCAGTTCGATACGCCGCGCGCCAAGCTCGACGGGCTCGTGCGTGAAAACGTGATCGCGCAACTGGCGAACCTGCGCACCCATCCATCGGTGGCACTCGCGCTCGAACAGGGACGGCTGAATCTGCACGGCTGGGTCTACGACATCGGGACGGGCAGCATCGATGCGCTCGACGGCGCGACACGACGCTTCGTGCCGCTGGCCGAGTCACCGACCACCGTTGCGGTGACTTCACGCAACGTATGATGCATGCGTGTCGATGGCGTAGCCGATTTTCATCCTCCCCGCCACTTGCTGATTGCTGCTGGGTTCCACCACCGAATTGCTCTCATAACGCCCGCCGTCCTTGCCGCCGCAGCCCAGAGGGCAAGCGAGATCGACCAGCATGGGTCCAGGTCGGCATCCCGATGCTGTTTGGCGTGGGCAGTGCCACGGCGAACATCGATGGGCTCTATGGCCGTGTGGCGGTGTGCCCTCGCAGACCACACCTGTTTCCAGCGAAGCGTTGCGGCGTGCGCGAACTTGAAGTCCTTGCGGGAAATGTCTAGATTTCAAGCCAGACTGGTGGTCTGGCGCAAGCAGTCCGGTGCACCGAACCAGTAAGCCCAGAACGCTCAGCGCTCTGATGTGAGGCCGCCTTACGGCGGCCTCCTTTCTTTGGCCGCGCCGCTAAAAGCAATGGCATGCGCTTGAAAGAGTCATGCGATTTGTCCGGCACATCGGCGGGTCTTGCGTAGAACTTCATTGCGGATGGCTTCCTTGGCCCAGCGAAGTGGCCGTGAAGCAGCGTCTCGCCCGCACTCGGGGCCTTGCTGGATGCTATAGAGGGTCGGCCGGGATCCTGACGAAATCCGCCGCTTTTCGACCCAAGTCATTGATTGTAAAAGGTGGCGCTTTCGAATTGGCGGCGATATGTCCGGCTCGTGCAGGGCCGGGTCGAAGCTCTTCGAGCGCTTACCTGCACCGATTGACCGCAAGCCCAAATTATCGATGGAAGGTGTGACGACAGCCGGGGAGTGTCATGCGGCGGAACTCAGGATGCCTGACGGCCGACCGCGATCACGCTCGCCTTTCCTTCAGCGTCCTCGATGCGCGGGAGGGCGCCCGCAGCAATGTTCTGCCTAACCGCAGCCTTCAGTTCAGCAGCATCCCAACGCCCTTGCTCGATAGCGCCCAGAGCATCGCCAGTGACTACGAATCGCCCGCCACAGGCAGCGCAGCGGTAGATGCGGCTACCACGCAGGCGATCTTGTCGGTCGAGCCAGCGTCGCGCCAGCGCAGCGCATAGTAAGCAAGGTACGGCTTCTGTTGTACTCACAGTCTAACCTCAGTCGGTTGCCCAACCCGCCTGACGGCGGGCCTAGCGTGTTGCAGCCTACTGCCAGCCATCAACTCGGAATGCAGCACTGCAAAGGTGCGCATCTTGGAAGCCTGCCTCATTTCCCTGCCCCGGCGCCAATTGCAAAGAGTGGGAAGGCTACCAGCATGCACTTGGCCAGCACCGCAAAGGCGATCAAACCTTTAATAGATTCTGCCCGCAGCAGCCATGGAACCCATAGTTCAGGAGTCAGCGTCAGGTACAGCAGGAAATAAGAAGTGGCCAATCCTGATTCATAAGCGCGCATGGCAGTACCCTCATGGTCGCGGCAGCGACGGCCTAAGTTTCACTTCAGAAACGTGCCCTGTCGAGATAGGACTGTTTGCGACACAACAGAACCAACCCACGCGACCGGGGGATGCGGCGGCGAACCTCCAGCGCTAAGCACCAGCCATTGTGATCGCTAAGTCGCGCCTTCGCCCTCCAGCGAACTGCCCATCGAGCGGCACAAGGCCGCTCCACGGAAGCTGCACTCCGTTCACTGGCCCAAGCTGATCCTGGCGCCTCAACTGTCGTATGCGGAAAAGCTGCGCGCTTGGCCAGGCGCGGCGGCCTGTTGAGCCGCATCTGGCATTAACGTCTCTACGCTATTTGAGCGTGCGCTAATACATGCCGGTGACGTTGTCCATCACGAAGAATCCGTTCGCTGGTCGTGGCGATGTTTCTCAACTGCTTCGTGCGACTGACCCCAGTCTGATTGAGCGACTCTTCAAAAATCAGTCCCTGAGAGCCGGCAAAGAGTGCGGATGTTGCCCGCTATCCGCGGGCCTGCTTTACTGTTCGCGCGGTCGTCGGCTGAGATTGCGCTTCCATCCGCCCCTGAAGCAAGGCGAGTTGCTGTGCCAGGGCATCACGCTCCTTTCGAAGCTCTCGCGACTCTTCTGTCGCGCCCGTGAACTGCTGCTGCATGCGCTCCGCCAAGCGCTGCTGGCTAGCCGCTTCGGCTGAGAATTGTTGGACTTGGCTGACAAGCTGCTCATTTCGCTGCTGCACCTTCGTGAGCGTGGTTTCCGCGCGCCGCTGCGCTTCCCTGGCCTCATTAGCTTGCAGCATGACGTGCTTCTGCACGCCTTCCAATCGTTCGGTCGCCTTGTCGATCTCGGCCCGTGCCGCCGCTTCGCGTTCCGCCAGCGCGGCGCGCAGAGCTTCCAATTCGCGTGCGCTGGCACGCTTGGCGTCCGCCAGGGCCTGAGTTGCCTCATCGCGCTGGCTTGCCAGCGCCTTTTCGACGTTCTGCAACTGACCCAGCGCCCCTTCTTTGGCGGCACGCTCGCCTGCTAGTTCGGACAAGGCGCGATCGGCGGCTGCCTGGCGCTCATTGAGCTGGGCGCGGAGCGCGCGCACTTCCCCCTGGACCCCTTCGTTGGCGACGGCCAGCGCTTCTGCCCGCGCGACGGCCGTGGCCAGTTCGGCCTCCATTTCCTCATGCCGCTCGGCAAACACGCGCTCGCCGTGCTCCACGGCCACCGCCCAGGCGGAGATCATCGCATTGGCCACCGCCGGCGGCAAAGCCGCGCTGAGGGCATCGACGCGCGCCTGCTCATCTTTCCAGAGCTTCAACTCGTCGTTGATGGTGGTACGGCTGCCTTGCCGAATCTCGGCGTAGATGAGGTCGACCGTCAAATTGTGGGCGCGGCGGCCGTTGGCCACCAATTTGGCGGCGGCCTGCCGGGTGCGGAGACGGGTATCGCTGATGCGGCTCATGAGGGAAAACCTGTCTGAGAGGGTATGAGTTCGTGCTTTTTCGCAATGTATATTACTGTATTACGTTATAGCCGTAATCGTTACGCACCGAAATTTACGATAATCCCCATAATCGTGAGAAGATCGCCTGTACGTCACTGAAGCCGTCCTGCCAATTGCCCGAGACCTTGATCACCGATCCAATCCGCGCGGACGCGCTGCTGCCAAGCCCGCCCACGCACCTCGATGGCCGGCAGGGCATCAACCGAGGCCGTCACAGCATCCGCCAGATCGCCGCCGACACCGATATCGAGGCGATCCGGCTCTGGCTGGCCGAATACGCTGGCTCGCCGCACACGCTGCGCAGTTACCGCAAGGAAGCGGTGCGCCTGCTGCTCTGGTCAACGCGAACGCAGGCCAAGCCGGTATCGAGTCTGACGCGAGAAGATCTGCTCGCCTATGAGGCGTTCTTGAGCCGACCGCCGGCCGGTTGGATCGACACCACGCGGCCCCGCCACGGCAGCGATCGCCGGCTCTTCGCGGGCCCGCTGTCGCCGCGTAGCATCCGGCAGGCACTGGGTATCCTGTCGGGGCTGTTCAACTATTTGGTGGCTGCTGGCTACCTGGCTGGCAATCCGCTGGCGCTGCGCCGGCAGCGCGGGCACGTTGTGTCCCGGCGCGCAACGGTCGAGCGTTACTTGAGCCAGGATCTGTGGCGTTTCATATTGGACTTCATCGAGACGCCGCCGCAATCTAGCGCCCGCGAGCGGCAGCACCATGAGCGCGTGCGCTGGCTGTTCCGGCTGCTGTATGGCGCATCGTTGCGCGCCTCCGAAGCGGCGCAAGCCAGGGCAGGCGACCTGTACCAACGCCGCGGTCGCTGGTGGCTGGCGGTAGTTGGTAAGGGTGGGGTTGCGGGCGATGTGCCGATCAGTGAGGCTTTGATGGCGGATTTCGCGCGGTATCGGGCGTTCCACGGACTGCCCGGCCTCCCGTTGCCCGAGGAATCGACGCCCCTGGTGATGTCGGTTGCTGGGCAAACCGACAAGCCGCTGAGCCCGACCGCCATCTATCTCATCGTGAAAGACATTTTCCGACGTGCCGCCAGCGCCCTGGAAGTTACCGACCCCGCTGGCGCTATGACACTGCGGAAGGCGTCGACGCACTGGCTGCGGCATACCTCTGCCTCTCATCAGGCCGACGCCGGCAATGACATCCGGCACATCCAGAGGAACCTGCGCCACGCATCAATTGAAACCACGGCAATCTATCTGCATGCCGAGGAGGATCGTCGCCACGCTGACACGACGGGCACGTTGTGACGCCACTTTCTCTGTGGATCCATGCCTGCCTGGTTTTCTATCCCCACAGCGCTCCAAAATACTTAGCATGCTCAAGTCGGTATGTGCTTTATGCGGCCCCTCGTCTCTGCTAAGTGTCCGCTAAGTTTCCACTGCCACGCTGCGCACGGGCATACCAGGGGAGCCGAATGGATGGAGCCAAAGGCGGAGTGAATCGGTCACTCCTGTGGATGTTATCTGTTTCGATATGCGGCACGATTCTGCTCATCGGGCTGCTGGCAGCGGCGGCGTCGTTCTGGTTCGCCTTTGAGGAAGCGCGCGACCTGCAGGACGGGGAACTGCGGGAAATTGCTTGGCTGATCTCTCCTGGTGATGCCAGGCTCTCCTCGCAAGGTGGGTTCGCGCAAGTCGACGAGCCGGAGAGCCGAATCTGGGTGCTCAAGACATCCAAGCTGGCAACCGGAGTGGTCACGCCTGACCTATCGTTGACCGTCCCGGGCGGGCTATCTGGTGGACTGCACACCATTGACTCGCATGGGGAGGCGTGGCGCATCTATGTCAGAACGGTGAGAGCTGAGGATGGTCTGGCTGTCGCGCAGCGAACGTCGGCGCGAGACGAGATTGCGCGCGACAGTGCGCTGCGCACGCTGATTCCTCTGTTGTCCGTGATACCTATCCTGATACTGCTGGCCGGATTTCTTATCCGAATCCTGCTTCGGAAGGTGCAGCAACTCTCTGCAGAGGTCGATAGCAAGGGCGACACAGATTTGGCACCGCTCGCCACGGAGGGTGTACCGTCAGAAATCCTGCCGTTTGTCAGCTCGACCAACAGGCTGCTTGGTCGACTGCAGTCTGCCATCGCACAGCAGCGCCAGTTTGTCGCCGACGCGGCGCATGAACTGCGCTCGCCGGTTGCCGCGATGACGCTTCAGTTGGAGAACGCCTTGATGAGCGTGGAGACGGATCCTGAAGTCATCCTGGCTCGCCTCGCTCCGTTGGGTGCGAGCGTCACGCGCGTGCGCTCCCTGGTTGAACAACTGTTGCTTCTGGCCGAATGCGAGGCAGGCCCGCCGACTGTCAGTCTCAGCATCGATGCTAAAGCTGTGGTCATCGATGTCCTTGGGGAGATATTCCCGTTTGCGGATTCCAAGGATATCGACCTTGGTTTGGATGTCGGAGAGGCACTGACCATTCGAGGAGACGAGCCGAATTTCCGTGCTCTGATTCGCAACGCCATCGACAATGCGGTCCTGTACACACCACCAGGCGGGAAGGTTGATGTACGACTGTATCGAGAAGGTAATGCTGCCGTGTTTGAAGTGGAAGACTCCGGACCAGGCATCCCAGAAGGAGAGCTTCCCCGGGTGTTTGACTCGTTCTATCGGGTTGTCGGGTCGAGGCAGCCAGGGAGTGGGCTTGGGCTGGCTATCATCCGGAGTGCAGCGGCAAGACTTCGTGGCCAGGTCAGTTTGCATACCATCACGTCGGACGGGAAGACAGGTTTGCGGTTTGTGTACACGCAAGCCCTCGCCAACGATTGAGAGTAGGCGTGCAGCATTGTAGTGGCGGCCGCTCGGTCTGGCGTTCGCCGACACCTAGCGGCCCTGCGAACTGACGGCGTCGCCGAGGGTATCTGCCGCTACGACCGATTCGTGATCTGCCCCCGAATGGCAATTGGAGTAGTGAGGAATGATGAACGAGATTGAAGCTTTCAACCGCGCCCTGTTTTTGCAGATCAATGGCGGCGACGGCACACCAACCTGGCTGATCCATGTCGCCATGGACATCGCTGACGACCTCATCTATCTGATACCGTTGCTGCTGCTCGGCATGTGGCTGTGGGGCGACAGCACGCGCCGCAGTCAGGCGATCAAGGCATGCCTGGTTACCCTGTTGGCGCTTGGCGCGAATCAAGTGATCGGCTCAGTCTGGATGCACCCACGGCCGTTCATGTTGGGTCTTGGCCATGCCTGGATGTATCACGCGGCCGAGTCCTCTTTCCCAAGCGATCACATGACCGTGTTTGCGGGCATCGGCCTGACCTTGCTGTTCGGGGGCGCGCTCCGACTGGCCGCCGCCGTCCTAACGACAGGCTTTGTCGTTGCTTGGGCGCGAGTGTTCCTCGGGGTCCATTTCCCGCTGGACATGGTGGGAGCCGTCGTGGTAGCTGGTGTGGCCTATGCCCTTATCGCGCCACTTTGGCGAATGGCTGGCAACACGCTTACCGACCTTGCTGAGCGGCTATACCGCGCGATCTTGGCGCGACCCATCGCTTCTGGATGGGTTCGGCGCTAGCCGCGCGATGTCACCCATTGCTGAAAATCGCTGGCATGAAGAAACTGTTTGACGAAAAGAACGTACACGTTGCCTTTGAGATCAGCCTTGTGCTCAAAGGCGCGTTTGCACTGGCGGAAATCGCCACCGGCATTTTCGCCTACGTCGTTACCGCGCAGTTCTTGATCGACCTGGTGCACGCGATCACCCGGACGGAATTGACGGAGGACCCGCGCGACCTCGTTGCCAATTATCTGCTCCATGCCGCGCAAGATCTGTCCGTGAGCAGCCAACACTTCACCGCCTTCTATTTACTCAGCCACGGCGTCATCAAGCTCTGGCTCATCATTGGTCTGTGGCGAAAGGAGGTGGCGTACTATCCGGCTGCCATCGTGATTTTCAGCGTGTTCATCCTCTATCAAGGGTATCGATACAGCTTTACGCATTCACTGCTGTTGCTGCTCATCTCTGCATTGGATGTGGTCGTCATTGGGCTGACGTGGTTTGAGTACCAGCATTTGCGACGCATCTTGTCCAATTGACGGAAGTCGCTTGCGGCCGACCATGACGAAGGAGATCTTTCGACGTGCGGCGAGCGTGCTGGCAGACATTGACCCCACCGGCGCCATGACGTTGCAGAAGGCGTCGACGCAACTGACTGCGTCATTCCTCCCCGTCGCGTCAGGCCGACGCTTGACAGTGTGAGGCCGGCATCCAGACGGCTGATGTTAGAATTCGCCCCATGCTGAAATTCTTCCGGACCACGACCTACCTGCTGCTGTTGAGCCTGGTGCTCAATGTAGTGGAGTGGCCGTTCGTCGATGAAATTTTGGCTGAGCAGACCCAGGCAGTCCAGCAAACACAGCCCGCTGCCACCGCCCAGGCGTCCACCACGCCGGACGGCAATGCGGTGCGCAGCTCTGCGCCCCCCGTGAAGTATTCCGCCGCCAGCGTCTATCACACGCTGATGGATCTGCTCGATACCGCGCCGTCGCTATCCTTCGCCGCGGCGAAAACCTCCAACGCGTTCCCCACTTCGATCCAACAGCGGTTCGCGTCGCGCAGCCTGCCGGCGATCGACCGCCCGCCCTCGTTCTCTCTGTCCTGATCATATCCAGTACCCAAGCCAGCGCTTGGGATGGTTTCTATTGCTCTGACAGAGACTCAGTATGGTTTCCCTGTTGTTGCCTAGTATCGCCCGTACGCGGCGATACCGGCTCTCGTCGGTAGCCGGCACGCCGGCGCTGCTCGCACTCCTGATCACGGCCTTCGCCGGGCCAGCCCACGCCGATCCGCTTTCATTGGACGAGGCGCTCTCTCTCGCCGAACAGCGCGGCAGCGTGCTACAGGCCAAGCAGGCCGCCACCACGACCGTCCAGGGCGAACTGCAGGAGGCCCGCGCACCGCTCTGGAACAACCCTCAGCTTGGCGGGGAGTATCGCTGGCGGCAGCTTTCACAAGCCGGTGCGCCGTCCGCGAGAAAGCAGGATGCGGCGCTGAGTATTGCGCAAACCTTTGAGACCGGCGGACAGCAGTCCGCCCGCCGCGGGGCCGCCGAGGCGAACGCGGACGGGCTGATGGCTTCCATCGAGCAGACCCGGCGCGATCTGCGTGCGGAGGTCGAGCGTCAGTTTGTCCAAGTTCAGGCGCTGCAGTTGCGCGTGCAAATGGAGCAAGAGGCACTTGAGCTACTGCAGCGCGCGGCAAGCCTGGTTCGTCGGCGGGTGCTGGCCGGCGAAGACAGCCGGCTTGACGGCAATCTCGCTCGGGTCGAAGCGGAACGAGGCAGCAATCAGTTGGCGCGCGCGCAGGAAGACCTGTCTCAGGCACGGTCGGCTCTCGCCGTTCTGCTGCAGTGGGATCGGCCAGCGCTGCCCGAGGCGGTCGGTGAACTGGACCGCATGCATCCGGGCTACACCCTCGATGGACTCATGGCCACGGCCGCTGGCCAGTCGCGGCTGCAAGCTTTGGAGGCGCAAGAACGTGGCGCAGACTATCGCCTAAAACTGGAGCGCGGCATGCGCTATCCGGAGGTGACGGTGGGCCTGAACTACAGCCCTGAGAAAGGCATAGACGGTCGAGACCGAATCACCACCCTTGCCATTTCCGTGCCGCTACCTCTGTTCCGGCGCAACCAGGCGGGCATCGGGCGCGCCAGCACGGAGCTGACGCAAAGCCGAATCGAGCGCGAAGCGGCCCGGCGTGAGATCCAGACGGCGGTGCCGACCCTCTGGCAGCGTCTGCAGAGCCTGCGTGCGCGGGTCGGCCGCCTGCGCGGCGACGTCATGCCGGCGCTGGACGAGAACCAGACGCTCTCGTTAAAGGCCCTGCGCGAAGGCGAGATCGGCCTGACGCAGTTTCTCCTGGTGCGCCGGCAAGTGCTGGATGGCCAGCGCGACCTGCTCGATGCCCGAACCGAGTTGCGATTGACGCAAAGCTCGCTCGAACACGCCGCGGGCTGGCCAGCACAACTGCCAGCAGCCCCGTCCGAACAACCGCGCTGAACCTAATTCCTATGCGAGCCTTCCTTTCCCCCACCATCGCGCTGCTGATTGCGACCGGTATCGTCTTGTCTGGATGCCAGCGTGCGACCGATGCCAAGCCCGAAGCGGCTGCCGCGCCGACCGAGCAGCACCCTAATACTGTCAAACTGACCCCGGACGAAATCCGGCAAGCGGGGATCCAGAGCGCGCCGGCGGCGATGCAGGATATCGCCGAACCGCTGCTGTTGACTGGCACGCTGACCGCAAACCAGGACAAGCTTGCCAAGGTGAGTGTGAGGCTGCCGGGACGCGTGGTCGCGGCCGAGACCTCGCTGGGGCAACCGGTTCGCGCCCAGCAACGTCTTGCGGAGTTAGAGAGCATCGAACTGGGGGAAGCCCAGGCTGCCTACCAACAAGCCCTGGGCGAGGCGCATGTCGCCGAGGCTGGCTTGACCCGCGCAAAGCGGCTGGCTGCGGACGACATCATTCCGCAGAAAGACCTGCTGCGGGCACAAGCCGATGCGCAACGGGCCGGCGCGGCCTTGCGCGCGGCCGGCGACAAACTCAGGATGCTGGGTGTGGCGGCCAGTGAAGCGCCTGGCGCACGCTCGCGCTTTCCGGTGGTCGCCCCCTTTGCCGGTACCGTCATTGAGAAACAGGCCGTGATCGGCACCCTGGTGCAAGCTGATCAGCCGCTTTTCACGATTGCGGACCTGTCAACCGTCTGGCTGGAAGCGGATGTCTACGAGAAGGACCTGGCGAAGCTCAGTACCGGTGTCGAGGCCACGGTCACGGTCAATAGCTATCCTGGCACCGCATTCCATGGCAAGTTGACTTATCTGTCGGCCGTGATGGACAAGGCGAGCCGCACGGTCAAGGCCCGGGTCGAGATTTTGAACCCCGATGGCAAGCTGCGGCCGGGTATGTTCGCCTCCGTCACATTGACCACGCCCAACAAGATCCACGCGCTGGCGCTGCCGACCGAGGCTATCGTCCAGATACAAGGGAAGCCGGCGGTCTTTGTGGCGGACAAGGACGGCTTCGCGCCGCGCGCAGTCGAAACAGGCCCCGTCGTCGGCGGGCAGACGGCCATCCAGGCCGGCGTCAGCGCCGGAGACCAGGTGGTGGTGCGGGGCGCCTACGCGCTCAAGGCACGGCTTCTCAAGAGCCAGCTTGGCACTGAGGATTGAGGGGACGCCATGCTTACGAAAATCGTCTCTGCCTCGCTCAGTTACCGCCTGCTCGTCATCGTCCTGTTGCTGGTGCTCGCCGTTGCCGGGATCCGCGCCTGGCAGGACATACCGGTAGACGCCTTTCCCGACGTCACGCCGATACAGGTCAGTGTGGTCACCGAATCTCCAGGGGTGGCGCCGGAGGATGTGGAGCGGCTGGTGACGTTTCCCATCGAATCGTCGATGGCCGGCCTGCCGGGCGTGAGGACAGTCCGTTCTCTCTCCCTATTCGGCCTTTCGACCGTTACCGTGTTCTTTGAGGACAGCACAGACATCTATTTCGCACGGCGCCTGGTCGCGGAGCGCTTGCAGGAAGCCAAGACCAGGATTCCGGAGGGCTTCGGGGAGCCGGAGCTAGGCCCCAACGCCTCCGGCTTGGGCCAGGTGTTCTGGTACACCGTCGAGGCGCAAGATCGCAAGCTTTCCAATATGGACTTGCGTACCTTGCATGACTGGAGCATCCGCCTGCAACTGCGGACGGCCCCGGGGGTCGACGAAGTGATTTCCTGGGGCGGGCAGGAAAAGCAGTTCCAGGTACTGGTGGATCCGCACAAACTGGTGAAGTACGGCATCACCCTCAAGGCCGTGCTCGACACGGTGCTGGCCAACAATCGGCAAGTGGGCGGACAGTACCTCAATGTGGGGCAGGAGCAGTATCTGGTGCGTGGCATCGGCCGGGTTGAGCGCCTGGCTGACCTGGGCAGCATTCCGCTCGGCGAAGTCGAGGGCACACCCTTCTATGTGCGGGATGTGGCTGAAATTCACGAAGCCGGCGGACTGCGCTTCGGGGCTGTCACCAAGGACGGCCGGGAAGTCGTATTCGGCATGGCGCTGCAGCGAATCGGTGAGAACGCCAAAAACGTTGTGCGCTCGGTCAAGGCCAAGCTGGCCGCCATTCAACAAACCTTGCCGCCGGGCGTCAAGATCCTGCCTGTCTATGACAGAACTGACCTGGTCGACCGTGCGGTCTCGACCGCGACCTGGTCGCTGATCGAGGGCTCAGTGTTGGTGGCGCTTGTGCTGCTGCTGTTTCTCGGCGAGCTACGCTCGGCGCTAGTCGTGGTGCTGAGCCTGCCGCTGGCCATGCTACTCACCTTCATTCTGATGCAACGTGTCGGCCTGTCGGCCAACCTGATGTCGCTGGCGGGCCTGTCGGTAGGTATCGGCATGATGATCGATGGCGCGGTGGTCGTCGTCGAGAACGCGTATCGCCTGCTCAGCCACGGCGGGAAGGAGCGACACAGCAAGCGCGGCCTCATTCTGCAGGCCACCGCGGACGTCGCCAAGCCGGTCGCCTTCGCCATTCTGATCATCCTGGTGGTGTTTCTGCCCTTGTTCACGCTGACGGACATTGAAGGCAAGCTGTTCAAGCCCATGGCGATGAGCATCAGCTTCGCCATGGCCAGCTCGCTGCTGCTCACGCTCACCGCGATCCCGGTGCTGGCCTCCTTCATCCTGCGCCCCAAGCCGGAGCATGACACCTGGCTGGTCGCGCATGCCAAGCGCATTTACCTGCGGCTGCTTGACCTGACGCTCGACCGAAAGCGCAAGACGATGGGGATCGCGGTCTGCGTGCTGGGCCTGAGCCTTGCCCTGGTGCCGTTCCTGGGGCGTGAATTCATGCCAACCCTGCAGGAAGGCACCTTGATGTTCCGCATCACGGCCATTCCCTCGACCTCGCTTGAGGAAACGATTACGGTCACGCAACGCGCCGAAGCCGTCGTCCGGCAGTTCCCTGAGGTGGAGACCGCCGTCGCCCTGATTGGCCGCGCCGAGCGCGGTGAGCCGGAGGACGTCAATCGTGTCGAGATGCTGGTCAACCTGAAGGAGCGCAAAGCCTGGGCGAAGGATGTCAGCTATGGTGACCTGGCCGGCAACATGCGCGAAGCGCTGGAAAAGGCGCTGCCCACGGTCGTCGTGTCAATGGGGCAGCCCATCCAGAATCGTGTTGACGAACTGGTTTCAGGGGTGCGGGCCCCCTTGGCCCTGAGGCTGTATGGCGAGGACCTCAAGGAACTGGACCGGCTCACCACGCAGATCAAGGCCGTCATCGCCAAGGTGCCGGGCGCCGCCGATCTGGCCCTGGAGGCCAACCAGGGCAAGCCCCAGATCACCGTAACGGTCGATCGCGCCGAAGCGGCCCGGTATGGACTGAGCGCGGACGATATCCTCGAAGTCGTGCAGACTGGGGTTGGGGGGAAGGCCGCCGGAGTGGTGCTTGACGGTGGCAAACGCTTTGACATCCGGGTCTGGTTCCAGCCCCAGTTTCGCAACAGCGTGGAAGTCCTGAACAACTTGCCGATCCAGACGAAGCAAGGCGCGCTATTGCCCCTGTCGCGGGTGGCCAAGGTCGAGACCAGCGAGGGCTACGCCTTCATTCGGCACGATGAGCTGCTGCGCAATGCGGTGATCCAGATGGACGTGCGCGGCCGCGACGTGAATAGCTTCGTGAGCGACGCACAGGCGGCCATCCAGCGAGAGGTGAAGCTGCCGACCGGCTATCGCCTGCAATGGGGGGGGGCGTTCGAGAATCAGCAACGCGCCATGGGCCGGCTGGCCGTGATCGTGCCGCTCACGATCGGCATCATCTTCGTGCTGCTCTATACGACCTTCAACTCGGCGGCGCTTGCCGGCATCATCCTGGCGAATGTCCCGTTTGCGGTGATGGGCGGGCTGATCTCGCTGTTCATCAGCGGCCAGTATCTGTCGGTCCCGTCCGCGATCGGCTTCATCGCCGTCTTCGGCGTGGCCATGCTCAACGGCATCGTTCTGGTCAGCTTCCTGGTTGAGCAACTGGCGCAGGGCAAGCCGGTACGCGAGGCGGTCCGCAACGGGGCACTCCTACGGCTACGCCCAGTCCTGATGACCGCTTCTGTGACGATTCTGGGCCTGCTACCGATGTTGGTGTCGCAAGGCGTCGGTGCCGAGGTGCAGCGGCCCCTGGCGACGGTGGTTGTCGGCGGTTTGCTCACCTCCACGGCGCTCACCCTGCTGCTGATCCCGATGCTATTCGAATGGCTCATGCTCCGCCGCCGCGGAGCCATCACCCTGACCCAAAAGGACTCGCTGTGACCGCACCCACTCGCACCACTTTGAGCCAGATCCCATCGGGGATCTGGATGTTGGGCTTCGTAAGTCTGCTGATGGATATTTCGTCGGAGATCATTCACAGCCTGCTCCCCGTCTTCATGGTGACCACGCTTGGCGCGAGCGCCTTCTACGTTGGCCTCATCGAAGGCGTCGCCGAGGCGACGGCGCTGATGGTCAAAGTGTTCTCGGGCGCGTTGAGCGACTACCTCGGGAAGCGCAAGGGACTTGCGGTGCTAGGCTACGCACTTGGGGCGTTGTCCAAGCCGTTCTTCGCGCTGGCGCCCGGGGTGGGTACCGTGCTGGCGGCGCGTCTCACGGATCGAGTTGGCAAGGGCATCCGCGGGGCGCCTCGCGATGCGCTGGTCGCGGATATTGCGCCGCCGCATCTCAGGGGTGCAGCCTTTGGCCTGCGGCAATCACTCGACACCGTGGGAGCCTTTCTTGGGCCCCTAATCGCCATCGGCCTGATGTTTTTATGGGCGAACGATTTTAGAGCCGTTTTCTGGGTCGCTGTCATCCCGGGCATCCTCTCCGTGTTGCTGCTCATGGTCGGGGTGCGCGAACCCGACACCCATGCCGGCGCCAAGCGAACCAACCCCATTAAGTGGGCAAACCTTGTCCGTCTGGGCCGTTCGTACTGGCAGGTGGTTGCAATTGGTGCCCTGTTCACGCTCGCTCGCTTCAGCGAAGCGTTTCTGGTGCTGCGCGCCCAGCAGGTCGGGCTGCCGCTGTATCTGGCGCCGCTGGTGTTGGTCGCGATGAACCTCGTGTATTCGCTGTCGGCCTATCCTTTTGGCAAGCTGTCCGACGGCTTGCGTCATACGACGCTGTTGGGGTGGGGCTTGGTGGTGCTGATTCTCGCCGACCTCGTGCTGGCGATGGGCGCGCACTGGGCGGTAACGCTTGCGGGCGTGGCGCTATGGGGCCTGCACATGGGCATGACGCAAGGGCTGCTCGCCACGATGGTGGCCGACACCGCACCCGAAGATCTGCGAGGCACGGCATTCGGCTTCTTCAATCTGGCGAGCGGGCTGGCGCTTCTCGTCGCTAGCGTACTGGCCGGCTTGCTTTGGGATCGGCTCGGAGCGGCCTTCACGTTCTATGCCGGGGCAGCCTTTTGCGCGGCGACCATTGCGCTGATCCTTCTGGCTCGGCTTGGCGCACAACGGCTGGCGTCAGGTGAAGCCGCCGGCAGCGATCCTGGTGGCCGATGACCGCGATCCATGAGACCGCCTATCCGCGCTTCAAGTCCGATCTCACACAGCACGAACTGGCGGAGATTTACACGCCCGCGCCGAGCGAGCTGGTGTTCGTGCGGCGGAATGCCCGTTCAGAAGCGGCTCGTCTGGTTTTGCTGACCCTGCTCAAGACGGTGCAGCGGTTGGGCTATTTCGTCAAGATGGCGGACGTGCCATCTTCGATCCTGACGCACCTGGCCGATTCTCTCGGCGGTCGTGCGACCACCCAACAAGCGTTGCTCCAGGTCGAACAATCTGGGGCACGCCAACGGCTGCTCGACATCGTTCGCCGACGCCTGAAGCTCCAGCCTGTCACCGGCAGGCTGGACGCACTGGCTTCTACGGTGTCGCTCAAGGCCGCCGAAACCATGCACGAATTCGCCGACATCATCAACGTCACGATCGAAGAACTGATCCGACAGCGTTTCGAGCTGCTGGGCTTCAGCACCTTGCTGCGCACCGCGCGGTGGGCCCGGGGGCAGGTCAATGATCGCTACTTCGATAGCCTTTGCGCGCCGCTGCCGGAGGATGTCGTGCGGGACTTCGACGCGCTCCTGATGGTGGCCGACGGTCAGCACAGCAGCGCCTGGCAGGACCTGAAACAGGAACCGAAGAAGCCCACCAACAACGAGGTCCGCGCCTATCTGCAGCGCATCCATTGGCTGAAATGGTGGGCACTGCGCCTGCCCGCGATCGACCACATCCCGGTTGCCAAGTACCGGCAATATGCGCTGGAAGCACGCGCGCTGGATGCCGCCGATCTCAAGGCTCTCCAGGCCACGAAGCGCTATGCGCTGATGGTGGTCCTGTTCCATGCGCAACTGCGCAAGTCACTGGATGATGCGGTGGACATCTTCATCCGCAGGCTGCGCGGGCTGCACAGCAATGCGGAAGAGCAGCTCAAGCAGTACTACGTGGACCACCAGAAGCGCGTGGACAAGCTGGTCTCGCAGTTGCGCGCCATGGTTGAGGCCTATCGGGAGGGGGAGACGGACCGAGAACGCGTGGTCAAGATTGGCGCCGCCATGCGTGCCGAACCGGATCAACTGCTCGCCGAATGCGACCAGCACATGGCCTACGCCGGCAACAACTATCTGCCGTTCCTATTGGGCCCATATCAGACACTTCGGCCGCTGTTGCTGAACTGCCTGACGCTGCTCAACGTCGCTTCCACCACGCGCGACCAGTCGTTGGTGCACGCGATTGCCTTTGTGCTGGAGCACCGGCAAAGCCACAAGGCATGGCTGCCGGTAGCAGACAGCGGCTTGAGTTTTCGCTGGCTTCCGGACAAGTGGCGGCGCTTGGTTACGGGAGAAGGCACCAAGAAAGCCCCGACGCTGGTCAACCGCAAATACTTCGAACTGTGCGTGTTGACGGAAGCAATGCAGGAGCTGCAATCGGGCGACCTCTTTGTCGAAAATAGCGAGCAGTACAGCGATTTCCGCACGCAATTGATCGACTGGGACGTCTATCAAGACCAGGTGGCGGAATACGGCAGTATGCTCGACTTGGCGACAGAGCCCGGAAAATTCGTCGCGAATCTGAAGCGGAGCTTATCCGAAACTGCCTCGCGGATTGATCAAGGCTTTCCCGAAAATGAGCACGTTGAACTCGATGGTGCAGAGTTGTTCATTCGCAAGCATGCGAAGGAGGCCAAGCCCGCCGCGCTGGACCACGTCGACAAGCAACTCGCTGCGCGCCTACCGGACAAGAACATCCTCGACATCCTGGTGGAGGCCGAGGGCTGGTTGGATCTCCATAAGCTGTTTGGCCCGCTGTCCGGCCTCCAGGCGAAGATCGACGATCCCCGCAAGCGGTTCGTCACCACCTTGTTCTGTTACGGCTGCAATCTGGGCCCGACGCAAACCGCGCGCTCGGTCAAGGGACTGAGTCGCAAGCAGATTGCGTGGCTGAACCTGCACCACACGACCGAGGAGCGTCTGGAGAAGGCCAATGTGCAGGTCATCAACGCCTACAATAAGTTCCTGCTGCCCAAGTATTGGGGCTCGGGCAAACGCGCATCGGCTGACGGCACCAAGTGGAATCTCTATGAGCAGAACCTGCTGTCCGAGTATCACATTCGCTATGGCGGATACGGCGGCATCGGCTACTACCATGTGTCCGACATGTACATCGCGCTCTTCAGCCATTTCATCCCGTGCGGCGTGTACGAAGCGATCTACATCCTCGATGGCCTGATCAAGAACGACTCCGATGTCCAGCCCGACACGCTGCACGGCGATACCCAGGCCCAGAGCGCGCCGGTGTTCGGCCTCGCTTACCTGCTCGGTATCAAGCTGATGCCGCGGATTCGCAATCTGAAACACCTAGTGTTCTTTCGGCCCGACCGAGCGAGCCGCTATGAGCACATCAACGACCTCTTTACCGAAAACATCGACTGGCGGCTAATCGAGACCCATCTGCCCGATATGCTGCGCATCGCTTTGTCGATCCGCAATGGCAAGATCACGCCATCGACCATACTGAAACGGCTGGGCACGGCCAGTCGCAAGAACAAGCTCTATTTTGCGTTTCGCGAGCTGGGCCGCGTGGTCCGCACGAGCTTCCTGCTGGAATATATCGGCGATGTCGAGCTGCGTAAGGTGATCCAATCCTCGACGAACAAGAGCGAAGAGTTCAACCAGTTCATCAAATGGCTGTTCTTCGGCGGCGAGGGCATCATTGCTGAGAACGTCCGCCACGAGCAACGCAAGATCGTCAAATACAATCAGTTGGTGGCCAACTTGGTGATTTTGCACAATGTGGAATCGATGACCCGGACCCTGAAGGCGTTCCAGGGGGAGGGACTATCGATCACTGAAGAGGTCCTCGCTGGGCTGGCGCCATATCGGACCGAACATATCAATCGTTTCGGCGACTACACGCTGAATCTAGGCCGTAAGGTGCCACCGATGGACTACAAGCTGCGCATCATTTAGTGAAATCAACCACTTAGCTCAAGAAGCGGCGGATTCCGTCAGGATCCCGGCCGATCCTCCTATAGGCGTTTTCGAAGCGCCCCCGACTTGATCGCGGTGTCTGCTTCTCGTAGCGTTGCGGCGACTCCAGCACACCCGCTCATCGCAAGGCCATCCTCCGGCGGTTTTCAAATGCTCAGTCCTCATTCCGCAACGGATCGGTGAAAGTCTGCTCCACAAAGGTGCGCAGCTGGCTCAGGTCGGTTCGGGCGTAGGCCGCCGTGGTCTGCACCGAGGCGTGCCCGAGCAAGGCTTGCGCAGCGGGCAGCGGCACCTGGTGGTCGACCGCCAGCGTGCGCGCATAGGCGTGGCGCAGCCAGTGCGGCGACGCCGCACGTAATAGCAGCGCCTGCGCCGGCCCGCGTGCCTGCAGAGCATCGGCCACGGCCGCAAAGATGGCCTTGACCTCCCGGTACAGGCCGGCCTGCTGTAGGGCTTCGCCCTTGTGGCCGTGAATGACCGGCAGTGCCTCGTGCGCCGGCGGCTCGGCGGGCAGCCCACGACCCAGCCGGTAGGCGCGCAGCACCGTCACGCAGGGGGCCGGCAGCGGGATCGCCCGCGGCTTGCGCCCCTTGCCGCAGACGTAGAGCGTCCAGCGCCCGGGCGCTTCCGCCTCCAATCGAGGCAGCCCAATCTCGGCCGACCAGGCCAGTTCCGCCAGGCGCACGCCGGCGTAGCGGTACAGCGCCCAGATCGCGCGCCGCCGCAGCGCCGGAAGCGAATCGTCGCACCCGGACGCGTCGAGCCAGGCGTCGCAGGCGCCCAGCAGCGCCGGCGGGAGCAGCCGCGTCGGGGCAAAGCCGGCGCGCGCGCGGCTGCCGGTGGACAGGCCCGCGGCCGGGTTGGCGTGCAGGTAGCCGGTGTCATACCAGTAGCGGTAGCAGCTCGCCACCACCGCCAGCGCGCGCGTGCGGGTGGCCTCGCTGAGGCGACCAACCGCAGGCGGGGGCCCCTCCGCGCCGCGCTCGCCGTGCTGCAGCGCGTGCCCATAGGCGAGCAGTTGCTGGCGCGTCAGGTCCGACAGCGGGCCGAGCTGACGCGCACTGCACCAGCGCATCAGGCGCTGCAGTTCGGCGCCATAGGCGCGCAGCGTGTGCGGCGAGCGCCCGGCGCGGTCGCGCAGGAACAGCGCCAGCGCCTGCGCGTCGTCGGCGGCGCCGAGCGTGTTGGTGCTGGCGTGGGGCTGGGCGAAGCGGCCGGCGCGCGCGAGCCACACCAGATCTGCCGGGCCCTGGGTGGCCAGCCACGAGCTCGGCGCGGCCGGCGCCTTCGCCTGCGCAGCCGCCGCTGGCGCGTTCGTGGCGGCGGTGACGGGCCGGAAGCGGCGCCGGTGCGTGTGCAGCAGCCGCGCGAGCACCGTGTCCGGGCTGGGCGCCCGGTTCGCCGGCACCGTGCGCAGCCGCCCGCGCTCCCAGTACTCGATCGCGCCGTCGTGGGCCAGCAGCAGCTTGAGCACCGCCGGCTGCGCGGCCTTGGCCTCGGCCAGCGACCCGTAGCGGCGCTTGAGGCGCGCGAGCGTCCAGTGCACGTAGACCGGATGCCCCAGCGACTCGGCCAGGTAGGCCAGTGCCGCCTCGACCGTGTCCGGCAGCCGCCGTGGCGGCACCGCCGCGGTGTCGACCCAGTCGGCCGGGGTCATGGCTGGGCGGCCCGCTTGCCGGCCGGCTTGCCCGTCGACTTGGGCGCGCGCGCCTTGGTCGGTGGTGGCACCGCGGCCAAGGCCGCGCGCAGCAGTTCGTCGAGCTGGGCGCGCTGGCTGGCGGTGACGGCCTTGAGCGCGCTCGCCTCGCCGGCGGCGCTCTGGCGCGCGGCCCGCTCGCTGGCCAGCTCCGCGTCGAGGCGCGCGCGGTCCTGCTCCAGCGCGGCGAGGCGCCGCTCGGCGAACTTGAGCTGCGCGGCCAGTTGGGCACGCTCGGCCTGCACCGCGTCGCGCTGGTGCGCGGTCTCCTGCAGCAGCTGCCTGGACAGCGCTTCGTAGCGGGCCTGGATGGTGGCGACCGCCTCGGCGTGGGTGTGCTCGCCCGTCGTGGCGCGTTCCTGCGCGGCCGCCAGCGCCGCCTCGAGTTCGCCACGGCGTGCGGCCTGCTCCTCGGCGCGCGCGATGGCCACCGCCTGGGCCGCGCGCGCCTCGGCCAGCGCGGTGTCGCGCACGGCGAGCGCCTGGCGGGTCTCGGTCAGTTCCTGGCGCAGCAGCTCGACCCGCAGTTCGGCCTCGGCGCGGGCGCCCTGCGCGGCCTCGGCCGCCGCCTGCGCCTCGCGCTTGAGGCGCACCACCTCGTCGAGCTGCACCGTGACCGCGGCCTGCCACAGCGCGCGCATCGACTCGGCAATCTCGGGCGGGAGGTCCGGGATGGCGACCTCGGCCAGGCCCGCGCGCACCACTTCGGCCTCGATCGCGTTGAGCGTGCGCGACAGCGTGGCCGGGTCGCCGCCGCCCAGGCGCGCGCGCAGCTTGCGCACCGAGACTACGCGGCGGAAGCGCGCGGCGGTCGGGGGCGCCGCGTCGCCGGCCTCGGTGAGCATGGCCAGTACGGTGGCGCGGATCTGGTCGGCGGTGGCGGCGGGGCGGGACATGGCGGCTTCCGGGCGAGATAGTTACGCTATCTTACGCACGATGCTAACGTTAGGAAAGGCAATTATTGGTGGATGAAAGCGAGGTAAGACGGATAAATCCAATTATCTTGCCGAAACAGCGGATCCCACGCCCCACGGGCGCGCGTGGGCGCGCGCCGGGGCCGGTCAATGTTCCAAGAACAGGAAAAACGGACCAGTCAGCAAGTACCTGATTGGATTAGAGTTTCTGGCAGGCGTCGCCCGGAAAGCCGCGTGGGTGCTAGGGGTGGCTAGCCCGGTAAACTGCATGGGAATCAAAGGGACCCCCACCCGGCCGACAACCGGGTAGATGGTCTCAGCCGGGCCTTTCACCTCGGGACGGTGGGCGGCAGTGGCCGGGGGATCGGTCGCCTGAACCGCCGGCGCGGCCGGCTCATTGAACGGACCATTGACGCGGCGGTCCGCAACGTACCGCTCTACCAGAAGGCCAAATCGCTCGCGGCAGCCATGGAGCAGATTCTCAGTGGCGAAGACACACACGCCGCGCGGTGCGCACGTGCTGCCAGCAAGACGGCAGCCGATGCGCAGCTCGCTCGCCGGATCGCGGTGCTTGCCAAAGGTGACCGCCTGATCCGCTGGACCGTCACGGCAGTCTATCGGGATCGCGACGGCTACCCGTCGACGATCTCCTATCAGGATGAGGATGGCCAGCGCCAGACCTTGCCCGTGGTGCGCGCGCTCTTCCAAGGCGACCACAGCCGATATCGTGCCCTGATTGACGCGGCACGCAGTCTCCCTCAACAAGGAAACCATGATGAGTGAACAGGTGCAGGACCTGCCAACGTGGCAACGCGCGGGCCTCTCGACGACCGATGTGGACCGCATCGCTGCGCGATACTTCCACGCGGACGGTACGGAGCAGGCCGACATCAAGGCCGCGATCAAGGATGCGCTGGGTGAGGTCGTGCGCGGTTTGGAGCGTCCCGTGTGGCCGCCATCGGGCTTCAGGTGGATCTCGGTCGCCACCGAAGGCATCCCCGCGTATGACGATGTGGCCAAGGTACTGGCCTTTACGCAGTATCACGACTACGCGGGTCAGCAGTTTCACCACATGAAGGCTAGCGACTTCTATGAGCTTGACCCGGAGGGTGATGGCGAGCCCGGTACCGAATTGGCCCGTACGGTGACCCATTACATGGTGGACCCATGGCCGCCGGGGCTCACCGGCCAGCCGCACACCGGCCAGCACAGCGGCGAGGCAGGCCGGGACGTGGCCGCCCTGCTTGCTGCGGCGGCGAGCATCCCGCGCGAGTATGCCAAGGACCTCGAACGTTCCGGATGGGGCAATCGCTTTCCGGAAGCACTCACGGCCATCTTCAACGCGAGCGATCGCATGGCCGAGCGCATCCGTGCGCTGGTGATGGCGCCCGCCAGCGCAGTGCCCGAGTCGCCGGCAGCCTCCACCACGCGACCGGTGGCCATTGCCATGGCCCTGCAGGCGGCGGACTGGAGCGCGCCCAGCATGGGCAACAAGGCGCTGATCGCCGCCGCGATTGAGGCGCTGGCGAGCCCCTTTGTAGATCGCTTTACGTTGACCCCCGACGAAGTACGCCAGATCGCACGATCCCAGCACGGCAGCAGCAATGCGCCGCAGGGCTCCGACTATGTCAGCGCGACGCTGTCGTACCTATGGGAGCGTGCTGAAGCCGCCAGCAAGGTGACACAGGCGATGGACGCCGAAGTGGTACCCGACAGCGAACGGTGCCGCTGTGCGCCGCCCGACGAGGTCGTCGACGGCTATTGCCAGCACTGCGGCAACAAGGTCGGTAAAAGTCCGTTCGTCGCGGCTCTGGAGCGGACCGCGATTGCAGCCACCCGCACGGCGTATCTGGAGAGCATCCTGTTTGCGGTTCGCGCGCAGTTGCAACATTGTGCGGCCGACCTGCCGGCCGCCCTCGACCGTCGCGTGTTCGACTGTCTGAACGAGGCACTGAATGCAAACGGCTCGCCCGCGTCGCACACCGAGCCGGTCGATGTCGACGTGGACGCCTTGCGCTGGCGCGAGGTATTGGGCAGCGTGGGCGCCCGCTACAGCGACACGGGCACCCAGATCTTCACGCTCAGTGCGGTGCTGGCGCTCGGTACCGGTAATCTGATGAAAGGCAGCGTCGCGGAGCATTTCACCCGCGCCGTCGATGCACGGCGGATGCACCGCGCAGGGTAATCGGGAATGCGCAAGGAACCTATGCCCGGCACAGTGGCGCTCGACAGCGAGACGCTGGGTCGAGAACAGGCCGATTTCATTGCCTTCTACAAGGCCAAGGGCTGGCCGGACAGTTACTTTGTCCCGCATAGCGGCGGTGGCATCGAATTCGGCCGGGCCGCGACACAGGACCGCTGGGAAGGCTGGCGGGATCGGGCCAGTCTCACCGATGCCCCGGGCAGTGTGTTTGTCCCGTACGCCCAGTGCGTGGCTGCCGGTGGTGACTGCCATCGCGAAGCACGCTGTGTGGCGAAGTGCCGGGAGCGTCCGCCGCGCACGGGGTTGCGGTAGTGACGCAGGTCAGGATCCATCATGCAAATGCGCAAACGCCGTATCACTTACACGCTCATCATGTGGAATGCCTCGGGCACGGCGCTCGTCCTGCTGTCCCGTAGCATGCGCCATCACCGCAAGGGCCCCACGTTTTAACCATGACAACGATGAATGAACCGAACCACGCAGCGGTGATAGACCGCGAAGTCTTACAACGCATTGCCACGGCGGAGCTGGATGCGCCGTCCGACGCGCCCCAGTCCGACGGTGCCGAGCTCGTCCGCATCATGCTGCGCATGGCACGCGCACAAGCCAGCGCGTTGCTGGCTGGGCCCTGCGGCTGGGTGCGCACACACCAGAACGCCGGCGAAACGGTCCGGTCGTTCACGGACAAGCGCGAACATTATGCCGAGTGGGCCGCGCGCGGCGTCGCGCTGACACCGGTGTTCGAGCATGCGCCGGCCTCGACGGCAGCGTCGTGGTTGACGCTGGCCGACGGCGTACCGGCAAACGGCGCCGAAGTCTGGATCCACACCACGTGGGGCAAGGTCGAGGGTGCGCGAAAGGCATGGAAGCAAGGCCACACCGGGGACTATTTCGAGACCGATGGCGCGGGCGAGCTCGCCATGAGCGACGTGCGGCACTGGATGCCGCGCGTGAAGCCGCTGCCCCCGCGCTGACCAGAGGCCTGTTCCATGCCAGCAGATATTGCGAGAACCGTTCGGTTGCTTCCCCTGCACGAGGCCTGTGCCAGTGAGGCCAGAGCGGACACGGCGGTGATCTCGATCACGAATCCCGGCGCCACAGCCACGCTGCGGCCCGGCTGGGGCTCGATCTTGCGGGTGCAGTTCAGCGACGCTGAGTATGTGCCGGGCGATATCGGGCGGCGCATGACTGATGGCCGGCCCTTTGACCCGGCCATGCGTGGCTTCCCGACGCAGACACAGGCACAAGCGATTCGACAGTTCTGCGAGGGCGTGTATGCGGATCCCGCGCTGGTTCGGGTGCTGGTCCACTGCCACGCAGGCAAACGACGCTCGGGCGCCGTGGCGCTATATCTGGTGGAGCGCTTCGGCGCCACGATCGACGGCCCGGTACCGGACGATCCAAATCGGACCCTTCTCGCCCTGCTGCGCGACCCGACGTGGCCGCGCACGGAAGCGGCACGCGCTGGGTGGCGATCAATCTGGCCCGCAGCGCGCCGTTGGCTGCGTGGCTGACATCAACGATAGGAGGAATACTCGTGAGCGCAGGACATCTGACTGCCCAGCAGTCGCGCTGGAACCGTGCCGTCGGTGCAGACATGGCACGACGCCATCGCAAATGGCCGCTCGGTACGGTCGTGCATACCAAGACGCCGGCGGGCTATCTGCGAGGCAGGATCATCAAGCACTGGCGCAAGGGCGAGGTGCCGCATGGCACCTCGGTGGAATTCCCGGAAGCGATCGATCTGGGCGATGGCAATGGCACGCGCTTCTGTCACGAAATCCCGTTCCGCTCGCTGCGCCCGGAGCGCGCCCGTGGCTGATATCCTGCCCACCCCCGAAGAGCGGCGCATGCTGCAGGACGTCCATGCGCATGGCAACTGGCTGCATAGCGCACGCGGACGCAAGGCGCTCGATGCGGCCATGCTGCGGGTGCAAACGCTGCGTCAGCGCGGTTGGCTCGATGGCAATGCGCTCACCCGGGCGGGCTATGCGGTGTTGGGTGTGCCCGCCCCGGATCGGCCCTTCCGGTCGGATCCGGAGCTGGTCGCGCTGGTTGGGCAGCCCGCTGGCGAGGCCGAGGCTGTGCTCGCCGGGCGTGACTGGCGCTACCTGAGTCCGATGGGCTTCCATACCGCTGACTTGAAAACTGGCCGCATCAACGTGCATCTCGATGATAGCGGCCAGCACATTACGAAGATCTCCGTGGAGTGACTGAGCATGGCAACCGTGGAAGTACTCGAAAGCTTCGGCCTGCCGGATACGTTTCCCGCGTATCTGGTGCCGGAAGCGGGTCAGCGATTCGTGCAGGCCTGCGCCAAAGGCATGCCCAAGGACGCGCTGCTGCGAGCGGCGCGGCGCGCCGGCTTCGATCCGCTGTGGAAGCGGCTGGAACACATGGATGAAGGCGTGTACGGCTTTGGCCTGACGATCAATGGGATGGTGGTGCCATTCATGGTGCGCATGAAGGTGACGACGGTGGCCCCGGCGGCGCCGGCGCCGACACAGGACACGCTTTTCTGACGGACAAGGACATGATGACCGACGAACACCAGCACGCCCTTGATGCGTTGCGTGCCCATGTACGGGCGTTCCTGATGGAACACCTGCTGACCCACACGTGCGACACCGAGAGCGGTGAGCGCTTCCCGTTGGTGGACAAGCTGTGCGCGCCGGATGACAACACGACCGGCACGGGCAAGGCAGAAATCACGCTCTTGGCCGAGGCGATCGTCGACGCGTTGCCCGAGGGCGCGGCGCAGGCGGTGCGCGATGGAAACCTGCACGCGGTCATGGAGGCTGCGGCATGGCGCAACGCGATGACCGGTCTGTGCCAGATCTGGCCGAAGACAGCGGACGAAGCGGCCGCGCACCTGCGCCAGCGTCTGCACCCGGAGCACGGCGCCATGCGCGCGCCGGCCGGGCTGCGGACGCGGGCTGCTGAAGGGCACGCGATCGACTACACGGTGGTGCAGGCGTTCGCGGACAAGCACGGGGTGCCTTACAACGAGGCCTGTGCCATGGTACGCGAGGCGCTGCGTCACGGCGCGTCGGCGCCTGTGGCGTTCATCCAGCGGGATCATCTGGAACAGGCCAAGCGTGGCGCGTTTCTGTGCCGCGTCGAATCCAAGTACAGGGATGGCATGGGGCTGGAGCCGTTCTTTCTCGGACATGCCCCGGTACTGGCCACAGCCGCGCCGGCCGAGTCCAGCCCTGATACGGCGCTGCTTGACTGGCTGGAGCGGCAAGGCACCGTCAATTTCGATTACGAGACCGCGCAGGTGGCGTTTCCCGTGCCTGACTCGCTGCGCGGTGGCAACAGCCTGCGCGAGATCGTCGAGGCGGCACGCCTGCATCACGAGCAGGAAGAGGCCAAGTGATGATCGTCATGGAACGGACCGTGCGGCAGAAAGAGTCGTTCATCTATGTGCGAACCGCCCTGACGCAGCCCTGCGTGGGGACATCCCGGCCGGGGCCGGGAGCGGCGGAGAACCCGTGCACAGCGGCTGGACAACCGAAGGTTGCCCACGCGCTGCACACCGGTTCCCCTCCTTGTCCACACTGCGGGCCTTGCCCCAGCGATCGCGTTGGAGAGACAGCCGACACCCACCAAGCACCCCCGGCCCGGCCGGGCCGGCCTCGCCATGGCTCGGCAAAGCCGTCTCGTAATGCGCCACCTTTCCGTGCGTTGGCACGCGGCACGACTTTTTTCGGGGCGCTGGCCGGCGACTTCGATACCGACAACCCTACCCTGACATGACCGCTTCCGCTACGCTGCCCGCCCCGACCCCGCCGACGCTCGCCACCATGGCGCTCTTGCGCGCGGCGCTTGCGCTCACCCGCTACGCGGCCGCCCCCTTCTGCTCGCCGGGGCGGCGGGTGGCCCTCGATCCCGAGGACCCTGCCAACACCGAGCGCCTCCAGCCGACCACCGAGGACTGGTGGACCGGCCTGCGCGAGCGCATCGAGGCGCTGCAGCCGCAACTGCAGCTGGCGCTCGCCACGGCCGAGGCCGGCGCCGGACCCGCGCCGCTGGCCACCGAGACCGGCGTCGGGCCGTGGTGCGCGCCGGGCCCGGCCGCCACACAGGTGCCGGGGTGGCTGCTGCGCTTCGAGGATGTCGACCGGGGCGACGTCACCTTCGACGATGAGGACGCGGCGCGCCGCGCCTTCGCCCGCGCCGAAGGGCAAGGCTACAACGCCCACCTGCTCACGCACGCGCCGCGCGACGCCACGCCCACCATGCCGGCCGCCGACTGGCGGGCGCTGCTGGCTGCCGTGCTCCGGGAGCTCGCGCAGGAGCGCGCGGACCGTCACAGCCCGCACCACCCGGGCAACGCCCCGGGCCATGCGCACGCGCGTCCCGGCATCTGGGATGCCGACAACGGCGTGCTGGCCGGCCAGCCCTGCGCGTGGTGCACGACGTGGTCCGCCGCGCGCCGGGCGCTCGGCGAGGAGGACGGGTCGCGGCAGGCGTCGCGCCCGGGCGTGACGCTGGCCCGCCCGGCGGAGGCCGCCTGATGGCGCCGCGCCGCACCCCATCCGGTGCTGGGCACAGTGATGGGCCGCCGGCCGCGCCACTGCGGGTGCTGCGCCTGCACGTCATGGCGGAGTACTTCCACGCGATCCGGGAGCGCACCAAGCCGCTGGAATTCCGGCTCGACACGCCCTACTGGCGCCGGCGCCTCGTCGGCCGGACCTACGATGCGGTCGAAGTGGCGCACGGCTACCCCAAGGCCGACGACGCCACTCGGCGCGTGCGCCGCGCGTGGCGCGGGGTCGCGCCACAGGTCCTCACCCACCAGCATTTCGGGGAGGCCCTCGCCGTGCTGGCCATCGACGTCACCGGCGATGACCTGCCGCTCGCGCCATGATGCCGTCCCTGCGTCCCGACACCGGTACCCATGGCGCCCATCACGGCGGCCCCGGCAAGCGGTGCGGTAAAATCCCCGGCCGCTTATGCGCCTGCCTACGCGCCGTCTGCCGTCCGGCCGTCCGACCCTTTTCCACGATTCCCCGCCTGCCATGACTTCGGCCTCCGACGCCCGCGCCCCCTCCGCTTCCAAGATCCCGGCCAAAGAGGTCCGCGAAGTGCTCGTGCCCAAGGCCTTCCACGCGATCCTGCTGGAGGATGCCCAGCCGCCCACCGTCGACCGGGTCACCGAGTGGCTGGCCAAGCAAGGCTATTCCAAGCCCAACCGCAACGTGATCTCGGAGGGGATCAAGGCGTGCTACGCGGTCCTGTCAGAACGGCTGCGGCAACCCATTTTCGACCAGCTGCCCGACGAGACGGTGCAACTGGTCTATGCCCTGCGGGACCATCTCCTGAAGCAGGCCAAGCACGAGTTCGTCGACGAGACCGCAGAGATCCGCGCGCAGGCGGCCCGCGACGTCGACGTCGCGCGCGCGGCGCAGGCCGACGCGGAGCTGGCACGCCATGAGGCGCGCAAGGAGCTCGATATCGCGCTGGAGGTGAAGCAGGCACAGGACACCCGCATCGACGAGCTGCACACGGCCCTGAAGGCGGCCAAGGACGAGGTTGAGCGGCTGCGTGGCCGGGTCGACCACGTCGAGGGCGAACTCGAAATGAGCCGGCGCGCCGTGCAGGGGCTCGAAGTCGCCGCGCACGCCCGCGAGCGCGAGCACAGCGACGCGCTCACCAAGCTGCAGGACCAGCTCGACGCCGAGCGTCAGCGGTTCGACGCCGACCACAAGCGCAACCTGCTCGCGATCGAGCGCGAACGCATGGAAACCAAGCTCGCCCAGAAGACCACGGCCGATGCACTGGCGAAGATCGAGACCCTGAATGAGCGAGAGCGTGACCGCGTGGCGGAGATGGCCGTGCTCAAGACCCAGCTCGCGAGCGAACAGCTGACGCGACGCCAGCTGCAGGACGCCGGCGCCAAGCAGATCGCCGACGCCGAACAGGCGGCGGCCGTCGCGCGCGACGCGGTGGGCGTGGCGCAGGCCGCCGAGGCCACGGCCCGGGGCCAGTTGCAGGCCATGAACACCCAGCTCGACGAGCTGCGCACGCGGCTCGCGAGCTTCGGCTCGCTCAGTGCCCACAGCCTGAGCGACCTGATCGTGCGGGCCATGCTGCTGGGCCGAAGCGTCCCGGCCGACCCCGCCGACCCGGCCGCCGTGCAGCAGACCGCGCAGGCGGCCGCGCGCGAGTTGCTGGCGCCGTTTGACGTACGCCTGCCGGACCCGCCGCGCGCGGACGACGGGCCCGCCGCGCCGGCGCGGCCCGATCCCGCACCCCCGGCCGCCACGACCGGCCGCGCCCCGCCCAAGCGCCCGCGCTGACCGACCGGCCCGGGCGGGGTGGCGGCCCGTGAATGGCCGGCTTTACACCCGGGGTAAAGCCGGCCATTTCCGCCCCGCGCTTGCTATATACCAACGATCGGTCTCGCGACGCCCACGCCCTTACACGTTTTTGCGACAGTTCTTCCCAAATTAAACGTTTTGCCGTGCCGCTCAACGTTTTGGAGATCCGGCGCCCGCACGCAGCGGCGCCCTCGCCATATACGTTTTTATGGGATAGGCGTAAGATTTAAACGTTTTTGAAGATCCATCACCATTTTTGAGCGCCAGTGGCGGGTGTCCAACCGGTTCGCCGGCCCGTGGCGTGCGGGAGACAGCATATGGTCAACGAGACGGTCACCGTGGCGGAGGATCCCCGGGTCGGGTATCAGTGGCTTGCCCAGCGCTACGGCGTGGAATCGGCCCAGCCGCTGCCCGTGACGAGCGAGATCGGCACGGCGCGTCGCACCGTCGAGGGCCCCCACGGCATCCGCGAGATCTATCCGGCGGGCATGCGCCCGCAGACCGCGCCGCGCGCCGAGGACGCCGGTATGTCGGAGATGGCCGCGCAGTTGCGCGGCCACCTCACTTTTGCCTTCAAGCATGAGGGCATTCACCTCGAATTTCTCTCGCGACTCTTCGACCGCGTCCCGGTCCCGGAGGTGGTCCAGTGGCTGCAGGCCGAGCGCACCGGACGCTATGCGCGCATGGCGGGCTTCTACTATGAATGGCTGAGCGGGCGCCAGCTCCCCGTGGAGGACGTCACCGGCGGCAACTATGTCGACGCGCTGGATCCCGAGCAGTATTTCGCTGGCAGCGGGCTGAACCATCCGCGCTGGCGCGTGCGCGACAACTTGCCGGGCACGCGCGACTTCTGCCCCGTCGTGCGCCGCACCGCGCGCGTGCGCGCGGCCGAGCAGTACGACTGCGAGGCACGGCTCGATGCGCTCAATGCGGAGTTCGGACAGGACGTGCTGATGCGCAGCGCTGTCTGGCTCACCATCAAGGAATCGCTCTCCTCGTTCAAGATCGAGCACGAGCAGGACCAGCGCGACCGCGTGCGCCGCTTTGCGGCGGTGATGGAGGCGCGGGTGGGTGAGTATCCCGATCCGCTCGCGCTCGACGCCATCACCGAGCTGCAGCGCGAGATCGTGGGCGACCGCACCACCATCGAGAAATTCGGCCTGCGCGAGAGCCCGGTATTTGTGGGCGCGCGCAGTGACTGGCGCGATGTGGTGCACTACGTCGCGCCGCCGGCGGCCGAGCTGCCGGGCATGATGGCCGGCCTCTCCACGTTCCTCGCGCGCACGCAAGGCATGCCGTCGCTGGTGCGCGCGAGCACCGTGGCCTTCGGATTCGTCTTCGTGCATCCGCTGGCCGATGGCAACGGCCGCACGCACCGCTTTCTGGTCAACGACATCCTGCGCCGCGACGGCGCCGTGCCGCGTCCGTTCGTGCTGCCGATCTCGGCGGCGATCGTCGCCAAGCCCCAGACCATCGCCCGCTACGACCAGTCGCTCGAAGCGTTCTCCAAGCCGCTGATGGCGCGCTATGCGGGCATGTATGCGTTCACGGACGCGGCGACCGACTACCCGGACGGCATCCGCTCGAATTTCGTGTTCGCCGAGGAGCGCGACGCGCTGCATGCATGGCGCTATCCGGATCTCACGCGGCAGGCCGAATACCTGCATCAACTGGTGGACCAGACCATCACGCAGGAGATGCGCAACGAGGCGGACTACCTGCGCAACTGGGACCGCGCGCGCAGCGCGGTCAAGAACGCGCTGGAAGGCCCGGACGAACACATCGATCGCATCATCCGCGCGGTCCGCGACAATCAGGGTCGCGTGAGCAACAAGCTCGCCAAGGAGTTTCCGATCCTGCAACGCGACGATGTCGCGGCCGATGTGGTGGCCGCCGTGCGCGAGGCCTTCCCGGACAAGCTGGGGGCGGCCGCTGTCACCCCGGACGCCGGCATGGCCCCCTGAAAGATGTTCGGCAAACCGTCCATGCTGGCCGGTTTTGCTCCTCACGGTACGGAATATCGAACATGACCCGCTACGCCTATCTGCCCAAGGACATCGGCCGGCTGATCCGCGAGCAGCGCCGTGCACAGGGCCGTACGCAGCGCGAGATGGCCGAGGCCCTGCAGGTGCGCCGCCAGACCATTGGCGAGCTGGAGCGCGGCATGAACGTCGGGGTACACCTGATGTTCGGCGCGCTCATGTATCTGGGCAAGGCGATCGCGCTGTCGGATCGCCGGCCGACGGCCGAAGAGATGGCCGAGATTCTTGCGCAGGACGACAACTAAAGCGGGCGCGCGCGTGCGCCCGGGATGGCCTATGGCATCGGCGCGTCAGGGGAGGCGGAGACCGTCCGCGCCGGCGCGGCGGTGTTGGGTTCGGCAGGGGGCGCCAGCCGGCGCGCGTCGTGGTGCTTGTTGACCGCCTCATGGACGGCCGCATGGACCGCCTCGGCGCGCGGCTTGGTCGCATCCAGCGGCTTGCCCGCCAGCAGGGCCATGTATCGGTCCGCCGCCTCCGAGGTGGTGGCCTCCCCGGCCTGATCAAGCGCGATCAGCAGCTCGTCCATGTCGAGGGGACGTGGCGCGGCGGTGCCGGGCGGGATGGCGGGATCGATCGCGGGCTTGCGGGCGGACGGCAGCGCGACGCCCGGGGGCGCTTGGGGCACGGGCGGCGGAAGCTGTTGCAGCGCGCGCAGCCCGCCGAAGGGCGACGGCACGGGCAGCCCGAAGGGCCGTGTTGCCGCAGCCGGGGCGGCCACCGCGCCCGGCGGCAGGGGCGGCAGCTTGGCCCGCAGGTCCGCCGGCGGTGCCGTGAAGGCCAGCGGCATGGCAGGCGCTGGCGCGTCCAGTTTGGCTTCCCACTCCCGGGCAATGCGGTCGGCCTCCCGCGCCAGCCGGTCCAGCGCGTCCAGATGCCCGGTATAGAACTGACCGGTGCGCACGACCTCCTCGGCCGACAGGCTGTCGAGCACGGTCTGCAGCACCGTGCGCTGCGCCTCGATGCGCGCGCGGATCGTGTCGATTATCGGTAGCTCGACGCCACCGGGCCCAGTATGCAGGCGTTCGGTCCGAAATCGCCCGACCATGTCATCGATGCGGATACCCTCCTCGATGCGGTTATCGAGACTCGCATCGTGTGCGCCGGTGTGAATGCGGGACGCGTCATCGGGATAGTGGGCGGTGATCGTATCCTTGGCCCATTGGGTCGCGTCCGACCCGGCCCAGCCCCACATGCTGGCCACTGCCGGCGCGATGCCCTGCTCGCGCAGCACCGCGTGCACGGCAGCATCGCGGGCCTCGATGCCGCCCGCGTACCGCACCACACGGACCCCGTCCGGTACCGGCTCATCCTCCGGGGCCACCACCACTGCATGGCGGCCGACATGCAGGCCGCGATCGAGTCCGCCATCGTCGCCACGCGTGGCGTCCATGCGGTACCACGTATCGACCTGCCCCAGCCCCGCCGGCGTGGGCAGCTCGCGCGGATCGGCAAGGATGACGACCCGGCCCTTGAAGGACCCGTCGGCGCGCTCGTTGAAGCGGCCATAGGCGTGGTCGGCCACCAACGTGTTCACGGTCCAGTGCATCGTGTTGCGATAGCGGCCGAACTCGGATTGCCTGACGTACGGGAGACGCAGACCCGCCGCGTCCACGGTGGCGTGATGCAGCCGCGACTGGACGCGCACCAGCAGGAACGGCGGTGGCCCTGAGATTGTTCGGCTGGCGCGCGGCTCCGCAGCGGCGTGGTGACTGGGTCCTTGGCTCATGGCATGTCGGTGGCGTGGGAGGGTGGGCCCCCGGCGCGCGGGGGCGCGCGTCGAGCTGTCACGGGGTCAGGGGGTCATGCCAAGATAGGGGTAATCCGCTATCATAAGCCTTGCGGTTATATCGATAACGCGAATTCCCTTTGTTTTGGTATATGCGCGAATTCGCCGCCGCCCAACTGGAGACACAGCGACTCACTAAGGGGTCCCGTCAAGAACGGACTTTTCGGAACGCTAAGACTTCGCCTTGACCGCGCGCAGCGGCCGACGCGCTCGTTGGCTTGCCAAACGTAATCGCCAGATAGGGTGATGTGGTTCCACCCCAGCGGTGCAAAGTGCACCAGAAGCCGGTCGTCGCCCTCGTGCCGCTATCGGGCAGCATTTGCGCGTCCAGATACGCGGTGTCCCACAGCGTAATCGCGGCCACTACCAGTTTGCGGCAGGCGCCTGAACATGTTCCAGTTGAAAACCAATGATGTCGCGCGGGACAGTCGCAGGAACGTCGCCACCTTGCGCAGGTGGTCGTCCATGTGACGTGCCGGTGATTTTACGTCACTTGCCAACCCATCGGGTCTCACTCATCCGCACCGCCGCGATGACGCCGGACACGAAGGTCAGTCCCGCGACCACCCACATCGCTGCAGCCAAGCCGAACAGATCGGCGGTGAGGCCGGCAAGCAGGGCTCCGACCGCGTAGCCGAGATCACGCCAGAGCCGATAGACGCCTACTGCGGACGCACGCCACGCGGGGTGGGCCACATCGCCAATGGCGGCCAGCAGCGTGGGATACACCATTGCTGTTCCTATGCCGAGCAACACGGCGCCGAGCGCGAAGGCAGCGAAAAGACCCGTTAGCTCAGTGACTGCGATACCCACGGCCTGGAGCCACATTCCGCACACGATCAGCCATTTGCGGCCGACCTGGTCGGACAAAGCCCCGCTAAAAATCTGCGTGATGCCCCAGACCGCCGGATAGATTGCGGCCAGGACTCCGATTTGGGCCAGCGTCATACCGGCTGCAGCGAAGACCAAAGGAAACAGCCCCCAAGCCATTCCGTCGTTCAGGTTGTTGACGAGTCCTGCCTGGCTTATGCTGGAAAGGTTGCGGTCGGTGAGCGAGGTGCGGCGGAAGATCTCGCCTTGCGTGAGACCGCTTTCGCCAGTCGCAGGGGGATGGTGTACGCGTAATTCTTGGGCGACGTGATCGCGGGTTTCGCGAACTACGAGGGCGGAAAGCAGGAGTCCGGCACCGACATAGGCAATGCCCAGATAGAATGGCTCAGGCCTGAGCCCGAAATGCGCTGCGATCCAGCCGGTTGCCAGTGCACTGCCGGCCACCGCGAAGTAGCCGGAAAATTCGTTGAGACCCATCGCGAGACCGCGCTGCCTGGGCCCGACCAGATCGATCTTCATGATGACCGTGGTGGACCACGTCAGCCCCTGGCTCACGCCCAGCAGCACGTTGGCTGCGACTACCGAGTTCCAGTCGGGCGCCCACATCAGCGCGAACGGCACGGGGATCGCGACCAGCCATCCGGCCACCAGCACTTGCTTGCGGCCGAAACGGTCGGAAAGACGTCCGGCGAAGTAGTTGGTCAGCGCCTTCGTAATGCCGAAAACCACAATGAACGAGAGAATCGCGGCCTTGGCCGCGATGTGAAACTCCTGCTCGGCGATGGCGGGCAGAATGCTGCGCTCCTGCCCCACCATGGCGCCCACGAAAGCATTGACGAGCAGCAGCAGCGAGAACTGACCGAGGTTCTCGCGCAGTCCGAGGCGAATGGGGGCCGCACGCATGCGTCAGGCCGCCAGTCCCAGATTGAAGCGCACCATCGCGTCCATGCCGGTGGGACGCGGCGGAATCTCCCGGGTCAGGTAATCGACGAAGGTGGACCTATCCATCGACAGCGCGGGGTTCCAGCGCTTTTCGAACCCCAGGGTCGATGACGGTTTGCCGGACAGGCCCGCACCGCAGAGGCTACCCGCCTGATGGCCGGGAAAGATCTCGATGTCATCGGGCAGCGACAGCAGCCTGCTGTGCAGACTTTCATACAGCAGACCGGCCATTTCACGTTCGCGGCCGGCCAGGTCGGGACGGCCGGTCGCACCAACGAACAGCGTGTCACCGGTCATCACGAACCATGGCGCCGCGCCGCGCCGCATGTCAGTCACTAGCAGGCAGACACTGTCGGGACTATGGCCCGGCGTGTGGATCACGGTGATTTTGACGTTCCCGATATCGAGAACCTGTCCGTCACGCAGGGGCTCAAAGTCATACTGCACCTGCGACTGGTTCGACTCATGCAGGCAATACGGTGCGCCCGCCGTCTGCGCCAGCGCCCGTCCGCCGGAATAATGGTCCGCGTGAACATGGGTGTCGATGACATGGGTGATCGTGACGTTGGCTTTTTTCGCCTCGTCGATGAACCAGGCTTCGTCGCCGGCGACGACATCGACGGCCACCCCTTTACCGTGGCCACCACAGCCGAAGAAGTAGGAAAGGGATGATTCCCGGGTTGCCAGCTGTCTGAAAAACATGATCCTTTCCTTGTCGAAGCCCGGTTCACTCGTCGCATGCGACCTGGAGCGGAAGGCCCGCAGCTTGCCACTCGCTCACACCGTCCAGTATCTTGCTCACCTTGTACCCCCGGGACGCTAGCAGCGTCACGGCCTCACCGGACATCAGGCAGAATGGGCCGCGGCAGTACGCGACGATCTCCCTCTCGGTGGGCAGCTCCGCCAAACGCTGTTCAATCTCGGCCAGCGGCATCGACCGGGCGAACGGCAGGTGCGCCGCCTGATATTCCGATGCCGGACGTACGTCGATGACGATCACTTCGCCGTGGCGTGCCCGCTCCAGCAACGCCTCCCGCCCGACTGAGGCGAGCCGGCCCGGATCGGCCACCATCTGTGCCAGTGCCACGCGCAGTTCGAGCAGATGCTCCTCGGCCACTTCCCGCAAGACCACCCACAAGGCGGCGACGTCCTTTCCGCTCAGGCGATACACCACGTACTTGCCTTCCCGCCGGGAAGCGACCAGGCGGGCATCCTTGAGCGCCTTCAGATGGGCGCTGGTGAGCCTAATGTCGGCGGACAATTCGCTCGCCAGCACCTCCACCGTCTTTTCCCCTTGTGCGAGCAACTCCAGCAACTCGAGCCGCTTTGGACTCGAGACGGCCTTGCCGATGCGGGCGACCTGTTCGTACAGGTGGTCCTTGATGGATCGCTTATTCATTCTATCATTCTAGCGAATATACGAATAAATGCAAAGATGATCTGAGAAATCGGTGAGCATAGATTCCGACAGCGGGGAGGACAGGGCTGTACTCCGCAAGCGCTGGCTGGGAAGCCTAGCGGGGGCCATCAAGTAGCGGAGAACGCCGCCTCGATTTGCCGCGCCCGTTTCACCTCGTCGCCGTGCAGGTAGATCGAGGTCGTCGAGATGGACGCGTGCCGGAGATTGTCCCGGACCGTCGTCAATTCCGCGCCGCGCGCCAGCGCGTGGGTCGCATGAGTGTGCCGCATCCAGTGCGGGCTGGCCTGCCGCAGCTTCTCGGCGGCAACCGGGTGGTCGGCCTCGATCAAGTCCGCCGCTTGCACGAAGAATCGCCGCAACACGGCCCACAGTCGCGTCCCGGTGATGCCGCCGGCCGGATCCTGGCCAAGGCCGCCAATCAACGGGATATGGGGGTCCCAGCGTGCCCGCGTGACTGGCAGGCCGCGCTCGACCAGATACCGGTCGAGCGTGACGCGCGCCAACGGCGGCAGCGCCACCTTGCCCGCCTTGGCCCCCTTGCCGACCAGGCTGAGCCAGTGGTCGCCATGGGCATCGATTTCGATGCCACCAAGGGTTGCGCTGACGAGTTCGCTGGCGCGCAGGCCGGTCGCATACGCGAAGTCGAGCACGAACCGCAGGCGCTGGGCCGCCGGCGCTTCCCACCCATAGGACCACCCCAATCCATCGGCAAGGGTGCGGAGCAGCAGCCATTCGCCTTCGGTGAACACGTGCGACGTATCCAGCGGCGCGGCACGCGCGCTGCCGCGCACCTTGACGCCGGCGAACGGGTTGGCCAGCACGTAGCGCTGCTGGATCAGCCACCGCAACATGGCCCCGAGCACCGACAAGGCATAGGCCGTTGAACGCGGTGACAGGCCCTGCGCAAACGGGCGCCATTCGCTCGAGGTGCGTGGTCGCGGTGGCCCCACCCAACGCTTGTGCGGCGTCGGCCGACGCAGGAAAGCGCGATAGGCAATCGCGTCCTCGGTGGTCAGCGACGACAGGGGACGCTCACGCTCGACGATCGCCCACAGGATCAGCCGCTCGGCTTCCTTGCGATAGGCGCGCTGGGTCGCCGGCGATTCGTGCAACGCGAGCCAGGCCTGGACCGCCTCGTAGTCGTTCGACGCGCCGAGGGTGCAGGTTTGCCGCGGGGCGCGGAAGGCCCCGGACGAGCCGTCGACTTCGTGGGGCAGGCGCAGGTGCTCCCAGGGCACGATCACCCCGTGGTCCGCCTCGGCGATCAGCGCACGGGCGCGCTCGGTGAGCTGTGGGTGTTCGGCAAAGAAGGCTTCGATCCGCCGGGCGCTCGCTGGGCCCAAGCCGGGCACGGCCGTCCACCAGCGACGCCGGCGCGGGATGCGCACCGTCAGGTCCGCCAGCGTCTCGATGCCGTGCGCGCGCAGCGCGCCCAAGGCACGAGGCGGCAGCCACTGGCCGATGTCGTCGCTGATCTGCGGTTGCGGCGGCGGTAGGCGGCGCAGCGTGTCGATCGCCTGGTGGATGGCCTTCGCCCGCCCGACTCGCTCGGCCGCGCCGTGCGCGAACAAGGCGGCCAGGTCCTGGCGCTGCCGGCGGCGCGCGAAATCGGCCAGCTGTCGCCGGATGTGGCCGAGGATGCCGCGCGCGGACTGGCCGCTGGCCTTGCGCTCGCCCAGGTAGCGCGCCACCGCGTCGCGGGCCGACAGCCCTTCGTACCAGGCGCGTAGCGCGGCCAGCGAAGCCGCATCGGGGAAGTCAGGCGGCGCGGGATTGGTCTGGGGGGTGGCCGGCAGCATTTTCATGTTGACCAGTTTAGTACATCGACGAATCTATTGCGATAAGGATAGTTATCACAATAGCACGTCTCCAAGACGCATCGATCTTCGTGCCACTGATTAGATCCGCATGCAGAAAGCTGGCAGGTCGGTGCCTGTGCCGGCCTGGGCGACTTGGTCGAGGACGGGCGCACTCATACCTTGGCCGCGCGCAGCAATCGCCCGCGCGTCATCCACAGATTCCTCCATCGCCACGTCCAAAAGCGCATCCCTGCTCCAATCCGGTCCACGATGGCGTTGACGAGGGAAACCCAGGCCCGATCGATCTGATCGCTGCCCAGGGTGCGATGGGACGGGTCAAATGCGTGCTTGCGCTCGGCCGACGGGATGGCGGGGCCGGTGTCCAGGATGCGCAGCGCGGCGCGGCCATCCGCTGTGCCTACCGACAGATCGACCCGACCACCATCCGGCGTGCATCGACGGAATTCCCTGGCACTAGCTTGGCAGTCGGAGTTTTGATGCCTCGGCTACTTCGACATGGCAAATGACTTCAGATGATCTACGCCATTTTCGACCCGGTCAGCAAACAGATCCAAGGCGCGCGAAACTTGGCGCGCAAAATGGTTGGGGCGTTCCTTCTCGTAGGCACGCAGCAGATCAGTGCAGTCGCGCTCAGCCCACCGCCAACGCAAGCCTCCTTTTGCGAACGCCGGATGGCTGTGCAGCTCCGGCGGCACGACATCCTCATCTTTCCAGGTCCACAGGAAGCACTCGTGCATGCGTTTGAACGGAATACCAACCTCGCTGGCAGCCGCATGGTCGTGCCGCACCGTGAAGTCGACGACCTCCACTCTGGACGAGCCGTCAGGATAGGCGTGCTTGCCTTCAATCCAGCAATGGTACCGGGACAGTTGTGAAAGATGCTTTGCGTTACGGCGCCGCGCGCGCGGCGAACACAACACATATAACATGCCGTCGCCAAAATTCATCACCTCGCCGCCCGCGACCGGCCGGTAGGTGACTTGCGTCAGCAGTGTAAGCACGCGCGCGCCGACGATTGCATAGTCTGCGCAGCGCATGTACCCGTCTTTGCTTGTAACGCCTGACACGGCGCGATGGACCGCGTCATCAATCAGATGACGAAGCACGGGCGCCACCGGTGCAGCCAGAATTGGCCGATTGTCCACTATATTCCTTTAGAAACCATCTCTTGACGGACATGCCCGCGTCCAGGCCTTCGCGGAGCACGGTGTCGTGCTGAAGCATGTGGCCAACAGCAGCGGACGCCGCGATCGGTGCGATGGATTGGTGCTTGGCAGAGAGCATTTGTGCCGTCGGTTGCCCCACCCGTCATCCTCTCTATCGGTTTTGCACCCTTACTTCTCCCCTTGCAGTCCTAACCGTGGATAAAGGAACGCTACGCCGATCCCATATACCGACGCGTTTTGGTAGAGAGAAAGTTCCGGCTGTAGGACAGCACCTGGAAACTGTGCAGCGAGGCCCGGCGGAATGCCGATCCCCTCCTGCCTGGCATCCCAGACCAGCACGGCGCCAGACTCCTTCAGCTTTTCGTGAGTGACCCAGGGGCTGAAGCGATAGCCGCCGTGCGCGAAGAGGGCGGATGGGCGGTCACCAGAATAGAAAGCCGCATTGCCGGCATGCCACGTATCGCCGATCACATATCTCAGTCGCTTCCCCGTCTCGGCGTTCCATCGACTTGTCACTGCGGAGGCAAGTTGCTGCCCGGGAAAATGCGTCCTACCTTCCCTACCGGGAATCATAGGCCGGCATAGTTGTTCCAGCACGAATAGCAATGCCGGAAGCAGCAGGACAACGAGCCACGCGCGCCCGAACGAACGCAGTCTTTCGGGGGTCAAGACTGGCCGGATTGTGGTGGCGGCAAACAGGCCCACGAAACACACAAGCGGTGCGGCCCACATGACCCTTGGCGGCCGTTGCGTAACGGCCGACAAACCGATGGAAAAAGCCATCGGTCCCAAAGCCAGGACAGTCAGATAGGCTTGGTTAAATCTGCGCAGATCCGACTGCCCGCGAGGCTCAGCGCTTCTCCAACGCCAGAGCATGGCGGTTAGGGCCAGCATTGGAATGAAAGCTGCAAGCTGCGCGCCCATGAACGACAGAAGCTTGGCAAGATAGTCTGCGCTTCCCGCTACCGCAGGGGCACGTCTGCCAACATAGTCGATGGAGATAAAGCCACTATCGAGAATCCAGTGCATGTGCGGCAAAAAGACGAGAAGTGCGGCAAGGACCAGAAGCCAGGGGCCCGGCTCCGCAAGACGCCGGCGAGCCTGCGGGTGCAACAGCACAAAGATGGCCATCGGAGCGATATAAGCGCCCATCGAGTAACGCGTCCATAGCCCCAAGCCGGCAAGCAATCCGCTCAAGCACCAGTCGGCAAGCCGATTGTCAATGAGCGCACGATGTAGCAACCAGCCAAACAGGGCCGCAAACGGCATCTGCAGGACGATATCGTTGAACTCAGGCGTGGGATAATTGAAGTAATAAACTCCTTCCAGCAGAAGGGCGCCAACCAGTGCCTCACGATTGGTTGTCATGCGACGCCCCAGCTGCCATGTAGCCAGGAAGACGGTACCGATACAAAGCTGCGCGGCCAGATAGCAAGGCCAAAGGCTCTTGCCGGACAATGCCGTTATCGCTTCCGTGATCCAGGGCCAGAGCGGGGGATCTTTCTCATACCCAAGCTGCCATTCATGGCCCCACGCCAAGGCCTCGATCATGTCGAGCGAGGCGTTTTTCAGTAGCAGGCTCGGCAGCAGTGTCCAGAGAAGCACATGGCCGAGCGTGGCAATGGCAAAGACTTGACCGGCGGACAGGTTCTGGAATGCTGGCTGCTTCTGCAACGCACCGAAAAGAATGGCTGGCGTCTGCCAGACCGACCGGCGAACTGCAGTAGGATCTGAGATTTTGTCCACGTTAGCCTTGGATCTCGCGTTGCGACCTGGCTACACGAGGCAAACAGATGAAATCACACCACCGGCAATCTTCGCGGCTAAGCCACACGACTACGTTTGGTGCAAGCGTACGAAACACACTTTGAGCAAACGCGCAATTATCTCAAAATATTACAGTTCATTACAAGACCATGGGGGTTGACGCAATGGGGTCGGGATGCTCGGTGCCAGAGGTTGCTGAGATTGGGGGCGGCTCGCGGTGCGGTGCCGTACTGAGGTCCCCAGGGCTACCACCTGCACAATGCCGCCCCTAGCGCGAGCACCGCCATGCACGCCGCCATCGTCCAGCGCCAACTCAAGGCGCTGGGCTTTCCCTGCGGCGTCGTCACCGAGGAGCCGGGGCTCATCGCCATCATCGTGCTGAACGACTGGCCGCATGTCAGCGTTTACCCGGACGGCTGGATGCGACTCGCACGAAGAGGAAACCGTCCAAACTGTCCTTGGCAAAGCAGCTGCACCAGTTGCTGGAATCGGTTGCAGGCAGTGTGTTGTGTGTTCTCTCCGGCCGAGGTGGATGCTTTCTTGCAATCAGTCTGGCAGGACTGACTTAGCCCAGGCATAGGCCGCTCACTCGCGCACCTACCCAGCGCAATGAGCTTGCCGAAGAGGGCGCGATGGATGTCGGTGGCGGCGCCGCGCAGACGGCGCCTTCCGATTCCCTCCCGCCACCCGATCCGTCGATGTGCTGGCATGGCAGATCGGGGTGGCGTAGCCGGAGGGCGCCATGTGATTTGCCATATTGCTGGGCAGCGCCCCGCAGCCCGTGGCGAGCAAGCGTCGGCGCCAATTGTCCACAGCGTTCTTAGGGCCTACCGCTGCGCTCGGCGAGCCATGTCGGAAATTGTCGCGCTCGCCTCCCCCTCTTCACGCGCCGAGCTGCAGAGCGGCCGCAGTGGCTTGCCTGAGTGCCACGAATAAGAATTACGGAAGGGGTTGGTCAGACTAGAGTTCATTGTCCTGCCTGGCGTATCCGTCCACGGCTGACGAATTCGTCGCCGCTAGTTCACTGTATGGCATATCGTCGATATGGGGGCGGGCCCCCGCCGTCGGCGATCTTTCTTACCTCAATAACCTGCTTCTTTCCGAGGCCGGAGGCGAGCGCATACACGCTGTCGTCTCCAAGTTCGAGGTACAGCGCGACATAACAGAAATCAGAAATTGGCCCCCAGCTCACGCAACTCCGGTAACTCGAGTCACGGCCGACCAATGACTGGGTCGTTTCCCGCATCGCAGAGTGCCGTGCGCTAATCTTAAACATTTTCTGTTGAACTAGCAGTCGTTACCGCCACCTGTTGTCGGCCAGCCGCGGGGGCAACGGGGAGTCGCAAGCGTATCAGCTTCCAACCGTTGCCCGTCCGCCGGATTATCCAGATTGATCGAAGCGATGAGTGATCCCGGCCCATGGTCCGCATGGTCTTTCTCGACTTGCCCGTCAACGGTCAGAGGGTACGGGAGATCAAATAATGAACGGCGAAAAGTGTGCCGCAACCCGCGCTTGCGGAGGTTTGCATCAACCTGGCGCGTAGCGCCTTCAGTCTCTCCTGGTCGGACCCAGGATCTTCGCTGCCGGGCTGCTCTTTGCTGCGCGATCGCGTCGGCGCATTTGGCGTCAATATGCAGTCTGTATAGGCAAGCGGCGGTTCCCGCCACGAATTCCAGCAGCGCGAGCCATAGGAACCCATTTTCCAAGGCTTGAAGGTCGCTGTGGTCCTGCTTAGTGCCAGGAAGAAAATCGCCATTGCACCAGAGCAATATGCTTTCTCGATCCTGATGATTACGCGTTCCGGGAGGGGGTTGAGGCCTTCCTCATCGCCGCGATCACCTTGGCGTTTCTGCATAAGACCGGTCGCCAGCATTTCGCCAGCGCCGCAAAAGCCGGGATCGTCGCCGCTGTGCTGGGGGCGGCAGCGCTGGGTCTCGCACTGTTTCGGGTTGGCGGCATCAGCTCGCAGGCCGAAGGCTGGCTCCCCACAGCGGTCCTGTACACACCACCAGGCGGGAAGGTTGATGTACGACTGTATCGAGAAGGTAATGCTGCCGTGTTTGAAGTGGAAGACTCCGGACCCGGCATCCCAGAAGGAGAGCTTCCCCGGGTGTTTGACGCGTTCTATCGGGTTGTAGGGTCGAGGCAGCCAGGGAGTGGGCTTGGGCTGGCTATCGTCCGGAGCGCAGCGGCAAGACTTCGTGGCCAGGTCAGTTTGCATACCATCACGTCGGACGGCAAGACAGGTTTGCGGTTTGTGTACACGCAAGCCCTCGCCAACGATTGAGGAGTAGGCGTGCAGCATTGTAGTGGCGGCCGCTCGGTCTGGCGTTCGCCGACACCTAGCGGCCCTGCGAACTGACCGCGTCGCCAAGGATATCTGCCGCTACGACCGATTGGTGATCTGCCCCGAATCGCAATTGGACTAGTGAGAAATGATGAACGAGATTGAAGCCTTCAACCGCGCCCTGTTTTTGCAGATCAATGGTGGCGACGACACACCAACCTGGCTGATCCATGTCGCCATGGACATCGCTGACGACCTCATCTATCTGATACCGTTGCTGCTGCTCGGCATGTGGCTGTGGGGCGACAGTACGCGCCGCAGTCAGGCGATTAAGGCAAGCCTGGTTACCCTGTTGGCGCTTGGCGCGAATCAAGTGATCGGGATGGTCTGGTTGCACCCACGGCCGTTTATGCTGGGTCTTGGCCACGCCTGGATGTATCACTCCGCCGAGTCCTCTTTCCCCAGCGATCACATGACCGTGTTTGCGGGCATCGGCCTGACCTTGCTGTTCGGTGGTGCGTGCCGACTCGCGGCCGCCGTCCTAACGACAGGCGTTGTCGTTGGCTGGGCGCGGGTGTTCCTCGGGGTCCATTTCCCGCTGGACATGGTGGGAGCCGTCGCGGTAGCCGCTGTGGCCTATAGCGTTGTCGCGCCACTTTGGCGAATGGCTGGGGGCACGCTTACCGACCTTGCTGAGCGGCTGTACCGTGCGGTCTTGGCGCGACCCATCGCGTCTGGACGGGTTCGGCGCTAGCCGCGCAATGTCACGCATTGCTGAGAATGATCGGTATGAATACGCTGATTGACGAAAAGAACGTACACGTTGCCTTTGAGATCAGCCTTGTGCTCAAAGGCGCGTTTGCACTGGCGGAAATCGCCGCCGGCATTTTCGCCTACGTCGTTACCAGGCAGTTCTTGATCGACCTGGTGCACGCGATCACCCGAACGGAATTGACGGAGGATCCGCGCGACCTCGTTGCCAATTATCTGGTCCACGCCGCGCAAGATCTGTCCGTGAGCAGCCAATACTTCACCGCCTTCTATTTACTCAGCCGTCATCAAGCTCTGGCTCATCATTGGTCTGTGGCGGAAGAGGCTGGCGTACTATCCGGCCGCCATCGTGATTTTCAGCTTGTTCATCCTCTATCAAGGGTATCGATACAGCTTTACGCATTCACTGCTGTTGCTGCTCATCTCTGCATTGGATGTGGTCGTCATTGGGCTGACGTGGTTTGAGTACCAGCATTTGCGGCGCATCTTGTCAAATGGACGGAACTAGCTTGCGGCCGACCATGACAAAGGAAATCTCTCGACATTCGGCCAGCGTGCTGGCAGACATTGACCCCACCGGTGTCATGCCGTTGCAGAAGGCGTCGAATGCACTGACTGCGCGTCATTCCTCCCCCCTCGCGTCAGGCCGACGCTCGGCCGTGTGAGGCCGGCATTCCGACGGCTGATGTTAGAATTCGCCCCATGCTGAAATTCTTCCGGACCACGACCTACCTGCTGCTATTGAGCCTGGTGCTCAATGTAGTGGAGTGGCCGCTCGTCGACGAAATTTTGGCTGAGCAGACCCAGGCAGTCCAGCAAACACAGGCCGCTGCCAGCGCCCAGGCGTCCACCACGCCGGACGGCGACGCGGTGCGCAGCTCTGCGCCCGCTACCGTGAAGTATTCCGCCGCCAGCGTCTACCATACGCTGATGGATCTGCTCGATACCGCGCCACCGCTATCCTTCGCCGCGGCGAAAACCTCCAACGCCTTCCCCACCTCGATCCAACAGCGCTTCGCGTCACGCAGCCTGCCGACGATCGACCGCCCGCCCTCCTTCTTTCTGTCCTGATCATATCCAGTCCCCAAGCCAGCGCTTGGGATGGTTTCTATTGCTCTGACAGAGACTCAGTATGGTTTCCCTGTTGTTGCCTAGTATCGCCCGTACGCGGCGATACCGGCTCTCGTCGGTAGCCGGCACGCCGGCGCTGCTCGCACTCCTGATCACGGCCTTCGCCGGGCCAGCCCACGCCGATCCGCTTTCATTGGACGAGGCGCTCTCTCTCGCCGAACAGCGCGGCAGCGTGCTACAGGCCAAGCAGGCCGCCGCCACGACCGTCCAGGGCGAACTCCAGGAGGCCCGCGCACCGCTATGGAACAACCCCCAGCTTGGCGGGGAGTATCGCTGGCGGCAGCTTTCACAAGCCGGCGCGCCGTCCGTGAAAAAGCAGGACGCGGCGCTGGGTATTGCGCAAACCTTTGAGACCGGCGGACAACAGTCCGCCCGCCGCGGGGCCGCCGAGGCGAACTCGGACGGGCTGATGGCTTCCATCGAGCAGACCCGGCGCGATCTGCGTGCGGAGGTCGAGCGTCAGTTTGTCCAAGTTCAGGCGCTGCAGTTGCGCGTGCAAATGGAACGAGAGTCACTTGAACTACTGCAGCGCGCGGCAACCCTGGTCCGCCGGCGGGTGCAGGCCGGCGAAGACAGCCGGCTTGACGGCAATCTTGCTCGGGTCGAAGCCGAACGGGGCAGCAACCAGTTGGCGCGCGCGCAGGAAGACCTGTCTCAGGCACGGTCGGCCCTCGCCGTTCTGCTGCAGTGGGATCGGCCAGCGCCGCCCGAGGCGGTCGGTGAACTGGACCGCACGCAGCCGGGCTACACCCTGGATGGACTCATGGCCGCGGCCGCTGGCCAGTCGCGGCTGCAAGCTTTGGAGGCGCAAGAACGTGGCGCCGACTATCGCCTGAAACTCGAGCGCGGCATGCGCTATCCGGATGTGACGGTGGGCCTGAACTACAGCCCCGAGAAGGGCATAGACGGTCGAGACCGAATCACCACCCTTGCCATTTCCGTGCCGCTACCTCTGTTCCGGCGCAACCAGGCGGGCATCGGGCGCGCCAGCACGGAGCTGACGCAAAGCCGGATCGAACGCGAGGCGGCCCGGCGTGAGATCCAGACGGCGGTGCCGACCCTCTGGCAGCGTCTGCAGAGCCTGCGTGCGCGGGTCGACCGCCTGCGCGGCGACGTCATGCCGGCGCTGGACGAGAACCAGGCGCTCTCATTAAAGGCCCTGCGCGAAGGCGAGATCGGCCTGACGCAGTTTCTCCTGGTGCGCCGGCAAGTGCTGGATGGCCAGCGCGACCTGCTCGATGCCCGAACCGAGTTGCGATTGACGCAAAGCTCGCTCGAACACGCCGCGGGCTGGCCAGCTCAACTGCCAGCAACCCTGTCCGAACAACCGCGCTGAACCTAATCCCTATGCGAGCCTTCCTTTCCCCAACCCTCGCACTGCTGATTGCGACCGGAATCGTCTTGTCCGGATGCCAGCGTGCGACCGATGCCAAGCCCGAAGCGGCTGCCGCGCCGACCGAGCAACACCCTAATACTGTCAAACTGACCCCGGACGAAATCCGGCAGGCAGGGGTCCAGAGCGCGCCGGCGGCAATGCAGGATCTCGCCGAGCCGCTGCTATTGACCGGCACGCTGACCGCAAACCAGGACAAGCTTGCCAAAGTGAGTGTGAGGCTGCCGGGACGTGTGGTAGCGGCCGAGGCCTCGCTGGGGCAACCGGTGCGCGCCCAGCAACGTCTTGCGGAGTTAGAGAGCATCGAACTGGGCGAAGCCCAGGCGGCCTACCAACAGGCCCTGGGCGAGGCGCGTGTGGCCGAGGCAGGCTCGACCCGCGCAAAGCGGCTGGCTGCGGACGACATCATTCCGCAAAAAGACCTGCTGCGGGCACAAGCCGATGCGCAACGGGCCGGCGCGGCCTTGCGCGCGGCCGGCGACAAACTCAGGATGCTGGGCGTGGCGGCCAGTGAGGCGCCTGGCGCACGCTCGCGCTTTCCGGTTGTCGCCCCCTTTGCCGGTACCGTCATCGAAAAACAGGCCGTGATCGGCACCCTGGTGCAAGCTGACCAGCCGCTTTTCACGATTGCGGACTTGTCCACCGTCTGGCTGGAGGCCGACGTCTACGAGAAGGACCTGGCGAAGCTTACGACAGGTATCGATGCCGCGGTCACCGTCGAGGCCTACCCGAACGTGGCGTTCCGTGGCAAGTTGACCTATCTGGGCGCGGTGATGGACAAGGCAAGCCGCACAGTCAAGGCCCGGGTCGAGATTGCGAATCCCGACGGCAAGCTGCGGCCGGGCATGTTCGCCTCCGTCACGCTGGCCACCCCGAACCGGACCCATGCGCTGGCGCTGCCCACGGGGGCCATCGTCCAGATCCAGGGCAAGCCGGCGGTGTTCGTGGCCGGCAAGGACGGGTTCGTGCCGCGGGCGGTCGAGCCCGGCCACGTCATGGGCGGGCAGACAACGATCCAGGCGGGCCTCAGTGCCGGGGAGCCGGTTGTGGTCAGTGGCGCCTATGCGCTGAAAGCCCGCCTGCTGAAAAGCCAGCTTGGCACCGACGACTGAGGGACGACCATGCTCACAAGAATCGTCTCTGCTGCACTCAGTTACCGCCTCCTCGTGATGGTGCTGCTGCTGGCGCTGGCCTTCGGCGGCATCCGCGCGTGGCACGACATTCCGGTCGATGCCTTTCCCGATGTCACGCCGATACAGGTCAGCGTGGTCACCGAGTCCCCTGGGGTGGCGCCGGAAGACGTCGAACGGCTGGTCACCTTCCCGATCGAGTCGTCGATGGCCGGCCTGCCGGGGGTCAAAACGGTGCGGTCGTTATCGCTCTTTGGTCTGTCCACCGTCACGGTCTTCTTTGAGGACAGCACGGACATCTATTTTGCCCGCCGCCTGGTCGCCGAGCGCCTGCAGGAAGCCAAGACCCGAATTCCGGAGGGCTTCGGAGAGCCAGAGTTAGGCCCCAACGCTTCCGGCTTGGGCCAGGTCTTCTGGTATACGGTCGAGTCTGGGGACGGCAAGCTCTCCAACATGGACTTGCGCACTTTGCATGACTGGAATATCCGCCTGCAACTGCGAACCGCGCCGGGCGTGGATGAGGTGATTTCCTGGGGGGGCACGGAGAAGCAGTTCCAGATCCTGGTCGATCCGCACAAGCTGGTGAAGTACGGCATTTCGCTCAAGACAGTGCTCGACACGGTGCTGGCAAACAATCGCCAGGTGGGGGGGCAGTACCTCAACGTTGGCCAGGAGCAGTATCTGGTGCGCGGCGTCGGGCGGGTCGAGCGGCTTGCTGACTTTGGGAAGATTCCCCTTGGCGAGATCGATGGCACCTCCATCTATCTGCAGGATGTGGCCGAAATCCGCGAGGCCGGCGGCCTGCGCTTCGGTGCCGTGACCCGGGATGGGCGTGAAGTCGTCTTCGGCATAGCGTTGCAGCGGATTGGGGAGAACGCCAAGAACGTCGTGCGCGCGGTCAAGGCCAAGCTGGCCGCCATCCAGCAGACCTTGCCGCCGGGCGCCAAGATCCTTCCCGTGTATGACCGCACGGATCTGGTGGACCGCGCGGTATCGACCGCGACCTCGTCGCTGATCGAAGGTGCCGTGCTGGTAGCCATTGTCCTGTTGCTATTTCTCGGCGAGCTACGCTCGGCGCTGGTCGTGGTGCTGAGCCTGCCGCTGGCGATGCTGCTTACCTTCATCCTAATGCAGCGCGTTGGCCTATCGGCCAACCTGATGTCGCTGGCGGGCTTGTCGGTGGGAATCGGGATGATGATCGACGGCGCGGTGGTCGTCGTCGAGAATGCGTACCGGCTGCTCAGTCATGCTCCGCAGAGGCGACACAGCCAGCGCGGCCTGATCCTGCAGGCCACTGCGGAGGTCGCCAAACCGGTCGCCTTTGCCATCCTGATCATCCTGGTGGTGTTTCTGCCCTTGTTTACGCTAACGGATATCGAGGGCAAGCTGTTCAAGCCCATGGCGCTGAGCATCAGCTTCGCCATGGCCAGCTCGCTGGTGCTAACGTTGACTGCGATCCCGGTGCTCGCCTCCTTCATCCTGCGGCCCAAGCCCGAACGGGACACCTGGCTGGTCGCGCATGCCAAGCGCCTCTACCTGCCGTTGCTTGACCTGACGCTCGCGCGCAAGCGCAAGACAATGGCGATCGCGGTCGGCGTCCTTGGCCTGAGCCTCGCGCTGATTCCGTTCCTGGGACGCGAGTTCATGCCAACCCTGCAGGAAGGCACGCTGATGTTCCGCATTACCGCCATCCCATCGACCTCGCTCGAGGAGACGATCGCGGTCACGCAACGCGCCGAGGGGATCGCGCGCCAGTTTCCGGAGGCCGAGACGGCGGTGGCACTGATCGGTCGCGCCGAGCGCGGCGAGCCGGAGGATGTCAATCGCGTCGAGATGCTGGTCAACCTGAAGGATCGCAAGGCCTGGGCGAGGCATATCAGCTACGGCGATTTGGCCAGCCAGATGCGCGAGGCATTGGAAAAGGCGCTGCCAACCGTAGTGGTGTCGATGGGGCAGCCGATCCAGAACCGGGTCGACGAATTGGTGTCTGGGGTCCGGGCACCCCTGGCGCTGCGTCTCTACGGTGAAGATCTCGGGGAACTGGATCGGCTCACGACCCAGATCAAGGTAGTGCTTGCCAAGGTGCCGGGCGCGGCCGACCTGGCGCTCGAGGCCAACCAAGGCAAGCCCCAGATCACCGTGACAGTGGACCGAGCCGCAGCGGCACGGTACGGCCTGAGTGCGGATGACATCCTGGAGGTCGTGCAGACCGGGATTGGGGGAAAGACCGCGGGCGTGGTGTTGGACGGTGGCAAGCGCTTTGACATTCGTGTCTGGTTCCAGCCGCAGTATCGGAACAGCGTGGAGGCCATTGGCAGCCTGCCACTCCAGACGAAGCAGGGCGCGCTCCTACCGCTTTCGCGCGTGGCGAAGGTCGAGACCAGCGAAGGCTACGCCTTCATCCGACATGACGAGCTGCTGCGCAATGCCGTGATCCAGATGGATGTGCGCGGGCGCGACGTCAATGGCTTCGTGCGGGACGCGCAAGCGGCCATCCAGCGGGAGGTGAAGCTGCCGACCGGCTACCGCCTGCAATGGGGCGGCGCGTTCGAAAACCAGCAACGCGCGATGGCGCGCCTGGCCGTGATCGTTCCGCTCACGATCGGGATCATTTTTGTGCTGCTCTATACGACTTTCAATTCTGCAGCGCTCGCCGGCATCATTCTGGCCAACGTCCCGTTTGCGATGATGGGAGGACTGATTTCGCTGTTCCTCAGCGGTCAGTACCTGTCGGTCCCTTCGGCAATCGGCTTCATCGCCGTGTTCGGCGTCGCCATGCTCAATGGCATCGTGTTGGTCAGCTTCCTGAATGCACAGCTAGCCCAGGGCAAGACCCTGCGCGAGGCGGTCCGTGGCGGCGCGCTCCTGCGTTTGCGGCCCGTGCTAATGACCGCCTCGGTGACCATTCTTGGCCTGCTGCCAATGCTGGTCTCGCAAGGGGTTGGCGCGGAGGTGCAGCGCCCCCTGGCTACCGTGGTCGTCGGCGGCTTGCTGACCTCCACCGCGCTCACCCTCTTACTGATCCCCATGCTATTTGAATGGCTCATGCTGCGCCGCGCCAGGAGCCTCAACCAGGCAACAAAGGAGTCATTGTGACCACGTCCACTCGCACACTCAGCCAAATTCCGACAGGCATCTGGATGTTGGGCTTCGTCAGTCTGTTGATGGACATCTCGTCGGAGATCATTCACAGCCTGCTGCCGGTCTTCATGGTGACGACGCTTGGCGCCAGCGCCTTCTACGTTGGACTCATCGAAGGTGTCGCGGAGGCAACCGCGCTGGTGGTCAAGGTGTTTTCCGGCACATTGAGCGACTACCTCGGCAAGCGCAAAGGGCTGGCCGTCGCCGGATACGCGCTCGGGGCCCTGTCCAAGCCCTTGTTTGCGCTGGCGCCCGGGGTGGGGACCGTGCTGGCGGCGCGTCTCACGGACCGGATCGGCAAGGGCGTGCGCGGGGCGCCCCGCGACGCGCTGGTGGCCGACATCGCGCCGCCCCATCTCCGGGGTGCCGCGTTTGGGCTGCGGCAATCGCTGGACACCGTAGGAGCATTCCTGGGGCCCGTGATCGCCATCGGCCTGATGTATCTCTGGGCCAACGACTTCCGGGCGGTCTTCTGGGTGGCGGTGCTTCCAGGCCTCCTCTCGGTTCTGCTGCTGATGGCTGGCGTGCGGGAGCCCGAATCCCAAGGCGGCGTCAGGCGCACCAACCCCATCAAGTGGGCAAACCTTGTTCGGTTGGGGCGTTCGTACTGGCACGTGGTTGCGATCGGGGCGATCTTTACGCTGGCGCGCTTCAGCGAGGCCTTCCTCGTGCTGCGCGCCCAGCAGGTCGGCTTGCCGCTTTACTTGGCGCCATTGGTGTTGGTGGCGATGAACCTCGTTTATTTGCTGTCGGCGTATCCGTTCGGAAAACTGTCCGATAGTCTAAGTCACATGACGCTCCTGGCCTGGGGACTGGTCGTGCTGGTGCTCGCCGATCTCGTGCTGGCGCGTGGCACCCATTGGGCGGTCACCCTGGCGGGGGTGGCACTATGGGGCCTGCACATGGGCATGACGCAAGGCCTGCTTGCCACGATGGTGGCGGATACCGCGCCCAATGACCTGCGCGGGACGGCATATGGTTTTTTCAATCTGGCAAGCGGGCTCGCCCTGCTCGTCGCCAGCGTGCTGGCAGGCCTGCTGTGGGACCGGCTGGGCGCAGCCTTCACGTTCTATGCGGGCGCGGCTTTCTGCGCCGCCGCTATTGCGCTGATTCTTCTCGTCGCGCGCAACCGGCGGCTGCGACCAATTTGACCGATGACCGCGGTTCACGAGACAGCGTATCCGCGCTTCAAACCGGAACTCACTGAGCAAGAACTGGCCGAGATCTATATGACCACGGCGAGCGAGCTGATTTTCGTCCGGCGCAATGCCCGCTCGGACGCCGCCCGCTTGATCTTGCTGGTACTGCTCAAGACGCCCCGGTCCAGGGCCTCTCAGTCCGTTGGCGTACGATAAATTCCGAATTCTAAACCAACCGTGGCTAGCTCCCGACACCCCGTTGCCCACCGACACTGAACTGGCCGAGGTCTCCAGTCGCGACAGAATTACTCGGCGCCGTTCCGGCTGGCCGGCAAGTCGCTGTGGCTCAAGGCTACGGCGACGATGGTGCACCTGTATGAGGAACACATCCTGGCTGCCACACACTGGCGACAGAGTAAGCCCGGCGACCACAGTACCGTCACCGACCGTTGCCACCCGAGGCACAGGCTTGGCCATTGTGTCTAGTGGTGCTTGCGCGAAGCCAAGCGTATCGGTCCATCCTGGTGCGCCCTGATGCGCGTGCTGTTCGGCGGTCGGGTGTGATCAAGCTGCGTGCTGTCCAAGGACTGTTGCGGTTCGCACGTCAATACAGCGACGAACCGCTGGAGGCCGCCTGCCGGCGGACTGCGAGGGCTGCAGGCAGCGCTCGCACGGCGACGTCGCCTTCGTGCTTGTTTGCGTCCATCCTGATCACACCTCCAGTTGGTCCGTGTTTGTATCTCCATCTCCTGACGACTAGAGCGGAAACATTGCCCCCTCATAAGAGCACATGATCGAGCAGCAGGATTGATGGCGTTGCGGTGAAACGATAGATCGCATATACGAGCGCGCGGCGCCACCGGCGTGCCGTCCTCCGCCACCGGCAGCATCCGCGCGAGCAGCTTGCCGGTGCCGGCCTATCAGTTTCGAATGCCGCTGGCCGTGGGCGAACAGGTGCCGCTCGCCCACCGGATGGCATCGGCCGCCGCAGACGTTGCCTACGCCGACCAGGGAATCCAGGGCAAAAACGGCGGCTGCCATGCTGCGGGCGCTCTCTCCGTCCCGACCCAACCATCAGGCAAGTCCTATCAGGCCATCGCAGCAACTCTGATAAAAATTCAGATCAGGCCATAATTCTGTTGGTAATACGAATCATTCCGATTACAATTCGCAGCGTCGTGTCACAGCACATTACAACATCCTTTCGTTGGCCTGACCATCACCATGCAAACCGCAACAAGCATTGAAACCCTGAGGGGGCCTGCCGGCCGTTTCCGGGTGCGTCCGCTCGCCCTTTTCGTCGCTGCCATCGGCGCAGGTACTCTGCTGCTGTCCGAGGCGCAGGCAGTGGCCGCCGAATCCGCTGTCTCGCAGACCAGCGCCTCGGGCGGGGGAGCGAAGCCCAACGCGCCGCCGTCCAGGGCCGATGGCGGCGAACTGAATGCGGTGGAGGTCAGGGTCGACCGGATCAAGAGCGACCTCGTCAGCCTGACCCGGCAGGTCACGGTGCTGGAGCGCGAGGACATCGAGGAACTGAAGGTAGGTTCCAACAATCTCGCGACCATGCTGAGCAAGCTGATCCCGGGCATGGCGGACTCCAGCCGCACGGTCACGGACTTCGGGCAGACGCTGCGCGGCCGCGGCACCCTGATCCTGGTGGACGGCATCCCGCTCAACACCAACCGGGATTCGGCGCGCAACCTCGCCACCATCGATCCCAGCAACATCGAGCGCATCGAAATCATGCGCGGCAGCAGCGCGATCTACGGCGCCGGCGCCAACGGCGGCATCATCTCAATCAGCACGCGGCCCGCGGGCGGCCCGCCGAGCGCAGATACCGCGGTGACGCTCGGCACCCCGCTGACGCGGCTGAGCAAGGAAGGGCTCAGTGCCAATATCCAGCAGCATTTCTCTGGCAGCCAGGGGCCGCTCGACTATGCGTTCCACCTGGGCGCGCAGCATATCGGCAGTCCCTATGACGCCCACGGCCACCGCATTGCGCCGGAGCCCAGCCAGGGCGACCTGTTCGATTCCAACGTCTACAACGTCAGCGGCAAGCTGGGCTGGCGCATCGACAGCCAGCAGCGCGTCGAACTGAGCGTCAGCCAGTACCAGGCCAAACAGAACACCGACTATGCCTCCGATCCGTCGGTGGCAAAGTTGGCGCCGGGCACCGCCGCCGCGCGGGCGATCAAGGGGCTGCAGCTGGAAAACCAGAACGAGCTGCGCAATACCGTGGTCAACCTGGGCTACCAGAACCTGGACCTGCTCGGCAGCACGGTGTCCACACAGATCTACTACCGCGACTACTTCACCCGCTTCCCGCCGTTCGATGCGCGCGCGGTGGCCACGCGTGGCGGCAACGTCGACCAGGTCAGCCAGAACAGCGATGTGTTCGGCGCACGCCTGACCATCAGCACCCCGCTGGGTGCCGACAAGAAGACCAAGCTGCTGTGGGGCGCGGACTACAACCAGGAGCGCAGCGACATGCCGCTCGACGTGTTCGATCCGCGCGCCTACGATCAGAGCCGCGGGCTGGTCTTCAACAAGACCGGTTCGCTGACCTACATGCCGCCGCTGACCACCCGCAGCGGCGGCGCTTTCGGGCAGCTGCAGCACAAGTTCAACGAGCAGTGGTCGATGGAGGGCGGCGTGCGCTATGAACGCGCCAATGCCAGCTTCGACGACTTCGTGCCGCTGTCGCAATCGCGGGTCAGCAACCCGGTCGCGGTCCAGGGCGGCACGGTCAACTACGGCGCCTGGCTCTTCAATATCGGGGGTGCGTACGCGCCGGTGAAAAACCAGGAGTTCTATGCCTCGTTCGGCCAGGGCTTCCAGTTGCCCGATATCGGCCTGCAGATCCGCAATGCGCGCCCGGGCTTCAATATCAATTCGTCGAATCTTGAGCCGGTCAAGACCAACAACTATGAAATCGGCTGGCGCGGCGCGTTCGGCAATACGATGGCGAGCCTGGCGCTGTTCTACACCACCTCGCAACTGGGCGACGTGCAGAGCTTCAACAACGGCCTGATCCTGACCCGCACCAAGGAGCACATCGCGGGCGTGGAAGCTTCCGCCGACTACCTGAGCGACAACGAGACCTGGGGCACGGGCGGCACGTTTACCTGGATCAACGGCCGCGAGCAGCCGCAAGGCAGCAGCGGCTTCCAGAACATGACGGGCTACCGCATACCGCCGCTGAAGCTGACCGCTTACGTCCAGTACCGGCCAATCAGCACGTGGAGCAATCGCCTGCAGGTGACGTACTACGGCGGCCGCGACTACCGGCTCAACGGGCAGAACGGCTTCGGGCGGCGCGAGGTCAGCAGCTACACCACCGTCGACCTGATCAGCCGCTACCAGGTCAGCAAGAAAGACACGATCACGGTAGGGATCGAGAACCTGTTCAACCGCTACTACTACCCGTTGTATAGCCAGCTGATGCGCAACAGCAATAACACCAGCCGCCTGCCGGCGGCGGGCATCACGCTGACCGCGATGTACCAGCACCGCTGGTAAAGCCGCCGCCGGACGGCGATGACCTTGTCGGGGCCATTGCCGTCCGGCGTTTTTTTATAATCCAATGTAAATAGTTCTCATTTACAAAATGATACAACTGCCCGGGCGGCATGGCGGGCAACATCGAATGAGGGGTAAGCCATGGTTTGCAACAGCATCATCGAGAGTATCGGCGGGACACCCGTGGTCCACCTGCGCCGCCTGTTCGGGGACACCGGCGCCGAGGTCTTTGCCAAGCTGGAACTATTCAATCCTGCCGGCAGCGTGAAGGACCGCCCTGCCCGCTACATCATCGAAAAGGGCCTGGCGGAAGGCACCATCGGCGCCAACGCACATATTGTGGAGAGCTCGTCGGGCAACCTGGCGATCGCGTTGGCCATGGTGTGCCGCCTGAAAGGGCTGCGCTTCACCGCCGTGGTGGACCCGAAGATCTCGCAGACCAACCTGACGATCCTGCGCTGCTATGGCGCCGGGATCGAGCTGGTGACCGAGAAGGACAGCCAGGGCGGCTACCTCGAAACGCGCATCGCACGCGTGCGGCAGATGCTGCACGACCTGCCGGATGCGGTCTGGATCAACCAGTACGGCAATCCGCGCAACTGGGAAAGCCACTATCACGGCGAAGGCGAGGAACTCCTGCGCCAGTTGGACCAGCCCGTGGACATGCTGGTGCTCGGCGTCAGCACCTCGGGCACGGTGCATGGCATTGCGCGCCGGCTGCGCGAGGCGTGGCCCGCGCTGAAGGTGGTGGGCGTGGACGCCGCCGGCTCGGTGCTGTTCGGGCACGCGCCGGCCAGCCGCGAGTTGCCCGGCATCGGCGCGAGCCGCGTGCCGGAGCTGCTGTGTCGCGAGGAAATCGACCAGGTCATCCATGTGGACGACCACGCCGCGGCCCTCGGCTGCCGGCGCCTGCTGGCGCAGGAAGGCATCTTTGCCGGCGGGTCCTCGGGCGCGGTGGTCGCCGCGATCGGCCGCCTGTTGCGCGAGCTGCCACGCGGGGCACGCCCGCCTCGCATCCTCACCCTGTTTCCTGACCGCGGCGAACGCTATCTCGACACTGTCTACGACGACGCCTGGCTTGAACGCGTCGCCGCCATCCATCGTGCGCGGACGGCTTCCGCCACCGCGCATTCGTCCATCCCTGCACACGGAGTGACCGCATGAACGCCCCCATCCAGATCCCCGCAGCCGAGCTGCGCTACCTCAGCCGCGCCGACTTGATCGCCCTCGGCGCCGACCACTCGGACGCCTTCGTGCAGGCCATCGCCGAAGGCCTGGCGCTGCATGCGCGCGGCGAATGCGTGCAGCCGCTGAAGCCCTACCTGCGCTGGGCCGGCGCCGACCATATCGCCGACCGCATCATTGCGATGCCGTGCTACGTCGGCGGCGACAACCCGGTGGCGGGCATCAAGTGGATCGGCAGCCGGCAGCACAACCCGCAGCGCCACGGCCTGGAGCGCGCCAGCGCCGTGATCGTGCTCAACGATGCCCAGACTAACTATCCGGTCGCCATCATGGAAGGCGGGCTGATCAGCGGCATGCGCACCGCGGCCATCACCGCGGTGGCCACGCGCCACCTGGCGCGCAAGGGCTTCACCGACGTGGCCTGCATCGGCTGCGGCCCGATCGCGCGCATGCAGCTGCAGACGCTGCTGGAGCAGTTCCCGGGCATCCGCTGCATCCACCTGTTCGACCTGTCACGCGACGCCATGCAGGCAATGCGCAGCCAGCTGGGCGCGCGCTTCCCGGCGGTCGGCTGGGAGCTATCTGCCAGCGCCGAAGCCGCGGTCCGCGCCGCCTATGTGACCGTGACCTGCACCGTCGCGGATGCGCCTTACCTCGAGCATGCCTGGCTCAAGCCCGGCGCCTTCGTTGCCAACGTCTCCATCATGGACGTGCACAAGGATGTTTATGAAAAGGTCGACAAGGTCGTAGTGGACGACTGGGACCAGTCCAACCGCGAGAAGAAGATCATCAACCAACTGGTGCTGGAAGGCCGCTTCAGCCGCGAGCAGCTGCATGCGGAGCTTGGCGAGATCGTGATCGGCGCGAAGCCGGGGCGCGAGCGCGACGACGAGATCATCCTGCTCAACCCAATGGGGATGGCACTGGACGATATGGTATGCGCGCGCCATTTCTACCAGCTCGCGCTGCAGCGGGACGTCGGCGTCCGCCTGCCCCTGCTATGACGGTGCTGCCTCACGACCCCGTACGGGAGCGGATGCTCGCGCAGGACCTGCTGGACGCACTGTGGCAAGAGGACCTGTACGGCGTGCGCGCCCACTGCCGCGTTGCCACCGACGAGGCGCGCATGGCGACTCTTTCCGTCGAGCTTGGGTCCACCGGCACACTGCATTGGCATGGCCGCAGGCTCGATGGCCCCAGGCCGCTGCAGCTTGGCGCCGGCGGCGATACGCCGCTGGTGGTGCTGCATCGCGATGGCAGCGCGACGGCGCTCGGCGCCGCTGCCGCGCTCGATGCATTGCAGTCGGCGGATTGGTGGCCGGGCCGCAGCGAGCGACTGGCAACGCTGTTTGCGCTGGCCGAGGCGCAGGCAGCGCATACGCTTGCCCACGAGGCGGCCATCGTGGACCGCCTCGCGGCGGCGCCACGCTCCCTGCTGGCGTGGGAGGCAGTTTGCTGCCTGCGCGACCGCCCCTTCCATCCTCTCGCCCGCGCCAAGGCGTGGGGCGATGAGCCCGGGCCGCGCGCCGGCTTCGACGCGGAATCCGGGCAGCCGGTATGGCTGCACTGGATCGCCGTGCCCGCGCACCGGGTACGTACCGGCTCCACGATGGAAGCATTTGCGCAACCCCTGGCCCGCTCGCTGCTGCAGCCCGAGGGACTGAATCACCTCACGGCGCGCGCCGAAGCCGCTGGCGCCCAGCGCGGATATCTGTGGATGCCCATGCATCCATGGCAATGGCAGCAGCAGGCCCAGGCCGCGTGCGACACCGGGGAAGTGCCATGCATCGACCTGGGCGGCGGCATCGGCGCGGCCTACCCGACCGCGTCGCTGCGCTCGCTCGTCATGCATGCGCAGCCCGATCTCCACCTCAAGCTGTCGCTGGGTGTGCAGGCGCTTGGAGCCAGACGCACCCTGCCCGCACGCTACCTGCACAACGGCGCGCTCGCGCAGCGGTGCCTGACGCAGCTGCAGGATCGCGACCCATGGCTCGGTCAGCACCTGCTGCTTTGCGACGAGCGCGACTGGTGGGGATTACGCCAGCATGACTCGCTGATCCGGGAGGCGGGCGACATCGCGTGCGTGCTCAGGCGCTACCCCTGTGACCTGGCGCCGGGCACGTGGCTGTTGCCCATGGCGGCGTGCGCCGCGCTGACCGCCGGTGACGACCTGCCGGCGCTGCGGCGGCTGTCCTGCACGGACGCCGACGAGGCCTGGGCGGCGTTCCGTCGCATCGCCGCCCTGTTGCTGGAGGCCGGCCTGCGCTGCTTCGCCAGCGGCGTCATGCCGGAGCTGCACGGGCAGAACGTCGTGCTGGTGGTCGGCGAGGAAGGCCCGCAGGCGCTTTTGCTGCGCGATCACGACACCTTGCGCATCTGCCCGTCCCTGCTCGCGGAGGCCGGTGTAGACGTGCCAGCGTACGCGGTGGACACCTCCACGCCGAATTCGCTGATGCTCGATGCGCCCGGCCAGCTGCTCGCGTACTTCCAGACGCTGGCGATCGAGGTGAACCTGTATGCCATCGCCGCCGCTATCGCCGTAGCCTTCGACAGCGACGAAGCCGTGGGCTGGTGGATATTGCGCGACGAGATCGCGCGGCTGCTGCCCGCCGGCACCGGCAGCCGACTCGCAGCCACTGCGCGGGCTGCGTTGCTGGATGCGCCGGAATGGCCGTTCAAGCAGCTGCTGGCGCCGCTGCTGGCGCGCGAGACAGCCAGCACTGGCATGCCGAGCGCGCTCGGCAGCATGCGCAATCCGCTGCGCGGGGTGCCGTCATGACGCCAGCGCCGCAACACGCCCCGTCCCGCGACATCGCCTTGCTGCTGGCCGGCCAGGCGGTAGTGACGACCGGCCTGATGACGCTTGTGCCGATCATGCCGCTCTACCTGCGCGACCTCGCCGGCCCGGAAGCCGCGCACTGGAGCAGCCTGGCGCTGGCCGCACCCGGGCTCGGCGCGCTGTTGCTGGCGCCGTTCGCCGGCAGCTGGTGCGAACGATGGGGCTACCGCCGGCCCTTGCTGCTGTCACTCTCCGCCTTCACCGCAAGCCTGCTGCTGATGGGGCTGTCCACGAACGTGGCCGGCCTTATGGCTGGCCGCCTGCTGCAAGGGGCGAGCGCCGTTGGCGTCTTGTTGACCATCTGCATCGGCCGCGTCAGTGCCCCCGACATGCGCAGCCGCGCCTTCGGCATGCAGGAATCGGCCGTGGCCACCGGCGCCTTACTGGGCCCAGTGCTCGGCGGCGTGCTGCAGGACTGGTGGACGGTACGGCCGATGCTGCTCGCCGTGGCCGCGGCCAACGTGGCGTTGACGCTGCTGCTCGCGTGGCGGCTGCGCGAGCCGGCGCCGCGGGGACCCGCAAGCGCCGCGAGGTCGCGCGGCTTCACCGCCATGCTGGCCGACGCCTCGCTGCGCCGCTGGCTGCTGGCAGGCTGCCTGACGCAGGCCGGCGCGTTCGCGCTGGTGAACGTGTTCGCGCTCTACCTGCAGCAGCGCTATCCGCACGATGCCTTGCTCGGCAGCAAGACGGGCTTCCTGCACGCCCTGGGGTGGCTCGCCGCGATGCTCGCCAGCCCACTGTGGGGCGCGCTCAACGACCGCGGCCCCGCGGTGCGTGCGTTCCTGCTGGCCGCCGGCGGCTGCGCAATCGCTCTGGCGCTGTTGCCGCTTGCGGATAGCCTCTGGCAGATCGGTGCGCTCCGGCTCGTGCAGGGCGCGCTGTTCGCGGCACTCGCGCAATCCCTGCTGTCTTACTGCTGCGCGCGCCTGCCCGCCAGTCTGCACGGCAGCGCCACCGGTATCGCCAAGAGCGCCATGACCGCCGGGCAACTCGTCGGGCCGCTGGCCGTGATGGCATGGCTACCCCGTTCTGATCCGGCCGCCACGTTATGGCTGATCGCCGCCATGTTCGCGCTGGCCGCCGCACTCGTAGTCCCTGATCGCTCATCGTTGTTTGCCACCGTTCCTGATGCGAGGTAACTGCATGCTTTCCACTTTCCTGCCCCCGACATCCGTGGCCCCGCAAGGGCGCGTACGCCCCCATCGCGCGGACCAGGATGCCGCTCTGGCCGGCGTGAAGCCCGACGCCGTCGAGCGCCGCCTGATCGAGCAATTCTTCAATACCTACTGCCGCGAAACCGGCATCGTCGACCCCCGCCTTGCCACGCACCTTCCCGCCCCGGTGCCTGCCGCACTGCAAAGTACCCTTGGCCGCTGGCGTGCCGAAGGGCTGGAACCGGCCGTGCTGACGCTGGCAGATCGCAATGGCGGCCACCGTTGGCTGGCTGCGGCGCTCGCCTACGTCTCCCCGATCGGCTATCACCGGCTGGCGGATGCGGTGCTGTCCGAAGGCAGCGCCTTCGCGCCGCTGCGCCGCACTGAGAAGCTGGCCGATGCCATCACCGAGGCCCTTGCGCACGCCTACCCCCAATCGGCCGCCACCAACTGGCCGGAGCGCTTCGCCGCGTTAATGAAGAACGGCGTCCAGAAGGTGCGCCTGTACCACCGCGAAGCGCCTGAGCCGCAAGCGCCGTCTCGCTTTATAGCGGCCGAGCAAGGCCTGCGTTTCGGCCATATCTTCCACGCCACGTCGAAGGCGTCGGAAGGTTTCTGCGACGATGAGCTGAAACGCTACGCGCCGGAACTGGGCGCCGCTTTCCAGCTGCACTACTTCGCCGTCGCCAGCGAGATGCTTGAGAGCGGCGCCATCGACGGCCAGCCGCTGCCGATCGATCCTGCCGTCATGGAGGCCGCTGCAGACCTGCTCAGGGAGGGCGACTACCGCCTGCTGCCTTGCCATCCCTGGCAGGCCGCGCAGCTGCTCGCCCACAGAGAAATCCTGCCGCTGCTGGCCAGCCGCGCGATGATTTCCCTCGGGCCCCTCGGCGAACTGGCGTGGGCGACGTCGTCAGTGCGCACAGTATGGCTGCCACAACAGCAACGCTTCCTCAAGCTGGCGCTCGACATCCGCATCACCAACTTTGTCCGCAACAATCCGCCGGAGCATGTGCGGCGCGCCCTGGATGCCAGCCGTGCCATCGCGATGCTGCCTGAGGCGGCCCGCTCGTCCAGGCACTTCACGGTGCTGGCCGAAACCGGCTACGCCGTGCTGGCCATGCCGGACAGCGCCCTGCGTGCCAGCACCGCGGTGATCTTCCGGCAAGGCATGACCGGCCCGCACGCCGACGCCGCGCAAGTCCTCGCCACCGTGCTGGAGGAACCCGCGCATGGCGCCGGCATTCTCGACGGCCTGCTGCGAGAGGCGCTGGGCCACAACCCGCGCGAACCGGATATCCGCCACTGGTGGTCGCGCTACCTCGGGGTCACGCTGCTGCCCCTGGCGCGCCTGTTCGCCGACCACGGCGTCAGCCTGGAGGCTCACCTGCAGAACAGCATGGTCGCGTTCGAGGGTGGATGGCCGGTGCACGGCTACGTCCGCGACATGGAAGGCGCCAGCATCAGCCGCGCCCGCTTTGCGCGGGCGGCAGAGTTCGACGCCGACAGCCCCGCCATGTACACCGAGGAAGCCGCCCTCCATCGCTTTGCCTACTACGTTCTGGTCAACCACGTCGGCCACTTCATCGCCTGCCTGGCCCGCACGGGCCGCTGCGATGAAGCCACGCTGTGGCAGGACACCGCCGCCGCGCTCGACGCCGGCGGACCTTTGCTGCGCCAGTTGCTGGCGTCGCTGCAGGGCCTGCCGACCCTTCCCGCCAAAGCCAACATGCTTAGCTGCTTCGGCCGCCACGGCGAAACGCCTGCCTGGGCGGGCGTCCCGAATTTCCTCGCATCCGCACCGCAAGCCTGAGCCCCGATGAACACGACCGACTACCAACGACTGATTCAGAGCCCGCAATACCGGCAAGCCGCCCGCCGCGTGGTGCGCCAGCTGCTGGAAGCCCTGTTGTTCGAAGACTGCCTGCGCGACGTGCTTGCCACCGCAGATGGCGTCGAACTGCCCGGCGTGGCTGCCGACGGCCGGCCCGTCAGCTATCGCTGCGCCGCGCAGCGCACCGCCAGCTTCGGCCGCATCCGCATCCGAGGGCCGGTGCGCCGTTACGAAGGCGAAACGCAGACCGAAGCCGACGATGTCGCGATGCTACTGGCCGAACTCGCCGGCCAGCTTGATGCCGACCCGGTCCGCCTGCGGCAGTTCGGCCTGGAGCTGCTGTCCACGCAGGTCAAGGACGCGCAGTCCCATCATGCCAACGGGCATGCCGGACAACCGTTGCGCGATGCCGGCTACGATGTCATCGAGGCGCGGCTGACGGGCGCCCATCCCTACCATCCCGGCTACAAGTCGCGCATGGGCTTCACGCTGGCGGACAACGGCCGCTACGCCCCTGAATGCGCGGCACCGCTGCAGCCGGTGCTGCTGGCGGCGCGCCGCGCGCACTGCCGCTGGAACCTCGGCCACTTCGAGGCATCGCCTCAGGACCTGCTGCCGCCGCCGGCGCGCGCCGCCTTCGAGGCCGCGTTACGCGAGCAAGGTGTCGATCCAGCCGACTACCTGCCGCTTCCCGTCCACCCGTGGCAATGGGACGAGGTCATTGCGCCGGGCTACCACGGCGCGTTCGCGCGCGGTGAGCTGCTCGCCGTGGGCGAGATGCCCGGCCGCTACCTGCCCCAGCAATCGATCCGCACCCTGGCCAACGCCGACCAGCCGGAGGCCCTGTCGCTGAAGCTGGCCATGAGCCTCGTCAATACCTCGACCTCGCGCGTGCTGGCGCCGCACACGGTGTGCAACGCCGCCACGCTGAGCGACTGGCTGACGAGCCTGGTGGCGCGCACCGAATGGGCTGAGCCAATGGCGGCGCCTGTGCTGCTGCGCGAAGTCGCCGGCGTCAGCCATGTGCCCGCGGCGCCGGTTCAGGGCCAGTACGGAGCGCTTGCCTGTATCTGGCGCGAGAGCATCCATGGCTATCTGGCACCCGGCGAGGCCGCCATCCCCATGACTGCGCTCACGCATATCGATGTCGACGGCCACCCGTTGATCGAGCCTTGGATTCGCCGTTATGGCGTGCGCCCGTGGCTGCAGCGCCTGGTCGAACGCGCCTGGCTGCCGGTGCTGCACCTGCTGTGGGAGCACGGCACCGCGCTGGAGTCGCACGCGCAGAACATGCTGCTGCTGCACTCCGGCGGCCTGCCGCAACGCGTGGCGCTCAAGGATTTTCACGATGGCGTACGCTTCTCGCGCCAGTGGCTGTCCAGCGCCGCGCCGCAGCTCACGCCGCCGCCGGCCGAGCATGCGCGCGTCAATCCGAACTCATTTATCGAGACGAACGATGCGGACGAACTGCGAGATTTCACCTGCGACGCGCTGTTCTTCGTCAACCTGGCTGAACTGGCCCCGCTGTTTTCCGAGCACTACCAGCTGGACGAAGCCGAATTCTGGACCATCGTGGCCGGTGTGATCCGCAGCTACCAGCGCGCGCACCCGCGCCTGGCCGAACGCTTCCAGCGCTTCGACTGCTTTGCGCCCACCATGTCGATCGAACTGCTGGCCAGCCGCCGCTTCATGCCCGAGATCCGGCTGCGCACGCGGCAGGCACCCAATCCGCTGGCGCTGGCGGAGGCGCCATGAGATCGCTGAAGGCGCGTTTGTCGGCGCCAGACGGCGGCCCGGTGAACGGCCTGTTCTGTTCGACGCCTGCAGCCCTGACCATCGAGCTGATCGCCGCGGCGGGCTATGACTTCGTGGTGATCGACCTGGAACACACGCTGATCGATGGCGCCCAGCTCGGCGCCATGCTGCTCGCGGCCCGCGCAAGCGGCATCGCGGCGCTGGTGCGCGTGGCGGCCACGCACCACGTGGCGCCGGCGCTGGACGCCGGTGCGCAGGGCATCGTATTCCCACGCATCAACGGGGTCGCACAGGCAAGGCAGGCCGCCCGGCTCTGTCACTACGCGCAACATCCGCTCGGTGCCGGTTCGATGCCTGGCGAGCGGGGACTGAACGCAACCTTGCATAGCGCATTCGGTCGCGACGACCTTGCCGCAGCCGCCGCCGATGCCGGCCGCAACACGCTGGTCGTTGCGATGATCGAGGATGGCGCGGCGCTCGATGCACTCGACGACATTGCTTCCGTGCCGGGCATCGATGTCCTGCTTGAAGGCGCCGCGGATCTCTCGCAATCGATGGGCGTGCCTTGGCAGACGCGTCATCCGCAGGTGCGCGCCGCGGTGGTGCGTATCGCAGACGCCGCGCGCCGCCACGGCAAGCATTTCTGCGCGCTACCCCGCGCCCCGGAAGACGCCGCCCTCTGGCGCCAGCAAGGCACCCGCATGCTGCTGCTCGGCGACGACCGCGGCATCGCGCGCCGAGCCATGGCCGCACATCTGCAATCCCACTCCCAGTCGCCAACGTAACGCCGCCCCCTATCGCCACAACCATGAATCCTCAAATCATCACCCGCTACCTGGATGAGCTCGATCCACGCGAGGGGCCTGCGTGCGCCTACCTGTACGACCTGAACCACCTGCGCACGCGCGCAGCCGGCCTCGTGACGGCCCTGCCCGAGGACTGCGATCTCTATTACGCGATCAAGGCGAACAGCGACGCGCCGGTGCTGCAGGCGCTGTTGGGCGTGACGGCAGGCTTCGAAGTCGCATCGCTGGGCGAGATTGAGCGCGTGCGCGCCGTCGACGCCAACGTGTCCATCGTATTTGGCGGCCCGGGCAAGACCGACGCCGAACTCGAGGGCGCACTGCGCCTCGGCGTCAGGCTGATGCACGTGGAAAGCGAACTGCAGCTACGCCGGCTCGACCGCATCGCCCAACGCATGGGCCAGCGCGTCGACGTGCTGCTGCGCGTCAATCCGACCTACGGCCTCCCCGGTGCCACGCTGCAGATGGGCGGGCGCCCGACCCAGTTCGGCATTGACGAAGCGGAACTTCCTGCCGTCATCGCGCTGGCACGCTGCCTGCCCGGCGTGCGTCTGGTGGGACTGCACCTGCATGCGGGCTCCAACAGCCTGGAGGCCGACAACCATCTCGAACTGATCGCGCGCCATCTCGCCCTGGCGCAGCAATGCCGCGACCAGCACGGACTGGCGCTCGAATGGCTGAACGTCGGCGGCGGCATCGGCATCGACTACGCCAACCCCGCCCGCAGCTTCGACTGGCCCCGGTTCTGTGCCGGGCTGGCGCAGCTTCTGCGGGAGCGGCGGCCCGGCTGCCGGATCGTGCTGGAATGCGGCCGCTTCATCAGCGCCGACTGCGGCTGTTACGTAGCCGAAGTCATCGACCTCAAGCGCAATCACGGCAAGCACTTCGCCATCGTGCGCGGCGGCACGCATCACTTCAGGCTGCCGGTGTCGTGGCAGCACGATCATCCGTTCTTCGTCGCGCCGAACGACGCGTGGCCTTACCCGTTTGCGCGCCCGGAATTCACCGATGCGAAGCTCACGATCTGCGGCGAGCTTTGCACGCCGAAGGACGTCTTCGCGCAGGAGGTGGCGGTGCCGTGCGTGCGCGTGGGCGACCGCATCGTCTTTATGCTGGCTGGGGCCTACGGCTGGCACATCTCGCACCACGACTTTCTCAGCCATCCGCATCCTGACAGGGTGTTCGTCGGCCAGTAGCCCGCAGGGCGATCACGTCAAGGTGGAAGACCACCCCTCACGGCTGACGACGGTTCTACTGGCGCTCGCATTTGCTGGGAACGCTGGGCGTCGGCAATGCCGCGGGCGAAGCCGCCTGACCGGATCTATTCCGTGCCGGCGGCGCGCGGCGCTTTCCCCTTCAGCAGCGGAGTATAGATGCCACGCGCCGTGCCATAGCGCCGGAGTCGGCCACAACTGCTCGACCGGATCCGCTGGTGGGAAGCCTACTGCGCGCGCATGAACGCCAGCCTGGACAACGACCCGTCCGCGGACAACAGGGATGGCGGGCTCACCACCATCCTGGAGAAGTCGCTCGGTGCCGTGGCAAAGGGCGGCACCACCAACCTGGTCGACGTATACGGCTACGCGGAGCGAGTGGAGTCGGCTGGCCTGGTCTTCATGGACACCCCCGGCTACGATCTCCGTCTCGGTCACCGGACAGGTGGCCGCTGATCTGTTTCACTACCGGGCGTGGCTCTGCCTACGGCTGTGCGCCGGCCCCTTCCCTGAAGCTCGGCACCAACACCGCCTTGTGGCAGCGCTAGCATGAGGATATCGACCTGAACTGCGGCACCGTGATTGCAGACGATCGACAAGCTTGGGGGCGAGATTTTCCGCCTCATGCTGGCGTCAGCGTCGGGACAGCGCTCAAAGAGCGAATTGCACGGCTATGGCCAGAACGAGTTCGTTCCCTGGCAGCTTGGCGCGATCACCTGACGGGACATCGGCGTGGCCGCCATCATTCGCCACTGGCCTTTGCATCCGGCCCCACGCTGAGCGTGCCTGTCATGGTCGGATGCAAGGTACAGGTGTACGGGAACACACCGGTCTTCCTTGCCGCGTACCTCCACGACTTGCCCGGGGCGATGGCCTTTGAATCAAAGCCGTCGCCGGAGGCGGTCACCGTATGGGGAAACGGGTCCTTATTGACCCACACGACAACGTCACCGCGCCGGACGGCGAGTGTCCAGGGTACGAACGCAGTCCCTTCCATCAGCACGGTATGGATGGCCGGCCTGCCAAACGCCGGCCAACTGGCGCAGACGCCCGCCGCCATAAGCAGCGGAATCCAGACTGTAAGCCGATGCCGGCGCTCGGTGCTGGCCACGTCCTCTGTCACTTCTTGCCCAGCGAACCCTGGATCTGCTTGGCGTGCTCAAGATGCGCCACGAAGGCCGGGCGCACCTTCACCAGCAACGATTTCAGCTCTTCGTTCTTGGCACCTGGAATCAAGGTCTTGTCCATGGCATCGATCACGGCCTGCCTTGGCGCGCGCGATCCCCGGCGGTCTTCATGTTGCCTCGACACTTCAGCATCACGGTCGGCTACCTGTTCGATCGTGATCGGGGTAACTACTGGACAGCGCGTTACGGCCGCCTGATCTACGCACAAGATCAATCAATCAAAAATTGCGGATTCTCGGATAGGTTCGCCCCCTATACTTCGGCCGGCGCCCCAAGACGCCGTTAAGCGGTACAACAGATCCGCAACACGGCAAAGATCTGACCGTGACCGAGGTGGAGAGATATCTATGAGAAGTAGACTGGGACCTGCTTGTGTCGGCCTAATGCTGGCATTGACCGCGAACGTCGTGGCGGCGGCGGATGCCTACCCATCCAAGCCAATCCATTTTATCGTGCCCTATCCGCCGGGTGGGCCCACTGATCTGATGGCGCGGCTGTTGCAGGCCAGCCTTCAGTCGCGGCTTGGGGTGCCGGTAGTTGTGGAAAACCGTACCGGTGCGGGCGGTAATATCGGAACGGATGTCGTTGCCAAAGCCGCCCCTGACGGCTACACGATCCTGCTTGCCGCAAGCGGGCCCATGGCCGTGAACCCAACCCTGTACAAGCGCTTGCCCTATAACCCGCAGGCAGATCTTGCGCCAGTCATCCAGATTTCCGCGTTCCCGCTGGTGCTGGAAGTCCATCCCTCCAGCTCGGTCAAGGACGTGAAATCTTTCATTGCCGCAGTCAAGAACAAGCCCGTCGATTACAGCTTTGCCTCGGCCGGAAATGGCACACCGCAGCATCTGGTTGGCGAGTTGTTCAATACCGCCGCGACCACGAAGATGCAGCATGTCGCATACAAGGGGGCAGGACCTGCCCTGAACGATGTACTGGGCGCCCAGGTTCCGGTGATGTTCGATATCCTGGCCAGCTCGTTGCCCTAGATCAAGTCCGGCAAGCTCCGCGCGCTCGCCGTCACCACCAAGGCCCGCGTGCCCGCGCTGCCGGATGTCCCGACACTGGCGGAGTCCGGCATGCCGGGGTTCGAGTTCGTGTCGTGGCACGGCATTGCCATACCGGCGGCGACGCCGCGCGACATCGTGCTCAAGCTCAACAGCACCATCAATACGATCTTCGCCGATCCCGAGTTCCGCAAGCGTTGGGAGGCCATTGGAACGCCAGCGGTGGGCGGCACGCCGGAGGCTTTCGGCGTGCTCATTCGCAACGAAATGACGCGGTTGGGAAAAATCGTGCGGGAGACGGGCGCGACGGTGGACTAAGCGCAGGGGGGAGGCACGCTTCATCGCACCGCTGCCGCCGTGGTCCCCGCGGCGTCCAGTTACGCGCGCAGCATGTCCACCAGCGCTGCTGCCGCCGGCGACAGCTGCGATTGCGTCCGGTCACCAGGCCGATGGAGCGCTCCGTCACCGGTCCCGTCAGCAGACGTTTGACGATGCCCTGCTGGGCGACGGTGCCGGCCGCGATCTCAAGCAGGGCTCCCTTTTATTCCGCTGCAATGCCCCCCAGTCTTGCGAGTTGGGCCGGTGATCTGCTTCATCGAGTCCGCTCAGAACGAGGCCTCGATAATAATAGCTCGGCGACGAGGGGCGACCTCCATACATCGCTGGAAGCCTGGTTGGGAAGCAGTGCGACGAGACCAGGTCTGGTTAAGCTAATGCAATGCCGTTTCCACCGCGCACTAAACTCCATTTCAAGGGAAACTTGGGTGGCAGTTTCCGCCTCCAATAGATTGAAGGAGATGGAGGTCGTCATGCGCATTTTTATGCACTTGGTTTTGACCGCCTTGCTCGCCGGTTGCACAACCCAAGCCGACCGCGCCGCGCAGGCGGAACGCGAGGTCGACCAGATGATCAGGGTGTATGGCCCGGCGTGCGAGAAACTCGGATATAAAGGCAACTCCGACCCATGGAGGGATTGCGTTTTGAGTCTGGATGCTAAGGAAAGCACTGCGCGCTACAGCCGTTATCCAACTTCGACAAGCTGCTTCGGGCATCGCGGTTTCTTCCAGTGCACAACGTTTTAGGATTTGCCCTCGTCCTTGGGGTCGAGCCACGGTCGCACTGGCTGCCGGGCGAGCCGCGACGCTCAATTGCGGCCCGCCACAGCGCGACGCCCTGCGGCTAGGTGGACCCAGAACAGCCCGCCAGTGGCGACGCCGCCGAGCCAGTGTAGCCACTCGGTCAGACTGCGCAGGCCCTCACCGTTGAAGCCATAGCCGGTGGCGACCAGCAGCGCGACGACCCCACCAAAGAGCCCGCCGAGTCCAGCGCGGCGGGTGGGAGTGGAAATGGAGATCGGACATCGGGTTGGTCGGGCGGGCGGAAAGTTGCTAGCCGGTTAGTTTGCCATCCCGATTGAGCAGCGTACAGGCGCCATACCGGGCCAGCAATGGATGGCGTGGCGCGCGGCAGACCAGGACCACCTTGGTCAGGGCATCGGCCAGCATGCACGAAAGTGCCAGCACGCTGGCGCCGGGTGCTGCCGGCAGCTCCAAGGGTCCACACCGATTGGAAATGCGCGGCGCCGTGCCGGGCCCCGGCGCCAGGCCGTCCACACTGGAATTCGCCAACGCCGCGTTATCGAGTTGCCACACCCATGGCGGTGCGTGCCGGCGCGGCTCGCGCAGCGGCGCCGACATGACGCATGTCGCCGCCCGCGTTGACAAGCGCGTAGCCAAAGCTCCGCAAGGCCGCGATGGCGCAATCCACCGCATAGCCCTTCGCAATACCACCCAGATCGAGCCGCACCGGCCGGTGCTTGTGTAGCTCCACGCCTTCGTGGGTCCAGGCGGGGCAGCCGGAAGGCGACGTCCGCGCCGGACTTCGCTCACAGTCGAAGTCACTCGCCACCTGCAACTCGGCCGCGACGGCGAGTACGGCGAGTACGGCGAGCGTGCGCGCATCCATCTCGACCGGTACGCCCACCGACGCGGCATTGAAACGACCAATATCGCTACCAGGTTCGTGGCAGCTCATCAGGCGCTGTATCTCTTCGATTTGGCCGAATGCCGCGCGCACCGCCTCGGCAGCGCCAGCGCCGCGTGCCTGGATCTCAACCAGCGTGCCCAACAAGGGGCGGGCGCGGCGACATTGCGCGAGATCGGCGACACGGACCACGATGCGCTCAGCCCTTCACCAGCGCCGGCTGCGCCATCACGGCAATGCGGAGGATACCGTCGGCGATATGGGTGCACGAAAAGTGGCGCCGCTGATGTTCTGGATATCCTCACCGATGCGCAGCGGGGACCGTGCAGACTTGCCAGTGAACTGGCTGCGCCACGGCTTGTTGCGAACCTCATAGCCGTGGTTTTCACGATAGGCCAGGATCTCCACATCGCGGATCTCGCCGGCCGGGCTCAGCGCAACCGCATAGTTGATCAGTCCGAACTTGCCGATCACGGCGTCGGCCACCACGTAACCAAGCAGCTTGCTGCCCTGCCGGGCCTGCCAGATCCGCCATGCGCCCATGCGCGGCGGCCCGCCCGTGCCTTCCGCGAGCTGTTTGAGCTGGTCCGGGTTGAGCGCGACTACCTGCGGCACGAACTCAGTGGCGTCGACGAACATCAGTTTCTGGCTGTCGGCCACGCTCATGTATTCCGCCGCGTGTACTTTGGTCACGACGAATCCGGCAGAGGCCGCCGCGGCGGCACAGACGAGAACGGTAGGAACAGACTGGTAGCGCATCGATGCTTCCTTTGTCCCCGGCAAATCGGCGCACGGTGAAGGCGCCGGTGTGCCGGGGCACGGCAGGCGAAAGGTCAGAAATAAAGGCCCAGGCCCAGGTCAAACCGGCTGAAATCGCGGTTGGTGCGGAAGCGCTGGTAATCGACCTTGAATACCACGTTCGGGTTCAGGTAGAAGTTCAGGCCGGCAGTCCAGACCGTATCGTTCGGATTGGGGAACCCCGCCGGCTGTGCCGAGAAGCCAGGGGCAATGCCTTCGTACTTGGCGCCCATGTTGTAGCGTTCATAGCGGGCGAACGGCACGGCACGATAGGTGCCGTGCTGCCACACATTGTAGGCAGCCTGCAGGTACCAGCCGTAGAACGACGCCGGCATCGGGTTGGCAGTGCCCGGGAACTGCGCGTTGACCTGGGCGGTATTGCTGATATGGCCCTGCGCATAAAGCGCGGACAGGTCCCACTTGCCGGGCGTCCAGCGTGTATGCGCTTCCCACAGCGTCGCGCGCTGACTGCTCGCGCCGGCAGCCGGGTTGGCATTGCCGGTGAAGACCGAGCCGCCCACCAGCAGCCCGGGCACGCCGCGATAGTTCAGCGAGACATACTGCGAGGCGTTCTTCGCATTGGCCAGGGCCATTTCCTGGTGGGTCGCCTGCATCGGCGCTACCTTGCTGTTCTGCAGTTCCAGCGCGGAATTGTAGAGTGGGGTCTGTGTCGTGAAATTCCACTTGGCCAGATCGAGCCCGGTGGTCAGGCCTACGTTCCAGTCGAGACCGATATCCGTATTGCCATGCAGGGCGAAACCGCCTTCGCGCCAAGTGGTGGGGATGATCAGGGTCTCGATGAAGTTGCGGGAAACGCCGTAGTAGGCGGTCGGCTCGTGATGTTCGTTCAGCAGGCCGACCGGCATCAGAAACAGGCCGGCGGTGACGCCGACCTTGGGGGTGAACATGTGGTCGACGTAGAACTGCTCCACCGCGAACTCGCCTGGATCGGACGATGAGGCGATCGCGTGCTCGACCTCGAACTCGGAGTTGAAGCGGGTCTTCTCATCGAAGCGATAGCCGAAGCCGAACACGGCGCGGCCCAGGTCTGCACGGGTGTCGTTGGTGTTGCGGCTGGGCCGCGAATAGTTGACTTCGCCGTAGGCGGACACGCTCAGGTTATCCAGCGGCGACGGTTTGGCGGCCACCTGCTGCAGGTTTTCCTGCGAGGCCTGCAACTGTGCGACCTGAGCAGTCTGGTCGGCCTGCTGCTTGGCCTGGGTCTGCTGCTGCGTCGCCAGCGCGGTGTTCTGTTCCTTCATGGCCTTGAGCTCGGCCTTGAGGGCATCGAGCTGGCTGGCCATATCGCTGATCTTGTGCTCGAGCTGCTGCACTACCGCAGGGCTGACATTCCCTTGTGCGGCAAGCGCAGGCGTCCCCACCGCGGCTAGCACCGCCGCGGCAATCATGGTTCGTTTCATCACTCTCTCCCTCCTGTTTATTTACTTTGCTTTGCAAGCGCAGCCGGTCCGGCGCGCGTGGCGGCCATGCTGACCGCGGTTGACTGGCACTGTGCCGGTACCTGGTAGGCCGCCGGATTGGCGGAATCGAACCCGTCGGTCACGGTGCACAGGAAGCGCACCAGATCGGCGATTACGCTATTGGTCAGAGTTGGGGCCAGGCTGGGAATGTAGGGCACTTCGGCCCCGTTGACATTGCCGCCATAGGCCGTGGGCAGGTCGTTGTAAGGGATGTCGGGGGTGCCGTCAGCCTTGACGTACCAGCGCGTGGGATCGGTATCGCGCGCGATGTACCACGTCACGGCTTCCTCCAGCGTGTCGAACACGCCGATGTGGAAGTACTGCGCGGTCAGCGCCATATTGCGCAGGGTCGGCACCTTTAAGGTGCCGCACAAACGCTTGCGGGTCGAGACATCGCTGCGCAACGGGCCACACAGGCCGAGGTCGTAGCAGTCATGGTTGGGCTCGCAGAGGGCGGCGCCATTCCTGGACATGTAGTCGAGCTTGTTGCCACCGGTATTGGCCGCGATCTTCCTGTTGCGCGGAATGCCAACGTTGTCATAGCTGAAGTCAGTGAACAGCGCCGCCGTGGTGGCGGTCGGCGTCGACGCATGGCAGGCCGTGCAGTTGCCCTTGGCCGGGTTGTTGAACAAGGCGAGGCCGTTGAGCTCTTGCGAAGTGAGCTGCGTGCTGCCCTTCAGATAGGCGTCGTACTTGCTGGGAAACTGGTGGAAGGACGGATCTTCCTTCTGATACCGGGCCAGCGCCTGGCCAATGTTATGCGGCGCCGTGGTGGCTTCTCCCACTGACGCCTTGCCGAACACCGCGGCGAACTCGACCAGGTAGGGACGCGTCAGCAACCGCGCCAGCACTTCGTCGGCCGAGGTGTTGGCCATCTCGAATGGCGTGGTGAAGGGCAATTCGGCCTGGCCCGCCAGCGAGGCCGCACGCCCATCGCGGAAGAATCCACCAACGGCGTTGCCATCGGCCTGGAAGCTGAAGGCGGGGGTGAATTGCGTGCACGTCAACGCAGGCGCATTGCGCAAGCCCGGCAGGTCCATGTTGAGGCCGCCCAGCGGCACGGCCAGCCCATTATCGGCGCCGTAAGCGCACCTCACCACATGGCAGGTCGCGCACAATTGCTTGCCGCAAGCCGACAGGGCCGTGTCGGAAAAGATCTTCTCCGAAAGTGGGCGGTCCGCCGGTGCCGCGTCGGTGTTCGCTGCGCCGCTGTCGCCGCCGCAGGCGGAAGGCAGCACAGCCCTAAAGCCCGCGGCGCCCAATCCGGCCAAGCGGCGCCCAACTGCCTCCCCTCGATGCCGCTGCGCGCGGCTGACTCTTGTTGTCATGTCCCTGGTGCGCGTGAAATGCGCGATGTTCCGTAATCGACGGGTCGTTTTCTTAGGGATCAAGAATACGAACGATTTGCGTTACGGATTATATTGAGGGGGACTGCCGGACGGTTAGCACTCCCACGCACCAAGGCGAGGTCAAGTGGAAAAGTGTTGCTTCCACGCACCAGTTAGCATCAATTTTGCACATTGATAATCGATATTGAAGACATTAGCGAACGTACAAGCACAGCCTTGAATGTCTTCCCTGATGAGCAACCATGATGAAGCCAGCAGCGCCTGGCGGAGCGCATGCAGCAGCAATTCACGGGCGCCACAGAGGAGGCGCGGGAAGAGGGTTGGCCGCTATTCGTGAATATCTGAAGCTTCAGATATTCCGTTGCCCGTCTTGAGCATCAGCTTGTTCACGTCACGCGCGGGCGCGACGAAACGGATCAGGCTGCGGAACTGGCCCGACTGCCGGTTGACGGCCGAGTACGCCTGCAGCACGTTGGCATCGGTCTGCTTGCCGTTGGTGGTGCAGCAGCGGAATGAGCAGCTTGTCAGCCAAGTCCGGCAGTTGTCGGCCGAAGCGGCGAACGCTCCCACAAGGAGTCACAAGGAGGGAGGGAGCCATCCGCCTCGACGCCACTGTCGCGGCGTAGGCGCTGGCAAGCCAGCGCAATGAGGCAACTCAGGTCCTGGCGGAAGCCAAGCGTGGCAGCGCACGCGAATTGAAGATCTGCGCGCCGCGCTTGTAGAACGAGAAGCGGCGGCACGGGCCGAGATCGACAAGGCCGAACGGTTGGAAGGCGCGCAGAAGCACGTCATGCTGCAAGCCAATGGGGCCAAGGAAGCGCAGCGGCGCGCGGAAACCACGCTCACGAAGGTACTCGGTGAGGGTCACCACCAGCGAGAACGGATTGCCTGGATTGCACACGGCGTCGCTCACCGCAAGGATGGTCTGGGACGATTAAGCTGAATTCTGGCGCATCTGCACTGTGGAGTATCCAATGCCTGCACGATCCCTCGCCTCTCTTTGTCGCTCATTCGCTCCTTGGGATATGTGCCGCTTCCGCAACCCGCGATGCTCCCCGAGCGGTTGTACTACATCTACTACATCCGGTGCATTCGAGGTTGGTCACTCAAGGAAGCAAGTCAAGCTCTCGGCGTCCATGAGGAGACATGTGGCTGGGAGCGGGGGGCGAATGCACCGCGGCTGATCAGCGACGTACTGGGCAGGCGTGCAATGCGGACCGCGAGGTCGTAACCCGTCCTCCCGAGGTCCGCCACGCGGTCTGATTTGCGCGCCTCTGAGGGAATAAGGATCGGCTTGGACGGCATCACGCCACAGCCGGTCCGGATGCCTGTAGAGTAGCGGCCATAAGAGCGGAACGAGAGAGGGTCCAGCATGCGTAGAGAAGTTCAGGCTGACGATATCGAACTGGGAACGCCGCTGAAGTCGGCGCTGGTCGATGAGTTGGGTTTTCCGGTTGCCGATGAGGACACGGTTTTCTATTCCGACAGAGAACGATTCCTCGTTTTGCGAGCTGGACGCTGTTTCTGGGCGGACGACATGGCGCCACTCAGGTCCGACGATCCGTCATCAACATGGCACGATCGCTATGGGCTTCTGGTCGGCACGCTGCTGCATGTCAAGCGCCCGGGCGAGGCGAATCGCGCAGCGGTCAGCCGGCTGATCGGCTTCAACGAAAGTGCGGCATTTATCGCCTGGCCTAGCCTCGCGGGAAAAGCCGCCGAGATCTCGGACGGCGAAACGTTGCTGTTTCGCGGTTTTACTGGTACCAGCATCCACAGCTTCTCTGCGCGCGTCCATGCGACGTCGCGCACGCCGTTTCCCTACTTGATGCTGAGCGATATCGCACACGTGGAAGCACGCGAAATGCGCGGGAGCATCCGTGTGCCGGTCAGGTTGGTCGGCAAGCTCTCCATAGACGATGAAAGCCTCCCGCCACAGACGGTGCTGATCACTGATCTGAGCATCGGCGGGGCGTCGGTCTCGACTGCAACGAGTTCGCTGGCCACACCGGGACGCCAGGTTCGCCTAGAATTCACGCTTCGTGCCGGCGGCATGAAATCGAAATTTTCCCTCGACGGCTGGACGCGCGAAGATCCCGATGCCCAGCCCTCGGAGCCGTTTCATAATGTCGGTGTCGCTTTTGACGGCTATGGGGAGCGCGAAGCGCTGCTGCTTCGCTTGTTTGTCCACGAGCAATTGCTCGAGAGCGCGACGATGAGGCCAGGGGGTATGCCGAAGTAACGATGCCCTTGCTCACGCCGAATCTGGGATCGAATTCCGGTGGAATAGGTCATCGAATTCACTTGGCCGCGCTCAGACGATCAATTCGGCGCTGCGGACGTTGTTACACCATCCCCAGCGTCAGCAACGCTTGACCAGCCATACTCTATAGCTTCCATCGCCACATATTTTTGCTTCGCCGACTGGAATGAGCGAAAGCCGGCTGCCAATCTATAACAAGCCAAAGAATCCGCATGCCCGCCCGCCGACTCGCCGTCGTTCTCTCTTCTAGACCCTCATTGTTCACGGCCGGCGCCGTGGTTATCGCGGCAATTATCTCTGTACTGGCAGCGGTCTCCTTGTACCAAATGCGTTCCGATGCGTTGTTGCGCGCGCGGGAGTCTTCGGAAAACATCGCATTGATCTTGGAGCACGACATCGCGCGAAACATTGAGGTGTACGACCTCTCGATGCAGGCAGTTATCGATGGCGTCAAGGCTCCTGAAGTCATGGCGCTACCACCCACAATCCGGCAATTGGTTTTGTTCGACAGGTCAAGCAACGCGCGCGACTTGGGCTCGCTGCTCGTCACGGATGCCACTGGGCACGTTATTCTCGATTCCCGTTTTGCCCCGGCGCGATCGGTCCAAATTGGTGATCGAGACTACTTTCTGATCCACAAGGATCAAAGCGATTCCGGGCTCTTTATCAGCAAACCGTTCACGCCTCGTACCCAGGGAGCGGATACAACGATTGGTCTAAGTCGGCGCCTTGCCGACCTTGATGGAAAGTTCTCCGGGATTGTTGTTGGCACGCTCCGAATCAACTACTTCAAGCGCCTGTTTGAAGGTGTCAATGTTGGGCCCGGCGGTGTGATTACGCTTGCAAATGATGACGGCACGATCTACATGCGACGCCCTTATAGTGCTCGTGTGGTTGGCTCCAACGTGTCCAAGAGCGTCAACTTTGACCGCGCCAAACAGGCGAAGGCGGATTGGTTTGTCTCAGTCTCATCCATCGACGGTGTCGAACGGCTCTATACGTACCGACATGTCGGTGATTATCCGCTGATCATGTCGGTTGGTCTTGCCACTAGCGACATCTACAAAGACTGGCGCAAGCGCGCCTGGGTGATCGGCGGCATCGTTGTCATGTTCGACGCGCTTATGCTAATCGTATCCATTTCCTTTGCAGAACAGTTGCGGCGGCGCCTGGAGACTGAGCATCAGCTCAAGGTGCTCGCCAATACCGACGGGCTTACGGACTTGGCAACGCGACGAACCCTTGATAGCGCACTTGACACTGAGTGGCGGCGGGCCAGCCGACATCATCAACCGCTTGCTATCCTCATGATCGATGTCGACGAATTCAAGCTGTTCAACGACCGATACGGTCACACGGCGGGTGACGCAGCACTGAGGATGGTGGCGCGTTGCGTGAGGGAAAATATTCGGCGTCCGGGTGACGTCGCTGGTCGATATGGCGGCGAGGAATTTTGCGTGCTGCTTCCGAACACGGATCTTGTCGGAGCGCTTATGGTCGCCGATAAGATACGGGCGTCGGTCGAGGCGCAAAACGAGCCACACGCCTTCAGCGAACACGGTCGGGTGACGGTCAGTATTGGGGTCAGCGTCCATTCTGGGGACACCCGTGATGGGGATTCGGCGGCCGGCTATCTGCATAGAGCAGACGAAAATCTGTATGCGGCCAAGGCCGCAGGCCGGAATTGCGTCTTTCCGCGTGATCGGCACCGAGCCAGTGAGCCTGATTGCCGCGCCACGCCGGAAATTGCCAGCCACGCTATCGATGGCAAGGGTGATGCACGAACCTTGGGGGCTTGACCCGATGCCGCACATCATCATCGAGTACACTGCCAACGTTGAGGACGAGGCGCGCATCCCCGAGCTAATGCGTGTGGTCAGCGACGCGCTGATGGCGCATGCGGACGTGTTCCCGCCCGGTGGCATCCGCACGCGGGCGCTGCGGCTGGATCAGTACCGCATGGCAGACGGCATCGAGGACGACGCCTTCATCCACGCGACCTTGCGCGTCAAGGCGGGCCGCCCGAAAGTGATAACAGGGCAGGTCTGCGCCGAGCTGTTTGCCGCGATGCGCGCGCACCTGGCGGATCTGTTCGCGCGCCGCTATCTCGGGCTGACACTGGAACTGGTGGAGTTCGACACGCACGGCTTTCATGTCGAGAACAACGTGCATGCGCGTTTTGCTGGTGCCATGGAGCCGCGTTAGCAGGCGATCAATCAAGCGCGCGCAGTAGCCACTTCATTAGACGACTTCCTGTTGTGGGGACGATTTCATCAGCATCGCTGCTTCTGACTGCGCCAGCGCATGAGCATGGCTATACGTCGCAATATTCGTGAGCGCCCGACGAACCCTCTTGACCGCGTTATGCAGCGAGGGCAGAAGCGGCCCAGCGATGGGTGCAGGAGTTCAGCGATGTCGGCGGTGTTCTGGGTTGGCAGTCGCGTGAGCACGTCTTTCAGGTAGGCGTAGGGATCATGCCCGTTGAGCTTGGCCGATTATGGATCAGGCTCATGATGGCAGCCGCACGCTGGCCCGCGCGCAGCGAGCCAGCAAACAACCAGTTGCTCACGAGCCATACCACTACCTCGTCGCAGTGTTCAAGGCCTTGCCGGTGGCGCAAACCGCAGATGACTACGAAGCCTTGCTGCCTTGGCGCTTAACGACGCCCATTAGCTGACGCAAGCCATCAGCACACCCGTCACCGCGCCGCAAGTACCGTCCTCAAAGGATCGCTTACGACTCTCGTCAAGCCGATTCACAATGGGCGCGTTCACGACGGACTTCCCATCGCCGACTGGAGGTAGTTTTGGAGCCCCACCTTCTTGACCAATTCGAGTTGCGTCGTCAGCCAGTCAATATGGGTTTCCGTATCATCGAGAATATCTTCCACGATTTCTCGCGACACGTAGTCACCAACGGACTCAAAGTACTTGATTGCCTCCTTGCAATCAGCCTGCGAAGCCAATTCAAGTTTCAAGTCACCACCCAGCATCTCTTCGGTATTCTCCCCCACAAGGAGCTTGCCGAGGTCTTGTAGATTTGGCAGGCCATCGAGCAGCAAGATACGCTCAATAAGCTTGTCTGCATGCTTCATCTCTTCGATGGATTCCTCGTACTCGTGCTTTCCGAGTTCGCTCAGACCCCAGTGTCTGTACATGCGCGCGTGCAGGAAGTACTGGTTAATCGCCGTTAGTTCATTCTTGAGTTGACCATTGAGGAGCTGGATAACCTTCTTATCAGCCTTCATGATATTTACCCCGCCTAACTGAGCCTAACTGTTCCCCGGGAGTGAACGCCCTGCAATTGGTAGGGTAATATTCCACCTGAAAACTTCAAGACTTTCTCAATGAAAATTATGCGTATCGCAAATACGTATGGTTTTAATTTCCATTCAACATCCTCCCACCGAACACAGAATTCCGCACGGGTACCGTACTCGGGTCAGCGAAATTCAGAAAGGCTTCAGGAGGCGCTCAATTACCTAGGCAGGCCTCGACGCCCGCGAGCAAGGTGGTTCCAGAACAGCAAGCCGAGCATTACGCCTACGGTCCAGTGGACCCATTCCGATAGCGAACGAAGCCCCTCGCCGTTGAAGTAGTAAAGACCATAACCGGTCAGGACCAGCGCAGCTACGGCGCTGGCGAAACTTACCCCGGCAAACCGATTGCGGCGCTGCTTCCACGCGCAAGATATGTGTGAAGACCAAATAGCGCCGAGCAGAAACATCGAAGCGAAGGCCGCAGCCCCATGGAGCTTCATGCTCCATTCTCGCCAAGGGGCAAATGCCACCCCGCCGGCATCAAGAAAGCGCAAAGCAAGCCACATGAGTCCAGTGACAAGCAATATGCCAAACGCGCCATAGAGCGACCACCGTCTTTTGCGAGGAATCTGCAACGTCGCGGAGGGCGATCTCGAGGGCAGCGTAGAGTTCGGCATTGCTTGGCCTAGACTTCGCGCTAGCATGCTCGTCTGCCAGCAACATCAGGGGGCATTTGTACGCTCATCTGCGGCCTCCGCAGGCGCCAAAAGCCAGATAGCACTGTCGCCAGACTGCCGAAGGTCATCGGCTCTGCATACGCACAAGTAGATGGGAGGCTGATTTGCACTCGCATTGCAGAACACTCGCGTGGACCGAGAATTGTGTTCATTTCTTTTCAGGAGGCGCTGAATCCTTTCGGCCTGAAAGCAACGCAAATCCAAGAAATGCCAGCGGGGCGAGGACCAGGCTATAGCTCAACCACGCACCGTAGATGCCGTCAGGGCCGTATGGCTCTGTCATGTCGTGCCAGTACCGATTGTCGACAAATGGCAGTGCGCCAGCCTCCGAAAACTCGTGCAGGGCATAGATGGCGAGCTGCACCGAGAACAGCACCATGAACACAGCGGTTACCTGGAAAAACAACGACAAGTTCACCCGCCGCCCGTACTTGCTCCACGCCCAGGCAAGGATGCCCGCACAAGCCAGGCCAAGTACGCCGCCAAGGGCGAGATGCCCTGTGCCAGCGCCGGCGGCAAGCGACGCAATCATGGTGGCTGCCTCCACGCCCTCGCGGCCCACCATCAGCAGCACAAAGGCGAAGACGGTAAGCCAAGGGCCAAGGGTCTTCTTCTCGGGCACCTGTGCAAGCCGGCCACGGATTTGGCCGGCCATTGCCTTGCCATGTCGGAGCATGTGCCAGGTGCAGGAGATGACCAAGGCGCCTGCCAGCAGCGCGAGCCACCCTTCTGCCTGCGCACTGATGCCTCCGACCCGAAACAGAGCGATGCCAAGGGCTGCTGATCCAAGCAGTGCCGCAACGATGCCGCCCTTTGCGGCGCTGATGAGATGGTCGCGGCCTGTCTTTTGCAAGAACGCAAGCGTAATCGCGGCGATGAGGAAGGCCTCAACCCCTTCCCGGAACGTAATCATTAGTATCGAGAACATGGGCAGGCTCTTCTTTTTGCACCAAACAAGAACGCGAATTGTTCTCAACAATATAGCCACTTCCGCGAGACATTCCAGCGGTTTACGCTCTGAAGGGTGACGGCTCCGGGATTGCGCACCAAAATATTACAAGCCATTACAAAGCCAACAGGTATTTTGAACGACTAGACACATAATGGCTCGACCCTGGCCCGACATGAGCACAAAGGGCCTGCATCGGCGAACGATGTGCGCGGGAGTTCCTCTCCAGGGCAAATTGCAAGGGGCAGCGAGCAAAGAAGATGAGCCACACGGCCTCGCATGTTCCTTGAAGATCGCGTGGCGACTAACAATACTGCGAAGAAACTAGGCCAACGTGCCCCCGGGGAAGTGAATTCGCAGGTTCCGGTCTGGCACCCCAGCAAGGGTGAGCCGACTCATCATCCTCGATGGAAAAGTGCCGTGGCCGGCAAGCAAGGGGGTGGATGGCATGCGTGTTCTGGTCGTGGAGGATGACAGAAAGATCGGCTCGTTTGTCAGCCAGGCGCTGCAGCAGGCCGGCTTCGCAATCGACTACGCGGCGGATGGCGCAAGCGGGCTGGATCTGGCGCTCTCCACCCGGTACGACGCGGCCGTTGTTGACATCATGCTACCCCGCTTGGACGGGCTGTCGCTTATCGAGACACTGCGCCGCCAAAAGGTTGCCACTCCGGTCATCATCCTCAGTGCCAAACGCTCGGTCGACGACCGTGTCAAAGGCCTGCAGACAGGGGGCGACGACTACCTGACAAAGCCCTTTGCGCTGGCCGAACTGCTCGCGCGTGTCTTCGCGCTGATCCGTCGTGCCACCGGGGCCGTGGAACCGGCCCGGCTGATCGTGGGTGACCTGATTCTTGACCTGCCGGCCCGCGAGGTAAGACGGCAGGGACAAAAACTCGAACTGCAGCCGCGCGAGTTTTCCCTACTCGAATACCTGATGCGCAACGTAAGCCGACCCGTATCCAAGACAATGATCCTGGAGCACATCTGGGATTACAGCTTCTGCCCCCAGACCAACGTTGTCGACGTGCTGGTCTGTCGCCTGCGCAACAAGGTCGATCGTGACTTTCCCGTGAAGATGATTCATACCATCCGGGGAGTGGGATATGTTCTCAAGGGTCCCTGACTTCTTCCGCAAAGGGCTCGGCGTTCGGATCGCGCTCTGGTACTCGGTATTCTTCATCCTCAGCACCCTTTCGCTGTTTGCGCTCGCCTATGCCCTGCTGGCTTCCTCGCTGCGACAGCATGATCGCGACAGCATTGAGCAGCGGCTTCACCAACTGGCAGCCGAGTATCAAGCAGAGGACCTCGCCGGACTGAAGAAAGAGCTCGCCCTTGAGGCGAGGCTGCGAAAGACGAAGCCCTTTTTCATTCGCATTGCCGGACCCGCCAATTCCACGGTGTTCCTCGAGATTCCCGACCAGTGGGCAGAGTACGACCTGAACCGCCTGGAACACGCGCCGATGGCCGACCCCGGTACCTGGATCCAGTTGCGGGCAAATGACGACGAGGCCGTGCTGGAGATCGCCAGCGCCCGCCTGCCCGACGGGGGACTCCTGCAAGTCGGCAAGAGCACCGAGGAGCGTGACAGCGTCCTGGAGCGCTTTGGATGGATCGTCGCGGGTGTCATGTTTCCGATGGCGATCGTCGGCGTGCTCGGCGGGGCATTCCTCGCGCGGCGGGCCCTACGGCCGATTCGCCAGCTCATCCAGACCGTGCACGCGATCAAGTCTGGGGCAATGGAGGCGCGAGTGTCGCTGCGCGCGACCGGCGACGAGCTGGACGAACTGGGGACGCTCTTCAACGGCATGCTGGACCAGATTGCGATCCTGATCCAGGGCATGCGCGAAGCGATTGATAACGTCGCGCATGATTTGCGCACGCCGCTGGCGCGCCTGCGCGGCATCGCCGAAATCGCCCTGCGGTCGGACGGCGAGCCGGCCATTTGCCGGGACGCGCTAGCCGACTGCGTGGAGGAATCGGACCAATTGCTCCGGATGTTGAACACCCTGATGGACATTGCCGAGGCGGAAACCGGGACGCTCAAATTGCACCTGGAGCCTGTCAGCATCCCGATCCTCCTGGCCGATGCGGTTGATCTCTACCAGCAAGTTGCCGAGGAGAAAGCGATCACGGTCTCGATCAGCGCGCCACCGTCGGTCTGGTTGACCGCAGACCGTGCCCGTCTTCGCCAGGTCATGGCGAATCTGCTGGATAACGCCATCAAATACACTCCAGCGGGCGGGCGCATCGAGGTGGAAGCCTTTGCCCGGCAAAATGCGATCGTGATCCGCGTCTCGGACACCGGCATCGGCATGACGGCCGATGAGCTGCCGAAAATCTGGGATCGTCTATACCGCGGTGACCGCAGCCGCTCGCAGCGCGGCCTGGGGCTGGGACTGAGCCTGGTGAAGGCCGTCGTCGCGGCGCACAAAGGCCAGGTCGAGGCATCGAGCCAGCCCGAGGTCGGCTCCATCTTCACACTCACGCTTCCCCGCGTCGGCACCGACGACAGCCCGCGTCGTTCCGACGATCCGCCAATCCTTACCAAGCTGTAATGTTCCGGAAAGGTGCCGGCAAGCTTCGGCGACCAAAGTGGTCTCTGTGAGCAGCCGACTGATTTCCCGCGCAGCAGCACGACGCCGCGCACGCAGTTCGCATCGAGTCGGACTCGCAACGCAAGCGGTTCACTCAAGAGGTATCGGCCATGAACGGGAAGCAATGCATCAGCGTGGTACTGGGCGCGTTCACGCTGGGAGCCGGGCTGGTTGGCAGCGCCGACGCGGCTGGCAATGGGAAAACGCAGTCCCCCGCCTATCAGTCCAGCATCCGGGTGCCGGACCAGGCAAATGGAGAGCGGGGAGAGGCAGCCCGCCTCGCCTCACTGGCCAAGATCGACGCGACCCGGGCGATCTCGGCCGCTCAGGCCAAGGTATCCGGGACCGTGCTCAGGGTTGCCCTCGACAACGAGAACGGCAATCTCGTGTACAGCGTGGAGATCAAGACTGCCACTAATGAGATCCAGGACGTGAAGGTCGACGCTGGCAACGGCGCGGTCCTGCACGTGGATGCAGGCGGCGACGAAGGTGAAGACGAGGATTAGCCGCCACCGATGGGTGCTCTCGCGTCCGCCGCCAGATGGTCAGCGCCGGGTTGCCGGGCACCGACTTGGGACCTTTGCGAGAACGTCAAACGACTTGGCTCGATGAAAGGAATCGAAATGAAAACACTACTTTCCATCCTCATTGCGGCTGCGTTTTCGGCCGTCACGGTCTCTGCCCTAGCCGCCGATACGGGGGCGTCGGGAGCCGCTGCTGACGCCGCCAAGACGCAAACCGCCAAGCCCGCGAAGAAGTACCAAGGAGAGACTAAGAAGCGTGAAAGGAAGGAGGAAAGCATGGAGAACAAGAGGCATGAAATGAAGGAAACCAAGCAGCAGGAAATGAAAGAGAAATGAGACCGTCACCACGACCTGCGACTGCCACCTGTGGCCGCGTAGTCGGGAGGCCATGCGTCGGCTGCCTATGGAAGGCTGATCCATAGCATCGGCGCGGATGAGATTGCCGATTCGCCGTCGGCTTGCCGCGAGTTGGGAATCGAATGCGGGAGCGCGATTTGGTGGGTCACACCCCAGTGATGCCAAGGGCGACCATTGCACGTGTCCCAGTGCCCGGTCGCCCCCCAGAACGAGCCCCCATGTTATGGATATCGCAGGCTTGATTCAGAACTACGGCTACCTCGCGGTCGCTGTGGGCACTTTTTTGGAAGGGGAAACCATTCTTCTCATGGCAGGCGTTGCCGCGTATCGAGGTCATCTCACGTTGCCGACGGTGATCATGATTGGCACGATTGCCAGCTTCTTCGGTGATCAGCTCTACTTCTACGTCGGCCGACGATACGGGACCGCACTCCTGAAGCGATTTCCGTCCGTGCAAACTCGCGCCGCGCGCGCCAAGGCGCTGCTGGAGCGGCATCACCTTCCGCTGATCCTGTCCATCCGATTCCTGTATGGCCTGCGCATCGCCGGGCCGATCGCGATTGGGATGAGCGAGGTTCCCTGGCTCCGATTTCTCGTGCTCAACTTGATGGGGGCAGTCGTCTGGGCCATCGTCATTGCCGGGGCGGGCTACGGCTTCGGACAGGCTCTGGCGTATGTGCTAGGGGGTTTTGATAGTGACGAAGCCTGGATGCTAGCCGCGATCTTGCTCTCGGGAGCGCTGTGGTGGCTGGTCGCACGTCGCCGACGCTGGACGCGCCTTGGCAAGAGATAGCCTCCCTCACCATGCGGCGAAAACGAGTAGGCAAGCTGCGAAAGGATGCCATGTGAATCCTCGTGTCGGCGCTCAAGCCATGCAACCCATGCGTCGTGCGGACCGGTGCGGGCAACCTATCCCGCCATCGGCGCTAACCAGCATGCGCGAAAGGCCCGCCACGTGAACCAGGCCCGATCAGGAAAAGGAGACACCATGCCGCACCGAGTCAAGCAATACCCGCGCATCGCCGCCATGGCCATCGTTGCGTTGGCAACCCTGATCGGCAGCGCTCCAATGGTGGGCACCCCAGCCATGGCCACGGAACGACCCGCCGCACCGGAGAAAAATCCGCCCGGTGACATCCCCGACAACCAGGTCTTCGTGACCTATACGTCGCCATTGGGCTTCTCGCTCAAGGTGCCAGAGGGTTGGGCGCGCACGGAGCGGCCCGATGGGGCAGGCTTTGCGGACAAATACAACGCGGTCTCCGTCACCGTGGCATCGGCTTCCGCGGCGCCTACCGCCGAGAATGCAGCCGCGCACTTGGTCAAGGTCGGGCGTGCGGTCAAGATTGAGGCCATCAGGAACGTGGTGCTTCGATCCGGTCCGGCGCTCCTGATCGTCTACAGCTCGAATTCCGAACCGAACCCGGTCACGAACAAGCCGTTGCGCCTGGAGAGCCATCGTTATCTGATCTACCGGGGCGGCAAGTTAGCCATCCTCGACCTCTCTGCACCGCTCGGAGCCGACAATGCCGACCAATGGAAATTCATGTCGAATTCATTCCAGTGGCGCCGAAGTGCGGCCGTTGGAATCCTTTGAACTCTACCGTTTTTACCATAGCGGCGACGACGAGACCGCGGCGTTGCGCGGCGTGTCGCTGCGACTCCACGCCGGGGAATTCGTCGCCCTGACTGGGCCGTCCGGGAGCGGAAAGTCCACGCTCCTGGCCTGCCTCGCCGGGCTGGATGAGCCGGATGGCGGGCATGTCGAGGTGATGGGGTGCCGTATGTCGCAGCGGCCAGAAGCCGCCCGCGCCGCCTTGCGGGCGCGGCACATCGGCATTCTGATGCAATCGGGGAACCTGTTTGAACACCTCACGGTCGAGGCCAATATGCGGCTGCCGATGGCACTGGCCCAGCGATCCGATCCGCGCACCATCGACCGCCTGCTGGAGGTGATGGACCTCACCCGGCAACGCCGCGCACATCCCTCGCAACTGTCGGGCGGTGAGGCGGCGCGCGCGGGGCTGGCGGTTGCCTTGTCGACGAATCCCAGGGTACTGCTGGCGGACGAACCCACGGCGGAAGTGGACGCAGCCACCGAAGCCGTTATCCTGACCCACTTGATGGAACGATGCCGCGGCGGGGCGGCGGTCTTGATCGCCACCCATAGCAAGGGGCTCGCGGCGAATGCCGACCGTCTGCTCGGCATTCGCGATGGGCGGATCACTGATGCCTGACACCCTGATCGAGGCCCAATCGGTTGGCCGGCGCTACCCACAAGGCAGGCTATCCATTGCTGCGGTCGCCTCCGCGACATTCCGCTTGTGCGCGCAAGACAGGGTGGCGCTGGTCGGCCGGTCCGGCAGCGGCAAGTCGACCCTGTTGCACCTCATGGCCGGGCTCGACGTGCCAACGAGCGGCGCACTCAGATGGCCCGCGCTTGGCGCCGCCAAGACCCTCCTGCCCGAGAAGATTTCGCTGGTGTTTCAGACGCCGAGCTTGCTGGAGCCGTTGACAGTCAGTGAGAACGTCGCGTTGCCGCTGCTCATGGCCAAGGCGCAAGGCGACATCGGCAGGGCGGTGGCGGACGCGCTCGCCACCTTCGGTCTTGCGGATCTGGCCCACAAACTGCCCGAAGCGCTTTCCGGTGGCCAGATGCAACGGGTCGCCATGGCACGGGCGATTGTCGGTAAGCCAAGCGTGATCCTGGCCGACGAACCGACTGGCCAACTGGATCAGCCAACCGGCCGTGCCTTGCTTGATGCCCTGCTTGCCCATCTGGCCGGTACGGCAACGGCACTCGTCATCGCCACCCATGATCCGGCGGTCGCCGCGCGGATGGACAAGATCTGGCACATGCAGCGCGGCACACTGATTGCCGCCGGTAACACGGCGAGGAGCCTATGATCACGCTTTGGCTTTTCGGGCTCATGGCGGAGCGTAAGGGTCGCCTGGCGGGTGCTGCGGCAGGCATTGCGCTCACCGTCGCGTTGCTGGCCTCGCTTGGCGCATTTCTGGCGCAGAGCACCGCTTCCATGACGCGCCGGGCCATCGCGGGGGTGCCGGTAGACTGGCAGGTGCAACTGGTCCCCGGGACGGACGTCCAGGCGGTAGCTGGCGCCATTGGCGAAGCCACGGCAGTTTCGCGGCTGCAAACGGTCGGCTATGCCGAGGCGGACGGTTTCGACGCCCATACCGGCGCCACCGTGCAGACCACCGGCAAAGGCAAGGTGGTCGGCTTCCATGCGACCTATGTCCACGATTATCCGGCGCAGTTCCGCACGCTGCTCGGCAGCCCGGATGGCGTGCTCGTTGCACAGCAAACGGCGGCCAACTTGCATGTGACGGTCGGCGACACGGTGACCATTCATCGGGTCGGCCTGGCGCCGGCCGATATCAGGGTCGCCGGGATTGTCGATCTGCCACATGCCGATTCAATGTTTCAGGCCGTCGGCGTTCCGGCTGGGGCAGCACCGCAAGCGCCGCCGGATAACGTCCTGCTGATGCCCATTGATGCGTGGCACGGCGTCTTTGACCCGCAGGCGGCGATCCGGCCGGATTCAGTCCGCGTTCAACTGCATGTCCGACTCTTGCATGACCAGCTTCCGGGCGATCCGCAGGCAGCTTTCGCAGCGGTGCACGGTGCGGCAAGGAACCTGGAGGCACGCATCGCGGGCAACGGGATCATGGCCGACAATCTGGCGGCGCGGCTCGACGCGGTACGCGCTGACGCGCTGTACGCCAGGGTGCTGTTTCTGTTCCTCGGCGCACCGGGGGCCCTGCTGGCGGCCTTCCTGACGCTGGCGGTGGTGGCATCCGGTGCCGGCCGGCGCCGGCGCGATCAGGCGCTGTTGCGAATTCGTGGGGCCTCGCGCGCGCAAATCCTCAAGCTGGCGGCGGCCGAAGCTGCGTGCGTTGGCGTTGGCGGCACGACGGCCGGATTGCTCCTTGCCACACTCTTGTCCGAGGTGCTGCTCGACTTTCGCATGTTCGCCGCGTCTGCCATCGGCTGGATCGCCGCTGCCGTCGTGGTCGGCGTCCTCCTTGCCCCGGCCGCCATGCTCGCGATGGCATGGGTCGATGCCAGCCAGACCACCGTCGCTGCGGCGCGGATGACAATCGGTCATGAACGGCCCCGACTCTGGCAACGCGGCGGACTCGATTTCATGCTCCTTGCCCTGTCCGCCATCGTCTTCTGGAGCACATGGCGCACCGGCTACCAGGTGGTGCTGGCCCCCGAAGGCACCCCGTCCTCCTCGGTCGACTACCCGGCCTTTCTCGCGCCGGTTTTGCTATGGCTGGGCCTTGGGTTGCTGACGATCAGGTTGTGCGTGGCCGGCCTTGATCGCGGTCGTGGACGCCTGACCATGTGGCTGGCTCCTCTGGCCGGGTCCTTGGCAGGCGTCGTTGCCGCGGCCCTCAGCCGGCAGCGCAGACGCATCACGCAGGGGGTGGCCTTGGTTGCGCTGTCCTTCACTTTCGCGACCTCGACCGCCGTGTTCAACACGACCTACAACGCGCAGGCGCGCATTGACGCCGAACTCACGAACGGCGCCGATGTGGCGGTCACCGGTACGTCGCAGACGCCCGCGTCAGCCAGGCTCAAGGAACTCGCAGCCTTGCCCGGCGTGAGCGCCGCCCAACCGATGCAGCACCGGCTTGCCTACGTTGGCACGGATTTGCAGGACCTATATGGGATCGATGCCACCCACCTTGCGACAGCGACAAGAATGTCGGACGCTTATTTTGAGGGCCGAAATGCCAGAACAACGCTGGATCTGCTCGCGCGTACCCCCGACGGCATTCTGGTATCGGAAGAGACCATCAGGGATTTCCAGCTCCGTCCCGGCGACGAGCTCAACCTGCGGCTGCAGAGCGCGATAGACCATCAGTATCACGTCGTCAAATTTCATTTCATCGGTGCTGTGCGCGAGTTCCCAACGGCACCGCGCGACTCCTTCCTGGTGGCCAATGCGAGCTACGTTGGGCGTCAGACAGGTTTGGACGCTTCCGAAATCGTCTTGCTGAAGACATCCGTGACACCGGCACAGGTCGCCTTCGCCGCGCGGGCCGTTGTTGCCGGATTGCCGGGGGTCAAGGTGACCGACGTTGGTCAGGCTCAGCGCGTCATCGGATCCAGCCTGACGGCGGTGGACCTTGATGGGCTGACGCGCCTGGAGCTCGATTTCGCCGTGCTCATGGTGGCCGGCGCAACCGGCCTTGTCCTCGCCCTCGGGCTGGCCGACCGGCGGCGCACCTTCGCCATTCTTTCCGCCCTGGGTGCGACACCCGCGCAGCTCGGTGCCTTTCTGTGGAGCGAAGCGCTACTACTGTTTCTTGCGGGAACGACCATTGGCACACTGAGCGGATTTGCGCTTGCTTGGATGCTGGTCAAGCTCTTGACCGGGGTGTTCGATCCCCCGCCCGAGCTTCTCAGTGTGCCGTGGCTCTACTTGGGTGCCCTGGTGGTCGTGGCCTTGCTCGCGGTCGTGTGCGCCGTGATGGGCGCCCTCTGGCAGACGCGCATCCCAGCGGTGCAACGGATACGCGAGCTTTGACCTTTCAGGCCTGAGGGGGGCGGCTGGGAGCCATGAAGGCTTTGCCAACAGAGGCTTACGCAATCGAGTGGTTTAACCGAGCTCGCCATCATGTTAGTCGTTATCGTGGCAGCGCAGGCGCTCCACTGGCAGTACCATTGGATGGGAACGCGGTGATCGAGCAGCGCTGTGTGACCTGTCACTCCGCGCAGCCGATGCAAGTGGGCTTCGTGCAATCGCAGAAATGGGGGGCTGCAAAGCAATGAACAGATCAGCGCACAAGCAGCCAAGCTGGCTGAGACGGCGGGCAATCGCGACATGCCCATCGTTAAGCTGACGCAAATGACTGACGCGGGGCGCACCCTGAGCGCGCCCTAGTTTGCCCTCGGCGCCAAGACCCATTGAGGGAGAGGAGACAGGCATGGCTAGTTCAAACGCGACGGTGACCGTGACCGGCGTTCACCCCGTCGATCAGAGGCTGCCGGGCGGCAAGCTCTTCGCGCTTGGCCTGCAACACGTTCTCGTCATGTACGCCGGCGCGGTAGCCGTGCCGCTGATCATGGGCGCCGCACTCAAGCTGCCCAAGGAACAGATTGCGCTCTTGATTAACGCGGATCGAGGGTCGGCCGGTATTCGTAAATATCTGAAGCTTCAGATATTCACGAATCCCGGCCGACCCTCTACTTGGTGTTCGCCAATGCCTGCTATGCTGGCAGCGATCCTCAGGCCCCGGTCGTGCAGTCATGAATGGGGGTCGACACAGATTTGAGCGCCGAGTCACGCCACACCCGTCGCGACGTGGGCGGGGACGTCAATTGATAGACTGACAACTGCGACCTTGAGTGTTGATCGTCCAGTCGTAGGAAATGAACTCGATTTCCATGCCTGCAGGAAGCGTCAGCGGCGCATAGCGGTTGATGTAGGCAAGCAACGTGGGGCTCCGCTTCAGAAAGTCGTCCTTGTAGAAACTGAGGATCGACGAGACTCGGACGGTGCCTCCCACCAGATCGACTTGAAGGTTCCGCGGCTCGTTGAAGAAACGCCGTGCGGCCTCCTCAAGTTGGGCGTCAAGATGTTCGCCAGAGAATGGCTGATTGGGCAGGCGAGGACAGCCGATCACCATGCAGTTCAGCGCAAAATGGACACGTTCATCCCCCATGGGACGGATCACGCTGTTTTCATAAGTGTAGAGCGTCATGGCCTTTCCACCGATCGTAAAGCGCCTGCCCCCGAAGAACCGGAGCCGCATTAGCCATCCCAACTCCTTTGGCATGCCGGAGACGAGGACGTTGTACATCGCGAGCGCGTTATAGGAATTGATGTAGTAGGCAAGCACCGCACTGCGCGTCGGGAACGCTGCCGGCATGTTCTGCGGACTCACGCGCCCGAGATAGTCGACGTAAGCGCGCAAATCGGCCGGGTTCTTGGCCAGTCCGCAGAAATCCACCTGTCCATGATCATTCACGTACCGGTGCAGTACGCGCGCCCAGTACACGTCGGGGTCAGACTCTCCGGCCTGCGCGGCGACTGGCCCCACCCAAGCCGCCGTTAGCGTCATGCAAACGACGAGGAGTGAATTGCGCGGTATCCTGGGGTACATAGCAGAGCTTGAGGGCAATCTTCACGCTATTGAAGTGAGCGTCGGGGCGACCGGTTGCGAGCGCGGTTGACATGTATCCCCGTTGCTCGCAGCGGCCTCGCTTGTCTCGGTGCCGGTCAGTGGGTTCCAAGACAGCGACGACGTGCCGCGATGAAATCGGATGGGCCGCAGAATGAAGGCGTCGCGCCTGGCATTGTGCAAGCACATGGACATAGGGCCGTCGGCGGTAATGACCTTGAACGCGCAGGCTTCAATCCGGTCCGCTTCCAGTTTCGACGCATCCATAAAATTGTGGATGACGAATGAGAGGGTGTGCACGCGGCCCCGACTCCTGACGAGGTCCTCCCGCATTGCCCAGGCCTTTCGCGTCAGCCACCGCATGACCGGCGCCCAAAAGACGGGGTGTCCGCATAGCCAATACGCCAGCCGGCGAGCGGTCGCGGTGGGGCGGGTTCGGTCAAACACGACACCAGCCGTAGCGCGCTGCAGGGCAGCCACAAGTTGCAAGTCGTCAAACGCATTGTAGAGGTTACCGTTCGCCGCCAGGCACATCCCATAGCGACTACAGGAAGGATGCCCGATCAGGGAGGCCGAGAACTGGAGCGGCGTCCCCGCCCCGCGCTCAATCTGGGCTGCGGCGGTTTCGGGGGTAATTGCCTGGCCCCGCGCACCTTGCACACCCCGGCCGATGTCAGCCTGCAACTGGAACGACGCCGTGCGGATTCTCCCCGCCTGACCCCGAAAATACGCGACGACGGCCGGAATCTCGTCGAAGTTTCCGTCATGAACCGTCGTGTTGAACATCACCGACAGGGGCAGTCCGGCGGCTCGCTCCAGATAGCGCTGGCGAAGAGCATTCAAGTCAGCTTCCGTCTGGTAACCCCGTCTTTGCTGGGTGGTATCGACATGGAAGGCGACGTCCGCCAGCCCGGCGGCCGCTAATTCGCCAAGTAGGGCCCGGGTCGCCCGAATGCCATTGGTCATCAGCGTGGCACGCATGCCCAACGCATGGATCCTGCGCACGATGGCGAGCAGCTCGTCGCGCTTGCGTAAGGTCGGCTCACCGCCGGTGACCTGGACGTCGGTGTTTATCCCATAGGCGTTGAAGATGCTCTCCACTCGGGCCATCACCTGGTCGAGGGGGATATCCTTGACCGCCTCCGAGTTTTCGGAGAGGTAGCACAGCGTGCAGTCCAGATTGCAGCGCTGCGTGATCTCCAGCGCGACGCAGCCGATCGGCCATCGCTGACCCATCTGCTGGTTAGGTTGCGCGAGCCCTTGTTTGGCCATCACGGCCCGCGCGCGCGCCAAGGCGTCGGCGGGAGATGGCGGCCACGGCTCAGCGCCGTGCGCATCGATTTCCGCTCTGGACATGTATGGCATGACGCATCTCCCTTGGCGCAATCCGCTCGCGTTCCCCTTCCCCCGGACGCTGCCGCACCGCGGCGCGGATTTCGACACATTCGGAACCTCTCCGGTCATACTAGGCCCGCAAGAGTTGCAGCAGCGCCCGCTTTTCTGCGGGAACGGCCCCCTCCGGGGTAAGTACCGCATCGCATAGCGCGTGGCGACAGGAACAAGCGTCGTGGTCGGGCAAGCCTGTCGACAGGATCTGGGTCAAAATCTGCTTGGCCCTGCCGACACTCGCCCCATAGCGGGCGATCACCGCCGCCACGGTGACATGTTGCGCGGGATCCTCCAGCCAGCAGTCATAGTCGGTGACGATACCCAAGGTGCAGTAGCAGATTTGGGCCTCTCTGGCGAGGAAGACTTCCGGCACGTTCGTCATGCCCACGACATCGCAGGCCATCGCATTGCGCAGGAAATGGCTCTCGGCGCGTGTGCCCAGACGCGGGCCGTCGACACAGCCGTAAGTCACTTTGGCATGCGCGGGCAGTCGCAGATCCCTGATGGTCGCTTCGAGTGTCGAGGCGAGCCGGCTACAAGTGGGCTCGGCCGAGGAAACGTGCGCGGCCAGCCCGTCCCCGAAAAAGGTCTTGGCGCGGTTGCCGCGCACCCAGTCCACATATTGGGTCGGGATGGTGAAGTCGCCGGGCGCAATCTCCTGGCGCAGGCTACCGACGGCGGACAGGCCAATGATCTGGCGGACCCCGAGTGCCTTCAAGGCGTAGATATTGGCACGGTAGTTGACCTCGTGCGGAAGCAGTTCATGTTGCCTACCATGGCGGGGCAGGAACATGACCTCCGTGGCGCCAAGACGGCCATGGAGCACAGGCGCCGATGGCGCGCCAAATGGCGTGTCGACCAGGTGCTCGTTGATCACGCTGAGCCCGTCGATGGCATAGATTCCGGTTCCGCCAATAATGCCTAGCATGGTGACTACTCCTCGTCGGTACGCGAGTTCGGCGCTGCTGACAACAGCGCGATGGGGACATGTTGCAGATCGGCTGGCTCGTCAACGTCCGGCAGTGCAGGCAGTTCCGCCCACCGCCAGCCAAGCGCAGTCAGGCGCTTGCGTGTTTCAGTCATGACGGTGTCGGTGCTCCAGCGTATTGCCGAGAACAGATGGGCATCAAGGCGTCGCAGACCCAGCAGGACGTATCCGCCATCGGTGGCGGGAACGAGCACCGCATCATTTCCGGCGTTCAGGATTCTCGCCGCAGCATTGATCTGCGTTGGCTCCAGCGCGGGGCAGTCGGTGCCGATGATGAGCACGCTACCGGCACGCGCCAAGGCCCGGCAGGCCGCCGTGGCCATTCTCTGACCGAGGTCGCCGTCGCATTGACGCGACAGCGTCGCCTTAAATTCTCGCGCACAGGCCTGGAATGCCGGATGCCCCGTATCCGGCGTACAGCAAAGCTCCACCGGACCAATTTCGGCCGCATAGGCCGAGGCAAGGGTATGCCGAAGCAGCCGCTCGGCCAGCGCCGCGGCGCCATTCTCGCCCAATGCGGGAATCAGGCGGGTCTTGGCATACCCCGGCTCCGGCGCTTTGGCAAAGACAATCACTTCGCAATGGGAGGGGCGCATGCGTGCTCCGTGGCTTCATAGTGTTGCGCCAGTGCTGCGGCGCTGCATCCAAAAAAGAACTGCAGGCGCAGCCACCACATCAGCAAGATCGTTCTCCAGAGTCCGCGCCGCTCCCATCGCCGCCCGGACGTGACCACGCGCGCACGTAGACACGCCGGCGACCCGAGGCGCTTCAAGCGGGCCGACAGCACAATGTCTTCCATCAGCGGCAGATCGGGAAAACCACCGACAGCAAAGAAGGTCTCGCGCCGCATGAACATCGCCTGGTCCCCGGTGGCGATGCCGGTGAGCCGCGAGCGAAGGTTCATCGAGGCCGCGACAACGCGAAGGAGCCGCAGCCTTCCCGCTATGCTGGCATCGAACCTACCCCACAGCCGTTGTCCCGATTGCATGACGGCGCGGACAGCCTGGTCAGCATCGGCCGGCAAGCGTGTGTCGGCATGGAGGAAAATCAGCAACTCTCCACGGGCTGCAGTGGCGCCAGCATTCATCTGGCGCGCCCGCCCGCGGGCAGTGATCATGACCCGATCAGCCAACGGTCCTGCCAGGCCAGCCGTGCCGTCCGCGCTGTCTGCGTCTACGACAATGATTTCCACGCCCTTGCGGCGCAGCGACTGCAGCGCGGCAAGGGCGTCTTCAATGTGCTCGGCTTCGTTCCAGGTCGGGATCACGATCGACAGGCGCATTAGCGTTCTCCCCGAAAGTAGTGACGTGTCCGAAGAAGTCGCACGGCACCCCGCCCGGCAACTGGCAGCGCCCCAATCAAGGCGAACGAGCCGAGCAGCGCTGGTGACAGGATATCGGCGATGCTGCTGATCCCCGCCAACTGGGTTCCGGCGTTCACATAGACCACCGTGCCGGCGAGCATGCCGACTTGGCTGACCCAGTAGAACGTGCTGGTCTTGATCGGTGTCAGCCCCATGGCCAAGTTGATCGTGAAGAACGGTACCAATGGAACCAGCCGGAGCGCGAACAGATAGAATGCGCCGTCCTTCGCGAGGCCGGCATTGATTGCGGCAAGTCGATCACCGAAGCGGTGTTGCACCGCGTCGCGAAATACATAGCGCGAGGCGAGAAATGCCAGGGTGGCGCCGATGGTCGAGGCGAACGACACGAGCAGGGTGCCGCCCCACAGACCGAAGATTGCGCCACCGGCCAGCGTCATGATCGCGGCGCCGGGCAGGGAGAGCGCGGTGACAGCGACATAGAGCAGGAAATAGCCCGACATCGCCACCGCCGGATGCGCCGCGTAGTAGGCTTGCCAAGCCGCCTGACCCGCTTTGAGCTGTGACAGATTCAGGTAACGGCCGAGATCGAAGCCTACATATGCCGCCAGCAGCGCGACGACTGTCACCACGATCAGGACACGGGTACGGTTGACTTTCGGGGAGGCGGTTCCGGATGCCTTCATTTTCCAGGCTCCCCGCGCATTGCTGCTACGCCACCGCGCCGCCAGGCATGAAACCGCGCGAGCCATCTCAACACCTGTTGCGGGGCGTGCGCTTGTTTCCACGCGCCGGCCGCGTACTTGTTGGCCTCGGCCAGCGTCGGATAGGTGTGGACGGTAGCAAGGATCTTATTGAGTCCCAAGCCGTGCTTCATCGCCAGCACGTACTCTGCAAGCAGGTCTCCGGCATGGTCTCCGACAATTGTGACCCCGAGGATCCTGTCCCGCCCCGCCACGGTCAGAACCTTGACGAAGCCTCGGGCGCACTCGTCGGTGATCGCGCGATCCAGCTCGCCCAGGTCATAGCGGGTCACTTCATAGGGAATGCCTTGCTCTTTGCAGTCCCGCTCGCTCCGCCCCACACGGGCCACCTCCGGATCGGTAAAGGTGCACCATGGCATGACTGTGTAGTCGGCCCTGAAATGCTTCACCCCACCAAACAGCGCGTTGACCGTCGCGTACCACGCCTGATGGGCCGCAGCGTGGGTGAACTGAAACGGTCCCGCGACATCGCCACAGGCGTAAATGTTCGGGTGGAGCGTCTGCAAATAGGCGTTGGTCTCGATGGCGTGGGCCGGTGTCAGGGGGATACCCAACGCCTCCAGGCCATAACCCGCAGTGCGTGGGCGACGCCCGACTGCGCACAACAGAGCGTCAAACTCCAGACCCGTTTCCTGTTCACCGCGACTGACGATCAACTGCTTGAGACCACCGACTTGGTCACAGCGCACCGCGCGGTGCGAAACTAGAATCCGCACACCGTCCGCCGCCAGCGCTGCCGCGATCAGTGCGGAGGCCTCTGTGTCCTCACGGACGAGGAGTCGCGGCGACCGCTGCACCAGCGTGACTTCCGCCCCAAAGCGGGCGAAAGCTTGCGCGAGCTCGCAGCCCACCGGGCCCCCGCCCAGCACAACCAGCCGTCGGGGTAGCGCACGGAGGGACCAAATCGTCTCGGTGGTGTAATAGCCGGCCGCCTCCAGCCCCGGGATCGGCGGCACCAAGGGCTCGGCCCCGGCCGCGATGACGATGGCGCGGGTAGCGAGCGTCCGGCCGTTGACCTCGACGGTCCAGGGCGATGTAATGGTGGCTCGCCCCTGGATGACTTCCACCCCGAGCTTGGCGTACCGCTCGGCCGAATCGTGCGGGGCCACCGTTGCAATCACCCGATGCACACGCGCCATCACCTCGGCAAAGTCAAAACTGATCTCGGCGCTGGCCATGCCCAAGGCGGCTGCATGCTTTGCTTGCTTGACGAAACGCGCTGAGCGCAGCAGGGCCTTGGAAGGTACGCACCCGGAATTCAGGCAGTCGCCGCCCATCTTGCCGCCTTCGACGAGTGTGACTTTCGCTTTCAGCGCCGCCGCAAGATAGGCCGTCACGAGTCCGGCTGCCCCGGCGCCGATGACGACCAGATTGCGGTCGAACCGCCGGGGCTTCGGCCAGCGGGCGTGGACGCGTCGCAGTCCGGCCGCTGCTACCACCTTTCTCACCATCAGCGGAAGGAGGCCTAGCAGCACGAACGTTCCCAATAAGCCCGGAGAAAGCATATCCGGGAGGTGCTCGATGGAGCCGAGCTGCACGCCGGCGTTCACCCGCACCACCGTGCCCGCGAGCATGCCGGCCTGGCTGACCCAATAGAAGGTACGCGTCCTGATCGGCGTGACGCCGGCCGCAACATTGATGAGAAAGAAGGGAACGACCGGGATCAGCCGCAGCGAGAACAGGTACAAGGCGCCATCCCTTGCAATACCGGCGTTGATTGCGGCAAGCCGATCCCCGCAGCGACGTTGCAACGCGTCGCGCAAAACGTGCCGGGAGGCGAGAAAGGCCAGGGTGGCGCCGAGGCTCGACGCAAACGACACCAGCAGCGTGCCGCCAACCAGGCCGAAGATCGCGCCGCCGGCCAGCGTCATGACCGTGGCGCCGGGCAGCGACAACGCGGCCACGGCCACGTAGGCCAAGAAATAGGCCGCCATTGAGGCCACTGGATGGTCGGCGCGATAAGCCTGCCAAACAGTGCGGCTCGCCCGCAGGTAATCCAGGTGCAAATACTGGCCCACGTCCAGGACGAAGTAAGCCGAGCCCAGCACGGCTGCCACCAACAGAATGATCAAGGACCAGTTGAGCCGCATTGTTTGTTTCACGGATTCCGGCTCAGGCGGCCAACGCACCACCGCAACTGCTGCCCTGACCTGCGGTGCAGCCGTAGCAATGATCGGCCACGACGATAGGCCGACCGATCAATTCTGCGCTCAGCAGATCGCGCAAGTGAGCCCGAGACGAAACGCCGAGCTTCAGCGGCAGGCCCAACATCTGGTTGAAATCGCAGTCGTGGAGATAGCCTTGCCAGTCAACGCTGACAAGGCTGCGGCACATCAGGCCGTCAAGATTGGCGGCGCTGAAATTGTCTTTCAGCAGGCGCATGTAGTCCGCGAACTGCCCCTTTGAGACCAACGTGCTGCCAAAGCGCTGGATCGGCATATTCGCGAGCGCAAAGAGCTGGTTAAAAACAATGCCGAAATGCACGTACAACTCACGCTTATAGTCCGCCTCGAGCCTCTCCTGATTGGGCGGCAAAACCGGGCCTTGCGGGTTATACACGAGATGCAGCGCGAGGCCGGTGTCAGGCTGGCCATAGCCGAGGCCGTTGAGGTGCCGTAGCGCCGATACGCTCTTGTCAAACGTGCCGGCGCCCCGCTGACGGTCGACGTTGTCCGCCGAATAGCACGGAAGGGAGGCAACGACTTCCACGCGTTCAGCGGCAAGAAATTCCGCGAGATCTTCCTGCCCCGGCTCGAACAGGATGGTGAGGTTGCAGCGATCGATGACGCGCGCACCAAGCGCTCTCGCGCCCGCCACAAGTCGGCGGAAGTGCGGGTTGAGTTCCGGGGCGCCGCCGGTGAGATCGAGAGTCGAGAGCCTGCGGGTGCGCAGCACCTCTAGTACCAGATCGACGGTGGCACTGTCCATCATTTCGATGCGGTTCGGTCCAGCGTTGACGTGGCAATGCACGCAAGTCTGGTTGCAGCGATAGCCCAGGTTGACTTGCAGCGTCTCCAATGCCCTGCGTCGTATCGCCGGGAAGTCGGTCGTCCGTAGTAAAGGGAAGATGGCATGCATTAGCACTTCTCCGTGGGATCGCAACTTGGCGATCTTTGCGACGCCTGTCTGGCCGCATCGTCCGCTGGACCCGGCGGCATCCGGCAGAACCCTTGGGCCGGAACGTGCAGCGCCGCGTTGAACTTGCTCGACAAATTCTGGAAAGCGATCAGCGCGGTGAGTTCGATGATGGCGTCGTCGCTGAAATGCGCCTTGAGTTCACTCATCCGGGCGGCGTCCACGCGGCGGCCGGTGATGGTGACGGTCTCGGCATAGCGCAGGGCCGCTTTTTCGCGAGCGCTGTAGCGCGGGGACTGGTCGAAGTCGGCCAGTTCCGAGAGTTTGGCCGCTTCCACGCTGCGCTCCAGCGATGTCGCGGAGTTGAGATCGACGCAGAACTCGCACCAGTTGATTTGCGAGACCCGCACCGTGATCAGCGAGCGCAGCGCAGGTTCAATGGGGGAAGACACCCGGTCGAGCGCGCGATAGAGCCCTGTCAACGCGAGAAATACTCTCGGGGAGCGGCCCCACAACCTGGCCGGCTCGAGTTCGGCGCCATATTTCCTGCGTTGCAGCCACAAGATCAGGCGCACGTACCATGGATAGGTCGCGTCATCTGGCGTTGGGATCATGGACATGGCACAAGCCTCATCGCGTCAGCAGCATCCCGTACTGGGATCGCAGCTGGTGGCGCGCTGGTCAGCAGGAAAATGCACCGCCCGCTTGCTTTCCGATGCGGGTCGGTGAGTGCCAGGCGGCGCACAGTACGGCTTGCCGGCCTGCTCGCTGACCGGTTCGATGCCGATGAAATGCGTCCGGTAGTCACCCTGCATAAGGAGCTGATAGGTCCGCTCACACACCGCCATACGCTCGCCGCGGGGAAACAGGTGGCCTTCGTCGTCAGTCACCGAGGCGAACGGACCGCGGTAGAGGACCGCGTGCCCCTTGTCGATACATGGTTGGCTCGACGGCTTTTGCGCCACCAGGGTGACCGCGCGGAACTCGATGCCATGGACGACCTGCCACGGCGTAGGCGCCCATGTGTCGATCCCCACGGCGACAAAGCCCGCCTGCACGAACGCTTGCAGGAACGCGGTTTCGGTGAACGCGCCGGAGATGCAGCCGCTCCAAAGCTGCGGGTCGCTCTTCAGTGCTGCGGGCACCGGCTCATCGGCAACGATATCGGAAATTGCCACCCGGCCATGAGGCCTGAGTACCCGGAAAATCTCCCGCGCGACGGCCTGCTTCTCGTGCTCGTCCACCAGATTGAGGACGCAGTTCGAAATCACCAGGTCCACCGAGTCGTCAGGCACCAGCGGCGCCTGACGCTTCTGCTCGGCTTGCCAGGCTTGAAGCGCGGTCAGTCCGCGCGTGTCATGGACCGGGTTGCGGGCGAGCCAGGTGTCCATGGCAGCGACATCCAACGCCAGCTCCTGGATCTTCCCCTTGAGGAAACGCACCCTGTCGCCGCCCAGTTGCTGTGCCATGTGTGGCTGGTACTTGCGCGCGAGCGCCAGCATGGCGTCGTTCATATCCACGCCGATCACTTGGCCACCCTCGCCGACGATCTGCGCGGCGATGTAGCAAATCTTGCCCCCGCCCGAGCCGAGATCGAGCACGGTGTCGCCGGGCCGCACGTAGCGCGAGGGGTCGCCGCAGCCATAATCCTTGTCGAGGATCTCGGGTGGGATTGCCGCCAGATAGCGGGGATCGTAGCTGACCGGACAACATAGCTGGGGTTCGGTGGCCCGGACACCCTCGCTATAGCGTTCGTACACTGCGTCTTGCATCGACATGGTTGCTTCCTCTCCAAGTTGCCCGCCTTGGGCCCGTCGTTGTGCTTGCCTTACCGGGAAATCGCCCGGGCCCTACGTTAGGCGCGACAGCGCCACGGCGCCTGCCGAAATCAGGCCGGCGACGGGGAAAGTGACCAGCCAGCCGTAAAGCACGCCTTTGAGTGCGTCTCCCCCCGCTGGCTGCTGACCGGTGTTCCAGCGGACCCCCAATAGGGCGCCGGTGCTCACGTGGGTCGTGGACACCGGCAGGCCGAGCGGCGAGGCCAGCAAGACCAGCGACGAGGTGCACAGATTGGCGACCAGCCCCGTGTAGGCATCGAGCGGCGCCACCCGATGCGCGAGCACATGGAGCACCTTGCGTCCACCCCATAATCCACCCAGGCCCATTGCCACGGTAACGGCAATGATCGCCCCGGCTGCACCCGCCATCGGCAAGCCGGGCGGCGCTCCCGGCGACAGGGCAAGGCCCATGATCAGCACGGCCGCGATCTTGGGTACATCATTGAGCGCCCGGGCAAAGCTAATCGCCGCCGCGCTCATCCAGTGCAAGGCTGCCCACCGCCGGCGTACGCGCGGTGGCGTGGGACGGCTTGCGGGTGTGGCGCAAAGGAAGGGATCGGCGCGCCATTCGGCTTCGCTACAGCAGTCCGCTCGCCGGATGGGTACCTGCCGAACCAGGCGATGGGCAAGCCATAGCACCCCGCTGCATAGCAAAATGGCGACCAGTGGGCTTACCAGCAATGGCAGCGCGATCTTGCCCAGTAGCGAGCGCGCCAGGAGGCCCTGCGGGCCGGTGGCGGCGAGCGTCGCGCCGACCAGCCCGCCCAGCAATGCGTGCGTCGTCGATACGGGCAAGCCGAAGCGCGTGGCACCGAGCACCCAGACCACCGCGCCACACAATGCGGCGAGCAGGAAGCCAAGGCTCAGATGCGTCTCGGGCCGTAACAGCCCGCTGCTGAAGGTGTGGACCATGGCAGCGCCAAGCACGACAGCCGTCAGCCCGCCCATCACCGTCCACAACGTGCCCCACCAAAGCGCACGGCGGGCCTGCGTAACGCCTCCGCCCACCAGGCTGGCAATGCCCTTCGAGACATCGTTCGCGCCGTTTGCCCAGGCGAGCAGGAGCACAACGGCCGCAATGAGTGTGATCGTCATCGAGAGTCTCTTTCGCATCGCTGCCAGCCCGATAGGACGCTGAAGCGATGGACGCCGTGTCAGTCAGCGCCGAGGGTGCGCCGGTGAATCAGCCAGTCGATCGACAGCTTCCCCGGGCCGCGTGTCAGCAGGACCAGCAGCATGGCCGCCCACTGGATATGCGTGGGCCACGCCTGCGGATAGACGAACACCTGGATCACCGTCGTCATGCCCAGTAGCACCAGTGCCACGGGGCGAGTCGCCAAGCCCACCATGAGTAAGACTGGCGCGGTCAGCTCGATCGAGACGGCCAAGTAGGCGGCTGGCTCGGGCGGGATCAGCGGGACGTTGTAGTCTTCCCGGAAGAGTTCCAGGGCCGACTCCCAGTTGGCGAGCTTGGCCATGGCCGAGTTCCAGAATACCGTGGCGACCGCGAGTCGCAGGGGAATGGCGAGGACGGTGTAGGGAAAGCGATCGAGCCATGCCAGCACGCGCCGCGCGCGCTCGACCAGCGTCATGGATGAACCAGTGGAATGTGTGAGATTGCGCATGACAAAGGCTCCATGGTTAGTCGAATGGCCGCCCGGACAGGCTGATGGCGGTGAAGCATCCAGATGCCAGCAGCGTGGCAAGCCAGGCGTGCGTCTCGGACGAAGGGGTTTCCTGCAGCGCAGCATGTAACGGACGCCCCGCGAACAGGGCTGCCGCGAAGCGCCACTGCCAGGCGCTCAGGCGGTCGACTTCGACGCCGGACGGGGTCCGATGGACGAGCAGCCAGACCGGGCCGGCGGTCAGGTCGATGGCCTCCATCGCACCATCATCACGGCTTAGCACAGCCCGCCAGATCGCGTCGATCGGGAAGTCAGATTGCAACAGTCGCACGGCTAGATGCGGCGCGAAGCACACATCCTCCCGTTTGGCTTCCTCTAGTTGCGCGAGGCGAGCCAAGTCGAGCGGCTTCACGTCGGGCGCGTGTAGCACGGTATTGACCGCCCATTCGAGCCGGGCCGTGTCTGCTAGATAGGTCAGCGAGGCGGCCTGCGGCATCGCCGCCAGGAACTCCGGAAAGACCTCGCCATACTGGTCCAGCCAAGCGCTGCTTGGAGGGGAGTCCTCCATGAACAGTCGGGCCGCACCTTCGAAGAACTCGGGGCCAACCAAGGCGTGGATGGCTGGATAGGACAGGCGTAGCGCCGTCACCAGTGTGGCAATAGCGGTGTTCCGGTAGATGCCAAGCCGCGCCTGCGGCGCCAGCCCGTCTTCTACCACGAACGCGAGCAGGTCGCCGCCGCCCTCATGCAGCAGACCCTGGCCGACGGCGCGCTGCAACTCAAGCAGCGTAGGGGGATGCGGATGCATGCTGTTGCCTCTCCAGAGCCGTTTCGGCGATAGCCGCCTCTTCCATCAGGATGTCGAGCGCAGGTACGTCGGTGTCCCATTCGATCAGCGTCGGCACCGGTCCGAAGCGTTGGAGCGCTTCCTCGTACAAAGCCCATACCGCGGGCGCGACGCGCGAGCCGTGATCGTCGATGCGAAGGGTTCGCCCCTGCTCGAGTTGCCGCACGCTATGGCCGGCCAGATGAATCTCACTGATCGCCGCTGGCGGTAGCGCAGCCAGATACGTCGTGGCGTCCCAGCCGTGGTTGCTGGCGCTGACATAGATATTGTTGACGTCGCACAGTATGCCGCACCCGGTGCGGCGTGCGACCTCGGCCAGGAATTCCCACTCGGGAATGGTCGAGTGAGCAAAGCGCAAGTACGTCGATGGGTTCTCGACCAGGATGTGGCGCTTCAGATAGGTCTGGGTCTGGTCGACGTGCCGGCACACGATGGCCAGCGCTTCCTCGGTCATTGGCAGCGGCAAGAGATCCGCGAGATAGGTTCCGCCGGCCACGCTCCAGGACAGATGCTCGGAGACCAAGCCCGGTTCGATCCGCGCAACCACCTCGCGCACGCGCGCAAGGTGGGTCATGTCCAGCCCCTGGGCACTGCCCAGCGACAGGCCAACGCCGTGCAGCGAGATCGGATAATCGCGTCGAATGGCGTCCAGGTAACCGGGAGCGCTGCCGCCGCCCATATAGTTCTCGGTATGCACCTCAAACCAAGCGACCGCGGGGCGCTCCTCCGCCACCACCTGGTGGTGCCGGAAGCGCAGTCCGACCCCGGCTCGCGCTGGGATCGGGCTGGGCCCGCGTTGCAGTGCAACAGACGGGGCATCCATCGTTCTGCTCGATCAGACGGCTTTGACGTTGCCGCCCTGGATCTTGCCGCAGTCGCCGGCCGGCAGCAGCACGAATGATTTCGTATCGCGCGCCTTGGTCGCTTGTCCCGCACAGGAATGCGCGCCTTCGGCGCAGTCATTCTTGGCTACGGCATTGATCCCATAGCACTTTTCCAGCTTGCCCTTATCCATCCTCGCCATGTTGTCCTTGACGATCTGCGGCATCCCACTCATGTCCTTCATGGGCTGCTGCGCAAGGCCCGGCGTGGCCGCCATAGCAAGGGCGAGCCCGAGGGCGGACGACAAGGTCGAAGCGGCCAACATATGCTTGCTCATCATGCATTCTCCTGAGTGTTGCGGCCCGAATCCGGGGCCGTGTCAGGATATTCGGCCGTACGCGACCAAAGGTTACGTCTCTCCCGAAATTTTTTTGCGCGACAAACGGTCCCCCATGACGCAGAATTCAGCCATGTCTTCCCCAACGCACCGACATGACGGCAAACCGAGTTCCGTGAGGGATACGCCGGACTCGGCGTACGCTGCCCCCCCTGGCGCGCCAATGGCCCGCCGGGCTGACGGCACGGCGGACTGGTCCGTTGCAATGGCCCGCGCGCAACGCGGCGACCGCGAGGCCTACCGGCATTTACTCGAAGCCATCACCCCCTACGTGCGGGCGCTGGCGGCACGCCAGGTCCGCAACCGCAGCGACATCGAGGACACGGTGCAGGACGTGCTGATGACGGTACACGCAGTCCGCCACACTTATGATCCGGCACGTCCGTTTGGGCCGTGGCTGGTTGCCATTGCCAACCGGCGCATCGTCGACGAACTGCGCCGGCGCGGACGCATCGGCTCGCATGAAACCGAACTTGACACAGAGCAGGAAACCTTTTGGCCCTCTGCAGCGAACTTACAAGAAGAGGCTGTGGATGCGCGCGCGGTGCGGGACGCCGTCGACCGGCTGCCGGCCGGACAGCGCGAAGCGTTGCGGATGCTCAAGCTGGAGGAAATGTCGCTGAAAGAGGCCGCCGCCGCCAGCGGCATGTCGGTTGCCGCGCTGAAGGTTGCCACGCATCGTGCCTTGAAAGCGCTGCGCAAATTGTTCGAATCGCAAGGTAATCATTCGTGAGAACCACCCCTAATCTGATCGACTCGCTGGTGGCCGACGCGGCGCCGTTGCGGCGCTTGCGCCCGCCGATGGTGCGGGCAGCAGGCTGGCTGCTGCTGGCCGCCTTGATTCTGGCGTTGGCCGCGTCCCATCATGGTCTGCGCCCCGATCTGGCAACGAAGCTGGCGCAGCCGGTCTTTGTCACCGGCGTGGCCGCAGCGATGTTGACCGCCGTTCTGGCCGCCGTGGCAGCGTTCATGGCCAGCGTCCCCGGGCGCTCCCGGCGATGGCTGCTGCTGCCGGTGCCAGCGTTCTTGGCCTGGTTCGCCACGGTCAGCTACGGTTGCCTGACAAATTGGGTCCAAATCGGGCCGGCCGGCATCTCGCTCGGCGAGACGGCCAGTTGCTTCGCCACGCTGATGATAGTCAGCGTGCCGCTGTCGTTTGCCTTGCTGATCATGCTACGGTATGTGGCACGGCTCTCCCCGGCGCCGGTGGCAATGTGCGGCAGCCTCGCGGTTGCCGCCATGACGGCGACCGCGCTGTCCATCCTTCACCCGCTCGACGCCACGGCCATGATTCTGATGTGGAACTTCGGCGTGGCGCTGCTGTTTGTGGGCGTCAGCGGCCGGTATGGAGATCGACTGTTCAACTGGGTGGCGCCGCACTTGCGCCAGTGAGAGGCACGGGCGCGCCGCAGCAAACCGATCGCCAGAGACTTACCCGCGCGTCTCGGTCAGTCGCCCATCAACTTCTGATCCAGCGCGATGGCAGCTTCGGACAGGACTTCCAGGCTCGGGTCGCGAAGCACGTCCCGAGCTGTGGTTCTGCTGCGCGACTTTGAGGAACTCACGATTGCCGCAGGCAGCAGAGCCGGGCAACGCGACTGCCAGAGCCGCAATACTGATCCGCTTGCACCGGTGAAGGGTCAGCTTCGCATCGTTGCAACACTCTCGGAGATCGAAATGAGAACGCCTCTCCAGGTGGTTGGAACATGGCTCGCGCGCTATCTGACGGGCACCTCGCGAGCCCCCTACACCCGCCCACCGACCTCAATCTGTTGGCCCGTTTGCTCCAGCCGTGTGATGTCCTGCTTGTGGAGGGAAACCGACGCATCAGTACCGCGATCAAGTACCTGACGCAGTCGACGTGGTCACATGCGGCGCTCTTTGTCGGCCGGGACCTGGGCCGCAATCGCAACGACGAGCCCCTGGTATTTATCGACGCCGACGCCGTCGCGGGGGTGCGCGGCGTGCCAATTTCCGAGTTCGGCGGATTGCACGCACGGATTTGCCGACCCTTCGCAATCACGCCGGCGGACGCGATGATGCGCGTGATCGACTACGCGATCGCCCGCCTCGGGGAGGGCTATGACCTGAAGAACGTCGTCGATCTGGCGCGTTACCTGATCCCCACTCCGCCGGTCCCGTCGCATTGGAGGCGAAGAATGCTGGCCTTGGGAAGTGGGGATCCTACCCAGGCGATTTGCTCGACGCTGATCGCACAGGCCTTCCAATCCGTGCGATATCCGATCTTGCCGGTCATCACGCGACAGATGGTCGATGACCCCATGTGCCGCGCCTGCGTCAAGGAGATCTTCCATGTCCGCCACCACAGTCTGTTCGTACCGCGCGATTTCGACGTGTCACCATATTTTCAGGTTATCAATCCTGGAGCGCCGCAACACCTCGATTACAAGAACTTGGCGTGGACCGAGTGGCCTTCCGGGGCGCAGCCAGGTCCGGCGGAAGCGCTTCCCGCAGTTCGCGCGCCAACGCCCTGCCCACTTTCAACGCGATGCACCAATTAGTGCCCCCGCCGATCGGCGTTCAATGCCTTGTCGAGGCGAAATACTTCATTGCCCTTCATGGTGATCTTCGTGCCGTCTTTCGCCTCCAGCACCTGACCTTCCTTCACGCTCACCACGCGGCCGAACGGATTCTCCACCCCCATCTTCCCATCCTTGAAGATGTAGACGGTCGAGCCGTCCTTGAGCGCATAGGATTTCACGATGTCACTCATGTCGGCCGCGGTCGAAGACAGCGAAACGACGGCGGTGAGCGCGGCAAGTGCGAGCTTGTTGTGCTTGTTGTACATGGCATGCTCCTTCGTCAGACAAAGCTTGCCTGCGCCGAGTGCCCTGAGACACTCGGCCCCGACAAGTGGGCGCGCAGCCCGGCTGCGCCTGGCAACTCAGACGCGATAGCCATAGAGCGTACCGTCGCCGGTACGCGCGTTGTCGAGCGCGCTGGCGACGCGATCTGGCGTCAACGCACGGGTGCCATCCGTATAGGGGTCAAACCTGCCGCTCTTGGCACCGTCCGTGAACGGATCACGCTTGTCGCCCACCCTGGCGCCAGCCGAATAGACATCGAATTTCCCGGCCTTCCCGCCATCGGTGTACGGATCACGCGGCCCCATGATGCTGCTGCCATCCGTGTATACATCGCGCGTGGTGGCCGCGTACGTCGCCGCTGTGCCCAGGGCGGCGGCGGCCGCCACGACGAGGAGCAATAGATTCTTGGCCATGTTCGCACCTCCTTCCATGAGGGATCCGGTTCCCGAGTCGAACCACTACGTGGGAAGCCAGTACCAGAAGATTCGTCGGCAAGCGCGAAAAGGTTACATGCCCCCGCATCCGCAGAGAGCTGCAGCGCGGCAACGGCGCGGCAGGCCGGCTTCTCGGAATATGGACGCCCGTGCGGGATGCGGCTCCGTGAAAGAGGCTATTGTGGTACGATCGGTCCAGAAAGGGAAACGCACATGGCACGCACAATTGAATTTGACAAATCCGAGGCACTGTCGGCGGCGATCGAAGCGATCTGGCGACATGGCTACCACGCCGTGTCGACCAGCGACCTGACGGCCGAGATGGGGCTTGCCAAGTCTTCCCTGTACAACACTTTCGGCAGCAAGCGGGAAGTCTTCATGGCGGCCTTGCGGCAATACAGCACGGAGCGCGCCGCGCAATTGGCGACAGGCCTGCAGCGCCAACCCGCGCTCAAGAGCTTACGGACGCTACTGACTTCGATCGCCAGCGATAACGATGCAGGCAAGGGATGCCTGCTGGTCAATTCAGCCGTCGAGGTGGCACCACACGACCCGGAAATCGCCACCATTGTGCAGGAGGGCTTCATCCATATGGCACATGTCTTCGAATCGGCGCTTCGCGCCGGGCAGGCGCGGGGCGAAATTCGCGCCGGCATTGAGCCCAAAGCGGAAGCCATCGCCCTTGTCAGCGGTATTGCGGGTCTGCGCGTACTCGCCAAGGCCGGCTTTGGCGCCAGGGCATTGAAACCAACCGTTGAAGCGCTGCTGTCGAAACTCGAAGCCTAGACTCTTTTTTTCTCTTTTCTGTACCAATTGATCCAAATTCCTTCCGTCATAAGGAGAACATCATGGAGAACGTTGCACATCTTTCCCTGCCCGCCCAGTCCATTGAGACCGCCCAAGGTCGGACCAAGGAAGCCCTCGACACGGCCCTCAAGCAAGTCGGCATGATTCCCAATATGTACGCCGGGATGGCCAATGCGCCCGGCTTGCTCGAGACCTACCTGTTCGGCTACAACCTGTTCCGCAAGGAGTCGGGCCTTACGCCAGCCGAGCAGGAGGTGGTGTTTCTCGCGATCAGCCGGGTCAACGAGTGCGACTATTGCATGGCAGCCCACAGCATGATTGCCGAGGCCGTTTCCAAAACGCCGGCGCAGGCCATTGCCGCCCTGCGCGAGGACCAGCCGATCGACGATCCGAAAATGCGCGCGTTGGCGACCTTCACACGGTTGATGGTCGAGTCGCGCGGCCGGCCCACCGAACAGAACGTACAAGCCTTCCTTGCGGCCGGATACGGCGAACGGCACGTGCTCGAGATCATTCTTGCGATTGGGGTCAAGACGCTCAGCAATTACGCCAATCACGTGTTCCACACCAAGGTGGACCCGCGGTTCGAGGGGCATGCGTGGGAGCTTCCGCGCAAATGAGGTCAGCGGGGCTGTCACCTTTTCCGTGAAAGGCCCCGCCTCTCACCGACGATTCCGATAACCGCAGCCAAGGGACGACCGCATGGAATCCTCCGCCCGATTTGCCGTGGCTTTTGACGCTTACGGCACACTCTTCGACGTACACTCGGTCGCAGCGGCAGCCGAGGCCCTCTATCCTGGCCACGGCCGCGCGCTGTCGCAGGCCTGGCGGGCGAAGCAGCTTGAGTATTCCTTCCTGCGGACCATTGCGGATCGGTACGCCGACTTCTGGACAATCACCGAAGCCGCCTTGGAGCACGCCGCCGAGCAATTGGGACTCCCTCGCTCGGAACCGCAACGGAAGGGGCTGATGGACGCCTACCTGCACCTCGCCCCGTTTCCGGAGAATCTCGCTGCGCTGCAATCCATCAGGCAACTGGGCGGCGACTTGGCGATTCTGTCAAACGGCAGCCCGGCGATGCTGGAAGGCGCAGTGCGCAGTGCCGGGATGGAGGGGCTATTCACTCACGTCCTGAGCGTCGACCGGATCAGAAAATATAAGCCGGACCCAGCGGTTTACGCGTTGGCGTGCGAAGCGTTCGGCCTTCCGGCAGGTCGGATCACCTTTGTGTCGTCGAACGGCTGGGACGTGAGCGGGGCGGCGTGGTTCGGCTTCAAGACATTCTGGGTCAATCGCCAACAGGGCGCCATTGAACGCCTCGATGCGGTGCCCGACAGGATCGGGGCAACCCTGGGCGAGTTGTTGGCTCATTTGCGCCAGACTGTCGCCGTCAACGGATAACCGTGCCCTCTGCGAGCTGTGCTGTGCGCCGAATCCCTGCGGGCTAGCGATCCGCACACTGTTTGCCTGCGAAGGGAGATGGCCTGCTATTACGATGTCAAGGTCAATGGCGATCTCGACCATAATGCGGTCCGGTATTACTCCCTGCTCAAGGCAGCGTTTGTCGGCCACATCGCGTACTGGCGGGGCGTGCCGTCGCAGGAACTATGCCTTTTGATCACGCCTTCGCCACCTCATGCACGGCGATGCCCTCCACCGGATCCAGATCCTCCTCCCACGGAGCGCGCTCAATCATTCGCACCGTGGCATCATAGCCCGCCTCCCAACGCGCCTGCAGGCGTCCAGCGCTGAAATCAATGTCGCTGGTGTGATCGTCGCCGCTCATGCGCGGCGCCTTTAGCTGGATCACATGCATGGTGGTTACGCAACCCCATTGCAGCAGTTCCTTGACGGCCGGCGAGTCGCGCTCGCTCTCCGGAATATATCGTGCCAGCTCGCGGATGACATGCCGCAACCGATGAAGCTGGCGCTGCCGCGCGAGCTGGCTCTCAACCCGGCTCGCGTACTGAATATCCTTCTGGCGGCTGATCACCTGCCAGATTGTTTCCGGCTCGGGCCCCTCCGCCGGCCACAATTGGGCTGCAAAGATGACCGAGTCGCGGCGGGGGCGGTCGTCCAGCACCGCCTCGATCGGCGTATTTGAATGAATCCCGCCATCCCAATAGCTTTCCCCTTCAATGCGCACCGCCGGAAAGGCCGGCGGCAGGGCGGCGGAGGCCAGGATGTGTTCGGGCGCCAGCGGCGTATCGCGGTTGGTGAAATAGCGCGGGTTGCCCGTCCGTACATTCACCGTGCCCACGGTAAGCCTCACGTTCTTGTCATTCAAATAATCGAAATCCACGAGCGTGGCAAGCGACGCGCGCAGTGGTGCCGTGGAGTAGTACGCCGCCGCCTCGGAGCCCAACCGCGCATGGGGGTTGAGACACGCTTCGGGCTGGGGGATGAACAGGCTCGGGACCCCTTCGATGAGCACAGCAAGCTTGCACCAGAATTCGCTGGCGCCCGGGTAAGCGCCGACCAACGTGGACAAGCCACGGCACGACACTCCGTGCCAGAACCGCCGTAGGCAGGCTAGTCGTTCCGCTGGCGCGTTGCCGGCGATGATCGCCCCGTTAATGACGCCGATCGAAGTGCCAATGACCCAGTCCGGCTCGATGCAGGCTTCATGCAGCGCTTGATAGACCCCCGCCTGGTAGCTTCCCAATGCCCCGCCACCCTGAAACACCAGCACGACTTGTCCGGGCAGACGCCGTCTTGCCGGAAGGTTACGACGCGTGTTCGCGAACATCGCCACCTGCGTGTCCATGAGCCCCTCACTATTTGCCCGCGGGACTCGGCACTTACGCACGCCCATGTCGTTATGCCCGTGCCGGCCCTCTGCGGAACGCGACTCCCGAATTAGTGCCCCCCGCTGATCGGAGTTCAATGCCTACTCGAAGCGGAATGCTTCATTGCCCATCACGGCGCTCTTCGTGCCGTCTTTAGCCTCCAGCACCCGACCATCCTTCTCGCCCGAGAGGGACGAACGGATACTCTCCCCTCTACCATTTGGGATTCCCGTACTAAGAGATTCGTCGACAAGCGCAAAAAGGTTACAGGTCCCGCCGAGTACGTGTCGTCGCGGAGGGTCATGCTGCTCGCACAGTGACTGCTTACCTAAGGGCTGGCATCAAGGGCCGTCGCATTGGAGGTTCGCTATGACAGCCCCAGCGGCAGCCGGGCTCGCCAGCAGGGTGAGCAGCCGATGAATGCTTGCCCAGGAGTCCAGTCGGCTGACGTAATCGGGGCCGCGGTTCAAATACTCAACACCTCCGCCGAAGCCACGGCGCCCGACATCGAGGCGGGCGGTCGATATCTCAAGACCGAAGGGGAATTCGACTTACGCGGCACGCTTGGCGTCGCGAAAGATGCACTAGCCGGCTTTCGCCACATCCGGCTCTCCATCGTGCTCGACATCGATGTCTTGCTGGGAATACGGATGAGTGCTGCGGCGGGCTCGGGGACGGTACTCACGTTAGCGTGCGGTCTTCGGATCGACCCCGACGAAATGCCCCCGGACCGCACCCGAAGATCTTCTTGAATGCCTTGCTGAAAGCAGTCTCAGATTCATAGCCGACACGCTCGGCAATTGCCGCGATGCCTAGGTGTGTATGCGTGAGAAATTCCGCGGCTTTGCACATGCGCCGCCGCGTCACGTACTGCATCGGAGTTTGACCGACCATTTCTCTGAAGCGAATCGCGAAGGCCGCGCGCGACATGCATGCCTCGGTGGCAAGTGTCGCGACGGTCCATGATTGTTCAGGCGCCCTGTGGATATGGTTGAGCGCCGCACCCACCTGTTTGTCTGCGATCGCACCGAGAATGCCAGCGGCCGGCCCCGACTTCGCAACGTATGTCCGCAGCATCTGGATGAACAGCACTTCCACGAGCCGCTGAATTACCGCGGCGGCACCGGATCTGGCCCGTTGCGTTTCGTCAGCAATGAAGCGATGCACCGTCTGAAGCCATTCGAACTCATAGGTCTCTGTGCCACGCAAATGAATAAGTGTTGGCAGACTGCGCAGCAGATAGTTGTCTTGTTCCCTATCGAATTCGAAGTGACCGCAAAGCACGGTGGCCGGTAGGCCGCCGCCGCCCGCTTCGATCGAGATGAAATCGCCCGGGGTGTCCGGACGAGGCACTGAGTCCGCGGGAATAACACAACTGCCCGGCGCATCGACCAGGCTGTGGCCTGTGCCATGAAGAAGGACCACTAGGTCTCCAGCGTGGAGCGGAACCCATTCGGGTTGGTCCGCCATTTTCAACCAGCAATTACCGCGGACGATGATGTGAAAACGGGCGACCGGCCCGGATTGCATCTCCAGGCCCCAAGGGGCGGAAAATTCACACCGAAAGTCGACGCCGCCCTTCAGACGCATTGTGTGAGTGATGTCTGTAAGTACATCCATGGGGTGGAATCTAGACGAGTGGACAGGAATTCCAGACGTTTTGACATCGATTGTCTCCATGGTACGCAATATCTTACAAGCAGGCCACAGCGGGATAAGACTCCGCTGGAGGTCTCTCATTTCTAACCATGGAGATTGAAGATGACCAGACTCAATGCAGTGGCGCCAGAGCAGGCGTCCGGGGCGGTAAAGGAACTGTACGACGCCATCCGCCAGGCGGTTGGGGCAGTCCCTAATATCCATCGGGGCATCGCAAACAGCCCGACCGCGCTGCAAAGCTTCCTTCAGCTCGACTCGTCGCTTAACGATAGCCAACTCGGCACGTTGAACCAGGAGGCGATTGCCCTAGCCGTCAGCCAGGTCTACGACTGCAAATACTGCCTGGCAGCCCATACCTTGCTAGCCAAGAACGCGGGCTTGTCGGAGGTTGAAACGATCGAAATTCGTCGCGGCACGAGCAAACGACCTGGACTCGAAGCCCTCGTGCAATTCGTCATCCGGGCGATTCGCCCGGATCGCCGCATCAGTGACGAGGACGTCGCAGCGGTCAAAGTGGCCGGCTTTAGCGATGCGCAAATTACCGAGGCCTTGCTAAAGGCAGCCCAGACTGTGTTTGCCAATGTCTTCCAGCGAGTGCACCAGGCGCCCGTGGATTTCCCTGCAGCGCCCAGCCTGTAGGCCACAGCGTTCAACTTGAGGAGAAATCGAATGTCGTGCTCATGCTCACACCATCCCGATCCCGCCGACGAGGCGCCTGTCGACACCGGTCGCCGTAGCTTCTTCAAGGCAGGGGCGGCCATCACGGCTGCCACAATGGCTGTTCCTTTGGCTGCGGCCACTCAGGAGCGCGAGGGGGCGGATAAATATGCTGATCCAGACAAGCCGATGCTGCCACCATCAGACATGACTCTTGATCTGTCACGCACGGCGCTCGTGGTTACTGATCCGCAGATTGATTTTCTCAGCCCGAAGGGCGTTGTTTGGGGCGCGGTCGGCCAAAGCGTTAGACAAATGAACACCGTGGAAAACATAGGCCGGCTGTTCGCGGCCGCAAAAAAGGCCAATATTACCGTAGCTGTCTCGCCGCACTACTACTACCCCTCGGACGGCGGCTGGAGATTCGAGGGCGCAATCGAGAAGCTGATGCACAAGGTCGGCATGTTCAAACGGCGCGGCCCATATACCATGGACGCCTTTGACAACTCCGGGGCTGATTTCATGCCGGAGTACAAGCCGTACATCCTCGATAACAAGACCATCATTGCTTCTCCCCACAAGGTCTATGGCCCGCAGCAGAACGATCTCGTGCTGCAGTTGCGCAAGCACCGTGTTGACCAAGTGATTCTGGCCGGGATGTCTGCTAACCTCTGCGTGGAGTCGCATCTTCGGGAGTTGCTGGAGCAAGGTTTCGAGGTCGCCGTGGTACGCGATGCGACGGCGGCGGCAATCCTTCCCGAAGGCGACGGCTACCTTGCAGCGATCACCAATTTCCGCTTCATGGCCAATGCGGTGTGGACAACGAGCGAGACGGTGAAGCGGCTTAGCCCGAAGAGCTGACGGCCAGCGTGGTCGCTTGAAGGACGAAGCGTTCCAGAGCCCCCGCGTCACAAGCTGACCCGGGGGCTGTCTGCATCAATTTCGACGATTACTTTGTCGCGGCGTCGCCACGTCCTAGGATTGGGACCGGCTGCGCCCCGCATGCGGTTCCTTCCGCTGTGGATAAGGTTGGCTTCGAGCACACCGAAGAGGAATCCCGGCACGCTGCGGGCGGTGCAGGAGGCGGTACTGCCATGGCGCGTCGAATTCTGCCGTGTCGCCGAACTTGAAGCCGTTCATGCTTCCTCGAAGCCGAGGTAGGCGCAGCACGTGGCAAGCTGGCCATCGACCGCCACGGCGGGCACCGAGCGAACGGCGAGAGACTGGGCACCCTAGACGACCACAATGTCGTTTATGTCGAGAACAGTAACTTGGCACTTCGGGCAGGCCGGCCGTTTGACAGCTTCGATCGCCTCTTCGCAGCCAGCACTGAAGGATGGCGATCCATGTCAGTCGTCCGCATCGAGACGGCAAACGGCGGCAGAGATCGGACGTCCGGCAGTCCGCGCAATCGCTGCGGCACTACCTGCCGGCACGGACGCCAAGTGCGTGCACTGCCTTGGCTCGCGGGGCGACCGTTGCCAGTATCTCCCATGCCGCGATGATCGGTCTTCAATTTGAAGCTCGTTACCTTCGTGTGGCCGGCGGGGCTTGGTAAGCGTCGGTGCGTGGGTGAAAAGCGAACCAGGCGAACCAGTAGGCAGTCTGCGATGGGTACGGTTTTCCGTCGGAAGAGGCGCTTGCCGACCAGGTTGCCGCATCGAGCCGAACTTCGATGAGCCTGCCGCCCACCCGGTCACGCACCACATTGCCAGCCTTGGCAAGTTCTGTGAACGGGTAGGCCTTGTAGGTGCCGTCCGCCTCCACGCCGAGCACCCATTCCTTGGGGTGGAAACGGTGGCTTTCCTGGCTGACGCGGAACATCACCAGGGCGTTAGTCAGGTAGTCCGAGTAAGGGTTGAAGCCGTAGTCGCGCCGGTAGCCGGTACGCTCGGAAAGCACCACAGTGCGTGGGTGTTCCTTCCGCCATGCTTGCCATGTGGTATGAGTGATCGGGAAATCCTTCAACGCGGTGCCCTTGAACGGACCCGCTATCGCCTTGCCGAGCATCTGCGACCACAGTGATTGTGTCTGTTTGTCGTACAGCAGCAGGTTGCTGTTATAGAGCAGGCCGGACACGCCAAAAGTCAATCGCTTGCCATCAACGCTGGCCGAGTGCGCAGCACCTGTGCCGCACAGTGGGCAGAAGCTTACAACCAGCGGTTCACCATCGAACTCGTCGTTGACGATTTCGTGCCAAAGCAGAATGCGCTCAGGATAGGCCTTCGCCACACCGTTCAACAACACGCCGAGGACGCGGTCGTCGGGCCTCAGGTACGTCGCCTCAGACGCGGCCACGAAGCGTGGCGCGATCAGCGCCGGGATCCCATCGCGCGGCGGCCCGCCATTGACGATGTCGTCTTGAGGGACCAAAGCGCCTTGCAAGTCAAAACCATTGGCGTAGCGATTGCTGCACCAAGCGGGGCTGCTGCAAACAATAGCGATAATGCATGCCAACCTCAGCAGCCAGCCGGGGAAGCGGGAAAACGGGGCAATGACCTCGGCGATCGGGGGCATTTGCGATAACCTCCTGGCATTGGTTTGGCACCGACAGGACGCGGAAACAGTGAACGCCAACCTTCCAAATTGGACGTAGAGAGAGTCGGCCGGGATTCGCAACATTTTTCATCAAGATGCGGGTCAGGGAGCCGGCACGAGTTCGTACACGCCAATACCCTCGACAGGGTCCAGTTTGCCCTCCCAAGGGGCAAGCTCGAGCATCCGCGCGGTGGCGCGGTAGCCGGCTTCCCAACGCGCCTGCATCCGTGCGGCACTGAAATCGAAGTCCTTGGCGTAATCGTCGCCGTCCATCCTAGGCGCCTTCAGTTGAATGACTTGCATCGTGGTCCCGCAACCCCACTGCAATAGCTCCTTGACCGCCGGCAATTCACGCTCGCCCGGTGGAATGTATTGGGCAAGTTCGCGAATGACTCGCCGCAATCGATGAATCTGGCGCTGCCGCGCCATTTGGCTCTCCACTCGGCTGGCATACTGAATATCCTTTTGCCGGCTGATAACCTGCCAGATCGTTTGTGGCTCTGGACCTTCCGCAGGCCATAGCTGCACCGCGAAAATGACCGAGTCGCGGCGGGGACTGTCATCCAGCACCACCTCAATCGGTGTATTGGAATAGATGCCGCCATCCCAGTAGCTCTCGCCATCGATACGCACGGCCGGAAATGCTGGTGGAAGGGCGGCGGAGGCCAACACGTGCTCCAGGCCGAGCGTGGTGTCGCGGTTAGTGAAGTAGCGCAGGCTGCCGCTACGCACATTCACCGTGCCCACGGTAAGCCGCATGTGATTCTCGTTCAAGTAGGCGAAGTCGACGAGCTTGGCGAGAGATGCGCGCAGCGGCGCCGGCGAGTAGTACGCCGCCACCTCGGCGCCGAGCCAAACGTGTGGGCTGAGCCATGCGCTGGGCTGTGGCTCAAAAAAAGTCGGAAGACCGTTGATAAGCACGGTCAGCTTGTGGAAGGTGTCGCCGGCAGCGGAATAAGGGCCGATCAGTGGGGACAAGCCGCAGCGGGTCACGCCGCACCAGAACCGACGCAAGCAGTCCAGTCGTTCCGCTGGTCGGTTTCCGGCGATCATGGCCCCGTTAATGGCACCGATCGACGTGCCAACGACCCAGTCCGGTTCAATGCCGGTTTCGTGAAGCGCCTGGTAGACTCCCGCCTGGTAGCTGCCCAGCGCCCCACCGCCCTGTAGCACCAGAACCACCTGCCCGGGCAGCGTCGGCGTTTCACGCAAGGTGGAACGCCCAGCGGGGATCATCGCCGCGTTGCTTTCCATCTACGCTTTCCCTTCTTTTCGACCGCCAGCCCAGGCGCCAATGGAACGTGCGTGCCGCAGCCGGGTTCGACGCGGCGAAATAACCGGACTCGCCCCGGCAGCCAGATTGATTGCCGTCGCCAACTGCGCTTGCGTAGCCTGAAGGCTTGACAGCCTGTCCTACCGAACAGGCACGCGCGCCGTCCTTGCACGGGCGCGCGTGCCTGAGCGTCGCCAGCGATTGCATCGGGCGGGGACAGGCCCAGCGCAACCGCATACGCGTTGGAGGAGCCCGTCTTCGCTGCTGCAAGATCGGGTCCAAGGGTTTCCATCTGCAGCACACTCGCAGTGCAGAGGATATGTTTGGCGCCCATCTTTCGCTCCCTCATTGGCACATCTAAAGCCGTCCGAAGCCTCTCTATCTGAAAGTTCGCTCGCAACGCGGAAAAGGTTTCCGGCTCTGGGCCAAACCGCGTTCCCTATGAGGCCGCAACCAGTTCAGCCAATGAGATAGCCGCACCTGCGGATCTCCTCCCTCAGCTGAGCCCACAAGCGAGACCACAGGAGGCGAAACAGAGTCCCCCAAACAGACGCCTGCGTTGAATAGGTGACGTATGCCTGCCGCATCGACGAAGTCCGGACGCTAAATTCGAAGGCCTGCGAGTGAAGCGCCATGCACCAAGCAGCGGTTAGTGCGATGCGGTCACCCGCTTCGGGATTGAGGACTAGGTACCGCTGTGACGGCGCCAAATTGCGGCGTATGTGGCGATGTCGTTTAAACGGACCCCGCCAATTTCGCGTGTGCCGGAAGGCACCAAGGGCCATTTTGCCGTTACAGTAATGACTCCTCTACAGGAGAACCGCATGAAAGCTCTGCGTTGGTTGCTGCCGGCCCTGCTGCTGTCACTTGCCATGCCCCTGCATGCTGCCGATGGCTTGGTCACCGTTCGAAGTCCGTTGGCGCCGAGGGCGGCCATGGACAAGCTTGAAGCAGCGGTAAAGGAGCGAGGGCTGACCGTGTTTGCGCGCATCGACCATGCGGCAGGCGCGGCGAAGATCGGCAAATCGCTGCGGCCGACTGAATTGCTGATTTTCGGCAATGCGCAGGGTGGCACGCCTCTGATGGAATGCGCGCAATCGATCGGCATAGACCTGCCGTTGAAGGCACTCGTATGGGCGGACGCCGACGGACGGACATGGGTTAGTTACAACGATCCGGCGTTTCTTGCCCAGCGCCACGGTGTGCCTGAGTGCCCCGCTGCGGGCAATTTGCGCGAGGCCCTGTCGCGATTGATTGGCGCGTCCGTGGCGCCGTAAAAGCGTCAGACAAGTGGAGCCATGCCAATGGAGGCGCGGGCTGACTGCGAAGCGCCTCAGCTTACCGCCGGCTGCACACATAAAAATGTCATCGCTGCGCGGGACGCCGCGGTTGGGTGGCTTGTGACTCCACCGTGGCGCGCGGCGGGCGCGCTCATTTCCTACCAAGCTGAGCGCCTATATCGGCGCATCCATCCTGGCTAAGGCCTGTCGCGTTGGGCTGGATTCGCGGCTGACCGTAGTGCCCGGCGAAGCGGGAAATCGGGCTTGACTCTGGAGTTAGCTTCAAGGTCTATCCTGATCGTGACGGGGCGGTTGCATGCGCATTGCCCTCAGCGTCACCGATGTGGAAAGGAGCCCGCAAATGACTGCCAAACGAAAGGTTGAGGTGTTCACCGCCGGCTGCCCGGTCTGCGCGGAGGTGGTTGCCTTGGTGCAAGAGTTGGCCTGCCCGTCCTGCGAGGTCGCGGTACTCGACATGCACGACATCGAGGTGGTGAAGCGCGCCCAGGCACTCGGGGTACGCTCGGTGCCGGCCGTGGCGATCGACGGTCAGCTCGCCGGCTGCTGCGCCGGCCGCGGCGTGGATGAACAGAGCCTGCGCGCCGCCGGTCTTGGCCAGCCTTGATGCGACGCCGTGCTGACCATAGGCAAGCTGGCGCAAGCGGGCGATATCAGTCCTGACGCGCTTCGCTATTATGAGCGCGAAGGGCTGCTTGCCCCCGCTAGCAGGACCGAGCGCGGGTATCGCCTCTATGGCGAGGACGCTGTGCGGCGTATTCGCTTCATCCAGCACGCCCAAGCGTGCGGCTTCGTCTTGGCGGAAATCCGCGAGCTGTTGCACTTGCGCCAGGCCGACAGCGCCTGTTGCGCCGATGTGCGGCGGCGCGCCATCGAGAAGAAGCTCCAGCTTGCCGTCAAGATTCGCGCCATGCAGGCCATGTCCGCCGCACTCGACCGGCTGATCGCCGAATGCCCCGATGGGACGCGATCGGTTGACGACTGCCCGATCCTGGCTGCACTGGAACACGTCGATGGCGACCCGAAGCGCCCGCCGTGAGGATCGCGCCGCAGGAGAATCATGAAAGGAAATGAGGTGGCCCGCCTGGACGCGCTGTTGAACAACGATAGCCGGGGGCACTGAGTCGTGCATCGTCTTTCGTTAGTGGCTTGGCATCAGCAGACAGCAGGACGCACTGCGTGGGACGGTCGCGGACAATGTAACGAGTCGCCAGTGCTTTAGGCCTGCCGCAAAGCGGGTCCTCGAAACGGTCATTACCTCATCCGGCACAGCAGGACAACTGGGCCACATCCTTGGAGAAGGCCTGCGCGGCGAGCTTTAACCCCTCGACCATCGTCAAGTATGGGAACAACTGATCGGCCAGTTCCAACACAGTCATGCACGCCCGGATTGCGAGCGCCGCCGTCTGAATCAGCTCGCCAGCTTCCGGTGCGACCGCCTGCACGCCGATCAGACGGCCAGTGCCGGCCTCGGTGACCAGCTTGATGAATCCGCAGGTGTCGAAGTTGGCGAGCGCGCGCGGCACATTGTCGAGCGTGAGCAGCCGGCTACCGGTCTCGATGCCGTCATGGTGCGCTTCCGCCTCGCTGTAGCCCACGGTGGCGACCTGCGGGTCGGTGAAGACGACCGCCGGCACGGCGCTCAGATCGAGCGCTGCGTTCCCGCCGGTCATGTTGATCGCCGCGCGGGTGCCGGCCGCCGCCGCTACGTAGACGAATTGCGGCTGGTCGGTGCAGTCGCCGGCGGCGTAGATGTGGGGTGCGGTGGTGCGCATGCCACGGTCGATGACGATGGCGCCCTGCGCGTTGACCGTCACCCCCGCCGCCTCCAGTGCCAGTTCACGCGTGTTGGGCGCGCGGCCGGTGGCGATCAGCAACTGGTCTGCGCGGATTTCGCCGCCCCCGGTGGTGAGCACGAATTCGCCATCCGCGTGCGCCACCTGGCTGGCCTGCGTGTGATCCAGCACCGTGATGCCCTCGGCCCGGAAGGCGGCCGTGACGGCTTCGCCGATGGCCGGGTCTTCCCGGAAGAACAGCGTACTGCGTGCCAGAATCGTGACCTGGCTGCCGAGTCGAGCGAACGCCTGTGCCAGCTCCACGGCCACCACCGACGAGCCGATCACGGCCAGCCGCTTGGGCAGGGTGTCGCTGGCCAGCGCCTCGTTCGAGGTCCAGTACGGGGTGTCCTGCAGACCGGGGATCGGCGGCACGGCCGCGCTGGCGCCAGTGGCGATCAGGCAGCGGTCAAAGGCCACCTCGCGGTCGCCGCCTTCGGCCAGGCGCACGCTCAGGGTGTGGCCGTTCTGGAAGCGGGCCTCGCCGCGCAGCACCGTGATGGACGGGGTGCTTGCCAGGATGCCCTCATACTTGGCGTGGCGCAGCTCCTCGACACGCCCCTGCTGCTGGGCGAGCAGGCGCTCGCGCAGGATCGCCGGTGGCGTGGCCTGGATGCCCCCGTCGAACGGGCTTGCGCGGCGCAGATGAGCGATGTGGGCCGCGCGGATCATGATCTTGGACGGCACGCAGCCGACATTGACGCAGGTGCCGCCGATGGTGCCGCGCTCGATCAGGGTCACCTGCGCGCCTTGTTCGACGACCTTGAGTGCCGCCGCCATCGCGGCGGCGCCGCTGCCAATGACGGCAATGCGCAGGGCGCTAGCATGGTCCGCGCCCTTGTCGCCGCCGCCTGGCCAGCCTATGGCCGTGTCGAGCAGGCTGCCGCGCTTTTCCGCCGGCGGGGCCTCGGCGAGCATGACCTGGTAGCCAAGTCCGGCCACGGCGGCAGCCAGCGCATCTGGCAACATGCCGGGCTCGGTGTCGATTTGCGCCATGCCTTTCGGGTACGACACGACCGCCGACCGCACGCCGGGCACCTTCTCCAAGACATCCTTGACGTGCACGGCGCACGAGTCACAGGTCATTCCAGTGATCGTCAAGTGGGTCATGCCACAGTTCCTTTGTTCATCTCGGCAGCGGCCAACGCGGTCAGCCGCGCTTGGCCGGGGGTTCGCAGGCGTTCGGTGCCCCGCAGCGCTTCGCCGGCGAGACAAAGTCCCAGATCGATACCCCGACCATGAAGGCCAGGCCGACATAGAGCAGCGCCTCGCTGCGCCAGCCAACCGTCAAATACACCGCGGCCAGCACCAGAATTGGGCCGATCACGCCGAGCGCAGTCCGTTGCCACTGCCGATGGTTAAGCCAGGCGGTGGCATTGGCGAGCAGCGCGATGCCAGCGAACACCGGCAGCAGGACGCTTATGAACAGCCCTTCGTACTGGCTCAGGAAGCCCAGGCCAATGGCCGCGCCCAGGCCGGCGATGGCGGGAAAGCAACTTGCGCAACCCATCGCCGAGACGATGCCGCCGAGCGCCCCTGCCTTGTTGACCACGCGCGTGATCCGTCCCATGGCCTCTCTCTCGTGTTCGCTGCGGGGCTTACCGCTTGACGCTGGACGGATAGCCCGCGTCCTCGGTCGCCTTGGTCAGTTTCGGCACGCCGGTCTTGGCATCGTCAAAGGTGACGACGGCCTGGCGCTTCTCGAAGCTCACATCGGTCTTGCTCACGCCGTCGATCTTGGAGAGCGCTTTTTTGACCGTGATCGGGCAGGTTTCGCAAGTCATGCCCGGCACGGACAGCGTGACGGTTTGCATGGCGGCCCACGCGGGAGCGACGGCAGCGAGCGCGAGGGCGGCAAACAGCTTCTTCATGGCGAACTCCTGATCAGTAGAACAATGGCATCACGTAGGGAAATCCGAGCGCAACCAGAACCAGCAGAGCGACGACCCAGAAAATGAGCTTGTAGGTGGCGCGTACCTGCGGGATCGCGCAGGCCTCGCCCGGCTTGCAGATTTGCGCCGGGCGGAAAATGCGCCGCCAGCCGAGGAACAGTGCCACTAGCGCCGTGCCGATAAACAGGGGCCGATATGGCTCCAGCGCGGTCAGGTTACCGATCCAGGCCCCGCTGAAACCGAGCGCCACCAGGACCAGCGGCCCCAGGCAGCAGGTGGAGGCGAGGATGGCGGCCAGCCCGCCGGCCAAGAGGGCGCGGCGCCCGTGTTGCGGTTTCAACATGCGCTGGTCCTTTCGAATCGGGAAGGGATAACGTAAGCTTACTTCCGTACATTTGTACGGAGTCAAGCGGGATGGAGCGCAATTTGGAGAATTTGACCATCGGCGCCTTCGCCAAGGCGGCCGAGGTCAATGTCGAAACCATTCGGTTCTACCAGCGCAAGGGGCTGCTGCCGGAGCCGGACAAGCCTTATGGCAGCATCCGCCGCTATGGCGATGCGGATGTGACGCGCGTGCGGTTCGTGAAAGCGGCCCAACGGCTGGGCTTCAGCCTGGACGAGATCGCCGAACTGCTCCTGCTGGAGGATGGCACCCATTGCGAGGAGGCCGGTAGCCTGGCCGAGCACAAGCTCAACGACGTGCGCGCAAAGCTTGCCGACCTGACACGCATGGAGGCCGTTCTGTCTGAGCTGGTGTGCGCCTGCCATGCCCGGCAGGGCAACGTATCCTGCCCGCTGATCGCATCGCTGCAAGCAGGATAAGTGCGCCAAAAGGCGTAGTGGACGCGGCTACGCTGCCCCGGCTCGTTCCCGCTTCTGTTCTGCCGCATCGTCGCAGCCGGCCTCACATGCGCCGTCTCGACGGGCAAGCGACCTGGCCGAGTCAGCTATCGTCGCGAGGGCGAAGCGGCTCCAGCGGGCGCAGCGCTTGCACGGCGCGTTTGAGGAGCAAGATCCAGTCGTCCAGTTCTTCTATGATGGCCTCGGCTTGGTCCACGAGGGTCGGGCCAGTGGTTGGATACGACAATGCGGCGCCGTTGATCAGAGTATGTGCCATGCCGTGCAAGCACAGCAGATCGTCGCGCAGCCCGGCTGGCTCACAGCAACGCGCGCGGATCGCATCGAGTTGGTCCACCACGCGCAGGATGGTGGTCGTGTCGAACGTGTCCCGAAGCGCTTGCAACGCCTCGGCGTCGACCCTGCCGTAAGGTGTATCGATGTCAGGCATGGCGAGGCTTGCGGACGGAATGGGCGGGACCGGCAAAGAGGCTGTCGCGAATCCAGGCTTCCGGCACCCGCTCCAGGTTGAGTTTATAGTCGCCGAAGCGCTTGATGTTGCTGGTGAGGTAGGGACTCAGGAAGCCAATGTCGGCCACGTCGACCTTGATCCCTTCCTTCACCATCGCGCGCAGGGCCTGCATCATGTCCGCCGTGTTCTGCAGAATCACGGCCGAGGCGATCAGGTCGTTGTAGCGCAGGCGCTTCTGCTGTTCGTCGGGGTCGTTTTCGGCCAGCACGTCACCGCCGAACGAGAACCATTTGGCAAAGCCATTGTAGGACTCGATCTTGTTGGTAGTGGCGGTGATCTCCTGGCGGAGTTCGCGGCTGCCAATCCATTCGAGCAGGAACGCCGTGCGCACGACCTTGCCGAGTTCCTGCGCCGCCAGAAACAGGCGGTTGCGGCGGCTTTCCGAGCCGAACCGGCGCAGCAGAAGCGGCGAAGAGATGGTGCCGGCCTGGATCGACAGCGCGACCTGCATCAGGTCCTGCCAGTGGAAGGCGATCAGGTCCCAGTCCACGGTGTCCGAGAACAGCCGGTCGATGTGCTTGTATTTGGTATCGGCATCGGCACGGTAAAGCTTCAGATCCTGCCAGTTGCGGATGCGCGGCATCAGCTTGATGCCCAGCAGATGCGTGAAGGCGAACACCGCGGCCGACTGGCCCTGGGTGTCGGCGTGCACGGTATCGGCCTCGACGCTCAAGCCGGCCTTGAGCAGACCCTCGATCACGTAGATGGCTTCCCACACGCCGGGCGGAATGAAATGCCGAAACACCGCGATGTAGTTGTCGGCCACGTGCCGGTAGGCCACCGCGCCCATCTTCCGGTAGCGGAAGTGGTAGCCGGCCAGCAGATTATTGTCGTAGAAGTCGTACTGGGTGCCGTCAGCCGCGACGGTCTTGCCATCCCCCCAGTGCTTAGGCAGGTCGAGCCGCAGATACAGTTCGATCAATTCCCGCTGCGCGGTTTCGAGACGCTCCAGGCTCAGATGCCGACGGTTGACAAACGACATCATGTGCGGCGTGACCCGATCCCCCATATGGCGGGCGGCCTGGGTGGGCCCCAGGTTGCAGCCCATGGCGAAGATGGTCAGCAGGTAGCGCTCGGCCGCATTGCGGATCTTGGGGTCGCTGCCGGAGAGTGGGCCGAAGTGCCGCGTGAAGTGGGTCCAGTGCTCGATGTTGGCCAGCACGTCCAGCAGATTGCGCGTCGGCATGCGCCGGATCAGCGCCTGTTGCAGGGCGATCGCGCTGGCCGGGATCTCCCTGGCGATCGTCCGCTTGAGCACGGGTTCCCCGTCCTGGCCGATGGTGACGTGCTGGCGCTTGTCGGGAAAACTGGCATCCAGCGTACGCGCCGTGTCGGCCAGCCACTGGCGTAGATGCGCCACGAAGTCCTGCGCGTTGGTCGGCATGTCCAGCTTGGCGCAGTATTCGGGCAGGCGCCGTTCGCATTCCCGCCAGGGCAGTAGGTGCGCCCGGTAATCGGCAAAGGCGTCGGATCCCACCACGCACAAGTCGCCGGAACGCAGCTCGTTGACCATATGCGAGAGCACGCACAGCTCCAGGTAGCGCCGGTTGGTGGGGGCGCCCTGGTCGTGGGGGCGGCGCACCAGCTTGCGCCACCGTTCCGAGGCGAAGCTCACGTCGACGTCGGCGGCGATCCATTCGCGATGCAGGGATTCATTGTCCAGCACCACCGCAAGTGCCGCCAGCAGCGTGCGCGACTGGCTGGTCGACTCCCATTCCAGCACCTGCGCCAGGCGCAGCATCACCGAGCGGTGCGCACGGAAATGCCGCCATAGCAGCGGCAGGTAGTTGTTGCCGCTGAAGGCCCGCACCTCGGCGCAGCTCTCGCGCAGCGGCTCCAGGTCGCCGGACGGCGCGAGGAAGCGGCGCACCTGCCGGCCGATCAGCGCATCGTCCTGGCCATCGGCGACGATATCCACTACGCCATCGAGCAAGATGACCAGCTTCTCCATCTGCGCGCGCTGACGGGACTGGATGCGCTCCATCTCGTCGCGCGCCCGCTTGTGGATGGCGCCCATGCGACGGATGAACATCTCCGCGAGATCGTCGCGGGTGCGCACGCGCATATGGTTGAGCAAGGCGACGATCAGTGTGTAGCGCTTCTCAGGCAGGATCTCCCGTAGATTGGCCGCGTCCAGGCTCATGGCCTGGCTGGCCAGCGAGCGCAGCTTCGAGGCTGGCACGCCTGCGATTGCGCGAGAGAAATCGCCAAGACCATCGAGTAAGGTCAGGTGTTCTATGAGCAGGCTGAGATGCTTGCGTGACGGGCGGCGCGCGTGGCGCTTGATGTTGTTGTAGGCGGTCAGGCGGTTGGTGAATTCCCGGGTGAGAAGCCGGTCCAGCCGCTGCCGCTCCTCATCCGACAAGCGCCTTGCGACGCGTCGAAACAGCGCGGTCTGCGTGCGGGTGTGAATCTGCTCGGCAATGTTGTCCAGGGTGGAGAACGCTGGCAGCTCGACCTGGTGGAGGATCAGCGCATCGATGGTGGCGTTGATGATGTCCACCTGCTGGTCCATCGTTTCCGCGGCTTCGCGTGCGGCGCGAATCGTGACCTCGTTGGCATCGGTGCCAATATAGGGCTGGACGCCAAGAAATTCGCGCACCGCCGTGTAATGCCGGTACAGCGTGGGGGACAGCTTGCGGTCATAGCCAAACGCGGCATCCGGCGCCAGACCAGCGCTGGCGCGCACGTGGTCGATCACGACGACGGGAATGCTGTCCAGGTTGGGGAAGTAATGCAGTTGCTGGAAGACCTTCAGCAGCACCAGCAAGCCAAGTCGTGGACCTTGTCCACGGGTTGAACGGGTGGCCCACTCCAGTTCCTCGGCATCCGGCGTGTAGCACGCCTGTAGCTTAGCCGCCCCTTTTCGCATGGCCGGAAACGGTTCGTGCCGCTCGCTCGGATGAGCTCGTGGTCACTCCCTGCTGCCCCGCAACGCGGAAGGTTCGTCACTTCGCCGCGTGGCCACGCCTTGGTGGAGAAAACCTTCGGGAAACGCGGGTAAGCGGTACGCTCGACGGTGGCCATACAGGATCTCGGCAATCGCTGAAGGGCCAGCCAGTCTAGCCGAGGACGGTGGCAAAATCCTAGACCATCGTTATAACTGACGGGAATGTCTTTGCCAGTCTATATAACCACAAGGCTTATGATAGCCGATTGGCCTTATCGTGGCGTGACCCCGTCAGGGTGTCGGTGTACGCCGCGCGTTCGGCGAGCGCGTCGTGGCGGGCCGTCCCAGCGAACGGGTAGGCGCGCAGTGCGCCCTCCAGCAGGGTCGACGCCTCGCGGGTGGTGTAGCGCCCGGCCAGCGCAAGATCCGTGGTCCAGTCCTGCCCGGTCCAGTACACGGTCGGTTGCGGGTGGCGGGGATTGGCGCTGCCCGGTCCATCAATGCTGATGACGTAGTGCTGATCCTTCGTGCGGAACTGCTCCGCGAGCCGGGCCGGCGGCGCGAGTTCAAAGCGCGCCTCGGCCTCCAGCACGTGGCCGAGGCGCTGCGCAAGCCACTGCCGCCCGAGGTCGAGCGAGCGCTCCAGCATGAGCTTGGCGTCTTCGAGTGCTCGCGCCGCGTCGAGCACATCCTGCAGCGAGGGGCGCCGTGCGCGCTCGGTGCGACCCTGCGTTTGGTAGAGGCTCAGTACGGCCTGCTTCGGCAAGCCTTCCTGCTCGGCGAAGTTGAAGTGCGGCAGCGAGTTCTTGGCCCAGCCAATGGCGTCGTCGATCGACATCAGCCGCAAGGGCGGCGCGCGATGCGCATGCGCCGGCGACCAGTCGGCCCGGCCAATGCGCTCGGCGAGCTCGCCTTCCAGCGGGATGTGGCGGCCCAGCAGGTACACCTGTGCGTCGGGTGCGGCAAGCAGCTTGGCCTGCGCGGTGGCCACACGTGCGCCGAGCTGCTTGTGCAGATCCTCGGGCGCGATCACGGTCTCGATGACCATGTCGCGGGCGAGAGGCTCGCCCGCTTGCCGGTCGAGATAGACGCGAATGGTGATGGCGCCGGGCGCTTCACCGGGTGCCCCATGCTTGCCGGTGGCCAGCTCGATCTCGCCTTCGGCCGCGACACGCACCAGTGGTGACATGGATTGCAGGCGGGAGCAGAACGCCGCGTGACAGCGCTGTGCGCGCCGCGACCAGAATGCCGGGTCGCGATCGGGGGCGAAGGTGCCGGACATGGTCTGTTCGGTAAAGCGAGCCATGGCGGTCTCGCCCCGCAGGGCTTCCAGCGACAGCGTGTCGGTGTTGATGGCTTCAGGCAGCGTCTCGCTCTGGCGGGGATGCAATTCCCACCAGACGCCGGGCCCGGATCGGAACGGATTCTCCAGCATTTCTGGAACGTATTGCAGGGTGCCGCTGGCGTGCTGCGGCACGAACACCGGATCCCGCTCGCCGTGTTCGTCGTGGGCGCCAAACACGAAGCCATGGCGCTCCAGCTTTTCGCAGTCGTCGTCGGTGAGGTTGTAGAAGGTGCCGTAATGTCCAGAGTAGTTCATGGTGTCGAGGCGGTATCAGGTTGCAGGAGCGTGAGTGTCAAAGCGCGAGATCCGCGCTCGCGGCCATGCGCCGGACCGGGCGTGGCGCTGGGGGCTCGGCTGGCACGAGATGGGCCGTGGGGCAGCGCGGTAGCAGCCTACGCAGCTCCTGCTCGGCCTCGTGTAGGCCAAACGTGGTCGCCTCGCGCTTGGTGACTTTCCAACTGTCGATGCCCCAGTACGATGTGCGTGCGTCTTGCTCGCCCATATCTGTCCCCGGCACTGCGGCGGCATAGGGCACGTGATGGGCGATCACGTAGCGGTGCTCTCGGGGCACGAACCTGTGGCCCGGGGTGGGCTGGGCAATCAAACGCAGCGGCGTGCGTGCATTGAGCAGGTGATCGAGCCGAGCGCCCACCCACTTTGCCTCCATGCTCGCCTGCGAGCGCAATTGCTCGCGGGCTTGGATCAGGAGCGGCGCGTAGCGTGCAAGCTCAGCCAGACTGAAGTACGACTCATGCACGAGGCTCCTGCTGGCCTCCCATAGCGCATGCCGGGTGCGCGCAACAGCGTCGCGCATGGCTGGCTGCGGGAACTCCAGCCGATGGGCGGCCAGTGCCATCGCGTCACCGATCGACAGCAGGTCGAGGGCCGGGAAGTTGCGGGCAAGGTTTGGGTCCCACTCGCGCGCCAGCACCCGTTCGGCCAGCTCGCCGTATAGTGGTACCGCGTCGCCCTGCAGGCAAACGGCGTTGCTGTTCAGGGTGTCTGCTGCAAGTTGGACCTGCACGCGCCGTGCCGCTTCTGCGCCCAGCAGTTCCTCCAGTTGGGCGGTGGGCCACAACCGTTCGATCACCATGGCGCGGTTGGGGTGCGCCTTGTAGTCACGATCGAAGTACACCCGCACGGTAACCATGTCCTCGGGGGCTTCCGGGATGCCAAAGTACCCGGTCGTGATCTCGATCTCGCCATCTGCTGCGACTCGTGCCAGCGTGCCGCAGGTCGCGAGGGCGGTGTCGTATGCGCGCTCGCACTGGGTGGCGCGCGTGGCCCAGTAGTCGGGCTCGCTGTCGACACTCTGCTGGAAGCGGCTCAGGGCGAGCTCGCCACGTAGGGTCTCGGCGTCCAGCTCGTCGGGCGATCGATCCAGCCGCAACTTGGCGGGATGGCGGTAGACCATCGAGAGGGTGAATGTGCCGGGCTGCTGAGCTGCGACATCGACCAGCGCATCATAGGACGCGCCCTTGACGTGCGCAGGAAAGCTGCAGCTCGCCGCATCGTAGGGGCCGAGCGTCACGCCGTGGCGTTGCAACATGTCGGCGTGCTTCGCGTTGGTCCGGATAAGGCCGTAGTAGCCGCTGTAATCTTGGTGCATGGTCGGGGCTCAGTGAAGGGTCGGCGAGGCGTCGTGACTATCGGTCGGCGTGATATCCCAGCCCGGGAGCCCTGCGCGCATGCAGGCCTGCATGGTGCTCGTGCCGTCGGGCTCCGCTTCCACGAATACGTAGCGGACGTCCTTCGGTTGGGTAATCCATGTGGCCACGCTCTCGCGCGCCGCCTGTACCGACGGGAAGGTGGAGATCGTGGTGAGGCCCAGATTTTCGAGGTTGGACCAGAAGCCGCCACCCAACACCTCGCCGATGAAAACCCCTTCCTCCGGCGCATACAGCGCAACGTCCTTGCGACGGGCGCCCTCCTCCATGGCATGGGCGAGCTTGGAAGGGTCAAGGGCGAACTGGGCGTAAGCCTGCCGCACCGGCTCGGAGCAGCTGTGCGTGAGCTGGACGGCGTCGGCGGCGCCGGGCCGATACAGCGCCATGTTGTGGTTGACCAGCAGATATGGCCGCTGCTCGGGCTTGGCGGCCATCAGAGCCTGTACCGCGCGCTGCGCGTCCGGGTAACTGACGACATCCCGGCTATAGGCCGTTTGCCGCGTGATGACGGTGAATTCGCTCGCCGTTACCCAGTCGGGGCGCAGCGGCTGGTTCAAGCCCTGCTTGCGGCCCTCGCGCGTCATTTCCCGATGCTGGTGGTCACTGCAGAGCGTGCCCACCAGCGTGGCCGCCTCGGGGTGTGTCTCGTTGAAATGGGCACAAAAGTCCGGATTGGCACGCATCACACCGGCCAGCGTGACGGCAGCGCTTTCGCGCACCTGCGGTGCGTCGAGCAGACTCAGTTCACGCGCCTCCAGCGCGGCCCACGTCCGTACGGCGTCGTCGTCGAGGAGGACTAGATAGGGGCGGTGGGTGACAGCCAACCGTGCATTGACGTTGTCGCCGCACGCCTCGATGTCGATCGACTTGGCGGCCCGGTCGGCGTCGTGGTATGCGTCCGCCCGGGCGTTGATCGCATCGAGTCGCTGGTCATCGGAGAGCGCCGCTTGGTGAGCCAGATCCACCTGCACGCGGTCCAGCAGCGCCTGCGCGGTCGCAACCGGCTGGCTCGGCTCGGCTGCGCTGGCGCTCAGGGCTTCGACCCAGTCCAGCACATACCCTTCGCCGGCGACGCCGCGTTCGCGCACCTCGCGGACCCGTTTCTGGGTAATGCCCATGGCGCGTGCCAGCGATTCGATGGTCTTGCCATTCAATCGCATCAGTGCGGTAATCATCTTCCCCGACAGGCGCATGGTCTCGGGTCCACGTGCTTTGGTGACAGATTCGCGCATGGCCTGCACGGCGTTGGCGGCCATTTGCCAAGGCCGCTGCTCGCCGTGCTCGCTCTGCGCTTGCTGGTAACGGATGAACGCGGCTTCCGCGTCGAGATCGCCGAACGTCATGCCGGGACGTAGTTGCATCGCCGGGCTGTCCACCATGCGGCCATACAGCCGATGTGGGAAATCAATCTCGAAATCCGTCAGGGCATTCACGGCCGCCTTGTCTGCGCGTGCCAGAAAGACGCCGTTCGCGGGGTCGTATCCCGCCAGCGTGATGCCGAAGCTTTCAAGCATGTCGCGTTGGCTCGGATGCGCGGTGATGGTGCCGTAGAAGATCGGTGCCATGGTCTGGGTCCTTACAGCGACGGGGAAAGGTTAGCCGGCCCTGCCGAGGCCAGCTGTTTCGTGAACGTTTCGAGCAGCGGCGCCGCGTCGTCGTCGGCGTAATAGAGCATGCCGTCGTGCCAACGGAAGTCGTTGGCATTGCACACCTCGCCCTCGCGCAGGAGTTGCAGCAGGCGACCAATTGGCACGTGTGCCGTCTCCACGGTCTGGTCGTCGAGCTTGGACTTGACCGTAAAGTGGAATTCGCCGGGAGACACGACCAACGACGGCAAGTCCGGGCGCCATTCGCGTGTGCGGTCCCAACGACCCGGCCCACCCGTGACACGCACCGACTGCAGACGGTTGTCGTCGCACAGCTCGCGCAAGGCGCCGATCTGGTCGAGAAAGGCTCGCGTGAGGTCGACCTGAGCCCAGCGTGGTTGTGCAGGGACCGGGCCGAACGCATCGATCACGAGCCGGGGCGTCCTCGCTGCAGGGGCATTGTCAAGCACGGCGAGCTGTTCCTTGATGGCCTTGAGCTGCTGTTCCCACGCGTCCCATTGGGACGTCGTGGCCTTGAAGTTGTCGCGGTACTCGTTGAAGGCGACGAACGCCTTTTCCCCTAGCAAGTGCTCGCGTGACGAGCCAGCCGGCACATAGGGAATCGCTACATCGAAAGTGCGCCGCGTGAGTTCGACATTCTCGGCGCCGGCGATCTCGCGCAGCTCGATGGCATCGGTGCTGGAGATCCGGACGTAGTAGCGGCCGTGCGGCTCGTCATAGGCACTGACCTCGGCGCCGAGCGTTTTCAGAAACTCCCCATTGCTGGGCTTCGTGCTGACCCAGCCATACACGAAATCGCACGGCGTGGTAGCCGCGCGCAGGAGGGAACTCCTCGCGCGAACGTGGTTGCCTTCGAATACGGCTTCGGCAGCCTCCTCGTAGTGGCACCCGAACATTTCCATTAACACGGGCATGTCGTCGCCCCGCTCCCCGTGCTCGATACGGGCGAGCAGATCGTCGAGCGTGCACACTTCGGTGCCAGTGCGGACAGCGTGTTTTCGACCCTCAGCGTCGAACAGCACCGCTTGGTCGTCGTTATGCGGGACCCATACCCGCGAGTCGGTGGGGGTGGCAGTGCTGATCGTCATCATTCCGCGTCGAAAATAAATATTAAAATCGCATCGAAATGGATATAAAACCATTAATTGATGCGCAAATAGACACGAAATGATGATAATCCATCCCGATCGGCCTGTGAAGGCACGGAGATGGATTAAGGGATGCGGGGCCGGCTAGGCCGGCACGCCGGTGAGGCGGGAGTTTGAAGGGTCAGGCGTCGGCGGGTCGGTCTTCCCGGTCGATCCATTCGGCGCCGATGACGCTGGGGTAGTACTCGGCAGGCTCGGTGAACCCTTCGTAGACGACCAGCACGCGGCCGGTCGAGCCGGAGTGGCGCGGCTTGATGAAGCCCTTGACCACGACCTTATCCCCCTTCGAGGTCGTGACGGTGTCGTCGATGGCAACCGGTTCCCTTGTGGCGGTATAGACGAGTCTCACAGTGTTTGTTCTCCGAGCTGGCGGGGAACGATCTCCCCGGTTAGTGCAAGTTGGACGCCGGTCTGGCGCAGGATGGGCCCCCAGTCCGACACGCGGTAGCTCCGGTCGGAGCGGGTGATCTGGACGCCGGCCTGTGCGCCGGCCTGCTCGATCAGCAGGGATACGGTCCGTTTGTCGAGGCCGGTGGCCTGCACGATTTCGAAGAGGCGCGCACCCTGCGGGCGGTCGATTGCGCCCAGCACCGAGAGCAGTCGACGCAGATCCCCCTTCGGATAGGGCAACGTGGCAGTCATCGCTCGCCCTCCTCTTCCTCACAGTCTCCGTCGGGATCGGCGTCCCTCTCGCTATAGCTCGATTCGCGACACGGCGCGATCGCCGGATCGTCAGGCGGGACGCCGTTGGCAATCGCCATGGCGCGGTAATCGTCATGCAGGGCATGGCCGCCATCGTGCACGTCATCGGCGATGTCGCCGGTCATGAGACGAATGCGCACCGACAGGTTGTGCTCGGCGCCGCGCAGCAGGAAGCCGGCGCAAAGGGCTGGCTTTTCCTTGCCGGACTGGTGGCAAGCGAACGTCTCCTGTGCCGCGTCATACGCGGTGCTGGCGCTATGCCGGAAGGCCTCCGCAGGAAAGACGTTGACTGCGTCCTTGCGCCACGGGCAGTCGTCGCATGGCTCTCGGCGGTACACACCCGGGCCGCCGTGCGTGGTCACCACCTGATGGTCGTCGCCCGCAGGTCGCACGCGAACGACTTTCGCCCGGCGCGAGCGCGGGCCTTGAGAGTCAGATGCGGTCATGGCGAAGGAGCATCCAGTGTTGGGCGGACGGCCGCGTGTCCGTTGCATGTGCCAGCAGGCCCTGAACCCGCTCGATCTCGCTCGTGGCATGCGGGGTCCCCCCCGCGTTCACGTCGAGGTAGAACTGCAGTAGCTCCGCGCGGGTCTGCATCGTGTGCACGGCAAATTTCAGCACAATCACGTTCGGGCGATGCGGATCGTAGGGACTGCCCTTCAGTTCGCTGGCGAGATAGCCGAAGGCGCGGATCTTGTCAGCCATGAAAGCACGGACCGCCGTCAGTCGCTGCAGGCCGTCGATACATTGCATCTGACGCGGCAAGTCGCCCTGATAGTCCCAGTTTTCCCAATGCGGAGCATTGAACTGAATCAGCAGGGACGACGAGGACACAGTGCCGCGATAGACCGACTCGATGTAGCGTTCCTGCTGCGACTGGGTCCAGACGTGTCCGCGCTGAAAATCCGGCGTCAGATCGACGCCTCCGTAGTCTGCGGCGAAGCGCGCGAGACTACGCTCAAGGCCATTGGAAGCATAGTCTGCCTGCCACTTCGAATGGGGAAGCTTGCGAACCTTGGCATGAAGCGTGGCAAGGGATTCGGCATCCATGTGCTGATCTCGTGGTTACACTCAATGAGTGCATCATGAGGGGTGTTAAACGCACCTGTCAAGCAAAAATTAATATTGGACTGGGACTCGTCTTCTACCGCCAGCGGAATTCCGGCAGGCGGGCGTCATGGCGAGGGCGCTGCGTCCGGCGTGTGGGAGGCGCTGGCGCGCTTGAGGATGGCCGTCGTACTGGCCTTGGCGCAGTGCAGGATCTCGGTCTGCCTGCGTTGCAGAGCGTGCGCGTCGCCCTCGCCCTTCTCGATGCGCCACAGTACGCACGACAGTTCAGCCATTCTGCGGGCGTACGTCATGTCGCTGATCGATTGCTTTTCGGCGTCGTCCGAGCGGAAGGACAGGCTTTGCAGTGTGAAGTCCGCCGTGTGCGGCAGCAGCGCCCGCAAGGCGTCTTTATCGGCCCGGAAGGCGAAGCCGCCGTCCGCTGCGCGGGCCACCTCCACGCCTAACGCATACAGGACCTCATCGGTCAGTGCTGGCCCGACAGGCGAGGCCACGCCATAGAAGACGCCGGGATGCTTGCCAGCGGGCACTGGCATTCGCACCATCGCGGATTCGCTGTCGACCTCGGGCAAGAAGTCGCCGCGATCCGCATACCACGCGCGCAGGCGCTTCTCGCTCATCTCGTCGCGACCGCCGTACGGAATGGCGTCGAGCTCCAGTTCGCATGCATAGAGGTCGGCGAAAGCCGTCAGGAGCAACAGGCCTTGGGTCCCGTTCCCGACCCGTTGGCGCATCGCGTCGAATGAGCTGATGCGCAGGCGGTTCTCGCTGGCGGCCCACAGTTCGACTTTCACGCCGCCATAGACCAGCTCGCGCTCATTGAGCGGATTGCGAAAGCCGATGCGTTCCAGCGCATGGATGACTTGGCGTGCCGCTCCCGTGTCCGTGGGCTTGGCCCCCAGCTTGATCTTGAAGACCATCTCAGAGCTCCAGTCGCGTGCGTAGCGCGTTGACCGCGCCCAAGGTGCCGCAGACCACCACGGCGCCAAAATGGCGGGCCAGTCCCGCGTCGGCCACCATCTCATCGAGCGGCGCGCTCGAATGCTGGCCATCAGCCCATTCGTCCAACATGGCCGCCAGCTCGCGCGCGGCAACGCGTCCGCGTACCACGCGGCATCCATTTACCAAATCAACGTTGTAGGTCATGTTTCGTGGTCAGGGGAGCCTATCCCCGTGTGTGCGGAGCGAGGCGACCGGGCCGTATTCCAGCTCCAGCAGTCGCGCGCCGCGCCGTAGTACCTGCTTTGGAAGAAAGCGCCGCTTGTACCGGCGACGCAGGATGGCATGTGCCCAGCACTCGACTAATGATGGCATTGGGATCGTGGTCTCACAAGGGTTAGGATCTGCGCCGAGACGTCGTGCGACAGTCCGCGTACGCGCTCACGTTGGCGGAGCCGACTCGCAAGTTGGAGTGGGCCATGCAGAAACTATCGACCGTGCGCCCGTGATCTTGATGCCGAAAAGAATGCCGAAAACGGCTCAAATTGACGATTGCCCCCCAACAGGAGGGGGCACGCGCTGCTATTCACGCGGGTTCGTGAGAGCTATCGGGGACTGCACGCCGGCGTGGTGCCGGCTCACGCGGGGCGCGATAGCCCTTGGACAGCTCGACAAACTGCTGGACCCTCTCCGCCAGCATGTGCGGGTAACGGGAGACCTCGCCCCCCGGCGCGCACTGGTCGATCAGCTTCGCGGCCCACGGTCCCCGGACGCTGTCGAGCCATTTGGCATTGGCCCGCGCCGCGTCCACGAGAAAGTGTTTCGCCAAGGACAGATCGGTGTACTGGCTTACCTCACTCGCGCGGTAAGGATTGAGGCGCGCCGCGTCGCGCGCCTCGTCAGTGATCGCGGCGAGCATCTGGCGCAGCGACTTGTGATGGGTCGAGTACCTCTTGCCCATGCCCGCGTACGCCATGGCCGCGAGCCCTACCTCGCCCATCGGCTCGTAGTCCTGCTCGAAGGCCGCAAGGGTCGGGTAGGTGCCCTCCGGAAGCAGGCCGGCCCCTTCCCGTTTAGCGGTCAGCACCGCCTCATAGACCGCGTCCTCGCGCACTTTGTTGGCATCGATGGAAAGGTCCGCCAGCATGGCGAGGTAGCTCTCAGCGCACGCGGCCGTCGTCGGCTCGCCAGCGCGTTCCAGTGCGATCAGCAATTCGTCCATGCTGACTGTGGCCGTTGTATTCGGGGAACTGGTCATGATTAGGGTGCGAGGGAGTCTTCGGACCGCTGCACGGGCGGTGCGGAGTTGCGGACAGGATAGGCATTGGACAGGCGCGTGCCCTCATAGCCCGCCATCAGGCTACGGCCGGTCTTGCGATCCCATACGTGATAGTGCTCCTGCATCGTGGTGACGACCTGTGTCGTGCTGGATGTGCTGACTTCGTGGCGGTTGCCATGGAAATCATAGAGCGGTGCAAGGATATTCAATTCAGGCGCGGTCCGGGGATACTGTTGCTTCAGGCTTCGCAACTCATCGTCCGCGATGATCTTCCTTGGTGTGAGGACATAGCTGTCAGCACCGCTGCCATACACCAGCCGCGACATCGCAACGCGAAGGTCGTTGACGCCTTGCGTAGCAAGCCGACTGACAGGAGTCCGGATGCCTGCGTAACCCTCGAACAGGGCACGCTCGGCGTGCGACATCACAGCGTACAGCGCGCTGTCCCTCTGGGCCCGTTCGGCCAGCAGTGCCCCGTTTAACTTGACCTCCCGGCGCGCGTCTTCCAACGCGTAAACATGATGCATCAAGGCCGGAACATCATCCCGTTCGTTAACAATGTGTTGGGCGTGGGCAGCACATGCTGCCAGCGACTGGATGGCATTGCCGATCACCACAGTCACGGGCTCGCTGACGTCATCCGGGGAGGCCTTCGGCTGCAGGATACCCAAGGCCATGGCACTTGCCTGCCAGACGTCACGCTCGTCTTCCAGCGCGGCCGTGATCGGACTGGAGCCCTTGAAGGCCGTGTAATGGGTGCGGCCGTCCTTGACCGTCTTGGAAAGGGTGACGCCCTGCTCTGTGCAGGCTTTCATCAAGGCGTACGCCTTGCCCAGCACCTTGCGATGGTCCAGTAATTGGCGCTCAGCGTCGGCCCATGCACGCGCGGCCGCAGGATCGTCGGCATCGGCGGCGCGCGCACGATAAAACCGGGCCACATCGGTGGCGACATCGAGCTTGTCCGCCGTAATGGCCTGTGGGTCCACGATGTGTAGCGGGCAGCCGCGCAGCGCGGTCAACCGGTGCTCGAATTCGATGTCGTGCTCGGTCAATGCGCTCAACTGCGCGAGCGTGGCCCGTGCCACGTAGGTGGCACCGGACGGGAAGGCGCTGTCATCAACAGGGAGGCACAGGTCGACGCCGATACCGGTCAGGTAGTCCCGCCCGCTCTTGTCCGCGCGGATCGGGCCATACACGCCATGTTGGGCGAAGCCCTGCTCGTTCCAGAACTCGCCCCGCAGCACTTTCCCCAGTGCGCCGGAGACGTCAGCCAGTTGCTCGCCGCCAACGTAGAGCTCGCGCTGATAGGCAGGGAGTTCGTGGATGCGCTGCGCCAGCGTTGCGCCGAAGTACTCCTCGGCCCGGGTTAGCGTGGTGACGCCGCTGAAAAGCTGCAGGCGGTTGCCGTCGTAGGTGTTCTGCTGGCGGTCGCCGAAGACGTCGACCTGAAGGACGTCCTTGGTGCGTTGCACGCGCAATTGGCCCACGATCAGCAGGCGAGTCCATGCGGCGGTGTCTGGGGTGTCGGGGTGCATAAGCGCTCTCTGCTCAGGCGATGCTGTCTGGAGTGACTGCGATCGCGAGACTGCGCGCATCGCGGATCTTCTGCACGACCTCACCGATAGCCATGTCCTTGTGGCCCCGGAATCGGTAGCACTGGTCGCCTTGGCGGCCGTACCACGTTCCCACGTTGCTTGTGTAGAGCTCGCTGAGCCGGAACACATGCATGCCGTCAGCCATGGTCGATCGGACCGGCGGCACGCAGCGGTAAGCGGTCTCGAAGTCTTCGGCGGAGATCGTCTCGGGCGACGTGCGGTAGGCCTCGTCCATGGCCTTTTCGGCTGCGTCGAAGGTCATGAAAATCGCGTCGGGGTAACGGTGGCGAACCATGCAAGCCCGAATGTGGGAATCGTGACTCGTGCCGTCGTCGTCGAAGACAGCAACGATCCACTTGTTGGAGGGGCTGTAGAGCACCATCTCGGGCGGTGGTTCGTTGCGTTCCGGGGGAACAACAGTGCCATGGGCTGCGGACGCGCGGTACACGCTTTCGACGTGCTCCCAGTATTCGCGACCACCGGTGCGCGGCGGGATCGCGTTGGCCATGTACTGGGCGTAAGCGATTTCAGCACCGTGAGCATCCGGAGCCAGCTTGAGGACGCTCTTGAGCGCCTCGTGATCGTTCTCGCGCAGGTAGAGCGTCGCCGGAAAATCTGCCTGCAGGTCGTCCAGTGCCGCCTTGGCCTCGGCCGTTGCGCGCACGTGGAAGACGCCGGCCTGCGGTAGGTGCCGGCCGACTTCCAGTCCAAGACTTTCGAGCATGACCCGCTCGCTCTCCGGGGCACGGACCGTGCCGTAATAGCAGTTTGGTGCAGTCATCGCGTTATTTAATATTTAATTTATGCGCGTAAATCGCATAAATACAAAAACCAAATAGAAATCTGGCATTGCCGTTGATATTAATCGATTCGTTGTCGCAATGGAAAGCTGTCGGCAAAGAAAAAGCCCCGCATCTGCGGGGCTCACTGGTCGACGCTTGACGACAGACCTTACATCGGCTCCACGGCCAGCCGGTTGTTGGTGGCTTCGGGTGTTCGCGGTGCGGTGTCGACGCCTTGTACAGCGTCCGGCAGCAGCTTGGCCAGCCGGGCGTTGACTTCGTCGAGTCGGTCCGAGAACCAGTTCAGCTCCGGCGCCCGCGTGCTGTGGGACAGCTCGCGCGTGTGGATGAGGTAGTCGACCTTTGCCGCGAAGGATCGCAGCGCGTCGGCCGACGCCGTTTCCACGCCACCCTCTTGGTCCCACGGAAAGGCGGCATGGTCGTCGATCGCTGTTAGGCGCACGACAGGGAAATCCGCCGCATGCTGTGATAGCTCCGACAGGGCAAGGCGGTTGACGCGGACGTGGAAGCTGGCGGCCTCATCGTCAAACTCGCCCACTTCCACACCCATCGCACGCAGAGTCTCACCATTGGCGCGATCGCACGCAACCGTGCCGTAGTACACCGTCAACGGCAGCGTGAAGTCTGAAGACGTCAGCTCCGCCAGCAGCTCCATATGCTGGTTGCGAATCTGGCGCAACGCCGGCGAATTGGCATCCCGCCCGGTGGCATAGTGGTCCATGAGCTCGCGACGCCAGCTGCGGCCATGGCCTTGTCGCCACGCACGGAGGGCCGTCAATTGGTCAAGCGTCAGGACGTCAAGCCGGGATAGTTGGCTCATTGGGATCTCCTAGTGGTTTCACGGCGCCGGCGCGGCATCAGGACGGCCTTCGGTATGGCGGCGAAGCGAACTAGTTGCCGCGTGCTCGACCTGCAACTCGATAACCTCTTCCAGCAGTTCCTGCCAGTGCTCACGCTTACCAGACCTGAGCGTTGCAGCGCTTCCGTCACCGTGATGCGAATGCAGGAGAAAGGTGAGATACGCCTTTGCGCCTTGCAGCAGCTCCGGATCGTGCTTGTCACTGTCCGACAAGGTATGGTGGTCATCCCACAATTGCAGGTCGTCGAGCGGGAAATTGTTGCTGTAGGGCTGAAGCGCGCGATATGCCCTCGCATTCACTCGCACATGGAAGGCATCCGCAACGTCGTCGTAGTGACCAACCTCAACGCCGAATGACCAAAGTAGATCGGCGTTTTCGCGTGGCGTGCGAATGCGTCCATAGCGTACGGCAACAGGAAGCGCGAAGTCAGCGTCATTCAACGATCGCACCCAATCGAGACGTCGCATCACCAGATCGCGAATGGGTGCATACGCTTCGTTATTGGTACTGACGCGCTGCATCAGATCCACTATCCAGTCCGGTCCTTCGAGTTTGGTACTTCGGAGGATGAACGCCTCGTCGCGGGTGAGCTCAGAGAGTCTGGATACCGGAGCCGGAAAGTGATACTCGCTCGGGCCATCTTCGTCCCAGAAATCATGCCAGTCTTCGCCGTCGACCTCCGGCATCGTTTTGCATAGCTCCTCGTACTCATTAAGCATCTCAAAGCCGGGCCCGCGCGGGTCGTTGACCAGTGTTCGCAGGACGCGTACCAGCGCCGAGGAGCGATCGCTTTCCCCGATACGTTGCCACAAGGCCTTGTCATTGAGAAAGGCTGTGGCAGCAGTGCGCAGGATGTCGTGATTGTCCTTTGTCGCGGTGGGCATGCCGAACAGTGCGGCCTCTAACGCTTTGAGCAGAGGCGGGGCATGTACAGGTTGGTTCATACGTCGTATCCAGAGTTGTGCAGGTCCGTGCCTGCGCATCATGGAAAACGATGGGAGGCGACGCTTCCCCCGCGTGTTGCGTCGCCCCCATCCCTCAATCCCGGTGTCGTGACGGTACTGTCGGCAAGTTCGCCAGCGGGTGGGCCCGCCTGTCCCCTTGCCTATGCCGATGACTCAATTCCGAGCGGCAGTGTGACCCCGCACACTAGCTGCCCTCCTCGCATCCCGTGGCATTCAGCGGTGCCAGTGACGCCGGGTTACTGCACACCGACAGGGGCGACGGGTGTATCCCGTCTGTCGCCCTGTCAGCGTAAATACATCACAGTATGATGTTGTTAGAACGGTATGTCATCCCGAGGGTCGTCGCCGCCGCCGTGGCCTTCGAAACCGTCCTGCGGCGCGCCGCCGTTCTGTTGACCCTTGGAACCGCCCGCCTGACGCAGCAGCTTCCACTTCGTGACACGCTTCTTCTCGATGTAACGCGTGCCACCTTGGCCATCGTCGATGGCGTCCACCATCGGAATGGCTTCGATATACAACTCGTCGCCCTTCTTGCAATACTGCGCAAGGTTCTGCGCGGCCACGCCCCAGATCTCGAAGCGGAACCCGTCCGTACGTTCGCGCATTTCGCCACTCTGGCGGTCCTTCCAGCGACGGGTCGTCAGAAGACGGAAACTAGCAACGGGATCCTTGCCGCCGCCTTCGCGAATCTCGGGGTCGGCGGCCAGATTGCCGATCTGACGATGTTCGAGAACTTCACCTGCCATGATTTATCTCCACTGACCGGTGATCTCCGGTCCCACATGCAATGCGTGAGTTGGTCACGCCGCCATCTTTGCGAACTGGGCCGCAAATTTCTCTCTTGCCAGCCGCTCCTCGTCTTCGGGATCGTCCAGCACCTCGGATGCAATCGCGTCCTTGTTCATGAGCAACTGCATCACATCAAAATCAATCGTGCCGTGGGCGAGCGGCAGCTTCACCACCACCATGCGCTGCTGACCGATGCGGTAGGCGCGGTCTTCGGCCTGCACCTTCAGGGCGGAGGTCCAAGGCAGGCCACCGAAGAACACGTGGTTGGCCTTGGTCAGCGTGGTCCCCACGCCGGCTGCTGCCGTGGTGCCGATGAAGCCATCGGTTTCCTCGTCGTTCTGGAACTGCTCCACCGATCGCTGACGCTTGCGCGCGCTGTCGGTGCCCACCATCGTCACGCACTTGATGCCCCGTTCGGCGAGCCGTGCGCGGTAGAGCTGAACGGTTTCCTTGAATTCGCAGAAGATCAGGAATTTGTCCTCGGGCGCCAGCTCGGTGACCATCTGCACAATGCTGTCGACCTTGATCTCTTCGAGCAGCATGCGCAGCCGGCTGATCTTGGGCAGGGCCAAGAGCGTGCCGTCGTTGGCCACGGCGTCATAACGCTTGCGCAGGTCTTCGGACAGCTGCAACTGCAGCGGCTGCACCTGTTTGCCCTTGAGCGTCTTGAGCACCTGCGTCTTCTTTCGGCGCAGCATCCATTTGGAGATCGCCTGTCGGAGCTCCGCGCGGAACGCCGGGTCGCCGCTGAATCGCTGGGCGAACTCCTTCAGGGCCAGATTGCCCAGCGGATGACCGGACAGGCGCAACAGCGTATGCAGCTCCGACTCCCGGTTCAGGATCGGGGTGGCGGTCAGCAGGATGCGCGTCTCGATGTGGACGGCAACATCGAACGCGTGACGCGTGCGGATGGTCGTCGGCGTCTTGATCTGGTGGGCCTCGTCCACCGCCATGATCTGGAACTTTGCCGCATGACGTTCCAGTTCGCCAAGGACGCCGTAGCTGACGATCACCCACTGGGCCGCATCGTCGTATGATTCCGTGGCGATCTGCGCGTCCGGTATCACGTTGCGGATCTCGGTCGCCCAGTTGTAAATGAGCGTCACCGGGCAGACGATCAGCACCCGGCCACGCGTACCTTGCTGCTGCAGGCGGCGCAGACGAATGGCCATGGCCACAATCGCTTGTCTGGTTTTGCCGAGTCCCATATCGTCGGCGAGCAAACTGGAGTTCTGGACGAGAAGATGGCGAACCCCAGCGTGCTGGAACGGATACAGGTCAGGGTACTGCGCCAGCCAGTACGCCAGTTCGTCCTCGGTGATGTCGGCCGCCGCGTGCGCGGACGTCTGCGCCAGATACAGCTCGTTGACGCTTTCCTCGCTGCCGGCGCCAAACTCCGGGACGGCATTGTTGAACGTCTGGACCGTCGCCTCGCTTGCGCCCCCTTGCTGCGAGAACGCGTCATCGACAATGCTGTAGACGCCTTCGACAACCGTCACCTGTCCGTCGGTCAGCCCCAGCTCGCGTAGCAGGTTCTCGCGCAGCATCTCGGGCGACGTGGCGGCGAACTTCCATGCTTTCATCGGAGCGAGGTAGACCGCACGCATGCCCTTGGCCAACGCAATGGTGGCAGGGTGATAGCTGCCTGTCAGTGCGGCGGCGCCGTTGTCGAGCGCGTAGATCGTGTACTTTAATCCTGCGGTAAAGGCGGTGGGCTGGACGGCCTCGGCGGCTGTACGCAGCTTGCTCCGGAAGAGATCCGTCTCGGCGCCGATGTCGCGCGCGCCGGCACGGCACAGCTGCGCGATCAGTTCGCTGCCGCCGTTGTCGATGACATGGCGTCCGAAGCGCCAATGCTGGCGCAGCGCGGCCGGCTGCTGGTTCTGGCCGATATAGCGGCCCTTGAACGGCTCCGCTGTCAGGATGGGGCCGTTCTGCGTGTGGCGTGCAAACCGGATGGCATAGTCGAAGCCGTCGAAGACGACGGACTCGACCAGCGGACCGCTCGCAGCGGTCTGGCCAAGGGTTCGCAACACGAGTGCCATCAGCCCTGACCCTTCGCGCTCGCGTAGTGGGCCCGGGCCGCAGCGCGGGCACGATTCAGCAGCGGCGCCTTCGGCTTGGCAAGACCCTCCGGCAAGGCGATGCCATGGTGGGCATGCAACGAGCGGAGCATGGCGTTGTTCTCGCGCGCCAGTTTCAGCTGCGAGGGGATCTGCAGCAGCCAACCGAGCAGTGTCCGGAGCGCGAAGGCGAGAACGATGAAGGTCAACAGACCGACCACGGCTTCGCCGAATGAGAGCGGGGGCATATCAGCAGGCTCCAGCGGAGGGTTCGTAGGGCATGGCCGCCCGGCGCGATGCGCAGGCGGGTTCCTTAAATTCACGCCAGTCGTGCCCCTTGTCGGCCAGCACTGCGACCAGCAGGGGAAAACTGGTGCGATCCAGCGCCCACAGCCTGAAAAGGGCCTGCAGGCGGCCCGCCGCGTCGAGGCGGTCGAGTGGGTACTCCACCCCATCAAGCTCGATCAGCGGGTGCGGAAAGCGGGCCCACGCGGTGAGGCCACCCATGGCGTCGTCGACGGCGAGCGCGACGTTGCCGCCGGCCTGCGTCAGCTGCTTCTGGAGCCCTGTCCAGAACAGCGCACTCGCCGACATGGGCGTGCCACAGGGTGTCGCGGCGGCGCAGCCCATGGCGACACTGGTCAGCATGTCGCCCAGTTCGCGGGCGATGGCGGAGGCGGCAGGTGCTGACACGGGGCAGTAGATCGGGGTCATGCGGCCTTCCCTCGCTGCGCGTTCGCTTGCTCGCGCAAGGCACGTTTCTCGCGTGCGACCCAGAGCAGACGCAGCAGGTGGGCGCCAGCGTGCGCGGTGCTCACCTGTGGATGTTTCTCGGGGTCCGCTGCACCCTCTTCGATCGCCGCCATGACCACGTCGTGATCGGGGTTAGTCTGGAGGTTCCGGATCGTTTGCGCGCTACGCTCGATGCCCGGAATCAGCGCGGTGACGTCGGCGCCGTAGCAGACCACGCCCTGCTTGTTGCAGAGCTCCATCAGCTTGGCGCGGATGTCGTCCGACGTCGGCGCGGTCAGCAACGCGGTGACTTCGTGGTCTTCAAGGTTGTACGCGTCGACGATCTGGTCGACAGGCGTGCGAGGGCGACAGCGGCTTTCAAAAATCGGCTTGCCGTCCTCGGTCAGCAAGGCGGCCTCAAAAATGTCCCGGTCCGTGCCGTGGCCAACCGGCAAAAGGTGCAGGAACACGTTCGAGACCGGCCGCTCGATCGCCTTGGGATCGATGATGACGGGCTTGTCCGCGTTGAGCGTTTCTTCGATCTTCTGCTGCTCGGCCTCGGTAAAGCGGAAGCCGTCCACTGCCTCGATCAGGCCGCGCACAGCGCCGTCGACATGAGGGCGCTCTGCGGCACGCTTGCGTTTGGATTCATACAGGTAGTGGCTGTAGATGCCGGCCACTTCCGCGAAGGCGACCTGACGCCCGACGTTGTCCAGCAGAATAAAGAGGCGTCGGTCCAGTACGCGGAGCCAACGCAGCTCGGCCGCTTGGAGCACCCCCAGCGTCCGCGCGTGATCCAGCATGGCGTAAATGATCGTGCTGACGTATGCATGGCGTTCCATGAACTGGCGGACGTTGGCGCGGCCAGCGTACTTGCGCAGGGTGGCGGCGGCCTTCTGCGTATCGAGCGGGAACCGGTCAGTTGCCGGGTCGTACTTCTCGGACTGCTTCCAGCAGTCGGCGATGAGGTCGTTGACGGCCTTGAGCGCTTCGTCGTAATCGATGTCGGACATCGCCTGATCGGTCGCGGCGATGCGGGGCACCAGAATGGCCAGCGTCACCAGTTCTGTCGCGCTCAGGTCCTTCCAGCTGCGTCGCCACAGCTTGCCCAGCTGGTCGCTGAAGACCTTGCCTGCGCGCTCCCGGTTCACCGTGTACTCGCCGTCGGTCTTGGCACGGTCCATCAGCTTGTGCATGAGCACAAACTGCTTCTCAATATCGGGCATCCGGTACTTGCCCTCGTTCACCGACCGCTTGGTCAGGTCCAACTTCTGGAACAGCTTGCCGTGCGGGAACATGTCACCCATGGCGCCCGTGTACGTATGCAGCGTGTAGGGCTTGGGGCGGGCGAAGTTCTTGTGGTTGGTGACGTTCGTATAGAGCGACCGGCGGCCCATCCAGATTGCCAGCGGGATGATGCAGACGAACACCGTGAACAGGTTCGCATGCAGGCTGGACTGGGTCATGTGGCCGATCTCGATCAGCGACTTGTCGGACACCAGAAAGAAGGTGAACCACTGGCTGAAGATGCTGCCCACCAGCCATGCGGCGACGAGCGATAGGCCGACGGCCAAAAGCGGTACCGAGTACCGGCGCAGAACCGGGAGGAAGCGGCCTGCAACGCCGGCGGTGGCCAGCAATGCGCCGAGCACGCCGCAGGTCCAGTGACTCAGGATGACGAAGGCGGCGAACTCCGCGATACGGACGTAGGAGTAGGCCGTCGCGATGGCCGTGTGGTACCGGGTCCAGAATAGCCAAGCGACCAGCACGAGGAATCCTATGCCGAGAATCAGCATGAAGGGGTCGACGGTGGCCTTGGCGGGGGATTTTTGTGCGGAGCTCATGATGTGGTCGCAAACAACGCGGAAGTCTTCTGGACGCTGGCGGCGTGCCGCGCGTCGCGCTGCAGGGCGTGAAGGAGGGCGTCGACCTCACCGCTGGCCAGTGCCGCGCCCAGTTCGGCCTCGCGCTGGCGCACGCCCACGATGGCGGCCCGTACGACGCGCTGCAGGGCTGGCACTGGGATCCGCTCCATCTCGGCCTCGCGTGCCTCGGCGTCCGTCGGCGCCATGTCAAACCAGCCGGAGATCAGTGCGGCAAAGTCGTCGATCAGGACGGACGGGACCTTTGCCGTGTGGTGCGGGGAGAGCTGGCACAGCCGTGCGAAGTTCTCGTAGAACGTGATGCGGCTGCGATCGGGGACCGGGCCCTTGGACTGGTTGGCACCGTCGGCCGGCGCGGCAGCGCCCTGCCGGCGCCCCTGCCCTTTCAGGCGGACGGCCATGCCGATCTGGGTTTCGACATGGGTGCGCAACGCCTCCTGCAGGGCCGGAGCGAAGCGGATCGTGGCGAGCAGGTCGCCCGTCTCGCGGGCGATATCGGCGCGGTGCTCCGGCAGCTTCAGATCGCGATCGGCGATCAGGATCTCGGACAGGCGCGCCGACAGCGGCTCGGCATGGTCGGCAACGTACGCCTCCCACCCCGGCAGGCCATGCTCGCGCACAAAGCTGTCGGGATCGTGGTCGGCGGGCAACCGTACGAATCGTGCTGTCTTGCCGTCGGGGATCACCTCTAAGACCAGCTTGGCGGCGCGGTTGGCGGCCTTGCGGCCTGCCGCATCACCATCCATGGCGAACACCACGTGGTCACACAGGCGGTAGAGCCGCTGCAGCTGTTCTAGCGTCACACTGGTGCCGAGCGCGCCGACGGCTCGCTTCTCGCCGTGCTGATGCAGGGCGATGACGTCCATATACCCTTCCAGCACCAAAGCAACCCGCGTGCGGCGGATGGCTTCCTTGGCCATGTACAGCCCATAGAGCTCTTGACCTTTATGGAAGACGGTACTCTCGGCAGAATTCAGGTACTTCGGCTCGTCATTGCCCAGCGTGCGGGCGCCGAAGCCAAGGATCGCGCCCTGCTCGTTGTGAATCGGGAACATGACACGGTGACGGAACTTGTCATCCAGCTCGCCATGGTCGCGCTCCACGAGTAGCCCGGCTTCCTTGAGATCGGCAAGGGGCGTGTCGGGGAAATGCTGCAGCAGATTGCTGGTGGCATATCCCAAGCCGAAGTCGCGTGCCGTCACGCCGGTCACGCCCCGGCCCTTGAAGTAGTCGATCGCCTTCGAACTGGTGCGCAGTTGCTGCTGAAACACCGCGCTGGCGCGCGCCAGCAGCTGCAGCAGGCCCTCGCTCCGGGCCTTGGCTCGCAGGGCCTCCGGTGTGGGCGCTTCCCGCGCGGGAAGCGCGATGCCGCCGGACTGGGCCAGCTTCTCAACCGCCTCCGGGAAGCTGTAGTGCTCATAGTCGGTGAGCCAGCCGAAGGCGTCGCCATGGGCGCCGCAACCGAAGCAATGGAAAAACTGTTTGGTCGGTGAAACGGTGAAGGACGGCGACTTCTCGCTGTGGAACGGGCACAGTCCCACGTAGTTCGTCCCAGACTTCTTGATCTTGACGTGGGTGCCGACCAGATCGACGAGATCCACGGCGTCGCGCACGCGGTCGAGCAATGCCTGATCGAAGGTGCCGGCCATCAGCGACGGTCCCCGGCCAGCTGGCAGCTCAGGACCCGGCCGTCTGTCGACAGCGCGAACGCAGGCGGGACGGCCGACGCGGTGGCGTCGGGCAGCAACCGCTGCAGCGCCGGCGGCAATTCACCGGCATGGACGGCAAGCGACTTGTTGAACCGCATCGACAGCCGGGCGGTGTCTCGTGACACCCCCGTCAGGAGGAGACGTTGTCCCAGAGAGACCGGTCGCTTAAGCCGGTAGTCGGTTCCCACATCGAGGGCGGCTGCGCCGTTGCGATACGGCAGGCCCAGCGAACCGAAGACGGCATGGGGAAAGGCCCGGGCAGGATCGCACGCGGCAATGCCGGCGTGGATGGCGGACAGCTCCGGGCCGGCCGGCACCACCACTTCCCGATACAGCGTGGTCGTCAGCGGGCTGCCCCACGCCAGCGGGGGCAGCAGCGACAGCAACGCGGTCAGAGTGATCAAACGCATGAGCCGGGGCAAGGAATGTCAGTACAGGCCGCATTATGCACCGAACGGATAGAAAATAAAAACTAAAATTCCATCCATTTCGGTGTAAAAGTGAGACAACTAGCGTTTGTCTTCAAATTCAAAGGTGACTTTGCCGTCGTTGCCCAACACCAGCGCCGCCCGGAAGGCCTTACCGGGGCTCTTGCCGGTGCCCTTGCCCTTGAAGCCCGACAGCACGGCCGTTTTTCGCTTGGCCAGCAGCTCGGACACCTCGGACTCGCTGATGGCGCGCGAGGCGATGTCGCCATAGATGATGAAATCGCAGCTGCGGGTCTCGCCCGCGTTGCCCTCGCACTTGTAGTGCGCCCCCAGCTTGAAGACCCCCTTCCCGCATTTCGGGCAGCTCCCCATGGCTTTGGCGTCGGCCGCTGGCGCCGCGTTGCGGTCGCCAAAGTCGAACTCCAGCTTGTCGAACGCGGCGTTGAACACCAGTTTCATCGCGAACTTCTTGCCGGTCTTCGTACTCTTGAACCCCTCCATCTGGGGCGAGTCGCCCTGCAGGATCCGGTTGGCCTCCCCTTCGGTAATGGCCCGGTCCAGCACGATCAGCGGGATTTTGACGGAGCAGCCGGCGCCCACGCACTGGTAGGCGAATTTGCCCACCTTGACCGGGCTGCTGCACTTCGGACAGGCGGCGTCCAGCATCTTCGCCTCGGGCGGTGGGGCCGCCGGCGTCATGGCGGCCTTGGCGCGGATCGTGTCGATCAGCTTGCGGGACAGCTCGCAGATGCCCAGCATGAATTCGCTACGCCGCTGTTGTCCTTCCTCCATCAGCTTAAGACGGTATTCCCAGTCACCGGTCATCTCGGGCGACGCAATGAATCCGATGCCACACTCGCGCAGGAAGCGGATGCCGTCAATTGCCTTGCGGGTCGGGACCAGATACTTCTTCTCCCTGCGCACGAAAGGCTCCTTGGGGTTGCCGCGTCCGTCCCGGGCCCGCAGCAGTCCCTCAATGATCGCCGCACGGGTGGCGGGGGTGCCGAGGCCCTTGCCACTCATGGCGTCCTGCAGCGCCTCGTCGTCGACCAGCCGCCCGGCGTGTTCCATGGCCGACAGTAACGTGGCTTCGGTGAAGCGCTCGGGCGCCTTGGTCTCTTTGCCTTCGGCGCGGACATCGACGGTGCGCACCGGCTCGCCCGGCGTCATCGGCACCAGCTTGTTGGTCTCGTCCTCAGGGTCGCGGCCGTACACTTCCGTCCAGCCCGGCTTCACCATCACGGTGCCCTTGGCCTCGAAATGCTCGCCCGCCACGATCGCGGTGCGGGTGGTGACCTCGAACTCCGCGTCGGGATAGAAGGCGGCGACGAAGCGCTTGGCCACCAGATCGTAGATCCGCTGCTCGTCAGCGGATAGGCCCGTGGGCGTGGTCACCGTGGGAATGATGGCGAAGTGATCGCTGATCTTGTCGTTATTGAAGATGCGCTTGTTGGGCACCACCCACCCTTGGTCGACCGCCTTTTGGCCCAGCGTCGCCAGCGAGCCGCCCAGTCCGGCCAGCACATTGCGAGCGGTCGCCACGTAGTCCTCGGGCAGTGCCTTGGAGTCGGTACGGGGGTAGGTCAGCGCCTTGTGCTTTTCATAGAGTTCCTGTGCGATATCGAGCGTCTGCTTGGCCGAGAAGCCGAACTTCGCGTTGGCCTCGCGCTGCAGGGTGGTCAGGTCGAAGAGCGTCGGCGGTGCCTTCTTGGTCGACTTGGTCTTGTCCGTGACGGAGCTGGGCGCTACACCTTTACATTGGGCCACGATCGCGTTGGCCTCTTCGCGGCTGAACAGGCGCTCGGCGGTCGCATCGGGATCGCCATTGGACTGGAAATCGGGGCGGTACCAGCGGGCCTTGAACTGGCCGGCGGCCACTTCGAAGTCCCCGTGGACTTCCCAGTAGGCACGGGGGACGAAGGTCCGGATTGCCTCCTCGCGGTCGACGATCATGGCCGTGGTCGGCGTCTGGACGCGGCCGGCGTTCTGCAACTCGCCCTCGCCAAACACATGGCGCTGGTAGCCCGTCAGTCCGCGTGTCGCATTGGCCCCGATCAGCAGATCGGCCTCGGAACGGCATAGCGACGCGTGGAATAGGCCCGTGAACTCGGAAGCCGGCCGGCGATCGCGGAAGGCGTCACGGATCCCTTCGGGCGTCATGGTCTGCATCCACATGCGCTCCATCGGCTTGCTGCAACGATGATAGGCGGCGATATAGCGGAAGATCAGCTCGCCCTCGCGTCCGGCATCACAGGCATTGACCACCGAGGTGATATCGCTGCGCTTGAACAGTTTCCCCAGCGTCGTGAGCTGTGACTTGGTCCGCTCAACCGGGATCAGATCAAAGTCCTTGGTGATGACGGGGAGCTTGCCGAAGTCCCAGCCGGGGTCGACCTCCTTGGGGAAGTCGATTTCGACCAGATGGCCGATGGCGTTGGAGATGACGATGGTGTCGCTTTCGTAGTGCCCGCCATCCACCTTGCGGATGCCGAGGGCCTTGGCAATGTCGGCGGCCACGGACGGCTTTTCAGCGACGATCAGGGCTTTGCTCATGGGGAATCCTTAATGTAACCGGGCCGGTGCGACCGGCGCCGTGACAAATCAGGCCGCAGGGTTCACCTTGCGGCGCGGTAGTCGCTTCTCGACCGTTGCCCGGATCGCCTTGAGGCGGCCTGCCCAATGGTCGTGGAGATAGCGGCCGTAGGCGCGTAGCTTCTGGTCCACGTAGCTGCGGCGGGTGACCACCTCGCCGTTCATGTGGACGATCTCACCCTCGTGCATGGCGAAGCTGATGCCATTGGTCGAGTACAGGTGCATCACGTTGTCGAGCCAGCCGTCTACGGAGATCGATACCACGCGGTTGCCGTCGTGCAGGAAGGACCGCCAGAAGCCGACTTCGCGCGCGATGATGGCCTTGCGGTCCGGATCGCTCTGGACGACGATGAACACCTCGCCGGTCACCAGCGACACATAGCGTGCGCCGATGAAGGCGTAATCGCTGATGCGTTCGCCGTCCAGCAGCCACGACGGCGCAAACGTGCCGATGGCCATTTCCAGTTGCGAGTGGCTACGCAGACGCAGCGTCGGTTCCTGCAGGCGCTGCGCGATCTTGGCGCGGATCTCGTCGAAGACCCGTTGCGGATCGACCTTCGGCTTCGCCCGGGGCTCCTGCACGCGCATGGCCATCAGGCAGTCTCCTTGGCGGGCGTGCTGGGCGCGCTGGGCGCGTCCCAGCAGGCCCATGCGCGCTGTAGACAAGCATAGGTGGCGACCCACATCAGGCACGTGACGCCGCCGGCGATCGCGGTATTCACGCCGCGAAACAAACTTACGAAGGCCAGTCCGTTCGCCAGCATGGCGAGCGCAAACCACAGACACGCCTGCTGGCGCTGCGTGAGCTGCTTAGTTGGCGTACTTGCTGTCATAGCCGTAGGCTCCTTTTGGCATGTTGTCGAAGCATTGGTATTGACCAAGAAACTGGGCCGGCACCGTGCATTGGACCGTGTCGCGGGCCTTGCCGACGATGATCTCGACCATGCCCTTGTCTTGGCTGTCGGGGTTGTAGTACTCGTCGCGGTACAGCAGGATGATGGTGTCAGCATCCTGTTCGATCGAGCCCGACTCGCGCAGGTCCGACACCATGGGGCGCTTGTCGGCGCGCTGCTCGACGCCGCGATTGAGCTGGGCCAGTGCAACCACCGGGCATTGAAAGTCCTTGGCGGTCTGCTTGAGGCTGCGGGTGATTTCGCTGATCGCTTCGACGCGGTTGGAATAGGGATGATCTGCGCCCATCAGCTGCAGGTAGTCGATCATGACCAGCCGCACCTTCCGGCCCGTCTTTTGCTCCAGCACGCGCAGCTTGGAGCGCAGGATGCCGGGCGTGAGCAATGCGGAAGGATCGATATGGATATTGCAGTGCTGGTACTTCGCCATGAAGGCGGTCAGGCGCGCGAAGTCTTCATCCGTGAGGTCCCCGCGCCGCAGGCGTTCATGGTCGATGCGCCCTTCGGCGGCCGCTGTGCGGACCATCAGCTTGGGCGTTTCCATTTCCAAGGAAAACACCGCACAGAGCGGCAGCGCGCCGTCCGCTTCGGGATCGCCCCGCAGGCCGTGGTGATTCACGTACTGCATGCCCTTGACGGTCTTGCCCATGCCCGGTCGGCCGGCGATGATGACGAGCTGGCCCGGTTCCAGCGGTCCGAGCCGGGTGTCCAGATCCTCGATGCCGCTGGACACGCCGGCGAGGGTGCCGTCCTGCTTGCGTTCGAGATGGACGACCAGCTTGTTCAGGTTGGCCTGCGCGTCGTCCAGCAGTTCCAAGCTGGACGATTTGGCCGCGACGGCCATGCTGAGCGAGCTAAGTTTGGCGGCAACTTCTTCGGAGGTAACACCGCTACCGACCTGTGGCAGAGCCTCTTGGATGGCCTGCATGCCCTGCTGCAGCTGCCGGGCTTGCCACTTCTCTGCGATGACCTGTACGTACCGCTCGACGTGATCCGGATGGAACGGAGTGGCAGCGGCGTGCTCCAGTGCCTCGCGCACGGTATCGCTGAAGCCGGCAGCGCCCTTGATGCGATTGGCGACCAGTGTAGGGTCGAGCGGTTCGCCCGCAATGACCAGTTCCTGCACGGCGAGGAAGGTCCGGCGGGCTTCCTCGGAGAAGAAATGTTCCGCGCTGAGCTGGAGCGACGCAGTGGTAAAGGCCTGCTCGGCGCTATCGCTGAACAGTGCGGCGATCAGCGCGTTTTCGCTCTCGCGGGAATACAGGGCTTCGATGCCGGCAGGTCCTTTCACCGAATGATCTCCGGCAAGGCGGTCGCATCGCCGTCCGGCGCTTTGGCACGCTTGGGCGGCACGCGCGGGCATTCGCTATCGGCCGCAACCGGCCCGTGTGCGCCCCCGGGCTGGCAGGAGCCGATCGGCTCGGCGGTCGAAAAGAGCAGCGCCAGCACAATCGCCGTGGTGACAATACCGACCCAGAGCCAGCCCAGTACGACAGATTTGGACAGCACAACCCCTCCCGCGACATAGACGTTTGCATGGATGATAGCGAAATAAACGTTTTATTTCCATTCGCAGACATGTGAATCCCGAGATTTGTTGTGGATTTGCACTGTGCGACGTTTCTTATGCTGCCTTCTGCCCCAAAGCTGAGGCAAAAAAAGACCGCGCCGAGGACGCGGTCGATGGGTTGCTACGTCACGGATCCGCAGCTCAGGGGCCGGACACCTCGGGGGTATCCGGCGCGGGCATCGGCTTGGCTTGGGTCAATGCCGCTGTCAGGCGCTCGCGGACCGTGGTGAAGAGGTCGTCGAACGCCTCGCGCACGGCCGCCCGCTCGGCGCCGCGCGGATACACCGAGTACTCCGCGTGGGGCTTGTCCTGACAGCCATAGACCAGATACTGGCTGAGCTGGCCATCGTGCCGCTCGATCTCGTCCTGCACATAGGCCTCGAAGGCGCGCGCCATCATCTCGCACGGCGTGCTCCAGTACGGTTTGGACCGGTAGCTGTCGTAGTACAGCGCGTCCCGAAGCACGTTCGATTCCGTCTTGTAGCGGCCCGGCTCGAATCGGCTGACCTCGGCCAACACCCGCTCGACGGTCGTGGCAAGGCCGTTCGCCCCCTTCTCGATCGCCATCAGGATGGCGCGCGGCAGGGTGCTCTCGGGGACGCCACCATGCTCGATGTAGGCGGCGCGAATGGCTGCAAGGAACGCGTTCGGGTTCGCGAACACCTCGATCCCGTGCTCGGCAAGCGGCGGGACAGCCTCCAGCATCTGGGTCATGATGGCCTCGGCACGCGCACCGAAGCCCGGGACCATGCCGCCCGCCGGGATGGCGCGCTCCATGGCGCGAAAACGCCTCGACAGATCTTCGCGCAGCAGTTGGGTGTGCGTGCCCTGCGTCTCGTCGGCCCGTGCCTTGTGGCAGCGCCGCCGGGTGAGCTCGGGCAACGTCTCATCGCGCATATTCACGAACGACAGCGTGCGCTGGATGGCGAACGCCGCCGGGGCGCGGCCGCTGATGGTCGCCCCAACCGGCAGTTCCGAGGCGGGCTTGATGCCCGACATGTCGTAATGCTTCGCGATCCAGTAATCCAGCGCATGGAACCACTCGTGCGCGAGCGAACCCGCCCCGTTCAGCCGGGTCAAATTGATTGCATTCGCCAGAGGCTCGTAGTGGGCTTGGGCCGCACGCTTGCCGCCATTACCACGCGAGCCAAAGCCGATGCCCAGACTGCCACCGAGGCCCATGGCCTGTTCGGGCAGACCCAGCACGCGCGCGAGATCGCAGAACGCATCGGTGGCGTGATCGAGCACGATCTGGCGCTCGGCCTGCGGCAACCAGTTCCCGTACTCAATGCCCCGGAAGCCGAACCGTGCCAGAAACACGGTTTCATTGAATGGCGCGCCGTTGCGATAGTCGGGACCGATACGCCGGATCGGATCCAGATGCTCGAAGACCGGCTCGGGCTTCTTGGGCTTCGCGGGCGGCGACACCGCTGCCGGCCCCACACCATCCGGCTTGATGGCCCAGTCCCAGCCGCCGCCGGTCGCCGCGCGTGCGACCTTGGCCGCGTCTTCGAGATTGCTCGCTTCGCGATGGAGCCGCCCGTCCGCGTCTCGCCACCCCTTGACCAGTGCGAGCTGTCGCTTCACGGTCCTGAAGCCGGTGCCATCGCAGAACCAATGGTCGGTGTCGAAGGACCACGCGCCTCGCGGGAGCGAACGGCTTTGCGGCAGCAGCACGTCCGCCGCTTCGCCAATGCGGACGTAGGCGTTCGCGAGGTCGTCAAGCGTGCGCACGTCGATCAGCTCGGTTGTGATCAGGGTGGCCGCGCGCACATAGTTCTCGCACTGCTGGACCGTGAGTCCGGCCTTGGCCCGTCGCTCCAGCCGATCCCGCTTGACGTTGATGCCGCCCGACAATGGCGTGGCGGGGAACGACTTGCGCAGCTCGCGAATCAGATAGGCCACTTCCGGCAGCACGCCGCGTTCGCGCATGGCGTCGTAGTCGAGCGCGGTCCACACGTTGTCCTTCTTCACGAGCGCGGCACGCTCGCGCTCGTTGAGCATCGGCAACTCGTCGAGTCGCAGGGCCTGCTTGGCCAAGTCCTTGCGCGCTCCGCCGATCTTCTCACCCGCGTCGACACGCTCGCCGGCAGCCCCCGGCGCGCTGCGGCGTCGGACCGACTCGATCACCGCCAGCACGTTGGGCTGAATCGGCTGAGCGGCGGCGAGCTCCTGCTTGCGCGCGCGCAAAGCGTCCTGCAGGGTCTGCCGGAACTGGGTGAGGAAATGCTGGAAGTCGCGGGGGAAGACGCTCTCGAAGCTGCTTGGCTTGATGCCGGAGAGGCCCATCAGGGTCGCGGTGTCGACCAGACCGGTCTGGCGATCAAACGCCTGCATGGCCAGACGCATGGCTCCCGCGATGAAATCGAAATCCCGATCGACACGGTTGACGACGTCCTCGGTCTTCCATGCTTCGGGGTCGAGCACGCCCGCGTCGCGCATGGCCTCGAAGCGGGTGCGCACGGCGTTCATGTGGCGCAGCAGCGTCCAGTTCGCCTGCACGCCCGCAAGCGGCATCTCCGGCTCCGGAATGCGCAGGGGATTGTATTCAAGGAAGCGCGCGTCCCGCAGCACCAGCAGGCGCTGCGTCGGGTAGGCGAATGCGACGGGAACCCCCCACTCATACTCGACCCGCTCGATGCCCTCGATGTCGCCGCCATTGGCGGCCATCGCTGCGTCATAGGTGGGGTAGGCGACCGTGCAGGCTTTCAGGCGTGGCGCCTTCAGCGGAAAGCCGTCTAGACCCAGCGTCGCGGCGCGGACGGCGCTCTCGATGGCGCGCACGGGATGAAAGTCGCGATACAGCGCCGGCAGACCACTCAGCTCAGGCTGCCCGCCGTCGACTTGTGCGAGGTCCGAGTAATCGAGCAGCACATTCAGCGATACCGCCGCACTGTCGATGCTCGCCTGTGCCGCCCGGTCGCCCGGGATCGTGAAGTAGACGCCCGGAGCTGCCCCGTCAATGTGCTGCAAGCGCGAGATGAAGCGCTTGCTGACGTCGGTATCGATGTACTGGTAATCGTGATGCTTGATATCGGTAAGCAGCGATTCCTTGAGATCTGCGGTGCTGGAGTTGGGAATGAAGCGACGCAGAAAGGCTTCGCTGACTTCGGTGATGGACGGCGAGTAGAAGATCAGGCGGCGCTTGGCTTCGCTCACCCGGCGCTCGGTCTCGCGCAGGGGCAAGTTCTGGCCGACCGCCTCATCGTGCGCGTGATCGGCTGCCGATTTGACCTCGCTCGCGGCATAGGCGAAGCCGCACGCGCGCATCACGCGCAGCAGGTCCTCCCCCGGCGCAAAGCCACTCTCGCGCGCAAACTGCTCGCGGTCAAAGATGGCCAGCTTCAGAAAATTTCGGCCGACCGACGGGTTGTGGGCCACCGACAGGCGCGCGCCAAACCGTGTAAGTTCGGGCCACCAATGCTTGCGCACGCTTGGATCAGCCATGCTCGCTTTCCTCACCGACTAGGCTCGCATCCTCATCTATGAGGTGGAGCCATTGGCCGACAATCGGCAAGTGAAGCGTGAGCACATCTACTGCGCCAACTTCGTCAACAGCTCGACCCAGATGCGTGCCGCATATGAATTCGTGATGATCCTGCGTCAGCGATACTTCTAGTTCTACGGTTTCGCTGACGAGGAGCTGCACGCGCAAGCGCTCGTCGTCTCTCGGAGATTCGGCGACCGCAAGCACCAAGGTCTTGTCGGTCGCCGGGTCGTGCAACACCGCACCGCTGTGCCCTTCCAACGCGAAGGGCAGCGGTTGTTTTTGTGTGAACGCGGACCAGAACAGTTGCCCGTTGCCGACCGCATCCACACCGCAATAAATATTGGTCACGGTGTCAGCTCGGATCCAGACTTGCTCACGCCAGCGACCCGTTCAAGGACGCGGCTGAGGAACTTCATCATGGCTTCGAGCTTTTCACGCACGCGTTCCGCAATCGTGCGCCGATACTCCCCGAGGTCGTCGCCAAAGCCCGGCAGATTGGTCGTGTTCTCGACCACCTTCGCCATGGCAGCGCTTACTCGTTCCCTCACATCATCGGGGGAACTCGCGAAAACTTTAGTTACATCTTCGAGGTGGTTACAAAATCCATTACATGCATCTTGGTAGGCCCCCACGAGAGTGGGGTGTTTTTCCCAGATCGCATCCATGCCCTCTTTGAGCGGAAACAGATCGGGATCCGTTGTCATGGTCTGCACGATCTGCTCGATCGGCATCTTGCGATCGTGCGCGATGCTCTGCAGCTTTTCCTCCCACACCATGTATTCGTCGGTGCCTCGCAGGGCGTCGGCCGCGTCGATCACGCGGTTCTGCGAGGCTTCGATGCGCCCGAGCTTCCACGACGTGATGCGCTGCCCCGAGATGTGGGGTGCCGCCGGCAGCGTGAAGTCCGCCTCGGTCCGGTTGGCCGGCGCCGGGACGTTCTCGGCGTTGAGCCCCAGCTGCTTGCCAGTTCCCTTGAGATGGCGGTATGCGCTGGACAAGGCGAGGAACGGCGTCGCGATGGCGCGGCCCAGCAGCTCGGCGCCCACGGCGCCCGCGCCGGTGGCCGCCGGCCCGCTGACCATGGCCTGCTGGCGTGCCGGCTTGGCGTTCTCGGCATCTTCGAGCTGCGGCGCGGTCGCGCCGGTGTCGGCGACCTTGTCGCGGCCGCTGGCCCGCCGGCCCGGGGTCACCGGGTTCATCCGCGACAACAGGTTCGCGTCCTGCATCACGGAGCTCATCGAATCGTACTGGGCCGCCGGATCCGGTGCGGCCCCGCGTGTCGCGGCGGCTTTGGCCCCGGCGGCGGTGGCGGACTTGGCCTTCACGGCCGACGAGAACGCATTCGGTACCGTCACGGCGGGCGTCTCGGTGATTGCCTCGGCCGGCCCTGCAGGCGGGGCCGGGGCGTCGCCGAGCAGTTCGCTCAGCTGGCCGGCGGACGATGCGGCAGCGAGCTTGGCCGCCTCTTCCTCCTCGGGCGTCTTGGCGGCCTCGGTGGCGGCCAGCGCCGCGATCAGATCGCCGGCGCTCTGCGCGTTCTCGATGGCCGGTGCATCGCCCTGCGGCGTGGCCGTGGCATCGGCCTGCGCCTCGGTAGCCGGTGCTGCCTGCTCGCGCCGGCGCACCGGTTGCCCACGATGGGCCTGCTCGCCGGCGGCATCGTCGCGCGCGAGCAGTTCGTCGGTGCGCGCATCGTCGCCGCCAACGTCGTTCAAAGAGCCGAGAGTGAGCTTCTTAGCCATAATCTTTCCTCGATCTAATACTGCTTATGCTTCGGCCGCCGCGTTTGGCGGCCTGCCTCCCTACCGTTGCTGCGCCTTCTGACGGGCTGCCATGGAGACGGCCCGCGAGTAGGCGCCCTCCATACGCGGATTGAAGTACGCGTTCGTGTTGTAGGCGAGCCGGATGGCCAGCATGGCCTCGATCGCGGCGTGCTTTTCCGCGATGCGGGCCTGCAGCCAGACCTTGGCGCCTCGCATCCGGGCAATTTCCACCCACAATCCGCGCGTACTCCATTCGGTCAGGCGCGTTTCCCATTCAGTGTCGAGCGATCGGCGCAGCATTTCCGCTTCGATGATCTGCGCCTCGCTCATGCCCTCGTACGTCTCGTACGGGGGTGTGTCCGGCATCCCATAGCGCTCGGTGTCCGTCACGCTTGGCTGGGCCGCCTGTGCTTCCTTGACCTGCTCGTCCGAGCTGGGCACGTTGGGCTGGCCGCTGACGCCGCCGCCCACCGGTGCCGGCGCCGCCCCGCCCGTGCCCTGCGTCACCGGCCCGGCATCGGCCGTGTGGCGGTACGTCTTGCACATGTAAGACAGTGCATTGCGCATATAACGGCTGCGGGTAGTGTCCGTGCCGTCATTGGTTTCCCGGATCTTCGCGCCGCCGTAGCCCGTCACGTATTCCAAATGCAGGTGGATCGGCAGGCCATCGCTGCGATCCATGTGATTTGAAGTGCCCCCTGCTACCCCGATTTTATCGCCTGTCGCGACGCGCTTCTGCCCCATGCCGGCCTCGGCATCCTTGAAACCGATCGCCCCCCCACTTTTGAGGGATGGCTCGACCTTTGACATGTGGCTGTATAGCAGAATATCGCCGTTGTCCCGCTTAATGGCGACCCGGTTACCATACCCCGCACCCCAAAAGCCCGCACCGATCACGGTACCGTTGTCAGCAGCCAACAGATCGGCGCCGGTATTGCCATTGCGGGCATGGATGTCCACCCCCCAGTGCGTACGCGGGGCCGAATAATGGCTCAGGTTCCGGGTCTTGCCAAAGGTACTGGTGATAGTGATCGGATTCATCTGGACCGGATCGGCCAGACAGGCATCGGCCAGCGCCGACGGCGTCACGGCCGCCACCGTGGCCCCCATGAGCAGACGAGAGACGGTCACGACACCCCGCATCACTGGACCTTCGCGCGGGCCGCGCTTTCGTTGGCGCGCTGGCTCGCGCTGTCCGAGACAGCGGCGGCGCCCGCCCTGCCGCTGACACCGCCGGTGCGGGTACTGGCGGCCAGCCACGCCGCCGTCAGGGCTTCGGTCCGTCCGGCTGCCTGATACGTCTCGTACAGCATGTTCAGCCCGGTTGCCTCCATCTTGGCCAGTTCGACCAGCAGGCCGCGCGAGCTCATGGCCGCCTTGCTCTTGGCCCATTCCTCGTAGTTGTCGCCACCGGCATAGGTGCCGACCTTGGCCTGCAGCGCGTCGAGGACGCTCTGTCCGGCCTCGCCATCGCCCCGGCGCTCGGTCCACGCCTGAATGCCCTTGAGCGAGGCTTGACTGACCGAGCGGATGGCATCCTCGCTGCGCTTGGCTTCGAGGTAGGCCTGCCCGGCGGGCGTCTTGGCCGTCTCGGCGCTGATGGCCGAGCGGGGCGCGCCGAAGATGTTGTTCAGGAACGCATTCTTGGCCGTCGTCTGTGGCGAATTGGCATCAGCCGAAGCGAAGAAGTTGCTCGCGTCGACGTCGAAGCCCGCGTACTGGCCGGCACTGGCGCACAGGCCGGCGGCGGCCTCGGCGGCCGTGCAATAGATGCCCTTGGCATCCTGCAGGCGGCGCGCGTAGATCGGGGCTTGATCCTTGACCACCCGGCCCGGTGCCGTATCCAGTTCCCGGATGACCTTGGTCTGCATATCGGTGGCGGCCTCGCCGATGGCCACCGCCACGCTCTGCGAGCGGCGCACCTCACCGCACGGGTCGAAACCCTGCCCCGTGCTTGCGTTGAAGTCCAGCATGGTGTTGTGGACCGCTTCGCGCTGCGACAGGTCGGCCATCACGCTCGACAGGCCCTGCTTGGCCGCCAGATTGACCGTGGTGTCCTTTTCGGTCGACACGTTGATCTGCTGGGCCAGAATCTTGAGGGCCGACTGGACCCGCATGCCATTCAGCGTCCGGGAGGCCGCATAGGACTCCAGCATCGCGGCCAGCGACCCGGATACCGTGGTGGCCGAGGCGGCGATGCCGGCTTGCCAGATCGAGTCGACCACCGCCGGGCAGCCCCAGCCCGCCGCCATGCCCGAGGCGGTCAGCAGTGACGCGGATACGATGGCCTTCTGGATCAAGTTGGGCTTGCGTGTGCTCATCGTGCCACCTTGCGTGCGGCTTCCTGCTGCAGCGCTATCTGTTCGGCACGGCCGGTGATCTGGCCCTGCCCTGACTGGTTTTCGATCTGCAGCAACGCGGCAAGATTGGCCTCGGTGCGCAGGTTGTTGCGCAGGCTCTGTTCGGTTAGCTTGAGCGACAGGCCGCTGATCTTCAGCAGGTCGATCAGCACGCCGCGTTCGGCCTGCGAGGCCTGATCCTGTGCCCATTCCATCGCGCGCGGGGTGCCGAAGTACTGGCCGATGCGCTCGCGCATCGGTGCGCCCATGGTCTCGGTATCGGCCTGTAGCGACTTCAGTGAATTGGCCGACAGGCCAAGGAGCGCGTCCTTGCGCTTCTTTTCGAGCACGTAGGCATTGCCTTCGGGGGTGTTGACCGCCTCGCGCGGCAGCGGATTGTCGGGCAGGCCGAGGATGTTGTTGATGGTGGCGTTGCGCGCCTTGACCATCTCCGGTGAGGTGTCGGTATTGAACAGCAGCGCCGCGTTGGTGTCGCCGCCCGGGATCTTGCCCACGCTGCTGCACACGCCCGCATCGACGTCGGACTGCGTGCAGAAGAGCTCCCGGTGCTGCACTTCACGTTGGCGCAGAATCTCGCCCTGTGGCGCATAGCGACCGCCACCGGCCTCGACTTCGGTGCGGGTACGGTTGGCGGCCGCGATCTGGGCTGCCTTTTCGGCCCGGGCCATGGCCACCATGCCGGTGAGCTGGCCGCAGGGATCGAAACCCTGCGAACTGTAGTCGAGCATGATCTTGTCGACGAGCCGCTTGTCCGAGAGATCCTTGACCACCGAGGCCATGGCTTCTTCGGATTGCACGTTCACGCGCGTGCTCTTCTCGGCCGACGAATTGACTTGCTGCGTCATCACCTTCAGCGCGGAGAGCATGTACTGCGTCTGCACGTTGTCGGTCGCGACGAGCTGCGCGCCGATGGCGCCGATCTCGGCCACGAGGCCGGCTGCGGCGGTCCCGGCAGCCGTCGTCACGAACGCTTCGGTGCCGCCACAGGAGGCCCACGCCACGCTGGCGCTGCTCGCCAGCGCGGTAAAGGTCACAACGGTCTTTTTCAAGCGATGCAGTCGAGGCATGCGGTTCACTGAGACGTGGCAGGCTTGCGGGCTTCGCCGGCCAGCTGGGTGGTATGAGATTCGACCTGACGCAGGAAGGCGAAGCGCGCCATCGACAGGTACGCTTCTTCCTTGCGGCGCGCGGCCAGTGCGCTCTGGCATTGCACGTCATTGCACGCGCCCGGGCGTGGCATGGGCTTGACGGGGGCGACCACCTTCACGAAGTCGGTCGCTGCCTCGGTCTGGTCCCAGCCATAGGTCTTGCCGGCGGTCATATGGACCGAATAGTCCACGTCCGCGCCCTGCATGCCGTTGGCGTTCAGCGTGCAATAGCCGGCCGAGGCCTCGGAGACCGTGCAGTAGCGCGAGAGATGCCGCGCGTTGCGGTCGGCGACCATGGCGGCGTACGGAAACGCTGTGGTCTTGACGGTATTGCCGACCATACCAGACAGGCCACCGGCATTTGTGCGACCCGCATCCGAGGTCGTGTAGATACGCTGCATCGCGCTCTGGGCGGTGGTGCCAGTCTTGACCGACGTCTCGTGCGTGGTGCTCGCCATGGCGAGCTGGTAGCACGGGTCCACCAGTTGTCCCTGCGGGCCGAAATCGTTGACAGCCTTGCGTACCTGTTCGGCGTTGTAAAGATCCAGCATGGCCGAGCCCAGTGCCTGCACGGCTTGCATGCGGAGCCGGTTCTTCTTCTCAGCGGCCGCATCCACCTGCTTGGTGACCGTCCGATAAGCACTGTTGAGCGTCGAGATCTGCTGGATCCATGCAAGGATGCCCTCGGCATGCGCACAGGGCGCGGTCAGCACCGCCACGGCGGCGACAGCGGCCATGGCGGGGCGGGAGGCGGGTCGTTGGCGCGCACGCATGCGATCAGCGTCCAAAGACCGAGGTGCCGACCGTGGCGGGCGTCACCGGCTGGGCCGGTTGCGACTGCTGGTACTGGGGCGAGGTCTGGTAGCTCTGCGCGTTGGGCGTCGCCGCCGGTGTCGCCGTGAATGGCGTCGGGTTGGTCATCGGTGCCGGGACACCGCTGGTGATGGTCGTGCCCGACGTGCCACTGGGCGTGGTGATGGTCGTGCCCGAGGTGCCGTTCGACTTCGTGGTCGTCGTCGTGCCCGTGGTCATCGTGTTGGCCGGAACGTCGGCCAGCACGTCGCGAACCGAGGTCGACTGGCTGTACGTGGTACCGTAGGAGGCGACGCTCTGGCCCGCGATGTTCGTATCGATGCTCGACTTCCAGCCCTGTACGAGGCCGGTGGCTTGGTTGTACTTGCCAATGATGTCGCCCATCGAGTTGCGCGCGGCCGTACACACCTTGCCAACGGCCGCCTCGGTCGCCTTCTTGATCGCGAACTGCGCCGCATCACTGAGCCAGCCGATCGGGTCGGGGATCAGCTTGGAGAGGTCGAAGCTGGTATTGAGCAGCGAATCGATACAGCTCTGCGCGGAGCCGACCGCGAAGTACTTGGAGACGTCCGTGCCGGTGACGCCCACCAGTTGCACCTTGCTGTTGATGGCCTGCTGGATGGAGTCGCTGATCGGGCACGGCGGCGCGTCGCCGCTGGAGGCCGCCTGCTGCGCCGAGACGGTGACAATGCCAGCCATGGCGATGCCGCCGACCAAGTAGGCGAGCTCGCGCGGGCGCGGCGCAAGCCCACGGAGTTTGGCGAGATCCATCAGTGCAGCTCCTTGTGGCCGAAGATGGTGGTCATGACGTGCGTGGTGTTCTCCTTAGAGAACACGCGATGGATGAGCTGCGTGCGGTACAGCGCCTGAATCCGGCGCAGCACGATGCTGGCGTGCTCATGGTCCTGCTGGCTGGCCTGACAGTAGGTCACCAGCTGCTGGAAGAAATCGGGCTGGCACTCGCTCAGGTAGTACAGCACGTAGAAACAGGTCGAGGCGTAGATCGAGCCCATCACCTGTACAAAGGCGAAGTTGTCGGGCTGGATCCGCTCCTGATAGTCCTTGATGATGGCGCCCAGACGTTCGAGCTGGGCGCGCAGCCGTGCGCGCACCTGCGGGTCTTCCTTGACGTTGTCGAACCGGTCGACGGTCCACGTCTCCACGCCATCCATGAAGCTGAGCACGGACAGCAGCGACGCCGTACGGTCCATGGTCAGGAAATGCTGGCTGATGCGCTCCCGGTCGAGGAAGAATTCCGGGGCCTCCTGATGCGACCAATGCTGGCCAGCGATGGCGTCTCCGTCGGTCATTTCCACAAATTTACCTCGCACAAATGGACTTTATTAGTATAGTCTAAGATAAAGCGAAGAAAAATAAAACTAATTTTACATCGGAGGTCTACGTGATCGTACGTTCTTGGGCGTTCAAACGACAGGTTTTGGTCCGGACCCTCGCCCGGATCGATGGCGCCATTGCCCAGCGCTTGGCCGAACTGGAAGGACGCTGGCAGGCGCGCAACGCGGAGATCCAGCGGGATTACCAGCCGAGCACCGCGCCGGCGGGCGAGCGGCTGGATGTCGTCGCGCCGCCGCCGGTGGCGCGCCCCGTGGCCAAGCCCCGCGCGACGCCTGCGCCGGCTGCGGCACCCGCCGTGGCGGCGAACCCGTATCCGGACGGCGTGCCCGATTACCTGCGTTAAGATCCGAGGACCTGTCTGTGACTGCATCGCTTGCCCCTGTCATGCCAACTGACCCCGCCACACCCGCCCGCGCCAGCGGTAGCCGCGAGGACTTTCTCGTGTTGCTGCGCGTGCCCAACAACCGGCCCGACAAGGTCGACCGGATCCTGCAGGCGCGTCTGATTGGCTTGGGCCTAGGCCGTGTGTGCGAACGCTGCGGCGGCAGCGGCCACTACTCGTTCAATGCCATCGACGGCACCACCTGCTTTGGCTGTCGCGGCAGTGGCCATGTCGCCCAGAAGCTGACGGCCGATCTCTATGCGCGCGCGGCCGCCGAGGTCGCCGCCGGCAGGCTCGACACCTACCTTGCCGAGGTACGCGCCCGCGCCGAGGCGAAGCAGGCGGCGGATATGGCCAGCCAACGCGTGATGAAGGCGTGGCAGGCGGTGGACGCCCGGTTTCCGTACAAGTGGCAGCTCGCGGTGGACAGGCTGCAGCCGCACTACGACCTGTCCCAAGAAGTCAACAAGCCGATGTCCGAGGCCTACCAGAAGGTCGCGGCACTGTCGTCGGAGCTCAACGCCCTGCCCCACGCCCGCCGGCATTGCAAGACGGTGGAAGACTCCAAGCGGCTCGACGCCAAGATCGAGGCGACCCGGCAGCAGCTCATCGCGGCCACGGACAAGGCGATGCAGGTGATCGAGCTCGCCGCGCAGTGCGGCGTCGCAGTCATGGCGCGCTACCACACTGCCACCCCCACCGCTGCCGAGCCCGCGCGCGCGCGGCGCGACGACAGCCCGAGTCCTTGACCGCTGCCGCGTGAGCCCGTTGGCACCCCGCAAAGCAAACAGCCCGCATCGCGGGCTGTTTGCGTTTCGTACGCAAGCCACGCCTAGCGGTCCGCCGGCCCGCTGCGCGCCTTGGCCCGCAGACATACCTCCGAGAGTGGGGGTGACGCTTTGGCACAGCTGGCCTTGATGGCCTGCGACAGTTCCGCCTGCTGACGCTGGCTCTCCGAGTAGGAGTACAGGCATAACAACACGGTGGCCACCACCAGTAAGGCCATCGAGAGCGACGGCCACCAGCGCCGTCTTTCGGGATTCGTCATTGCTTCCATCATAGCTTCCTTGCCCAGCTCCACGTCCGTGGATCACCCCGGCTGCGCACCGACACACGCGCCAGCGCACCTCCGGTTATCGGTCACCCGCCTAACCCACTTAACCCACCCGAAGGGGGATGCCCATGGCAGCCCCCGTCTTGGGCCCAATCCATCCCCGTCCGATCGATGCCCCGATACGGCGTTGAGCGGCCCCCTGCGCGCGCTGGCACCCTCGCCCACACGGCGCGCACGCGCCGATCGCGATCCCCCGGGACCTGTCGGCCCCCTGCTGCGTCGGCACGGCGTGCCCCGTCACGGCATTCTTTGACATTCAAATCGCGGCATTGACATCACCACCTGCCCCCCAGCGCGACTACACGACAAAGAGCCCGAGATTACAGGCCCGCCAGATGACGGTGTCGACGGTCGCAATGCGATCCCCGGTGGCCTTGGCAAGGTTCTCACACAGCCCGTCGACGGTGAGCCCATACGCGGCCGCCACGCGCACGAGGTGTCGGTCGGGCTTGGCCACATCGAGCCCGAAATTCTTGGCCAGATGCCATTTGGTGATGCCGCCAATCCACGGCAGGCTTTCCAGATAGGCGAGCTGCGCCGCCGGCGTGCCCGCCCGCAGGTATGCGGCCAGATGCCGCGCACGGTCGTGCCAGACCCGATCGATGGCGCCGGCCTTGCCCTTGTGGCCAAACACCGTCATGGCCGAGGCGCCGGCCTCCACTGCCACCATGACGCGCTCAAAAATGCTTCGGGCAATCTGCGCTTTCATCCCACTGTTGCAGACGATGAAGACGAACTCGCGCCCGAACGTATCCGCATCGTTCACGGGTGCGATAGACCCGCTCCATGCGATCTCGCCTGCGTAGCCTGCTGCCGCGACCTCGGCGCGCAACCGGGCATACACCTCTGGACTCATGTGAACTCCCCCTGTGGCTCTGGCCGCGCCACCGTGGCGGCGCTGTCTGTCTCGTGGCCCGGCTTGGCCGAACCCACCCGAACCCGCCAACCGACCCGTGCCGGCACGGCGCGCCGTGTCGGCCGGTGCGGCGATCGCGTCGCGAGGCCGCTGTCCTAGCGCGGCCTCAGAAGAACATGGGCGGTGCCAACGCCTGCCATCGTGCATAGATGTCCCGCGCGATGTCGTAGTCGATCAGGTGGTCGCCGTGGGGCGATCCCACCACGAACTGGCGGATCTCCGTCGGGGAGAACGAGAAGTCGCGTGGCAGCCCCAGTGTGCGCTTGGCGGCCGTATCGGCGTTGTTGCACTGCTCGCAGATCACCGTCGGCGCAAAGCGGCCAAAGCGACCCCGAAACTGCCGCGCATCCCCGCCATGGTCATGGTGTTCGTGATAGCCACCAGCCCAGCCCATGTGTGCGTGCGGCTTGCCCGGAAACTTGCGGGTCCACCGGAGAATCTGGAACTTGGTCCGTGCGCAGCCCGGACAGCACCAGTCCTGCGGCAGCTGCGCGTAGAGGCGATGGCAGTGATCGCCCCGGAATGCCAAGAATTCCGCCATGGTCGGCACCCGCCGCCGGGCATTGTTGGCCAGCACCCGGTCGCGTACGCGATTGCGCACGCCGGTGCCGCGACAGCCCAAGCAGTCCGGCTGCGCCACCAGCGGCGCCCGGACTCGGTCCACGCAGCGGCACAGCGCCGAGGCATTCAGGGAGGCAAGGTCAGGGGACGTCATGCAGCCACCAACACGCGTGGACTCAGCGGGCCGGCGGCGTATGGACCGGCACGCCCTGCCGATGCCACGCGAGCACTTCGCCGACATAGCGCCACGCCAGCTGTGGCATGTCGCGATACCCGGTCGAGCCCGAGGGCATGAGCCAGTTGTCGAGCGCCCGCTTGGTCATGCCGAAGCGCTCGGCGAAGGCGACGCGCCCGAGCTGCAGCTCGGTCATCGCCTCGTGCAGAAACTGCTGTTGCGGGCCGCGTTGCGCCACCGGTGTGCGGGTGCGGGCCGTCATGGCGCCGGGGCCGCGTCGTTGCCGGCGCGCGCGGTCGGCTGTGCCTCGGGCGCAGCGTCGCCCAGATCGAGTCGGCCACCCGCCAGCGCCAGCAGGTCGACATAGGCCTCGACGTGCTCCAGCGCCTCCTCCCAGCTGTAGGCAAAGTGATCGTCCTCGAAGGGGTCCGCGTCCTCGGGCAAGGTTTCGGGCGGCCCCACCCAGATCCGCTCGAATTCCCGCCATTCGTCGTCGACGGCGATGCCGTGCGCGGTGGCCAATGCGGTCACCATCTTCTTGAGCTTGCGCTCGATGGCGCTGAGCTGCACGGGCGTCGGCCGCACGCTGTCGGCGAGCTGCTGGGCGTTCACCTTGGCCACCTGCGTGAGCCGGAAGGCGGCCTCCATGCGGGCGCCCGCCATCCGGTAGTTGGCGACATCGACCAGTGCGCCGCCGGTGAGGCTGCACGCGACATGGTCGCGGCCGTGCACGAGAATCCAGTGATGGCCGGCCGCGACGAGGAAGGTATCGTGCGGCGCGCCGTGGCGCGCGACCCATGTGGCGAGGGTGCCGGTGGCCGGCGCGCGGCGGTCGGCCACCATGGAGATGCCGAGCAGCCGCAGCACCTTGGCGACCTGCGACGTGGTGGTGCCACGCACGGGGGTGGGATCGCCCTTGACGTGGCGCACCAGCAGCGCCGCGTCCTTGGTGACGAGGCCCGAGAGCAGCGCGATGACGGCCGGGCCACAGAAGCTGTTGCCGGACGCATCGAGCGGATGCAGGGTGATGTTCGTCATGTCAGTGTTCCTTGGGGGCCACGCCCGCCAGCGCCGCCAGTGCCTGCACATAGCCGTTCACGTGGTCGAGGATTTCGCTCCAGTCCCCGCAGTAGTGACCGCTCTCCGCATACGGATCGCGCTCGCCCTGCAGCGCGGCCGGGGGCCACACGCCGTAGGACGACATGCCCGCCTCGCGCTCGATCTTGATGCCGTGACGCTGGGCGAGCGCCCGGGCGCGCCGGCGCTCGCTGCTCGTTTCGGGGCGCAGGCCGGTGGCGCGCCGTGCCGCAGCCAGCACGGCGGCCACATCGACCGTCTTGTGGCGGGTGATGCGATACGCGTGCTTCACGAAGCTGCGCGCGTTGGGGTGCGCGTCGCCGGCGACCAGTGCCCCGTCGGTGCGCGAGCAGGCGACGCCATCGCGGCCGTGCACGACCACCCAGTGGTCCGTGATGTTGACCAGATAGGTGCCGGCCGCGTGGCTGTGCTCGCCCATCCAGCGGCGCAGCGTCGGGCGGCCGGCGACGGCCTCCTCGGTGCTGGCCAGTCCGAGTGTGGCCAGCACCCGGCACACGTCGTGGGCGGACGCCCCGCGCACGGCACGGATCTCGCCGCGCGCGCCGGCGCGGATGAGCCGGGCCGCGTCGCCCGTGGCGATGCCCGCCAGCAGGCTGATGGCGGTCGGGCCGCAATAGCGGTTGCCTTGGCGCTTGAGTGGATGCAGGGTGAGCGCAGCGGTCATGACGGGTTCGATCCGACGAGAAAAGGTGTGGCGATGGGGAGTACTCTGAAACACTCATTGAGTGCTGTCAAGGGCCGGGCCAAATCAATGGGAAAGAGCCGGGGTAAAAGCGGCGGCGGCGCCGCTGGCGCGCCGCGCTGCGCCTCGGAACGGCGGTAGTTTCCGGGGACTCCGGCGCCGGCGTGCCCTACTCGTTCCAACGCAGGTAAAACAGCAGGTACGGGTCGTGAATGTCGAACACGTCGCTCCCCCCATCCCATTCAACCACGCTGCGGTTCTCCGACTCGTTCGCAATCGCCGCGATGTGCGCGCAGGCCCCCGTGACACTGGAGCCGCTGGGTTGGTCCTTGGCGCACTGGGTCCTGATCCGCGCCTGCAAATCGGCGTAGCGGAACGTCAGCTGCGGCGGGTCCGCCGCGATGGCGCGCAGAATCAGCGGATAGACGTCGATCACGTCGCCATCTTTGGTGAGATAGGCATTGCGCTCGGTCCCCCGCGTCTTGGGGCCGTCCGTCATCTTGTCGACGGTCGACGAGTAGTCCGCCGTCATGACGACCCGCGTGCACACGGTCTCAATCGCCGGGATATCGGAGCGCATAGGCTTCGGCGGGCCCGCCGGGTGCTTCTCGCGCAGGTCATTCTCGAAACAGGTCGTCAGGCACAGCGACTGCATGAGCTGGGGCGAGCCGGCCGCCTCGCGTGCCAGTGCGTCGACGTAGCCAGCCGACGCCGTGGCATTGAGCTCGGCAAAGCCCTTGCTGGCGATCTGGCCCAGCTCCGCCGGTTCCCAGTAGTCAAAATCTAGCTTCACCGTGCGTCCGCGCAGGTCCGCATTGGCCCGAATCACGTCGTCGGCGTGGTACGGCACCGAGGCCACCACAAAGACCACGTCGTTGCGGATGGCCTCCTTGATCTGGTTGGCCACTTCCAGCTGCACGGCGCGGGGAATGTAGTGAAAGTCATCGATGAAGACGACCAAGCCACTGCCACCGAGCTCGCGAATCAGCAGCTGCAGATAGTCCACTGGGGTATCTGCCTGCAGCGCGGTGCTATCGGTCCATTTACCGCCGCCGGACACCTCGCCGCTGGCCTTGGCCACCAACGGAATACCGCCCTCCCCGGCCACCTTGCCGGCCAAGGATTTTTCCACGCCCGTGGTGGTCGTGGTGCGCTTCGAGGTGGGCGTCCCGATCAGGTCGAACACCCGGTCCCACAAGCGGCTGGCCTCGGTGATGCCGGCGCCGGTGACCTGCAGCAGGCGGTCCTTGCCGATGTTCTTCTCAATGAACACGGTCTTGCCGGATTTCGACGGCCCGGAAAGCGAGATCACCGCCGCGCCGGTGTCCAAGGCGTCGTGCAGCAGCGTGGCGCGATCCTTCAGATGCGCGTCGATGTACGTAACATCGGGCAACTTGCCCGGGGTAAAGACTTGGGTGGCCTTCATCTCGTTGTACCGGTGAGAAAGTTCGCCAGAGCGGCGAACGACGGCAGTTAGTGTATGCCATCTGACCGGCTCCGCCGCAGCGCGCCATCGCTCTGGGCTACCACAATCCGTTGCGTCACCGGCTAATGGCGCCTGCTGTCATCACCAGTGCGTCTGCACCCACGCGCTCAGCCACGGCGCGGCGCGATACAGGCCCCACAGGACGACGATCACCGCGAGCAGCTTCACGCTGGCGTGCCAGCCCGAGCCGGGCAGCTCCGGGGGACCATCCCGCCATGCGGCATCGCGTGGCTCCCGTTGGGCGCGCGGCAAGCGCCGCGCCGGGTCACGCAATGCACGCGGGCTGTAGATTGCGGCCTTCAAGGCGCGATCGCCGTCCTCCGCACTGCGCCGCCATCCGGGGTGTGTCTTCACGCAGCGCGGGCGCGATGGCCGTGTTGGTCGTGGCGCGGACATCGGACCTACCGGGCTGGCGGCGGCGCCTCGGCAGCCGACCCCGGCGCGTTGGGCGTCTGTACCGCGAGAAACGCGCCACTGCCGAGCTGCAGGCAGCCTTGAATGTGCCCGAGCACCAAGGGTAGCTCGTCCATGGGTTGCACGAACTGCAGCTCGCCCAGCGACGCCCCGAAGCTCACGCCCACGCTTGTGTAGTTCGCGTGCGTGCCCACCAAGGAGAGTTGCCGATAGGTGGTCTGGAAGATCGCCGCCAGCCCGGCGATCTCGGCGGCCTGAAAGGCGCTGATTCGCAGGTTCCCGCCGGGCCGCTGTAGTACCGCCTGAAGCGCCTCGCGCTGCTCCGCGCTGATGACGGTGCCGACGTCCGCATCGGCCAGCGCCCGGCGCACGGTGTGCTGCCGTTCGTAGAGGTCCTGATCGCGCATCCGGTCCAGTACCGTCGGATCCTTGAGGAGCGCCATGGCATAGAACAGGTGTTCAAAGCCCGTCCTGAGGATCGCGCTCGCCTCGCTTACCATGCCACGCTCGGCCAGCAGCACGCCCGCCTGACAGGCGCTGATACTGCGCAGCCACGCGGCGAGCGCAGCGTTCATCGACTCGGGCCCGGACACGCCCGCACACAGGATGGCCATGGCCGTGCGCGAGGCCATCGCACAGTCGCGCAGCAGGGTCCCGTACTGCTGGCGGACGTGTTGCCCGAGCACAGCCGCTTCACCCGAGAGGTAGCCGGCCTGTTCCATCGTGCTCAGGGTGGAGTGAGGTGCGTCGCTCATGCCTTGCCGTACAGCTTCTTGTGCAGGGCCATGGCCCGTTTGTCGAGTTGGCGGATTACCTTCGCCATGACGCTGTCCTTGGGCCGCAGATTCACGAGCGCCGCGCACACCTCAGCATAACCGGAGGCGCCGGCGCGCCCGGCCTGCCTTCCCCATGCTTCAAGCGCCTCCATCACCGCGCGACCGTCGGCGCCGAGCCGCACGGCACCTATGCCGAGCGACACCGCCTCGGCGCGGAGCTTGTCAAACAATTGCGCATAAATCGTCATGCGTGGTCCTTGTGGCCGATGGCCGCGCGATCGTCATCATACAGCGCGGCATCCAAGAATTGCACGAGCGCGCCGTTGTAGCTCAGCCGGTGGCGCACTTCGCCACCCTGCCGCACGGTCAGATTCACGTATCCACCCAAGATGGGTTCTCCTGAAGAAATACTGGAACTGACGTCGCCGCCCGGGGCCGGTCACGCCGCCTGCGCGTTGGCCCGCAGCGGCACGTGAAACGCGCTCTCCAGCATGGGCAGGCGATCGCGGTACGGGTGCGGTCCGAGGCGGCCGCGCTCGACGGTGTGCAGGCAGAAGGTCTCGGATTGCTCGATGATGGCGGGATGGATCGTGCGGTACTGCACGCCGGTATGCTGGCGGTCCTTGCGCGGACTGAGCGTCATGTGCGGCTGGACGGCCACCGGCGCGAGCTCGGCATAGCAGTCGGGCCAGCGTCGCGTCCAATCGCCCATCCCGGCGTACCACAGCAGCATGCTGTCGGTAACCGCATCGAATTCGGCATCGAGCACTTTATGTGTGACGCGGTGGAGCGCGATGGCGTCGGCCTGCATGGCCCAGCGCGTCTCCACGGTGTAGGTATCGAGGTGTCCCGGTGTTTCGATCAGCAGGCCTTCGATGGCCTTGCGGCCGGTCTTGCGGCTGGCGACCCAGTAGCGCTTGTTGGGATAGGGTTGGCGCGCGACCAGATCGGTACCGGCGCTGAGCGTGAGGTCCAGCTCCGGGATGCGCACATCAACGAGCGCCACGTCCGGGCCGGAGACCTCGCAAGTCAGGAACTTGGGCAGCAGATGGATCAGCATGGGAATCGGTGGGAGTGATGGGTTGGGTGGTGTCGTAACTCGGAACAGGCGCCCTTTCCGGGCCCGGCTACGCCTGTGGCGCTTCCTCGAAATAGGGGCAGTCATCCACGTACTTGTGCAGACTCCTCTCCCCCTCTTGGCCGCAGACGGCACACCGGTACAGCGGGCGCGACGGGTCGTATTCGCTGTCGGCGATCCGTGTCTGGTCGATGGGCGCAGACAGCGCCTTCTCCCACCGTGTCGTCATCGCGCTGCCTCCGTCGGGTGCCCGGGCACTGCGTGACGGGCGGATAGGGCCCTCCGCTGGTAAAACTCCGAGCAGTAGGCCTGTTCCATCTCGGCGCCAAGCCGCTGAAAGACCTCGGGGCAAAGCGGCGCGATGATGCGGCCACGGGCCACCGGAACCCCGTCATGGTTGGGCACCCCTTCGCGAATCCAGCAGTGAAAATCCATGTCCATGCTGATGACGTAACGGGGATCTTGGGCCAAGATCTCCCGGGCCTGCGCATCCGTCTCAGTGCGCGCCATCTGCGCCGGCAAGGCGCGTAGAGCTGGTACGGCGGCGGGCGGTGTCGTGGCGTCGTGATGCATCGTTGTCGTGGCTCCGTGGTCGTCAATGGTGCGAGCGCGTGGTGAGGCTAGGCGACTTCGTCGGGCAATACCGGCAGCGTCAGGATGTCGCCAAGGTCGTGGATGTAGACCACGATCTCGCGCAACAGGCACTCACTGCTCCGGTGCTTGGCCGTGTTCTCGGTCTTCTCGATCCGCGCCGACGGCAGCCGGGACTGGATGAAGCCGAACAGCGCCGCGCGACTCGCGTCGCAATCGATGACGGCCACCTCGCCGTCGTCCTCGGTCAGCACCAGACCGCGCTCGCGCAGGCTCTGGTGCCACTGGCGCTTGCGCTCCTTTTCCGAACCCTGCGTACGGCCGCCCGGCATGCCGCTGCGTGCACCAAACAGATGGCAGCACAGGGTCACCCGGCAGCCATAGGGACCGAACGCGGCGCGGCCCGTGATGTGCCCGAGCCCTTCGTGCCGCCACCAGCTGTCCAGTCGCTTGTCGAGCGCCTGCAGCCCGAGCTGGACGGCCTCCGGCGCCTGCGCGTCGCCAATCTGGGCTTCGAGCTCGCGCACACGCAGGTTGGCCGTACGCAGGTCGAGTGTGCGCTGCGCGCGCTCTTCGGCGAGTTCGCTGGGTATGCCCAGCGCGGTGGCCAGTCCGGCCACGGCGTGCTCGGACAGGCGCAGGGCCATGATCGCCTGCGCCTCGGTGGGCGACTGGCCCGCCTGCAGCGCCTCGCCCAGCGCATGCAGGGCGAGATGCAGGTTGCGGATCCGGTCAACGGCAACGGCCCGGGCATCGTCGGACAGGGTCAGCGGCTGGTCGCCGCCCACGGGCTTGGGAAACTGCAGGACGGTCTTGGACACAGGGGATCCTCTGAATGATGCGCGTAATTTTAACGTTTATTTTGCATCCTGCGTGATGCAAAAACATCTGTTCATGCCGTGCTGTCGTGTGGGGGCGGTCATAGCGGCCTGAAGTCTCCCGGCTTGAGAATCAGGTTCATGAAGGTGTGTACGGAGAGCGCCACGCGCTTGCGCTTGGCGCGCCGCAGGACCTCGAACTGGTCCGGCGCGCGCTCGACGATCAGTCCGCAGCCCTCGGGCACCTCGCCGGGCGCGATCATCCCGGCAGGCGCCACGTAGTACAGGGCATCGCTCACGGCCGCGTAACCCGCGCGCTATTCCGGCTTGGCCACGTCGGCCAGAAAGTCCGCGCGGCTCACCTTCACCTCGTCAACACAAGGATAGATCCGCTTCGCGTCGTAGGTCGACACCAGCGAAAACACGTCGGGCCGCACCACGGCGCGGCCCCCGGCGGGCAGCTCCACCACCAGTTCGATGTTCTCCCAAGTGACACGGCCACTGCGCTGGCGCCAGCCAGCGAGCCGGCCGGCCAGATCGTGGTGGGGCGAGCGTCGCTGGATTTCGCGGGAGAGCTCGGCCGCCAGCGCCTGCTCCCCGGCCGGCGTGATCTTGAACTGGGCGCCGCCAAAGCGCGACGCGATGCGTTCGACATAGCCATGCGCCACCAAGGCGAGATCGAGGCTGTCGCCATGGCTGGCCGAGCCATAGCTGCGGCACGCGAAGAAATGCCGCAGCCGCTTGAAATGCCGTCGCGACAAGACCAGATCCGTCGCCGCCGGCAACGGCGCCGCTGCCGGCGTGTCGGCCATCGCCACGACGGCCGTCACGGCGTCGCCTCCGCCATGAGTGCCCGGAGGCCCCGGCGATCGCGCACCTCTGGGAACGCCACCTTGCCCTCCTTCCAGCGCCGGAACGCCGCGCGGTTGGTCAGCGCGGCCAGCACGGCCGCCTGCAGCTCATACACCATGGTGTCGCGCCCGGCGTGCTCGTGCCCGAGCAGCATGGTGCTCCAGTAACCCTTCTGCACCGCGTCGCGGACCGGATCGAGGCGCCGCATCGGCGGGGCCTCGGGACGCGCGAAGGCGGCCGCGCAGGCCTGCACCGCCACCGCGTGATAGCCCCGACAGGCCGTGGGCCGTGCGGCGTAGACGCTGCAGCGGCCATCCTGCAGGAAGGCGCACGGGATATTCGTCGCGTGGTATTGGGCGTGCGAGAGCGGCCCGATCCGCTCGACGCTCGCCGCCAGCCGGTCGCGGATCGCCGTCTGCTCGGCGGCTGGCAGGCCTGCGATGTGCTCGGCGAGCGCGAACGCTTCGGCCGCGCTCACCTGCACGTGGTAGTGACAGCAGTAATCGCATCCCGCCTTGCAGTCCACCGCCGTCGGCGATGCGGCCATGGCAGTGTCCATGGCCGTGAACACGGGCTTGAGCGCGATGTACACCTTACCGGTGTCCGCCCGCATCAGCTGGTCGGCCACCGGGGCAAGGTTCTGGGCAATGATCTGGTTCGGATTCGCGGGGGATGGCATGGGAGCTTCACTGGTTGTGTCGTGTGCGACTTCGCCGCTAGCGGCATTACATGCCGCCAAGGTCTGCCCGAGCCACACGCCGGGGCATGGCAACGGGCCCCGGTCAGGCCGCCCGCCGGCTCACCTCGCGCGCCGCCTCCAGCCGCGCCACCCGCTCGCTGAGCGCAGTGAGTTGCGCCTGCATGTTCACGGCCAGCGCGTAGGCATCGTAGCGCGTGAAGAACACGCGATAGGCCTCGGGGCGCTCGGCAATGCGGCGCACCGTGAACTGCACCACTTCGCTGCCGAGCTTCAGGACGCCGCCGCAACCATCGAGGAAGCGCGTATGCGTGAGCTCGGCAGCGCGGCAGTGCTGGTAATGCCGGGCCAACGCCTCGATGGCGGTAGCGGCATCGGCCACCGGAAGCGCGACGCCCAGCACGCGCGCCGTCTCGTGGCTCTGCAACGGCGGCGCGACGAACTGGGTCGAGATGAGCAGGTAGGTCTCCTGAAACGGGCTGGCCACCAGTTCTTTGGCGAAGACGTAAAAGAGGTTGTCAACGTCGGTCATCATGCTCAGAGATCCTCAGCGCTGGGTGTGGTCAATGGGGCCAACGCGCGACCTGCGCATTGGCGAAAACTGCCTCGACGGGCTCTTCAGCGTAGGCGGCCTTGAGGCCCGACCAGTCGGAGATGCCGACGACCACTCGCGCACCATAGCCCTCGGCCAGTTGCCCTTGCGCGATGTCGACCGCGTCGTCGCAGGCGTTGACGGTCTGATGGTGGACCGCGACCATCTTGGCGGCCATGCCCAAGGCACGGGCCGTGTCTTCGAGCGACAGGCCGCGCGAGACCAAGCGATTCAGGAGATCGAGCGCAAGCGCTATGGCGGGATTCGGAGTGTTCACGTCGGACTCACAAAGAGGCATAGGTGGAATCGGATGCACGGCGCGGTCGCTCACCGGCCCAGATGGCGGGCCTGCCAGAGATGCCACATGGCCACGCCGTGGAGCGTGGAGCCCCGGGCGCTGTAGGCGTTGAGAAAGCCGCCACCGGCCAGCAGCGCGCGCGCGGCGAGGCGATGGTGGCGGCGCCGCTTGCGCTTGTCGGCCGGGTAGCCCATCTGCAGGGCCTGATTTACGGGCAGGACTTTCATGACTGTGCGCCCCCGGCGGACCTCGACAACAGGCGGGCCGTACCGGGCACCGCCGAAGCCTTGTCGGCCACGCCGAGCGGATCCCAACGCGTGAAGTCGTCGGCCACTGCCTGCGCCATGTCGAAGCCGACCACATTGGCCCCCACCAAGGCGGGCACCGGCGGCTCGCTACCGACCGGTTGGACATGCCAAGCATTGAGCGCCGTCATGACCTCCTCCAGCAGTAGCGCCCCGTAGGCGTCGCGCTTCCGATAGAACGCGTGCGCAGGGAACTCTTGATTCGGCGGTACATTCAAGCCCATGCGCACGAGCTCCCCGGTGTTTAGCCGCTCGGAGACCTGCGCCGCATACCCGTTGAGGGTCGAGGTGAGGTGGATCACAAACGTCCGAAGCGGCACGATCGTGCCGGCCTTCACCTCGATGTCAATGGTGGTATCACGCATAGTCGCTTCCTTCATCGGCGGCGCCCCGGGGCGCCTCAGGGTTCAATTGGGGATCAGGCCTTGAGCCGGGCGATCTTGTCAGCGATGGCCTCGGCCTCCGCGCGCGCGACGGGTCCCGCCTGCTGGACGGTCAGCCGCTCGCGCGTGTCGATCTCGATCTGGGTCACCCACGCGTGCTCGGCGTCGCCGCCGGCCGGCGCCCCGACGCGCACGGCGCGCACGTCGGTGATGCGCTCGGCCCGGATCGGGCGGGTCTCGTCATCGGTGCGCAAGGTCAACATGCCCGGCTGCCCAAGCTCGCGTTCCAGCACCAGCTGCGGTCGCCCCAACAGGAAGATCAGGCCGAGGCCGACCATCGTCAGCGCGACCCCGATGCCCCAAGCGATCGGCCGGCCACTCACCGCGATGGTGATGAGTCCGGTCACGCAGAGGACGAGGCCAAGGAGCGTCGCCTTGGCGCGCGCGGCCTCCGAGGCAGTGGGGGCGTCGTTGGATGGGCGGATGGCTGGCATGGGAGGTGGGATCGCTTGGTGTGGGGTCAGGTTGGTGGGGGGCGGCATCGCGGGACAACGCACTCCCGGAAAGTGCACCCGTTACGAGGCGGCGCACGACGCGAACATCTGCGCGGCCCACCGGTCCGCGTTCGCCTCGGCCGCCGCCTGCTCGTGCGGGGCGAACGACTGGAGGCTGCACGTGCGGCCGTCTGGCAGGTCGGCGGCGACCTCCCAGCGCCCACCGTCGCGGGCGCTGGACTGCACCAGATAGATTTCGCGCACGCGCGTGCGGCGCAGGTAGCGCGTGCCCCATGCCGAGACCGTACACAGGCACTGGCCCTGCACGCTCGCCGTGGACGGCTCCGACGTGGCACGCGCGGGCACCGGCCCCGCCTGCCCGATGCCCCCGAAAATCGCATCGGCCCAGCTGCGCAGGCGCATCAGCGCCTCAGTTTCGGCGTCGGGCGCAAAGGTGCCCAAGCGGGCGGTCTCGCCACCGTCCAGATCCGCGACCACCACCCAGCGCTTGCCCTCGTCCGGCATCAGCTGCGAGAGCGACAGCTCCTCGATCTGGGCAAAGGGCAGATAGCGCCGGTAGGACGTCTGTAGGATCAGATGGCGCGCGGAAAACGTCAGGGTGGTTTGCATGGCATTCTTGGGGTTGGCCGTCGACACTCAATGAGTTGGATGATACGCACTCATTGAGTGCCGCGCAAGGGCCTGAAGATGAGGTTGGCATCCCCTGCCCTATCGGCGCAGATGGCGAAATCTGAACCCCGCGAAAGTCGGGCTACCCAGCGGCGCGCACATGAAAAAGCCCCACCGGATCAGGGCGGGGCTTTGCAGTTGCCGCAGCCAGCGGCCGGCGGATCGCGCGCTAAGCGAGCGCCGGGCCTTCAGCCGGGGCGCCACGCCTCGGCGCCTGCGGGACCTCACGCTCCCATGAATTCGCCGCCATCGGGCAGTGCCGCAGCGTCTCCACCATGACATGGCCATCAGGGACACCGCCCGCGATCTGGCGCAGTTCGGCAAGCGATGCGCGCGACTGGAATTCCAGCTTGACGTCCACCCCCAGTGAACACGGTTCCGTGCGCCAGTGCTGCGGGACGGCGGGCGTCGCCCGCAGCGCGGTGTGCAGCATCTCGATGTCACGCTCGCATTCGGCACGCAGCGAGTACGTGTGCCACGATTGCAGGCCGTGATCGGTGTCACGTACTGCGTGGTAGCGGTCGCGCCAGAACACTTGCGACACCGGATCCTCGGCGCGGGTGGCATGCCAGCTGGCCCACGCGAGTTGCGCACGGCGACGCGCATCGCGTCGTCCCAAGGGGTCGTTCGTCCCCTCGGCGGCGACCAGATCGGCATCCGTGCACAGGTAAGGCGTCAGCTGCAGACGAAAGTCAGTGGCCAGCACGCCCAGATCTTCCACCGCTTGCGCATAGTGCTCCTGCGTGATGGCGGCCCACACGCCACCAGCCTCCACCAAGTAGCGGCCGTAGCGGAAGCCATAGGCATCAAGCATGCCGACATCCGACTGAGCGCAGTTCACGAAACCCACCTGCATGTCGACCTGAGGCGCCGTCGCCCGTTGCAACGCCGCGCCCATCGCGCGCTCGGCCTCATCGCGGCCAAAAATGCCCCACCGTTCGACGGGCGTCCCTTCCGGATTCCCATACGCATTGCAGCGGAAGAGGCTGTAGCCAAAGACCTCCCGATTGCACCACGCCGAGTAGTCCTTGAGTCGGGCATTGGCAGTATCCACCAGCTCCGCGCGCGCCCGCTCGGCCGCCTTCACCCGGTTCAGGCGCCGGTCCGGATCACTGGCATCGAGCTGCGCCGCGATCTCAGCGCGCCGGTTGGCGAATGCGATCTGCGTGGCTTCGCCCGGGACATACACCGCCGATGGCGCGACAAACCACATGCGCTCGTGTTCCGTGTACGCGATCGACTCGCTCACCGAGTAGCGCAGGTTGCCCTGTGCATAGCGATCGACCCGGTAGGCGAGGTGCCCGGCCTCCTGCTCGGCCACCAGATACGCGTTCAGGGCATCGGTCGAGCGGAATTCGGTGAGCTGGCCAAAGTCGCGTCTGTTGGCCGCCGGATTCGTGGCCATGGCATGGGCGTCCTGCAGCAGGACGCCCACCACATAGCCATCCTCATACGAAAAGAGCCGATGATCCTCCATGTGGGCCACGAACACTGGCAGCACGGCCAGATGCTCATTGGGCAGTTCGATGGTGGTCATCGGGCGATAGGTCTGCAGTTTCATGATGGGAGACTGGGTGGGCCGCTAGGCGGCCGTCGAGATCTGCTCCGGGTCAAGACAAGGTCGGGGCGCCAGCGTCGAAACAGGGCCCTCGTGTGGAGGGCCGCCCTGCATCAGAGGCCCGGGGCCGGCGAGGCATCCGGCACGGCCGCCTTGGGTGCGGCCTGCAGTTCGGCCACGCGCTTGTCCATGTCGGTGATGCGATCTCGCCAGAAGGCCGTGGAGTCCGTGTCGCCGTCCAGCTCCGGCAGCGACAGATGCAGCACAGCCCACGCCTTCTGGGCCGCATAGCGCTCGGCGAGGCCTTCCCGCGCCTCATCGTCATCGCGACCGCGATAGCTGACCACATCCCTGTCAAGGCGACCATAAGCATGCAGCGTGAGCGCGAAATCGGCCGCCAAATCCTCCAGCTGCGGTGTGGCCTGCGCAAAGGCCTCCTGCGCGATCGCGGCCATCACACCGCCACGCTCGGCATCGTACCGGCCGACGCGAAAGCCCAGCGGCGCCAACATGGCCACGTTTTCCTCACGGCAGCCAATGAAGCCGACCTGCATGTCGGCCTGCGGCGCCGTTGCACGCTGCAGGTTCCCCATCAACTCGTCGCGCGCGTACTCGTGCCCGATAAAGCCCCAGCACTCCTCCGGCGGGCTGACCTCTTTGCCGTCTGCGTCAAATTCGTAGACCAGCACGCCATAGACCTCGCCATTGCGCCAGTTCGAGTACTCGTCGAGCGTCGCGTTGGCGTCCTTGACGAACTCCTTCGCCGCCAGACCATAGGCCACGGCCGTATGGCGGCCTTTTTCCGGTTCCAGCTCGGCGCGGCGCTTGGCGAACTCTTCCTGCACATAGTCGCAGGGCACAAACACGCCAGCCGGCGCGACGTCCCAGCGGCGATCCGGATAGTTGGCGGTCTCGTTCACCGAGTAGTGCACGCGGCCATGTTCGTAGCGGTCCACGATGAAGGCCAGCTTGTCCTCATGCTGGACCTGCGCAAGGTAGTCGTCGCGCTCACCCGCCGAGCGGAATTCCGTAAACGTGCCGAAACCGTCATCGTTCTCCGCCGGGTTGCAATGCGAGCTGTCCGGATCGTGCACCAGCGCACCCACCACGAAGCGGTCTTCCACACGGAAGAGATAGCTGTCGTTGGCGTCGGCGAAATAGCTCGGCAGCTCTGCACGGTTGCCGTTGGGCAGTTGCACGCTGGATGAGGTGTGTCGGGAGATTTTCATGTCGTATCCTTGGTTGCCGCAGTGGCCCCGTACCGCTTCAGTTTCGGTCAGCCTGCGGCTGCCCGGGCTTGCCCGGGCGCATCGCCTGCCATGGTACACCGGGGCCCACGTCGCTCCGGTCGGCGCTGGTGCATCGCCAACGTGAAAGAATGTTTTTTTCGCATCCGATAACAGCGATAAGAAAAATTTGGCAGCACAATCACCGATATTTCGCGGAAATCATACGATAAACGGCGCCCGAGCGGAAGCCCGGCACCTGCAATCGTCGGAATCACTGCAACAGCGGGGCCGTCACGGTCTCCAGACGGATCACCCTTCATCGACCAGTTCGGTGATAGCGTGCACCAGCCCCGCGCTCGCACTGGGGGACAGGCGCAGCCGCGCCGGGATGGCCTCCTGTTCCCGACGGCGTCGGTGCGTTCGACTCGGCTTCAGTCGCCCACCTTGGCCGCGATGTAGTTGAAGATGGTGTGCACGGCATTCACCACCAGCGTGGCATCGATACGGTCCAGTAACTGCTCGTTGGCATGCCCGACGCTAGCGTGATTGCGCAGCTTGCCCAGCGTATCGAGCGTACTCCCCATGTTGTTTAGAATGCGTTCCACATCATCAGCATGGGGTCCCGCCTTCTTGAAAGCCGAATGCCGGTCGCGCAGCCGACGGAATAGCAGCGTCACCGATTCCTTGCGCTCCCACTCGATACCCGCACGCCGGCACACCTCCCGGAAGTAGCCGTGCAAGGCCGTGTGCAAGCGATCGACCGCGCTGGCGGGGCCGTTAGGCGACTGGATCAGCGTCAGAGCGTCTTCCAGCGCCACCCTGACGATCTCCGATGGGCTCTGCGGCGGCGCCACAACCAGCGGGACGTGCGGCGTGCCGCAGACCGCCGCGAAAAGCTGCGGCGCGTCCGTTCTGATTGCATCACGTAGTTTCGGATGCGAAGCCAGCGCGAAGAGCGCCGGCGTGTTGTCTGCGCCCCGCAACCGGGCGAGCAGATCCATGACGTGGCCCGGATAGTCCTCGTTGCCCTTCCACTGACTACCCTTTAGCAAGCGCGGCGCCGGCACAAGGCTATGCGCCGCTGCGAAGTCGCGCCAGTCGATCTCGTCGAAGGCCGGCACGATCGCCTTCCTGATTGCCACAAACGCCCGGTTGCGCTCCACCGGATCATCCATCAGATCCTCGAATGCCGTCATCGCCGCTGCTCCAAAAAAACCCACCCCGACCAACACACCCACGGCGCGCCAGCGCCCTGCGCCGGCTTGGCCGGCCATCGATACCACACCACCGGATCGGTGCCACACCCCCCCTCACCCGGACGTCGATGCACACCCCCCCTCACCCGGACGTCGATGCACACCCCCGGCGCACAGCCCTGCACAGGTCCCGCACGCGTCCTGCGGCCGCCTTAACCCACCCGAACCAGCGAACCCACGCGCGCCAGCGCCCCCGCCGCAGGCGGCCTCGGCATCCATGCGGCGCCATGGTCCCACCAAGGCCGCGTCAAGGGATATCCCCAACGATGCCATTGTCGCTTCCTACCAAACAGGAGAGGATACCCATCCTTGTCCTTACCGATACCGAGTCGACCTTAAGCACCAATCCCAAACCAACCCAACCCACACCGGCCGGATACGGCCGGCACGCGAAGCGTGATCGTAGCCCCGTCGGGGAATTGACCTCAAAACCCACCCATCGCGCTATCCGTCGCCAGCAACGGATGGATACCGGCCTTCGTGAACACGAGCGACCGGAAGGCCTTCAACTGGTCGTACATGGCCAGCACCTTCTCGGGCTCCACGGCTTCCCCCCAAGGCGTGCGCATCATGCGCGTCAACTCCACCTTGTTGGCGGGTTGAATCGTCCTCACGGTCGGCTGGCCATGCGCCATCGCGTTGCGCACCTCGCGCAGCTTCACGATCGTGGCAAACGGCTCGACGTGAATGTCCAGCTTGACGCCGATCGCCTTGGCGATTTGCTGGAGCTTGATGGGACTCTTCTCACGCTCCTTCCAGCCATGGACACGCTGCGCGCCGACATAGTTGACCAGCGCTTCGGTAAAGAACGCCATGGCGATCACGGCACTCATGCTGTCCAGCGTGATCCCTTCAAGGCTACCGGCCTTCAGCTTGTCGGCGATGACCTCACACTGGTAATTGGCCAGCGAATACAGCGCGTTGTGCGGATTCGATTTGTAGCGAAATGCCATGGGCTAGTCCTCGCTTTGCGTTAGGTAGGGCAGCCCGGATCATCCCGATAAGCCATCTGCCGAGCAACCACGGCCAGCATAGCCACTTTGTGTGGACGTGTCCGGTAGCACGCCCCATCGCCCGATGTCGGCGCCCCTCAGATGACGTAGGGCACGAGCTTGGTGTTGACCGGGATGAAGCCCTTGCCACGGGCCAGCGGGTGGGTCGGATGCCCGCCCTGCGTGAGCTTGAGCATCCATGGCTGGACCCCGGCCGCCCGCATCAGCGCCTTGACCGCGTCGACGCGTCCGGGCAGGTAGTTGGCGTTGGCCCCCCATGCGCACAGGATCAGCGCAGCGCGCCCCAGCAGGTCCTGCAGATGCCGGTCATTGTCCGGGCCGATGGGATCGGCCGCCGTCGCCAGTGCCGACGGATCGGTGGACCGCAGCGCGGCAAGGTTGCCCACGCAGATGCCACCGTAAGCGTTGTGCCGGGCAATCTTGATGACCTTGTCGATCGTCAGGTCGTCCTGTTCGGCGTCGGCCGTACTGGGATTGACCATCAGCACGCCCATGGTCGGCCGGCTCGGGTCCCACACCCGCCACAGCAGGTACCGGAACGTCTTGCAATCGGAGATCACTGCACCCTTTTCCATCGCGTTACTCCGCCACGAAATCATTGGAGTCCAGCTTGCGCGCGCCATGCTTCACCTCGAAGCCGGGAGGCTGCGCACAGGCCGCGACCACTTCCGCCTCGGTCGGATACACGCCCTGCACCGCCCATGGGGACATCCGCACCACGCCCCAACCCCGGATCCAGCCCGGATTGTCCGGGTCCAGTTCCAATGCGTGATCGGTCAAGGTGCGTCTTCCTTTGCTTGCTTGGGCGTCGGCAAGACCTTGATGACCCAGCCGAGCAGGTCGGGCGCTGCGGCCAGCAGCATCATCAGGAACAGCCCGTACGTGCGCCACGTCAGCCGCTCGTGGATGGCCGGCCCCAGCAGCGTCGGCATCACGTTCACCACCATCATGCCGCCCTCCTTCGTCGTCAGTTCAAAGGCCTGCGTCACCACCCGCCCTTCCACCGTGACATCCCGATACAGGCACCCGGTGCCCATCGCCTCGGTATGGGTGGAGAGCATGGCAAGGCAACCGCCCGGCACGAGCGCGTTGACGTGCTCGTAGCGCGTCGTATAGCCAATGCCTTGGAACAGGCCCCAGATCACCAGCCAGCGGATCACGAGACTGATCATGCCCGGGCTCCGGTATCGAAGAACGCCTGTGCGTCCCGGAGGTCGGCAAGCTTCTGGGTCACTTGCATGACCGTCGACCTGCCGCGCAGGCCAGCCACCCAATCCACAAAGAAGCGCACCTCAGGCCCTCGGTCGCGCAGGGCGTCCGTGTCGTCTGCCACGAACCGCAGCGCTCTCGCCACGCGCCCGACCATGGCACGCAAGGCATGGTCGTACGCGACCGATTGGCGCGCGGCGTGCGCGGCCGTCGCGAAATCGTGGCCACCCAGCAGCTGGTGCGCGACCACCATGCCGGCGTGCACCGCGCTGTCCCGTTCCGCCTCGGCAAGGCGGCCCAGCACATACATGATGAGATTGCAGTCGCGGCCCTGCGCAGTGCACCCCCACACGAGGAACTGACCCGTCACGTCTTCGCTGAAGCCTTCGAGGGTCGCGTCGTTGAGCGCGGCAAGTTCGGGATACGTACGTCGCAGCGTGGCCACGGTGTCGGGATCCAGCGGCGGCGCGCTGTCCGCGTTCAGCGCTGGCACGGGCAGCCCGGCGAGCAGCGCGGCCCAGTCGTGATCCGCGTCCAAGCGGCAGCGGATGGCAGCACCATGACGGTGCCAGCGCGCCTCCACGGCGTGCAGCGCGTCGAAGCGGGCCTGCGTGACGGGGGCAAAACCCTCCGCAAACGCGCCGAGCGACGAGCTTTCCATGCTGGGAAGGTCGGCCTTGCCACTGGCCGACCGACTGCCGACGGGCTCAGGCGTGACGGCCATGCTCGCGGGTGCTGCCGGCAGGCTCGCGACATCGCACGCGCCAAGCAGCGTGTAGCCCTGATCGCGATAGTAAAAGTCTGCGGTCCCCGGCAGGGGCACCGGCACCCCCGCCAGTAGCCGCGCCAGCGCATCGTGCAGCTCCGCGCGGCCCACGAAACGTCGGGCGATGCGCGCCGGAAACCCGTGGTGATGGATCTCGAAGCCATCGGCTGTCTCCCGCACCACCCATGCCTTGGGCACCACGTCATAGCGCCCGACCGCGTCCTGCGGGGTCGTCCATGCCTGCGGCAACATGGCCCGCACGGCTTCCACGCGGGCACTGCCGTCGGGTGGCAGCGTCGGCCCGGCCGCCTTCACCAGTTCGACAAGGCGCTCGAACACGAAGACCCGGTTGTCCTCGACCAGATACCGGGCATTCGGCACCCCCTCCATCTCGCGCAGTTCGGATTTCAGGGCGAAATCCGGCTCGGTCGCGTAGCTATGGTATTCATCCGCAAAAATCGGCAACGGCTTGGTTGGCATCGTCGTCCTCGCCCGGCCAACGTGGCCGGCGCAGTTGTTGATCGGTGAGCAATCCGATGGTCTATTCCTTGGGCGCTGGCCGGTCGCCCTCGCCCGCCAGCAGGATGGCCCGGTCGCGCCAGTACTGCGACTTCGCGTAGTACTCGTCGGCACGCGCGAGATCGCCGCGCTCGCGCGCCTCATTGCCGTCGGCCAGCCAGCGACTCGCGCGCGTCTCGGCGTCGAGCTTGCGCTCGTGCAGCGACTTCTTGGGGCGCTGTTTGCCACCGGCGCGCGCCGGCTGGCCAGCCGCTGGCGCCCCGGCGGCGCGGAGGGCCGCCGCGACCGCCGTGGCGATGCGCGCGCGGATCGGCGCAAGCGCCGCTTCCGACTGTTGCACCTGCGAACGATTCAGTGCCAGCAGCTGCTTGGCTTCCTGCCGCGTCTCGGTCACGAACAGGATGGTGTCAGGCGAGCAACAGGTCGCACCGTCCGCATCGACGGTCAGGTCCGCGACGGGCTGCAGATCGACCAGCGGCACCTTGGCGTGTGCGCGCACACCGGCGATTTGCCACGGCCCGTCGCACAGCGCGAGCGGGTCGCTCGGCGCGCAGAACGCAAAGCGTCCGATATCGGCTGCGGTGACCGGCGCTTCGGGCGTCACGCGGCGAATGGTCATGCCTCGCCCTCCGGCGCCTTGTCGACGGCGTCGCGCCCATAGATGGCCGCGAGCTCCAGACACTGCCCTTGACACTCCGGACAGTGGCCACTGTCAGTCTGGTGGCGAGCGCCCTGCCAGCCGCAGGCCTCGCACTCCACCGTCGGCGACGACTTGTTCATAGATTGCCATGGGTTATCGATCTCAGCGGCACCGGGCCAAGACCGTTGTTGCGATTCGCCATTATCCTCCGCCGCCGCGCCCCACCCGCCACCGGCCGGGTGGGATTGATAGCACTCATTGAGTGTGAATGGTAGTCCGATCACCGCCTTTGCGCAAGGCACACCGCGCGGGACCGGCCGCCAGTCGCTGGCAGCGGCTGACGCCGGGGTCAGGCACCGGCGCCCGGCACGATCGACGGGCCGATCGTGCAGTCCTGCAGCAGGTCATCGGACGTGATCGACGCGGAGCCCTGCACCAACAGCGGCGCCTGCACGCCGCACAGCGTGATGCGGGCCGCCTCCTCGGCGGTGGTGGGGAAAAACGCCGCGCCGGGCTCGTAATGCAGGTAGAAGTCGCCCTGTTTCGCCGCGCAGTGCGCACAGTGGTTCATCAGGTAGTGACTGCCCGCCGTGCCGCTATAGTCGACGTGGTAGGCCGGACAGTGCTGGGCGAGCACCTGCCGGACACTGCCGGCCATCCCGCTCAGGTCGCTCACGAAGCTGCCCGCCTCGGCCACCTCCCACGGCAGCGCCATCACGCCCGCCGCGCTGTCATCCGGGAAGTCGTCATAGCGCGCAAGGTGCCCGGCCGGCACGGCCAGCGCGAACACCGGGGTCGTGGCGCCGCACTGCCAGCATGGCGCGGTGGCTTGCGCGACAAAGTAGGACGGGGCGATCACGGACGGCAGCCAGTCGGCCAGCGCCTCCAGATCGCTCGCGGGCCCGGCGAACCAGCCGCGCGGCGCCTCGGACCACTCGGCGCGGCCGGCCAGCGCCTGCTCCCGTCGGGAGGCCCCCAGCAGCACGGGCAGGCGGGCAAACCGGTATCGACCTTCGCCGTCCACATGCCCGGCACCAAACAGCCCCATCGCAAGGTAGTCGTCGATCTTCATCCTTGTCCCCTCGTCAGTCGGTCGGCCGCACGCGGCCGGTCCGCTCCCGCGAAAATCCGGTGCGCCAGTTGGCTGGCACCGGCGCTAAGACCGGCCTGTGCGCAGCGTCAGGCCGACAAGGATAGCGCGGCCGCGCCCGGCGCGTCCCGCTGGAAGCCGGTGAACGTGGCCACCGCGCTAGCGTGCGCCGCCGGCCGAGGCGCCCGGTGCGGCGCGCAGCGGGCGGGAGGCCGGCGGGGTGGGGGGAAGTGGCGTCGGTCATCAGCGGGCTGCCGTGGGCGGGGTGGGACACGCGCCCACCGGGTCGCGCGCTTCGGCGTGGCCGATCTGGTTGAACTGGGGGGCGTACTTCTTCCAGCATTCGTACTCGGCCCACGTGAGGTGCCGGTTGGCGCAGCCGATGCAGGCGCATTCGCGGCCGTCAGCGGCGGCGCGGCACCAGTGGTCGCGCACGCCCAAGGTGGCGACCTTGTCGGCGACGCGCGGATAGTCGCGCGCGTCCAGCGCCTCGGTCACGGTGAGGAGCGTCGGCCCGGTCATCGCGCCGCCCCGCCGCGCCACACGCGCCACGTGCCGGTGCAGGCGCCGGTGGCGAGGCTGTAGGTGCGGAACACCTCGAAGCGGTCCCGTGCCCGGGACTGTCGGCGCTTGATCTGGCGCAGGCTCATGGGGATACCTCTCATGTCAGGATTGGTCGGGTGGGGTCTCGGAATGGCCGGTCTTTCCGGGGGGATCGTCCGCCCCGCGCGGGCGCAGCCACGGCAGGCACGCCCACGCTGCCCCCAGATTCGCCTCCAGCGCCAGCGCCCGTTGCGCGTCCTGTTGTGCGTTCCGCTGCGCGGCCAGCGCCGCTGCGCGCCGCAGCTGCATGGTGTCCTGCAGGTCGACGCACACCAGCGCCACCCGTATCGCCAGATCGGGTGGCAGGTGATAGCCGTCCCGCGCGCGCCGGAAGTATTGCGCGACCTTGTACGGCTCCTCGATCCCGAGCCTGCGCACGTATTCCGTGGGATCGGCGGGAAAGGCCCGCTGGATCTTGCCCTCGGCGAGCAAGCGGATGAAATGCGCTTCCACGGCCTCGATGAGATCCGGATCTCTGTGAATCATCGCTATCTCCCAGTCGGTTGCACGATGCCGGGTGGCCGCCCGTGCGTCAGGACTGCGTTTCGCAGCGATAGCCCAGCACGATGCTCACCGAATCGGGTGCGGTGATGGCCGTAGCCGGATGTCGGCATCGCGTCTCCTCAGGCACGGCATGGCTGGCGCGTGGCCAACCCGAACCGCACGAAGCGCTCGAACCACGCCTGTACATCCGCCAGCGCCAACGCCGCGAGCGGCACCTCGGGGATCGCGTTGTCCACAGCGTTGCGCGCATACAGGCGGCAGCTCACCCCCTCGCCGTACGACTCGACGATCATCGACACCGTGTTGCGGCCGCCGATGTGCGCATCGCAAAAGGCTTCGCCCGGGGCCGGCACAAACTCCAGCACGGCCTGCGCGCGACCCTCGACGCCGTTGACAGTGTGGCGGACCCAGAAGCCGCTCGCCTGCATCGCGCTGGCCTGCGCTTGCAGGTAGTCGTGCAGGCCCATGGCCGCAAACTGGTCGCGGGCCTGCGCCACGCGCGTGGCCTGTTCGGCCGCAGCCTGCGCAGCGGCCCGTGCCGTGTCGGCGGATTTCGCGGCCTCGGTGCCCTGCACGTCTTGCCAGATACGAAGGAAGTCAGTCATGAAAAGGTTCCAGTTGGGAGTGTTGCCAGTACAGGGCCCCGCCATAGGCGATCGCCACGAGGGTCGTGTCGGCGTCGACCGCCGACCAGATGCCAAAGCCCGTGGCCGGGCGCCCCAGTGACAGCTGCACCGCGCGGGCACTGGCCTGCGCAGCGTTGGGGTAATGCGGATCGGCCGGGTCGATCTCGGTGAGATGCCCGACCTGAAAGCGCGCTGCCGGCGTCACGCCCGGCGTGGTGGCCGTCGCCGGCCTTGCGTAGGGCATCCGTGCCCGCTCAGTGGCTCGCGCAGCGCGTGCCCAGCACGATCGTCACGTTGTCCGTGCTCAGTGCCGTGCCGGTGGGCGCGATCTGCCGTTTGAAGCTCTCGACATACTGGTGGCAGATCTGCACCTGTCCGTTCTGCACCGCGCGGGTCGCGGCCAGACTCACCTCCTGCCCGCCGACCTGCACGCGCTCGATCGACACCAATTCCGGCCCGGGCGCCGGTTTGAACTCGGCCGCCTGAGCGGCCATCGACAGGGTGGCCAGTACGACGGCCAGCATCAGGGTACGAATGGTGTGCATGTTCTTCTTTTTCCTTGGTTGAGGGATCACGACAACGATGATGCGACTACCGCGCCGAGGCGTCGGCGTTGGACAGCTGCCAGCGCGGCACGTCGCCGGTGCAGGCCAGCAGCGCGCCGGTGGCGCTAACGGCCACCATGCCACGCGCGAGGCACGGGGTGCCCAGCGGCGCCGCCGCGACCTCGGCAACGTCGGTGCCGGCGCGCTCGGCATGATTGCAGTCCACGCGAAGCGGCCCTTCGAGGCGAACGTTGTGCAACTCGCACGGCGCGGGCGGTGCGGCGGGCGTGTCCCGGATGGTTGCCGGATGGCAGTCCAGCTTGCCGCTGCCCGAAACGCGGAGCCCTTCGCCCACTGCGCAAAGCCCTGCCCCTGCCACGGGCTGCTGCGACGGGCGCTCGCCGGCGGCGTGGCCAACGCCCGGCGATACGAGCAGCGCGAGGGCCGTCAGGCGGCACGCCATCATGGCCGTCGCTCTCTTTTGATTCGGATTACGCATTACCTCTCCTGTTAAGTTAACCGTCGGCTTTCATGCGCGGCGTTCCCTTTGCTTCGGCTGGCCGCGCACCATGAAGAAGGTCTCGACCTCGTCTTCAATCGCCTTGCGTGCGCCCGCGCCCAAGCTGGTCATGAATTGCGCCTGCCATGCCAGATCCACCGCGTGCAGGCGTTTCGGGTCGATCCGATGCGCCACCATGTAGGCCATCGCGGCCCGGGCGTTGTCCCCCCGCCCCACCCGGTGCCGCGCGAGGTACACCGCCGCTTGCAGTGCGTCCGGATGGGTGCTCGCGTCGGTGCCCGAGAACTTCTTCATTGCGCGTTGCGATTGTCTCGGGCTGCCGCTCAGGCGGATGCCACGCCAACCTGCCGCGCCCGCCATGTCGCCCTGCCAGCCCTCGCGGTACGTCCGCTTCTCGGCGCCAGCCGGCAATTGCACCTCGTATTCGCCCGCGTGCACCGGTAGGGTGGCCATCGACAGGAAGCGCTTCATCGGGACAAACTTCAGCTCTTCAGCACGGCTCGTTGCCATCTCGGTCCTTATCATCGTCAACGGGGTGTCGTCAGTGGATGGAATGCATCGCGGTAACGCGCACTGCCTCAGTGCACCGCGCCCTCCCGTGGCGCCACCGTCAGACGCAGTACGTACTTGCCGGTCGGAATCTCGGTGGTCTTGCCATAACCGAGCGCGACACTTTGCTCGACCTGCGTCGCTTCCGTATCGGCCAGCTCGACGCGGCAGCCGTCGCTTTCGACCGTCCGGATCTGCTTGAGGACCGCCTCATCGAGCTTGACCGTCACGGTGTAGCCCTTGGCGGTCTCCTGCTTGGGCTCGATCGCCAGTCGCAGCCCGATCTCCTGCGACTTGCCAGTGAGGCTGGGGAGGCCCGTGACCGGATCTTTCTCGCAGGCCGTCGCCAGCGGCACCCGTTGGGTCGAGAGGAAATCGAAGCGGCCCGGCTCGTTGGTCGCAAGGTTGCGATACAGCCACTGGCCAAAAACCACCTGCGCGCCATCGCGCAGCAACTCCACTTTGATGGCGGGCCCCGGCCGCAGCGGTGCCGGCGCGCTGGCGCCAGCGTTGGCGGAGGTAGTGGCGGTCGCGGCGGTGGCGTTCGCCGTGCCGGCGGTGAGAGCCAGCGCCAGCGCGGCCCAGATGGTTGTCTTCAGCATGATGGTTCCTTGGTGGACGGCGCCAAGAGGCGCCGCGAAGTGGTCCGTGGCCGACGCTCGGGCCAACTCACCGGGGAATATCGCCACAATGTGGCAAATCTTTAGAAAAATAATATTTTTTTCTTATGCCGCAGCAGGCAAAGGTCCGGATGCGTCGGTCCTTGCGGCCGCGCCCCGGAACATGGCGATGCGCCGGAAGTGATCGAAGTCCAGCGCAGCATCCTTGGACTTGGCCACCCGCAGCGCGAGGCGGAACAGGTTCTTGATGTCGCGCGGGGACAGGCGCGGGAACGCGTGGACCAGTCGATCGATCAGCGTCTCGGCCAGCGGCGCGTCGAATTGGAGGCTCATCACCTGCCAGATCCGCGCCAGCAGCGCCGGCTCGGGCAACTCGTAGCGGATGATGGCCGCCATGCGCGATTCGATCGCATCGTCGATCTCGTCGCGGTTGGTCGTCATGAAAAACAGACCGTCGAAGTACTCCAGCGTGCGCAAGAAGACGGCCACGATGGCGTTCTGCTGCACGTCGTCGCCACGCGGGCTCACGAACACGTCGGCTTCGTCGAGCAGCAATGTCGCGTTCCAGCGCTTGGCCCGCTGGAACGCCTCACGCAGGCTCGTTTCGATGACATCGGCCGTCACGCCCAGATTGCCCGCATGGATCTTGTAGAGCGGCCGCTCGATCTGTTCCGCGTACACCTCGGCGGTCAGCGTCTTGCCCACCCCGGGCACCCCCTTGCACAGGATCGCATTGCCCGCGCTCTTGCCCTCAATCAGGTCGGTCGTGAACGCCTCGACGTCGCTCGTCAGGATATCGAGCAGATCGCGATGCGACGCTGGCAGGACCAGCTTGTCGCGCAGGCCCTTGTCGTACTCGTGTGGGGTCAGCGCTTCGCTGTGGGCCCACAGGAATTCATGGGTTTCCAGATCGAAGACCCGCACGACCGGTTGCTCGGGAATCTCGCCGTCTGCGGCGCCGGCAAACAGGCAGCTCGGCACGTGCGCGCACAGGTCCCGGAAATCCAGCACGTCCAGATCATGGATGACGCGGCGCTGATGAAACTCGGTCCCCCGGCGTCGCCAGTTGTCGTCTTCGATGTACTGCGCGCGCCCCGAGAGGCGGAACTGCCGGGCAAACGCGTGGCGCGTGAACTTGTCGTGCCGCGCGATCATCGCATCGTGCGCCGTGCGCAACGCCTCCGTTTCCTTGTACAGGCCGCTGTTCTCCAGCACCTGTGCCACGCGCTTGCGCGTCACGTCCGAGGGATAGAAGTCGTAGTGCTTGTCGTGCACGCCCGTCGCGACGCGGCCTTGGCTGTTGTGGCCCACGCCACGAAAGCAGGTCCGCAGCACCACCTTGGGCTTGTCGGCGCCGCGCGACTGGTGGCCGGGATCGAACACCACATCCTTGACCAGTTCCGGATACAGGCGGCCATCCTGTCCCTCCACGTAGACCCAGCCATCGCGCAGGTCGTGCTGCAGAAACGCGAGCAGCATTTCCTTAAAGGCTTCCAGCGTAGGCACCGGCAGACTCACCTGCCCCTGACGGGCAGCGAGCACCGCGTCGGCGGCACGCTGCAGGCGCCCGTGGCCCAGCGTCCGGGCGAGATCGCGCACCTCCGCGAGGGCGGCCACGTCGAGCGCGGTGCTGGGCACCCCGTACGTCTCGTCTTCCGCATGGCGCAGATTGGCACGGGTGCGGACATCCTTGAGCACCTCAGCGGTGGTCTGCAGGATAAGGGCTTTGGGCAGTTGCAACACGGTACGTCTCCGAAGTCGACAGGGTCAGGCCGACGGGGCCACCAGCGGGCCGACGAAGGCTTCGCCCTCGGCGAGCCACGACTGGCGCCCGGCATTGGTCAGGCGCACGAAGGCCTCGCCCTCGCGCTTTTCCACCACGATCGCGGGGCCCGCCTTGCGCAGGTACCAGTAGAAGCCCGGCGCGAGCGCGGCGGGCCGCACCGTCAGACGCGGTGCCCGCGCCTGCGCGGCGTCGAGCAGCGCCACTGCCGCCGCCAGATTGTTCTCGACGTAGTCGCGGTCGCTCTCCCGATAGCCATCGGGGAACGCATCGAGCAGCGGGCGCCGGGGCACCACGGCAACGTGGGACAGGTCGTGAAACGACGGGCTCGGCATCATGAGCGGTGGCCTTGAAAAGGGTCAAAAAACACACGGTCACCGGCATGTCGATGCCTTCCAACCGTGGCGCATGACATCATGCTAAAGCACTCATTGAGTGCCGTCAATACCCCGCCGAAATCCGATCGACTACCCCCCTTCGCCGGCCGTCTGCACGCGCGCCTTGGCGTCGCGCACGGCCTGCGCGGCCTGTCCGGCGGGTGTGGTGGCCAGCATGTCGGCCACCAGCTTGGGCATGTCGGGCAGCAGCAGCCGGGTCATCTCGACAAAGGCGGGCTCCAGCAGGTCGCGCAGCAGCGCCTCGCGCTGGGCGAACGTCTCGCGCGCGCGGGCGCCCGAGAGGAACTGCAGGCAGCTGAACCACGAATGGCCGCTGCCGAGCCGCTGTCGCAGTACGGCATTGATCTGGTCGATGTCGGGCTGGGTGCCGGACATTTGCAGCATCACCGACACGCCGGTGATGAGCTTCAGCAGGTCCTCGCGCTCACGGCGCTCGGCCAGTCGCAGGTGGACCGACAGCGTCGCATCGATCGCCGAGAGGCTGTCGTTCAGTTCGTGGTAGTAGGGTTCGGTGATGGCTGGCATGGTAGCGCGTAGATCAGGAAGCAGGCGACGGCACTCGGCCATGATGCCGCAAGACACCGGGCGCGACCACCCGCCGTCGGACCGGGGGGTGCCTCGGCACGGGGTCCTTTCCGGGCGGTCGGAAGGCCCCCGGCGCAGCGGACATCGGGTCCCGCCGCTGCCCTTGATGCCGCCGGCGCCGGCGTCGAGCTGCCGTGAGTGCGGCGTCACAATGAGCGTGTCGGCCGTCTTGTGAATTCCGTGGCTACCGAAGCGCGCTAGCCAACGCGCGCTGGGTGCATCCGGCCACAATTCGGAGTACATTGGCAGTCATCTAAGACCACCCAACCGGAGCCTTCCGTCATGCATTCCCGGGATGTCGAAGCTGCGATGCTGAACCGCTGCGAGGCGGTCGCCCGCGAGCGCGCGGCGTCTGCGCTGGACCAGCGCGAGGCAAACGTGTTCCGGCTGGCTGCCATGGTCGTCCAATCGCGCTTCCCGCGCGAAGCGACGCGCCTGATGCAGGCGAGCGAACGCTACTTCGCTGCGCATCCCAACGAACGACTGCCGGCCCAAGACGTGGTCACCAAGGGCTGGGTGGTCAGCCTGCCGCGCCTGCGCGACCAGCTCAGCCACACCCTCCAGTTGCATTGACGCCATGGCGCAGCCGATCGTCTTTCACACCCGCACCGCGCTGGCCGGTGCCCTGCGCGAGTTGCTGCAGCAGCTCGAACAGCGCCTATCTCTGCGCCAGCCGTTGAAGGTCTATCTGGCCGGCGGCATGGCCGTCCATCTCTACACCGCCAGCCGCGTCACGACCGACGTGGATGCGGAGTTCGGCGGCCGTGTCTTTCTGCCCAATGATCTGATGGTCGAGGTCACGCTGGAAGACGGCTCGCCGCAGGTGGTCTATTTCGACACCAACTACAACTCGACCTTTGCGCTGATGCACGAGGACTATCAGGACGACGCCATTCCGGTCGACTTGGGCGTCGACCAGCTGCAGGTGCACGTACTGGCGCCCGTCGATCTGGCTGTGAGCAAGATCGCCCGCTTGGCCGACAACGACCGGGAGGACATCGCCGCCTTGGTGCGGCTGGGCCTCACCCGTGCAGACGACATCGAGCGGCGCGCGACCAGCGCACTGGCGGGCTACATCGGCGGGCAGGCGCTGTTGCGCGTCAATCTGCGCGATGCGGTAGCGCTGGCGCGCCAAGCCGAGGCCGAGGCGGCGGCGGCCCGACGCGCCAGCCGCGACGACGACTACACCCCGTAATCGCTCTTGGGACGGCGGGACGGCGGCCGGCCAACTCCAGCGCTGGCTGGAGCGCCAGCAGGACGCCGCGAACCGCTACTGGCGTCGACGCGAGCGCACCGTCATTGCCATGATGAAGAGCGCCGCGACCGGCCAAGGCACCTTTGGCCACTGTCGGGACGGATCGGACGTGCTGGACGGCGACATTGGCCTGCTGATCGGCGGCTACGATCTGATCCGTTATGGGCGACGTCTGACGGGCGTACGTGCCGGGCACGAGGAGGACATTCCATGGTATTCCCGATCGATGGCCGCCGCCGAGACCTTATGGTTGCCCGACGCCGGGCCTCGCGGGCGCCGGCCGATGCCGAGCGCCGTGGCCTGTTGTCTGGCGGCGCTGTGCGATCGCTGGGGTTTAATGCGGAGGCCTAGGCCCCGTACGGGCAAGTGCGCGGCCGGGGGCAGCACGCGTAACCCCGCGCCGGCCGCCTCGGCATGGCCGGTCCTTCCGGTCAAGCCGCGAGGCACGGGTCGCCCACTTTGGGTACGGATCGCTGACGCACCTGTTGAGCAGCTTCTTCGCATGCAGGATGGCAAAGTCCGTGATCTGTTCGGTGGTCAATCCGTTCACACAGAACTGCAAGGCGACCGACACCGGTGACAGGTTCGCCAACAAAGTACAAGGTGGGGCGGTAACCTGCTACCGTACCCCTATGAAGCGCGATGGGGAATGCCCATGTCATTGACCATATGGATGTTGTTGATTGTATTTGAGGTGGTAAGGCGGGTTATCCTCGCTCGCTTCCCGTGGCAATCGCTTTGGCTTTTCATTGCCTGCTATGCCGTTGCGCTTGTGGTGGTGGCGATCTATTCGATCTATCAGCTGGTTGCCGTGACCTTGCCTAGCGCAATACGGTGGGGGCGGCCGGACGATCTGTGGTCAGTGGCGTTATGGCTGATCGCTTTGCTGTTCGTCTTGTATGAGTCATGGGATGACTGGCGCCTGCATCGACGTTATCAGAAATGGTGTGAATTCGCCGGCGTAAAGAAAAAAATCAGTGCGCTGACGGATGAGGAACGCGCCAGCTATGCGGCTTGGGTGCGACGCTGAGCCATCGCGAACGGACTGGGCGAGACGGTTCGCCTGTCGGCTGACCACGGAACGTCCAAGCCTGACTTTGCCCCCTGCCGTCTCGGCACGGCGGGCCTTTCCGGGAGCCCCCTACGCTTGCGGCTGCCCGACCGCCGGCGGCGGCGCCCAGCCATACTGCAGCGCGATCTCGCGCCATTTGGCGGCCACCGGGTACAGCGGCGCCAAGATGTCCTGCTCCAAGCGGGCATACTCGCGCTGGATGTGGTCCCCACGGGCCTGCCGTGCGGCATCGAGGTCGGGACCGGCCCGCACGATGGTTTGCCCGTCCACCGTATAGGCCCAATTGCTGCCGGGCGGCAGCAAGACCAGCTCCGAAAAGCGGCTGCTGTTGTAGTTGCTGAGCATCACCATGAAATCCGGGACCTTGCTCCACAACTTGATGGCCACCTGCGCGACATTCTTCTTGTCCCCGTCGGCGTGCGTGTGCGTGTGGATCTCCTGCAGGACGGCCAGCTCCAAGCCGCCAACGATGGCGTAACTGCCCACGGTCGGCAGCCCGATGCTTGCCGTCTCGAACACGATATCGCTCGCCTTGATCAGCAACGGCTGCAGCAGGAGCCGGTCCCGATTGTTCTCGTAGATGCCAAACAGGTTCTCCAGCGACTGCAAGTCCGCCTCGACCCTGCGCTTAGCCTCCTGCGTGATGGCCGCTTGGATGAGGGCTGCGATGCGCTCCAGCAGCTGCACCTGAAAGGCCGTGAAATCCCGCGTGCTGTCGCCAAAGACCTTGTTCCAGATGGTGGCCCCCACCCCTTGCAGAATGCCTTGCGCGATCATGAGCGCCGCCCAGCCCCATGTCAGCGTCTCGATCACGAATTCCCGGATCGGCGCCCCACCCTCCGGCGACCTGAAACTCACAAGGTAATTGGTTTCGCCGGACTCGGCTGGGATGTCGCGCAACGTGAGGGCCGGCATGAGGGCGCGTGGGTCGGGCAGCGGCGGCAGCTCGGCGTCGCGCCGCAGACGGAGATGGCTCGGCATGGTGGGGCACTCCCGGGGTGGGGCACGGCCCGCTGCCGTGCTGCCTGTTACTGTAGGCAACCGGGCGGGATTTGTCAGACTCGGCGTCGGGGGGGACCGTGCCGGGGCCTCAGCCCGGCGCGAGCCACCGCAGGAACCTGTTCAGGTCCGAGCCGGCCGGCGCCTCCCAGCGCGTGCCGCTGGCGCTGCGCCGCGCGCCCATCGCGCGCGCCTGCTCGACGTCCGCGAGAGGCACATGCAGCGGTGTGTCGCGCCGCGCGATGCGCGGAACATAGGCGGCCCGGACGTGCCGGTCGTGAATCAGGTGGTTGATCTCCCCATCGCTCAGGCCCGCCGCCTGTAGGCGCGCCTTCTGTGCGTGGAGCAGCGGGCCCAAGTGGGCGCCAGTGCGAGCGGCCTCACTCAGCAGGCTCAGAAACACGGCGGTTTCGTTTTCCGGATTGCTCATGAACGCTCCCTCGTGTGGCGTTGCGCTGCCCCGATCAGTCGCCCGGCGCCTTGTCGGGTGCGCCTTGATGTGCCGGCGTCCCACTTTGCGGCAGGCAACGGATCCGTGCCGCTGTCTCATAGCACAGACTCACCCGCCCCGACGACGTGTCAAGGACCCAAACGCGATCCTCCTGCGCGGAGGCACCCTGCGCCGTCGCGATCTGATAGCGACCATGCTGGTCACAGCCAGCCAGCCCGAGCAGCAGGCAAGCGGCGACGCCGAATCGCTGCCAACGGTTCCCGGCGTTCATGTTGCGCTGCGCTCGTGGGCGCCGTGCTGGCGGAGGAAGTCCGCCAGTGCCTGATGGCCGAACTTGGTCGCGATCGACAAGGCGGTGGAATTGGCATCCGACCGGAGGTTCACGTCCGCTCCGGCGATGACCAGCGCCTTGGCAATCTCCAGATGATTGTTCCGGGCCGCATACATCAGGGCCGTGGTGCCGCGCAGGCTTTTCGCGTTCACCGGCGCGTCGTAGTTCAGCAGGTCCTTGACCCGGGCGAGCTCGCCGTCGGCGGCGCACTGCATCAACTCGGTCAACCCATCGTCCTCGACCAACTTGGCCTGTTGCGCCGCATCGCGCTGGGCTGGCGTCAGGTTCCGCCGCCGGATCCAGTCGACGGCCATGTACAGGAGGGCGCCGAGGCCGATGACGCCCCCGATCCACGTATGGGCTAACATCTTCGCGACCCCCAGCGCGGCAACGGCCAACAGCAACAGGCCCACCGTGCGCCCCGTCGAGGCCGAGGCACGGCCTCGTTTGGCTCCGTCCACGCGGATGGGCTGCTGGGGGCGTGGTGGCACCGGCTCGCCGCGCTCGTGCAAAATCGCTTCAATGGCCGCGTGCGCGTCGTCGGAGAGTTCGTCGCCGAGCGCCCGACGCTCCCGCAGATACGCCGAGTCATACTGCTGGAACGCTTCCTTGAACGTCGTCATGTGCCGCTAGCCTCCCGATCGAGATGGGTCAGTATCGCACGGGACCGCGCGATCCAGCCGGCTGTGACAGCCGGTCGACGCGCCGCCCAAGGTCATGCGTGCGGCACCGGCGCCACAGGAGGCTGCCACAGCCGCTTCAGACGCTCCCACATGGTCTGCCCTCCCCTCATGATGCCGCCCCGCTCGGCGCCGTTCAGGCGCCCAACCGGTGCCCCAAGAGCTGCTCCAGCCGCGCCGGCACGGTCGTGCGCTCCACGCCCGTCGGCAGCAAGGCGTGGGGATCGCGCGCGGCCTCGCGCAGGCAGCTCACGACGGCCTCCGTCTGCGCCGGGCGTTCATGCAGGCGGCAGGTCCGGGCAAGACCCACGAGCATCGCCCGTTCGTCCTGCGACAGGTGGTCGAAGTCGGGCACGACCAAGGCGAGCCGCGCCTTGGCCAAGGCGCCATCCTTGCTCCCCTGCTGACGCGCGTGGACGAGCAGCAGCGCCACCCCCACGGCCAACAGGACAAGCAGGGCAGCCACGCCGAAGCGCCGGCGGTTGACGATCCCAGTCATGCCATGTTCTCCGGAATCAGCGGCAGCGGCACGTCATGCCACTGCGCATAGTCGCCCGTGCGCGCGCGCGCCTCAATCACAAAGCGATGGTCGACGATACGCGCGAGGCCGGCATCGAGGAGCCGGTGCAGGTCCGCGCGCAACAGGATGCCATCGGTGACGCGGTTATCGACGCGCCAGTTGCGGCCCGGCAGATGCGCGGCCTCCAGCGTTTCACGCAAGGTGTTGCCGGAGACGGCACAACGCCAGCCGTAGTGATGACCGAGTTGCAGGCGAAAGGCCGCCTGCTTCATGCGCCGTTCCACTTCGACGGTGACTTTCCGGACGGCGGGACCCGCCCCCGCCTCCGGCAGCCCCTGCCCCGCCTCGCTTGCCAAACCACTGGCGAGCGTCGCGAGGCTGATCTCGACGTCCAGCACGGCGCGGATGCATTCCGCGCCGTCCACCTCGCGGTCCTCCTCGAACCACAGCGTGGGCGACTTCGTGTTGCGCGCGCGCACCGGCCACCCGGCCATCTGCCGGTGGTAGGCCGTCGACACGTCGTCGGCGCGCAGCGCGACCCAGTTGCGAATCAGGCCGCCGGCCATGTGGATGAAGAGCGCGTGGGTCGCCCCCAGCGCCTTCACGCCCGCGACACGATCGTCGACGAAGGTGAGAAAGCGCGCATCGGGAATGTCGCGGTCGGCCTCGCCGCCAAAAAGCCCGAACTGCACGGCACAGAATTTCTGGTCACCGGTCCAGCCCTGTTTGAGCCAAAAGCACAGGGCCTCGCCGGCCGCATTGCGGGCATCGACGAGCTTGACCTGCCCGCGCTTGCGCAGCGTCACGCCGGTGAAGCCGTGCGCGGTCAGCAGCACCGGCACCAGCGCGAGCGCCAGTTCCTCATTGGCGTACGACTCGGGCAGTCGTGCCCGACCTTTGGCCATATTTGCCTCCTTGGGCGAATTACTGACGGCTTTGGATGCGGGCCACGATGGCGTTCAGGGCGTCATCGACATTCTGTCGGGCGACCTTATTCTGCAGGGTCTGCGTGACCACGTTCTGCAGAATCGGATTCAGCTTCGGACTGGTGGTGAGGAGTTGCCACAGCAAATTGTCGGGCAAGGCCTCGACCACCGTGACAAAGCCCTTGAAGTCCTCCATCGACGGCGTCTGCCCATCCAGCAGGGCCGCAAGGATTTGTTCATTCATCGGAATCTCCAACGGGTAAGAGGGACCGCGCAGTCGGCCGGTGCGCCAAGCGCCCGCGCGGCGAAGCCGGCGATCGTACGGACTGGCACGTCCAGCTCCTACCCCCATTCGGTAGGGCGCCTGCCCCGGGTCCGCACTCAGTAGTTGTCCATCGGGCGCGCTCGACCCCGAAAGCATGAAACGGCGGGGACCAAGAGGCACTACGTGACAGCGTTTCTTAGTAGGGCGGTTGATACGGCGTGCCCTGTTCCCAGTTGCGTGCCCAGTGTTTGAGGTAGACTGCTGTCAGCTGCGGATTACCCCAGTGGACCAAGACATTCTCGCTATTCTTCGAAGCAGCGGCGCTCGAAAAATTAAAACTACCGGTCTCGGTGGTCGTCTTGTCGACACAAAGACTCTTGTCGTGGTGGATCGCGTAAACGCTGATGGTGCGCACCCGGATCCCCGCATTCACCAAGGCATTGAGCGCGGCCCGCGCCTTGCCGCTGCGGTCCTCGCTCAAGTTGTTCTTGGCATCAACCACCATGGCGATATCCACGCCGCGCTGCTTGGCCCGCAAGAGTGCCGCCGTCACCGGCGCGCTGGTGAAGCTGTAGGCCAGCAGCCGGATCTCGGTCTTGGCCGAATCGATGACCTTCACGACCAGCGCCTCGCTGCCCTCGTTGGGCGAGAAGGCGACCTCGATGGTGCCGGTGGCCGGCACCTGCACGGCCCCGGGCGCATCAGTGAATTCATGATGGGTCGGCGCTTGCGCGCGATTCAGGTTGGGATTGCGTCTGTTGCCACGCCTGCAACGCGGCTTCGGTGTCGCCGTGGGCCGCGACCGTGGCGGCCAGCGCGCGCAACGCGGCCAGCTCGTCCTGCCGCACGAGCGTGAGCGAGAGCGCGTCCAGTGCCTCGCCCAGCTGCGCACGCAGCGGCGCCTGCAAGGCCTCGCCCGAGGGCGCGGCGGCGGGCAGCACGTCCGCGAGCGCGCCGGAGAGTACCCCGGAGAGCGTGCCCGATAGGGTCCCCGCGCCGAGCGACTGCAAGGCGGCCAGACCCCGCTCGTTGGCCGCATCAACCACGGCGTCGCCCATGCGCTTGGCCAGATAGGTCACGAGCCCATCCAGCAGCTCGGGGGTCATCAACAGGAGGGACAGCGCCATGGTGTGGGTTCCGTGCGGGGGGGATCAGTCCAAGCCCTTCGCTTCCCAGCCGAGGCTGGTGAGCTTGACCGCGTGCGTCAGCGCGTCCTTACCGGCACCGTCGACCATCTTGGCCAGCTGAGGGAAGGTCGTGCGGATCTCGGGGCGCTTCACCCAGTTCGCCAGTCCGTTGATCTGGTACTGGTAAGTGACCCGGGCCTCCTGATAGTCGCCGAGCTTCATCGGGCCTTCCCATTTGACGACCTTGTCCAGCGTGGTCTTGCCGTAGCAGAGATCGCCCTGCTTGACCGTCTTGGCGCCGCCGCCCAGTGTCATGACCGACACGTCCTTCTCGTGATAGTAAGGCTTGGCCGCGTCGGTCAGCGTGTAGCGCTTGACCGTGAACTTATTCGTGCGGTTGCCAAAGAAGCTCTGCCGTTCCACCTCGGTCATGGCCCCCTGCACGAGCCCCGCCTGTTCCAGCGCCGCCATGCGCGCGGCGGTGCCGGTGGGCCACGACTTCTGCACGCGCAGGTCGGCCTCCGACAGGTCGATCGGCCATTCAGTGAGACCCAGACACAGGTCCCCTTTCTTCTCGAAGTACTGCGAAAGGGCCGCGCCGAAGTTCTTTTCGGAGGGATCGGTCTTGCTGCCGCAGGCGGCCACGCCAAGCGAGCCGCTAACCATCAGGAGAATGACTGTTTTCTTCATGTTCTTATGGGTGAGGAGAGCTCCCGGCGGCCGGCCGGGTCGGGGTACTGGCGCGTCAGCCGCGCCTTGCGTTGCGTTGCGCGTTACACGCGATCATCAAATTGAAATTGGCGCTGTCGGCGCCTTCATTGCCGCCGTAGCGATCGTCCTCGTAGCCGGTGAGGCTGTGGACCTTACCATCCGGATGGGCCGCAAAAAAGCGCTGGCATTCCGGCGACAACTTGCCGGCGCCGTTGCCCGGCTGCTTGGGGTGGGCGGCGACTTCGCGGTGCCCCGGTTTGGCGGCCGGGGACACGCTGGACCACTCCGCCGCGCCGGCGAGGGGAGCGACACTCGCCGCGCAGAGCGCGACAGCGAAGGCGAGACACATGGATTTTTTCATCGGTTCCTGTAACGAGAGAGGGTCCAATCGGCGCGCGGCTCGGGCTCAGCGGTTGTAGACGCCCGAGGCCATGAAGGCGAGGCCGACCAGCAGCGTCACCGCCACGCCGTAGAGCACGTTGCGCCGCCGCACGGCGTCCAGCACGCCGCCCAACAGCAGGAGGCCGAGCGCCAGATACAGCCAGTAGTCGAGAAGCTTCTGCAAGGTCATGTCGATCGTATCGGGGGAGCCACGGCGACCCGACTGCGGGCCCGGCCATGGCGTCATGGTTTATGGGAAGGGGGTCGGATGACCTCGGAACGGCGGGATTTTCCGGGGTCAGCCCGACTCCGGACGCAACGGCCCTCAGCGCTCCAGCGTCACGCGCACGACATAGCGCGCCGCCTCGGCATTGAAGGTCACTTCCGTCGTCTGGCCGCGCGCCACAGGCACTGCCTTGCGCTGGAAATGCAGCCCGTCGGTTTCCAACGTTTGCGCCTGACAGCCGTCTGCGCTGACCTTTGCGGTAATCGCCTTGATATGGGTGTCGTCGAGCTGCACGTTCACCTCATAGCCTTCCGGGGTGGCCTTTAGCGGCTTGATGTGCAGCCGCGTGCCGACGTCCTCATAACGGATGTGGAAGTCGAAGCCGCCGCCGACGCGCGACGCGCAGGTGCCCAGTGGGACCGCATCGCCCATCCAACCGTTGTAAGGGCTGATGCTGCCATTGGCCAGATCCCGGAACATCCACAGCCCCCACCAGACGGTGCGGCCATCGCGCAACAACTCGATGCGGGCTTGGGGCTCCGCCGTCCCCGTGGGGGCGGCCGCTGTCGCCGCGCCGGTAACACTGGATAGCACCAGCGCCAGTCCGATAGCAATCTTCTTCATATTCGATGTCCTTTGCGTCAATCCGGGCCACGGCCCGTGGTGGGTACCCGCATGGGCAGACAGAATCCACATCTCCGTCCGACGCGGGAGCACGGCTACGCTACGTCCCGCGCGCGGGGCTTGCCAGCGGGGACGGCCGGGACACCCAGCTCCTCGCGCAGCTTGGCTACCTCCGCCGTGGGGTCGTCGGCCAGCGCCACGCGCTGCACCAGCGCTTCCATGCCGCCGGCCTCGCCAAGCTTGCCCGCGCGGGCGGCGTCATCGATCAGGGCGCCAGCCGGATAGTGGGCCCGGTACCGGGCCTCGGCCGCGCGCTGGCGGCGTCGTTCGGTGAGCGCGAGGATCAATATGCCCACCAGCACGATCACGCCATAACCAATCCATCGTTCCATGTCGTTCTCCCCGGGGTCGTCAGAATGCGGTCTCGTCAGCGGCCGCTGCATGGGCCACCGCGCCTTGGCGGCCACGCGGCGGACGACGCCTGTCCGGGGCTCGCTTTGTGGTATCGGCAAATGGCAGGCATTCTTGACCGTCGCCCGCGTCCGGCGCGCCTGCTTTGGCGTCTTCGGCGGCCGCTTCGACCGCGCCTTCGGTGGGGCTCGCCGGCACGTACGGTTTCAGGGCCTTCCCGATCCCTTCGGCCCCGAGCCCCACCCACTCCAAGAATTCGTCGAGCGGCAGCGCGTCGAGCCAATCGCCGAACGCGTCCTCGCTCATCGACCAGAAACGCGGCCCGAGATCCGGAAAACGCGCCAGCAGCCGGGCCAAGGCGTCAGGATCGCGGGCCGGCGTGGGTGCGGCCAGCACCGGCGCGACCGGCTTACCGGCGCGGCGCAGCCGGAAACCCGCGAAGGGCCGCCCCACTACGGGCGGCCGGTGTGTCATGGAGGTCGTCATGAGGGTGCGCCCCTTAGGTGTGTCCTTTAACGCCAGTCGCGCACCAGCGGGCGCACGGACCAGAATTCGCCATCCGCACTGGTGGCTTCCGCATACACGGTGCGGTGCGCACCGCGCTTGACCATGGCGCTGCCGTCCCGGACAAAGCCCATGAAACGCAGGGCCTGCGTGGTGTAGCGCTTCTTGAGCGTCGCGTAGAGCGGCGGGGTCGTGCGCCGGCGCGGCGGCGTGTAGCTGGGCAGGGCCATGGTGCGGGGAAGCGCTGGTCGCGCATCGGTGACGATGGCCCCATCGTAAAGCACTCATTGAGTGCTGTCAACATTCGGCGGGATGGGTTGCGGCGCCCTGCGTCAGGGCGGATGGATGGGTAACGCGCGCCAATCCACCCTGCCGTCAGCCCGGCGACGGGCCGTCGCGGTCCGCAGCACAGGGCGCGCCGACCCTCCGAGCCGCCGGTGCCTCGGCATCGAGCCCCCGGCCGACCGCGACCTGCCAAGGCTCGCGGCGCACGTGCAAGCGCTCAAGAATCTGTTCGGCAAGACGCTCGGCGTCGGGACGCAGGTGCGCCCAGCGGGCGGCTTCGGCCTCAAGGTCCCAGACCGGCTCGGTCACCACCACGCCCGCGCCCGCCAGCGCGCGGGCCGCGTTCCAGAAGCCACTGGCGGCGTGCAGTTCCTGAACCGGGGTGATGGGCCGCCCATATTCCCGCGCCAGATACCAGAGCAACGCGGTGGCATAGCCGCACCGTTGATGCGCGGGTGGCACCCGGATGTCATACACGTAGACCCTGTCCCCGAGCGGCGACAGGCCGTACTTGGCCGTCCCCACCTCTTCGCTGGCGCCATTGTGCAGCGTCGCCCGGAATTCCGGACTGGGCGCCGTGACGACCCGGAAGTGGTCTGCCGCCGCCTTGACGACAAGGGGGGGCAGCCGGTCGAGCGCCCGCGACTGCGCCGAGGGTCCGCCGGGGTCCGCCGCCTTGCGCACGCCGGGCGTATCGGGGGATGGGGACGGCGTCTGGTACGTATAGACGACAGGCGCAGGGTCGATGGACGGCGCGGCGGCCGGCACGGGCGGCCGCCAGCGCCACCGGAGGAGTTGCTTGACGACGGACATCTGGGGAATCGGCGTGGCGGGCCTTAGTCGGACTCGTTCAGGTGGATGCCGGCTGCCTGCGCGGCATCCGCCACGGCCTGACCGGCCAGCGCAGCCGACACCACGCGTTGATAGCTGGCCAGCACGTTCTCACGCGCCTGCTCCAGCGCCTTGCGTTGGGCCCAGCCCAGCGCGACCAGCGCCTCGCCCTCGGCTTGGGAGTCGCACACGAAGAGCACCGACTTCTGGTAGAAGTACTTCGTCTCGACGTCACGGTCACGTTCGGGCGAACGGATTCGCTGCACGTGGATACGGGTCTTGACGAGCTCGGTGATCTGCCACGGACGGGAGCAGATCTGGTCGACAATCATCGGTTCGACACACAGGTACTTGCCAATGTCGGCCTCGGTGACGGGGGACTGGCGGGCATCGCGGATGGCCATGAATGAGTAGATTCCGAAAAATGGGACGCGGAAGAACGCGAACCCAGTTTATACACTCATTGAGTGCTAGTCAAACGAAGACCGATACCCCAGCGGCTTGGCGGGCGACGATCAAGCAAGCAGCAGCAAGCCGCGCTGCCGCTCGCCACAGGGACCGGGCACGCCGGCCCTGCTCACGTCAGCCCGGCGAAAACTCGAACTCGCCGGCGTCGGCGAGCTCGGGCGCGACGTGTACCACGGCGCCCCGGAAGGTTGGCAGCTTTTCCTCGATCGGCAGCACCGGCAGGCCAGCGCCCGGCGCATCGGCAGCGGTGAAGCGAATCTGCGCGGGGGCCATGACAATGCGCCCGGCCGCTTGCAGCTCGCGCCACAGCTCGGGGCTGACCTTGACGCCGGTCGGCTGGCCACGGTTGGCCCGCTCGTCGTAGCCAGCGTCCAGTGCGGTGAGATAGGGATGCATCGTAGGAGTACTCCTGAGACAAGACCCCGGGTTCCGCCCGGGCGTCGGGACGCCATGGCGTCAGAAATCCATCAGGTCAGCGCCCGGCGCGGGATCTTCGACCTACTTGCACGTCTTGGTCTCCAATCGGCAGCCCGCCCTTCAGGCCTGCCCCACATAGGCAACCGTCGGGGGCACGGCCACGCCCTCGGGGCACAGCGCGGCGAATTCGACCCGACACGCGGTGAGGCCCTGCCGCGCGAGCATCTCCAGCGTCGGCTCCAGCTCCGCAAAAAACGCCATGGCGCCATGCTCGTCCACCACCACGGTGTCCTCGCTCTTCACCAGCCAGCCGCCGCCTGCGCGCTCGACGGTGACGCCGCTGCGCCGCGCCGCCGCGAGGAAGGCGTCGTTCGCCGCGCGCGCGGCCGCTTCCCGACTGGACCGCCTTGCGGCGGCGTCGGGCTCCAGCCGCCGTAAGGCTTCCTCCCGCCCGAGCCGGGCCACCAGCCGCAGCGCCGGCACCGCGCAAAGCGCCTCCCAGCGCAGCGCCGGGTAGGTGCCACAGACCACGCGGCAGTCATTCCCGTAGTGCGACACGATAATGCCCCGATCGCCGGGCGCCGGCGGCTGCGCGCCCCGGATCGTCTCGTCCGGCGCCGCCACGAGCTCGACGAGGTCGCCGACCGCCAAGAGGCTGGACTCACGTTTGTCTGTCATGGTAATGGGGCGATGAGCGCGACGCGGACGCTGCGCGCGCGGGTTGCCGGTTCAGTGCCTGTCATGCAGTCCTCCTCGACGGTTCTCGCTCGCCGCCACCTCGGAGCGGCGGGCCTTTCCGGGAGCCCCCTACGCTTGCGGCTGCCCGACCGCCGGCGGCGGCGCCCAGCCGTACTGCAGCGCGAGCTCGCGCCATTTGGCGACCACTGGATTGGAAATCGGTTTGGGCCAAATAAAACTCAGTCGCTTCCGGCGCTGGGCAAGGCACGGCAAGCGCCACAGGAGCGTCTAGCCGGGATCAGTGCCCTCCGGGATGCACGCGCCCAGCACCTGAAAGCCAGTCGCCACCGCCGCACAGATGGCCGCCCGGGTGTTCCACTTGGCTTGGAGCTTGAGGCTGCCAACAAGGTCGGCGCCATCCACGGCAATGGTGCCGTCGTGGAACATGCCGTCGCCGCTGGCATGTGCATGCGGCACGCGTGCGCTGGCCGAGCGGACCCAGCAATACGAGGACGCCGCCCCAAACACAATGGTGCCCACATTGAGCGCCGCCTTGATTGTCAACACCATGCCTCCTCTCGTCATAGAACTGTTCACTCACCGCGCGCGAGCTGCCGAAGCGCGGGACTGCTGCCGCGCCGGGTCACTTCGCCGGCGTCTCGTAACGCCCGACCTTTCCGGGGCCTGCGACGTGTCAGCGCTGGCCGTCCTTGACACTGGCCGCCGCCCCCTCGTGGTCGACGACCTCGCGCTGCTGCGGCGGCAACGGTGCCACCGGCACGCTGCAATGCGTGGGCGACGGCGCGCCGCCTGCCCCCACCCTGCCGCCGCGTGCGTAGTGCCACTCGCCCCCCTCGTCCTCATCCGCGACGGCAAGGCGGGGCGCGGCCCACGAGGCTTCCCACAACCAGAGCACCGCCCCGGCCCACCAACATGCAGCGGGATCAAACGCCTCCCAGACTGGCTCGGTGAGAATGGCGGTCATGCTTGTATTTACCATTTCAGGACTTGACTGGTGCGCGACATCCGGCCCGCTTGTCCGATGCGCGCCTCTGCAGCAAGGAGGATCATCATCTTCGCGGCCGCTACGTCGCGACCGAAGCGCCGGCCCACGCGCAAGGCGAGATAGCCGACGAGCGCGCCCATGATGACGACCGCCGTGACGAGCGCGCTCATCGACTGAATTATTGGTTCCACTGCTTGCTCCATTATTGCTTGCTGCCGGCGACCGGCCGGTGCGGGGCGCCCTGCGCCAGTTCTCCTTGACCTTGCCGGGGCCAGTGCCGCCACACGCGCGGTCCGTCGCGCCCGGCTGCATTCCCTCGACACCTATGCGGCGTCTATAGCGCCGCGCGCAAGCGCTCGTCCGTTAGCGCAGCAATGTCCGCGCGCGGCACGTATGCCACGCCATCGATCAGCACGCACGGCATGTTGGCGCCTATGCTTGCGAGCCGGGCGCCTGCCCCTGCGTTTCGAAACAGCCGTGGTTCGCCCCTGCCAAGCACAGGCCGAGCGCAAGCGAGCTGATGACCATGATGGTGGACGCCACCGGTGATTGCGCGAAGTCCGAAAAATAGGCCGAGGCGGCAAGCGGGACCGCTGCCCAGATCAATGCCACCACGAGGTCCGTGGCGAACTCGCTTGCGCGTCGCTTCAAAGTCTGTTTCATCAATACTCCTTCATGGTTTCCTTGGTGTCGCCCGTCCGCCCGATGACTTTCGTCCTCGTCGGCGGGCAGCGCCTCAGTCGAGGTCGCGCGATGGCCGCCAGCCGTTCACCTTGCGCCAGCGTGCCGGCGTGCCGCCCTGTGCCGGTACCCGTTGCCGTGCGACAGGCGTGCTGCTGTTCCACCGCCTGCGCGCCGCCCGACGAAGCGCGGCCCGGCGCAGGCGGTGTGTTCTTCTGATCCGGTAGGGGCCGGGACAGATGCAACGCCGCGACGACCTGATGCTTGCCGTCGCGCTGCGGTTGCACCTCCACCGCGCCCTTGGCCACCGACCAGCCTTCCGCCCGATAGGCGGAGACGTCGCCCTCCAGCTTGGCCAGCAGCGGCGCTACTTCGGCAAGGTAGAGCTCCTCCTGCTGTAGCGTCAGCTTCATTGCCCGCCCTCCTGTGCGGTCGCAGGTCGATACAGCGGATCGGCGCCAATGAATGCGTCCGGGGCAGCCGGCCACTCCCGGCGGATCGCCTCGAAATTCCCTTCGTTCCAGCAGCGGAGGAAGACCAGCCCTTCATCGGTCTTCAGCGCGAACTGGATGGCCGCCACGGCGGCACAGCAATGCGTTGTCATCATGTCTCCAGAGGCAGTCAGTTGTTGGTGGCGCGCGACATCTGCCCCAGACGCTCCGCATAGACCGCCAACTGCTTGCGGTGCTGCGCGGCCATGCGGGCCGCATACGCCAAGCGCATTGCCGAGCGGGCGCCCGCCACCGCCAGCGCGGGCAGCACGATCTGCGCCCAGTTGGGCATCGCGGCCCGCTCCGTCGCGACCCAGACGCCCACGGCCACCGCGAGCAGCACGAGGACATAGGTGATCTTGAGCGACACCGACGCCGTGTCGTAGCGCGCCTTGCGCTGGATCGGCAGCGCCGTCGCATGGCCGATGGTGTATTCCCTCGGCTCCTCGACGCCAATCCGCGTCCGTTGATTCGATTTCGTCATCTTGACCTTAGATAGCTACCCAACCGCATTACGCGACATGGGGACCGACCCACCCCGCCCTTCGGCGCAGGCCTGCGAGCACCGGACGTTCCGACAAAACCAGCCAGAACCAACCCAACCCACCCGGCGCTGCGCGCCGATCGACCCCGCAGGGTAAAACCGGCACCCCGCCACGCGAAAAATCGGGACCCCAACCCTGTCGTATCGACCGCAAGGACGGATTCTGGACCCCGATCATGGGGCATTGACAGGCACCCAATCCTTGTTTTTCGGGAGACCGGGCCGTCCTTAAAAACCAACCCCAAACCAACCCAACCGACACCGGCCGGAATCGGCCGGCACGCGAAGCGTGAATCGAAACCCCGCAGGGAACATCGGCACCGCTTCGCAGGCAGGCACTGCCCACCGGCACCTCATGCAGCTAGCAGGGCCTCACAATCCTTACTCGGCACCAAGACCGGATCGCCAGCGTTACCGAAGCGCACCACCCCGTCACCCATCAGGTAGGCAGCCCCCGAGATCCCATCCCCCCGGCACGCATAGGTCACGGAACAGCCCAGCACCGCCGCCAGTTGCTTGACGGTCGCCTGATCGTCCCACGTCAGGGGAATCTGATGGCCATGAAACGGCGAGCTCGCACACAGGAAGATGGTCTTCCCGTCCTTGCCCACGCGATAGAGCGCATAGCCATGCGTGCCATAGGGCGCCCACTCGGGACGGTACACGGTCCCGTACTGGCGCTGCAGCTGCTCGCGAAACTGCTCCGGGCCGCGCGAGAGCGCAGCGCCGGCCGCCATCCGGGTCAGGGACTGATAGGCATCGGTCTCGCCCTCGGGCTGACGATCCAGTTCGCCCGCTGCGTGCAGCAGGCGCATCCGGGCTTTCATACGTTGCGACATGGCAATGCTTCCTCAATGAGTGCTTAAGATGAAGCCTAAAACACTCATTGAGTGCTGTCAACATTTACCGACGGTAGAGCTCGTTCTAGGCGGATCCGGCCTCGCTGGCCACGATGCAGATAAACGGCGCCCGCGCCCCAAAATGAAGGGCATCAAAGAAAAAGCGCCACGAAATGCTCGCGGCGCCTTGTCTTTTGCGGCATCGAGGTGGCGGGCCCGGTCGGCTACACATCCTCGTGCTTGAGGACATAGCAGATGAACAGCGCCACCACTGCCGGCATCGTGCGGAATTCCTTCGACTCGTCGTCGGGAATGAGCCAGTTGTCGAGCGTGCGTTTGGGCAGCAAGAAGCGATCGGCGAACTGCTGCCGGGTCGGCAGATCCAGCCGCTCCATGGCATAGCGGATCAGTTCTCGCTGCGGGAGCTTGGAAGGGTCCTTGACTTTCTTGGCCACGGATCGTCTCTTGCGTATGAGAATGTCGTGAGGGAGTCAGCCACCAAAAGCTGCCACTCCGCGAATGCAATTCACCCCCGAAATGAGGGCACTCACTGAGTATTCTATACCAAGCGCGGCGCGCCGAGCCATTCGGCAGGAATCCAACAAGAAGATTGGCAGGCGGGTATCAGCTTACAAAACCTTCCGCACAGCCTCCCTCAGTGAGGCTTCATTGACGTCCACATACACTCCAACATGGTCGATATCCACGTGACCTAACAACGTCTGCACTGTGGCAATGTCCTCCCCCGACTGGACCAACTGCGTCGCGAAACTTCTGCGACCTGAATGGCTCGTGAAACCATCCATCCCGAGCTTGCGATATAGGGAGCTGACGTAGGCCTGCAGGCCATCCGAGGCCAAGTACTCCACCTTTTCACCCGACACCAAGGTGCGACGCTTCCTGATGAGCCGGTATCCCTTCCCTGACTTGGCCACGATCAAAGGCGCGACGGGATTGAACCCTCTGTAGTACTGTGACGTCCCAATCTGCCCGCTGAAGCGATGCAGCGTCTCAAGGTACCTACTCAGCGCGAGCCGCGTTTGCGGATTGGTCAAATAGACGTTGCGACTCCGCCCTCCCTTTGTTGTCGATGCACGCAGCGGAACCTCGCTTCGGAGCTCGCCCTTTTTGGTTAGTACATCCGACAGCCGAAGGCTCGCGATTTCGGTTATCCGCATTCCGCACGTGAGACCCAACAGCAGCACAGCGGCATCTCTCTCTGGGTACCGGCTTTGCGTCTCTATCTCCTGAAGCAGCGTGGGAACGACCTCGCTGCGCATGGTCCTCGCACGTTTGATTCCCATACGATCCCCGCATCAGAAAAGAAGAATATCAATGAACATCATTAACGAGTTCCGCAAGCCGGCCGTATTCAAGGATCCCGAGACCGGCGAGGACCTGCCGCCGGACGCGACCGAGACTGCCCCGACGTCTTGAGCCAGTCGGTGCGATATCGCACACTAGGATTGCGACGCAAACGCAATCAAGGACCGTGGAGAATTCACGGTGATCGGCGCAGGCGCGGTGCACATCCGCATTGATGACAACGGCCCCGACTGCGAGGTGGCGATCACGCAGCCCGACGCCAGTCACCGCCCGACGCCCCTCCCGGAAAGATCGGGCGTTACGAGTTCCGGGGCGGCGGCTCGCAGTCGTCGGACCCATATGGGGTCCACCGGACAGACAGATCGATCCACGGTGAGTGGCCATGCAAGGACCAAGCAAGCCGGTCCAGATTGTCTTGCTCCAGCGATTCGTGTTGATAGAGCACCGCGAACGCCTGCAGCATGAACACGCCATAGAGGTCCGCGTCATCCGTCACCAGCAGCGTACGCAGCGTGGCGTCGCGCCCCTCGTCGCTTGCCTTGCGCTCGGCGCGCAGCACGGCCACCGCGTGCTGCAAATGGGCAAAATGCTCGGCAACGGCGCCTAAGGGACAGCCGCGCGGATAGACGTTGCCGAAGAACGTGATTTCGCGATCGCGCCAGCTGATGTCGAATGCCGCCTCGGGTGTTTGCAACGGTCGCCGACGCCCATTCCTGTCGACACTATGTAGCGCCAACTTGTCCCACAACCACGTGTGGATGGTGAACGAGAAGTCACACACATCTAACCGTTCCGGACGTGCGCGGCGTTTGCCGTGCTGGTCCAGCTCGCTTTGCAGCGGCACCCCCAGCACTACGGGCGCCACGGGCCGCGTTGCAACCGGGAATTGCACGGCTGGCACGCGCTGCCAGACGCGCACCTCCTCCGGGGATTCGATCGGGACTTCCCGGATAACTTCCGAGACCGCCACGTCCAGTTCGGCGCGGTGGTCACGGATCGTTGCATTCAGGGCGTCGGTCTCGTCGATCGCCGCCCATGGCCGACCGGGCAAGTCACGGTGCAGCGCGTAGAGCATGCGCTCGTGCGCCGGATCCGCCAGCCGTCTGGCGACGGAATAAGGATGGCTTTCTTGCGTTCCTGAGCGTTGCATGCTCGCTGTCCCGGGGAGCCATGCCGAGGAGGCCACGCTTCTCATGCTAGGCGATGAGCGCGATCGCGCAAGCGGCGCACCCTCCACGGTCGGAGCGTTACGAGATGTGGGCAGGCCGCTCGATCGCCATCTCGGGGGCAAGCGGGCGGCATCTCGACCGGGTCGTACTCCCGCAGCTCGACTTTCGCGCAGCTTGCCTTTTACGGCTTACCGGTCCAGCAAACGCTGGAGCGCCTGCTGACTGGCTTCGTCGAGCGACGCGCCCAACAGCGCTCGCCCCTGCCGCAGACTCGCCATGGGCGACGGGTTGGGCGGTGTGCCCCGAGGCTGTTGCCCGGTGTCTCCACGTCGCGCACGCAGCTCCCGTGCCCCGCGTCGGGTCAGGACCGGCGCCGCACCCGCCTCCCATGCAACCAGACCCGCGACACGAAGCTGCCGCATCAGCGCCGGCACGTCCAATCCGAGCCTGCACGCGGCATGCGCCAACGCGTCGGCTTCGGCGAGCGCCATGGCGCTCCGGATGGGCAGGGCCGGCACACAGGCATCCAAGACTTCCACCAGCGCTTGTACGCGCGTGCTTGGCTCGGCGTACGCCGCGATGCGTCCCAACTCCCGTTCCAGCGCACGCGCCAAGTTGGGATCGGCAGCGAGCGGGGCCGCCCGGCGCCGTTGCCAATCCAGATGCGCCAGAAACTGGTCCAGCTGCCGCGCCCGACGCTCGCCGGACACGGTGGGCGCGCGTTCGCGCAGAAACTGCCGCTCCGCCGTCCAGAGTTGCCGGCAGCGCGCGATCAGCGCGGCGGCGTCGGTTTCCCCTGTCGGCGTGACCGCCCCCGCGCTGAGCCGTTGCCGCGCAGCAAGGCGCATCGCCATGGCCACACTCGCCTGTGCGAGGCCTTCGTTGCGACTGGGCAGCGCGTCCGACCATGCCTGCAGGCGCGTCCGCGTCGCCCGCTCCATGACGCTGACCCGACACCGGTAAGTCCCGTTCGCCGCCTTGGGCGCCCAACCGAATCGGGGGGCAGCGTAGCCGAGCGCACGACATTGCTCGACCAGCGCCGCCTGCTCGGGTAACAGGCACGGCGCCGGCGGCGCCGCCCGCACAGGCGCCACGACCGGCTCCGGCGCCAGCGGCGGCAGCGCACAGAGTTCGCGCAAGAGCGCCATGCTCGCCGCGTCCTTGGCGGCGACCTCATCCGCGCCTTCGCCGCTCACCCGGTAGACCGCTTGATTTCGGCTTGCCACCAGCGTGGCTACGCGTCGCTGGGGATCGGCGACGTCAGGGGCGACGGTGCATTCCAGCCGCGCAAGGCGCCCAAGCGTTTTCATCTCCTGCAGGCATACGTGGGGGCCACCCCGGATTGCCGGCAGATAGCGCGCGGCCGCTTGGCGGATGACATCGGCCGTCGCCACCGACAGACCGTAGGCCAGCCGCTTCGCCACCGTGGGCCGCCCCGCTGTCAGGTCGTCCGCGATGCTCTGCCGGTAACGTTGCCGCAGGCGCTCAACGGGCACCAGACGGCCGAGTACGGCCTGCCCGGCGGCCATTTGCTCGTTGACCCTTGCCATGGCCACCTGCGGCTGCGCTTCCTCGTCGCGCAGCACCATGGCCAACGTCCCGGCGCCGTCGCTCTGCCCGCGCGCTTGACGCTTCATGTCACGGGCGATCCACGGGCGTGGCGTGCGCGCCAGCGTCGAGACCAGTTGTCGCTGGTTCAGCAGGTCGACATAGCGCTCCCATGGGCAGGCAAAGGTGCCGACGTTGCGGCGGTTGCGTGCCCAGTGGAAGCGATCCTCCGCTGCATAGTAGACCGGCTGCCCGATCAGGGTCACCCATTGGCCCATCCGCTCCGATGCGCCCGTGTCGCCCAGCCATGCGGCCGCCCATGGCAAGTGGGAAGCCGGATCGCCCTGCAAGCTGGCGACCTGCGCTTCGCGCAGAAACGGCGCGTGGCGGGCCGCCATCCAGTCACTGATCGCCGCGTTGACGAGCAGATCCAGCTCCTGCGTGACCACCGCCAGCTGCAGTGCACGCGGATCGGACCATGTGTGCACGCACCCTGCCCCGTCGGCGTAACGGCGGCGCGCTTCGTCCAGCATGGCCAGCTCGCCGCGCGCCGCGCGCCCTGCCACCAGCTGGCAGGCGAGCTGCCAGAGCGCCGCGAAACGATCGGTCGCACCAGCCGACTCGCTGAGCGCTACGGGTTCCACTGCGTCGACGGCGGCGAACACGGTGTGCAGGCCGCCGACCCAGCCCCCTTGCGCATCCAGCCTCAACCGGCAAACGATCACCGGGCGCGCGACGCCAACGCGGAAATGCCCCTGCCCCGCCTCCACGCACGCCGGCACCTTGGCAAGGCCAATCGGCCCCGCTGCCGCGCGCCGGATCTCCTCGATGCGCGCCCAGAGCGGATGGCCATCGGGCAATTCGGCGGCGGCATTTGGCATGACCACGTCCAGCGCGAGTCCGTGCGCGGCGGGCGTGAGGCGGTATCCGCGCAAGACCGGTCGCGTCGGATCAACGCAAAAGGCAACAAATGGCCCGTCCGACGGCGCTCGTTGCAGCGACTGGTCATCGACCACAGGCGAGTCCATCATCTCCTCGCAGCTGGAACGTTGCTCACAAGAACCAACGACTTGCCGAGGGGCGCCCGGGGCGCCACCGATTCCCGCACCAGCTCATCGCCCAAGGGCAGTGCGACCATTTCGTGGCCGCAGTCGAATTCCTCGTGGAACAACGCTCCGCGCTTGAAGGGTGACCCATAGGGCGGGGCAATCGGGCGCAGCTCGCTGTCGCGGTAGGCGAAAGCAGCCCCACGGATTCGTTCGTGCAGGAACAGCGCGTGCAGCCGCGCGTCGGCATCGGGACCGGTGAGCGCAAACCATGATGGCTGCAAGCCGGCGAGATCCCCGCGCGCTTGGAGGAAGCGCACATAGTCGCGGCCGCGTAGTGCGCAGATGATCGGCTCCTGCCATTGCTCTTGGCGTTGGGTCAAGCGCCGCGACGAGAGGGCAAACCACTGCGCCGGCGCGTTGTCGGCCGCTTGCATCATGTCGCGCACCGTCATGCCCCCGAAGTCTTGGGGCGCGTTGCCGGTGTGCCATTCAAACAGCCACGGCTCTTGGTCGGCCAAGAAGCGCATGGCTTGGCGGCGTTCCGGCGCGGCAAAGCACTCAGGAAAGCTGAGTACGACCAGCAGGCCATGCTCCCAGCTCAGGAAGGCCGCCTGCTCGCCGCGCAGGTAGGCCGGCATCTGGCGCATGCGCGCAACGCTCAGATAGTAAAACGGGTTCTTGGTCTGCCATGCAACCTCGATGATGCCTTCGGCGATGCGTCGCGGCTCCCCGCCGTCCTCGAACTCTTCCCCGTCGGGGTCTTGCTCATACGACGCCAGCACTTGCTCGACTTCGGTATAGAGGCTCACGAACTGGCGGAGCTCGGGCCGAGTGTTCGCAGTGGGACACCAATACCGTACGAAATCATCCGCGTCAGCCCGGGATAGTCCGCCGACCTCCACCAGCGCGCGGATCTGCTGATAACGCCTTGCCAGCACGGCGTCGCGGGAGATCGCCTCATCGGGCGGGGAATCCTGCGGATGGACGCCTTGCAGGCGGGCTAGGCAGTCGAACCAGTTTTGAAAGCCCAGCGCGCACGCCGTCGACTTCTGGGCGGTAGTGAGCGGAAGGCCCGGAAACGCCGCCTGCAGCTCTTTGGCGCGGTGTTTCACGTACGTGATCGTGCGGGGATAGAACGTACCGGACATGACAGGAACTCTCCAGATCGTGCAGGAGATGCTGGCTGTAACCTGCCACAGGAAAGGACCCGAGGGCGATGGGGTGCGACTGATGAAGTGGAACCGGTTCTCGAACAGAGATAATGCAATGCCAGCGCAAACGGGCCGGTGGCTCCGTCTGCGCGAAATCATAGGAGCCTTGCCGCAGGGCGTCAAGATAGGAACGCCCCACCCAGAAAGATCGGCCGCTCCGAGACGGCTGGCGGCGCGCCGCGAGCGCACCGGATTCATGGCCAGCCGCCGCGCGCCCGGAGCCGTCGGGCCGCTGCGCGCGGCCCTGCTGGGCGCTGCGCGGACTGGCCTCCCTCCACCATCTGGCCGATGGGCGCCGCCGGCACGCCGCCGCTATCCTTGCAGGACGGAGGTGACCAAGGTCAGTGCCCCGCCCTGCGCGCCCAAGAGCTTCCTGATGAACGGCAGTTCCGAAGGATGTTCATTGTTGCGAACTTCGCAAATGACATTGGTGTCGAGGTACGCCGTGGTCATTGCGCTCGCCCCTGCTACGGCTGCGATGCCCTCAGCGCGGCAGCTTTGTCGGCGTGCCGCCGGTCCGCATCAGCAGTTCCAGCGTGGTTTCGAGGCGAATCACACGCTCGGTCAGCTGCTCGATCTTCCCCTGTTGTTCCTTGACCGTGCCCGCGAGCGCCACTACCTTGTCATTCATCTTGATCACGGTCGTGAGCGCATCCCACACCTTGTCGGTCATCCCCATTACCGCGTCCCTCCCGCCAGTGCCGCAAGGCGCTTGTTTGATTCGGCGACAAACGCCAGCGCGTCATCGAGCGCGTCGCTCGCTTCCTTCGTGGAAGCATTGACGCGTGCAATGAGCGCGTTGAGGTCCTGTTCGTCCTCGGTCGGCGTGAAGCCCTGTGCGGCCTGTCGCATCAGTTCGCTGACGTTAAGCCCAAGGCGCTTGGCGGTGTGCGCGATCGCACGCTTTTGAACGGGTGTGACCTGTACGACAATGCGTTCGGTGGCGGCTGCCATCTTTGACCCCGATGTACATGAACATACCATGTACATTCTAGGCCGGGCCGGAGGGATGTCAAGCCGCTGCCGGCAAGCCCCCGCCGCCGCCCGGAAACGTCGGGCGTTACGAGATATAGGGCGCCGCGAGCTCGACAAGGACGTCCTCTGGATCGTTCAGGAAATCCGGCAGCTCGGGCAGATTGTGCTGCAGCAACTCGCTGCCGCGATACAGCAGGCCCCACGCTTGCGGCGCCAGCGCCGCAAACAGGCGTGCGTCATCGGTGATGAACAGCGCCTGCCAGACCACGCTCCCCCGCTGCTCGTGCGCCCCGCCCATCGCCTCCAGCGCGTGTTCCACCTGCGCCAGTTGCTGCGCCACCTCGCCCAAGGCGCACCCGGTGGGATAGACGTTGCCACAGAGATAGAGCCGTAGGTTGCCCCACTTCACCCACAAGGCCCGGGCCGGCTCGCGCAGCGGCTTGCGCCCCGCCCGCGCCACGGCGTGAAATTCCAGCCCCTCCCACACCATGACCTCGGCGTCCAGACAGACATCGCAGATTTCCAGCACCTCGGCACGAGAACGCTGCTTGCCTTTCGTTTCCCGGTCACGCGCAAGGGCATGACCAAACCAGACAAGGGCCGGGTCCGTTGGCGGCGCCGTCGTGTACCGCACGTCTGGCACCGCCTGCCAGATCTTCCGCTCGGCCGCATCGAGAATGGGGATCTCTTCGATCGCTTGCTGCACGGCGCCGGTCAGCGCCTCGCGTTGTTCGCGCAGGGCCGTATTGAGCGCGTCGACCTGATGGAAATGCGTGTGCGCGAGGCGTGGGAGATCCTGCTGCGCGGCCATCAGCATGGTGGCGTGGGCGGGTTCGCTAAAACGCTTTGCCACGGGCAAGATCGGTCCACCGTGGGCGGGTGCGCGGGTCATGCTCGGACTCCGTGGCGCGGGGTCACCGTCGCCTGCAAACTGGGGGAAGGCATCGTGGGCAGGCGTGGCGGTCCAAGCGACTGGCCGCGTCAGGGTTCGGGCGTATCGTCGGGCTGTCGCACGCGGTCCTGCAGGGCAGGGATCATCTGGCGCTCTTCCATCTGCTCGACCTCCCGGCGAAAATCGGCACGGATGGTATCGACCGTAATCGGCTCGTCCATCAGGGTCGCAAAACCTTCGTCGGTGTCGGCGATGGGATAGCTCAGCAAACGTGCCCGCGTGTCTTCGTAGGGCTGTGGCCGGAACTCCCGCACGGCGTGGAAGATCTCCTCGACCGGCCACGCCGGGGTATAGCGATGGGTCAGCCACCACAGGTCGAACAGGTCGCGGGACTTGATCCGCTCCGACAGCGCCACACACTTGCTGGCGAACACGATCGGTACCGTCGCAATGCGCACATTCCCATAGGGCAAACACTGCGGCATCACGCGCGCAAGGTACTCGGTGTCCTTACGGTAGGCCCCATGGATGACGAAGGTGAGTTTCACCTCGGCCTCGCCCAACGGCCCGCCTGTGGCCATGAAATTGCGCTGGATCTCATCGAGGTCGTCCCCGTCGTTGAGGGCATCTTCCTTGGCGGCGGACGGCATGATGTCCACACAGGTCACGCCGTGGCGATTGAGCGCTTCGAGTATCTCGATCACATCGCCGGGGTCCAGATGGCGCCCCGGGAACGAGAAGTCCAGATCCTCGGAGATGCGATGGCCCAGATGCAACGTCAGGGCGGTCCCGCCAATCAGGGCAAAGCGCTGCAGGGGCTCGCACTCGGCCGCCATGAGCTCCAGCAAGCGCGCGGTGGCGGGCGGCAGCTTATCGAAGCGCAGCGGCACGGGCATGGTTGGCACGGTCAATGCGGGTCAGAAAATCTTCCGTGGTGGCGCGCTGGCGCGCCGAGATCTCGCCTTGCGCATACAGGCGCTCGTTGATCCGGGCCAGCTCCTCGACCGGCTTCTGTTCGGCAAGGACGACCAAATCCAACAGGGTAGGCGCGCGCATCACCACCGGCACGGCCGCCTCGGTCCCCCGGCGAGCGGGGTTGGACCAGAGATGCATGCCGGCCCGCAGCGTGATGCCATGCCACGTAAAGGATCTTGTCATGCGCGCTCCCGATAGTGAACCCATGGGCATTTTAACGCGGATTGGGCCAACCTCCCGCGTCGCGGAAGGACGCCCTCCCCATTGCTCCGGCAACCGAGCGACCCAATCGCGCTCGTTCAAATTGTGTACGGCACACGAATGCCCGGTTCCTTGGCCGGGAACTCCTTCGTATTGCGGGACACCAGCAGCATGGCGTGCGCCTGTGCCGTGGCCCAGATAATGGCGTCGGGCAGGCGCATGCGTCGTGCCTTGCGCAGCGCCACCGCACGGTCGGCTACCACAGGATCGATGTCGAGGACATCAAACGTGGCCAGCCACGCCCGCGTCGCGGCCTCGTTGTCGGCCGATGCCCCGACCATCACCTCCATCCATGTGATGGTGCTGATCGCCCGCGACTCGTACAGGGCGAGCTCGGTGCGCGCGGCGGCGATCCCGTTGAGGTAGTCGATCAGGATGCATGTGTCGAAGAGGGCTTTCACCATTCCGAGCGCAAGCCCTCCTGATACGCCAGACCCTCGGTCTTGCCTTTCCACAGGCCGAAGGCATCCACGTGCGCCCCGGCCTTGCGCCGGGCGATGTATTGTTCCACCGCGTCACGGATGATCGCCGCGCGCGGCCGATGCTCTGCCTCGACCAACTGGGCGAGCTCATCGACCTGTGCCTCTGGGAGGTCCACCAAGATCCGGCTCATGCGCCTCTCCATATTTGATATACATATCATATATCAAAACCTGACTGCCACGACTGCCGGTGGCGCGTGGTTGCGCGCTCGCGGGCGAGCTGGTCGTGACGGGAGGACTGCGATCCCTGCAACCTGCCGCCGCGCGCCCGCTCCCCGGAAACTTCGCCCGTTCCGAGCCCGCCGAAGCCCCCCCCAACGACCACGGCCGCTCCCTCGCGGCCGTTTCGTATGTCCGAGGCGCGTGGCGCCCTGACTCAGTCGTCCAGCGTGAAACAGCACCCCTGCATGCCCACCGGCGCGCCGGCGTAGGCCTGCTGCAGCGTGCGCTGCATGCGCGCTTCCAGATCGGTCAGGTGCGCGGCGAGCGCCGCCAGCGACGCGAACTCGCCGCGCGTGATCGCCGCGCGCAGGTCCACCACCTCTATGAAGCGCCCATGCAGCTGCTCGCGGCTTTCCGCATCGAGCGGCGCCAGCCGGCGCGGCGCGGGTGAGATCGGTGTGGGGGTCGCGACGTGGGTGGCTGCGGTTGTCATGGTCAGTGGCGCCTCGGGTTGGCCGGCTTAGCGCGGCGTCACTGCACTGTACCGGAGGCCCGGCACTGCCGTCACGGATTTCGCCCGCGCCGTTCCGCTGTCGCCACGCCCTGATCCGCTAACCGCGACGTGTGTCCCGGCCCCGGGGCCCCGCGCGGCGCAGCCGACGTGGCCGGCGCGCGACGTCTGTCGCCCTGTTACAAAAAAAATCGCCTGACGCGAAAAGTCCCCATGGGAGGTCCATTTCGGACGGTTGACGATCGGCTCCGCATTGCTGCTTTTCCCCGGGAACGACGCTTCGCACGATCTGGCGGAAATCCGGCAAATTCCCCTGTTCTGGAGAGAACCAGCACGCGCTGCTCGTATCGTTACGATACTTGCGCGGCCGCCGCTCAGGACCTACGATGCGTCCATTCCCACCGCACGCACAGGAGCCACACCATGACCCAGACCTACACCTCGCTCGACGAACTGGTCGAACAAGACCTTGCCGAGCGCAAGGCCCAGCTGGAATCCCCCGAAGGCCGCGCCCGGTTTGAGCGCGCCATGGACAAAATGCGCCGCGAGTGCGAGCTGTACGAGCATGCCCCGGCCCCGTCGCCGTTCGCGGAAGGCGCCAATGCCGCCCTGCGCGGCGAAGACCGCGAAGCGCCGGCCGAGCTCGCGCCCGAGGCGCAAGACCAGTGGCGCGCCGGGTACGACAGCGAGACGGACGAGGAATGAAACGGAGATCCCGCCGCTACGGCCGCAGGCCGTCGTCGGCGGGCAGCCCGGTGAGCTGCGCCGTTTCGTCAGCGGGGGCGTTTTTGCCCACCTCGGGTGCCACGGTATGCGCGGCCACCGCCGGGCCCCGGCTGCGCTCAGGCGCGGCGTTGGCCTGCTCCAAGGTGATCGCCCGCACCAGCCACGACTGGCGCGTTTCGCGCATCATGAACGTATCGCGCTCATAGCCGGTCAGGCACATCGCGTCCCCGTCGATCCACAGCACTTCGGCATCGAACAGCACGCCCAGCTCGGCGGGGTCCTGATGGGGACAACTCGCCATCCACGCCTGCACGGAGTAGCGGTGGGTGTGCTGGTCCGGCCGCTGGCGCAGCACCAGCTTGCCCCGGAACAACGTCTGCGCGCCCCACCACCCCCGGTGCAGTACCCGCCCCTCCAGCCGCAATTTCATGACCTCCGCCCACATGCCCGCTCCCGCGCCAAACACCTGTATGTTTATACAGTATAAGCCAGCGCAGGACGGCTGCGCGCTTAGCCGGGTTGCGGTCCCGCTGGCGCGGCGGGCACAGGCTGGGGTGGCGGCGGGTTGAGCCGCCCTTCGAGGCGCTGGGCTTGTCGCAGCGCCTCGTCGTGCAGGCGCTGCAGCAGCGTTTCGTGCGCCGGGGCCTGCGCCTTCAGTCTGGCCAGCACCTCGGGCAGCTTCGCCTGTACGCGCGCCGCGAGCGCCGTCATGATTGCCCGCGACCGCTTCGCGGGACTCTGGAGGTCCTCGAAGAAGCGATCCCAGTGCCGCGCCATGATCCAGTCGGGGCGGTTCTCGCCGCCGATCCTGAACGCGAAACGCTGGCTCAGGTTCGGGTACATACGGGTGTTGAGCAGGTCGTAGAACGGCGAGAGCCGCGCCCGCTGTTCGGCCGGGCGCACCAACATCGACAGGTTCTTCGCATGGCTGTCCATGTTGCCGGCGATCAGGTTGAAGGCGACCCATTCCAGCAGGCGGCCGGCGTCCGGTACCGGGGTGGCGCTGTTGGCCCACACGTACCGGTAGCAATCGGCGAAGCTCGGGCCGCCTTCGGCCTCGTACTTCTTCTTGGAGTCGATGCCCAAGGCCTGACACAGGTCGTACTGGTGCAGGCGCTCCAGCTGCCCCGCGCCGGCCGGGCGCCGGTCGTAGCGCGCGATCACTGCCGCATCGAGCTGCGCGTCGTAATGCACCGGCGGGACATCCAGCCCCACCGCGTGGGCGAGCTGCATGGTGAAGGCTTCGTTGACCGAGGTATCCGGCACATCGGGCCGATAGTTCACCGCCGGCTTGAGGATGTGGGTGGAGGGCGCATCGCCCATCGGGATCGACAGCGCGCCGTCGGCGCCGATGTGCACGGCCATCTTGTCCTGTGCGCCGGAGAGTGACGACAGACCCGCGTCCTTGAGCGACAGCGGCACGCCGCGCGAGTCGCTGAACCATTTGAGGATATCCGCGCGCGTCACCGGCAGGTAGCGGGCATGCACGCCGGGCGGGACGTCGGGCGGCAGGATGGAAAATGCACCCGCCGTGTCCCCCCCGAGCTTGGCCAGCAGACCGACCACGTTCTCGGGCGAGACGTGCAGGGCCTGCCCGAGAAACTCGCGGATCGTGCCTTCGGGCAGCAGGTTTTCAAAGAAGGCCTGTACCGGTTCGCCCTCATAGAGGACGTTCTCCGCCCCGACGGCCGGCACCGGCAGCCGGGGCGAGAGCGCCTGTCCGCCGGCGGCGATCCACTGCGGGGCGTAAAGGAAGGTCGTGGTGGTCTCGACATCGGTGAGCGTGCCCACCATGGCCTGTTCGCGATAGACGTGCAGTTGCTGCATGGTCAACGCTCCAGCACGGCCAGTCGGGCGCCCAGCGTATCGAGCACCTTCAGCACCTTGTCGAGTTGCACGGTCGGCTTGCCCCGTTCCAGATCGACGATAAAGCGCTCACCCGTGCCCGCCCATTCCGCGAGGGCTTCCTGCGTGATGCGCTGCTGCGTGCGCAGCCGCTTGACCACCTCACCGAGGTCGAGCGCCGACACTACCGTACCGAGTACGGCCCGGTTCGCCGGGGACGCGCCGGGCGATGGGGAGAAGGGAGCGGGCATGGGAACCTCCAAACGCTTACCGTACGGGAAGCTTAGCGCCCCTCCCCCCCTGCCGCAACCAATTTCCTTCCCGATCGGGAAGCTTTCCGTGCGTTTGTAACGTTCGCGGGAGCAAACTTCCCGATCGGGAAGTTTGACCGCACTGCCTGCCCCGGGAACCACCGAAGTCTTACCGAGCGGGAAGCCATGTAGGTGTCTGCACCGCCATTTCGCGGGGCTGCCTAGCCCAGTTCCTGCTCGGGTGCGGGCAACGGCCGGCGAATGGTACCCGGCTGGTCCTGCAGCCAGATCCGGTACCGCACCGACCGCTTGCCCTCCAGCCCGCTAGTCGGCTCCTAGTTGGGCCCGAAAATGGCCGTCGCCGGTAACGGCAAGATGCTCGGTATGGACACAGACCCATTGGAGGCGTCCATGCCTGAAACATCCCCAGAGCGGGCGACGCGAGTAAAAGAAGGCGGTGTTACCTGCTGTTTTCAGGCAGGTTGGCTAGAGTCCGGATTAGATTAGCTTCCTTGGATTCTGCCGTGCTTTCCATCAGCGTCGGATGTCCGCAAACAGCAAGAACTACATCTTGCCAACGAGGCGTGCCGAACTTAGAAGAGTAGACGCCCTTGAGGTGTTCGAACTCGTCGCTAACTGCGATTGCCACTACACCGGCATCCCAGAGTTGCTGAAACACGTTGCGATCCTGCCAAGCGGCGTTTGTTATGGCGCGAAGTGTAAGACGTCTTCCGAGTTGGAAACTAATGAGCAAGATGGCTGTGCCCAAAATAAGTCTGACAAATAGACTGTAGTCCAAAAAGAACGCGCTAATCGCCAACAACGTGCCGACAAGGCCAGCTGCTCCAGCCCGGAGGAAAGTCCCGCTGCCGATAGCCGTTGAGGCTACCTCCCGGGCATAGTTAATTTCGGTGACTGTTGGCGTTCTGTTTACCCGAACATCCAAGAACGGTTCCAGCACTGTCAATGCGGCAAACAGCGTTTTGTCCTTATCGGACGCAGACATTGACTGCCAAGAATCTACAGGGATCATTGTGATAGTGATGCAGATGCCAACGATGTTGGGCTGGATTGATCTTTGGCCATTCTGGGCTCCTGCGCCCGCGATAGCCATCAGCTTAAATCACCAACCGGCCTCACTGATGGTCGGGCAGCGGGGCAACTTTAACGCGGTCGGCTGCCGTGCATGCGACGTGTGGACGCAGCCTCCCGAAAAGACCTACGAGTGCAATCGTACTAGGTACATTGTTGCACATCGGTCAAGCCTCCCAAGTGGCCCATGAGGGATGTCAGTATGCCGCACGGCTTGCGGTAAGCTTGCTGGCGCCCGCGCCGCCCACCGCCGACGCGGTGCCACGCAAGCCCGCGCCCGGCCAGCGTACTTGCAAACACTCATTGAGTGTTTTACAGTAGCCGTGAAGTCGCCACGCGGGGCAGCAGCAGCCGCCGCCCGCTCGACTGCGCAAAGCCCGATAGACGATTAGGACCGCCAACCATGACCACCACCCAGACGATTCAGCCCGGCGATACCGTCCGGCTCAAAGCCAGCGTGCGCCGCACCGCGTTCCGGATCGAGGGCCGGGACAATCATCGCACCGCCGTTGTACAAAGCCGCCTCTCCGATATCGAGGGCGGTCTCTTCCTCCAGCGCGACCTGCACTGCTGTCGTTACTGGAACGAGGCCGACGTCGAAAAGGTCGAGGCCTGATCCCGAAGCAGACGCCATGCACTGATCCCCATCACCGCGTTTTCGCCCCCGCCTGAAGCCCCGCCCCGTGCGGGGCTTTTTCTTTGGTTCCGCACCCCCATCACCCCGGCTGAAAAATTTTCCTTGCACAACACTCATTGAGTGGTTTAAAGTCCGTCCATCGCAGCACTCATTGAGTGCCGCAACCGCGAACGAAGCTGACCCGAAGGACGGACCACCACGATGGACCTCAACAAGCTGAGCCCCGCCAAAGCGCAGATGGTGCAAGACGCGATCGCCGCAGGCTACACCGCCGAGCACAGCGACTTCTGCGTCGATCTGATCCGCTACAGCCGCCACGCCACGCCGCGCCGTCTGCTGGCCCTGCGCCTGTACGAGACGGGCACCGCCTTTGACGCCCTGCTCGACCTGTCGGCCGCCAAGGCCATGCGCAACGTCAACGAGATGCGTCATTGCCTCGGCTCGCCCCGCACGAAACGCCGCTCGACACGCTGACCCGGGTGGTGGAGCTCGCCTTCAAGGAAGGTCGCGAGTACGCCTACGTCGAAACCGGTAAGTACAAGGCCTACGCCGAGGTGACGGTGCGCGCGCTGGCCAATCGTGGCTACCGCATCGACCGCAAGGGCGGCGGCCTCTTTTTCGTCTACCGCAAGGCCGCTGCACCGGCCGCTGCACCGGCGGCAGTGGCCCACGCCTGACCCCTCGCCTGAGACCCGCCCCACCGGAGCCCCGACCATGAACGCGCCAGCCATCCTCGACAAGATCCAGAGCGGCCGCTACCGCATCGTGCAAGCGGTCGGCGCCCGCCGCTTCACGCTGGAGCGCCTGCACAAGGCGCAGTGGCTCGTTGGTGTGACGCTGAACACCAACGCGGCCAAGGCCGCCTGCGCACGGCTCAGCGCGCAGCATGGCGCGCATCTCACGATCTGGCAGCACCCCGAGGCCGCCACGACGCCGGCTGTCGCCCACCCCTGAACCCGACCCGACGACCAGAAAACCACACGAGGATGTCACCGATGAAAGTCAAATGCCTGCCCGAAGCCCTGCGCTTCGTTGTCCAGCACTGCAAGTCCCAAGAAGCGGACCCGTCTGACGCCGCCGAGTTTCTGCAAACCAAGCTGCGCGCCGAATGGGGCTGGGATGTCAGCCTGTCGCTGGCCCGCGACTTCCTCGACGCGGTCTGACGCTGCCCTGCTCTCCGACACGACCATGAAACCCCAACTCGACGCCCTGCAGTTTGTCGTCCTCAACGAGAACACACGCAACGCCGTCGGCGCCTTCATGGTGCCGGGCGACGCCGTGTCGTTCCTCGGTGTCCTGCTCCAGAAGGACCACGCGCGCAACCCGTACGACATCGTGAGCGCCGATGGCTTTCCGCTCAGCCACGCCCTGCAGGCCCGCGTCGCCGCCCTGCAGGCGACGGCGCGCGCGCCCCAGCCCGCCCCGGCGCCGGTGGCCGTCGGTCTCTACACCTTTTTCGAGGTGCTGGCCGTGGCAGACCGTGACGCGGTGACGTTGTCCACGGTCTACGTGGCCGCTGCCAGCCCCGAAGAGGCGATCGCGATCCAGCGCCGCCGCTCGCCGGCGGACCGCATGTGGCTCTCCAACATCGCCCCGCAGGAGATGGTGACCTGCCGCGCGGGCAACGCGCCCACCGAGATGACGCTGGTGGCGCTCGATGCGTGGATTGCCTACGTGACGACCCCGCAACACGCCGATGGCGCGACGCTGCCGGCGGCCGCCACCGAAATCGCGCTGCGCGCCTGAGCGCCGACGTACCGCTGCCAGCTCGACCCACCCGCCTCCCTGTTGACGACCGACCCCGGAACTGCCCATGACGACTGACCTCCTCCTGAACCTGCTCACGCCGCCGCAGCTCGAAGCGATCACGCGCGCCGACGCGATCCTCGCCCGCGCCCAGCTGCCGAGCTTCGCCTCCATGTACGCGCTCTTGGCCAGCGCCCGCAGCCACGTGGCCGCGCCCGCCGAGGGCCACGACGACGTGCTGCTGGCCATCGAGCTGCTGGACCAGATCGATTTCGTGCTGGCCGCCGTGCCGGTGCCCGGCGCCACCAGCGGCGCGCCCCCGGCGCTGCACTGACCCCGCTGGAACACCCACCCGCCATTGCGGCACAATGGCGGGGTTCGCCGCCCGAGGCGCAGGCCTCGACCCGCCACCGGATCCGCACCCCGCCCATGAAAAAACTCGAAGCGTTGTTCAACCAGCGCACCGCGCAATTCAACCAGAGTTGCACCGACCTGAGCGCGGGCGGCATGCCGCCCGCCACCGTGACCGCTGCGGACACCGCGCTGCACTACACGGTGCAGCTCGACGGCGTGACCTACGAGGTCGTGCACACGCGCAATGGCCTGTATGCGGTGTGGTCGCACGCAACGGCGCAGGTCTATGCCGGCGATCACCCGATCTCGCGCGCCTGCCTGCGTGCGGTCGCGACCTTCACCGCGCCCCCGGCGCACCCGGCCTCGTAACGGGCGTGCTTTCCGGGGGCGGACCGAGGGCCGCCGCCTGCGATTGTGCCCCCGCGTTCTCCCGGAGCGGCTCACCGCCCTGTGCACGCGCATCGCTTATTCGGCCGCTGGGCCGGCTGCTGGCTGGCCGTCCCAGCCTCAGCCGAAAGCACGATTCCCCTCCCTTGCCGACCTGTCTAAACTGTCCCTACCGCAGGGTGACCGCCCAGAGGCGCCACGCCTACGGGAGATCGGGGGAACTATGAAACGTGCCATCGCAATCCTGTTGCTGGCGGGCGCCAGTGGTATCGCGCCGGCGCAGTGGCAGGGTCAAGCGCGCATGGTCGAGACGTACACGTGGGGCGCGCCGGAAACGCCCAAGCCGCAGAAGGCGAAACGCGCGCCCCCTGCCTACGCCAATCCAACCGCTTACGCCAATCCGGCGCCACCACCGGTCTATGCCCCCGCTGCGCCTGCCGTGCCCCAAGGGGCCATCAATGTGCACACCGGACAGTTTTATGCGCCGGCTGCCGGCGGCGTGGTCGATACGGCTACCGGCACGTTCCATCAGGCCGTCGGCGGGGGCTACATCAATACCCAGACGGGGGCATTTTCGCCTGCGCACTAGCCAGCGACTCGGCTACCCGTTTGCGCGAGCGGCAGCCATGCCCGTTTGCTCACGACGAGCCGGCCGCCAGCACGTGGCTTGCGGATGACCATCGCCCGATGGGATGACAGCGAGAAGCGCCCGGGCCGGGTCGCCGGCTGGCGGGCGCTATAATCCGGCGCACAACGAGTGGTCAATCTCCGGCACCCGCCTACCGAGAACATCCCGTGCACCCGCCCGCGCCAGCTGATCCAGCGACCGGCACCAAGCCCGCCAAGCCACGCGCTATCCGCTGGCCGCCCGAGGCCGACGCGCAGATCCGCGCCCAGTATGGACGCGTGCTCGCCAAGGATCTTGCGCGGGAACTCGGCTGCAGTGTCCTCGCCCTGCGGGCCCGCGCGGTGGCGCTGGGCGTGGCTGTCAAACGCCGTCCCCGGTCGCCGCAAGAGCGACGCGAGCGCGACTTCATGCAGCAGGTCGTCGCACCGCTGCTCGCCTGCTGGCCCCTGTCGCGGGAACGGATCGCCCATGCCATCGGCACGGGCGAGCGCGACCTTACGGCCGCCCTCGCGCAAGGCCGCCCGCTACCCCCGCCCACCCAACGCAAGCTGGTCACGCTGCTCGGCCTGAACCAGCGGCTGGGCGACGCCGGCCCGCTACCGGGCCCACGGTGCAGCTATGCGCTGCTGGCCAACGACGACCCGGCCATCGTCGCACAGGTCTATCAATGGCTCGCGCAAGGCGAGTCACCCGCCATCGCGCGCGAGCTGGTCCCGGCAGCCTCCAGCCTCGCCGACCGCGACTGGAGGCTGCTGATGATCAGTCAACGCATCGCCTTCCGTCCCCAACTGATCGTCTTTCCGCGCGGGGAATCGAGCGCTGGCCTGCTCGATGCCACGACGCTGCCCGGCTACACCGGCGCGCTCGCGGTCGACCCCGCCACGTACCGCTTGCTGCTGCGCACGTGGGAAGAAGTCATGCGCAGCCCTCAGCTCGTGAACCGGGTATTTCCCCGACCGGTGGCGCGCGGGCTCCATGCCCAGCTGCTGGCGCTGCCTGACGCGCCGCTGCGGGACATCCTGCAGGATCTGGTCCGCATCGGCTGGTGACCCCCCTGAGCCGATCCGGCGGACCGGTTGCACGGGACACCGGCCGCGCGGTGCGCGCGCCTGCAGCGGATGGCCATGAGCGGCTGGCCCGCGTCCACCTCGTGCCGGCGCACACAGGCCTTGCGAGTATCGTATTGATACTTTACACTGCAAAGCCATGAGGGGCGGCATTCCGCCCCAGCCCGATCCGACCATGACCGAAACCGTCAAGAAGCTCACGCTGGCCGCCGTCAACCATGCCGTGAAGGCCCGTGGCGTCAATGCCGTCCTCTACCGTGGCAATGAGGGCTACTACTATTTCGAGGGCCCGGACGTGCAGTGGGCCTACTCCTCCTCCGTCAGTGTGTTCCGCCTGAACCACCTGACCATGGAGCAATGGATGTCCGCACTGGACCGGATCATTCTCGATAGCAACGAACGGCGTCCGGATGGCGAACCCGAAGTGGTACCGCTGCCCGCACCCACCCCGTGGCTGGACCGCGTCGTGACGCTGCGCCCGACGCAGGGCGACGATCAGACGTCCCGCACCGCCCGCGTGGTGGCGGAGACTGAGAAGCGCGTACAGGTCAAGCTGCCGGAGACGGGCCGCACGCTCACCTTCAACAAGGCCGATGGCCAACCCGCCACCAAGCTCGACCGCGACTTTCCCGGCTACGTGATGGCGCTGGCGGCCGCCGAGGCACATTGAACCGGATCCGACCATGGAGTTTGATCGCTGGCTGGCCAAGGTAGAGCACGAGCTCGTCGGTCTGGGCGTGGATGCCCTCGAAGCCAAGACGGAAGTCGATGAGCATCGCGACTGGTTCGAAGACCAGTTCGATTCGGGCGTCTACCCTGAAATCACCGGCGTTGAATGGTTCACCCACCATTGCTGAGATGAAGCCCACCCGAGCCACACCCCCGACGCGCGCGGCGCGTCCCGAGCCGGTGCCCGAGATCTCCCCTGCCCAGCCCCTGCACGAACGTCTGGATGCGCTGTTTGCGCTGGATGAGCGGCGCCAGCGCGGCGAGCTGTCCGAGGCGGAACTGTCCGAGTTCAACACGTCGCGCGATGCGCTGCTGGCGGCCGCCGGCGAGACGCCGCTTGCCAAGGCGCTGCACGAGAGCCTGCAGCTCGTGGAGGTTCTGAAGGCCGATGGCGCGTGCCTCGACACGCAGCAGACCGCGTCGGCCGCCACCGCGCTACTGCAAGCCGGTGCGCACCGCATCGCCCTGTTCGCCACGATGAAGGCGCTGCAACGCACGCCGACACCGGCCGCCGGCACGCCAGCGTCTGGATACTCGGACCCCGTCGCCGGAGACTGACGGACACGCCACCGCGCACGGAATCGCGCGGCGCCTACACGACCGGTGCGTCCGCCGAAGGGTCGCTGCGGACGGCGAGCCGTCGCACCCGGAAGCCATCGCCCACCCATGCCACGGAGAGCACGACGTGGTTGGGCGCATCGAGCAGACAGGCCTGCGCCACTGCCTCGAACTTCGGATGGGTAAAGCCCCAGCCCGCGAGGTCCATGTCCGCCACCGTACCCGCCATGTAGTCGGCCATGCGGATGAGCGGGTCCAGATGGTTGTCGCCCGTGGGAGACTGGGTCACGTGAATGAGCTGCGGCCGGTCGACGGTGGTCGTGCCGGGCGCGGCACGGGATGACTTCATGGCGTAGAACATCAGCGACGCGATATCCCACACGATGCCGTCATGGCGCTCAAGCATCGCGTCCCGATCGGAGGTCCAGCCGATGGCTTTCGGCTCGGCCACCTGATCCAGATAGTCGAGCAGCAAGGCCGCGAACGCCGCGACGAGGAACATCTTGCGGGCGAGCTTCTGGTTACCTTTCTGACGCAGGTCCCGGGCGAAGGCCGTAAGGCGTTTCCTGACCGCCACGAAGTACGCCTGCTGCGCGTCCCCGGACAGCGCCGCCATATGATCCGCGATGGTCTCGAACTCTTCGAGCTGGGCCACCATATCCTCCAGCCGCGCGAATGGCTGCAGAAAGCGGGAGTCGTCGTCCAGCACGAAGCTGACCGTGAAGACCACTGGCGAGTTCAGGTACCTGAGCATGCCTTCGGCAGGCGCCCGGGTCTCCTTGATGTCCTTCGGGGCGATGTGCTGGAGGTAGTCGAGGATGGTATCGAGCTGGTCGTGGTGCAGCAGCAGCACGAAGGCAGCCGTGTCGTTCTTTTTTGGATCCTCGAACACATAGTCGGAGATGACGTGCCAGAACGCGCCGCGTGGCAGCGGCGCCAGCCAGCGCTGCAGGTCAGCACGGGCACCCTTGTCGAACACCGATTGCACGGCTTGGATCAAGTCGATCATGACTGGGGTACGGTCGAAATGGGGACCACCATTTTCCCATGAACGACGGGCCAGTCGCCGGGCAGGCCGAGGCGCATCGCCCAGTGGTGGCGGCTGTCAGCACCTTGCTCACGCCAGCGGGCCGCGCGCGTACCGCCGTCCGCACCGCTCAGGATCGGCGCTTGCGCGGCGCGCGCGCGAGACTCGCGTACGCATCGAAGGCGGGCTTGATCTTGTCGCGGATGAGGCGGGCATGCACGCCGAGCTGCTGCTTGGCGTAGTCGTGGCGTTCGGCGGCGGCCGTCAGCGTGTCGCCCGCCACCAGATGATCGTGCAGCGCCTGCTGCATCGCCGGGCTCGTGATGCGCGTCACGCGCAGCATCGCCGCCAGCATCTCGGCGGTCAGGGGATAGTCCGGAGAATCCGGTGCATCGGAAGTCGTCATGGGTGCAGTCGTTAAGCCGGGGGGGCAGCGATCGCCGCCCCCCGCCATCCTACCCGGTCGGGCGGGCACGGTCCGGCCGACGCCCTTGCCGCCCCGGCCACCGCCGCCTTGCGATCCGCCGCGTCGCGACAATGTGGACACACCGCGTGCGCCAACCCGGCGCGCAGCGCCGTGTAGAGATACCGGTTCTGGCACGCCGGGCAGGTGCCCAGCGCGTCGCACCCGCTGGCGCTCGTCTGGATCGTGAAGCCACCGGCGCGCAGGGCGCGCACGAACGGCGTGATGACGGGGTCGGTGACCGGCGCGCGGCCGCCCGCCTTGGCAATGGTCTCGGTCTCGGTGGCCAGTGCTGCGCGCGCGTGGCGCAGGGCTTCGGCGCTAGGGATCTGTGGCATGGTGTTCCTCGTGGATAACAGTGAAAGGGAGAACCTCAGGCTTCCAGCCGCTTGGCGAGCGTGTGGAGCTCGGGCGTCAGCGACACGTTGGCCAGACGCAGCAGGCGGATGACCGTGCCCTTGATGCCGTCACTGGTCTTCTGCATCTTGCCCAGCACCACGCAGCGGCCCTCCCACATGCGGCACGCCTTGTGCGGGTCGATCTTGGCCAGCGCCTCCATGCGCTCCCACAGCGCGAGTTCGGGCCGGATCACGCCGGTCTCGGTCTCGCCGTGGTGCATCACGTAGCCGGTAAAGAGCGCGCGCCGCGCGAACGTCGCCAGCGCCTCCAGCCACACGGTGTGACCGATCACCAGCGATTCGCGCACCTCGTAGGCGGCGATATCCCCCGCCATCATGGCGCGCCAGCTCGGGATGTGCGTCGCGCAAGCCTCGAAGAAGGCCAGCAGGAACGTGTCGATCTCCTGCAGCTTGGCCGCCTCGATCGTCGTCACGTTGTTCTCGGTCACGCCCGTGAGCAGGGACAGGAATTTCTTGAAGGCGATCAGGCTCCACAGCTTGGTCGACTTGGCCGGCACCGTTGAATTCTCCACCTCGATGCGGGGCCGCACGCCGGGCACCAGATCGATCACCGACAGCACCCACGCATTGAACGGGTTGCGCCGGTCGTACAGTGCATTGATCGCCGACGAGGGCTTGACCTGCCGGCCGTTGATGTCCGCGAACATCTGCTGCGAGCGCTCCAGCCCTTCATCGAAATAGATGGTGACCGTGATGGTCTCGTCGCGCAGTTCCGGCCGGCGCGCGAGCGCCTGCTCGATCCCGCGCCGCCGATGCTGGCCATCGTTGATGAGCAGCGTCGCATCCATCGGGATGTGCAAGAGGCCAATGCGCCCGCCCGCGCCCGGCACGGGCGTCGGCTCGAAGGACATCTCGGCCGACACACTGGCCGTGATCGCCGGCAGCACGTAGCCGGTGGGGTTCGCGACGACGTACTCGCCGATCGCCTCGGCACGACGCTCGTTGAGCACCCGTTGCGCCCGCAGGTGCGCCGGCACCGCTTCCTCCGCGTCGAACGTGTAGAGCTTCACCAGCGCGCTATAGGGCACCTGCGCCGCGTAGTAGGCGCGACCCGCCTGCATGCCGGCCACAGCCGGAAACGCATAGGTGAACTGGCTGCGCTCGGTGGCCAGCGCCTGCCCGACCGCGCGCACCCGCGCCGTCTGTTCGGCCAGTTCGATCCGGTTCACGTGCATGGCGTCGAGCTCGGCCTGCGCCCGCGCCTCGTACTGGATGCGCAGCAGGTCCAGTGGCATGCCAAGCCATTCGAGCATCCAGCCGATGTCGTCGTCGGTCACCGGCCGGCCGCCCTGCCAGTTGGGATTGAGCACGCACTTCATGGCGCGCATCGCGTCGGCGTCGAACCGCTCGGCGAGGCACTGGTCCGCGAGCGCGGGATAGGCCTCGCCCTTGGTCAGCGCCGTGTGGCTCTGCACGATCCCGAAGAGCGGCTTGTGCGGCGACGCGTGGTTGTAGCGGTTGTGCTTGTCGACTTTGGCGCGCGCCGGCTCCAGTTCGGCGTGCGCCGAGATCACGGTGCCCTTCTCCACCCCGCCCACATTGGGCGCATAGGTGCGGTCCAGCGCGATCACGAAATGCTTGTTGGCCATGCTGATGTCCTCGATGGTGCGCCATCCAAGGGTCTCGCCCCGGGTGACGGCGGTTTGATGTCATGGCTCGCATCGTAGGGCGGCGCATTTCTTTGTGTCAATAGTTTTCTATTTACGCCAAGATTTTTTTACCGAGCCCTTGCATAACACTCATTGAGTGTTCTAAGCTTCGTTCCAACACCGCGCCGCACACTTCGGCGCAAGGGCTTGAACAAGGACAGAACCGATGCCGACCGTCTTCGCGTGGTACGCCATTCACAAGGACACCAAGCACATCGTGGCAGGCTTCAACGATCACCATGATGCGGACAAGTTCTGCTCGGCCTTTGCCCACGCCCAGTACGTGGTGCGCGATCGCGCCACCGTGGAAGCGATCCACGACCCGCTCTGACCCACGCCCCACTGCTTAGGACTTCCCGCCATGGACCGATTCATCGTGCTGATCTTCACGGACGTCACCGCGACCATCGTCGACTGTGAACCGCTGCTGTGCGATGGTTGCACCAGCACGGACGACGCGCAGCAGTGGGCCGTGGAAAAGCATGCCGAGGGCCGTGCGCTCCACAACATCGTGCAGCTCGCCACCGCCGACGCGTGCCACGCCTATATCGCGCGCTTCGGCTACACCCCAGTCTGACCCACCGGAAGCCCACGCCATGCCCAACGCCCACCCGATGCAAGCCCACCTGAGCAGCTGGCTCGGTGACAAGCCGATGTTCACGGTCTACTCGGCGACCCAGCGCTACCACGTATTTGACGGCGAGTACACCGTCGCACGCTACCGCGACGGGCGCAGCGTCAACATGCGCCTCATGCATCCGCGCTACGCCGACCTGCGGGCGCAGCTCGATGCCGCCATTGCAGCCATCGCGCCGGACGCTGACCAGTGGCGCATCTTCTTTCGGCGCCGAGCGGCGCGGGGACGGTCAGCTCGACGTCGAGGCCGACAGTCTGGCCATGGCCGAGGGCAAGGCCGACGCGTACGCGGCCTACCACGACCTCACGCATTTCCGGGTCCTGAACATTGCCCCGCTCGCCGCCCACCAGTACCGGCAGGCCTGAGCGCCCGCCCCGACCGCACACCAGACAGGAAACGCACCATGCCACGCGCCAAGCGCCTCAGCGCCGGTCACTATGAATACCGCTCCCGCCGGATCCTCCGGGCCTTTGGCGACCATGGCCTATGGCGGGTCTATCGCCTCGACGGCACCCACGACTGGGCGGTGAGCTTTGGCGAAGCCAAGCGCATCGTCGATCAGGAGCACGTCCCGTCGACCTTCTGCATTGCCCGCGACCGTGTGCAGCAGTGCGAGGGCGTCGACGTCACGACGCGCCGGTGGTGGGATGGCCGGCGCTTTGTCGCGGCCCGAAGCGAGCAGCAGGCGGCCCAGCCTTACCGCTCGCACGCCCGTGCGCAGGCGGCGCTCACGCGCATGGTCCAGCGTCATCTGGCCTTCGCCGACGAATGCACCATCGTCGAGTTTCAGTGATCCGCCGCGTGACGTGCCAACCCGCCATGGAGTCTCCTGCGAATGACATCGCGTACCAGCGCGCAGGCAACGTGTACCACGTCCTGTACCACGGCCGACCAGTCGGCCATGTCCAGCACACTGGCACCGCTTGGGCGGGATATCGCGTGGACGGCGTCTGCATCGGAACGGCCAAGACGCGCCGGGTCATCGCCAGAGCGCTGGCGCTCGGCTGACGTGCGTGCCGCCGCTGCGGGTAGCGGCGGGAGTGGCCACCCCGGGTCGCCCGCCTGTATGCCAGCATCGCGCGACGGGACTTGCAAGTATCGTATTGATACTTTAAGATCCTCCCATCATGTACCGCTTCCCGTCTCGGATTGGGACGCGCCTCCGGAGACTAGAACCATGGACCAGCCGTCGTATGAGTCAGGCCAGCGCGCACTGGCCAAGGAAGTGATCGGCACGTTCGGCCGGCTGCTTGCCGCGCCGCGTCACGAGCGCGATTGCCCGGTAGAGCTGCACCAGCGCCACATGCAGCAGGTCTTGGGCAACGGCCCGCGCGCCGGGCGCTTTGGCCGCATTTCTGACGAAGCCCGCGCGCAGTACAACCGGGACGTCGATGCCATGAAGGCCAAGACGCCGGCGTGCCGCTGCAACGTGCATCAGGCCAGCGAGCTGCTGGCCAAGCTCAGGGCACTCGCGGCCTGAGCCGCCCGTTGCGACCGAACGCCGCTCGTCCACTTCCGGATTCCCGCCATGATCGTACAGACCTACTACATCTCGACCGGCCGCAAGGGTGCGTTCTATACACTACGCTGCCGCCGTGACGCCGTGGGCGCCAGCGCAGCGGCGTCTGCCTTCATGCCAGATTTCTACGTCTGCACGCTGGCCGCCGACGAGACGCGCGCCGCCGAGAAGGCCGCCGTGTACGTCGAGGCGATGCGCGAGCGTATCGGCGAGAGCGACACCTTCCAGATCGTGTTTGACGACGCGCCCGAGCGCGAAGCGTTCAAGCGCCGGGGTCGTCTGTCGGTGCGCGATACGCGCACGGTCGAGCGCATCGAGGCCGGATTCTTCCCGTTCGGCAAGCACGCCGAGACACCAATCGCCGAGGCACCCGACGCCTACCTCCTGTACTGGGCCGACAAGATCCGAGACGCGGAGCAGGACTATGTCAAGGCCGCACTGGCGGCTGCCTGCATGGGCGCGGCACTGGAGAAGGGATTGATCGCGAAGCGCGACGCCGCACGCGCCGAGCGCGCGGCGCTCGATGCGCAGTCGAACTTCCTCGGCACCGTGGGCGAGCGCCGCGACTTCACCGGCGAAGTGGTCACGGCCTACCAGAAGGACGAGTTCAGCCCGTGGATCACCAAGGTGCGCTGCGGCGATGACCTCGTGACCTACGTCGGCAACAAGGCGCTTGGCACGCTGGGCGCGGTCATCACGTTCCGCGCCACCATCAAGAAGCACGACGAGTACAAGGGCGTGCGCAGCACGCAGGTGAGTCGGCCGATGTGAGCGGCTGGGCGATGGCCGCTCGCCCCGCCCCGTGGCATCTCACGCTGTGCGACAATGCGCCGCCGCGCCTCATTCCCCTGTCCCAGCCGCCCCATGCATCCCGAACACTTCCAGATCTACCACACCCGCGAAGATCTGCCGCACTGGCGCTGCACCCGCTCGGCCTGCGCCGCCGGTACCCTGCAACTGGTCGCCGACAGCCTGCGCACCGAAGCCGACTACGAGTCCCAGCGCCGGATGCAGACGCCCGACTACGGTTTCACAGCCGGCGATGACACCGGGCGGTACACCATGACCCTGCAATGCCGGCACTGCGGCGATCGCGTGATGGCGATTGGCGCGTATGGGCCCGAGGAGTGGGAGATCGAAGGGACCGAGCACACGGTGGAAGTGTTCTACCCCAAGTATTTCGTGCCGCCGGTGCCGCTAATCGCGCTCACGCCGGCGTGTCCGGCGCCCGTGCGCGCAGCGCTGGATCCGGCCTTCGCGACGTACTGGAGCGCGCCCGGACTCGCGGCCAATGCCATCCGCGTGGCGCTGGAGCGGCTGATGGACGCGCAGCAGATGCCAGCAAGCGGCAGCCTGCACGATCGTCTGGTGGCATTCGGCAAGCAACAACCCGGGGTAGCCGATTTCCTGATGGCCGCGAAGTGGGTCGGCAACGCGGGCAGCCACGCTGGCGTCGCTGATCACAAGGACATTCGCGACATTCTCGCGATGATCGAGCTGGCGCTCACCACCCTGTACCCGCCGGACCACGCCGCGCTTGCGGCCAAGGCGGCGAAGTACATTCAGAACAAGGGCCGTCCCGGCTGACCCGGCCCCCATAACAGCCGGGTTTTCCGGGGGCTGGCGTACGGCGCCCGATGAAGCCACCGAAGGGTGGCGCCATCGTATCTGTCTTCAATAACAGTCGAACTCGACCAGCCCGACGGTCGAGACGTCTTTCACGGTGGATTTGTACACCGGGTGGCCCTTCGTGCGGGCCTCCACCGTGACCGTGGCTTCAATGCGTCCCGTGATCCCGCCATGCAACCGGTAGGGACAAATCACGTGACAGGTCCACGGCTTCCTTGCCAAGCTTTGCGCATAAATTTTCACGACATGACTGGGCGACGGATTTCGCTTACAGCTCATGCCGATTTCCTTTTTCCAGCTTTCGTCGCCGTGCGCTGCGCTGGCCAAGCCAAGCACGCCTACAAGGAACATCGCGACTGTCTTGTTGCCGGTTGCCATGGCGATTCTCACGGTAGAACTACATGTCTCGGGAACGACCTGCGCTGCTGGCGCCAGCCAGTGCTTATCGCCATCCTTCCGTTGATTCGATGCGCCGCCGATATTCCATGCTGTGCCAGTCACTGAAAGGCACATACCGTGAGACATCGGCCTCGAACGCAAGACGTTCGCTTTCGGGCAGATTGCCTTCGGTCTGCTCCATGCACGTCGCGTTGGTTGAGCGGTCAAGCAACACCCAAAGCGTGTTTGGGATGATCTGCTTGCGCTGTCCGCTGATGGCGACGTACTGGTTCAGTGGGTCAAAGTCGAACGCGGCCGCTTTCAGACTGTCGTAGCTGGACCGCGCGCAATGCGTCTCCTGCGGCTGCATCGGATCCCAGTCCCATACAAGACGGCTGCGATGCCCCTGTGCGGTCTGTTCGAAGTCCGCGAGATTCGGCACTTTCAAGCGATATATGGCGCTCGCCGGCCTCGCCTCTTCCGCGATTGTCTGTGCGTAGGTGAAGCAAATATTGGGGCCACGCGCGACGCGCGGTGTACCGGGGCGATGGGGAAACTGGCTGAGCACGACGTCATGCGTGCCCGTGTACGTAATCATCACGTGTCCGACGCTCACGCTAAATGGTGCGTCTGCACGGTAACCCCAAATGACGACATCGATATCGGACATGAGGACCCCCTCGCTATTGGTGCAGCATCTGCCCTTCACTGCGTGCAACTTTCAACCACAAGGATTTTTGCTGACCATGAAGTCGATTGGTCACGATCCATAGATCGCTTACCACGCGGCATTGGCAGACGACTGCGGCAAGCCGATCCGCGCATCGCGCGACGGGACGGGGCTGGCAATGGCGCCCGAGCGCGGTCACGCTAGGGATCGTTTGCCGGGCACCGCACGCGGCACCCTTCTCTCATGACGGCGACACTGCAGCGACGCGCATTGTTGCTCCCGACACGAAATACCACTCTTCTACCGTCGCGTCGTCCACGTGTGCGATCCACCCGCAGCTCAGCGCTTTGAAGTGCTGCCCGGCCGGAACGGGCGTGGCGTAGACATAGCGGCCGACGCCATCGCGCCCGCGATACAGGATGCCGGCCTCGGTGGCCTTGATCTGCTGCGCGGACAAATCCACCGTCACGCCGTCGCCGCGCCTGAGCTGCTTGGCCAACATCACGACCTTGTAAGCGCCGTGGGCGTCTGACAGGTAGAGGTGCAGATCGGTCTTGTCATCGGCGCCGTCGTTGTGAACAGAAATCGCCTGTGTGACGGCGGCCAGACGGAGCGGCAGCAGCTCTTTTTCTTCCATGATGTCGTCTCCTCGCGTGGTTGAGCCGAACCGCCACAATTCGGCTCTGCCAATCCCGTGAGACATTAGACCGAAGGTAGGGAAGTTCAGTGCGTTAGCGTACAGACCTCGCACTCAGGCGGGGGATGGTTTGGCGACCCGCGCGATCACGGCGCGTGTCTGCACGCCCAGCGACGCCGGCGTCTCGCCGTCGCACACCAGCGGCGGGTGCGTCGGCCGGCTGGTCTGCAGGCTTGATTCGCGGTTGCACACGCTATCAGCTCATGCTGGCTTGTGCACGGCGTCGAACGGCGCGATCTCCTTCAGAGAAGACTTGGAATCAGCGCGTCAGCACGCGATAACGGCTGTAGTGCCGCAGCGCTTGCTGCGAACGTCCGGCGAGGTCGTACAGGCGTCCGAGATTGAAATGCGCGTCGGCGTTCTGCGGGTCGAGAGCGAGGCAATCGTGGTAGGACTGCATCGCAGCGTCATCATCGCCGCTGTCTTCGAGCGCGAGGCCGAGATTGAACAGCAAGGCAGTGCTCGACGGAAACTGTGCACGCGCGTCGGCCAGCACCTGTAACGCTTCGGCGCAATGGCCCTGATCGCAGAGCAGCGCGCTCAGGTCCAGCCACGCCGCATGGAGGGAGGGATCGAGCCGGATCGCATTGCGATACGCCGATTCGGCTTCGGCGACGCGCTGATGCGCTTCGTGCTGCCGCGCCGCCTCATAGGCGTCATAGGCATCCTTGGCGCTCGCCTGCAACGGGGATACGACCCCGTCGTCTGCAGCGGGGTCGCCAAGGGCCAGTCGCATTTGACCAGAGTCGGCTACCCATTCCGCGCCGTGGGCCCGCGCGATGACGTCATTGCCTTCGGCCCTGAGCGACATCGCCGAGGTGGGACGGCCGTGCGCGAGGGACTGCGAGCGCAGCAGCGAGCGCCGGATGCGGCCGGCGGAGATGTTGGACTGGCGCAAGGCCTGCGCCGTACGCAGCACCACGAGATCCCGAAAGCTGAAGCGATATTCGCCGCGATCGCCTCGGGTGGGCGCGACCACGCCCGCCGCGACCAGCGACATCACCGCTGTGCGCGGCATGCCGACAATCTCCATGACGTCGCGCATCGTATACGCACGCATCACGCTTGCTTTCTGCTGGTCCGCTTAGCCGGCGTGGCGGGCGCGCGCTCCGCTTCCGTCCGTTTCGCCGTGCGCCGGGCTGGCGGCTTGCCTTCCTTCGGAGGCTTCGCTGCAGCTGGTGCCGCTTTGGCCGGTCCGATGCTCTTGCGCAGCGCCTCCATCAGATCGATCACTTCGGCGCCGGTGACGGCCTCATGGGTCTCGGCCACCGTGATGGCCTTGCCGGCAACCTTGCGGTCGATCTGGGCAAGGATGCGTTGCTTCTCTTCGTCCTTGTACTCAGTCGGATCGTACCCTTCCACCGCATTCTGCTCGACGAGCTGCTTGGCCAGCGCCAGCTCAGCGCTCGACACGTCGACGGTCTCCACGTGCAGATCTGCCATGGAACGCACCTCGTCGGCATACAGCAGCTGCTGCAGGATCAGCCCGTCATCGCCGACGCGGATCTGGACCATGTATTGCTTGCCCTTCCATGACCATTTGGCCAGCGCGCACTTGCCAGTGCTGCGCAGCGTTTCGGAGAGCAGACTGTACGGCTTGGCCCCACGCTTGTCGGGGCCGAGGTAGTAGGCCTTGTCGTAGTAGATCGGGTCGATCGCCGCCAGCGGCATGAACGCGACAATGTCGATGGTCGGCTGGGCCGCTTCCTCCAAGGCCTTGAGCTCCTCCGGGGTGAACAGCACGTACCGGTCCTTCTCGAATTCGTAGCCCTTGACCATGTCGGCGCGCTCGACGATGACGCCTTCCTTCTGGCAGATGTACTGCTGCCGCAGGCGGGACCCGCACTTGTGCAGCAGATTGAAACTGATCGCGGCCTTGCTCTCGGTGGCGGAGAAAACCTTCACCGGGATGGAGACCAAACCGAAGCTGATCGAGAGGGAGGCGATAGATCGCGCAGCCATGATGAACTCCCAGCGGCGGGAGTGCCCCGCGTCGCCGCACGGCAGGCCCGGGCGCCTGCCGTGCACGACTCATGATAGCGCAGCCACTACCCACAGGCGGGAGTGCTACGCCGACGTTTCCACGCCGCATACATGCCGGGCTTAACACTTTTTGTCCCGAGGGTCGTGACCGAAGCTGTTGCGCTCCCCGATCTGGCCGTCCCGGCCATGGATCAGCTCGACCTGCTTGGCCTTGGCGCGGCCGGTGCCCGCCGCAACGGCTTCGTCCTGTGTCTCGAACGTCTCACGGCCGTCCGCCTACGGCCTCTACTGCCCAGCGGTCGCCGGCCGGTACCACGTGAAGGTCCTGTCTCGGCATAGCAATCTCCTGAAGTGATTGCACCAGTGTCTGCCCGGCCCGGTGGGGACGGTATCGGGCGCCGTCCGACACCGCGCGGCTGCCCGGTATCTTGGGAAGCACTTCAGCCGGTAAGCGATGCTGATAGGCTGCGCCCCAGCCCCGGCGTAGCGTCCCCGCACAACGCGCCCGCCGCGTCGCCGCACCGGCGCCGTACTGCACTAGAATGCTGCGATCACAACGAGGGGAAAATGCGATGCTCAAAGGCATGGTCGCGATCATGCGAAACAACTGGGCGCTGGAGAAGGCCGGCGTGAAGACCCAGCAGGTCGAGCCCACGCTCCGCATGGGCCTGCACCGGTTCGGCATGCAGTGTGGCATGAAGCCAGAAGAGGTGGCAGCGTTCTACATCAAGTACGAGATTGGGCCGGTCATCAACCGCCTGACCGCACTGGAGACGGTCCATGGCTGGGAGAAGGCCGGTAAACTTCGGGCGAATCTCCTCACCGAATCCCACATCCGGTACGTGAAACAGGGCTTCCGCTTCTAAGCCGCTGTTGAGCCCAAGACGCCACGATTAGCGCCAGTGGCGCAATCTGCCGGTAGAAGGTGGCGGTCTAACCAAAGCCATTGGCGAAATCGCGCACGGCTCGATTAGTTTTCAGGGCAGCAGCTGCCTCACGCAAGACGCGAAAATCACCGCATCATTGCGGCAGCGGTCCAAGTGGCTCCAACCCTCTATCTGCTGCACGACATCATGGCCGTGCGCGAGAAGCACGGCTTCAACGACTGCGATCACATGTCCGGTCTCGAAGCACCGGTCTTCGTCGAAGAGCGGCGCCCACACCCCGTGTTCTTGCAGCAGCGTGGAGATCCCCGGATAGGATTCCTTCCATGCGCTCGCCAGCGCCTCCTTGGAGACGGTGGCGCGGGTGTAGATTTCGCTGAGGCTCACCAGCTCGTTCTTGACAGCCACCGTCAGTGGCTGGCGCCGGCCGCTGTGCGCGACGGCGCGGAAATCCTCGGCCAGTCCGCTGTACCACAGCGTCGTGCCGAGCATCGCTTCGGCCGGCAGCGGATCTTCCCATTTGCCATTGGCCTCGACGAACAACACCGTCATGTCGCGCTCAATCTGCTTGAGGCCGCGCCAGAATCGATTCCAGCTACGCCCGCGCGCAACGTTGTAGCGGCACACGAGGCTGAACAGGTGCAGCGCGACCTCGCGCGGGACATCGACCAACAGGTCGGTGTTGGGGTAGAGGCGCATGCGCGCGCCGCCGGCGGTCAGCTCAATGGGAGTCATCGCTACTGGGAGGAAGTGTCAGGCGTCGGGCCGTAGATCTGGCCCAGTGCCACGGTTGTCAGGAAGCGCCGCATCAGCGCGAGATCGGGCTCGGCGCCAAGGAGGCCATCGACGCCGTAGGGGTTGCAGTACCACACGACGCCGTCGTCATACTGCAGGAAATGGTCGGCCACGGTCGTGCTGGCGCCCGAGAGCAGAGTCGCGCGCAGCGCCTCGGGCGCCGGCAGGTCCAGCCCGGCCCAATCGTTGCCGGCGATGCGCGCCTCGACCCACTCACGCGGGGGCATCCACTTCCCCCACGGTCTTGCCGGTGGCCAGATCGGCCAGCAGCCAACGTCCGTTGGATAGCGGCGTCGCGCGCGCCCCGGGGTGGGCGGCGGCCACCGCCAGCTGCTGGGCCTTCAGCGCGCGCTCGGCCCGGCGCGCACGCCGCAGCGCGATCGCATGGCATAGCGCGCCGAGCGCGGCCACGACGGCGAGCGGCAGCACGCCCCAGCCGACGGCGGCAAGCATGGTGGACGCTGATAGAGGCGCGGGATCACGTTGCAGGGCATAGAGGGTGATGGCGATGCCGGCAAGGAGCGCCCAAGACGCGCCCAGTTGAAGTGGCATGTGTTGCTCCTTCGCTAGGATGGGTGAAGTTTGGTGGAGAAGTCTCGCCCACTGCGGCGGCAGTGTCGCCGCGTGTCGCGGGCGAAGGCCACGAAGCGCGAGAGCCGGTCGAGCAGATCGCCGTCGGCAATGTCCTCGGCCTTGCGGTGCAACGAGGTGACCATCTGCATCACGTCCACCAGTAGTACCGTGTTGTCGGGCTCAGTCATCAGGATTCTCGAAAACGGCAGAAGCAGCGCGGTCTCGTAACGGGCGCGCTTTCTTGGTAGCGAGTACCGGGCCGGCGGCCCGGCGGAAGCCCTGCGCGCATGCCCGGCGGTTAAATGCAGAAACCTGCTTACGCTGTCGAGCAGCGCCAGCCAGCGCCGTTGTTGTCATGGCTGCGTGGCTCAGATGAAATCCTGCGTCGCGAACCGCTGCTCGTGGACGACCGGGGCAGCGCCCGAGCGATCGGTGATGGTGAGCAGCAGGTGGTTGCCTTCACGTAGCACGGTGCCCACCAGCACGGGGCGCAGCTGGTCACCCCAGAGAATCCGGGTGTCGCTGGGCAGCGCTTCGCCGTCGTCGCGGGCGTGATGGCGGGTCTCCGCATGCCAGCGCACGCTGGGCCGCATGGCACGCATCCGCTCGACCTGCGCGTCAAACGTGGCCGCGATCGCGGCGTCGCGGCGCGCCCGTGCAGCGTCCAGCGCGGCCTCGGCCGGCTCCTCTGCGTTTTGGTTCAGGTCCAGCTTGTTCTGATGCATCGTTCCACTCCAAGTTGGTTGGGGGGCGTCTCGGAACGCCAGCGCTTTCCGGGGGGGCTGGCACGCGGCGGCCGCAGGCGCACGCCGGGCCGGTGTTCTGCCCGCCCCCCGTGCGCACCCTCAGGGCTGCGGGTCGTCCCCGGCGCGACGCGCCCGCGCTTCGCTCGCACGCTGCTGTTCCGCCGCGCTGGGCCACCACGGCACCGTCTCCTCCGCCGTCGCCGCGCGCTCCTGCGAACAGTACTGGCAGCGCCAGTAGCCCATAGGCGACTGCTGGTAGTCATGCGCACAGCCCTGCGCTGCCGCCGGCGCCGCCCCTGCGCCCGGTCTCGGTGCCGGCGCGGCCGGCGCCTTGCCGACCGCGTCGGCGAACTCGCCCACGATCGTCACCATGCGCGCGAGGTCGGCCACCGGCGGCGCGTCGGCCACGCGCCGCACCGTGTGGGCCGGACCCCGGTCGGGACACTCCCAGAGCTCGCCCAGCGGCAGCGCCGCGATCGCGCGGCGGTCGGCCGCGCTGTAGCCGGCCGCCGCGCCGAAGGCGCCAGCGTCCACCACCTGCTCGCCCGGCTGCAGGTGGCTCGCATCCCACACCGCCAGATAGCGCCGGCACGCGAGCGCCGCCACCGGCGCCGGCGCGGCGAGCCAGACCTGCACGGCCGCGCCCAGCGGCTGGCCACCGGCCGCGCATGCGTCGACGAGTTCGGCCATGGTGCGGCCCGTGTCGAGGTCGTAGGTGGCGCGGGCATCGCGCTCGCAGAGCAGACCTGCCTGCAGGAGCAGCCATTCCTGCTCGGCGGTCAGCGCCAGCGGCCCAGCGGGCGTATGGAGAATCGGATCGGGCATACGGGATTCCAGAGTGCGTGGTGAAGGGTGCGCCGGCACGGTGAGGGGCCGCTCAGGGCGCGAGGTCGGCCGCTGCCATGCGCGGCGCGGCGGCGGGCTCGCGCGTCCACGCCGGCGGCGTATCGGACTCGGACAGGCCCCACTGGGCCGGCCCGAACAGCGCTTCGGGATTGGCGTGCACGAGACTGTCCTCGACACTCGCGCGCTCGGCCTCGGTGGCCGGGCCCCAGCCTTTCGCACCATGGCGGACCTGCAGGGCCGTGAGCGCGTAGGTGTTGCGATCGAACACGAGGCGGCAGTCGCGCTCGGTGCCGCCGGCGTCCGCAAACAGGTGGCCCCAGCCGCCATGCACATAGCGCGGCACGGCCTCGGTCTGATACGCGGGCTGGCAGCGCGCGGCGCGCAGCGCCGGCGTCCACAGGCGGTCGTACGCCCGCACCTCGGCGTCGCCGGCCGACGCGCCATGGGCAAAGACCACGCCCAGCGGCGCGCGCTCGCCCTCGGGCGACACCGACAGCATCGCCACTCGATAGGTGTGCGCGGGGCGCCTGACAAAGTTCTCGCTGTCGGGGGCCGGCGTCACGATGCGGCGCAGGTCGTCCTCGGTGAAGCTCACGCGCGGCGTGTGGGCGGCCACCGGCTGCATCGTGAGCGTCCTGCCGCCGGTGCGGTCCGCCACGGTGTAGTCGTCGGCGACCACCCCGGTGCGCAGCACGTCGGCGATCGGGTCATGCAATTCCACCGTGGTGCCCTGCCGGAGCAACACGTCATCGCGGAACGTCGGCAGCACCGGCAGCACCCGCTCGCGGGGCGCCGGTCGCCACGTCGCGCTGATGGAGCGCCAGTCCGTCTCAAAACGCGTGCTGGTCGCCCCTTCGGGCGCGTCCACGCGCTGTGGCGTCGGGTACTGCACCGTCACGAGGGGACGACCGTCACGCGTTTCGAGGGCGACGATGGTAGCCGTCGCAGGATTGCCGTTCATCTTTGCCGCATGCCCGACCACGAAGCCGCCCATCTCGTAGCCGGGCGGCTGCTCGTAGCGCGGGGCCGGCTCGGGGTCGACCTGCAGATAGTCGCGCAGGGTCTCGACCAGTGCCTGCTGCTCATAGCGATAGGCGGTGAGGACGTCGTGAAAGCCGTGATGCGTGAGGGTCAGCATCTCGCAGCTCGACGGCGCGATCTGCTTCAGGATGACAAAGCGCGCATCGTCGATCGCGCACACGAAGATCTCGCCTTGGCCCCAGTGCCGGCTGCCGCGTACGGTCTCGGCGAGGTGGTCGAGGCTTGCGTAATGCAGCATGTGCGACAGGTCGGCCGACTCGCCGTGCGCCGCGAGCACCGCCTGCACCTGCTCGCGCGGCGTGCAGTAGGCGCCTTGCTTGCCGGCCAGCGCGTCACGCTGCAGGCTGAACCACGCCGGGCGACGCAGCGCCGGATGCGCTTCGAGGAAATCGAGCCACGCCGCCTCGCCGGCGCGCTCGGCCGGCGTCATGACCACCACCGCGAGCGGTCCGTCGAGGTCGCGGCTGCGCGCGTGCAGCCCGTGCGGGAAATCGGCGGCCAGCTCGGCCAGACGCGCGCGCGCGGCCTCGCCCATCGCCACGTAGAACGACTCGCCATCCTCGGCACGCAGCGGCGCCACCTCGATCCCCAGACTTTCCAGCATGGCGCGCTCGGTTTCCGGTGCGCGCACCCGACCATAGAACCTTTGCATTGTCGACCTCAACGTAAATTAATGTTTTTTTTACATCCAATTGGACAAATTATCATATGAATCTGAGCAATTGGCACCTAACAGATGGTAATCGCGATGCGTGCCGCTCGGCAACTCGCGTCGAGCGCCGCCCATGTCTGCCCGCCGTCCGCCAGCCGGCGGGAATATTTCTGGAATAATTTGACGCAGCCTTTGTCGCTTGCGAGACCACGCGTGCCCCGCCGCCTGCTGCCCCCACCCCCGCCCTTGGCCGCACTGGACCCGATGCTGGCCCGGGCGGTCCGCCGTCTGCCGGCCACGGGCGAGTGGCAATGGCAGCCAAAAATGGATGGTTACCGGCTGCTCGCCGACACCGCCCCACTGCCGGGGCCGGCGGGGGTGGCGATCGCGGCGGCGAGCGGCCGGCGACGCGCGCCGCCCGCGCCCGTGGCGCTGCGCACGCGCCACGGCGCCGATGCCACGGCGTGGTTTCCGGAGCTGCACCCCCTGCTCGCGGGCTTGCCGGGGCGCCGCCACGTGATCGACGGGGAGATCGCCGTGCTCGATGCGCGTGGCGTGAGTGACTTCGACCGCCTGCACGCGCGCGCCCTGCGCCGGGGCTGGGTTGCCGGCGCCGATCTCACCACCTATTGCATGTTCGACCTGCTGGTCCATGATGGCGAAGACATCCGCACGCGGCCGCTGGAGGAGCGGCGGGCCCGGCTGCGCGAGCTGGTGGCCACGGTCCCGGCGATGCTCTTCGTTGACGACATCCCGGATCCGGCCGCGCTCTGGGCGCTGGTGCTCGCGCTGCGGCTGGAGGGCATGGTCGGCAAGCGCGTGGGCAGCCCCTACACGGCCGGCCCGTCCGGCGACTGGATCAAGCTCAAACGTCCCGGCGCGATCGCACCCGGTCGGTTCCGGCGGGAGCCTTGATCCCAGCCGCTGCCCCGCCGCGCCGGATCACAGAACATATGAAGTATCGTATTGATACTTGCGGAGTGCCCAAAACCCCTCTACCATGGCGCCATAGCCCACTGCACCGGAGCCCGTCATGGCCCAGCCGCTCACCCGATTTTTCTTCCTGCTGCACGCCCCCACCCATGTCCACCCCGAGTCGTTTGTCGAGGCGAAGAACAAGACCGAGGCGCGGGCCCTGATTGCCCGGGCCTACCGTGCCGAGACCCCGCGCGCGGCCACCGCCAGCGGCTACACGCCGTTTCATCACTGCCGCATCGAGTGGACGCGCGAGGAGCCGGTGCTGCCGTCCGTGCACGCGCGCGGGTGGGACGAGGTCGACGCACCGGACGACGAGGAGCACCCGACGCTCACCCCACCCCTCACGCCGCTGGAAGCCGAGGCCGTGCGCAGCGAGGGCGTGACCGTGCTGCCGCCCTCGCTGCGCGATCCGGGCATCGGCGTCCTGATGCGCGACGGCAAGGCGGTCTACTACCACTACCGCGACAGTGACTACCAGCATGGCTACCACGAAGGGTCCCTGCTCACCGTGGTGCGCGCGCTCGGCGAGGTCCGCCATGCGGCCTAAGCTGAAGGTGTGGAACGGCCGGGGCTGGTGCTGCCACCACCGCCAAGACCCACGCTGGCAGGGCGTGCGTCCCGACAGCGTCACGGTCTACATCTGCGCCACGTCGCGCGCCGACGCGCGCCGGGTCGTCGAAGCCTACACGGGCACCAACAGCCTGAGCGACCACGAGATCAAGGTGTACTTTTCCGAAGCGTGGGGCCGCGCCATGGACGGTGTCACGCCGGAACGCGGGCTGTGGCTGCAGTTCGAGCGCGGGACCCCGCCCGTCAAGGTGTGGGGCGACGGCGACGCGCCCCTCCCCGCTGCGGCGTCCTGAGCGGGACGCCAAATGAACAAAGGCCGGCATGCCCTCGCATGCCGGCCTTGTTGTTGGCCTGACAATGTGAGCGGCCGGGCGTCCGGTGCCGGACACGCCCGCCCGCCTGTCGTCACATTTCCAGTGCCGTGGCGCCGGCGGTGCGCGCCGGTTGTTCCAGCTGACGCTGGGCGGCGTTGCGCCGGTGCACCTCGCGATTGACGTCGGACAGCACGTCGCCCGCACGCCGGCCACCCACCTCGGTCCCAACGGTATAGCGCAGGAAGGCACGGTAGCCCGACAGCGTCGCCGCATCGGCCGTGCCGACGGGCGTATCCAGCAGCAGCGTGCGCGCGTCCACGCGACCATCCGGCAGCGCATGCAGGTCGGCGTGGAACTCCTCGCGGTACTCGTTGAGCTGGCGCAGCGCCTGCGCGTCGACCCGGGCCGGGAACGCGCCCTGCATGTCGTCATAGGTCCCCAGATCGATCCCCAAGCTCTGCAGGAAATTGCGGTCGCTTTCGCTGGCCGCGATATAGCCATAGTGCGTCACCGGCGTCGGGGCCTTGCGCTCGGCCGTCAGGCCCAGATCCGCCAACAGCGAGGGCGCGCCCCGCGTGGGCGCCAGCCCCACCAGCGTGCGGCCCAGCGCCGGCATGCCGGCGCCGGCGGAGATGCCGGGCTTGAGCGGCGTGAGATCCAGTCCGGGCAATGCCCGCAGACGTGTCATCAGGTGCGCGGCCCCCGCATACGGCAGCGTCGCGTTGCGGCGCACATACTCGACGAACGCCGGCGTCGCAGCCTCCCGTAGCATGCGCTGCACGGCGTGCCGGTGCGCGTCACCGGAGAGGCCCGTGCTGTCAATGCGTGCCGTCAGGGCGGTTGCCCGGCGATCGTGCCCCAGCAGCATGTCCTTGGTGCGCTGATAAAGCTGCGTGAGGGGGCCGCCCGCCTCGCGCACATAGGCCCGCACCATGTCTTCGTCCGACCCCTCGTGGACGAGGCGCCGGGTCGCGTCCAGCTCGGCATCCGCAGCGGCAATCCGCACATGGTGGATCAGCACGCGCGCAGCCACCACCGTCGCCGTCCCGACGGCCACCAGCGTGGCCGCCGGCAGCACCACCGGCGCCGTCGACGTGACGAGCATGCCGAGCGACCCCACAGCGGCGCCCAAGGCCACGACGGCGGAGCGTTCATGGACCTTTTGCTGCTTGTCGTGCAGGGCGCTCCAGCGCGCATACACGGCGTCGCGCTTGGCCGTGTAGTACTCCATCAGGCTCTGGCCCGATGCCTTGACCGTCGGCGGCGTCATCGTCTCGACGAGCGCGCCGAGATCGGTTTCCAGCTTGGAAAAATTCATCGCGATCCCCTCCCCTTATGCTGCCGCGAGGACACGATTCGCGATCGCGTCGCCCATGTCGATGGCCCCCACCACTTCGGCGTCATCGGGCTCGAAGACGAGGGTTGTCACCGACTGGCACACCAGCAGCAGCACTTCGATCTGTTCCACCACGCGCGCCACTGCGCGTTCGGCCGGCGCCAGCTGCGGGCTGTCGGTGGCCAGCACGCTGGCGGCCTGCAGCATACGGTCGCCCGCCTGCTGCAGCCGCACCGCGACGGCCTGCGCCCGGGTGGCCACATCCACCACCTTGGCCACGTGCGCCTCGTCGATCTCGCGACCCTGCGCGGTGAAAATCTCCCGCACCAGCGCCGTCGTGACGGGCGCCTGCGGGGACGAGGCTGGCGCCGCTTGGTTTGTGGTCATGTCATCTCCTGACTGAGGATAGTGGGTGATCTCTGGCATCACGCCGCCAGATCGAGCGGGTTCGCCGCGTGATTCAGCTCGCGACGGGCCGTGGCCAGCCGCTCGCGATCGTTGCAATAGAAATTCTCGTTGTGCTGGTCGATCAGGTAGGCAATGACGGCCTGCAGCCGATGCGGCGGCACCGTGGCCCGGCGCCCGCCATTGACCTCCTTGAAGTCCAGTTCGAAGCGGTTCATCACCTCCATGCCCTTGATGACCGACAGCACCGGATCGAGGAAGTACTGACCGCCGCGCGCGACGCTCGCCGGCACGCGCAACAGGTATTCGCCATCCCGGCCCTTGTAGAAATAGACCGCCCCGCGATCGTCGGTCTCGACCTTGCCCGAGGCGTTCGTGCCGACCGGGCCCAGCTCGATCAGCTGCGCCACCAGCGCCGGATCGCGCACGCGCTCGGCCAGCGAGTTCAGCGCCTTGTCGGTCACGTGCGCATGCACCAAGATCCCGTGCTGACGGCTACCGGCGTCGTCCGTATAGACGATCTTGCGTCCCACGTGCTCGCGCAGGTTCAAGCCCGTGGCATCGAACAGGTTGCCGTCGAGCACGCGCACATGCCGCGTCACGATGCCGTTCTCGGCCTCGTCGAAGGTCTCCCGTGCATCCAGATGGTCCTTGAACGCCATCGGCTCGAAGTTGATGCCCTCGGCGGCCAGTGCGCTGAGCGTCACGGTGTTGATGACATCGGTGCCCGGCTGCAACGTGTAGACGTAGAAGCTGCTGGGCCGCGAGTACTCCTCGGGCTTGCCCGGCAGGGCGTACCACAGCACCACGTGCGGCTGCGCCTCGCCGGTGATGTCCTTCTGATAGATGACCGAGCCGCGACCCAGCACCTCCAGATTGCGCTCCATCCAGTCGAGCTTGTCGGCGAGCTTGCGCGTCTCGTTGAGCTTGTTGTCCTTGTCCGGGGGCGCAGCCAGTGCCTGTGCGACGCTGTCGAACTTCTTGCCCGTCACCTGCTGCAGCAGCGCCTCGCGGCGGCCGCGCAGGTTCTCGACGATGGCCCGCGCGGCGCCCACGCCATGGTCCAGACCGTCGGCCTTGGCGATCTTCTCGTCCACCTCCAGCGCCCGCACGGCCTTCATCTCCTGCTGGTACTCCAGCGTGGTGAGATACACCGGCTTGTCGAACATGGAGCCCGACGCAACCGCTGCCCCGCCGGACGGTTGCGCGGCCGTTCCGCCCTGAAAGACGGTGCGGCTGGTTACCACCGCGCGCCAGTCGTGGCAGACCACTTCCAGCGGGTTGCGGCCCTCGGCCTTGAGCTGGTCCAGCCGCTCGGTGAAACGGGCCTGCAGGTCCGCGTACAACGCGAACTGCTCATCCGAGCGCAGTAGCGACATGTGTCCGGTGAGGGACTTGACGAACCACAGCGGCCCCTTCATGAAGGCATCGCCATCGTCCGGCATGTTGATGTCCAGCTGTTCGGCGAGACGCGGATGCTCTAGCAGCATGCGGTGCGCCACCTCGTCGCCCACCACGTTGAGCAGATCCGGCACATGCTTGATGAGCTCGCCGCTGTCGCGGTTGGCCACGGTGCTGGCGGTGAGCGAGCGGTTGGCGTTGTTGAACATCATGGCCAGACGATCGTCCGCCGGCAGGCCCGTCAGCGGGATCAGATACTGCGGGCGCTCGACCGAACCCGTCCGGTCATGCCGGCCATCCATCTGGCGCTCCTGCGTGATGTCGGCCTGCATCTCGACCTTAATCATGCGGCGCGGGCGCAGGTCGGTGCCGGTCGCCAGGCTCGCGTGCAGCGAGATCCCGGTGCTGCCCGAGGAGGTCAGCAGGATCACATCGGCACTGACATCTCCGTTGTTGAAGGCGCGCACCGCGCGCTGCACCCGGGTCTTGTCGGTGCGCCCCGGCACCGCCTCCACGGCGACCTTGCCGTTCTCCATGCTGCGCGCACGCAGGTTGCGGCCCGACACTTCCACCATGCTGTGGCCGTAGGTGGCGAGCCCTTCGCGCAGATAGTCGATCGGCGTGAGCGGCAGATCCTCCGGCAGCTCGTCGATCAGCCCCTGCAGACGCTCGGTGACACGCTCGATCTCCTCGCCCACCGCACGACGCTTGCTGACCTTGCCATAGCGATTGGTGTCGGTGATGACCAGCAGGCGCTCCAGCGTGCGGCGCAGGTAATCGCGGAACGTAATCGGGCGATCCAGCGTGACCGTACCCATCTCCTTCTTGCGACGCGTGGCATCGGGCTCATGCGCGACGTCGCCCTCGCTGACGTAGTCGGCCAGCAGGCTCTCGCCAGTGCGGCGCAGGGCGATGATGGGCTTGACGTTCTCCTGAATCGCTTGCACGGCGTAGTCCAGCACGTCCGGCATCTTGAGCGCCAGCAGCAGCTGGCCCGTGATGGCGTGCAGGCGCGAGCCAAAGTTCATGCTGGTCGCGCCCATCCGGGCGCCTTCGCGCTCGGACTCGGGAATCTTCTCCAGTTCCTTGGCGTATTCCTTGTTGATCCGGCCCACGATCTTGCGCACGTCCCCCGACAGGAACGCCATGCCGCTCAGGATCTCGGCGACCTGATCGGCCACGCGCAGGTTATGCTCCTTCCGTGGCGACTCGCGGAACTCGCGGATCACGTTGCTGCTGTCCAGCTCGCGCGAGATCAGGCAGCCGCGCGCCGCGATCTCGTAGTTCAGCGCTTCCTGCAGCGACAGCGGATCGCTCGCGACCGCCTCCAGCAGCTCCTCGGTATTGATGCCCTTGGGCAGGATCGCGCGGTACAGGCGCAGGTTCTTCGCGCCCTTGATGGGGGTACCCGAGGAGAACAGCAGGTTGCCGCCGCGACGCTCCACCAGACTGCACATGGCATCGAGGTTGTCGCTCGTATTGCTGCTGCCTGCGCCGTTGTGCGATTCATCGAGCAGCATCGAGATCGGGTAACGGTCCGCGACCTGCAGCATGTAACGCGAGGTCAGGTGGCTTTCGGGACGGCGGGACAGCTGCGAATACGTGAGCAGGATGATGTCGGTCCCCGGCGGCAGCTCGCCGGCCTCGGCCAAACGCCGATAGGCATCGCGCTTGAGCGAGCGCGCGACGACATTGCCATCACGATCGACGGTCTTGGAGCCATCGTTGATGATGAGCGGGTTCTGGAACAGCGCGCGGCTGTCGACGTCGACGATGTCCCGTTCCATGAAATCGGTAAACAGGTTGTCGGTCACGGTCACGAATACCGGAATGCGGCCTTCCAGCCGTTCGCGGCGCGCCACCAGCGCGATCACACGACCTTTGCCCGCCCCCATCTTGTCGGCCAGCAGGAAACCGAGCTTCTGGTCGTGGGCCGCAAAGATCAGCGCCAGCGCGTCGATCTGCTCGGGCTTCATGTTGAGCCGTTCCAGATCGCTGACGTCGAACTGGAGCGCCTTGGCCACGTATTCGTCGATATCGCCATGGCGTGCCTTGACCATCGCGAGTGCCGCATACACCGGACCGGACAGGTTCGCCGGAATCATCATCGAGGCTTCGCCGGCATTCGAAAACGGCACGTATGGCTGCTGGAATTCGTTGTCCTCCCGCTTGTCCTCGGCGAGCGCCCCCTCGGGCAGCTCCATCGGCTGCAGCAGCTCGTCGAGCGTGCCCAGCCCATCGGCGCCCGGGCCGGCCAGTTCCGTGGCCGGCAACACCTCGCTCGCCGCCGGGATCGCCACTGGGTCCACGGCGACGGCGGCCGCAGGCTTCGGCTCATCCAGCTGTGCCGCGTTCGCGCCAGCGATCAGGAATTCGGCGAAATCCATGCCGGTCTTCAGGATGGCCCGCTCGTCAAAGAAGTTGTCGCGGGGGCCCGTCAACCGGCGATCGCCCTCCGGGCCCCGCGTGATCCGGTACCCGTGCGCGACCAGTTCGCGGATGTGATCGCGCAGCTTGGCCGGCTGACGCTGGTTCAGCGTATAGGTCTTGTCCAGTGTTGCGACGATCTTGCCGCGACGCTGGGGTGACAGATCGTCGGCGAAGCCGCCCAGATCCTGTGCCTGCGCGCTCGCCTGTTGCGCAGCCTGCTCGCGGGCTTGCTGCTCGGCCCGGCGCGCCTCGCGGTCGGCCGCCCGCTGGGTGTCTTCCTTGATGCGCGCTTCCAGCGTGTCGCGCTCCACGACCGGCGCACCGAGCGTCTTGCCGTTGAGCAGGGTCACATACTTGGCCGGGTTGGCATGCCAGTGGCCGATGATCTCGATCTCGCCGCCGGCGGTACGCCACGTGCGGCCGATGTTCGGGTCCGGCGCCACGTCGGCCGGGGCCGCAGGGCCCGGGGCCTCGACGGCCGGGTGCTGCGCGACCCAGTAATTCTCCAGCGCCGTGGCGAACACCGAACGGGGCACACCGCGCTGGAGGTTCAGCATGGCGTAGAAGGCCGCACGGTCAGCGTCAGGCGCACTGTTGAACGCTTCCATGGCGCTGTTGCGATAGGTGCCGCGCGACGCCGACGCCTGCGCCAGTCGGTGCATCTCCGCCACGAACGGGTTGTCCGCTGCGTCCGCAGAATCGGGTACGCCCGCCACTTCCGTCGGCTCGGCCGTCTCGACGGCATGCAGGCCGCTTGCCGCCGGGGCGGCCGGCTCGGCCTGCGGCATGGCCGTCACGGGCATGCCCTTGGCCGCCAGCGCCAGCAGCTCGCCGTAGGTCTTGCCTTCGTTCAGCGCGTTGATGTGCGGGCGCAGGATCTCCTTCCGGTCTGCCTCGTCGTATTCGAGATACGCAGCGTGGTAGCGCGGATTGATGTTCTGCAGGGCCATCGCCATCAGCGTCGCTTCGTTGGCCGCAAACAGCACGTAGGCGTCGTCGCGGCGGTTCTGCTCGATATAGCGGGCCGCCATCGCACCGGCCGGATCGATCGCGGCGTAGAAGCGGCCATGCAGGAAGTCGCCCTGTGCGAGCAGGTCGCCGATCAGCGGGCGCGGGGCATTCATCACGATCCAGCCTTGCGGCAGATCCGTGAAGGGCGCAGTACCGCCCACTACGCCGCGCAAGGCCAGCACCTGTTCACGGATGGCGGCGCCGGCGTCGGCGGGTGTCGCCGTCATCTCCGGGTATTGCGCGAGCACGTGCTCGGGCACCGGCTTGCCCTCGGCCACCGCCTTGCGGATGACATCCTCGTGCGTGACCCGGGCGAAGCTGTCAGTCACCCATTCCACGGCGTCGGCATCGCCGGCCTTGGCACGCTGGTGGTACCAGTCGGCAACGCCATAGCGCAGCCGCTCCTTTTCGCCCACGCGGCGCGCTTCGCGCCCGCCGGGGTGACGGCCGCCAACGTCGGGCGTGGCCAGCGCGGCCAGTGCCGCATCCCACTGCGCCGGGGTCAGCGTCCACGGCGGCGCCTCCGGGCCCGGACGCAGGAGTTGGCTGCCTTGCGCCGCGACGGGCTGCGACGCATCGATCGCCTGTCGGGCGGCGGCTACGGCCTCATCCACGGCCCGCGCCACCTCCGCATCGCCCGGACGGGCTTCCTTGACACTTTCCAGACTGCCGATCAGCTTGCCCGCCTCGTCCAGCAGCCCCCGGCGGATGCCTTCGGATTCGATGGGCTTCCCGTTGGTCGGATGCAGACCCTCGCGCAGGCCGGCGGTGACCGCATGCAGATCCGGCAGGTCGACTTCGAACGTGTTCAGGGCTTCGGCGGCCTGCTGGGCGGCCTCGTCGACCACCACGGCGGCCGCCGGCGTGGCCGGAACCACGTCCGGATCACGGCCGGCTTCGGCCATGACCAGTCGCTCGATCGCACCGCTGTAGCGCTGCTCGGCGTCGTCGCCCACGGCAAGGATATTCATCTTGGCGAACCTGCCGCTGCGTCGCTGCAGGCCCAGCACCATGAAACGGCCGTCCATGCCGCGCAGCGCAATGCGCGGGTTGCGCTCGTCCCACCAGAAGGCCCCCGGGGTGCGCAGAATGACGTCGGTACCGGGCTGGGGAATGACCAGCGACAGCACCTTGCTCTCGAAGGCATAGCGATGCAGCGCGGCGCTAACGGTGCGGGCCTGTTCGGCCAGATACTCGACCACGTCGATCTCACCGGTATGGCGATGCATCTCGCGACGCGCTTGCGCCGAAGCGCGCGGCGACATGACGCGCAGTTCCGGTGCAATCGCCGGGTTGTCGCGGCGGTCAATAATGACCTGCGACCATTTGCGCAGCTCGTCGTAGGTCCGCAGCACCGGCAGCCGGTCCGGCACGACGGCCTCGGTCGGCTCGACGCGGCGGGCACCAAGCACGTACAGGCGCAGCGGGTAGCCGGCGCCCTGTTTCTTGTAGAGATCCCCGCTCACATCGACGACGCCGTCGACGTGATAATGGTCCAGTAGATAGGCCAGCAGGTGTTTGCTGCGGCCCTCGATCGCCCCCTCGTCGACGGTGCTGTCCGCGCCGGTAATGAACACGGCGCGGCCGTTGTCACGGCGGGCGTGCAGCGAACGCAGCAAGATGTAGTGATCGAGCCGCTGCACTTCCATTTCGTCGGTCGCGCTGCCGTCGGGCAGGCGCACCGTGCGCTTGCTGCTCATGCTGCCGAAGGGCGGATTCGCAATCACGTAATCAAAGCCCTCGGGCTCGCCGAACAGCTTGCGGAACGAAGCTTCCGTGGCATCGCCCTGCACCACCTTGTCCGCGAAATCACGGGCCGCCGCGACCCGCTCCTCGTCAAGCTCGACTCCATAGATGCGGCTGCGCGCGTCGTCGGTGCGGCCCGCGTTGAAGGTGGTCACGAGCGACGCGTTGCCGATGGTGGGATCGAACACGGAGCGGCCAGCCAGTTCCTCACGGGACGCGAGCATGGCCTGCGCGAGGAGCGCCATGGGCGCCGGCGTCGAGTACTGCTGCAGCGCCATCGAGCTCGCCGTACGGTGCGCGAGCTTGGGCAACCCCAGATAGATGCGGTTGGCGATATCAAACACGCCCATCGCATCCCAGCCCCGGGCGAGGTGCTTGCCAGCCTCCTCCTGCAGCAGCAGATTCGCCTCGGTCTCGACCGCTTCCTGATACTGGCGCTCGCTGAAGCCGCCTTCGTTGGACACCGTCATCAGCGCCTGCAGGTCCTCGCGCTTGAGGTTGGCATTCTTGACGATGATGCGGCGCACGAAGCCGCGCACCACCTGTCGCAGCTCGCTGTCGGTCCGCGCATGGAGGAAGGTGGCGCGTTCGAGCCCATCGTCACGGATGATCGTCTTCTTGCCATCGATGACGCGCTGCAGGATGCGACCCGAGTTCGAGTCAAACACCACCTCGTCGCGATCGTTCATGCCGATGGCCTTGGCCGAGTCGTACATGGCGTTGACCGTGGCGTTGCGCTTTTCCGCGACCTTGCCCTTGAAGATGCCGTCGATGACGTCGGCCGGCCCCTTGACCCACTTGAGGTGCTGCGCGCCGAACGTTTCCTTTAGCGCCGCTGCGGTCAGCGTGAAGTTGGGCTTGACGTAGATGTCCTTGCCATAGGTGCCGGGCACCGGCTCGAAGCCCAATCGCTGGATGGCCTCGGCATGCTTGCCCGACATGTCGACCACCGAAATGCCGGCGACCCCCGTGCCACGGTACGACCCGAAGTACAGGCCGATCGCGCTCAAATCCATCCACTCGATTTTCTTCATCGCCACGGGCGTCAGTACGCCATCAGGTCATCAATGAAGAAATTATCCCCGACGTCATCAGAATCCCCAAAATTAGGCCTACAACTGTGGTAATGATGAGTTTCAACATGATTTGCGCGATCATTTTAACGTTTTTTTCTATTTTGATTGCACCAAATCAATTGAGGACTCAGCCCCGGGACCCTGCCCCGCGCAACGCCTCGGGCAGGCCCGGCATCTGACCGTTGGCCACCGATAGCGGTGTGGCCAGCTCCCGATGAAAGAGGTCCGTGACATCGGCGCACACCGGCGCATCAGCGCGGCCGGCAGCTTCGGGCCGATAGTCCCACGCTCGCACTTGCAGCGTATGTTGCGCGATCCATGCGCGCACGGTTTGCCAGTGATGCGCCAGTATCGGCAGGCTGAAGCTCAGCACCCATGCGGGGGCGGGATCATGAGCGAGCGGCACCCCGTGCCGCGATGGGCGGGCCACCAGATAGGGCACGGCCGTTCCGGTGCGGGAGAGGGCCGCATACAGCCGCAGCAGCTCCGCGCCCCCATGGGTGGCCGCGCCGCTCAGTTCGAGGCGCAGGCCCGTGACGTCCTCGCTGCTGGGCGCCGGCGTCGCGCGGACCACGCCGGCCATGCGCTCGCGCAATGCCCGCTGGGCAGCGCCCAGCACCGCGCGTCGCTTGGCCTCGGCCTCACGCAGGTAATCGGTCCAGTCAAGGAAGTACAGGCGCAGCCGTGCTACAGCGTCGAAGTCGTGACCGAGGCGGAGCATGGCGTCGCGGGCGCTGGCGATCGCCGCAATCGCGTCGCGGCGCCCTTCGCTGTCGCCGTCCGGCAGCGCCGCGAGCTGCTGGAGATGCAGCGCGATCTCGTCGGCGAGACGCCCGAGATGCTGACTGCTGGATACCGGCACGGATACCACAGGGGACTGCTGCATGTCATGGCCCGGAAATCATCACCCCCGGAATGAAAAAGACCGCCCACGGGGGATGGGCGGCTCAAGGACTGCAGCGTCGCCGACGGGAGTATGGCGGCGACGGTTCGGACAGGGGTCCTGCGATTACATGCCGGGCTCGTCGATGTCCAGGGCAGCCGCCGCTTGGGCCAGCTTGCCATCGGCGGTGCGCTCAGCGGCTTCGTCGATGGACGACGGGTCAAAGCCCGTGCCGTCGGCCTCGGTCAGCTCGGCATCCGCGACGCGCTCCTTGGCCGCGCCCGCGCCGGTCTTGAAGTCGTTGACGGTCGCCAGCGTCTTGATCGTGACCTTGCCCGGGTTGTAGTCTTCCAGCACGTTCTTGGTGAAGAAGCGCAGACCGTCCTTGCCGATTTCGGTGGTCAGGTACGTCGGCAGGAAACGGCGCTCCTTGATGTAGCCCTTCTCGTCACGCGGCGACCAGAACATGTGGACCGGGTGATTCGCCTTGTAGGCCGCCTTCGGATCGTCGCCGGTAAAGCCCTGCTTGAGCAGGCTCGCACGCGTGGCGGGGCCGGCCGCGATGCGCTCACCGGGGATGGCTTCGACCACGTAGTCGCCGCTGCGCACGGCATCGACGATCTGCTTCAGGTCGCCGACTACGCGTTCGTCCGCGTCCGAGAAGTCGGGGTAGCCCGGCTTGTCGCCCAGCGCGAAGATCATGGCGCGGGCCACCAGTGCGTCCTGCGTGATACGTTCGTCCTTATCAGCCGGCGTCAGGATCTTTGCGAGGCTTTGCTCGGCCGGGGCGGCATCGTGGCGCGTGATTTCCAGACCCGTATCGTGGTCCTTCTTCGTGGTCGGCACGTAGGCCGCATGCACACGCGCCGGCGCCAGCGGCATCGAGCCGTCTTCCTTGCTGATGAGACGCAGGAACACGAAGGGGCGACGGCCCACCGGCTCGCCATTAATGACCACGCTCGGGGACATGGCGCCCAGCAGCGTCGGCTTGACGTTCTCGGCATTCAGCACCACGGCGCTCTCGGGCATCACGATGTCGGCGGCCACCGTTTCCTGAACGCGCTTCGCGGTCTCGTTCCAGCGGCGATCCAGCACGATGTTCGCGTGCACGCGGTCGCAGGCGACACCGGCCGAGGCGGCCAGCGTTTCGGGCCAGTAGGCGCGGTAGCTGCCGTCCTCGTTCTTCAGGCAGCGGGTGAACACCATCAGCCCCTGCGGTTCGCAATGCACCTTGTGCTCGGGGTTGGCGAATTCGCTTGGACGCGGACGGCGCTTCTCACCCTTGCCACCGAACAGGTCCACCAGCTTGGCGCGCGCCGCATCGCGATCGGCGGCAAACTTCGAGCCGACCACAGCCAGCGCTTCGTCGACGTCCATCAGACGCACCGACACAGGCTCGTCGCTGCCCGCATGAAAACCGTGGAAGAAGGTCGGGCCGTCCGCCGATGGCGTGATGGCCTGCAGGCGCATCACAACGGTCTTCGGTTGGTCGGCCTTCGGCACACGCTGGGCGGTCTTGTTGTTCAGGCTGTTCAGTTGCATTTCGTTGCTCTCCAATTCGCAAAGTAAGTGGGACTACTCACACGCTTTTGCTAATCCACCGTGGGGATCGCAACGAGCGATTGGAGGAATTTTTATCACAGCACACATGAAATGCAAAATTCGTGGGTGTTTCGTGCCAAATAATGCAAAACGCTCGCCGAGGCGAGCGTTTTTTATCTTTAATTCCTTGTGTGATGCCTCAAATTGGCACATTGGCGGGCGGCGCCGGCAGCTGCCCCGAGGTCGCGACCATCATGGGAAAGCGGCGTCCGGTCGCGTCGCTGCCGGTGGCCGGCTGGAGCAATCCCTTGTCCACCATGGCGCGGATCGTCCGCGCGTTCACGCGTGTGGCCACAGCCACCTTGCCACCCTGTACGGTGCGGCTGTCGCCAAGGTGGATCTCATAGCCGCGCGAGGTGGCACAGAGCAACTTACCTTGCGCCAAGGCCTGCAGGATCTGGCGATGCAATGGGGTCAGGGACTCGGACATGCAAACCTCCCATGGTGGCAAGAATGCGACAGCGGTGTGGGACTACTGCGGCTGGTGCTTGGGCACGACACCCGTCGCGGCGGCCGGCGATACCATGCGCTCGCCCAGCCATGCGCGGAAATTGCCAAACAGCACCGACAAATCGAGATCGCCTTGGGCGATCGGGATCAGCTCGTTGCGCATAAAATCGCTCAGGAAGAACAGGGGCGTCGACTTGGCGTGCCACTCCGAATACATCTTCGGCATCGTCACGCCCAGCAGCGCTTCCGGGTCCGGCTCGAAATCGAAGGTGGCAAAGTCGATTTCATAGCTACCCAGAAACTCCTCGGCGAAGAACAGCACCGCCGGCAGACCGCCGTCCGGGGCTGCCACGCGCTCCGGGGTCAGCGGGCGGCCCGCGTCGTGCAGCCGCCCGCCATTGCTCACAAAGCTCTCCAGTGCCTCACGCACCAGCTTGGCGGCGATGGGTACCAGCTTTTCGTTCGTGTCCATGTGTCATCCCAATGAGGCCGCGACTTCCTCCGGTGCGTCGCGTGATAATTTGATGTTTTTTTTGTGCGCTTCCGCACCGAAGATTACCACAAAGACCGAAAGAACTACATTTGATGCAGAATTTTCTATGCCAATGCATCATCGCCGGCCCGCCCATCCCACCAAAAACAACGCCCGGCAAAAGCCGGGCGTGGGCACACAACGGCGGGAGGCCCGCCCCGAACCGGCGCTACAGGCGCTCCGCGAGCCGTTTGCGGCCCGCCACGATCAGGTCGGTCTGGGTCTGCCCCGCCTTGCGCACGAGCTCCAGATCCGTGTTGTCATTAAGCACACCCCAGCGCACGGCGCGCGCCACGGTGAGTGCATCAAGCCCGGATTCGCTCAGCTGCAGCCACACGCGGCCCAGCGCTTGGGCACGCTCTTCCTCCATGTCCTGCAGCCACGACGGCACCGAGCCCAGCGGCGCGGGCTTGAGCTCCACATGCAGGGGCTTGGGCAGCTCATCGTCACCAATGAGGTCGTAATAGCCGATGCCGGATTCATCCACCACCGCCAGCTTGCGCTGGTTGGTCATGATGTCCTCCAACTCCACATAGCTGCCGGGACCCAGTTTCACCACCTGACTCATCTCATTTCTCCCAACTCTTGAACTCCGTGCCTCATGGCTCCATCACCGCAGCCGGCGCGGCACGCGGCGCGGTGGGCGTCATGCGGGCGATGGCCGTATCCACCTGACCGAGCAGGCCGTGCTCGCTCAGGATCGCACGGGCGCTCGCGTGTACATCTTCGATCGGTGCTGCCAAGCGCGATTCGATCGCCACCGAGACCTGCGCCGACAAGCCGGCTTGCCGCGCGTGCGCGAGCCACTGATGCCCCTTATCATTCAGCGCGATCCGCCCGCCGTCGAGGGCAAGCAGATTGCGCTGCATCAGCGTGGTCACATGGCCCACGATCGTACTGGGCCGACCGAGGCCTGCGGTGCGCACATGCCGCAACAGCGCCACGTCGGTCGGCCATGCTTCATAGCCCGCCTTGGCCGGCTTATCCTTCCAGCTGCGCATCGGCGCGCGCGCGGTATAGCAGAACATCAGCTCACGCTCGTCCACCGCCACGCGCGCCCGCTGCTGTCTCACCCGCTGCCCACATTCGATGAGGTTGCGCGCGAGCAGCACGTGCACGGCCTCGGCCGGCCCCATCAGCGAGAGCGAGCGACCGATCGCCGCGTCACCCTCCGCGTCCAATGGCCGGGGCGATTCGTGCGGCTTGCCAACCGCAGTCATACGGTCGCGCACGGGCACACGGCCCGCGTCGTAGGCGCAACGGTTGTTCTCGGCCAGCACCACACCGAGCGCGGCGCCTTCTGGCGCGAAGGCCTGCGCCCGCGCGCGCGGATAGGTCACCAGCCCGCGCTCATAGGCATCCTGCAAGGCCTTGGCAGCCGGGTCAATGTCGATCCGCAGCCGCAAGGCGATCTGCTCGACGACTTCCTCGTACGCCCATGGCGTGCTCACGGGAAGCTCCACCTCGGATTGTTCGCGCAGCTCGATGCTGCCCTGCGCAATCGCCGTGGCCAGCCGCCCGCAGGCGGCGACATCCTCGGGGCCATGGACCGGGACCTCAGCCATGAACACCCGCCCGTCCTTGACGGGCAAGGCCAGCCGGTACACGCCGACCTGTGGGGCCTGCGCGTGGATCGCGTCCAGAATGCCGCTCTGGACCCGCCCCACCGGGATCGTGGCGCCTTCGGCGATCACGCTGAAGGCGCTGCCGATCGCACGATCAATGATCCGCCGGCACATGCCCGGCCGAGCGTCCGCCGCATCCAGCGGCGTGGCGCGCTCGAAGGCCCAGCGCAAATCGCTCTCGTCGAGCGAGCCGAGCCGTACCCGAGCCATCTTGCCGCGCTCGCCTGACAACAGTCCTGCCACGTCATGGGCGATCACATCGCCCTCCTGATCGTCATCCATGGCAAGGAAGATCTGATCGGCGGCCATGGCGGCGCCACGGATCTTCTCCAGCAGCGCGGCGCGGTCCTCGCGCAGCCCGTACGCCAGCTCCCGCAGCTGGGCGTCCAGCGCAATCGGTCGCAGGGATCTGGGGTTGTCGCAGAGATGGCCCACAGTCGCGAGCACCTGCACGGTGTAGCGCAGGTCGCGCAGCCGGCGCGCAAGCAGATCGGTCTTGCCAGAGGCCTCGACCAGCACCAGCGTTTTCATGATGCACTCCGCCTGTCGCCGGCCACACCAACGGCCGAGGGTAAGAGGTTAGCCTGCTCTCGCGACCTTGGCCGCGCGCGGCAGCGGCTCGCCGTACGCGACAAGGTGCATGTCACGAATGGCACTGTTCAGGAGCTTGGTCAGGGTGAGCTGGTTATCGCGCACGCCAGCCCCACGCTTCTTGGCACGCACGAGACCAAGGAATTCGAGCACATCCGCATCGAGCGTCACGCGGCTACTTTCCTTGGCAGCCGCGCGCCCCGGCGTGAAGACGCCCAGCTCGATGGCCTTGGCCCGGATACGGGCGAATTCGTGGTCCTTGACGTCGTATTCGTTGCGCAGCAAGTCACGCGCGTCCCCGATCGACAGCTTCCTCTTGCCACGCAGCTCGCCCAGCAGCAACGCCAGCTCGCGGTCCCGGTGATCGCGCAACAGCTTGTTGGAGGCCGACTGGATCTCGTTGAGCTGGATCTTGGTGCGCTTGCTGCCGGAGTACAGATAGAACTCAAGATCCTTCATGGCCGCTGCATCGTCCAGCGGCTTGATCTTGAAGTCCACGGTCACGCCGTCTCGCACGCGTCGCACGCCAGTGCCCGTCGACGCCGCCTGCTCGCCACGGAAATAGAACATGCTTTTCTTCTGCCAGATCTTGATCCCGAACATCTTGATCGCGAAGACGAAGTCTCGATCAGTCACGATTCCGGGCACACCCAGCAACTCGGCGCGCGTCTTGAGGAATTCCACCGATGAATCGATGGGCGTCTGACGGTCCGAAAACATGAATTCGTGCGCCAACATCAGCTTGCAGAGCGCGAATGTATGTGGCGTACTCGACAGGTAATCGAACGACCGCTCCGCTTCGGCGATCATGTGTTTCAGTGCGTCGTCGGAAAGGTCCGGACTGGCAAGAGCGGTCGGCATGCGTTTCGTATCCGAAAATTCGGCAGTTTGATATTCTTTTTTATTGTACCCGAGCACCGGAAAAAATTTAAATTTCTGTTGCCACGGCGCAGCAATTACGGGTTTTCGCCACTTTTTGTGGCCAAAATGACGTCCAGTCGTGCCAGCGCATCATCAAAAGACATACCGGCATCGGTGTAAACGGTGAACTGCCGAACAAGTGTCTGAATCAACTCGTCCCGGCGCCAGTCGGGCCAACCTCCCCGGTCGGCCAATCGTTGGGCGCGCTCTGTCAGGGGCGCGATCCGCCATGCCAGCCCTTCGTCGATGCCGATCAGTCCGCCGTACGCAAAGACGGTGGGCGGCATCGCATCGGTGATCTTTCGCTGCACGGCAGGCGTCAGCGATTCAGCCGTTCTTTCACCAACTTCGCCGGGCGGAAGGCCACCGTACGCGACGCGACGATGGCAATGGCCTCGCCCGTCTTCGGATTGCGCCCGGTCCGCGCAGCGCGCGTCTTCACCTCGAAGGTCCCCAGCGCCGGGATCGTGAACGGCTCGCTGGCGACAATCGCGTCGCCGAGCACCTTCACCACCGCGTCGAGCACGCGGCCCGCTTCCGACTTGCTCGCGCCGAGCTGGGTGGCCAGCTGGCCCACAAGTTCTTCCTTGGTCATCTTTGCTTTCCTCCTGCGGCAGCCCTCAGCCGCCACTCATTTCATCGAAGCACCCAACATAATCCGGATGCACGCTCTCAATAGACGCGACGTTCGCCTGCATGCGTGCAAAGCCCACGCAATCGTTGGCGTTACGGTCCTTGCTAGGACACGACAGGATGTCATTGCCGGGATTGCGCATGTGACAGGGGAACCCCTCCAGCGCCTCCGCATTGGCCTGCATCTGCTGTACGAGCGCCCAATCCAGTTGGCCCCGGGCGCTCGCGCGAAACGGACATTCCTTGCACGCCTGCATCATCAGCTCCGGCTTTCGGCAAGCCGCCGCTTCATGTCCGCGACGGTGAGCTGGGCCAGCGCAGTGTCCGGCTCGTCTTCGACGGCGAGCCAGCGCTGGATCCGGTGGGAGGCGGCAAGCAGATCCTTGTCACCCTCCAGCCCTTCCCACAGGGTCCGGACCCGCTGCTGCAGCGCCTTCTCGGCCGCCACGACATCGGCGGCCTCACGGTCGAGCAACATCAGCGATCGCTCGTGCCGCTTGATCTCCTGCAACACCTCGAGGGCGCGGCGGAAGGCCTTGGTCACGCCCGAGCCGAAGCCCAGTCTCATCGCTTCACGCCAACGAGGCAGCCGGCGCTTGCCTTGCCCGGATCAAGCCCCATGGCGCGCATCGTGCCTTGCGCCACCGACGTGCCGTCGAGCCCCGGCAATGTCGATCCATCGGCCGTCGCGCTCATGACCTGCTTGCGGATTTTTTCCTGCAGCCTTTCCTGATCTTCCTTGCTGTAGGTCACCCCCGCGAAGGCGGCCTGCTCGGCCGGCTTGCTCAGGTAGCCATAGGCCACGGTGCACGCACCGAAGGCAACGACGGTCGCCATAAGCGACTTGCCCTTGTTGTGCCACAACCACGAAACCGAGCGTCGCAGGCGGCCACCCGACACCGGTTGCTGGGTCGGGGGCTGCACCGTTGCGCTGAGCGACGGGGCAACGCCTGCCGACACAATGGTGGCATCCTTCTCCACGAAATCAAAGACTGCCGTGGTGAACGCAGCCTGCACATTGGCTGCGATCGCGCGATCGTTCGTGCAGGCCGCGAACGTCAGCTCAGCCAACGAATGGCGTTTGTCGTCGCTGGTCACGATCTCCAGTTTGCCGGCCTTCCCCTCGCCGGTGAATGGTGCAATGGGGCTGTACTGCACCGCCGCGTCCAGCAGTTGGTGACTGGCCAGTTTCACGGTACGCGGCACGACCGCGACGCCGTCGGCCGTCGGCATAATCAATCCAATGATGCAATCGCCACCGTGGCGTGCAATGCGGATGGTGGGCTGGGTATCAGTCATTTCTTGATGTCCGTGAGAATGCGCTTAAGCAGCTCGTCGTCGTCGATGCCCGCGACCATCTGCGGGCCTTCCTTCGTTTCGAAATACGCGACCGGCACGCCGGCCGTCCCGGCCCCCTTGTTGGCGTCGAAGGAAGCCCAGAAGTACATCTCGTTCTCCGCGACCGTCTGTCGCGTCTGCGCGTTCGGGGTCGTCTCGCCGCCGCTCACCTTCCCCATGGTCTTGGCCAGCGCAGCACGCTGGTCCTTGGCTTGCATGATGTCCGCAATCAGGCGCATCCCGTCGTCGGGCCTGCCCAGTACGGTCGACGGCAGCCACTTGATCGCGCCGCCTGCGGCCACGTACTTCCGGGTCTTCTGGTAGGCCGCATGGCAATGCGGGCAACGCGGGTCGAAGATGATGTAGAGCGTCTTGTCGAAGGGCGCATTCCCTTCCTTGATGCCCGTCAGCTTGCTGATGCTCTTGAGCGCTTCGGACGGGCCGCCCGCCGGCTTGGCCAAGGCCGTGGCGGCCGCCGGTGTCGCCGTCGGTTCCGGAGACGCCGCTGGCGCCTGCACGGCAGCGGACGCAGCCGCTGCCATCATTTCCGGCGTAATGAACGCGTCCGACAGGTTCTTGCCCGTGGCGGCGTCCCACAGCACGCCACTGAACAAGACCTTGGCATCGGGGGTCGTATAAAGCACCGTCTTCACGCCCTCGCGCTCCACCTGCCAGACATTGAGCCCGCCGGGACCAGCCTGCTGGGCCACGACTTTGATCCCTTGCTTGGCAAAGAAGGCGGGCGCCGCTGGCGCCTTGGGGGGGCTCTGCTGGGCCTGTGCGACCGCCGCACCCAGCAACGCATGGGCCCCCAGCGCAAGGGCAACTGCGACACGACGTGCGCGATAACGCAGCGCTTGATAGTTACTCACGGGAATAGCTCCTAACGGTGAATGTCTGCATGAGAATCCGCGACCAGCTTTCGGCCAGCGGCCTGATCTTGCCCTGATAGACAGCGTTGAGCTCAGGGGTCTTTGAGTGATAGGTAGCGGCGCAGAACCAGAAGTCATTGCTCTTGCACGCCCGCAGCTTCTTCGAGAGGATGAACGCAGCCATCTCGTAGTTGTAGCAACCGTCATGCATCAGCGCATCGACCACCTGCTCACGACTCACGCCGTACGGCGCAATCTCCGGCATCACATCGGTGACGGACTTGTCGTTGATGCCTGCCCGGCCGAAGTCCCGCGTACCGTTCTTATTGAGAATGGCGCTACCTTCCTTCCCTGCCTCGTGCTGCCCAATCGCGAGCAGCACGTTGGCCGGCACGTTCCGGCGAACGGCGGCGTCGACGATGCACTGAAGTGATGCCGGGCGCCACTTCTCCACCGCATAGAAGCTGGGGTCGGCTAGGCCAGCCATTTCCGGATAATCTCCGCCTGCAGTGCGAAGCGAGACAGATCGACGTGCGTGGCCCCGGCATAGATGCACTCGCCGTAGACATCGGCCAGTCGTCGGGCATCGGGCCCAAGCACCTGACCAACCGGCGGATGTGCTGCCATGCAGCGATTGATGGCGGCCTCGAACGTGCCCATGGAAATCGATTCACTCATGGCGAGGGTCCTCCTGCAGCATCCGCTGCACGATGAAATGCACGAAGACGACGCCCAAGTAGGCGTACACCGATTTCCCGTCCATCGCCTTGTGCGCCTTGGTCTCGATGCGCGACACCGAGTTGCGGGAGATCTTGAACAGGTCCGCGATTTCGTCCTGCGACAATTCAAGCACCCGCGTGCGCAGCTGTTTGAGCTCGCGCCCGGAGATCGGGCTGATGTCCGGGTCGCCGAACCTGCGCGCCACGGCGATGCTGCCCGAATCCGTGCGGGCCCAGTCGGCGAGCGCCAGCAAGAATTCCCGTGTACTGCCGTATCGGGATACGATCACGTCCACGCCCGCCTCGGTAGTCGCGCTCATACGATCCATTCCCCCTTCTTAAGCCAGTGCCGGAAGGCACCTTTGACGAATAGCTGCCGATGGCCGACTTGCCAGTAGCGATAGCTTGCGGCCATGCCGTAGACGGCGAGATTCACGCTGAAGAGCAGCAGAAAGACGAAGGTGAGCCCCAAGGCGTTGGCAAGCACCTGCCAACCCGCCAGCATCAGCGTTAGCACCGCGAGCAGGTACCACACGCGGCTCAGCCTTCGGAACTTCCGTTGCTGCGCGTGCAGGGCCGTGTCGCCCATCTCGGTCATCCGCGTCTGGGACAATGCGTGTAGCCTCGACATGCTGTCGGCGTCTCGATTGATGTCCACGGCTTCGAAGTGATCGCAGTGTTCGCAGCCTCGGAACTGGCGCAGCTCACCGTCCACGATCTCTTCGAACGGATACATGCGACCGGATCGGCAGCCGGGACAGACGTGCACAGACACCCGTCGCCAGCTGTTCCGCAGGATTCGCGCACCCGCGACAATGTGCTCGACGTAGAGCAGGTGCTTGCCCTGCTGAACGACGACACGGCGGATGCCCATCAGGCGACCTCGTTGAAGCGGTCGATCACGGCGGCGATCGACGGCTCGTCGTACGGCAGCGTCGCCCCGTCGATGGTCACGGTACGGTCGTCAAACGACACCCGCGCCTCGAACGTCGCCTCGCTGTCGCTATCGTCCGCATCGAGCTGGCGCTCCGTGACGCGCAGGGTCAGCTCGCCGGCCATCAACTCAACGGCCGCCGTCACCTCGGTGGCCATGCCGTCGCCGACCTGCCACGAGGTACGCTTGCCAAAGTCGTTGTCATCAGCTTCCCAATGCCATGCCTGTACTTCGGTCGACTCAAACCGCTCGGCAAAGCGGTCAAGGAACGAACGCGCGTCGGTAATGTGCATGGACCGTCCTTAACATGAAATTGACGCGCATTCTACCGCGCATACAGGATCAAGCGCCACATATGGATGGAAAAATAATCTTTTTTTTCCATTGTGTTGCAACAAGACACCGGGGAGAGCCCGGCGTCGCCGCGCTACAGGACGTCCATCCGGTAGGTCGAGGCTTTCTCCACGAGCGCGTCCAGCGCGTCGTCGAACTCGTCCTGCGTCACCGGATCCGGCGTCGAGCCTTCCACGTAGGCGGTTGCGTTTTCCATCGAGCGCACGTCCTTGCCGGCCCGTGCACGTGCCTCCAGCGGGTCCTCGGCCGCGCCAAGTGCCACGTCAGCATCGGCCAACGCGCCGGCGACACTGGCGCCCACCGGCGTGAGATAGGAACTGACTTCGCTCGGCGGCTCCTCGCCTTCACCCAGTGGCCGCAACGTCAGCAAGCTTAGGGACTTCGGGGCAACGCTTTCCACCGCGCTGCCCTCGCCGGCCGTCTCGGCCGGGAACTGATAGTTGTTGATGAAGTCCACCACAGCGGACGCCACCTGCACTTCCATGGGTCGGTCGTCGTACGCGGGCTCGGCCGCCGCCGGCGTCAGCGCCATGGCCATACCGCCGCCGCCGCCCGACGACTGGGCACCGCCCGCCCCGGTCGCTTGCGTATCGGTCTGCGTGGTGCCCTGCGACTCACCCTCACCGGACCCGCTCGACGATGCCGCGTGGCGCGCGCGCGGCACGGGGACGACATCCTCTTCGTCACCGAAGGACATGCGCACGGCGCCGGCGGCCGGCGCCAAAGCGCCGTCCTCCTCGCCGAGATTGTCCAGCGACAGCGAGCGGGGCATGTCGTCGTCGCCGTGCACATTGGAGTCGCCTTCCGTCATGGCAATGCCACCGGCCAACTCCGCTTCGAGCTCGGCAGCCAGATCGGCGGCCGTCGAAGCGCTCGCCGCGCCACTGCTCAAGGCGTCCGAGTCTTCGGCCAGTGCCCTCACCGTAGCCTGCAGGGCCGCATCGGCTGGGGCATCTGTGGCGACAGCGCCTGCCCGGGATGCCTGCAGCTCGGCCGTGCGCTCCGCTGCGCGCCGGGCTTGCATGGCGCCCTCCTGCTCGCAGCACACGAGTGCCACGCGCACGGCCTCACTGAGCGACAAGTGATAGTCATCGCGCGCCTTGCGAATGTACTGGGAAGCCTTGAACAACTCGTCGGTCTTCTGCGTGCGGGCAAAATACGCGGGATCGGTGGAGAAGCAGTCCTTGATCTTCCCCTCGGTGAGCAAGCGGATGAAGTGCTGCTCCACTTCCTCGATCAGTTCCGGATCATCGTTGCGCCCGCCGCCCTTGGCCGGCGGCGCCACCTTCAGGAAGTGGTTCACGCGGATGTGACTGGGCGTCTCCGGCTTACCGTTCTTGTCGAACGTCTGCGTGAAGAACGACATGGCGCGGACGACACGCACCCCGTCACTACCGTTCGACGCCTTCTTGCCGATGATGAAGGTGAATTCTCCATCCTGCTGGTGCGCGAGGTCGTTGTAGGTAATACGCTTGGCCTTGGTAATCGCGACATCGCGCTCCGCGCGATAGCCACTGGAGATGTGGCCCGCATCGAACGTCTTGCGGGATTCTTCATACACAAAGGCTTCGCCGCCGGCGCCCACAATTCGCTTGAAGGTTTCCGACTCTTCACCCGACGTCAGGCGCCCCACTGCGCGCACGTTGGTGTTCTCCCACGTGGCATCCGCCTCTTCCTTGGACGCCTTCTGCAGGCTGGAGAAATCCTGCGCCGCAAACGTGATGCAGTTGTGCGTCACCAGCTCCCCATCGGTGATATAGCAGTGCATCGGATCGTCCACCACAAGGCACTGAGACAGGCGAATACCCGCATCAACAACGCTCGCAACTGGCGCCCACTCGATGGCCCCGTCTCCTGTCACATAGGACAGCTCGACGACATCCCCATTCTTCATATGCTGACGCATCTGCGCCGTTGACAGCAACAGATGTTGTGCGCCCGTGCCGCTGCCGGCGCGCACACGCGTCGGCCAGCTATGCACATTCGCCGCTTCCGTGGAGCGGCCATTGTTCAGCGTCACGCGGCTAACCGGCAGCAGCCCGTGCTTGAGCACCATCGAGACCCGGGCGGCGCCGCCAGTCGGCAGCCTGATCATGTCGCCCGCCGCCATCTCGCCCATGGTCTGGTGCGTGCCATCGGCCATCCGGACGCGGGCCGTTTCGGGTTGCGGGAAGCCCAATGAGCGCGCCTGCGCGGGTGCGACGGCGAAGCCCAGCACCGCATAGTAGCCGTACTCGTCGAGCACCACGTAGTACGGAACCGACGCATTGGTAGGCCGCGCGTAGACGATCTCACGCACAGCGCCTTCCACCCGGTTGCCAAGGCAGCCCGCCATCATCTGCTTGATGGCGCCGACAATCATCTTGCCGAGCATCTTGAGCGAGTCCGGCGCACGTTCGAGCGCCGGGAGCAGCACGACAAGGATCCGTCGATTGATGACGACGTCGTACATGTCGACTTCACTCAGGCTTGTCTGGAAGATGTGGCCATACGTGTAAGACAGGTCCGAGAACAGACGTGTCAGCTGCATCGTGATGAAGCCGTACTGCTCCAGCGTTTTCTGCTCCTGTCCACCGGCACTTTGCTTGTTGTAGCCCGGCAGCGTGAGCACGAACGCCCGCAGCGGTTCCAAGACCTTGTCGAAGAGTGGATCATCCACCACGACGTCTTCGCCGTTGGATGGAATCTTCTTGTCCCAGCACATGCGCTCGATGACTGGCAGCTCCTTCATGAAATCCATGAAGGTATTGGCCTCCAGCAGCAGATAGCCCCGATCGCGCAAGAACGTAAGCGCGCGAGTGAGGCCGGCGACAAACGCGATCGCGCGGCCCTTCCACATGTCACCGCCACCGCCACTGTCGTCCATCAGCGAAATGATGAGCTCGATCAGCATGCCCGACGAACCCAGCGCAAACGGGTTCATCGTATTGGTGGTACGGTCCGTCTGCTTGTCGAGGAAGTCGCGCCCCGACGTCAGGAAGTTGATCAGCACAAGGTCGTACTCGCGCCCGATGTAGCGCGCGAGCCGGAACACGTTGTTCCATAGCGCAACATCCCCCTTGCCGTCGGTGTAGATGAAGCCCGAATTCTGGATGAGGGCGTTATAGACCAGCCCGAGCAGGAACTCGGTCTTGCCTGAACCCGTCGTGCCGAGCACCAGCATGTGCGTGCGCAGGTCCGAGTCACTGGAGTAGATGCCCAGCTTGCTGGAGATTTCATGGCCAAGGAAGGTGATGCCCTTCCCTTTGCTCGGTCGCTCTCGTGGCATCGAGCCGTCGTAGGCATTGGCCTGCGACGGAACACGATACGGAAAATCGATCTTGCGGACCTTCTCCGTTTCAAAAATGCGATCCCACAACCACCAGATGCCGCCCCGGCGGGCGACAGCCTTGCCGGGGCTGACATACGTCCGATAGAACAGCACCATCGCGAGCAGCAGCAACTCGCTGGCGAGCGGTACCTTCATGAGCAGCAGCGCCATGACCGGCACGCCAAACATCGCGGCGAGCACGCCGTCGGTGGTATTGAAGAATTCGCTGGAGCGCTTGGAGAAGCGCCGCGTATCGGGCCGCAGCCGATGGGCAGACTGTTCCTGACTGGCTTCGATGCCGGAAAATCGCTGAGACATGTTCCCCCTTACGCCGTAGCCGCCGCGCCAGCATCGGTCCGCCACTGAAGAATCAGCTCTGCCGCCAGCTGCTGGATGGTCGACGACTCCAAGTCATCGTCGATGAAGCCCTCGTTTGCCTCATCGCGGCCCGCCAGTCGCTTGGCCATGACGTAGTCCTTGCAGGTGCCCTTGGGGAAGCGTTGTTTCAGGATCCGGCGCGCCTCGCGTGCGGGCATCTCCTCATAGAGCTTCGTACGCAATGCACGGTCCTCACCGGTCGTCGACAGCGCCCACAGTTCGAGCCCCCCGCTGGTGGCAGTCATGAGCTGGCTCAGGTCGCCGTCCTTGGTCTTGATCTTGGCCAAGATGGTCGAGCCGACTCCCGGGAGTGCCCCCTTCACATAGTTGCGCAGTGCCGTGGTCTCGGTTTCGGACAGCGAAAAAATGTTCTTGATGCGCTCGCGCGTCTGCTCGTTGCCCTGATCGAGAATGAAGATCGAAGTGGCCAGATCCGCAAGCGCCTCAAAGTCATCCGGCAACTGGCTCGCCAAGGCAATCTCCAGCATCCACTTGCGAGACTCGCGGCCGAACACTTCAATGGAGCCCCGCAAGATCTCCGAGAATTTCTCGTCCTTGCTACCCTGCGCGCCGGTCTTGTGATACTCGTCGATGAACAGACGCTTGTATTCCTCGCCGTACTCTTCGATCCGCCGCGAATAGTAGGCGCGATACTTCTCCGCAATGAGTGGCAGATCCTCCTTGATGATGGAGAACTTGCGCGTGAAGGCGTTCAGCGCCGCCATATACATCAGCGTCGTGTTTTTGCGCGCACTCGCCGAACCCTGTTGTGCAACGTCCTGCAGATCCAGTGCCATGATGCGCGACGTCGACACATCGAACTGCGTCTCGCCCTTGAAGATATCAAGGTCACTCAGGCCGATCATCTTCTGGAATTCCTCCACGACCTCGTCGCCGTGCGAGGCCCTGATGGCCGGGTCCGAGGCGGCTCTCAGGATGTCGGTCAGCGTTGGCACGGCATAGCGTTGCGCGACTTCGGCCACGCGAAACTCGCCAAGATCGAACAGCGCATCGACCATTTCCCACCAAGTTGTCGCTTCGGTGTGCTCGATGCCGTGGGTCCTGACTGCCGCGCCGACAATATCGTTGATGTGGACGTTGAACTTCTTCGGGCTCCCGCGTTCATCCTGATCCGAAGCCCGCGTATAGGCGAGATCAAGAACCTCATTAATGAGTTGCGGCATAAAATGGTTCGCATAGCCGCGCTCTGGCGGCGTCACGAGCAACAGCAGGAAATTCCGGTAGAGCTCGCGGTCACGCGGCAGCAGCGTGCGCAGCCCCAAGTGCGTATCGCCCTGATTCATGGCGAATTGCTTGGTGTTCTGCACGCGCTTGTATAGCGCAAGGTGCTTCATGTTGTCCGGCAACGCATCCTGAATCACCTTGATGAAGCCCGACGACGAGATGCCGATATCGATCACCCCGATGAATGGCAACCGCTTGAGTCCCGGCATCAGGCACATCTCGACGTTCAACCGGTTGGCCAGCACCGACTTGCCGGAACCCGGCCCCCCGAAATAGAGCGAGACCCACGTGTTCTGCAGCGCAGAGAAGAATTCGTACGGCAGCAGCTTGCCGTCCAGCGAACGGAACAGCGTCGTGCCACGGGGGAACGGGCTCGCCGGCCGTGCAAGCGGCAGCATGGATGCCGCCGTGTAAAGCGTTGGGGCGCTCGTTGTCGCAACCTCGCTGGTCGCCACACCGGGCGCCACGCTCACCAGCGCAGGGATCGGGTCGCCGTACTCCTCTTCCACCGTGATCCGTCCCCAACCTTGGAGGGCGCTGGAGAGCTTCGAGCGACGCATCATCAGGCAGTCGGCATCGTCGTGCTTGGCCCACGTCAGCGCCATGACGCCCATCTTCACAATGCTCGCGTGTTCGTTGTCGCGATAGTGCTTCTGGGCGTTGTAGGCCGCATTGAGGTTGCGGTTGCTCTGGCTAAAGGAGAGGATGGCCGAGAACGTGGCACGCAAGTCCAGTGCCTTGAGCCCATCCCCTTCGAGCATGAAGCTGATGGCCCAAGGCACGCGCCGCTTGACGCGCTTGTCGCCCACCAGCTCCTCGGCATCCATGTTGTTGATGGCCCGGAAGAACTGCTGGAAGCCAGTTGGCCGGGTCGGCGGAATCTTCACGCCCACCGGCGCAAAGGCCCGGTCGGAAAGGCGCACGGCACGCGTATCGGTGACCGTGCCCTTCTGCGTGTCGCTCTTGCCCTTCGCCCCGATGTCCGCCGGCGTCAGGAAGATCTGGTCGTCCAGACGCGGATACATGAACTCGCTGACGTCTGACTTGTTCGCGTTTCGCTTCCAGCGCGCGATCAGTTCATCGCCGCGCAAGGCCGGCCGCCAGCTCGCCGGCGTGGAGCGATAGAAAAAGTGACGCTGCTCGCAGATCGCCTGATCTACGTCAATGCGCTCCACCCATGCACGCATCCGATTCAGTTCGAACTCGAACTTGTTCACGAACGTTTCGTGCCTGTCTTCCAAGAAGCGCAGCGGACGCAGCAGGTTCTGCGCGCTGCGCATCGGTGGTACTTTGTGGGTCTTTCGAAAGGCGGCTGACTCCGCCTGTGACAACTTCAGCTCTTCGCGCGACAGTACTGCCTTGGTGGTCCAGAGCACAATGTAGACGTGCTCCTCCATGCAATGCGCGCCATAGACGTTCACACGCTCTTCCAGCAGATCGGTGAGATCAAGCTGCAGCGCCTCAGCGCTCTGGTACATCGGCGAGAGGATCCGGCGGATCTCCTCGTGGGGATCGTTGTCTCGCATCGCGACCACTTGCACCATATGGCCCATGCGACCGAGGAACGGCTCGTTGAATTCCGTGAATTCCTTCGTGAATTCCTGAAAGCTGCTCTTACCCAGCAACGTACGGTAGCCGTGGTAACGCAGCACGGTGCCGATCGCGCCGTTCTTGTGGACGAGATTCCCACCGCTGGTAGTCTCCAGCTCGCAGTAATCGTTGATATCGACCTTCAGTTTCGACAGCAGCGCCGAGACACCATGCTCGACGGCTTCCATTAGTTGCGCAATCATGAAATCCCCTTCAGTCGTTGAGCTTGCCGATCAGACCCTTGATGCCTTCCAGCGCGGCGCGGCGGTCTGGCAAGGCGGCAATTGCGTCCAACTCCATCACCAGCTTGCCGTCGCCCCGCCGGCGCACATCCTGCTCGACGCTCTTGAGCTTGAGCTGGCGATCGGTGGGTGCGTTCTCATCAACCACATCGTCATTGGTCGGCATCGAGTCGTTTCTCCGAGATCAGTTCGCGATATTTCGACACGGGCACATCAAGGCCCATCTCGGTAGCCAGATCGATGATGTCCGACGTGGCCCCGGGCGGGTAGTACGCAATGACGTTGCCCCATCCATAGCCGTAGACGTCAAACTTCTCCTTGTAGAGGCGCGCAGCGTCCATGAAGGAGATGACGCGGTCCATCGCGCGGTACCACACAGCGCGGGGCAGAAATACCTTCTTGCCCATGCGGTTGACCCGTGGGTTGGCAAGCGACGCCCAGAAGTTTTCGGACAGGATGCCAAGGTGGGTCGACGCCAGCGAGAAGTCGCCTTGGCTGGCGAAGACATCGAGCTCCTTCTGGTGCTGGTACCCGTCCTCGCACACATAGGCTCCAAGCACCTCGACGTCGCAGTACTGCTGCAGCAATAGCAGCTCTGGCTGGGCTACCCAGTTGCGGGAGTTCGCTGCCCCGGCGTTGAAGCTAAGCAGATCGGCGAGGCCACCCCGGCGCCCCTTCACGATCACCTTGGCGAGTACGGGCATGTCCTCGTTCGCGAGACACCATTCAAGGCGCTCGTCATTGCGCTGCGGTAAGCGGGCGCCTTGCAGGTAGACCCACCGGTTTGAGCTCGGCACCGGTGTGGTCAGCACGTCGATCGCGTGGGTGTATCGCGGGCGCCGCAGTGAAATGCTCTTCCAGTCCTTGCGCTGGGGCTTCAGGACGGAATTCCACGTTTGGAACGCCAGTTCCATGGCGCCGTTGAGCTCACCATTCATCCGCCCCGTAACGGGAAACCGCACGGCGAGGTATTCGGCAAGCGTCTTGGTAATCCCCTTCGGGATCTCGGCGTTGAGATCGACCTTCAGGGCCTGCACGGCCAGTCGCATGACCCGGCCGAAGAATCCCGACAGGAGCTCGGTCGCTTCATTGACGGCCATCTGATCCGGGCCGAGGCCCAGCTCGTCGCACAGCAGTTTCAATTCGGTGCGCAGGAAGCCGGAGGAGTACAGATTGGGATGTCGGCCGAGCTGATTGCCGTTGAAATCCTTGAATTCGAAGTTCGTCAGCCACTTCACATCGGAGTCGAGCTCGGTGACCTTCTTGATACGACGGACCGTCCCACCATCGATGGATGCATACCCGTCGGTGGCTGCCTTCTGCGGCCCTCCGCGACGTTTGACGATCGCGTCGTCGAACAGCACGACACCATAACGCTGGTCGCTCATGCGGCGCTTCCTTCGTTGTGGATCTGCTCGACCGTCGCGAGCGTGCCCATGATGATGTCGCTGAACTGGGTGTCGTCCAGCAGCCGGTACCACGCGTTCAGCGGAAGCCGCCGATTCTGGTCCTCGGTCCAGTACTGGAACTGGGTTTCGAAACGCTCCGGACGGGGCAGCAAACGCAGGCTCCCAAGCAGCTCCTCGCGACGTGCATACGTCTCGGCGTCGAGGGACATGAGTGCGTTTGCAATCAGTGACGGATTGATGACATCCAAGCTCAGGCGCTTGGTGAAATCCTTGCTGACGCCATTGCTCTCCAGCAGATCGCAGAATCGCTTCTTAACGTTGGCACGACGATTGATGAGCACGCTATTGAGCGACTGCACGCGCATCTGCACATTCTTGACCATGAGTGCATGGTCAGCGCTGAGATTCTTGGTATCGGCCCGCTGCACGATCCACATCACCAGACAAAGCTGGTTGAGCTCTGCCTGCGTCAGCTCGGGCAAGGAGATGATGTAGCCGCCATCGCGCATGCCCGCCATGCCGACGTGGAACACCTGATGGCAAAGTGGACACGAACACGCCAGATTGCTCGGGTCATTGTTGGCATGGTTGTCGTCGAGGTGGTGGACCTCTTGGTACTTGTCCGAGTGAAGGCCGCAGAATTCACACGAGTACTCTGCGGCCTCCAGCACGGGAACCCGCACGCGCTGGAATGCTTTATCGGCCTCGCCGGCGTGGTCGTGCATGCGCCAGACTTCGCGCTTGGCCGACAGCACCAGCGCGGTTAGCGTGCGGGCAATTCTCGTCATGGGCTTACGCGAAGATCGTGTTACGGGTCAGGCCGACCAACAGCGGGATGATCGTCATGGCTGCGCCGACGATCACACCGGCAATCGCACCCTTCGGGCTCTCACGCTCTTCCTTCGAGGCCTTGTACATGCCCCACACACAAATCGCGAACAACACGATGCCGACTGCCGCGCAACCGATCAGGAACAGATCGATACCCGATTGCAGCGTGCTCTTGCCCTTCGTAAAGGTGGCCGTGAGGTCGTTGCTGCCGGCACCCGACGTGTTCTTGATGTCGTCGAGCTTGAACGACTGCGCCTGCGCGGTGCCCATGGCGGCGTAGACGACCATGGCCGCAACCATCAGTTTCTCGTACTGCTTTTTCATTGCTTAACTCCCGTGGTGGTGTGGTGAATCAAAAGAGAAAGATCTTCACGAAGTCGAAGCCGGTCACGCGCGTGACAAAGACCATTGACTCCTCCATGTAGACGCATAGCATCCCGCCAATGATGTAGGCGATGGCCCCGGCCCACTCCTTCTCGGTTCCGCTGAAGAAGCGATTGAGGAGCATCCATCCACGGCCAGACGCAATGAATCCGAGGATGGCGAAAAGGCCAAACAGGGCGGTGATCGCAGCTTGCTGCGTTGCCGTCATGCCTGAACTCTGGAAGCCCATGGATCCGTTCTGGATCTCTGTGCCCAGCACCGTGTTCTTGGTGAGCGCCGTGATGTACATCAGGCCCGTCAACAGGGCGCCGATAACAACGTTGGAGGCGGCCCCGGCGTGGCCAATGTTGCGGCCGCCCGGCGTGCGGCCGTCGTTGTAATGGATGACGTAGAAGCCGTACACGCCCATCGCCACCAGTACGACGCCAGCCAACGCGAACAGCACCGCGCAGAATGCGAAGATCGCGGGGAAGGCCCCCGAGATGTTCACGAGCATCTGCAACAGGTCGGCGATACCCCCCGAGCTAGTCACTGCCTACCTCGCGTACCGATGTACTGGTTGCCTTCGAGCACAATGCGACGGCTCTGCGTGTCAATGCGCATGACCTTCATGCCGTCGATCATGTCACCGGGTTTTACGCTGTCTTCGCGCTCCTCACGGCCAGTAGCGCCGGGGCGCGTGTAGAACGCCATGTCGCCGACCCAGCCCGTGAGGTAGTAGTCGCGGCGGGCCATGGGCTCGGCGCTGCTCTTCGCCTGCTGTGCCGCTGGCTTGGTCGCAGCGCCACGCGGGACGCCGCGCACAACGCCGGCGGCCACCTCACGTTTGTGCTCGGCCTCGCCATCCTTCGCGCTCGCCTTGGTCGCGGGAGGGTCCTTGCGGACAGGCTTCGTGTCACTCTTGGGCTCGGGCTTGGGCTGGGAGGATGCGCGGTTGTCGCTGACAGACTTCAACGTGCGCGACAGCTCTTCGAGGCGGGCGTCCATGACACTCAGGCGCTTCATGATCTCGTCGCGTTCACGGGGCCAGTCCCGCAGCGTCTGTGCCGATTGCGCGTCGATCCCTTGTGCCTGTCCTGAGCCTTGCATCTGCGCTCCGGGTATCGCGGAAGCTGGCGGGGCAGTCACAGGGGCTGCCGACGGCGGCTGTACCGCTGCGGGCGCTGCAATGGGCGCCGTGGGCGCCGATGCAGGTGCGGCTTGTGCGGACTGTTCGGCCGCACCGCCCTGCGCAGGCGGGGCGTTGCTCGCATAGGGTTGGCCTGCCTGCGTCGGGGCCCCCGCTTGTAGCCCCAGTGACGGGGTCACCTGAGGTGCCTGTTGCGGGCCGCCGGGAACACCGCCGTTACCGTAGACCGGCACAGGCGCATTCATCTGCGGTTGCGGAACATGCGCGGCCACTGAAGGTTGTATGGCGACGCCGCCTGACATCGCGTCATCGCCCGCCGCCTTGGATTTCTTAATCAGCACGACAGCATACAGACCGATCAGCACCACAATGAGTGCAGCGCATCCGATGATGAGGTACTTCAGGAACGGCGGGAATGCGCCCTTCTTTTTGCCAGCCGTCGTCTCGGGTGTCCCCACGTCGTCGCCGTGGTAGAGGTCGTCGGCGAGGTCGATGTGTGCTTGCGTTGGTTGGTGTTCTTCCACGGTTGGCCTCTCGTTACGCGATAGAGCTCGCTCGCTCGATTGAAATCAATATTTTTTTTCTTCGTACACCGGCGCCAAAAAAATCACCGTGACGTCTTTACCCGGGTACAACTTCATGGTCGTCTTGATGGCCTGCGCTTCCCGGGAGAACGTGTCGCCCCATGCCATACCGGCTTGGCCGGCGGCCATCTGGGCGGTGCGGCGCGCATCGATGCGATCGGTGGTCGTCGTCGTGGTCGTCACGTTGCCAACCGTCGTTGCGCTGGTCGTACCGGTGATGATCGATGCCGCTTGGCCAAGACCCTTCAGGAGACCCGCCACAAACACGCTGCCGTACTTGCGCACACTGTGCTTATCCACGTCGTCAACCATCGCGCTCTCGCCGCCTTCGTCAACGCCGATCGCATTCACGGCAATCATGCCTTTGCCAGCCCGCGAGAACTTGTCGAGCGTCACAGAGAAGCTGGGGTCCATCGCATCGGCATTGCTCGCCTCCGCGCGGCCGATCATGGTGAACGTCTCGTTGGCGGTGGCAAAGCAGTTCAGAACGACATCGCGGCGGGTAGCGTCCGAGTTCACGCCATTCTTGAGGCGGCAGTAGTAGGCGTCGCCCGCGTCGATCAGGGGCTTCTGCCCAGACGCTGCGGCGAGCTGTTGCGAGCTGAGCTGGGCGTTTGTGACGCCCGCTTGGCCATTGGTGCTGCCGGCGGTGGCTTGCGCGGACACCGGCATGGCCGCAACGGTGCGCTCAGGCAGGTGGTATTGGCCCGTCGTAAAGGTGCTGACCGATGCCGTCGGGCAAGGCTTGCCCATTGCGCAGACCATTTGCGCCGTCACCTCGGTCGTGATCTTTTGCATCGTCTGCTGGTCGACGACCATGGCGGGGGCAGCCGCCGGTGCGGTCGCGGCGGCTGCCGGCGCGCTGGCCGGTGCAGCACCACCGGGAACACTGGCCGGCCCGGCAGCGGCTGCGCTGGCCGGTGCCATCGCATTGCCACCCGTGCGGAAATCGTTGCCCGTGCTGCTGGTAATCACCGGCCCCGGAATGTAGACGCCGCCCTGCTTGCTCACGTTCGAGCTCTGCATATTGTCCGCTTCGCGACGCATGTTGGCTTCCTGCTCCGTCGCTGCAATCGTCGAACCATAGCCGTTGGGCGACGGCGCCATGGCACCGCTCGCGTCCGGGCGCTGCTGGTTCATGGGCGGCTTGCGATTGAAGTTGTAGAAGCCGACGCCTGCCAGCACCAGCACGACACCTGCGAACATGAAGATGGCTACCCGGCCGGCACCCGAGCCGAAGGTGTTCTTGATGTTTCGCTTCTTGAGCTCGTTGGTCTGCTGGCGGGTCTTCTTCTGCTTCTCTGCATCAAAATCCGTGCCGATCTCTTGCAGATCGTCCAGCATGGTCTCGATTCCGTTGTCGCTCATGGTGTGCTTAGTTTCCGGAGATGGTGAGTGAGCTACCCTTACCGTTGATGCTCACGAGCAACGATGGGTACACACGGTTGAACGCGTAGACGTGCATGCCATCGGCGCTGCCCACGTGGTTCATGAATGCGGGGGACAGCAGTGTGTGGCGTGTGCGCAGATAGAGCTTGCCGTTCAGCGTCCATGCATCCGCTCCCGTGCCGCCTACCTTGAGGCGGACAGCGCCCGGAGGCGGAACGCCATCGAGAAATGCGCCCATGGCGCCATCTGCCTCTGGAAGACGGTCCATGGCCATGATCTGGGGGCGAGCATTCGGGTTGCGCCCCGAGATGCGCGCCGAGATCTGCGAGTCGACCTCGTTCGATTGCCCGACCGTCAGGACAAAGGTAATGGGCGAAGCCAGATCCTCCAACTCCACGACAACGTTGCCGTAGCCATACATGAACTTCGGCTGCAGCTTCACGATGTTCGTGGAGCTCTTTTCCTTGCCCCCTGCCCCGGCGCCACCAGCGTCGCCCGGGCAGGACACGCCATCGGTGAACTGGCTGCAGTCCAGCGAGACGCTTTTGACGAACCACGGGTTGCCATTGGTATCGCTGAAGACCAGCGACGTAATCCAGCCCGACTCCAGCCTCACCAATCTCGGCGCATCGCTGTCGGTCGGGTCGATATAGAACGGCCGTGCCACTGGCTTGGCGACCTTGTTCTGCGGATAGGGCGACACCATTTGCTTGCGCGCTTGTGCAGTGCCAAGCTTCAACTGCTCGATCTGCTCGGGCGTGAGAACGAGCGCGGCCTGCCCTTTGACGATGCTATCCACCTGCTCCCGCACGATGGGCACAGGCGGTGTAGTGAGGGGTACCTGTTGCTGGGCGGGGGCAGCAGCGGCCGTGGTGGTCAGCGCAAGGGCGGTCAGTAGCTTCCTCATGATTCGATCTCAGTTGCGCGATTCCAGCAGGTAGGAGGATTCAATGCTCTCGACAGCGAGGCCGCGCGGGTTCCGCGTGCTTGGCGGCACGCGTACCACCTTGACTTTGAGCAGCAGCTTCTCGGACGTCGGGGCCTTGTTGCCTGCGCTGTAGCTAACCAGCAGGGGAACATCGATCAGCCACCAGTCCGGTCCGGCGCTGTTGGCTGCGCTACGTCGAGAGGGCACGGGCACGTGGCCTGTACCTGCTGTCGTAGCAGACACGACGAAATAGTTTTCGATGACGTTCTTCAGCACACGCGATTGACCGAACGCACTGACGTAGGCGTTGCGGTAGTCCTCGGTAAAGTTCCGTTGTGCGCAAGTCTCGATCTGGCGCTGGTAGTTCTTGAAGTCGTACGTGTTCACACACACGGCGACATCGACCGCGAAATCGACGATGGTGGGCAGGTCAACGGTGGCCCCTTTGGTTCCGCTCACATTGCACATCGCTGCCGCGTTGGCAGTGGGTACGTATTCGACCTGCGGGAAGTGATAGAAGGCAAGCCACCCCAGAAACACGTTGGCGACGAACATCCCGCCCGTGACCGGAGCCCAGACGGATAACGACTTCTTGTTCGCGGTGTAGTTGTCTTCCTCCTGCTTGCGCTGTGCATGCACGCGCGCCAGTTCGGCGGAAGGCTTGTTGTCGCTCATCATTTACCTCGAAATGTCGGAAGTTCGCATGCGAACGTGCCATCGCTGATGTAGGTGTGGACGTGCTGTGCGAAAACGCCTGCGTAGACGAGCAGGATCAGGGCCGTCACACAAAGCCCATAGGTCGTGTAGCGGCACAGGTTGCTCAGCGCCGCGAAGATCCGACCGAAAACACGAAAGAAGAGCGGGCTGCGATCGCGGTGCGGTTGACCCCAAGTCGTCGCGTGCCGGACGCGGGTGTTCTTAGGGGCTGTCATGGGCGCGACAGAAGCGAACGGAAATCGCGCTTGGCAGTCTGCGGCGCGACCTCAGTTTTCACGGGATAGGCCACGAGCGGGCCGCCTTCATCGCGCAGGACCGCGCGGGTCACGGCCTGCTGCCAGTCGTCGGCGGCGACCGTCGCGAATCGCTCGCGGCCGATCTTGCGCACAGCAGTCCAGATGACCTTTTCAAGCCAACGCGCAGCAATCTCGGGGTTGGTGGGAGGTGTCGCGAGGAAGTGCTTGGCACGCTCGTAGAGCGACGCGAAGGTTTCGCCGAGCTCCGCCAGTGCGGCGTCGGCCACGGCTCTCCGGAACTGGTCGATGGTGGGACATTCGGCGCATTCGGTCACCACGAAGCGGATCAGGCGTTCCGCCGTGGCGTTGCGCTGGGCGGCCGGCACAACGTTCATCAACTCGGACACGAACAGCTTGACCTCCATCCCGTCGCCCCCGGTGCTTTGGGGGAACAACTGCGCGGCCTGCTTCGCAAAGCGGTAGTCGTAGTACCGCTTGCCCTGTAAGGCAGCCAGCAGTCGATCGGTTCGGGAGAGTTCCGCCATGGCAGACGCGCACAAAACTGTTTTGTTAGGGTCGCATTCTCTGGAAATCTCGTGTTTCTGTCAATGTTGGTTAGAAAAAGAACATTTTTTTCTAGACAGATGTGCGGGGTGAAAACGACAGTTGGCAATGTCCGAGTTCAACACGTACTTGCACAAAAGCTGCGCTGAGATGCCCGATGCGTCCGTTGCCGGGTGTCTTTGGCTTGAAAGGGATCTATCGACCCACCCTACCCCGCGCGTGCAGGCGCACGCGTTTACTGGGTACTGGTAAACAGTGGTATACCTGTTGTAAACATATTGTCATCAACGGTTGCCCGCATATTCCCCCGCAAAATCAGGGACTTGTGGCTTTTTTGGGCGTCACGGTGTCCGAGCTGAACACGTACTTCGTCCGAGTTAAACACGTACCCGGTCCGAGTCAAACACGTAGTACGTCCGAGTCAAACACGTACCCAGTCCGAGTTGAACACGCCCGCTGTCCGAGTCAAACACGTACCTGAGTCCGAGTTGAACACGTAGTTGTCCGAGCTGAACACGTCAGTGTCCGAGTCAAACACGTATCCGGTGGGTGACCGTAAACCCTCACGTATACCGCAGCGCGGTGCTGGTCGGTTGGCCCAAGTGTCCGAGCTGAACACGTATTTCTGGCTCGGCGTGAGGTGCTGACGGCAGGAAGTCCGAGTTAAACACGTGTCGGCGTCAAGGCAACAGGCGCGTGCCGGCGGTCGTGTATTCGTTGACATTCAAATGCTGATTGGCACGGGATCAGCGGCCGGCTGCAGCCGCGCCAAAAAAAAATGGCGCGCCCGAAGGCGCGCCCAACGATGGACGAGGCCTTGGCAGACCTCGCATAGAAACTCTATCGGCGCCTTGGCTTGGATCCGTCCCAGAAGCGGACACGGCCCGTGTCGCCGTGCGTGAACGTCGGATACACCCCTACGCCCCCCATGCCGAAGAAGCCGAACATTTGCGCCACCTGCTGCGGGGTATAGGTGTCGTGCTTCACGTCGGCTGCCTTGGCGTTCTTGTGCTCGGAATTCTCGTCGCCCTTCTCTTTCCGATTGGTCGCATCCGTCCGAAAGCCGCTTGTGATGATCCACGGTGTCGGCTTACCCAGTAGCAGCTCCTGCCAGTACTGGGCGCCATAGAGCAGGTTGAGCAGATTGACGTCCATCATGACAGTCTCTGCTTTTTGCTGGTCGCGAAGGATATAGCAAAGTCGCACGTAATTGTTGTAGTCGACTTGGCCACCAGACCAATAGGTGACGCGGAACTCGTCACCGGTTTCCTGCCGGCGAAGCCAGAGGCTCCGATCCCGGACCCAGTAGTCGTTAGTGTGCGCGCCCGCAATCGACGGTGTAAGGAGCCCAGCCCCTAGCGTCGCAGCACCTGCGATCATGAAGTCTCTACGGTTCATGCGACCGGGTTCTCACGCGGTTCCACGGGACTGAACGACGCAGCCTTGGTGATCGAGACCTTGTCATTCACTTCGTCAAACGTGAAGCTGTCGATGACGCCCTTGGCTTTCAGGCCCGCGAGAGCGGTGGGTAGGCCCTTTTGCCGGAAGTCGGAGACCTTCTTGGTCAGGATGGCGCGTCGCGCTTGCTGGTCGGTTTTCTCGGGGTTCGCTTTTCGGAAGGCCGCCTGCAGCGCCTCGACGGTGCCATAGCAGAGCTCGAAGAGGTTGAGGATCTTGAGCGGGTAGACCTCGGCATACGGGTTCGTCTGCAGGTACTTGAAGAGCTGGCGCTCGATGCCGTTTGTGGCGTGGTATAGCTTGTCCTCAAGGAGAACGTAGCTGTTGTCGAACAGCAGAACCATGCGCGGATCAAGCTGGATGTAGCGCTTGGCGCCGCTGACTGTCATGTCACGGATGGCATTGAAGGGAATTACGTTGCGACCCTTGGCGAGCATGATGAGGCCTTCGCGGAATCTCCAGAGACTGCGCTCGACCTGCTCGATATCGTTGCTGCCGAACTTGCGCGATGACGCGCTGGCGGTTTTGGCAAATGGAATGGTGCTGATCTCGATATACGCCCACGGCGCCTGATGCTGGGCGATCTGTATCAGCTGCATGAGTACGCGCTCGTCGTCGTGGCGAAGCTCCATGCCCGAATACAAGACACTGATGTTGGCGCCGAGCTGCCCCATGAACTCGCGTTCGCACCGCCGGCGTGGCACGTTGTTGCTGGCCACATGGAAGAGCGATGTCCTGCAGATGTCTGCGGGGAAGGCCAGTCGGCCCATGGGTGTTGGCGGAAATCGAAATCCAAGCTGCAGGGCCTGCTGCCGCGCAGCGACCCGCTCGGGCTGAAGCAGATCCTTGGCGGCATCCTCGGGTTCTACGCTTGCCAGCAGCTTGGCGTGCGGGTGGATGTTCGCATCGTTCTGCTGGAGCAGGAGGGAGCGCAGCGCCTCCCCCCGAAGTGGCTGTGGCTCGGCCGGTTCCGCTGGCGCTCCACCGTTCGGCATCGGTTCCGTCGTCTCGGCCAGTGTCACGTTGCCCTGTACTACAGGCCCGGCGTCCGTGCCGAACAGGTTGCACTGGGCCGCGTTGCCTTTCGCGGGCTTGCCGCCATTCAGGACCCTCGCCATCTCAGCCTTGACGAGTTGCCATGCTTCCGGGAGGTTGACGTTGCGGTCGTCCATCATCGCGCGGATGCTTTTCTCGACGTCCCTTGCATGCACCGTCGTGACCTGCCCGTTGACCTCGAAGGTGGTGCGCTGTTCCTCAGGCGCAAGAAGCGCGTCGATGTCGTTCATCGTTGTCGTGGCCCGCTGGTGGGGCTGGAATTCCGTCAAATGCCTGCTATTATACGCGACATAGAAAAAGATCATTAAATTTCTATCTTTTTGCGACGTTTACAACATAGTGAGGCCAGAATATGGCGAAATTGAGCAGGCAGCAACTCAGGGATGTCTCGCTGGTGCGTGGCGTGTCGATGGACGATCTGGTAGCTCGGACGGGCGTGCCGATGGCCTCGCTGATGGCCATGATGGCCGGCGACAGCGACAAAGACGCCAGACTGTTGCTGTCGCAGGAGACGTACGGCCGCATTCTCCATCTCCTCGGTGTCAGCGCCGACGGATCAGGGCTGGCAGCCAAGCAGGTTCGGCTCTGGACCTGCGCCGAGAAGAACTTTGGGGCGTGGCAGACCGCGTTCACAAATATCAAGAAGTCGCTTTTGGCCGACAACGCAACCGTTGTGCTGGCTGAGATCGTGGCGGGCGGCAGCCTGTTTGCTCGGAAGCGTCGCATCGTCCTGCTGCACGACGAGCAGTCGCAGGCCTCGATCGTCGTTGCCGGTGTCTCCGACAAGTTTTCGGCCGAGCTGCAGAAGATCTTCGGCACCCCATACGCGCACAGCACCAAGATGTCGACCAGCGATTACAGCCGCTTCCTCAAGCTGGTGGACAACAATGCTTGCTCGCATGCCCAGTTCATCGGGATGCTGGGTGGCGGGACGCTGCGGTACAGCTGGGCCGACGTGAAGGCGGCGGCCCAGCAGTTCAATCTCCAGCCGGATGATCTGATCGTAATGATCTCGGATCGCGTCCACGCAGCGGCGCCGGCGTCCGCTTCTACTGCCGCCCCTGCTGCCGCCCCTGCTGCGCCGATGATGTATCAGGAGCCCAAGCTATCGTTGGTTATCGACGGCGCCCCGCAAGCTTCGGCCGTCACGCCCGTACCGACCCACGCCGAGGAGCCCGTCCCCATGGTGGGTCACCAATTGCTGTTTGGTGGCCAACGCGTGGCTGCGATGTAGTTTCTTCCTCCCCCCCGCCCTAAGCCCGTCCATTGACGGGCTTTTTTATTGCCCCAAGCAGCGGGAATAGGGCGCAGATCACTTGCTGCATGCCTGCAACGTCGCAAAGTTAACTTGCGTATACGTCACGGGACAGCTAACCTTCTCGCCAATTAGACCGAAATGGCGTAATTCGTCGCCAAACGTCGAATCCACCTCAAAGGTCGATCCTACCCAATGAACGTCATGGACATGAAACTGGAACTCCCCGGGAAAACGACGGCTGATGACATCACCGGCCTCGCCAATGTGTCTGTCGCCATGCTGCAGAAGATCCGCGACAGTATGCTGGAACCGTTCCCGAGGAAGAAAACCCCTCTCCTGTCGTCATCGCGGGTTCAGGAGATCTGCGGGATTGACCGCCAGCGGATGAATTACGCCCTGAAAAAGGGCGACCTCCCGCAGGGCCAACAATCGCGCCCGGGGGCGCCGCGTTCCTTCAGCATCGAAGAGACGATTCAGTGGGTACGCACAGAGGCCAAGCCGGTCCCGCGTAAGGGCAAGGCGAAAGTCATCACGGTCGCCAATTTCAAGGGCGGCGTGACCAAAACCACCACTACGATGGGATTGGGGCAGGGCCTCACCATGCGACGTGGCCGCAAGGTATGTCACGTTGACCTCGACCCGCAGGGGAGCTTGACGACGCTTTTCGGGATCAACCCCCATGCCGAGATCGACCCCTCGCAAACCGTCTACGCATTGGTCGAAGCATACTCGGAAAAGACCGAGTTCGATATGCGGTCACTGCCCCAGCAGACGTACTGGCCGAACCTTGACCTCATTCCTTCGTCGACAGACCTCTTTAATGCCGAGTTTATGCTGCCAGCTCGGGCCCGGATAGACGGGCCCAGTGCGGCATTCGAAAAGGTGCTCAGCGATGGTTTCGAGCAACTGAAGGACGAGTACGACTACATCATTGTCGACACCCCGCCAACGCTCAGCTACCTGACCATTAATGCTATCTATGCGGCGGACAGCGTCATCATTCCCGTCGTGCCGGACGTGCTCTCGCTCGCATCCATGGTGCAGTTTTTTCAACTGTTCTCGGATCTCGTAAATGGCATGCGATCCGTTGGATTGGACGAGCACCACAAGGACTTCGACTTCCTCGACATCCTCATCACCCGGATGGTCCAAGAGGATTCACCGAAGGTGGTTCGGGATTGGGTGCAGCAGGTCTATGGCTCACGAGTGTTGCCTATCGAGATCCCGGAGACCGTCGTCGCCCGGAACGCAAATCTGCGGTTTTCAACCGTTTATGACTTGGCGTCCACGGACGTGAATGCCGAATCGCTTCGCCGCATTCGTCCTGCCTTCGATCAACTGGTGGACCGAATCGACGACAAATTCTGTGCCTTGTGGCAACGAGGTTAAAGCTATGAGTGGTACCAAGCAAACCGCCGCGCGAGCGGCTTCAATTCGATTAACTGACGACGAGAAGCAGGCGGCTCAGCGCGCAGCGCCCCCGCTGCCCAGAACCGCCCCCGGACAGTTACTGGAGATCCAATCCCTGAAGGCGACGGTCGCTCGCAAGGATGAAGAACTGGCGCTAATGCGCCAACAGTTGACCACTGGCTCGGACATCGCGCTTGACTTGATCGACGAGGTGGAGGGACGTCGGCGCAAGCTCACTTCCGAGGAGTACGCAGAACTGACGGAGAATCTCCGGCGGCATCCGCTTGGCCAGCCAATCACTCTTCGACCGAAAGCCGACGGCAGGTATGAGCTCGTTGCTGGTCACAATCGCACAGCAATTTATCGTGATCTCGGCCGGACCACCATTCCAGCCTTTATTGCCGAGGTTGCGGACGACCAAGTGGAAATGGTCGCTTTCCTCAGTAACCTGCTGTCCCCGGCGCTGAGCGATTTCGAGAAATACTGGAACTTCAAGAAGCTTGCGTTGATCTCCGGCCTGACTCATGCCGCCATCGCAGATTCGACCGGCCTTAGTCGCGCTCACGTCTCGCGGATCATGAAGTTCGACGCGTTGCCTGAGGAAGCCAAGCTATTGCTGAAGGATGCCCCAGATCGCCTCGGAAGCAATGCGGCAGAAAAGCTCGCGCAGCTGGCACAAGCGGGACGGGCGGATGAAGTGACGGCTGCGATTCAAAAGCTGGTGACTGACGAGACCGTAACGCAGGATCAAGCCATTGCCTTGGCCAAGCCCGCATCGACGGCCCCCGCTCCTTTAGAGAAGCACACCGTCAAGCACGGCAAGCAGACGTTTTGCGACATAACCGTGCGGAACAACGTCGTGGGGATTCGTTTCGGCAAGGCGGTCAGCGAGGACGATGCAAAGCGCTGGGCTGCCAAGTTCAAAGAGTTTGTTGAGGCCGAGAAGGCGAAGGAACAGTGATGCTCTAGTAGAGCATCCTTATAAATCAATGAGTTACGAAATGAGAAAGATCTAGGACCGGGCGGACGCCCCAAAGACAAAAGCCTTCGGCGGCAACCGAAGGCTTTTGAGTAAAACGGGCTTGGCTCCCATCAAGGCACCTCACCCTGCACCGCCTCAATGAGGCAGGAGTGGAATCCCGAGTGTAGCGGATGTCGCGATGGAGTCAAGCGAGGACCCCTGTTTTTTGACAGAGACCCGCATGAACATCGCGCAATCCCAGATTGCAGGCGAGGCCACGTTGCGCCTGCACGACATCGACATCCACGCGGCCGAGCTAGTAGCCGCCCTCGCCGGCGTCGAGCCGGCTGACAACGACGACAACTCGGACGACTGCCCGGACGACGAACTGGACTTCGTGGTCGACGAGACCCGCCTGCCCTACATCGTCCTGCAGGCCAATCACCGCGCCCGCAGTCTGAAGACCCTGCCCCTCCGTGCCCGCAACACGCTGGGCGCGATCGCCCTCACCGTCGACCAGCATCAGCCGTTGAATTCCGTCTTCGCGCGCCGCAAGTATCTGGCCGACCGCGCCGGCCAGTCGCTACGTACCCTGCAGCGCAGTCTCACCGATCTGCTCGACGCCGGTATGATCCGCTCGGAGCTCTCCCAGAACCGCAAGCGCAGCGGCGAATTCGCTGGTCGCTTCATCTACCTGACCGACATGGCGGCCCGCCTGCTGGGCTTCCTTCAAGCGCCGGCGGCGTTGGAGGAGGCCAAGGCCCCTGTCGCCGATTCTGTGGCCCAACCGCGTGCCACTCTGTCAGGCCGCGCTATATATAGGTTTTATCAGAGCCCTTCCTCTCAAAAGAGACAACCCGGGGACCTGCCCGAGGACGTGACGCCGCTGCAGGCCATGGGGTTCTCGACATTTCATATTTTTGCCCTGATGCGATCGGCACGGGTCGATCACGGCAAACGGCTGGGCGACGTGGTCGCCGTGGCCGGCGAGCTGCTTGCCAAGGCCAAGCACCCCCGGGCCTATCTGGCCACGCTGCTGCGCAGTGCCACCGACTTCGCGTTCTTGGCCCGCCAGCGCCGTGCCAAGAGCGACGCGGCTGCCCACGCCGCTGCCACCGCCATCGAGCAGGAGGGTCTGCAGGCTCGCATCGCCGGACAGGTGTTCTACGAGCGTGATGCGGCCAAGCGCTATGCGGTGTCCACCGATGGCGCCCAGCTGGTCGTGCGTGACCCGCAGGAAGGCGCCGACCGCATGGCCGCGCCCGGCTGGATAGCCGGAATGGTCAAGGGCCTGCGCACCGCACAGCTGGTCCCGGCCAGCCCGTGGCTGGACGCGCGGTTCGCCGAACGTCTGGAGGCCGGCCTTGCCGGTCGTCCGACGGGCGCCGCTGCTTGGTCGGCTGGCGTCGGCCAAACGAGCAGGGCAGCCGGGGGCGCCGAAACGCCGTCCCGGGAGGGCGGCGGGAAGGGTGCCTTGACGGGCGCCGTGCAACGCGCCAAGCCGGCGGCCCCGGCTGCGTCCCCGTCGGTGGCCGCAGCCGCCGGCGGGACCGTGACCCCGGGCGCGCTGGCCACCGTGGCGGACTACCTGCGGGCTGCCACGGCGCCGCGCGCACGCAGCGCCGCCATGGAGGCCTGCATGGCCACGGTGCGCAAGACGCTGCACTGAGCCGCAGGTCGCATGCGGGTGGGGAATCGCAGTGCCAAACAAGGAATTTGAATGTCAAAGAATTCCAGGCTATGCCATGGATCTCTGGCGTGTTTCTGGCCCAATCTGAGGCGACACACGCGCATAGCCCGAGCGTCCGCGCCGCTGCGTATAGATTCCTTTGAAAATCAATGGGATACCAGAACGGCAGGGCGGCTCGACACCGCATAAAACCCGGGATATAGTTCGGGTTATCAAGCCCCTGCCGGTTTTTGGTCATCTTTTTTGGAGCTGGCAGGGGCTGCCCAACTATTTTGAGAGTCCGACCGTGACGAACATGAGATGCCTCGTCCAACCACCCGCCCCGGGGCCCGCGCCGGCGCTACCAGCGTGCCGTGATCATGGCTGAATTCACCCGCGAACAGTTCCGCGCGCTGGTGCGCTGGAAAGGCTATACCTACCGCGAGCTGGCCGAGCGCTGGGGCGTGAGTCCCGACTACATTGGCGAGCTCGCGCGCAAGGCCGGCCGGGCCGCGCACTGGGACGACGCGCTGCGGGGGCTGCCCAACAAGCGCACCATGACACGCGATGCGCGCCTGCTGGCGCGGCGGCTCGCCGCGCTGGTCGAGGCGCGCCAGCACGCGGCGGCGCTACGGGCGCTGGCACGCAAGCAGGGCGGCGAGTACCGCTACCACGGGCACTGTGTGGTGGGCGACATCTACACCGTGGAGAAGACGTTGGGCGAGGTCGCCGACGAGGGCGAGCGGGGCATCGTGTTTCAGGTGAAGGACACCGGAAAAGGGGAGCGTTACGGGATCGTCTTTGAGCGCGGCCTGTGGGACTGGTTCGAGCCCAAGTATCTGGACAACGACCTCGCCGCCACCGGGCTCTCGGATCCGGCCACCGCCACGAAGCCGCCCAAGGACGAGGTCGAGCTGGCCAAGCGCATCGCCGCCGGGCAGCTCAACTACTGGCCCGCCGTCTCGACCCGAGGCGCGTGAGCCGGCGCACCGATGCCGGGCGGTTGGCCCCATTGCGCGGTGCGTCGCGGCTAGTGCTTGTCGAGCTGGCGCAGGATCCGGTACCGCTCGTACGCGTCGGGCCGCAGTCGCTGGAGCTCCGCCTCCACCGGCCGGCCCTTGATCTGTTCCCCCGCAATGAAGGCTGCTTCATCGAGAGAGAGGTAGACGTTTAGCGGCTCCCGGTAGAGCCGGTCGATCTGCCGCTCCAGTGCCCGACGATCGACCAAACCGGGCAGGCGCTGCAGCAGCGCCTTGGCCTGTGCGTCGGCCGGCGGCCCGAGCCGTGCGGCGAGGGCGGACACCCCCAGCGTGCGCCCGTCCAGATAGCCATCCAGATAGCTGTAGCGCTGCGCCGGCGCCATGGCGAACCACCACTCGCCATTGAGACCACCTCGGCCAGTGCCGGGCCGGGCAGCACAAGAAACAGGGCGGTGGTACCGATGAGTGACCAGATTCGCATGCCGGGCTCCGCAGGTTGGTAAGTGTCAAGCCTACCGGCTGTGGGCAGCCCGTTGATATCCCGCAGGACCTTGAAGCCTTCTTGATTAATGCATACGATTCAAGACCCCCCTCCTCATCGGACGGAAGTCATGGTTACGGACAAGACGTATTACACGGTCGAGCGCATTGGGCCCGCGATGGCAAAGATCAAGCCAGTCAAGCTAGTCAACGTCCACCTCGCAGGCAAGCGCGGCCCGAACGGGGCCATGTGCATGATCGAATTGGCGAACGGTACGCGCACCCCTGCCGATCTGGCAGCGCTCTTTGGCACGCGGGACGAGGCCGTGGCCAGCGTGGCGGGCATCCAGTATGTCGTGCATGAGGGATGGGGCGGTGGCGGCCGGGGGCAGGGCCGTCGCGCGCCGGCCGCCACCGGTGCGGTATCCCGCAAGAGCGTGACGCTCGACGCGGGGAGCATCGACATCCTGCGTGGGGCAGGGGACGGCGACCTCAGTCGCGGGATCCGCCTCGCGGCGCAGATCCTGCGCGACGGTACCGACGGCATCATCGTGGCCGTCGACGGCGACACGGTGCGCGTGCTCAACGGCGGCACGCGCCTCGCGGCGAAACTTGAAGCGAAGCGCCGCGTGCTGGCGCTCACCACGACGGGCCTCACCGTCCAGTTGAAAGCGGGCGCCGACGGCGCCCTGCGTTGCACGCCCGTGTGAGGCGTGGCCCCGGCCTGCAGACCGCAAGGCGGCAAGCCGGCACGGCGCCGGCGCCTTCGAGGTGAGCGGGGGGAACGGGCGCGCCGCCGGCGCGCAGTCCGGGTCGATCGCGCCCACGGCGCACCTGACGCACGCGGGCGAGCGGTGGACCGGCTCCTCGCGGCCCTGCCCCCACGGCGCTGTGCGACACCAAAAAATCGGCAGCGCTTCGCGCCGCGTCGTTCCAGCGGTACCCCATCCATCGCCTGCGGCACCGGATTGCCCTCCAGCGACACCGCGCCGACCGATCGGCACCGATGCCCCCCGGCTGCAGGCCACGCGTCCCGACGAACCAGCTTCGCCGGGACGCACGCGGGCTTGCGCCTGACCGGGCAACGCGGGTCCCCGGTCCCGGCACCGCTGGGGCTACCACCCAAGCGCAAACCAGAGCCGGCGCGGCGCGCCCCCAGCCCGCGCGCGGGCCCGATCGATACCAAGACGGTCGGACGGCGAGCCGTCCGCCCCGGGGCACCCAGTCGGCCCTAGTTGGCATCAACACAAAACGGCCGCCGGCTGAGGCCGGCGGCAACGGCAGCGCGGCGCGCCAACCGGCATGGCAGGAATGCCCCGGGGCCTTGCGGCCGGGTCGGTGCCGCTTCGCCCAGTTGGCCGATTCCCCGGTACCGTCCTCGGGGTGCCAAGTCAGCGGTTGATCGCGATCATAAAAAAAGCCCGCTTGCGCGGGCTCACCGATCGATTCCTCACCGATCCTCAGCGCAATCGCGGAACACGACCGCCTTGCCGCGCGGCCAAGTAGCTGCGATAGGTTTCCAGCGTGACGCTCTGCACGGCCGCAACCGTCTCCGCTGTCGGGAACACGCGAATCTTGCCCCGCCCATGGCGGCGCTTGCCATAGTGCTCAAACGCAGTCTTCGTGCTCTTGTGGCCGACCGTGGCCGAGAGCAGCAGCGGGGTCTCGAACGTGAGCTTGGCGTCAGCAATGAACTGGTGCCGGAACGAATACATGGTGACGCTGGACTGCTCCTTGCGGGTGCCGGCCACGGCCATGGCGCGGCAGGCCTCGAACTCGTGCTTGAGCGCGAGCTTGATCCGTTGGGCTTCCTCGTCCGTCTCGGCCGCGCAAGCGGCAAGGGCGCGCGCAAGCGTCGCCCGTTCGGCTTCGTCGAGCTCATCCACATACATCTCCCGGATCGCGCCGTTGGCGCGCCCGTTCGAATGCTTGGCGTTGCGCACCTGCAGCACCGGCCGGCCGTCCTCGGCGTGCGTCGTGAGTTTCGAGAACGACCACTCGATCGGGCGCAAGCCAGCCAGCAGCGTGCCTTCGAGTACGGCGAGCAGCGCCGCCGCGTGCTTGTGGCCCGCCGCTATGCGGCGCTCGATCACATGCCGGATCTCGTCCCAGTCCTGTTTGGGTACGTGCTTGCGCTTGCGCCCGGCCGTGTTCGCGCTCGTGCGGGGTAGCCCCGACGACCCATACTGGGCCAGCTGCTCCAAGGCTTCGTGATGCCCCGGGTACTGGGTCTCGATCACGAACGTGGCGGCCGCCTTGTTGAACCGCCAAGTGGCCATGGCCATCTCGGGGCGTCGCATCATCAGGTAGGCAACGATCTCGGACGGAGTCGGATCCTCAACGCCCGTCTCGCCCGCGAGCCGGTCCATGAGACGCCGATAGTGCTGCTCGTAGTTGGCCACGGTACTGGCGCTACGTGTGGGTGGCGTGGATTGGAACTGGGTCGCGCTCTGCATGCTGGAGATCAGTCCTTCGTGTCGATGCCCCGGGGCCGTAAACGGTGCCGCGCTTGCGTTTACCGGTGTCCCATGGAGCGAATTTGATGCCGATTTTCCACTTTCGATACCGAATTAGCAATCTGGGGGCCGGTATTTTGCGTAATCGTGAACACGTGCTGTTGTTTTGGTATCTCCCCCCGTTATAGCCAGTCCCCAACGCGACCGTAAACGTGTCGCGCCGTGCTGTCTATAACGGGGGTGCGTAAACGCACCGCTGCGATACCGCAGGGGCGTTCTGGTTCACGAGCAGGGCGTAGCTTGGGCCCCGGGTCAGCGTCTGTAGCGGTCGGTATCGCGCATTGCAGCCAGAGGGCTGTCAATAAATGAATTTGAATGTCATGGAATGCTATGAATGACATCGCAATCCCGGCAAAGCCTTGTGGGACCGTGGCCATTTAAAGGCGCGTGCGGCGCACCGGGCGAATTTCGGCAATAGCGGACGGTAATTCCGATGAATTTAAATACCCGTGAAATCGCGGCGCAATGTGCGCTAGGCACGGAGCAGGGCAGCGACGGTTTACTGTCGCGTGCACCGTATACGGTCAGCAGATCGTCGCTGTCGTAAACGTCGGGCGGCGGTTGCGTTAACGCAGGTTTACGTGATGGCCCGGTATAGGTGGGACGCTCGGCGGGTGCCGATCCGGGAGGGGCGGCGTGCGCGCGGCACACGGGGCCCGGTTCGTGTTCGATTTCCGCCTTCGCCCGGGCGCACGCCAGCAGGGCCTATAGGCCGGTCTTCCCCGTCTGCCGCCAGAGGGCTGGCGGCAGACGGGGGGTGGCATGGAAGCCCAACCATCCCCGCGCCGCCGCCCACAGGGTGCGGCGGCGCCTGCGCCGACCGCTCTGATCGGTGCCACGTTTGGCGCAGATGCAACAGAAAAAAATAATTATTTTTACATCCTATGGAGACGAGAAACCTAAAATCTGTAAGAATACGGTGCGTGAAAGACCTGACACATGCGTCCAAGGATTGAGATGCGCGAACTCGCAAGGAAGTCGGCCCTGTACGTGGCCACGCTCGGACTGGTGGCCGGCTGCGCCCAGCCGGTCGCCCCGGAAGCCACCGACGAGCAGAAGACCGCTGCCGTCTACGACAAGCTGGTCACGCTGGCAGGTGTCGCCGTCAACGCGCAGCGCGAGCTCGCGATGACGGCCGATGCCAAGCGCCAGACCGAGATGAGCCGTCGCCAGCGCTTGCTGACCGATGTCGTGAGTTACGACTCCTACGCCGACGTGGAAACGATCCTGCGCGACATCTCGACCAAGTACGGCTACAAGCTCGAAGTGTTCGGCAAGCGCCCGGCGGGCGGCGTGCCGGTCAATGTGTACGTGCAGAACCGCCCGGTCGTCGATGTGCTGAAGTACATCGGCTACTCGACCCCGTTTTTCGACATCAAGCTCAATCCGGACGCGATCGAGCTGCACTACAAGGGCTAAGCGGCCATGCCGATGGACCTCACGACGCTTGAAGCGCTGCAGAGCCTGAATCAGCCGGTGATCGAGCGCAAGGTGACCGAGACCGGCGACGGCGGTCGTGGTACCCGTCTCGATGCGCTGCGTAATGCCGCGCTCAGTGTCGGCGCGCGGGGCGCGCTGATTGCGGAGACGAAGATCATCAACAAGGCGCTCAAGCAGGCCGAGCGCACGCTGGATACCACCTACAACTTCCAGCCCCTCATGATCGAGGGGCGCATCATCCCGGCGGTGCTCACCGAGACCCGTGACCTCTATACGCAGGAGGGCGACAAGACCATCCTGCTGTCAGGCATCAGCTACAAGATCGAGGCGAACCCCCGTTTCGTCTCGCGCGCCCCGACATGGCGGGAATACCTCTATATGGAACCGGGCGAGCTCACGCCGGCGAGCCTGCAGCTGCTGCCCCGCGACAGCAATGAGCAGGAGATCTGGCGCCGCGCGGTCGCCGAAGGTTGGCAACAGGGCATCAGGCAGGCCGATGAAATCTTCGAGGCCAACTCCAAGCGGCTGGAGCGTGACTACACCGGCATGATTCGCTACCACAAGCTCGCGCTGAACAACAAGATCACGCTGCCCACTCTTGCCCAGTCGATGCTGCCGATCAATTCCAAGGGCGACACCATGACGGTGGATGAACAGCTGCTGCGCATCACGCGGCTGCCGGCCTTCAACACCAACATGTCGCAGTGGGAGGCGCTGGGTCAGGAAGTCGGCCAGCTGCAGCAGCCGGGCGAAACGCCCGCGCCTGCGGTCCGCAAGTTGCCGGAGGTGCGCTGACATGTGGGCGACCTCGCAAGAGCCGATCCAATACATTTCGGATTGGCGCGAACCCAACCAGTGGGGCGACAAGCACGACCTCTCGGCGGCCATGCTGGAGGCCGTGCTGCAGGGCGCCAGCGACATCTATTTCCATGCCGGCAATCCCTTGCTCTGCAAAATTGACGGGCGTCTGCAACAGCTGACGACCCGCAGGCTGGTGCAATCCGACGTGATGAACGTGCTGCAGTACGCCTGCGGCAGCGGGACGCTGTCGAGCCAGCTGGAACAGGGCAAGGAGGTTGCCACCAGTTACAGCATCCTGCATCCGACCGAGCGCGACGCCGCCGGCGAGCGTCTGCGCTACCGGTTCCGCGTGAACGCGGTGCGCGGGGAGCTGCGCAACAGCCCGAACGCCCAGATCGTGATGCGCTCTATCCGTAGCGAGCCCTACAAGGCGCACGAGATCGCACTGGAGGAGGACCTGCTTGCGGCGATGACGCCAGAAACCGGCTGTGTCTGGATCACCGGTGCAACGGGGTCCGGGAAGTCCTCCACCATCAGCGCGGTGTTCGACCGCATCCTCACGACCGAGCACCCGATCATCCACGGCAACATCCTGACGCTGGAGCGGCCGATCGAATACGTATACGACAACGTCGTCAGCAAGCACAGCGTGATCCACCAGAGCGAGGTCGGCCGCGATATCCCGAGCTTCGCCGAGGGCATCAGCGCCTATATGCGGATGGATCCCTCGCTCATCTTGGTCGGCGAAACGCGCGACGAACTCACGGCCGCTGCATGTCTGCAGGCAGCGAACACCGGCCACCTGACCATGAGCACGTTGCATACCAACGAATGCGCCTCCATCCCGTCGCGGCTGCTGTCGTTCTTTCCGCCGGAACTGCGTAGCACGATGATGTTCGAGATCATCGACACGGCGCGCGTGCTCGTGAACCAGCGACTGGTGGCGCACGCGAGCGGCCGGGGCCGTGTCGCGCTGCGCGAGTACCTGATCCTCGATGAGGAGATGCGCAACCACCTGATCCTGAAGAGTTCGCCCGAGCGGCTGACGGGAGACCTGCGCGAACTGGTGCGCCGTTGCGGGCGGACTTTCCTGCAGTCGGCGCAGCTCGCCCACGCCGCCGATCGGATCAGCACCCAGACCCTTGAAGATTGCCGGAGGCGCTATGGCCGCTGATCCGCACTGGCGGAACACCGCCAACGACGTCCGCTTCCTTGGGCTCGACGCACGCGCGTTTTCCCCATTTCCGGCTCTGCTGATCGTCAAGAGCGCTTCGTTGCTCTACTTCGGATGCGTTTTTATTGTTTTTTTTCTTTTCGTAGAGAAGAAACTTGGGCTAAACTTCACAAAATTCAAACGAAAACTCAGAGTCTGGATCACCGGACCTGTGAAGACGGTCAGGCGCATGCGCTGAAACCGGATTTCAACACTCGATGGACATAACCATGGCAAAAACCGCACTCGCAATCGCAGCATCGCAGTCCGATCTCCCGCCGGCCTTCGTCGGCATCGATGACGGACACTACGGCATCAAGGCCGTGACGGACGCCTTTGGTGAACTCAGGTCTGTCTACGTGCCGTCGCGCATCGCCACGGGCACGATGGTGGATCTCGGGACCAAGGCCGAGGACAACTGCTACCGCGACGCAGATGGCCGCACCTTCACGGTGTCCGCGCAGTTGCCGTTCACCGACACGCGACTGGGCACCTATGCGCTCAGCACCGAAAACCATGTCCTCATCCACCACGCGCTGATCCAGCTGGGTCTGGCGGGGCGGGAGGTGAGGATCGCCACCGGCTTGCCGGTGAGTGACTTCTATCTCAACGGCAAGACGAACGACGATTTCATCCAGCGCAAGATCGAAGCACTGGCCAACGCCACGCTGCGCAACGCCAATGACAGCGTGCCGCTGGCGCGCATCGTTGGGCACACCGTCTATTCCGAGGCCATCGCCGCGTTCTATGACTGCGCCGTGGACGAGCAGGGCGACGAAGTGACCGCGCTGATGGATCAGGCCGAAAATGGCCCGATCGCCTTTGTCGATATCGGTGGCGGCACGACCGATGTCGCCGTGGTCCTGAACGGTGGTAGCAGCGTCGATACGGATCGCTCGGGCAGCGCGCGGCTGGGCGGCCTGTCGCTGAACGCGGCAGTCGAGAATGGTATCAAGGCCGCGAAGGGATGGAAGAGTCTGACGCCCAAGCAGGTCGATGCGGCCATCGAGACCGGCACCGTCCGCGCATTGGGTGCCGACCACGACTTCAGCGAACTCGTGCGGTACGAGAAAGAGCAACTGGCGAAGAAGATCATCGCCGAGCTGGCCAAACGCGTCGGCGATGGCGCGGATCTCGAAGCCGTGTACTTCGTGGGCGGGGGCACCAAGCTGCTGCACGAGCAGTTGAACAACCTCTACCCACACGCTGTGTTTGTCGGCGATCCGCAGTACGCCAATTCGAACGGCTTGTGGAAAGCCGTGAAGTACCTGCAAGGCTGACGCGCATGAGCGCAGGACGACATACCAAGCGCCTGAATGTCGTCCTTGATCGAGATCGCGAGCGAGACCGTAGGGCGCTCGATGTCCTGAGCAAGATTCCGGACGGGACGCTGATGTACGTGGTCCGGACGGTAATGCTCAACGGACTCGCAGACCTCGATGAGGACGGCGTAAATGCACTGATCGCGCAAGCCGCGCGGGATCAGGTCGGACGTGGGCGCAAGCGCGGCCCACGCCCCGGCAGCAGGAATAAGGTGGTGGCACAACGCGACGAGGCAAGGACAACGCCCGCAGCTCCGACGCCTGCGCCATCTGTGACTACAACGCGGTCGCCTGTTGCTGACGCACGAGACGGCGACCAACCGATCTCCCCGCCGCCACAGGCGGTGGCAGCTGAGCCGGCCGTCGCGCCAGCTCCTGTGCCGCAACCCGTGGCGCCACCTGTCGGCATGCCGGCGGCACCGGTCAGGACGAATCGTCTGGCCCGGCTGCAGGGTCAGGGGGTGAGCGGACCGCAATAACGCGCAAGCGCAACGGAAAGAGGAAACATGCGTACAAGAATCTTTGCAGCGGCTGCCATGGCTTTGGCATGTTCGCCGGTCGTGGTCCATGCGGGCTTCGATATCGATCCCGCCATGGCCAAGACTTTGGCGCCGAAACCGGCCGAGCCGGCGCCGCCGGCTGCGACGCTGGTGGCCGCGCACGAGCCTAAGGCAGACCCCATTGCAAAGATAGCGGCCGCCAGCGACTCGCCGGCGGCTCCTGCGGCAAATCAAGACGCAGCCCTTGCCGTCACGAGCTCGCCGGTAGCAGCAGCCGTCAGCAGGACCGCCGCTGCCGCGCCGGTAGCCGTCGTCGCACCGCAGCCGACGACGATTCGTGAATGGCAGATCGAGCCAAAGGACCTGACCATCTACGCGACCCTGCGCCGCTGGGCGAAGGAAGCCAGCTGGCAGGTGTCTTGGGAAGTGCCGGTGGACTATCCCGCCACGCTGACCAGCAGCTTCCGGGGCAGTTTCGAGGATGTCACCGAACAGGTTCTGACCGCCTACAAGAACAGCGAATTTCCGCTGCAGGGCTGCTTCTATCAAGCCAATCAGGTTCTCCGTGTGACCCGCTACGTTGCCAACAGCCGCGACTGCCAGTAAATGAAAAAAACCATCCTTTCCTTGGTGTGCTTGTCCCTGCTCGCTGGCTGCGCCGCGCCGATGCAGGAGGTCAAAGACGCGATGAACGGCGCCGATGCGAGTCTCGACAGCATTAGCCGCACCGTGGCTGCCAATTCGCTGCGCGATGACGCAGTGGTCCACCGTGTGAGCGGCGCATGGCTCGGTGGCAAGGCGATTCCTGTGTCGTCCGAAGCGACGCTGCCGGAAATCTTTCGCCAACCGTATGAGTTTCGCGAGCTAAGCAACAGGAAGATCAATCTGGCCGTGTTTGCCCGCTTGTTCACCAACTCTACGGGCATCCCCGTGCGTATCGGTGATGTTTACGGCGCGAACCGTGGTGGCCAAGGCAACATCGCGGCGGCCGCGACGCAAGCCGGGACACTGGCCAGCCCCATCGGTCCCACCGGCGCTCCGATTCCGATCGCCACCGGTACGCCGCTTACCGCGTCGTCGACTCTGCAGGTGACCAATCCGACCGATCCCACGCTGTCTGGGATCGACCTGTTCTATACCAAGGCGACACCGGAGCGCGTGCTCAACGATGCCATGTCGCAGTGGAACCTAAACTGGCAGTGGCAGGACGGGGCCGTGGTGATCTCGAAGTACATCACGCGCAAGTTCTCGTTGAAGATGCCGACGCGGGACATCACCACCAAGAACGAAATTGGCAAGTCCAGCGACTCCAAGGCAGCGACCGGCACGGCTGGCGGCGCGAGCGGTGGGGGCATCCAGACCGGTTTCACTTCGGCCTCCACCATCACCGCAACGGCAACGCTCAAGGCCTTCGACGAGCTGATCGCGGAGCTGCAGGGCCATCTGCGTGACACCACCGTGACCGCCAACCGTTTCGACGGCACGATCACGGTGACGGGGAGCCGCGACAACATTGCAACCGCGCAGAAGATGATCGATCGCACCAACGAGATCGTCAGCCGCTCGGCCAAGCTCAACATCGCGGTCTACCAGATCAAGAACAATAAGGGCGACGAGTACGGCGTCAACTGGAACATCGTCTTTCAGAATCTCGCGCAGCGCTTCGGCTTCAATCTGGTCTCACCCGCGAGCGTGGTATCGGCCAACGCCGCAGGCGTGACCTTCAATATCCTGACACCCAGTGGTGGCACGCCCGGCCAATTCAATGGCTCTACGGCTGTGCTGAACGCGCTGCACAGTTTCGGCGACGTAGTGACGCTGCGCCAGCTGGATGTGCTGGCGCGCAATCGTCGCCCGACGCCGGTCAACATTACCACCCAGACCTCTTATCTGGCACAGACCACGCCTGCGACCGCCACGCAGGGAGGCACCGGGGGCATTCCGGGCCTCACGCCCGGCGTGGTGACCACCGGCTTCGCTGCCAACGTCGAGGCCAACATCAACGACAGCAACCAGATCAACCTGAGCCTGAGCATGGGCATCGTGGATCTGGTGACTATCGACAAATTCGGTACCGGCACTGGTGCGACGGCCCAGATGATTCAGCTACCGGTGACGAGCGGCTTCGAATTCCAGCAGGACGTGGATTTGCGGCCCGGCGAGGTGCTGGTGCTCACGGGCTATGAGACCAAGGTCGACCAGTACATTGCCAACAAGCTGGCACGGGAAGCGCCGATCTGGTTGGCAGGCTCGTTCAATGGCAAGGGGACCAAGGACAAGATCGTGATCGTGGTCACCCCGACCAGCGTGACCAACAGCCTCTGACCGGAGTCGCGTTGCATGAGCCCCATTTTCAAGGTCGGCGGAAAGTTTCTCGCCTTTGGTCTGAACTGGCGCGCCTTTACCGGCGCGAAGGCCGAGAAGGAAGCCAAGGCGCGCGCCAAGGAAGACGAAGTGCCGTACATCGTCTGCCTCAAGGACGAGGAGGGCGGGCGTTTCGGCTACCTTAAGGATTTTGATACCGAGGCCACCGGTGGCAGGCCGAAGAAAGGCAGCCTGATGGCGGGTGCGGCGCTGCTGGCCACGCTGCCCGACATCGCCGAAAATGCGATGTTCATCCACCCCTACAAGCCGCTAGGCGGCGAGCATCGGGTGGCGGCAGTCGTGACGTTGTATCGCGGCAAGATCTTCGAAGATCGCGCCAATATCCGCGCGACCGAAGTACAGGATCATCTCGACAAGGTGATCCAGATGCTGGTCGACTCAGCCGCGACAGATGCCGAAGACTCGGCACCGCAGTTCAAGCTTTACACGACCGATCCGGCCCACTTTCCGGACGCGGAACATGTTCCGCTGGATGCACTGTTGGACGGGCAGCACGCCGCCGCCGGCGTGGTGGATGCGCGCTCGTATCTGGCATTCCGCCTCACGATGATTGCCGTCATTCTCGCCTGCGGCGGCTATCTGGGCTGGGGCGAATGGGAGGACTATCAGCAGCGCCAGCAGCTGGCGGCCCGGCCCGCGCAGCAAGGACCTTCCCCTGCCGAGCTCTATCAGCAATCGCTCAATGCCGCGCTGCGGCAAATCGGCGTCAAGCCGGAGGCCTTTGCGGCGATTGCGCTCAAAACGATGGGTGAGCGCGAAACGACCGTTGCCGGTTATGAGCTGCAGGCGACCGCCTGCAACGACGCCGGAGTGTGTACCGAGGAGTGGAATCGTACCGGCGTCGGCGTGCTTGAAGACTTCGTCGCTGCCAACGAAGGCGCCAAGATCGACCCCAGCAGCGACGGCAACAGCCTCAAGCTGACCTATCGGATGGCGCTGCCTCGGATCGCGGCAACGCGCCAGCAGATGCCCACCGGCGCATCGTTCTTGGTGCCGCTGCAATCGCTGCTGCAGCGCTATGCGGCACTCGGTTTGGCAACCAAGACGCAGCCGCAGCACCTGATCGCCTTGCCGAGCGGGATGCAGGAGAACTCGGTTCCGGCGGGGATCGGCGTGGCTGCTGCCGAGATCCAGATCGATGGGCCGTCCGGCTTCTTGCGAGATCTACTCAGCAATGAAGCCATGCCGGAGCTGCGCCTGCCAGACAACGTCTACGTCTCGGAAGTCGGATACAAGGTGTCGGGCCCCGTGGGCGCCACGACCTTCACCCTCAAAGGAAACTACTATGTCCAACAATAACAGTCGCGTCCGCGTGGGCCATCTGATGGCATACGCCGCATTGGCAATGGCCAGTGTCCATGCGCATGCGGTGACTGTCGACGAGATCACGGAGACGAATAAGCGCGTCAAATCGCTGGAGGCCCTTGCGGCCGAGAAGAAGGCGCAGGCGGAGCTCGATAAGTACGGCGGCGCCGCCGTGCCCGTGAGCAGTCCGAGCAAGAGCGGCTTCACGCCCGAGCGCACCCTCGACGATGGGGTGACCCTGTTGTCGGTGACCGGTCCGTCGACCGATCCGACCTATCTCGTCCAATACCGTGGCATGCCGCTCCCACTCAAGGTCGGCGGCGATGCGATGGATGGCTGGCAGCTCGATGCGGTCAAGGGCAACCGGCTGCTGTTGGTACGCCGGGAAGGGCGCAAGCAGCAGATCGTAGAGCGCAAGACCGTCACCATGACCGACCTGAGCTATGCGAGCCAGCGTGAGCAGCAGCGGCTTGACGCTGCCAAGATGAGCGCGGGCGCCGCGCTCTCGCAGGGAGGTCCGATGGCGCCGTTCATGATGGGGCCGGGACCGACCAATCAAGCAGCCGAGCAAAAGCCGACGCCCTGAAGTTCATCCATGTTCGCGCGCTTTCTAAAACCCAAGCCGCAGCCCCAAGCGAAGCGTACCGCGCCGCCGGCCCGACGCACGCTTGCGCAGGGCACCGCCACGCAGGCTCCCCAGACGCCTACGAATGTGGTGCCCTTGCAATCCGCACGTGCCGCTGCGCCGGGCACGCGCTCGGGCGGAGGTGCGGCCGCGCCGGCGGGCCCGCGTTTGGTTGCGCAGGCGGCCGACTTGCCGCAGCACATGGGCGTCATCAGCGGGCAGGATAAGCACTACATCGTGCGCCTGACCGAAGCGCAGGAGCGAACCTTCTGCGTCATTCGTACCAGCCAGCGCGAAGCCTCGATCGTGGCCTCGCCCGCCTTCGGCGCGTTGCCGGAAGCCGAGCGTGTCAGTGCCATTCAGCAAGTCCGCGATGCGCTCGCCGAGCGAAACATGCAGCATGGACGTGTCGTGCGTGCCACCGCAGAAGTCGTGGCCGGACTGGTGAACGACCGACGCGCTGAACGCACCCAAGGGGATACCGAAGAACTCGAAGCGGCAAAGAACTCAGAGGGCGGACGTTTCTTTGAGTCGTGGACGAACTACGCCGTAATCGAGGGCGCGACCGACATCCATATCGAGATCCGCGACGCCGCGCGCGTCGTCTTCCAGCGCTTTCGCATTGAGACCGAGTTGGAAGACATGCGTAATCCCTTGCCGTGCTTTCCAGCGCAGGCCAAGGATGCAATATCCGTCGCCTACAACAAGCTCACCGCTACCGGTACCGGATCGCACTCCAATTTCATGGAGAACGAGTACCAGTACGCCATGATCCCATTCGAGCATGGCGGCACAGGCTACAAGCTCCGTGTCCAAACGTTGCCGACGAGCGATGGCATCGACATCGTCATGCGCGTACTCAAGATGGACAGCAAGGCGTACTTCCCGCTGGCTGGCGATAACGGACAAGGCTTCGAAGCCTCGCAGGAAGCGATGATGCTGCGTGCCATGGGCGTCGAGACGGGCGGCGTCATCGTGATCTCGGGCATTACCGGCTCCGGCAAGACGACGGCCGCCAAGGCCATGCTTGACTTTCAGCCGGACAAGGAGCGCAAGAAGCGCATTGGTATCGAGGATCCGAAAGAGTACGACATCGACAACTATACCGGTCTCTCCATCCAGCGTGACGTGGGCGATCCAGCAGCGAGTCTGCGGGCCTATATGAAGGCCTACGCCTCGCTCATGCGTGCCGACCTCGACCTTGGCTACGTCGGTGAGATCCGTGACAACGTCTCAGCCAACGCCGCTGTGGTGATTGCGGAATCCGGGCACTTGGCGATGGGCTCTAACCATGCTCGCGAACTGATGGGCATCTTGCCACGGATGACGTCGCAAGCGATCGGTGCTGACCTTTACGCGCTGACGGAGCCGGGCATGTTCCGCTTGATGGTCAACCAGTCACTCGTGGCCACGCTTTGCAAAAAATGCCGCATTGAGCTGCACAAGGCGCCGTTGGCCGTGCGCGACGAGATGAAGCGTGTGAGCGATGACTTCGAGGTCGATACCAGTAGCGTCTTCCTGCGGCATCCCGACGGCTGCCCTCATTGCCGGGGGCGCGGCATCAAGGGCATGACTGTGGTCGCCGAGGTGTATGAGCCGTCAAACGAGTTTCTCGCGCTGATGCGCGAGCGAAAAACCGCGAAAGCCAAGGAGCTCTGGCTGAGCACATGGGACGGCAAGTTTGATTCCGACAACATGATCGGCAAGACGCAGTTCGAGCACGCGTTTCTGAAGATGTTGCGTGGTGACATTGATCCGTCGCTGGCGCGCGCGCGGCTGGGTGGCCTGCACTTCAGTGATCATCTTAAGGGCGATAGGAGTGGTCTATGGCAACGCTGACGCACGCCATGCAATTCTGGTTCGCACGCATGGCCTTCAATGCGGCGCGTGAGGACTTTTACAAAGAACTCGCCTTGGCGATCGAGCATGATGAGCATATCGCCACATTCCTTGGCGAAGAGATTGAGGAGGCTCGCAAGTACAAGGAGCACGGCCCGATCCTGCTCTACAAGCGCATGCTTCGCCGAATGGACGAAGAGCAAGGACGCTTCTCTCACATGCTCGACACGATGGTGCCGAAAGGAGATCTCTTCGCGCTGAGCGCTATTGACGAGGTCGACAAGACCAAGAAGGTCGAAGGCCTGCGCTTTCTGGCGCAATCGGTGATGCGCGTGCGGCAGATGGCAGGATTGGTGTTCTCCGCGTTGCAGACGTTGCTCACGATGCTGCCGGTCTTTCTGGCCTTTGCCATCATCAATGCGGTGGTCGTGATCCCAGAGTTCGAGCAGATGCTGCCACTGGAGCGCTGGCCGGCGATCGGTAAGTCGCTCTACTGGGTGTCGTATGTCATTCGACATTACTGGTACGCGCTGATCGTGCTAGCGGTCGGGGGGATCTGGGGGTTCCTGCATTCGCTGGATCACTGGTACGGCCCCACGCGGGCCAAGGCGGATAAGCGCTTTCCCTATAGCCTGTATCGGGATTTCCACGGCTCAATCTTCCTGATCCGGCTGGCCCAGCTTCTGCAGACCGACTATTCGCTCAATGAGGCATTACTCTTGCTGCGTAGCAAGGCGGTGCCATGGATGGGTTGGCACATCACGCGCATGCTGCGCAACATGACTGAATATGGTCAGGACTACAGTCAGATCATCAATACAGGGATCTTCTCCCGCCGTATGCAAAAGCGCGTAAGCGCCTATGCGCGTCGCAGCGGCTTCAAAGACGCACTGGTGGAGGTCGGCGGGTCGGGCATGGATGCCGTGATGGACGACATCCGTCGTGCCGCCGGACGCCTGAACAAAATTTCTCTGGTGTTCTGCGTGGCAGGACTCTGCTATTTCCATTTCGGTATGCAATACACCACTAACGACTTGATCAGTCAGATGAAGCAGGAGAGCGCTGTTTCGCGATAGCGCTCGACGGGTGTGGGTAGTTCTTATTTTTTTTATTCCTAAAGAGGTCTTTGATATGGCATTCGCAACTTTCGACAAGACGCGCCGCGCGGGCGGTGCTGATGTGACACGTATCGGCCGCAAGCGCCAACAGGGCTTCACGATGATGGAGCTCGGTCTGGTGCTCATTGTTGCCGTCGTGCTCGTGTTTGCCGCCGTGCGCATGTACAACGGGTCGCGCGCGGACAGCAAGGCGCAGAGCGAGGTTGGCGACATCACCCGTGTTCTGGCCAAGACTCAGGATTCCTACTCGGCGCTGCCTGACTACACCGGCGTGACGACGGCGGTGCTGATCAACAACAATGTATTCCCGACCGGATGGGTGAATGCGGCACGCACGGCCGTGGTGAACAACTTCAATGGCGCGGTGACCGCTGCTCCCTTCACGCTGGTGAATGCCAATGATGCGGTGGCGGTGACCAGTGCTAGCTACGATCGTGCATCGTGTTCCAGCCTGCCGATGAAGGTATCCAATGCGGTTCGCCGTCTGGATATCAACGGTACAACGGTCATGCCGCTGGGTGGCGCCGTGGATCCGGCGCTGGTCGGCACGTCGTGCCTTGCCAACGGCAACACGTTCATCTACTACGTTGGAAAATAATAAAAAACATTATTCATGCACCAATATTTGGCAAATCGCGCGTAAATCGAGATACGTTCTTGATTTCACGTTGCTTGCTGCTCAAAATTGAGGTAATTCGGTGCGCGTTGGTGCGCGCGCCCCTTCTATCGGGATTCGAGCATGATTCTCAAGCGACGCGGATTTAGCGCTCGGCGACAACGGCAATGGGGCTATATGCTGCTGGATACGTCGCTGGCGCTGCTCGTGGGTACGACGGCTGCTGTGGCAGGTATCGCTTACACGATCGACAAGCGTGCCGAAGATCAGGCGCGCGCGCAGGGTCTTGCCATGGTGACGCTGCAGGGCGCGGTGAACCAATATCTGACCGACCATTTCGGTGAGCTGGTGAAGCCGGGCGGCGGTTCGGTGCCCGGGGTGGCGTCACCGCTCAGCCCGACGGTCACCGAGCTGCGCGCTGTCGGCGCTTTGAAGGATCCGTTTTCCGGTTTGGCGTACAACGGTGGCAACTATCGCGTACTAATCTCCACCTTTCCGGCGGGCTGCGTCGCGCCGGCCTGCAATCTGGATGGGCTGGTCTGGATCGATCGCCCCGTTGTGGACTGGCGCAACAACGTTGACTTCCCCAGACTCGGCGTCGCGGTCCGTACCATCGGCGCGGACGGCGCCATGTCCACCAGTGCGAATCCCGCGACGCTGCTCGGCATGCAGGGTAAGTGGAATACAGCCAATCCGGGCGGGGCGCAGGCTGGCATTCTGGGCGCCCGTACGGGGTATAACTCCGCCGCGTACGCGCAGTTCTATCGACGCGACGGCTCGCTGCCGATGACTAGCGACGTTGCCGCTGGCGGCTACAACATCAACAATGCCAAGGCGGTGAACGCGCAGCAGGTGAACTTGCCTGCAGGCAATTCCCTGAACATTGCAGGCGTGCAATGGTACGGGGATGGCAGCAACTCAGCGATCCGGATGAACGGAAACCTCTATCTCCAAGGCCCGAATGGCTCTGGGGCAAGGTCGCTGATTGCGCAGGACGGGACTTTTGCCGGGAACGCCTCGGTTGCCGGAACGGCAAGCATCACCCAGACGAACACCAGCAACGCCAACGTCTGGGGAACCGCAAGCATCAACCAGACGAACACCAGCAATGCCAACGTCTGGGGAACCGCAAGCATCAACCAGATGAACGCCAGTAACGCCAATATTTGGGGCAACCAAACCACGTACGGCAATCATTGGGTGAACGGCGCGTTAGTGGCCGGCAACATGGTCTATCTGCCCGCGCTGGCATGGGCCGGCTGGGGCTGCGGTGGCAACGGCATTACGACCGATCCCAACGGCCAGCTACTGTCTTGCCAAGGTGGCGTTTGGCAGACTTCAGGTGGCGGCATCAAGAACTATGCCGATTTCGACTGGTTTCCCGGCTACGGAACATTTGGTACTGGCCTGCCTTACAGCAACTGGACCTGCGCACTTTCCCGCGTCGGCGGGAAGTACGCGGGTGGTGGGGAGAGTGTTCAGGTCATTCGGGACGGTGGTAGTGGTACATGGATCGTCATCGGCTCCAGCGGTTCGGACAACTCCGGCGCCTTCGCCCGGATCACGTGCGCTCAGATTTGATGTTCCTACTTGCAAGAAAGCAAAGAAATGGCCCGCTAGGCGGGCCATTTCATCTTGCAGATGAGTCTCGCGGTTGAGAATCAGGAGGCGTACTTGCTGCGATTGTTTGTGGCCTGCTTAGCCTTGATATCGTTGATACGGTTGCTGTAGGCTGTGCACCCCGTGCTATCCAGATAGTCCGACTGGCCTTGATTCAGCGGGAAGCGCTGATAGTAAGCCGTATGGTCGCCGCTGACACACGCCTGATCGGCGTTCATGGCCTGCACGATGCTCAACATTTCCGTGTTGGGGAGATCAGCGCTGTTCATCTGCGTCAGGGTGAATGGCTGCGACTCGTCGAAAGCGCTTCCGACCCACTTACCGACATTGATCGGTTGCCCATCCACCCCAGTACGTTGCGGGAAGGCAGTGATATAGCTCTGCGCGAGCAGGCGTACCGCCGTGCGCGAGGGAAGGTCATACTTCACGGCATAGAGTTCGATTGCCTTCAGTGCGTCGGCATAGGTATTCAGCGTGTCTTGGGCCGAGCCGGGAACGATGGCCAGATAGTCGATGCCGTTATGGGAACGGTTGGCGGAGGCAATCACATTGATCCCCGTGACGGCTTGCATCGCTGCGGAAGACGCATCCGTATAGGCGGTTGAAAGTGTCTTGCCTTGCTTGGCCGCCAAGTACGTCAGGCGTTGCGATGCGTAATGGCTAATGGGTGTGATGACGAAGTTCGACAGTGCCGTCGTCACGAACGGAGCGACAAGCTCGGTCGCCCCATTCTTCTGTACCGAGCCATCGCCTTCCGAGGTGAACGTGCCATCGACAGCGATCAGTCGGATCATGCCGGCTGGCGTTTGGCTCAGGGTCATCGTGAACTTGCCGTCGCTGCCGGTGGTCGCGGTGCCCAGAGCGGCGCCATTGGAGCCGTCCGGGTTCAGGGTGTAAGCGGTCACGGTCGCGCCGGCCGTGACCGCGTTCATCACCAGTCCGCTGATCGTAGCAGTGGGGGTGCCGGCTGCGTCCTTGCCGGTGTACGGGTCGGTCGGGTTCTGGACGGCTGGCGTCTGCGGCGTGGTGCCACCGTTGCCGTTGCCGTTGCTGGCGCTATCACCGCCCCCGCCGCCGCAAGCGGCCAGCAGCGTAGCGATGGAAGTGGCCAGCACCAGCTTGGCCAGAGTTGCGGTAGTAGCGTTCTTCTTCATGGAGTCTTCCCCGGTTAAATGCGGTACGCGGTTGTCATCGGTTATTCGCCACAAAACTTGAGTCCTGCAGCTCGGTCGGCTGACCGGCCCTTCAACCATGGGTGCTAGTCTAAAGTATCAAAACGATACTATCAAGCACAAAAGCAATGTTTTTTTTACGCGAATTTCCGAGAAGATTTCTGCTGAGGGCGGCACGATGCCGTAGACTTGCGGGGAGGGGAATCACTCAGGAGGCGGGATAGTACGCAATACGCCACATCTGTGGCTGATGCAGTACTTGGGCCGCCGAAGCGGCCCGGGCGATCACAGGGATGGGTTGTTAGAGGAGGGGGCTGGGGTGGGCTTGTTACTGAAGGCTGCTTCCATCTGCTGGGCGCGCGCGAGTTCGGTCACACGGGCGTTTAGCTCCTCCAGCGGCACGTGCATCCGGTCGTAGATGCGCGAGTCATTGAGGCTCGCTGCCCAAGCATGCCATGCCAGTTCTGCTGCAAGGCCATCCGTCGTCATTTCCGCCAGCTCATCGAATGAGCGGGGTTTCAAGTCGTGCGGGAAGTCCGCCGACAGGTCGCCGAGCTTGCGCAAGGCTTCCTCGGTGGCTTCGGCGTGGAATGCGCCCTTGTCCTCGTCGTACGCCCCCAGTCGTACGCCGCCCAGCGATTGCAGCATGATGCGCTCTGACTTCGGCGCTGAGATCATGCCGTAGTAGCGGCCCGCGAAAATCAGATTCATGCGCTCTTCCGAGGGCTGTTTCATCGGCGAGCCGTCGGGCATGGTGACGTCATGAAACGTCAGCGGAAAGCGTAGGAAATGTCGGCCATGGATGCTCGTCGACCACACGGAGGATTTCTTGATGACGAAGTCGGAACCGTCTTCGAACTTGAAACGGATGGAGCCGCGCAGGCCATCGGCCGACGCTTCGACATGCAGTACCTTGGCCTCCGTGAAATTGCCCTTGGCATCGACAATTGCGGCCACCTTGTGGAGATTGCGGGAAAGAAACGTGGCGCGGACTGCGTCAGCATGCTTTGTCGCCTTCCACTCCAGAATCTCTTCGACATCGTCACGGACGGTGATGGCCTTCGGGTTGGCACGCGTGATGTTGTCCTGCACCAAGGCAGCGATCAGTGCGCGCTCCTCCGGTTGCCGCGCGTAATAGCGATACGGGTCCTTGGGCTTCTCCTCGCTCGCGACATACTCCATGTATGCTGTCAGTAGCCTCCTTGCCCATTTTTTGTGGGCTTCCTTCACTTCCTGATACTTCTGGTCGGTAATGTCCTTGAGAAGCCCGAACACCATCTCGACGGTCTTGTTGCTGGCGCGCGGCGCCTGAAACGCTTCCTTGCGCTCCTCGACAGGCTTCGGGGCATTCTTCTTGACGACCTTCGCCTTCAGAATCTCGAAGGCTTGAGACAGCGGCAGTAGTTCCCGATAGAACGCTTTGCCCTTGTCCACGGCCGGATGGTTGACATCGAGCTTGTCCAGCTTCGCCAGACGCCCGGGGACAAGGTGCACGTACAGAATGCCGCCATAGATGATGTCGCTGACGGGTTCTGGTGCCGGATTCGGGTAGTCCGAATAAAAGAAATGGTAGAGCAGGTCCTTGTGCCCATCATGGAGCACGCGATTGACACTGTCCTTCGCGTCCTTCATGACCGGATTCGGGATCGCATCCATGCGCAGGCCCTGCGCGACAGAATGCAGGGCCTCGGTGAAGTACTTGAGCTGACGGGGCGTCAGCGTAGAGACCAACATCGGGAACCGTTCAACGGTCAGCGCGTCTGCCAGTGCGGTGTTGTTGTCAGCCATGATGGGGAGATCCGTATTAGGCAAGGTTGAGATCGGGGGCACTAGTGCGCGGCCTTCCCGTGTGGGGCGCCGAGCCATGCAGGTCCAAAGCAGGCGCTCGGGCGGCGGAAAGCTGTTGGGCAAACTGCGATGATAGCGGTGCCAGATGACGGCGATCGATGTCCAGCGGCCCGTGCTGGCAGGCGTCGGACTTGACTCCGTCCGCGCTGACAAACCAGCCGGTCAGCGCTGGGTCGGCGTGGACGGTCGCGGCGGACGCTGCCGACAGGACCACAAACTGCTCAGCCTTGGAACTGGCAGCCCAGTGCTCAAGCACACGGCCCTGCTGGTGTGCCCGTGCCATGTCGAACGACCCCCATGCGTTCTCGATATCGATTGCGGACAGGGCGCGCGCGAGCACCGGCGAGAGGCGGGCGTCGTCGGGCGAGTCGCCGTGGACATCAATTGCCGCAACGTCCGTGGCCAGTTCATGCGCAAGCTCGGCGTGCAACGTGCCCAGCTCCGCTGCGGCTTGCTCGATGCGGCTGCGGAGGGTCGGTACCGCTTGCACGTCGGTGCTTACGGCGGCGTCAAAGCGCGCGGCAAAATCGCCGGCCGTCAGCGACATATCGTTATCCATGCGAGACACCTCGATCGTCAGCGGCCACCGTGCCCCGCGATGGAGCTTGGCGTCGAGCGTAAAGTTCGTGCGGTTATAGCTCGTCGGACAATCCAGTGCCTGCGCGGACATGGTCGTGCCGAACTTGTGCAGCAATGCACGTGACTCGCCGACCCAGCCCAGCTCGCGCAATGCGTTGCGAACGTGCACGAACCGCTGGTTCATCAGGTTATCGCAGATGTCTTGATTGCCACGCTCGCGTGCGAACCCGGCATAGTCGGGCCACTTCAGGAAATGGGGTATCAAGGACGACCGCAATCCGGTCGCGCGTAGTACGTCGAGCTCGTGGTGACGCCGGGTCCCGATGCCAAGCTCGACCGGCAGCTCGCGGCCATCGAGTGCGATGCTGACGAGTGGCGTGGTGGCCAGATGGTGCTGGGCCGATTCCGCATAAGCAATGCGATGCAGCGCGATGCGATCCGCGAGATCAAGGTGGGTCTCGGCTTCCGTACGAAAGCAGATCAGAGCAGCCGGCAACAGCGTGCCGTTGGCGTCGACGTGTGACACGGCCTCGCTGTGGAAGGACGCAATACGTTGGCCTCCCCTCATGACCGACCCTTTTGCCCCGCCCGTGTCTGTTTCGCTGATATCCTCGGTCACGTAGTCCGGCGTTTCCTTGGCGATCGCATACTCCCAGCCACGCTTGGCGCGATCACGGTGCACGGAGT
>NZ_CP193793.1:0-2672119 GCF_050847365.1 Cupriavidus sp. TMH.W2 | reverse complement strand
ATTGGCGGGCTTCGGATTACCCGCCTTTGTACTCGAAGCGGCAAAGCTTGTCACGCAGAAACAGGTACGCAAGCGATTGCCTTGCCCATCGGGTTTTTGCAAGCCGGAGGATCCAATGGCTGGTCGCATGGTGGCGGACGGTGGGCAACCCGCCAGGGTTGTCCACGGTTCGCCAGCCATCAGCTACCAGTAAACGATACCGATACGGGTTAACTACTTGTAAACCGTATACATGCAGTTCAGGCCCTTGATTCTTAAGTGGAAAAGCGCCCTCCGCGAACCCGATTCTGCGCCGTTCCGTACCCGATTCAGCGAACGGCCGAACCCGTATCTGCGGCTGCCCGAACCCGTATCTGCGGCTGGCGCGAACCGGATTCTGCGGGGATAACCGGGGGCGTCCACAGGCTTTTCCACAGATGACGGGCCGCCAGCCGTACCCGTTTCTGCGCGACCGCGGCGGGTAAACCGCGTTTACGCGCAGGTTCCGGCCAAAAATCGGTGGATAACCTCGCGGCAAGGCGGTTATCCACGCAGAAACTAGTTCGCTTGCGGAGCGCCTTCAGGTCGCCTGTGGTGCCTGTGCGTACCCGTTTCTGCGTTACACCCCCTGAAAGCGTACCTGTTTCTGCGTCGGACCCGAATCGGGCCTTCCGGACAGCCTGCCGTACCCGTTTCTGCGGCGTACCCAATTCTGCGGTCCCGTCCAGCCGGAGGCATCCCGAACCAAGCGTACCCGTTTCTGCGTGCCTGTCCGGAGGTCGATGCCCTCAAAGCGTACCCAATTCTGCGTCGCCGCTATGCCGAAGCCAGGCGAACCGATCACCGAGTCTCCATAATACACCTTAATTATAGAAAAAGCTAGCGCTTACACTCTGCGTATACGTTGAGGCGATTGGATCCTGTGCTCCGTACCCGTTTCTGCCCAACTGCTGCCGGCGCTCCCCTCGTTTCGGGCCGTGGGCACACGAGGGTTGCACACCCGCGTACCCGATTCTGCGAACGCGAAGCCAGATGCGCCCGAGCCAATGCGTACCCGTTTCTGCGTGCGGGCCGATGGCGCTGGCATAGGCCAGTGGATTTTGCTTCGCAGCATCATGCGTACCCGTTTCTGCGTCCCGGCCGCAGGTCCGCCGTGTGGATAGATCGGGTGCGGCGTGCTGGCCAGCGAGCATCCGTCTTGACATGGATTAAGGCGCCAAAATCAGGGCGTACCCGTTTCTGCGTGCCGGCAGGGCGATTCAGGACTACCGAAAGAAGTTGGGCGTACCTGCTTCTGCGACGCCAGGCCCGTGCCGATCGGGCGGCGGCGTGCGCATGCGTACCCATTTCTGCGCAGCGGCAGAAAGCCCAGGTGAGCACGCGGCGCAACAATGCGTACCCGTTTCTGCGTACTGCCGGAGTGGGGAGGGGAAGGAAGACGGGGATCGCGCTGTCGAGCGGCGCGAGTCAGTGCCGGCCGCAGCCGCGTGCGCCGCGAGCATGGCCGGCCCCCTGCCGCCGGCAGGCGCGGCCCTCCTGGGGGGCGGTGGGAGGAGGAGAGGGAGGGGCGGTCGAACCGCCGCTGCGAAGCCGCCCGGCTATACGCGATACGGCGCGGGAAAACAAAAAAACCCCGCCATGTGGCGGGGTTTCACGCTGTTCGGCGCGCGCAAGGCGCGCCGGCGGTCAACGCTTACAGCGGGGTGATGTTCGCGGCCTGCAGGCCCTTCGGGCCGTTCTTGACTTCGAACTGCACGCGCTGGTTTTCCTGCAGCGACTTGAAGCCGTCGGCGCGGATTTCCGAGAAATGGGCGAAGAGATCGTCACCACCCGCGTCCGGCTTGATGAAGCCGAAGCCCTTGGCGTCGTTGAACCACTTGACGATACCGGTTTGCATGATTTGCTTTCCAGAAAAAGGACATAAAAGATCGCATGACGAAAACGTCATCCGACACGGGGAACTCAAGGAAAGGACACCATGGACAACCGAAGTACCAGACGGTGGCTAACGAATGAACTGTTGCCTCGTCGCTTGAATCTAGGCGGGTTTATACGGGGGAATGCCGCGACCGTCAAGATGGGAGCGCCCCCGATCCTGCTCTGGCATCGCGCGTGCGCGCCGTGGGATCATCACGCCTTTTGCATGTCGCTCATTCGTGCACAGCGTGGCGAAGCGGGGCCGGCCTGTACCAGAGTACGCTTGCCGCTTCATGGGGTGCAAGGCGGGACGGCCAGCCCGATCCGGGCCGCCCGGACAGCCCGTCGCGCCCCGCGCCACTCGCCGCGGACACGATAACGCTATCAGGAGACCATTCATGTCGATGCCGGAACCCGCTTCCAAGCCGGGCACGTCAACCGCAACTGCGGCGCAGGGCCAGCGCCAGGCCGCGCCTTCGCTGATCGAACGTGTATTCAGGCTGCGCGAGCACCAGACCGATGTCCGTACCGAGATCCTCGCAGGCATCACCACGTTCCTGACGATGGCTTACATCATCTTCGTCAATCCCTCGATCCTCGGCGATGCGGGCATGCCCAAGGACGCGGTGTTCGTCGCCACCTGCGTGGCCGCGGCCATCGGCACCCTGATCATGGGTTTCTACGCGAATTACCCGATCGCGATGGCGCCGGGCATGGGCCTGAATGCCTATTTCGCCTATACGGTGGTCAAGGGCATGGGCTTCCCGTGGGAGGCCGCGCTCGGCGCGGTCTTTATCTCCGGCTGCCTGTTCCTGCTGGTGACGCTGTTCCGCGTGCGCGAGATGATCGTCAACGGCATTCCGCATTCGATCCGCGTGGCGATCACCGCGGGCATCGGGCTGTTCCTGGCGATCGTTGCGCTGAAGAACGCCGGCATCGTCGCCGCGAGCGCGGCCACGCTGGTGACCATCGGCGACCTGCACCAGCCGTCGGCGGTGCTGGCCATCATCGGCTTCTTCGTGATCGTGGCGCTGGACCACCTGCGCGTGAAGGGCGCGATCCTGATCGGCATCCTGCTCACCACGCTGCTGAGCTTCGCGTTTGCCGGCAACACGTTTCACGGGGTCTTTTCCACACCGCCGTCGCTCACCCCGACGCTGTTCAAGCTCGATATTTCCGCGGCGCTGTCGATCGGCATCATCAATGTGGTGCTGGTGTTCTTCCTGGTGGAGCTGTTCGATGCCACCGGCACGCTGATGGGCGTGGCCAACCGCGCGGGCCTGCTCAAGGCCGGCAAGATGGACCGGCTGAACAAGGCGCTGATGGCCGACAGCACCGCGATCATGGCGGGCTCGTTCCTGGGCACGTCGTCCACGACCGCGTATATCGAAAGCGCGTCCGGCGTGCAGGCGGGCGGGCGCACCGGCCTGACGGCGGTGACGGTGGCGGTGCTGTTTCTTGCGGCGCTGTTCATTGCGCCGCTGGCGGGCACGGTGCCGGCCTATGCCACAGCGCCCGCGCTGCTGTATGTGTCCTGCCTGATGTTGCGCGAGCTGCTGGAGATCGACTGGAACGACGTCACCGAGGTCGTGCCCGCGGTGATGACCGCGCTGGGCATGCCGTTCACATATTCGGTCGCCAACGGTGTCGCGTTCGGCTTTATCAGCTACGCCGTGCTCAAGCTGCTGACCGGGCGCGCGCGCGGCGTGCCGGTGATGGTGTGGATCATCGCCGCGGTGTTCATCTTCAAGTTCTACTATCTGCCGGGGCACTGAGCGCTGGCCGGCGGGTGGCAGCCGGATGGATGCGGAAGGGCGGCGCTGGCTGTAATGCCGTTCAGTTAAGGTCTCAAGCCCTACCGTCATTCCCGCGCAGGCGGGAATCCAGCGTCTTTCACGTCCCCTTCGGGGATGAAGTCACTGGGTTCCCGCCAGCGCGGAAACGACAGTCGCCAACTGAACGGCATTACGGCGCTGGCTGCCCTGTTTTCATGGCGCAATGATGTCGCCTCGACGGCGCTCCGATGACAGGGACCCGTCGCCCGTACTGTTTCTGCGTGCCGTTGACGGAGGCTCCCGATTGCCCGGCGTACCTGTTTCTGCGTGCTTGTTCAGGTGGCCAGGTTCGTGGCGCCTGACCCTGACCCGCCACACGTGGGGTGTCAAAGCGTACTCGTTTCTGCGTAATATGGTTGGGCCATCGGGCTGGGCGCAAAGCGCGAGGGGTGCGTTTGCCAGCGCATCCGCAAGTGTGCGCGGGGGCTCATACCAAAGGATGAGATTGGCTGTAAGTCACCCACACGGGGCTGGACAAACCGCCGCAAATGCACTGAACTATAGACGTGGCAAAGAGGGGCGCGGCAAGCGCCCCTTCTTGACTCCGGTGCATGCGGCAGGATGCCGGAGCAGACCGAAATCGCTTCGACACCGTCCGCCGGATCCGGGGACCTTTCGGGATCAGACCGCCAGCAAAGGCGGCGTGGGCCACCATCCGGGAGCGTGCGGAAAATACGCGCGCCACGCAGAAAAGAAAAGTCCAAGACTGACAAGTGGTAACCGCAGACGTGTAGTGCCGGGGGATGTTGTTCAACGGGGATCATCATGACCGCAGGAGAAATCCGGCGACCCGCCATCGGGCCTGTCAGGGAGTCCAGTAACCAATCCATCCGATCCATCCATCATGCCTGGGCTGCCGTGGGGGAAGCCGCAGGCGAAGTGCCCGCCAGGCGGGCCGTGCGCGAGTCCGCCACCGCCGATTTGGACGCCCTGCTTGCCGACGGCAGCGAACTGAGCGTCAGCGCCCGTGCGGCCGTGGCAAACCTGTTGCGCCGCCATCGTTTGCTCGAAGGAGAGCTGGCGCGCCAGCGCTCGCTGCTGCAGGAATGGATGCTGAGCCAGCTGACCTACAAGACGCTCTACTTTCAGTATTCCGGCCAGTCGCCGCAGGCGCCGCGCGTGGAACTGATGCGCGAGAAGGAGGCGGTGCGGCGGCGCATCCGCGAGCAGCTCCAGCCAGGCACGGATTATCCGGGCGCGCCTGACGAAGCATCCCGCAGTCTGTCCAGCTCGTGACACCGACGTCGACCGCGGGAGCATGCCCGCTGCCAGTTCAGCCCCACCGACCGCCACGGCCGCGCGCCGCGTCGGCGGCCACGGGTGCCCGAACCAAGAACAAGCCTAACGTCCGGGAGATCGTGATGGACCGACTGTGCAAGGCGTCACGCACTGCACAGATCGTGGTCGTGTCGCGTCATGAAGATTTTGGTTTTGACCTGTCCGGTAGCGGTACCGAATGGGAAATCCGCCGCGTGCAGCAGATTCGCGACGCCGAGCGCGTGGTGCGCGCCTGCCCGCCAACGGCTGGCGTGATCGACCTGCAGTCCGAGTATAGCGAGGCCGAGGTCGCGCAACTCGAACAGGCGCTGCAGCACCTGCATGTCACCTGGGTCGCCATCACCTCTGATGCGATGCTTGCGCATGAGCGCGTGCGCCAGCTGATTCGCGATTACTGTGTCGATTACGTGCGCATGCCGTTCTCGATGCCGGATCTGCTGTACACGCTGCGGCATGCGCAGGGCATGGCGTTGCTGCATGGCACGCGTCCACAGGAGAGCGCGTCGCGCGGCACCATGATCGGCGAATGCGCCGCCATGCGGGCGATGTTCCGCTCGCTGGCCAAGGTGGCGCACAACGAAGCGCCGGTCTTCATCTCCGGCGAGTCCGGCACCGGCAAGGAGCTGGCTGCGCAGGCGATCCACGAAGCGTCAAGCCGGCGCAAGGGCCCGTTCATCGCGATCAACTGCGGCGCGATTCCCTCGCACCTGGTGCAGTCCGAACTGTTCGGCTACGAGAAGGGCGCGTTCACCGGCGCGAATCAGCGCAAGATCGGCTGGATCGAGCAGGCGCAGGGCGGCACGCTGTTCCTGGACGAAATCGGCGACCTGCCGCTGGAAAGCCAGGTGGCGCTGCTGCGCTTCTTGCAGCAGGGCATGATCACCCGCCTGGGCGGACACCAGTCGATCCCGCTGAACCTGCGCATCATCTCGGCCACGCACGTGGACCTGGTGGCGGCGCAGACCGACGGGCGCTTCCGTTCGGACCTGTTCCACCGGCTGTGCGTGCTGACGCTGACCATCCCGGCGCTGCGCGAGCGCGGCGAAGACATCCTGCTGCTGGCCAACGCGGTGCTGGCCGAGCACGGGCACGAGGCGCACCGGCGCATCCGCGGCTTCTCCACCTGCGCCACACAGGCGATGATGCAATACGCCTGGCCGGGCAATGTGCGCGAGCTGATCAACCGCGTGCGCCGCGCCATCGTGATGACCGACAACCGCAAGATCACCGCCGAAGACCTGCAGCTGCATGGCGGGGCGGAGTTGCCGCGCAAGACCCTCGACGCGATCCGCGAAGAGGCCGAGCGCGAGGCAATTCGCACCGTGATGGCCAGCCACGGTTTTCACGTGGTGCCGGCCGCGCGCGAACTCAATGTGTCGCGCGTGACCCTGTACCGGCTCATGCACAAGCACAATATTCGTGTGGAGAGCCACGCGGCCGGCGAATAGAAGAGGTGCAACAGGGGCAGACCGATGCCAGGCGGTACCGGTCTGTTCCGAGGCGCCTGTGGGAAAGGGGAAGCGCCGACGTCCGCCCGCCGCTTCCGCCTTTCCCCGTGCCGGCTGGCACGTCAGCGCACAACCCCCAGGGGCCGCGCGGCCCCCGTCCCGCCCGCGAACCCGCCAGTGGGCGCTTGCGCGGACCCCGAGGCGAGGTTCATGCTGATCTTGCCGCGCGCAGGGCGCGGCAACCCGCTTTCATCTGGCTGGCGCCACGGCACGACGTCGCGGCAGCGCAGGCTGTCGCGCGCGTGCCGCTCGGTCTGCGGCAGCGCGTCGCCGACCGGCGTGTCCGGGGACAACTGCAGTTCCCCCCAGGCCCAGCCGAAGCCGCGCACATAGACATCGTTGCTGACGGCGGCGTGGCTGTTGGCGCTGGCTGCGTCGGGGAGGTCGAACCACGCATAGCTGGCCCCGGCCGCACCGCTCGAGCAGACGGCCAGCGCGACGGCAAGCATGACGGCTTTCATGTCCACGCCTCCCTGTGGAAAAAAAAGGTGACCGCCGGGGGACGGAGCACCAAATTCTCGCGGATACGCTGGCTCGCGTGCCCGTTTGTTCCTTGTCCGCGGCATTGCCGTGCCGGCAGCTAAGCGCGCCGCTTGCCCTCATGGCGGCGAAACGCAAGCCTGGCCTGCGCGGGTCCCCGGGTCGCCGCGCAGGCGGCACCTTGGGCGGCACGCGCAACCTGCGGCGCGCGCGCGCGCGGATAGGGCAGCAGCGGCGACGACAGCAAGTCCACCTCTGACGGCGGCGGGCCGGCCAGGCGGTAAGCGCGCCGGCGAGCCGTCATGCGGGAGGGGGGATGACGCATGGCTGGGTTTCTCCTGCGTGCAAGGTTGGATCTGAACAGAGGCGGGCGCAGGCAAGCCAGCCCTTGCCGGAGGCAGAGCGACAAGTGTGCCAAGGACCGCAAAGGCTTGTGCCATGCGGGTTTGCAGACCGCACCGTACAGCCGGGCGCGCGCCGGAGCGCGGTGGCGGACCAATTGGTTTCGCCGTTGCAACGCGGTTGGCGCGCCTGGCGGCCACGCCGGCACGGCGTGGGACGCCATTTGCGCGCACTGGGTGGACGATTGCCCCACCGCACGGCGCCTCTCGCCATGGTCTTGCAACCCGTTGCACGCTTGAAACAGGCGTTACATCAGTCTTGCCCCCAGGGTTGGTGCGCGAATCGGAACTGAGGCCCAGATCACGCTGGCGTCGCCACGCAGAAACGGGTACGCCCTGGGGATGCCGGCGAGCGTGGTGTCAGCGTGGCTGGCCCGATGCGGAGGCGTGTGGGGCGTCAGGGGCAGTGGGCGTGGCGGGCGTGGCCGGCGCACCCGGGAGGGCGCTGGACGCGGTGCCGGAGATGGGCTTGGGACCCGGCTGGCTGCGTTCGCAGCCGGCGCAGCCCAGCACTGCGACGATCATCAGCACGGCCGCGGGGCGTGTGCGGAGATTGCAGGTCACGGGTGCCTCCTTGCGCCGGCGCGCTGGCATCGGATGCGCCGGCAGGTTTGCCTAGTCTAACTGTAGCAGGTCGTCCCCGGGGCGCAGCCCGGTGCGCCGGTCAGGGCGTCGCCCCGTGCTTCCGATTGGGCAACCCGCGCAATGCGCAGTATGATGAACGCAGAGTCCGCCACACACACCGCGCCACGCAGGCAGGCGCAACGCACACGCGCTCCGCACGCGGATCGCGCCAGCACAAGGCCGTGACCGACAAGACCGATCCCCCGTCCTCTCCTGCCGCCAGCGTGCCGCAGCCGCGCAAGCTTCGCCCGCACTGGCTGCCCGACCGCCACACCGGCACGCGCACGTTGCGCGTGGTCGGCGCCGCCATCAACCAGTGGTTCGCGCACCGCGCCGCCAGCAAAGGCGCCGCGCTGTCTTTCTACATGCTGTTCTCGCTGGCGCCGGTCCTGGTGCTGGTGATCTCGATCGCCGGATTGTTCTTCGGCGCCGAGGCGGCGCGCGGCGAAATTTTCACGCAGCTTAAAGACCTGGTGGGCGACCAGGGCGCCGCCGCCATCCAGGAAATACTCGCCGCCACGCACCGCGCCGGCGGCAGCGGCATGGCGGCACTGATCGCGACAGGCATCCTGTTCGTGGGCGCCACCAGTGCCTTTGCCGAACTCAAGAGCAGCCTGGATGACATCTGGCATGTGCCGGTGCCCGCAACGGCCGGCTGGCAGCAACTGCTGCGCACGCGCCTGCTGTCGTTCAGCCTGGTGCTGGTGCTGGCCTTCATGCTGCTGGTGTCCCTGATCGTCAATGCCGCGCTGGCGGTGATCGAGCGGCTCTGGGGCCAGTTATGGACGCAGTCGTGGTTTGCGCCGGTGGCCGATGTGATTTCCACGCTGTTTTCCTTTGCCGTGGTGACCGCGCTGTTCGCCGTGATCTTCAAGATGCTGCCCAATGCACGCATCGCCTGGCGCGACGTGACCATGGGTGCGGTCATCACCGCGCTGCTGTTCTCAGCCGGCAAGCGGCTGATCGGCCTGTACCTGGGCAATAGCGCCGTGGCTTCGTCGTACGGCGCTGCGGGCTCGGTGGTGGCGCTGATGCTGTGGGTGTATTATTCGGCACAGATTTTCTTTTTCGGCGCCGAACTGACGCGCCAGTACGCGCTGCAGTTCGGCAGCCTGCGCGGCAAGCCGGCGGACAAGCTGGCCGAATAGGCGGGGGCCTGAACAGGCCCTCGGGACAGCGCAAATCCCGTAGCGGCGCCCAAACCGGTAAAATAACGCCCCATTCCCTTCGCGTGCCCGCAGTGCCCGGCCCCGTCGCCGCCTGCGGCGCTGCCGGTCCTGGTCCCGGCCACCCGCCGGGCCATCCAATATTTCCCAGTCAAACTCCGCTGCCGTGAGCTCGCTCGTTTCTGAAATTGCGCGTCGACGCACCTTCGCCATCATCTCCCACCCGGACGCGGGCAAGACCACCCTGACCGAAAAGCTGCTGTGGTTCGGCGGCGCCATCCAGGTCGCGGGCGAGGTGCGCGCGCGCAAGGCCGACCGCCATGCCACCTCCGACTGGATGGAGCTGGAAAAGCAGCGCGGCATCTCGGTGACCTCCTCGGTGATGCAGTTCCCCTACCGCCGTGACACCCGGGACGGCAAGGCGCAGGAGAACATCGTCAACCTGCTCGACACGCCGGGGCACGAGGACTTCTCCGAAGACACCTACCGCACGCTGACCGCGGTGGACTCCGCGGTGATGGTGATCGACTCCGTCAACGGCGTGGAAGCGCAGACCATCAAGCTGCTCAACGTCTGCCGCCTGCGCGACACGCCCATCCTGACCTTCATCAACAAGCTTGACCGCGAGGGCCGCTCGCCGATCGAGCTGCTCGACGAGATCGAGGACGTGCTGCAGATCCAGTGCGCGCCGATGACCTGGCCGATCGGCATGGGCAAGGCTTTCCGCGGCGTCTACCACCTGATCGACGACAAGGTGCAGCTGTTCGACCCGCATGGCGACAAGGGCACGGCCGCGATCCTGGACGGGCTGGACAATCCGGAACTGGACCGCATCCTGGGCAGCCAGGCCGAAGAGCTGCGCATCGAGATCGAACTGGTGCGCGGCGCCTCGCATACCTTCGACAAGGAAGCTTTCCTCAACGGCAAGCAGACCCCGGTCTACTTTGGCTCGGCCATCAATAACTTCGGCGTGCAGTCGCTGCTGGACGCGCTGTGCGAACTGTCGCCGCCGCCGCTGGCGCGCAATACGGATTCGCGCGTGGTCGAGCCGCAGGAGCCCAGGTTTACCGGCTTCGTCTTCAAGATTCAGGCCAATATGGACCCGCGCCACCGCGACCGCATCGCCTTCGTGCGCGTGTGCTCGGGCCGCTTCGAGCGCGGCATGAAGCTGCTGCACGTGTCGGCGGGCAAGACCGTGGCGATCAACAACGCCATCACCTTCATGGCGCAGGACCGCAATACCACGGAAGAGGCCTATGCCGGCGACATCATCGGCGTGCCCAACCACGGCACCATCCGCCTGGGCGATGTCTTCACCGAGGGCGAGCCGCTCAAGTTCACCGGCATCCCGTCGTTCGCGCCGGAATTCTTCCGCCGCGCGCGCCTGAACAACCCGCTCAAGGTCAAGCAGCTGCAAAAGGGCTTGCAGCAGCTGGCGGAGGAGGGCGCCACGCAGATGTTCCGCCCGCTTGCCTCCAACGACCTGGTGCTGGGTGCCGTGGGCATCCTGCAGTTCGATGTGGTCGCGCACCGCCTCGAGCACGAGTACGGTGTCGACGCCATCTTCGAATCGCATGAATGCGCGACCGCGCGCTGGCTCAAGGGCACCCCCGCGGAGATCGAGAAGCTGATCGCCAAGGCGGGACATAACGTGGCGCTGGATGGGGCCGGCGACCATGTTTACCTGGCGCCGAGCATGGTGAACCTGCGCCTGACGCAGGAGCGGTTCCCGGAGCTGCAATTCCTGGAGACGCGCGAGATCGTTTGATCGCGCTGCGCATGCAAAGCAAAACGGCTCGCCATTGCGAGCCGTTTTGCTTGCCGGGTGCTGGCACCCCGCTACTGGGCGCCCGAATCCGAAAGGGCACGGCGACTCGGATATCTCACCGCTTTTTGGTGTGCGTTTGTGCCCATCTGTATGCAGGTATTAAGCATGCGCTTTAGAATCTCCCCTTTGTGCACCGCAAACCCTGGTCGCGCGTCCACAGTGGCACCGTGGCCCGGGGCGGTGCGCAACAATCCCCGCCTCGCTCTCGCACCCATGTCTTCTCCTGCCACCGTCCCGGCCGCCGAGCCGGACAGCGTATTCCGCGACGCCGTTTTCCGCCGCTACTGGTTCGCGCGCCTGTGTACCACCATTGGCTACCAGATCTTTACCGTGGCAGTGGGCTGGCAGATGTACGACCTGACGCGCGACCCGCTGATGCTGGGCATGGTCGGGCTGGTGCAGTTCCTGCCGTCGGTGGGGCTGATCCTGATGTCGGGCCATGTGGCCGACCGCTTCGACCGGCGCCGGATCGTGCGCACCTGCCAGTCGATCGAGGCACTGCTGGCCGCGGGGATGGCGGCAGCCAGCCTGAACGGCTGGATCGACAGCCACTTCATCTTTGTTTTCGTCGCGCTGATCGGGGCCACGCGCGCGTTCGAGAATCCCACGCTGCAGGCGCTGCTGCCCAGCGTGGTGACGCCGCGCCTGCTGCCGCGCGCCGTGGCGCTGGCAAGCTCGGCCGGTCAGACCGCCATCATCATCGGCCCGGCCATCGGCGGCTTTGCCTATGTGGCAGGCCCGGGCATGGTGTACACGCTGAGCGCGACCCTGTTTGCGATCGCGGCCGTGCTGGTGAGCGGCATCACGCTGCGCCAGGCCGCGCAGCGGCTGACCGCGCCGGTCAGCGTGCGCACTGTCTTTGCCGGCTTTGCCTATATCCGCGGCCGCCCGGTGTTGCTGGGGGCGATCTCGCTGGACATGGTCGCGGTGCTGCTGGGCGGCGCCGCGGCGCTGTTGCCGATCTACGCGCGCGACATCCTGCATACCGGGCCCTGGGGCCTGGGGCTGCTGCGCTCGTCGCCGGCCATCGGCGCGCTCGCCATGGCGCTGTGGCTGGCGCGCCATCCGCTGAACCGGCGCGCCGGGCGCATCATGTTCGCCGCGGTGGCGGTGTTCGGGGTCGCCACGGTGGTGTTCGGCGTGTCGACCTGGCTGCCGCTGTCGATGGCGGCGCTGGTGGTGCTTGGGGCCTCGGACATGATCAGCGTGGTGGTGCGCTCCACGCTGGTCCAGCTCGATACGCCGGACGACATGCGCGGGCGCGTCGGCGCCGTCAACTCGGTCTTCATCGGCGCGTCCAACCAGTTGGGCGAGTTCGAGTCCGGCGTCACCGCGGCGCTCTTCGGCCCGGTGGGAGCGGTGATCCTGGGCGGCGTCGGCACGCTGCTGGTGGTGGCGGTGTGGATGCGCCTGTTCCCCGCGCTGGCGTCGCGCGACAAGCTGCACGACCACTCGGCCTGAGCGGCGCGCAAACGGACCGCGAACCACGCAAAGCGTACCCGTTTCTGCGTGCGCGGATTGGGGGCTGCGGGCGGTATAGTCGAGGCTCGCGCGCCAACTTTCGTCGCTGAAAGTGGCGCACGCCGACCCCGGCCGCACCCCTTCCAACGCCCGTAACCCATGTCCATGCCGACCGATCCGCTCCAGCGCCACGCGGTATTCGCCGCGCTCAGCGGCTCGCGCGCGTCGCTGGAGCGCGCCGCCGCGCTGGGCGATGGCCTGGGCGTGGCGCTGTGGCGCAACCGGTACGACAGCACCGGCTATGCGCAGCCCGGCCACCACACCATGTCGGTCTACCTGGAAGGCGGGCACGCCACTTACCGGCGCGACCAGCCCGGCAACAAGGGCGCGCCGGGCCGGCTGTGCCTGCTGCCCGCCGACCATGAGTCGCGCTGGCACGTGGGCGGCGCGCAGCGCTTCCTGCACCTGTACTTCCGCCCCGAATTCCTGGCCTGGCACTGCGTGCGCCTGCTCGACCGCGAGCCGCGCGCGGTGGCCTTGCGCGACCTGACCTTTGCCGACGATCCCTACCTGTTCGGCCTGAGCCAGCGGCTTGCCGCGCTGGACTGGGGCCAGCCCGACGCCCGCATGGCCGGCAATGCGCTGGCGCACGAGGCGGTCAGCCACCTGGTGCTGACCCACGCCGGGCGCGCCGCGCCGGCGGACTGGCGTGGCGGCCTGTCGGCGCAGGCCCGGCGCACCGTGCTCGACTGGATCGAGAGCCACCCCGGCGACAACCCCACACTGGGCGAACTGGCCGCCCTGGCCGGGCTGTCCGAGTTCCATTTCGCGCGCATGTTCCGGGTCTCGATCGGCATGCCGCCCCATGCCTGGATCCTGCGCGCGCGGCTGGAGCGGGCCCAGCGCCTGCTGGCCAACCCACGCCAACCGCTGCATGAGGTGGCCGCCCGCGCCGGGTTTGCCTCGGCCAGCCACCTGAGCCATCGCTTTCGCGCCACGTTCGGCGTGACGCCAGGCGTCTGGCGCGCGGGCGCGTCCCACGCTGCCAGCATCGGCTGATCCGGCGCCAGCCGTTACGGCGCAAGGCCTGGCGCCGATACCGCGGGACCCGCCCTGAAATCCCGGGAAACCAAATCCCGCTCCGCTTGTCCCCTTCTCTGTGGCGTTTTTTCTCTTTGTCAGTGATCGTCTGACATCACGCATTCAACATTCATTAATTTGTCAACTTGATGTTCGTGCATGGTGGCCGGAAGACGCCGCCGAACACCCGCTGCAGCACGCAGAAACGGGTACGCATTGCCAGCACCGTCAAGAACCCCGACAACAACCGCAAGCGGAGCCGCTCCCATGGACCTCAAATTCATCGATGCCAACAAAGTCGAGGCGGGCTGGACCTACCTGGTCCAGTTCGCCATCAACCAGGGCATGAACTGCCTGGCGGCGCTGCTGATCCTGATTGCCGGCTGGTGGCTGTCGGCCCGCGTCGCCACTGCGGCGCGGCGCGCGCTCAGCGGCACCCATGTCGATGCCACCATGCGCCCGCTGCTGTCCAACGCGCTGCAGTGGACGGTGCGCGTGCTGACCATCGTGCTGGTGCTGTCGCAATTTGGCGTGCAGACCGCCAGCATCATCGCCATGCTCGGCGCAGCGGGCCTGGCCATCGGGCTGGCGCTGCAGGGCACGCTGCAGAACATTGCCGCCGGCATCATGCTGGTGCTGCTGCGTCCGTTCCGCGTGGGCCAGTATATCGATGCGCAAGGCGTGGCCGGCACGGTTCGCGAAACCGGGCTCTTCATGACCGAGCTGACCACCTTCGACGGCGTTTGCCTGCGCGTGCCCAACGGCAAGCTGTGGGGCAGCGCCATCACCAACTACAGCGAGAACGCCACGCGGCGCGCGGACATCGAGTTCACCGTGACCTTCGACAGCGACGTGCAGCGCAGCCTGGAAGCGCTGCGCGCGATGCTGGCGCGCGAGCCGCGCCTGCTGGCCGAGCCCAGGCCCGAGACCATGGTGGTCAATTACACGCAGCAGGGCATCACGCTCAACGTGCGCTACTGGACCTCGAACGGCGACTACTGGAACGTACGCTTCGCGTTCTACGAGCGCATCAAGCACGTGCTGGAACAGGCAGGCAGCAAGCTGGCGGTGCCGATCCAGGAACTGCATGTGCCGGGCGCCGCCTCTGTACCTGAAGCGGTGAAGGTGGCCGACAGCACGCCATCGACCGGTGCCTCGCGCCCGGCTGGCGCGGCTCCGCGCCAGCCGGTGCAGCACCTGGGCTAGCCCTCCACCGGTGCGTGGCCTTTGGTGGCCTCGTTGGCCCCGGCGGCCGCATTGTCACCCTCGCTCTCGTCCGAAAACAGCGTGCAGGCACCGCTCTCCGCGGTGCTGACATGGCGGCGGAAGGTGGCGAACAGGTCGCGGCCCACGCCATGCCGATTGGCGCTCAAGTCCGGGCGGGCCGGCGCGCGCGCCTGCCATTCGTCATCCGGCACCAGCACGTCGAGCACGCCCGCGGGCGCATCGACGCGCATCATGTCGCCGCTGCGCACGCGTCCGATCGCCCCCCCGTGCAGCGCCTCGGGGCAGACATGGATGGCCGCCGGCACCTTGCCCGACGCGCCCGACATGCGCCCGTCGGTCACCAGCGCCACATGGAAGCCGCGGTCCTGCAGCACCGTCAGCGTGGGCGTGAGCTTGTGCAGCTCGGGCATGCCGCACGAGGCCGGGCCCTGCCACGGCAGCACCGCGACGAAGTCGCGTTCCAGCTCGCCGCGCTTGAACGCGTGCAGCACATCGTCCTGATGCGCGAACACGATTGCCGGTGCCTCGACCACCTGGTGCTCGGCCTTGACCGCCGAGGTCTTGATCACCGCGCGGCCCAGTTTGCCGTCCAGCAGCTTGATGCCGCCGTCCGGGGCGAAGGGCGCGTCGGCACCGCGCACGATGCTGTCGTCGAGCGGCGCGGCCGGGCCGTCGATCCATGTCAGCTTGCCGTCGCGCAGCACGGGTTCGCGCGTGTAGTCCTGCAACCCGTGGCCGACGATGGTGGTCACGTCGTCGTGCACGAGGCCGAGCGCCAGCAGCCCGCGGATCACCACCGGCAGGCCGCCGGCTGCCTGGAACTGGTTCACGTCGGCCTTGCCGTTCGGGTACACGCGCGCCAGCAGCGGCACCACGGCCGAGAGCTCGTCGAAGTCATCCCAGCTCAGCACGATGCCGGCCACGCGCGCCATCGCGATCAGGTGCAGGGTGTGGTTGGTGGAGCCGCCCGTGGCCAGCAGCCCGACGATGCCGTTGACGAAGGCGCGCTCGTCCAGCACCTCGGCCACCGGCGTATAGCGTTCGCCGCCGTGCACCAGCTTCAGCGCCTGGCGCGCGGCCTCTCGCGTCAGCGCTTCGCGCAGCGGCGTGTTGGGGTTGACGAAGGCCGTTCCCGGCAGGTGCAGGCCCATCATTTCCATCAGCATCTGGTTGGAATTGGCGGTGCCGTAGAAGGTGCAGGTGCCGGGGCCGTGATAGGAGCGGGTCTCGGCCTCGAGCAGTTCCTTGCGGCCGATCTTGCCTTCGGCGTAGCGCTGGCGCGTCTGCGCCTTCTCGTCGTTGCTGATGCCGGTGGTCATCGGCCCGCCCGGCACGAACACCGCCGGCAGGTGGCCGAAGGACAGCGCGCCCATCACCAGGCCGGGCACGATCTTGTCGCACACGCCCAGGTACAGCGCGGCATCGAACATCTGGTGCGACAGCGCCACGGCCGCGGCCAGCGCGATCACGTCGCGCGAGAACAGCGACAGGTCCATGCCGTCCTGACCCTGCGTGACGCCGTCGCACATCGCGGGCGTGCCGCCGGCAAACTGCGCGGTGCCGCCGGCCTCGAGCGCCGCTTCCTTGAGCCACTGCGGGAAGGCCGCCAGCGGCTGGTGCGCCGACAGCATGTCGTTGTAGGCCGAGACGATCGCCAGGTTGGGCCGCTCGTCGGCCTTGAGCCGGATCTTGGCGGCGTCCGGCATGGCGGCCACCGCGTGGGCCAGGTTGGTACAGGAAAGCTGCGCGCGTTCGACCTTCTGTCCGGCCATGGCGCGGGTGCGCTCAAGATACGCCTGGCGCGAGGCGGCGCTGCGGGAGACGATGCGGGCGGTGACCCGCTCGAGCACTGGATGACGTGGCATGGGGTTCTCCTGCGGGGGAGCTTTCAGCCTAGCGCACTTTGCCGCGCACCGCACGACCCCTGCGCGACGCACGCAGAAACGGGTACGCTTCGCGCTTCGGTCATGCACATGCCATGGCATGTGCCGCGGCCTGCGCCTCGCCAAGTGCTGGCGAGTCACGTAAACTGGCCACAACGCGCGCCTTCCATGGCGGGTCTTCCACGCTAAAGGAGTTCAGGGTGAGCATGCCTGATTTCGACATGGTGCTGTTCGGCGGCACCGGCGACCTGGCGCGGCGCAAGCTGCTGCCTTCCCTGTTCGATGCGCACCACGCGGGCCTGCTGCATCCGGCCGCGCGCATCCTCGCCACCGGCAGCCAGCCGCTCTCTACCGCGGACTACCTCGCCTCGCTGGAGCAGACCGTGCGTCCCGCGCTGGCCCATGCGCCGCCGGAGTCATGGGACCGGTTCTGCGCGCGTATCGTCTACGTGCAGGCTGATGCACGCGTGCCGGCGCATTTCGATGCACTGGCCGGGCAGGTGCTCGCACGCAAGCCAGAAGTGGTGGTGTGCTATCTGGCCACGGCGCCGCACCTGTTCGTGTCAATCTGCGAGCAGCTGGCACGCACCGGCCTGAATACGCGCCAGGCGCCCAACGTCCGCATCGTGCTGGAAAAGCCGCTGGGGCATGACCTCGAATCGAACGAGGCCATCAACTCGGCGGTGGCGAAGTTCTTCGCCGAAGAGCAGATCTACCGCATCGACCACTACCTGGGCAAGGAGTCGGTGCAGAACCTGATGGCGATCCGCTTCGGCAACGCGCTGTTCGAGCCGCTGTGGCGGCGCGAGTGGGTGCAGGACGTGCAGATCACCATCGCCGAAGAACTGGGCGTGGAAACGCGCGGCGACTTCTACGACCGCACCGGCGCGCTGCGCGACATGGTGCAGAACCACCTGCTGCAGCTCCTGTGCATGGTGGCGATGGAGCCGCCGGCCAGCCTCAGCGAAGACGCCATCCGCGACGAGAAGATCAAGATCCTGAAGGCGCTCAGGCCGATCACGCCGCAGGACGTGGCCGAAAAGACCGTGCGCGGCCAGTACAAGTCGGGCGCCATCGGCGGCAAGCCGGTGCCGGGCTACCTCGACGAAGCGGGCATTGCGGCCGACAGCCGCACCGAGACCTTTGTCGCGATCAAGGCCGAGATTGCCAACTGGCGCTGGGAAGGCGTGCCGTTCTACCTGCGCACCGGCAAGCGCATGCAGTCGCGCGTGGCCGAGATCGTGATCCATTTCCGCGACGTGCCGCACGCGATCTTCCCGCGGCCGCTGACGCTGTCGCCGCAGAACCGGCTGGTGATCCAGCTGCAGCCCGAGGAAAGCATCCGCCTGTACTGCCTGGTCAAGCAGCCCGGCGACACGCTGGAACTGACGCCGACCTCGCTCGACCTGGACTTCGCCAACTCGTTCAAGGTGCGCCGCGCCGGCGCCTACGAACGGCTGCTGCTGGACGTGATCCGCGGCCGGCTGGGCCTGTTCGTGCGCCGCGACGAGCAGGTGCAGGCCTGGCGCTGGGTCGAACCCATCATCGATACCTGGGAAGCCAGCACCGTGCCGCCCAAGCCCTATACCGCCGGCACCTGGGGGCCGGCCGCGTCGTCGGCGCTGATGTCGCGCGACGGCGGGCTGTGGCACGAGGAAGCCTGAGCCATGCGCACGCAGAATCGCCAAGGAAACCATCATGCGCCTGTTTGAACATCCCACCGCCATGGACCAGGCCGAAGCGCTGGCCATCTCCATCGGCAATGCGCTGGAGCTCGCCATCCGCGTCAAGGGCTGGGCGGTGCTGGCCGTCTCGGGCGGACGCTCGCCCGTGGCAATGTTCGAGCGGCTGCGCCATCGGCACGTGCGCTGGGAAGCGGTGACCATCACGCTGGTCGACGAGCGCGTGGTGCCGCCCGACCACGCGGACAGCAACGCCGCCCTGGTGCGCGCGCACCTGCTGCGCGAAGCCGCCGCGAGTGCCGCCTTCGTGCCGCTGATTGCCGATGCGCAGGACGTTGCCGCTCCCGCGCAGGCGGTGGCGCGCGCCAACAGCGCCTTTCGCCAGCCCGACGTGGTCGTGCTGGGCATGGGCGAGGACGGCCATACCGCCTCGCTGTTCCCGGATGCGCCTGAACTGCAGAGCGCGCTGAGCGAGCCCCAGCCGGGCTACGGGATCACGCACCCGTCGGTCGCGCCGCATGCCCGCATCACGCTGAACCTGGCGGCGCTGCTGGCCGCCGAGCGCGTGTTCCTGTCGGTGTCCGGCGCGGCCAAGGCCGAGGTGTTCGAACGCGCCCTGCAGGGCCCGACGCCGGCCTTGCCGGTCAGCCTGGTGCTGTCGCGGCACCGGCACGGGTTAGACGTGTTCAGGACCTGACCGCGCTGAATCCCAAGAGGAGCGATACCCGACGCCATGGCCACCACTGCATCCTCCCTTGCTGACTTTCCCCGCCTGCTCGGCGATATCGGCGGCACCAACGTGCGTTTTGCCCTGGAAACCGCGCCCATGCAGATCGGGCCGGTGTCTGCGCTGAAGGTGGCCGATTTTCCGTCGCTGGAAGCCGCGTTGGGCCAGTTCCTCGACGGCCTCGCCGCCTCGGGACGGCCCGCGCCGCGCCACGCGGCGATCGGCCTGGCCAACCCGGTGACCGGCGACCAGGTCCGTCTTACCAACCACAACTGGTCGTTCTCGATCGACGGCATGCGGCGCGCGCTCGGGCTGCAGACGCTGGTGGCCATCAACGACTTCACCGCGCTGGCGCTGGCGCTGCCGCACCTGCCTGCCGCCGGGCTGGCGCAGGTGCGTGCCGGCGCCGCCGTGCGCACCGCGCCGCTGGCGCTGGTCGGGCCCGGCACCGGGCTGGGCGTCTCCGGCCTGGTGCCGGCGCCGGGCGGGCAGGCCGTGGCGCTGGCCGGAGAAGGCGGCCATATCGAGCTGATGCCGGATACTGACGACGAATGGGTGGCGTGGCGCGCGGCGCATCGCAACGTCGGCCGGGTCTCGGCCGAGCGGCTCCTGAGCGGCAGCGGCCTGTCGCACATCCATGCCGCACTGGCCGCAGAAACGGGTACGCTTTTGCTCGCGCCGCTGTTGCCGGCGCAGGTCACCACGGGTGCCTTCGAGCGCAACGACCCGCTGTGCCAGCGCGCCATGGCCGTATTCTTCGGCTTGCTCGGCTCGGTTGCCGCCGACATCGCGCTGGTGCTCGGTGCGCGCGGCGGGGTCTACCTGGGCGGCGGCATCCTGCCGCGCTTCGTGCCCGCACTGCAGGCCTCGGTGTTCGCCGAACGCTTCATCGCCAAGGGCCGCATGCGCGGCTGGCTCGAGGCCGTGCCGGTCCATGTCATCATCGCCAGCCATCCGGCGCTGCCGGGGCTGGCGCAAGCGCTGGCCGAGCGTCTCGGCGGCGCAGTCCGGAACGGCTAGCCATGCGCGTGCTGCTGGTGGAAGACGACGCCATGATCGGCGACAGCGTCAAGCTGGCGCTGCGCCAGGAGGGCTTTACCGTCGACTGGGTGCGCGATGGCGACGCGGGCCTGGCCGCGGCCAGCACCATGCAGGAAGGGCAGCCGTGCTACGACCTGGTCCTGCTCGACCTGGGGCTGCCGCGGCGCCCGGGCCTCGACGTGCTGCGCACCCTGCGCGCGCGCGGCGTGCCAACCCCCGTGCTGATCCTGACCGCGCGCGACGCCGTCGCGGACCGTGTCGCGGGGCTGAACGCCGGCGCTGACGACTATCTGGTCAAGCCGTTCGACCTGCAGGAACTGGCCGCGCGCATGCACGCGCTGGCACGCCGCGCGGCCGGGCGCGCCGAACCACTGGTCACCTACGGCGACATCGCGCTCAATCCCGCCACGCGTGAAGCCACCCGTCGCGGCGAGCCGGTGCGGCTGTCGGCACGCGAGTTCGCGCTGCTGTCCGCGCTGATGGCGCGCCCTGGCAAGGTGTGGTCGGTGGCGCAGTTGCAAGAGCGGCTGTATGGCTGGGACGACGAAGTCGGCAGCAATACCGTCGAGGTCTATATCCACGCGCTGCGCAAGAAGTTCGGCGCGGCGCTGATCCGCAATATCCGCGGCGTGGGCTATGTGGTGCCGCGCCTGGACGGGGATGCGGCGTCCGCAGGCGAAGGAGACACCCCCTGATGCGCTCCATCCAGCGAACCCTGCTGTGGTGGCTGGCCGCGGGCCTGCTTGCCGGCATTGCCATCGCCACCGCGCTGATCTACGGACAGGCGCGGCAGGAGGCCAATGCGCTGTTCGACTACCAGATGAAGCAGATGGCCGCGGCGCTGCCCAGCCAGTTTGCCGACCCGGTGGCGGCGCCCTTCCTGGGCGCGCCCGGCGACCTCGCGCATGCCGACGAGGACGTGGTCATCCACATCTGGGACGGCTCCGGCCGCAGCCTGTACCTGTCGCATTCGCACCCGGCGCTGCCGGCGCGCGCCGAGCTGGGCTTTTCCAACGTGACCACCCAGCAGGGCGAATGGCGCCTGTACAGCGTGCAGCTGGGGCCCACCGTGGTGCAGATCGCGCAGCCGATGAGCGCGCGCCGCACGCTGGCTGCGCGCATGGCGCTGCGCACCGTGGCGCCGCTGCTGCTGTTGTTGCCGCTGCTGGGCTGGCTGGTGTGGATGGCAGTGGGGCGCGGCCTGCGCCCGCTGCGCGAGATCGCCACCGAGGTGCGTGCGCGCGACGCCAACACGCTGGCGCCGCTGGCCGTGCGCCAGATGCCGGACGAGATCGCGCCGCTCAGTGCCGCGCTGAACCAGCTGCTGGCGCGCCTCTCGCACGCCATCGACACCCAGCGCGCCTTCGTCGCCGATGCCGCGCACGCCCTGCGCACGCCGCTGGCCGCGCTGCAGCTGCAGGCCCAGCTGGTGGAGCGGGCCGGGAACGGCGCGGCGCGTGATGAAGCGATCGGCAAGCTGCGCCAGGGGCTGGAGCGGCTGACCCATCTCGTCGCCCAGCTGCTGACGCTGGCGCGGCAGGAGCCGGGCGCGGCCATTCCCCCGCACGAACCGGTGGAGCTGCACGAACTGGCAGCAAGCGTGGTCGCGGACATGGCGCAGGCCGCGCTGGATCGCAATATCGACCTCGGGCTGGACAGCAGTGAGGACGCATCGCCGGCGGTGGTGCGTGGCGACGCGGATGCGTTGCGCATCCTGCTGACCAACCTGCTGGACAACGCGCTGGCTTATATCCCGTCTGGCGGCCGCATCGATGTGCAGGTGGACCGCAGCGGCGATGGCCGCACCGTTGAACTGGTGGTCAGCGACAACGGGCCGGGGATTCCCGCTGAAGAGCGCGCCCGCGTGTTTGACCGCTTCTATCGGGTGGCCGATGCGCCCACGGGTGGCAGCGGGCTGGGGCTGGCCATCGTGGCCGAGATCGCGCAGTCGCATGGGGCGCGGGTGGTACTGGAGGATGCGGGGCCCGGGTTGCGGGTCAGGGTGGTGTTTGGGGTTGATTAACGGTGCCGTCCGCCATGCATTCGAGCGCTTGCCAAGGGAGGTGCAGACCCCAAAATGGCCCGCCACATGGTCGTCAGGGAGACGTGTGGCAAGCCGGTTGGTTGGGCGAGACCGTACTTTGCTGGACGAAAATTACTCCTTCGAAATTCCACGCATTGAATTAATTAAGAGAACAAGGCTTGATCCAAGCATGAGGAATCCAATGACCGTCGCGGCCATTCCTGTGTCGCGTGATCGGTTGGCGAGGTCAATGAAATAGAGGCCGCCGAAGAAGATTCCGAGCAAGGAGAGGAATCCAATGATTTTCTTGGGACGTCCGACAATGGTTCTTCCATCGAGATATTCTGGATTCTCATCAATCACCCGGTGAGTGGTCGATATAAGGTGAGTAAAATAAGCAAAGAAAATTGACGCACTGAGCGCAAAGGCACTATCTAATACGGGTAGCCATTGCCTTTGGATTTCTATTTCAGTATGGAAGATGACAAATAGTACGGCCAATGCAGTGCCATAGCTAGACCCACGGAAAAGAGCTTTGTTTAATATCGATTCAAGCGGTTCGGCCTTGTATAGCTTCCTAATGTCCAATTCGATAACCTCCGTGAGTTATGGATTGGTTCATAATTTTTAACACGTAGATTGACGAGCTGGGGGGCGTGAATTCGTCTCTGAGTCTACGATTCTTCCCGGTTCTGGGTTGGGAAATCCGAGATTCGCATTAAGCATCGCTGTGCGGCGAGAGGCCCGCAGCCGAGTGCCACCTGAGCCTCGCGCGGGTGGCGCCGGAGGATGCGGGGCCGGGGGTGCTGGTTAGGGTGGTGTTTCCGGCTTAGCTGAGTTCAGCCAAACATTTCCGCTTGCTCGTGCCGCAACTGGCGGATGCTGCTGAGTAAATGGAGCTTCCCTTCAGCCTTGCGCAATGCCGGCTCCGCCATGAACGAGAGCAGGTGCTCGAGTTGCTCCACGTCTCGTACGGTTAGGAATGATTTGGTCTTGTCGACAAAGACGACGGTAGCCTTCCGGCGCCGTAGCATCTCCATGACGTTGCGCAGCGTGCCGGTGCTTCGGGCATCCCAGATCATCAGCCCGAAGTCAGCCGCCTTCGCCATCTCGACATCCTTCGCAGTAAAGAAGGCGCGGGAACCTGGCTCTGCGTGCTTGACGTTGACACAAACCACGGGCCAGCTGCCCACGTTGTTTCGAGGCTCGAGCCCGCTGCAGTAGACGATGGCCTCCGCCACACCTTTACCGCAAAGGTAGGTTTGGACGGAGCTGTCGGCGCCGTCCGCGTCGCCTACGATCACGGTGCGGTCGCCCTCGACAATGCGATCGATGCGCGCTTTGACCTGGGGATCGAGCTGCTTGATACTGATCGAGCCGGCTACAAAGATCTTGCTCATCCGTTGCACCTCACCATGTCACTGTCGCTACGTAGATGTTTGCGACCTTCGCATAACCTCTCAGGACCCGGCAGGCTTCCTCCAACGAAGCGCCGGTGTCGTACCGGTCATCGATGAGCAGCACATTCTGGCGTTTTGATCCCGGTATTCCGTCATGCAACGTGATGCGCCCGGCCAGTGCCGCCGCGCGCGCTTCCTTCGTTCCGATGTTCTTTAGTGGTTGGCCCGTCGGCAACCTGGTGCAAAGCCACGGTCCCGGCTCCCGTGGAGCTCCCGCAGTCGCACATCCATCCCGTTCTCCGATTCGTCGCGCCCAAGCCATGCTCGGGGGATCGACGGTTCAGAACTAGGGACTAAGTCTGAAAAGGGAGTGGAATTGCCCCGCTACTCGGTGTCAGTTTCCGATGCGGGATGCAGATTGAATCGATGCAGGCAACTCAAGGGTAGCGGTGGGGGGGATCCGCCGAGCGACACTTCACCCCACCGGCGTCAACACCCCCTCCCCGGCAAAATGCCGCCGCGCATTCTCCAGGAACTGCGTCACGGACGCCGTGATGGCTTCCGGCGACCAGCCAGCCACATGCGGGGTCAGCACAACGTTCGGGCAGTCGAACAAGACCGCCGGCGGCGCCGGCTCGCTCTCGTAGACATCCAGCCCCGCGCCACCCAGCTTGCCGTCGCGCAGCGCTGATGCCAGCGCCTTGGTATCCACCACGCTGCCGCGCGCGATATTGACAAGGAACCCGGACGGCCCCAGCGCCGCCAGCACGCTCGCATCGACCAGGTGCCGCGTACCCGCCCCGCCCGGCGTGGCGATCACGAGGTAGTCCGCCCATGCGGCCAGCGCACCGATGCTGTCGAAGTACCGGTACTCCGCCGCGTCCTCGCGCGCCTTGCGGTTGTGGTAGCCGATCTCCAGGTCGAAGCCCACGCCACGCCGGGCGATGCGCCGGCCGATGGTGCCGAGCCCGACAATGCCCAGCCGCTTGCCCGAGACATTGGGCCGCAGCGGCAGCGCGGTGCGCCAGGTGCCGGCGCGCGTGGCCGCGTCCAGCTGCGGCACGGCGCGCACGGTCGCCAGCAGCAGCGCAAAGGCGTGGTCGGCCGCGCAGCTGTCGTTGGTACCGGCGCCATTGGCGACGGCGATGCCGCGCGCGCGGGCGTAGGCCACGGCAATGTTCTCGAAGCCCGCGCCCAGCGCGCACACCAGTTCCAGCGCCGGCATGGCGTCGATCTCCGCCGCGGTCAGGCCGGCGGAACCAATGGTCAGTACCACGCGGATGCGCTCGCCCTGCGTGGCGATCTGCGCGGCGCGGCTTTCGGCATCCGGCGCGTAGAGGATCTCGAATCGTTCGGTGATGGCATCGCGGTGGTGAGCAGCTACCTGGGTGAGGATCAGCAGTGTGGGCTTCATGGCGGGGACAGCGGGGCAGGCGGTGCAGTCGGAGAAGGGTGGCAGCGTGGCGGCTGCCGCAGGCAGCCGGCGTGCGGGTAGCTGGCAGACGTCACATTCTAGCGCCGTGGCGCCGGGCTTGCCGAGGGCGACAGCGCACGCGGCGACCACGCAGAAACGGGTACGCTTTGCCTCCCGCGGACGCGTTCATGGCCGGTCCTCTGTCGCGGCATATGCCTATAAGCAAGGGGCGAACGCGTTTTTCAGACGGCCCGCGGCGCCGTTCTGCCCGTCCCCGCAACGCACGCAGAAACGGGTACGCTTTGGTGCCGCGACCGCCTCCCAGGCATGCCGGCACAACACCATTGCGTATCATGCGTGTTCTCTTCCTCACTCGCGAAACAACAGCATGCGCGCAATCGGCAACTTCCTCTGGTTCATTCTTGGCGGCGTGGTGATGGGCCTGGCCTGGTGGCTGGCCGGACTGCTGGCCTTTATCTCGATCATCGGGATTCCCTGGGGCAAGGCCTGCTTCGTGATCGGCAGCTTTACCTTCTTCCCGTTCGGCAAGCAGGCCATCAGCCGGCGCGAGCTGACCGGGCGCGACGATGTCGGCACCGGCGCGCTGGGGCTGGTGGGCAATGTGCTGTGGTTTGTCTTTGCCGGCGTGTGGCTGGCGATCGGCCATGTGATGGCGGCGGTCGCCAATTTCGTGACCATCATCGGCATCCCGTTTGCGATCCAGCACCTGAAGCTCGCCGGCATTGCGCTGGCGCCGATCGGCCAGACCGTGGTCAGCAACGAAGTGGCTGACGCCGCGCGCCGCGATGGCGCGCGCGCGCACGTGGATAACCTGCGCCGCTGAAGCATCCGGCGCCGGCGTCCCTGGCGCCTTCTTCATCCTGCAGGCCGGCGTGGGCGACCAGACGCTCGGGCAGGCTTGTTGCCCATCGCCGCAGCGCTGCCTTGGCCTATGCTTCGCCAGAGGCACACTGCCTCAGCCCACTCGCTGCACCATGCCCATGCTCCCGACCGATGCTGCCCCCCGCGCCACCTGGCTGCCGCCGCCGGGAAGCTGGCAGTACCACGTGCTGCTGGGCGCGGCTGGCATGCTGGTGCTGGGGCCGCTGGGCGGCATCGCGGCCGCGTACATGAATTTCTCGCTGGGCTTCTTTGTCGGCGGGCAGGTGCTGGCGGGCATCCTTGGCTCGGTGGTGACGGCTGGCTATGGGGCGTCCGGGCGCCACGGCGCCAACTACATCCAGACCGCGGCGGCGTCGGTGGCCGGCATGGGTGGCATGGCCGTGGTGCTGCAGGCGATGGCGTGGCTGGGCATGGCGCAGCCGCCGCTGTGGCAACTGGTGCTCTACATGCTGTGCATCGGCATGCTCGGCGTGGGCGTGGGCATGCTGTACACGCCATTGCTGGTGGACCGGATGCAGCTCACGTTCCCGTCGGGGCTGGCGGTGGCCAATATCCTGCGCGCGGTGACCGATCCGGCGCTGCTGCGGCGTTCAGTGGCGCGGCTGGGCGGCGGCATGGCACTGGGCCTGGCCAGCGGGCTGGGCGCGGCGCGCGTGCCGTGGCTGGCAGCGCTGGACCTGTCGGCGGCAACCTTCGGCGCCGGCATGATTGTCGGCGCGCGCGTGGGCGTTGCCGCGCTGGTGGGCGGGCTGGCCGGCTGGGCCATGACGCCGTGGTTTGTCGCCGCGGGCTGGCTGGCGCCGGGCGAGCCGTACCGCAAGGCCACCTTTCTGATTGCACTGGGCATGATCATGGGGGCGGCCCTGGTCGATGTGGGGCTGCTGCTGGTGCAGGCGTGGCGCCAGTGGCGCGCGCCCCGGCGGCCTGCGCCGCGGCGCGGGCCGGGCATGGGCTGGGTGGCGGCCTGGGCGCTGCTGTGGGGCGCTGCCACGGTGGCGGCGGGCGTGGCGTGGTTCGGGCAGCCGCTGGGCTTCCAGCTGATGGCGGTGCTGCTGGTGCTGGTGTTTGCACTGGTCAACGGCATCTCGGTCGGCATGGTCGACCAGAACCCGATCTCGTCGGCCTTCGTGCTGTCGGTGATCCTGATGGCTGCCGCCGGCCTGCGCGCGCCGCATGTCGGGCTGATTGCCGCCACGGTCCTGCTGGTGGCCACGGCCGAGGCCAGCGACATGCAGCAGGACCGCTCCACCGGCTGGCGGCTGGGCAGTGACCGCATGGTGCAGTTTGGCTACCAGGTGGCGGGCATTGTCGTGGGCGCGCTGGTTGCCGTGGCGATGGCCCGGTTGTTCCTGCAAGCCTATCCGGTGCTGGCGCTGGACCAGACCAACCTGCGGGCCGACCAGCAGCCGGCGCGCTGGACCTCTGCCATGACGTACAAGATCGTGGGCGTGCTGCATGGCCTGTCGCGCAGCCGTGCCGACCAGTACGTGGCGGTGGGGACGGGGCTGGCGATCGGACTGGCGACGGCACTGCTGCGCCGCGCCATCCTCGGCCGGCCGGCGTGGCAGCGCTTTGCGCAGGCCAGCCGGAGCGGCCGGGCCGCGGGCTTTGTGCTCGATGCAGTGATCCTGCCGTCGCCCTATGCATCGTCGTTCGGCGGCTTCGTCAACCTGGCGGCGGCTGGATGGATGGCCGCGGGCGGCGTGGTGGCGAGCGTGGCCGCTGCCGTGGCCAGGCCGGCAACACCCCGGCAGGGCTTGCCGCAGGACATGAGCACGGCGTCGCTGCTGGGCGGAGGCCTGATCGCCGGCGATGCGCTGGCGGCGCTGGCCATCGGCGTGGCGGGCTTGTTGTCCGTCACCGGGGCTTGAGCGACGTTTGTCCGGCAGCGATTGTCAAATTCTATTGACGCTTCTGTCCAAGATCCAGTGGATTGTCAAATCGTGCGAGCGGCGTACCATAGGCGGCCAGACTGACGCACTGGCTTGACCCGGAGAATCACCATGGCCCTTGACCACGAATCCTTTGCTCTGCTGCGCGCTTCAGTGCAGCGCTTCATCGACGAACGCCTGAAGCCCGCCGAAGACACGCTGGAGGAAACCGACGACGTGCCCGCCGAGATCGTCGCGGACATGAAGGAGATGGGCCTGTTCGGCATCTCCATCCCCGAGGCCTACGGCGGCATCGGCCTGTCGATGTCGCAGGAATGCGATGTGGTCTACGACCTGGGCCACACCGCGTTTGCCTTCCGTTCGGTGTTTGGCACCAACGTGGGCATCGGCTCGCAGGGCATCCTGATGGATGGCACCGAGGAGCAGAAGCAGCAGTACCTGCCGCGCATCGCCAGCGGCGACCTGATTATCTCGTTCGCGCTGACCGAGCCGAATGCCGGCTCCGATGCCGCCTCGCTGCAGACCAGGGCCGAGCTCGACGGCGACCACTATGTCATCAACGGCACCAAGCGCTTTATCACCAACGCGCCGCGCGCCGGCGCTTTCACGCTGATGGCGCGCACGGGCGGTGCGGGCGCTTCGGGGATCTCGTCCTTCATCGTGCCGGCCGACACCCCGGGCATCTCGCTGGGCAAGCCGGACAAGAAGATGGGCCAGCGCGGCACCAAGACCTGCGACGTGGTGCTGGAGAACGTGCGCGTGCCGGCCGCCAACATTATTGGCGGTGTGCCGGGCGTGGGCTTCAAGACCGCGATGAAGGTGCTGGACCGCGGCCGCCTGCATATCTCGGCGCTGGCCTGCGGCATGGCGCATCGCCTGATCACCGACGCGGTGGCCTATGCCAAGGAACGCAAGCAGTTCGGCAAGCCCATCGGCGACTTCCAGCTGATCCAGGCCATGCTGGCCGACAGCCAGGCCGAGCTGTACGCGGGCCTGTCGATGGTGCGCGACTGCGCCCAGCGCTACGACGCCAAGCCCGCCGGCAAGAGCGATCCGGAAGTCAGCATGCTGGCCTCCTGCACCAAGATGTTCTGTACCGAGATGGTGGGCCGCGTGGCCGACCGCGCGGTGCAGATCCATGGCGGCGCCGGCTATATCGCCGAATACAAGGCCGAGCGTTTCTACCGCGACGTGCGCCTGCTGCGCCTGTACGAAGGCACCACGCAGATCCAGCAGCTGATTATCGCCAAGCAATTGCTGCGCGACTGACCACGCAACGGCCCGGCGCGGCAGGAGTCGACTTGACATCCGCCCCTCCCTAAAGAGAGGGGATTCCCTCTGCAGGCGATCGATGTCCCGATCGGGCAAGGATATTTAATGCAGCGTTCACATCGCGATCATGTAGAGCACCGCATTGACTGCATACCCACTGCCTTACTCCAAGGTCTGCGATACCTTTCGGCCTCTCCGGCGGCATTGCATCGCACGAAGAACAAACCTGGGTGGTGAAACGTTCGTCGACTTCCTCATACCACGCGCCATGCGCAATCGCCTTGTACGCGAGCATTGTGCGGAAGGACGACCAGCCCGCATCGAGGACGGACTTCGCCATGCTGGTCCTGGCGAGGCCGGCGGCATTCACGTTACCCACCGCAATGTAGTCAAAGTCCCGCACGATGCGATGCGAGAGCTTGTGCAGGAAGTCACGCCGAGCATTGGCGATGCGCGCGTGGAGGTTCATTGCCAGTCGCCGCTTGCGCGCTCGCTGCGCTTTGGCCAGCGCTTGCTCGAGTCGGCCAAGATGGCGCGGATTCCCGATCTTCTCACCGGTGGAGAGCGTTGCAAGGTCCTTCAAGCCGAGATCAATGCCGACACCGCGTTCCGGGGAGCGGGCCTGGGTGTCCGCAACTTCAATCACGATGTTCAGGAACCAGTTGCCCCGGGCGTCGCGAGAGAAATTCGTCCCGTCCTTGATCTTGCCTTCGGGAACGGGCCTGGAATTGAACACGCGAAACGTGTTGCCGGCAAAGCGGAATGCCTCGCCCGAGCGCTTGAGATCCCGCCCCTTGAGCGGCACCCAGCCGAGGGACCTGCGGCCGCGATAGCGCAAATAGGGCCGGCGGCGCTGGCTACGCGACTTGGCGTACTGCTCGCAAACTGCGTTGACGGTGCCGGAATGGATACGGAGTTCCTTGCTGCTGCCGGTGGTCAGCCCGTTCAGATCGAAACCCGTGGGCCATTCCTTGCCCCACTTAAGTGCGTGCTTCTGCGTGTCATTGCAGAAATTCCAGACGTAGTTCACCGCGCGGCTCTGCTGATTGAGCAGGCCGTTCAGCGACTTCACCCGGTAGCGATAGACGACAAGCATGCCGGTCATTCTAAATGGGGATTGCTTGCTGCCGACAGCACTCCTTCCACTCCCCGCCCTGAAGGGCGAGGTTTCTCGGAGCAAGTCTGATGAACACGATGCAGTTCCGCGGGCCGCACAGCCCGCCGCAGGCAGGGCATGATGGCGACGCGCCGCACCGGCTGCGCGCCGTGGTGGCGACCTATCGCCCCACGCTGCAGGCCTATACGCTGGCGGTGTCGCCAGCCGAGCTGATGGTGCTCAGCGCGCCGCCGGCGGAGATGGCGGGCAATGTGGGCGCCAAGGGCGATCCACGCGCGCATGCGCACCTGGCGCGCTTGCGCGGCGAGGTCCAGGCCAGCGGCATTGCGTTGCCCGGTGCGATCGTGGTCGCGGTCAGCGGCGGCAGCCTGCAATGCGAGTTTGACCATCTGTATGCGCTGTCGCTGCATCCGCGTCGCGGTGACCGGCTGATCGTGCTGGACGGCTACGAGCGCCTGCTGGCGCTTGCGCATGGCGAGCGCCGGGAATGCAAGACGCTGGTGTCGGCGGTGCTGTGGCGCACGGCGCTGGAGTCCGCCGCGGCGGCACCGGCAACGGATGCCGCCACCGATACGATCGATGCGTCCGTGGCGCAGTCATGTGCGGCGCGCTGGGCCCACGCTACCCGCGTGTGGCATTGACCGCGGCACCGGACACGTGATGAATGCGCCTGGCGCGATGCGTGCGATCAGCGCAATGTGACTTGAGCCGCCCGCAAGGCGGCTTTTTCCTTGTCGGCGCCCGGACGTGTCCGAACGCTGTTGCAGGCTTGCTCGCGGTATAGCCGCTTATTGCTGCGGCCATACCCCATCGACATCGCGCAGCAGGTGGCCGGCGAGAATATAGTCCCCGAGCCGCGTGGCCTTGGCCTCGAGGTCGAGCAGTTCATGGTCCGCCAGCGCGCCAAGATCGAACTGGCAATAGAGATTGCGTTGACGGAATGTGCCCTTGGGTTTGGCCAGCCCTTCGATCAGGGCTTCGCGGGAACGGACGGCGATGCTCTCTTGTCCGCGATACTGCACCTTGATACCGCGCTTTTCTCCGAGCCTGCCGAGTTCGACGGCGTCCTGCCATCCCGTCTCGTAGTCCAGCTCAAGCGCCAGCACGCCTTCCGAGGCCAGAAGCCTGAGCGCTTCTGCCTTGCTGCCAGCTCGCACGATTGACATCCACACCTCTTATATCGACTTATACTGTACGAATATACAGTCAACCCGGAGTCGCGGCAAGGCCCTTGCAGCGGACAGCGGTCGACTGTTCCCGGCCACGGCGCCGAGATGTTGCGCCGGCCGCGCCCCCCGGCCTGCGCCAGTCCAGTCGAGTATTGTTTTCAATGTATGTCAGAGGCATGTCAGAAGCGCGCCGGCGGCTCGGGACTGCCCCCGTTATTGCCGGCGCTGTTGCCGGTTGCCGTGCCCGTTGCCGTGCCGGCTGAGCCCGCTTGCGCCGGTGCGCCGGCAAAGTCGCCCGCATAGGCGCGTGACAGGGCGCCGGGTTGCATGTAGCGCCGAATGGCGGCGTTGACCGTCTGCGGCGTGGCGCTGCGCAGCCGTTGCTCGAACTCCTCGGTAAAGGCCATGGTGCGGCCCAGGTAGAGCTGGCTGGCCAGCGTGCCGGCCAGCGCGGCGTCGCTGCTGCGGCTGACCATGCCCTGCTGCAGCAGGCCGCTGACCGCCTCGGCCAGTTCCTCGGCGGTAATGCCGTCGCGCACGAAGCGTTCCAGTTCCTCGGTCACGGCGCGCTGCACGCGCGGCAGGTTCTGCGGCGCATACTGCGCGCGCACGCCGAAGCGGCCGGCGCGGTCGAGCGCGCCGGCCTGCACCCAGCTGCTCGCGCCGTAGCTCAGGCCTTCCTGCTGGCGCAGCCGGTCAGCCAGGCGGCTGCGCAGGCTGGCACCGCCCAGCACGCGGTTGGCAATCATCATCAGCGCATAGTCGGAGGCGTCGCTGGTCAGGTCGATCGGGCTGACGGCCAGGTAGACGGCATTGGCCTTGCCCGGCGCGGGCAGCGTGAACTCGGCCGGCGGGATCGGCACGAAGGGACGGTCGACGCGCGCATAGGGCTGCGGCGCGGTCCAGTCGCCAAACAACTGCGCGGCCTGCGCGCTGGCCGCCGCGGCATCGAAGTCGCCCACCAGGCTCAGTTGCGCATGGCCTGCGCCGTAGAAGCGGGCGTGGAAGTCGCGTACCTGCGCCAGGGTGGCGGTCTGCAGGTCGGCAATGCTCTCGGCGATGGTGCGGGCATGGCGCGGATCGCCCACGGGGTAGGGGTCGCCGTGCTGGCCCAGGGCATTGGATGCCAGCACGCCGGGTTCGCGCTGCATGCTTTCGATATCGGCGATGCTGGTCTTGCGCAGCGTCTCGAACTCGGCTTCGGGGAAGGTCGGCGCGCGCAGCAGGTCGCGCAGCAGCGCCAGCACTTCCGGCAGGTACGCGCGGCGCGTCTCGAAGCTGACCGTCACCTGCTCCGGGCTGCCGGAGATCCCGACGCGCGCGCGCAGCGCCTCGATGCGGTCGGCGATCTGCTGGCGGTCCATGCCGGCGGTGCCGCGCCGGAGCATGGCGGCGGTCAGCGCGCCCACCGTGGTCAGCCCCTGCAGGCTCTGCACATCCCCCGTGCGCAGCACCAGCACGCCTTGCACCACTTCACCGCGCGCGGGCTTGGGCAGCAGCGCCAGCTGCATGCCGTTGGCGAGGGTCTGGCGCGTGGTATGGGATTCGATATTGGCGGGGCTGGGGTCGAATGCCGCCACCGCGGCCGGCGCCTGCCTGCCCTGGTAGCCGCTGACCATCGCGGCGACGTCCGGTGCCGGCGGCACCTGCGTGCGCTGCGGCTGCTCGGCGGGCAGGAACACGCCCAAGGTGCGGTTCGATGCCTGGAAGTAGTTCTGCGCCACGCGCTGCACGTCGGCGAGCGTGGTGGTCTCGATGCGGTCGCGCGCCAGGAAGAACAGGCGCCAGTCGCCCTTGGCGATGGCCTCGGACAGCGCAATGCCCAGCGCGCCGGGATCGTTCATGTATTGCTCATACCCATTGCGCATGCGCACGCGCGCGCGTTCCAGCTCGGCTTCGGTCACGGGCGCTTCGGCAAAGCCCTCGATCTGCGTGATCAGCCCCGCGCGCGCGGCGGCGAGCGGCTGGTCTTTCGAAGTCTGCGCCATGAACAGCAGTACGCCGGGGTCCTTCATCGCATAGAGCGCGCTGCCGACCGAGGCCGCCTGGCCGCGTTCGACCAGCGCCTTGTACAGCCTCCCGCCCGGCGTGTCGGCGAGGATGATGGTCAGCAGCGACAGCGCGGTGGCGTCCGGGTGTGCGCCCGGGCTGATGTGGTATTGCGCGGCCACCAGGCGGGTGTCGCCCGGGCGCATCACCACCAGCTCGCGCGCGCCTTCCTGCGCGGGCTCGACGGTATGCTCGGGCGGCAGCACGCGCTGCGGGCGCGGAATCGGGCCGAAGTCACGCTCGATGCGCGCCAGCGTGGCGGCGGGATCGAACTTGCCCGCCACCACCAGCACCGCGTTGTCGGGCTGGTAGTAGCGGCGATAAAAGGCGCGCAGGTTGTCGATGCTGACTTGCTCCACATCGCTGCGCGCGCCGATCGGGGCCTTGCCATAGTTGTGCCAGCGATAGGCGGCGGCCATGGTCTGCTGCATCAGCATGCGCCCGGGGCTGTTCTCGCCCATTTCCATCTCGTTGCGCACCACCGTCATCTCGCTGTCCAGGTCGGTGCGCGCGATCACGCTGTTGACCATGCGGTCGGCCTCCATGCGCAGCGCCCAGTCCAGGTTGTCGTCGCTGGCGGTGAAGGTCTCGAAGTAGTTGGTGCGGTCCTGCGCGGTGGTGCCGTTCACGCTCATGCCGCGCCGCGCGAATTCGGTCGGGATGGTCTTGCCCGGCAGCGACGGCGTGCCCTTGAACAGCAGGTGCTCGAGCAGGTGGGCCATGCCGGTCTCGCCGTAGTTCTCGTGGCGGCTGCCGACCAGGTAGGTGATATTGACGGTGGTGCTGGCCTTGGCCGCGTCCGGTGCCAGCACGATGCGCAGGCCGTTGGGCAGGCGGTACTCGGTGATGCCTTCGACCGACGCCACCTGCGTGGCCCTGGCGGATGTCGCCGCGGGCGCGGTCTGCACCGGCTGCGCCAGCGCCGGCGTGCAGGCAAGCGAAGCAAGCAGGGACAGGTGCAGGGCAGTACGGCGCATGGGGTCTCCGGTCGGGCGGTGGTGGTGAGGCTGGCAGTGAGTTCGCGGGTGAGGCAAGCAGCGCATTCTAGCCGCCGTCCCTGTCAGCCACTGTGCCGCAGCCCACGCCTGCGCGCCAGAGGGAAATGTCCGAATCCAGCGGGTATGCGGCGGCATGTAGCGGTAGCATGCCGTCATGCACCTCGATCCCGATACCTGCTACAAGGCCGTGGCCTCGCACGACCGCCGCTTCGACGGGCGCTTCTTCGTGGGCGTGTCGTCGACGGGCGTGTACTGCCGGCCAGTGTGCGCGGTACGCACCCCCAGGCGCGAGAACTGCACGTTCTATGAGAGCGCCGCCGCGGCCGAGAAGCACGGCTTCCGCCCCTGCCTGCGCTGCCGTCCCGAACTGGCGCCCGGGCATGGACTGGCCGATATTTCCGGCCGGCCGGCTGGCGCAGGCCGCGGCCACGCTGATCGACGAGGGCTTCATGGCCGAAGGCAGCGTTGCCACACTGGCCGCGCGCATCGGCGTGACCGAGCGGCACTTGCGGCGCCTGTTCGACGCGCAGTTCGGCGTGTCGGTGCTGGAGTATGCGCAGACCCAGCGGCTCCTGCTGGCCAAGCGGCTGCTGGCCGACACCGCGCTGCCGGTGACCGAAGTGGCGCTGGCGGCGGGCTTCGGCAGCGTGCGCCGCTTCAACGATGTGCTCAAGACCCGCTACGGCCTGACGCCGCTGGCGCTGCGCCGGCGCGCCGCCGACGGCGTGGCCGACCGGCTGGTGTTCGACCTTGGCTACCGCCCGCCCTTCGCCTGGGACGCATGGCTGCGCTTCCTGGCCACGCGCGCGGTGGACGGCATCGAAGCCATCGCGGACGGCGCCTACCTGCGCACGCTTCTGGTGGAAGCCGGCGGCAGCACGCACATTGGCTGGGTGCGCATTGAACACGTGCCGCGCAGGCTGGTGCTGCGTGTGACGCTGTCGGCTTCGCTGGCGCGCGTGATTCCGCAGGCGCTGGGCAAGGTGCGCCGGCTGTGCGACCTGGGCTGCCGGCCAGACGTGGTGGACCGGCACCTGGGCGAACTGGCCGAGGCGATGCCGGGCGTGCGCCTGCCGGGCAGCGTCGACGGCTTCGAGATCGCGGTGCGCGCGGTGGTGGGGCAGGTGATCCCGGTGGTGCAGGCACGACGCATCCTGGCCGCGCTGGGGCAGCGGGCAGGGCAGGCGCTGGACGGCACGCCGCCTGACGGCCTGCGCCATACCTTCCCGACCGCCGCCGCCATCGCCGCACTGCCAGAGCAAACCTTGCGCGATGCCGGCGTATCGGCGGGCAAGGCGCGCACGCTGCAGGCACTGGCGCGGCGCATGGCCGACGGCACGCTGGCGCTCGACGCGCACGCGGTGCCGGAGCAGGCCGTGGCGGCGCTGCGCGAGATCGACGGCATCGGCGACTGGACCGCGCAGTATGTCGCCATGCGCGCGCTGGGCTGGCCCGATGCCTTCCCCGGCACCGACTATGCGCTGCGCAAGGTGCTGGGCGTCAGTACCGTGCGCGCGATGCAGGCACGCACGGCGCAATGGGCGCCGTGGCGGGCCTATGCCGCCATCCACCTGTGGCATCGCTATGAAGCGATGAAGGACGCCGCCCCCGCGGTGGCCGAACCGGAGACGATCGCATGACCAGCTATCGCCATATCGACAGCCCGCTCGGGACCGTATGGCTGCGCGCGCAGGCGGGGCACCTGACCGGCCTTTACTTCTCGGGGCAGAAATACCACCCCACGGGCATTGCCGACAGCCGCGACGTGCCCCCGGCCGATGCCGCGGTGCTCGATCGCGCACAGGTGGAACTGGCCGAGTATTTCGCCGGCCGCCGCGACACCTTCACCGTGCCGGTGCGCTTTGCCGGCAGCCCGTTCCAGCAGCGCGTATGGCAGGCGCTGCTGGACATCCCGTGCGGCGAGACCGCATCGTACGGAGAGCTGGCCCGCATGCTGGGCCTGCCGCCTACGCATGCGCGCGCGGTGGGCGGCGCGGTGGGGCGCAACCCGCTGTCGGTGATCGTGCCCTGCCATCGCGTGCTCGGCAGTGCCGGCGCGCTGACCGGCTACGCCGGCGGGATCGATCGCAAACGCGCCCTGCTGCAGCGCGAGGGCATCGGCGCCGCACCAGGCTGACGGCCTTGCTGCGCTGCCATGGCCCGCCTGTTCATCGCCGTGGAAGTGCCGCCCGCACAGGCGGCATGGCTGCTGTCGACCCTTCCCGCCGCGCACGGCGTGCGGGCCGCCGCGCCAGCGCAGGTCCACCTGACCTTGCACTTCCTGGGTGAGTGTCACACGCCAGGCGAACAACTCGAAGCCGCGCTCGGCAGCATCGGCGCGCCTGCCTTCGAACTCTGTGCATTCGGTACCGGGCGCTTTCGCAGCGGCCAGGGTTCGGTGCTGTGGGCAGGCCTGGCGCCCGGCCCTGGCCTGGATGCGCTGCGCGCCTTGCATGCCGATGTCGGCCACGCGCTGGCGGACAGCGCCGGCATCACGCCGGAGCGGCGGCGCTTTCATCCCCACCTGACGCTGGCGCGCTGCAAGCCGTCCGTGCCGGAAAGCGTCCTGCGCGCCTGGCTCGATATGCACGGCACGCTGGCCAGCGTGCCGTGGCGCGTCGCGCGGCTGGTGCTGTTCGAAAGCCGGCTCGGCCCGCAAGGCCCGCAGCATCTGGTGCGTCAGGCATGGCCGCTGACGCAGGCCGGCCCTATGCCAGGTTGCTGAGCCCCAGCGCCACGCCCAACCCGCACAGGGCCGAGCCGATGGCGCGGTCCAGCAGCCGCTGGCGCCGCAGCATCGCCGCGCGCAGCGCCGGTGCGGTGAAGACGCAGGCCACCAGGCTGAACCAAGCCAGGTGCGCCACTGACATGAATCCGCCATAGGCCCACTGCACCGGCACCGGCGTGTGCGCATCGACGACCTGGGTGTAGGTGCTGACCACGAACAGCGTTGTTTTCGGGTTCAGCGCATTGGTCAGAAAGCCCATGCGCAGCGCCGCCAGCGGTTTCAGCGTGCCGGTTCCTTGGAGGTCCACCGCCAGGGCGTCCCGCTTGCGCAGCGTCTGGACGCCGATCCACACCAGGTAGGCCGCCCCCAGCATCTTCACCACCGTCAGCACGCTGTGCGCGTGCGCCATCAGCAGCGCTACCCCGAACATCGTATAGAGCACGTGCACCTGCACCCCCAGCGCGATCCCGAGCGCGCTGAGCAGGCCGGCGCGCCGGCCATACAGGTAGCTGTTGCGAGTGACCATGGCGAAGTCCGGACCGGGACTGACGACGGCCAGCACGGTCACGGCGGCGACTGCGAGGGATTCGGCGATTGGGGGCATTTTCTGTCAGTTTATGTTGCAATTATCCGGAGATCGCCACCTCTGGCGATCAAAGCGTACCCAATTCTGCGTGCCAAAAAGCGCCGCCACAACCGATATATACTCGCGCAATTCCGTGAGAAAAACTGACTGATGCACTGGCTGGGCTGGATCCGATTCTTTGAGGCCGCGGCGCGCCACGAGAGCTTTGTCCGGGCGGCGCAGGAGCTGCACCTGACCCATGGCGCGGTCAGCCGGCAGATCCGGCAGCTGGAGGACACGCTGGGCGTGGCGCTGTTCGAGCGGCGCAACCGCGGCGTCTTCCTGACCGAGGCGGGGCGCACGCTGTTTGCGGCCGCCACGCAGTCGATGGAGGTGCTCGCCGGCGCCGCGGCGCGCATCCGCACGCAGCCGCCGGGGCGGGCGCTGGTGCTGTCGTGCGAGCCGACCATCGCCATGCGCTGGCTGATCCCCCGGCTGCCGCGCTTTGCCGCGCGGCACCCGGACATCCCGCTGCACCTGATGGCTGCCGGCGGTCCGATCGATTTCCCGCGCAGCGGCGCGGATCTGGCGCTGCGGCGCAATGACTTTGCCTTCGATGCACGCTGGCATGCGCGCGAGGTGGCGCAGGAACGGGTGGGGCCGGTGTGCCGGCCCCAGCTTGCCAAGGGCGCGCCCGTGGTGCCGGCGCGGTTGCATACGCGCACGCGGCCCGAGGCGTGGCAGCGCTGGCAGGCCGTGCGTGCCGATGCTGCCGGGGCGGTGCCGTTCGACGGCGACGCCTGGTACGAGCACTTCTATCTCAGCCTGCAGGCTGCGGCAGCGGGCTTGGGCTGGGCCATGGCCTCACAACTGATGGCCGCCGACGAGATTGCCGACGGCCGGCTGGCGGCGCCGTTCGGTTTTGTGGCCGATGGCTCGGCCTATCACCTGTTGTCGCCCGCGCCGTTTGAGCACGACACGCGCCGGCTGGTGCTGCTGGCATGGTTGCGTGAAGAGGCGCAGGCGACGCTTGGCGGGCTGCCGCCAGCGTCCCTCGAGGCCTGAAAGCGGCGCGCGCGCTACCCCTCGGAAGTCTGTGCTCAAGTTCCGCCACAGATTTGCCGAAGTGAGGTCATGAGTCTTGCCCGGTATTGGGCAGGCGCTTAACATGCGGCGCGCGGCCAGCAGGCCGACACACCCGATTGCCCCCGATTGCTCCCATAGCCGGTCATCCCAGCCATTGCAGATGTTGCGTGAATCCATGAATCAGCACGACGCCTCCGGGCCAGCCGAACCCGGTGCCGAATCCGACATTGAGCCGTTGGATGAGCGCTATCGCCTGACGCACAACTCGCAGATCGGCACGGTGCTGCGCGACCTGTCGTGGCAGAAGTGCATGCTGAGCGTGCGCACCCGCACCGCGCACCAGTTCGTCACCTCGATCCTGCATGTCGACCCGGTCAACCGCACCTTCGTGTTCGACTGGTGCAATGCGGAGCCCGAGCGGATGTCGCTGATGACCTCCGAAGAGAACGCGTTCTCGGGACTCTTGCGCGGGGTGCCCGTCAACTTCGTGGTGGGCCAGCCGGCCGCCACGCGTTACGAGGAAGGCGCTGCCTTTGTGGTCGAGTTTCCGCAGAAGCTCTACCACTTCCAGCGCCGCCGCCATTTCCGCGCGCGCACGCTGGTGACCAAGGGCTACCGCTGCGAGATGCAGATGCCGGACAAGACCGTGCTGGGCCTCGATATCGCCGACCTGTCGCTGTCGGGCGTGGGACTGCGCTCGAAGACGGTCACGTCCGAGCATCTGCCGGTTGGCGCCACGGTCGCCAAGTGCCGGCTGGACTTCCGCGAGCTGGGCAAGCTGGAGCTGGACATGCAGGTAGTCGGGCACTGGCTGGTGGGCCATGACGACAGCGCCATCCACCACTTTGGCTGTGCCTTCGTCAATCCGGACGGGCGCATGGAGAACTTCCTGCAGCGCCTGGTGTTCACGCTGGAACTGGCGCACCGGGGCTGATGCGCCGGCGTTGATGCCGCGGGAACCTGCGGCCCGTGCGCGCTGCGGCGGTATCAGGAACCGACCATCCGGCCGATCGCCGCCGCGGCTTCGCGCATCGGCGCCAGCAGCCGCGTGATCATGTCGGCTTCGGAGACACGCGCGGCGCGCACGCTCACGCTCAGCCCCGCCAGCACGATGCCCGAGGCCGAGCGCACCGGCACGGCCATGGCGCGCAGGCCGGGCTCCAGTTCTTCATCGACGATGACGTAGTCCACTTCGCGGGCGCGCTCGAAACACGCTTCCAGTTCCTGCCGCGAGACCTTGGTCTGCAGCGTGCGCGGGCGCAGTTCGGCATGCTCGAAAAAGCCATCCAGCACCGTGGCGGGCTGATGCGCCAGCAGCAGCCGGCCATTGGAGGTGCAGTAGGCCGGCAGGCGGCTGCCCATGCCCAGCGAGTAGTTCAGCACTCGCTGCACTTCGGAGCGCACCAGGTACAGGATGTCGGTGCCGTCCAGGATTGCCAGCGTGCAGGTCTCGTGGATGCGCGCGCTCAGGTTGTCCAGGATCGGCTGCGCCAGCGAGACCAGCGAGGTCGACGAGAAATATGCGTGCCCCAGGTGCAGCACGCGCGGGCGCAGCGCGAACTGCCCGTCCTGCTGGCTGACGTAGCCGAGTTGCTCCAGCGTATAGAGGCAGCGCCGCACCGAGGCGCGCGACAGCTGCGTGCGTTGCGCCACCTGCGAGATCGTCAGCGGGCGCTTGCGTTCCGAGAAGGCTTCCAGCACGGTCAGCCCGCGCGCCAGCGACAGCATGAAATTGGGATCGCCGGCAAAGCTGGCGAGCAGGTCGGCCTGGGGCCGGGCAACGCGGACGGTGTCGGCCTGGGCGTGGCCAAGACCGAGGGGGCGGAGGGCATCCATTGGAAGCGGAGTGGTCTGTGCGTGATGTTCGATAATCGCGCAATGTTAAACCGGCTGGGGGCAGAGGGCCAGCATTGGTTTCATGCTGCGCTGCATCAGTCCCGCCGCCGCTGGGTCGCCCGCTCGGCGATTTCGAACAGCGCCATGCCCGCCAGCACAGCGGCCGCAAGCGCAGCCCGAGGCTCTAATGCCGTTCAGTTAAGGTCTCAAGCCCTACCGTCATTCCCGCGCAGGCGGGAATCCAGCGTCTTTCGCGTCCCCTTAGGGGATGAAGTCACTGGGTTGCCGCCTGCGCGGGAACGACAGTCGCTAACGGAACGGCATTAAGCCCGAGGCTCGGATTTTAGGCGCGCCGTTGCGAAACCGGCGCCCAAAAAAAAGTCGCCGCTGGGGAGCGGCGACCGGGGAAGGTCGTCATTCAAGAGGGGTCTTGGTGACAGGCAAAGTATAGACCTTTGAATTAAGACATTACATACAACGTTGGTGGGGTACGGTTGGTGTACATTTGGTGGGTGCTTATGCTGGCCGGTTCAGAACGGTTTGCCCAGGTACAGATAGAAGCTGTAGGTGCCCGCCGCCGCGCGCCCATAGGCCAGGTAGAGCGGGCCCAGCGGGCTGTCCAGCGCCAGGAAGAGGGAGCCGGACTTGAGCAGCCCGGTCGGGCTTCCCGGCACCAGCGGGTCGCCCACGCGGCCCGCCTCCAGCGAAAAGCCGGCGTAGACGCCTTGCAGCAGGGTCTGCCGCACCAGCTTGTTGTAGTACACCAGCCGCGCAAACTGCATGTTGCCGCCCAGCAGCTGGCCGGTGGAATAGCCCGACTGCTGCAGGAAGCCGCCCCACTGGAACAGGTCATAGCGCGGCAGCTCCTTGCCGCCGAGATTGCCGCCGACCCTGAAGCCGAACGACAAGGTGTGGTCGCCGAACGAGTGGGCATAGATGCCGTCGGCCTGCGCCTTGACATAGGCCTGGTCGGCCCCCAGCCCTGGCTGCGAGGCGTAGATCCGCATCCCGGCGGAATAGCCGGAGCGCGGGAAGTCCACGCTGTCGAGCTGGTCGAAAAAGAGCCGCCCGGTGATGGCCCCGCGCCGGATATTGCCCGGGCCCGGCGACAGCGCCTCGGGGCCCGTGCTCAGGCTGGCATTCTCCGTGCCGGTCTGCACGCCCATGCGCAGCTCGCCGTACTTGGTGAACTGGCTGCCGGCGTCCAGTGCGATGTCAAAGCGGCGCAGGTCATAGGTGGCGATGCGCGTGCTGCCCTGGAAGATATTGACCGGGCGCCGCTCGATTTCGATGCGCGGCGCGATGAAGAAGTACTGGCGCGTATCCAGCGGCTGGTAGAACTCGCTGGTCAGGGCCGAGGTCTGGCCCACCTGCACATCGGTGCGCCATTCGCCGCCGAGCGCATTGAGCCAGGTGCGCCGGTAGCTGCCCACCAGGTTGAAGTACGCATCGCCGCGGAAGTCCGAGCTTAGCCCCAGCCCGAAGCGCAGGTAGTCGGGGCCGTACGATTTCTCCACCGCGTTGACCGCCAGCACACGCTTGCCGGGCTCTTCGAGGATGCTGTAATTGACATGCTCGAAGTCGCCGGTGCCGAACAGGCGGCGCATGTCCTGGTCCAGCGTGGCCTGGTCGACCGGCTGCCCGGGCCTGGTCCGCATCATCGCGGTGGCGTAGTCCGGGTTGACGCGATGCAGCGTCGCCAGCCGGATCTCATCCACCGGGCGGGTGTCGGGCGGCGGCACCGCCTGCTGCCGGGCGCGCAGTGCTGCGTATTGCGCCGGCGGCAGCGCCAGCGGTGCGAGGCGGTCGGCGACCTTGCGCGCGGCGGCCTCGCCGATGGGGATGGTGGCCGGCAGGTGGTCGAAGTCGGTCGCTGAGAAGTCGCCCAGCGCGGGTTCGATCAGCACGTCCGTGGGCAGCAGCGACGCCAGCGACGCGCGCACATTCTGCTCGGTCAGGATGTTGAGCATCTGGCCGGTGACGCCGATGATCGAGGTCAGCTCTTCGCGCTTCATCAGCGGCGTGCCCAGGTTCACGGCGATCACGATATCGGCGCCCATGTTGCGCGCCACGTCCACTGGCAGGTTGTCGGTGAGCCCGCCGTCGACCAGCAGCCGGCCCTTGTACTCGGCCGGCGCCACCGCGCCCGGCACCGACATGCTGGCGCGCATTACATTGGCCATCTCGCCCTGGCTGAACACCACCGGCGTGCCCGCCACCAGGTCCGTCGCCACCGCGCGGTAGGGAATCGGCAACTGGTCGAAATCCCGGAAGCCGGGGGCGTTGGCCAACTGGCGCAGCACGGTCTCAAGCTGCACGCCGGAGACCGCGCCCTTGGGCAGCAGCAGGCCGCTGGACTGCACGCCGATCTCCGGCGTGAGCAGGTTGGTGAAGTCGTCCTGCTTGCGGCGAATGGTCAGGTCCTGGCGCGGCGGCCGTTCCTTGAAGAGCTTGTCGGTGCTCAGGCCGCTGACCAGCCGCTCCATCTCGGCCGGTCCCATGCCGGTGGCATAGGCGCCCCCCACCAGCGAACCCATGCTGGTGCCGGCGATGCAGTCGACTGGGATGCGCATCGCCTCCAGCACCTTCAGCACGCCGATATGGGCCGCGCCGCGCGCGCCGCCGCCCGACAGCACCAGGCAGATGCGCGGGCGAGCGCCTGCGGCAGGCAGCGCAGTGGCGGACGCCGCGTGGTCGATGGCAGGGGAGACCGCCGGCCCTGCAGGGGCGGGGTCTGCAGCCATCACCATGCCGCCAGCCAGGGCCAGGGCCGCAAGGACGAACAGGTCGCGCAAGCGATGGGAGGGGGCAGCCTTCATGGCTCGGTCGGGTTTGCAGTCCGGCAAGGGTGGACTGCCGCGGCGGGAGGTCCGGCTATCTTCGGGCAAAACGTGGCGCGCCGGTCCTGTGCCTGCCATCCGGCAAAAACAATTCATCACGCGCCTCGGAAGCATTCAGATCGGCGCGCCGCCCTGCTGCGCCGTACACTAGGATGGACAGAGGCAAGGCGGTTGGGGACTGCATGTACGGTTATTTCTTTTGCCAGACCGCCGCGGGGCAGCTCACGCTGATTCCCCGCGAGAAGGACTGGATGCTGATGCTGGGCAATGGCGTGATGGGGCGATACCCCGATGCCCAGTCGGCGGTGGATGCCCTGCACGGTGGCGCATTGCGCGTGCAGGGGCGGTGCATCGATGCCAGTGCGCTGGGCGTGCCAGCGCGCGCGCACGACTGGCTCTACCATGTACTGAGCCGCTGACGCGGCGCACCGGCGGGCAGGCTGCCCCGCCAGAGGGGGAATCGCCATGACTGCCCTGGTCGAGTGGACGCGCGAGCATACCTGCCGGCTGTTTCCGATGTCGGCCGAATACCGCCGCGGCTTCAGCCCCGACGGCGACAGCCAGGTGGAAGTCAGCTGGCAGGCCGAGCCGGCCGGCTCGCCCGGCCGCTGCCGCGTGAGCGCGGCGCTCTTGTTCGAGCAGAGCGTGATCGATGCCGTCTACCTGGCCGATGCGCCCGAACTGGCCCGCATCGGCGCCCGCCTGGCCAGCCTGGTGTCGCGCTGGCTGGCCGAGGATGACATCGCCTGCCTGTCCGGCACGGCGCTGGTGATCCCGGTCGGCGACGTGCTGCTCAGGCACTGAGGGGCGCCACCCCCATCCGGGGCGGTGCCGGCATCGGCGCGCGGGCCAGAATATACTGGTGGCTGGTCCGCCATTGCGCTGTCTGCGCGCTCAGCAAGTGTCTCAAGTGCCCCCCGGTTCTTCCCCCGACGATCCCCGCCCCGTGCCGCCAGAGCGGCCCGGCGACGATGAATGCTGCGGTTCCGGCTGCGATCCCTGCATCTTCGATTACTACTACCAGGAGATGGACCGCTACCGCGAAGAACTGCGCGCGTGGGAAGCGCGCCAGGAAGCGCGCCACGCGGAGGATCCGGCAAGTTGAGCGCGCCGCAGCAACCGTTCCCTGCGGCATCCGCGCTGTTTGATTTCGTACAGCGCCACCCGCGCCTGTTCGTGCTGACCGGTGCCGGCATCAGCACCGATTCCGGCATTCCCGGCTACCGCGATTCACGCGGCCAGTGGCAACGCTCGCAGCCCATCACGCTGCAGGCCTTCCTGGGCTCGCACGCTGGGCGCCAGCGCTACTGGGCGCGCAGCATGCTCGGCTGGCCGGTGGCGTGGCAGGCGCGGCCCAATGATGCGCACCATGCGCTGGCGCGGATGGGTGCGCACGGCCGGCTAACGGCGCTGGTCACGCAGAACGTCGACGGCCTGCATCAGCGCGCCGGCAGCGAGGGCGTGATCGAACTGCACGGCAGCCTGGCCAACGCCATCTGCCTGGACTGCGGCGCACGCCATGACCGCGCCGGCCTGCAGGACTGGCTGCTCGCGCAGAACGCCGCGCTGCGCGACGTGATCGCCGAGCCCGCCGCCGACGGCGACGTGCATTTCGAATCGCCGCTGTTCGCCCAGTTCCGCGTGCCCGAGTGCGGGCGCTGCGGCGGCATCCTCAAGCCCGACGTAGTGTTCTTCGGCGAATCCGTGCCGCGCCCGCGCGTCGATGCCGCGCGCGCGGCGCTGGAAGCCGCGGACGCCATGCTGGTGGTCGGTTCGTCGCTGATGGTCTATTCCGGCTACCGCTTCTGCGTCTGGGCCGGCCAGATGGGCAAGCCCGTGGCTGCGCTCAACCTGGGCACCACGCGGGCCGATGCGATGCTCGCGCTGAAGGTGGAGGCCGGCTGCGCACCGACGTTGCATGCGCTGGTGTCACGGCTGGAGCGGGGCGCATCAGAACCCCGTTAACGCGACCGCCGCACAGGCATAGCATCGCCAGATTGCTTCTTCGAAGTCTCCGCTTCCCACCATGACCGCAGACCGCCAACGCCCCGTCAATGCCGCGCCCCCGGGCCGCGGGTTGCCATGTGTGCGTCGCCAGCCTGCGTTCACATCTGTCGCGCCGCCGCCGGTCATTGGCGGTGCGCACCCGCCGCCGCCGCGCGGCTGACGGGCACGCCCTCCAGCCTCACTTAACTCCGGTAGTTCCGCATCCGTGTGCCTGCGCGCACGGCGGCCGCACGCCTGTGCGCGCCTGCCACCGTGCCTGGCCGCATGCCGATGCGCATCGCCGGAGCCTGCCAAGCTGACGACAGATGACATCCATGACGACCGACAAAGACTGCGCGGCGCAATTCGACGCCGCCACCGGCACGCGCACCGCCACCACCTCCGCCTGGGCCACGCCCCTCTTCGTGCTGCTGTGGAGCAGCGGCGCCATCGCCGCCCGGCTGGCGCTCGACCACGCCACGCCCTTCGCCCTGCTGACGCTGCGCTTCGCACTGGTCTGCGCCGTGCTGGGCGCGATCGGCCTGGCCAGGCACCGCCTGCTGCCGCCGCGCGGCGAGCGGCTGCACACGGCCCTGACCGGCCTGCTGCTGATCGGCGGCTATTCCGCCTTCTACTTTCTCGCGCTGGACCACGGCATGACACCCGGCGTACTCGCCACCGTGCTCGGCGCCCAGCCGATGCTGACGCTGCTGCTGACCGAGCGGCGCTTCAGCGCCGTTCGTTTGGGGGGCCTCGCCCTTGCGCTCGCAGGGCTGACCATGGTGGTGGCGGACAGCCTGCTGCTGGCCAGGCTGTCGCTCGCGGGCGTGCTGTGCGCGCTGGCATCCCTCGCCAGCATGACCGTCGGCGCGATCCTGCAGAAGCGCATCACGCGCGCGCCCGCCGAAGTGCTGCCGCTGCAGTACGGCGCGAGCCTGGCGGCCTGCCTGCTGTGCCTGCCGTTCCAGCCCTTCGCCTTCGATGCCTCGCTGGCTTTCGCTGCGCCCCTGCTGTGGCTGGCGCTGGTCATCTCGATCGGCGCGACGCTGCTGTTCTACCGACTGATCAGGGCGGGCAACCTGGTCAACGTCACCAGCCTGTTTTACCTGGTGCCGGCGGGCACGGCGGTGCTTGACTACTTGCTGCTGGGCAACGGCATGGCGCCGCTGGCGATGGCGGGGATGGGGGCGGTGCTGGCGGGGTTGGGGGTGGTGTTTCGGGGTGGCGACTGAACGCCATAAGAGAGTCGCGTCGTATCCCGGCCAGCCCAGGGCGTGGCGCAGTTCTGCGCCTGCGGAGCCGTTCTGTGATTGCACCGGACATGGTTATCAGAGCGCGGTGTGAAGATTCGCTCATCAAATCGTGAAGCAAATTGCAGATTATGTATTTTGTTTTTTTAAATAAAAAACATATTGAAAAATCAAAATCTGCAGAGCATTTTAAATCATAGTAATTAATTAATAAATTTTTGTGGATATTGGATATAATTTTGAATTATTTTATTGTTAATTGTGTGCCTGATTAATAAGCTGGTTGGGCAGTGATCTTGCTGCGCTTACAAGGAGTTGTCATGAAGAAGATTTCGCTTGAACCCAGCCTGTCATTTCAGTCGAACGATGCTTACAACAACGTCTACTCCGCGCCGATGATGCCTCGCCAGATCTGACGCATTGGCCCCGGCGTTGGAGTAGCCCCGCTGGGGCCGACTGTCCATAATCATCTGTTTTGGAGGTGGAAAATGACGCCTTCTGTCTTTCTTCGCGTGATAGACGGCAAGCTGGTGCTGTGGAACTACGTAAGTCATGAGCAGTTCGAGATTGATCTACAGCACCTGACCAGGCTGCTACAGTTATCAAAAGGAGAGGCAGCGCGTGATGACGCCATTGATTTAGCGTTGCAGGCCGCCGGCTGTACGCAGTGGGCCGATCCCGGGAGCTGGGGATGGGATTGCCTTTCTCGTATGTTCCACGTCGGAACGCAGATCGGCTTGCGGTGCGATGAGGCGCTCCCGGAAGAGGACGCTTATCGCGGCTACGTTGAATACTGCGCTTCCATCGTAAGCAAGATTCCAGAGTTGAAGGTTGAGAGGGACGGTCACGTTATTGCTTTGCCGCGGACAGACTTGAGCCGCATCGGTGAGGCCACTTTGCAAAACGTGCTGCGCAATCGGAAAACTTGTAGGGATTTCGACGGATCCCCGCTCCATGTGTCCGAGGTTGCTATGGCGCTCTGGGCAACTTTCGGTACCGTCCACGGGGACACCCGGGGCGATCTGGAAGAGCTTGGCCTGATGCCAATCGGCTATCGCAGGACGTCTCCGTCTGGTGGGTCGCTACACCCCAGCGAGGCTTACCTCGTGGCGATGAACGTCGACGGAATCGAACCTGGCATCTATCACTACCGTTCTCACAAGCACGAGTTAAGTCTCATACACGACAGCTTCCAGAGGAGCATGCTTGGGAGGCTGCTGTGCGCCCAAACATTTGCCAGCGACTTGTCCTATGGGATCTTCGTGACATCCCGCTTCGACAAGATGTGGTGGAAGTACCCGCACTCTCGTGCTTATCGTGTCGCTTTGCTGGATATAGGCTGCCTCGCGCAAACGTTCCAACTTGTCTGCACTGCACGCGAGATTCAGTCATGGCTAACCGGCTATTTCATCGATCACGAGGTAAATAAGCTTCTTGAACTAGACACGGATCGGGGATCTGCCATGTTCTTTCTGGGTGCCGGTAATGGCTATGGTCCGGTGGCGCGTGAGGCCCTGCAAGCTGTACGCTGCTTGTCCGCGAAGGAGCATTGATGCGCTTGCTAGCGGCAAAACCGGGGCATGACGGCAGCCTGGCATACGTTGTCGATGGGCGATTGGCATTCTCGGTCGAGGCAGAGAAGGACTCAGGCAGGCGCTATGCGCCTTTGGATTCTTCAAGCATTGTGCATGCACTGGAGTATGTCTGTGGAGTTCCCGATGCGTTGGTTATCAGTGGATGGGCGACAGACTCGGATTTCGCGGGCCGCTCCGTGGGAGGGGGATACTTTGGGCTCGAAGATCCTCAGAGTTCGCATGTCTCGCTGCTAGGGCATCGAATCCGACTTGTCACCTCTTCGCATGAGCGCTCTCATCTGCTATGCGCGTATGCACTCGCACCGTATCCTCAAGGGCAGCCGTGCTACGCGTTAATCTGGGAAGGGCGCATAGGGTCCTTCTATGAGATTGATGGAAGCATGGGGATTACCCACCTTGCTGAGACCATGGTGGCGCCCGGCATTCGCTATGCCTTTACGTATGCAGTTGCGGATCCGTCATTTTCGTTGGGCCCGGGGCACGTCCGTCTGGGCGACGCGGGGAAGCTGATGGCCTTGGCAGCATATGAAGATACGGTAGAGCCCGGACCTGAGGAGCGGAGATGGGGCCGCGGGCTCTGGGAAATCGGTCTATCGTGGCTGCACCGTTCCAACGGTCGATGCTGGATCGATTGAACGCAATAAAGAAGCGAGAGTCCTTCAGGCCGATTGCTCCAGTTTGTCTTGAAGAGGATATGCGAGCGCACTTCGACTTGCCATATCCGAGCCCCTATATGCTGCATTTTGCAAGAGTGAGATCACCGTACTTGGATGCGACGACGCATGTTGATGGTTCGGCTCGAGTGCAAACAGTCAATGCGAGGCAGAACCCCAGCCTGCACCGGCTCCTTTCCTCCTTCAAGGCGGTAACCGGAGTCGGCGTACTGTGCAACACCTCGCTGAATTTCAACGGCGCCGGCTTTATCAATAGAACTTCTGACCTTGTCGCCTATGCGTCAGAGACTGGCCTGGATGGCTTTGTCATTGATGGCACGTTCTTTAGACGGGATTCAGACCGGATGTGAGTTGACGGATGAACAAGCGCAACCTTACTTCGGTGGCGGGGTACAGGCCCCTTGTCGCAGCACGCGCGATCAGCGCCATTGTTCTTTGGCTGGATTTCACGCTGATCTTCTCTCTGCTTTCCTTTCAATGGCGTGCCGAGGCCATGGTCGTCGGATTGGCATCTGCGCTGTATGGTCTTCCCGGACTGATTGTGGGGCCATACCTCGGGTCATTGGCAGACCGAAGCAACCCAGTTCACATGCTAATCGGCAGCTATCTGGCCCGCGCCATCACTTCAGGGCTGCTTATTTTTGCCCCGAACGTTCACATCTTTGTTGTCCTGGTGCTCCTCAAGGGCTTGGCCAATGTTGGCGCCATGCCTGCAGAGCAAGTGCTTATCCGTAGCATGCTTAGCAGAGAGCAGGCCGTGGAGAATGCGGGCATCATGTCAGCAGTCGATCAACTCACCAAGATTTCGGCTCCGCTGGTTGCGGCGACCATGACAGGCTTGTTTCGACCGGAATCGGGATTGTGGTTGTCGACAATTCTCGCATTCTTTGGAATCGGATGCCTGTGTTGGCTACTGCCTTGCTCGCACAAGGTTGATGCGACGCGCCGCGCCGCGGGTAAGGCAGGTCAATTCGGCGCTCTATTGGCCCTATTGCGCGAGAACATCCAATTTCGGTTTGCGTTCTTCTCTGTTGTGCTTCTCAGCGCGGTTCTGGGGCTCTACGATCCGCTGCTGACCTTGTTCTTGAGGGGACAAGTCATGCCGGCATCTACCTTCGGCCTGATAGTCAGCTGCACAGCTGGAGGGGGACTCTGCGGGGCGTTGATATTCCGAAGGGTCTACGTCCGCCATGGGCAACGCTTGGCCGCCACAGGCCTGGCCGGTTTCGGGCTCACAGTCTTGTTGCCGGGCATACTCGCAAGCCAGGACGTAGCTATTCCGGCTTCGCTTCTGCTTGTACTTTGGGCACTAAATGGCTGCTTCTATGGATTGAGTGCAATGAGCTTTGGCGTCGCAGTTCAGCAGCAGTGTCCTCAGGAGTACATTGGCAATATCAGTGCTGCTGCAAGAAGCGTGCAGTTGGCGGCTCTTGTGCTCGGCCCGCTTCTCGGCGCGTCAATGGCCCAGCGGCTAGGGATCCCCTTGGTATTCGTGACCAGTGGAAGCGTCGCTGCGATTGTTGGACTGCTCTTGGTTGCCCGCTCTCGGCAGAGTCCCACACACGTTTCCGCCACAAGCGGTTCCGCAGAAGGTCCATGAAGGAGTGTGCAATCGGACCGAGCGATAGTCGCGACATTGCTCATGCAAGAACGCAAGGACCGGCTCAAGTTGGCGCCATCTACGACGTGTTCGACGCACAGTACTAAGCCCGTAGCAGCGGCCACCGATTGTAAAACTTATGGCCCAGAATCCTTGCTGGTCGTAGTGAGCATCAATGTCGTATGGACAGCCCAGCAGGGCTACCAGCCGATGGAGATCCGGAATTGTCAACAGCTCTTCCGGCATGGCAGCCTCGGGCGGCCTTTGCGATCCGACATGCATCATTGATTGCCTCAGCCGGACTTGCGCGGCGCTGTTCGGCGTTAGGGCGAACTGCTTCGAAAATGGATGCAATGCAATGTGGCCGAGAACGGCTACAAGCGATTACCCCCAATAATCGACTCCGGCTTTGTCCCAGGGGCCAAATGGAAGAAGTTCACATTCTTCTGTACCCGCCGACAGCAGACTTTGATGTAGGTCAGTACCCGGACGACGTGCCCCGGGCTATGCCTACCGCTGCTTCACCTCCACCCGTACCTCATCCTTGCCCACGGTGATCGCCCCGGGCTCCACGTCCTTGCCCCCGAAGCGCAGTTCCTCGGGCTTGAACGTATAGACCGGATAGTCCTTCAGCAACTGCTGCGCGACCACGGCGCCGATGGCGTTGAGCTGTTCGCGGTATTGCCCCATGCCGGCGACTTCCACCTGCTGCACCGTCGGGTTGTCGAGCAGCACCGCGCGCTTGGCCGGGTCGTAGCGTACGCCGCTGTTCAGTGCCAGTTTGCCGTCCACCGGCGGCGAGGGCAGCAGGGCGTTGGTCAGGCGTGCGTCGACGTGGGTGGTGATGCGGTTGTTGGCTTCGTCCAGTACCAGCCGGGGGTGGCTGAGCTGCACGCTGACGACTTCGGCGTAGCGTAGCGTGGCGGGAAAACGCTTGTCCAGCGCTGTCTGCAGTTCCTGCCGGCTCAGGGAGTATTCGCCGGTCCAGAGGTTGTAGCCGGCAAATGCCGAGGACGCGCCAGCGGTGATGCAGGCAGCGGCAAACAGCAGGGAGGGGTTCAGACGCATGTGGCGGATCGGGCGCGCCTGTAGGCGGCGCCTTGGATGGAGTCAGCCTGTCAGACCGCGCTGGACGGGCCGCGTTCCGTCACATCGGCAACGGCGCCGCATGGCGCTGGCCGTGCCGGTCAGTAGTGCGGCGGGATTTCCTGTTGGGGGTCGGCTTCGGCCGCGGTGGTGGTGGCGCTGCGCACCTGCTGGTACAGCGCGCGGAACTGCTCCTGCAGCAGGTCGATCTGCTGCTGCTGGCGGGCCACGGTGCTGTTCAGGGTATCAAGCAGGTCTTCCTGGAAGGCGAGCTTGATTTCGAGTTCGTTGATGCGATCGTCCATGGCTAGGTTTCTCCGGCAGGCGGCGCATTGTAAGCCCATACGCTCAAGGGGCGCGCCGCTGCCGGGAAACCCGCGTCAGGTCTTGCTTACTTCGGTGCCGTCAGCAGCATCCACATGATGCCGAAGCGGTCGGTGACCATGCCGAACTGTTCGGCAAAGAAGGTCTTGTCCAGGGGCATCACTACCTGGCCGCCTTCCTTCAGGGCGTTAAAGGCCTTTTCTACTGCGGCCTTGTCGGGGTAGTTGATCGACAGGCCGAAGCCCTGGAAGTTGGGCTGGTTCGAGCAGCGGCCGTCAGAGGCCATGATGATGCTGTCGCCGATCTGGAATTCCAGGTGCATGACCTTGTCTTCCGTGCCGGCGCCGGGCTGGCAACCCGGGCTGGCCTTGTCGGCTTCCGGGTTTTCCTTGAACGTCATCCGCATGTTGACCTTGGCGCCGAGGGTCTTCTTGTAGAACTCGACCGCTTCATCACAACGGCCTTCGAAGAACAGATAGGGCTGGACTTGCATGACAACTCCTGTAAGTGAGCCGCCGCCTGGGCGGCCCGTGGATATCGGCATGGCGCGCGCATCAGGTGGCGCGCTGGCAACTGGCGGACGCTCTTGTGTACGCCGTCCACAATACCTTAGCAAAGAAAATGGACGATGTCCACATCAATCGAGAGGACCGTGGCCGGGGCGGGAGTGCGGGCGCGATGCCCACGGTACTGCACTAGAATGGCCGCGACCTTGCCAATCGCCAAACCTTTCGACCTGCCCGGCCCAAACGGAGTTGCCTTGCGTTACGAACTGACCGACCTGCGCCTGTTCCAGGCCATTGCCGATGCGCAAAGCCTGTCAGGTGGCGCTTCGGCCACGCACATCACCGCTTCGGCGGCGAGCTACCGATTGAAGAACCTGGAGCATGCGATGGGCACGCCACTGTTCGTGCGCACCGCGCGCGGCATGGGGCTGACGCCGGCCGGCGAGACCCTGCTGGTCCATGTGCGCGAACTGCTGCTTGGCGTGGAGCGCATGCATGGCGAGGTGGGGCGCTTTTCCGCCGGGCTGAAGGGCAATATCCGGCTGCTGGCCAACAGCAGCTCGCTCAACGGCTTCATCATCCCGAGCGTGAGCCGCTTCCTGCTGGCCAATCCGGATGTGAACATCGACCTGGAGGAACGCGCGAGCCAGTCGATCCTGGCGGCGGTGGCGGCGCACGAGGCCGACGTCGGCATCCTGGCCGGAGATTTCCAGAGCCGCGGCGAAGCCACCGGCGTGCGCTCGGTGCGCTACGCGCGCGACGAACTGATTCTTGCGGTGGCCGCGGACCACCCGCTGGCGCGTGAGCCCGAAGTGCGCTTCGGTGCGGCGCTGGCTTTCGACTTTGTCTGCATGAGCCGCGCCAGCAGCAACTTCCTGTTCCTGCGCGACATGGCGCAGCGCGCGGGCAAGGGACCCAACGTGCGGCTGCATGCGCACAGCTTCGATGCGGTGTTGTCGCTGGCAGAGGCCGGCGTGGGCGTGGCGCTGGTGCCGCGCAGCGTGGCGGCGCAGGCCCTGCGCGAGGCGCGCGTGGTGGGGGTGCGGCTGGCCGAGCCGTGGGCATTGCGCGAACTGAACCTGGTCGTGCGCGCCGACGGCAAGCTGCCGGCGTTTGCCGAGGCGTTCGCGCAGTTCCTGTTCAACGATCCGCGCGTCGTGGCCACGCGCGAAGGCGGCGCCGTGCTGGCCACGGCGCCCTGAGCCCTGCCGCGCTTCAGCGCTTGCGGTTCAGGAAGGTGGCCATGTGCTGCTGCGGCTCGCCGGTGTCGAAGGCGCTGCCGAACTCGGTCACGCTGTGGTTGATCGAGACTTCCAGCGGCGCATCCTCCCACTCGCGCAGCAGGCGCTTCTGCTGGCGCACCGCGACCGGGCCGAAGCCGGCCAGCAGCGCGGCCACGCGCTCGACTTCCAGGTCCAGTTCCGCCAGCGGCACCACGCGGCTGACCAGGCCCCACTGCAGCGCCTCGGCTGCGTCGGAGATCTCGCCCGTCAGCAGCATCCATGCAGTGCGCGCATTCCCGATCAGGCGCGGCATCAGCGCGGCGTGGATCACTGACGGGATCCCGACCTTCACTTCCGGCATGCCCAGCTGCGCGTTGTCGGCGGCGATGCGGATATCGCACGCCAGCGCCAGCTCCAGCCCGCCGCCCAGGCACCAGCCCGGCATGCGCGCGATCACCGGCACCGGCAGGTGGCGCACCGCGTCGCACAGGCGGCGCAGGCCGCTGATGAAGATCTCGGCGCTGGCGCGGTCCAGCGCGGCCATTTCCTTGATGTCGGCGCCGCCGACAAAGCCCTTCTCGCCCGCGCCGCGCAGCACCAGCACGCGGACCGCGTCATTGCCGGCCAGCGCTTCGATGGCGCGCGTGAGCGATGCGATCACCGGCGTGCTGAGGATATTGAGCGAGCCCGCCTCGCGGATGGTGACGGTGGCGATGCCGCGCGCGTCGATCTCGACGCCGGCGTGCGCTTCTTGCTGAAGTGCGCTCATGTCGGTCCCTGTGGCTTACTGGAGCTTGGTGAAGTGGATGTCCTCGACGACTTGCTTCCAGTGGGCATTCTGCCCACGGATCAGGTCGCCGAACGCCTTGCGCGAAGTCGGTGCCGGGATCGCGCCTTGTTTCTCGATGGCGGCGATCACCTCGGGCTCGGCCAATACCTGGCGCACGGCGTCGTTGAGCTTGTCGAGGATGGCGGCGGGGGTACCCGCCGGCGCGCCCAGGCCGAACCACGACGGGTTGTTCATCGCCGGCAGGCCGGCCTCGGCATAGGTCGGCACATCGGGCAGCACCTTCAGGCGTTGCTTCGCGGCGACTGCCAGCGGCCTGAGGCGCCCGCCCTGGATCAGGGCCGACGATGACGGGATATTGTCGAACACCACCTGGATCTGGCCCGCCACCGCGTCGTTGAGCGCCGGGCCCAGGCCCTTGTACGGCACGTGCAGCATGCGCGTGCCGGTGGCGTTCATGAACAGCTCGCCGTTCATATGGCTCAGGCCGCCGTTGCCGGACGAGCCGAACGAGTACTTGCCCGGGTTGGACTTCAGCTGCCTGATGAATGACTGCAGGTCCGCGGCCGGGAACGCCGGGTTGACCACCAGCACGTTGGGCACGTCGGCCAGGTTGCTGACCGGCGCGTAATCCCTGACCGGGTCGTAGGCGGTCTTCAGGTAGACGTTGGGGTTGACCGCGTGCGAGCTCTCCACCTCCATCACCAGCGTGTAGCCGTCGGCCGGCTGCTTGGCCGCGTAGGCGCTGCCGACCGCGCCGCCGGCGCCGGGGCGGTTCTCGACCACCACCGGTTGTCCCAGCACCGGGCCCAGGCGCGTGCCGACGATGCGCGCGATGATGTCGGTGGTGCCGCCAGCGGCGTAGGGGACGATCAGCTTGACGGGCCGGTCGGGGTAAGCCGCCGCATGCGCGGCAACGCTTGCGCATGCGGCCAGCAGGGCCATGGCAGTGAAGATGGGTTTCATCGGTGTCTCCGGTCAGGGTTATTGGTCTTTTTTGGGGGGGCTTCGCGCCGTTCAGCCTGCCGGGGTGTGCTCGCCCAGCAGCGGCGGCGGTGCCAGGGGCAGGTCGTGCCCGGCCAGCATCGGATTGCGCACCATCGGCACGCGGCCCATCACGGGGTGCTCGGCTACCTGCATCAGGCCGCGGTGCCGCACCTGCGGGTGGGCGAAGACCTCCTCCATGGTGTGGATCGGCCCCCAGGGCACGCCGGCCGCATCGAAGGCATCGGTCCACGCAGTACGGGTGCGCGTGGGGAAGAGATCGGTCAGCAGGGCGCGCAGCGCGGGCAGGTGTTCGATGCGCGCGGAGTTGGTGGCATAGCGCGGGTCCTGCGCAAACTCTGGCATGCCGGCCACGGCGCAGAAACGCGCGAACTGGCTGTCATTGCCGATGGCCAGGATCAGGTGGCCGTCGGCGCAGCGGAACACTTCATAGGGCGCGCAGTTGGGATGGGCATTGCCGCTGCGCTGCGGGTTCTGGCCCGACACCAGGAAGTTGGCGGCCTGGTTGGCGTTCATGGCTACCGCGACATCGAGCAGCGCAATATCCAGATGCGTGCCCAGACCGGTTGCCTGGCGCTGGTACAACGCGGCCAGTACTGCGGAGGTGGCATACATGCCAGTGCTCAGGTCCACCACGGCGACACCGGTGCGCAGCGGGCCGGCGCCGGGCGTGCCATCGGGCTGGCCGGTGTAGCTCATCAGCCCGCCCATGCCCTGGAACACATAGTCGTAGCCGGGTTTGTCCGCCATCGGCCCGCTCTGGCCGAAGCCGGTGATCGACAGGTAGACCAGGCGCGGGTTGATCGCCTTGAGCGTGTCATAGTCCAGCCCGTAACGGCGCAGCGTGCCGACCTTGTAGTTCTCGACCAGCACGTCGGCCTCGCGCACCAGTTCGCGCACCTGCGCCGCGCCTTCGGGCGTGCCGTAGTCGATCGCGACCGAGCGCTTGCCGCGGTTGCAACAGATGAAGTACCCGGACAGGCGCTGGCTGTCTGCGTTGCCCTCGGGCGCTTCCAGGTAGGGCGGGCCCCAGCCGCGGGTATCGTCGCCGCGCTCCGGGTGCTCGACCTTGGTCACCTCGGCGCCCAGGTCGGCCAGGTTCTGGGTACACCAGGGACCAGCCAGGATGCGCGACATGTCCAGTACCCGGACTCCTTCCAGGGCGCGATGCAGCATGACGACTCCGCTTTCAGGCAACAGTGCGGCGGAGTATAGGGAGGGGGTCCCGAGGCGAACCAGTCGAGAGTTTTGAAAGGCGTGTTCGCGGGTTTTGAATGGTCCGGGGAGGGTCCGGCAGGCCCGGAGCCAGGTGGCGCCGACGCCCCCGCCAGCCCCGGCGTTTGGCGCGTGGGCGCTGCCGTGTCACAATTCGCGTTTGGCACTGACTCGGCACGTGACTCGGCCGGCCGCGTCGCCGTGCTTCCCGCCGCCCCGGCGCGCGCGCATTGGAGGCCGGGAAGCCCGCCCAAGAGCCGACAAATTCACTTAGATTTTCTGGCGATGACTACCATCCTGCAGCACATTCCTTCCGGCCAGCGCGTCGGAATCGCCTTCTCCGGCGGCCTTGACACCAGCGCGGCACTCCTCTGGATGCGCCAGAAGGGCGCCATCCCCTACGCCTACACGGCCAACCTGGGCCAGCCCGACGAGCCCGACTACGACGACATCCCGCGCCGCGCCAAGGCCTACGGCGCCGAGGAAGCCCGCCTGGTCGACTGCCGTACGCAACTGGTGGCCGAAGGCATCGCCGCCCTGCAGTGCGGTGCCTTCCATATCTCCACCGCCGGCATTACCTACTTCAACACCACCCCGATCGGCCGTGCCGTCACCGGCACCATGCTGGTGGCCGCGATGAAGGAAGATGGCGTCAACATCTGGGGCGATGGCAGCACGTTCAAGGGCAATGACATTGAGCGCTTCTACCGCTACGGCCTCCTGACCAACCCCGGCCTGCAGATCTACAAGCCGTGGCTGGACCAGCAGTTCATCGACGAACTGGGCGGCCGCGCCGAGATGTCCGAGTTCATGCGCCAGAACGGCTTCGACTACAAGATGTCGGCCGAAAAGGCATACTCGACCGATTCCAACATGCTGGGCGCCACCCACGAGGCCAAGGACCTGGAGCACCTGGATTCGGGCATCCGCATCGTGCAGCCGATCATGGGCGTGCAGTTCTGGCGCGATGACGTGGAAGTCAAGCGCGAGGAAGTCACCGTGCGCTTCGAGGAAGGCCAGCCGGTTGCACTGAATGGCCAGACCTTCGCCAACGCCGTCGACCTGTTCATGGAAGCCAACCGCATCGGCGGGCGCCATGGCCTGGGCATGAGCGACCAGATCGAGAACCGCATCATCGAAGCCAAGAGCCGCGGCATCTATGAAGCTCCGGGCCTGGCGCTGCTGTTCATCGCCTACGAGCGCCTGATCACCGGCATCCATAACGAAGACACCATCGAGCAGTACCGCGACAACGGCCGCCGCCTGGGCCGCCTGCTGTACCAGGGCCGCTGGTTCGACCCGCAAGCCATCATGCTGCGCGAAACCGCCCAGCGCTGGGTGGCGGGCGCCATCACCGGCGAAGTCACCATCGAACTGCGCCGCGGCAACGACTACTCGATCCTGAACACCACCTCGGCCAACCTGACCTACAAGCCGGAACGGCTGACCATGGAGAAGGGCGAGTCGATGTTCACGCCGCTGGACCGCATCGGCCAGCTGACCATGCGCACGCTGGATATCGTCGACACGCGCGAGAAGCTGCAGACGTACGCCAAGAGCGGCCTGCTGTCGGCCAAGGTCAGCGCCTCGCTGCCGAAGCTGGAAGACTGAGCTTCGCTGCGCCTTGCCTGACGGCGTGGCAGCCAGAAACCGGCACCTTCGGGTGTAATGCCGTTCAGTTAACCACCGTCGTGCCCGCGAAAGCGGGGACCCAGTGACTTCATCCCCAAAGGGGACGTGAAAGACGCTGGATTCCCGCCTGCGCGGGAATGACGGTAGCGTTTGATACCTTAACTGAACGGCATTACACCTTAAGGTGCCGTTTTTTTTTGTCTCGGCGTTTTCCCCACCTGTCCCGGAATGTCAAGTGTACGTCCCGGAATATCAAACCAGGGCGTCCCGATCGCCAGATACTGGCTGGGCTCGCCACCCCTCCGGGTGCGCGCAGTGAATGCCCGGCGGCGCGAAGACCGCCGGCTTGCTTCCGGAGACGCCCGCCCATGTCCAGATCCCATCTTGCCGTTGCCGCGGAGCCGGTCGTGCCGGTCGTTCCGGCCGTGCCGGCCCCCGGACCGCGCTATGCGTGGCTTGTCTTTGCCCTGACGTTCGGGCTGCTGCTGTCGGACTACATGTCGCGCCAGGTGCTCAACGCGGTGTTCCCGCTGCTGAAGGCCGAATGGCAGCTCGGCGATACGGAGCTGGGCGCGCTTGGCGGCGTGGTGGCGCTGATGGTGGGCGTGCTTGCGCTGCCGCTGTCGCTGCTGGCCGATCGCTGGGGGCGTGTGCGCAGCCTGATCCTGATGGCGGCGCTCTGGAGCCTGGCCACGCTGGGTTGCGCGGTGGCGGACAGCTTCGGCCAGATGTTCCTGGCGCGGCTCTGCGTCGGCATCGGCGAGGCGGCGTATGGCAGCGTGGGCATTGCCGTGGTGGTGTCGGTGTTCCCGCGCCATCTGCGCGCCAGCCTCAGCGCTGCGTTCATGGCCGGCGGTGCCTTTGGCTCCGTGCTTGGCATGGGACTGGGCGGCGTCCTTTCCGCGCACTTCGGCTGGCGTGTCGCCTTTGCGGGGATCGCGGCCTTCGGGCTGGTGCTGGTGGCTTGCTACTACCTGACGATCAGCGAGGAGCGCCTGCGCGGGCTACAGGAACGCATGGGCGCGGCCAGTGGCAGCGCGGCCCCGGCCCGGCCGATTGCGGCGCGCCGGCTCGTGCGCGAACTGCTGATGGTTCCCTCCGTGCTGTGCGCCTGCGTGGGCAGCGCGCTGCAGCTGCTGGTGCTGGCGTCGCTGCAGGCCTGGCTGCCAAGCTTTCTGTCGCGCGACTATGGCATGGCAACCGGTAACGCCGGTGTGGCCGCCGCGCTGCTGGTGATGATCGCGGGCGTGGGCATGGTGATGTGCGGCGCGCTGACCGACCGTGTGGCGCGCCACGCGCCCGCGCGCAAATGGCAGATGGCGATTGCGTACAGCGTGGTCTGCTGCCTGCTTCTGATGACCGGGTTCCGGCTGCACACAGGGCCGGCCCAACTGGCCCTGATCGGTGCCGGCATGCTGGTGGCCGGCGGCACCGCCGGCCCCGCCAGCGCCATGGTGGCCAACCTGGCGCGGCCTGCCATCCACGCGACCGCCTTCGCCACGCTGACGCTGATCAACAACCTGCTGGGGCTGGCGCCCGGCCCCTTTCTGACCGGCGTGCTGGCCGACCGTATCGGGTTGGCCGGCGCCCTGCAATGGATTCCGCTAGCCAGTGCCGGCGCCGCGCTGCTGTTCTGCATCGGCCGCCGCTACTACGCCGCGGACCTGCGGCGCCTGGAAAGCCCTGACCATCCCGCACGCCGTGCTGATGCCGCCGCTTCCGCCTGACCTCTTCCCATCCGTCTATGACTGCTACACCTACCCACACCGTCCTGATGGTGCCGGGCCTGCGCGACCACGTCGCCGAGCACTGGCAAACGCTGCTGCAAGCCGAACTGCAGGCGCAGGGGCACGACGCCCGCTGCGTGCCCCCGCTGGAGCACGACAAGCTCAGCTGCGCAGCCCGCGTCGCCGCGCTTGATGCGGCGCTGGCGGCCATCGACAAACCGGTCGTGCTGGTCGCGCACAGCGCCGGCGTGATGATCACCGTGCACTGGGCGGCACGGCACCGGCGCCAGATCCAGGGCGCGCTGCTGGTGACGCCGCCGGATTTCACGCAGCCGCTGCCGCCCGGCTATCCGGCGCAGGACGCGCTGGCGCAGGCGGGCTGGTTGCCGACACCGCTCGCGCCGCTGCCCTTCCCCAGCCTGGTCGCCGCGAGCGGCAACGATCCGCTGGCCAGCCATGCGCGCGTCACGGAGATGGCGGCTGCCTGGGGCAGCCGGCTGGTGGACCTGGGCAATGTCGGCCACCTCAACCCTGCTGCGGGCTACGGCCCGTGGCCGCGTGGCCATGAATTGCTGGCGGAGCTGGGCGCCATGGTCGCGCACGCATCGTGACCACGCCGCGCTCGCGGCTCGATTAGAGAATCCGGCCGCAAAGGCCAGGCAGCGCATGCTGGTGTGGCGTTCGGGGGGTAAGCCCCCCAAATCCGCGAGAAACCTTCATTGCCCCGCCTGCACACGCCATGCCGACACGCTGCGCCCAAATCGCGCACTGAACCACCGCGAGAACGCACTCAGCGACGAAAACCCCAACAACGCAGCCACTTCCGACAGCGGGCGCTCTTGGTTCTCAAGGTAGCGGATCACCAGGTCGGCACGGGCCTCGGCAAGGATGGCCGAGTACGTTGTATGTTCTTGCTCCAGCCGCCGATGCACGGTGCGCCGGTCGACGCTCAGGTGCTGGGCCACGCGTTCGACCGAGCACACGCCGGTTGGCAACAGCGCGTAGACCAGCTTGCGCACCATGTCCGACATGGTCGCCGCGGTCGATTGCGCCAGCAGCGTGCCGAGATAGTGCTTCACCTGCTGCGCCATCACCGGGTCATATGACGGCAGCGGCGCTTCCAGGTCCGAGGCCAGGCAGACGATGCCGTCGAAATCCTGATTGAACGTGCCAGGCATGCCGAACACGCGCGCAAACGTGGCCGCGCTGGCCGGGGCGGGGTGCGTGAAGCAGAGGCTGCGCGGCCGCCATGATGGCCCAAGGAACAGCTTCAGCATGCGGAACATCACGCCTACCGCCAGGTCGGTGGCCTGCCGCAAGGTGCCCGGCGCTTCGCTGAGGATCTGCAGCCGGATCATCACCAGATCATCGCTGTCTTCGATGCGCATCGACAACGACTCATTCTGCAGGCCCATATAGCGGACCATCGACTCCAGCGCGCGGCGCAGCGTGGGTTCCTCGCGCACCACGAAGGCGAGCGGGCCCAGGTTGGAGAATTCGCGCAGCTCGGCCATGCGCAGGCCGAAATCGTCGGCCTCGGCGGCGCGCGCCGACGCATCCAGCAAGCGGCCGACCGACGCGGCGGGGATGCGGATATCGGGGTCGAGCAAGACCGAGCGGTTGATCTTCGCCGCCCGCAGTTGCTGATAGGGATCCAGGTCCAGCGAGCGCGCGACTTCCACGTAATTGGTCAGGCTGGCGCTGCGCAAATAGTAGGACATGGGGCGGATTCCGTGCTTTCCCTGAGTGTCCCGAAATGTAAATCGGATGTCCCGGTTCGTCAAATCAAGGCCGGTCGTTCGCCGATACTCCAGGCACTAACCAACCGGAGCCATCCATGCAATTCCTTGACGATTCCCTGCACCCCGAAAACATGGACAAGGTGGTGATCACCGTGGCGCCCTATGGGCCGGAGTGGATGCCGCAGGACTTCCCCGAGGACATCCCCGTCACCATGGAAGAGCAGGTCCAGAAAGCCGTGGATTGCTACAACGCCGGCGCCACCGTGCTGCACCTGCATGTGCGCGAGCTGGACGGCAAGGGCTCCAAGCGCCTGTCCAAGTTCAACGAGCTGATCGCCGGCGTGCGCGCCGCGGTGCCTGACATGATCATCCAGGTGGGTGGCTCGATCTCGTTTGCGCCGGAAGACGACGGCCAGGAAGCCAAGTGGCTGTCCGACGACACCCGCCATATGCTGGCGGAACTGGAGCCCAGGCCCGACCAGGTGACCGTGGCGATCAACACCACGCAGATGAACATCATGGAACTCCTTTATCCGGAGTACCTGAAGGGCACCTCGCTGGAACACCCGGCCTACCAGGCCGCCTACCGCGAAATGACCGTGCCGGCCGGTCCGGGCTGGGTGGAAGAGCACCTGCGCCGGCTGCAGGCCTCGGGCATCCAGCCGCATTTCCAGCTGACCGGCATCCATGCGCTGGAAACGCTGGAGCGCCTGGTGCGCGCCGGCGTCTACACCGGTCCGCTGAACCTGACCTGGATCGGCATCGGCGGCGGCTTCGACGGTCCCAACCCGTTCAATTTCTTCAACTTCGTGCACCGCGCCCCGGACGGCTGCACGCTGACCGCCGAGTCGCTGCTGAAGAACGTGCTGCCGTTCAACATGATGGCGATGTCGATGGGCCTGCACCCGCGCTGCGGCATCGAAGACACCATCATCGACCAGCACGGCAACCGCATGACCTCGGTGCAGCAGATCGAGCAGTGCGTGCGCGTGGCGCATGAACTGGGCCGCGAGATCGCGTCCGGCAAGGAAGCCCGCGAGATCTACCGCATCGGCACCTGGTATGACAGCGCCGATGCCACGCTCGAAGCCAATGGCATGGCGCCCAACCGCAAGTCGGGGCAGAAGAACCTGCCGCTGCGCGCAGCGGCCTGACATTGGCCGCAGGGCCGGCATGCCGGCCGGCCCTCTCCAGGTACCACAGGAGTCCGTGATGCATCACCCTGACGCTCTCGCCAATCCCTGCATCAACATCTGCCGCATGGACCTTGCCAACCGCTATTGCCAGGGCTGCGCCAGGACGCGGCAGGAAATCGGCCGCTGGGCGCAGATGAGCGATGCCGAACGCGCCCAGGTGCTGGCGGCAGCGCCGGCCCGCCGCGGGCAGCGCGCCGCCACGGGCGTTCTGCCATGAACCAGCCTGCCTCCCTCTTCATCCAGGTCGGGTTTGACCTGGTCTGCCCCTGGTGCATGATCGGCAAGCGCCATCTTGAAACGGCGCTGGCGCAGCTGGCCCAGGCACGGCCCGATGTGGCCGTCACCGTCGAATGGCGCAGCAGCCCTCTGTTTCCGACGCTGCCGCCGGCCGGCATCCCGTATCGCAAGTTCAGCCTGGCGCGGCTCGGCAGCGCCGAAGCCGTGGCGTTGCGGCAGGCGCAGGTATGCGCCGCGGCGCGCGAGGCCGGCATCACGCTGGAGCCCGGCCGCATCGAGGTGTTGCCCAACACCGTGCTCGCGCACTGCCTGATCCGGTACGCGCGCGAGGCTGGCGGCGACGCGGGCGCTTCCGCGCTGATCGACCGCCTGTTTGAAGCCTATTTCCTGCGCGGCGAGGACCTGGGCGATCCGCGCGTGCTGCACGCGGCAGCGATCGCCTGTGACATGCCGATGCCGCCGGCCATGGCGCAAGACCTGGCGTGGCTGCCGGCGCTGCATGGCCCGGATATGCCGCTGACCGGTTCCGGCCTGGGCGTGCCGCGCTTTGTGATCAACGGTGCGCCGCCAATCGCCGGCGCGAGGCCGCCGCGTGCCTTGCTGGAGGCAATGCTTCGGGCGCTGGCCCGCGCGTCTCCCGCTTCGCCACCCCCGCCTGGCATTGCGATCACCGCCCGGTGACGCCATGCCGGGCGATGCTGGACAGAAGATCCATACGACATAACGGAGACAACATGCCCACCCACCCTTCCTTTCTGCTGCGCGTCGCCGCCGTCGCGGCCAGCCTGGCGCTGGCCGCCCCCGCCGCCATGGCCTGGGGCGGCAAACCAGTCCGGATGCTGGTGCCGGCCCCCGCGGGCGGCACCATGGACGTGCTCGCCCGCCTGCTGGCTGACCAGTTGTCGGCGGACCTTGGCCACCCCGTGGTGGTCGACAACAAGCCGGGCGCCGGCGGCGGCATTGCCATCAACACCATGCTGGCCGCGCCGGCCGATGGCCAGACCATCATGGTCACCGCCAGCAATGTGCTGACCGAGATCCCGCATGTGCTCAAGCAGTCGTTCGACCCACTGAAAGACGTCAGGCCCATCGCCGCCGTGGCGCGTTCGCGCATGGTGATGATCGGCGCGCCTGGCCTGCCGGCCAAGGACCTGAAGAGCCTGGTCAGCTACGCCCGGGCCAATCCGGGCAAGCTCAGCTTTGCCTCGTACAGCGCCGGCACCGCGTCGCACTACGCCGGCATGATCATGAACCAGAAGGCAGGGCTTGATCTGCAGCATGTGCCCTTTGCCGGCTCCGCGCCGGCCCTGGTACAGGTGATGGGCAACCAGATCGCGGTAATGTACGACGGCATGGTGACGTCGCTGCCGATGATCCGCGCCGGCAAGGTGCAGGTCTATGCCGTGGCGTCGAAGAGCCGCTCGGCGCTGCTGCCGCAGGTGCCGACCTTTGCGGAACTGGGCTACCCCGACATGGATTTCAGCAACTGGGTGGGCGTGATTGCGTCGTCAAAGCTGTCGCCCGAACTGGCCGAGAAGATCCACGCGGCTGCCTACAAGGCCGCGGCTTCGGCCAAGGTGCGCGACCGGATGGAGGCGCTTGGCTACGAGCCGCTGCCGGCGCAGCCCTTGCCGCAACTGAGCGAGTCGGTGCGCGCGGAATTCGAGCGCAATGCCGGCATCGTCAAGGCGTTCAATATCCAGCCCTGAGTCCGCACACCCTGCAACGCAAAAAGGGCAGCCTCATCCGTAATGCTGCTCAGTTAAGGTATCAAACGCTACTGTCATTCCCGCGCAGGCGGGAATCCAGCGTCTTTCACGTCCCCTTTGGGGATGAAGTCACTGGGTTCCCGCCTGCGCGGGAACGACGGTGGTTAACTGAACGGCATTACCGCCTCAGCCGAGGCTGCCCTTTCTTCTTCCCGCTGACGGCTCAGGCGCCGCTGTTGCGCAAGCGCTTCTTGTCGGTCTTGCCGACGCTGGTCTTCGGGATCTCGTCGACAAACAGGATCCGCCCGGCTTCCGGCACCGCATACTTGCTGAGCCGGTTGGCCTCGACGCGCGCCAGCAGCGCCGCGCGAATCGCCTCCGCGGTCACCGTTGCGCCTGGCTGGCGCACCACGAATGCCATCGGCCGCTCACCCCACCTGGCGTCGGGCACGCCGATGACCGCGCACTCGTGCACGCCCGGCACCTGCGTGACCAGGCTCTCGACCTCGATCGACGAGACCCATTCGCCGCCGGTCTTGATCACGTCCTTGATCCGGTCGACGATCTGCACGAAGCCGTCGGCGCCCATCACCGCGATGTCCTGCGTATGCAGGTAGCCACCCGCCCACAATTCGGCCGATGCCTCGGGCTTGCCGTGGTAGGCCCGGGTCAGGAACGGTGCGCGCAGCACGATCTCGCCGCGCGCCCGGCCGTCGCGCGGCACGTCGTGCATCGATTCGTCCACCAGGCGGAAGTCCACCATCGCCACCGGCCGGCCCGTCGAGCAGCGCATGCGCACTTCGGTCTCGCGGTCGCGCTGCGCGTGGCCTGGCGGCAACTGGGCCAGCGCGACGATGGGGCCGGTCTCCGACATGCCATAGCCGGCAAACACATCCATGCCGCGCGCCAGGGCGGCTTCGCACAATGCCGGCGGCAGCGCCGAGCCGCCGATGATGAGCTTCCACCCCGACAAGTCCTGCCCGCTTGCCTGCGCCGCCTGCAGCAGCATCTGCAGCAAGGTCGGCACGCAGTGCGAGAACGTGACGCCCTCGGTCTCGCGCAGCTGCAGCAGGAGGTCCGGCGCATAGCGCCCCGGCAGCACGATGCGCAGCCCCAGCATGACCGCGACATACGGGATACCCCAGGCGAGTACGTGGAACATCGGCGTGATCGGCATGTAGACGTCTTCCCGGTGCAGGCGCTGTCCTTCGCGCGGCGCGCACAGGCTGGTGGCGGAGGCCAGCGCGTGCAGCACGATGTCGCGATGGCTGTAGCACACGCCCTTGGGATCGCCGGTGGTGCCGGTGGTGTAGAAGGTGGCGGCGCGGGTGTTCTCGTCGAACTCGGGGAAGTCGAAATCGGGCGAGGCCGCGCTCAGCAGGGCCTCGTACTCGCCGCAGAACGGCAGCGAGGTCGGCGGCACGTCCTGGCCGTCGGCCAGCAGGACAAAGCTGCGCACCCCGGTCAGCTGGCCGCGGATCTCTTCCATCACCGGCAGAAAGTCCGGATGGAGCAGCACCACCTCGGCGCCAGAATCGTTCAGCGTGTACAGGATCTGCTGCGCCGATAGCCGCACGTTGACCGTGAACAGCGTCGCGCCCATCATCGGCACGCCGAAATAGCATTCCAGGTAGCGGTGGCTGTCCCAGTCCATCACGGCCACGGTGGTGCCGTGCGCTACCCCCTGCGCGGCCAGCGCCCAAGCCAGCCGGCTGACACGCTGGCGGAATTCGCGATAACTATGGCGCCGCTGTCCGCGGTACGTGATCTGCTGGTCGCCGTACAGCGACAGCGAATTGAGCAGCAGTTGCCTGACGAGCAAGGGATAGGCGTAGGCCTGCGGCGCCGCAGGCACAAGGTGTGGTTGCATGCCTGCCTCCGTCAGAACGGCACGTCGCCGATGATGCCGGCGCGCTCCATCTTGCGCACCGTGGGCGCGTAGTCCTGCACCGCGTAATGCTGCGTGCAGCGGTTGTCCCAGATCGCCACGCTGTTCTTCTTCCAGCGCCAGCGCACCTGGTACTCCGGGATCTCGGCCTGCGCGCACAGGTAGTGCAGCAGGTCGCCCGCGCCGGGCATGAAGTCCTTGCCGAAGCGGACCACGTCGTCGCGGTGGTAGTTGGCAAAGTGCGAGGTGAAGGCATTGACGAACAGGACCTTCTCGCCCGTCTCCGGGTGGGTGCGCACCACCGGATGCTCCACCATCGGGAACTGCGCGGCCAGCGCGGCGCGCTTCTCCGGCGGCATATTGGCGCCGAAGGTGTGTTCGATGCTGTGCTTGGCGCGCAGGCCCTCGATGCGGGCCTTGATGTCCTGCGGCAGGCGCCGGTACGCCTCGCCCATGTTCACCCAGATGGTGTCGCCGCCCACTGCCGGCGTTTCCACGCAGCGCAGCACGCAGCCCATCGGCGGCGCCTGCCGCCAGGTGGCATCGCAATGGAAGGAGTTTTCGTAGTGCTCGACCTTGCTGTCGGGCGACTTGTAGATCTGCACCAGGCCCGGGTGATTCGGGTCGCTGCCCACTACCGGGTGGTCTTCCAGTTCGCCGAAACGGCGGGCAAAGGCAACGTGTTCGGCGCGGGTGATGTCCTGGTCGCGCAGGAACAGCACCTTGTGCTGCAGCAAAAGCGCCTTGATCTCGGCGAAGAGGCCGGCGTCGCGTGACGCATCGGCCAGGCTGACGCCGCTCAGTTCAGCGCCGATGGTGCAGGTAAGCGGTTCTGCTTGCATGGTGTTGTCTCCTCTGTTGTTGTTCTCAGATGACGAAGATCGACGAGCCGGTGGTGCGGCGCGCTTCCAGGTCCTGGTGCGCCTGGACCGCGTCTTCCAGCGCATAGCGCTGATTGATGCCGATGCGGATGCGGCCCGCGCCGACGTGGTCGAACAGTTCGCCCGCCAGCGCTTGCTTCTCCGCGGGGTCGGCGATGTAATCGGCCAGCGCCGGTCGCGTCAGGAACAGCGAGCCCTTCTTCGCCAGCAGCGCGGGGTCGAACGGCGGAATCGGGCCCGACGCGGTGCCCACGCACACCATGGTGCCGCGGCGCTTGAGCGAATCCAGCGACGCCATGAAGGTGGTCTTGCCGACGCTGTCGAACACCACCGAGACGCCCACGCCGTCGGTCAGCTCACGCACGCGCCTGGCCACGTCCTCGCGGGTGTAATAGATGATGTGGTCGCAGCCGTGCGCAAGCGCCACCTCGGCCTTGGCCTCGGTGGACACCGTGCCGATCACGGTCAGGCCCAGCAGCTTGGCCCACTGCGACACAATCAGCCCGACTCCGCCCGCCGCGGCGTGCAGCAGGATGGCGTCGCCCTGGCTGAACGGATAGATGCGGCGCATCAGGTAGGCCGAGGTCAGCCCGCGCATGGTCATGGCCGCGGCGGTTTCAAACGCAATGCTCTCCGGCAGGCGGATCAGCGGCGCGGCCGGCACCAGGCGCTCGGTGCTGTATGCGCCCAGCGTGTTGACGAAGCCGGTGTAGGTGACGCGGTCTCCCGCCGCGACGTTGGTCACGCCAGGGCCGACGGAAACCACCACGCCGGCGGCTTCCACGCCCATGCCGCTAGGCAACGGCACGGGATAGGTGCCATTGCGGAAATAGGTGTCGGCGTAGTTCAGCCCGACCGCCACGTGGCGGATGCGGACCTCGCCCGGACCCGGCTCGCCCACTTCCATGTGCTCATAGCGCAGCACTTCCGGGCCGCCGGTCTCGTACATGCGGACAACATTTGCCATCGTCTTGTCTCCTGGAGTTTCGTTGCTGCAGAGTGCGCTGCACATGCAGGAAACTGTAGTACTTGCCGGCCCGGCGGGCTTTGCATTGGCTACCGACCACTTTGCATTTCATGCCAGGCCGCCCTATGATCGCTGCTGCGCCGGGCAGCGTGGCCGGCGCCAACCACATCGCACCGCAAGGCAACGCCGGTTTGGAATCCCTGATACGTGCTGCCGCACTGACCAACTTCCTCGAGGTTTCGCGCGACCTGGGCCTGGACCCGCAGCCGTTGCTGCGCCAGGCACGGCTGCGGCGGGCCTGGCTCGACGATCCCGACCAGCGCATCCCGGTCAGCGCCTGCGTGGCGCTGCTGGAAGCCGCCGCGCTGGCCTCGGCGTGTCCGACCTTCGGGCTGCGCATGGCGGAGTCGCGCCAGCTGTCGGACTTTGGCGTGATGAGCCTGCTGATCAGCCAGCAGCCCACGCTGCGCGCCGCGCTTGCCACCACCATCCGCTACCGGCACCTGGTCAATGACTCGGTGGCGCTGTTGCTCGAAGATGCCGGCAACGCCGTGGTCATCCGGCAGGAAGTGCTCAGCGACGCGCCCTCGCGGCAAGCCACCGAGCTGGCCATCGGCGTCGTCTTCCGCATGTGCGCGCTGCTGCTTGGCCCGCGCTGGCAGCCGATCGGCGTGAGCTTCACGCATGCGGCGCCGGCCGACCTGGGCATCCATCGCCGCCTGTTCGGCTGCCCGCTGGAGTTCAACGCGGACTGCAACGGCATCATCTGCCGCGCGGCCGACCTCGATGCACCGAACCCGTCGGCGGATCCGGTCATGGCGCGTTATGCGCAGCAGTTCATCGACACGCTGCCCCGCGCCAACCCGCAGTCCATCGGACATGAAGTGCGCGGCGCCATCTATCTGATGCTGCCGATGGGCCGCGCCACCTGCGAGGCCGTGGCGGAAGGTCTGGGCCTGAGCCTGCGCACCATGCAGCGCCAGCTTGACGACGCGGGCGAAACCTTCACCGATATCCTGAACGATGTGCGGCGCGAACTGGCGCGGCGTTACGTGGAGAATCCGCGCTATTCGCTGCTGCGCGTGTCGCAGTTGCTGGGTTATGGGTCGGCCAGTTCGTTTACGCGGTGGTTTTCGGCGCAGTTCGGGATGGCGCCGGCCAGCTGGCGCAGGGATCGCGCGCAGCGCTAGCGCGGGCGATGCCGTCAGCCTGGTGTCGCCACCGCGCGTGTTTCGCGCATGGCCACCTCGGCATCCTTGATATTGTGCAGCGGCGCGAGAACAGCCGCCGCGCATCCACGCCAACCCGGCAATGCCGCCCTCAGTTGGCAAACCACTGACCTCGGGTTTTCACCTACATATACACAAAAACAAGTTATATATATTTTCGTGAAATGTAGCTTTTGTGGAAAGCTGGATCATCCGGCGTTTGGAGCAAGCATCATGGATCTGAGTCTTAAGGGCCGCGTTGCGGTGATTACCGGCGCAAGCAAAGGCGTGGGCAAGGGCGTGGCGCGCGCCATGGCGGCAGAGGGGGTGGACATCGCCCTCATTGCGCGCGGCCGCGAAGCGCTGGCAGAGGCAGCTGACGAAATCGCGAATACATTTGGCGTGAAGGTCCTGCCGGTGGAAGCCGATGTGACTGACACCGCATCCATGCGCAAGGCTGCCGAGGCCGTCCGCGGGCATTTCGGCAAGGCGCATATCCTCGTCAATAACGCGGGCGCCGCCATCCGCCGGCAGGACCGCGAAATCATGTGGGACGACAGCGACTGGCTCAACCAGGTGCAGATCAAGTCGGTCGGCGCGCTGCGCATGATCCGCGAGTTCCTGCCATTGGTGCCGCGCGACGGCAGCGGCCGCATCATCAACATCGCCGGTGCGTCCGGGACCATGGCCTGGATGCCTGCGTTGACCTATGGCCTGAACAATGCCGCGCTGATACACGTCACGGGCTACCTGGCGGCCGATCTTGCGAACGACAAGATTACCGTGAACGCCATTGTGCCGGGCCTGGTCGGAACGGAGTGGCGCGAGGACTGGGCCGCGGCTGCGGCGGAGCAGGCCGGCAAGGCCAAGGCGGAGTGGCTGAGCGATTTCTGCCGCAGCAAGGGCATCCTGTCGGGCCGCTGGGGCAACGTTGAGGAGATCGGCGATCTGGCTGCCTTCATCGCCTCGGACAAGGCGCGCTATATCAACGGCGCCAAACTGGCCATCGACGGGGGACTGACCGTCAACGCCCGTTGAACCACCCATGGCAGCGTCAGCATTGCGGCGCGGCGCGATCAAGCGGGAGACAACCATGAACCTGGATGCCGACAGGCCGGCGGCCACGGCTGCTGCACGTGGCACGCCGGCGGTGCATTCGATCGACCACTATGCGCTGCTGGTGCCCGATCGGGACATCGCCGCCAATTTCCTGGATGCCTTCGGCCTGCGTGTCGTGCGTGGTGAAAACTGCCTCGAAGTCTATGCGCAGGACGATCATTGCTGGGCCCGGATCTTTGCCGGCGAACGAAAGCGCCTCGCCTATCTGTCCTTCAATTGCTTCGCGGAGGATCTTGAAGGCATCCGGCAGCAGTTGCTGGCGAGCGGTGCGCGCCCTGCCGATGCGTCGCCCTTCATTGACGAAGTGGGAACATGGTTTCTGGATCCCGATGGCAACCTTCTGCAGGTGAAGGTTGGACCGAAAACCACCCCGGATTCGAAGCAGGATGCGACGCTGGAAAGCACGCCTGCCGGCGTGCGGGGCGCGTCGGTCCGGAGCAAGGTTGCCAGGGTTCGTCCGCGTCGCCTGTCACATGTTTTGCTTTTCACACCGGATGTGCAGCGTGCGCTGACGTTCTATGAGGGAGCGCTCGGCCTTCGGCTTTCCGACCGGTCCGCGGACATCATTGCATTCACCCATGCGCCGCATGGCGGCGATCACCATCTGATTGCCTTCGTCAAGAGTTCGGCGAAGGGCTGGCATCACGCGTCCTGGGATGTGCGGGATGTGAACGAGGTAGGCCAGGGCGCAAGCCAGATGGCCAAGGCAGGCTATCCGCACGGATGGGGCACCGGGCGCCATGTATTGGGGTCCAACTACTTCTTCTACGTGCGGGACCCGTGGGGATCGTTCTGCGAGTACTCGGCGGATATCGATTTCATCGCTGCCGGGACCAACTGGCCCGCGGGCGACTTCGATCCGGAGGACTCCCTGTATCAGTGGGGCCCGGATCTTCCGGACTATTTCATTCGAAACACCGAAGCCTGATTGCTCCGGCAATGCGCGGCGCCAGTCATGGCGCGGCTTGGTTTAGTAGATTCCTTTCCCGGCTTCTGGCCGATTCGATTGTTGGAGCAAGAAATGAAACTAGCCACGATACTGTTCGAAGGCAAGCAACGCGTTGGCGTCCTGACCGACCGCGGCATTGCACTCTTGCCGCAGACATATGGCGGCGATGCCGGCGCCCTGATTCAGGCGGGGCTGTCCCCCGCGCAGATCGAACCGCTGCTCGGGCAGGCAACGGTTGTGCCGGACGACGATACCATTCAATACCTGCCCCCGGTAGGGAGGCCCCCCAAGATCATCTGTGTTGGCCTGAACTATGCGGACCATACCAAGGAGTCGCCGTACGAGCAGCCGGACTATCCGACGCTGTTCTTCCGCGTGGCCACCAGCCTGGTTGGCCACGGAGGTCCCATCGTGCGGCCCTTGGCCAGCGACACGCTCGATTTCGAGGGCGAACTCGCCGTTGTGCTGGGCAAGGGCGGCAAGCATATTGCGCGCGACAATGCCCTCGAACATGTGTTTGGCTATTCCGTCTTCAACGACGGCTCCGTCCGCGAGTATCAGTTCAAGTCGCCGCAATGGACGGTTGGCAAGAACTTTGATTCGACCGGGGCCTTCGGTCCCGTGCTGGTGACTGCGGATGAGCTGCCGCCAGGCGCCGCTGGGCTGCTTCTGCAGACGCGGCTGAACGGGCAGGTTGTTCAGTCGGCGAGCACTTCGGACATGCTCTACGATGTGGCGTCGCTGATCGCCATGACCAGCGAGGCGATCACCCTCGAGCCGGGCGACGTCATTGTTGCGGGCACGCCTTCGGGAATCGGCTGGGCGCGCGACCCCAAGCTCATCATGCGCGACGGCGACGTCTGCGAGGTGAGCATCGAGGGCATCGCCACTTTGCGCAACCGGGTTGAGGACGAGGTCCGCGCCTGAGCCGAGCCACACGGGCCGAGTGCCAATGCCGCGGCCCCGGCGTAGTCAGAACATATAGGCCGCGGAGATGTACGTGAAATTGGTGTTGTGCCCACCGACCGCGCTCAGTACCTTGGCAACGTCGACATGCACCAGCCCGGCATTGATCGCGATATGGCGATCCAACTGCCAGAAGACGTCGAAGGCAAGCTGGCTGCCCGTGTACCGCCCCGCGCGTCCGGCCGTCCCTGCAATGGGAATGGCCACTGCGGTGTACACCGCATCGTTGGTGGTTTCGCGCCAGATCAGGTCCCACGAGATGGTAAACCTGAGCTGCGCCGTGGGCTTCAGCGTGACCGATGGCTGCAGGTCGATCACGTTCGAGGCCCCCAGCAGGCCGGCCTGGTTGAAATAGGCCAGCTTGGGGAACAGCCCGCCGTACGTGCCGAGCTTCCCGTCGCGGGGATCATGGTCGCCGCTGCCTGCGGTGGCTTTGATGCCAGTGCGCAATTTCCAGTCGGAGAGATCGAACGTGTAGCCGGTGTCGGTGGAGACGCCCCACGCCCGCACTGTCTGCTGGCCGAAGCTGCCAAATTGCGCCAGGGCTTCCCAGTCCCAGTCCCATTTTCCGCCAGTGCCAAAGACGCGCGCGCCTACTGAATGACGCCGCTCCACGCCGGCGCCGATGCTGTACAGGGCGTGGCTGTTCTCGAAGCCAAGGTAGTAGAGGTCGGCGCCGGACGCGGGGATGAAGGTCCGGGGAAACGTCGCGTAGACACCCCAGAAGCCCTGTGCATGATTGGGTTGGTCGTCGAAGTTTCCCGCCTTCAGCAAAACCGGGCGGGTGGCAAAGGCATCGATCCGCACGTCGCTGGCGGCGCCGCCAAGACGGACGCCGTCAAAGGCGCGCCGGACGTTCGGCGCGTCGCGGACCGACACCAGCCGTTGCGATCCGAACGCCATTTCCTGGCGACCCACGCGCAAGTTCGGGTCGGACCGCGCATCCTCGCTCAGCGGCACGCGCCAGTCGACGAAGCCCTGCTGGAGGTCGAGGCGGTCTTCATACGGCGGGACTGCGGCATCCTTCCCGAGCGCCAGGTGGTTGCCCAGCTGGACAAAGCCGCGCAGACGTTCGCCCGCGCGCAGGTCGGCGTGGAGCAGGATGCGGTGCAGCAGGTAACTGTCGGCGGTCCTGCCCGGCACGCCGAAGTTCGCGGCGGAGTAATCCTCGAAGCGCTCGCGCAGCTCGCCGCCCAGGCTCAGGAATGCGCCGTGCGTACCGAGCGGGATGTACTTGACCGGGTCCCACGGGTCGCCGCGTCGTGCGGGGTCCTGCAGGTAACGATAGTCTTCGTCATAGCGAAGAAACTTATAGGCAGGCGTTGCAGCGGCCGGTGCCGGCAACGATTGGGCAAGCGCGCTGCATGAAACGGCGGCGAGCGCCAGGCCGACTGCCGGACCCGCCGGCAATCGCCTTGCTGCCCATGGGCCTCGCGGAATCTTCTTCATTCTTGTCGACGCGCGCGCAGCGCGGCTCAGTGTTGGCGATAGCTGGCGGGCTTGCGTGCCGATTCCGGCTGATGGCAAGCCGTGACCGTTCCCTGCGCTCAACTATAGTGCCGGATCGGAGCTTTGGCCGCATATTCTGCAATGCACGGCGAGGCTCCGGTCCGGACTTGCTTTTGATGTCGGCGCTTATCCGATCAGCGAGCCGAGTCGAGGACCTCGCCGTTCTTCTGCACGTCCTGCGCCTTCATGTAGCTTTCGATCAGCAGCTGGTAAGCGGGGAAGATCTTGGTGTAGATCTCAGCCCACTGCAGCGCGTCGTCGCGGTGCCAGGTGTGCTGCAGCTCGGATGCGACCGCTGCCGTGTCCATGGGCACCACGCCTGCCTGCACCACCCGGGCCAGCGTGATTTCCTGCGCCATCTTCGAATAAGTGCCCGACGCATCGACCACGGCGAAGACCTTGTAGCCGTCAGCCACAGCGCTGATGGCCGGGAAGGCCATGCAGACGCTGGTGATGGTGCCGGCGATGATCAGCGTCTTGCGCCCGGTGGCTTCCACGGCCGCGACGAAGTCCGGGTTGTCCCATGCGTTGATCTCGCCTTTGCGGGCGACATACTTGGCGTGAGGGGCGTTCTCGTGGATTTCGGGGATCAGCGGACCGTTCGGGCCTTGCGGCACGGAGGCGGTGGTGATCACCGGCAGCTTGGACAGCGTAGCCATTTTTGCCAGTGCCGCGGCGCGTTGCCGCAGTTCCGGCATCGGCATGTCGCCCACAGTCTGGAACAGGCCGCTCTGGTGGTCGATCAAGAGCATTGCCGTATCGGCCGGATCGATCACGGGCCGCTTGCCATTGAAATTTGCTGGGCTGCTCATGGTGTTACTCCTTGCATCGATGGGTGCCTTGGCACCGGCTGGGAAAGCCCGCCACGGGATCGGGCGGCGGGCGGAAGGTCGTAATCAGTTGGCGATTTGCCCGAATCGGCCGTTGTTGAAGTCGGTCAGGGCCTGGGCGATTTCCTGCTCGCTGTTCATCACAAAGGGGCCATAGCCGACGATTGGTTCGTCAATCGGCTCGCCCGCGAGCAGGATGGCCACGGCATCGGTGCTGGCTTCGATGCACATGCCAGCGCCGGCGCTGTCAAGCACGACCATCTGGGCTTCGCCGACCACCGCCGCTTCATTGACCCGCACGGTGCCGCGCAGGACAATCAGCGCGGCATTCCAGCCGCCGGGCACCGGCAGTTCAGTGAGACCGCCCTGGCGCAGCCGCAGGTCCCACACATGCATCGGCGTGAACGTTCGCGCAGGGCCCGCGTGGCCGGCATATTCACCGGCGATCACACGGACGGTTCCGGCTTCGCCAGGGAGTGCAACCGCAGGAATCTGGCGATCGAGAATCGCCTGGTAACCTGGGCGGGTCATTTTGTCCCTGGCAGGCAGGTTCACCCAGAGCTGGACCATCTCCAGGGCGCCGCCCGTGCCCGAAAAGGCCTCGGAGTGGAACTCCTCGTGCAGGATGCCGGCGCCGGCCGTCATCCATTGCACGTCGCCCGGACCGATCACGCCGCCCTGGCCAGTGGAGTCGCAGTGGGCGACTTCCCCCTTGTAGACGATGGTGACGGTCTCGAACCCCCGGTGCGGATGCATGCCCACGCCGCGGGGCGTGTCCGTGGGTCCGAAATCGGCCGGCCCGGCATAATCCAGCAGCAGGAATGGGCTGAGCTGCGTGCCATGGCTCTGGTACGAGAACATCGAGCGGACCGGAAAGCCATCACCCACCCAGTGGGGGCGTGGCGCGCTGTAAACGCCCAGAACTCTTTTCATTTGCCTCTCCAATTGACCGGCAACGCCGGATCGGTGGATAGAAGCTTAGTATTCGGGCGCCATGAGTTGTAGATGCTAAAGTCACACCTCATAGTCCTGTTTTACGAACGATGAGGGTTGGGTCATGCAAGACCTGAACGAGCTCTACTACTACGTGCAAGTGGTGGAGCATGGCGGATTTGCCCCGGCCGGCCGGGCGCTGGGCATGCCCAAGTCCAAGCTCAGCCGACGGCTGGCCATGCTGGAAGAGCGCCTTGGTGTGCGGCTGATCCACCGCTCCACGCGCCAGTTCACGGTGACCGAAATCGGGCGCACTTACTATGAGCACTGCAAGGCGATGCTGGTGGAAGCCGAGGCGGCACAGGAAGCCATCGAACTGAGCCGGGCGGAGCCGCGCGGGGTGGTGCGCGTCACGTGCCCGGTTGCGCTGCTGCAGGTGCATGTCGGCGCAATGCTGGCCGGGTTCATGGACCTTCACCCGCACGTGACGATCCATCTGGAGGCGACGAATCGCAAGGTGGACCCGGTTGCCGAGGCGATTGACGTTGCCATTCGCGTGCGGCCGCCTCCGCTGCAGGACAGTGATCTCGTTATCCGCGTGCTTGCCGAACGCAAGCAATGCCTGATCGCGAGTCCGCACCTGGTCAAGGCGCTGACCGCGCCGCGCGTGCCGGCCGAGCTTGGTTCCTGGCCCAGCCTTGGCCTGGGCATGCCGCAGTCCGACCATGTCTGGAAGCTGTTCGGCCCCGATGGCGCGGTAGCCGACGTCCATCATCAGCCGCGCTATGTCACTGGCGACATGGTCGCCTTGCGCACTGCCGCGCAAGCCGGGGTGGGCGTTGTGCAATTGCCGGAGATGATGGTGGCAAGGGAACTGGCCGCCGGCTCGCTGGTGCGCCTGCTGCCGCAATGGGCGCCGCGCACCGAAATCCTGCACGCAGTCTTTCCGTCGCGCCGCGGGTTATTGCCCTCGGTCAGATCGCTGGTGGATTATCTGGCAAATGCCTTCGCAGGCATGGCGGAGGAATGAAAGGCGGTCCCGCAAAATATATAATAATCAACACTATCTATCATCTTGCGAGACCACACCGTGGCGAGAACCAAGTCGGCAAACACCGCCACCGGCAAGGCGGGCGCGGCCCATGCGCCGGATACGCCGGATACGCCGGATGCGCCGGACCTGGGCGGGCGCACATGGGCGTCCGTGCTCGAACAAGCCGTGCGGGAGGACATCATCAACGGCGAGCTGCCGGCGGGTAGCAAGCTGCGCCTGAAGGATCTCGCCGAGCGTTACCAGGCTGGTGTGATTCCCCTGCGCGAGGCGCTGTCGCGGCTGTGCACCACCGGCTTTGTGCTCGCCATCGACCAGAAGGGCTTTCGCGTGGCGCCGCTGTCCGCGGAGGAGTTGCTGGATATCACGCGCGTGCGCCAGCAGATCGACACCAGCGCGCTGCGCGACGCGATCGAGGCCGGCGATATCGGCTGGGAGGCGGAAGTGGTAGCGGCCCATCACCGGCTGACCCGCATCCCGATGGTGCTGCGCGGCAAGGATGGCGCGCTCAATCCGGAATGGGAAGAGGCCCATGCCGCGTTTCATGAGGTGCTGGTGTCCGGCTGCCGCTCGGCCTGGCTGCGGCGGTTTTCCATCGTGTTGCGGGACCAGACCGCACGCTATCGCTTTCTCTCGCTCGCCGTACCCAAGGCGGCTCGCACGCGTGACGTGGCGGCGGAGCATGAGGCGATTGTCAACGCCATCGTCGCGCGCAATGCGCGTGAGGCGTGCCGGCTGCTCGCGGATCATTTCCAGGCGACAACTGACCTCGTGCTCAAATACCTGCATCAGCAGCAGGCAAAGGCAGTCCCGGCACGCAGGCCAGCCGTGGCAACTGAACTGGCTACCTGAAACATCTGCGTCCGGGCAGTGTGCACCGCCACCGCAAAATTTGCAGATCGTTCCGGTGCTGGAACGCAGTGTTTGCGCCAGACGGGCTTTTGGCAAAATTGTGCCGCTGCTATTCTCATTCGCTGTGAATCGAGAACCCACGGTGGCGTCGGAACGCTGTGCGCAACGCGCCGCCGGCCGTAGCAAATGCCAAAAAAACAAACCACACGACCACGCGGCCTGACGCATGCCGCAGCCGCATTTCCCCTTGCGGCATGCCTGTTTGCTCTGCCTGCCACGGCAGGCGCCGCAACGTTTTCCATGCAGGGCGGATACGCGCGCGACAACGGCCATGGCGTCGAGAAGTACGAGATCGCCGCGCGTTGGGAGGACATCCTGCAATGGCAGCTGTCGGAGCGCTTTTCGCTTGCCATGGACGGCGAGTTCAACGTCGCCAACTGGCGCGCGCTGTCGCCCAGGCCATCCAGCCAGCTGATGGAGTTCGGCGTCTCGCCGATCTTCAGGCTGAACTATGAAGGCGAATACGCGACGCCGTATCTCGAGGCGTCCGTGGGCTTTCATGTGCTGAGCCACACCGAGATCGCCGCTGGCCACCGCATGGGCTCGGCGTTCCAGTTCGCGGACATGGTGGGCGTGGGCGTGGCGTTCGGCAAGGGCCGGCGCTTTGCCGTGGGCTACCGCTTCCAGCACTTGTCGAATGCCGGCATCAAGGAGCCCAATCCCGGCACGAACTTCAGCATGGGCTACGTGCGCTATCGCTTCTGACGCAAGCCCCTGGCCAGCACGGCGACGGTGTTTCCTGAGCGGAAACACCGAGTTTGTCAAACCTTGCCTTATCGCCACGCCCCTCGGATGCTAGCCTTGGTGTTCCGTTCGGCGTCTCTCCCCGCAGCCGGAAAAGCGGCCGCGGCAGGACTTTGCCCAATCCATGCCCACAGGAGTTCCACCATGGCGCAAGCTCAGCCAGACAATGCCCGCAATGACGATATCGACGCGCAGGAAACCACGGAATGGCTGGACGCGCTTGACTCGGTCATCGCGTATGAAGGCGCGCAGCGTGCCCACTACCTGATCGAAAAGCTGATCGAGCGCGCGCACCATGCCGGCATCTACCTGCCGTTCAGTGCCAACACGGCTTACCTGAACACCATCGCGCTTGACGCCCAGGCACGCAGCCCTGGCGACCAGGACATCGAGCATCGCATCCGCTCCTATATCCGCTGGAACGCGATTGCGCTGGTGTTGCGCGCGGCGCGCGATACCAATGTCGGCGGCCACATTGCCAGCTTTGCCTCGGCGGCCACGCTATATGAGGTTGGCTTCAATCACTTCTGGCATGCGCCATCGGACGGACACGGCGGCGACCTGGTGTTCTTCCAGGGTCATTCGGCACCGGGCTTTTATGCGCGCGCCTTCCTCGAGGGGCGGTTGACCGCGGAACAGATGGACAACTTCCGCCAGGAGGTGCGCGGCCAGGGCATTTCGTCATACCCGCACCCGTGGCTGATGCCGGATTTCTGGCAGTTCCCGACCGTGTCGATGGGCTTGGCGCCGATCATGGGCATCTACCAGGCCCGCTTCATGAAGTACCTGGAGGACCGCGGCTTTGGCCAGCACGGCGGCCGCAAGGTGTGGGTGTTCTGCGGCGACGGCGAGATGGACGAACCCGAGTCGCGTGGCGCGCTGGGCATGGCCGGGCGCGAAAAGCTGGATAACCTGGTCTTCGTCATCAACTGCAACCTGCAGCGCCTGGACGGCCCGGTGCGCGGCAACGGCAAGATCATCCAGGAGCTGGAGTCGGAATTCCGCGGCGCCGGCTGGAACGTGATCAAGGTGGTGTGGGGCAGCAAGTGGGACGCGCTGCTGGCGCGCGACAAGGCCGGCATCCTGGCCCGGCGCATGATGGAATGCGTCGACGGCGACTACCAGACCTTCAAGTCGAAGGACGGCGCCTATGTGCGCGAGCACTTCTTCAACACGCCCGAACTCAAGGCGCTGGTGGCGGACTGGTCCGACGATGACATCTGGGCACTGAACCGCGGCGGCCACGATCCGCACAAGGTTTACGCCGCCTACAAGGCCGCCAGCGAGCACCCGGGCCAGCCGACCGTAATCCTGGCCAAGACCATCAAGGGCTATGGCATGGGCGAGGCCGGCGAGGCACAGAACATCACCCACCAGCAGAAGAGCATGCGGGTGGAGGCGCTGATGCATTTCCGCGACCGCTTCCGGCTGCCGCTCACTGACCAGCAGCTCGATGAACTGCCCTACCTCAGCTTCGAGGAAGGCTCGCGCGAGCATGCCTACCTGCACGAGCGGCGCCAGGCGCTGGGCGGCTACGTGCCGGCGCGCCGCCGGCGCGGGCCGTCGCTGCCGGTGCCGCCGCTGTCGGCGTTCGAGGCCCAGCTCAAGGCCAGCGGCGAGGGCCGCGAATTCTCCACCGCGATGAGCTTCGTGCGCGTCCTCAACACGCTGCTGCGCGACAAGGCGCTGGGCCGGCGCATCGTGCCGATCGTGTCGGACGAATCGCGCACCTTCGGCATGGAAGGACTGTTCCGGCAGATCGGCATCTGGTCGCAGCAAGGGCAGATCTACACGCCGCAGGATGCCTCGCAGCTGAGCTTTTACAAGGAATCGAAGGACGGCCAGATCCTGCAGGAAGGGATCAACGAGGCCGGTGCCATGGCCGACTGGATCGCCGCCGCCACGTCATACTCGACGCATGGCGAGCCGATGATCCCGTTCTTCATTTTCTATTCGATGTTCGGCTTCCAGCGCTTCGGCGACCTGGCCTGGGCCGCCGGCGACCAGCGCGCGCGCGGCTTCCTGCTGGGCGGCACGGCGGGTCGCACCACGCTCAACGGCGAAGGCCTGCAGCATGAAGACGGGCACAGCCTGGTGTGGGGCGGCACCATCCCCAACTGCATCAGCTATGACCCGACCTTCGCCTACGAACTGGCGGTGATCATCCAGGACGGCCTGCGCCGCATGGTGCAGGAGCAGGAGGATGTGTATTACTACATCACCGTGATGAACGAGAACTACGAGCATCCGGCCATGCCGGAGGGCGCGCAAGAGGACATCCTGAAGGGGATGTACCTGTTCCGGCGCGGCAAGGAGGGCACCGCCGGGCAGCCTCGCGTGCAGTTGCTGGGTGCCGGCACTATCTTCCGCGAGGTCATCGCCGCGGCGCGGCTGCTCGACGAGGACTGGGGCGTGCAGGCCGACCTGTGGGGTTGCCCGAGCTTCACCGAGCTGGCGCGCGAGGGTAATGCGGCGGTGCGCTGGAACCTGCTGCATCCGGGCGAGACGCCGCGGCGCGCGCACGTGGAGCAATGCCTGGCGCCGATGCGGGGACCGGTGATCGCCGCGACCGACTACGTGCGCGCGCTGGCCGAGCAGATCCGGCCATTCGTGCCGCGCCGGTACGCCGTGCTGGGCACCGACGGCTATGGCCGTTCCGACACGCGCGAACAGCTGCGGCACTTCTTCGAAGTGGACCGCTACTGGGTCACTGTGACCGCGCTGAAGGCGTTGGTGGACGATGGCGCAATCGACAGTGCCGTCGTGCAGCAGGCGCTGCAGAAGTATGGCCTCGACCCAGAGAAGCCCTATCCTCTGCACGCTTGAAGCGCACCGTTCAGGCGACAGCCTGCGTCAACTGATACGTCGTCGAGTAACTGAAGCGGCTTGCCGGGTGAACACCGGTCGTTACGACAACGATCCTGTCGCGCAGGAAATAGGTCCGGACGATGCGCAATCCGGCCGATCCCTCGGGCACTTGCAGGGCATCGGCTTGCGGGCCTTCGATCAGCAGTCCCTGGACTTCCTGCTCGACCCGCGTGATCTTGATGCCATATTGCCTTTCGACCATCGTATAGACGGGAACATCCAGTGTTTCCCCTGGCCGGGGCAGTTCACTGAACGCCGCGTCGACGTAGATGTCAACCAGCCCGATCGGCTCGTTGGCGGGCGCGGCGCCATATCGTGTGCCGGCAATGTGCAGCCAGCCTGTCCGAGGCGGGCTGCGCAGCAGGGCTGCCTGCGTCTCGTTGGCCTTGATCTGCTCATAGACCGAGGTCCGCAGTACCGTGCCTTTTGCGTAGCTTGCAAGGTCCGCGGGTGAGTCCATGACCTGCATGAAGCGGCTCTGGGGGCGGTCGGAGACAACCCGCGTGCCGACCCCGGCCTGTCGGGTAACCAGGCCCAGGCTGGACAATTTCTGCACCGCCTGGCGCACGGCGTAGCGGCTCAAGTTCCACTTGTCGCACAACTCAGCCTCCGTGGGCAGCAGCTCGCCGACCGCGGGATTGCCGTTCAGGATCTCCTGCATCAGCGTTCGTGCCAGGTCCAGGTGGCGCGGCGGCGTGGCGGCCAGGGCGGCCGTATAGGCGTCGGTTTCGTCTTGCATCCCGTTCTTCGATGTGGCGTCGGATTCGTGTGGCTGGAGCGGTCTGGTTGCCAGCCATGATTTCCTGAAATCCTATCATGCACAACAGGGTTTCTCCTAATATTCGAATGTTCGAACAAAGTTCTATAGTTCGTTCCATCGATGCGATCGCGGGCCAATTCAGCGCGCATCTCATCCACTCGTTTTCCGGAGATTCGCAAGCATGTACCCCATCGACTTCCTGTGGCGCGCCGCTCACCGCCATCCGAACCGGGTAGCCATCGTCAGCCCCGCTGGCGAGCTTTCCTTCCGCGAACTGGCGGACCTGGTGCTGCAGCGGGCTGCCGCGCTGACGGCCATCGACCCGGCGCCCCGCAGCCGGGTGTGCGTGGGGGCAGCGAACACCGTCGATCACCTGGTTGCCATTCTCGCCATCCTGGCCGCCGGCAAGGTCTGGATACCGCTCAACCCGCGCAATGGCGACCCGGAACTGCACCGCATCGTCGATTTCGTCGAGCCGTCCCTCGTGCTGGCTGATGGCGAAATGGCGGCACGGCTGGCCGGCACTTCCGCACCTCTGCGCTCCCTGGTGGACCTGGAGCGCCACACCGGCGACATCTCCGCCGTCATGATGGGGCCGCACTCGCGGGGCGGTGTCGCCGTCGATGAGGCGCAGGCAATCAAGTTCACCGGCGGCTCGACGGGTTTCCCGAAGGGCGTGATCCAGCCCATGCGTGCCTGGAACACGAACATCGCCACGCAGATTCACGAACTTGGCCTGACGCCGGACGACCGCTACCTGGTCGCCGCGCCGATCACGCACGGCACGTCAACCTACATGCTGCCGCTGCTGGGCGCCGGCGGCGCTCTGATCTTCCCGGAATACAGCAAGGTGCCGGCGCTGCTGGACGCCGCGGATACCCATGGCGCAACGCTGTTCTTCGCGCCTCCGACGCTGATCCTGTCGCTGGTCGAAGAGCAGCGCCGCAATCCCCGTCCGTTGCGTTCCTTGCGCTATCTCGTCTACGGTGGCGCGCCGATGCGCCCGGAGCAGATTCGCGAGGCCCAGGCAGCCTTTGGCCCCGTCCTCTGCACCTCGTTCGGCCAGACCGAGGCGCCCCAGATCATCACCTTCCTGCCTCCCGCCGACATGACGGGCGAATACCTGGCCTCCGTCGGCAAGCCGTCGCTGCTGACCCGGGTGGCCATCGTTGGCAAGGACGGCACCCCGCTGAAGGCCGGGGAGGAAGGCGAAATCGCGGTGCGCGGCGACCTGGTGATGAGCGGCTACCTGAAGGCCGACGAAGAGACCCGCAAGACGCTGGTCGACGGCTGGCTTCGCACCGGTGATGCCGGGGTCTTCGATGAGCGCGGCTACCTGTTCCTGCGCGACCGCATCCGCGATGTGATTATCACCGGCGGCTTCAACGTCTACCCGAGCGATGTCGAGGTGGTGCTGTCGGCGCACCCCGCCGTTGCGGACTGTTCGGTGGTTGGCATCCCCGACGCGAAGTGGGGCGAGGCCGTCCACGCCGCCGTGCAGCTGCGCCCGGGCATGAGCGTCGACGCCAGCGAGCTGATTGCCCTGGTCAAGCGCGAGCTCGGCTCGGTCAAGACCCCGAAGCATGTACACCTGTTTGACGCGCTGCCCCGCAGCGCCGTAGGCAAGGTGCTGAAGCCGGCCGTTCGCGAACGCATCATGGGTAACCGGAGCTGACAATGAGCCATCCGAAAGAGACCGTTGCGCCCCGCACAAAGCTCTGCCACTACACGACGCAAGCGGTCTACTATGGTGACGATGACCTGGTGCGCGACCTGATTGGCCGGGCCAGCTTTGTCGATGTCTTTATGAAGCAGACCTTCGGCCACGTGCCGACGGCGGCCCAGCGGCGGATCGTCGAAGCCGTGCTGGTGACGCTGATGGAGCACGGCATGACGCCCAGTGCGATCGCCACGCGCATGATCTACGCGAGCTCGCCGGAGAATCTCCAGGCCGGTGTCGCCGCCGGCCTGCTCGCCGTCGCCAGCCGTTTCATCGGCACGATGGAGCCCGCCGCCGGGCTGCTCGATCATATCGTCGCCGCAGGCGCAGACGGGGCCAACGAAGCACGGCGTATCGCCACGGATTACCGCGCCAGACGTGAAGCGATGCCGGGATTTGGCCATCACCTGCACCGGCCGGACGATCCGCGCGCGATTGCCTTGCTGGCGCTGGCGCGCGAAGTCGGCACCTACGGATCACGCTGTGAGGCCCTGGCGCAGTTGGCCGCCGAGGTGGATGCCGCCGCCGGACGCCACATCACCATCAATGCCACCGGCGCGATCGCCGCCGTCCTCGGCGACATCGGCATCCCTGCCAGGCTCATGCGCGGCTTCGCCGTGCTTGGCCGCGCCGCCGGGCTGATCGCCCATATTGCGGAAGAGCAGCGCGAGCCTTCGGGCCGCTTCATCTGGGATCTGGTCGACGGCGTGATGACGCCTGAGCATCCGGCGGACTGATCATCCTGGAACGGCGCGGGACCGCTTGCCCGGTTCTCCCGTGCCATCCCATCAGCAAACTGTAGGAGGAGATAGACATGACCCAAGCAGACCATTCCATTCAGCGCCATCACCACATCACCTTGAATGTGGGCACGGCCCAGGAAGACTACGATTTCCACACCAAGGTACTCTCGCTGAAGAGCGTCAAGAAGACCCTGATTTACGACGGTGGCACGCCGTTCTACCACCTGTACTATGGTAATGACCTCGGCGAAGAGAGCACGCTGATCACCTGCTTCCCGGTCGCGCATTTCGGGCGCAAGGGGCGGCGCGGCACTGGCCAGATCGGCAACCTGGCGCTGTCGGTGCCGGTGTCGGCCATCCCGTTCTGGGAAAAGCGCCTGGCCGACCATGGCTTCGAGGTGGTCCGCTCCGAGCGCTTTGGCGAGCACGTGCTGACGTTCGCGCATCCTTGCGGCATCGAGTACGAGCTGGTCGGCATTGCCGACGATGCTCGCAAGCCGTACACCAACGGAGAGGTGCCGGCCGAATTTGCCATCCGGGGCCTGCATACCATCGCCGTGAACGTGCGCGAGATGGAGCCTTCGCAGGAATTCATGCACATCGGCTGGTCGGCCCGGGAAGTGGCGCGTGACGGCAAATACGCGCGCTATGCCTTCGGGGAGGGCGGCTCCGGCAAGTTCGTCGACTTTGCCCTGGAGCCGAGCATGCCCCAGGCGAGCTGGACCTATGGCGAGGGTACCGTGCATCACTGCGCATTCCAGGTGGCGGACCGTGTGGTGCAGGACCTGGTCAAGGCCAGGCTTGAGGGCATGGGTTTCACCGATACGTCCGAGCGCAAGGACCGCGGCTACTTCGAGTCGATCTACGTACGGTCGCCGGGCGGCGCACTGTTCGAGGCGACCGTATCCAAGCCTGAAGCTTTCCTCATCGACGAGCCGTACGAAACGCTCGGTTCAGAACTCAAGATCGCCCCTCAGTTCGAAAGCCAGCGTGCGAGCATCCTGCAATCGCTGGAAAACCTGAAGTACTGAAATCCGGCGCACGGCCCGTGCGGGAAGACTATGCCTGACACCAACCCCCATCTGCAGACGCCGCTGAGCGTGTTCGACGCTCCCGCCGGCAACGCGAAGCTCGCGGCGATTCTTGTGCATGGCCGCGGCCAGTCGCCCGCGCTGATGCACGACCTGCTGGTCAGCCGCATCGGGCGGTCGGATATCGCATGGTTTGCGCCCCTGGCGGCGGACAACTCCTGGTATCCGGAGCGCTTCATCGCGCCGCTCGAAGCCAATGAACCGCGGCTCTCGCAGGCGCTGGAGCGCATTGAGGCCTTGTCGCAGGCGCTGCGGGCGATGGGCTTCCCGTTTGCATCGCAGGTGCTGGTCGGGTTCTCGCAGGGCGCCTGCCTGTGCAGCGAGTTTCTCTGGCGCCAGCAGCGCAAGTACGCGGCACTGATCGCGTTCACGGGTGGACTGATCGGCCCGCCCGGCATGCCCCGCGATTGCTCGCAGCGCCAGCTGGAGGGGGTGCCGGTGCTGCTTTCCACCTGGGACGACGACCCGCACGTGCCCGCAGACAGCGTGCGCGAGTCGGCCGCATTGTTCAGGGCCGCCGGCGCCGAGGTGACCATCAAGGTGGAATCCGGCCTCGAGCATGGTATTCGCGATGCCGAAATCGCCTATGCCGACACCATACTGGCCCGTTGCACGCCAGCAACCTGTTGATCGTCCGCCAGGAGCAGTGAGCATGCAGTCATTCGTACATGAAACCCGCGCCGCCCGCGTCGTCTTCGGCAGCGGGGCGCGCCAGTCCCTGCCGCGGGAAATGGACCAGCTCGGCCTGAGGCGCGTGCTCGTGCTGACCACGCCCGAGCAGGTTGCCCTGGGCCGGCAGATCGCCGACATCCTGGGGGACAGATGCGTCGGCGTCTACGGCAATGCCGTGATGCATGTGCCCGCCGACGTCGCGCGCGCCGCCGTCGATGCCGTGAGGCGCGTGGGCGGCGACGGCTGTGTCGCCGTCGGCGGCGGCTCGACCATCGGCCTGGCCAAGGCGATCGCGCTCGAATCGGATCTTCCGATCATCGCCTTGCCGACGACCTACGCCGGTTCCGAGATGACTCCGTTGTACGGGATCACCGACGCGGGCATCAAGAAGACCGGCCGGGACTGGCGCGTGGCGCCGCGCAGCGTGATCTACGATCCTGAGCTGACGCTGACCCTGCCACAGGGCCTCAGCATGACCAGCGGAATGAATGCCATCGCCCATGCGGCCGAGGGCCTGTATGCCGGCGATGGCAATCCGGTCTACAGCCTGATGGCGGAAGAAGGCATTCGCGCGCTGGCGAGTGCGCTGCCGCGCCTGGGGCTGGATGCCGCGGACGCCGAGGCCCGCAGCGATGCGCTGTACGGCGCCTGGCTGTGCGGCACGGTGCTGGGCAACCTGCAGATGGGCGTCCACCACAAGCTGTGCCATACGCTGGGCGGCAGCTTCAACCTGCCGCATGCGGAGGTGCATACGGTCGTGCTGCCCTACGCGCTCGCCTATAACGCCGCGGCAGCGCCGCAAGCGATGGCACGCATTGCCCGAGCGCTGGGGACGGAGCTTGCTCCCGCCGGGCTGCGCGAACTCGGCGCCCGCCTCGGCGTGCCTCGTTCCCTGCGCGAGATCGGCATGCCGGAGCATGGTCTCGATCGCGCCGCCGACTTGGTGGTCGCGACACCCTATCCCAATCCGCGTCCGATCGAACGAGGGCCGATCCGCGAACTTTTGCAGCGCGCGTATGAAGGGGCCGACCCGGCCTGATTCGCGGTCGCAGGCACGACGACGCGCTTGCGGCGACATTGACAGCAGTCTTATCCCTTGTGCGCAGGGTCCGATGCCTGAGCGCCGCAGTAGAGGAATTTGCCATGCCATACATCATCCGCGGCTACTTTCGGCAGGAAGTGGAACAGAAGCGCCTCAGGCTTCGGCCTGCGCACATCCGCCACGTCATCTCCCGCTTGCAGGACATCGTCTGCGCCGGTGCCTTGTGCGGGGAGGACCGGAGCCCGCAAGGCCTGTTCCTGGCGATCAATTGCGTTGACAGGGAACAGGCGGAATCGCTGCTCGCGGAAGATCCGTACTACAAGGAGGGATTGTTCGAACGCGTGGAGATCGAACGCTTCATCCAGTTCGCTCCCCATGAGAATCCGCGCATCCTGCATGAGGAGCTGGAGCGGGCGCTGCAAAGCGCCAGTGCCTGCGCGAACTGAAGTATCCGGCGCGGCGTTCATCCGAACGCTGCACACCAGACCGAACCACAAGACCAGGACGGTATGAGACGGCGGAGCGCCTGGGCGCATCCGCTGCCATCCACGGGCAAGGAGACACCATGCCAATCGACTTCACTTACCCGGTGCGGACACCAATGAGGTCCGGCGCCGCCTAGCCCCCGCCTGGGCCACTGGGCGCCTGCTTATCAGATTCAGCAATGCAGTGCAGTAAAACCCTGCGGGGAGGCGTGCGCCCCGTCGCAGGCCCGCGTGTCCCACCTGGGCACGCCTGCAGCCTTGCAAGACTTTTCAGAAGAAGACGCGAATCATGGAACGTATCAAACGCATCATCCTGTCGGGCTTGCCCCTGGCCATCATTGGCGGGCTCCTCTATGCCGGCTTGTTCGTCAAGCCCAGGCCGGTAGGCAAGCCGGTCGAGCAGCCCCTTGTCGAGCGCGGCGACGCCTTCTACGGCATCGCCGTCCTGCCCGGTGGCCAGATGTGGGCGGTGGGCACCAACGGCAAGATCCTGCACAGCGACGATGCCGGGCAGAAATGGAGCAGGCAGGGCACGGCCAGCCACGAGACCTTGCAGGATGTCGCCGCCTGGGATGGGCGCCGGGCCGTTGCAGTCGGCAATGAAGGCGTGGTCCTGACCACGGACGACGCCGGGCATACCTGGGCGCCGGCACAAGCCCCGAAGTCGGCGATCAGCAACAAGCTGATGCGGGTGCAAGTGAGCCAGGACGGCGGCGCCTGGGCGGTCGGCAGTGGCGGGGCGTTGCTGCGTTCCCGTGACTATGGCAAGACCTGGCAATCTGCGGCGCAGGGCGAGGACACCGCGTGGAATGGCATTGCCTTTGACGGGCAACTTGGATGCCTGGTGGGCGAGTTCGGCCAGATCCGCATTTCCAGCGACGGCGGCGAGCGCTGGACCGGCGTCGCCAGCCCGGTCAAGCAAAGCCTGATGTCGGTCAGGTTCCGGGGCGCCAGCGACGCCGTAGCCGTCGGCCTGGGCGGCACGGTACTGGTCAGCCATGACGGCGGCACCAGTTGGAAACAGGCCGCCAGGGCGACACAGGAGGACCTCTTCGATGTTGCCTGGGATGGCAGGCAATGGATCGCGGTGGGCGACAAGGGGATCGTCCTGGTGGCCGGCGACGATGCCGGCAACTGGCGGCAGACCCGCTTCGCCCCGCAGGACCGTGGCTGGTACACCAGGGTGCAGCCACGAGGCGGCAAGTACTACGTCGCCGGATCGCGCCTTGCCATGGAAGAGATGGCCGCCTTGTAACGCCGGTCAACAGGAATCTGGAGGAGAACATGAATACGATGGAACAGGGCAGGCTCGAACGCTTCGTCGAGGCCTGCATACGCCGGCGGGCTTACGTAACCGGCATCTTCCTTCTGGTGACGGCAGCGATGCTGGCAGCCGCCCTGAGGGTGGAGGTCAGAACCGTCTTCGAAGACCTGCTGCCGGGCAGCCACCCATATATCCAGGTCCATGAGAAGTACAAGCAGGCGTTCGGCGGCTCGAACGTGGTCAGCATCGTGCTTGAGTCCGAGAAAGGGGACATCTTCAACACCGCCTTCCTCACCAAGATCAAGACGGTCACGTCCGCGTTGCAGCAGGTCGACGGCGCGAATCAGTTCCAGATTGTTTCGCTGGCATCGCGCAAGCTCAAGGAGATCCGCGGTTCGACCGAGGCCATCGATTCAAGGCCGCTGATGTGGCCCGATGTCCCGCACGACCAGGCGGGGCTGGATGCCCTCAAGCAGGCGGTCCTGAACAATCCGCTGGCCTATGGCGTCTATGTTTCGAAAGACCTCAAGGCTGCCCTGGTCACGGTGGATTTCTATGAGAACGCAGCCGACTACAACAAGATTTTCCCGCAGGTGATGGCCATCGCCGATGCGGCGCGCGGCGACGGCGTGCGGGTGCGCGTGACCGGCGAGCCCATCCTCTACGGCTGGGTCAACCACTTCCTGCCGGAGACCCTGCACATCTTCCTGTTCACGATCGGCTGCCTGGTCCTGCTGCTGTTCATCATTGCCCGTACCTGGCGCGGCACGCTGCTGCCTCTGCTGGCGGGACTGAGCAGCGCCATCTGGGCGCTGGGCGCGGCACGCCTGCTGGGCTTCAATCTGGATCCGCTGGTGATCGTGATCGCCTTTCTGATCACGGCCAGGGCCATCTCGCATTCCGTGCAGCTGGTGTCGCGCTTCGATGAAGAAATTGCCGCAGGCGCGCAGACCACCCACGCGGCGGCCAGGGCAAGCATGCTGCAACTGTTCAAGCCGGGCATGCTGGGCGTGATCGCCGACGCGGGCTGCATGGTGGTCGTGGTGCTGACGCCGATTCCTCTGATGCACAAGGTCTCCATCATCGGCACGGTGTGGGTGCTGACGATCGCGCTGAGCGCCTGCGTGATGACGCCGGTCCTGCTTTCCTGGGTGCGCTACCCGCGCGGACATGCCCATCGCCTCGACCTCGGGCCCCTGCTCGATCGCATCCTGCGTGTCTGCGTGCGCAGCGCCACCACGCGCTGGCGCTATGGCGTGCTTGCCGGCGCGGTTGCCGTGTTTGGTGTCTCCGCCTGGTATGCCACCCGCATTCAGGTAGGGGACGCGCAACCCGGCTCGCCCATTCTCTGGCAAGACTCTGCATACAACCGCGATGCGGCGGCGATCAACCGGCAGTTCCAGGGCGCCGACCGGCTGTACGCGGTGTTCTCTGGCCACAAGCCCAATGCGGTGAAGGAACCCAATGTGCTCGCGAGCATGATTGGGCTGCAGCGCTACATGGCAGCCCAGCCGGAGATCGGCGGCAGCCTCTCGATCGCCGACGTCATCCCGATGGTCCGGCGCGTCCTGAACGAGAACAATCCGCGCTACCAGGAACTGGGCAGCACGGCACAGGAGAACGGCGAGCTGATGTATATGTTCGTCTCGGGCTCCGATCCGGGCGACATGGCGCGCTTCACCGATGTCCAGGCGCAAGACGCCTCGGTGACGTTCAACTTCCGCGACCACCAGGGCGAAAGCATCCGCACCGCCATGGCGCGGCTCAAGGCCTACGTCGATGCCCACCCGCTCGCCGAAGGCACATACCGCCTGGCGGGCGGCCTGGTTGGCGTGCTGGCGGCGGTCAACGAGGTCATTCTTGCCGGGCAGATCGAGAGCATCGCGCTCGCCTTGCTGGTGCTGGTGATCTGCTGCGCGGTGGCCTACCGCTCGATGACGGCCGGCATCTTCTTCATGGTGCCGGTGATCCTCTCCAACACCATCACCTTCAGCTACATGGCGTGGAAGGGCATCGGCATGAACCTGAGCACGCTGCCGGTGGCGGCGCTGGGTATCGGCCTCGGGGTGGACTACGCCTTCTACATCGTTGACGGCATCAAGGAAAAGCTCGGCGAGGGCAAGGACCTGCCCGCGGCCACCGTTGCGTCGTTGTACGGCGCCGGCCGCGGCGTGGTGGTGACCGCGCTCACGCTGACTGCCAGCGTGGTGCTCTGGTGCGCGTCCTCGCTGCGCTTCCAGGCGGATATGGGCGTGCTGATGGCGATCTGGCTGTTCGTATCGGCACTGAGCGCCCTGTTCATCATGCCGGCCATGGTGCTGGTATTCCGGCCCGCATTCATCGTCAAGACGGAGGAGAGCCAGGCGTCGCAGCACCCCGGCGTGGCCATGGGCGCGGCGCACGAAGTCTAGAACCCGTTCTTGCGGGGAAGAGAACAAGAAGTAAAACATCAATGGAGGAGAGAATGAGAGTGAACGCTTGGTATGAACTTGGCATGAAGGCCGGAGCGGCAGGGCTGGCGCTGGCATTCCTGGCGCCCTCGTCAGGTGCCGTCGCGGCGGAGCCGGAGGAGCCGGCCGCGGTCAGCGCGGACCGGCCGGCGGAGCGCGATGGCGGCTCGGAGGACTACAGCTTCCACCTGGGCGGATACGCCCGCACCTGGGCGTCTTTCAATCTGCAGAATCCGCCGGAGACCAGCCGCAACGACAGATTCTCGCCATCCATGCTGCGTGGTTCGCTGCTGCTGGATGCCGACGCAAAGACCGGTCCGGTCTCCTGGAAAGTCGTCGGGCGCGCCGACGGGGAATACAAGACGCGGTACCTGAAGGACCTGGAACAGCTGAACCGGACCAATTCCCCCGGGGGCCCGGGCAGCCACCTGATGGACCAGTATGACCAGGCCGATCTGCGCGAGTACTACATGGATTTCTCGCCCGTAGACCGCGTGAATCTCCGCATCGGCAAGCAGCAGGTGGTCTGGGGAGAGACCGACTTCTTCCGCGCGCTCGACCTGGTCAACGGCTTCGATTACCGCTGGCGCTCCTTCCTGGAGCGCGAGGGCGATGAACTGCGCAAGCCGCTGTTCCTCCTCAAGGCCAAGGTGAATGTCCCGGAGGCGGATGGCAGCCTGCAGCTGCTGTTCCGCCCTGGCATCGACCGGAACCGCGACGTGGGCAACAGCTACGATCTGTATGGCGGCCGCTGGGCCGGCCAGCCATACAAGGGGGTGGACTTCCTCGCTCCCGGCGCGCTGAACTACAACTATCGCCAGCCGGGCGCCAATGTCAGCGACAAGACCGGTGGCGTCCGCTGGGAAGGCATCGCCGGGCCGGTGAACTACTCGCTGGCCTACCTGAAGACGTTCAGCAACGACCCGGTGGTGAACTCGGCCTTCGCGCCGTCGGGCCAGGCGCCAACCGGCGCGCTCGGCGACTTCATCTTTCCGAAGATCGACCTGTTCGGCGCTACCGTCAGCGGCTACGTCCCGGCCATCGATTCGGTGCTCAGCACGGAACTGGTCTACACGCGCAATGCGCCCTACAACGTAGGCACCAACTTCTTTGGCGGCGCCCTGCCGGGATTTGGCGGCATCATCAAGAAGGATCTGGTCACCGCCATGGTCCGGATGGACAAGAACCTGAACCTGACCAGGCTGCTGGGCACCAGCCGGCCGTCGTTCTTCTCGGTGCAGGTGTTCGACAAGTGGATCCAGAACTACAAGCGCTCGGATGACATCGTCAACATGGTGGGGTACGGCAGGGCGGCGAGCCAGCATTCGACCATCGCCACCGTCATCCTTGGCCTGAACTACAAGAACGACAAGATCAATCCCCAGCTGGCGGCCGGCGCATCGCTGCAGGGCGGCGGCGCCTTCCTGATCCCAAGCGTGGAGTTCGTTTATGGGGACCACTGGAGACTGGTCCTGGAGGCCGATCTCTTTTTCTCGAAGCACAAGCGGCAACCGGGCCAGATCGAAAACTCGACCGGTCTGTTCGGATCGTTTGCCGGCAATGACCAGTTCCTTGTTCGTCTGACACGACAGTTCTAAGTAGGAGACACACCATGAATCGCATCCAGAAGACGCTCGCGCTGTGCATGCTCGCGGCATTCAGCGCCGGCCCGGCGGCAACGCTGGCCGCGGAGCTACCCGCCGGCACCGTGATCGACAAGGCCAACATCGACAAGGTCAAGAGCGACACGTTCGATGGCCACAGCATTGCTAGCCTGCTGACCGAGAAGCTCGAGTGGCAGATCCGAAACACCGGCCTGAAGATTCCGCTCGGCCATGCCAAGCCTGTGCAGCTCGACCCCAAGTACCTCGAGGCCACGAAGAAGAACGCCGGCAAGGCGCAGTTCGATGAGAAAACCCGCGAAGTGACCGGCTGGGTGGCTGGCATTCCGTTCCCTGAAGTCAGCCAGAACGATCCCTTCGCAGGCGACAAGCTGATCTGGAACTTCTACTACGCCTCCCCGGAAGGCGACGTCATCAACAACAAGGCTACCTTCCTGATGATCAGCGGCGACAAGGGCCTGGAGTCGACACAGGACTGGCTGTTCCAGCGGTACTACATGAAAGGCCGGATCAGCGGCGACAAGCCGGTGCTGGGCGATGGCGGCACCCTCAGCAAGACCCTGTTCGTGGCGACGGCGCCGGAAGACATCAAGGGGGTAGGCACCTTTACCATCCGCTACGATAGCCCGAAGCTAGAGGACAGCTGGGCCTATATCAAATCGGCGCGCCGCACCCGTCGCCTGTCAGGCGGCGCATGGATGGACCCGGTAGGCGGCCTCGACGTGCTGAACGATGACATCTATGTGTGGAATGCGCGGCCTTCGTGGTACCCCAAGGTCAAGCTGGTGAGCCGCCGCTGGATCCTGGCGATCTCGGATGCGAAGCTTGGCTACAACCCGTCTAAGAAGGGCACGCCGGAGGAATGGAAGACGGTAGACCTCAGCAACCCCCCGCACTGGAATCCGCTACAGACGTGGCAGCCTCGCGAGGTCTGGGTGATCGAGGGCACGCCGCCGAACGAGCACCCCTATGGCAAGAAGGTCGTCTATATGGACGTGAACTATCCCCGCATATACATGGGCGAGGCCTATGACAAGAAGGGCGAGTTCTGGAAGTTCATCAACTTCCACATGACGCCGTCGACGGGCGAGGATGGCACGAAGTACTCCTCATCGGTCCAGGGCGATATCATCGACTTCAAGGCGCGCCACGCCTCCGTCTATCTCTTCCGCGGCTATAAGCTCAACGAAGCGAAGATCAAGGAAAGCGACATGACCTACAGCGCGCTGGAATCCATCGCCAAGTAAAGCGGCGCACGCCGGCCGGCTGCCGGCCGGCGTGCCCTTTCCAAACAGGAGACGCAGAAACATGGAAACCAGACCGATGACCGACGAGCAGCGCAAGGCAATCGCGCTGGAGTACTTCCGGCGCATGGACCGCGGCGAAAGCGTCGCGGAGCTGTTCGACGAACATGCGGCGTTCTACTTCCCGAAGTGGGGGATGGCGCGGGGGCGCGCGCAGATCGAATCACTGTTCCGGGACCTGATGGGCATCCTGGAATCGGTCAGCCACGATATCGCGCATGCCAACATCATCCAGCAGGGCGATCTGGTCGTGGTGGAGGGTACCTCGAGCGGGACCACCAAGTCAGGCCGTACCTGGCGGGCTGGCGTGACCCACGCCGGCCTGTGGTGCGATGTCTTCGAAATCCGGGACTTCCGTATCCAGCGCTGCTACGTGTATCTGGATCCGGACTACGGTGACGACGACACGGAGCGCTATCCGTGGCTGCAGCGCAAGGCCGATGCCGGCCCGGGTAACTGATGCATCGCGCTGAATCCGAGATTCCAATGATGGCGATGGGTTCCAGCGGCAGGGTGTAATCGGCCATGGACGTATCACGTGCCCGAATACGTCCAGCGCCGGCTCGCTGCGGCACAGCGATCGTCTCCCGGGTAAACTGTGGATCCCGACCTCCGGAGACCCGCATCCATGCCCGCCCCGCGCACCCTCTATCCTGAAATCGAGCCCTATGAAACCGGCACGCTGGATGTCGGCGACGGGCATGTCATCTACTACGAACGCGTGGGCACGCCTGGTGCCAAGCCGGCGGTGTTCCTGCACGGCGGGCCGGGCGGCGGGATTTCCGCCGACCATCGGCGCTTGTTCGATCCGGCGCGCTATGACGTGCTGCTGTTCGACCAGCGCGGCTGCGGGCGCTCGACGCCCCATGCGGGGCTGGAGGCCAACACCACGTGGCACCTGGTCGACGATATCGAGCGCCTGCGCGATCTGGCCGGCGTGGAGCGCTGGCTGGTGTTCGGCGGCTCATGGGGCTCGACGCTGGCGCTGGCCTATGCGCAGGCGCACCCGCAGCGCGTCAGCGAGCTGGTGCTGCGCGGCATCTACACGGTGTCGCAGGCTGAGCTGGACTGGTACTACCAGTACGGCGTGTCCGAGATGTTCCCCGACAAGTGGGCGCGCTTCCAGGCGCCGGTGCCCGAGGCCGAGCGCGGCAACATGATGGCCGCGTACCGCAAGCTGCTGACCGGTGACGACCAGGACAAGCAGGTGGAAGCGGCGCGCGCATGGAGCGTCTGGGAAGGCGAGACCATCACGCTGCTGCCCGATGCCGGCAACAGCGCCAGGCACGACGACGGGCACTTCGCGCTGGCGTTCGCGCGGCTGGAGAACCACTACTTCACGCACCGCTGCTGGCTGGAAGACGGGCAGCTGCTGCGCGACGCGCGCAAGCTGGCCGCCATCCCCGGCGTGATCGTGCATGGCCGCTATGACATGCCGTGCCCGGTGCGCTATGCCTATGCGCTGCACCAGGCCTGGCCCACGGCCGAGTTCCACCTGATCGAGGGCGCCGGCCATGCGTGGACCGAGCCGGGCATCATGGATCAGCTGATTGCCGCGACAGATCGCTTTGCGGCGCAGCCGTAGCTGCGCGCCGACCACCGCCGAAGATCACTACCGGAGATCACGATGGAGTTGTACGCCCACCCGTTTTCGTCCTATTGCCAGAAGGTTCTCGTTGCGTTGTACGAGAACGCCATCCCTTTCGAGTTCCGGATGCTGTCGCCCGAACACGGTGAGAACATGGACGAACTCGCCAGGCTGTGGCCGCTCAGGCGCATGCCGGTGCTGGTCGACGGCAGCCGCCCGGTGTTCGAGTCCAGCATCATCGTCGAATACCTGGACCAGCATTACCGCGGGGCCGTGCGCTGGCTGCCGGAGTCGCCCGACGCCGCGCTGCAGGTGCGCCTGCTCGACCGCTTCTTTGACCAGTACGTGATGACGCCGATGCAGCGCATCGTGGCCGACTACCTGCGCCCGGCGGAGCACCGCGATGCCTTTGGCGTGGCCGAGGCGCGCAAGCTGCTCGATTCGGCCTATGCCTGGCTGGATTCAACGCTGGCCGGCCGGGAATGGGCCGCGGGCGGCGCCTTTACGCTGGCCGACTGCGCCGCCGCGCCGTCGCTGTTCTATGCGGACTGGGTGCAGCCGGTCCCGGCTGCGTGCGGCAACGTGCGCGCCTATCGCAACCGGCTGCTGGCGCGGCCGTCGTTTGCGCGCGCGGTGGACGAGGCACGGCCCTATCGCCCGCTCTTCCCGCCGGGGGCGCCGGAGCGGGACTGACGGGCAAGGTCGGGCCGCACCGCATCGACATCCGCGAATCCGGCAGCCGGCCGACCTGGCGCGGCACCAGATCCTGCGCATTACCTGGCTTGCGGCCGGCGACGATATCTTGCTCGACGGCCCCGGTGGACAGGCACTGGTCAGCGCGCCCTGCCGCTACCGCGTCAACAACTCGCTGGCGATGCGAGAGTGCTTCCTGGCCAGCGCCGGCTTTGGCATGACGCCGGCGTGGCTGGTGCAGGACCTGCTCGACAGCGGCGCCTTGCAGCGGGTGCTGCCGCGCTGGAGCGGCCCGGCGCAGGAGGCGTTCCTGGTCTATCCGTCGCGGCGTTACCAGCCGGCGCGGGTGCGGGTGTTGCTGGACTACCTGGCGCAGGAGATTGCGGGATTGCCGGGGTTCACGCCGGTGTGAGCGGCCGGCAGGTGCTCAAGGCAACCGGCCCCGCGCCACCAGCATCGTCAACGGCCGCGCCAGCAGCGTGCTGGCCAGCGCCATCAGCAGCAGGCCGGAGAACGCCGCGGTACTGATGATGCGCGCGTCCAGCAGCACAGTCAGCACTACCACTTCGACCAGGCCCTTAGTCTGCAGCAGCGTGCCCAGTGCCAGCGATTCGCGCCAGCCCATGCCCGCGCGGCGCGCGGGCAGTGCGACGCCGGCCATCTTGCCAGTGATCGCGACGGCCAGCGACAGCACCGCGATCCACAGCGTCATCGGATTGTCCAGCGAGATCTCCGTGCGCAGCCCGGCGGCGAGGAAGAAGAAGGGCAGCAGCACCACCACCGTGACCGGTTCGAGCTGCTGGCGCACGCGCTGGGCTGCGCGCGCGGGCCACACCAGTCCGGCGATGAAGCCGCCCATCACATGGTGCAGCCCGGCCAGTTCGCCCAGGAATGCCGAGGCCAGCACCAGGAACAGAGCTATCGCCAGCAGCAACTCCGTCTCCGGCGCGCGGCGGCGCAGCAGCCAGGCCAGGGCCGGGCGCACCGCCAGGAACATGAACGCCAGGTAGGCACCGGCGCGGGCCGCGACGGTAAGGGCGCTCGCGCCTTCCTGGCCGCCATGCTGAAGCAGCACCAGCGTCAGGAACAGCCATATCCAGGCATCGTTGACGGCGGCGCAGCGCAGCGCCAGCTGGCCCAGGTGCGTGCCGGTCAGGCGCATCTCGCGCAGCAGCGCACCCAACACCGGCAGCGCCGTGACGGCGGTGCAGATGCCCATGGCGCAGGCGAACCAATAAGGGTCGGCCAGTTCGCCGGCGACCGGCCAGCCGGCCGTGGTCATCCACCAGCCGGCAGCGGCCCCGAGCGCGAACGGCGCCGCGATGCTGCCCAGCGAGATCTGCAGGGTCGCGCGCCAGTGCGCGGGCGCGCCGCCTTCGCGCAGGTGCAGGCCGGTCAGGAAGCAAAACAGTGTCACGGCCAGCCACTGCAGGCCGGACAGCATCGGCAGACGCTCAGGCCCGAACAGTGCGGTCCAGCCCTGCGGCGCCAGCGCACCGAACACGGACGGACCCAGCACGATGCCCGCCAGCACCTGCACGCCCACCAGCGGAAACACCGACTGCAGGCCGGCACCACGCCACAGGAGGTAGGGCAGCGCGACCACCAGCATCGCCTGCAGGAAGAAAATGCTGACCGCGTTCATTGGGCGGTCCTGGCGGTGCATGCGCCAACAAGCGCAACATTTACAGACATCGATTCAGGCATGGTTGATGGCAGTGGAGCCGGTCGGCACCAGCCGCCAGTAACGCGGGGCGGCGGGCATCACCAGCGTGGTCAGGGTACCAATGTCAGGGGCGCAGAGTGCCAGCACATGGCCGTCATGCAGCCAGGTACAAGCGTTGGCGCCCTGTGCGCACGACGCCTCCAGCGTCAGCGCATGGCCCAGCATGGTGGCGAACAGGCCGCCGCCGTGGAGCTTGAGGCCGGCCTCCTTGAGCGTCCACGCATGCGCAAACCGGTGCGCGATATCCCCTGGCGCCACGTGGCTGGCAAGCGTGGCGCGCTCGGCCTCGGTGGTGACCGCACCATAAAGCGCGTCGAGGCCCTTGCGTGGCCGCACGAACTCGAGATCGAGGCCAAGGGCGTTGGTGCCCACCGCGCAGGCGATCCGGTCGCCGCTGTGCGAGATCGACAGGCTGGCCGGCGCCGGGCCGCGGGCCTGGGGCGGCGCATCCTCGCCGTCCGTCAGCGACCAGTCCTGCCAGCTGCCGCCGAAGGCCTGCGCGAGCAGCGTGCGGGCCAGCCATCGGCCCGCGACGAACTGCCCGCGCCGCCGCGTTGCCGGCATCGCCGCCAGGCGCGCGCGCTCGCCTGCAGACATCCACGACTGCGCTTCGGGTGCCTGCGCGGCCAGCGCAGTCACGCATCCCAGGCGCAGCCAGGCTGGCATTACTGCGCGATCCTGGCGTAGGTGCCTTTCAGCGCCACGCCTACCACCACGGCACCGGCGTGGCATTCATAGTCGGTCGCGCTCGTGACCTCGTTCTTCTTGTAATAGCTGACGATGTCGATGACGGCGTTGGCGCCCTGGGACTTGGCCGTGTCCTGCAGCGCGATCAGCGCCGACAGCGCGGCCCAGCGGCAGCCGTCCTCGTCGCTCTTGCCCACGCCGTTGGTCTTGCGGTTGGAGATGCCCGATTCCAGGCGCTCCAGCACCTTCGGCGTCTTCTGCCCGGCCAGGTAGAAGCGGAAGGAGTCGTCAAGCTTTTCCTTGGCTTCCGGCATGTTGAGCACTTCCTGCAGCGGCAGCATGTACTTGGTGTCGCGGGCCATCGCGGGGGAGGCGAGCAGGGCGCTGGCGCAGATCGTCAGGGCGACGGCGCGGAGAACGGGCTTCATGGATCTTCCTTCTTCTGGTTGGTATGCGGTTGCCAATCTAAAAAGCACTTCAGTCTTCCCAACGGCGGAACACCAGTGAGGTGTTGATGCCGCCGAAAGCGAAGTTGTTGCTCATCACGTAGTCCACCGCCAGCTCGCGCGGGGTCTGCATGATGTAGTCGAGGGGGGCGCAGCGCGGGTCGGGGCTGCTCAGGTTCAGCGTGGGTGCAAACCAGCCGTCGCGCATCATCTCGATGGTCATCCAGGCTTCGAGCGCGCCGCACGCACCCAGGGTATGGCCCATGTAGCTCTTGAGCGAGCTGACCGGCATGGCAGGGCCGAACACAGCATGCGTGGCGTGCGACTCGGCCACGTCGCCGTGGTCGGTGGCGGTGCCGTGCGCGTTGACGTAGCCGATGCGCGCGGGTTCAAGGCCCGCGTCTTCCAGCGCCAGCCGCATCGCCACGGCCATGGTCTCGGCCTTGGGCTGGGTCACGTGCGCGCCGTCGCTGTTGGTGCCGAAGCCCACGATCTCGGCCACGATGCGCGCGCCGCGCGCCTGGGCGTGTGCCAGTTCCTCCAGCACCAGCGTGCCCGCGCCCTCGCCCAGCACCAGGCCGTCGCGCGCGCGGTCGAACGGGCGCGGCGTGGCCTGCGGGGTGTCGTTGCAGGTGCTGGTGGCAAAGAGCGTGTCGAACACGGCCGCCTCGGTGGCGTCGAGTTCTTCCGCGCCGCCCGCCAGCATCGCCACCTGGCGGCCGCCGCGGATGGCCTCGTAGGCATAGCCGATGCCCTGGCTGCCCGAGGTGCAGGCGCTGGAGGTGGTCACGATGCGCCCGGTGATGCCGAAGAACACGCCGATATTGACCGCCGTGGTGTGGGGCATCATGCGGATATAGGTGGTCGCGCTGATGTCCTCGGTGGTGCGCTCGCTGCGCATGCGGCCGAAGTCGGCGACCGCCTCGGGCGTGCCGGTGGAAGAGCCATAGGCGATGCCAAGCCTGCCGCTGGCCAGCAGCGGATCACCGAGAAGGCCCGCGTCCTGCAAGGCGGCCTCGCTGGCCAGCACCGACATCAGCGCCACCTTGCCCATCGAGCGGGTCAGCTTGCGCGTGTAGTGCGGGGGCAGCGTCAGCGGCGGCACGGGCGCGCCCAGCATCGTGTTCAGGCCCTTGATGCCTTCCCACTCCGGCATGCGCACGACGGCGCTGCGCCCCGAAGACAGGAAGCCGCGCGCGGACGCCCAGTCATTGCCCAGCGCGCAGACCGCGCCGGTTCCGGTGATGACGACGCGTTTCACCCGAACATCCCCCCGTTGACCGAAATCACCTGGCGCGTGATGTAGCCCGCATCGGGCGACATCAGAAAGGCCACGGTGGCGGCGACTTCATCGGGCGTGCCCATGCGCCGCGCCGGGATCATGCGCAGCGCTTCGTCGCGCACATGGGGCTCGACCATGTCGGTGTCGATCAGCCCGGGCGCCACGCAGTTGACGGTGATCGCGCGCTTGGCCAGTTCGATCGCCAGCGCCTTGGTGGCGCCGATGATGCCGGCCTTGGCCGCGCTGTAGTTGGCCTGGCCGCGGTTGCCCACCAGCCCCGACACCGATGACAGCGTGACGATGCGGCCCGGCTGGCGGCGCTGCACCATCGGCATCACCACCGGGTTGAGCACGTTGTAGAAGGCATCGAGGTTGGTATGCACCACCTCGTCCCATTCGGCGCCGGTCATGGCCGGGAAGGCCGCATCGCGCGCCAGGCCCGCGTTGCACACCACGCCGTAGTAGCAGCCATGCGCGGCAATATCGGCCAGCAGCGCGCTGGCGGCATCTTCGCGGCGGGCCACGTCGAAGCACAGCACGCGGGACTTGCGCCCGCATGCGCGCACCGCGTCGGCGACGGAGTCGGCCTCGTCGCGGCGCGAGCGGCAGTGCACCACCACGTCATAGCCGTCGCGGGCCAGCCGCAGGGCAATGGCGCGGCCGATGCCGCGCGACGAACCCGTGACCAGCACGGTCGGATTACTCATGGCTGTTGTCCTTGCAGAAAGGCCTGCGCATCGGCAGGCTGGAACACGGAGACATTGGCGCGGGCGACCTCGCGGCCATCCAGCGCCAGGCGGCAGGCAAACTGGCCGAGTCCATTGTCGCCGGTCAGTTCGGCGTGCACGCTGATGGTCAGCTTGCTGCCAATGGGGAAGGCCGGCACGTCGCACTCATAGCGGCGCGAGCCCAGCAGGAAGCCGATGCCGGGCGCGCGGCCGGCGCGCCGGTTGCGCATGCCCGCCCAGGCGGCGATGGCCTGCGCCATGTATTCGATGCCGACCCAGCCGGGCATGCCGGCCGCATCGGTGAAGAGCTGCCCCGGCCGTACCGTGGCGCGCACCGTGCAGCCTTCGTCGTCGGCATGCAGCAGGGCGTCGAGCAGCAGCATGGCCCCGCCGTGGGGCACCACTTCGGCGACGGGTGGCAGAGTGTCCAGGTCTTGCATGCTCATCCTTCCCCCAGCACCAGCACGCCGTTGCTGCCGCCAAAAGCAAACGACAGGCTCATCACATGGCGCGGCGCGCGCCCGAGCGCGCTGCCCGGCCCGGCCACGTGCAGCGGGGGCAGCGCCGCATCGGCCACGCCGTCCCACCAGTGCGGCGGCAGCTGGCCGCGCGGGTTGCCGGCGAGCGTGAGCCACATCAGGGCGGCTTCGATGGCGCCGGCCGCGCCCAGCGTGTGCCCGGTCAGCGGCTTGGTAGAGCTGACCGGCACTTCGCGGCCCAGCACCGCAGCCACGGCGTGGGCCTCCATCACGTCGTTGGCCGGCGTCGCGGTGCCATGCAGGTTGACGTAGTCGATTGCCTGCGCGCCGACGCCGGCGCGCGCCAGCGCCTGTTGCATGGCCAGTTGCGCACCCTTGCCCTGCGGGTCGGGCGCTGACATGTGGTAAGCGTCGGACGATTCACCCCAGCCGGCCAGGCGCACCGGCCCGGCGTCGCGCGACATCAGGAACAGCGCCGCGCCTTCGCCGATATTGATGCCATTGCGGTTGGCCGAGAGCGGATTGCAGCGCGCCGCGCTGACCGACTCCAGCGAGGAAAAGCCGGCCACCGTAAATGCGCACAGGGTATCGACGCCGCCGGCCAGCACCACGTCCGCCAGGCCGTGGCGCAGCAGCCGCGCACCGGCTGCCAGCGCTTTCGCGCTGGACGAGCAGGCGGTCGAGATCGTGTACGCCGGCCCGGTCGTGCCCAGTGTGGCGGCGAGAAAGCCGGCGGGCGAGCCCAGCTCCTGCTGGCCATAGTGATAGGCCGGGGGCAATGTGCCGTCCGCTGCCAGCGCCTGCAGCGCCAGTTCGGCTTCACGCATGCCGGAGGTGCTGGTGCCGAGCACCACCGCCACGCGGGCGGGGCCGATGCGGGCGATGGACTCGTCCACGGCCGGGCGAATCTGGTGCAGCGCGTCGAGCAGCAGGGCGTTGTTGCGGCTGCGATGGCGCGCTTCGGCATGCGCGGGCACGGCATCGTCGGCAAGATCGCTGACCGTGCCCAGCAACAACGGGCGGCCAGGGCTGTAACGGTCGGTGACTTCGCCGGCCGCTGGCGCGCCGGCTTGCCACATGGCCGCGCGCACGGCGTTCTGCCCGCGCCCGAGCGCGCAGCGGATGCCGACGGTGTTCAAATATGCCGTCATGCCGCACCGCCCGAGTTGTTTGCCGCCGCGGGCAGGTTGCGGATCGTGAGCCGATAGCCGTCGCGGTGCTGCACGAACAGCGTGGTGGCGGCATCGGGGAAGCGGATCTCCGCCACGATTTCGCTGCCCTGGCGCAACTGGCGCAGCGCGGGCGCCGCGTCGAAGCTCCAGCCCGCTGGCAAGGCGGCGCGGATGGCCGCGGCCGGCCACAGCGCGAGCTGCAGGTCGCTCAGGATGCGTTCGGGCTGCAGCTCGGCCGGCGCCCAGGGCGCGCGCGATACCTGCAGCGTGGCGCCGTCCCAGTCCAGCCGCGCCAGCACCTGCCCGCCGCCGACGGCGGCCAGCCGCGTGTGGGCGGCATCGGCTTCGAGCTGCGCCAGCAGTTCACGGCGCTCGGTGCGGCCCTGCAGGGTGAACTCGACGGTGATGTGCTGCTGCAGCTTCAGTTCGCGCTGCAGCGAGGCCGGCGGCAGGCGCAGCAGCGCCGTGGCGCCGGCGGCTGAAGCCCTGGCTTCGGGAACCGAGCCAGGCGACGCGCAGCCCGCTGCCAGGGCAGTGGCCAACGCCAGCGCGGACAAGGTGGCGCGGTTCATCGGACGTTGCAGAATTCTTCCAGCACCGCCAGCCGGCGGCGCGGTTCGGCAACGAAGGGATTGTCGCGGTCCCAGGCATAGCCGGCCAGGATCGCCGAGATCATGTTGCGGATTTCCGGGGTGGCGTTGGGATGGAAGATCAGCTTCTGGAAGCGGCCCTCGTACCAGGCTTCGACAAAGACGCGGAAGCAGTCCACGCCGGCCTTGAGCGGCCGCGCGAAGTCCTGCTCCCAGTCCACGGTCTCGCCGGCGAACTGGCGCACCAGGCATTGCGCCGCCAGGCTGGCCGACTTGAAGGCGATGGTGACGCCGGACGAGAACACGGGGTCCAGGAACTCGCCGGCGTTGCCGAGCAGCGCGTAGCCGTTGCCCCACAGCGACTTCACATTGGCCGAATAGCCCGCGATCTGGCGCGCGGGGGTGTCCCACTGCGCGTTGCCGAGCAGCTTCGCCAGGCCCGGCTCTTCGGCCACCAGTGCCTGCAGCCGCTCGGTGTCGCTGCCGGTGTAGCGGTCCAGGAACGCCTTCTCCGCCACCACGCCCTGCGAGCAGCGGCCGTCGGAGAACGGGATGGTCCAGTACCAGACGTCCTGGTGCTGCGGATGCACGCTGATCAGGATCTTGTTGCGGTCGAAGGTGCCGGTCGGGATGCGGTCTTCCACGTGCGTGAAGATCGCGCTGCGCACCGGGAAGCCCGACGGCGTTTCCAGCTGCAGCAGGCGCGGCAGGATGCGGCCGAAGCCCGAGGCGTCGAGCAGGAACCTGGCGCGTACCTTGTACTGGCTGCCGTCGGGCGCGCGCACGGTGACTTCCGGCTGCGCGCCGCTGACGTCGACGTTCTCCACCAGGTGCGAGAAGCGCACCTCGGCGCCCTGGTGCGCGGCCTCCCCGATCAGCACGTCGTCAAAGCGCGCGCGCTGCACCTGGTAGGTGGTGCCCCAGCCGGGCGAGAATTTCTCGCGGAAGTCGAACGCGGTCTGCTGCGTGCCGCGCGAGAAGGCGGCGCCGTTCTTGTACTGGAAGCCCGCTTCCACCACCGCGCGCAGCATGCCCGCTTCTTCGATATAGGCCATGCTCTGCGGCAGCAGGCTTTCGCCGATCGAAAAGCGCGGGAAGGTCTCTTTCTCGATCACCAGCACCGGAATCCCGTGCTTGCGCAGCAAGCCGGCAGCGACCGAGCCCGCTGGCCCTGCGCCGATGATGACGACATCCGTGGTTTCCGTTTTCATAGGCTTCAAATTCCGATTCGTGGGATTGCAGGTTTTGGGGGCGCGAATCCTTGCGGCTGTCAGGGCCTGTCATGCGCGTCGCCCGCCGGCGCCGGCGGCCGGAACCACGGTGACAGCACCCAGACCGCGCCGACGCCGGCCAGCATGGTGACGCCGAACGCATGCAGCGCGGGCGTGGACGACAGCGCCAGCAGGCCGAATGCCAGCAGGGTGCTGGCCGCCCCCAGCACGATGGCGGTCCACGATACGCCATCGCCGGGGTGTTCCAGCAAGAAGATGCCATAGTCGACGCCGACGCCCAGCAGCAAGGCCAGCGCCAGCACCGGGAACAACTGCAGCGGCACCTGCATCCAGCCCAGCAGCGCCACGCTGAAAAGCGCCGCGAGCAAGGTCGGGACCAGCGCGCGCCACGCGGCGCGGCCGTAGCGCCACGCCAGCAGCACGCTGACGGCGACGGCGCCGGCCAGCAGCAGCCAGGTCATCAGCACGCGGTAATGGTGCAGCAAGCCGGACAGGTCCGCCACCCGGTCGACCCATTCGACCCCCGGCACGCCGGCCACGGCGGCCTCCACCTTCGGCATGGTCCTGGGGTCGTCCAGGCCGCGCAGCAGCATCACGCTGGCGAAACCGCCGTCCTTGCTGTCCTTGTCTTCACGGCCCAGCCAGAGGTGGCGCAAGGCCTCCGAGACCGGATGCGCGAGCCACGCCTGCAGGGTCAGCACCGCTTGCGGGGCGGCCATGCCGCGCGCGGCAGGGGCGGTGGACGAGCCCGTCAGCTGCGCAATGCGCTCGCGCACCTGTGCCTCCAGCGGCGCGGCCAGCGCCGCATCGGCCCGCTGGCGTGCCGCGGAGGGCACCCAGTCGGACAGGGCGACAAAGCCGCCCAGCCCGCCCTGCGCCACGATTCCCGCCAGCGCCGCCTTGGCGGCTTCTTCGCGCTGCAGCACCTGGTCGGCGGACGCGCCGCGCACCAGCAGGAACTGCGCGGGGCTGGGGCTGCCGAGCAGGCGCCCGGCGGTGCGTTGCGCTTCGATCAGCGCGGGCGGCGAGCTTTGCAGCTGGCGCAAGTCGTCGACTACCTTCACCTGCAACAGGCCCGGCACGATAAAGGCTGCCAGCGCCGCCGCCAGCAGCAGCGTGCGGCGGTCGGCGCGCACGCGCGGCCAGCGTGCCAGGCTCCGGGCCAGCCACGCCGACAGCCGCGTTGGCCGCAGGCTGCCGCGGTCGAGCAGCGGGAACCACAGTACCACGGTCAGGAACGCCGCCAGCAGGCCCGCGGCGGAGAACAGCGCCATCTGCCGCAGCCCCGGGAACGGCGCGATGCCCAGCGCCAGGTAGGCAACCACGCTGGTGGACAGCGCCAGCGTCATGCCGGGCAGCAGCCGGCGCATCACCCCTGCCGGCGTGCGCCGCCCATCGGCCTGGCGGGTCACGAAGTAGTGGATGCCGTAGTCCTCGGCCACGCCCACCAGGCTGGCGCCGAACACCAGCGTGATCAGGTGCACGCGCTCGAACACGGCGGCGGTTACCGAGATCGCCGCGGCGGTGCCGATCAGCAGCGACAGCGCCACCAGCACGATCGGGCGCAGCGAGCGGAAGGCCAGCCATACCAGCAGCAGCACCGCGGCCAGCGAGCCCAGTCCGATCACGTTCATCTCGATGCTGGCCTGCGCCGCCGCGGCTTCGGCATGCAGCGGAATGCCGGCCATCACCACGCGCACCGTGTCCTGCCCGGCGCGCGCGCTGATGTCGGCGCGCGCCAGCAGGTCGCCATAGTCGGTAGCGCCGCTGACCGAGAACGCGGGCTTGCTGATGCGATAGGTCAGCAGCACCCAGTGCAGGCCTTCGGCGCAGAAGGCCGGCAAGCCGTCGCGCTCGCGCACGCGGGTCAGGTCGGCGCGTGACAGCCACCAGTCCTGCCACAGCCCGAGCGGGTCGGCGGACCAGCCCGACAGGCTGGCGCCGGCCGAGAACTGGTACAGCCGCGCCAGCGCCTGCTGCGCCAGCGTGTCCGCATCGGCGCGGCCAAGCGTGGCGCGCTGGCTGTCGGTCAGCAGGTGGTCGCGCCACGGCCGGTAGAACGCCAGCGCGGCATCGAAGTCGAATGCGGCGATCTTGTCGACCGGACGCAGCAGCCCGGGATGCGCGCCGGCGGCCTGGCCGAAGCGCTGCGCGGCCGCCCTGGCCCGCTGCCAGTCGGGCGCGCCGACCAGCACGATGATCTCGCGCGAGACGCCATCAGCCAGCTGGCGCAGCACGCGGTCGGCGGTGGCGGTGCGCTCGCTGCCGGGCAACAGCGCCATGACGTCGGTATCGACGCGGGCGCTGCGCCAGAAGCTGGCCTGGTGCAGGGCCAGGCCAAGGACGATGGCCAGCCAGGCAAGCGCCAGCACGCGCGCAAGCGATGCCATGCCCGTGGCGGCGCGTGCCCCGGTGCTCGCGCGGTTGGCCGAATCACTCAAAGCGCTGGACCTCCGCGGCGGACAGGCGCGGCGCGGCCGCGGGCTCGATCAGACGGATCCGGGTGGCATCGCCGCCGGCCTCTTCCAGCCGGATGCTGCGCACGAAGCGGTCGCCGGCGAGCTCGATGCGCGCGAAGGCGCGGCGTATGCCGCTGTCGGTCGGCGTCAGCGTCAACGCCCAGCCGTCCTTGCCGGCCAGCCGCGCGTCGATGGCAAAGCGCGCCGACAGCGCCGACAGGTCGCCGCGCAGCACCGCGATCATCGATTCGCCGACCACGCGCATGGCTGGCTGGGCGTCGGCGGCCACGCGCTGCTGCACCTGGCCATCGGCACCGCGCACCACCAGCTGCGTGGGCGTGACCAGCAGGCTCGACAAGATTGGCTCGCGCGTGGTCCACGCCAGGCCGCGGTCGCGCGCCAGCACGAAGTCGCCGCGTGATACCAGCGCATTGGTGAAGCCGGCCAGCTGGCGCTGCTGCTCGAAGCGGCCGTGGATGATTGGCGCATCGGCCAGGCGTGCGGAGATTGCGTCCAGCGCATTGGCGGACTGAGCGGCCTGGGCCGCCGGCCCGGCCAGGCAGGCGGCCAGTGTGGCCGCGGCCAGCAAGGTGCGGCGCCTCATGGGTGCACCCCCAGTCGCTGCCACAGCACCGGCGGGCACTCGTAGCACATCTCGCCGTTGCGCATGTCCACCGCTACCTGCACCGAATAGCCCTTGGTCAGGCGTGCGCCGGTGGCCGCGTCGCGCAGCAGGTAATCGATCTTGAGCCGGTTCTCCCACTCGACGATGGTGGCGCGCACGGTCACGGCCTGGCCGTAGACCAGCGGGCGCACGTAGCGCAGGCGCAGGTCGACCACCGGCCAGGCATAGCCGGAATCGCGCATGGCGGGATAGTCGTAGCCAAAGCGCGCCAGCAGCGCGCAGCGCGCCTGCTCCAGGTAGTGCACATAGTTGCCGTGCCACACCACGTCCATCGGGTCGAGGTCGTGGAAGGCGGGGCTCAGGGTGATGTCGTGGCTGAGGTCTGGGGTCATGGCACGGTGGATGGCAGTCGATGGCGCGGTACGACGCAGCTCAGGGCGCGCGTCCGGCGGTGGCGTCGGGGTCGGCCCAGAAATCGTAGAAGTTGAACCAGTCATAGGGCGACAGCACCAGCAGTTCGGCCAGCCAGTCGGCATAGGCGCCGGCGTAGCCGGCCAGCGCCTCGGCGCGGCCCGTGCGCGGCAGGCGCGCGCTGCGCGCCAGTTCGGTAAAGCGCAGCAGGTGGCCGTCGCCGTGGCGGATGCAGCCCATCGCGAACAGCGGGCAGTCCATCAGCGCGGCCAGCACGTACGGGCCGACCGGGAAGCGCGCCGGCGCGCCCAGGAACGGCACGCTGACGGCGCGTCCGCCATGGGCCGGGGCGCGGTCGCCGGCAATGGCGACAAATTCGCCGGCGCGGACCTTGTCGGCCAGTTCCTGCGCGGTGGCCGGCGAGATCTCGTCGACCTGGTACAACTGCAGCGTGGCGCCGGGATCAATGCGCGACAGGATGCGGTTGAAGCGCTGCGCATGCGCGGTATGCACCAGCACCGTCAGGCGCAGGCCGCGGCGATGGCGCGCCAGCACACGGCACAGCTCCAGGCAGCCCATATGGGCGGTGACGACGATGCCGCCCTGGCCGCTTTCGATCTGGCGCAGCATCACCTCCGCGCCTTCGCGCGTGACATTGCCGAAGGCATAGCGCCCGCCGATCGCCAGCAGCTTGTCGAGCAGCGTGTCCGCAAACGCATACAGGTGGCGCAGCGTGTGGCGCGCGCCGGGGGCAGGGCCCACCGCGCCGCTCACGTGGTGCACGCGGCGCAGGTAGTCGAGCGAGGCACGGCGCGCGGCGCCGTGCGCGAGCCAGTAGTAGGTGACCACCGGGTACAGCACCGCGCGGAAGGCCAGGCGCCCGAACAGGCGATGGACTGCGTACAGGCACCAGACGCCCCACACGCAGGTGGCTTCGCCGATGCGGCTCCAGTGGCGCGCGGCGGGCGCCGCGCCGGGTGCGGTCGCGCTCATGCCAGCTTGCGTCCCATCAGCACCGGCAGGCGGCGCAGCATGCCGAAAAACAGGCGCGTGTGCATCCAGGAGATGCGCAGGTTGTCGCGCCAGACCCGGAAGTGCGAGACGCCGTCGCTGGGGTAGGTCACCGGCGTGGGGATATTGATGATGCGCACCCCGCGCCAGACCAGCCGCACCAGGATCTCGATATCGAATTCCATGCGCGGTCCGATCCGCGCCGCGCGTGTCAGCGGCACCACGTCGCCCAGCGGGTAGACCCGCAGCCCGCACATCGAATCACGGACTGAGAAGGACAGGGTATGGACCCAGACCCAGACATGGGTCAGGTAGCGGCCGATCAGGCGCCCGCGGGGCACCGAGGCGTCGTAGACCGGGTTGCCGCACACCATGGCCGCCGGGTGGCGGCGCGCCATGTCGAGAAAGGCGGGAATGCAGCCGGCATCATGCTGGCCGTCCGCGTCGATCTGCAGCGCGTGTGTATAGCCGGCGCGCCAGGCGGCCTCGAAGCCGGCGGTCACGGCCGCGCCCTTGCCCTGGTTCTGTTCCAGGCGGACCAGGGTGATGCGGCCGTCCTGGCGTGCCGCGAGGCCGCGCAAGACTGCCGCGCATGCGGCGTTGCTGCCGTCGTCGACCAGCAGGCACGGCACCGGGTGGGCCAGGATCGCATCGACCATGGCGCCGATGGCGCGCTCGTGGTTGTAGACCGGCACCAGCACCACGGGCCGGAAGTCGGCGTCAGCCATGCTCGCTCCTGAAGACGATGCGGCCGCTGGCGTGCGGGCCCGATGCTGAACTCAGGCGGAACGCCAGCGCCAGCCTGTCCGGTAGCCATTCGAGATCCAGCCGCACCCGGCTGCCGGGGCGGATGATGCCCTGGAACTTGAGCACGTCCAGGCGCAGGAAGCGTTCGCGCGGCGGCACCGGCAGGCGCTGGGGGGCCAGCGCCATGGCCCAGTCGACCTGCGCCACGCCGGGCACGACCGGCGAGCCGGGGAAGTGCCCGTCGAAGATGGCCAAGTGCGCGCGGACATCGAGCATGGCCGCGGCGGCGTGCCCGCTGCTTTCGATCCACACGGCGTGCGGCAGGGTCTCAGCCATGCCGCCCTCCTGCCATGACCTGCCGGCGCACCAGCCACTCGCCGGCGAACATGGCGCCGATCAGCACGTAGGCAATGGCGCCGTTGTACAGCGCCCAGACCCGGTCACTGGCAAGCAGCGCCGTGCCGATGGCCAGCGTGCCGTTGACGCCGAAAAACAGGCACCACGCGGCGGTGACCTTGCGCGTGTAGGCCACGCCCGACGGCGGCAGCGCGGGTTCGCGCAGGCGCGCGATGCGCTCCACCACGCTGGGTCCGCGCCACAGGCTCCAGCCGAAGACGGCCAGCAGCACCGCATTGACCAGCGCAGGGTACAGCTTGAGCGGCATCGCCTCGCCCGAGGCGAACACCACCAGCGCGAGCGCGGCCGCGGCCAGCGCCAGCAGGCGCCAGCCGGCGTGCCGCGCGGCGGCCAGCCGCAGCCCCAGCAGCGCGACCAGCAGCAGCGCCACCATGCGGGGCGGCCAGTGCTGCAGGCCGACGAAGACCGCGACCGGGTAGCACAGCGTGAGCGCGCCCAGGGTCCAGGTGCGCCAGAACATCAGGCGGTCGCGGCGGAATCGGAGTCGATCAGCAGTGCCAGTGCCTGCACCACATCCTGAATGGTGCGCACGGACTTGAACTGTTCGGGCTTGAGGGGTTTGTCCAGCATCGGCTTGAGCTTGACCAGCAGGTCCACCGCGTCGATGCTGTCGATGTCCAGGTCCTCGTAGAGCCGGGCTTCCGGCCGGATGCGGTCCGCTTCGATTTCAAAGGAGTCCTGCAGGACTGCCGAAACTCGCGCAAAGATGTCGTCGTGGGTCATGGCCATGCCTACCAGCTTGAAGGGGTCAGGGTACTCGATGGGATCAGGTCGGACGCTTCAGGCCGCGGCCTGCTCGGCGCGCTGCGCGGTCACGAAGGCCGCCAGCGCCGCAACGCTGGCAAAGTGGCTGCGCACCACGTCCTTGTCGCCGCTCATTGAGATGCCGAAGCGCTTCTGCAGCGCCAGCCCGAGCTCCAGCGCATCGATCGAATCCAGGCCGAGGCCCTCGACGAACAACGGCGCATCGGTGTCGATATCGTCGGGCGCCACGTCCTCGAGCGATAGCGACGAGACGATCAGTTCTTTGATTTCTTGTTCAAGCGCCTTCACGGCGTATCTCCCTGAAAAAATAATCGGTCAATGCCAGCGTGACCGCGCGCACGGCGATGGTGTCGTCGGCACCGGCGTCGGCCAGCTGCCTGGTGTCGATGTCCTCGCGCACATCGATCACATAGCGCGGCCGGCGCACCGGCACGCGGTACCACTTGTCGCCCTTGCGCAGGGTGGGCGGCTCGCAGCGGATGATCACCGGCGTCAGCGCAAAGCCGCCGCGCACCGCGATGTTGGCGGCGCCGCGCTGCAGCCGCAGGCTGCCGTCGGCCGGGGTGCGCGTGCCCTCCGGAAAGATCACCAGGTTGTTGCCCGCGCGCAGCGAGGCAATGCAGTCCTGCACCATCGCGGCTCCGGAATCGTTCCGGACATAGCCGGTGGCCAGCACTGGCCCGCGCGTGAACGGGTTGCGCGCCAGGCCGGCCTTGACCACGCAGTCGGCGCGGCGCGCGAGCGCAATCAGGAAGATCACGTCGATCAGCGACGGATGATTGGCGACGATCAGCAGCCCCTGGCGGCGCAGCCGCTGCGCGTTGCGCACCTCATAGCCGATCACGCCCACCGTGCGCATCAGCCACAGGAACAGCCGGAACGCGCGGCGGATCACATCCTTGCACACGCGCTGCCGCTGCACCGCGCTCCATGGCGCCAGCGCCAGCATGGGGAACACCAGCACCCGCAGCACCAGCCCGCCCAGCCCGAACCCGGAAAAGCAAAGGCCGGTGGCGCACACGCGCCAGACACGATCGAGCCGCTCAACCATGGCGCTGCCACTGCCACGTGGCGCGCTCGCCCCGATAGCGCAGCCGGGTGTCGCCGGCCACCACGAAGCGCAGCACGTCCAGGCCATGGGGAAGCTGCGGCGCCGGCGCCCCGGCGGGCTCGTCGGACAGGGTCAGCGTGTACCAGGGCTCGCCCGCGCGCGGGGCGCCGAGGCGCCAGCACCAGCTGTACAGGGAGCCGGGTTCGTCCTCGAACGCGGCATAGGGCGCGGCCACCGGCGCGTCATAGTTGACCAGCAGGACCTCGGGCGCGCCGTCGGCCAGCAGGCTGCAGGCCTCCAGCACGGCCGTTTCCACGGTGTCGCGCCCCGCGGACAGCGACTGCAGGTTGTTCATGTCGGCGAGGTCGATCGAGCGTACCGCGCCGGTCGCGTTGTGGACCGCCAGCCCGAACGCGGTCGGCGACAGCGGCTCGGCGGCCGCCAACTCCGTCAGCATGGCCACCAGCCGGCTGGTATCGCCGTGGCGCGAGGCAAAGACCGCGGGGACTTCCGCATGCTCGGCCTCGCCCACTGCGCAGGCATAGGCCGAGGCCAGCGCCACCCGGCCCAGCAGGGGCAGGCGCCGGCGCAGCATGGCGGCCATTGCCGGCAAGGCCGGGGCTTGCGCCACCGGCGCCGGCAGGTGCGGCTCGGCGCTCCAGGCCCGCCAGTCGTGCTGCGCCTGCAGGCCATCGGCCCAGGCCGACCAGGCACGAATGCCGAAGGCCAGCGCCACGCCGCCGTTCTCCTTGCCGATGCCAGCCGTCATGCCTGCCGGCCTTTCGCGCTGGCCGCGCGCCCGAACGCCGCCCCGCCGTGCAGGCGTTGGCAAGCGAACAGGCAGGCGTGGCGATTCATGATTCCGGCTGGAAATATCAACGGTGAAAAGTTGGGATTTTTGCGGGCGTCATTTTACTCAGATCGCCGCGGTGAGAATGTCAAAAATGTTGCTACTGTGGCGAAAATGCTTATCTGGCTGTGGCCCGAAGCGCGTTACCTCGCCACGCCGATTGCCCGTAAAGCCGCAGCCAGCCGCGGATGCCCCTCGATTGGGGGGCGCCGGCGCAGCCATGTTCGCAACTGTTCGGAAATTTCAGAAATTATTCCTCGCGTCGTCTGCTTGACACCGCGCCCGCGCAAGCCAGGGGAATATGGCTGACTGCCGTCGATATTGCCGGCACGACAATATATATCGGTGATTTTCACCGATTCTTTAGCCAAATGGCCGGTGCAAATCCCCGAACGCAGGCTGACGGCGCGCGCGCCGATCAGTCCTGCGTCCCCAGTGCGCGGTTGATCCGCAGGGCAAGCAAGGTGCAGGCAACCCCCGAAAGCAGATAGCCGCTGACCGCAATCAGCCCGAACTCCACGGACAGGCCGAGCGCAACCAGCGGCGCGAACGCGGCGCCGAACAGCCAGGCCATATCGGTGGTCAGTGCCGCACCGGTGTAGCGATACCGGCGCTCGAAGTTCGACGTGACGGCCCCCGCCGCCTGCCCGTACGACAAGCCGAGCAGGCCGAAGCCGATCAGGATGAACAGGTCCTGCCGCGCCGGGCCGCCACCCATCAGCCAGGGCGCGAACAGGCTGAAGATGCCGATCAGGATCGCCATCAGGCCAAGCGTCGTGCGCCGGCCGATGCGGTCCGCGATCCAGCCAGATGCAATGGTGCCGACAATGCCGATCACCGCGCCCGCGATCTGGATGGCCAGCACATCTGTGATCGGCTGCGTGCCATGCAGCGCCACCCACGACAACGGAAACACGGTCACGAGGTGGAACAATGCATAGCTGGCCAGCGCGGCAAATGCGCCGAGCAGCAGGTTGTACCCCTGCTTCTTCACGATTTCCGTGGTGCTGATGGGCTCAAGCTCGTCCTCGTCCAGCAGTTGCGTGTATTCGTTCGTCACCACCAGGCGCAGGCGCGCAAACAGCGCCACGACGTTGATCGCGAAGGCGACGTAGAAGGGATAGCGCCAGCCCCACTCCAGGAACTCATGGACCTCCAGGCTGGCGATCAGGAACAGAAACAGCGAGCCGGCCACGATAAAGCCGGTGGGCGCGCCGAGCTGTCCCATCATCGCGTACCAGCCGCGGCGCTGCGGTGGCGCATTGAGCGCCAGCAGCGACGGCAGCCCATCCCATGAGCCGCCAAAGGCGATGCCCTGCAGCGTCCGGAATACCGCCAGCAGGATGATCGAGGTTTGCCCGAGCGTGGCATAGCCGGGCAGGAAGGCAATGCCCACGGTCGCGGTGCCGAGCAGGAACAACGACGCGGTCAGCTTGATGCTGCGGCCCCACCGGCGCTGGATGCGCATGAACAGCGCGGTGCCGAATGGCCGTCCGATAAACGCCAGCGCAAAAATCGCAAACGCATCGAGGATCCCTTCCAGCCGCCCGGTGAATGGAAAGTAGACGGTCGGGAAGACCAGCACCGACGCGATGCCGTAGACGAAGAAATCGAAATACTCCGAAGCGCGGCCGATCACCACGCCGGTGGCGATTTCCGCCGGTGCGACGTGTGCGGCGCCGGGCGCCGGAGGTGCCGAGGGAGACGCCCGGTGCTGGCGGGTCACGCTGGTCATCGGCATACCTCCCTTCCTTTGTGAGGATGGCACTGCAAATTGCCCCATGAAGAATGGCACCTGAGCGCCTAAACTGCCATAGTTGCTCAGAACAGTCTAAGTCACGTATGCGCCGGCGTACAAATGATGCGGACTTCCAAGGCTATGCGATCTCCCGGTCCGACAATGACATTGCGCCGCCCGATCCGCTGGTTGTTGCTGCTGCCAGTCATGCTGGCACTGAGCGGCTGCAACGCCGTGCTGCTGGCGCCGGCCGGTGACCTTGCTGTCCGGCAACGTGATCTGATCATCATATCCACCTGTCTGATGCTGCTGATCATCGTTCCGGTGATCGTGCTGACCCTGCTGTTCGCGTGGCGGTACCGGGCCTCCAACCAGGACGCGCCCTACAACCCGGACTGGGATCATTCCACCGTGCTCGAACTGCTGATCTGGTCCGCCCCGCTGCTCATCATCATTGCACTGGGCGCCGTGACCTGGGTCAGCACGCACAAGTTGGACCCCTACCAGCCGCTGAGCCGGCTGGACGAAAACCGCTCGCTGCCGGTGGATGTTCAGCCGCTGACCGTCGAGGTCGTGGCACTGGACTGGAAGTGGCTCTTTCTCTATCCGGAGCAAGGCATTGCCACGGTCAATGAGCTTGCCGCGCCCGTCGACCGGCCCATCCGCTTCAAGATCACGGCCTCCAGCGTGATGAACTCCTTCTTCATCCCCGCCCTTGCGGGCCAGGTCTATGCCATGCCGGGCATGGAGACCCGGCTGCATGCGGTCATCAACGAGCCCGGCGTCTATGAGGGCTTCTCGGCCAACTACAGCGGCGCAGGCTTCTCGCACATGCGGTTCCGGTTCCACGGCCTGAGCAATGAGGAATTCAGCCGCTGGGTGCAGAAGGTCAAGGCCGAAGGCACAGCGCTGTCGCGCGCCACCTACACGCAACTGGAGCAGCCCAGCGAACGCGAGCCGGTGCGGCGCTATGCCAGTGTGGCCACGGATCTGTTCGACGCCATCCTGAACCGCTGCGTGCAGGCCGGGCAGGTCTGCCAGAAAGACTTGATGGCCCTCGATTCGCGCCGTGCCCGGGGCCTGACGGGAGCCGTGTGCACGGCCAGCAACACGCCTGGCGAGCCGGTCGGCGTCACCGTGGCCGGCGCCGAAAGGCTGCTGCGCTAGCCGGCCGGCAGCCACCAGAGGATGCCTTTGTAGAACGCCGTTGTTGTCCTGGAGACTCACATGCCGGAGCGATCCGAACTCGCCACGCAGCTCTTCGGCCGCCTGACCTGGGAGGCGATTCCGCTGCACGAGCCCATCCTGCTGGCTACCTTCATCGCCGTGGTGATCGGCGGTCTGGCGCTGGCCGGGGCGGTGACGTACTTCAAGGCCTGGGGCTATCTCTGGCGCGAGTGGTTCACCAGCATCGACCACAAGAAGATCGGCATCATGTACGTGATCCTGGGCATCGTGATGCTGCTGCGCGGGTTTGCCGATGCCGTCATGATGCGCATCCAGCAGGCCATTGCCTTCGGCGACAACCTGGGCTACCTGCCGCCGCACCACTATGACCAGATCTTCACGGCGCACGGCGTGATCATGATCTTCTTCGTGGCCATGCCGCTGGTCACCGGCCTGATGAACTTCGTGGTGCCGCTGCAGATCGGCGCGCGCGACGTCGCGTTTCCGTTCCTGAACAACTTCAGCTTCTGGATGACCACGGGCGGGGCCATTCTGGTGATGATGTCGCTGTTCGTTGGCGAGTTCGCGCGCACCGGGTGGCTGGCGTATCCGCCCTTGTCCGGCATCCTGCAGAGTCCGGATGTGGGGGTGGACTACTACCTGTGGTCGTTGCAGGTGGCGGGCATCGGAACCGTGTTGTCCGGCATCAACCTGCTGGTGACCATTGTCAAGATGCGCGCGCCCGGCATGAACCTGATGCGCATGCCGATCTTCACCTGGACCGCGCTGTGCACCAACGTGCTGATCATTGCCGCCTTTCCGGTGCTGACGGCTGCGCTGGCGATGCTGGCGGTCGACCGCTACCTGGGGATGAACTTCTTCACCAGCGACCTGGGCGGCAGCGCCATGATGTATGTGAACCTGATCTGGATCTGGGGCCACCCCGAGGTGTATATCCTGGTCCTGCCGGTGTTCGGCGTGTTCTCCGAGGTGGTGGCCACCTTCTGCAGCAAGCGACTGTTCGGCTATGCCTCGATGGTGTATGCCACGGTGGTGATCACGGTGCTGTCGTACCTGGTCTGGCTGCACCACTTCTTCACCATGGGCTCGGGGGCCAGCGTCAATTCGTTCTTCGGCATCACCACCATGATCATTTCGATCCCGACCGGGGCGAAGCTGTTCAACTGGCTCTTCACCATGTACCACGGGCGCATCCGCTTCGAGGTGCCGATGCTGTGGACGGTGGGCTTCATGGTCACCTTCGTGATCGGCGGCATGACCGGCGTGCTGCTGGCGGTGCCGCCGGCGGATTTCTCGCTGCACGGCAGCCTGTTCCTGGTCGCGCATTTCCATAACGTGATCATCGGCGGCGTGCTGTTCGGGCTGATGGCCGGCATCACCTACTGGTTCCCCAAGGCCTTTGGCTACAAGCTGGATCCGTTCTGGGGCAAGTGCTCGTTCTGGTTCTGGCTGGTCGGCTTCTACCTGGCGTTCATGCCGCTCTATGTGCTCGGGCTGCTGGGCGTGACCCGGCGCATGAGCCATTTCGAGGACCACTCGCTGCAGATCTGGTTCCAGCTGGCGGGCCTGGGCGCGCTGCTGATCGCGCTGGGCATCGGCTGCTTCCTGATCCAGCTGGTGGTGAGCTTCATGCGCCGCGAATCCCTGCGCGATGCCACCGGCGACCCCTGGAACGGCCGCACGCTGGAATGGTCGACGTCGTCGCCGCCGCCGTCCTATAACTTTGCTTTTACGCCGGTGGTGCATGACAGCGACGCCTGGTGGCAGATGAAGATGCATCACTACCAGCGCCCCGCGCAGGGCTTCATCCCGATCCACATGCCGAAGAACACTGGCGCCGGCATCATCCTGGCCGGCCTCAGCACGCTGTGCGGGTTCGCGCTGATCTGGCATATCTGGTGGCTGGTGGTGCTGGCCTTCGCGGCGACGATCCTTACCGCCATCGGCCATACCTTCAACTACAAGCGCGATTTCTATATTCCGGCCGACGCGGTCAACCGCACGGAGGCAGAGCGCACCGCGCTGCTGGCGAGCCATGGCTGATACCGTCGCCCCCTTCCCCGCCGGCGGTGGCGCGCGCGCGCAGGACACCCTGCCGCCGCGCGAACCGGTGCAGCCCGCCGAGATGCGCTTCTACATGGCCGAGGAATACCACGTGCCCAACGGCACGCTGCTCGGCTTCTGGCTGTATCTGATGAGCGACTGCCTCATCTTTGCCTGCCTGTTTGCCGCCTACGGCGTGCTGGGCCGCAACTACGCGGGCGGCCCTTCCGGCGCCGAGCTGTTCGAACTGCCCCTGGTGGCGCTGAACACCTCGTTCCTGCTGCTGTCGTCGATCACCTACGGCTTTGCCATGCTGGAGACGCAGCGCGGCCGGATCGGGGCGACGCTGGGCTGGATGGCCGTCACCGGGGTGTTGGGGGCCGCCTTCCTCAGCGTGGAGATCTACGAGTTCGTGCACCTGGTGGGCGAGGGCGCCGGGCCGCAGCGCAGCGGCTTCCTGACATCGTTCTTCGCGCTGGTCAGCACCCACGGCCTGCATGTGACCTTCGGCATCGTGTGGCTGATCACGCTGATGACACAGGTGGGCCGCCACGGCCTGATTCCGGAAAACAAGCGCCGCCTGATGTGCCTGTCCATGTTCTGGCACTTCCTGGACGTGGTCTGGATCGGCGTCTTTACCTTCGTCTACCTGATGGGAGTGCTGCCATGAGCGCGCACGACAACTCGCTGGACGCCCACGGGCACGGCCATGGCCACGGTGAGAGCGAGATCCATATCTCGCTGAGCGGTTACATGACCGGTTTTGTGCTGTCGGTGATCCTGACCGCGATCCCGTTCTGGCTGGTGATGGGCAAGGTGTTCGACAAGTCCAGCACCACCGCCATGGTGCTGCTGGCGCTCGGCGCCGTGCAGATCGTGGTGCACATGATCTACTTCCTGCACCTGAACGCCAAGTCAGAAGGCGGCTGGAACATGCTGGCGCTGATCTTCACGCTGGTGCTGGTAGTGATCGCGCTGACCGGCACGCTCTGGGTGATGTTCCACCTGAATTCCAATATGATGCCGGGCATGCAGACCACAAAGAACTTGCCTTGACCGGTTCCACTCAAGACCGCGCCGCGCCGGTCGAAACGACGCGCCCTGAATCATCCAGGCCCCTCTCGCCGGCATGGCTGGCCGCGCTGGCGATCTTTGCCGCGGCGGCCATTGCCGGCCTGGTTGCCCTGGGCAACTGGCAGATCGAGCGGCGCGCCTGGAAGCTCGGCCTGATAGGCCAGGTGGCGGAACGCGTCCACGCGCCGCCGGTGGCGGCGCCCGCGCCCGCCGCATGGCCAGCGCTGAGCAAGGCCGCCGGCGAGTACCGGCGTATCCGCGCCAGCGGCACCTTCCTCGACGACAAGCAGACCCTGGTCCAGGCGGTGACTGAACAGGGGGGCGGCTACTGGGTGGTGACGCCGCTGCGCATGGCCGACGGCAGTACCGTGCTGGTCAACCGCGGCTTCGTGGCCGAGCCGTTCCGCGGGCGGGTGGCGCCTGCCGGGGGCGGCACCGGCGAGGTGGTCGGCCTGCTGCGCATGAGCGAACCTGGCACCGGTTTCCTGCGCCACAATGACGCTGCCCATGACCAGTGGTTCTCGCGCGATGTGGCGGCGATTGCCGCGCGCCGCGGCCTGGGCCAGGTTGCGCCGTATTTCATCGATGCCGAGGCGGTGCCGCCGCCGGCCGGCGCCGACCCGAAGGCCTGGCCGGTGGGCGGGCTGACGGTGACGGTCTTCGCCAATAACCACCTGGGCTACGCGCTTACCTGGTACGGCCTGGCCATCATGGTGGCCGCCGCGGCGGCATATGTGGGACGGGAGGAGTACCGCAAGCGCAGCCAGGCGCGCCGGCTCCCCGGTAACTCCACGCGTACCTGAGGTCGCGGGCGCGCGCGCCGGCGCATTCTGCAAGCCAGGCCAGGAGCCGGCAGAATGTGGGGTACGCCACCCAAGGGAGCCACCATGCCAGATACCTCCATGCCCTACCGCCGCCTCGGCGCCAGCAACCTGCGCGTCTCGGCGCTGTGCCTGGGCACCATGATGTTCGCCGACCAGACCGATGAGGCCGGGGCGGCCAGCATCGTTGCCAGCGCGCGCGACCACGGCGTCAACTTCATCGATACCGCCGACGTGTACACCAAGGGCGCGTCCGAGCAGATGGTCGGGCGCCTGCTGACCGCAAACCGCCACGACTGGGTGCTCGCCACCAAGCTCGGCAACGCCATGCAGGCTGCGCCCAACCACGGGCATTACTCCCGGGTGTGGATCACGCGCGCCGTCGAGGACAGCCTGCACCGGCTGGCGACGGACTACATCGACATCCTCTACCTGCACCGCGACTATCCCGGCGAGAACCTCGAAGAGCCGGTGCGGGCGATGGGCGACCTGGTCCGCAGCGGCAAGATCCGCTACTGGGCGGTATCGAACTTCCGCGGCTGGCGCATCGCCGAAATCGCACGGCTGTGCGGCGAACTGGGGGTGCCCCGCCCGGTGGCGTGCCAGCCGTACTACAACCTGCTGAACCGGATGCCGGAAGTAGAGATCCTGCCCGCGTGCGAGCACTATGGCCTGGGGGTGGTGCCCTACAGCCCGGTGGCGCGCGGCGTGCTCACCGGCAAGTACGCGCCGGGGCAGGCGCCGGGCGAGGGCACGCGCGCGGGCCGTGCCGACCGCCGCATCATGGAAACCGAGTTCCGCGAAGAATCGCTGGTCATCGCCCAACGGCTCAAGGCCCATGCCGAGGCGCGCGGGCTGACACCGGGCCAGTTCGCCACCGCCTGGGTGCTGGCCAATCCGATTATCTCGTCGGTCATCGCGGGGCCGCGCACGCTGGCGCAGTTCGAGGACTACTTCGGCGCGCTCGGCGTTGCGATCACGCCCGAGGAGGAATCGATGATCGATGCGCTGGTGTCGCCGGGGCATGCCTCGACGCACGGCTACAACGATCCCGGCTACCCGTTTGGCGGCAGGCCGGTAGTGCGCGCGCCGGCTGTCCGATAATCCGGCGTCACCTTTCGGACGGGCCAATGTGGCGCGGGCGTTGCCTGCGGTGACGCTCGTTTGCAACGGCACACAGACCGCGCGCGCGCTTGATGCACCCTGGCGCGACTCCTACTAATATCAATACAGGCGGCGCGCGCAATGCGCGCGCCGCGAGAACATTGCGCTTCGAGCCGGTGCACGAAGACCTTTGCGCGCTGCATCGGCCCAACAGGGAAGCCCAAACGTGTCGCGTCGTGGCTGGATCTTCGCTGGCTTGGCGGTCGCCCTTGGCGGGGGCGCCTATGTCGTGTATAGCTTGGTCGCAGGCGAAGTGCGCAACTCGCACTTGCAGGCACGGCTGATCGGCAGCCTGGGGCAGCGGCTGACGTTCGAGATCCAGCCGGGGGCCAGCGACAGCATCCGGTTTCCGCATTCCGGACCTTACGACGCCCGCATGGGCTACGGCCAGCTGCCGCGCTTTGCGCACCGGCTGGAGCAGCGCGGCTACGTGCCCGCCGAACAGGCGCGCATGTCGCCCGACATGGTGCGGATGATCGACGAAGGCCTGTTCACGCCCTACCGGGAAAAGAACCAGGCGGGCCTGCTGCTGCGCGACTGCAATGGCCTGACGCTGGCGTTCGAACGCTATCCGCAGCGCCAGTACCCCGACTTCGGCGCGGTGCCGACGGTGCTGGTGAGCGCGTTGCTGTATGTCGAGAACCAGGGCCTGCTGAACCCCGAATACCCCAATATGAACCCCGCGCTGGACTGGCGCCGGCTGTCGCGCGCGGTGCTGGACCAGGTGATCCGGCTGGCCGACAAGTCGCATGACGCGCCCGGCGGCAGCACGCTGGCCACGCAGATCGAGAAATACCGGCACTCGCCCGAAGGGCGCACGGCGTCGATCCCGGAAAAATTCCGGCAGATGGCATCGGCGTCGCTGCGCGCCTACCTGGACGGGCCCGACACCCAGCGCGCGCGCGAGCGCATCGTGGTGGACTACCTGAACACCGTGCCACTGTCGGCGCGCGAGGGCTTTGGCGAGATCAACGGCATCGGCGATGCGCTGTGGGTCTGGTACGGCGAGGATTTCGGCGAGGTCAACCGGCTGCTGAAGGAAATGGACGTGCGCGCCCCGGAACCGCGCCAGGCGCAAGCCTTCAAGCGCGCGCTGTCGCTGATCATCTCGCAGCGCCGCCCGTCCTACCACCTGCGCCGCGACGACACCAACCTGGATGCGCTGACCGGCAGCTACCTGCGCCTGCTGGCGGCCAACAACATCATCACGCCCGAGCTGCGCGACGCCGCGCTGGCGCAGCCGCTGGACAAGGCCGCGCCGCCGCGGCACCCGCCGCAGGAGCCCTTTGTCACGCGCAAGGCCGTCAACCGCGTGCGCACCGATATCAGCCGGCTGACCGGGGTGCAGAGCCGCTACGACATGGACCGGCTCGACCTGACCGTGGACAGCACCATCAACCGCGAAGCGCAGCGCCTCATCACCGAGACGCTGCAGCGCGTGAACAACAAGGACGACGCGCGCGCCATGGGCCTGTACGGCCACAACCTGCTGCGCGACAACGACGACCCGTCCAAGCTGATGACCAGCTTCACGTTGTACGAGCGCGTGGGCAACGCCAGCGTGGTGCGCGTGCAGGCCGACAATATCGACCAGCCCTTCGATATCAACAGCGGCGCGCGCCTGAACCTGGGTTCCACGGCCAAGCTGCGCACGCTGGTGTCCTACCTGGAGATCATCAGCGAACTGCACGCGCGCTACGCCGGCATGAGCCGCGCCGAGCTGGCTGGAGTGCACCTGGCGCGCCAGGACGCGCTCAGCCGCTGGGCGGTGGACTACCTGATGAAGACGCGCACGCCGGAAGAGCGCGAACTGATGCCGATGCTCGAGGCCGCCATGGAGCGCAAGTACTCCGGCAGTGCCGGCGAAGGCTTCTACACCGGCGGCGGCCTGCAGAGCTTCAGCAATTTCGAGCGCTGGGAGGGTGAGCGCATCATGACCGTGCGCATGGGCTTCCAGCACTCGGTCAACCTGGTGTTCATCCGCATGATGCGCGACATCGTGCGCTATGAGATGTTCCATGCCAAGCCTGACATGGGCGACCTGTTCGAGGACCGCAACGCGCCCGGCCGGCGCGAGTACCTGGAGCGCTTCGCCGACCAGGAAGGCAGCGCCTACATGACCGGCTTCTACCAGCGCTACCGCGGCAAGGATTCGGCGCAGCGCCTGGACACGCTGCTGGGCCGGGTGCGCATGACCCTGCCGCACCTGAACGCGGTGCGCATGTCGGTGACGCTGCTGAGCGCGCGGCCGGACCTGGATGAGGAAAGCTATGTCCGCATCATGCGCGCGCGCCTGGGCGACAAGCAGCTGGCCAAGGTAGACCTGCCGGCGCTGTACCGCAAGTACGGCAAGGACAAGTTCAACCTGAACGACCGCGGCTACCTGTCGCGGGTGCATCCGCTGGAACTGTGGATGGTGGAGTACCTGGACCAGCACCCTGGCGCCACCTTATCGGAGATCCTGCGCGCCAGCACCGCCGAGCGCCAGGAAGTGTACAAGTGGCTGTTCAAGACGCACAGCAAGGCGGGCCAGGACAACCGCATCCGCACGCTGCTGGAGCAGGACGCCTTCGCGCGCATTGCCCGGCGCTGGCAGCGGCTGGGCTATCCGTTCGACTCGCTGACGCCGTCCTATGCCAGCGCCATCGGCGCCTCGGGCGACCGCCCGGCGGCGCTGGCGGAACTGGCGGGCATCCTGCTGTCAGGCGGGATGGCCTCGCAGAACGCCGCGGTGTACAGCCTCGCCTTTGCCGATGGCACGCCCTACGCCACGCGCTACGTGCTGCAGCCGGCGCCGGGCAAGCGCCTGCTGTCGGAAGAGCTGACCATGGTGGTGCGGCGCTCCATGCTCGATGTGGTGGAAGGCGGCACCGCCAGGTCGATCCAGGGTGCATTCACCATGCCGGGCCGCCATGGCGCCACGCTGACGGTGGCGGGCAAGACCGGCACCGGCGACCAGCGCTTCCAGGTCTACGGGCCGGGCGGGCGGCTGATTGCATCGCGCTCGGTCAACCGCTCTGCGACCTTCGTGTTCACGCTCGGTGACCGCTTCTTCGGCACGGTGGTGGTCAATGCCAGGGAACCTTACGCGGCGCGCTACAGCTATACCAGCGCGCTGGCGGTCAGGGTGCTGCGCGCGATCGCGCCGCAGATCTCGGCGATGGCGCCGGGCGGCGACCGCGCGCTGCTGCGTTGCCGCGATACGTCGCCGGGGCTGCGCGCCCCGCGCGTGCCGACGCTGACCGAGTCCGTGCCCGGCGCACCGCAGGCCCAGGCTCAGGTTGTGCCCAGGGTGTCGCCCGCGCCGGCCAGCCCTGCCGGCCCCGCGCGCGCGCCGGACACGCCGGCGCTGGCCGACGCGCAGGACGCCACCGGCGTGCGCCCCGCCGGTCAGCCCTTGCGGCGAACCATGCCGTAGATCACCAGCAGCACGATCGCGCCGACCACCGACGCGATCCATCCTGCGGGCTGCCCTGGCTGGTACCAGCCCAGCGCGCGGCCGACATAGCCTGCCACGATCGAGCCGAGGATCCCCAGGACGATGGTCATGATCCAACCCATCTTGTCGTCGCCGGGCTTTACTGCCCGGGCGATGAGTCCGACGATAAGGCCAACGAACACGGTGCCAATGAATGCCGTCATGGTGCGCTCCCGGTGGTGGTCCGCGACAGGAATCCGATGCCGAGCCGGCCGCCTGTGCGGCCGGCTGCGCTTCATCATACACGCAGGCATTGCAGCCGCATGACGCTCATGTGACACGCAAAGGCCCCGTCCGTCAGGCCCCCGCCAGCCGGAACTGGCCGACGGCGCGGTGCAGCGCCTCGGCCTGGCCTTCCAGCGATGCGGCGGCAGCCGCGGCCTCTTCCACCAGCGCGGCATTCTGCTGCGCCATCTGGTCCATCTGCGACACGGCCTGGTTGACCTGCTCGATGCCGCCGGTCTGCTCTTCGGTGGCCGCACGCATCTCGCCCATCAGGTCGGTCACGCGCTTGACCGCGTCGACGATCTCGCCCATTGCCTTGCCGGCGCTCTCGACCAGCACCGCGCCGTCGTCCACGCGTTGCGCCGAGTTGCCGATCAGGGCCTTGATCTCCTTGGCCGCGGTGGCGCTGCGCTGCGCCAGCGTGCGCACCTCGCCGGCCACCACGGCGAAGCCGCGGCCCTGGTCGCCGGCACGCGCCGCCTCTACCGCCGCGTTGAGCGCCAGGATGTTGGTCTGGAAGGCAATGCCCTCGATCACGCCGATGATGTCGACCACCTTGCCCGAGGCGTTCTTGATCTCGCCCATGGTGTCCACCACCTGGCTGACGATGGTGCCGCCGCGCACGGCGATGTCCGAGGCGCCTTCGGCCAGGTGGCTGGCCTGGCGCGCATTCTCGGCGCTCTGGCGCACGGTGCTGGTGAGCTGCTCCATGCTGGCGGCGGTCTCCTCCAGCGACGCGGCCTGCTCCTCGCTGCGGCGCGACAGGTCGGCGTTGCCCGCAGCGATCTGCTTGGCCGCGCCCGCGATCGAATCGGCGGAGCCGCGGATGCTGCCGATCGCCCCGGTCAGGCGCGATTGCATGCGATGCACCGCATATAGGACGCTGTGCTCGTCGCCAGCGCGCACCTCGACATGGCTGCCCAGGTCGCCTTCGGCAATGCGCCCGGCGATGTGCGCCGTGGTGGCGGGCTCGCCGCCCAGCTGGCGCTGCAGGCTGGCGGCCACGCGCACCATCACCAGCGACATCAGCACCCCGACCCCCAGCAGGATGCCGAACGCCTTCATCAGCTCGGCGCGGAACGCCGCCTCGATGTCATCCAGGTACAGGCCCGCGATGAAGTTCCAGTCCCACGGGCGGAAGTTGGCCACGTAGCTCAGCTTGGGCTGCGGCGCCTCGGCGCCGGGCTTGGGCCACAGGTATTCGATAAAGCCCTTGCCGGACCCTTTGCCGATCGCGGCGATCTCGCGGAACAGGTAGACGCCATTGGGGTCCTTGCTGCCTTCCATGGCCTTGCCGTTCATCTCCGGCTTGAACGGGTGCATCAGCACCACGGTGTCCGAGCGCATCAGCGTGAAATAGCCATCGCTGCCGTAGCGCATCGCGCGCACGCGCTCGATGGCCTGCTGCCTGGCCTCGTCCTGCGTCAGCTTGCCGGCCCTGGCCAGCGCCTCGTACTCGGCCACCACCGAGAATGCGGCGTCGGTGACATGGACCAGGTCCAGGCGCCGCTCTTCCAGGCGCAGCGTGCGGATCTGCCATGCGTTCCACAGCGTGACGCCGAGCAGGCAGATCCAGCTCAGCACCAGCGGTAACAGCAGTTTCTTCTTCAGGCTCAGGTTGTCCAGCATTGCTTTTTACTCCTCCTTGTTCCGCGCTCTGCGCATTGCTCATCGGTGACCCTTGCCGCTGCGCCTCGCGGTGGCGCATGCGTGTGGGTCTGCGACATAACGGCGCGGGCGGCGGGTAACTTGATTGGGGTAATTCCGGCGATGGGTGCGGCAGGGTGGAGCGGCTTCATCACGCCGCTATAATTGTGATTTATGCGGCTCTTTTGTTTGCGCCGGCAGATCCGGCCCATGCCGTTGCCCTTCGGATGGCGCAACGCGCGCGTAAATCCGGCAGAATCGGCGCCTGCCTCATGACGCAATCCAACCGCTTCCGCACACGATATGGCCACCTTGCCCAGCCAGTCCGAAGACAGCCGCAGCCACCACGGGCCGTTTGCCGTCTTCCTGGTTTTCCTGCGGCTGGGGCTGACGTCCTTTGGCGGACCGGTTGCCCACCTGGCGTATTTCCGCGAGGAACTGGTGCGCCGACGCCGCTGGATGAGCGAGGCCGCCTATGCCGACGTGGTGGCGCTGTGCCAGTGCCTGCCCGGCCCGGCCAGCAGCCAGACCGGCATTGCGCTGGGGCTGGCGCGTGCCGGCTACGGCGGCGCGCTGGCAGCCTGGGTGGGTTTCACGCTGCCTTCGGCGCTGCTCATGATCTTGTTTGCGCTGGGCGTGACACATTACGGCATGGCCGCGGCGCCCGGTGTGCTGCACGGGCTGAAGCTGGTGGCGGTGGTGGCGCAGGCGGTCTGGGGCATGGCGCGCAGCCTGTGCATTGGCCCTGCACGCATCGCCATCACGCTGATTGCTGCCGGCACCGTGCTGGCGCTGCCGGGTCCGTGGATACAGGTGGCCGTGATGGCCGCCGCCGCGGCCGCCGGCATCGCACTGGTCCGGCCGGCCCTTGCCGGCGCCCATGAACCGCTGGGCCTGCCGGTCACCCATCGCGCCGGCGTGCTGGCCCTGGTGCTGTTTGCCACGCTGCTGGCCGGCCTGCCGATGCTGGCCCAGCTGGCCGCCGATCCTGCCCTGCGCGTGTTCGATGCCTTCTACCGCGCCGGCGCGCTGGTCTTCGGCGGCGGCCACGTGGTGCTGCCGCTGCTGGACGCCGCGGTAGTAGCCCCGGGCTGGGTCGGCAAGGGAACCTTCCTGGCCGGTTATGGCGCGGCGCAGGCCATGCCGGGTCCGTTGTTCACGTTTGCCGCCTTCCTGGGGGCGTCGATGCAAATGCCGCCAACCGGCCTGGCTGGCGGGCTCCTATGCGCGCTGGCGATCTTCCTGCCCGGCGCGCTGCTGGTGATCGGCGCACTGCCGTTCTGGGAAAGCCTGCGCCGCAACCGGCGCGCGCAGGCGGCGCTGGCGGGCGTCAATGCCGGCGTGGTCGGGCTGCTGCTTGCGGCGCTGTGGAATCCTGTGTGGACCAGCGCGGTGCGCGGCCCGCTGGATATCGTGCTGGTGGCCCTGGCGCTGGTGGCGCTGATGGTTTGGAAGCTGCCGCCGTGGCTGGTGGTGGTGGTCAGCGGCGTGGCGGGATGGGTGGCTGGACTGGTTGCCTGAACGAGCAAGCGCCAACCGCTGATGCCAATTAGCGCTCACATGTCAGCACAAGCCCGGGCAACGGCCGCCGGACTTGGCTTCAGTCTCAACGCCTGCCGCCGCCGCCTCCAGACTTGTAATGCACTGTAACCCGCGCGGGAAGCGTGGCATTTGCGCATTCAAATGCGAACGATTATCCTTCTCTTTTCATCGACTATTGTGCAGGCAATGGCACAACCTCAGTCCATTGAAGTGTCCGAGACGGCGCTTCTGCAACAAGGGACTCCAGGGCCAGCCCTCCACTCGGGGCGGCACACCTACCAACCGCAATGACCGAAACCCAGCCGGCCTCCGGCCAGCAGCGCCGTGCCTTCTGGCTCAAGCATCTCCATCAGTGGCACTGGATCAGCGCCGCGATCTGCCTGATCGGGATGCTGCTGTTTGCCGTCACCGGCTTCACGCTCAACCACGCCGCGCAGATCGAGGCCAGGCCCGCGGTCGAGACGCGCCGCGCCACCATGCCCACGCGTGTGCTCGACCAGGTGCGGGCCGAGGCGCCGGCCGGCGATGCCCCGGCGCGCGAGAAGAAGGCGCCGGTGCCGGCGGCGCTGGCCGACTGGCTGGCGCAGGCGCTGGACATCGACGCCCGCGGGCGCGAGGCCGAATGGTCCGCCGACGAGATCTACGTGGCGCTGCCGCGCCCGGGCGGCGACGCCTGGATCAGCATCGAACTCGACAGCGGCGAAGCCCAGTACGAGAAGACCACGCGCGGCGCCATCTCTTACCTGAACGACCTGCACAAGGGCCGCAATACGGGCCACGCGTGGAGCCTGTTCCTGGATGTGTTCGCGCTGGCATGCCTGATCTTCAGCGTGACCGGCCTGTTCCTGCTCAAGCTGCATGCGGCCGGGCGCGTGGCGACGTGGCCGCTGGTCGGGCTGGGGCTGGTGGTGCCGGTGCTGCTGGCGATCCTGTTTATCCACTGAGTCAACCGTTCCGACCGTTTTCTTCCCTGCATCTCACTGACAAGGTTCTCCCGATATGCGCCGACTGCTTTCCGTCACCCTGACCGGCATGGCCGCGGTTCCGCTGGCCGGCCCCGCGCTGGCCACGGACCTGAACGTCAAGGTCGAACTCCCGCGCCTGACCGTGGCCGAGTACCACCGCCCCTATGTGTCGATGTGGGTCGAGCGCGCCGACCAGAGCCCGGTGCAGACCCTGGCGGTCTGGTACGACGGCAAGCACAAGGACGGCGAGGGCACCAAGTGGCTCAAGGACATGCGCCAGTGGTGGCGCAAGGCCGGGCGCGACCTGCACATGCCGGCCGACGGCATCTCGGGCGCCACGCGCGCGCCGGGCGAGCACAGCGTGAGCTTCAGCGACGGCAAGGCGCCGCTGGGCAAGCTGCCCGCGGGCAACTACCAGCTGGTGGTGGAGGCCGCGCGTGAAGTGGGCGGGCGCGAGCTGCTGCGCGTGCCGTTCACGTGGCCGCCGCAAGCCGCACAGACCGCCCGCGCCAGGGGCGAACACGAACTCGGCGGCGTGACCGTCGAACTGAAGCCGTAATTTCTTCCAGAGCCAGACGATGAAGCCCTCCCTGATGTCCACCGCCTCTTCCCGCATGGCCACCCGCGTCGCCGTGCTTGCCCTGGCCGCCCTGGCGCCGCTGGCCGCGCACGCGCACCGCCAGTGGCTGCTGCCGTCGGCCACCGTGCTGTCCGGCAGCGATCCGTGGGTGACCGTGGACGCCGCCGTCTCCAACGACCTGTTCTATTTCGAGCATGTGCCGATGCGGCTCGACAACCTGCAGGTGACCGCGCCCGACGGCAGCGCCGTCAAGGCCGAGAACGCGGCCACCGGCAAGTACCGCAGCACCTTCGACCTGCACCTGACCCAGCCGGGCACGTACCGCGTGGCGGTGGTCAACAGCGGTCTTTTCGCCAGCTACAAGGTCGACGGCCAGACCAGGCGCTGGCGCGGCACCGCCGAGAACTTCGCCAGCGAAGTCCCGCCCAATGCGCAGGACCTGCAGGTCACCCAGGCCGAAGGCCGCATCGAATCCTTCGTCACCGCCGGCAAGCCCAGCGACAAGGGCCTGCGCACCGTCGGCCGCGGCCTGGAGCTGGCGCCGATCACGCACCCCAACGACCTGGTCGCGGGCGACACCGCCAGCTTCCGCCTGCTGCTCGACGGCAAGCCCGCCGGCAACCTGAAGGTCTCGGTGGTGCCGGGCGGCACCCGCTACCGCGACCAGCTGCAGGAGTTCAGCGCCACCACCGACGCCGACGGCAAGTTCAGCGTCAAGTGGCCGGCCCCAGGCATGTACTGGATGGAGGCCGAGGTAAAGGACGACAAGACCACCTTCAAGCAGGCCAGGTCGCGCCGCGCCGTCTATGCGGTGACGGTGGAAGTGCTGCCGCAATAAGCCGGTTGCCGGGTTTGAACCGCGTCCTGGTACCCGTTGCGCTGACCGCGCCCCCGCGGCCGCCGGCCGCCGATACGCGGCTGCAGCGCTGGGCTGGCGCGACCATGGGCACGACCTGGTCGGTGGCGGCGCTGCTGCCGCCGGCCGCGGATGCCGACGCCATCGCCGCCGGCATCCTGGCCGTGCTCGATGGCGTGGTCGCGCAGATGAGCAACTGGGAAGCGGATTCGGACCTCAGCCGCTTCAACCGCGCGGCGCCGGGCAGCTGGCACACGCTGCCTGAAGACTGCTTCGCGGTGCTGCAATGCGCGCAGCAGGTGGCGCGCGACAGCGGCGGCGCCTATGATCCGACCGCCGGCCCGCTGGTCGACCTGTGGGGCTTCGGTCCCGCCCCGGCGCGCAGTGCGCCGCCGTCTCCCGACATGGTGCAGGCTGCGCGCAGCCGCTGCGGCTGGGACCGCATCGAAGTCGATGCCGCGGGCCGGCGCGCCTGGCAGCCAGGCGGCTTGTCGCTGGACTTATGCGCCATCGCCAAAGGCTTTGCCGTCGACGCGGTGGCGCGGTACCTGTGCCAACAGGGCCTGGACCACCACCTGACCGAGATCGGCGGCGAACTGCGCGGCCACGGCGTCAAGCCCGACGGCATGCCATGGTGGGTCGCGCTGGAAGCGCCCCCTGGGCTGGACAGCGATGCCGCGGGGCAGACGCTGGTGGCGCTGCACGGCCTGTCCGTCGCCACCTCCGGCGACTACCGCCGCTATTTCGACAGCGACGGCCGCCGCTACGCCCACACCATCGATCCGCGCACGGGTTATCCGGCCAGCCACGCGCTGGCCTCGGTCACGGTCATCCATGCGCAGTGCATGCTGGCCGATGCGCTCTCTACCGCGCTGACCGTGCTGGGCCCCGAGGCCGGCATGGCGCACGCGCGCCGCCATGGCATCGCCGCGCGCTTCCTGGTGCGCACGCCGGGCGGTTTCGACGAACATCTTTCCCCGGCTTTTGCCGCGATGCTGGCATGAGCGCGAAGGCCATGCCGTCCGCCATCACCGGCGCAAGCTGGCTCGCCGTGGCCGGCGGCGTCGCGCTGTCCGTGCTGGGGCCGTCGCGCATGGCCATGGCGGCTGGCTTGGTGGCCGCCTATGCGGGCTTCTGCAGCGCGGTGGTTGCCCACCACCGCCAGCGGCGCGCAAGCGTGGCGGCACTGGCTGGCACGGAGGACGGCGCGACGCTGATTGCCTATGCCTCCCAGACCGGGTTTGCCGAACAACTGGCGCTGCAGACCGCCACCGCGCTGCAGGGTGCGGGCATGCCGGTGCAGCTGCTGTCGCTGGCCGATGTCGACGCGCGGCGCCTGAGGGCGTGCCGCCAGGCACTGTTCGTGGTCAGCACCACCGGCGAGGGCGACGCCCCCGACAGCGCGTCCGGCTTTGCGCGCCGCCTGCCGGCGGGCGCCGAAGGTCTGCAACAGTTGCGCTACGGCATCCTCGCGCTTGGCGACAGCAGCTACGCGCGCTTCTGCGCCTTCGGCCATACCCTTGAACGCTGGCTGCGACGCCACCGCGCCCAGCCGCTCTTTGACCTGATCGAAGTCGACAATGGCGACGCCGGCGCGCTGCGCCACTGGCAGAACCATCTGTCGGCGCTAAGCGGCGGCGCCGAGATCGCCGACTGGGAACGCCCGCGCTATGGCAACTGGCGGCTGGTGCAACGCCACCACCTGAATCCGGGCAGCCAGGGCGCGCCGGCATTCCGCCTGATGATGGTGCCGCAGGACGGCGAGGCAATGGACTGGCAAGCCGGCGACATCGCCGAGATCGGTCCGTGCCACGCGCCGGCCGACGTCGACCGGCTGCTGGCGCGGCTTGGCCTGGATGGCAATACGCCCGTGCGCTGCGATGGCCATGACACCACCCTGGCCGCGGCCATGGCCACGCGCATGCCGCTGCCCGAACCGCACTTTGCCGCGATGCAAGGCCTGCCGCCGCAGCAACTGGTCGATGCGCTGTCGCCGCTGCCGCACCGCGAGTATTCGATCGCCTCGCTGCCGCAGGATGGGCAGCTTGAACTGCTGGTGCGGCAGACCCGCCATGACGACGGCCGCCTCGGCCTGGCTTCCGGCTGGCTGACCGAACACGCGGCCGTGGGTGCGCGCATCGCGCTGCGCATCCGCGCCAACCGCAGCTTCCACCCCCCTGACGACCGGCCCCTGATCCTGGTCGGCAACGGCACCGGGCTGGCCGGGCTGCGCGCGCAGCTCAAGGCCCGCGCCGCGGCCGGGCGGCGCCGCAACTGGCTGCTGTTCGGGGAACGCTCGGCGCAGCATGACGCCTTCTTTGCCGACGAACTGGCCGCATGGCAGGCCGACGGCACGCTGCAGCGCGTGGACCACGCCTGGTCGCGCGACGGCGGAGCGCCGCGCTACGTCCAGGACGCCCTGCGCGCCCAGGGCGAGACGGTGCGCCAGTGGGTGGCCGACGGCGCGGCCATTTACGTCTGCGGCAGCCTGCAGCGCATGGCCGGCGGCGTCCATGACGCCCTCGTTGAAATCCTCGGCGAAGACGCGCTGCGTCGGCTTGCCGACGAGGGCTGTTACCGGCGCGACGTCTACTGAGGGGACCCACCGCCGCCCGCGGCATGCGGAGACCGGCCGCTGCATTTCTTCGCCCCAATTTAAGCATTGTCCGATTGAGTCTCCGCCAAGGCCACTTCTATGATCGGCCGTTGGCTACAACGGCGAAGACATGGACGCTCCCGACGAATTCAACGGATACGGCGCCAGGGTGCCTGGGCGCCAGGCATATCATCTGATCGTCCCTGGTGCGGCCAGCGCGCCGGGGCTGTCGGTCGTGTCATTCAATGCGGTCGAGCGGCTGGGTGAGCCCTATCGAGTCACCATTCAGCTTACTCACCCGCTAGCGCTGGAACGTGCCGAGTACCTCAACCGGAACGGCACCTTCGCAATTGACGCGGGCGACGGCAGCGCACCGCGCCAATTCGCCGGCTGGATTTCAGAGTTTTCGCGTATCCGGCGCAGCCGTGATTTCATCGCCTACGAAATCGTCCTCAGGCCGCTCGTGGCGCGGCTCGAACTCACCCAGGCAAGCCGGGTCTACCAGCAAAAGACCGCTCCGCAGATCATCGAGGCGATCCTGCGCCGGCATGGTCTCGAAGGCCATCAGTTCGCCTTCAGGACGCGCCGGCGTTACCCGGAGCACAAGTTCCGCCTTCAGTATCAGATGACGGACTGGGACTATGTCCGGCTGCTGATGCGGCAGGAGGGCCTGTACTGCTATTTCATCCCCGGCAAGTTCGGCGAGATGATCGTATTCGGCGACGACATCGATCACTACATCTACCAGCCTGAACTGCGCGTGCCGTATCGAGAGACCGCCGGGCTGGAGGCGGGCGTCGAAGCCGTATTCGACATCCGCGTTCATGCGAAAACCGTGCCGCAGTCCTTCTGCGTCGCGGACTACAACCCGGATCTGGCGTGGGAGCGTCTTAAGCAGGAGGCCAACGTCGCCCGCAAGGACAGCACGACCTATGGCCAGCCTTATGTCTTCGGTACTCACCATCTGGACGAGGCCGGCGCGAAATGGGAGGCGCAGTTGCGCCATGAAGCGGCGCTGGCCAGCCAATGTCTCTTTGAGGGCGAGAGCAATGTCCTGGCGTTGCGCCCCGCGCGTATCCTGCGCATGGACGAAGCCCTTCCGGACGCCCCCAACGGCCAGGTCGTCATCGAGGTCAGCCACAGCGGCGGGCGTGATCAGGCTTACCGCAATCACTACAAGGCAATACCCTCCGACCGGCGCTACCGGCTGCCGCTGGAGGAGGACAAATGGCCCCGCATCCAAGGCACCCTGAGTGCGCGCATCACGTCGCCCGGTCAATACAAGTATGCCTATCTGACGCAGGAGGGCCGTTACGTCGTCCGCTTCGACCTGGACTTCGATGAATGGCCGAACGGCGGCGAGAGCGTGCCGCTGGCGCTTGCCAAGCCGTTTGCCGGGGCGCTGCAAACGGGCTTCCATTTCCCATTGATCGACGGCACCTACGTGGACGTCGCGTTCCGCGACGGTAATCCGAACAAGCCGTACATCGCCCATGTGCAGCACAACAGCCAGCACAGGGACCTGATCACCAATCAGGACCGCTGGCTGTCGCGCAACGTGATTCGCACGCAGAGCGACAACGAGTTTGAGCTGGAAGACTGGAAGGGCCAGGAGCACGTCAGTCTGTCCACCGAACATTCGGGCAAGAGCCAGCTGACCTTGGGCCATATGGTCAACGGCAAGTACGAGAAGCGCGGCGAAGGCTTCGAACTGCGCACCGATGCGCAGGGTGCCGTACGGGCAGGCCGAGGCTTGCTGATTACCGCGTGGACGCAACAGCGAGCCAACGGACAGCAACTCGACATGACTGTGGCCATGCAAGAGATGCGCGCGGTGCTCTCCCAGACGCAGGCGCTGGCGAACGCGGCCAGCCAGTCCAAGGCCGAAATCGCTGACCTGAAGGCCGAGAACGCATGGCTGCGCAGCAGCGTGAATGAGCTGAAGCAGGCCGTCATGATGCTCACCGCACCTCATGGCATTGCTCTTGCCACCCCGGACCGCGTATCGGTCGTTGCGGGACGGGACGTCAATGTCGCAACGAAGGCCGGCTTCCACGTCAGCGCGCTCGCCAAGATCGCCATCGCCGCCGGTGACGCGCTGTCGCTATTTGCCTCGAGGCTGGGCATCAAGCTCTTCGCGGCGAAGGGCAAGGTGGAAATCCAGGCGCAGAACGGGGCGCTCGATTTATTTGCCGACAAGCAGGTGCATATCGCAAGCGCGAGCGAAGACGTGGTCATTAACGCCGCCAGGAAGGTCGTGATCGGCAGCAGCGGGGCTCATCTGGTTTTCGACAAGCACAGTGCCACATTCCATTGCGCCGGAGCCTTCAAGGTGAAAGCCGCGTCATTCACATTCGAAGGCCCGGACGGGCAACGCTACGCATTGCCGAACCTGCCGGACAGCCACCTTCAGGGCAGCGACCAGTATCCATCGTCCCACTGAATCATGATCATCAGCCCTCCCTTCCTGCCGGCCAAAGGCCTGACATCCAAGGATCCGGCCAGGACCGATCCGATGATGGATTTCGTCGACCAGTATGAACTTGGCCATCATGGCGTCTACCCGATTGCAATTGACCGGCGTTGGCATTGTGGAGTGCATCTCGCACCGTCATTTCAAGACGAACCCGTGCGCGCGATTGCCGACGGGGAAGTCGTTGCCTATCGTGTCAGCCAGAGACCCATTGGTGATGGGAAAAAGAACAGCGACGGCAGCGACAGCCTGAACTCGAACACCGGCTTTGTTCTGCTCAGGCACTCCACCGACACAGGAGAAGGCCGGACCATCACCTTCTATTCGCTGTACATGCAGCTACGGGACCTTGACGGCATTCGAGATGCACTCGGGCCATTGTCGAGCAATCCACCTGACACAGGAACGCCCACTGTCCTGCCGAAATGGCTGTCCTGTTCGACCGATGGCGTGCAAGTACCCAGGAATCTTAAGGTCTATCGCAAGGACATACTGGGCTACGCAGGTGTGCGCCACGCTCATCGGCATCTGCATTTCGAGATCTTCATGACCGAGGACGACTTCACGGCGTGGTTCGAACAGTCCGGCCATGCCGTGCAACTCGGAAACAGGAATCCCACTACGCCGGCGTCAACGGACTTTTGGGGGCATAGCTACTTTGTTGTTCCGGGTGGACAGACATTCGTCAGTACGCCACCCCTTGCGACAGGCGCTGCAGCAGCTTATTTCCCGTCACTACAGTCGGGCACGCTGGATACCAGCAGCAAGCTGTACGTTGAAGCCTATTTCCACAAGGGACAACGCTACACGCGTTCCTGGGTTGAAAAGGACGGCGCTCTCACGCCCCTGACTCCCGCGCCCGTACGGGACGCCTGCGCCGACTACGAGTACAAGATGTACGAGCGCGCTACCGCGCTCTATCCGCAATGCCCGAGCGATGGCTACGAGCTGCTCCGCTTCGGCCGGACCTTGAACGACCACCCAATACTGCCGGCCGCTGCCCAAAAGACCTGGGTGGCGGTGCCCTTCGAGACGGGCAAGCAGGGCTATATCGACATCAGCCAGCCGGCAATCCAGAAGTTATCCGACGCAGACTTCCCGTTCTTTTTGGGCTGGCAGAAGATCGAAGAAGGCAATACGCCATTCAGCGAGGACGGCATTTGTGACTACGACGAGCTACGCAAGATTGTTGCTGTGGTTGAGGACGCTGAGACACCTGCCGAGAGAATGCGCCCCGCCCATGAACAGGAAGCCGAGCTGGCCGCGTACATAGCAAACCATCCAGAGGTGCGGGAGAGGTTCCGGGGCTTCGTTTGCCATGCGCCAAGCGAGTGGGACGCGAGCGGCAACGAGGCGCGCTACAGGAGGCTGAAGGACCCAGATGGCTTCTTCGGGAAGCGCAAGGAATTTGATCCAAATGGGTATGACAATTTCGTCAAGTTCCTGGAGCAGTTTCAGTTTCTGGAGAAGACTTCGCTAGGAGGTGGGAGGAAGTTTTGGTTCTTTCATCCGCTTGCTTTTATTCGACATCTCAGGCGATGTAGCTGGCTAAGTGAAAATGAGATGGCTCAACTGGTGCCGTGTAAAGTTATTAGAAAGCCTGGCTCACATAATTCCTCGAAATCCGCATATTTTGAATCGGCATATATTTCTACAGCGTTTATTAAAAGGAATCGAACGGCGCTGAACGTCGCCTTGCAAAAGTATGGAATTAATACGCCGACGAGAATGGCTTGTTTTATCGGGAATTCTGCGCAGGAAACACTATGGTTCGGTGACTTGAGAGAGCAGCGGGGTGCCAATCCAACGCTTCACCGTGGATGGTACGGTCGCGGATTCCTGCAACTAACAAGTGCCAACGGAGAAATGGCGAACGGAGACAACAATTATTACAAATATTTCAAATATCTTGGGCGTTCTCCGCTACTTCCTCCTGGTGAGCAGGAGATTGCGTGGCGAGATGAGGTTGGCATAAATCCATTCCATGCCAGTCAGAGCGCTGGCGCCTACTGGGTATGGCCAAACAAGTCCGTCCCATCAAAAGATCACCCTGATCGACTGCAAGTCGATAGTGCAAACAAATATGCTGATGCGAATGAAATACTCCATGGAAATCGCCGCGAAACAATTTGGACAAACGCCGGGATCAAAACGTGGTACTACAATCAACATTTCACAAATTGTGCGGCGTCCGTGAATTTCCCGGCTACTACGGGTCAATCACCACCCAATATGAATGGGCTGGTCGATAGATCCGTGGCATTTGTGAATGCGGCAATGGTGCTGTGGGACGTTTGTACATTTCCGTGCCCGGATGGTTCGATTAAACAATATCCCGAAGATTATGAGCGGAGGCTTGTCTGATGCAGAGGCTTGTTATCCTCTTCTTGCTCTGTCTTACGTCATCTGCGACTAATGCGCGGCAAGTCATAGATTTATCAGGGGCATACTCTCGCCTACATGAATTCTGTGGTTACACATTAGGAAATTTCGCCACCCTCAGGGTGGCACGCGCGAATGTAGAAGAAAACGAGATTTCAATCACCATACGTTTTCATTTGCTTATCGATGGGCAACACAGGAAAGTGCCGGCAACCCTAGAATTCGGGTGTCGCAAACCGAGTTTTCCAGTTGCGTCTGACGGACTTGCCGCTACGCCAGGTATTCAAAAGATGACAGCAAAAGAGGTAATCGCTTCCGAGGATGCCGGAGGCAGATATTACAGAAGGGTTACCTGGCAGCGAAAATATCAGGGGGGTGGCTTTAGTGGAACGGTTGCTTATGTCAATAGTATTTTCGGTGATGGTGAAGTGATGTCAATACCAGACCTATATTTTTCATGTCCAAATAGAAATGGATTGACTTGTTATTCTATCGAGGTGGCACCGAATTTCAGATTGACGAGGTCTGAGCGTGTAAGTGCGATGAGTATCATCGGGGACGTTACCTATGCACCTTAGTCGTTAGTAAATGTAGATTGATTTTCACTTGACGATAGATGCCAAGGTTGGTGAGTTTTGTGTTGGCGCAGTATTTTTTACAATCCCGCTTCTGCGGTGAGCGTTTTATGACGGATGTGGTGAGCAATAGACGTGCACAACGAAGCATATTTATAGGGGTAAATGTTCTCCACCTGTTTCTTTTTGTCATAATTATTTTTCGAGGGATAAATAGTGCTTCGGCGGAAAGGCTATACGAGATAGACGGTAATCTAATTACTATGATGGATGGAAATAGTCCCAATACGTGTACGCTTGATGTGCGTCCTCTTTATGCCGTTGAGAGCTATGACGCGTCGGCGGTAATCATATCGGAGCGAGGCTATGTTCAGAGGCGTCAATTATATGGCTGCGCAGACTCCGTGGTGCATATTGAGTTAATCCCTGCTGGAGTCGGCTTCCTGTCCGATGTAAATATTGAAAGTGGAATATATGTTTCGTTGGACTTAATTGCGTCACCTCCGCTTCGATACTTGGCGACTGTCGCACGGCTTGGTGCAAGTAGAAATCTCATTTCATTAAATGGTTCATACAAGGGAAGAGTAGAGCCATCGAGATTAAGGAAGTATGGTTTTTCTAGTATCGGCCATGCGGGTGCCTCCATCATTTCTGTGGATGGAAAGTATGTTGCGCCAAATGGGGTGGTTGATTGCAGTGATGCGGCCTATCCGGGTGTTTGGGATATACAGCGAAATAGGAGGGTGAAAGCCGATGAAAAATCCTGCGCAGATCTTTTCTTGAAAAAGTGAGAAGCCACGATGCGGTCTCCGATCAGATTAGGTGACTCCCTCGAAAACGGCGGCCAAGTCACCACCGCCTCCCCGACCATGAAATTCATGAACCGGCCAGTCGCGCGCAAGGGTGATGCCGCGCATTGCGCCCGCCACGGTGCGACGACGATTGCCGAGGGCCATGACGGCTTTTCCGACCAGGACGGTCGACCGGTTGCCATGCACCTCCACCGCTGCGCGTGTGGCTGCCGCCTGATTTCGTCGCTCCCCAATGTCCATATCGCCTGAATATGCCGATCGATTTGTCCCGGGGTGGTGAGGCGATTCCGTACCCGGCGCACGGTCTGCGCTTCTGGCCGTGGCTCGGTGTCTGGGCCTTGTGCGTTGTTGTAGGTGCGGCCATCGCCTTGTTGCTGTGGCCCGCAGGAGCGCCGGCACGCGGTGCCCAGTTCTGGTGGCGCATTGCTGGCATACCGAATGGCGTCTTTCTAATCCTGCTAGGCATCGTGCGCGTCGGATACGAAGTGCAGTGGCATCGCGCCCGTCATTGGAATGACCACAGGCAGGAATGGATCGACGCGCGTGTGCGCGAAGCACAGCGCCCGTTGCAGGTACTGGGGGTCAGCTATAGCCTGCCACTTCAGGGACACCGGGATCTCTCAAGCGCGTTGAATGCGGCAAAGCCTCTGGTAGATCAGCGGGCCTCGCGCACGACTGGAGGACTGATCGCCCATAACCGGTTCAATGAGGATTCGCTGTCCGTCCTTTCACTGGAAGGCGACTCACCGGCCGGGGACCAACCGGACGAGCCTGTGCAGCAAACCTTCGAGACGGTCTCCACTCTTGTCCTGAAAATGGTCGATGCGTTGGTTCCGCTCGCGGAGCACCTGCAGGTGTTGTCCCAGTATGGGCCTCGTCATGCCCCGGCGGTGCGTGTGTTGGCTCAGGCCGAAATGAAGACGATCCGTCTGAGCCAAGTGCAGGATGCGCTGGGCCGCATTGGCTTGGCGCATCTCGACTGCCGGACAGTACCGCCGTCCGACGCACTGATGGTTGCCGATGCATGGCTCGACCTGCGCGAATGGCGGCCGCTGCTGGTGATTGCCGCTGAATGGCACGATGCCAGTCCTCCGGTCAACAGCGCGGAAGGGTGTGTTGCCGTATTGCTCAATCCAGGCTGTTTTCAGTTGCCCGAATCGGTGAAGGTACTCGGCTTACTCCATCGCCCTTATGCAGACGAAGCCGGCGCATTGGGCGATCTTGTTGCCAACGCGATCCGGTGGGGGAAAGCCGAACCCGCGGCGTTGCAGCGGGCATGGATGACCGGGCTGGGCAGCCAGCATGACATCGCGCTGCTTGCCGCGCTGAATGCGGCATCGATGCCGCAACTCGACGAGATGGAAGCCCAATGCCACGTGGATCGCATCATCGGTAATGTCGGCGCGGCCGATCCGTGGCTTTCCGTTGTGGCTGCCATCGAATCCCGCGATGCCGGCTCGCATCTCATCCTTGACCGTACCCAGGCAGCGGTCCTTCACGTCCTGACACCACCGCATGACGAATCCGAGCACTGATCCGAAGGCCGAGATAGCTACCTCGAAGCATTCCAGAACCATGTCCCTGTGGGGTGGTCCCCTGGTCCTGGCAGGAACGGGAGCGTTGGCGGCCCTCGTTGTGTGGTTCCATGGCGAGTTCTTCGGCCTGATTTCGCGCGATGCCAGGATTACCGTGCTGCTGTGGATTCCCATTGTGGTTGTCTTCGCGGTCCTCGTGTACCTGGTTGCCGTCCTGCTCGGTGCCGATCGGGTCACGGCGCGGCTATTTGTCCGCGAGGCGGGTGAGGCACGCGCTCCATCGGGAAGAAAGCCCCGGCGCGACGCCCGCCTGGAAGACCTGCGCCATGAGTTGCGCAGCGTGTTGGGCTGGCGCTGGCGTTCGCGCATGCCGTGGCTGATGCTTTGCGGCGATGATGCGTCAATAGACGAACTCGCCCCCGGCCTGAAGCAGGCGGGTGTGTGGCGCTCGGAGGCAGCCGTTCTCGTCCATGCCTCACCTACCGGCATCGAGGCGGCCACATGGCTCAGGCAACTTCGGAGGCTGCGCCACCGTTGTCCGGTCGATGCCATGGTGCAAGTGGTATCCGGGAGCAATGCGGATGCACAGGAAACACCGGCGCTGCGTGCCCTGGCGGCGATCCAGGGTGAACTGGGCTGGGCTGCGCCGGTGATGTTCGTCCACGCCGTGAAGATGCAGGGCGCGCACCCGGGGGAATTTACGGCCATTGGCGCATTCCTGGATGAGACAAGGCATCGCACACGTGACGACGCGGCCGGCACCGTGCATGACTTGCTGGTATCGCTGGAGGCTCGTACCGCTGTGCTTGGCGTGCAATGGTGTGCCGAACCCAGACATTCACCCTTCATCGCAAGAATCTCGGCCTACATCGGCGAGCACCGGGCTGGCGTCGTGAAGCGGTGGGCGGCATGGCAGGCATCGGCCTGGCGGCGTGCACCGCTGGCTGGCGTCATGTTCGCTCCGGTGTTCGCCACGCCTTCGATGCCGGTACCCGTGCCCGCAGAGGATGCTTCGACCGAAGTAGCCAGCCTGGCCGCCGCAATCCACGCGCCGGAGGGGACCGGCTTGCAACCGGCTACGCTAGTCGCGACCTGGCGAGAGATTGGCGGGCGTGCCGCAAGCTATCGTGCCCGCCGGATCGGGATACATCCGCTTACGGTCCTCACTGTACTTGCGCTGGCATCGGTCGTTCTTTGGGGTGCCGGCATGCTGGTATCCGGCCTGCGCAATACGCAAGACCTGCACGCTGTGCGGCAATCGATTCAGGACATGCAGGTGGCCTCCAATCCTGCCGAGCGCCTCAGGGCACTGCTCGCGCTGCAGCAACAGATCGAGCGCTTCGAGTACCGAACGCAGTATCACGCGCCGTTGCTGACCCGCTTCGGGTTGAATCGCGACCCGGAGGTGCTGGCCGCCCTGTGGAAGCCATACGCGCAAGCCAGTCGCCGGTTGCTGGTCATGCCGATCCAGGAGGCGCTGGAGGCGTCGCTGGCGGACCTCGCGCAGATGCGGACCGATTCGCTGGATGAGCAAACCAGCCGCTGGGCGTTGGGTGGCCACCAGGAACTCAAGACCTACCTGATGCTCTCCAATCCCGAGCGCGCCGATGCAGCGTTCCTGGCCCCGCAACTGGCGCAGCACTGGTCCACGGAGGCGCGGATCACGCCCGGCGAGCGGCAGGACCTTGCCGAACGCTTGCTCAACTTCTATGCCAATCACCTGAAGGCCAACCCGGCCTGGCATATCCGGCCCAGCCCTGAACTGGTGGCCGGCGCGCGCCAGACTCTGCTGGCGGTCATCGGGCAACGCAACGCCGAGGAGACCGTCTACCAGGGCATCCTCACCGCGTTCGGAGAGCATGGCGGTAGCAAGTATCCCGATCAAAGCCTGGCATCGCTGACCGCGGGTACCGATCCGCGAGGACTGCTGCGCAGCGCCGCCATCGTGCCCGCCGTGTTCACGCGTCAGGCTTACGAGGGCTATGTCGCCCCCGCGATCGAAACCGCTGCCAAGCGCAGCGAAATTGCCAGCGACTGGGTGCTGGCCGATGGCGAGCCGCAGGCGCAACCGACAACACGTCGCACCGCCGAGGCCTTGCAGGCGGCCCTGACCGAACAGTACTTCGCCGACTACGCGGACCGCTGGCAGGGTTTCATGAACAGTTTGCAGTGGGAGCCCGCGCCCACGCTGCCGAGCGCCATCGATCAGCTCAAGCTGATGGCGGATGCGCGCCAGTCGCCGGTGATTGCGCTGATGAAGGCACTGGAATACCAGGGCGGCGCCGGAGCTCGCAAGGAAACGATTTCCGACACCTTGGTCGAGAAGGCACAGAGCCTGCTGGGCAAGTCGGCGGAAACCGGCGTGATCAAGCCGGATGCGGCGGGGCCGCTTGGCGCTGCCTTCGGACCGGTACTGCGCCTGATGGGCCAGAGCCAATCCGTCAATCCCGGCGGCAACGGTGACCTGAGCCTGCAACGCTTCCTCGACCGGGCGACGGCGTTGCGCTTGCGCCTGCAGCAGGTCAGCAACAGTGCCGATGCCGATGCGCAAGCCCGCCAGATGGCGCAGGCGCTATTCCAGGGAAAGGGCTCGGAGCTGGCCGACACGCAAGCCTACGCGCAGCTGATGGCCGCCAGTCTTGGCGGCCAATGGGCAGGCATGGGCGAGACGCTGTTCGTGCGCCCGATCGCTCAGGCGACGCAGACCGTGCTGCAGCCCGCGCAGGCGAGCCTGAACGAGGCGTGGCGGCAGAGCATCGCAATGACGTGGGACCATGCATTTGCGGGACGCTATCCGTTCGCGGACAACACCGACGATGCTTCGCTACCCGAACTGGCGCGCTTCCTGCGCCCGCAGAGCGGGCTGATCGGCGCCTTCCTTGGCACGCAACTGGCCGGGGTGCTGGAATTGCAGGGCGATCAATGGGTGCCAGTTGCTACCAGCGGCCAGGCACTGGCCTTCGATCCCGCCTTCCTCAAGGCGGTCAACATCCTGCAGCGCATCGCGGCGCACCTGCTGGCGCAAGGCCAGCCTGAATACCGCTTCGAGTTCCAGCCTGTCCCGACGCCGGGCCTGACCGATACGCTCCTGACCGTCGACGGGCAGAAGCTGCACTACTACAACCAGCGCGAGACCTGGCAGTCGATGACCTGGCCGGGTAATTCCCCGCACGACCTGGGGACCCGTCTGCAATGGCACACCGAGAAAGCCGGGGTCAACAAGAGCTATGAATTCGGTGGCCGTTGGGGACTCGTGCGGATGCTGGAGCGCGCGCATATCGAGCCGCTGAGCAGTGCGACCTATCAGCTGACGTGGCAGGCCGTCCCGGACACGGTGACGTCGAAACCCGACCAAGGCGCAACGGACCCGGACAGCCTGACGGTACGCATCGCGAAGCTGCCTGCTGCAGCGGACATGACCTATCCCATCCGCTACCAGATGCGCACCGCGATTGGCCAGGGTCCGCTGGAGATGCTGGCGCTGCGGGGCTTTGTGTTGCCTGGCCGGATTTTTGCTGTCCGCGAGCCGCAGGCACCTGTGCATGCGGCCCCGCCCCAGCGCCGGTAGGTGGCACCCCGGCGGGGTCGGAATGCGGCGGTGGCAGGGCCGTCGAGCTTGCTCGCCCCGCGCCGGCTGGAGCGCGGCTCCGAGCGGTTGCTGACCTGTCGCGCCGGGCCGGCCCTATTGCCGACCACGCCGCGGCTTGCGCACTGGTGCGGTGTCCGCAGGGACGGCCGCCGCTTCCGCCGCCGCGGTCTGTTCAAGGAAGGCCACCAGCAGCCGCGCCGCCGGCGACAGCAGTTCCAGGTCGCGGAAGCAGATCGCAAAGCGGCGCCGCGCCCAGTCGTTGCGCAGCGGGATCACGCGCAGGCCGAAGGCGGACGCGATCGGCGCGGCGATCTCCGCCGGGATGATGGTGATGCCGAGGCTGGCGCGCACGCAGCGCAACGCGGCGTCGAAGGTCGACACCACCGCGCGGTAGGTGATGCCGCGCCCGAGGATGGCCGCATAGCGCGTCAGCATGGTCTGCACCGCGGTCTGGGCCGGCATGCCGATATGGTCGTAGTCCAGCGTGTCCTCGAACCGGCATTCGGCGCCCTGCGCCAGCGGATGCGAGGCATGTACCACCGCCGCGAGGTGGTCGGTGCGGTAGGGGCGGGTCTGGAAGCCTTCCAGGTCGGCCGCGTCCCAGCAGATGCCCAGCGGCGCCGAGCCCTCGCGCAATGCGCGCACCAGGTCGCTGCTCAGGCTTTCCTCGATGGTCACGCGCACGTCGCGGTTGGCCGGCTGCTGCAGGAAGGCGGCGATATCGTCCGGCAACGATTCCGCCATCGACGAGACCGTGGCCAGCAGCCGCACCTGCCCGCGGACGCCCGCCCCGTAGTCGGCCATGTCGCGCGCTACGCGGTCCGCCGCCGCCAGCATGGCGCGCGCATGCGCCAGCACCATCTCGCCCGCGGGCGTGGGGATCACGCCGCGGCGGCGGCGCTCCAGCAGCGTCGCGCCGACCGTTTCTTCCAGTTGCGCCAGCCGCTTGCTGATGGCCGACGCCACGATGTGCTCCTGCTCGCCCGCGCGCGCCATGTTGCGGGTTTCGCAGACGGCGACGAACAGGCGCAGGGTGGTGAGGTCGAGGTCTCGCATGGGGGCGCCGTAAGGGGATTGCATTTCCAGAATGGAATGGTAAGCGTGTTTTGCTACCCGCAATCATGCATCCGGGAAATCCTTGGTAGTGTCATGAGTCGTCAAACAGACATTCCAGTCTGGAACGCTATCGTGCACAAATCACCGCTTCAGATCTCGAACAGAAACTCATAGAGTTATCCCGTCGCCCCCAAGGCGGGGCGCAACCGGAAGCCCATGAATCATGTCTGTTCCCTTTCCCCGCCACGCAGTCATCCGCGAAGTCGGGTTGCGCGATGGCCTGCAAAGCATCCGCACCATCCTGACTACGGCCAGCAAGCAAGCGTGGATCCGCGGCGCCTACGCGGCCGGCTTGCGCGAGCTTGAGGTGGGCTCGTTCGTGCCGGCGCACCTGCTGCCGCAACTGGCCGATACCGCGCAACTGGTCGCGTTCGCCCGCACCCTGCCGGGTTTGTTTGTGTCGGTGCTGGTGCCCAACCTGCGCGGCGCGCAGGATGCGCTGGCCAGCGGTGCCGACCTGATGATCGTGCCGCTGTCGGCCAGCCATGCGCACAGCCTGGCCAACCTGCGCAAGACGCCGGACGAGGTGGTGGCGGAAGTGGCGCGCATCCGCGCCGCGCGCGATGTCAGCGGCGCGAAGACGCTGATCGAAGGCGGTGTCGGCACCGCCTTTGGCTGCACGCTGCAGGGCCATGTCGATCCCGATGAAGTGCTGCGCCTGATGCAGGCGCTGCTCGATGCCGGCGCCGACCGCGTCAGCCTGGCCGATACCGTCGGCTACGCCGATCCGCGCATGGTGCGCGAACTCTTTGCGCGCGCCATCGAACTCGCCGGCGAGCGCTTCTGGTGCGGCCATTTCCACGATACGCGCGGGCTCGGCCTGGCCAACGTCTGTGCCGCGCTGGAAGTCGGCGTGACGCGCTTCGACGCCTGCCTGGCCGGCATCGGCGGCTGTCCGCATGCGCCCGGCGCCAGCGGCAATGTCACCACCGAAGACCTGGCCTACATGCTCGGCAGCATGGGCATCGGCACCGGCATCGATATCGGCCGCCTGCTCGCGCTGCGCGAAGATGTGGCGGCCTGGCTCAACGATGAAACCCTGCACGGCACGCTGTGGCGCGCCGGCCTGCCCAGGACGTTCCCGGTCCAGCCCGCTGGCGCCGCTGCCTGAGACGCAAGATGACCCAAGACAGCAACAGCACCCCCCTGCCGCTCGCCGGCATCCGCGTGGTCGAATTTACGCATATGGTGATGGGCCCCACCTGCGGCATGATCCTGGCCGACCTGGGCGCCGAGGTGGTCAAGGTCGAGCCGCCCGGCGGCGACAAGACGCGCAACCTGCCGGGCCTGGGCATCGGTTTCTTTCGCGCCTTCAACCGCAACAAGAAGAGCGTGGTGCTCGATATCACCACCGAGGAAGGGCGTGCCGCCGCGGCCGAGCTCGCGGGCCAGAGCGACGTGCTGCTGGAGAACTTCCGGCCTGGGCTGATGCAGAAGCTGGGGCTGGACTACGCCACGCTGTCGCGCGACTACCCGCACCTGATCTATGTCTCGCACAAGGGCTTCCTGCCCGGCCCGTACGAGAACCGGCTGGCGCTGGACGAGGTGGTGCAGATGATGGGCGGGCTGTCCTACATGACCGGACCCAGCGGGCGGCCGCTGCGCGCCGGCACCTCGGTCAACGACATCATGGGCGGCATGTTCGGCGCCATCGGCGTGCTGGCCGCGCTGCGCGAGCGCGACCGCACCGGGCGCGGGCAGGAGATCCAGAGCGCGCTGTTCGAGAACTGCGTGTTCCTGGCCTCGCAGCATATGCAGCAGTTTGCGATGACCGGCGAGGCGCCGCCGCCGATGCCGTCGCGCGTGTCGGCGTGGAGTGTGTATGACGTCTTCACGCTGGCCGGCGACGAGCAGCTGTTTATCGGCGCGGTCAGCGACAAGCAGTTCGTCACGCTGTGCCACGTGCTGGCGCATCCGGAGCTTCCCGGCAAGCCCGAGTACGCAACCAATGCCTCGCGCGTGGCGGTGCGCCCGCGACTGCTCGATGAGCTGGGCGCGATCCTGCGCCACCATCGCTCCGACGAACTGGCGCCGAAGCTCGAAGCCGCCGGCATCCCGTACGCGCCGATCGTGCGCCCGGACCAGTTGCTCGACGATCCGCACCTGCTTGCCAGCGGCGGGCTGGTGCCGATGCAGGCCGACGACGGCTCGACCGCGCCCACGGTGCTGCTGCCGCTGCTGATGGGCGGGCGCCGCCCGGGCGTGCGCCGGCCGCTGCCCAGGGCAGGCGAGCACAATGAGGAAATCCTGTCGCAGCTCGGCCATGGCCGCACCGGCTGAGCCGCGCTGCAACCGGCATGCCGCGGCACAGCGGCAGCCAGCAAAGATCCTGCGATAACCATACGGAGACAACCCCATGCACCCCCGTCGCATCCTTCTCAAGTCTGGGCTGGCGCTGGCCGCCACCGTGGCCGCCGCGCTGGCGGCACCCGGCGTCGGCGCGCTCGCGCAGGGTGGCGCCGGCAAGCCGGTGCGCCTGATCCTGCCGATCAGCGCCGGCTCCGGCGTGGACGCCATCGCGCGCGCGGCAGGGCCGGCGCTGGGCAAGGCCTTTGGCCAGCCGGTGGTGATCGAGAACCTGCCCGGCGCCGGCGGCATCACCGGCGCCGCGGCCGTGGTCAAGGCGTCGCCCGACGGCAGCACGCTGGGACTGGTCTCGAACAACCACGTCATCAACCCCAGCGTCTTCCGCACGATGCCGTTCGACGCGATCAAGGACATCACCCCGATCAGCGTGCTCGGCGCTACGCCGCTGGTGCTGGTGGTCAATCCCAAGGTGCCGGCGAAGAACGTGAAGGAACTGGTGGCGCTGCTCAAGGCGAAGCCCGACGGCTACAACTACGCATCGTCAGGCAATGGCACCATCATCCAGCTGGCCGCCGAGATGTTCCTGGAAGAGGCGGGCGCGAGCGCGCGCCACGTGCCGTACAAGGGCACCGGGCCGATGATGAACGACCTGATCGCCGGACAAGTGGAAATGGGCGTGGTCGCGCTCAACGCGGTGGCGCCGCACCTGAAGGCAGGCACGCTGCGCGCCATCGGCCTGTGCGGCGACAAGCGCTCGGCCGCCGCGCCGGACCTTCCCACCATCGCCGAACAAGGCTTGCCCCGCTACAACGTGGCCGGCTGGTTTGCCGTGGTGGGCCCCGCCGGCATGCCGCCGGCCGAGGTGAAGCGCGTGCATGACGCCTTCGCCAGGGCCTTCACCTCGCCCGAAGTGCTGGAAGCCATGAAGCAGCAGGGCACCGTGATCGACCCTGGCACGCCAGAGGCTGCCGCCAGCTTCTTCCGCAGCGAGGCCACGCGCTACGCCGCGCTGGTGAAGCGGGCCAACGTCAAGGTCGAATAGCGGTGGGCTGGCTGGAGCATCGGGCCCGGCCTGCAGGCCGGGCGGCGAGCGCCTAGAATGCCAGCATCGCCCCCGTGGCGATGCCCTGCAGGAGGACGTCCCATGACCGACAAGCCCGTCAAGATCCCCGGTCCCGACCACCCGATCACCATCACGCCGACAGCCGGCAGGGTCGTGGTCAAGGTGGCAGGCGTTACGATTGCCGACAGCGACGCCGCGCTGACCCTGGCCGAGGCGAGCTACCCGCCAGTGCAATACATTCCGCGCGAGCATGTCGACATGGCGCAGCTTGAGCGCACCGCGCACGCGACGTACTGCCCGTACAAGGGCGACTGCAGCTACTTTGACATCCCCGCCGGCGGCGAACGGTCGCGCAATGCGGTGTGGAGCTACGAGGCGCCTTACCCTGCGATGGCGGCGATCGCCCTGCACGTGGCCTTTTATCCGGACCGCGTCGACAGCATCGAGATCCTGGGCCTCTGACTTCGGGCCAAAGCGCCAGGCCCCGCTGCAGGTCCGCTACCTGCGGCGCCAGCCCGGTGCGGGGGCGGTGATGCTGAAGATGTTGCAAGAGTCCGGCGCGATGCCGTCGGGCACGCTCAGGTGAATCTCAATAAGCAATCCTCGCGGTCAGGCTCACGCTGCGCGGATCCGCGGGCTGGATGTAGTTCTCATACTGGAAGCCCCAGTAGCGCTTGTTGGTCACGTTGTTCAGCGCGGCGCGCAGTGTCAGGTCCTTGCCGGCGACGCGGGTGTTGTAGCTCGCGCCGAGATTGAACACTGTGTAGCCGCCGGCTTCCAGCGTATTGCCGGCGTTCAGCCTGGTGTTGCCGGTGTACTTGCCATCGACGCCAAGGCGCAGGCCCGGCACGAACGGCACGCGGTAGCTGATGCGTCCCGCCAGCACCAGGTCAGGCGCCCCGGCGACGCGCTTGCCGCTGTTGGCCAGGCCCTTGTCGTAATACGAGTCCAGGTACATCGCGCTGGCGCCGAACTCCCATTGCGAGCCCAGGCGGTACACGCCGGCCAACTCCAGGCCCTGGTAGATCGAGGTGCCATCCTGCTGGCGCGTCGGCACGCCGCCGCTGACGCTGTCGTACTCGGCGCCGCGCTCGATGCGGAAGGCGGCCGCGGTGGCGCTCCAGGCAGCCTGGTCGGCCTTGACGCCGATTTCATACTGCTTGCTGCGGATCGGGCTCAGGAGCTGGCGTGCGTTGGTGTATCCGTCCGGCACGATCGAACCGGGCTCGAGCGCTTCCACGTAGCTGGCATAGACCGTGGCGGTGGGCACGGGCTTGAACATCAGCGCCAGCGTGGGCGTGATCACGCCGTTCTTGCTGTAGCTGGAGCTCACCGGCACGTAGCCGTTCTGCTCGAAGTTGGTCACGCGCAAGCCGGCCAGCACGGACCAGCGCTCGGTGAGCTGCAGGGTGTCGCTGGCGAACACCGACTTCTGCGTGATGTCGCTGTTGCGCACCTTGGTGAAGGCGGTCGCGCTGTAGTACGTGTTGGTGTTGGGCTCGAAGATATTGCCAGTGCCGATGACGGCGCCGAAGCCGTTGTTGTCATAGCGGTCGATTTGCTTCTGCCACGACAGGCCCGCCACCAGCTGGTGGCCGAACGGGCCGGTCCGGAACTTGCCTTCGAGCATCGCCTGCCATTGACCCACTTGCTGGTCCTGCGCGGTGTCGTAGCGCTGGTCGTTGTAGTCGCCGGCCTGGTTCAGCAGGCTGTAGGTGCTTTCATTGCGGCTGCGGCCGACCTTGGTGAAGCTGTAGTTGGTGCTGACCGCCCAGTCCGGGTTGACCTGGTAGCGCATGCCGGTGCTGTACAGCTGGAGGTTGGTGTTCAGGTGCTGGTCGGTGCCGGCGAAGTTGGCGATGCGCCCGGACACCGGGCCCGGCAGCGCCGCACCGCCGTAGTTCCACAGGCTGAACGACGGCATCTGGCCGGTGGCGCGGCGGTCCTGGTAGACCGAGTCGAAGGTCCAGGTCAGGTCCTTCGTCAGGCGTGCGTCCAGGCCCAGCGACACGCTGTCGCGCCGGATGTTGCGCGCGTTGTAGGGCGTGCCTTCCTCATGCGTCACGTTCAGGCGGTAGCCGAACATATTGTCCGGGCCGGCGCGCCTGCCCAGGTCGACGTGCTCGCTCCAGACATTGGCGGCGCGGTAGCCCAGTTCGAACGCGGCGGTGAAGGTGTCCGTCGGCTTCCTGGTGACATAGTTGACGATGCCGCCCGGCGTGGCAAAGCCATACATGAACCCCGGCAGCCCCTTGAGCAGTTCCACCTGCTCCATGTGCTCGTACGGCAGCGTGATGCCGTAGGCCACGAACGGCAGCCCATTGATCTTGAAGCCGTTCTGCCAGTCGATCTGCAGGCCGCGCACGCTCAGGTAGCTGGACCAGCTGTTGTAGCTGTTGCCGTTGTCGGTGACCGACGCATCCATCGTGAACACATCGCCCAGCTTGGCCACCTGGCGGTCGGCCAGGTCTTCGCCGGTAACGATGGTGGTGGAGTACGGGGTGTCGAGCTGCGTGCGCGAGCCCAGCGCGCCGGTGCTCGCCTTTTTCTCAAGCTGCAGGCCGGAATCGTCGACTGCCGCGGCACTGACGGTCACCGCGGGGAGCGACTGCGCATCCGCTGGCGCCGCGGCTTGCTGCGCCAGCGCGGCCGTTGCCGGAAAGCCGGCCAGGACGGACAGTTGCGCCAGCACGGCGAGAGGGCGGCGTTTGGGTGCGCGCAGGCACGCGGCGTGGATGACTTGACGGCTCATGAACGGACAGCAGGAGACAGGCGGGCCTGTATGTAAATGTAGATACAAATGCGAATAATTCGCATTTAGGAAAAAACTGAATGATGCCTAGGATGGGATAGGGCGTCAAGGCGCCACATAGGTGGCCGGCGGCCTCCGCAAGTTCGGGTCGGTGAGCGACCTGATGGCGGATCTCAACGATGAGGACGATTGAACGGACGACCCAATTCAAGCGCGATTACAAGCGCGAACTCAAAGGGCCGTTCAAAGCATTGCTGCAAAGCCCGGCTGGTGACTGGCTTGCGATCCTGACTGCACTGGCGAGCGACGTGTCGCTGCCGGACAAGCTTCGCGACCATGCGCTTGGCGGCCAGTGGAAGGATTTCCGGGATTGCCATGTTCGGCCAGACCTTTTGCTGATCGATCGGAAGCCAGACCCCTGGACACTGCCACTTGTCCGGCTTGGGTCGCACAGCGAGTTGGCCTTGTAGCGAGCGCTCCAGTCCGCCGGCTTGACGTTGAGCAGGTCCTGGTCGACGAGGATGAAGTCGGCCCACTTGCCGGCTTCGAGCGAGCCCAGCGTCCTTTCCTGGTGCCCCGGTGTAGGACAAACACCCGGCGCGGAACAGGAATGACACCGCTGCCGGGGCCAGCGCGCGCGGTATATCGTGCGAAGTAGCAGGCCCCATCCCATCCCGGCGCAGGGAGGCTCCACGGATGTTCCAGACGCTCCGCCAAGATCCGTTCGATACCCGGTCGCGCGGCGCCGGTCCGAGCCGTGGCCGGCGTTGGTTCGCGGCGGTCCTGATGGGGCCTGCGCTGGCGGCTGCGCTGCTGGCAGGGTGCGCGAGCCTGCCGGCGTCGGCGCAGCGCGCGCCCTCGACCGCCCTGGTCAACACCAGTGACACCCCGCTGGGCAAGGTGCTGGCGCTGCGCCTGGCGCAGCGCCCCGGCGAGTCGCTGTTCTACCCGCTGTCGTCCGGGCCCGATGCACTGGTCGCGCGGCTGGCCATGGCGCGCGCCGCGCAGCGCAGCCTGGACCTGCAGACCTATATCTTTGAAACCACCGGCACCGGCGCCGCCGTGCTGGGCGACATTCTCGATGCCGCGGACCGCGGCGTGCGCGTGCGGTTGCTGCTGGACGACATGCACACGGACGGCATGGACAAGATCCTGTCGGCCATCGATTCGCATCCCAACATCGAGGTGCGCCTGTTCAATCCGTTTGCCAGCCGCAGCGTGCGCTGGCCGGAAATGCTGGCCGGTTTCAAGCGGCTGGACCGGCGCATGCACAACAAGTCGATGACGGTGGACAACCAGATGTCGCTGGTGGGCGGGCGCAACATCGGCGATGCGTACTTCTCCGCGCGCACCGACGTGGATTTCAGCGACCTCGATGTGTTGATAGCCGGACCCGCCGTGCCGCAGGTGTCGGCCGTGTTCGACGAGTACTGGAACGATCCGTCGTCGTATCCGGTGGTGGCGCTGATCCCCGCAGGCAAAGAAGCGCCGGTGGAGATGCGCAGCCTGCGCAAGGGCCTGGAAGCGCTCGGCGACCAGGCGGTAGCCAGCCCCTATGTGCAGGAGCTGCTGGGGTCGGGCCTGGCCAAGGCCATCGAGAGCGGCCATATGCCCGCCTATAGCGGCAAGGCCGTGGTGGTGTCCGACAAGGCTGCCAAGATCACGCACCAGACCGACGACGATCCCGGGGACGCCACCGCCCGGCTCGAGAAGATGATCGGCGGCGCACAGAAGGAAGTGTTGCTGATCTCGCCGTACTTCGTGCCGGACGACGACGGCGAGGCCTGGCTGATCGCCCTGGCAAAGCGCGGCATCCGCGTGCGCATCCTGACCAACTCGTTTGCCGCCACCGATGTCAGCGCGGTGCATGCGGGCTATGCGCCGCACCGGCTGGCGCTGGTGGCCGCGGGCGTCGAGCTGTACGAGCTCAAGCCCAGCGCCTACGCCGAACTGGCAAACCGCGGCAAGGCCGCGCGCGGTTCGCGCTCGCGCTCGTGGCTGTCGTCCAGCCGCGCCAGCCTGCATGCCAAGAACTACATCGTCGACCGGCGCCTGCTATTCATCGGCTCGCTCAACATGGACCCGCGCTCGGCCCGGCTCAATACCGAGATGGGCATCGTGCTGGACAGCCCGGCGCTGGCCGAACGCATGATCAAGACCACCGAAGACGTGCTGCTAGACATGGCCTACCGCGTCGGCATGCAGACCGACGGCGACGGCGGCAACCGGCGCCTGACCTGGACCACGCGCGAGAAAGGCCAGCTCATGGTCTACGACAGCGAACCCGGCATGGGCCCGCTGCAGCATCTGGGCATCGGCGTGTTGCGTGCGCTACCGATCAAGGAAGAGCTGTAAACGGGTCCGCAGCGTGGCCCTGCGGCTTTCCCTGCCCCCCTTTTGGGGGTAAGGTCTTCAGCATCGTTGCCTGCCTCAGAGGACGCCCATGAAAGCCGCTGTCCTGCATCAACCCAAGGCCCCGCTGGTGATCGAAGACGTTGCCATCGGCAAGCCCGGCCCGCATGAGGTGCTGGTGCGCACCGCCGCCGTGGGCGTGTGCCACACGGACCTGCATTTCCTCGACGGCACCTACCCCCACCGGACGCCGGCCGTCCTCGGCCACGAGGCCGCGGGCGTGGTCGAGCAGGTCGGCGCCGAGGTGCGCACGGTCAAGCCCGGCGACCATGTGATTAGCTGCCTGTCGGCTTATTGCGGCCATTGCGAGCATTGCCTGACCGGCCACCTGTCATTGTGCGCAGAGCCCGATACCCGTCGGCGCCAGGACGAGGAGCCGCGTCTGATGACGAGCCATGGCAAGACCATGCACCAGTTCCTGAACCTGTCGGCATTCGCTGAACAGATGCTGATCCATGAGCACGCGCTGGTGGCGATCCGGCGTGACATGCCGCTGGACCGCGCCGCGCTGATCGGCTGCGCGGTGACCACCGGCATGGGCGCGGTGATCCATACCGCAAAGGTGCAGCCGGGCGAGACCGTTGCCGTGATCGGCTGCGGCGGCATCGGCCTGGCCACGGTCAACAGCGCTGCCATCGCCGGTGCCGGGCGCATCATTGCCATCGACCGGGTCCCGGCCAAGCTGGAACTGGCGCGCAAGTTCGGCGCCACCGACGTGATCGACGCGGGCCATGCCAATGTGCTGGAGGCAGTGCGCACGCTGGTCGAGGGCGGCGTGCACCATGCCTTCGAAGCCATCGGCCTGAAGGAGACCACCGAGCAGGCCTTTGCCATGCTGCGCCGGGGCGGCACCGCCACGATCATCGGCATGATCGCACCGGGGGTCAAGATCGAGCTGTACGGCAGCGACTTCCTTGGCGAGAAGCGCATCCAGGGCTCGCTGATGGGCTCCAACCGCTTCCCGGTTGACATGCCGCACCTGGTCGATTTCTACATGGCCGGCCGCCTGCACCTGGATGAACTGATCGCGCAGCGCCTGCCGCTGGAGCGCATCAACGATGCCTTCGACGAACTGCGCCGTGGCGAGCTGGCGCGCTCGGTGATCATGTTCGGCTAGATGCGCATCCGGGGCGGTGCGCCATTGTTCGCCCTGTGGGACAATCGCGGCGCACCGCAACCACGAGGCGCCGCATGAAGACAATCGAATGGAAGGACTGGGAGATTTTCTGCCGCGTGGTGGAAGGCGGCGGCTTTACCCAGGGGGCCGAACTGGCCGAGGTGCCCAAGTCTTCTGCCAGCGCCGCGGTGGCGCGGCTGGAAAGCCAGCTCGGCGTGCGCCTGTTCGAGCGCACCACGCGCCGCGTGCGCGTGACCGAACGCGGCCAGCGCTTGTACGAGCGCGTGGCGCCGCTGTTTGCCGAGCTCCATGAAATCAGCGCCGAGGCCGCTTCGGACAGCGCCGAAGTCAGCGGCCTGCTGCGCATCTCCACCCCGTATGAAGTCGGCTCCATGCATCTGTCCGAGAGCCTGACGCGCGTGCTGCGCGCCCACCCGGGCCTGCGCGTGCAGGTCGATGTCAGCTGGGACCAGCCCGACCTGATCCGCCACGGCTACGACCTGGCGTTCGTGATGACCGATACCGCGCTGCACGACACCTCGTTCGCCAGCAAGCGCGTGGTGCTGATCGAACGCGCCTTCTATGCCGCGCCGGCACTGATCAAGGCACGCGGGCTGCCGCGCGCGCCGCAGGACCTGCAGGGCTGGCCCACGCTGGGCAACGCCGACGACCGGCACTGGGAGTTCCTGCGCGATGGCATGGAGATCGCGCGCCTGGATGTCGAGCCGCGCATCGGCACCCATAACGCCGAGCTGCGGCTCAAGGCGGCGCTGGACGGGCTGGGCGTGACGCGGCTGTCGCCGCGCTTCGTTCAGGATGCGGTCGGGCAGGGGCAACTGGTGCGCGTGCTGCCGGGCTATGCCTCGTCGCCGCTGAAGGTCTACGTGCTGATGCCGGCGCGCAAGCATATGCCGGCCAGCGTGCGGGTGCTGCTGGACGTGCTGGAGCAGACGCTGGGGGTGCCGGAGGCGCGGCGCCCCGCCGGCAAGCGGCGCGAGAGCGCTTAGCCCTTGCGCCGTCCGCTCCCGGGCATTGGTCAGTAAGGCTGCCCGGCCGGCCGCACGTCAAAGTGCAGGACCTCGGCCAGATCCAGCATCTCCTCGTCGTCTTCGCTGCGCGTGATCCAGCCGCCGTAGGCATCGCCGCCCGTGTCCCAGTTCCACAGCGTATAGCCGGCCACGCGCAGCTGGTTGTGCGCCAGCTCCATCAGCTCCGGCACGCTGGTGCTGTCCAGGAAGGCCTCGTCCTCGGGGTCGTCGCTGCCCCAGTCGATCTCCAGGTCCATCCGTTCGCACAGCTGGTTCAGGCAGCCGATCAGGGACTGGGCATCCTTCCAGTCGACAAAAAACCCGGACTGCCAGTCGATGACCTCGCGGATCACCCATAGCAGTTCCTGGCCATCGGTGTCATCGTCCTCGGCATCGAGCAGGGCATCTTCAAACATCGACAGCTGCGCCGAGGTCTGTGCGCTGTCGCCAAGGTTGATCAGGGCGAAGAAACGCGCAATCGCGTCCTGCGTGTCGTCGTCCAGGGGTTTGGCCATCTTGATTTCTCCTGTTGCTGTGGTCCGCTATGCCGCGATGCGCATGATCTCGCGTTGGCCCGACGGTGTCACGCGCAACGCGCGCGAGGTGCGCGTGGGCTCGACCCAGCCGCGCGCCAGCAGGCTGCCCAAGAGCGCCGCGCCCAGCGCGCCGCCCAGGTGCGGCTTGCGCTCGCTCCAGTCCGGGCAGGTGCAGGCGAACTGCCGCCGCTTGCGCCGGGCGGCCTCCACGTCCACGCCCAGTCCCACCAGCGCCTGCGCGCCGTCGCCGCTCAGATCCACGCGCGGTCCGTCCAGCATCAGCCAGCCTGAATGTGTCATCCGCTCGAACAGTCCCACGGCCAGCTCGCCCGCAAGGTGGTCATAGCAGGTGCGGGCCTGGCGCAGCGCCGGCGGCGCCGTGCGCGACACCGGCACGTCGCGCAGCCGCGGCGGCTGGCTGGCCAGCGATGCCGATGCCAGCGCCTCGATCGCCACGCCGATTTCCGGCGCCGCCAGACGGTAGTAGCGGTTGCGCCCGCGCGTCTCGGCCACCAGCAGGCCGCCTTCGGCCAGCCGCGCCAGGTGTCCGCTGGTGGAAGAAGCCGACAGCCCGGCAATCAGCGCCAGCTCGCCGGCGGGCCGAGCACTGCCATCCATCAGCGCCCACAGCATGGCCGCGCGGCCGGGATCGGCGAGCAGGCCGGCGAGCTGGCTGATGCCGGGGGTGTAATCCATGGTTCGGCTCCGGATGAAATGTGTCATGCGGAGTATAGGCGGTTCAGGCCGCAAAGCGGCCTGGCCGTTTCGAACGCGGACCCGCAGCCACGGCGGCCCGCGCGAACGCCACGTCGTCGATCGCGTTCGCGAGCGTGTCGAAGGCCGGCCCGATCTCTTCCTCGGGCACGCAGGCGTAGCCAAGCAACAGTCCCTGCCTGGCGCGTTCCGGATCTGTGTAGTAGCCGGACAGCGCGCGCACGACGATATCGCGCTCGAGCGCGGCTTGCGTGACCGCGCGATCGTCCGTCCCCTCTGGCAGCGGCATCACCAGATGCAGGCCTGCATCGCCGCCGATGGCGGGCAGGGCGTCGCCGTACCGATGCGCCATGGCATCCAGCAGTGTCTGGCGCCGCTGGCCGTACAGCGCACGCATCTTCCGGATGTGGGAGACGAAGTGCCCTTGCGCAATGAACTCGGCGAGCACCGCCTGCTGCAGCAACTGGCCTTCGCGGTACAGCTCTGCGCTGGCGGTTGCGAAACTTTCGGCCAGAGCCTCGGGCACGACAAGGTAGCCGACGCGCAAGCCCGGAAACAGGGTCTTGCCAAAGCTGCCGACGTAGATCACTTGCCCTGCCGTATCCAGCCCTTGCAGGGAGGCAAGGGGCCGGCTGCCATAGCGGAACTCGCTGTCGTAATCGTCCTCGATGATCCATGCGCCGTGCTGGCGCGCGTACTCAAGCAGCATCCGGCGCCGTGCCAGGCTCATCACCATCCCCAGTGGATACTGGTGCGACGGTGTGACCAGCATCAGCTTGGGCGGTGTGGCGAGATCCTCCGCTGTCGGCGCCATGCCTTCGGCATCGACAGGGACCGGCCTGGTCGTCAGGCCGGATACCTGCAGCACGCTGCGCACGCCCCAGTAGCACGGATCTTCGGTCCAGATGACGTCGCCCGGATCGGTCAGCAGGCGCACCGCGAGATCGACGGACTGGTGGATTCCGGTGGTGATGATGATCTGCTCGGGGGCGCAGCGGACCGAACGCGATGTGCGCAGGTAGTCGGCGAGCGCCACGCGCAGCGACGGCAGGCCGCCGCCCGGCGCGTAGGTCAGCAGGTCGGGACGCGGCCGCCGCCAGTACTTGTTGTGCAGGCGCGTCCACACACGCGTCGGAAAGCGCGACACGTCGGGCACGCCCGGCATGAAGGCGCCGCTTTGCCGCTTTGATACGCCTGCTTGCGCCACCAGGCGCGAGCCGCGCGCGGACAAACGCCGCGCGGCGGCTTGCGGGGCAGCGGGTGTTCCATGCGATGGGCGGGCCGCGTCGCGCGCGCCGACGATTTCATCCGGCGCGCTGTCAGTGACGAAGGTCCCGCGGCCGGTTGCCGAGGTGACATAGCCTTCCAGCGTGAGCTGCTCGTACACCTGCGTCACGGTGTTGCGCGCGATGCCGAGCTCGGCGGCAAGCAGCCGTGACGACGGCATGCGCGTGCCGGCCGGCAGCTCACGGGTCAGGATTGCCTGCTGGACCAGCCGGTGCAGTTGCCGGTAGACCGGCTGCGCGTCGCCGCCGCGAACGAGGCGCTGCGCCAGCCAGTCGGGCAACACGGTCGTGCGCAAAATTGGCTCCTATAAAAATACGGAAATGGCTCTGATCTTTAGGGCCATGTTTGATTATAGTCTCCGTCAGCGGGAGCCGGGCAGGCACCCGGCCGATGGATCCGAACAACCTCTGACCGAACTGACGGAAGAACGATGACCGTGAACAATGCTGATCTGCAAGCTCGCAAGAACGCCGCTACCCCGCGCGGCGTTGGCGTCATGTGCGATTTCTACGCCGAGCGCGCGGAGAACGCTGAACTGTGGGACGTCGAAGGCCGCCGTTTCATTGATTTCGCCGCAGGCATCGCGGTGGTGAACACCGGCCATCGCCATCCCAGGTTGGTGAAGGCGGTGGCGGACCAGTTGGAGCGGTTCACCCACACCGCCTACCAGATCGTGCCCTATGCGTCCTACGTGGAGTTGTCCGAGAAGATCAATGCGCGCGCGCCGGGCGACTTCGCGAAGAAGACCGCCTTCTTCACCACTGGCGCGGAGGCTGTCGAGAACGCCATCAAGATCGCCCGTGCATTCACCGGCCGACCGGGCGTGATCGCCTTCTCCGGCGGCTTTCATGGCCGTACCATGATGGGCATGGCGCTGACCGGGAAAGTGGCGCCTTACAAGATTGGCTTCGGCCCGTTTCCGGGCGAAGTATTCCACGCGCCGTATCCGAATCCGCTGCACGGCGTGACGACGGCGGATTCGCTGCGCGCGGTCGACGCGCTGTTCAAGGCCGACATCGATCCGAAGCGCGTCGCCGCGATGATTTTCGAGCCGGTGCAGGGCGAAGGCGGCTTCTACGCGGCACCTGCCGATTTCGTGCGCGGGCTGCGCAAGCTGTGCAACGAGCACGGCATTCTGCTGATTGCCGACGAAGTGCAGACGGGCTTTGCGCGTACCGGCAAGCTGTTTGCAATGCAGCACCATGACGTAGTGCCCGACCTGACCACGATGGCGAAGAGCATGGCAGGCGGCATGCCGCTGTCAGGCGTGGTCGGCCGCGCCGAGGTGATGGACGCGGCGGCGCCCGGCGGCCTGGGCGGCACCTACGCCGGCAACCCGCTCGCGGTGGCGGCGGCGCATGCGGTGCTGGACATCATTGATGAAGAGGCGCTGTGCGAACGCGCAACGGTGCTCGGCGACAAGCTCAAGGCGAAGCTCGTCGCGCTGAAGGATGACGTACCCCAGATCGCCGACGTGCGCGGCCCTGGCGCGATGGTCGCGGTGGAGTTCTGCAAGGCGGGCACGCACGAGCCGGATGCCGAAATGACGAAACGCGTGCAGGCGCGCGCGCTGGAGCGCGGCCTGTTGCTGCTGGTGTGCGGTGTGTATGCGAACGTCATTCGCTTCCTGTTTCCGCTGACGATTCCCGACGCCGTGTTCGACGAAGCCATCGGCATTCTGGATGAGGTGCTGCAGGAAACGGCGGGCGTGCCAGCCTGAACCTTGCCTGCCAGTACGGCGCCGAACGCGCCCACCCTTCATCGGACACCCATCATGAGCACTATTCAAGAAACGCTTGCACTGAGCGAGCCCGCGCTGTTCCGCCAGCAGGCCTATATCAATGGCGAATGGCAAGCCGCTGCCAGCGGCGAGACGTTTGAAGTCCGCAACCCGGCGACCGGGGCGCTGATCGGCACGGTTCCCGCGCTGGGCGCGGCCGAGACCCGCCGCGCGATCGACGCGGCCAACGCGGCGTGGCCGGCATGGCGCCAGCGCACGGCCAGGGAGCGCGCGGCGATCCTGCGCAAGTGGCACGACCTGATGCTTGCGCACGCGGACGACCTGGCGCTGATCCTGACCACTGAGCAAGGCAAGCCGCTGGCCGAGGCGAAAGGCGAGATCGCCTACGCGGCGTCGTTTATCGAATGGTTCGCGGAAGAGGGTAAGCGTGTATACGGCGACACCATGCCGACGCCCGCCGCCGGCAAGCGCATTGTCGTCACGAAGGAGCCGATCGGGGTGTGCGCCGCGATCACGCCGTGGAACTTCCCGGCGGCGATGATCACGCGCAAGGTCGGGCCGGCGCTTGCGGCGGGCTGTCCTATCGTGGTGAAGCCGGCCGAGGCGACGCCGTTTTCCGCGCTGGCGATGGCGGTGCTGGCCGAACGCGCGGGCGTGCCGGCCGGCGTGTTCAGTGTCGTGACGGGCGATCCGAAGGCGATCGGCGGCGAGCTGACCGGCAACCCGACCGTGCGCAAGCTGTCGTTTACCGGTTCGACGCCGGTCGGCCGGCTGCTGATGGCGCAATGCGCGCCGACCGTGAAGAAGGTGTCGCTTGAGCTGGGCGGCAACGCACCTTTTATCGTGTTCGACGATGCGGACCTCGATGCGGCCGTGGAAGGTGCGATCGCGTCGAAGTACCGCAACAGCGGCCAGACTTGCGTATGCACGAATCGCTTCTACGTGCACGAGCGCGTGTATGACGCCTTCGCGCAGAAGCTGGGCGCCGCGGTCGGGAAGCTGAAGGTGGGCCACGGCACCGAGCCGGGGGTGGTGCTCGGGCCGCTGATCAACGAGGCTGCAGTGCAGAAGGTCGAGGCGCATCTCCAGGACGCGCTGGCCAAGGGAGCCCGGCTGTTGACGGGCGGCAAGCGGCACGCGCTGGGGGGCGGCTTCTTCGAGCCAACCGTCTTGACGGGCGTGACGCAGGCCATGAAGGTGGCCAGGGAAGAGACCTTTGGCCCGCTCTCGCCGCTGTTCAGGTTCTCATCAGACGAAGAGGTAATCCAGTACGCGAATGACACCGAGTCCGGCCTGGCGGCGTACTTCTACAGCCGCGACATCGGGCGCGTGTGGCGCGTCGCGGAGGCGCTTGAATACGGCATGGTGGGCATCAACACCGGCCTGATCTCAAACGAGGTTGCGCCGTTCGGCGGCGTGAAGCAGTCGGGGCTGGGCCGCGAGGGCTCCCACTACGGCATCGACGACTACGTTGTGATCAAGTACTTGTGTCTGGCCGTATAAGCAGCGTGCCGCCAGCAGGCCACATCGGCCAGCTCACGCTTGCACGTGCCGGGTGAGGGATAAGGCGCGGCGCGGGTATCATGGCGCATCGCCCAGGCAACCGCGCCCCGATTTCCGATGAGCCTTGATCCTGCCGAACTCCAGGCCATACGCCCCTACCTGCTGCGTTTTGCCCGCCTGCAGCTGCGCGACGACGCGGTGGCCGAGGATGCCGTCTCGGACACGCTGCTGGCCGTGCTGGAGCACCCTGAGCGCTTCGCCGGCCAGTCCGCGCTGCGCACCTACCTGGTCGGCATCCTCAAGCACAAGATCATCGACGCCCTGCGCAGCGGCAAGCGCGAGGTCAGGCTGGCGCTGGCCACCGATGCCGAGGGCCAGCCGCAGTCCGACGACGACGCCTTCGACGCGCTGTTCACGCGCAACGGCCACTACCAGGACCCCCCGTCCGACTGGGGCGACCCGGAGCGCGCGTTCGAGCGCCGCGAGTTCTTCGAGATCCTGCAGCTATGCGTGGACCGCCTGCCCGAGCGCACCGGCCGGATCTTCATGATGCGCGAGTGGCTGGAGCTGGACACCGAAGAAATCTGTCAGCATTTGCAGATCAGCGCGACCAATGCCTGGGCGATGCTCTACCGCGCCCGCATGCGCCTGCGCGAATGCCTGGAACTGCACTGGTTCGGCCAGCGCGGCCGGCCGGGCAAGGCCGGCTGAGCCTGTTTCCGCACACGCAACGGATAAGCCACTGACCAACATGCCAGATTCCCGCCCTTCCCGCTCCGCGCGCCGCCTGCTGCCGAACTGTGAGGAGGTGCACCATCTCACCATGAAGGGCCTGGACCGGCCGCTGTCATGGGGGGAGCGGCTGCGCATGCGCGCCCACCTGGCGATCTGCGACGCCTGCACCAGCTTCAGCGCCCAGATGCGGACCCTGCGCGAGGCTATGCGCAGGCTGGGGCGCGATGATTGACAATCCTCCACCGCGGCGCCGATCCGCTGATCACAAAATCCCACGAATTACTGATGTTTCGAGAACTCACGGCAGCGTTAGCTAACCGGTGTCTCCGCGCAGGCGGGGACCTGGTGGCTTTATCCCCGAAGGGGACGTGAAGACGCTGGATTCCCGCCTGCGCGGGAATGACGGTGGGCGGGGATTCTTCGCTGCACGGCAAGGGATCCCGCCGAGTGCAGCGCAATGGCGGAAGCGGCGGGGCGGCGCCCCGCCTCAGGTCAGCACGCCATAGGCGCGTGCTTCGAAGATGGCCTGCGTGCGCGTCTTGACCGCCAGCTTCTTGTAGATATTCTTCACGTGCGACGCGATGGTCAGCCGCGACAGCGACAGTGCGTCGGCGATCTCGCGGTTGGTCGAGCCCTTGTTGATGAAGACCAGGATCTCGGTCTCGCGCGCGCTGAGCAGCGGCTTTGCGGCGGCGGCTTCAGCCGGGTGCTTGCCGACTACCGCGGCATCGTCGGGGCGATCGGCACGCAGCAGGAACTGCTGGCGGCCGGCAAGGGCGGCTGGATCAGGCAGCCGCAGTTCGCGGCGGGCACCGTCTACGAGCGCACGCTTGCGCTTGCCGCGCAGAATCGCCTGCTTGGCGAGGACGCAGCGGCACGTGCGCGCGCACGCGCGGAAAGCGGTTTCCAGGCCCTCACCGGCGAGCTGGCACAGCGCTTCAGCGGGCCCGACAGCGGCATCGCCTGGCAGGACAAGGACGGCCGCTACGTGGTCACGCCCGAGCGGCTGGCGCTGCGCGGCCGGCTCGCCGCGCTGCTGAACCAGCCGTTCATGGCGCCGCCGCGCGACCTGGCGCTGCCGAGGGTGCCAGCGGGATCGGCGGTGCTGTGGGACCGCCAGCAGCTGGACCAGGCCATTGCACTGGGGGATATGCGCAAGCGCTTCCTGGACGAGGGCCTTGCGGGCCTGCCCGGCGCATGGCGCGATGCGATCGCGCAGAACGTCGACCAGCAGTTTGCGCGGCTGGTGACGGACCAGGTCGCGGCCGCGGCCATCCTGGCGCCGCTGCCGGCCGACGGCGGCAGTGCGGGCTTCGAGGCGGCGCTGGGCCGCATCGCGCGCATCAAGGCCATGCTGAGCGACATGCATGCCATGTCGCGCGTGGATGACCTTGATGTGCTGGTCTCGCGCGATGCGCTGGCACGGCTGCGCGCCGTGGACGAGATGCTGCAGCAATCCGAAGTTTCGACCAGGTCAGGACGCTGCTTGCGCCGCTGTATCCGGCCGAGGAGGGCGCGCCCGCGGGCTATGACGTGAGCGCGGAGTTCCGCGTCAACCGTGGCGCGGAACTGGCCGGCAACCAGATCATCGACTGGACCCTGGCGATCGGCGCGCAGAGCCTGTCGATGCGCGATGCACCGCGCTCGCTGCACTGGGACTACGGCAATCCTGTCACGCTGACACTGCGCTTTGCCAAGGATTCGCCGATGGTCGCGTTGCCCGATGCCGAGCAGCGCACATTGGCTACCGACGGCAAGACCCTGACCTGGCGCTTTGCCGACCCGTGGTCGCTGCTGTCGTTCATTGCGCGCCACCGCATCGCGGATCCGGGCGAGCGTGCCGACAACGCGGCGCAACTGCTGCGCTTTGACTTCCCGCTGGGCAGCGCCGCGCCGGACCTGACGCCGGCGCCCCGGCCATGTGCCGCTGCTGCAGCGCGCGCAGCAGGCGCCCGACCGCCGTGGGTTGGACACATTGTGGCGCGACCTGCATGACGCCAGCGCCGAATGGGCGGCGTTTGACCGGCGCATCGACGCGCTGCTGGGCGCGCAGGCGCCAAGCCTGGCGCGCGTGACGGACAGCCTCGCGCGGCTGGTGCGGGCGGTGGCGGTGCTGCGCGGGAACGAAACGGCCAGCGGCTACGCTCACGGCGGCGGGCCCGTCGCCATGCCGGCGGCGGCCGGCAGCCATGGCGCCGCGGACGAGCCTCGGCCGATGCCGGTCTTGCCCGCCGCGCTGCCGGAGCAGACCGCCATGCTGGGGCGCGGCCGCATCGAGGACCGCGCGCACGCCTACCGGTTGATCCGGGACGTGGCCGACTACCTGGCGCGCCAGGAGCCGCACAGTCCTACGCCTTACCTGCTGCGGCGCGCGGTGCGTTGGGGGCAGATGCCGCTGGCAGACCTGATGCAGGAGATCCTGCGCGAGGAGGGGGATATCGGACGGTATTTTTCGTTACTGGAGAACCAGGAATAGGGCGGCGCCCCAGTGGCCTGTGGCTAGTGCGCCGGCTGGGGCGCGACGAATGACAAAAGGCCAGCGCTTGCGCTGGCCTTTTTGCTGGTGGGGTGCGGACATCGCTCAGGCGCGGGCGCCTTCCCCGTAGGGATCGAACTTGCCGGCACGGCTGCCTTCGGTAAAGGTGTCGAAGCTGCGCGCCGGGGCGGCCGACACGCCGCTGCGGTCCAGCCCGGCCACCTTGCGGGCGCCGTCAACGAACGGATCGAACTTGCCGGCGCGGGCGCCGTCGGTGAACACATCATGGCTGCGGAAATCATAACCATACTTGTCGCCCGGCACGGTGCTGCGCAAGCTGTAGCCATACTTGTCGCCGGGCAACTGCTCGGCGGCGGTGGCGGCTTGCGCGGCGCCCAGGGCGGCCAGCGACAGGAGCAGGGCGGTAGCGAGGCGGGTGGTCTTGGTCATGATGGTTCTCCTTGAGTTTATTGAATTTGTCAGAAGGCGTTGCGTTGTGTGCGTGCCGTTCATGTACAGAACTATAGGAGCCCATCCGGGGCGGAAACAGGCCAGTTGCCGGATAACTTGTTCAAAAATATTGAATTTAGATGATGGGGTGGATACGGCCCGTGGCATGACGCAAATGTAATGACCCCGTCGCCGGAATGGCCGGCGCGGCTCGGTTACACTTGCGGCTCGCTGCTGTCCCCCCGTCGTGATGCCGGGCGCCAAGGCAGCGCAGGCTCTCCCATTCATGCAACGGCTTATCCTCATTCTTCTTGCGCTCGTCCTGCCGCTCCAGTTCGCCTGGGCGGGAGCGGCCGCGTATTGCCGGCATGAGGTGGCGGGTTCGGCCAAGGCCCATCTCGGGCACCATGAGCACCAGCACAAGGCTAACGGCGGCAAGCAGGACAAGGCCGCGGGGCAAGCCGAGGACAACGCCAAGCTGGGCGTGCCGGATCCTGACTGCGGCGTCTGCCATATCGCCTCGCTGCCGTTCGCGCGGGCCGACGCGCCCGACGTGCAGACCATGCGGCGCGTGGAGCTGGCGCCACCGGCGCCGCAGCCAGGCTTCTCTTCGCACAGCGCGCGGGCGCCCGACCGTCCGCAGTGGCCGCGTCTCGCTTAGCCGGCGAGACGACTCCTTCCTGATCCCCCTGAGTTCCTGACGTCAGGCGTCTCGCCGAATTCCCCCGGTTTCTTTCCTGGTGCAATTCGATGCGAAGACTTTTGCTGCCGCTCGGGCTGGCGGCCGTTCTATCCAGCCCGATCCACGGCGTCGCGCAGACGCTGCCCCCTGCCATGGCGCTGCCATCGGCATCCCCGCCCGCCCTCGGGCAAGAGCCTGCCGGCACGCTGACGCTGGACGCCGCGCTGGCGCTGGCCGAAGCCGGCAGCTTCATGCTGTCCGCCGCCGGCAAGGAGCTTGACGCCACCGAGGGCGAAGTCACGCAGGCGCGCGTGCTGCCCAATCCCGAGCTGGCGGTGTTGATGGAAGACACGCGCAAGGCCTCGCGCTCCACCACCGGCCAGATCAACCTGCCGATCGAACTGGGCGGCAAGCGTGCCGCCCGCATCGGCGTGGCCGAACGCGGGCGCGAGCTGGCGCAGGCGGAACTGGGCAGCGCGCGGGCCGAACTGCGCGCCGCCGTGATCGCGCGCTTCTTCGGCGTGCTGGTGGCGCAGGAGCGCGTCAAGCTGGCCGAAGGCTCGGTCGGCATCGCCAGCAAGGCGGCCGCCGCAGCCGGGCGGCGCGTGGCCGCCGGCAAGGTCGCGCCGCTGGAAGCAACGCGCGCCCGGGTCGAGCAGGCCAACGCCGAACTGGAGCTGGCCGAGGCCACCGGCGCGCTGCAGTCCGCGCGCCAGTCGCTGGCGGCGCTGTGGGGCAATACCGCGCCGCGATTCGCGCAGGCGCGGGGAGATCTCGATGCGCTGCCGTCGCGGCCCGCGCCGGCGGCATTGCAAGCGGCGCTGGAAGACTCGCCGCTGCTGGCGGCAAGCCGCCTGTCGGCCGAGCGCAGCCGCGCTGAAGTTGCCGTGGCGCGCAGCCGCCAGTACCCCGACGTGACCGTGAGCCTGGGTGCCAAGCGCGACAACGAGGCCAACCGCAATATGGCCGTGCTGGGCGTGGCGATTCCGCTGCCGCTGTTTGACCGCAACCAGGGCAACCTGTACGCCGCCCTGCGCCGCGCCGACCGCGCGCAGGATGTGCATGCCGCCACCCGCATCCGCCTGGAGGGCGAACTGCAGCAGGCCTCGACGCAGCTGTCGGTAGCGCGCGCCGCGGCGCAGACGCTGCAGGCCTCGGTGCTGCCCGCGGCGGAGCAGGCCTATGCCGCCGCCTCGCGCGGGTTCGAGGCCGGCAAATTCAATTTCCTCGATGTGCTGGACGCCCAGCGCACGCTGTTCCAGGCGCGCATCCGCTACCTGGACGTGCTGGCCCGCACCTATGACGCGGCGGCCAGCATCGACCGCATCCTCGGACACTGATACGGAAGCTGCAGACATGGCAATGAGCAAGCAACAACGGGCCGCCGTGGCGGCCATCCTGGTCGCGGGGCTGCTGGGCGGCGCGGCGATCCTGTTCACCGGCAAGGGCGGCAACGCCAGCGGCGAGGCCGGGCACGGGCATGCCGGGCAAGGCGACGAGTCCGAACACGGCAAGGAAGGCGAGAGGGCCGCCGCACATGCGGACGCCAGCGCCCCTGCCGCGCAGCCGGAAGCCGAAGACAAGCCGCATCTGATCGCGCTGACGCCCGCGCAGATCGAGCAGGCCGGTATCGGCGTCGCCACCGCTGCCGCGGCGCCGCTGCGCAGCAGCGTCGACTTCCCCGGCGAGATCCGCTTCAACGAGGACCGCACCGCCCACGTGGTGCCGCGCGTGGCAGGCGTGGCGCAGGCGGTGCCGGCCAACCTGGGCCAGCAGGTGCGCAAGGGCGAAGTGCTGGCGCTGATCGCCAGCACGACGCTGGCCGAGCAGCGCAGCGAACTGCTGTCGGCGCAGAAGCGCGAGGCGCTGGCGCGTGCCACCTATGCGCGCGAGAAGACGCTGTGGCAGGAGAAGATCTCCGCCGAGCAGGATTACCAGCAGGCGCGCACGGCGCTGGAGGAGGCGCAGATCGCGGTGCAGAACGCGCGGCAGAAGCTGACCGCGATCGGCGCCACGGACAACGATGCGGCCAAGGGCGGCAGCCTGAACCAGTTCGCATTGCGTGCCCCGTTTGACGGCATCGTGGTCGAGAAGCACCTGGCCCTGGGCGAAGCGGTCAAGGAAGACGCCAGCGTCTTCACCGTGTCCGACCTGAGCTCAGTGTGGGCGGAGTTTGTGGTTGCAGCCCGCGACCTCGACCAGGTCCGTGTGGGCGAAGCGGTCACGGTGCGCTCGACCGCCTCGGACACGCAGGCCGAGGGCAAGGTGTCCTACGTCGGTGCGCTGCTGGGCGAACAGACGCGCACGGCCAAGGCGCGCGTGACGCTGGCCAATCCCGGCATGGCCTGGCGCCCGGGGCTGTTCGTCACGGTCAGCGTGCTGGGCGCGCCCGCGCAGGTGCCGGTGACGGTGGCGGCCGACGCGGTGCAGCAGGTCGACGGCCAGAGCGTGGTGTTCGTGGCGGTGCCGGGCGGGTTTGCAGTGCAGCCGGTCAAGACCAGACGCACCGGCGGCAAGCTGGTGGAGGTGACCGAAGGCCTGCAGGCCGGCGCGCGCTACGCCACCGCCAACAGTTTCATCCTCAAGTCCGAGCTGGGTAAAGCCAGCGCCGGGCATGAGCACTGAGCGGGAGGCGCGCATGTTCGAACGCCTGATCCGCTTTGCCATCGAGCAACGCTGGCTGGTCCTGCTGGCGGTGCTGGGCATGGCCGCGCTGGGCCTGTACAGCTACACCCGGCTGCCGATCGACGCGGTGCCCGATATCACCAACGTGCAGGTGCAGATCAACACCGCCGCGCCGGGCTATTCGCCGCTGGAGACCGAGCAGCGCATCACGTATCCGGTCGAGACCGTGATGGCGGGCCTGCCCGGCCTGGAGCAGACCCGTTCGCTGTCGCGCTACGGGCTGTCGCAGGTGACGGTGATCTTCCGCGACGGCACCGATATCCACTTTGCGCGCCAGCTGGTCAACCAGCGCATCCAGGAAGCGCGCGACAAGCTGCCCGCCGGCATCACGCCCGCCATGGGGCCAATATCAACCGGGCTGGGCGAGATCTACCTGTGGACGGTCGAGGCCGATCCCGGCGCGCGCAAGCCGGACGGCACGCCCTATGCGCTGTCGGACCTGCGCGAGATCCAGGACTGGGTGATCCGCCCGCAGCTGCGCAACGTGCCCGGGGTGACCGAGGTCAATGTCATCGGCGGGCACGCGCGCGCCTACGTGGTCGCGCCCAGCCTGGAGCGCATGGCGTCGTATGGACTGTCGCTGGCCGATGTGGTCGGAGCGCTGGAGAAGAACAACGACAACGTCGGCGCCGGCTATATCGAGCGCCGCGGCGAGCAGTACCTGGTGCGGGTACCGGGGCAGGTGCGGTCGCTGGACGATATCCGCGACGTGATCGTCGGCACCGCACAGGGCCAGCCGATCCGCGTGCGCGACGTGGCCACCGTGCAGACCGGCGGCGAGCTGCGCACCGGCGCGGCCACCGAGAACGGCCGCGAGGTGGTGCTGGGCACCGTGTTCATGCTGATCGGCGAGAACAGCCGCACGGTGTCGCAGGCGGTGGACCGCAAGATGGCGGAGATCAACCGCACGCTGCCGGCGGGGGTGAAGGCCGTCACGGTGTATGACCGCACCACGCTGGTCGACAAGGCCATCGCCACGGTCAAGAAGAACCTGCTGGAAGGCGCGGTGCTGGTGATCGCCATCCTGTTCCTGTTCCTGGGCAACCTGCGCGCGGCGCTGATCACCGCGCTGGTGATCCCGCTGTCGATGCTGTTCACGTTCACGGGCATGGTGCATTACCGCATCAGTGCCAACCTGATGAGCCTGGGGGCGCTGGACTTCGGCATCATCGTCGACGGCGCCGTGGTGATCGTCGAGAACTGCGTGCGCCGGCTGGCGCATGCGCAGGAACGCCACGGCCGGCCCCTCACGCGCAGCGAGCGCCTGCATGAAGTCTTTGCCGCGGCGCGCGAGGCGCGCCGGCCCCTGCTGTATGGGCAGCTGATCATCATGGTGGTGTACCTGCCGATCTTTGCGCTGACCGGCGTGGAGGGCAAGATGTTCCACCCGATGGCCTTCACCGTGGTGCTGGCGCTGCTGGGCGCGATGGTGCTGTCGGTGACCTTTGTGCCGGCGGCGGTGGCGCTGTTCATCGGCAACCGCGTGGCCGAGCGCGAGAACCGGCTGATGGCCTGGGCGCGCCGCCGCTACGCGGTGCTGCTGGAACGCTCGCTGGCGGCGACGCCGGTGGTGCTGACCTTTGCCGGCGTGGCGGTGGCGTTGTGCCTGGCGATCGCCACACGCCTTGGCAGTGAATTCGTGCCCAGCCTCAATGAAGGCGACCTGGCGATCCAGGCCCTGCGCATCCCCGGCACCAGCCTGACCCAGTCGGTGGCGATGCAGCAGCAGGTGGAAACCGCGCTGAAGGCCAGGTTCCCGCAGATCGAGCGCGTCTTTGCGCGCACCGGCACCGCGGAGATCGCCTCCGACCCGATGCCGCCGAATGTCTCCGACGGCTACATCATGCTCAAGCCGATGTCCGAGTGGCCCGAGCCCCGCCGCACGCGCGACGCGCTGATCGCTGCGATCCAGGACGAGGTCGGCAAGCTGCCGGGCAACAACTATGAGTTCTCGCAACCGATCCAGCTGCGCTTCAACGAGCTGATCTCGGGCGTGCGTTCGGACGTGGCGGTCAAGGTGTTCGGCGACGACAACACCGTGCTGGAGCAGACCGCCAACCGCATCGCGGCGGTGCTGCAGGACATCCCCGGCGCGGCCGAGGTGAAGGTCGAGCAGACCACCGGCCTGCCCATGCTGACGGTGCAGATCGACCGCAACAAGGCGGCGCGCTACGGGCTGAACCTCAGCGATATCCAGGATGCGGTCGCGATCGGCATCGGCGGCAAGGTGTCGGGCACCTTCTTCAGCGGCGACCGGCGCTTCGATATCCTGGTACGGCTGCCGGAGGCCGTGCGCGAGGACGTGGATGCACTGCGGCGCCTTCCGGTCCCGCTGCCGAAGGAGGCTGCCGCGCGCACCAGCTATATCCCCCTGAGCGAAGTCGCCAGCGTGGAGATCGCGCCGGGTCCCAACCAGGTCTCGCGCGAGAACGGCAAGCGCCGCATCGTCGTCAGCGCCAACGTGCGCGGGCGCGATATCGGCAGCTTCGTGCCCGAGGCCGAGGCGGCGATCCGCGCGCGCGTGCCGATCCCGGCGGGCTACTGGACCAGCTGGGGCGGCACCTTCGAGCAGCTGCAGTCCGCCACCGCGCGGCTGCGCGTGGTGGTGCCGCTGGCGCTGGGCCTGGTGTTCGTGCTGCTGTTCGCCATGTTCGGCAACGTCAAGGACGGGCTGCTGGTCTTCACTGGCATCCCGTTCGCGCTGACCGGCGGCATCCTGGCGCTGTGGCTGCGCGGCATCCCGTTGTCGATCTCGGCGGCGGTGGGCTTTATCGCGCTCTGCGGCGTTGCGGTGCTCAACGGGCTGGTGATGCTGTCGTTCATCCGTTCACTGCGCGAGGAAGGCCATGGGCTTGACGATGCCATCCGCAATGGCGCGCTGACGCGCCTGCGCCCCGTGCTGATGACGGCGCTGGTGGCATCGCTCGGCTTCGTGCCGATGGCGCTGGCTACCGGCACGGGTGCCGAGGTGCAGCGGCCGCTGGCGACGGTGGTGATCGGCGGCATCCTGTCGTCGACGGCGCTGACCTTGCTGGTGTTGCCGGTGTTGTACCGGCTGGCGCACAGGAACGATGAGCCGGCGGCGCAAGCGGTGAGCGCGGAAGCGGAGCTGGCGCGAATGGATGCCTGAAGACCCCCGTCGGCGTTCATTGCTGAGCACCGGGGGGCAGGACGCTCCATCCCGAGGCCCCGCTCGACGTAGTCCTGCGCTGGCTCCTCAGGACACCGTTCTCGTCGAACTCGAACAGGACGGTGGAGGACCGGATCTCGCCGCCGGCAAACAGCGGCCCGATAAACGGAATAAAGCTCTCGGGGTGGGGCTTGGAAGTCGCGAACGAATAGACCAGAATCATCGTCCCGTTGCGCAGCGTCGCACGGGACGAAGGCGTCCCAAGCTGTGCGGTGACTTCGTCAAGGGTGGAGAAGCCGGGCAGGAAGTTTGACAATTGCTCGGGCTTCACGTCGACGCCCGTTGATACGCATGCCGCCAACATGATGCCGGTCACAAACAGTGCGTGAACACGCTTCATGTCGTCACCGCCGTACTTGGTCTGGCGTGACTGGCAACGTAGGGAAGGCCAAGTGCCAGCGTGGCCGCACATGGCGTCCGGCACGCCGTGCTCAAAGCATACAACCATTTGCCGGCACGCAGCGCCGGCGGCCGCATTCGATAGTTCACGCCGCCATGAATCTTTGGTTCGGCTCCCGGGGGCATGATGCGAATGTGCGCCCGACGTTGCGGCGCTGACATCGTCACACTGCCCAGACATTTCACTCGCGCCTCCATGACCCAGACCGCCCCCGTTGCCGGCATTGCCGAGATCGACCCGCTCAGCGCCGTCACCCATCCCGACCCTTATCCCTACTATCGGGAACTGGCTGCCAGCCTCCCGTTTTTCCGCGATAAGGGCCTTGGCCTGTGGGTGGCCGCCGGACGGCGTGAAGTCGCGGCCGTGCTGGCCCACCCCGACTGCTGCGTGCGCCCGTCCGCGCAGCCGGTGCCGCCGTCGCTGGCGGGCACTGCCGCGGGCGAATTGTTCGGCCAGTTGGTGCGCATGAACGATGGTGCCGCGCATGCGCCGCTCAAGGCCCTGCTGATGCCGATGCTCGCGGGCATCGACCCGGACAGCGCGGCGCAGCGGTCCGTGGCGCTGGCGCGGATGCTGGATGCCGGTGAGGCCGCCCGCAACGCGATGTCCGGCAAGGACATCAACCGCTGGCTTTTCACGCTCCCCGTCGTGACGGTTGCTGACCTGCTGGGGCTGCCTGTTGCGGGTGACGGTGGCAAGGCGGTCGAAGTCGCGCAGCGTGTCGCGGCGTTTGCCGCGGCACAGTCGCCATTAGCCGATGGGCAGGCGGTGGCAGCCGGCGCGCAGGCCGCGCAATGGCTGGGCCAGTGGCTTGCCGACGCAGCGCCCGGCGACGGTCCGCTGCCCGCGCTGCGGGAAGCCGCCCACGGCGCCGGGATCGCCCCGCAGGCTGTCGCCGCCAACATCATCGGCTTGCTGGTGCAGGCTTGCGAAGCGACCGCCGCGCTGGCGGGCAGCACATTGCTGCGGCTGGGCCGCGGCGAGCCGCAGTGGGAGGCGCCGCTGGACGTCGTGGTGGCGCGGGTTGCGCGGGACGATCCGCCGGTGCAGAACACGCGCCGCTTCCTGGCTGCCGATGCGCAACTGTGCGGCCACGCCGTCAAGGCGGGCGATGCGGTGCTGGTGTTGCTGGCCGCGGCGTCATGCAGCGGCCCTGCCGACGGTGAGCGGGCATGGACCTTCGGCCACGGCCGCCATGCCTGTCCCGGCGACCGGCTGGCGCAGGCGCTGGCTGCCGCCACGGTAGCGGCGCTGCGCGCGCGGGGCGTCGATCCGGTCGCGCTGGCGCGGGCATTCCGCTATCGTCCGTCGCTGAACGCGCGCATTCCGCATTTCCTTTGATCACCCGGGAGACAAACATGATCGCCGTCATCTTCGAAGTCGAGCCCGCGCCGGGCCGGCAGGACAACTATCTCGACATCGCCGCGCACCTGCGCCCGCAGCTGGAAGCCATCGACGGCTTTATCTCGGTGGAGCGTTTCCAGAGCCTGATCAATCCCAACAAGCTGCTGTCGCTGTCGTTCTTCCGCGACGAGGCCGCGGTGATCGCCTGGCGCAATACGCTGGCGCATCGCCAGGCGCAGGCGGCCGGGCGCGGCGGCGTGTTTGCCGGCTACCGGCTGCGCGTGGCGCAGGTGCTGCGCGACTACGGGCTCGACGAGCGCGGCGAGGCGCCGGCGGACAGCCGCGCGGTGCACGACCACAAGGCAGGCTGAGAAAGGGGGCGATGACGATGGCATCGATCGGCACTCAGGCCGCCTTTATCGGCATGACGTTCCTGCTGGCGGGGTTTGTCAAAGGCGTGGTGGGCCTGGGCTTGCCCACGGTCGCGGTGGGCATGCTGGGGCTGGTGATGCCGCCCGCGCAGGCGGCCGCGCTGCTGGTGGCGCCGTCGATGGTGACCAACGTGGTGCAACTGTTCAGCGGCCCGCGCTTCGGCCTGCTGGTGCAGCGGCTGTGGCCGATGCTGGTGGCGATCTGCGCCGGTACCTGGCTGTGCGCGGCGCTGGTGCCCGCCGGCATGATGACGCATGCGACCGCCGCGCTGGGCGTTGCGCTGGTGCTGTACGCGGTGGTCGGGCTGGCGGCGGTCAGGCTGACGGTGCCGGCTCGGGCGGAGTGGTGGCTCGGCCCGCTGGTCGGGCTGGTCACGGGCGGCATCACCGCAGTGACCGGCGTGTTCGTGATCCCGGCCGTGCCCTACCTGCAGGGACTCGGGCTGGACAAGGAAAGCCTGGTGCAGGCGCTGGGCCTGTCGTTCACGGTGTCGACCATCGCGCTGGCGGTGAGCCTGGCCATGGGCGGGTCGCTGCTGCACATGCCGGTGCTGGGTGCATCGGCGCTGGCACTGGTGCCCGCGCTTGGCGGCATGTTCCTGGGCCAGTGGCTGCGCCACCGGATCAGCGCCGAACGCTTTCGCAAGCTGTTCTTCTGCGGGCTGCTGGTGCTGGGCGGGGAGCTGGCGATGCGGGGGTTGTCCTGAGCACGCAGCGGGGTTGCGCCCTCTTCCGCGTGCAAAGAGGGCGCAAACAGGGCGCAGTTTTTAGCGACTGACCCGAACCGTGCGCCCGTTCAGCGGCTGCACCGGGCGCGCGTTCATCGGATACAGCGCGCGGAACGCCGCCAATTGCGCCGGCGACACTTCAACCGGGGTCCTTAGCACCTGCCAGCGCACGTCCTCGCTGCACGGCGGCGTTGTCAGCGAACCGGTGAAGGCCCAGTACGCCTGGCTTGCCGGCAGCAGGGTTGCCACATCCAGCGGCGCGGCCAGTTCGCGCGACTCGCCGGCCTTGGCCGGCAGGCCGGCAAAGACCGGCTGCAGCGCCGCGTTCTCGCGGCCGGACTTGAACAGCACGGCCACCACCGCCAGCTTGCCTTCGGCATTCTGGTGTACCAGGTGCGCGACCAGCGGATAAGTCTTGCCGTTGATCTTCTCTTCGCTGGGCGTGTGGAAGTGGAACTGCAGCAGCTTGTAGGGCACGCCGTCCAGCTCGATCTGTCCAGCGGCGGGCAGGTTGACCTGCACGGTATGGCCGTTGTTGACCACGGTGCCGGGCGCCGCGGCGTAGCCAAAGCCGATCGGCTTCAGGTCCGCGGGCCGGGCCTTGCCGGTGCGGATATCGATGGGCGACTGGTGCTTGCCCAGTGCGCAGGTCTGGTAGTCCTGGTCCAGCTCGGCCCAGTGGCTGGTGCCGGTTGGTCCCGTGTAGCTCCAGTGCGGGTCATTGCCGGCCCACGCGGCAGGTGCAAGCAAGGTGGCGCAAAGCGTGAAAATCGGCAGCCTGTTGTTCATTCTCGATGCGTCCTAGTGTTGGCAACCCCTTGTTTTCCGACATGGTGTTATCAAGCTGTCCCAGTCTTGAGTGCCGGGTCGTTGCCCGGGCCGGAAATCATGCAGCAAAACTGCCGTCCAGCGAATAAGGTATTGCTGAACTCCGGTCTGCACTGCGTTTAACAGGAGTACGGGCTGCATGCACGCTCACGATTGATGCGTGCTGCGCATGCCGTCATGGAACGGACGCAGGGTGGACATCTCACGTGGCAAGCCGGGGGCGCAGGGCGCCACAGACATCCCCACCCAGGCGGGGATGTCTGCCTGCCACCGTTAGTCTCGGGATTTCAGCCAGGCCGCGCGCCGGCCTGTTTCGATTCCAGTTGCGCGCGCACTGCGGAGATATGGTCGCCTGCTTCATCGACGGCGATTTCCAGGTCGCTGGTGCTGCAGCCCAGCTCCCGGCACCAGTACTGCACTTCAAGCGGATCCATCAGGTTGATGCGGCCCGGATCCAGGGGCCTGAACTCGCTTGTCTCATGGCTCATGCTTGCCTCCTGTCCGTGTCTCGGCGCGACACAGCCCTTGCATTGTAGGCAGTCATCCGGCGCGCGTTGCATGCAAGGTGCGCCTGCCGCACGGCATATGATGTAGCGGTTACCCCAGCCGACAGGATGCCGCATGCCCCGCTCACCCGGCGCGAAACTCTGGTCCACGCTGAACCAGGTCGCGGCCCGCAATGCGCGCCAGGTGCAGCGCGCCGTCAACAAGAACCTGACCGGGCCGATGACCGAGGCCATCGTGCGCAACGCGGTGAAGCAATCGGCTGCGGTCACGGCCGCCACGCAGCGCGCGCTGTCGGGCGTGGTATCGCCGGTGCAGGCGCCGCAAAGCCGTGGCAACGGCCGCTGGGAAGAGGGTGCCTGGGGCACCCCGCTGGCGCCGCGCCGCTACCGCATCTTCGTGCCGGCTGGCGTCACCGCGTCGCGGCGCGCCCCGCTGCTGGTGCTGCTGCACGGGTGCGGCCAGGACGCCGCCAGCTTTGCCGCGGTCACGCGCGCGGCCGCGGTGGCGCGGGAATCGGGTTGGGTGGTGTTGTTGCCCGAGCAGGCCTCGCAGGCCAATGCCCAGCGCTGCTGGAACTGGTTCCGGCCCGCCGCGCAGGGTGGCATCGAGGCCGGGCTGCTGATGGCACTGATCGACCAGGCCTGCCGCCGCCATCCGGTTGCCGCGGACCGCATCAGCGTGCTGGGGCTGTCCGCGGGCGGCGCGATGGCGCTGATGCTGGGGCTGCGCTATCCGGGGCGCTTTGCCGCGGTCGGCTCGCACTCTGGCGCGGCGCCCTGGAGCGCCAACAATGCCGCCCAGGCTGCGCGCGCCATGCGCGGGCAGCGCGGACCCGATGCCAAGGCCATGCAGGCGCTGCGGTCCGGGCTGGCCGGGCGCCGCCCGCCGCCGTTACTGCTGCTGCATGGCGATGCCGACCACGTGGTCGACTTCAGCAACGCCACCGCCGCGGCGGGCATGTGGATGCACCTGCAGCCGGAAGATGCGCACCCGCTGTCCGCGGTGCCGGCACGGCGTATCCAGCGCGGCATGCGCCGTGCCATGGATGTGTTCGACTGGACCGAGGGCAAGTCGCCCTACCTGCGCCTGGTGCGGATGGAAGGACTGGGCCACGCGTGGAGCGGCGGGGCCGGCGGGCAGGCGTTTTCGGATCCGGCGGGGCCGGATGGATTGAAGCTGGCGTTGCGGTTTTTTCTGGCGGTTGGAGTTTAGATAAACGGCTATTGCCTTGAGAATGCAGACGGACTAGACTAAGTAAACTTAGTTTAACGGGTGACGCTATGCAAACCGTCAATATCCACGACGCGAAGACACATCTCTCCCGGCTGGTTGACCAGGCAGCCAAGGGGGAGCCATTTGTGATTGCCAAGGCAGGCAAGCCGCTCGTGAAGGTCGTTGCCTTGAATGCGCCGGAAGCTAACCAGGTCAAGCGGCTGGGGTTCATGGCCGGCCAGGGTCAGGTGCCCGATGACTTTGATCGCATGGGCCAGCGTGAGATTGAAGCCATGTTCGGCGGCGAGTCATGAAAGTCTTGCTCGATACCCACCTCTTGCTATGGGCGGCCTTGATCCCTGCGCGCTTGTCGCCCGACGCGCAGGCGATACTAGGTAACGAGGACACAGAGCTTTTTTTCAGCGCGGCCAGTCTATGGGAGGTCGCGATCAAGCAAGGGCTTGGCCGCGCGGATTTTCAGGTCGATGCCCGAGTGTTGCGCAGAGGCTTGCTTGACAACGGCTACAGTGAACTCCCGATCGGCAGCGAACACGCGGTGGCGATTGATTGCCTCCCCCCGATTCACAAGGATCCTTTTGACCGGCTCCTGGTGGCTCAGGCGACCGTCGAAGGCATTACGCTGCTGACGTCAGACCAGCTCGTTGCCCAGTACCCCGGGCCTGTTCGCCTTATCTGATCACGCCTACCCGAGACTTACCGGCTCAAACACGACATCACTGGCCGGACAAGCCACACAAGGCAGGATCAGCCCCTCTTCCTTCTCATCCAGACTCAACCCCGGCCATTCGATCCGGTAGCGGATCGTCCCCGCATGCAACCGGCTGGCGCAGGCGCGGCAGGTGCCGTTGCGGCAGGAGTTGGGCAGCGGCACGCCTTCAAGCAGTGCGGCTTCCAGCAGGCTCAGCCCGGCCGGCGCGGCGAAGCGGGTGTCTCCCGGCAGCACGTGCGCCGTGAATTCGGTGCTGTCGTCCGGCAGGGTCGGAGCGTGCTCAGCCATGCGTCTCATCCTCCGCTTCCGGAAACTGAGCGCGCCCATGGGTCGCATCCCGCAGTGCGTCGCGCGCGGCGTCCAGTTGTGTCGCGGGCATGCGCAGGACCAGCGTGGCCAGCGCGCCGTAGGCGGTGTCGGCCAGGGTGCAGCCCGGTTGCGCCTCATAGTCCAGCCAGCGGCGCACGCGCGGTTCATCGGCATAGTCCACGGCCACCGTCAGGGTGCCGTAGGCGATGCGTTCCACGCGCTCGGCGGTTTTCAGCGCTGCCGCTATGGCGTCGGTGTAAGCGCGCACCAACCCGCCAGCCCCCAGTTTGACGCCACCGTAATAGCGCACCACGGCCGCCAGCACGCCGTCAAGGTCATGGTGGCGCAGCACTTCCAGGATTGGCCGTCCCGCCGTGCCAGAGGGTTCGCCATCGTCGGACATGCCCGAGGCGCCGCCGGCCAGCAGCGCCCAGCAGACGTGGGTGGCGGTCGGGTGTTCGGCCCGCAGCGCCTGCAGCGCCGCCATGGCGGCGTCGCGGTCGGCAACGGGCCGCGCCAGCGCCAGGAAGCGGCTCTTGCGGATCTCGATCTCGGCGTGAACGGGGGCGGCTAGCGTGTAGGTGGGCAAGCGAAGAGGCTGAAAGCTGGGGCAGGGATCCGCGCCTGTCAGGCCGCGGCAAAGCAAACGGGGAGTGTACCGCAGCGGGCCCGGCGGCCCAGGCATCTCCGGGTAAATGTCTTATGTAGTCAACATGCTGTCACAAAAGGGGCCTACGATCCGCTCCGGTTGTGCGCAATGCCGCCCGCCGCCCGCCTGTGCCAACAGGTGCCCGGTCCCGCCTGCGGGAGCGGCGCAAATACGCAGTGAACAACATATCCCTTCCTCTTCCCGGATCGAGACCATGCTTGAACAACCCAAAGTTGGCCGCCGCAAGGCCCTGAAGATCCTGGCCGGCGCGCCGATGCTGCCGCTTGGCCTGACCTCCGTCGGCCTGGTGGCAGGCTGCGGCGGTGGCGAAGACGCTGTCGCCGCGCCCGTTCCGCCGGCCCGGGCCGCCACGTTTACCACCGCCGAATTCGTTGGCATGAGCGCGCCGACGCTGGCCACGCCGGACGCCATGGCGTCCACCACGGTGGGCTCCAGCCTCAAGGTGTCGTTCAGCGACGGCAGCAGCCAGACCTACAAGCTGGCCTTCCAGCCGTTCTTCATCACCGGCGACACCGTGCCGGACGGCAAGGGCGGCGCCATCCTGGCCGGCGGCTACTACGACATCAACAACAAGCCGATCATCGACACCTCCGTGGCCGGCAAGGAACGCCAGTTCTTCTCCGATGCACCGGACGGCAGCTCGCTGCTGACGCTGGCCAACCCGACCGTCCCGGGCGTCAAGGGCAAGACGGTGTTCGCGGTGGTGCAGTTCGAATACACCACGCGCAACCAGGGCAATGCCAGCATGTACGGCCTGCTGCCGTCGCCGATCGCGGTGGTGACGCTGGACCAGGACCCGGCCACCGGCAAGCTGACTCCGGTCAAGTACCACAACGTCGACACCTCGGGCGTCAACGGCCTGTGGATCACCTGCGGCGCCAGCCTGTCGCCGTGGAACACCCATCTGTCGAGCGAAGAGTACGAGACCGACATGATGGACGCCAACGCGGTCAAGCAGCTGCAGGGCTACAGCCAGAACCTGTACGGCGATCCGGCCCGCGCCAACGCCTACAACTACGGCCACCTGCCCGAAGTCACGGTCAACCCGGACGGCACCGGCTCCATCAAGAAGCACTACTGCCTGGGCCGCATCTCGCACGAGCTGGTGCAGGTCATGCCCGACGAGCGCACCGTGCTGATGGGCGACGATGCCACCAACGGCGGCCTGTTCCTGTTTATCGCCGACCGCGCCCGCGACCTGTCCTCCGGCACGCTGTACGTGGCCAAGTGGAACCAGACCTCGGGCGTGGGCCCGGGCAGCGCCACGCTGTCGTGGATCAGGCTGGGCAGCGCCACCAGCGCCGAAATCCGCGCCCTGGTCGACGGCGGCATCAAGCTGGCCAACATCATGGACGTCAAGACCGCCGACCCGGCCGACGCCAGCTACACCCGCATCCTCTACAACGGCAAGCCGAACTGGGTGAAGCTGATGCCGGGCATGGAAAAGGCCGCGGCATTCCTGGAAACCCACCGCTACGCCGCGCTGGTTGGCGGCAGCCTGGGCTTCACCAAGATGGAAGGCACCACCGTCAACATCAAGGACAAAAAGGCCTATTCGGCGATGTCCCGCATCGAGTCGAGCATGCTCAAGGGCAATGCCGCCAACGCCGGCGATATCCAGGTGGAAGGCCCCTACTCCGGCGCGGTCTATGAGCTGAACCTGAAGGGCGGCCAGGCCGACAAGACCGGCACGGCCATCAGCAGCGAATGGGTGCCGGCCGACATGGCCGCCGTGCCCGCGCTGATCAGCGAAGACCTTGGCGGCGGCAAGATGAAGCAGCAGGACGCGCTGGGCAACTTTGCCAACCCCGACAAGATCGCCACGCCGGACAACCTGAAGTTCTCGGAGAAGCTGCGCACGCTGTTTGTGGGCGAGGACAGCAACACCCACGTCAACAACTTCCTGTGGGCCTACAACGTCGACACCAAGGTGCTCAGCCGCGTGCTGTCGTGCCCGGTCGGCGCCGAATCCACGGGCCTGCATGCGGTGGACGAGATCAACGGCTGGACCTATGTGATGAGCAACTTCCAGCACGCCGGTGACTGGGAGACGCCGCTGCACGACAAGGTGAAGGCGCAGCTGGACCCGCTGGTGCGCGCCAGGTACAAGGACCGCTTCGGTGCTGCCGTGGGCTACCTGACGGCCGATCCGACCGGCGTCAAGCTGGCCAAGGCCTGATACGCGCCGCGGTTAGTGCGCGGATGACGGCGGCGGGCTTCGGCCCGCCGTTCTCATTGCGGCGCGATCGTTTAACATGGCAGTTCCGGCATCATGCCGACCTCGCTGCCAGTCATGCCTGATCAGCATCCGAATATCCGCTCCGCGCGCCTCACCCTGCTGCCCTTTCGTGGCGACGACGCGATCGAGGCATTCCCCTGCATCACCCCGACCCTCGCCCGGTTCATGGACTGGGAGCCGGCGCCATCGCTGCGGGCATTCGAAGCGGTCTGGCAAGGATGGCTGGCCAACATGGCTGGCGGCTCGGAGTTCGTCTTCACCATCCGCCGTGCCGATGACAGCCTGTTCCTGGGGCTGGCCGGCCTCCATCATGCCGACACGACTGCGCCGGAACTGGGCATCTGGATCAGAGAGGACTGCCACGGCCATGCCTACGGCAGGGAGGCCGTGACTGCAGTGGCGCACTGGGCGCTGGCTAACCTGGCGCCATCGCATCTGGTCTATCCCGTCGCTGAGCAGAACTGGCCCAGCCGCCGCATTGCCGAATCGCTGGGTGGCGTGGTCGTGGGGCAAGCCACGACGCGCAAGTATGAGCGCCTGATCTATCGCATCCCGGCGGGCGCCGCCGCCCGCGCGCCGAATCTGCTACGCTAGCCGCTTTCCCCCGCTGAGCATGCCATCATGACCGGCTCGACCCACGATCCCGACGCACGCCGCATGGCGCCCGCCACCGAGCGCAACCGCGAGCCTATCCTTGCGGTATTGCGCAACGTCCTGCCCGCGGGCGGCACGGTGCTGGAAATTGCCAGCGGCACCGGCCAGCACGCCGTGCACTTCGCGGCGGCGCTGCCGGGGCTGAGCTGGCAGCCTAGCGATCCGGAAGCCGCCGCGCGCGCGTCGATCGCCGCGTGGACCGCGCATGCGGGCCTGGCCAATGTGCGCGCGCCGCTGGCGCTGGATGTCTGCCGCCAGCCGTGGGGCATTGATGCCGCGGATGCGGTGGTGTGCATCAACATGATCCATATCGCCCCGTGGGCCGCTGCCGAGGCGCTGTTCGAGGGCGCCGGCAAGCTGCTGGGCCTGGGCGGCGTGCTGTTCCTGTACGGTCCCTATCGCCGCGGCGGCGCGCACACCGCGCCCAGCAACGCGGCCTTCGACGCGCAGCTGCGCGCCACCGATGCCGACTGGGGCGTGCGCGACATGGAGGCCGTGATCGCGCTGGGCGAGGCGCAGGGCATGCGTTGCGACGAGCCTGTGCCGATGCCGGCCAACAACTTCAGCCTGGTGTTCCGCAAGTAAGCTGCAAGCAGCCCGGTGGGCGCTTTGCACTAAAATCGCCCGGTCATTCGATCCTGCGGTGCCGCTGCCCTCCCGGCTGGCCGCACCGCGCCCGCCCCGGAGAACACGATGAAGGTCCAGAACATCCTGCAGACGATCGGCAATACCCCGCATATCCGCATCAACCGCCTGTTTGGCAGCGGGCACGAGGTGTGGATCAAGTCCGAGCGCAGCAATCCCGGCGCCTCGATCAAGGACCGCATCGCGCTGTCGATGGTGGAAGACGCCGAGCGCCGCGGCGTGCTCAGGCCGGGTGGCACCCTCATCGAGCCGACCTCGGGCAACACCGGCATCGGCCTGGCCATGGTGGCCGCGGTCAAGGGCTACAAGCTGGTGCTGGTGATGCCGGACAGCATGTCGGTGGAGCGCCGCCGCCTGATGCTGGCCTATGGCGCCACCTTTGACCTGACCCCGCGCGAGAAGGGCATGAAGGGCGCGATCGCGCGCGCCGAGGAACTGGTCGCCGCCACCCCGGGCGCATGGATGCCGCAGCAGTTCGAGAACCCGGCCAATGTCGATGTGCACGTGCGCACCACCGCGCAGGAAATCCTGAACGATTTCCCCGAGGGGCTGGATGTGCTGATCACCGGCGTCGGCACCGGCGGCCACCTGACGGGCTGCGCCAGGGTGCTCAAGGACAAGTGGCCGCAGCTGAAGGTGTTTGGCGTCGAGCCGGTGGCCTCGCCCGTGATCTCCGGCGGCGCGCCGGCGCCGCACCCGATCCAGGGCATCGGCGCGGGCTTTATCCCGAAGAACCTTGATACGTCTTTGCTCGACGGCGTGATCCAGGTCGATGCCGAGCCCGCGCGCGAGATGGCGCGCCGCTGCGCGCGCGAGGAGGGCATCCTGGTCGGCATCTCGTCCGGCGCCACGCTGGCCGCGATCGCGCAGAAGCTGCCCGAGCTGCCCGCCAACGCGCGCGTGCTTGGCTTTAACTACGACACCGGCGAGCGCTACCTGACGGTCGAAGGGTTCCTGCCGGCCTGATCGATCCCTTGCGATAATTGACCGTCATTCCCGCGAAGGCGGGAATCCAGCGTCTGTCACATCCCCTTTGGGGAAGAAGTCACTGGGTTCCCGCCTTCGCGGGAACGACAGTCAGGATTTGATGGGCAACAGGCTCTGGTCAGAACGCTTCATTGATCTGGAAGTAGACCCCGCGTGTCTGCCGCCCGAAGCCGGCATCGAGCCGCACATTGACGCGCGGCTTGAACTCGAAGCGGTAGCCGATGCCCGCATTGGGCAGCCAGTGCGCCGAGGCCAGGTCGCCCGGCTTGGGCGCGATCGCCCCGGTGCCGGCCCAGAACACCATCCCTTGCCGGCCGGCGATATGCAGCCGGTATTCCACCTGTGCCTCGATCACATTGCGATCGCGGTACTGCCCCAGGAAGTAGCCGCGCATGCGCTTGTTGTCGCCCAGCTGCGACAGCATGTTCCACGGCACGTCGCCCCAGCTGAAGCGGCCATAGATGTCGAAGGCCAGCACATCGCGCTCGCGCATCCGGTAGTAGCGGTCGTAGGACCACTCCAGGGTCTCGAAATCGGTATTGCTGCCCAGCCCGCGCCGGTACACCGCGGCATTGGCGATCAGCGCCTGGCCGGAATAGGGGTTGGGCAGGAAGTCGCGCGTGTCGTACGAGAAATGCGCGGTCACGCCCGAGCTGAACACGTGCGGCCCGTTGGGGTCGGTGGCGAGCGCGCTGGCGGCGCCGCGCTGCAGGCTGTTGGCGTCGTCATTCTGCACCGAGATGCCGGCGCCGATGTAGGTGTTGGGACGCACGCGCATCAGCATGCGCGGCTGCAGGAAGAACTCGCGCCGGGTGTAGCCTTCTTTGTTGGCATCGTTGACGGCGCGGTCATAGCCGACTCCCCAATAGGAGGTTGGCATATTGACCACCGCGCCGGTGATCACGAAGCGGTAGCTGTCGTCGGCAAAGAAGGTGGTGTTGTCCACGCCCAGCCCGATGGCGCCGCGGGTGGTGACAAAGCCGTGCAGGTTCAGGGTGGAAATCTGCGTGTCGGATGCCGCATTGGCCGGCTTGTACAGCCCGATCGCCGCCATGCCGATGCCAAGCCCCATCTCCGGGTTGTAGAACGGCCCGGGCAGCACGCCCCAGTCCATGCCGTGGCTCAGGTCCACCTGTTTGGACGCGCCAAGCCTGGTCAGCAGCCGGTCCATCCAGCCCGGCTCGTCCGCGTGCGCCGGGGCGCAGGCGCAGAGCAGGGCGAGGGTGGCGGCAAGGCAGCGGAGGGTGTAGGACATGGTGTTGCCTGCGTCAGAAGCGGAGGAATCCGGTAGCGATCACGTTGTTGCGGTTGTAGCCGTAGCCGACTTCCACCAGCAGCCCCACGTACTTGTTGACGGTCCAGTTCATGCCGACCGAACCGCTCCAGGTGCCCACCACCTTCTCATCGATCTTGTAGTTCAGCCGCTGCGTCTGGTCGGTGCCCGGCACCGGCACGTCGAAATGCCCGGTGATGCTGGCATGGGTCTGGAACCATGTCGCGCCGACGTAAGGCGTCAGCACGCCGAAGCGGCCCAGGCGGAAGTTCCAGCCCACGCGAGGGCCGATATTGAACGACTTGACCGGCGTTTCGGACATGGAGATGTCGGACACGGTGAACGTCACCGGCAGCGAGAAGAAAAGATCGCCATAGCTGCCCACCAGCGTGAAGCCGGCGCCGTACGAGTGCCCGCTGTAGCTGGCATGCTGTGTCGGCAGCCGGACCGCCTTGCCGCAATCCGGGCGCGGCCGGCGCCCGCCGCAACCGATATCGATGCCGAAGAAGCGTTCCAGGTCGGTCAGCGAAGAAAAGCTGATGCCGATATCGCCGCTGCCCCGCACCGTGCCGAGCATTCCATAGATGTTCATGAACGGAAACAGCCACGCGCCCACCTGGACCTGGTTCGAGGTATTGCGAATGCGCGACTGGTCGAAGCGCACAAAGTCCGCACCGCGCAGCGGCGCGCTGCCCGCAGATACGCTCAGTCCGCTGAGCTGATAACGTTGTTGCCCGTCGAAATACGAATAGCCGATGTCGTAGGGATTGGGCAGGTCATAACCCTTGTCGATCACGCGCTGGGCAAAGAACGGCAGCGCGCGGTCCCATTGGCGTGGGGCAGCGCTGGCGGGTTCGCCGCTGTCAGGCTGCGCCGGCGGCCCGACGTAGCCGCGGTAGGGCCCCGTCGAGGTACTGCTGGCCGGCACCACGCTGGTGGTAGCCGTGGCTTCACCGCCGTTGCCGGCCACCCACGCCAGGGCGGCCACCGGCATGCACCACAGCACGGCAGCCAGCAGCGCGGCGATGCCGGCCCAGCGTGCGGATTGGATGCGGCGCTCCCTGGCTGCCCCGTCGGCGCCTTGCGGCATGGCTCTCCCTGGCTTGTTCTTTGTGGTCGTTGCCAGAAGATACTGGTGCGCGCCGCGCGAGGCAATGCGTGCGGCGCGCAAACCGTTGCATCTGCCGCGTCAGGAAGAAAGACTAAGATCTCTCGATGAAAACGTTCATATCGCGAACGCAAGCCGTTCTGCGCGACAACAAGCCGTGCCGCTTGTGCCAGTCCGCCAGCGATTCATCCGGCCACGTGTCGCAGTGCACATGGCCTTTGCCCCTGGGCACATCCACCCACGGTGCGGCAGAATCCAGCGCAGCCTCCACCACCTCCGGCGGGCGCGGCAGCGGCGTGTCGATGGCCGATGCATGCGGATGCACCAGATGGGGCCAGCGCGGGTCCCACAGCCACAGCGCGCTGCCGCACTTCACGCAGAAGTGCCGCTGCGCCGGCGAGCGCCGCGCGCGCTGGCCGGGCTCGCGCAGCACCGCGTGATAGACGCCCAGGTGCTTGCGCCCGCGCACGCGCAGCGTGGCGGCGTCGCCGCCGAGGTTGATCGCATAGCCGCCGCCCCCCGCTGTCTTGCGGCAGATCGAGCAATGGCAGTGCATATAGGGATAGGGTGAATCGGACTCGAGCGAGAAGTGGATCGCGCCGCAATGGCAGGAACCGTCGAGATGCATGATGTGGGCCTTTGCTCGGTGGCGTTCAGGACAGTCCATTGACTGTAGAAAACACCCGGCAAAGTGCCAAGGCGATGCTGGCTACAGCGCCTTGCGGAACGTCAGGTTGATGCGCAGCCGTCCCAGCAACGGATGATCGCCATCGGCCAGTGGCGCCACGCCGTGGAAGGCCAGCCGCGACGGCCCGCCCCACACCACCACGTCCCCATGCGCCAGCCGTATCCGCTGCGGCTTGTCCGCGCGGCGCATGCCACCGAACAGAAACACCGCGGGCAGCCCCAGCGAGACCGAGACGATGGGCGCGCCATAATCCCGCTCGTCGCGGTCCTGGTGCAGCGAGAGCCGGGTGCCGGGCGCATAGCGGTTGATCAGGCAGGCATCCGGCTCGAAACCGGCAAATCCCGCTTGCGCCGCGGCGGTGGCGGCCAGTTGCCGGAAACTCGCCGGCATCTCCGGCCACGGGTTTGCGCTCAGCGGATCGATCGGGTCATAGCGGTAGCCGCGCGCGTCGGAGACCCAGCCGACAGCGCCGCAGTTGGTCATCGCCACTGACATCTTCAGGCCGCCGGGAGTGACCATGTGCCGCCAGGGAGCCATGGCAATGATTGCCTGGACGTCGGCCAGCAGCACTTCGGCATCGGGCCGGGCCGCGCCGCGCAGGACTGCCGCCCCGTCGGCGAGGGGCTCGACGGCGGGAGTGGCAGGGCCGCTCGGTGGCAGGTCGTCGAACAGGTCGAAAGTCATGGAGTGAGAGATTGCGGGCGCCCAGGGGCGGTCAGGCGACCGTCAGTTCCAGCCGCTTCCCCAGCGCCCGGAAGGCGGCCTCGATCGTATCGATTTTGGTCGCATGGTCCAGGTTGACGATACGCTGTACCTCTTGCTTGCGTGTATGCAGCCGGCGCGCCAGTTCGGCCTGCGTCACGCCCTGCGCGATCATCTCGTTGAGCAGCAGCACCTTCGCGGACACGCTGGCCGGCAGTTCAACCAGATGCTGGCCGCGCTTTGCCTTCGACGGCAGCGGCACCGGTCGGCCATCTTCGAAATAGAACTCCATGGCCGTGGCGAGCGCATCGGCGGCCATCTCGCGGGCTTGCTCGATGGTGTCGCCGCTGGTCAGGGCTTCCGGAATATCGGGAAACGACACGACAAAGCCATTGCCATCCGGGACGATGTTGGCGGGGAAACGCAGCACTTTGGGACTCCTGTAACGACAAGGGCACGTCTGGGCGTGAGACTGGAGATTCATGACAGGCCGAGTTGCTTGAGAATCGCCTTGCGCAACCCGGATCTCATGGCTGGGATGCCGTGGCAGCGTGGACTGCCTGCCATTGAGATACACCCTCACATGCTTCGCGCCTTCACTGCAGGTCGCGCCCTGGCCGGCGAGCCATCGCCGGAATTCGCTCTGCTTCACCCGGATTCTCCTGCACCTCAGGGGAGATCAAGGGTAAGCAAAAATGTTTACTGATTCTAGCAGCAATCTGTTAACTCTGGTTGCAGGATTGTGAGGAAATGCACGATTCCCGGAACGGGTGCGCAATGTAGCGTGCCGGTCTTCGACATGAAAAAGGCCGCCTGTCAGGCGGCCTACTTGCACACGCTGCGCAGCGTGTGCTCAGGCAAACGTATCGATTTCACCACGCCCAAGCACTCGCATGGGCCGAGCCGCAGCGATGGCCGCTGGTGCCGGCTCAGCAGATGCGAGGTTACCGGTGCCCAGGCTGAACTGCCCCCGCCCATTTCCCGGCGCCTGCTGTTGCTGTCCGTTCCCATTTCCCGCCTGGCCGGCAAATCCGTCTGCGCCCACCGAAGTCTGTCCAAGCTGGATGCCATTCTCCGACAGCGCGGTGCGCAGGTGCGGCAGCGCTGCCTCCACCGCGGCGCGCACGGCCTGGTGGGGCGAGACGAACTGGGCCTGGGCCTGGTCGTTGACCACGTTGAGCACCACCTTCAGCGGTCCCAGGTCGGGCGGGTTCAGCTGCAGCTCGGCGCTTTGCTGGCCTTGCGTGCCCAGGCGGATCATCTGCTGCCCGAGGGCCTGCGGCCACTGGCTGTCGTACAGCGGCGGGGCGACCACGGGGCGGCTGACGGCAGCGGCCGCGGCGGCGGCTGCCGACGGGGTTGGCTGGCCGGCCAGCGCGGCGGCCAGCGCTTGTGTGTTGTCGGGGCTGGCCGCGGTAGTTTCGCCGGTACGGGCGGCAGCCGGCGCAGCGGCGAACGGCATTGCCGCGGGTTTGGCATCCGGCGCGCCGGTGCTGGCGGCAAGCGGATCGGCGCGGTGCTGGCCAAGGCCGCTGTCAGGGCGGTTGCCCGAACCGGCGGCGTTCTGACCCGAGGTGTCCTGTGGCGGGGCGGCGGGCATGTGGCCCGCGACGGCCTGCGTGGTGCCGGCCTTGCCGTCGGTGCCTGCGGTGGCGCCGGCCTGCATCGTGGCGCGCTGCGAGGCGATGGTGGCCAGCGTGTCGGCTACCGAAGGCTGCGCGGGCCGGGCTTCGGTGGTCGCCACGTGCAGCGTGTCCGGCGGGAGCACGGCAGCAGCCGGGCTGGCTTCAGCCCGGGCATCCGCCGCAGGGGTTTGCGTGGCAGCTGCCAGCGCCGCCTGCAGTGCCGCGGCGCCGCCGCCATCGGTAACGGCGGCAACGGCGGTGCCTGCCGTGCCGGCTGGCGTGGCGGAGGGGCTGGCCGGCGCGGTGGCGGGAAGCATCTGCGCCAGTGCGGCCGCTGCAGCGGCGGCAGCAGCAGCATCTGACGGCGTTGCCGCCGTGGTGTCTTCCTGATCCTTGTCCTTATCCTTCTGGCCGACTGCGGGCTTCCTGCCGGTTGCGGCGGCCTGCTGCGGCTTGCCGGCATCGGCTTGCGCCGCGGCCGGGCGCGATGCGGGCTGGTCGCACGCAGCCGTCTCCTTAGCCGCGGGCGCCGGCGTGGCAGCCTTGTTGTTTTCGCTGGCACGCGACAGCGCGCCGCCGAAGCCGCTCGCGGCCGCTTCGGTGGTGGCGCGCCTGGCGCCTGCTACCGCATTGGCGGCGCTGCTGACAATCTGGCTGATATCGATCATGGGGGTTCGCTACGGGGTCTGGCCTGGCCGATGGTGCTCAGGCTTCGCTCAGGCGGCTGGCCGTGGTGCGGGCCAGGCGGGCGGCGTATTCGTCGTTGGCGCGTTGCTCGCGGCGCGCGGCGACCTGGTCTTCCGTCGCTTCGGCGCGCGCGATCAGCGTGTCGAATGAATTCAGGCGGCGCTTCTGGTGCTGCCAGCGGTTGCGGCCGGCGAGCAGGTCCGCTTCGGCCTTGGCCACCGCAGCGCCTTGCTGGCGGATGGCCTGGTCGAGCGAATCCAGGAAGCGCGAGAAGTCCTGCCAGCGGCTGGAGGTCATGCCTTGTGCGGCCACTACCTGCATGCGCTCGCGATACTCCTGGCGATACTGCGTGAGCTGGTTGAGCTGCAGCTCCGCCTGCGTGCGCAAGCCCTGCAGCCGCCCCAGCTCGCGCGCGGCAGTGTCGGTATCGGTCTGGGCCAGGTCAGCCAGCGTGTTAAGCGGTGAATGCTTGAGCATGTTCACTCCTGTCGAAGAGGCGGTGAAGCTGGGCGATGGCGTCGTGGTAGCCGGCGCGCTCGTGGATATCCTGCTGCAAAAAGGCTTCCATGCGCGGGTGCAGCTGGATCGCCAGATCCAGTTCCGGGTCGTTGCCCGGCATGTAGGCACCTACGCTGATCAGGTCGCGGTTGCGCTGGTAGCGCGACATCAGCTGCTTGAAGCGGCGCACCGAGCCGAACTGCTCGTTCGGGATCAGCGCGGTCATGGCACGGCTGATCGATGCTTCGACGTCGATGGCAGGGTAGTGGCCCGCTTCGGCCAGGCTGCGCGACAGCACGATATGGCCGTCCAGGATGGCGCGCGCCGAATCGGCGATCGGGTCCTGCTGGTCGTCGCCTTCGGTCAGCACCGTGTAGAACGCGGTGATCGAGCCGCCGCCTTCGGGGCCGTTGCCGGTGCGCTCGACCAGCGTCGGCAGCCTGGCAAAGACCGAGGGCGGATAGCCCTTGGTGGCGGGCGGTTCGCCGATGGCCAGCGCGATCTCGCGCTGGGCCATGGCGTAGCGCGTGAGCGAGTCCATGATCAGCAGCACGTGCTGGCCCTGGTCGCGGAAATACTCGGCCAGCCGCGTCGCATAGGCCGCGCCCTGCATGCGCAGCAGCGGCGAGGTGTCCGCGGGCGCTGCCACCACCACCGAACGCGCGCGGCCCTCGGGACCGAGGATGTTCTCGATGAATTCCTTTACCTCACGGCCGCGTTCGCCGATCAGGCCGACCACGATCACATCGGCGCTGGTATAGCGCGCCATCATGCCGAGCAGCACGCTCTTGCCCACGCCCGAGCCCGCGAACAGGCCCATGCGCTGGCCGCGGCCGACGGTCAGCATGCCGTTGATGGCGCGCACGCCGGTGTCGAGCACGGTCTCGATCGGGGCGCGCATCAGCGGGTTGATCTGCTCGCCGGCCAGCGGCACTTCCATGGCGGCGGTGAGCGGGCCCAGCCCGTCGAGCGGACGGCCCGCGGCATCCAGCACGCGGCCCAGCAGCCCGGCGCCGACCGGCAGGCGCTTGGAGCCCGGCTCGCGCGGCGTGGTGGTGCCGGCCGGTTGCGGCGACGGCTCCAGCGGGTAGACGCGCGCGCCCGGCAACAGCCCCACCACGTCTGACTGCGGCATCAGGTAGAGGCGGTCGGCGCCAAAGCCGACCACTTCCGCTTCAGCGGTGCGCGGGGCGTTGCTGTCAGTGGTGAATTGTCCCGCGGGCAGTTCGATCAGGCAGTCGCTGCCTACCGGCAGGCGCAGCCCTACGGCTTCCAGCACCAGCCCGGCGGCGCGCGTCAGGCGGCCGCAGCTGCGCTTGCTGTCGAGCCCGGCAATGCCGGCCGCGGCGCTGTTCAGCGCGCCGACCCAGCGTTGCGTGTGGGCCAGCGCCGCGTCTGCAATCGGCGTGGGCGTGGCTTGCGCGGTGGTGTCAGGCATGCGGCGGCTCCCACGGATCGTCGCGGCCCAACGCCTTGACCACGCGGGTCCAGCGTGTGGGCAGCGTGGCGTCGCGTTCGCCGCTGGCGGCACTGGCGATGCAGCCGCCGCGCGCCACCGACGGATCGGCGCGCACGGTCCAGCCGGCGGCGGCCAGTTCGCCGTGCAGGTGGGCTTCCACCAGCGCCACGTCGTCGGGGTGCAGCAGCAGGCTGGGCGCTCCGGCCAGCGCGGGCTCGCTGGTCAGCAGCTCGCGCACCGCCGGCAGCAAGACCGAGGGGTCTTGCGCCAGCGCCGAGCGCACCAGCTGGCGCGCCACGTCCAGCGCCAGCGACACCAGTGCGCGCGAGACCTGGTCATCCACGCCGCCAAGCGCGCTGCGGAAATTGCCGGCCAGCGCCTGCAGCTGCGCGGCCTCGTTGCGGGCGGCTTCCAGGCCGCGCGCATAGCCTTCGCGGTGGCCGTCGCCGTAGCCCTGCGTCTGGCCCTGGGTGTAGCCCTGGGCATAGCCTTCCTTGCGCGCGCCTTCGCGCATCGCGTCGAGGGCCTCGAAGTCGATCGGCGGCGGCGCGGGCTCAGCGGGCATGGCGGCAAGGGCCTCTGGCAGCTCGGTATCCCGGGGATCTAGCGAGCCCATCTGCCAGCGCTGCCAGCCGGCAGCGCCGCCACGCGCGCGGCGCGGGGGCTCGAACGGCGCAAAGCCGCCCGGGGTACCGCTGTCGGCGGCTGCGCCGTTGCCGGCAAGGGAGGAGAGCGGGTCGCCGCGCTGCGCGCGGCGTGCGGCCTGGCCGCGCTCGGGGTTTGCCTCAGACATAGGCATCGTCGCCTCCGCCGATCTGCACTTCGCCCGCATCCGCCAGGCGTCTTACCACCTGCAGGATGGCCTTCTGCTCGGCCTCGACCTGCGACACGCGCACCGGGCCCAGCGCGTCCAGATCCTCGCGCAGCATCTCGCCGGCGCGGGTGGACATATTGCGGATGAACTTGTCGCGCAGTTCCTGCGGCGCGCCCTTGAGCGCGACGATGAGCGACTCGGTGGCGATTTCCTTGAGCACGCGCTGGATGCCGCGGTCGTCGACCTCCATCAGGTTCTCGAACAGGAACATCTCGTCGATGATCTTCTGCGCCAGGTCGCCGTCGTGCAGGCGCACGCCGTCGATGACGGCTTCCTCGTGCGCGGTGCTCATCAGGTTGATGATCTCGGCCGCGGTGCGCACGCCGCCCATGCGGCTGCGCTTCAGGCTCTGGCCCGCCAGCAGCTTGGTCAGCACGTCGGTCAGTTCCTGCAGCGCGCCCGGCTGCACCCCGCCGAAGGTGGCGATGCGCAGGATCACGTCGTTGCGCAGGCGGTCGGTGAACAGGCCCAGCACTTCGGACGATTTCTGGCGGTCCAGGTGGATCAGGATGGTGGCGATGATCTGCGGGTGCTCGTCGCGGATCAGCTCGGCGATCGCGGTCGCGTCCATCCAGTTCAGCGAGTCGATGCCACCGCCCGGATCGCGCGATTCCAGGATGTCTTCGATCACCGACTGTGCGCGTTCCTCGCCCAGCGCCTTGTTCAGCACGCTGCGGATAAAGGCGCCGGAGTCGACATTCAGTGCCAGGTACTGCTCGGTCTCGGTGCGGAACTCGCCCAGCACCCCGGCCATTTCCTCGCGGGTGACCGAGCTGAGCGTGGCCATGGCCGACCCCAGCTCCTGCACTTCGCGCTGCGACAGGTGCTTGAACACCTCGGCCGCGGCATCTTCGCCGATCGCCATCATCAGGACGGCGCTCTTCTGCAGGCCGCTGGCCTGGACCTCTTTAGAGATGCCCTTAGCGGTTGTCATCTGCAATCCAGTTCTTGATCACGCTGGCGACCAGGCGCGGGTCGCGCTGTGCGGCGTCGCGCACCAGCGCGAGGTCGCTTTCATACTTGGCGGCAAGCCGCAGGATTTCCGGACTGGCCGGCTCCTCCGGCGGCAGCAGCACCGCCTCGGTCTCGTCCCTGGGCTCCGGCGCCGGCAGCGGCGGCGTGGTGTAGCGGCGCAGGATCGGGCGCGCCACCTTGAACCACGCAAACAAGGCCAGCAGTGCCAGCAGCAGGTAGCCCGCGAGGGTCTTGCCCAGTTCAATCATGTCGGGTTGCTTCCACAGCGGCAGTTCGGGCTCGGCCTTTTCGCGCTCGGCGGTGAACGGGCTGTTGACCACGTTGATGGAGTCGCCACGGTCGGCCGAGAACCCCATCGCTTCCTTGGTCAGGTTCTGGATCTGCGCCAGCAGCCCCGGCGGCAGCGGTTCGGCCACGAGCTTGCCCTTGGCATCGGCCTGCTGGCGGTAGTTGACCACCACCGCCACCGACAGCCGGCGCACGCCGCCCGGTGCCTGCTGCACGTGGCGCACGGAGCGGTCCAGCTCATAGTTGACGGTGGAGTCGCGGCGGTTGCTGCTCGGGCCGCTGGAAGCGGCGGCAGTGGCGCCCTGCGCCGCCTGGCCTGGCTGGCCGGGCTGGCCCGCGGCGGGGGCGCCGGCCTGTCCGGGCGCCTGGCCCGCGCGCGGCGTCTGCGGCGTGGTCACGGGCGCGGCGGCGGCGGCGGGCGGCTGGTTCGACAGTGCGCCGGGCACGCCGCCCGGAGGCGTCGCGCCCTGCTGGGTCGATTCGCTGGTCTGCTGGCTGCGAATCGCCGTGCGGGTCGGGTCCTGGTTGGGCTTGTAGCTCTCGTCAGTGTGCTCGACGACGGAGAAATCCACGTCGGCGGTCACCTGCGCGCGCACGTTGTCCTTGCCGACGATCGGCGTCAGGATCGCTTCGATGCGCTTCAGGTAGTTCTGCTCCAGCGCCTGCACGTACTTGAGCTGGGTGGCGTCGAGCATGCGCTCGTTGCCGGTGTTCGACAACAGGTTGCCGTGCTGGTCGACGATCGAGATCGACTTGGGTGTCAGTTCCGGCACGCTCGACGACACCAGGTGGCCGATTGCAGCGACCTGGCCTTCATCGATGGCGCGCCCCGGGTACAGCTGCAACACGATCGATGCGGTCGGCTTCTGGCGCTCGCGCACGAACAGCGTCGGCTTGGGGATGGCCAGGTGCACGCGGGCGGACTGCACCGCCGCGATCGATTCGATCGAGCGCGCCAGCTCGCCTTCCAGCCCGCGCTGGTAGTTGACCTGCTCGGCAAACTGGCTGATGCCGAACTTCTGGTTGTCCATCAGCTCCATGCCGGCCGTGCCGCTCTTGGGCAGGCCCTGCGAAGCCAGGCGCAGGCGCGTCTCATGCACTTTCTCCGCCGGCACCATGACCGCGCCGCCGCCTTCGGCGAACTTGTACGGCACGTTCATCTGCTGCAGCGACTGCAGCACCGCGCCGCCGTCGCGCTCGGACAGGTTGCTGTACAGCACCTTGTAATCCGGGCTGCGCGACCACAGCAGGCCCACCGCGATGGCGGCGGCCAGCGCCGCGCCGGCCAGCATCAGCGGCAGCTTAGGGTTGGCCTTCAGGCGCTCCAGCATTTCGGCCGGGCGCCCGGGCAGTGCCACCGCCGCGGTCATGCGCGTGCTCCGGATCCGTCGCCGCGACGCTCGCGACGGCATGGGCGATGTTGACCGCCTTGGTCGTCGGCTCGGCTCACGGCACGGCTCACATTGCGCTGGAGAGAAAACACGCGTACTCCCGAATCGATGGTTGTCTGGTGATTGCCGGCACTTGCGCAGGGCGATGCCCCGCGCTCTTCCGGCACGGTGGCAATGATCGGCCAGACCTGAGCCTGACAATCGGGCGAATAGACCCGGTTTTTTGTCCGATTTCGGCCCATGGGCCGGCGCGGGCGGGGGGTACTCTGCGGGGGCTGAAACTGGGTGCGAACCGCCTGAGGCCTGCCTGCCTGCCGGCAGGCATGCGATGCAAGGGACGCGCCACAAGACGAACCGAGCCGGCACGCCGGCATACGACAAGCCACCGACGAGCCAAATGACCACTATCTCTTCCATCGAGGGCATGCTGCAGCAACTGCGCGGGATGTCCCAGGCAGCCTCGGGCAACCCCTCCAGCCAGTCCGCCGCGCCGGTCGGCGGCGGCTTTGCCGGCGAACTGCAGCGCTCGCTGGGCCGCATCAACGCCGCCCAGGAGCGCGCCTACGGCCAGGCCGAGGCGTTCGAACTGGGCAAGCCGGGCGTGGCGCTCAATGACGTGATGATCGACCTGCAGAAGGCCAACGTGTCGTTCCAGACCGGGGTGCAGGTGCGGAACCGGCTGGTGGCGGCTTATCAGGAGATGATGAATATGCCGGTGTAAGGGTGCGCCGCTGCCTGAATGAAAAGCCCCCGGGCGCGCGCAAGCGGCCGGGGGCTTTTGTCGTAAGGGGGGCGGGTCAGGCGTGCGCTTCAGCGCCCGCGTCCAGGCCCGCTTCAAGCTGGTAGATCCATGCCAGCAGCTCTGCCACGGCCACATAGAGCTGCGGCGGCACGTGGCTGTCCAGGTCGACCTGCATCAGCAGGTTCACCAGCGTGGGTGAATCGTGGATATAGACGCCCGCTTCGCGCGCGCGCGCGATGATGGCTTCGGCCACCACGCCATAGCCCTTGGCGACCACGCGCGGCGCCTTGTCGCTGTGCTGGTACGACAGCGCGATCGCCGTGCCGCGGTCATCCGCCGCTTCGCTCATTGCGTCTCTCCCTGGGCGAGGCTGTCCTGAGTCTGCACGCTCAGGCGCTGCAGCACGATGCCCTGCGCCTCCAGTTGGTTGCGCAGCAGCGGCCGTGCCGCGATGAAACGTGCCGCGACATCGGTTTCGGGGGTTGCCACGCGGGCGTCAAGCCCGGCGGGACCCAGGCTCAGGACGGCTTCGACGATGCCCAGGCTCGGCAACTGCAGCCGCAGGCGGCTTGACCACGGCCGGGCGGCTTCGCCACGGGCCTGCGCCGGGTTGTCCGCATCCGCGCGCAATAGCTCCCACTCCATCGGCACGCCGGGCCAGGCCTCGCCCGAGAAGCGGAACTGATGGGTGGCGAGCAATTCCAGCTGCTGGCGGACCACGCTTTCGGTTGCCGGATGAATGGCCGGGCCGGCTGCCGCGGCCTGCCGGCTGGCATCCACCGAGCCGGTGTCCGGCAGGCTTGCCGGGGCGCGCGCCGCGTGGGCGGTGAGGGCGTCCAGCGCAGCAGTGCGGGCGCCAGCCTCCGCAGTGGTCTGGTAGGCCTGCGTGGCGAGCGCGGCTGCGGACTGGCGCTGGGCGCCGGGTTCGGCTTGGCGGCTGTAGGCCGCCGTGGTGGCGGTGCCTTGCCGCAGCGCCTGCTCCGCCGCCGCATGGCTGTGGGCCACGCGCGGATTGCCGGCCGCGGCCAGCGCCTCGGCCAGCACCTGCGAGGCCGGAATCAGCGGCGGCGCCGAGGGCCGCGCGGGCTCTGCCGCTGCTGCGCCGCCGTCATAGGTCAGTAGCAAGGATGGTGGCGTTGTTGCGGCCTGCGCGGCGCCACCCGGAGTCGCTCGCGCCGGTGCCGGGACCTGCGCTTGCGGCTCCTGGCGGATGCCGGACAACTCGCGCGCGCCGGCAACCCATTGCGCCAGATGCGATTCATAAAACAATCCACTCTGCCCGAGTGTATCGGCAAGAGCCGCCGCGGCGGCCTGCGCGGAAGCTGCCGTGGGCGCTGCGGCCAGCAGCGGGCCGGCGCCGCGCACCGGCTGCGCCTCGGTACCGTCCATCACTGCCAGGATGGCTCGCGCTGCCGCGCTCAGTGATTCCTGCGTCGAGGTGCCCGGCAGCAAGGTGGCCTGGCCCGCGGCAACGCCGGGGCCGGTGGCGTTCTGGCTGTGGCGGATCGCCTGGCCGGTGGAGTTCTGGACATTCGCCTCCGTGGCCTCGGGCACGGGTTGCAGCGCCGCGAGCTTGTCGATGGCGATCGCAGTGCGCAGGGATTGCGGGTCTGGGGCCTGACCGGGTGCCAGGCCTGGAGGCAGATGGATGCCGGTCATACGGGTCGAAAGAATGGAGGCGGCGGCAATACGGTTCAGGGCTTCAGGCACGACTGTCATTCCCGCGCAGGCGGGAATCCAGCGTCTTATATAGTCACTGGGTTCCCGCCTGCGCGGGAACGACGAGCCGCAGCCGAATGAGAGGAGCGTGTCGCCCGCTGCAGCGCTCAGGCTGCGTCAGGCCGTGGCGCCGTAGGCGGCGGAAAGTTCAAACTGGCGGCGCGAGCTGGCCAGCCTTTCGCCGAGCCGTTTCAGCTGCGGCACGGCCAGGTCGCGGATGCGGGCGTCATACGTCAGGATGCGGTCCAGCAACTGGTAGCGGCGCATGCGCTCCGCATCGGAGAACGGTGCTTCATGGTCCATCAGGCGCAGGCGCTCCACCTGGGCCAGGTAGCCCTGCTGCAGCGCGGTGACCGTGTCCCAGTCAGCGGCCTGGGCGGCTTCGAGCATGCGCGCGGAAAGTGCGAGGACTTCCTCGTAACAGGCCACGATCGGGGAAAACTCGGGAAGGGAGGCCATGTCAATTGTCCTGTAAGGCGGGTTGCTGCTCGGCAGCCGTGGCCGAGTCGTCGATCTGCGCCCAGGCCGACGCCAGGCCTTCGAGCAGCGTGTCGACCTCGGCCAGCAGGGCCGCGTCGCGGCGCAGGTTGGCCAGCATCAGGCGGCGCACCATGTACTCATACAGGGCCTCGAGGTTGGCGGAGATCTCGCCGCCAGCCTCATGATCGAGCACGGCGCGCAGGCCGTTGTCGATGATGTCGATGGCTTTGGAGATGGCGTTGCCGCGTTCGGCAATGTTGCCGCCTTCCAGGTGGAACTTGGCCCGCGCAATCGCCGCGCGCGCGCCGTCGTACAGCATGGCGATCAGCTTGTGCGGGCTGGCGCTCATGGCGCCGGTCTGGACGCTGACCTGGGCGTAGGCGTTGATGGCGTTGCGCGCGTGCATGATGTTCGGATCCCGGTTAAGACTTACTTGCCCGATGAGCTGTTCAGGGCGTTGAACTGCTGCGTCAGGTAGGTGCTGGTGTTCTTCATCTGCGCCATGATCACGTCCAGCTGGGTGAACTGCTTGCGGTAGTTGGCTACGGTGGCGTTGATGCGGTCCTGGGTCGCACTGTACTGGTTGCTCAGGTCCTTCAGGCTGCGGTTGATGCCATCGGTGGCGGCCGTCAGCGCCCCCTTGCTGCTGGTCAGCGCCGTGATGGTCGTGCTCAGCTGGTTGCCGTAGCCGCTTTTGCCGTCGTCATTGCCGAACACGGCGGCCACGCCGGCCGGGTTGTCTTTCAGGGCCTTGGCCAGCTTGGTCGAATCCAATGCCAGCGTGCCGTCGAGCTGGAACGTCACGCCCACTTGCGTCAGCGTGGTGATGGCGCTGGCACCGCTGCCCGGCTGCGGTGTGTTGAGCACGCCACGGATCTGGCTCTGGATCACGCGCAGCACGCCGTCTCCCGTGAGGGGGGAGGCGGTTTTCGTGCCGGGATCATAGGCCGACAGGCTGGTGGCTGCATTCTGCAGGTTGTTGTAAGCCGTGACGAAGGCCTGCACGCCATTCTGGATCGACGCGGTGTCGCGCTGGACCACGATATTGCTGGTGCCGGTCTGTGCCAGCGACAGCGTCACGCCCTGCACGGCGCCAGAGACCTGATTGCTGGCGCTCTGGATCGCGATATTGTTGACGGTCAGCGCCGCATTCTGGGCGGTGACCGTCTGCTGCATGTTCTGCGTGCCGGCCGGATCGTTGGCAACCACATTGGACAGCGCGTTGGTCCCGTCGCTCGAAGTGACCGAGATGCGCATGCTGTTGGTGGCCCCGGTACTGTTCGAGTTCAGGACCAGGCGATAGGGTGCGCCTGAGCCGTCATTGATGATGCTGGCGGTGACGCCGGCATTGGCCTTGTTGATGGCGTCGCGCACGCCTTGCAGCGTATTGTTGCTGCTGTCGATCTTGATGTCGAAGCCGGTCGAGCCTGTGTTGGCGGTGAAGCTCGCCCCGGTGTACTTGCCATATGTGGGGCTGGCGGCATTGGTGTCGAGCGAGCCGCCGGTAATCGCGCCGAAATCGATATGGATCGTGCCGGTGCCGATGGCCGCATCCTGCTTGACCTGGCCTGTGCTCACCAGCGACTGGGCCTGGGCCAGCGCGGTGACGTTGACCGCATAGTTGCCGGCAGCGGCGGTGTTGCTGCCAGTGGCAGTCATGACGTTGGTGTTGCTGGATGTGGCGGTCGCTGCGTTGAAGAAGCTCGGCTTGGACAGCTGGTTGGCCGTTCCCTGGAATGCGGCAAGCATGCTCTGCAGCTGGCCATAGGCCGACAGCTTGGTCTGGTAGCTGGACTGCTGCTGCTTGAGGACAGTCAGCGGTGCCTGCTCGGCGGTGGTGAGCTGGTCGAGCAGCGAGCCCAGGTCGAGCCCCGAACCAACGCCGAGGTTAGAGATTGTTGCCATGTCTACTACTCCAGAGTGCTACTTCAAATCCAGGCCCGGGGGACGGCTCAGGCGGTCTGGTTCACGAACAGGCCCTGCAGCTGGGTCATTGCATCGGAGATGCGCACCAGCTCTTCAGTCGGGATCTGCCGGATCACCTCGCCGCTGGTCTTGTCCATCACCTTGGTGATGACGCGGTGGCTGGTGCTGTCGATTTCAAACTGGACACTGACCGAGGCGGTGCGCAGTGCGTCGGTCAGGCGCTCTAGCGCTGCATCGAGCGAGGGCGATGGCCGCTTGCCGTCTTTGGCAGGGGCGCCGGGCGTGCCGGCGGCTCGTTCACCGGGCATACCGGTCACGCGGCGGTCCGGCCACTCGGTGAGCTGGGTCGCCAGCGCAGGAGGCAGCGCGGACGAAGTGGTAGCGGCAGTAGCCATGATCGTCTCGACTCAGTGGTCTCTTGAAATGTTTTCCCAGGACCGAAGCCCTGGGGAAACATTCCACAACAGCGCCGGGCACGAGGCCCGGCACCGGTGCTACGCGTCAGTCGATTAACGCAGCAGCGACAGCACGCCTTGCGTGGTCTGGTTGGCCTGGGCCAGGACCGAGGTGCCGGCTTGTTGCAGGATGTTGGCGCGGGTCATGTTCGACACTTCCGTTGCGTAGTCGGCATCCTGGATACGCGAACGCGACGACGACAGGTTGGTGATCGTCGTGCCCAGGTTGGCGATGGTGGAATCCAGGCGGTTCTGGATCGAACCCAGCGAGCTCTTCAGGCTGTCTACCTTCTGCAGGGCGCTGTCAATGGTGGACAGCTGGTTCGCCGTGGCCCCCTTGGTCAGGTCCGAAACGCCGATCTTCGACGTGTCGATCTTGAAGTCAGCGCTGGTCGGGGGAGGGCCGCCGGAGAACGTGGCCGATTGCGGATCAATACCAACATAGAAGACTTGGGACGAGGCGTTGGTAAAGTTGCTGAAACCCTGATTGTTCAGCGCGGAGGCTTCCGCTGCGCTGCCAGCAGTGAGTTTGATTTCTGCGTACCAATTGCCCTTGGCGTCCACCACCGCGTTGTTGGTGACAGCCACGCTGGTGTTGGCGACGCCGAGTTTCGTTGCCAGCGTGTTCGCAGCCAGTTCGCCTACCGTCGAGCCAGTGATGCTGGTGGTCTGGCCATACGCTGCCTTGATTGCGGCGGTGCTATTGCCGGCCGTTACCGAGTCAGCGGCAACGGAAAGGGCAGTACCGTTGAAGGTCGAGGTACCGGTCGCCTGCGGGCCGTTCACATTGAAGGCGGTCAGGCCAAGCTTGTTGCTGTCGATTTGCTGCAGGTTGACAGCAATGGTCTGGCCGTCGGCGGCGCCGACCTGGATGTTGATCGGCTTGGCCGATGCAGACAGCACCTTGACGCCGTTGAAGTCGGTCTGTTGCGACAGGCGGTCGATTTCCGACATGCGCTGGCTGATTTCGTCCTGGATCGACTTCAGGTCCGAGGACGAGTTCGAGCCGTTAGCAGCCTGCACCGACAGCGTACGGATACGCTGCAGGTTGTTGGTGACTTCGGTCAGTGCGCCTTCAGTCGTCTGCGCCAGCGAGATGCCGTCGTTGGCGTTGCGCTGGGCTTGCGTCAGGCCGTTGATGTTCGAGGTGAAACGGTTGGCAATGGCCAGGCCAGCGGCATCGTCCTTGGCGCTGTTGATGCGCAGGCCCGACGACAGGCGCTGGATCGCGGTGTTCAGCGACGATTGCGACGCGCTCAGGTTGTTCTGAGTCATCAGAGACAACGAGTTGGTATTGATAATGGACGCCATGGTTGCGACTCCTATATGCAGTGATTTACACAGTCCGGCGGGTGCCGTAACGTTGGCCGACTGCGTTGCAGTGCTGTAGTGCCTCCGTTGCAAAGGTTATCGACCAGGCTCCGGAAAGGTTTAGAGTGATCTCCGCGATAGTTTTGCGGGGTCCCGGCAGGGCAGACAGAAGCGCCGCGCGGGCGCGCAAGGGCGTGCAGGGCCGGCGTTGGCCTAGCGGCGCTTGCGGGTGCGCGGGATATAGATAGGCACAAAGTCCGGCGCGTTGGCCGGATCCGGCGCCACCACCAGCGCTTCCGGCGCATCGGCCGGCGTGACCAGGCAGATGGCCCGCTTGTAGATCACCGTGGGCCGGCTGTCGTCCGGCTGCCGGCCGAGCAGCAGCAGGTAGTCGTCGGAGGCCAGCACCATCCCGTGCAGCCGGGCGCCGTTGGACAGGTGCACGATCACCGGGGTCTGGCTGGTGCTGTATGCCGCATATTGCTGATGCTGCAATTGCTTTCGGCTGCGTGGCTTGGGCCGGATTTCCTTCTTCTTCACAACGACTCCGGAAGAGCCCGCAAGGGTTCTGGCGGCTGATAACAGTCCGTTGGCCGGCAGCCGGAGGTGCGGCGCGGCCAGGGCGGCAGGAGAAACATCCGCTCTCGGTAACGGCGTCGGAGGTGGCCGCCGGATCCGCGGCATCGCTAGGCCCGGCGCACGGGCCCCGGGATTTCGCGCAGGTGCCGACGGTTGGCGCTGCCAGAAGAGGAGGGGAGTACTTCAGAGCCGAGAGTAACAAAGCTTTACAAGCATTGACGAACGGCACGCCGCCCAAGGTCTAGAGGCTTTGGTCTACCAAAAATGTTGCTCTCGCTGCTGCGCTATTGTAGCCGCATGCGCGCCAGCTCGCGCGCAGTGCGCATGGAACAGCCCGCCAGGCGGGGTGGAGACTGGGCTGGCAGGGAAATGCCAGCCCGTGCGAAAAATGCCCTGAAAGTGACGTCAGGGATAGAAACACTAAAAGTGCGTAAACGAGCTCACGACTTCCTAGGGGAATCCCCTGATAGAAGCGGGATTTACACCTCATGTAAGCGCGTTTATATTCACCACAAGAGCTTCTTGGCTCGAGCAGTCCTGGAAAGCCTACGAGCACCCCGCGCGTGGGCTTTTTTTTTGTCCGCGTCGTTTGAATCGCGCTCTGTGGCGCTGTGGCCGGTGCGGTTGAAAAGACCGACCGGCCGTTCGGAATGCCGATGCAGATTTAACGGCACTTCCGGGGCAGGCAATTCTCCGAAATGCGGTGGGTTTTGCCGCTATTTCCCATTTCCCGTCAAGAAATGGTCGCTTACCGCCGATAACCCGCATGGGCCGCCGCAGGGCCCTGCCGCAAGCGCGCAGCGGACGGTGGCGAGAGCCTCAGCCGGCCGGGGCGGGTGCGCCGCGGGCCACGCGCCGCCGGGCGCGCGCGGCCAGACCCGGGCCCAATGCCCAGCGCAGTGCCGGAGCCAGCACCCGCATGCCGGCCAGCGCTGCCGGGCGCCGGAGCGAAGGTCCGTCCAGGTCGAGCTGGTGCCGCGCCCATGGCGGCAGCAGCGCAATGCCAGCGTCCGCCATGATGCGCACCGCGGGCAGCAGCAGCGGGTTGGCCACCGGCATCTTTCTCACCAGCCGCACCACTTCACGGGTGCGTTCGCTGGCCAGCAGCGCGGGCCGCATGGCCTCAAGGTAGGCGGTCACTTCGGCGCGCGAGCGCGGCACGTCGGCCGCGCCCAGCATCTGTGCGATGCGCGCGACTTCTTCGTAGTAGCGATCCTGCTCGGCGTCCCCCAGCGGCCCGACATAGCGCAGGTAGCCCGCCAGGAAGCTCGAGACCTCGGCCACGTGCACCCAGGTCAGCAGCGCCGGATCCGAGGCCGCATAGTGCCGCCCGTCCGGCGCGGTGCCGACCACGCCGGCATGGATGCGCCGCACGCGCTCGATCAGCGCCATGGCATCGGCATGGCTGCCGTAGGTGGTGCCGGCGATGAACTGCGCGGTGCGCCCCAGGCGGCCTTGCATGTCGGTGCGAAAGCTCGAGTGGTCCCACACCCCGGCCAGTGCCAGCGGATGCAGCGTCTGCAGCAACAGCGCGCTGACGCCGCCTGCCAGCATTGCCGGAAAGTCCGCATGCACGCGCCAGCAGACCGCATCCGGGCCGAACAGGCCGGGATCGCCGGGCGGATGGTCGTAATCGAGGCTCAGGCCGGAGTTGCTGCGGGTCAGCGCGCGCACCTGTGCGCCGGCGCGCTCGCGCAGCCTGGCGCAGAGATGGTTCAGCGGTCCGCGGCCTTGCTGCGGGGTGCGGCCGGTGGCGGGGTCGGTAAGGCTGGACAAGACCGGTGGAGGCTGGAGGGTGAAGTCAGGGCCAGCATACACGGGATGGCGGAACGACGCGCGCAGGACCTTGCCTTGCGAGCGGGCGCAAAAAGGGCCGGAGCCCCCGACGGGAGTTCCGGCCTGCCAATCTCCGGCGTATGCCCCTGCGGCAGCACCGCATGTTGCCGCCGCACATACCCGGATAGCTGCTTGTTGTCGTGGCTAGCGAGGATTATTGCTGGCGTTGTCCGCCGTGTCCGCTTTGCTGACCACCGTGTTGCCCGCCCTGTCCGCCTTGCTGGCCGCTGCGTTGACCGCTTTGCTGGCCCGGTTGCGAGCTGCCGCGATCCTGCTGTTGCTGTTGATCCTGCTTGCGGTCCTTGTCACCCATCTGACCGCCGCCTTGTTGTCCCGGTTGCTGCTGGCTGCCGCGTTGGCCAGTCTGCGATTGTTCTTGCTGCTTCTGGCCCGACTGCGATTGACCCGGCTGTTGCTGCTGTCCCATTACTAGCTCCTTGGCGCGGCGAACTGCCGCATTCCCTGCTCCGCAATCGCCATGCCAGGAACGACAGCGCCGCAGCGCCGCCAGCGCCGGTGCCGTGCGCGCGATGCAGCACCTGCTGCGGCGCGGCGCTTTTACAACGGGTGGCCTGTTTTACACACCCGGCGCCACCGGGTGGCATGCGCATGGCAGGCCGGCCTGGCGGGTATGGAGATTGCTGGGATATGCCTTGCCGGTGGTTCCGTTTGCCGGGCTGGGCATGGGGGACGCGCCGGGACCCGTACAGGAGACAGCCATGCGATTTATCCGAACCACCGCGCGCATCACGCGGATGGCCTGCGCTGCCGCGGCGCTGGCAGCGGCTGCCGGCAGCGCGCTGGCGCTCGACAAGAGCGGCCCGATTTTTGCCGCGGCGGACAATGCGCCGGCGGCGCCGGTCAATTCTGCGCCAGGCATGCCCGGGCGCGCCGACCCGGACCGTGGCGCCAGCACGGAGGCCAGCGTAGACAAGGCCAAGCAGGCCGTCGAGGACGGCGCGATCACCACCAGGATCAAGACCAAGCTCCTGGCGACCAAGGACCTCAAGTCCACCGGCATCCATGTGAAGACGAAGCAAGGCATGGTGGACGTGAGCGGCACCGTGCCAAGCCAACAGCAGCACGACATGGCGCTGGATGCCATCCGCAGCATCGAGGGCGTGACCTCGGTCAATGACAATCTGAAGGCGACGTCGCGCTGAGGGCTGCCCTGGCGGACCGCAGTGCTCGTTCAGGCCGCGCGCTTCCTTCCCGTAGTGCCCGGGCTCTTGCGCGCGGCCGGCGCATGCGACTCGCGCCTGGCGGTTGCAGTGCCGGTGCGGGTGGTGCTGCCCGTACGCTTTGCAGCCGTTGAGCTGGCCCGCTTTGCGGGCGGCTGCTTGCGCGCCGCGGCGTGCCGCGTGGGGGCCTTGCGCCGCGCGGGCCCGGCCTCTTCCTCGTCGCTGGCTTCCTTGCCACGCTTGCCCAGGCTCTGGCGCAGCAGCGCCACCATGTCGATGACCCTGGCACCCTGGCGCGGCGCTTCTTCCGCTTGCGCCGGCGGGGTCAGCTGATGGGTCTTGCCGGATTCGATCCGTTCCTCGATGCGCGCCATCAGGTCGTCGCGGTAGGTGTCGCGGTATTGCTCCGGCGCCCAGTCCTCGCTCATGTCCTCGACCAGCCTGGCTGCCATCTCGACTTCACGCGCGTGCGCGCCGGTGGGCTTGCCGGTGGCAGCCCTGGGCAGGTGCAGCTCTGAGATGGGCAGCACCTCGTCGGCAAAGCGCATGGTGTTGAGCACCAGCGCATCGTCGTGCACCAGCATCGCCGCCAGGTGCTGGCGCGCGCGCAGCACCACCAGCGCCAGCGCGGCCTTGCCGGTGCGGCGCATGGTCTCATGCAGCAGCGCGTAGCCGCGCTCGCCGCGCTTGTCGGGTTCGAGGTAGTAGGGGGTATCGAAGTAGTACGGCGGAATGCTTTCGGCATCGACAAAGCTGACGATGTCCACGGTCTGCGTGGCCTCGACATTGGCCTGCCGGAAGTCCTCCTCGTTGAGCAGCACGTACTCGTCCTTGGCGTACTGGTAGCCCTTGACGATATGCTCCTTGTCGACGGGCTTGCCGGTGCTCTTGTTGATGCGCTGGTAGCCCACCGGGGCCATGTCGCGCACGTCTAGCAGGTCCAGGTCCAGTGTCTGATTGCGCGACGCGGGCCGCAGGACGACCGGGATGTTGACGAGGCCAAAGGCAATGGCGCCTTTCCAGATGATGCGGGACACTTGATCGCTCCTTTGCCGCTAGCGCCGGCGCGTTGCGGCGGCGGTGGCGGCATGTCGCCCGGAGGCGGGTCGACCACGGGTTGAGGCGGGCCCGGCGGTGGCTCCTGCGGCGGGACTTCGGGCGCGCGCGGAGGGATGTCGGGGTCAGGCGTCGTATGCACGAAAAGCTCCTTTTGATCAGGGATGGGGGATTGCGGCGGCTGGCGCTGGCACGGCCTGGCGCTAGGCCTGGCCTGCGTCCAGTTCGTCCAGCAGCCGCGTCAGTGCGTCCAGGTCGGCGGGCTTGACCAGGTGTTTGTCAAAGCCCGCTTCAAGCGCGCGGCGGCGGTCCTCCGGCTTGCCGAAGCCAGTCAGCGCGACCAGCGTCGCACCACGCATCTCGGGCAGCGCGCGCAGGCGGCGGGCAGTCTCGAAGCCGTCCATGGCGGGCATGCCCAGGTCCAGCAGCACCACCTCCGGGCGCGCATCGGTGGCGCGCGCCAGCGCGCTCGGGCCGTCCGGGGCGGTCACTACCGTATGGCCCAGGGTCTGCAGCGTCATCGTCATCGCCTCCAGCGCGTCGGCGTTGTCGTCCACCACCATGACCCGGCGCGGCACGCCGCGGCGGGGGGCGGCCTTGCCTGAGCCCGGATGCCAGTTCTGCCACGGCTCCACCGGCAGCATCACGGTGAAGGTGCTGCCCTGTCCCGGGCCGGCGCTGTAGGCGCGGATGGTGCCGCCATGCAAGCGCACCAGCTTCTGCACCAGGGTCAGGCCGATGCCCGGGCCGTCATGCGGGAACGCGCTGTGAGGCGGCTCCGGGCAGGTGCCCTCGCCCCCGTTCTGGCGCGCAAGCGGATCGAACAGTTGCCGCTGCAGCGCCTCGGACATGCCGGCGCCGTTGTCGCGCACACGCACCATGACGTGGCCGCCGGAGACGGCGTCGGGGGCCGCGCCGGGCGCGCTGTCGTCAAAGCCGGCTTCCACGACGATCTCTCCGCCCGCTGGCGTGTACGCGGCGGCGTTCTGCAGCAGGTTGCTGAAGATCTGCGTCAGTCGCACCAGGTCGCCGCGCACCGGCAGCGGCTGTTCGGGCAGCGACAGGCGCAGCGTGTGCCGGTAGGCGTCCAGCACCGGGCGCACGGCTTCAACCGCGGTATTGAGCGCGGTGCGCAATTCCACCAGGTCCTGGCGCAGCGTGATGCGGCCCTGGTTGAAGCGCGAGATGTCGAGCAGTTCATCCACCAGCCGGGTCAGGTGATGCACCTGCCGGCCGATGATGTCGCGCGCGCGGAACATGTCTGCGCGTGTCGGGGCCAGCTGCTGCAACAGATCCGCCGCGCTGCGCAGCGGTGCCAGCGGATTGCGCAGTTCATGCGCCAGCATGGCGAGGAACTGATCCGTGCGCCGTTCTTCATCGCGCAGCGTGCGCCCGGCGCGGTTCTGCAGCGTGACATCCTGGCAGGTGCCGGCGATGCGCAATGGCGGGGTGCCGTCACCGGCCGGCGCCGCTTGCGCGCTGTCGCTGCTGCGCACCGGAAAGGCCTGCGCGCGGATCTCGCGCGGTTCACCGCTGGCCAGGGTGATCTGGAACTCGATGTCCATGAAGCCGTCGCGCAGCATGCTGGCGACGGCTGCTTCCACGCGCGCGCGGTCGGCCGGCGCCACGCGGTCCAGGCAGCGGCGCGGATCGTCCATGAGTTGCTCGGCCGGGTGGCCGCACAGCGCCGCAAACGACGAGCTGGCAAACAGCAGCCGCTGCGTGGCAGGGTCGAGGATCCACACCACGTCGGCGAGCGATTCGGCCAGCTGGCGGAACATGTCCTCGTGTTCATGCAAGGCCCGCGAGGTACGGCGATACGCGTCCTCGGCGCCGCGCAGGCGCAGCAGCGCCTGGATGCTCGACAGCAGTTCTTCGGGCTCGGCGGGTTCCACCAGGTAACCGTCGGCGCCGCAATTGAGCGCCTCGACGCGCTCGCGCGACTGGGCCAGCCCTGGCGAGGTCAGCAGCACCAGCGTGCGCGCAGTTTGCGGATCGTCCTTGAGCAGGCGGCACACCTCCAGCCCGCTGATGTCGGGCAGCCGGGCCGACAGCAGCACCAGTGCCGGCGCATGCTGGCGCACCAGCGACAGCGCTGAATGGCCCGTGACGGCCTCGATCACCGAAAACCCGCCGCGATGCAGGATGCGGCTCTTGACATAGCGCGGGCCCTCGCGGTCCTCGACATTGAGGACCAGCGGCGCGCGGTTGGCTTGCTGCTTCATGGCTTCACGCTGACGGGCGCGTATGCGCCGGCCCGAAGTGTTGGCGCAGCGGGCGCCCCGGTGCCCGCCCGGACGTGGTGCAAAACTGCGCAGGTCCTCGTGTGCGGGGTGTAAAGATTACCAGGCGGAAGCGCCAGGTCCTTGTATTTCTTGCATATCTGTCCAACGCATCCATCGCCATCCCCCTTGTGCATCTACATGGCTGCGGTATTTGCAGAGGCGTTCCGCTTCGCTGTGGCAAGAGGCGTGCCGGACAAGCGGCCCGAGGGCGCCTGCCACTGCGTCGATGTGCCGGCGCTGCCGGGCCTCAACGTCGGACTGCCTCGCCGCTGTGCGCCTCGGCGCTTGGGGACGTGCCACCTTGCGGACCGGCAGTGCCCGGCGCTTCGACCGCCTTCTGCGAGATCTTGCCGGGCTCGGTGGCGGCAGTGGGCGTCGCGCCCTTGCCAAAGCGGGCGGCGATCTTGTCCTGCACTTGTGTGAGTGCGTCGGCTTGCTGCTTGGCCGCCTCCGCTTCCTTGGCCTTCTTGGCCTCGGCGGCCTGCTGCTGCTCGGGCGTCGGTGCGGGCAGCCGCGCCTGCGCCGGCCCGGCGGTGAAGGAAAGCATGGCGCACGAGATCAGCAGGTGCCGCAGCCCGCGGCGATTGCGCGGTGCCGCGCCGGTAGTGCCGGCGGCCCGGATGGCTCCTCGGATCCTGAGTTCGCTCATCATCGTTTCTCCGTGGGATTGCGGCATGGCCATGACTGTCCAAGGGCAAGAAATGTGCCGTCAGTCGATGGGGCAATGGCTACCGGACGCGCGCGAGACGGGCCGCGGCCCGAGTGATCGCCTGCCGGCTGCCGGCATAGTCCGCCCACGGGTCGTCGGCTTCCAGGGCATCGAGCCGGGGGCCGACGTTTGCCACCGTCCATTGCGCGGCGCTGGTCAGCGTGTCCAGTTCCTCCCATGACACCGGGATCGACACCCCCAGGCCTGGCCGCGCGCGCGCCGAGAACGCCGCCACGGTGGTGGCGCCCATGCCGTTGCGCAGGTAGTCGATGAAAATCTTGCCGACGCGGTTGCGTGCGCCGCTCTTGGCGACAAAGCGCTGCGGCAGCGTCGCGGCGACATGCAGCACCACGCCGTGCGCAAAGTCCTTGATCTCGTCCCAGCCCGCGCGCGGCGTCACCGGCACCACCACATGCAGCCCCTTGCCGCCACTGGTTTTCAGGAAGCTGGCCAGGCCGAGTTCATCGAGCAGCGCCTTCATCAGCGCAGCCGCTTCCTGCATATGCGTCCACGGCACGCCGTCGCCCGGGTCCAGGTCGAAGATGATCCGGTTGGGGCGGTCGATGCTGCGCTTGCTGGCATTCCAAGTATGGAACTCCACGACATTGAGCTGCGCCGCGGCCACCAGCGCCTCGGCCGAAGCGATCTCCAGCAGCGCGGGATGCCCTGGCCACAGGTCGCGGTCGAGCACATTGAGGCCGTCTACGCGCAGTGTGTCGCTGTGCCGCTGGAAGAACTGCTCGCCGGCCACCCCCGAAGGCGCGCGCACCATGGCGATCGGGCGCCCGCACAGGTGGGGCAGCATCAGCGGCGCGGCGCGCTCGTAGTAGCGCACCAGATCGCCCTTGCTCAGACCTGATTCGGCGTCGATCACGCGCCCGGCATGACTGATCGAGACCTTGCCGCCGACGGCGGTGGGGCGCCTGGCCCCGGTCTTGGTCTTGCCCGCGGGCGCCGCCGGCCGCTCCACCGAGACCGCGCCCGCGGGCTTGTCGGTGCGCAGGCCGTGGAAGACCGCATGGCGCACGCGGCCTTCGCGGGTCCAGCTGCCGAACGAGATTTCGGCCACCAGTCTGGGCTTGACCCAGTGCCCGCGCACCCCCGCCGGCACGGTTTCGAAGGGCGCTGAATCAGCGCGCAGCGCGTCCAGCCGCGCGCGCAGCGCATCCAGTGTGCGGGTGTCGAAGCCCGTGCCGACATTGCCCGCATAGCGCAGGCGCCCGCCGGCATCGTGCACGCCGAGCAGCAGCGAGCCGATGCCGGCGCGGCTGCCCCTGGGGTCGGTGAAGCCCGCCACCACGAATTCCTGGCGCAGGGTGCACTTGAGCTTGATCCACGTATTGCTGCGCGCACTGACATAGACGGAATCGGCGCGCTTGCCGATCACGCCTTCGAGCTTCATGCGGCAGGCCGCATCGAGCATATCGCCCGCGCTGGCCTCGAAGTCCTCGCTGAACAGCAGGCGCGGCGAGGTGTTGTGCTCGAAGATGCGGCGCAGCAGCGCGCGGCGCTGTGCCAGCGGCACCTTGCGCAGGTCATGGCCGGCGAACCAGGGCAGGTCGAACGCGAAGTACCGGATGCCCTCGACGCGCGCGGTATCGAAGGCGTTCTGCAGCGCCTGGAAATCGGTCTCGCCGTGCTTGCCGAGCACCACGATCTCGCCGTCGAGCCAGCCCTCGCCCAGGCCCAGCGCGCCGACATCGCGCGCCAGCGCGCGCAGCTTGCTGGTCCAGTCATGGCCCTGCCGGGTGAACAGCCGCACATCCTTGCCGTCGACGCGCGCCAGCAACCGGTAGCCGTCGAACTTGATCTCGTAGCGCCAGGCGCCGGAATCGGGCGGCGGCTTTTCGACCAGCGTGGCCAGCTGCGGCGCCAGCGCCAGCGGCAACGCCGCGCGTGGCGCGCCGCGTGGCGGCTTCAGCGCCTTGATCCCGCTGCCGGTCTCCGGCGGGGCTGCTTCGGGCGCTGGTGCCTTGCCGGCGCGCTTTGCCGAAGGCTTGCGTTGTGTGCCGCCCAGCACGCTGTCCGGCAGGGCTTCGACCACATCGAACTGCGACGCGGGCACGGCGGCCTGGTCGCGCTCCTTGATCAGCAGCCACGCGTCCTGCTCCTTTTGCCGGCTGCCGCGCATGCGCACCAGGGTCCAGTGGCCGTGCAGTTTCTCGCCGCGCAGCTCGAACTTGAGCTTGCCGCTGCGGTAGCCCGCTTCGGGATCGCCCGCCGGGACCCAGGTGCCGCGGTCCCAGACGATGACCGTGCCGGCGCCGTAGTGGCCGGCGGGGACCACGCCCTCGAAGCCGGCGTAGTCCATCGGATGGTCCTCGACATGGACCGCCATGCGCTTGTCGGCGGGATCCAGACTCGGCCCCTTGGGCACGGCCCAGCTTTTCAGCGTGCCGCCAAGTTCTAGCCGGAAGTCATAGTGCAGCCGCCGCGCCGCGTGCTTCTGGATCACGAAAGACAGCGCGGCGGCACGCTTGCGCGGCGTGGCGCGGGTGGGAGCGGCGCCGCCGGGTTCGGGCGTGGCGCTGAAGTCGCGCATGCGGCGGTATTGGTCGAGCGCCGCCGTGCCGCGTGCCGCCGGGCGGGCGGTGCCGGCGCGCTTGCCGGGGGATTTTGCTGCGGATTTGCCCGAGGGTTTGCTGCCAGTCTTGGCGGCGGGCCTGGCCCTGTCTTTTGCCGCGGCGCGCCGTCCGCCCGGGTCCTGTCGCGTTGTCTTGGCCATGACTGTCGCCGGTTGCGTGAATACATCCAGCTTAGGCAGCACATGCCGCGGCTGAAATCGGCGCCCGTCCTACAGCGGGCGGGCATGTGCTTCTTACCGGCTGTTGTAAATCTGCCGTGGCTGTGACGCCGGCCTGCCGCCGTCACAGCCGGGGCGCGACGGGAACGCTCCTTGCGAATCCCAACCGGCACGCCCGGCGCGGTGCCGGGCCTCCCCGAGGAGGCGGCAGATGAAACCGACCCTGAAGAAAATTGGCTCGCAGGTCATGGTCCTGACCGGCGCCAGCAGCGGCGTGGGCCTGGTCACTGCGCGCAAGGCGGCGCAGCAGGGCGCGCGCCTGGTGCTGGTGGCGCGCAGCGAGGGATCCCTGCATCAGCTGGCCGAAGAGCTGCGCGAGCAGGGTAGCGAAGTCATCACCGTCGTGGCCGATGTCGGCAAGCATGAAGAGGTTGCCAGGGTGGCGCAGGCCGCCATCGAACGCTTCGGTGGGTTCGATACCTGGATCAACAACGCGGGCGTCACGATTTTCGGGCGCCATTGCGATGTGCCGCTGGAAGACCAGCGGCGCCTGTTCGACACCAACTACTGGGGCACCGTCCATGGCTCGCTGGCGGCGGCAGCGCACTTGCGCGAGCACGGCGGCACCATCATCAACATGGGCAGCGAGGCGGCCGATGGCCCCATGCCGCTGCAGAGCGCCTATGCGGCCTCGCAGCATGCGATCAAGGGATTCACAGATTCGCTGCGGCTGGAACTGGAGCAGGAGCAGGCGCAGGTCAGCGTGACACTGATCAAGCCGGCGGGGCTGGAGACGCCGCTGGCCATGCACGCCAAGAATTTCCTCGATGTCGAGCCGCGCCTGCCGCCGCCGCTGTATGACCCGGCGCTGGCGGCCGACGCCATCCTGTTCGCCGCCGAGAATCCGCGCCGCGAACTGTTTGTGGGCGCGGCCGCCAAGGCGTTCTCGGCCGCCGCGTACCATGCGCCGCACACCTTCGACCGCTTCATGCGCCGCTTCATGGGCCGCGCGCAGCAGACGCGCCATCCGGCCGGTCCGATCGAGGACAATGCGCTGTATGGCAGCGGCAGCGGACTGCAGGAACGCACCGGCACCCGTGCCGCGCTGCAATCGTGTCCCTACACTGCCACGGCGCGGTATCCCATGCTGGCCACGGCGCTGGTGGTTGGCGCTTCGGCCGCGGTCGCTGCGATGGTTCAGTTGCGCAGGCGCTAGCCTGCCCGCACGACAACCGGGCGCGTCGTGACCGCGTCGCGCGCAACGGGTGGTGCATGGCGCATGGGCCGCCAACGGCTATCATGGACTCGGATGCCTGCGCTCGCGGGCATCTGGGCCTGCGCGCGGCCTGTCCCCATGCCAACCATACCGAAGGTGCGCTTATGTCCGAGCCGCAAGCGGCAAACGATGTTCGCACAACACTCACGGCCGAACCCGGGGGCCCGCCGCCGGACGCTGGCGGCCAGCTGGCGCAACAGTACCGGCGCCTGCTGGATGCGGTGGAGGACTGCGCGGTGTTCGAGATCGATGCGCGCGGGTGCATCGTGGCGTGGCCGGAGCCGGCGCGGCGCGTGTTCGGCTACAGCGCCGCGGAGATCGCCGGCCGTCATCTTTCTTCCCTGCACCGCCCCGAGGACGTTGCCGCCGGCCTGCCGCAGCAATGGCTGGATGCGGCCGCGCAGGCCGGCAGCGCGCGCGACGAGGGCTGGCGCGTGCGGCGCGGCGGCAGCCTGCTGAGCGCAAGTTGCGTCATGCGCCGCATCGGCATGGCCGATGCGGCGGGCACCGCGTGCGGCAATGGCGGCGCAACGGCAGAAGGCGTGGCCGGAGCAGGCTTTATCGTGTCTTGCCGCGATACCACGGTGCAGCTGGCCGCCTCCGAGCATGCGCGGCTCGCAGACGACCGGTTGCGGCTGCTGGCCGAAAACCTTCCCGGCACGGCGGTATGCGAGCTTGACCTCGACGGCACCATCCGCAGCTGGAACGTCGGCGCGCAGGCACTTGCCGGTTACGCCGCGGCGCAGGCGCTGGGCCAGCCGCTGGCATGCCTCTACACGCGCCAGGATGCCGCCGCGGGACGCGACCGGGCCGCGCTGGACGCCGCGCGCGCTTGCGGGCAATGGGCCGGCGACGAGCGCCTGGCACGCCAGGACGGCTCGGTGGTGCGCTGCCATACGCGCATGGTGCTGGTGCGCGACGCGGCAGGCTGCCCGACCGGGCTGCTGTGGACCGCGCGCGATCTCAGCGATGCGCTGCGGCTGGAAACGCTCGAAGCCGGCAACCGCCGGCTGCAGTCCTTCCTGGCCATCCTGGCGCACGAACTGCGCAATCCGCTGGCGCCGGTGCGCAATGCCGTAGAAGTGATCGCGCTGACCCCGGACACGGCGCCGCGCGTGCGCCGCTGCGCGGAGATCATCGAACGCCAGCTGCGCCAGCTGGAGCGGCTGGTGAACGACCTGCTCGACGTGGGCCGCGTGACCGCCGGCAAGATGAAGATAGAGCTGACCCGGACCTCATACAACGACGTGGTGATCACCAGCATCGAGGCGATCCGCCCCATGCTGGAGGCGGCCGGCCTGCAACTGGTGGTGTCGCTGCCGCAAACTTCGCCCTACGTGCGCGCCGATGCCGCGCGGCTGGGGCAGGTGTTGCTGAACCTGCTCAGCAACGCCGCCAAGTACACGCCGCGCGGCGGTACCGTCAGCGTGCGTGTGAGCGTGGAGCCGGCGCGCGTGGTCACGGCGGTTTCGGACACCGGCCGCGGACTGGAGCCCGCCGCGCTGGATCGCATCTTCAATCTGTTTGCGCAGGAGAACGACACCGGCAGCCCCAGCGGGCTGGGCATCGGGCTGGCCCTGGCCAAGGCCATGGTGGAAGCGCACGGCGGCGCGATCCAGGCCGACAGCGCCGGTGCGGGCAAGGGCAGCACCTTCACGGTGATTCTGCCGCGCGCCACGGCGCGCCCGCCCGAGGCCGGCACGCTGCCACCCGGGAAGATGCCGCGCCGGCGCGTGCTGGTAGTGGACGACAATGCCGATTCGGCCGACAGCATGGCGGAACTGCTGACCATGCTCGGCCACGAGGCGCGCGCCGCCCACGGCGGCCAGCAGGCGCTGGCCGTGGCCTCCGAATTCCGACCGGACTGCGTGCTGCTGGACCTGCATATGCCCGACATGTCGGGCTATGAAGTCCTGCAGGCGTTGCGCAAGGCTTGCGGCGGCCGCGCGGTCCAGTTCCTGGCGCTGACCGGGCGCGGCAGCGCCGAGGACCAGCGCCGCAGCAAGCTGGCCGGCTTCCATGCGCACCTGACCAAGCCACTGGCGATCGATGCGCTGTCGCGCGCGCTGGCCACGCCGCTGCCGGCAAGCCCCAGGTCGCCGCCTCACAGGGAACGGTAGGCGTCCAGGCGGTTGTACAGCGTCTTCAGGCTGATGCCCAGGGCACGCGCGGCCTGGCGCTTGTCGCCGTCAAAGCGCGCCAGCGTGGCCATGATGATTTCGCGCTGGGTGTCGGCCAGCGTGGTGCCGACGCGCACGTTGACCACGCCGTCGACCGTGGTGGGCCGCGGCGGCTGCGAGACCAGGTTGGGATTGCCGATCTCCACGACCTTGTCGGCCAGGATGAAGGCGCGGTAGACCGCGTTCTTCAGCTCGCGCACATTGCCGGGCCAGTCGTAGCGGACCAGCCGGTCGAGCGAGCCTGCCGAGAAGGATTTGTCGGTGCGCTCCATGGCGTTGTATTCGGCCAGGAAGTGGCGTGCCAGCGGCAGGATGTCCTCGGGCCGCTCGCGCAGCGGCGGGATATGCAGCGGAAACACGGCCAGCCGGTACAGCAGGTCTTCACGCAGCTGGCCGCCGCGCACCGCCTCGACCGGGTCGCGGTTGGTGGCTGCCAGGATGCGCACGTCGGTGGTGATCGGCGTATCGCCACCGACACGGTGGAAGGTGCGGCCCTCCAGCACGCGCAACAGCTTGATCTGCATCTCGAGCGGCATTTCGGTGACTTCATCGAGAAACAGCGTGCCGCCCTGCGCCTGCTCGAAGTAGCCGGCCTTCTGCTCGATCGCGCCGGTAAAGCCGCCTTTCTCATGGCCGAATAATTCGGACTCGATCAGGGTGGGCGGGATGGCGCCGCAGTTGACAGCGACAAAGGGGCCGTTGTGGCGGGCGCTGCGCTCATGGACGGCGCGCGCTACCACTTCCTTGCCCGAGCCGCTTTCCCCTACCGCCAGCATGGTGACGTCGGTGGGCGCCACGCGCTCGACCTGGGCCAGCACGCGCTGCATCGCGGGCGATGTGCTTTCCCGCAGCAGCGACACCTGCGACGGCATGGCCCGGCGGGGCGCGGTGTCGCCTGCCGGCGCAGCCGTGCCGGCAGGCTGGCTTGAAGCGGGAGCGGCATTGCTGCGCCGCGGTGTGCTGGCTGTCACTGGCGCGCTGGCGGCCGATGCTCGCGATGGAGACTCGGTTCGGGTGCGGTTGTCGGGAGAAGTTCCTATGCTAGCTCTTGCCGGGAGGGGTTGCCATAGTTGCGCGGACCCGCGCGGAGAGTTCCGACCCCTTTGTCAGACGGACACCGGCAAACGACCGTGCCTGCCCGGGCTTAGACTTGCAGTACGCAGTGTGGACCAGCCGTGTGGACCAGAGTCCGCAGCCAAAGCCGGGCCGCGCCCTGTGCCGTCGTGCCCGCCACGCATGGAGCGTGCCGACGGACGTCCCCTCCGGAAGCAGGTGCCCCATCGGCTTTGGCCAAGTTTCGATTAGGTCTCACTGACGGATCGTATGCCCCACATCCTGATTGTCGATGACGACGAAAACGCATGCGCCGCGCTGGCTGAAATCGTGGCCATGGAAGGCTTCACCTCGGCCACCGCCGGCACCTTGCGCGAAGCGCGGCTGCAGATCGGCTGGCGCATGCCAGAGGCGATCGTGGCTGACCTGCGCCTGCCGGACGGCAACGGCATGGAACTGTTCGAAGAAGTCGGCGCCGCTGGTGTCGAGGTCATCCTGACCACCGGCTACGCGAGCGTGGAAAGCGCGGTGGAAGCGCTGCGCGCCGGCGCGACCGATTACCTGGTCAAGCCCATCAACGTGGCGCGCCTGCAGACTGTGCTCAAGCGCCTGGCCACCACGGGCGAGCTGCGCGCGGAGATCCATTCGCTGCGCGGCGAACTGCGCCGCTATGGCCGCTTTGGCCGGCTCATGGGCAGTTCCGAGGTGATGCAGGTGGTCTACGACCAGCTCGCGCGCGTGGCGCCCACCGAAGCCACCGTGCTGCTGATCGGCGAAAGCGGCACCGGCAAGGAGCTGGCCGCCCAGACCGTGCACGAGCTGTCTTCGCGCCGGCGCCAGCCGTTCCTGGCGGTCAATTGCGGCGCGATCTCGCCCACGCTGATCGAAAGCGAGATGTTCGGGCACGAGCGCGGCAGCTTTACCGGCGCGGACCGCCAGCACAAGGGCTATTTCGAGCGCGCCGACGGCGGCACCCTGTTCCTGGACGAGATCACCGAGATGCCGGCCGAGTTGCAGGTCAAGCTGCTGCGGGTGCTGGAGACCGGCACCTTCATGCGCGTGGGGACCAACCGCGAATGCCATGCCGAGGTGCGCGTGCTGGCCGCCACCAACCGCAACCCCGAGGAGGCGGTGGCCGACGGCAAGCTGCGCGCCGACCTGTTCCACCGCCTCAATGTGTTCCCGGTGGAACTGCCGCCGCTGCGCGCGCGCGGCGACGACGTGATCCAGATCGCCAACATGATGCTGGAGCAGCTTAACGCCGAGCAGGGCACGCAACGCCGCTTTGCGCCCAAGGTGCTGGACGGCCTGCGTCTGCACGCCTGGCCCGGCAATGTGCGTGAGTTGCGCAACTTTGTGCAGCGCGCCTTCATCATGGCCGATGACGACCTCATCACCGAAGTGCAGGTGCCGCTGCAGGTCGCGTCCACGCAGGCACCGGGCGCGGCGGTAGTGTCGGTGCCGGTGGGCATGTCGCTGGCCGACGCCGACCGCCAGCTGATCTTTGCCACGCTCGAACAGTGCGCCGGCGTGAAAAAGCATGCAGCGGAGATCCTGGGGATCAGCCTGAAGACTTTGTACAACCGGCTGGAAGATTATGCCGCCCGTGGAGAATTGCCGGAGTGGCTGCGCGCCTCGCGCAACGACACGGGCTCGTCGGCAACCGGGTGACGGCGAGCGCGAGGGCTTGTGGCTATGGGGATGGCGGGTTTCGGGGGTACAAGCCTGGCGCCGGCTGCGGCTCGCGCAGCACGTTTCTTGCTTCGCATTGCAGCAACCCCGGCCAATCCGGCCTGTTATGCCCACCGGCCGATGCGGCCGACATGCACATGACGCAGCAATCCCCGCAGTCCGGGCTGCCGGACGCTACTGACCCGTCTGCCGAGGCTTCGCGCATCGCGAATCCAATCAATGCGGATCCAGTCAAAGCCGACGCGCTCGACGCGCAAGCCCCCGGTATTGGCAGCGCCGAGGCCGTGCGCACCGTGCAGGAGGTCAGCGCGCTGATCGAGCAGTCCGCGCACGATCTGCGCTCGTCGCTGAACGCCATCCAGAGTTGGGCCTATGTACTGGACCGCGCCTTCGATGCCGCGCCGGCGCCGGCACAGCGCGCGCTGGACGGCATCCGCTCCGGCATGCAGCAGCAGCTGGCGCTGATCGAGGAAATGGAGGAAGCGGTGCGGCTGCTGGCCGACGAGAGCACGCCGGGCTGGCAGCACATTGACCTGCTGGCGCTGGTCGCCCAGGCCATTGCCGACCGCCGCGCCGCGGCCGACGCGCGCGGCGTGCTGCTGTCTGCGCTGACCACGGACGGCGCTGCTGCAGGATCGCCCCCATCTTGCAATGCGCAGCAATCGCAGGATGCGCCGCAAGCGCCAGGCTTGTTGGCAAGCGCCTTTGGGATCGACGGCGACCCCGTGCGCCTGGCCCCGCTGCTGCGGCATCTGCTGATGCACTGCATCTGGCGCGCCCCGGCCGGCGGCGCGGTCAGCGTGCACCTGTCCAGCGAGGCCGAATGCGTCAAGCTGCGCATTACCGAAAGCCCGCCGCTGGACCCGCAGCGCAGTGCGAGCCGGCTGGCAGCGCTGACGGATTTCTTCGGCCGCCGGCCGGCGCAGGGCGGCGCGCCCCCGTCCCGGCAAAGCAGCGCCTTGCTGCTGACGCGCCGCATGGTGGAGATGCACGGGGCTGCGGTGAGCGCGGAGACCGACGGCTGCGACAGCGACAAGATCAGCGTCTGCATTGCCGTCAGGTTCCCGCGCCACATGCGCCGCGCCTGACGCGGCGCACACCGGTGTAGTTTTTACCTGCGTGGCGCCATCGCTACGCGTACCGCTTGCCCGACAGGGCGGCCGCTCACGCCATGCATCGCGTTGACGGCACACCGGCCGGTGGCCTCCCGCATGGCCCGCGTCTGTCTGGCCCGCCCCTTGCATGGATGAGTGACCCAACCAAGGAGGGAACAACCATGCCCAAAGCCAGCCGCAAGTCCGCCCGGGACGGGCAGGCTGCTCACAAGCCGTCCGGGGCGAAAGCCGCGAAGTCCGCCAAGGCCGCAAAGTCAACCAAGGCCATGGCATCCGCGAAGCCTGACAAGTCGCAGGCCGCCCGCATGAGCGGTCCGTCTGCGGGCAAGGCCAGCGCGGGCAGCAAGCCAGCCGCCGGCGGCAGGCAGCGCAGCAAGGAAGCCAGGACCTATCAGGCCGCCGTGGACGATTCGCTGGAGATGACATTCCCGGCCAGCGATCCGATCTCGCCGAGCGCAGCCATGCATGCCGAGAAGAAGACGCAGACCGCGCGCGATGACGTCGACTGGAAGCTCAGGCGAGGCAGCGAGCACCAGCCCGCGGGGGCCAAGCCGGCCGCCCAGCGCAAGGGCGCATCGGCCAAGCCGTCCAAGCGCTGAAGCGCGCGTCATCGCCGGCCGCTTCGCAGCTTCTCCACCCTGCCCGCAAAGGAAACGCCAAAAGGAGGCATCCATGAACCCAGTCCAACCAGAATCCCACGGCGAACAGCCGCACGGCGCATCCATCGTCGGCGGCATTGACCGCGATTCCCCGGGCCCCGGCCCGTTTGTGATGGCAGCCGATACGCTCGAAGGCAACAAAGTGGTTGACCCTGCCGGCGACGATATCGGCACCATCGACCACATCATGATCGACGTGCTGGGAGGGCGCGTCGCCTACGCCGTGCTGGCGATGGGCGGCTTCCTCGGCATCGGCGAGAAGCTCTTTGCGTTGCCGTGGTCCGCGCTGACGCTGGATACGCGGCGCAAGTGCTTCGTGCTCGGCGTCGAGCGGGACCGGCTCAAGGCAGCGCCGGGGTTTGACAAGGACCACTGGCCCACCATGGCGGATTCGCAGTGGGCGACCAGCATCCACCAGTACTACGGGGTTTCGCCATATTGGGAGGCGGACCGGTATGACCCATGGGGCTGAGCCATTGACCTGAAGCCGGGGGAGCGAGGCGCCGGAGGCAGGTCCGGCGTTTCGCTTTTTCGGCGCGCCGTTCAGGACTTGTGATTCCTCTGCCCAAGGCCGCGGTCGCCGTCCGCCTGAAGCTCAATGAGCTGCTCGCCTCGCACCGTGATGCCAGCCACGTGCTGGGGTCGATCGAGGAACTGGACGAGGAAGAGCTGCGCCAGCTTGTGAATTTCTATCGCCACCTGGCCGAACTGGCCGACAAGGAAGCCGGCATCAAGTCGAGCCATTCGCTGGACGAGGCGCGGACTGCCGGCAGCAGTCCGGCTACTGCCACGGTGGCAGGGTCCTAGTGTCGGCAGAGGGCCTCCTTCCAAAGACGCCTGAGCGACGCCCAGCATATAGGAGCCGGCCGTGACCGGATCAAGCAAGGCGATAAAGCGAAAACCGCCGCCGACGGCGGCGAGCGTGGCCCCAGCGCCGTCGAGCCGTCGGCCGGTGATGGCCTATGGCTGCGAGACCCTGTCCCAGGCTGACTGCCACCACGGCACGACCCTCGCCAATATTGCCCGCAAGGTCGCGGAAATTGCGGGCCTGCCCTTTGCCGGCTCTTACACCATGCCGGATGCCAGACAGCCCGTGCCGTACCTCGTGCCGGCGCACACCCTGGTGGGGCGCGAGCTGGCCGATGCCCTGGGCGTGCAGTGCGAAGGCGATCTCTTCGGCGGGCTGGTGCCACATGCGTTCGTGGCCACCAAGGCGATCACGCATGGCCTGGTGGCGCCCGGCGCCGCGGCTCCGCCCGGCTGGTCCGACGCCTTTGTGCAGCGCGTGGTGGGGGCTACGCTGCCAGGCTTTGCCGCCTTCGCGCTCAGCGATGCGCGCATCGCGGCACTGCGCCTGCTGGCGCTGGGGCCAGTCCGGCTGAAGGACACGCGCGGCGCCGGCGGGTTGGGCCAGTGGGTGGTCGACAGCGAACACGCGCTGGACGAGGCGCTGGCCGCACTGACGCCTGAGAGGGTGGAAAGCCACGGCCTGGTGGTGGAGCGCGACCTGGACGCGCCGCAGACCTACAGCGTGGGCAAGCTGGCGCTGGCCGGCTTGCAGGCCTGCTACTGCGGCACCCAGTGGCTGACCGCCCACAACCGCGGGCAACAGGTTTATGGCGGCTCCAGGCTGACCGTAGTGCGCGGGGGCTTCGACGCGCTGCTGGTCAACTGGCTGCGTGAAATGGTCACCGCGGCCCGTGCCGGCCCGGTTACCGCCGAGGCCGCGGCAGCGCCGGCGCCGCCAAAGCCAGCGCCGCCCGAACCCGATGCCGGGCTGGAGACGCCGCAGCCAGAGCCGGCCAGCGCCCCGGGCGCGTCCTAGCATCGCCCGCGCATGGACAGCACGCCGCCGGGCACCGAAGCCACTGCCACCCTCGACACGGTGCTGCGCGACGCGGGGCTGCGCTATGTCGACGACTGCAGCCCGGGCATTACGCGCCGGCGGCACGGCAGCGGCTTCAGCTATGCCGGCCCGGACGGCAAGCGTGTGCGCGACGCTGCCACGCTGGCGCGCATCGCCGCGCTGGCGATTCCGCCCGCCTACGAATCGGTCTGGATCTGCCCGGACCCGCGCGGCCACCTGCAGGCCACCGGGCGCGATGCGCGCGCACGCAAGCAGTATGTCTACCACCCGCAATGGGCCACGCTGCGCGACACGGACAAGTATGCGCGGCTGGCGGCCTTCGGCGCCGCGCTGCCGCGCCTGCGCGCGCGCGTGACGCGCGACCTGCGCCGCAACGGCATGCCGCGCGAGAAAGTGGTGGCCGCGGTGGTGCTGCTGCTCGATGCCACGCTGGTGCGCGTGGGCTCGCCGCGTTACGCACGGCATAACCACACCTACGGCCTGACCACGCTGCGCCGCCGCCACGTGACGGTGCGCGGCAGCCGGCTGCGCTTCCAGTTCACCGGCAAGAGCGGCATCAGCCACGACGTCTCGGTCAATGACCCGCGGCTCGCGCGCATCGTGCGCAATTGCGCCGACCTGCCCGGCCAGTGCCTGTTCAAATATCGCGACACCGATGGCGAAATCCGCGAGATCGGCTCGGCGGACGTCAACGCCTACCTGCAGGAAGTCACCGGCGGAGGCTTCACCGCCAAGGATTTCCGCACCTGGGCCGGCAGCGTGCATGCGCTGGCGATCCTGCGCAAGTTGCCCGCGCCTGCCAGCGAGACCGCACGGCGCAAGGCAGTGACTGACGCTATCCGCGAGGTGGCGGGACAGCTGCGCAATACCATTGCGATCTGCCGCAAGTGCTACGTGCACCCCGATGTCATCGATGCCTACCTTGCCGGCGCGCTGCAAGCGGGCGGGCGCGCGCCATGCGCGACGCGCCTGCGCGCGGACGAGGCGCGGCTGCTGCAACTGCTGGGATCCGGGCCGCACGCCATCAGCAACGGCAAGGGCGGCGGGAACGGGTGACCCCCGCTCACCCCGCCATCAGCACCGCAACGCGCCGATATACCCCGGCAGATCCCGCGCCTGCGCCGAGTGGGCCAGCCGGAAGGCGCACACCAGCGCGAACGCGAAGTGATGCGGCGTGTCAAAGGGGCCGGGCACGTGGCGCCGGAAGAAGTCGGCCCAGCGGAAGTCCAGATATGCCGTCTTGACCTTGCGATAGCCGCCAGCGAGCTGCACGAAGGCCTCCAGGCTGCGATACGGGTCGTCGCGCATGTCGTGGATGGCCTCGGGCAATTCGGTCAGCGGGCGCCGGCGGCCCTGCTCGTCGTAGGGATGGACCATATGGTTGGCCACCATATGGCGCCAGAATGCGGGCACGTCCATGTCGCTCAGGTCGGCCCGCACGATGGCTGGCACCTGCGTCAGCCCCAGGTCATGCCAGGCGCGCACCCAGTGATGGTGGTCGACCACGTACAGCGTTTGTTCCGGACCGATCACCACGTGCACGCGGTGCCGGTCCAGGAAGGCAGCGCGGTACTCGGGCGGCACGCGCCGCGTGACATGGACCTTCTGCGCGACGTGGTAGCCGCCTACCGTGATCTGCGTCGGGTGCAGCGCCTCCAGCGGCACCATCAGCTTGCTGTCTGGCGCGAGCTTGCGCGGCGCGCGGCGCATGCCGGAGCGCGCGGCCCGCGCTCGCGCCTGGGCGGATGGCATCGTCGGGCTCAACTCTTGTTCAGCACACGGTCCGGCAACGTACCGCTGGCCGAGGCGGTGCCCGAAGCGCCAGCCGACTCATCGCCGCCCACTTCGGAACCCGCGGCCCATGCGGTGCCGGGCTGGCGCTGCACGCGCAGGTGGTTGTCCACCTCGGCCACGCCGAATACCGCATCGGCGATCTCCTCGACCACGTATTTCTCGCGGCGCTCGCGCACGGTGCCGTCCAGCGTCACCACGCCGTCGGCAACTTCCACGCTGACCTCGCCCACGTCGACATACGGGTTCATGGCCAGGCGCTCGCACACATCCTCGCGCACGCGCTCGTCAGAGCGGCGATAGCCCTTGGGGCCGACCGCGCGGCGCCCGGCATGCAGGCCGCCTTGCGGCCCGCTTGCGCCCGCCTGCGCCGCGTAGGGCGTGCGGCGGCGGTAGCCTGGATCGTCCGGATAGACGCGCTGGCCGCCGCTGTAGGACTGGCCGCCGCTGGCGGCGTCGCCAAAATAGCCGCCGCCATAGCTGGGCTGTCCGCCGCGCTGCGCGCGGTCGTGCTCGCTGCCTTCGCGCCAGTGCATGGCGCGTCCGCCGCGTTCGCCCCAGTCTTCGTCGCGTTCACTGAGTCCGCTGCGGCGTCCGCGCGGGCCGAAGCGGTCTTCGTCGCCATAGCCGTAGCCCGATTCGCGTTCCTCGTTGCGGTAGCCGCCATAGCCGCCGCTGTATGGGTGGCCGGTGCCGCCGATGTCGGCAGCGCCGTAGCCGCGCTCGCCCCAGCTGCCACGCTGCTGGCCCGCGGGCGTGTCCTGCTGGGGCCAGGGGCCGCCGTGGCGCGCGGACTCGCTGCCGCGTCCCTGTTCGTTACCTCGCTGCTCACTGCGGCTTTCATAGCCGCCATAGTGGCTGCGGCGCTCGCCGCCGCTCTCGCCGCGCCAGTCCTCGCCCCATTCCTGTCCCCAGTCCTCCGAGCCGCTGCCCCGGCTCTCGTCGCGCAAGCGTTGCGCCTGGCTGCGTTCGCGCCGCTGCGCTTCGGGGCGGCTGCGGCTGCCGCGGTCATTGCGGAAGTTGAACATATCTGCCTCCTGGCTGTGGGGCCCCCGGGGTCAGGGCACTGCTTGCCAGGCAAGTGCGCCGCGCGCCGGAGGCCGTTGACGTTGATGCCTTCCAATGGCCGCAAAATCCGTGCCCCGGCGCGGTGGCGGAGCCGCTCAGCCTGGCCGGATGGCGCGCTGTAAGGATTGCCGGGCGATGTAAGGGTTACGGGCAGCACGGCAGTCTTGCCACCGCAAGCCATGGCGGCGCTGCGGGCTGCAGCCTCGCGGCGTGCGGCATGGAACTTGCGCGCCACCCGGGCAACTTTGTATGGGCCGCGACGCGCGGCCTTGCAGCCAGGAGACCGCCATGTCCACGCTTAACAGCGTCCCGCCCCAGCATCAGTCACGCCAGCCCGGCCTGGAATCCGCGATGCAGCCGCAGCCGGACAGCGGCGCGGACGACTACGTGGGCAGCGGGCGCCTCAACGGACGGGTAGCGCTGGTTACCGGCGGCGACAGCGGCATCGGCCGCGCCATTGCGGTGGCCTTTGCGCGTGAAGGCGCCGACGTCGCCATTGCCTATCTCAACGAGCATGCCGACGCGCGTGAAACCGTCGGACTGGTCGAGGCGGCCGGGCGCAAATGCCTGGCGATTGCCGGCGACCTGGGCGACCACACCCATGCCGAAGCGGTGGCGCGGCAGACGCTGCAGCAGTACGGCAAGCTCGACATCCTGGTCAACAACGCTGCAGAGCAGCACCCCAAGGCTTCGCTGGAAGAGGTCGATGCCAGCCAGCTGGAGGCCACCTTCCGCACGAACGTCTTTGCGATGTTCCACTTGACGCGTGCCGTGCTGCCGCACCTGAAAGCCGGCGCGTCGATCCTGAACACCGCCTCGGTGACCGCTTATCGCGGCAGCGAGCACCTGGTCGATTACTCTGCCACCAAGGGTGCGATCGTGTCCTTCACGCGCTCGCTGGCGCTGCAGGTGGTTGAGCGCGGCATCCGCGTCAACGGCGTTGCCCCGGGGCCGATCTGGACCCCGCTGATCCCGTCGACCTTCACCGCGGAGGAAGTCGGGCAGTTCGGCAGGCAGACGCCCATGGGCCGCCCCGGCCAGCCGTTCGAGGTGGCGGGGGGGTTTGTGTTTCTGGCGTCGGACGCGGCCAGCTATATCACCGGGCAGATCCTGCACATCAACGGCGGCGAGGTCGTCAGCGGCTGACGCGCCGGGCCGGCGCGGGTGGGGGCGCATGTAGTTCCGGGGCCGCCTTTGCAAATATTGCATGCGCCGGCGGCTTTCGTTGCGCGGCATGCGCTTCGTGGGCACTGGCCGCCATTCCGCAGTGCAGGCGTGGCTTTTGCAAGACGGATGGCAGCAGGCACAACCAATCGAAGTTTTCAGGAAGCCATCATGTCATCGATCGTAGCGGGACGTTTCGAAACGCTTGCCAGTGCCGAGGACGCGGCGCGGACCCTGTTCGCGCGCGGATTCTCCATATGGGACGTATCCATCATGTCGGTGCCGCAGGACGGTGCCAGCCACATGGCCGCGGACAAGCCGGCCGACAACGTCATGCTGGCTGCGTGCGTCAACAACGGGCTGGGTTCGGTGGCGGTGGACGTGCTGCGCGAGGCCGGCGCCAGCAGGCTGGAGCGCGCGCAAGCGCACTGGGAATGCGGGCAGTGGACGGACTTCGATCCCGCCTGGCGTGGCGAGCCCGTGCATGATGGCGAGGGCGAGTTCTGGCCGCGCCCGCTGGCCAGCGAGGCGGTTGCCGAAGAGAGCACCGGCAACGAAGACCCGGGCAGCGAGCTGGAGCACTTCGTCAATCAGAAACGTGTCGAGCACGACTGACCGTCGCGCCGGGCCGGGCGACCAGAGCGAAGCGGGCACGCCCCTCGCCTTGCCGCGCAGCAAGGCCATCGCCGAACTGGCGCGGCTGCGCCCGACCCAGCTGACACTGGGCTACATCCACGTCTGCCACAAGATGGAAGTCACGCAGCGCCATGCGTGTCTGAAAGATCTCGAGGCGCTGCGGCGCTTCATGCGTGGCCATCGCATCAAGACCGTGGCCGGGCCGGGCGGGGAGCTTTACATCGTCGACCACCACCACTGGGCGCGCGCCTGGCTGGACCTTGGCTACCAGTGGGCGCCGGTGCTCGTGCTGCAGGATTTCAGCCGCCTGGGCGCGGCGGCGTTCTGGAAGCGGATGCGCCGTCTCGGCCATGTCCACCCCTACGACGAGCGCGGCAAGCGGCTCGGCCCCAAAGCCTTGCCGTCGACGGTACGCGGCATGCGCGATGATCCCTATCGCAGCCTGGCTGCCTTCACGCGGGAAGCGGGTGCGTACCGCAAGCCCGGCAGCGCGTATGGCGACTTTTGCTGGGCCGGTTTCCTGCGCGACCGCGTGGAGCAGGAACTGGGCAGTATCGCGGGCTTCGGGCTGGCGTTGGCCGAGTCGATCAAGCTGGCGCGCAGCGCCGGGGCCCGGCGCTTGCCGGGCTATTGCGGGGGGGCGGTGGCAGGAAGGGTGGAGAAGGCCGCGAAGGCGGCCAAGGTCGGGAAGGGCAGGAAGGCCGGCGCCGGATAGGCACAGGGCAGGCGTGCGCCTGCCCTGTGTTTTCAACTACCCTGTGTCAGGGTCTCCCGGCCTCCCGCAAGAGTCCGGCGCCTGTGGATCAGCTGTCCGACTTGTGCTTCGCCATGCCCTTGGTCTTGGTCGAAGCCATCTTGTCGAGTTCCTTGTCGCTCATCGACTTGACCATCGAGCGTGAAGGTCCCTTCAGCGATCCGGCCTTCTTTTCGCCGCGCTTTGCGGAGAGCGCCGCTCCGGCGGCCTGTTGTTGCGCCTTGGATTTTGCTGGCATCTGAGTCTCCTTGCGAAGAGTGGACAGGACCGGGCGATGCAGCGGTGCACGCCCGCGCTTTGTTATAGGTCCCAGGCGCGGCCGCTACAAGCGGTAGCGGCGCGCGCAGCCTCCTGTGCCAGCGCGGCCCGCCGGCCGGCGTGCATCGCCCGCTGCGCGCCGGGCGCTATATCCGGCCCAGCACCACCAGCAGCAGCACGATCAGGACGATCAGGCCCAGGCCGCCGCTGGGCCAGTAGCCCCAGCCGGTACTGTACGGCCAGGCCGGCAGTGCGCCGAGCAGCAGCAAGACAAGAATGATCAGAAGGATGGTGCCGATTCCCATGGCGTGCTCCTTGTTCGTGGATCGGGGAAGCCGCAAGGCTTCCGGACCGAGGCGGCTCCGGGGAGCCATCCGCCTGAATTCAGCGTAGATCAAGGGGCGCGGGCATCCTCCCGGGCAGGGGCTGATATCGGTGTAGGAATCGGACGACGCCTGGCGCATCAGGGGTGGCGTGCCGCGCCGCATGACCGCGGTGGTGCCGGCGCTACCCGTACCGGCGGCTCTGCGGCAGCACTGCGAAGCCGCGCTCAGCCTGTGGCGTTCAGCCCGTGTTCGACGGCATAGACCGCTACCTGCACCCGGCTGGCCAGGTTGAGTTTCTTCAGGATGTTCTGCACGTGGATCTTGACCGTGCTTTCGGCCACGCCCAGGTCGCGTGCGATCTCCTTGTTGCTTGCGCCGCGCGCCAGGCCCTGCACGATCTCGCGCTCGCGCGCGGTCAGCCGCGGCGTTTCATCCTGGCGTGGCGCGGCGGCCGGCGCGGGCGCCCGGAACTGCGCCACCAGCTTGGCCGTCATGCTGTCGGAGATCACCGGCTCGCCGGCGGCGGCGCGGCGGATGCCGGCGATCAGCGCCTCGGTCTCGATATTCTTGATCAGGTAGCCACGTGCGCCGCCGCGCAGCGCGGCGGCCAGTTCCTCGGCTTCCTCGGACACCGTCAGCACGATCACGGCCGTCTGCGGCAGGTCTTCCACCAGCAGCTGCAAGGCCTCCAGCCCGGACAGCCCGGGCATGTTCAGGTCCAGCAGGATCACGTCGGGGCGGTGCCGCTTGGCGCGCTTGATGCCTTCCACGCCGTCGGCGGCCTCGTCGACGATCTCGAAGTCGGCCTGCCGCTGCAGCAGCGCGCGGATGCCCGAGCGGAACAGGGTGTGGTCGTCGATCAGCAGGATGCGGATGGTCATGGCTGGGTCTCGGTTGTGCTGGGGGGGCTGGTGGAGCGTTCCGGGATCGTGGCGGCCTGCTTGCCGGCCGGCAGCACCAGCTCGATGCGCACGCCGCTGCCGGGGCAGGCCCGCACATGCAGTTGCGCGCCCAGGCGCGCGGCGCGCTCGCGCATGATGTTCAGGCCGATATGGGCGTCGGCGCGCGTGGCGAGCTCGTCCGGATCGAAGCCCTCGCCGTCGTCCTGCACCACCAGCCGGAAGGCGCGGCCATGGCTGAGCGCCACCGTCACGTGCGCCGCCATGGCGTGCTTGCGCACGTTGGAGAGCGCCTCCTGCAGGATGAACAACACCTGCAGCTGCTGCTCCGGCGACAAAGGCCACGCGCGGCCGTTTTCATCGATGGCCAGCGTGGCCTCGGTGCGGCATTGCCGGCGAAAGCGTCCAACGGTCTCTTCCACCGCCGGGCGCAACTCGCCGGTGCCGAGCCGCGAGCGGAAGTTGTTGAGCAGCTCGCGCACGTCCTGGTAGCTCTCTTCCACGCCATGGCGCAGCATCGGCACCAGCTCGCGGGTCTCGTCCAGGTCGTCGCGCGCCACTGCGTCGTCCAGCAGCTGCACCTGCAGGTTCAGGTAGTTCAGGCCCTGCGCAATGCTGTCGTGCAGGCCCTGCGCCACCAGATTGCGCTCTTCCACCACGGCCAGCTGGCGCGCCGTGGCGGACAGCCGCAGGTGTTCCAGCGCGGTGCCCAGGTGCTGCGCCAGCGTCTGCAGCAATTGCCGGTCCGACGGCGGCAGCCTGCGCGGCGCGCGGAAATGCAGCGCGAACATGCCGGTGGCGCCGCGCTGGCTTTCGATGCGGAATGCCGCCAGCGACCGGAAGCCTTCGCGGCCGCATGGCGTTTCCTCATGCGCGCTGGGGCCGGCGCGCTGCGCCGCGCGCAGGTCGGCGATGGCGATTACGGCCTCGCGCGTGGCGTCGCCGCAATGGCAGGCGCTGGCCGAGGCGCAGGCGTCGGCTTCGGCCAGCTCGGCGGGCAGCCCCGCCGCCGCCAGCAGGCGCATCCTGCCGTGCCGGCTGTCCAGCCCCCGCACGCTGCCGCCATCCGCGTCGAACTGGCGCGTCACGCGCGCCAGGAAGCCTTGCGCCATGGCTTCGGCATCGACGGCCTGATTCAGGAAGGCGGCCATCTCATACAGGGTTTCCAGGTCACGGTTGTGGCGCTCCAGCTCGGCGGTCTTCTGCGCCACGCGGGTCTCGAGGTCGTGGTACAGACCCTGCAGCTCGCCGGCCATGCGGTTGAAGCCTTCGCTGAGCGTGCCGAACTCGTCGCGGCTTTCCACCGGCAGGCGCAGCGAGAACTCGCGCGCAGCCATGCGCCGCAGGCCATCCTGCAACCGCAGCACCGGCAGGATGATCCACAGGTAGAGCAGGTAGATCACGGCCACCGTGCCCAAGCAGGCCATCAGTGCCAGGGCGATCTGCGACAGGCGCAGCAGGTCGGTCTTGCGTGCGCTGTCGTGTTCGATCATGCCCACCAGGCGGTCGGCCTCGGCGACAAAGCCCGGCAGCGCGGCAATGTATCTGTCAGAGACGCTGGCCGGCATTGCGCCATCACCGGTGCCAGTCACCGCCAGCGGCCGCAGCCGTTGCTGCCAGTCCTCGGTGACGCGGGCCATCTGCGCGTGGATGGCGGGCTCGTCCGGCAGGAACAGCGGCCGCGCCGCGTCGCCCTGCTTCAGCAGGGCCAGCGTGGCGTCCAGCGCCCGCAACTGCGCGGCAAGGTCATTGTCCTGGCGCGCCTGCGCCAGCGTCAGCACGATCGCCACGCGGTTGGCGCGCATGCGCAGGCTGCCGGCATCGTTGATCGCGGCACCGGCGCCTTCCAGCTTCCAGGACAGCCACAGGGTGCCGGAGATCATGCCCAGCACCACCAGCAGCACAGCCAGCGAGAGCGCAATGATGCGCGTGGAAAGGCGATGGCGCAGGGCAGGCAACGCATACGCCGCCGTAGCGCTGGCGGCAGGAGGATCGGTTTCGGACATGGCGGTATCGGGGGCTACCTGTCGGGGGAGCCGGCGCGGGCATGGCCGCGCGCTGGCGTTGAAAGGGATTTTCCCTGCGCGGGGGGCGGGGCTTACTGCGCCAGATCAATAAAACCGGGCTTCGGTGTCTTGCATGTGCGGTTGGCGACGCCGGAGGATGCCGTCCCCCGCCAATCCCGTCACGTCGTGATATATCGGACGGATTACCGCCGCACCCGGATTGCTGACAGAGTCTGCATGCTGCTGGTGTGCTCCCTCTCCCGCAAGCGGGAGAGGGAGCACACAAACGGTTGTCCGGAGGCCGAAGCAATTGCCGTCAGGCCGGCGCGGGTGCCGGCACCAGTCCCGCAGGCTTTTCCCCCGTCAACAGGTAGTGCATCAGTTCCGCCACCGGCCGGATCGCCTCGCCGAAGGGCAGCGCGCCCCGGCCGCGGAAGAACAGGCCGCGCTCCACATCGCCGCGCACCGCTTGCGCCAGCTTCAGGTCGATGCAGAACTGGCCGATGCGGGCAATGCCGTCGCGCAGCCCGCAGGCCTGCAGGCAATCGAACCCTTCCAGGCACTCGCGCGCGCGCGCGCGGCGCTGCAGGCGCGCTTCGCTCGACAGGTAGCGCGACAGCCACGGGGTCAGCACCGCGCGCGCGGGCAGCCCCGCCACGCTGGTGAACTCGCGCAGGGTTTCCGGCCGCGCCGTGGCCAGCACTTGCTTGAAGGCCGGGTGGGCATCGCATTCCGTGGTCACGGCGAAAGCCGTGCCCAGCTGCACCGCGGCGGCGCCTTCGCCCAGCCAGTGGCGCACCTTGGCGTGGCTGTCGATGCCGCCGGCCAGGATCAGCGGGATGCTGTCCCAGGCCAGCCCCAGTTGCGCAAACAGCTCGCGGCACTCGGACAGCACGCGCGAGAACGCGAAGCGCGGCCCGGACAGGTCCTGGATGGTGGCCGCGCCCAGGTGGCCGCCGGCGTGCGCCGGGTGCTCGACCACGATGGCATCGGGCAGCCGGCCCTTCTTCATCCAGCGGCGCAGCACCAGGCCGATGCCGCGCGCCTCGGACAGGATCGGGATCAGCGCCACCTTGGGGTGGCCGGCGGTCAGCTCGGGCAGATCCAGCGGCAGCCCGGCGCCCATGACGATGGCATCGGCGCCGCTTTCGCATGACTGTCGCACCAGCGCGGCATGCGAGCCCACGGCCTTCATCACGTTGACGGCGATCAGCCCGCGCCCCTCGGACGCTGCGCGCGCCGCGCGGATCTCGCGATCGAGCGCCTCGAGGTTGGCGGCTTCGATGGCGGGCTTGCCGCGGCTGCCGCGCGTGCGTGCCATCAGGTCGGGGTGGTGGTGGCGCAGGTCGATGCTGGCGATGGTGCCGACGCCGTTCTCGCGGGCCACGGCGCCGGCCAGCCGGTGGGCCGAGATGCCGATGCCCATGCCGCCCTGCACGATGGGCAGCAGGCGGCGGCCGGCCAGCTTGAGCCAGGGTTGATCCATAGACGGGTCTCCATAAGGGGGTGGGGCGCGGGGCCGGCAAGCGGCCCGGCGCAGGAACGACCGGGCAAGCGTGGCACAGCGGCTCGGGCCCGCGTTTGCCGCAGGTCAAGCGCGCAGGGGTGGCCCGCCATCGGCCTACGCCAACCGGCATAGGCCGGCGCGGGCGGTGTGCCGCTGGCGCAGATCGGCAAGCTGGCGCGCCAGACCCGCGTGGAGCTGGAGGTGTTCGGCTTTGGCAGCCTGTGTGTGATGGCCGAGGGGCGCGGCGTAGCGATGCCGCTCAGGCGTCGTCGTCCAGCATGAAGCGGTTGCGCCCCGCGCGCTTGGCGCCGTACATCGCGCTGTCGGCGCGGTGCAGCAGTGGCTCCAGCCGCGGCGCTTCGGGCACGGTCCAGACCGCGCCCACGCTGATGGTGACCACCGGCTGCACCGGCGTGCCGTTGTGGGCAATGCCCAGGTCGCGCACGGCGGCCACCATGCGGCGCGCCACGTCGCGGGTCTCGTTGCGCGTGGCGCCGGGCAGCACCGCCGCGAATTCCTCGCCGCCCAGGCGCGCGCAGAATTGCTCGCCGGACAGCGTGCCGCACAGGGCGCCGGCAATCTGGCGCAGGCAGTCGTCGCCGGCCACGTGGCCGTGCAGATCGTTGTATTGCTTGAACTGGTCCACATCCAGGATCAGCAGGCCCAGCGCCTGGCTGCGCTCGCATGCACGGGTCACGGCCGCGATCGATTCGCGCTGGAAGTAGCGCCGGTTGCGGATGCCGGTCAGGGCGTCGATATCCAGGTCGGCCTGCACCTGCCACAGCTGCTCTTCGGTCTGGCCGAGCCGCGCGGTCAGGGCCAGCTCGCGCGACTGGAAACGGCTGATGTCGCGCAGGAACAGCAGGTTGCCGATCTGCCTGCCGTCCAGGCGGCGCACTGGCTCCGCGGTCAGTTCGAACGGCGAGCCCGGCGGCTGGAACGGTGCGCCGGCTGCCCGGGCGGCGTGGGCAGGCCGCAGCGCCGGGTCCCAGGCTGCCGGCAGGCGCAGTCCGCGCCGCAACGCCGGGCACTGCCGCGCCGCGGCCGGGTTGAAGGCCACGATCATTTCCTTCCTGTCGACGATGACGCAGCCTTCGCCCAACGCATCGAACACGCGCAGCCGCGCATAGTGGACGATGTCATCCAGGTGCGTGCGCAGCGCACAGAACCAAAGCAGTGCGACCATCAGCGAAAAGGTCGCCGGCGTCAGGTCGCCGCCGAACGGGCCGGTCCAGCGCAGGATGTAGGCAATGTGCGCCGCCATCGGCAACAACAGGCCCGCGGCCAGGATGGTGCGCCCCCGGTGCGACAGCGTGTCATTGGGCACCTTGGCGGTGACCAGGAAATACAGGCTCAGCGCCAGCAGCAGGTAAGTCCAGGCCGCAGCGATGGCATAGCCCGCACCATGTTCGAAGACCGCGCCTGGCGCGACGCCGGGCGGCATCAGCGTGATCCGCCGCCAGATCAGGTGGTGGTGCTCGTTGGTGAACACCAGCACCACGGTGATCACGGCCGCCAGCACTGGCAGGAGCAGCCAGGACCATGGCACGACATGGCGCGGGCGGCTCAGGTGCACCATCGCCACCAGCCAGCCGATCGGCACGGCCACGATCCCCACATATTGGACCTTGGCCCAGAGGATGCGGCCCGCCAGGTCGGCTGAGCTGAGCTCGAGCAGGCGGCCCCCGCTCCAGACTGCCGCGCCGAGCGCCAGCACCAGGAACGCCTGGACGGTCGGATCGTCGCGCCGCGGCCAGGTGGCAATGGCCATGCCGATACAGGCGACCACGGCGACGGTTAGCAGGAGAACCAGGGAATATAAGGGCATTGAAGGCGGAGCGCGTCCCGAGACCTGGGCGCTCGTCCCGCCGCACGGCAAGGCGCACGCGCCTGGTGCGGCGATCCGCAGTCTCGTCAGCCAGCATGATACCGGGCCACGCGGCAGGCTTGGCTGAGGGTGCGCCGATGCAACAGGTCGCCCGGTGGGCGCGCCCGGCCGGCAATGGGGGTGCCCGGCGTGGCCCTACGGCATACAGCCAGGCGTACCGGTGTGAAGAGGGGGGTGAAGAAGGGGGTGAAGCGGCGCCGGATCAAGCCGGCCGCGGCGTCTCGCGCACCTGCCAGAAGGGGATATCGGTGACGCCCTTCTGCATGTCCTGCCAGTCAGGCATCAGGCCCCGCGTCAGCAGGTGGCCCCAGGCGTCTATCCACTTCTGCTGGGCGCGGGCGTACAACTCCAGCATGGCCGACGCATAGTGCAGCGGGCTGCCGAGCAGCGGCAGCTCGAGGGCGATCTCGCGCGCGTACATGGCCTCGGGCTCCTGCGCCACCATCTTGCCCATGGCATCGAACTGGATGTCTTCGAACATGGTGCGGGCGAACTCCAGGTTGAGTTCGGCCATGCGGCGCCAGTTGTCCGCCAGCCCGGCCTCCATGGCCTCGACCTGGTGCACGCCGGAGAAGAGGGTGGGAAACGGCCAGAAGCCGAGCGGCCAGAAGGCTTGCATTGCGGTCATGATCACGGGAAGCTCCGGTGGTGGGCGTGCGCGTAGGCCGGGCGGCCTTCGGACTAGCTTATGCGGTAACGACGCGCATCGCCAAGTCGGCATCCTGGCACCCCAATGTGTCATTCCTTTGCATACCGGCCGCCTGGCCAGTGCTGGCATCGGTGCCTGGCGGGCGAGCCACTTGCGTATAGGGGTCATACGGATACGCATATGGGCCTGGGAACAAGCGTTATGTCGGAATGTATATGGCGCTTGCACCGCAGCGGGCAGTAGCGACTAGCCCTGCGCCTGCTGCGCCTCGGCAACGATCTCCCGGATGGCCTGCTCGAAGGCCTCCACCGGCTGCCCGCCGGTGACCAGGTAGCGGTTGTTGAAGATGATGGACGGCACGGACTGGATGCCCATGCGCTGGTATTCCTGGATTTCCGCGCGCACCGCATCGGCATAGTCATCGCCTTCCAGCACCTTGCGCGCTGCCGCGGCATCCAGGCCAGCAGCCTGTGCGGCCTGGGCCAGCACGTCATGATTGCTTGGGTCCTTGCCGTCGGCATGGTAGGCGCGCAGCAGCGCCAGCTTCAGTGGCAGCTGCTTGCCTTGCAATCCTGCCCAATGCAGCAGCCGGTGGGCATCGAAGGTGTTGTAGACATGGGTGCGCTGGCCAAAGGGAAAGCCCACGGCGGCGCCGCGCTCGCCGATCATGGCCTGGGTTTCAGCGATCTGGGCCGGGGTGCGGCCGTATTTTTTGCCGAGATAGTCGACGATTGTCTCGCCCTCGGGGCGCATGCCCGGGTTGAGTTCAAACGGATGCACGACAATTTCGGCATCCACCGTATCGCCCAGGCGCTGCAGCGCGAGTTGCAGCGAAGACAGGCCGATGGCGCACCAGGGGCAGGCGATATCGGAGACGAAGTCGATCTTGATGGGTTGGGGCATGGCTACTCCTGGCATGGGCGGGGGGCGCGGGGCCCCCGCCCGGATCTGGAAATTGCCGACAGGGTAGCCTGACTGGAAAATCCTTGCTGGCGGGCGCCCCGGCCATGGCCGGGGCGCCCGCCCATGACGTCAGTTCCGGCGATCAGTCCCAGCGGCGTCCTTGCCCGCGGCCTTGGTCGTCACGGTCGCCGTGACGGTACGCCCATTCACGCTCGCGCCAGTCGCGGCGGTTGTCGTGGTAGCTGTCGCGGTCATAGCCGCGGTAGTAGTCCCGACGATAGCCGCGGTCATAGTCGTAGCGTACCGGCACCGGTGCCACCATCACCGGGCGAGGGGCCACCACCACCGGGGGCGGCGCATAGGCAACCGGCGCAGGCGCATACACGGGCGCGGGCGCATAGACCGGGGCCGGACGGTAGACCGGCGCGGGCTGGGCCACCATCACGCCCGGCACGCCGATGCCGATATCGATATTCACGCCGGCGTAAGCCCCGGCGCTGGCCACCAGCATTGCACCGCCTGCTACCGCCATTGCGATGATTCGTTTCATGGTTGCCTCCCAAGGGGCGTTGGACATGGCCTCACTGTAGGGGGCGGGCTTGTAATATGGGTCGCGCGAAGTGTTGCAAGTGTGACGTGGTGTAACCCTGCTGCAGGGCGGGGGGGACGTTCTGGCTACGCCTGTATCATGCAACCCCGTTGCCGATAGCGCTTTCCTTCCTTAGCTGCTCCATGCGCCGTACCGTCTTTGTTCCGCTGGCTCTGACCGTCTTCACCGCTATTCCCGGCGCAGCCACTGCCGCCGCCGATATCCAGGCCGGCAAGGCGGTATTTGCCACACGTTGCGCGTCGTGTCACCACGTCGGCCGCAACGCGCGGGCCGGGTTCGGGCCGCAGCTCAACGGCATCTTCGGCCGTGCCGCGGCTGGTACCGCCGATTTTCAGTATTCGGAGGCGATGCGGGCGTCGAAGGTGGTGTGGTCGCAGGACACGCTGCGGGCCTTCATTCATTCGCCCGGGAAGGTAGTGCCTGGGACCAGGATGCGGTTCTGGGGGCTTGGTGATGATCAGCAGATCACTGATCTGCTGGGTTACCTGCAGACATTTCAGTAAGCGGGAAATTGGGGGCTAGGCTCTTGGCATGCGTGGGCTGTTTCGCCGGCGTAGCCGGCGGGGCTCCTGCTCGTTGGTCTGGTTATGTCGGTCGGGTTTAATGTTGTCATAGGTTTTACCGCCTGGTTCCGCCCTGCTGGGCGGGGATTTTCCGCGCCAGGTGGCGCGCGCCGTGCAGAACCTGCGCATCGCGCTGGATGCTGCCGGTGCTGACGTGGGTGATGTGGCCACGCTCACGGTGCTGGTGGTCGACCACTCGCACGACCGCCTGCGCACCTTCGGCGCGGCGTTGCGCGAGATGTGGGCAGACAAGCCGATGCCGGCCTGCACGCTGATCCCGGTGCCGCGGCTCGCGCTGGACAACATGTTGATCGAGATCGAGATCGAGATCGAGGCGACGGCGGTGTTGCCGGCCTGAACGCATGCACCGCTTGCGCATTCCCGCAAGTTGCGGTTACGTTACGTCCGGTGTCGCGCAGCCACTGTGCGACGCCGCTAACGATGCCGGTGACCGGGCATGTCCATACGGGAGAGCAAGATGAGCAAGTTGACCAGCGTAGTCAGGCACGGTTTGGTCGAGATGCTGCCGCCGACGCTGTATTTCTTTGTCGCGCTTCACGTGGTGGTGATCGTGCGGGCGCTGATGACGCATGGCGCGGGTATCACGCTGGGGACGGCGGCCACGGTCACGGTGGCCGCGCTGGTGCTGGGCAAGTCGGTGCTGGTTGCCAATATGCTGCCCTTTATCAACCGCTTCCCGGAAAAACCGCTGGTCTGGAACGTCGCGTGGAAGGCGCTGATCTACAACCTGGTGGCCCTGGCCGTGCATTATGCCGAGCGCCTGCATGAATTCTGGCAGGAAGCGCCGGGTCTGGCGGCTGCCAACAATGCGCTGCTCGCGCATATCAACTGGGCGCACTACTGGGCCATCCAGCTGCTGGTGCTGATGCTGGTGCTCAACTACTGCGTGATCGCGGAGGTTGCGCGCGTGGTCGGGCGCGAGCGCATGAAGGCCATGTTCTTCGGGCCGATGTCGCAGGCAGGGTTGCCTGCTGCCGCACAGTAAGTCCGGGCTGCGGCGCTTGGCCGCAGCGGCCGTCCTGCTGTCAGCGCGGTGCGGCGCTGAAGGTCTTGTTGACGATCTTCCAGACGCCTTCGATCTCCAGCAGCGTCATGTAGTCGGTGAAGGTCACGCCCGGATACTCCAGCACCACTTTGGCCACGCCGGCATTGCCGGCCACGTCGAACTGCGTAATAAAGCGCTTGCGCTGCGCCTCATCCGCCGCGGGGTGGCCGGGGCAGCGCGCCGAGGCAAAATCCTCAACCGTCAGCGAGTGCAGCTTGCCGTCGCGGAACGAGACGATGCGCGCGTCGGCGGCAAACGCCTTGTGCATAAACTCGGCCTTGCCGGTGATATGGCCCTGCAGGTAATCCTCGATCGGCGCGAGCGCTGCCACGTGGCGGGACGTCAGGCCCGTTTCTGAATACGTCATGGTCTGCTCCAAAACTTGGGGGGCGGCACTGGGGTGCCACCCCATGCCGCAGCGTTGAAAGCGCTGATTGTATTCCAGTTTTGTATGCAAAAGAATGTGGGTGCCGGCGCTCAGGCGGATGTGGCGATGCGTCCACGCAGCCGACGGTGCGCCGGATCGCGATGCACGCGTTCCGGCAGGCGCCCCGGTGCACTCACTCGGCGCGAATATCCGCCCGCGCCGCCACCGCGCGCATCTCGGGCAGTTCCTTCTCCACCCGCGCCTTCACTGCCGCGCCATTGCCGTAGGCCGGCGTGAGCGCCAGTTCAACCATGCGTGCCTTGGTGGCCGGCGCGTTGGCCACTTCGGCCAGCGCCTTTTCCAGCTTCAGCTGGACCGGCGCGGGCAGTCCTGCCGGCGCCAGCAGCGCGAACCAGGTGCCCATCTGGAAGCCGGGATAGCCGCTCTCCGCGACCGTCGGCACTTGCGGCAACGCCGGCAGGCGCTGCGGCGACAGCACGGCCACCGGCCGGATCTTGCCGCCCTTGATCAGTGGCAGGGTGGCCACCACGGTGTCGACCGCGACCGGCACCTGGCCGCCGGCCAGCGCGGTCAGGCTGGGGGCGCTGCCGTTGAAGGGCACGTGGACCATTTGGATGCCGGTGGCCGACTTGAGCATCTCCGCGCCGAAATGCACCGAGGAACCGGCGCCGAACGAGCCGTAGGAGAACTTGTCTGGATGGGCCCTGGCCTGCGTCACCAGGTCCTTGAGCGAGGTGATCTGCGTGTCAGGGTTGGCCACCAGCACCAGGCTCATGTCGGCGATCAGGCCCAGCGGGGTGAAGCTCTTGACGGGGTCGTAGCCCAGGTGCTGCCGGATCGCCGGGTTCAGCGTCAGCGTGGTGCTGGCCGCCAGCAGCAGCGTGTAGCCGTCGGGCGCGGCCCTGGCCACCTGGGTGGCGCCGACCACGGTGCTGGCGCCGGGCTTGTTTTCGACTACCATCGACTGGCCGAGCTTTTCGCCAAGGCCGACGGCCAGCAGGCGGCCGAGCACGTCAGTGGCGCCGCCCGCGGCGAAGGGCACCACCAGCCGGATCGGGCGGTCCGGCCAGGATTGCGCCTGCACGGCGGCGGGCGCTGTGGACAGCACCGCGGTCAGTGCGGCGGCGCAGGCGAGAAACAGCTTCGGGGGCATTGCGGTCATCGTTGGCACTCCTGCCGGCAGTTGTAGGGATGGAAGGCAATCGGAAGCAATACGAAGCGGAGCCAGGACCAGCCGAAGGCTCAACCGAGCCAGGGGCTGCGCACGCGCGAGAAGCCGCCGGCCTGGTCGTAGGCCTGGCCAAGCTGCAGCACCGCGGCGTCGGCCTGCGCCGGGCCGATGATCTGGATGCCGGCGGGCAGGCCCTGCCGGCCGAAGCCGGCCGGCGCGGCCAGCGCCGGCAGCCCGGCCATGGTGGCCGGCACCACCGCCTGCATCCAGCGGTGGTAGGTGTCCATGTCGCGGCCGTCGATGGCGTGTGGCCAGTCCCAGCCGGCATCGAACGGGAACACCTGCGCGGCCGGCAGCACCAGGTAATCGAAGTCCTCGAACAGCACGCGCAGCGCCTGGTACCACGCGCTGCGCTCGCTCATGGCCTCGTACACGCGCGTGCCCGGCAGCGCCAGTCCGCGCTCGATTTCCCAGGCCGCCTCAGGCTTGAGCAGCGCGCGCGTGGCCGGGTCGTGGTAGAGCGCGGCATTGGCGCCGGCCACGGAAAAGCTGCGCAGGTCGATCCACGCGCGCCACAGGCGTTCCAGGTCGAATTCGGGCAGCGCCGCGTCGACGATGCAGCCGAGCTTGCGCAGGTGCGCGAGCGCCTGCACGCAGGTATCGAGCACGCCGGCCTCGGTCGGCAGGTGGCCGCCCAGGTCGCCGAGCCAGCCGATGCGCACGCCGGTCCAGTCGCGTTCGGGCGGCAGCGTGAAGGTGCCGGGCGCTTCGGTGCGGCGCGTCAGCGGCAGGCGCGCGTCAAAGCCTGCCTGCACCGACAGCAGCAGGGCCAGGTCCGGCACGTTGCGCGCCATCGGACCGGCCACGCTGAACTGCTGGAAGAAGACCTCGTCGCCCGGGCCGTGCGGCACGCAGCCGACCGAGGTGCGCAGGCCATAGACGTGGTTGAACGCCGCGGGCGTGCGCAGCGACCCCATCATGTCCGAGCCATCCGCCACCGGCAGCATGTGCAGCGCCACGGCCACCGCGGCGCCGCCGCTGCTGCCGCCGGCGGAGCGCGCCGGGTCGAAGGCGTTGCGGGTGGTGCCGTAGACCGGGTTGTAGGTGTGGCCGCCGAGGCCGAACTCCGGCGAGTTGGTGCGCCCGACGAAGATGGCGCCGCCGGCGCGCATGCGCTCGAAGATCACGGCGTCGGCGTTGCTGACCTGCCCGGCGAAGATCGGCGAGCCCCTGGTGGTGATCATGCCGGCGGCCGGGCTGATGTCCTTGGGCGCCTGCGGAAAGCCGTGCAGCGGGCCGCGGCTGGCGCCGCGCGCCAGTTCCGCGTCGAGCCCGGCTGCCTGCGCGCGCAGGGTGTCGCGGTCAACCGGGGCGACGATGGCATTGACGCGCGGGTTGTGGCGGTCGATCTGGGCAAGGAAGGCATCGAGCACTTCCACGCACGAGACCTCGCGCGTATGGATGGCGCGCGACAGGGCGACGGCATCGAGTTCGGCGATGGGATTGGTGACGGGATCGGGGGTCTGGTCAGGCGCCATGGCTCGGGTGTCTCCTGTTGTGTCCGGGAAAAGCATACGGGCGGCGCGGGCTTTCCCGCAATCGATGAATTTTTCAAATATCCTTGCGTAAAACGCAAACCAGCCGCCCGGAGCCGCCCATGCTGTCGCATCGCCTGCAGGACACCTCGTTGCGTTATTTCCTGGAGGTCGTGCGCAGCGGCTCGCTGACCGAGGCGGCGCAGCGGCTCAATGTCACCGTGTCGGCGGTGAGCCGCCAGGTCGGCGCGCTCGAGGCCTTGCTTGGGGTGCCGCTGTTCGACCGCCGACCGCGCGGCATGGTGGCCAGCGCCGCGGGCGAGTTGCTGGCGGCCCATGCGCTGCGCGGGGCCCTGGAGGCCGACCGCGTGGTGTCCGAGATCGCCGCGCTGCAGGGCCTGCGCCGCGGCCGGGTGCGCGTGGCCAGCTCGGCCGGGTTTGCGATCGAGTTCCTGCCGCGCATCATTGCCGAGTTCCGCCAGCGCTATCCAGGCCTGCAATTCCACGTGCGCGTGGCGCCGCCGGCGGAAGTCACCGGCATCGTGCTGCATGGCGATGCGGATATCGGCATCACCTACAGCCGCGCCGCCGAGCAGGGTATCCGCGTCGAACACCGGCAGCCGGCGCCGGTGATCGCCATCATGCGCCCGGACCATCCGCTGGCGCGCTTTCGCAGTGTCACGCTGGCGCAGATGCAGCCCTACCCGATGGCGCTGCCCGAGGGCGACAACACCGTGCGCCAGCTGTTCGACCTGGCCTGCGGCGAACGCGGCATCGTGTTCGAGCCGGTGCTGGTGACCAACCATTTCGAGACGCTGACCAGCTTTGTGCTGCACGGCGGCGGGCTGTCGATTTCCGGCACCGTCACGGTGGGCGACCGCCTGCGCCGCGGCGAGCTGCATGCCGCATCGATCCGCGAGCGCGGCATGAGTCGCCGCGCGATCGAGCTGCAGACGCTGGCCGGCCGCACGTTGCCTGAGAGCGTGCGGGCCTTCCTGGGGTTTATCCGCGAAAAGCTGGCGGCGGAGGTGAGCGTCGCGGTGGGTTCAGGAGCAATCTGAAGGCCGGCGGAGGTGATCCGCCGGCCGACGGCCTTATGCACGCCAGGTACTGCCGGTGGTGTCGCTGGCAAAGCCGCCAGTGGTTCCTCTGGCCGGGCCGCTTTCGCTGTCGCGGCGCACGCGGATGTCGTTGTTGACCTCCTTGACGCCATACGTGCTGTCGGCCATGTCCTCGATGTAGTACTTCTGGCCGCGGTCGCGCACGGTGCCGGTCAGCGACACCACGCCGGCGCTGACATCGACGCTGACGTCGCTGACGTCAACGCCGCGCGCATAGCTCAGCCGCTCGCAGATCTGGTCGCGGATGCGCTCGTCGCTGCGCTGGTAGCCGCGCGGACCGGTGTTGCGCCATTCGTGCTCGTCCGGGGCCCCGAACCAGTCGCCGACCACTTCGCCGATGCGGCGGCCCAGGTTGTAGAGCACGCCGTGCTCGCCTTCGCGCTCGTCATCGGTTTCCCAGCCGCGCCGCTGCGCATATTCCCGGTACGCCGGGCTGTGGCGCCGGGCTTCATACTCCTGGCCCTCATCCCATTCGTCGCGCGGTTCGACCCAGTAGCGTCGGTCGCTGCGCAGGTCGCTGAAGTAGCTGTCGTGGCCCTGCGTGCGGGGCGATCCGCGCGACCGGCCACGCAGTTCGCGCGGTTCCCGCGCGCGCTCGGCGCTCTGGCGCCACTGGCGTTCGGCGTATTCATCGTCGCGCTTCCATGTCCGGGGGGCGCGCCATTCGCCGGCGCGTTCCCAGCCGTAGCCGCCATTGAGGCCATAGCGCAGGTTGCTGCCGTAACGCTCATCGCCGGGACGGTCCGGATAGCGGCCGGCGCCGTACTGCTCGTTGAATTCCCGGGCCGGGCGGGCGGGATCGCCATAGCGGGTCTGGCCGGGCATCATTTGCTGGCGCCGCTGATGCGCTTGCCAGCGCTCACGCTCCGATTCCGGTTGCCAGTCATCGTCGTCCCATGCCTGGCGGCGTTGGCGCGCGTCGCGCGCATTGCGCACATCGTAGTAGTAGCCCATGCTGGTTTCCTGACAAAGTGAGTAACGCCATGTGCGGAAGCCGGCGCAGAAGGCGCGCGCCAACCGCTGGCGGGTATTCAGGAAGGGGCAAGATTCGTACCCTGCGCAGGGCGCCTTGGGAGAAGCCCTGGCCGGCACACGGCAGCGCGGCGTCCGTGCAATGGTTTCAGAGCTTGTAAGGGATGCAGCCTTGGCCGCCGGAATGTACCGCCGTGTCCACCGGTGTCGGGGCCAGCGTGTGGCCAAGCGGCACGGGAGTCGTGTCGGACCAGGGTAAGGCAGGGGTGAACGGCGGGGCCGCACGCAGCCATCCCGGCAGCCAGGCGCAGCGCGGCCGTTGCCGGGATGGCGCCTGTCGGCTTCCCCCTGCTCCCCGTTTTCCCGTTGCCTGTCTTGTCGCCCGCGTGGCTGACCGCGCCGGGGCGGGCGAAAAGAAAGGCTGTTTTGTCGCGATCATAGGGGCAGGCCAGGTTCGGCGCCTCCCCAGAATATGGGATGGGCAACGGGGCGCGGCCGTGCGATGGGTAAGGGGCGGCGGCGTTTACCCTGAAGGGGCCGCGTGGCCGTCCCATGCGCGGGCGGATATGTCAGAATCCGCCGGCGTGCCCGGCGCAATGTGCAATAAGGCGGGCAGCGAGACTGGCTGCACAGTGGGTCGCAAAATCGGCCGCAAAGCGGCATGGCTCGGGAACACAGGCATGACAAACACAACAAGAGTCCTGATCGTCGAAGACGACCCCGCGGCGCTGAGCCGGCTGGTGCAGGCGGTCGAGATGCATGCGCCGGGCGCCGCCGTATCCGGCAGCGCCGCCACCGCGGCGCAGGCGCTGGCCTGGCTGGCGCGGCAACAGCCCGATGTGCTGCTGTGCGACCTCGGCCTGCCGGACGGCAGCGGCATCGACGTGATCCGCGACGCGCGCGAGCGCTATCCCGCCTGCGACTGCATGGTGGTCACGGTGTTCGGCGACGACCAGCACGTGCTCGCCAGCATCGAGGCGGGCGCCATCGGCTACCTGCTCAAGGACGAAACCACGGACCGCATCGCCGCTTCCATCGGCGAACTGCGCGCGGGCGGCTCGCCGATGAGCCCGCTGATCGCGCGCCAGGTGGTGAACCGGCTGCGCGGCGCGCCGGCCGAGCCTGTCACGCGCGATGCCGCGGCCACCGGCGCGGTGGTGCTGTCGGTGCGCGAGAACGAGATCCTGGACCTGATCTCGCGCGGCTACACCTACGCCGAAACGGCCCGCTACCTGGGGCTGAGCGTGCATACCGTGCAATCGCACATCAAGAACATCTACGGCAAGCTGGCGGTGCGCTCGCGCGGCGAGGCCGTGTTCGAGGCGGCCAAGCTGGGCCTGCTCAAGTCCTTGTGAGCGCGCGCCGTGCCGCTCGGGTCGCACCGCCTGCGCACTGTGCTTGCCGCGCTGCTGGCCTGGGCCTGCCTGCTGCTGTGCGGCATGGCGGCGGCGGACACGGTGGAGCTGACCGCGGCCACGCGCTCGGCCACGCTGACCGACGGCACGGTGCTGCCGGCGCAACCGCTGACGCTGCCCGACTACTGGGACCGGGTGATGCCGGGCAAGTCCGGCATCGTGGTCTACGAACTGCGCTTTGACCGCAACTGGCCCGCGGCGGACCCCGGGGGGCTGTTCGTGCCATGGGCCGGCGGCAGCTACGAGGTGCGGCTCAATGGCGTGCTGATCGCCGCCGGCGGGCGCCTGGACGCACCGTCGTCGGCGCTGGCCAAGCGGCCCTACTACGTGGCCATGCCGCCCGAGCTGGCGAGCACGCAAGGCAACGCGCTGCGCATCACCGTCGCGGGCCACGCCTATGCGCGCACGGGCCTGCTGCCGGTGACGGTGGGCCCGGCCGCCGAAGTGCGCGCGCAGTACGACCAGGCTTTTCGCCTGCGGGTGGTCGGCCCGTTGATCGCAGCGGTGCTCAGCGCCGTGCTGGGCGGCCTTGCGCTGTTGATCTGGTGGCGGCAGCGCGATCCGCTGTTCGGCCTGTACGGGCTGGCCGAGGTTGCCTGGAGCGTGCGGCTGCTTGACTACTTTGTCGATGACCTGCCAATTCCCGCGGAACTGCGCGGCTATATCGTCGCCGCCGCGCGCGAGGTGTTCCTCGGCGCCATCGCCCGCTTCTGCCTGCTGGTGATCCGCGTGCCGTGGCGCTGGCTGCATCGCACGCTGAATGCCTACCTGTGGCTGGCGCTGCCGGTGATTGCGCCGGTGGCCGCCATGTCAAGCCACCCGCTGCTCTTCCCGCTGAGCTGGCTGGTCAAGGTGGGCATCGTCCTGACCGTGGCCGGCGCGATGGTCTGGGGCGCACTGCGCCGGCCCAGCCGCGAGGCGACGCTGCTGGCCGCCACGGTGGGCGTGTCGGCGGTGCTGTTCCTCGCGGACTGGATCAAGGTCTGGCTGACCGGCGACTACTACTGGATCCATTCCATGACGCGCTATGTGTCGGTGCCGTTCAGCGTGGTGATGGCGTGGATGCTGGCGGAGCGCTATACCAGCGCCGTGCAGAGCCTGCGGAACGCCAACCAGGTGCTGACCGAGCGCGTCGCGCAGCGCGAGGCACAGCTGCGCGCGGCCTTTGCGCGCACGCAGAAGATCGCCGCCGAGGAGACCGCGCTGCGCGAGCGCGGGCGCATCCTGCGCGACATGCACGACGGCCTGGGCAGCCAGCTTGTCACCACCTTGTCGATGCTGGAGTCCGGCAAGGCCAGCAGCCCGGAGATCGCCACGCAGGTGCGGCATGCGCTGGACTCGCTCAAGCTCTCTATTGACGCCATGCAGGACACCGGCGGCGACCTGGCGGCGGTGCTGGGCAACCTGCGCTACCGCCTGGGGCCGCGCATCGCCGATGCCGGCCTCGACATCCACTGGGAGGTCCAACGCCTGCCCACGCTGCCGCATTTCACCGCGCGCAATGTGCAGGAGCTGCAGTATCTGCTGCTCGAAGCCATCACCAACGTGATGCAGCACGCGGGCGCGCATTCCCTTACCGTGACCGCGCAGGCGGACATGGCCGCGCAGGTGATCCGGATCACGCTGGCCGACGACGGCCGCGGCTTCGACACCGAGGCCACGCGCGGCGGGCGTGGGCTGCGCAATATGCAGGTGCGCGCGTCGGTGATCGGCGGGCGGCTGCTGATCCGCTCGGCACCGGGCAGCACGGCGCTGACGGTGGAGATTCCGCTGGCACCGGCAGACGCGGATGAGCTGGGTGCTGACGGCGAAGGGATCGCGCCCGCCGGGTAAACAGGAATTTCGAGGAAGACCTGAAGCTGTCATGCCCGGCTGGCTTCCAGGCCGATATCCTGGCGCTGAATGCGGCGGTTGGCGCAGCGCGCCAAGGCTGATGCGGTGCATGAAGCACGTTCCGTCATTCGCGCAGATCTGGTCTGCACTCTAGGTGGCAAGTTTGGGAATGTAAATTGACGATTGGCACGCCTTGCATGAAATTTTCTTATCAGTCTTGGCTTCTTGCGGTTACTGATTGTCTTTAATTCCAATAATGTTATGTTATGCGATATTAAATACCAAAAAAATGGTATTTAATATTCTATGATTCTTGAAAATTGTTATTTTATGGGTGAATATCACCTTCGAGAGTCGCCGGCACTTTCCCTTTTCCCGCCGGGTTAACGCTAATTCTGTGCCGCAATCCCCTTTGCCTAAGATGCGTTCAATAAGAGAACGTGAGTTCGCTAATAGAACAATATTGCGCGGGATGCCTGCCAGACAGGCCGTGCGATTTCCAGGCAAACGGAGACAACAGTGCCCCAATCCACGCAGACCAAGGGTGGCATCACAGATGTCCAGGCCCTCATCGACGGACAGCGGTTCACCGGCTATCAATGGCTCATTCTCATCCTGTGCTTCCTGATCGTTGCCATTGACGGCTTCGATACCGCGGCAATGGGCTATATCGCGCCGGCGCTGGTGCAGGACTGGGGCATAGAGAAAGCGGCGCTCGGGCCGGTCATGAGCGCGGCCCTGTTCGGGCTGGCTTTCGGCGCGATCTTTGCCGGACCGCTGGCCGACCGCGTCGGCCGCAAGAAGGTGCTGGTGCTGTCGGTCTTCTTCTTCGGGGCGTGCAGCCTGGCCACGGCCTTTGCCCCCACGCTCGGCTGGCTGACGGCGCTGCGTTTCCTGACCGGGCTGGGCCTGGGGGCCGCCATGCCGAATGCCGTGACGCTGACCTCAGAGTTCGCGCCGCAACGCCGCCGTGCCGTGCTGGTGAACACCATGTTCTGCGGGTTTCCGCTGGGATCCGCGGCGGGCGGGTTTGTCGCCGCCGCCATGATTCCGCACTTCGGCTGGCATAGCGTGCTGCTGCTCGGCGGCGTCCTGCCGCTGGCGCTGGCGGTGCTGCTCATCGTCCTGTTGCCGGAATCGGTACGCTACATGGTGCTGCGCAGCTACCCGCCGGGCCAGATCCGCAAGGTACTGCAGCGCGTGACCGGCGCAGACCTGGGCCAGGCCGACGCCTTCGTCATCGGCGAAGCCGCGCCCGCGGCCCGGTCCGCCATCGGCACGGTGCTGGCGCCCGGCTTTCGCCTGGGCTCCGCGATGCTGTGGTGCACCTATTTCATGGGCCTGGTCATCTTCTACCTGCTGACCAGCTGGATGCCCACGCTGATGAAGGATGCCGGATTCTCGATCCAGCACGCCTCATTCCTGACCGCGCTCTTTCCGCTGGGCGGCGGCATCGGCACCATCGCCGCCGGCTGGTTCATGGACCGCTTCAATCCGAACAAGGTCATCGCCATCACCTATGCCGCTACCGGGTTGCTGATCTACGCCGTGGGCCATGGCACCGGCAGCCAGGTGCTGCTGGGTGTGCTGATCTTCCTCGCCGGCACCGCCATGAACGGCGCGCAGTCCTCGATGCCGTCACTGGCCGCGGCCTTCTATCCGACGCAGGGCCGGGCCACCGGCGTTGCCTGGATGCTTGGCTTCGGACGCTTCGGCGGGATCACCGGGGCCTTGCTTGGCGCCGAACTGCTGCGCCAGCATCTTGGCTTCGACACCATCTTTACGCTGCTGGCCGTGCCGGCGTTCCTGGCCGCGGGCGCGCTGCTGGTGAAGCATTTCAGCAGCGCGCCCGCGGCCGCCACCGGCCCTTCGGCCGGCGTCAGGGAGAGCGTGGCAGGCCACTAGGCTGCGCGGCCGTGCGGATGCAGTGCGCCAGCGCCTCCGCCATCGGGGTCAGCGTGCGGTCGCTGTGCCGCAGCAGGCCGACCGGCTCTTCGGTGCCCTGGGTGTCGATCGCCAGCAGCACCAGGTCGCCTTCGGACTCCGCGCGCCTGGCCGCGGACAGCGGTGCTGCCCACACACTGTCGCTTTGCCGGGCCAGCAGCCGGCCCAGATAGGCATCCGAGGTCTCCACGCAGCCATCCGGCAACGGCAGGCCGTGCCGGGCCAAGAGGCTTTCAGTGTTGTGGCGGGGAATCGAGCCTGCGGCCGGAATCACCAGCGGCCACGCCAGCGCGTCAACCAGCGTCGGCCGCGACAGGGCCGCCAGGGGATGGCCGGCGCGGACGGCGAAGGCCAGCGAGTCCGGTCCCAGGGACTCGAACCAGAGGCCTTCCATCGCCACCGGGTCGTCCATGCGCCCGATCACGAGGTCCAGCACGTCCGCCTTGAGCTGGTCGATGAGGTTGCGGTTCATGCCGGTCTGGACCGCAACGCCGACCCCGGGATGCGCGGCGCGGAAACGCAGCAGGGCATCGGTCAGCACCGCCGGCACGATGCTGGGCAGCGCGCCCAGCCGGATACGCTCCTGCGGCAACGCTTGCGCGCCGGCCATGCTGTCTGCGGCCGCGTCGATATCGGCCAGGATGCGCAGCGCGTGGCGCAGGAAGCGCGTGCCTGCCGTGGTCAGTTCGGTGCCCGCCCGCCGCCGCACCAGCAGGCGCGTGCCGGCCAGTTCCTCCAGTTCGGTCAGGGTCTTGGACACGGCAGGCTGGGTCAGGCCCAGGCGGTCGGCGGCGCGGCCCAGGTGCTGCGTCTGCGACACGGCGACAAAGCAGTAGAGATGCCGCAGCCGCACGCGGTTGCGGAAGATTTCCAGCGCGGGTGGCGACGATGCGTGCATGCTAAAAATTCATGATAAATAGCGGAGATCTCAATTTACATGAATTTATTTGCCACCTAAAGTGGATCCATTCCAAAACGACAAGGAGACTGCGCGATGACCCGTCTTGCCCAGTACCGCCGTCCCTACTGGGACACCCAGCCCGAATACCGGTTTGATCCCTATGCTTCCACCCAGAAGCGCTCGCCCGGCCAGCCGCTGATCGCGCTGCCGCAATCGCTGTCTGAAGTCACCGGCCCGGCCTTCGGCCCGGAGTTCGTACGCGAAGGCGATAACGACCTGACCGTGGGCAATGGCGGCGAGCCGATCGGTGAACGCATTCTTGTGACCGGCCGCGTGCTCGACGAGAACGGACGCCCGGTGCCGAACACGCTGGTCGAAGTCTGGCAGGCCAACGCCGCAGGGCGCTACCTGCACAAGCGCGACCAGCACGACGCCCCGCTCGACCCGCATTTCTCGGGCGAAGGCCGCACTGTGACGGACGCCAACGGGTACTACCGGTTCAAGACCATCAAGCCCGGTGCCTATCCCTGGCGCAATCACCACAACGCCTGGCGGCCGCAGCATATCCACTTCTCGCTGTTCGGCAATGCCTACGCCACGCGGCTGGTGACGCAGATGTATTTCCCCGGCGATCCCCTGCTGCCGTTCGACCCCATCTTCAACTGCGTGCCGGACGAGAAAGCGCGCAACCGCCTGATCGCCGCCTTCGACTGGGAGAGCACCCAGCCGGAATACGCGCTCGGCTACCGTTTCGATATCGTGCTGCGTGGCCGCGATGCCACGCCGATGGAGTAAGACCATGCTCTATGCCACCGCATCCCAGACCGTCGGGCCTTACCTGCATATCGGCCTCGATGCACTGAACTGCGCCGACCTGACCGCCGGCGCCCCGCAACTGGCCGGCCAGCGCATCGTGATCGAAGGCCGCGTGACCGATGGCGACGGCCAGCCAGTGCCCGACGGCATGGTCGAGATCTGGCAGGCCAACCCTGCCGGACGCTACCGCCATGCCGAAGACACCCGCGAACTGCCGCTGGTGCCCGGCTTTACCGGCTTCGGCCGTGTGCCGACCGAGGCCGACGGCTCATTCCGCTTTGTCACCGTCAAGCCGGGCGCCGTGCCGGGCCCGGACGGCCGGCCGCAGGCGCCCCACATCATGGTGTCGGTGTTTATGCGCGGCCTGGTCAAGCATGTCGCCACGCGCATGTACTTCCCGGATGAAGCGGCGGCCAATGCCGCCGACGGCGTGCTGGCGCTGGTTCCCGCCGAGCGCCGTGGCACGCTGATCGCCAGCGACGCCGGCAACGGCACGCTGCGCTGGAATGTCGCGCTGCAGGGGCAGGGCGAAACGGTGTTCTTCGATATCTGACGAGCCCGCCGCCGGCAACAGACGCATAATCGGGTGGCCGTCGACGTCACGGCCACCCACGCTACCCATCGCCCCCAATGCCAACCGCAACGCGTCTCACCGATCCCATGTCCGGCAGCCCGGCTGTGCTGGAGATCTTCTCCGACGCCGGCACGGTGCAGCGCATGCTTGCCGTGGAGGCCGCGCTGGCGCGTGCCGAAGCCGACAGCGGCGTGATCCCTGCCGCGGCCGCCGCGGTCATCTCCGACGTCTGCCGCGACACCGCCATCATTGACCGCGACGCCCTCGCGCAGGCCGCGGTCGCCGCCGGCAACCTTGCCATTCCGTTCGTCAGGCAACTGACCGCCGCCGTGGCCGCACGCGACGCCGAGGCGGCGCGCTTTGTCCACTGGGGCGCCACCAGCCAGGACATCATCGACACCGCACTGGTGCTCCAGACCGGCGACGCGCTGCGCGCGCTGGATGGCGACCTGGTGCGCCTGGGCGACGCCTGCGCCGCGCTGGCCACGGCGCATCGGACCACGCCGATGGTCGCGCGCACCTGGCTCCAGCATGCGCTGCCGGCCAGCTTTGGCCTGAAGGCGGCGGGCTGGCTCGATGCGCTGCGCCGCGATCTCGGCCGCCTCGATGCCACCCGCGCCCAGGCCCGTGCGCTGCAGTTCGGCGGCGCCGCCGGCACGCTCGCCAGCCTTGGCGATGCCGCGCCCGCTGTGACCGCCGCGCTGGCCCGCGAACTGGACCTGGCCGCGCCGGTGCTGCCGTGGCACGCACATCGCGACCGCATGGCCGAGGTCGCCGCCACGCTGGGCATGCTGACCGGCACGCTCGGCAAGATGGCGCGCGATATCTCGCTGATGATGCAGACCGAGGTCGCGGAAGTGGCTGAGCCCTCGGCTCCGGGCCGCGGCGGCTCCAGCACCATGCCGCACAAGCGCAATCCGGTCGGCTGCGCGGCGGTGCTGACGGCCGCGCTGCGCGTGCCGCCGCTGGTGGCGACGATGCTGTCGGGCATGGTGCAGGAACACGAGCGCGCCCTGGGCGGCTGGCAGGCCGAATGGGACACACTGCCGCAGATCGTGACGCTGGCCGCCGGCGCGTTGCGCCAGATGGGCGAGGTCGTGGCGGGGCTGCAGGTGGATGCGGCGCGCATGCGTGCCAACCTCGGCCTTACACATGGCCTGATCCTCGGCGAGGCGGCAATGCTCGAACTTGGCGGCAGGATCGGCCGGCTGCCGGCGCACCATCTGGTGGAACGCGCCTCGCAGCGTGCGGTGGCCGAAGGCACCAGCCTGCGCGACGCACTCGCCCGCACGCTGCAGCAAGACCCGGCGCATGCCGGCCTGCTCGATGACGCCGCGCTGGACCGGCTTGCCGACCCCGCCAACTATGCGGGCCAGTCAGCGGCGTTTGCGGACGCTGCCGTGCAGGCGTGGCAATCCGCACTGGCGGCGCGCCGTTCACCCTGAACCCGGAACCACCAAGACAAGACGCGCCGGCCACGCCGCCGCCCGCGTTCCCAAGGAGACTGCATTGCCCTACCTCGACCACGCCGGCGCCCGGCTCTTCTACACCGTCGACGGCCCTGAGGCCGCGCCGGCCATCGTCTTCTCGAACTCGCTCGGCACCGACCACACCATGTGGGAGCCGCAGGCTGCCGTGCTGGCCGGACGCTATCGCGTGGTGCGCTACGACACGCGCGGCCACGGCCGCTCGACCGCGCCGGGCGATGCCTTTACCGTGGCGCAGCTCGGGCAGGACGTCATCGCCATCCTGGATGCGCTGGGGATCGGGCAGGCGGTGTTCTGTGGCCTGTCGATGGGCGGGCTCACGGGGATGTGGCTGGGCCTTCATGCGCCGCAGCGGTTCTCGCATATCGTGCTGGCCAATACCGCCGCGAAGATCGGCAATGCCGACGGCTGGAATGCCCGCATCGACACGGTACGGCGCGAAGGCATGGCCGTGATGGTCGCGCCCTCGGTCGAACGCTGGTTCACGCCGGGGTTTGCCGCCACCGCGGACCGCGCGCTTGACGGCTTGCGCCAAGTGCTGGCCGGGCTCGATCCGCACGGCTATGCCGCCAGCTGCGCGGCCGTGCGCGACGCCGATTTTCGCGAGTCGGTCGCTTCGATAACGGTGCCCGTGCTGGTCATCGCCGGCAGCCAGGACCCGTCGACCTCTGCGCAGGAAGGCCGCGCGCTGGCCGGCGCGATTCCCGGCGCGCGCTATGTCGAACTGCCCGCTGCGCATATCTCCAGCTTCGAGCAGCCCGGCCGCTTCACGGCGGCACTGCTGGATTTCGTGCGCGGCCGGCTGCCAGTGAGCGACGATCATGCGCGCTACGATGCCGGCCTTGCCGTGCGGCGCGAGGTGCTCGGCAGCGCGCACGTCGACCGTTCGCTCGCGCGGCTGACGCCGCTCAATGAGGAATTCCAGAACCTCATCACGCGCTATGCCTGGGGTGAGATCTGGACGCGCGAAGGCCTGCCGCGGCACACGCGCAGCCTGCTGACCATCGCCATGATGGTGGCGCTGAACCGCCCGGAGGAACTGAAGCTGCATCTGCGCGCCGCCGCCAACAACGGCGTGACGCGCGACGAGATCAAGGAGGTGTTGCTGCAGACCGCAATCTATTGCGGCGTGCCGGCGGCGAACTCGGCATTTCACCTGGCCGAAGAGGTGTTCGCCGGGATGGACCAGGCAGGCTGACCGCTTACCCCGCCGCATCCGCGGGCGGCGGCATGGCAAATGCCGGCAGCCGCGCGCGCCCCGACTGCCGGAATTCAGTCGGCGCCTGTCCTACCAGCCGCGCGAAGAAGCGCGAGAAGTAGGCGGCGTCGGCGAACCCGAGCGACAGCGCGATGTGCTTGACCTCCAGGTCGCTGAACAGCAAGTCGCGCTGCGCCTCGGCCAGCACGCGCGCATGGATCATCTGCAGCGCCGACTGCCCGCACGCCTGGCGGCACACGCGGTTGAGCTGCGTGGGCGTGATGCCGATGGCGCCGGCATAGTGCGTGATTTCCTTCTGCTCACGATAGGCTGACTCGAGCATCTGCTGAAAGTGCTGGAAGTGCCGCGCGGGCCGGCTGTTGCTGCGTGCCGCGGCCGGCGCGGCGGCATTGGCCAGCCGCGCGATGCCGATCAGCAGCAGCGTCAGCAATGCCGACAGCGACGCCCCCCGCCAGGCGGACACGGTTTCGATCTCGCCGCGAATGAGCGCCAGCGTATCGGCCAGCGCGTGGCCCCGGCGCACGCGGTCGTGGCGCGGGTGGGCGAACAGCGGCAGCGCATCCGGCACCCCGGCCAGCAGCGTGCGCAGGTGGCTGTCGGTCATGGTCACGACCACGCCGTCGGTGTCCGGCCTGAAGACGAAGCCGTGGATGTGCCGTGGCGGCATCGTCACCAGCGAACCGCTGCGCAGCGGTTCGCGCCGCTCCTCCAGCAGGGCTTCGCCAGCGCCCGCGTGAATGTACAGAATTTGCAGGAAGCGCTCGTGCCGGTGTGGCTTGATCTCCCATCCGTGCAGGCGGCTGCGCGCGGCAATGGACTCGAAATGCAGCTGGTTCGACAGCGGTTCCGAGGAATTGGTGCCATACAGCGAGTACGTCGGGACAGGTCTCACGGTGGCTTCGGTGTTTACCAGCGATGTTCCGATTGTCCTGTCATTGGTTCGATCTGTCCATTCCTTGGCGGGCCTTCGGCGACTATCTTTAGCAGCAGAAGACGGATACCCACAAGGAGACAAGACATGCGCACCCAGGTTGCCATCATCGGCGCCGGCCCGGCCGGCCTGCTGCTCGGCCAGTTGCTGACACGCGCCGGCATCGACAACATCATCATCGAACAACGCAGTCCCGAGTATGTGCTCGGCCGCATCCGCGCGGGCATCCTGGAGAGCGTCACCGTCGACGCGCTGGAACGCGCGGGCGTGGCCGGGCGGCTGCATGCGCAAGGGCTGGTCCACCATGGCATCGCACTGTCGTATGGCGGGCAGCGCCACCATATCGACCTGCATGGGCTGATCGGCCGCAGCGTCACGGTGTACGGCCAGACCGAGGTCACGCACGACCTGATGGACGCGCGCCGCGCCGACGGCACTCCCACCATCTATGAAGCGCAGGACGTCAGCGTGCACGGCTTCGACGGCACCACGCCGTCGGTCCGCTATCGCAAGGATGGCGCCGTGCATGAGGTTGCCTGCGACTATATCGCCGGCTGCGACGGCTTTCACGGCATCTGCCGCGAGAGCGTGCCGGCGGCGTCGCGGCAGCTGTTCGAGCGGGTGTATCCGTTCGGCTGGCTGGGGCTGCTGTCCGAGACGCCGCCCGTTGCCGATGAGCTGGTCTACGCCGGCCATGAGCGCGGCTTCGCGCTGTGCAGCATGCGTTCGCGCCACCGCAGCCGCTACTACGTGCAGGTGGCGTCGAGCGAGCGCGTGGAAGACTGGTCCGACGAGCGCTTCTGGCAGGAACTGCGCAGCCGGCTCGATCCGCAGACGGCGAGCGCGCTGGTGACCGGACCCAGCATCGAGAAGAGCATTGCCCCGCTGCGCAGCTTTGTGTGCGAGCCGATGCGATTTGGCCGGCTGTTCCTGGCGGGCGACGCGGCGCATATCGTGCCGCCTACCGGGGCCAAGGGGTTGAATCTGGCGGCCAGCGATGTGCTGACGCTCTCTGAAGGCTTTGAAGCCCATTACCGCCATGCCGATGCCAGCGGCCTCGATGGCTATTCCGCGCGTTGCCTGCGGCGCGTGTGGAAGGCTGAGCGGTTCTCGTGGTGGATGACTTCGCTGCTGCACAGGTTCCCGGATGCGGATGCGTTCTCATTGCGGATGCAGCAGGCGGAGCTGGACTATCTGGTGGGGTCGGAAGCCGCGTCGCGGGTGTTGGCGGAGAACTATGTGGGGTTGCCGTATTGAGCGGTCTGCCAGCAAGCGAGACGCGTGCGGCATCGCCGCGCCACGACGCCTGCATCGCCTCGGGCTGGTGCCCCAGGTGACGTAGGGTTCGGTCTCGCTCGCATCGAACACGTAGTCCGTGTCGAACACGGCGTCCGCATCGCTGTGCAGCGTGGCCCAGTAGCCGAGCGCGGCGTCGCGCTGCGGGCCTCCGATATCCACCGCGCGGCGCAGCACACAGTCGGTGGCGGCCGCATCCGGCGCGATCAGCGCGCCGCGCGCCGCGGTTTCCACGGTCATGTTGCAGAGCGTGAAGCGGGCTTCGATGCTCAGCGGCTGCGCACCAGTTGCCAGGCACGGCCGAGGTAGCCGACCGAAGCGAAGCCGCTCCACACATGCACCAGCCGCGTGAACGGGAAGATCGCGAACAGCGTGATGCCCATGAACAGGTGCGCCTTGAACAGCAGCGGCGCATCCGCGACATAGCTGGCGGCGTCGCCGCGCAGCGTGACGACGTGCTGCGCCCAGGTCATCAGCTGCACCATCATGTGGCCGTCCATGTGGCCGGCGGATTCGAAGATGGTGGACAGGCCCAGCAGCAGCGTCGCCAGCAGCCACAGCAGCAGCACCTTGTCGCCGGTGCGGGTTACCGCCGACACGCGCGCGTTGGTCAGGCGGCGGTGCAGCAGGATCAGCAGTCCGGCCAGGCACATGGTGCCCATCACGCCGCCGGCGGCCATCGCCACGGCCTGCTTGAAGCCGTGCGAGACGCCCAGCGCATTCCATACCGCCACCGGCGTCAGCAGGCCGGCCAGGTGCCCGAAGAACAGGCCCAGGATGCCGACGTGGAACAGGATGTTGCCGGTGCGCAGGTTGCCGCGGTACAGCAGCTGCGAGCTGTCGCTCTTCCAGGTGTACTGCTCGCGCTCGAAGCGCGCCAGGCTGCCGAACAGGAAGATGGCGGCAGCGATGTACGGGTAGATGCCGAAGAGGAGTTGGTGGATCGTTGCCATGGTGTTTGCTCTGTAAGAGGATTAGGCGCAAAGTTGCCTCGGTGTCCGTCTATGCCAACTGTGTTCCCTCGCCCCTCAGGGGAGAGGGCAGGGTGAGGGGTGGTTTAAGCACAGGCGCTTCGTGGAGGCTCCCGCCCTTACACCCGCCGCTCTCCCGCAAGCGGGAGAAGGGAGAACACAGCGGGTTCGTCAGGCATCTCAGCAAGCCACAGGTGCCTGCGCCTTGCCACGCGGATAGAACTTCACCGCCTGCGGCCCCGTCTGCGGCGCCAGCAGCGGCTCCACGCCATCGGCCCCGGGCCCGAAGGTCTCCAGCGCCTCGTCCATGTCGCGCCCCGGCGGCTCCTGTTGTTGCTGCGGTTGCACGTCGGTCAGCGTGCGCAGCACGGCGAACACGCCGGCGTACGGGCTTTGATTGCGCGCCAGGCGCTCGCCGATGGCCGCGAGCACATGGATCGCCTCGCCCAGCAACTGCTCGGCGCGCGCTGCCTTGCCGTCGGCCGCCAGCGCGCCGAGGAACTCCAGGAACAGCGGCACGTAGTCGGGCAACTCGGACGCCGCCGGCTCAAAGCCTTCGCGCCGGTACTCGTCGATCAGGTCGACCATGGCCTGGCCGCGGTCGCGGCTTTCGCCGTGCACATGCTCGAACAGGTGCAGCGAGTGCGCCGGGTTGCGGTCGAAGGTGGCTACGTAGTTCTCCTGCAGCGCGATCAGCGATTCGCGGCGCAGCAGGCCGGTGACGGGCGCGAGCAGGTCGCGCGCCTGCGGCCATTCGGCCAGCGCGGCGCCGATCTCGGGCAGGGCGTCCAGCAGATCCTGCCCGGGATAGCCAAGCAGGGCGCTGAGGATGGGATAGAGGGGCATGGTCTTCTCCGGACGGTTCGTGGATGCGGGCTCAGCTCAGCACGGCTTTCTTGCGCGACCTGGGCATGTCGACAAAGTGCACGCTGCCCTGGGGCTTCTTGCCGAACAGCGCGCCCTCCGAGGTGCCGCCCGAGCAGCCGTTGCCGAAAGTGAAGCCGCAGCTGGCCTTGTCGTTGAAGCTGTCCTCGACCATTTCCTTGTGCGAGGACGGAATCACGAAACGGTCCTCGTAGTTGGCGATGGCCATGGTCTGGTACATGTCCTCGACCTGTTCCGGCGTCAGCCCAACCTGCTGCAGCACGCCCAGGTCCTGCACGCCGTCCACCACCTGCGAGCGCTTGTACGCGCGCATCGCCAGCATGCGGTCCAGCGCCGACAGCACCGGCGTCACGTCGCCCGCGGTCAGCAGGTTTGCCAGGTACCTGACCGGGATGCGCAGGCTCTTCACGTCGGGAATTACGCCGTTCAGTCCCATGTGGCCGGCCTCGGCCGCCGACTGGATCGGCGACAGCGGCGGGATATACCAGACCATCGGCAGGGTGCGGTACTCCGGGTGCAGCGGGAAGGCAACCTTCCACTCGCACGCCATCTTGTAGACCGGCGACTTGCGCGCGGCATCGAGCCAGCTTTGCGCAATGCCCTGGCGCAGCGCCTCGGCCTGCACCGCCGGATCGTGCGGGTCCAGGAACACATCGAGCTGCGACTGGTACAGGTCGTGCTCATCGGCCACCGACGCGGCCTGCCCGATGCGGTCCGCGTCGTACAACATCACGCCCAGGTAGCGGATGCGGCCGACGCAAGTCTCGGCGCAGACCGTGGGCTGGCCGGCCTCGATGCGCGGATAGCAGAACAGGCATTTCTCGGCCTTGCCGCTCTGCCAGTTGAAATAGATCTTCTTGTACGGACAGCCCGAGATGCACATGCGCCAGCCGCGGCACTTGTCCTGGTCGACCAGCACGATGCCGTCGTCCTCGCGCTTGTAGATCGAGCCCGACGGGCACGAGGCCACACAGGCCGGGTTCAGGCAGTGCTCGCACAGGCGCGGCAGGTACATCATGAAGGTGTTCTCGAAGGTCGAGTACATCTCTTTCTGCACGTCGTCGAAGAGCTTGTCGCGCCCGCGCGAGCTGAACTCGCCACCGAGGTCGTCTTCCCAGTTCGGGCCCCATTCGATCTTCTCCATCTTGCGCCCGGTCAGCACGGACACGGGGCGCGCGGTGGGCGGGGTCTGCACCAGCGGCGCCTTTTGCAGGTGCTCGTAGTCGTAGGTGAAGGGCTCGTAGTACTCGTCGATGGCCGGCAGGTTGGGGTTGGCGAACAGATTCGCCAGGATCTTCAGCTTGCCGCCCTGGCGCGGTTCCAGGCTGCCGTCGGCGTTGCGCTGCCAGCCGCCCTGCCACTTGTCCTGGTTCTCCCATTCCTTGGGGTAGCCGATGCCGGGCTTGGTCTCGACGTTGTTGAACCAGGCATATTCGACGCCGTCGCGGCTGGTCCAGACGTTCTTGCAGGTCACGGAGCAGGTATGGCAGCCGATGCACTTGTCGAGGTTCAGCACCATGGCCACCTGGGCACGGATCTTCATTGCGTAGCTCCTTCTTCTTTCATTGGCCCTTCCAGCCAGTCGACCTTCTTCATCTTGCGCAGGATCACGAACTCGTCGCGGTTGCTGCCCACGGTGCCGTAGTAGTTGAAGCCCCAGGCCAGCTGCGCATAGCCGCCGATCATGTGGGTGGGCTTGGTCACGGCGCGCGTGACCGAGTTATGGATGCCGCCGCGCATGCCGCTGGTCTCCGCGCCCGGAACGTTCACGATCTTTTCCTGGGCGTGGTACATCAGGCACATGCCCTTGGGCACGCGCTGCGACACCACCACGCGGGCGGTCAGCGTGCCGTTGACGTTGAATACCTCGACCCAGTCGTTGTCGCGGATGCCGTTGGCCCTGGCTTCCGTTTCAGAGATCCACACGTGCGGGCCGCCGCGAGACAGCGTCAGCATGCGCAGGTTGTCCGAGTAGGTCGAGTGGATGCCCCACTTCTGGTGTGGCGTGATCCAGTTCAGCACCAGTTCCGGGTTGCCGTTGGGCTTCTTGCCCAGCATCGGCGCCACGGTCTTGGTGTCGATGGCCGGCTTGTAGACGCACGCGCCTTCGCCGAAGTCCAGCATCCACCGGTGGTCCTGCCAGAACTGCTGGCGCCCGGTCAGCGTGCGCCAGGGGATCAGCTCATGCACGTTGGTGTAGCCGGCGTTGTAGCTGACCTCTTCCGATTCCAGCCCCGACCACGTCGGCGCGGAGATGATCTTGCGCGGCTGCGCCTGCACGTCGCGGAAGCGGATCTTGTCGTGCTCGCGGCCTTCGGCCAGGTGGGCGTGGTCGCGGCCGGTGATTTTCGAGAGCGCCTCCCACGCCTTGACGGCAACGTGGCCGTTGGTCTCGGGGGCGAAGGTCAGGATCATTTCGGCGGCATCGATCGCCGTTTCCAGCTTCGGCCGGCCCTGGCTCACGCCCGGCTCCTGCACTGTGTGGCTGAGCTGGCCGATTTCCTTCACCTCATGTTGGGTGTTCCAGTTGATGCCCTTGCCGCCGTTGCCGAGTTGGTCCAGCAGCGGCCCGATCGAGGTGAACTTCTTGTAGATGTCCGCGTAGTTGCGCTCTACCACCGTCATCGACGGCGCGGTCTTGCCGGGGATCAGGTCGCATTCGCCGGCCTTCCAGTCCCTGGGTTCGAACGGCTGGCCCAGTTCGCCCGGGGTATCGTGCAGCAGGGGCGTGCACACCAGGTCCTTGCGCGTGCCGAGGTAGGGGCCGGCGATCTCGCTGAACGTCTTCGCGATGGCCTTGTAGATCTCCCAGTCGGTCTTGCTTTCCCACAGCGGCTGCACGGCTTCGGACAGCGGGTGGATGAACGGGTGCATGTCCGACGTGTTGAGGTCGTCCTTCTCATACCACGTGGCGGTGGGCAGCACGATGTCGCCGTACAGGCAGGTGGTGCTCATGCGGAAGTCCAGCACGGTCAGCAGGTCCAGCTTGCCTTCGGCGGCCGGGCGCACGTTGACCTCGCCCGGCGTGATCGCATCGTTCTCGTCGCCGAACACGGCGTTCTGCGTGCCCAGCAGGTACTTCAGGAAGTACTCATACCCCTTGCCCGAGCTGCCCAGGATATTGGAGCGCCACACGAACATATTGCGCGGGAAGTTGGCCGGATTGTCGGGGTCGTCGCAGGCGAACTGCAGCTGGCCGGACTTGAGTTGCTCCACGGTGTAGGCGACCGGGTCCTGCCCGTTGCGCTCGGCCGCATCGACCACATCGAGCGGATTGGCACCAAGCTGCGGGGCCGACGGCAGCCAGCCCATGCGTTCGGCGCGCGCGTTCAGGTCCAGCAGCGAGAGGCCGTCGTAGCGCTTGCGGTCGGCGGTGGGCGACAGGATCTCGTCGACGCCCAGCTTCTCGTGGCGCCACTGGCTGGTGTGGTTGTAGAAGAACGAAGTGCCGTTCATCTGGCGCGGCGGGCGCGACCAGTCCAGGCCGAAGGCCAGCGGGGCCCAGCCGAACTGCGGGCGCAGCTTTTCCTGGCCGACGTAGTGTGCCCAGCCGCCGCCGCTTTTGCCGACGCAGCCGCACATCATCAGCAGGTTGATGATGCCGCGGTAGATCATGTCGTTGTGGTACCAGTGGTTCAGCGCGGCGCCGACGATGACCATGCTCTTGCCTTGCGTGCGGTCGGCGTTGTCGGCGAACTCGCGCGCCACCTGGGTCACCAGGCGCGCCGGCACGGAGGTGTGCTTCTCCTGCCAGGCGGGGGTGTAGGGCACGTCGTCTTCAAACGACGCGGCCACGTTCGGGCCGCCCAGGCCCTGGTCGACACCATAGTTGGCCATCTGCAAGTCATACACGGTGGCGACCAGCGCGCTGCTGCCGTCGGCCAGCGTGATGCGGCGCGCGGGAACGCGGCGGCGCAGCAGCTCGTCATGTTCGCCGCCGAAGTAGGGGAAGCCCACTTCCACCACTTCGTCATGCTGGCCGACCAGCGACAGGCGCGGGTCGATGATGCGTCCGCTGCCGCCGTCCTTCATTTCCAGGTTCCAGCGGCCCACCTTCTCGCCGCCGTTGTGAGCGGCTTCACCCCAGCGGAAGCCGATCGAGCCGTTGGGCGCGACAATCCCGCCGCTGGCGTCGTCGATCAGCAGGGTCTTCCACTCGGGGTGGTTGGCTTCGCCGAGGTTGTCGGCCAGGTGCGAGGCGCGCAGGAAGTGGTCGGGCACCAGCGTGCCTTGATTGTCGCGCAGCAGCACCAGCATCGGCATGTCGGTGTACTGCTTCACGTAGTCGCGGAAGTACTCGGACTTGCCGCTGGCGTGGAATTCCTTGAGCACCACGTGGCCCATGGCCATCGCCAGCGCGGCATCGGTGCCTTGCCTGGGCGCCAGCCAGATATCGCCGAACTTGACCATCTCGCCGAAGTCGGACGAGACCGCCACGGTCTTGGTGCCCTTGTAGCGGACCTCGGTGTAGAAGTGCGCGTCCGGCGTGCGCGTCTGCGGCACGTTGGAGCCCCACACCATCAGGTAGGTGGCGTTGTACCAGTCGGCGGATTCCGGCACGTCGGTCTGCTCGCCCCACACTTGCGGGCTGGCCGGGGGCAGGTCGCAGTACCAGTCGTAGAACGACAGGCAGGCGCCGCCCAGCAGGCTCAGGTAGCGCGCACCGGCCGCGTACGACACCATCGACATGGCCGGGATCGGCGAGAAGCCGATCACGCGGTCCGGGCCGAACTTCTTCACCGTGAAGGCATTGGCCGCGGCAATCATCTCCGTGGCGGTGTTCCAGTCGGCGCGGACAAAGCCGCCCTGGCCGCGCACGCTCTTGTAGCGCGCGGCCTTGACCGGGTCCTGGCTGATCGATTCCCAGGCGGCGACGGGGTCCATGGTCTTGCGGGCTTCGCGCCACATCTCCATCAGGCGGCCGCGGATCATGGGGTACTTGACGCGCTGGGCCGAGTAGACGTACCAGCTGTACGAGGCGCCGCGCGGGCAGCCGCGCGGTTCATGGTTGGGCAGGTCCGGGCGCGTGCGCGGATAGTCGGTCTGCTGGGTCTCCCACGTGATCAGGCCGTTCTTCACATAGACCTTCCACGAGCAGGAGCCGGTGCAGTTCACGCCATGGGTGGAGCGCACGACCTTGTCGTGCTGCCAGCGGCTGCGGTAGCCGTCTTCCCACTTGCGGTCTTCGTTCACCACTGCGCCATGGCCGTCCGCATAGGTGGACTTGACGCGCGACATGAACTTCAGTCGATCCAGGAAATGACTCATTGCTTTGTTCTCCGCGGGTGCTTTGCTGCGGGGGCTCCGGTGGGTTCCCGGAGCCTTGCAGGGTCACCCTCAGCTTATGGGGGAGGCGGGCGGCGGCCAATTCGCTGGTGGAACTGCCGCCGCGTGGCGATCGGGCTAGGCGCCGGGCGCGGGACTAGTTCGGAAGAACTAGCCCGGCCGGCAGGGTGGCGGGGTCAGCAGGGCATGGGTGCGTTGCGGCGCGCGTAGTACCACCATGTCACCAGCACGCAGCTGACGTAGAAGACGATAAAGCAGTACAGCGAAGCGTCGGCGGCGCCGGTCAGCTCCAGCGAGGTGCCGAAGCTCTTGGGGATGAAGAAGCCGCCGTAGGCGCCGATCGCGCCGGAAAAGCCAAGCACAGCGGCGGATTCCTTGCCGGCTTCCTGCAGAGCCTGCTTTTGTGCGGCGTCACCCTTGCCCGCGGCGGCGCGCTGGCGCTCGGTCAGGAAGATCACCGGGATCATGCGGAAGGTGGAGCCGTTGCCGATGCCGGTCAGCGCGAACAGTGCGACAAACGCTGCCAGGAAGTATGTGAAATTGCCGCCGGCGCCGTCATGCGGCAGCGCTGCCAGCACCGCGAACACCGCGGCGATCATGCCGACGAAAGTCCACAGCGTGACGCGCGCGCCGCCGAGCTTGTCGGAGATCCAGCCGCCCACGGGGCGCGTCAGCGCGCCCACCAGCGGCCCCAGGAAGGCATAGGCGGTGGGGTTCACGCCGGGGAACTGCGACTTGGTCAGCAGCGCCAGCCCGGCCGAGAAGCCGATGAACGAGCCGAAGGTGCCCACGTACAGCCAGCACATCAGCCAGTTGTGCTTGCGCTTGAAGATCACCGCCTGGTCGGCGAACGATGCCTTGGCGTCCGCGATGTCATGCATGCCGAACCATGCGGCCAGCGCCGAGACGATGATGAACGGCACCCAGACAAAGCCCGCGTTCTGCAGCCACAGGTCCTGCGTGGCGCCGTTGGCCTGGTATTGCTGCGGCTCGCCGCCGAGCGCGCCGAAGATGGCCACCGACACCACCAGCGGCGTGACGAACTGCACCACCGATACGCCCAGGTTGCCGATGCCCGCATTCAGCCCCGTCGCCAGCCCCTTCTTTGCCTTGGGGAAGAAGAAGCTGATATTGGCCATCGACGAACTGAAGTTGGCCCCGCCCAGCCCGCACAGCAGCGCCAGCACCAGCAGCGTGGGGTAGCCGGTGGACGGGTCGCGCAGCGCAAAGCCCATGCCGAGCGCCGGGATCAGCAGCAGCGCGGTGGAGATCGCGGTGAAGCGGCGCCCGCCGAACACTGGCACCAGGAAGGAGTAGAAGATGCGCAGCGTGGCGCCCGAAAGTGCCGGCAGCGCCGTCAGCCAGAACAACTGGTTCTTGGTGAACTGGAAGCCGGCGCGGTCCAGGTTGACCGCGACCACGCTCCACAGCATCCAGACCACGAAGGCCAGCATCAGCGCCGGGATCGAGATCCACAGGTTGCGGTAGGCGATGCGTTCGCCCTGGCTTTGCCAGAAGACCTTGTTCTCGGGCTCCCAGCGGGTGAGTACGGAAGAGGACATGATGGTGTGCCTTGGTTGTTTGCGTGACAGGGGCCGTCAGGCGGCCTGGGTGAGGCCGACGGCCTGTTCTTTGCGCCGGCGCTCGGCGCGCTGGCTGTAGTGCATCCACACCAGGCTCACGCACACGGTGCCGTACATCAGCATGAAGCAGCTGCTGCGCACGCCGGTCAGGTCGGCCAGCACGCCGAACAGGATCGGCAGCACGAAGCCGCCCAGCCCGCCGGCCAGGCCCACCACGCCCGAGACCGCGCCGATGTTGTGCGTGAAATCGTTGGCGATGAACTTGAACACCGAGGCCTTGCCGATGGCGAAGGCGATGCCCACCACGAACAGCAGGATGGTGAATACCGCGGGCGTCAGCGCGATGCGGAACGCCTGCGGGCCGCCGGTGGTCTCGATGATGAAATCCGTCGGCGGATAGCTCAGCAGGAAGAAGCCGACCCAGCTCACCCACATCACCCACCAGGTGGTGCGGTGCGCGCCATGGCGGTCGGAGATCCAGCCGCCGATGGCGCGCAGCACACCGCCGGGCAGCGAGAAGCAGGCGGCCAGGAAGGCCGCGGTCTTGATATCGAAGCCGTATTCGCCGATGTAGTACTTGGTCATCCACAGCGACAGGCCGACATAGCCGCCGAACACCACCGAGTAGTACTGCGAGTAGCGCCACACGCGCGGGTCGCGCATCACCGCGAGCTGCTCGCGCCAGCCGACGCTGGACTTGACCAGGTGCGACGGGTTGCTGCGCGAGAACACCCAGAACAGGAGGGCGGTGACGAGCATCGCTGCCGAGTAGACGCGCGGCACCACGGTCCAGGTGCCGGCGGCCAGGATCAGCGCCGGCGCGACGAACTTGGTCAGTGCCGCGCCGGAGTTGCCGGCACCGAAAATGCCCATGGCCAGGCCCTGGCGCGAGCGCGGGAACCAGCGCGCCACATACGGCGTGCCAACCGAGAACGAGCCTCCGGCCAGGCCGACGAACAGGCCCAGCACCAGCAGCTGCCACAGCGTGTGCGCATACGAGATCAGCCAGATCGGGATCACGGTGGCCAGCATCAGCGCGAAGAAGACGATGCGCCCGCCGTAGCGGTCGGTCCAGATGCCCAGCGGCACGCGGATCAGCGAGCCGCTGAGCACGGGCGTGGCCGCCAGCAGGCCGAATTCCGTATCGTTGAGGCCGAGTTCCTGCTTGAGCGGAATGCCCAGGACCGCGAACAGCATCCAGACGGCAAAGCAGATGGTGAAGGCGAACGTGCTGGACGCCAGCGTCATTGCGGCGCCGGGCGCAATCGGCTCCGGCGCGCGTGGGTGGGTGGCCATGGCCATGCTCCTGTGTCGACTTTGGCGGGGGTGATGCCAGAGTAGGGGCGGCCACTGGCGCTGCCTATTCGCCGGCAGCACAGCGCGCGCGGGGGCGCAGCCTGCCTTTGGAGGTAGTTCTACCGGCGGAGGCCGCCGTTGCGTCGCCGCAGGACCTGGCGTGGCACGATTGTCTGCTGCTTGGGGCAGCCAGGGGCCGCACAATGTCTGGCGGCCAGGCGATGGTGCCGGCGGGGGAGATTGCCCTGCGCGTGCGCGCCTTGGTCGATTTCCTGGCCGAACGCTTCGGCCAGCACCCGCCCTGGGAGCAGGCCCACGGCGGGTGAGCCGCTTTGCGCTAGGCGGGCGGTTGCGCCGCCGGGGCGCTATGGCGCCGGTAGTCGCCCGGCGTCATGCCGGTCCAGCGGCGGAAGGCACGGAAGAACGAGTTGGCATCGTCAAAGCCGAGCCGGAACGCGATTTCTCCGAGCGGCATCGCGCCTTCGGTCAGGTAATGGCCAGCCAGCTCGCGCCGCGCATCCTCGCACAGCGCGCGGAAGCTGGTGCCTGCCGCCATCAGCCGCCGTTGCAGCGTGCGCTCGCTGATGTCCAGGTGCTGCGCCACCGCTGCCAGGCTCAGCGCGCGGTCGCCGGCCAGCTGCTGCAGGGCGGTCCGCACATCGTCGAGCGCGGCGGCCGCTGGCCGCATGTCGCGGTGGGCCGGGGGCGCCGCGGGACTGGTGCGGTCGCGCGCCACCAGCCGCAGCGCCAGGTCGCGGCGGCCGAACACGATCGCGTCTTCCTGCTCGCCGAAGCGCACCGGGCAGTCGAAGGCCTCGGTGTAGCGCAGATGCCAGGCGGGCTGGCGGATGCGCAGCGACACCCGCAGCGGATGCAGCGGCTTGCGCGTGAAGCGGCGCCCGAAGGCCAGCAGCGAGCACAGCTCCATGTCGATGCGCGGGCGGGTGTCGGGTGCTTCGGGGTCGCTCGGGCGGATGCAGACCCAGGCTTCCTCGCCCTGGCGGCGCAGCTCGACGCGGTCGCCGGCCAGCAGCTTCTGGTAGCGCGCGATACGCCGCAGCGCCGTGCCCAGCGACGGGCCGGCCATGGCGGGCAGACCCGCCAGGCCGAGCAGATCCGGCGGTATTCGGCTGCCCAGCCAGAGGCCGATGGCGGGGTCGCCGGTGGCGTGATAGACGGCCAGCAGCAGGTGGATCGCCTGTTGCGGGTCGGCCGCGTGCGCGGCGGGTTGGAGGTTGCGGGGATCGGAGTTGGTCTCGGATTCCGGGGCAGGCGCGAGTGCCGATACGTCGTAACCGCCTTCACGCAGCGCGTGCAGCAGCTCACGAGGCAACGGCCCGGCCTGGAGAGGCTCTTGTTGTGGCATCGTCGTTTTCTGGCTGGCAAGTTGGCGCAGTGCGCCAGTGCAGCCCCCGGTACCAATGAGATTACGCGGTGACGATGGCTCCTTCAAGGGTGCGCGGCAGTCAGAAGTGTGTGCCAGGCAGCGCAACGGCGGGCTGGCCACGGTCTGGCGTCGGACCGCGCCGCGCCGTTGCTGGCTTGCGGGGCCGGTGCAACCCATTGCCTAAAATTTGGGCGGTCCGGTGCGGTGGCGCACAGACACGGGCTTTCGGGGAGGGCAGGGGGAGGATATCCACAGATTCTGTGGATATCACGCCGGAGTTTTCAACATGGGTTTGTGCGGCTGCCTCAGGGCTTCGGAAGCGGGTATGCTGGGCGGGTTTGGCGGGATGGCGAACCTGTCCGCGCCGTCGGCGCTTTCGGTGGTCGGGGTGGCCGCGCCGTCATCAGGTGGCATCCATGCCGGATTTGCCGCCATCTTGTCGTCAACGCTTTGCCGTTGGCTCACACACCGCTATCGCGACTCTACCTGCCTGCCGCCATGCGCCATGACCGGTCGTCTGCAGTCCTGCCTCGCCCTGCCGTGTTGCCCATGCTTGCCGCCGCCGTGGCGTTGTCGGGCTGCATGGCGCCATACCGGGTGCCTGCCGGTGCCCCGGCCGCCAGTGTCCGGCTGCTGACCAGCACGGACGACAATACCTCGTTCACCGTTGTCGATCCGGCCAAGTGTCCGGTGCCGGCCCGGCCACTGGTGCTGGCGGGAACGGGCAAGCAGCTGTCGGCAATGGGAAGGGAGCGCAGCCTGGACATGGCCGTGCGCTCGCCCGAGCCGCCCGCGCGCACGCGCGAGCGCCTGGTGGAGGCCGGCCGGCGGATCTACGTGGCGGTGACCTCGGCCGCGGCGCCGCCGCTGCCCGAGATGCGCTGCGCCGCGGGCGTGTCGTTCGTGCCGGTTGCCGGCGGCCAGTATGAGATCCGCTACCAGCGCGACGAGACCGCGAGCCAGTGTTCAGCGCAGGTATTGCGCATGCAGCCGCTGGCCGGCGGCGGCGCGCGCCTGACGGCGGAGCCGACGCAGCAGGGCTTCAGGGCGCTGCGCAAGGACTATGTCTGCCAGGCGTTGTGATGCCCGTCCGCGCCCCCGGGCAGCGGACGGGATCGATTGAAGCGGGCGTTTCAGGCGGGCGTTTGCTTGCTGTCCCCGCCCGCCGACAGCCCATTGGCAGGGCTAATACTGTTCAGATAAACCCTCAACCACTACCGTCATTCCCGCGCAGGCGGGAATCCAGCGTCTTTCACGTCCCCTTCGGGGAAAAAGTCACCGGGTTCCCGCCTGCGCGGGAACGACAAGCACTTAACTGAACGGCATTACGTTGCCAGGGCCGGCTTACTGCTCGATCAGGAAACGCTCCGGACGCTTGCCCAGCCAGGCCGGGGCGCGGCCGCGGCCGGACCAGGTCTTGCCAGTCTTGGGGTCCATGTACTTCGGAGGCAGCGCGGCGGCAGCCTTCTTTACACCGGTGCCGGCCGGGCGGCCGCGCTTGCGCCGGGGCTGGATGTCTTCCGCGGTCAGGCCATACTCGGTCATCAGTTCGCGGATTTTATCGATCACGCCGGCAACTTCCGTCGCCCGTACTTCATTCAGCTTGGCTTCCAGCGCTTCCTTCTCAGCCAGGAGTTGCTTGTATGTCGCCATTTATATCCCCTTTCTGCAAATAGGCCGCTGCATGGTACTAGAAGTTTCGCCTTCAGGTTACCTAAAAAATTCTACAAAAAATATCGGAGAATGCACGGACTGATTGTCTGGCGGTGTCAATTGACCGTTCCACGGCGCACCATGCGCTCCATATTGGCAGCGTCAATGTCCGTTTTTGCCTTCCTTTAAGGACAATGGAAATGCGCGCAAGCGGCTGCCATAGCGGCTAGACTGTTTGTCTGCGCGCCGCGCAGTGCCCTGTCATGACTACCGGAGTCCCCTATGAAGCAGCAGATCTTTGTCAATTTGCCTGTCCGTGACCTGCAGAAGTCGATTGCGTTCTTTACCCAACTGGGCTTTTCCTTCAATCCGCAATTTACCGACGACACCGCCACCTGCATGATCGTTGGCGAGAACATTTTCGTGATGTTGCTGACCGAGGCCAAGTTCCGCAGCTTCTCGCCCAATGAAATCTGCGATGCGCGCAAAGCCACCGAGGTGCTGGTTTGCCTGTCGATGGAAACCCGAGCGCGCGTGGATGAAATGGTCAATGCCGCGGTCGCGGCGGGCGGCAATACCTACAAGCCGCCAATGGATCTGGGATTCATGTACGGGCATGGCTTCCAGGACCCGGATGGCCATGTCTGGGAACTGGTGTACATGGATATGGCGGCGATGCAGGCCGGGCAATGAAAGCGATTTAGCGAAACGCTATTCACCCTCTGCGGGACTGTTGCGCGAGCCTGATGCAAGCCTTGCGCAAGCCCCAAAAAAAACAGCCCGGGCAAGCAGGAAGCCCGGGCTTGAAATCTACCTGGATCACGGTAGAGGAGACACCTGGTTGTCAGCGTGCCGGGCTTTGCGGCCGGGACGCGTCAGCAATTTCCGGAAGGGTCAGATCGCCCAGCCCCCGGCATAGAAGGCAGCCAGCACTACCGCGATGGCCACGGTGCCGACATTGAGCTTGCGCCATTCGCCGGCCACTACGCGGCCGACCACCAGGGTGCAGAAGCCCAGCATGATGCCGGTCACGATATTGCAGGTCAGCACGATGAAGACGGCGCAGACCAGGCCGGCCAGCGCGTCGACCATGTCGTCCATATGCAGGCGGCTCACGCTCGACAGCATCAGCAGGCCCACGTACATCAGCGCCGGCGCGGTCGCGTAGGAAGGCACCAGCCCGGCCAGCGGCGAGAAGAACATCACCGCGACGAACAGCAGGCCCACCACCACGGCGGTCAGGCCGGTCTTGGCGCCGGCGGCCACGCCGACGGTCGACTCGATATAGGCCGCGGCCGGGGCGCCGCCGAACATCGCCGAGAAGATCGAGCTGACCGAGTCCGCGGTCAGTGCGCGCCCGCCGTTGCGGATATGGCCGGCGGCATTGAGCTGCCCGGCCTGGCCGGCGACGGCGCGGATGGTGCCGGTGGCGTCGAACACCGCGGTCATCACCAGTGCCAGCACGCTCGGCAGCACCGTGGCCGACAGCGCGCCGCGCACGTCCATGGCGCCGATCAGCGATTGATGGCCGGGGGCGCTCAGCGACGGCAGCGCGAATACGCCGGTGAACTTCACGGCCGGATCAAAGGCCAGCCCGAGTGCGGAGATGGCGATGATCACCAGCAGGATGCCGCCCGGCACCTTGCGGCGCTCCATGCCGAAGATGGCGGCCAGGCCCAGCACCGACATCACCACCGGGAACGAGGTGATCTTGCCCAGCGACACCGGCAGGCCGGCGCCGGCGTTCTTGACCACCAGGCCGACTTCATTCGAGGCGATCAGCAGCAGGAACAGGCCGATGCCGATACCGGTGCCGTGCGCCACGCCGGCCGGCAGGTTGCGCAGGATCCAGGAGCGCACGCCGGTGACCGAGATCGCGGTGAAGATCACGCCCATCAGGAACACGGCGCCGAGCGCGACCGCCGGCGACAGGCCCTGGCCCAGCACCAGGCCGAAGGCCATGAATGCGGTCAGCGAGATGGCGCAGCCGATGGCGATCGGCAGCTTGGCCCACAGGCCCATCAGCAGGGAACCGAAGGCGGTGGTCAGGCACACCGCGACAAAGACCGCGCTGGTGTCGAAGCCGGCCTTGCCCAGCATGCCGGGCACGACAAAGACGGCGTAGACCATTGCCATGAAAGTGGTGACCCCGGCCACGACTTCCTGGCGCTGGGTGCTGCCGCGCGCCGTGATCTCGAAGAACGCGTCGAGCCGGCCCCGGACTTCGGGGGCGTGGGGGCGTGCGGCGTCGGCTTCCGCCGCGGACGACGGATAGGGTTGTTCGATCATGATGAGCTGTCTCCTTGCGGGTGCTGCAACGTCCGTCGTACGGACTGTCGTCAGGCTGGTCTCACGTGGTTCTGGTCTGGGCTGGAGGCGGAATTCCTGGCCAGCCCCGCTGTTATCGGTGTGCCGCTTGTCGGTGCCTCTGCGGGCTTGATCCGGGCAAGGCTGAAGGCTAGGTGAGCGCGCGCCATGCATCATCACCGGCAGGCAATGCGCGGCATGTGCCTTGCGGAATACCGAATGTGACGATTGGGCACCTTTGATCGATGGATTGGCTCCGGGTGGCGCTTCCGGCAGCCGGCTATTATCACGCACCTCATATACGGCCTATAGGTACAGACCCGGATGATCCGGGCGCAACTTCTTTATACTAGGGATAACCCTGAACTGCCTCCCGATTCGGGCCGAACCACGGTCAGATGTGCTTCGTGAGGCGCGCAACCTCCATCCAACCGGAAAGGACATTCGCCATGCAAGTACTCGCCGACACCCTCTATCGCCAGCCCGCCAAAGCCAAGGCATCCAGGCCCGCCGCCGCCCAGCCGGCCCGCGATGTCGCCTGCTATGCCCGCGTCGGCGGCAGCCAGTCGCTGGTTGCGCGCGTGCGTGCTTACTTCGCGCAGGGCTGGACCCTGTACGCGGCCAACGCGCGCGAAGCCGCGCCGATCCGCTGGCTGTAAGCCGGCGCGCCGCGTCAGTACATGCCAGTGCGGGCCATGAACGCGTCCAGCGTCCAGCCGCGCCCGAGCAACAGCATCCGCGTATGCAGGCCCTCGCGCACGGGCGCGTCGACAGCCTGGCCCAGCCAGGTCAGCGTCTTGCTGCGCAAGTCGACATAGCCCATCGGATAGCCGGCGGCCAGCGCCTGCCATAAGGCGTTGGCGCCGGCCGACTGCCGCGCCCCGCTCAGCAGGCACAGCCCGCCGTCCAGCGCCCAGCGGTACAGCGCACGGGCCAGGCCGCGGCGCTGGTAAGCGGGCGCAAACTTTGTATGTGGCGCCCGCACCCAGGGGTCGGCCCGGCGGCCAACCTCGATTAATCGGTTGAAGACGGTATAGCCGGCCAGCCGGCGCTGCATCACATCTTCCACATAGACGTAATACTCGCCGTCCGCCTCGCGGTAGCGCAGGCGCAGGCCTGGCACGCCCGCGGGCAGCGCCGGCATGGCATGCAGGCGGTCCCCCGGTTGGCCGATGCGGCCGTGCAGGGCGTCCAGTTCGCGCTCGATGTCGCCGGGCGCCAGTTCAACGTCGATGCGCAGTTCAAGCGCGCGCGGCAGCGCCGGCAGGCCCAGGGCATGGACATTCACCATGGCAAGACTCCACTCGGCTCAGGGATTGAGGATCAGGTAGAGGGCGGCAAGCGCCACCATGGCGCAGAAGGTATGGCGGTAGAGGGGTGACATGTCTGGCTTTCTCCTGGCTGCATGATCGGGCGGGTGCCGGATGGCATCCGCGACATGGGCCGTGCGGGAAAGCTCAGGACTGGAGGGTGGCGCCCCGAGCTGCCCGCACGGCCAGGAAAAGCACGGCGCGGCGGACCTGGGCGTACGCGTGGAAGCGGTCGGCCAGGTCGATGGCAACGCCCCGGCGCTGCGCGGCGCGCACGCGCCCGCCTGCCGCCGGCAGGGCCGGGCGGTTCAGGGTGGCGAAGCGGACAGTGCGAAGCATGGGGGCCGGGGCGCAAAGATTCGGTGAAGCATCGCTTATGCCATACTTTGCGCACAATGTCCAGGCAAGTTGCCGGCTTCCGCTTTTAACTCCGTTCTACTTCGAGTTCATCGTGGCCGTCGCTGCCGCGCCGCCAGCAGCTTCGGTCATCCCTTAATTGTGAACACTGTCTACATGTACTAGACTCGGAAGCATCGTTCACCGGCCTTCTTGCAGGAGCCATGATGACGACTTTCCCCAAGCCCGAAACCGATACCGGCCCCGTCAGGCTGCTGGTGGCCACCACCAAGGGCGCCTGGTTCCTGACCAGCGACGCCGCGCGCCGCAGCTGGCAGATCGAGGGTCCGACGTTTCTCGGCCACACCATCCACCATATCGTGCAGGACCCGCGCGAACCGTCGCGCATGCTGATGGCGGCGCGCACCGGCCACCTGGGCCCGACCGTGTTCCGCTCCACCGACGGCGGCCGCAACTGGACCGAGGCCGCGCGCCCGCCCGCCTTCGACAAGGCGCCGGAGGGTGGGACCGGCCGGGTCGTCGATCACGTGTTCTGGCTCACGCCGGGCCATGCCAGCGAGACTGGCACCTGGTACGCCGGCACCTCGCCGCAGGGCCTGTTCCGCAGCGCCGACCATGGCGCGACCTGGGAACCGGTGTCCGGCTTCAACGACCACCCGATGTGGCGCACCTGGACCGGCGGCGAGCAGGACGGCACGCCCGACGGCCCCAAGATGCATTCCGTGCTGGTCGATCCGCGCGACGCCCGCCACCTGTATATCGGCATGTCCAGCGGCGGTGTGTTCGAGAGCACCGACGGCGGCGCCGACTGGAAGCCGCTGAACCGCGGCAGCCTTGCCACCTTCCTGCCCGATCCCAATCCGGAATACGGGCAGGACCCGCACTGCATGCTGCAGCATCCTGCCGACCCGGACATCCTGTACCAGCAGAACCATTGCGGTATCTACCGCATGGACCGCCGCGAAGGCGTGTGGAAGCGCATTGGCGAAGCCATGCCGGCCGACGTCGGCGATATCGGCTTCCCGATCGTCGCCCACCGCCGCGATCCGCGCACGGTGTGGGTATTCCCGATGGACGGCAGCGATGTCTGGCCGCGCGTCAGCCCGGGCGGGCACCCGGCAGCCTATGTCACGCGCGATGCCGGCGAAACCTGGCAGCGCCAGGACCGCGGCCTGCCGGCCGAACAGGGCTGGTTCACCGTCAAGCGCCAGGCCATGGCCACCGACGCCCACGCCCCGGTGGGCGTGTACTTCGGCACCACGGGCGGCGAGCTCTGGGCCAGCGCCGATGAGGGCGAGGCCTGGCAATGCATCGCCCGCAACCTGCCGCAGGTGTACGCGGTGACCGTGGCGCGCCCTGCCTGAATGCCACCAGCCGATCCGGAGACATCCATGCAGGTCCGCATCGCGACGCCGCTCTTCTCTTACACCGGACAGCGCGAATACGTCGAAGCCCGTGGCGCCAGCATTGCTGAACTACTCGACGACCTCGACCGCCAGTTCCCCGGCATGCGCTTTCGCATCGTCGATGAGCAGGGCAAGCTGCGGCCGTATATCCGCGTCTTCGTCAACCGCACGCAGCTGATGCGGCTGGATGCGCCATTGCAGGAGGCCGACGAGGTGCATATCCTGCAGGCGCTGGCGGGCGGGTAGATGCCGCTCGCACGCTGCTGGTTTGCTCCCCAGCGATGACGTCCGCACATGCGCTGCGTGCGCGGCTCAACTCCCGTTGGCGTGCGCCGATATCCAGTCAGGAACCCTGCCGTCCGCTATCCGCCACGGCCGCAGGCAGACGACAACGACGGCGGCAAACACCACACGCACGGCACGGGAGCGCAGCATGAGCAGTTCCATGAGGGACATCGACGAACGGACCAACCTCACCAACAACAACCAGTTCGAGCTGCTGCTGTTCCGGCTCGGCGAGTCCGAGCACTCCGGTCAGTCGGAGCTGTTCGGCATCAATGTCTTCAAGGTGCGCGAGATTCTGGTGATGCCGCCGGTGGTCACCGTGGTCGGTGCCGACCCGTCGATCCTGGGCATGGCGGATATCCGCGGGCAGGTGATTCCGGTGATCGACCTGCCCAGACTGGTCGGCTGCAAGCCGCGCACCGGGCTGGGCATCCTGCTGGTGACGGAATATGCACGTTCGACGCAGGGCTTCGCGGTGGAAGGTGTGGAGGAAATCGTGCGCCTGGAATGGAACCAGGTGCATTCAGCCGAGGCCAGCGTGCGGACCGGTCACGTCACCAGCATCGCCAAGCTGGATGGGGACACTGAGGGGGGCACCGACCCGTCTCGGCTGGTGCAGGTGCTGGACGTGGAGCAGATCCTGCGCGATGTGCTGCCGGCGCGCCAGCCGGACGTGGACCCGGGCACGGTCGGCCCGCAACTGAGCCTGCGTCCGGGCGCCAGGGTCATTGCCGCCGACGATTCGGCCCTGGCGCGCGGCCTGATCGAGCAGGGGCTGAAGGCGCTGGGGGCGCCGGTGGTGATGACCAAGTCCGGCAAGGAGGCGTGGGAGTTGCTCGACCGCATCGCTGCCGAGGCGGCCAGCCACGGCAGGTCGGTGCACGATGACGTGGCACTGGTGCTGACCGACCTGGAAATGCCGGAGATGGACGGCTTTACGCTGACTCGCAAGATCAAGGCGGACAGCCGGCTGAAGTCGTTGCCCGTGGTGATTCATTCATCACTGTCGGGCGAGGCCAGCGAGGAGCATGTGCGCAAGGTGGGCGCGGACGCCTATGTGGCCAAATTCGTGGCCAAGGAACTGGCCGACACCATCCGCGAGGTGCTGACGCGCTGAGCGCCTGCTGGCGGAAGAATCGCAACACGCACAAAATTCAAACGCCCGCAACCATTCCCGTAAGCCGGCGGGTTGCCTATAAAACGGGCACTCCAGTGTGTTCCAGCGCTGGCGCGCCCTTGGCGGTTGTCAAGAGGGGGGATATCCACTGAACCTGTGGATAGTTCCTGTGGGCAAGCGGGACCGGCCGGACTCTTCCCGGCCGGCACAGCTCGATACCGGCCGGGAAGTCCGACGCTGGCCTGGCGTCACTGCCACGCCGGCCGCGCTCCCTGGTGCTGCCGCTCCTCGCTCTTCCTGCTCTCCTCGCTTTTCCTTACTTGGGCTGCTCCACCGTGCGCAGGTAAGGCTTCAGGGTCTTGAAGCCCTGCGGGTACTTCTTCCTGGCATCCTCGTCCGAGACCGAGGTCGGGATGATGACGTCCTCACCCGGCTTCCAGTTCACCGGCGTGGCCACGGTGTGCTTGGCATTGAGCTGCAGCGAATCCAGCAGCCGCAGCACCTCGTCGAAATTGCGCCCCGCGCTCATCGGATACACCAGCATCGCCTTGACCTTCTTGTCCGGGCCGATGATGAACACCGAGCGGATGGTGGCGTTGTCCACTGCCGTGCGCGGGCCGCTGCCGCTGGCCTCGGGGTGGATCATGTCGTAGAGCTTGGCCACGGTCAGGTCGGCATCGCCGATCATCGGATAGTTGATCGCATGGCCTTGCGTTTCCTCGATGTCCTTGGCCCAGCGCTGGTGGTCGCCGACCGGGTCGATGCTCAGGCCGATGATCTTGGTATTGCGCTTGTCGAACTCGGGCTTGAGCCCGGCCATATAGCCCAGTTCGGTGGTGCACACCGGCGTGAAGTCCTTCGGATGCGAGAACAGGATGGCCCAGCTGTCGCCGATCCACTCATGGAAGCTGATCTTCCCTTCCGTGGTGTCGGCGGTGAAATCGGGGGCTTGCTCGCCCAGTCGAATCGCCATGGTTGCGCTCCTTGCAGTTGGCGTGGTGTGGAAAAGCGCGTCGCCCTGGTGCCGTCCGGCGCCGCGCGCTGTTGCTCGTTGTCCCTAGCGGAAGACCAGCACCGGGATCGTGCTGTGGGTCAGGACCTTGTGTGTCTCGCTGCCGATCAGCAGCGCCTGCAGCCCGCGCTTGCCATGCGACGACATCACGATCAGGTCGCACTCGCGTTGCTCCGCGCACTGGACGATGGCCTGCCAGGGATGGTCGTCGGTCGCGGTGATGGTCTCGCAGGGCACGCCGGCCTGCGCGGCGGCGTGGTTTAGCGCGGCCAGGAACGTGTCCGCGTGGCGCGCGGCTTCCGCGGTGAAGGTGTCCCTGGTGTCTTGCAGGCTGGTCAGCCGGTACGTCAGTACGTGATACTCGGGAATCACATGCAGCCCGGTCACGCGGGCGCCGATGCGGCTGGCGAACGCCATGGCGCGGGCCGCCATGGCGTCGGCGCGCGCGGAGCCGTCGGTCGGTACAAGGAGGTGCCTGAACATGATGTGCCTCCGGTTGCAGAGAGATACCGCGTCCGCCTGGCCCGTCCGCGGACTGCCGGGCGAGCCAATCCAGTATAGGAATTGAGTGGCATAAGCGACAGGGTCGCGGAGGCGGATATCACGGCGCGAGCCGCGAGCCGTCGGGGAGCGGCGGACATTAACATCCTGTTATCATCCAATGCACCTTGTTCCTGCACCAACCCGAGGGATCAACGCATGATCGCGCTGCGCGAAGCTTGGCTGGCCGGATTGTTCCGACGCGGCAACTGGCTGCCGAATATCGTGTCGGGCGTGATCGTCGGGGTGGTGGCGCTGCCGCTGGCAATGGCCTTTGCGATTGCGTCCGGTGCCAAGCCGGAGCAGGGCCTGTACACGGCCATCGTCGCCGGGCTGGCGGTGTCGCTGTTCGGCGGTAGCCGGTTGCAGATCGCCGGGCCCACCGGCGCCTTTATCGTGGTGCTGTCCGCGGTGACTGCGCGCCATGGCATCGACGGCCTGCAGATCGCCACCCTGATGGCGGGGCTGATCCTGCTGGCGATGGGCCTGACACGGCTGGGCAGCGTGATCCGGTTTATCCCCGCGCCGGTGATTGTCGGCTTCACGGCGGGCATCGGCGTGATCATCTTCGTCGGCCAGTGGCGCGACTTCTTCGGCCTGCCGCCGGTGGCAGGCGAGCATTTCCACGAAAAATTCTGGCACTTGCTGCAGGCGCTGCCGCAATGGCACCCGGCGACCACCGCGCTGGCGCTTGGCAGCCTGGCCCTGGTCGTGGGCGCGCCGCGCGTGCGCTGGCTGCGGCGTATCCCCGGGCCGCTGGTGGCACTGCTGGCAGCTACCGCGGTGCAGGCGCTGTTCCGCTTCGACGGCGTGGCCACCATCGGCACCGCCTTTGGCGGCCTGCCGCGCGGGCTGCCCGTGCCGGGGCTGCCTGACATGACGCTGGCCCGCGTGCTGGAGCTGGCCGGGCCGGCCTTCACCATCGCCATGCTGGGCGCGATCGAGTCGCTGCTGTCTGCGGTGGTGGCTGACGGCATGGCCGGCACCCGGCACGATTCCAACCAGGAGCTGGTCGGCCAGGGCATCGCCAACGTCCTGGCGCCACTGTTCGGCGGGTTTGCCGCCACCGGCGCCATCGCACGCACCGCCACCAATATCCGCAACGGCGGCAACAGCCCGCTGGCCGGCGTGGTGCATGCGCTGACGCTGGTGCTGGTGCTGCTGTTCCTGGCACCGCTGGCGGCCAGCGTGCCGCTGGCCACGCTGGCCGCGATCCTGTTCGTGGTGGCGTACAACATGAGCGAGATGCGCCAGTTCGCCCGCATGGTCCGCCGCGCGCCGCGCGCCGACGTGGCGATCCTGCTGATCACCTTCACCCTGACGGTGCTGACCGACCTGGTGGTGGCGGTCAATATCGGCGTGATCCTGGCCATGCTGCAGTTCCTGCGACGCATGTCGGCGTCGGTGGAGGTGGCGCGCCAGGATGCCTTGGACCTGGCGCGCGAACTGGGCGATGCCGACGCCGGCCTGCCGGCGCGCATGCCACCGGAGGTGCTGGTCTATGCGATCGACGGCCCTTTCTTCTTCGGCGCCGTCGAAGCCTGCGAGCGCGCGCTGGTGCAGACCCACACCGAGCCGCGCGTGCTGCTGATCCGCCTGGGCCGCGTGCCCTTCATGGACATGACCGGCCTGCAGACGCTGGAGGCGGTGATCGTCACGCTGCAGAAGCGCGGCGTGACGGTGGTGCTGGCCGAAGCCAACGAACGGGTCAGGGAAAAGCTGGCGCGCGCGGGCGTGCTGGCGGCGCTGGGGGAGGGCAACTACGCGGATTCGCTGGCGCAGGCGGTGCGGCGCAGCGGCGAACTGGCAGGGGAGGATAAAGGCGAGCGCAACGCCCCGCGCTGAGTTACTTCTTCTGCCGTGTGCTGCCCGCCGGCCTGGCCTTGGTGGCGTATTCCACGCCATGCTGGGCCAGGTATTCGCGGATCAGCTGGCGCACCACCTGCGACGGCGTCAGGTCCTGCGAGGCGCACAGGGTTTCAAAGGCCTTTTTCTTGACCGGATCGATCAGGATGGTAAGGCGGGCGGTCTTGGATTCCATGAGGGGTGTCCGGCTGTCCCGGCCGGTGATGGCGGCGGCGATTGGATGGGGATTATATACAGGGCAAAACAGCGCCGAGGCCAGCGTCTTCCCTCTCCCGAGCGGGAGTCTGCCCTGAAGAATCAGGACAGGCGTTCTCCATACCTGAATCCTAGGGCGCTCAAAATTCACATGCGCCGCCTTGATCAGCGCAAGCGCTTCCGCAAATTAAGGCATTGCCTATTCAGTTTCGCGACGGTCTTTGGCTCAATGGTCCTTTGGCAGAAGGCCATATCCATGCAAGGAGCCATGATGCAAGACAGGAAGAGCAAGAAGACTCACGTTGCAGCTTTCGAAGGTGCGAAGACCGCGAACGGCGGTGAAGTGTAAAAAGGCTCAGGGCAGATTCACTATGATGGCCGCCCCATTGTTCGGGTTGGCGATGTGGCGTCTTACCCGGACGGCAGCACGGCGGTGGTCATGGCAGGTGCAGGCAACGCGTGCGAGATGAAGGGAGTGTCTGTGGCAATCATCGGCAGCCCTTTGAGCAATGGGGACACCATCGTATCCAGCCCCGTGACGGCGTTGGAATTCCACGAGTTAGACGGCAATCCGATCCCCGGGTTACTCGACCCCGCCTATTTCCCAGTACGCGCATAGGCGGTCACTATGCCGGATATCCGATACGCGCTCCGGAACGGAGACAAGACCAGCACAAACGGTGTACTCGCTGGTACGGGCCGGAGTGTAATCCATCACGGTGTACTGGTAGGTGTTGAAGGCGACTTTGCAACCTGTCCCGCTTGCAAGGCTGGCGGCCCTGTGATGAACGACTGCCTCGTGCCTTCAGTGTGCACGGAAAAAAATTGTTAGTGACGGGCGCGCGTGTCTATTGCAAATGCCCAGTCCATCCATTCGTCATTCACTCGCGAACAGATTTCAGCATTGAGGTAAGCGGCGGACATCACCAAGCCGTGGCTCACGTCCCGCCGTATGCGAATGGTTCGACGGACGAGCAAACACTGGAATACGACGAACTAATTGTCCTGGAGGACGAGGACGGGCAACCGGTAGTCAATCAACGCTACAAGATAACTGCAGAAGACGGGCAAGTTTTTGAGGGCGTGACTGATGGTGCCGGGGAAACTTCCCGAGTTCGTACGAAAGGTCCAATAAAACTCATCGTCGAACTGATATAAGTGCAATCAATATGGCCAACTACGTACAGAACCATATCGCCACATCGAACCAGAAGCAAGGCAGCAGGCATGCAGCCACCATTGAGACACGCTACGTCAAGCTGGACGAGGACACGTATGGCTGGTTGAAGGTCGCGTTAGAGGGGGGTGGCTTTACATTTCTCTGTGAATATACCAAGGTGACAATGGTAGCGACCAGAAACGGCCGCACCTATTTCAAGATCGCTGACGGGTGGAGCGGCTACACCGGCCACACGGCGAGCTTGTCCGAAGAGAATGCAGCAAAGCACCTGATGAAGACGGCCCCGACTGTCGCGACGGAAATCGTGAGAGTCAAATATGATGCGCGCAGAGAGGAGGTGTCGCCATTTAAAGGAAGGTTGTTACAGCAGTGGGCAACTTTATGCGTCAAAGGACAGCCCATAACGGTGACCCTTAATAGTGTCTGGAATGGTGCATTTACGCCGATTTCGCCAGGGACTCATCGCGTCATGGCGCCGGACACCTCTCACGCCCAGATTTCGACGCGCGGCTATCGCGATACGTTTCCCAGCCGAATCAAAGCGAACGATGTCTGGTTTCCCATCGAGTTGGCTGGAACGACGGGAAACTCATCGCGTTATATCCATATCGGCCACCTGTCTGAGGGCTGTGTGACCGTCCATGAGATCGAGCGATGGAATCTTGTTTACAATTTCCTGATCTCACACCGTCTGCCGGATAGCAAGGGTAGATACGTTGCATTGTTGGAGGTAGCTGTTTGAGATGGCTCTTTTTGATGTGTCTGCTTGCCTGTCTGGAAAGCGCCGCTGCCACGGAAATGCCAGCGCCACCCCTCGTGTGCGGTGACTTCATGAATCGCCTCGGTCTACAAAGACCCGACGTGGAGTTCGTCAGTTGCAATCGAATCCACAGTCCGGATCCGGGTATGGAAAGGTTGGAGGCGATCTACCGCGTCAAGGGAAAGGATATTGCGAAGGTGGAGGACTGGCTGGTTCGCTTCGCCAAAGTCAGTCGATTGAAATTTGCATGCTGTGGCTGGGAAACCAGAGAGGGGGAATTTACCGGTCGCGACGGCGCGCGGTACACGATTGGCATGGGAGGTGAGGCCAGGGTCAGTCAGCGCAGTGAACTTGCCAAGATCCCCTTCTTGAATCTGTACATAACGCATTATTTATATGAGCCATAAGGGCCGTGCTTGATCCTCGGCGCGCTCTTGATGCACCGATGTATCAGGTACCCGTGCAGGGCGACCGATGTCAGGTATGCCTCGATCATGTGCGGGGGTATTTCATTGCGGCGGCATTGGCGCCGGCCGCCCCCTATACTGCCATCTCCAGATCCGCAATCACCGCCGCCAGAAACCGCGCCGCCTCCCCACCCGTTACCACGCGATGGTCAAACGTCAGGCTCAGCGGCATCACCCGGTGCACCGCCGGCACGCCGCCGGCGGCCACCACTTCGTCGCGCATGCGCCCGGCCCCCAGGATCGCCACGGTTGGCGGCACGACGATGGGCGCGGCATAGCGCCCGGCCATCATGCCGAAGTTGGACAGCGTGATGGTGTTGCCGCGCATCTCCTCCGGCGCGATGGTGCGCGCGCGGATGTCGGCGCGCATGCGGTCCAGGCCGTGGCGCAGGTCGGCCGCGTCGCGGTTGCCGACGTTGCGCAGCACCGGCACGAACAGGCCTTCGGGCAGGTCGGCGGCAATGCCGACGTCGATCTTCTTCAGCACGTGGCGGCGGCCGGTCTGGCCTTCGTACCAGGCATTGAGGCCGGGCTCGGCGCGGCAGCCGGCGACCAGGGCGCGCACCAGCCGGATGGTGACGTCGGCGCCGGGCAGCCAGGCGTGGATGTCGGCGTCGTCCATCACGGTGGCGGCGGCCACTTCGGCCTGCGCGCGCGCCATGTTCTGCGCCATCGCGCGGCGCACGCCGCGCAGCACTTCGGGTGCGCCCAGTTCGGCCAGCGTGGCGGCCACGCGTTCGACATCGGCGGCGGTCACCACGCCTTCGGGCCCGGAAGCCGTGGCCATGGCCAGGTCCACGCCCAGCCGGCGTGCCAGTGCACGCACCGCGGGCGTGGCCTTGACGTGTGCGGCGATGCTGGCGACGGGCGCCGCGGTGCCGGGTGGCGCGGCTTCATTGACCACATGCGTGCCGACCTGGACCGAGCCCACCACGGTGCCCGCGTCGGCATCCTCGCCTGCGCCTTCGAAGCCGACCAGCGGCGCGCCCAGGTGGACGATGTCGCCGGGCTGCGCAAACAACTTGCCGATGGTGCCGGCATAGGGCGACGGGATTTCCACGATCGCCTTGGCCGTCTCCACCGACAGCAGCGGCTGGTCCGCGGCCACGGTGTCGCCGGTCTTGACGTGCCAGGTCACGATCTCGGCCTCCTGCAGGCCTTCGCCCAGGTCGGGCAGCTTGAAGACTCTCATCAACGGCCCTCCTTGCCAATCCATGCGTTATGCCGCCATCGCCCTGCGCGCCGCGTCGACAATGCGGGCGACGCCTGGCAGGTAGGTGTATTCCAGCCGCGCCAGCGGCACCACGGTATCGAAGCCGGTCACGCGCTGCACCGGCGCTGCCAGCGAGTAAAGGCCCGCATCGGCCAGCTGCGCGGCGATCTCCGCACCAAAGCCGGCGGTGCGCGGGGCCTCGTGCACGATCACGCAGCGGCCGGTGCGCGCCACCGCTTCCAGGATGGTCTGCATGTCCAGCGGCTTGAGCGTGGCCACGTCGATGACGGTGGCGGTGACACCCTCGCCGGCCAGCGCGTCGGCGGCGGCGAGCGTCTCCTGCACCATCGCGCCCCAGCTTACCAGCGTGATATCGCTGCCTTCGCGCAGCGTGAAGCAAGTGTCCAGCGGCAGCGCCGCGCCGTCGTTGGCCACTTCCTGCCGGAACAGGCGGTACAGCCGCGTGGGTTCGAGGAAGATGACCGGGTCCGGATCGGCGATGGCCGCCAGCAGCAGCCCGTACGCGCGCGCCGGCGACGACGGCACCACCACGCGGATGCCGGGCATGTGCGCGAACATCGCTTCGGGGCTTTCGGAATGGTGTTCGGGCGCATGGATGCCGGCGCCGCACGGCGAGCGCACCACCAGCGGACAGGTCAGGCGCCCGCGCGTGCGGTGCCGCATGCGTGCGGCGTGGTTGATGATGTGATCGACCGTCGGGTAGATAAAGCCGGTGAACTGGATCTCGGCCACGGGCCTGAGCCCCATCGCCGCCATGCCGATTGCCGCGCCGACGATGCCGCCCTCGGCCAGCGGTGTATCCATGACGCGCGCGGCGCCAAAGCGCGACTGCAGGCCCGCGGTGGCGCGGAACACGCCGCCGTTGACGCCGATGTCCTCGCCCAGCAGCAGCACATCGGGATCGTGCTCCAGTGCATGGGCCAGCGCCAGGTTGACTGCTTCGACCAGATTGATTTCCGCCATGGTTCCCTCGCTGTGGAACAGGACACGATGTCGATGGACGGTCGCGCGGGAATCGCCGGCTATCCGTGCGGTGCCGGGAAGCGCCGGGCAATCTCCAGCTGCGCCTGCAGTTCGGGCGGCATGGCCGCGAACAGGCAATCGAACATCGCGGCCGGGTCGGGCGGCGGCAGGGCCAAGTACGCTTCAACGGCCTGCGCCACCTGCTGCGAGCAGGCCTTGACCAGTGCTTCTTCGCGCCCCGCATCCCATGCATCCAGCGCCAGCAGATGGGTGCGCAGCCGCAGCAGCGGCTCTTCCTGCCAGTGCGCCTTGACGCTGGCCTCGTCGCGGTAGCGCGAGGCATCGTCGGCGGTGGTGTGGTCGCCCAGCCGGTAGGTGATGGCCTCGATCAGGGCAGGGCCGCCGCCGGCGCGGGCGCGCTCGATGGCTTCGCCCACGCGGTGCCGCACCGCGACCACGTCGTTGCCGTCGATCTGCTCGCCCGGGATGCCCGCGGCAATGGCCTTCTGCGCCAGCGTCTGCGCCGCGGTCTGGCCGCTGCGCGGCATCGAGATCGCCCACTGGTTGTTGTTGATCACGATCACCAGCGGCGCGTGCCATGCGCCGGCCATGTTCATGCCCTCGTAGAAATCACCCTTGGAGGTGCCCCCGTCGCCCAGCAGGCAGACCGCCACGCGCGGCTCGTCGCGCAGCTCGAACGCATAGGCGGCGCCGGCCGCGTGGCATACCTGGGTACCGATCGGGACGCAGTTGGCAAAATCATGCGGCGCCGCCGCAAAGCCGCTGCCGCGCTCGTCGCCGCCCCAGTACAGCAGGCTCTCGGTCATCGTGACGCCCCGTACAAACTGCGCCGCGTGATCGCGGTAGGAGGGCACCAGCACGTCCTCGGGCCGCATGGCATGGGCCACGCCTACGCCGATGGCCTCCTGGCCCAGCGCCGAGGCGAAGGTGCCGATCTTGCCGGTGCGCTGCATGGCAATGGCTTTCAGGTCGAACTGGCGTGTCAGCACCATCGCCTGGTACAGCGGCACCAGTGCGTCAGGGTCGCTGGCGAATGGCGGAGGGGGAGAGGTGGGGGAGGATGTGTCGCCCGGGGGGGCAAGGTAACGGGTATAGCCGATCTCAAAGCGCGCAACCGTGGACATGGCAGGTCTCTCGATGCGGTTGTCTCGACAGGATCCGCAGGGACGGTCGCGAGGATCTTCGCGGCTATCCGCAGCAATGATCGCGTTGTGATCCCTGCCGTGCTTTTTGGGCGCGGGGGACTTGAGCTTGAGTGTAGGGCATTTGCGCGGCGGGCGCGGCACAAAATTGTCTTGCTGCGCACAATGCGCGCGGCAACGTCTCTGGAAGAAAAATGCGCCCGTGGGCGCTTCGTTGCTGGCGGGAGCGCGGTGGCTCAGCGCTGGTACGGCGGCTGGACGAAGCCAGCAAAGCGCTGCTGCGTCACGGCCTTGAACTCGGCCGACGCGCAGGCCTCGCGGATGTCCTTGACGAAGGGTTTGTCCAGGTCCGCCGTCTTCACCGCCACCAGGCTCATGTAGTAGTCGTGGCTCTTCTCCAGCGCCAGCGCCGAGGTCAGCCTCAGGCCCGAGGCCAGCGCATAGTTGCCGTTGATGAAGGCGTAGTCGACATCGTGGAGCGAGCGCGGCAGCTGCGCCCAGGTACTTCTGCACCAGCGCGTGGTCGGCCTGGTCAGGCAGGCCGGCAAAGTTGACCCAGTCCACCTTGGGAGCCGGCTTGACGAGACGATGTTGTCGCCGGCCTCGGCTTCCCCCGTATGGCAGAGCCTGTCATGACGACCGCATCCGCCCACGCCAGTGTTTCGCGCCAGCGGCGACACCATGCTGGAGCGGCTCTCGGTGCGCCGCTGGGGCATGCAGCATTAAGCGCTGCCTTGCCCGACGCCGGGATGGCGAGTAGGCTACGGCACCGGTAACCAACCGGAAAAATCCGCGGAGCCCGCCCATGACCGCCATCCACGAAGCCGCCGCACAGGGATTTGCCAGCCAGGCCGATGCCTACGCGCGCGGACGTCCCGAATATCCCGCTGCAATCGATGGCTGGCTGCGCGGCACGCTGGGCCTGCACGCCGGCCGTACCGCGCTGGACCTGGGCGCGGGCACCGGCAAGTTCACGCGCCGGCTGGTGGAAACAGGGGCGGCGGTGATCGCGGTCGAACCGGTGGCGCAGATGCGCGCGCAGCTGTTCGCGGCGCTGCCGTCGGTGCAGGTGCTGGCAGGCAGCGCCGAGGCCATCCCGCTGCCCGATGCCAGCGTCGACGCCGTGGTCTGCGCGCAGGCCTTCCACTGGTTTGCCAATGCGGGCGCAATGGCGGAAATCCGCCGCGTGCTGCGTCCCGGCGGCCCGCTCGGGCTGGTGTGGAACGTGCGCGATGAAAGCGTGGACTGGGTGGCGCAGCTGACGGCCATCATGACACCGCACGAAGGCGACGCGCCGCGCTTCTACAAGGGCGACTGGAAGCGGGTCTTTCCCGCCGAGGGGTTCGGGCCGCTGGCGCTGCAGAGCCTGCCCTACACGCATGTGGGCGCGCCGCAGCAGGTGATTGTGGACCGGGTCATGTCGGTCAGCTTCATTGCGTCGCTGCAGGCCGCTGAGCAGGACCGCGTGCGCCAGCGCCTGCAGGCCGTCATCGGACAGCATCCGGCGCTGTCGGGCCGTGCCGAGGTCGCCTTCCCCTACCGCACCGAGGCCTATCACTGCGAACGGCTCGCCTGAGCCTACATCGTTGCCTGGCGCACCCAGAATGCCGCACCGGTGCGCATGCCGCCGGGCACGCGCACCTGCGGCAACGCCGCGAGCCGCCTGGCAAGGGTACTGGCCTCGATCTGCTCCCAGATGTCCAGCATGCCGCGGACCTTGGGCAATGCGTTGACGCCGGCCAGCGTTGGCTGCCAGTCAGGGCTGCAGGACTGGAACAGCTGCGTGCCGAGCGCGGCCTCGAGCCGGCGGATCTGGTAATAGAGCCTTTGCGGCTGAATGTTGAGCGCCTGGGCGGCGCTGCCGGTGTCGCGATGCTGCATCAGCGCAACAAAGACACGCAGGGAGAGGAAGGTGACGCGTCGGTTGATGAATCGGTGAGCCATGCCCGTGCCGTGGCCGGGGCGCGCAGGCGCTGGTCCCCGGCGGATCGAAGGGATTCGATCGTAACGGGGCCTGGCGGGGCTGGTTGGAGCCGGATTCCGAAATGGTGCGGAGAATTTTCCTGCGATGCAGGCGTGCTGCCCGCTCAGTGCATCGGCAACTGGCCGATCGCGGTCAGCGCCTGCACGACTTCCGGCGACAGGCGGCGTTCACGGCACGGCACGCCTGCGGTCTCGAGCGTGGTCCACAGGTCCGCGTCGCCAGTGACGATGCGTTGCCGCAAGTGGGCCAGGTATGCGTACTCCGCGGAAGTCAGCGGGCGCGGGGCGCTGCGCAGGTCATCCAGGATGGCACCAAGCGAGAGTGCGGGAACGGTCATACCAAGGTCGGGAATAGCAGGGCGATGAGACATTGCGGCAGAAATACGGGGATAGCGCAGGGTTGAGCAACGCATGATTCTATCCATCCGGTGCAGCGGCTGCTTAAGCAAAAACCGGTAACTTTCCCTCTAATTCCGCTTGCAAACCAGTGAGTGGCGAGTAGGCGCGGGCAATGTGGCGCATGCGGTAGCCCAGGCGGCGGCGAAGGCGCTAAAGCGGGTGTCGGGGTGGCCGCCGACAGCGGCCATGGTGTTGCAGAAAAACGCCAGCGTGCGATCCGCGCGCGCCCTGGACTGAAGCCGGGAGCCCTTTCAGGTGAAGTCCACCCGACCCGGCTTGTCGGGGGTGTCACGGCGGCGCAAGCGCGGGCTATCATGCGGCTGGCCCTGAAAACAGTGCACATCACATGTTGTGAAATCAAGCGCGAAAAGTGCCTCGTCCGCCCCTGTGGCCTGATGCCCGCCGATCGATATTGACGGCACGGCAGACGGCATACTTTAGGAAATCCCCTTGCACCTGGATCAGCAAACCATTGCGGTGGTGATGATGGTGTTTTTCTCCAGCACGCTGATCATCGCAGCGGGGCTGGTGTTCGCGCTGCGCGCGAGCGAGGCGGGGCGGCTGTGGGCCTTCGGTCACTTGCTGGTGTCGGCCGCGGGCCTGGCGCTGGGCATCAGCGTGGCCAGCGGGACCGGCCAGCTTGGCATGTTCGGGGCCCTTGCCTTCGTGGCCGGCTGGCTGCTGATCTACCGCGGCGCGCGTGTCTATTACGGCTTGCCGGCGCATTCGGCGGCGCTGGCCGGCGTGGGGCTGGCCGTGCTGGGCCTGATGGCGGCCACCAGCGGCATGCCCGACGGACCGCAGCTGATGCTGCGCATCGTCTATGGCGTGCTGGCGCTGGTTTCGCTGGCCACCTTCGCCACGCTGGCGCGTGCCGGGCGAGGGCGCCGCAGCATCGGCGCGCCGCTGGTGCTGGTGGCCAGCCTGGTGCAGCTGGCCACGCAGCTGGCCGGCTTCAGCCATGCCATGAATCTGCCCGTGGCGGGCACAACCGCAGGGCCGCTGACGCTGTTCTTTGCCGGTCCGGCGGGATCGGCCTGGGTGCTGGCGCCGCTGATTGCCACGCTGTTGGGCTTGTTCGGCTTTACTGTGATGGCGATGGAGCAGATCGTCGCGCACAACGAGAGCGGCGCGCGCATGGACGCCCTGACCGGGCTGCTCAACCGCGGCGCGCTGGAGATGTCGGCGCTGTCGCTGGTGGCGCGCTGGCAGCGCGACGGACAGCCGCTGTCATGCCTGGTGATCGACATCGATTACTTCAAGCAGGTCAACGACAGCTTCGGCCACCACGCCGGCGACGCCGTGCTGCGCGAAGTTGCGCATGCGCTGGACAACTCGCGCCGCGCCTCGGACGTGGCCGGGCGCTATGGCGGCGAAGAGTTCTGCGTGCTGTGCCCGCATACCGATGAGCACCAGGCTTCGGCGCTGGCCAACCGGGTCCTGCGCAAGGTGCGGGCGATCGAACTGCCGGCCGGGCACGGCCACGCCAGCGTCAGCATCGGCGTGGCGCAGTTGCGCGGCGGCACGGGCAGCAAGGAAGCGCTGTGGCGCACCTTGTTTGCCGACGCCGACCGCGCGCTCTACCACGCCAAGGCGCATGGCCGCGACCGCTATGTGCTGGCGTCGTCGATGGCGGCGCCGGCAGCGAGCCCGGCACCTGCACCGCTGCTGGAACCGGAACCCGACCTGGCTGGCTGACCCCGGCATTACAGGAACGTAAACACCTCCTCGCGCGCGAGCCGTGACTTCGGCAGCGCGGCGTTGAAGTCCTGCGCGCTGCGGTAGCCCAGGCTGACCAGCGCCACGCTGGTCAGTCCGCGCTCGCGCAGGCCCAGTTCGAGGTCGAGCGCGCGGGTATCGATGCCTTCCATCGGCGTGGCGTCCACGCCCAGCGCGGCTGCGGCCACCAGCAGGCCGCCCAGCGCCAGGTAGACCTGGTGGGTCATCCAGTGCTGCAGGTCGCGCAGGTCGTAGCGGTGCAGGTCGACAAAGCCGCGGCGGCTCTTGTCCTGGCCGGCACGGGCGGCGTCATCGGCAAAACGCCCGTCGCGCTGCTCGGCGGCGAGGACGCCGGCCAGGTGAGCGGCATCCACCTCCGTGCGCACGCACAGCGCGATCACGTGCGAGGCATCCTGGATCTTCGCCGTGTTGTAAGCGTGGCGGTCGACGGTGGCGCGCGTCATGCGGGCCCGGGCCTCGGGCGTGGCGGCGACCACGAAGTGCCAAGGCTGGGAATTGACCGAGGACGGGCTCTTGTGCAGCACGGCGAGCAACTGATCCACGGTGGCCTGGGGCAGGGTGCGGCCTGCCTCGAAGGCCTTTGTGGTGTAGCGGGTGTCGACAATGTCGGAGAGATTCATGGCATGGCTCCAGGTGGATAGCGGCTGATGCAGGCCGCATCACGCCGAGGACGCCATCGTCCCAGTTGCCGTGCTGTTGAAAAACAGGCATTTGGTTGGCTCTGCTTTCAACAAATGTTTGAAAATAGCTTCCCGGCAACATCGTCTGCCGCGCAGGCTGCCATGGTCAGCGCGACTGCCCTACAATGACGCCCCCGCCCGTGCCGTCCTTGTGCCGCGCGGGCCACTTCGTCTTGCAGGGAACGGAATCGATGATGTCAAACGCATGTGGCCTGGACTTCGGCACGTCCAACTCAACGGTCGGCTGGAGCCGCCCGGAGCGGCCGGCGGCGCTGCTGCCGCTGGAAGACGGCAAGGTGACGCTGCCCTCGGTGATCTTCTTCCACGCGGAGGACCCGCTGGTCAGCTATGGCCGCGCGGCGCTGGGCGACTACCTGGAGGGCTATGAAGGCCGGCTGATGCGTTCGCTCAAGAGCCTGCTGGGCACCTCGATGATGGACGACAGCACCGAGGTGATGGGCCAGGCCATGCCGTTCCGCAAGCTGCTGGCGCATTTCATCCGCGAACTGAAGACCCGCGCCGAACAGGCCGCCGGCACCGAGTTCTCGCGCGCCGTGCTGGGCCGCCCGGTGTTCTTCATCGACGAGAACCCGGCCGCCGACCAGCTCGCCGAAGACACGCTGGCCGAGATCGCGCGCGACGCGGGGTTCGGCGAGATCGCGTTCCAGTACGAGCCGATCGCCGCGGCCTTTGACTACGAGGCCGGGATCACGCGCGAGGAACTGGTGCTGGTGGCCGATATCGGCGGCGGCACCTCCGACTTCTCGCTGGTGCGGCTCTCGCCCGAGCGCGCCGCGCGCAGCGACCGGCGCGACGACATCCTGGCCAATGGCGGCGTGCATATCGGCGGCACTGACTTCGACCGCGCGCTCAGCCTGGCGCGCGCCATGCCGTTGCTGGGACTGGGCAGCGAGCTGCGCAACGGCAAGGCGATGCCATCGAGCCAGTATTTCGACCTGGCCAGCTGGCACACCATCAACCTGGTCTATACGCGCAAGGCGTGGTCGCTGGTGATGGACAACTATCGCGACGCCGCCGACACCGTGAAGCTCGACCGGCTGGTGCGGCTGATCCGCGAACGCGCCGGCCACTGGCTGGCGATCCAGGTGGAAGCCGCCAAGATCGACTTGTCCGACGCGGGCAGCACCGACGTGGACCTGCACCGGCTGGAGCAGGGCCTGACGCTGACCATTACGCGCGACGAGTTCGATGAATCGATCGACAAGCTGGTGGTGAAGACCGAGCAGACCGTGCACAAGCTGCTGGCCGATGCCGGCGTGGATGGCGCCGCGGTCGATACCATCTTCTTCACCGGCGGCTCCAGCAGCGTGCCGCTGCTGCGGCAGCGGCTGGCGGCGCTGCTGCCTGAAGCGCGCTGCGTGGAGGGGGACCGGTTTGGCAGCATCGGCAGCGGGCTGGCACTGGATGCGGTGAGAAAGTTCGGGGGCTGAAGCGCGGTAGCGTATGCGCTCGGCCGGCTTATATGCGCATGTCGCGCAAGCCGTACGCATCCCCCAGCGCCAGCCGTGCCGCCCGCAGCGCCCCGCGCGCGGCCGCGGCATCGCCCGCCAGGCGCAGCAGCGCCGGCAATTGCCACGGCGCGCGCAGCAGCCCGCCCAGCACCGCACCCACATCGGTCTTGCCGTGTTCACCCATCCCCGCCGCCGCGGCAGCCGGCACCGCGCGGCTGGCCGGGTCGATCACCACGCGGCAAGCCCCGAACGGCAGCCGGCAAGCCGCCGCCATGCGCGCGGCGAGATGCGATTCCATGTCGACGCACAGCGCCCCTGTGGCCCGGTGCAGCACCTGCTTGGCGGCGACTGAAAGCACCGGCTGGTCAGCCCCGGCCGCGGTGCCGACCCTGGCTTGCGGCAGCGCCGCGTGCATGGCCCGGGTCCATGTCGTGTCGGTGTCGTAGCGCTCGCCAGGCGCGCAGACCGCATCCGCCAGCACCAGGTCGCCCGGCGCCAGCGTCGGGTCCAGCCCGCCCGCCACGCCAAAGCTGAGGATGCCCATGCAGTGCCGGCTGGCCATCTCGGACACGCCTTGCTCCAGCGCCAGGCCACGCAGCCCGTGCACCACGCGGCAATGCGGCCCGGCCGCGATGCGCGCTTCGAAATCCATGCCGGTGACGACCAGCACGAACGGTGCCGTCATAGCCCCCACGACACCTGGCCGGCGCCGCCGCGCTGCAGGTTGCGGTAGCGTGCCAGTGCCCACAGCGGAAAGAAGCGCGCGTAGCCGTGGTAGCGCAGGTAGAACACGCGCGGGAAGCCCACGGCGGTAAAGCGCGGCTCATGCCACAGGCCGCCGGCCGGCTGCGTGCGCAGCAGGTAGTCGATGCCTCGCGCCACCGCCGGATGCTGCGCGGCGCCGCCCGCCATCAGCGCCAGCAGCGCCCATGCGGTCTGGGAAGCCACGCTCGGCGCCGGCTCGTAGCCGCGGTAGTCCAGCCGGTAGCTGCTGCCGTCCTCGCCCCAGCCGCCGTCGGCGTTCTGTATCTGCACGAGCCAGTCCACGGCGCGGCGCATTTCTGGGCCTTCCGGGGGCAGGCCCGCGGCGTTCAGCGCGCACAACGCGCTCCAGGTGCCGTAGATATAGTTGGTGCCCCAGCGGCCGAACCAACTGCCGTCGGGCATCTGCTCGGCCAGCAGGTAGCGCAGCGCGCGCGCGGCGGGCTCGCTCTTGTCGGGCGTGGCGCCGGTCTGGCACAGCATCGACAGGCAGCGTGCCGACACGTCCGCGGTGGGCGGGTCCAGCAGCGCGCCATGGTCGGCAAACGGGATGTTGTTCAGGTACAGGTGCGTGTTCTCGGGCTCGAACGCGCCCCAGCCGCCGTTGCCGCTCTGCATGCCGACGATCCACTCGGAGGCGCGCGCCACCGCTTCGTCGTAGCGCCCCGGCGCGTCGTGCGCGCGCATGAAGCGGTCCATCGCGGCGGCCACCACGGCGGTGTCGTCCACGTCGGGATAGTAGGCATTGGCGTACTGGAAGGCCCAGCCGCCGGGGCGCACCAGCGGGCGGCGCACGACCCAGTCGCCGCGCACGTCCAGCACCTGCAGCGGCTTGAGCCAGTCCAGGCCGCGTCCGGCCGCCTGCGCCGCGCGCGCTTCGCCGGTTTCAAGCAAGGCGTGCGCGGCCAGCGAGGTATCCCACACCGGCGACAGGCAAGGCTGGCAATAGGCTTCGTCGCCGTGCTCGACCAGCAGCCGCTCGATCGAGCGGCGCGCCACGGCGCGCGCGGAATCGTCGGGCGGCACGCCCAGCACGTCAAACATCATCACGCTGTTGGCCATCGCCGGGAAGATCGCGCCCAGCCCGTCCTCGCCGTTGAGCCGTTCGCGCACGAAGGCCTGCGCCGCGGCAATCGCGCGCCGGCGCAGCATGCGCGGAAAGATCGGCTCGGCCACGCGCAGCAGCGCGTCCATGCCGCGGAACACGGTGTACCAGCCGGCGTGCTGGTGCGCGGCGCGCGGCGGCAGCCCCACCGTATGGCAGCTGCCGACGAACAGCTCGTTGATGCCGACCCCGCGCGGGTTGCGCGCCTGCGGGCGCAGGCTGTTGAGCACCAGCAGCGGCACGATCACCGTGCGCGCCCAGTACGAGACCTTGGACAGGTGGAACGGGAACCACTGCGGCAGCAGCATGATCTCCACCGGCATCATCGGCACCGCCGACCACGGCAGCACGCCGTACAGCGCCAGCAGCGTGCGCGTAAACACATTGCTGGCCTCGGCGCCGCCCATGGCATGGATGGCCTGGCGCGCGCGCTGCATAGGCGCGGCTTGCGGATCGTCGCCCGCCATCTTCAGCGCGAAATAGGCTTTCACGCTGGCGCTGATGTCCGAGCTGCCTTCATGGAACAGCGGCCAGCCGCCGTCGGGGTTTTGGATGCGGCGCAGGTAGCGGGCGATGCGCGCTTCCAGGTCCAGGTCCGGGTCCTCGCCGAGGTAGTGCACCATCAGCACGTATTCGGCGGGGATGGTGGCATCGGCTTCCAGTTCGTAGACCCAGTGGCCGTCGGGGCGCTGCTGGTGCAGCAGGGCATCGATCGCGCGGCCGATGCCGTGGTCCAGCGTTGGCTTTGGGGTGTGCGCCGCGGGCAGATCCCGGGCGCAGGCCGGCTGTGCCGGCGCCGGGTCGATCCTCGGCGTGACGTTGGCAAAGACGGTCTCGTTCGTCGACATGCAGACTCCTTGAGCCGGCGCATGGCGTGGCCATGCCCGGCATGCATCGGGTTGCCGCGCTCAGCCGATGGCGTGGCGCAGCACGATCCAGAGCAATTGCGCGCGCGGCAGGCGCACGCGCTGGCGCGGTGCGCGCCAGCCCTGTGCGCGCAGGCGCGCCAGGATGCGGTGGTAGACCTCCGCCATGATGCGCGGCGAGCGCACCTGGCGCGTCGGGCAGCGCGCCATGATGGCGTTGGCCTGGTCATAGTGGGCCTGGGCTTCCTGCGCCACGGCCGCGCACGCCTGCCCGAGCGCCGGGTGGGCGGTCACGGCCTGGGGCGTGCCCGGGCCGATGCCGGCCGCGGCCAGCGCCTCGGCCGGCAGGTAGAGCCGGCCGATGGCCGCGTCTTCATCGACATCGCGCAGGATATTGGTCAGCTGCAGCGCGCGGCCCAGGTGGTGCGCGAGCGCAATCCCGCACGACTCCTCCAGCCCGAACACGCGCACCGCCAGCCGGCCCACCGCGCTGGCGACGCGATCGCAATACAGGTCGAGGGTGGCGGCGTCGGGGGCGCGGATGTCCTGCACCACGTCCATGGTCATGCCGTCGATCACGGCAAGGAAGTCCGGCTGCTGCAGGTTGAAGGCCCGGATCTGCGCGCTCAGCGGCCGCAACGCCGCCGGCGGGTTGCCGGCGTAGCAGGCGCCGATATCGCGGCGCCAGGCGTCAAGCGCGTCCAGGCGTTCGGCATGCGGGGCGTTGCCGTCGGCGATGTCGTCGACGGCGCGGCAGAACGCATAGATCTCGAACATGGCCTGGCGCTGTGCCGCGGGCAGGATGCGCAGCGCGGCATGGAAGGAACTCCCGGCCGAAGCCGCGGGGCCCGCCTGGCTGCCGGCCACGGCAGTGGGGGATTCTGGCGTTGCGATCTGAGTACCGGCCACGTAACTCCTCGACACGCTGCTGGCCATCCCGCGCTGACCGCGCCGCATCTGCGCGCGCCCTGACGGGAGGGTGGTTGTGGGTCGGCGGATTATAGCAATTTCACCAGCAACGAGACCGCGGCGCACGCGGCCCCGGCACCGGAGCCCCAATGAAAAAGCCCCGCAACGACGCTGCGGGGCTTTCCCTGCCGGCTGATCCGTTGGACCAGCCCGGCCTCACCGGTATCAGAGGGCCTGAATCTTGGTGGCTTGCTCGCCCTTCTGGCCCATGGCCTTGACGTAGCGGACCTTCTGGCCTTCCTTCAGCGACTTGAAGCCATTGCCTTCGATCGCGGAGAAGTGAGCGAACAGGTCATTGCCGCCTTCGTCCGGCGTGATGAAGCCGAAGCCCTTGGCGTCGTTGAACCACTTAACGGTACCGGTTTCCATATCTATCTCAACCTTGAATTTCAAAATGAGCGAAAACGCTCGTTATACACCGTGTGCAATGCACCCAGCGGATCCCTTTTCTTATGTTCCCCGCCAGCGCATTCCATATGACTTCGATATGTCGCTGTCGTGACAACCGAAAACGTCACGGAACGACAACACCAAATGACACACCGAATGGGCGCTGCACAAGTGGGAATCATTCTGCCGAATTTTCCCGGTGTGTCAATCAGGCTAACTGCCTAATCATGATGAGAGGTTCCGACAGGAGATATTAGCGTTTTCTACATCGATGTCAGTTCAGTGAATTCCCTGATTTTTTATTGGCGGACTTGCCTGTGCGTGCACCACGGCCGGGGGCAGCGCCACACTCTCGTGCATAATGACTGCCGTCCGGTGCATGGCCGTGCCACCTTTTTTACAAATTCTTACGGCACCCAGGACGTACCGCGTTCGGGGGAAGCGAGCGTCGCCCGGATATATCATTATGCGAATAAAGGCCAAGCCAGTGGCGGCGCGCTCCAGAGGCACGGGCATGCATGAGCCAGCCAACTGTATGCGAGGCCATACATAAGAGATTGGAACGGGGAAACTTCATGGTGTTTCAAACTTAGCTGTCTGGCTGGTTGCGGACCGCATCACGACCCGTCGCGCACGGGTATCTGGATCTGTTCCCAAGCTGTCTGCTGTCCCACCGCAGCCTGTCACAGGCCGCGGGTTGGCGTTTGCCTGCGCCCGCGCTATCGACGCGGGAGGGCGGGCAGGGCGGCTGACCGGCTTCAACGCGCGGGCCGGCTTAATGTCTGGTTTTGGGAACAATTGTTGACAATGTGATCCAGGCGTCTGCTCTAGCATGCGTTTGCCGGATACCATCGGACTTTTCCGATTTTTGACGTCCAGATGCGGACACAAGGCGGCAACGACCGCCTCAGCAAATGTCGCGTGTGAGGCACTATCCCGCATGTGCAGATAAAGAGGAACCAAGCCTGTGAATCAGCTGGGCGAAACACGAGGGAGCCGGGGCGGCCCCATGCCGTTCCGGTCGGGGCGGGTAGTGGCATGGTTGCGGCGGCAGGCGCAGCGCGTTGCGCTGGCCCTGGCGGCGGCGGGGGCCGCCGTGGCGCAGCCGGTGCCGGCCGTGGCGCCGCAAGCGCCAGTCATGCCGTCGATCGCCTTGCATTATGGCGCAACGCCGCCCGTCGACGCGCTGCAGGCCTTCGACATCGCCGTGGTCGAGCCCGACAGCGGCTTCGACCCGCGCCGGGCCGCGACGCCGGCCACCGCGTGGTTTGCCTATGTCAGCGTGGGCGAGGTGCTGGAGAGCCGCCCCTACTTCAAGGACATCCCCAAGGCCTGGTTCGCCGGGCGCAATGACGCCTGGAACGCCCCGGTCATCGACCAGGCCGCCGACGGCTGGCCCGCCTTCTATGTCGACAAGGTGATCGCGCCGCTGTGGGAGCGGGGCTTCCGCGGGTTTTTCCTCGATACCCTGGATTCCTACCAGCTCGCCGCCAGGACCGACGCCGAACGCGCGCGGCAGGAAGCCGGCCTGGTGCGCGTGATCCGCGCCATCAAGGCGCGCTACCCTGACGCCCGCCTGATCTTCAACCGCGGCTTCGAGATCCTGCCGCAGGCGCACGGCCTGGCATATGCCGTGGCCTTCGAGTCGCTGTTCCACGGCTGGAACCAGGCCCAGGGCCGCTATGTCGACGTGCCGCAGGCCGACCGCGACTGGCTGCTGGCGCAGGCGCGCACCATCGGCGAGCAGTACCGGCTGCCGGTGCTCTCCATCGACTACTGCCCGCCGGCGGACCGCCGCTGCGCGCGCGAGACCGCCCAGCGCATCCGCGCGCTGGGCATCACGCCCTACGTGGCCGACCCCGGCCTGCAGACGGTCGGCATCGGCAAGGTGGAGGTGCTGCCCCGGCGCGTGCTGGTGGTGCAGGAGCGCCGTCCCGGGGTGTCGATCGACGATTCCGAGGGCGTGCGCTTTGTCTCGATGCCCCTCAATTACCTTGGCTATCGCGTGGATTTCGCCGAGACCAGCGACGACCTGCCCGAGATCGGGCCGGACCGCTACGCCGGCGTGGTGGTGTACCTGTCGGGCAATGTCACGGCGCAGCCGGGACGCTTCCATGCCTGGGTGCAGGCGCGCATGGCGCAGGGCATGCCGGTGGTGTTCCTGAACGACTTCGGCGCCAATGTGAGCGGCGCGGTGGCGCGCAGCTTCGGCCTGAAGGCCGTCAAGGGCCGCGTGTCGGGCCCGGTAGAGGTGCTGGCCAGGGACCGGATGATGGGCTTCGAGATGCCGGTGGCGCCCGACCGCACCCAGGCCGAGGCGATCCAGGTGCCCGACAGCGATGGCTACCGCTCGCTGCTGCGCCTGCGCTCGGGCACGCTGACCTATGATGCCGCGGCGATCACGCCTTGGGGCGGCTATGTGCTGGGGCCCTACGCGGTGCGCCAGAGCGGCACCGGCAACAGCCAGAGCCGCTGGGTGGTGCAGCCGCTAGACTTCCTGCGCGAGGCGCTGCGCCTGCCCGCCATGCCGGTGCCCGATGTCACCACCGAGAACGGCCGGCGCCTGCTGACCATCCATATCGACGGCGACGGCTTTGCCTCGCGCGCCGAGATTCCGGGCGGCGGCTTTTCCGGCGAGGTGCTGTTCCGCGAGATCTTCGACCGCTACCGGCTGCCGATGACCATGTCGGTGATCCAGGGCGAAGTCAGCCAGGACGGCATGTACCCGAAGCTCAGTCCCGAACTGGAGCCGATCGCGCGCAAAATCTTCGCGCAGCCCTATGTCGAGGTGGCCAGCCATACGTTCTCGCACCCGTTCGAATGGGCGCGCACGGTGCCGGGCCAGCCGGCGCAATCGGCGCAATCGGGCGGCACGGCCGTGATCGAGGGCGACGAGACCTTCCACCTGAGCATTCCCGGCTACAGCATGGACCTGAACCGCGAGATCGGCGGCTCCATCGACTACATCAACCGCACGCTCGCGCCGCCCGCCAAGCCGGTCAGCCTGCTGCTGTGGTCGGGCGACTGCCAGCCGCCGGCCGAAGCGCTGCGGCTGACCGACAAGGCGCGCGTGCTCAACATGAACGGCGGCGATACGCTGATCACGCGCAGCAACCCGAGCTGGACCGCGATAGCGCCGCTGGGCATCAACAAGCCCGGCGGCACCTTCCAGGTGTTTGCGCCCAACCAGAACGAGAACGTCTACACCAATCTCTGGCACGGCCCGTTCTATGGCTTCGAGCGCGTGATCGAGACCTACGAGCTGACCGACAAGCCCTATCGCTTCAAGCCGGTCAACATCTACTACCATAGCTATTCGGGCACCAAGGCCGCGTCGCTGAAGGCGCTGCGCAAGGTCTATGACTACGTGCTGACGCAGCCGCTGCTGCCGCTGCATTCGACCGACTACGTGCGCAAGGTGCTCGACTGGCAGGACATGGCGGTGGCGCGCGAGGTGGGCGACGGCCGCCAGGGCAGCGCCGGAGCCGAATGGGTCGTGCGCGGCGACGGCAACCTGCGCAATCTGCGCTGGAGCGGCGCGGGCGTGCCCGACGTTGCCGCCGCGCACGGCGTGACCGGCACCTCCCCGGCGCCGGGCGGCGGCGTCTACCTGCACCTGGACGGCGGCGACGCGCGCTTCGCCGTGCGCGACGCAGTCACCGCCCCGGCCGCGCCGCAGCTGGCCGAAGCCAGCGGCATCGTGCGCGACTGGTCGCAGCGCGATGGCGTCACCCGTTTTGCCTTCGGCGGCTACTACAAGCCATTCTTCCGCCTTGCCAATGCCGGCAACTGCCGCGTCAGCGTCGATGGCAAGCCCGTACCGGCCGTGCGCGAGCGCAATACGCTGCGCGTGGATGCCGCACCCGTCACCGACCCGAATCATGTCAGGCAACAAGTCGAAGTCCGCTGCGCCGGTTGAGCGCGAGCGGCTGCTGCCGCCGACGCTGGTGCTGACCTTCACCGCGATGGTGGGGATCGGCCTGGCGCTGATGTTCCCGCGCGAAACCCTGCGTGAACGCCTGCTTGGCCAGGGCCGCACCATCGACGGGCTGACCATGGCCTATCTGGAAGCGTGGTGGAAGGTTACGCCCGACGATCCCGCCTTCATGGGCGTGCTGGCCGAACAATACGCGCGCACCGGCCGGCTGGAAGAGGCGCAGGCCATGCTGGCGCGCATGCAGGCGGTGCAGGGCACCGACTTGTCGGGGCAGATCTTGCGCACGCGCATCGAGATCGCGCAGCAGCGCGCCTGGGCCGCGCTGCCGGATACGCCTGAGCGCGAGCAAAACCTGGTGCAGCTGCGCAGCCTGCTGGACCAGGCCGCCGCGCGCCACTGGGGGCTGGCCGACCTGCAGTCGCTGGCCACGCAGGCACGCCAGGCCGGCGCCCAGGAAGCCATGCGCAAGTTCTATACGGCGCTGGCCAGCCAGGACCGCAGCAATGCGGCCTTCTGGAACCGCCAGTTGGCCGAGATGGCGATCGCGGGCGGCGACTACCGCGACGCCGCCAACGCCTTGTTTGCGCAGCAGGCGGCCGCCACCACGCTGGCCGAACAGCGCGCGCTGTTCCTGAAGGCGGTGCAGACGCTGCAGTCGGGCAACCTGCTGGACGAGGCGCTGGCGCAGGCCGAGCGCCACGGCGGCAAGCTGCTGGACGATCCGGAAGTGCTGCGCTACCTGACGAAACTGGCGCTGGCGGCCAACCGGCCGGAGCAGGCCAGCCGCTATGTCGAACGGTTGCTGAAGTTTTCGGCACGCCTGCGCGACGCCGGCGACGCCAGGGATGCGGCGCTCGCCGCACGCCAGGCCGAGGTGCGGCGCATTGCCGCAAGCCAGCCGTCGGCCGGCCGCGGCTTTGTCTTCCTCGACGGGCCGCGCGGCCTGGCCTTGCGCGAAGCGCTGGCCGCTTGCGGCCAGCTCGGTACACGCAAGGTTGCGGCGCCAGGCGCTGCGCCCGCGCCTGCACCGGCGGAGCCGGCCGACAAGCCGTTCAACGCCGACGACTACGACCTGGCCTATCGCGTCTTTCTGTCGGCCGGCAAGCTCGACCAGGCGCAGCGCGTGGCCGAGATCGCGGTGCGCCGGCTGCCGGGCGAGGCGATCTGGCGCGAACGGCTGGCGCAGGTGGCGGAATGGAACCGCCAGCCCGCCATAGCGCTGAAGAGCTGGCTCGACTATGCCCGCGCCACCAACGACGAGCGGGCGTGGGAAGCGGTGATGCGGCTCGCCCCGGGCCTGTCCGACGATCGTGCCTACCTGGCCGCGCTGCGCCACCGCGCGGGCGGCTCGGACCTGAAGACGGTGGACGAGGTGGTGGCCGCCTACGAACGCCTGGGCGAGCCGGAAGAGGCCATGCGCTTTCTCGAAGGCCTGAGCCACGGCCCCAGGGCGCGCGAGATCATGGAGCGCCACGCCGCGCTGGCCGAGCGCGCCGGCAAGGACGAGCGCGCGTTCCAGCTCTATGCGCAGCTGCAGCAGCGCTTCGGCCCGCGCCCGGCCTATGCGCTCAAGCTGGCCAACCTGCTCTATGTGCGCGGCAAGCTGACCCAGGCACTGGATGCCATGCTGCCGGCGCGCGCCACGGCGGGCAAGGGCGACATCCTCTACTGGCGCACCTTTACCGAACTGGCCCGGCTGAACCAGCGCGATGACCTGCTCAAGGACGGCTATCGGCAACTGATGCTGGCGGCGGCGCAGACGCAGGACGAACACTGCCTGCAACTGCCGGCGGGGCCGGCGCGCAACGACTGCGTGGACGAAGTCCGTGACACGCAGGAGGCGGATTTCTCCAACCTGATCGCCTACTACGACAAGACCCCGATCGATGCCGGCCGCATTGCCGAGGCCGACTGGCGCCGCAGCGCCAGTCCCCGTTCGCTGGAGCTGGCGCTGTACTACTACACGCGTGCGCATGCCTACCGGCGCATCGAAGGACTGCTGCAGGACATGACGCCCGGGCAGCGCCACGCGGCCACGCAGTCAAGCCGCTTCCTGATGCGGCGCGCCGAGTATTACCGCGTGTCGGGCCAGCGCGACCAGGCCCTGGCCGACCTGCGCCGCGCCGCGGGCCTGCGCGACGCCGACAGCGAAACCCTGGCGGCGCTGTTGTGGACGCTGGTCGACCAGGGCAGCGATGCCGAAGTGCGCGCGGTGATGCGCCGCGTGCAGGACGACGCGGAAGACAACCCCGACCTGTGGGGCGCCTTTGCCGCCGGCCATATGCGTTTCCAGGACGGGCGCGCGGCCATGCACTACCTGCGCAAGCTCAACGGCGGCAAGAGCGCCGATCCGCTCTGGCTCAGCCTGATGGCCGACGCCTATGAAGCCATCGGCCAGACCGGAATGGCCTGGCGCACGCGCCGCCAGGCCTGGATCGACCTGCACCGCGGCTGGGCCGAGGGCGGTGAACGTTATGCAAGGCTGCGGGCCGACAACACCGACGGCGACGAGGAGTACGAGAACGACTCCGGCGCGCCGTCGCGCGTTGACTTGCGCCGCCAGACCGTGGCGCTGGGGCAGATCTTTGCCTCGGGCGATGTCTCGCGCGGACTGGTGATCCAGATGCTGCGCGCGGACCGTGCTGTCACGGCGGCGCGCGAACTGGCGCCGCCGGCGGCGGGCGCGGCGTCGCAGCTGGGCGACGTGGACGGGCTGCCGCCGCTGCGCGAGCCCGTGCCCGCGCAGGTCGCACGCAACGCGGCCCGGCGCGAGGCGGCGTTGTCGGCGGCCGGGCGCGATGCCGCGCTGGCGTGGGCGCTGTCGGCGGAATCCAATGAACTGGCGCGCGGCTGGCTGGCCCGCCAGTACGTCAACCGGCTGCAGCGCCCGGCGTATGCCGAGGTGGCGATCGCGCTGGACCAGCAAGACATGAACAGCCTGGACCGCATTCTGGAGCGCCGGGCCGGCCACGTGCCGGTGGCCAACCAGATCGAGGCCAACCAGCGCCTGGACCGCATCAGCGCCGCGCAGACGCTGGCCTTCGAGACCCAGGAACGGGCCCGCACCGACGACACGCTGCAGGAAACCCTGCAGGAAACGCTGCTTTTCAACGCCCAGGCGATCGAGCCGCGCGTGAGCTTCATGCACCAGGCGCCGCTGGAGTACACCGAAAGCAGCCTGGCCGGCGGCGCGCGGCTGTGGAACGGCTATGACCTGAACCTGCGCGGCACCTGGCGCGACCAGCGCAGCACGGACCCGCAGCAACTGGCGAACGTGCCGTCGTCCGACCGCCGCGCCGACCTGTCGCTGGGCTACCGCGACAGCAGCAGGCGCTGGCGCGCCACCGCAGGCTACCGCGAGGGGCTCGACACGATGGCGACGGCGCGCTTCTTCGGCGAGTGGAACCAGCAGGGCCGGCTGCAGTTCAGCACGCTGGCCGGGCTGAATCAGCCCGCGGACGAATCGGCGCCGCTGCGCGTGGGCGGGGCCAAGGACGTGCTGGGGCTGGGGGCGACCTGGCGCCTCAGCCTGCGCGAGTTCGTCGGCGCCCGCATCGAGTACAGCAGCTTCCGCGGGCAGGACCGCAGTGCGCTGGGGCATGGCATGGTCTACGACGTCGAGGCCGGATACAAGATCCGCACCGCGTATCCGGACTACACCGTCCGCGTGGTTGCCACGCATGCCAGCTACAGCGCCAACGGCGGCAGCCTGACGCCGCGCCTGGCGTCGCTGGTGCCGGCCGGCGACGAAGCCACGCCGGCGTTCTACATGCCGCAGGGCTTCACGCAGGCTGGCGTGCTGTTCGGCTTCGGCACCGAACTGCTGGACGAATACACGCGCAAGTGGCGGCCGTTCGGTGAAGTGGGGCTGATGCACGACACGCGCGCGCGGCAGAACTTCCGCGTGCAGGGCGGCGTGGCCGGGTCGGTATTCGGCAACGACCACCTGGCGCTGTATGTCTCGCACGAGACTGCGGCGCGCAATGGCGGGCGGCCGATGACGGAACTGGGATTACGCTACCGCTGGCTGTACTGAGCGGGCGGCGGCGAATGACAGGGATCGGGGCGCAACAGGATATGGAAACACCGCAAAAGGGGATGAAGATGCATAAGCAAAGCACGGGCATGACGGGCAAGACAGTGGCCAGGCGGCTGGCGGCATGGTGCGGCGCGCTGGGCGCGGCGCTGTGGCTGGCGGGCTGCGCGGTGACGGATGTCGGCCGCGCGCCGGCGCTGGCACGCGGCGAGACCATCGCGGTGCTGCCGATCGTGAACTACACCGAGACGCCGCAGGCCGGCCTGCGCGCCGAGGCCATTGCCGAGAGCCTGCTGAAGACTGGCGGCGTGGCCAGCCTCAAGCGCTATCCGGCCAGCCTGAACCCGGAAACGCTGTTCGAGCCCGCCGAGCGCGAGGCCGTGGGCCGCGCGCTGGAATGGGCGCGCGCCGAGAAGGCCCGCTATGCGCTGACCGGCGCGGTGCAGGAATGGCGCTACAAGGTGGGCGTGGACGGCGAGCCCGCGGTCGGCATCTCGCTGCAGTTGCTGGACGTGAACAGCGGTGAGGTGGTCTGGTCGGCCACCGGCAGCGACAGTGGCTGGAGCCGCGCCTCGCTGTCGGGCACCGCGCAGAAGCTGCTGCGCCGCCTGCTGGCGCCGCTGATGCAAGGCTGAGGTGGCTGGCAGCCATCGGGACGGCGCCCGCGCACAGGCGGCGATGACATGGTTGAAGCAAGGGGATGAGCGTGGCCAAGACGGCTGACAAGACATATCGCGCGCGGCAAGGGCAGGGCATCGGCCTGGGCGGGCGCTATGCCCGCCTGCTGGCGCCCGCGGTCACCGGGCGCGCGGCCGTGGTGGAACTGGTGGCGGCCATGCTGGCCGCGATGGGGCTGGCGTGGCTGGTGCTGCCGCAGAATCCGCTGCTGCTGGGCATGGGCTTTCCGTGGGCCTGGCTGCTGCCGCTGATCCTGGCGCTGCGCTATGGCACGCTGATCGGCGTGGGCAGCGTGCTGATGCTGCTGGGCGGCTGGCACTTCTACCAGCAGACCGGGGTGGTGACCGGCGCCTTTCCCCGCCTGTTTTTCCTGGGCGGGCTGCTGCTGGTGCTGGTGGCCGGGCAGTTCGGCGATATCTGGGGCACGCGCCTGGCCCGGGCCCGCGCCGTGAACCGCTACCTGGACGAGCGCCTGGCGGCCCTGACCAAGAACCACTACCTGCTGCGCATCTCGCACGCGCGGCTGGAGAACGACCTGCTGGCCCGGCCCACCACGCTGCGCGACACGCTGTCGCAGCTGCGCAGCGTGGCCCTGGACGAGGCCGCGCGCACCGGCCATGTGCTGGCCGGCGCGCCGCCGATGCTGCAGGTGGTGGCACAGGCCTGCCAACTGGAAGCGGCCGCGCTCTACGCCTGCGATGGCGAGTGCGTGGATGGCGCCCCGGCCGCCAGCATCGGCCCGTCCTTCACGCTCGACGCCGCCGACCCGCTGGTGCGCCACTGCCTGGACACGCGCCAGCTCGCGCACCTGCGCTCCGACGGCCTGCAGCACGGCGCGCAGACGCGCTACGTGGCGGTCGCCCCGGTGCTGGCCGGCTCCGATCACCTGATCGGCCTGCTGGTGGTCGAGCGCATGCCGTTCCTGTCGCTGACCTACGAAAACCTGCAGATGCTGATGGTGTTGCTGGGCTACTACGCCGACGGCGTTGAGCATGCCGGCGCCACCCGCACCATCCAGGCGGCGCTGCCGGCCTGCCCGTATCCGTTTGCGCTGGACTATGCACGGCTGTCGCGGCTGCGGCGCGAGACCGGCATTGAAAGCTCGGTGGTGGCGCTGGTGTTCGACACGGATCCGGAGCGCGATGCGCTGTTCGACCAGGTGGTGCGCAGCCGGCGCGCGCTGGACGTCGCGTGGCCGGTGGTCAACGCCCATCACCGCGCCATGCTGACGCTGATGCCGCTGTCCGATGCGCAGGCGGTCGCGGCCTACCTGGTGCGCATCGAAGACATGCTGCGCGCGCAGTTCGGCACCGACTTCACCAGTGCGGGCATCGGCGTCTACACGCTGGCGGTGCCGGGCGCCGGCTCGGAAGACGCGCTGGTCAAGCTGCTGCGGCGGGCCCAGGTGGATGGCGCGATTGCGCCGGCCACGCTGCCGGCCGGGGAAGCGCCCCATGTTTAAGCTCGGCGCGGGCGGGCTGGCTGCCCAGATCGCCGCGCTGGCGCTGCTGGCGCGCGCCGGCAGCAGCACCGCGCTGCTGCTGGCGTTCTTCGGCATGCAGGCAGTGGCCGCCGCGCTGACCGCGCTGCTGCTGTGGCGGCTGCTGCCGCGGCGCTTTCGCGTGCCGTTCGCGTGGAGCTATGGCTTCCTCGCGCTGTTCTGCTTCTTCGTGCCGCTGGGCGGCGCGCTGATGTGCCTGGGCAGCTACCTGTTTTCGAAACTGTTCCCGCGCCGCGCGGATACCAGCGGGATCGGCACCGTGGGCCTGCCCGAGTTCGTCACGCACCTGATGTCGCGCGTCACGCACGGCGGCGGCGCGCGGTTGCGCGCGCAGCTGGGCAATGCGCGCGCGCCCTTGCCGGAGCGCATGACCGCACTGGTGGCGATGCAGACGATGCCGGCGCGCACCGCCAGCCCGGTGCTGCGCGAACTGCTGGCCGACAGCGCCGAAGATATCCGGCTGCTGGCCTACGGCATGCTGGACGGCGCCGAGAAGCAGCTGACCCAGCAGATCCTGGCCGAGCTGCCAAGGCTGGAGAGCGCCTACAGCGCCAGCGAGCGCGCCGAGATCAGCAAGCGCCTGGCCGACCTGTACTGGGAACTGATCTACCAGAACCTGGTGCAGGGCGACGTTTACCGCTACACCGCCAGCCAGGTCGAGCGCTACGCCAGCGCGGCGCTGGGGCACGACGACAGCAATGCCTCGCTGTGGTACATGCGCGGGCGCCTGGCGCTGGCGCGCAACGCCCCGCGCGAGGCGCGCGCATGGCTGCAGCGCGCCGAATCCCTCGGCTTCGCGCGCGAGCGCGTGCTGCCGCACCTGGCCGAAGCCGCCTACCTGGAACGCGACTACGCCGCGGTGCGCCAGCTGATGGCATCGTTTGACAGCCCCTCGCCGCTCCCGCTGGTGCGGCCCCTGCTGCGGTACTGGCAATCATGAGTGATATCTTGGTAAAAGGGACGTCGGCCGACGTCATGCTGCTGCTAGAAGGCACCTTCCCGTATGTGAGCGGCGGCGTGTCGAGCTGGGTCAACCAGATGATCCGCGCGTTCCCGGACCTGCGCTTCGGCATTGTCTTCATCGGCAGCCGGCGCGAGGACTATGGCGACATGGCCTACCAGTTGCCGCCCAACGTGGCGCACCTGGAAACGCACTACCTCTATGACTTCCCGCCGCCGCCGCTGGTCCAGGGCCGGGCCGGCGATGCCAGGGCGTTCGACGCCTCGGACCGCCTGCACGAGCTGCTGCGCGACCCGGGCCGCGAGGCCGAGGCCGGCGCCATGATCCGCGAACTGATGCCGGCGCTGCGCGAGGGCGGGGCACTGGGCGAAGACGCCTTCCTGTACAGCCGCCGCGCCTGGCGGACCATCACCGAGCAATACCGGCGCTTCTGCACGGACCCGTCGTTCACGGACTATTTCTGGACCGTGCGCATCATGCACAAGCCGCTGTGGCAGTTGGTGCGGATTGCCGACAGCCTGATTCCGGCGCGCCTCTACCACACGGTCTCGACCGGCTATGCGGGCTTTCTCGGTGCGCTGCTGCGCCACCGCAACCAGCGCCCGCTGCTGGTGTCGGAACACGGCATCTACACCAAGGAACGCAAGATCGACCTGTTCCAGAGCCAGTGGATCCGCGACAACCGCAATGTGTTCGAGCGCGACATCTCCCAGATCAGCTATTTCCGCGAACTGTGGGTGCGCTTCTTTGAAACCATGGGCCGGGTCTGCTATGACGCCGGCGACGACATCGTGGCGTTGTACGAAGGCAACCGCCGCCGCCAGGTGCAGGACGGCGCCCCCGAGGCCCGCACGCGCAGCATCCCCAACGGCATCGACCTGCCGCGCCTGGCGCCGCTGCGCGCCCAACGCAAGCCGGGCGTGCCGCCGGTGCTGTGCCTGATCGGCCGGGTGGTGCCGATCAAGGACGTCAAGACCTTTATCCGCGCCATGCTGACGGTGGTGCGTGAATATCCCGACGCCGAAGGCTGGATCGCCGGCCCCGAGGACGAGGATCCCGACTACGCGCGCGAATGCCGCAGCCTGGCCGAAAGCCTGGGCCTGGGCCGGAAAGTGAAGTTCCTGGGCTTCCAGCGCATCGATGCGCTGCTGCCGCAGGTGGGCGTGCTGGTGCTGAGCTCGATCAGCGAGGCGCTGCCGCTGGTGGTGCTGGAAGGCTTTGCCGCCGGCGTGCCGTGCGTGACCACCGACGTGGGCTCGTGCCGCGAGCTGCTGTTCGGCCTGCCCGGCGAGGACGCCGCGCTGGGCCCGGCCGGCGCGGTGGTGCGCATTGCCGACCCCGCGGCGCTGGCCGCGGCGGCGCTCGGGCTGCTGCAGGACCCGGCGCGCTGGCAGGCGGCGCAGGCTGCCGGCGTGGCGCGCGTGGAGCGCTACTACACCCAGGACCGCATGGTGGGCAGCTACCGCGAACTGTATGAACGGCTGATGGCGCAACCTGACGGCGCCGGGCATGCCGGACAGGAACGGCAGGGCGGCAATCCCGCGCGCTGCCCGGTCCACGGAGGAGCCTGAGCATGGCTGGCATTGGATTCGAGCTGCGCAGGATGCTGCGGCGGGACAACCTGTCCGGCATGCTGAGCGCCTATGCGTATGCCGGCATCATCAGTTCCGGGCCGTGGATCTTGTCGATTGTCGGCATCCTGCTGATCGGCATGCTGAGCCTGCCCTTCGTGGTGCCGGGGTCGCTGATCACGCAGTTCCAGGTATCGGTGACCTACCTGATCGCGGGCAGCCTGATCCTGACCGGGCCGATGCAGCTGGCGTTCACACGCTTCACCTCCGACCGGCTGTTCGAGAAGCGCGACTACCTGATCCTGAGCAACTACCACGCGGTGGCGCTGTTGGCGACGGTGCTGTCGGGCGGCATCGGCGTGGCGTGCGCGGTGTGCAGCTTCGGCGAGCAGTCGGTGTTGTACCGGCTGCTGATGGTGGCGGGCTTCGTGGTGCTGAGCAATATCTGGATCGCCGCGATCTTCCTGTCGGGCATGAAGCAGTACAAGGCCATTGTGTGGACCTTCCTGCTGGGCTACGCGATCTCGGTCGGGGCCGCGCTGGCGCTGCGCCGCCACGGGCTGGAAGGGCTGCTGGGCGGCTTCACCGCTGGCCAGCTGTGCCTGCTGACCGGCATGGTGACGCTGATCTACCGCAACTACACCAGCCGCCAGTTCATGTCGTTCGAGGTGTTCGAGCGCCGCTACGCCTACCCCAGCCTGGTGGCGATCGGCCTGCTCTACAACCTGGGCATCTGGATCGACAAGTTCATGTTCTGGTACGCGCCCTCCACCGGGCAGCAGGTGATCGGGCCGCTGCATGCTTCGATCATCTACGACATCCCGGTGTTCCTGGCCTACCTGGCGATCATCCCCGGCATGGCGGTGTTCCTGGTGCGCATCGAGACCGATTTCGTCGAGTACTACGACGCGTTCTACAACGCGGTGCGCGGCGGCAGCTCGCTCGAGCATATCGAGGACATGCGCAACACCATGGTCCAGACCATCCGGCTGGGTTTGTACGAGATCGTCAAGGTGCAGGCCATCGCCGCGCTGCTGCTGTTCGCCGTGGGCGTGTGGGTGCTGCGGCTGCTGGGCATTTCCGAGCTGTACTTGCCGCTGCTGTACGTGGACGTGATCGGCGCCAGCCTGCAGGTGGTGCTGCTGGGGGTGCTCAATATCTACTTCTACCTGGACCGGCGCCGCGAGGTGCTGCTGCTGACCGCCGCCTTCGTGGTGCTGAACTTTGCGCTGACGCTGCTGACGCTGCACCTGGGGCCGGCCTGGTACGGCTACGGCTTTGCGGTGTCGCTGCTGGTGGTGGTGGCGCTGGCACTGTACCTGCTGGACCGCAAGCTGGACCGGCTGGAGTACGAGACCTACATGCTGCAATAGTTCGCCCCCGGCCTCCCGGGCGGCGCAATTGCCGCAAGGACGGCGCAGATCGGAAGCTGATCGCGCAAGGATCGGCGCAGTTGCGGCCGCTACCCCTCGTCGGGCAACTCGACGGAAGGGGCTGCGATTGGGTAACATTGCGCCAGCCGGCGGGCTTCGGCCTGGCCCGCCGGATCAGATCGACGGCCGCGCGCCCCTTCACGGGGGTGAATATGAAGAATGACTTGCCGGCCGAGCCGTCGATATGCCGTGGCAGTGACCGCAGTTGCAGTCGGAAGCTGGCAGAAGGATGTAGAGGTATGCGAATTGCCTCCGTGGAGGATGATCCGGATCAGGCCGAACTGATCCGGCAGATATTGGGCGAAGCCGGCTTCGAGTGCGAGTCCTTCGCCAACGGCGCGGATTTGCTGCGCGCGCTGCGCGAGCGCGCCTACGACCTCTTGCTGGTCGACTGGCAGCTGCCCGGCACCAGCGGCTATGAGCTGGTCAGCTGGGTGCGGCAGAAGTCCGGCAACATGCCGCCGATTCTGTTCGTCACCAGCCGCACCGCCGAATCCGACATCGTCGACGGCCTGACGGTGGGCGCCGACGACTACATGCTCAAGCCCATCCGCGCCGGCGAGCTGATCGCCCGCGTGCGCTCGCTGCTGCGCCGCGCCTACCCCGAGGCCGCGCAGGAAGTGGAGCTGATCCGGCGCGGCAACTACACCGTCGATACCCACGCGCGCACCATCGCCGTCGGCGGTGAGGCGGCGCTGCTGTCGCCGCGCGAATACGAGCTGGCGCTGTTCCTGTTCCGCAATACCGGGCGCCTGCTGGCGCGCGAGGTGATGGAGCAGGCCGTCTGGGGCCGCGCCATGGGAGCGGGCTCGCGCACGCTCGACACGCATATCTCGCGGCTGCGCCTGAAGCTGGCGCTGCGCCCCGAGAACGGCGTGCGGCTGACCTCCGTGTACTCGCACGGCTATCGATTTGAAGAGATTTCCGCTGCCGAAGCGCAGGCGGACGAGGCCGGGGCGGATGCGTAAGCGGATTGGATGTGTCGCGCTGGCCCTGCTGGCCAGCGTGGCGGTTCCGGCGCAGGCCGGGCCCGCGGGCGCGGAGGGCGCCGATTTTATCTACGTGGTGGAGCCGGGCGATACGCTGATCGGACTGGCCTCGCGCTACATGGCGTCGGAGCAGGGGTGGCGCACGCTGCAGCGCCTGAACGGCGTGGCCGATCCGTACCGGCTGGTGCCCGGCTCGCGCCTGCGCATCCCGCTCAGCCAGATTCCCGAACAGGCGGCGTCTGCCCGCGTGGTCTATGTGGCCGGCGAGGTCCGCGCCAACGGCCGGCCGGTGCAGGCCGGCATGACCCTGGATGAAGCGGCGCGCATCGAAACCCCGGCGGGCGGCTCGGTCACGCTGGAGCTGCCGGACCGCAGCCGCGTCACGCTGCCGCCCGCCACCACGGTGGCGGTGAGCCGGCTGCGCACCTTCGCGCGCAGCGGCCTGACCGATACCGTGATCCGCATCGACAAGGGTGCCGCCGATACGCGCGTGGCACCCGAGGGCGGCGGCGTCGGCCGGTTCGAGCTGCATACGCCGATGATGGTGACCGGCGTGCGCGGCACCCGCTACCGGGTCTCGGCGGACACCGCCGGCAGCCGCAGCGAGGTGCTGGAAGGGCGCGTCGGCGTCAGCGCGGCGCGGGGGGGCCGTGCCAGCCCGGCGGCGTCGGTCGGTGCCGGCTATGGCATCGGGGTGTCGTCCGCCGGCAAGCTGTCGCCGCCGGTGGCGCTGCTGCCGGCGCCAGCCCTGCAGCCCCCGGCCGATACCGTGCTCGGCCCGGCGTTCAAGGCCGCCTGGCAGCCGGTGCCGGGTGCCACCGGCTACCGCGTGCTGGTGGCGCGCGATGCGGCGCTGAGCGAACTGGCCTGGACCGGCACCGTCAGTGGCGCCAATGTCACGACCACACGCGTAGACGGGTTGCCCGAGGGCACGCTGTACCTGAGCGTCAGCGCCATCGACAAGCAGCAGCTGACCGGTTTCGGCGCCCAGGCGCCGGTGTCGGTGCGGCTGAACCCGCCGGCGCCATTTACGCAGCAGCCTGCCGCCGATGCGGTGCGCTATGCCGACGCCGTGGCCTTCGAATGGGCCACCGTGCCGGGCGCGGCGGGCTACGAGCTGGCGCTGGCCGCCGATCCCGCATTTGCGCGCGAGGCCGCCGTCCATGCGGCCACCGGGCCCGCCGCCACGCAAGCGCTGGCCCCGGGCCGCTGGTGGTGGCGCGTGCGCAGCGCCGATGCGGCGGGCCGGCCGGGCCCGTGGTCGGATGCGGTGCCATTCAGCGTAAAGCCCAGGCCGCCCGTGCCCACGCTGCAGGACGACGGCGGGGCGCTGCATATCGGCTGGCCCGAGGGCGGCGGCGCCGGCATGGGCTACCGGGTCCAGATGTCGGCCGATGCCGGCTTTGCCACGCTGCTGGCCGACGAGCACGCCACCACCAACGCCATCGACCTGCCGCGCCCCGTGCCCGGCGTCTATTTCATCCGCGTGGCGCGTGCGGCGCCGGGCGTGACGCCTGACCCGGCCGCGTTCTCCGCGCCGCAGCGCATTGAAGTCATGGCCTTCCTGCGCGACGCGCAGGGCGGTGCAATCGGGTCGGGCGACCGGCCGGACGGCGGTGGCCGCATCCGGCTCCACTGACGCACCTGGCCCGGGCGTGCCCGGGCACGCATTCGGGCGGCGCACGCTGGTCGAATGGTGCCTGCTGGCGGCCGCCGTGCTGGCCCTGGTGATGCTGGCCGCGCGCCAGGGCTGGGCCGAGCGCGCCGACCTGGCAGCCTACGACATCGCCATCAGCGCCCAGCACCACCCTGCCCACGACGACATCGTCATCGTCGGCATCGACGATGCAAGCATCGGCGCCATCGGCCGCTGGCCGTGGCGCCGCGCGGTGCTGGCGCAGCTGGTCGAGCGCATCGCCGCCGGCCGGCCGCGCGTGATCGGCATGGACGTGATCCTGTCCGAGCGCGACACCCGCTATCCGCAGGACGATGCCGTGCTGGCGCACAGCATGGCGCTGGCCGGCAACGTGGTGCTGCCGGTGGTGGCCGAGTCCGGCCCCGCCGGCATGCTGGTGCGCTACCCGCTGGCCGGGCTGGGCGCGGCGGTGGGCCATATCAATATGGTGGTCGATACCGATGGCGTGGCCCGCCAGGTCTACCTGCGCGAAGGGCCGCATCCGGTGGCCGCCACGGGCGTGCCGCACCTGGCCGCGGTGATGGCGGGCTTCGGGCGCGGCGGCGGCTTGCCCGCCAGCTTGCGCCAGGAGCCGGCCCTGGTGACCGAAGCCAACGGCTGGGAGCGCAGCGTCCGCCTGCGCATTCCGTACGCCGGCCCGCCCGGCACCTTTGCCCGCGTGTCGGTGCGCGACGTGCTGGAAGGCCGCGCCGATCCGGCCATCTTTGCCGGCAAGGCGGTGCTGATCGGCGCGTTGGCCACCGGCATGGGCGACGTGCTGCCGACCCCGGTCTCGCGCGATGGCCGCGGCATGAGCGGCGTGGAGATCCTCGCCAATACCGTGCAGGCGGTGACGGACGGCGACGCCATTGTCGCGGTGCCGCGCGCCTGGCAGGTCGGCGGCACGCTGCTGGCGGTGCTGCTGGCCGCCCTGGCCGCGCTGCGGCTGCCGCCGCGCGGCGCGCTGGTGGTCACCGGGCTGCTGCTGGCCGGCCTGCTGCTGGGGTCGCTGGCGCTGCTGGCCCTGGCGCGGCTGTGGTTTGCCCCCGCCGCCGCGGTGTTCGGCTGCGTGCTGTTCTACCCGCTGTGGAGCTGGCTGCGCCAGGAAGCGGCCTTGCGCTTCCTGACCGACGAGCTGGCGCGGCTGGAGCGCGAGCCCGGCGTGATGCCCGCGCCGCGGCATACCGGCGCCACGCTCGACAGCCGCATGCGCGCGGTCTACGCCATGAGCGCCCGCTTGCGCGGCATGCGCCGTTTCCTTTCCGACGGGATCGAGAGCCTGCCCGATGCCACCGCGATCTGCGGCCTCGACGGCGGCGTGCTGCTGGCCAACCGGCGCTGCGTGGCGCTGGCACCCGCCGTGCTGGACAGCGAGCCGCCGCGCGCACTGCGCGAGCCCGGCCCGCCGCGGCCCGGCATCCGCGCCCTGATCGAAGCGCTGTTTCCCGCGCCGGCACCGGCGCTGGCCTACTGGCAGGCCCTGCACGACCGCCACGCCGGCGCGCGCATCGCCCCGGCGCCGGTGCCGGAAGGCGGCATCGAAGTGCCCGGGCGCGGCGAGCGCCGCTACCTGCTGCACGGCGCGCCCCTGCATGCCGAGGCCGGCGCCGTGGCCGGCCTGATTGTCAGCGTGATCGACATCACCGAGATCCGCATTGCCGAGCGCCAGCGCGAGCAGATGCTGCGCTTCCTGTCGCACGACATGCGCTCGCCGCAGGCGTCGATCCTGGCACTGATCGAACTGCACGAGCGCCGCGCGCGGCGCGGCGGGGCCTCCGACGATGCCGCCACCGACAGCGGCGTGCTGAACCGCATCGCCGCCCATGCACGGCGCACCATGACGCTGGCCGACGATTTCATCAGCGTTGCGCGCGCGGAGTCGAAGTCGCTGGCGTTCATGGAGGTGGAGCTCGGCGGGCTGGTGCTCGATGCCACCGACCAGCTCTGGGCGCTGGCCAAGGCGCGCGACGTGACGCTGCAGATCGATTTGCCGGACGAGCCGGCGGTGCTGCAGGGTGAACCGGCATTGCTGGCGCGCGCCATTGCCAACCTGGTCAGCAATGCGATCAAGTTCAGCCCGCAAGGCGAGACCGTGACGGTTTCGCTCACGCGTGAACCGGACAGCTTCGTCGTCGCCGTGCAGGACCATGGACCGGGGATTGCCGAGGCGGATCAGGCGCGGCTGTTCGAACCGTTCGTGCGCTTGCATGAGGGGCAGCAGGGCGCGCCCGAAGGCACCGGGCTCGGGCTGGTGCTGGTGCGGGCGGTGGCCGAGCGGCATGGGGGCAAGGCCTGCGTGCGGAGTGCGGCTGGGGCGGGTGCGATGTTCCGCATTGAATTGCCTGTGGTCTGAGCGGCGCAGCCACTGCCACTGCCACTGCCGTAAGTCACGCTATGCCTGCCGAAACAATTGTTGGCAGTTGCCCAAAGAGGATTTGCGTAGCATCGGATTGCCGCTGGAGCCGCATCCGGTGGTCTTCGCGCCCACGCCAGGTTCCCCCAATGGCCGTAACTGGCGTGGGCGGTTTTTTGGGGGTGGATTTGGGGCTGTGGCTATGCGGTAGATTGCGGTTCTTGGCGGGCCTGCTGTTCGTTGGCTTGGTTATGTAGGGCGGGTTCGATGTTGTCGTAGGTTTAGCCGCCTGGTTCCGCCCTGCTGGGCGGGTCACTTTTTGTCCGAGCGGTGTGTGTCAAGGTAGTTGTCGCGTTCGCCGTCATGCAGCTTTCCGGTATTCCTTGGGTTCCTGTTCAGCTCGCTCGGGGTTCAGGTAGACCACTGGCTCCAGCTTCCAATTCCGGATTCCCCGCGACCAGCGCTGCGGATGTCGGGTGCGGGCTGCCTGATACAGCATCGTGCGTCGCGCCAGCAGGGGCACCGCTTCCTCGCGGTGCCGCTGGTTCGGCGTGACGTACTTCAGGCCACTGTGGCGGTGCTCCTCGTTGTACCAGTGCACGAACCGATGGACCCAATCGCGCGCTTGCTGCAGCGTATCGAATGGCCGATCCGGCCACAGCGGGCAATACTTGGCTGTGCGGAACAGCGCTTCTGCGTAAGCGTTGTCATTGCTCACGCGCGGGCGACTGTATGAGGGCTGCACGCCCAGGTAACCCATCGTCGCCAGCATCGTCCCTCCTTTCATGACGCTGCCATTGTCCGAATGCAGCACCAGCGGCCGCCCGGCGGTCTGCTCGCGCAGGCAGCCTAGCGACAGCAGTTGGCTGGCATGTTCAGCCGATTCGCTCTCGTGCACCTCGTTGACTACCAGCTTGCGGCTGTAGATGTCCTGCATCATGTACCAGTAAAAGAAGCGACCTTTCACCGTCGTGGGCATCCACGTGATGTCCCAGCACCACACCTGGTTCGGTCCGTCGGCGCGGTGTGTAGTCAGCGGGCGCGAGGACTTGGCATTGTGGCTGCGCCCGCGCCGGCGCGCCTGGCCTTCGGCCTTGAGCACGCGGTAGAACGTCGACTCCGAGGCCACATAGCGGCCTTCGTCGGCCAGCTTCGGCACGATCTGGTGCGGCGTCAGGCTCTCGTAGCCGCGCTGGTTGGCCGCGGCCAGCACGGCCTGCCGCTCCGCCTCGCTGAGCTTATTGGCCGGCACTGGGCGCTGCGCGCCCGGGCGGCCATCCGCAGGCACATGACGCCAGCGCTGCAAGGTGCGCTCGTTCAGGCCCAACTCCCTGCAGGCGCTGGCTTGACGCGCACCGCTCTTTACCGCTTCATCGATCAACATGATGGCTTCGCGGCGATCCGAGACGTTGATCAGTCCTCCTCGTCCCTTCCCCAGATCGCCTCGGCTTTTTTTCGCAGCACCAGCAGCGCCGCTGTCTCCGCCAGCGCCGCATTCTTGCGCTTGAGTTCGCGCTCCAGATCGCGGATCCGTTTCTGGGCAGTCTCTTCCTCGCGGCGCTGCGCCAGGCCGGGCTTGGCCAGCGTCTTCGCGTTAGCCTGCTCACAGGCGGCGCGCCACTGCCGGATCTGTTCCGGCTGAATGCCCTTCCTGCGGCAGTATTCGGACAGCTCCGCCTCGCTCAGGGGCGCTGTCTCCAGCACCACCCGGAACTTGTCCGCACTTGACCACTTGTCACTCTGCTTGCCGTTGCCTGGCACAACCTGTCCTTGCTCTCGGGCTTCGTTGCGCCACGTACGCAGGCTCACCGTCGTGACACCCGTCTCCTTGGCCAACTCCACAACCGACCGATTCAAGGGCGGCATCATCTGCTCAACCACCCATTCCTTGTACTCCGCCGGATAACGCTTCATCTTCCAACCGTTACCGCCCTCCATTGTCCTTCATCGAAAGGCGGCGAGGCGACAACTATCCTGACATGGAGGGGAGCGACAAAAAGTAACCAAAAAACGCGTCGCCTCGGGCGGCTGGCCACCAATTCCACGGTGTTGGTGGTTCGGGCTGCGGTGATTTCCGTTCGATGGGGTAGGTGGTTCAGGCCTGCTACGCTTCCGGGATGTGCCTTGCGTCCAGGGACTATTGGACGAACCCGACTTTAGGCCGTTGGCAGCCTGCTGATATGACTTCCCGTGTCAATCGAGATTGTTTGGCTCAGGGTTTCATAGTTCCATGCTGTTCCCAATTTCCTGAGGGCGGCGTAGCAGTAAGTCTCGACGGTGGATCACGCTGATATCCGCGGGTTGGTTACCGCATTACAGAGGTCCGCTCAATGAGCCTGCCGCTAACTAAGGCCGCAAGTCGGATGGAATCCGTTGCCTAGCAGGGACGCGGGTTGCTCGTGTGCCGGGCTACGCCGCCTTCAGGAAACTGGCCTCCCAGTAGTTTGTTGGATAGGTTGATTTGTACCCCCCGGTGCCTGGTTACATTGTCCGCGCCTCGTTTGGTACTGAGAGGGACATCGCAAGGCGGCTGATGTCCCAGATGAAGCCGCTCAGTTCGCGGGCCACCGCAACCACCGCAATGTTCGGGTTCTTGCCGCGAGCGGCCAGCCTCCGATAGCGCCGGCAAAGTCGAACCTGGGCGTCCCAGGATCGGTCAACGATGGCCTTTGGAATACCTTCGTGCCGGCGCTGGATCTGAGGGCTCACGCGTGCCGGGTGTCGGTAACTCCAGGCCGCCTCGACCAGTAGCTTTCTTGCATAGCTATTGCCGTTCTTGGTGATGCTGCCCTGGCGCCGTTTCTCGCCCGACGAGTGTTCGGCGGGCGTTACACCAAGCCAGGCCATCAGTTGGCGCGGATGCGCGAAGCGCGAGAGATCGCCCAACTCGGCGAGCATGCCCACCGCCGTGGTGAAGTCGATGCCGCGCATGGTCTGCAAGCCCAGTACAGCCGGATAGAAGCGCCAGTTGACCATTGCCTCGCGCAGGGCCGCTTCGAGACGGCTGCATTGCGCAATCCGGTCCTCGATGGTCCGTCGATATTCCTCAAAGGCAAGTTGCTGCCACACGCTGTCGAACGCATATTGGCTCAACCAACGCTGGTGTGCCGGGCCCCAGTCGGCTTTGCCGGCGTAGCGAACCCCGTGCGAGAGCAGAAAGGCCTTCAGTCGCTGCCGTGCACGCTTCAGATCGTTCTTGGCGCTGACCCACGCGCGCGACAGATCCCGGAAGGCTTCATCCTCCACGCTGGGCACGTACACCGCCGACAGGTCGCCGGCCCGTAGCGATCGCACAAGCTTGACCGCATCGCGTCGGTCGGTCTTGACACGCTCACCGGGCTTCTTCGGGATCAGTGACGGTGCGCATACCATGCACTCGACCCCTTTTCCTGCAAGCTGCCGGTAAAGGCCATATCCGCAGGGGCCGGCCTCGTAGACGATCCGGATGTGGCGCGCTTTGGACTGCAGGCGCTTGCACAGGCGATCGATATCGGCCTGCGACGTACCGATCTTACCAAGCAGTTCCACTTCGCCCATGCCGAGTGCATAGGCGACCGTGATCGAGTCCTTATGGACGTCCAGACCGACATACAAAGTGCTATCGTGTTCCATGCTGGCCTCCGCGCTGGAAATCGCCGGGTGTGGCACTGTCCACACCGTGCGGCTCTGGCAGTCATGCTAACCCGCGTTTGATTCCTCGCGGCGGGCCAGCCCTCTTGCCCCAGGGGAGTCATACTGACTAAGCAAGTCATCGGTAGGACGCCTACGGCTGCGCTGCGCGCACTCAGTATCGCAGGTCGGGTGCTCGGGCACGGAGTGCGTCGCTGCGCTCGCACGGCGCTGTCGCGGATGATGCCGGGCCAGCAGCGAGAATCAGGTCGTGGCCGCTAGTTCTGCCACGTTAGGACCTGCGCGAAGCGCAGCCGAAGGCGTCCGACCGAGGCGGTGGTTATAAGTAGGTCGCCGGCTACGCCGGCGAAACAGCCACGCCCGCCAAGACCGAAGAGCGACCGCATAGCCCACCACCCTACCCCGGAAGCGTCAAAACAAACCTCGTCCTCCCCCCCGCCGACTGCACTCCAATCCCCCCGCCATGCGCGGCCACGATCGCCTGCGTAATCGCCAGCCCCAGCCCGGCGCCATCGGACTCGGGCCGCGCCCGCGATTTGTCGGCACGGAAGAACCGGTCGAACAGCGATGGCAGCAACTCCGGCCGGATGGTGTCGCCTTCGTTTTCGACCACCACCGTCACCACCTCGGCGGCAGGCGATATTTCCACCACGACGCCCTTGCCCGCGGGCGTATGCCGCAGCGCATTCGACAGCAGGTTGCTCAACGCGCGCCGCAGCATCAGCCGGTCGCCGGTGATGCGGCCACGGCCGCGCAGGGTCAGCCGCACACCTCTGTCATCGGCCAGCGCATCATAGAAATCGAACAGCGCGGCGACTTCATCCGCAACTTCAATCGGCTCGGCGTTGGGCAGCGAGATGCCGTGCTCCATCTTGGCCAGGTAAAGCATGTCCGACACCATGCGCGACAGCCGCTGCAGCTCTTCCACGTTGGAGGCCAGTACCTCGCGGTACTTGGCCGCGTCGCGCGGCTGCGACAGCACCACCTGGGTCTGCGTCATCAGGTTGGTGATCGGCGTGCGCAGTTCGTGCGCGAGGTCTGACGAGAACTCCGACAGGCGTGCGAAGTCGCGCTGCAGGCGTTCCAGCATGGCGTTGAGCGTGGCGGCGAGGTCGGCCATTTCCACCGGCACGGCATCGACCGGCATGCGCTCGTCGAGCTTGTGCGCGGTGACAGCGCGCGCGCGCGAGGCCATGGTGCGCAGTGGCGAGAGGCCGCGGCGCGCGGCCCACCAGCCCAGCAGGCCGCTCGCCAGTGCCGCCAGCGCGCTGTAGAAGGCGAGCGACTGGCGGAACGCGTACATGAAGTGGGCATGCAAGGCCGTGTCCATGCCAACCACGACCTGCAGCGGCCCCGGCTGTCCGTCCGCCACCGGGGCCAGCGCGCGCAGGCCGCGATAGGTCTGGCCGCCTTGTTCCCAGGTGAAGACGTCCTGCCGCGCCGGCAGTTGCGCGGCGGCTGCCAGCGCCATGCCGAAGTCGAAATCCCGCGTGGCATACAGGCGCTTGCCGTCGGCGGCGCGCACTTCGGCGACGAAGCCGGGATGGTGTTCCAGCGCCGGGCCCAGGCGCTGCGGCAGCGACGCCGCCGGGCCCTCGGCCGTGATCTTCCGGATCAGCCGCACGTTGTCGCCCAGCACGGCGTAGTCTTCGTCGGCGAAATGATTGTCGATGGCCAGCCAGATCAGCACGCCCAGGCCCAGCAGCACCGCGGCGGACGACAGCGAGAACAGGATGGTGAGCCGTGCCGTCAGCGACATGCGGCCCGTCATGCGCGATTCTCCTCCGGCGCTTCCAGCACGTAGCCCATGCCGCGTACGGTCTGGATCAGCCTGGGCTCGAACGCATCGTCGATCTTCGCGCGCAGGCGCCGGATGGCGACGTCGATGACATTGCTGTCGCTGTCGAAATTCATGTCCCACACCTGCGAAGCGATCAGCGAGCGCGGCAGCACTTCGCCGCGGCGGCGTGCCAGCAGTTCCAGCAGGGCGAATTCCTTGCTGGTCAGCGTGATGCGGCGCCCGGCGCGCGTGGCCCGGCGGCGGGTCAGGTCCAGCACCAGGTCGGCCACCTGGATGCGGTCCAGCGCCATCTGCGCGGTGCCCCGGCGCAGCAGCGTGCGCACCCGCGCGAGCAGCTCGGAGAACGCGAAGGGCTTGACCAGGTAGTCGTCCGCACCCAGCTCCAGCCCCTTGACGCGGTCGGACACGCTGTCGCGCGCGGTCAGGAACAGCACCGGCACGGCGTTCTGCGCGGCGCGCAGCGCCTGCACGATGCGCCAGCCGTCCATGTCCGGCAGCATCACGTCCAGGATGACCAGGTCATAGGGCTCGGTCATCGCCAGGTGCTGGCCGTCCAGCCCGTTGGCCACCAGGTCGACGACGAAGCCCGCCTCGGTCAGCCCCTGGCGCAGGTATTCGCCGGTCTTGGACTCGTCTTCCACCACAAGCAGTTTCATCGGCACTTTCCTTGATCGATCAGTAACTCTACGCCGGCGCCGCCGCCGCCAACATGACGGGAAGATTACCGGATTGTCATGTTCCGGTCAGGCGTGCGTAGGGTGGCCCTCGCTACGCTTGGCGTGCTTTCAACCAGGATCTGATGCCATGCGACGCCACCCAAGCCCCGGCCTTGTGCTGCCCGATTTCCGACGACGCCGCTTCGTGCAGGGGCTGGCCGCCGGCGGCGTGGTGGCCGGCCTGTCCGGGATCGGCGGCAGCGCCTGGGCGCAGCATGCGGGCCATGGCGCCGGCGAGCGCGCCGGGCAGCCCGCGCCGGCGGGCACGGGCTCGGCGCCGGTGCTGCGCGGCACCGAGTTCGACCTGGTGATCGGCGAAGCGCTGGTCAACTACACCGGCAAGCCCGCCATCGCCACCACCATCAACGGCATCCTGCCCGGCCCGACGCTGCGCTGGCGCGAGGGCGACACCGTCACCATCCGCGTGACCAACCGCCTGCGCGAGGCCACCTCGATCCACTGGCACGGCATCATCCTGCCGTACGGGATGGACGGCGTGCCCGGCATCAGCTTTGCCGGCATCCCGCCCGGCGAGACCTTTACCTACCGCTTCAAGGTCGCGCAGACCGGCAGCTACTGGTACCACTCGCATTCGGGCTTCCAGGAGATGACCGGCGTCTATGGCGGCATCGTCATCGATCCGGCCTCGGGGCAGGAAACCGTGCGTGCCGACCGTGACCATACCGTGCTGCTGTCGGACTGGACCGATGAAGACCCGATGCGGGTGCTGACCAAGCTCAAGGTCCAGGGCGACTACTACAACTACAACCAGCCCACGATGGTCGACTTCTTCCGCGACGTCTCGCGCGACGGGCTCAGGCAGGCGCTGGACAAGCGCCGCATGTGGAACCAGATGCGGATGAGCCCGACCGACCTGGCGGACCTGTCCGGCGCCACGCTGACCCACCTGGCCAACGGGGTCACGCCGGCGGGCAACTGGACCGGTGTGTTCCGCCGCGGCGAGACCGTGCGCCTGCGCTTTATCAACGGCTCGGGCAATACCTTCTACGACGTGCGCATTCCCGGGCTCAGGCTGCGGGTGGTGCAGGTCGACGGCCAGGATATCGAACCGGTCACGGTCGACGAATTCCGCTTCGGCCCCGGCGAGACCTGCGACGCCATCGTCGCGCCGCGCGACGACGCCTACACGCTGTTCGCGCAGTCGATGGACCGTACCGGCTATGCCCGCGGCACGCTGGCGGTCAGGGAAGGGCTGGCGGCACCGGTGCCGGCGCTGGACCAGGCCGAGTGGCTGACCATGACCGACATGATGGGCGGGATGACGGGCCATGGCGGCCACGGCGGCATGCAGCATGGCGCCATGCCGATGCAGGGCATGGACCACGCCGGCATGGACCACAGCCGGCACGCCACGGCCCCCGCCGATCCGCTCAAGGTCCCCGGCAAGACCGCGCGCCATGCCCGCACCGAATACGGTGCCGGCACCGACATGCGCGTCGACATGGCCCGCACCAACCTGGACGACCCCGGCATCGGCCTGCGCAACAACGGCAGGCGCGTGCTGACGCTGGCCGACCAGCACACCATCGGTGGGGCCATGGATGCGCGCGGCCCCGGGCGCGAGGTCGAGCTGCATCTGACCGGGAATATGGAGCGCTATACCTGGTCGTTCGACGGCGTCGAGTTCGGCAAGTCGACGCCGGTCTACTTCAGGCACAACGAGCGCCTGCGCGTGATTCTGCACAACGACACCATGATGACGCATCCCATGCACCTGCACGGCATGTGGAGCGAGCTGGAAGCACCTGACGGCAGCTTCCAGGCACGGCGCCACACCATCCCTGTGCAGCCGGCGCAGCGCATCAGCTTCCTGGTCACGGCCGATGCCCTGGGACGCTGGGCCTGGCATTGCCACCTGATGCTGCATATGGACGCGGGCATGTTCCGTGAAGTGGTGGTGGCGTGATGGCACGACGTGAATGCGCAATCGTTATGCACGGGCACAAGAAGACGATGCTGGCGGCGGCGCTGGCACTGACCGCGATGGGCGCAGCCTCTGCGCAAGCCCCGCATGCCGGCCATGCGCCAGGCCATGATCACCAGGCTGCCCAGGCAGCGCCTGCCGCCATGGAGGGTATGGACCGCAGCCAGATGCAGGGCATGGAGCCAGACGGGATCCAGACCATGGACGGTGGCGGCGCGCTGCAGGAGACTGCCCCCGCCATGAACCATGGCGACATGCAGATGCAGGGCGGCAGCGCGCCGCCCGACGCCCGCGATCCGCACGCCTACTCCGGTGGCTACCAGCTGGGCGTCGGCAAGTACGCCCTCGGCGACCAGCGCCAGCTGGTGATGGCCGACGAGCACCTGTTCGCCTCGGTGCTGGTCGACCGCCTGGAGTGGGCCCATGCCAACGGCGGCAATGCCGCCGCCTACGAGGCGCAGGCGTGGTTCGGCAACAGCTACGACAAGCTGGTGATCAAGGCCGAGGGCGAGGCGTCGAAGGGCAAGCTGCACGAGGCCCGCACCGAACTGCTGTGGGGCCACGCCGTGGCCAGCTACTGGGACACCCAGCTGGGCCTGCGCAACGACACCGGCAGCGGGCGCCCGGCGCGCAACTGGCTGGCCTTCGGCGTGCAGGGGCTGGCGCCGTACTGGTTCGAGGTCGATGCCACCGCCTATGTCGGCACCAGCGGCCGCACCGCGCTGCGGCTGTCCGCCGAATACGAACTGCTGCTGACGCAGCGCCTGATCCTGCAGCCGCGCATCGAAGCCAACCTCTATGGCAAGAATGATCCGGAGGCGGGTATCGGCAGCGGCCTGTCCAACAGCACCGCGGGGCTGCGGCTGCGCTATGAATTCAGCCGGCAGTTCGCGCCGTATATCGGCGTGGAGCGCTACCAGGCCTTCGGCAATACCGCGGACATGATCCGGACCTCGGGCGGCAAGGCGGGCGAAACGCGCTTCGTCGCCGGCGTCCGCGTCTGGTTCTGACAAGACAACTTCAATCTCAACAGGTAGAGACCACCATGCATGCCAATCGCCCCCTGATCCACGCCATGATTGCGGCCACGGCCGCGCTGGCCAGCAGCATCGCCTTCGCGCACCCGAAGCTGGTATCGTCCACGCCGGCGGACAAGGCCGAGGTGGCGCCGCCGCAGAAGATCGAACTGCTCTTTTCCGAAAGCCTGGTCACCCAGTTTTCCGGCGCCAACCTGGTCATGACCGGCATGCCGGGCATGGCCAGCCATGCGCCGATGAAAATGGCCGTGAAGGTTTCCGGCAGCGACGACCCCAAGGCCATGGTAATCACGCCGGCGCAGCCGCTGCCGGCAGGCAGCTATCGGGTGGACTGGCGCGCGGTCTCGTCCGATACCCATCCCGTCACCGGCAATCTCGCCTTCACGGTGAAGTGATTGCCGCAGGCTGACTGGTTGGCTGCCGGCCTGCGTCTGGCGCTCTATGTCGACCTGGCCTTGCTGTTCGGGTTGCCGCTGTTCTGCACCTATGCACTGCAGCGCGAGGAACGGGCCTCACGCTTTGCGATGCGCTGCCGGGCGCTTGCACTGGGCTGTGCGATAGCGGGCATCGTGCTCTCGCTGGGGGCCCTCGCCGTAATGGCGAAGATCATGACGGGAGAGTCCGAATTCTCTGCATTGCAGGGCCATGTCTTCGCGATGGTCGTCACGGGTACGGATTTCGGCGTGGCCTGGTCGGTGCGCCTGGCGGCCTTGCTGCTCTGCGTGCTGGCGGGCATGACGTGGCGCAGCCCCCGCGCGCGTTTCGCGGCGCTCGCCATGCCCGGCGGCATTGCGCTGGGCACGCTGGCATGGGGCGGGCATGGCGCGATGCATGAGGGCGCCATCGGCTGCCTGCACCTGGCATCGGACGTGGCGCATCTGCTCGCCGCCGGCGCCTGGGTTGGGGCGCTGGCGGCGTTCCTGCTCCTGTCGGCGTCCAGGGGGGCTACGAAAGACGAGGACATTGCGCTGCTGAGCCGCACGGCAAACGGCTTTGCACGCGTTGGCACCGTCATCGTCGCCACGCTGATGCTGTCAGGTGCGCTCAACTACTGGCTCATCGTGGGCCCGGCGATGCCGGCGTTCACGCCGATGTCCTATGGCGGGCTGCTGGCCGCCAAGCTCGCACTGTTCATGGCGATGCTCGGCCTGGCGGCCGCGAACCGCAAGAGCCTGGGTCCGCGGCTGGCAATGGCTGTCCGGGCAGGGGAGCCCGGTATGGCGACACGGGCGCTGCGGCGCAGCCTGACGCTGGAAGCGGGCGCCGCCACGCTGGTGCTGGCGCTGGTCGCCGTGCTCGGCATGCAGTCGCCGGCGCCAACGTGAACGCTAGCTAAGGACTCCCAAGACCGTTGTGACGATCTCGTGATCCAGGAGCGATGAGCCGGTTGAATCGGCGGAAAGCGCTCAATCAGCGGTGTGCTATCGCCCGCATTCCGCCAGATGAGGCGCCTAGACCGCTGCTTCTCTCGCGATTCACGAAAGTCAGAATGCATCCGACAGCGGGATCAGCATTTCTTGCCTAGAACCAACACATGACCAGCATGCAACCGGAAGTCAGCCAATTGGGCGCAGGCGGGATTCATGACCATCAGGGCCACTTCATCCAGAGAGGTAAATCAAAATGCATCTCGGCATGATCGGATTGGGACGCATGGGTGCCAGCCTGGTACAGCGTCTTATCGTTAAAGGCCATACATGCGACGTCTACGACGTGAATCCCGCTGCCGTGAAGAGGATGGTCGGCACCAGTGTCCAAGGGCGGGCGTCGATCGCCGAACTAGTCGCGAAGCTGGCCAGGCCGCGCGTGGTGTGGGTAATGGTTCCCGCTGCCGTGGCCGGCAACACGATCGAGGAGGTGGGCGCTTGCGTGGGTGAGGGCGACATCATCATCGACGGCGGCAACAGCTACTACCGCGATGATCTGCTACGCGCGAAGGCGCTCAGACAGAAAGGCATCCATTTTGTCGATTGCGGCACCAGTGGCGGCGTATTCGGGTTGGAGCGAGGCTTTTGTCTGATGATTGGCGGCGATGAGCAAGTGGTCAAGCAACTGGAGCCGATTTTCAAGAGCATTGCGCCGGGAGTCGAGGCAGCATCGCGCACGCCAGGCAGGACCGGTACTCCCACGCCGGCCGAGCATGGCTATCTGCATTGCGGTCCGAACGGCGCGGGCCACTTCGTAAAGATGATTCACAACGGCATCGAGTACGGCCTCATGGCAGCATATGCGGAAGGCCTGAATATCCTGCACCACGCCGATGCCGGCAAACGCCCACGCGACGCGGATGCCGAGACCGCGCCGCTGCGCGAGGCGGAATATTACCAATTCGATTTGAACCTTTCCGAGATTGCGGAAGCGTGGCGCCGCGGCAGCGTGATCGGCTCGTGGCTGCTTGACCTTACCGCTGCCTCGCTGCTGAGCAGTCCCGACCTGGAGGGCTATGCGGGGCACGTCTCCGACTCCGGGGAGGGACGCTGGACGGTTGCGGCGGCCATTGACGAGGCGGTGCCAGCGCCGGTTCTCAGTGCTGCGCTTTATGAACGCTTCAGCTCGCGCGGCGAAGCCGATTTTGCCAATCGGGTCTTGTCTGCGATGCGCAAGCAGTTTGGCGGACATGACGAGACAGGGAAGGAGAAACTCCAGGATGAACCCCGTCGACAATGACGCTCCGCACTGGCCGAGCAGGCGCGCGTGGTGGACGAATAGCCCTTCGGCCGCGATCTGGCCTCGGCTCGCGGCCTCAACCGAATCGCCCGGTCCGCTTTCCGCGAGGACGCCATCTTTCGCATTGATCACTTCCTCGCAAAGGAGACGATCATGAATATCCTCTATTTTCGCTTCGCCAATGCATTTCTGGAGCCGATCTGGAATCGCAATTTCGTTGCCATGCATGACGAGACGGCGGCTGACTACACGCTGATCGGCGACCGTCCCACGGCGGCGCTGGTCGGGCGCGGCGGCTCTGACGCATCATGAGCACCCGATCAAAGAAGCAGTTGAATGTGCTGGTGGTCGATGTCGGCGGCTCCCATGTCAAGTGCGTCGCTACCGGCCACAAGGAAGCTGTCGCGTTCAGGTCGGGACCGGACATGACACCGGATCGCATGATGAAGAAATTGCAGAAGATCACCTCCGGCTGGCACTACGACGCGGTTTCGATTGGCTATCCGGGTGTGGTCCTCGGCGATCGGATAGCGCGCGAACCGAACAACCTCGGTTCCGGATGGATCGGTTTCGATTTTCAGGCAGCGTTCGGGTGTCCGGTAAAGATTATCAACGACGCGGCGATGCAGGCGCTCGGCGACTATGAAGGCGGCCGAATGCTATTCCTCGGGCTCGGCACCGGGCTCGGATCGGCGCTGATGCTCGACGGCACGATTGCTCCCATGGAACTGGGACAGTTGCGCAACGGGAAGGGACACACTTACGAAGACGATCTCGGCGAGCGGGGACGCCGGCGCCTGGGGAACAAGAAGTGGCGCCGCAAGGTCGCGGCTGTGGTGGACGACTTGCGCGCGGCGCTGTTGCCCGACTATATCGTGCTGGGCGGTGGCAATGCCGTGCGTCTGAAGGAACTGCCCTTGCTGTCCCGCCGTGGCGACAATGTCAATGCGTTTCTGGGCGGCTTTCGCATGTGGGAGCGGCGAGCCCCCAATGCGACAGAATCGGACGCAACAGGCGGCGACACTGCAATCGGCGGCAACGGGGATGGCCATTCGACCTGACGATCGAACCTGGCGCCGGTCTGGAAAATTGGAGCTACCGAGGAGTCGCCAAATGAATGCATTTCGACCCAATCCCGCGCTGGACGATTTGTGCATCAACACGCTGCGCTTTCTTTCGGTTGATGCCGTGCAACGGGCCAACAGCGGGCATCCTGGCTTGCCGCTGGGTGCGGCGCCGATGGCCTACGTGCTGTGGACACGCTTCCTCAAGCACAATCCCGCCAATCCACGCTGGTTCGACCGTGATCGCTTTGTGCTTTCCGCCGGTCATGGTTCGGCGCTCTTGTACAGCCTGCTCCACCTCACAGGCTACGACGTTCCGCTGTCACAACTGCGGCAGTTCCGGCAGTGGGGCAGCATCACGCCGGGCCACCCGGAACATGGCTTGGCGCCTGGCGTCGAGATCACCACAGGCCCGCTTGGCCAGGGCTTCGGCAATGGCGTGGGCATGGCGATCGCCGAAGCGAACCTGGCCGCGCGCTACAACCGCGACAACTGCTGCGTGATCGACCATTTTACCTATGGCATCGTGAGTGACGGCGACCTGATGGAAGGGGTCGCTTCCGAAGCCGCATCGCTGGCCGGTCATCTGCAGCTGGGCAAGCTGATTTACCTGTATGACGACAATCAGATCACCCTGTCCGCCGGTACGGACATGACGTTTACCGAGGACCGGGCGCGACGCTTCGAGGCATATGGCTGGCACACACAGGCGCTGCCCGACGGCAATGACCTCGCGGCGCTCGGGCGGGCGCTGGATGCGGCCCGTGCCGAGAACAGGCGTCCTTCGCTGATTCTGGTGCGCACGCATATCGGTTATGGCTCGCCCAACAAGCAAGACACATTTGAGGCCCACGGGTCACCGCTGGGCGCGGAAGAGGTCCGCTTGACCAAACGGAACCTTGGCTGGCCGGAGCAGCCGGCGTTCCATGTCCCCGAGGAGGCAAGCGCGCATTTTCGCAAAGCGGTAGCGCGAGGAAAGCAGGACGAGCAGGCGTGGCACGATAGATTTTCCGCCTATGAAGCGAAATTTCCCGAACTCGCGGCGGAGTTGCTGCAGCTGATGCAGGACAGGTGCGATGCCGGCGCAAGCGTGGCCGCACGCCGGGAGGAATGCGATGTCGAGATACCGCAGTTTCCCGCCGACGCCAAAGGCATGGCCACCCGCATTGCATCGGGCAAGGTCATGAACGCCATGGCAGCACATTTGCCGGCGCTGATAGGCGGCTCGGCGGATCTTGATCCGTCGACGCATACCGCACTGACCGGGCTCGGGGATTTTCAGCCCCCCGGCGCGAGCGCGCGCGACCGGCAAGGCTCGGAGGGCGGCTGGAGTTATGCCGGCCGCAATCTGCATTTCGGCGTGCGCGAACATGCCATGGGCGCGATCATGAACGGCTTGGCGGCGCACGGCGGCACCTTGCCGTTCGGCGCGACCTTCCTGGTGTTTTCCGATTATCTGCGGCCTTCGATCCGGCTGGCGGCACTGATGGGATTGCATGTGATCTACATCTTTACCCATGACAGCATCGCGCTCGGCGAGGATGGTTCCACACACCAGCCCGTGGAACAGCTTGCCAGCTTGCGTGGGATGCCGCGCCTGATCGTGATGCGTCCGGCTGATGCCAATGAGACTGCGAGCGCCTGGCGCGTTGCGGCCAGAACATGCGACCGACCCATAGCACTGGTATTGACGCGGCAGAACGTCCCCACGCTCGACCGGACGCAATTGGCTGCCGCCGATGGTCTGCGGCGCGGCGCATACGTGCTGGCCGATGCGGCGGACGGCAAGCCGGAACTGATCCTGATCGCCAGTGGGTCGGAAGTTAGCCTGATCGTCGCGGCATCCCGACAATTGGTCGCACAGCACATCAAGGTGCGCCTGGTCTCGATGCCAAGTTGGGAGTTGTTCGACGAACAGCCGCAAGACTATCGCGATACCGTATTGCCGCCGGCGGTCGGCGCAAGGCTCGCGGTCGAGGCCGGCGTCTCGCAGGGCTGGCATCGCTACGTCGGCGAGCGTGGGGATGTGCTGGCGGTGGATCGTTTCGGTGCATCGGCGGCCGCAGAGGTGATGCTGCGCGAATACGGCTTTACCGCAGAGAATGTCTGCCGGCGCGCCCTCACGCTCCTTCACCGATAAGAAGCGCGTCGGGCGTCGAAGTTAGACGGCGTCAGTCGGGCACGCTGGCGCGAGCATGTGCCGTCCGACGCCGTGCAGCACGCCGTCCAGGCGACTGGCAATCCTGTCGGAGGTGCCATCCTGGTCGCATAGCCCCTGTGGCCGCAGAGTTGGTAGCCAGTTGAATTCGCTTTATTCTGGCTTCGTCTCAGGCTTGTGTTTCCGGCGCGAGCGTCTACCGTGAACGATGGAGCCAATGTCGTTCACTGGCATGAACACAAACCATCCAAGATCTCTCGACTGGAGGTGCTGCGATGACTACTCGACGAATATTCCTGAAGGGAATATCGAGCATTGTAACGGCCGCAGTGGCTGGCATCGAGTCCCCGGCAAACGCACAGGCGGGGAAGCTTGATGAAAACGATCCGCAAGCCGTTTCACTTGGATATAAGCACGACACAACGAAGGTCGAAAAGGCAAGCTTTCCCAAGCACGAGTCAAGCCAGAAGTGCAGCAACTGCCAATTGTTTCAAGGCAAAGCCAGCGACGCGTGGGGACCGTGCCCCATCTTCGGTGGTAAGCAAGTCGCGACAAACGGTTGGTGCAGCGCTTATGTAAAAAAGGCCTGAAAAATCCAAGACGTATCTCCCTTTGAGCGCGCGGTCCCACTTGGAACCCGGCAGCAATGAAAAAGTTGGCCTTGCTCGTTGGCCTTTCACTAACGGCCGTTGCCGCTTGGGCTCAGGGCGGTCGCTATGGCTCCCCTCCGACACCAGGGACTGACACCGGCAGACGCGCGCAGCCGTTGGTGCAGGCCGCCAGCGGTGCTTCCGTGGAGAGTGCCAAAAATGGACAAGAGCGAAGCGCACGGCAACGTTGACCGCAGTATGGAGCGTGCCGGCCACCGAGGCGCTTCCGGCGCGGCAACACTTGGCAACCCGGCGTCGGCGCTCAAGAAACAGCCCTGAGCAGGTCCTGAGCTAAAGCGCGCCCGCACTGGCATGAGTTGTCATACTCGACCACAGCCACCGCCATCGACTGGAGAGACGATCATGAGTCGTTTGCTGCTCGGCAATATTGGACCCGGCACCTCCGATGCGGAAATCGGGGCCTTTCTGGAAAAGTACGGATTCCCCCCGTTCAATAACCTCGAACATGAGGAGGGCGATGGTTCGCACCCGGCCGTGCTGCTAACCTATGACAACCTCGACGTCATGGTGCTGACCAAGTTGCAGGAGCGCATCGACCATATGTACTGGAAAGAGCGCGAATTGTCCGCGTCGATCCTGCATGACCGCTTTGCGTGAGCGGCGGATGCTGGGAATCGGGTCACCTGCATGCTGACGCGCGCGCACTGGTCACAGAGATGCGCGGCGTCATCAAGGACGCGATCGAGCCCCATGCGTTCCATTGCCGTCTGGAACGTGTTTCGCAGGTGTAGATTTGGCGCAAGATGCACAGTTTGCGCGTGCAGAGGTACTGCTGTCACTCCTTGCGGCTGGTGATGGCGCCTCAATCGCGGGCCTGGAACAACCTTTGCATGGAATTCATCATTAGCCCGCCGGCAGATGACGGGCTCTGATCAACGCCCGCGGACATTGCATCTGCCATGGTCCATGCTGGATGACCGCGGCGGTCATGGAGATGACCATGCCAAGAGCATCGAGCATAGCCCGCGCCAAAGCAGACAAGAGTGCAGGCAAGGCGCCGACCACCCAGGCCGGCCATTTCGTTCGCGACGAGATCGAAGCCGTGCGAAAGGGTGAGCACGGCGTGCGCTCGGCCAAACAGGCCATAGCGATCGGCTTGTCGGAGGCGCGGCGCGCTGGCGTCGATGTGCCGCCAAAGAAGGGCATGACCAGAACGGAAACCAGGTCCGCCGCCACCAAGGGCGCACCGCGACGCGCGAGTTCTGAAAGCACGGCCGAGCGCTCCCAGGCTGCGCTCAAGGCACTCAAGCGAGAGAGCACAGCCGGCGCCTCTACCAAGGCGCTGTCCGCCCAGGCCAAGAGCGCGGCAAGCAAGCGCACGGCGGCCGATCGCTCGGCTACCGCCAGGAAGGCTGCCAGCACCAAGGGCGTTGCCGGTCGCTCCGAAGCGGCCCGCAAGGCCGCCCGCACGCGTGCGGCAAAAAAAGAGTCAGCTCGCTAGCGCCACTGCATTGCAGGCCCGCTTATCCGCTGCGAGGCCGCCGGGAGTGGATTGCCGGGGCCACCCTTTGATCCTCGGATCCCGAATGCACCAGTAAGCTGGTGCAAACTGTCCCGCAAAAGAGCAGACACCTTCCATCAGGAGGAGCCCATGTCGCAAGGGCCTGAACCGACACGTCAGGGTGCTTCAGCAGTTCCGTCCCAGCCGGGTTCCTCCCCGCCAGCCCCTCCTTCCACGTCCCGGATCCCGATCTACGGCGCCATCGCGGCCAATGTGTCCATCGCCGTCACAAAGTTCATCGTGGCGGGCGTCACGGGCAGTTCGGCAATGTTGTCCGAAGCCATTCATTCCACTGTCGACACCGGCAATGAATTGCTGCTGCTGGTCGGCATGGCGCGCAGCCGCCTGCCGGCCGATGCCATGCACCCGTTCGGCTATGGCAAGGAACTGTATTTCTGGAGCCTGATGGTGGCGGTGCTGTTGTTTGGCGTTGGCGGCGGCATCTCGGCCTATGAGGGCGTGCGGCACATGCGGAACCCGGTCCTGCTGACCGATCCGCACTGGAACTACATCGTGCTCGGCCTGGCAATGGTGTTCGAGGGCGCGAGCTTCGGTATCGCCATGCGTGCGTTCCTGAGGCAAAAGGGCGATGCGCCATTCTGGCGCGAGCTGCGCGACACCAAGGACCCAACCACGGTCACGGTGCTGGCCGAGGATGCGACCGCCCTCGCCGGCCTGGTGATCGCGGCGCTTGGCGTCTACGCAAGCCACCGATGGGACATGCCGGTGCTTGACGGCGCGGCTTCGCTGTTGATTGGCCTTTTGCTGGCGGCGGTCGCGTCGCTACTGATCCTGGAAAGCCGCAGCTTGCTGGTAGGCGAAGGCATCGACCGGGACATGGCGGTGGCGCTGCGCCAGATCGTGCAGGACGACCCGGCGGTGCAGTCGGCAGGTATGCCGCTGACCATGCATCTGGGGCCGGACGAGGTTCTGGTGACATTAGACGTGCGCTTCCATCCGGAGTCCAGCGCGAATGAAGCAGCTGGCGCCGTCGAGCGGATCGAGCGCAATATCCGCGCACGCTTCCCGCAGGTCAGCCGGATCTATATCGAGGCGCGGCTGATGATGGCAGGCTCGCGCACGGTCACCTGACCGAAGGCATCGTCGAAGATGCAGTCGCGCCAAGTGTCACTAGACGCCAGGCGGGAAGACATACCAGGCCCCGTCGCCGTGGCGGAAGAATGCCATGGAGAGGCCAGTCGATTCCACGCACACAAATCTGCCTTTGTGAAGGGCTCGATGTCCAAAGCAGGTTACCCGCGCAGGGCTGGCCTCCGTCGGCGCAAGCCATTTATCCACTAACCGGCGCAGGGAATATTCGGAGTCGCGCATCATGTCACTCCGTGTGAACCAGGCTCCTGGTGCCGAACAGGCATCGGGGGTGCCTCTTGATTCCATGCTAGACGCGGGGCCGCACTTCTGGTTTCGGCCAAAGCCGACAGCACGCATCGGGAGCTGCTGAATCGGTTGTAGGACCTGGCTTACAGGAATATGTTGGCCAGCGCCTCGGCCGGCCTCATGCTCGATGGCCTGCTGCCGCACATGCCCTGCTGGCTACACGCTTATGTGCGGCATGTATCGGCGCGCTGCACCAGCCGGTGCAGGCTCGGGCTCATGGGCTTGAGCGCGGCGCGCTCGCCCGTGAGCGCGATGGCCAGGTTGCCGCGGCCGTCGCGCAGGGCGGCTTCGATCAGGGTCAGGCCGATGAGGTCGCGCTGCGCATGGCTGCCGCCGAAGCGGTGGGCAATCAGGCGCACCGGCAGCAGCAGGTCGATGGCGGTGGCGTAGTCGCCCTGGTCGAACGCGATCAGCGCATCGGCCAGCGGCAGCCCCACCTCGCGCGACATCATGGCGTTGGTGCCGTTGCCCAGGGCAGCGCGCTCCAGCGCGGCACGGACCTGGTCGGCCGCGGCGGGCCGGTGCGCGCCCAGGCTGGCCATCACGGCATGGACATCGTTGAAGGCGTAGTAGCCGGCCGCGCCGCGGCTCAGCCAGTCGTCCGCTACCGGCTGCCAGCGCCCGCCCAGGTCCACGCCGCGCAGGTGCAGCCGCCACAGCAGCGCGGAGGCGTCCACCAGGTCCAGAGCAATCGCCGGCGCGGGGCGGTTGATATGGCCGTCGTACAGCGCCAGCACGTCATCGGTCCGGCCGTCTTCCAGCTGGAACAATGCCAGGTGCCACCAGATGTGCACGGCCAGCATATTGTCCCCGGCCCAGTCGTCGCGGCGCCCGTCCAGCCAGGCGATGCCGTCGGCCAGCCGGCCCTGCATCTCCATCACGTGCGCCACCGCGTGCACGGCCCACGGATCGCGCGGATTCAGTTCCAGCGCGCGCCGGCCGCTTTGCTCGGCGCGGTCGTAGAGCTGGGTCTCCTCCAGGCCGAAGGCATGCATGCCAAGCAGGTAGCCGTAGCCCGGCATGCCGGCATCCCAGTGCGGCAGCGCCTGCGCCACGCGGTCGCGCAGCATCGAGGATTGCCCCAGCATGAAGTCTTCGAGATGCGCGGTCTGGATCGCCAGCAGGTCGCGTGGATAGTCGATCACGATATCGCCGTAGAGCCGGACCGAGCGCTCGAACTCGCCGTCCAGCCAGGCGCGTGCGGCGGCAATGTGGCGGCGCTCGCGGTCGTTGGCGCGGCCGCGCAGGGCTTCGCCGGCTTCGACGCTTTGGCGCAGCAAGGGCTCGGCCGCGCCGTCGCCGGCGGTCACCATCAGCGCGGCGCGCAGCGCGTGGCCCATGGCGAATTCGGGATCGGCGGCCAGTGCCGTGTCGATGGTGGCGAGCGGGTCGCCGTAGTAGCCGTTGAGCAGGCGCAGGGCCGCTTCATACTGCTCGACCGAGCGGGCGTTCCCGGTCGATACCGGGAGGTCCCTTGAATCCGTCAGTGCCATGGCAATCTCCGTGCGCCCGCGGCAGCGGGGCTGTCACGAACCATCGTAGACGGCAAAACGCCCCGTGTAACGGGTGCGGCGGGGTGCGGCGCACCATGCCGCCCGCCAGGCGCACGGTCGGGGTGCGCTGTGCGCTATATGCCGCTGCCGTCATACCGTTGCCATGCGTCGGTTAAACTGCCGCATCCCCAATCACGACCTCACGACCAGGTTCCCCATGAAAACACTCGCGCTTTTCCTCGGCACCCTGACCATCGCCGGCGCGGCTTGTGCTGCCCCGGCCGCCACGGCAGCCTCGGCCCCGGCCACGCCCGCGGCGGCGCCGCAGACGCTGGCATCGGGCATGACCATCCAGCACCTGATCAAGGGCAACGGCGCCTCGCCCAAGGCTACCGACACGGTGCAGGTCCACTACCGCGGCACGCTGGCCGACGGCACCGAGTTCGACAGCTCCTACAAGCGTGGCCAGCCGATCTCGTTCCCGCTCAACCGGGTGATCCCGTGCTGGACCGAAGGGGTGCAGGCGATGCAGGTGGGCGGCAAGGCCAGGCTGACCTGCCCGCCGGCCACGGCCTACGGCGCGCGCGGCGTGCCGGGCACGATCCCGCCGAATGCCACCCTGACCTTCGAGGTGGTATTGCTGGGGATCGGCGGCTAAGGCCCTGTCAGCGCGGCGCCTGCGGCTGCGCGGACGCCGGCGTGCCTGCCGGTGCTGCGGGCGCGCTGGGCGCCGACCCGGCGCCAGCGTCCTCGTCATCGCCATAGTCCGGCAGCGCCGTGTTCTGCCCGAGCAGGTAGCGGCGCCGCTGCAGGTAGCCGTCGCGCACAAAGGCGTACTTGTCCAGCGCCGCCAGCTTGAGCAGGTCGGTGGCACCCAGCAGGTTGGTGCGCACGTCCACGACGTTCATCCCATACAGCGAATTGCGTACCGCCGGCCGCGCATAGGTAGTGGGATCGAACCAGAAATTCACATACAGGCCCACGCCGTCCCGGAACGAGCTGGGGCCGAACACCGGCAGCACCAGGTAGGGTCCCGACGGCACGCCCCACGTGCCCAGCGTCAGCCCGAAGTCCTGCGAATGCTTCTGCAGCCCGGCCGGCGTGGCAATGTCGATCAAGCCGCCGAGTCCCAGCACGGAATTGATCGCGACCCGCATGAGGCTCTCCGCCGCGTCAACGCCCTTGCCCTGCAGCAGGTTGTTGGCAAAGTTGCCCACGTCCGCGATGTTGGAATAGAAGTTGGTGACGGCGGTGCGCACCGGCTCCGGCGTGACCGCCTTGTAGCCCTTGGCCACCGGCACGGCCACGTACTCATCAAGCTTGTCGTTGACGGTGAAGACTGCGCGGTTCATCGGCTCCAGCGGATCGTCGGGATTGGCCTGGGGGCCGGTGGCGCAGCCCGTGAGCAGGGCCGCGGCGAAGAGAGTCGTGGCGAGGGGCGGAAGGGGAAGGCGGACGGGCATCGAGGCGGGACAGGTTCGGTCGCGAGAGGATTGTGATTATGGCCGGGCCGGCTTGCCCTGTCCCTGGTGGCTGCCTTCGCGCGGGCGGCCCATCAGGATCGGCTGGAAGAACACGGCGCCGACCAGCGTGCAGGCCAGCGACAGCGCCAGCAGCTTGCCCATGCTGGCGGTGCCGGGATGCTGCGACAGCCACAGGCTGCCGAAGGCGGTGGCGGTGGTGCCCGCACTGTACAGCACCGCATGCGTCAGGCTGGACTGCAGCAGCTGGGTCTTGCCGTGCCGCCAGGCAATCACGTAGTAGATCTTGAACGCGACGCCGATACCCAGCAGCAGCGGCAGCGCGATCACGTTGGCAAAGTTCAGCGCTATGCCGAACACCACGCACAGCTCCAGCGTGACGATGGCCGAAACCAGCAGCGGTATCAGCGTGCGCAGCACGTCGCCAAAGCGGCGCAGCGTGATCCACAGCAGGATGGTGATCGACACCACCGCCCAGATGCCGGCCTGCGCAAAGGCGGCCATGATGGTATCGGCCGAGCCGCGGATCGCGATGGGCCCGCCGGTGGCAGCCGGCGCCACGCGCTGCACCGCGGTGATGAAGCGGTCCAGCGCGGCCTCGCGCTGCGCGCTGGCGGGCGGCGGCAGCTTCGGGCTGATGCTGACCAGCGCGCGCCCGTCCGGGGTGATCCAGTCGCGCACCAGCTCGGGCGGCAGCGTTTTCTGGCTGACGGGCTGCGGGTCCAGCGCCAGCTTCAGCCGCGCCAGCGCCAGCTGCAGCGGCAGGGCGATGGCGCGCTCGGCGCGGTCGCGCGTGGCGGCGTCGGCGGCCGCGAGCTTTTTCAGCGTGGCGCCCAGGTGCGCGGCTTCGGCCGCGCCCGCGCCGGGATGTTCGTCGGCGGCGATGGCGAGCTGCCGCGCGGCATTGCGCAGCGCATTGACGCGCGCGGTGTCGGTGGCGGGCGCGGCGGTGGTCTGCGTGAGCGACGGCATCAGCGCGGCCGAAGCCTGGCCGATGGCCTCCAGCTTGGGCGCCTGGCCGTCGGGGATGAAGGTCTGCAGCGTGACGGCGCGCGCTACCTCGGGCAGCGCCGCCAGCTTGCCGGCGAGATCGTGCGCGGCCTGCAGCGATGGCGCCAGCACGCTGACATCGTCGGTGCCGGCTTGCGGCGCGTCCCGGAGCGCCAGCAGCGTGGCCATCGATTCGGACCTGGGGTCCTTCAGGTGCAGCGGGTCGAAGTCAAAGCGCAGGTGCGCCAGCAGCGGCGCGCCCGCCACGATTGCGAGCAGGGTCACCAGCAGCACCGGCCTGCGGTACCGGTCGAAGAACCGGTCCGCGGGCGCCAGCCAGGGGAAGCCCGGCGCCACGGATTCGCCGCCGGGTTTCAGCACGCGGATCAGCGCCGGCAGCAGCGTAAAGGTGGTGGCGAATGCCACCATCATGCCCACGCCGGCGATCAGCCCCAGTTCGGCCACGCCGCGGTAGTCGGTGGGCAGGAAGCAGAAGAACGCCGCCGCCGTGGCCGCGGCGGCCAGCGCCAGCGGTGCACCCACCCCGCGCGCGGACAGCCCCAGCGCTTCGACGATATGGTCGCGGTCATGGCGCTCGGCGCGGTAGCGCACGCCGAACTGGATGCCGAAATCCACCCCCAGCCCGACGAACAGCACCGCGAACGCCACCGAGATCATGTTCAGCGCGCCAACCATGGCCAGCCCCAGCGCGGCGGTGATCAGCAGCCCGGCAAACAGGCTGGCCAGCACCGCCACGATCAGCCGCGCCGAACGCAAGGCCAGCCACAGGATCAGGACCACCACCAGCACGGTCAGCGCGCCGTTGAGCGCGGCGCCGTCGCTGACCGAGGCGAATTCATCGTCGGCCAGCGCCTGCGGGCCGGTCAGGCGCACCGTGGCCTGGTAGCGCTGCGCCAGCTGCAGGTCGGCCGCGGCCTGCCGGATCGCGCGCGAGGCGGCGGCCCCGGCCTGCAGGTCGCTGTAGTCCAGCACCGGGCTGAGCGCGATATAGCTGTAGACCTGGCCATCGGGCCCGGGTTTGAGGCCGTCGTCGAGCAGCCCCGCCCAGGACAGCGCGGCGGGCTTGCCGGCCAGCACCCGGTCGAGCGCCTGCGCGCTGCCGCCCAGCAGCTTTGCCATGTCGCCCAGCTTGACCTGCCCCATCTGCAGCGGCAGGTTCAGCGTGGTGGTGAGAAGATCGGACAGGCCGCGCAGCGTCGGGTCGTGCGCGAGCGCATTGACCAGCGGCCGCGCCTGCGTGAGCTGCTGCGTCAGCTGACTGACTTCACCGGTGCTGGCGAACAGCAAGCCGTTGCGCGCGAAGAACGGCCCGCCGCCGGGCTGGCTGACCGCCGTGAAGCGCGCCGGCTGCTGGCGCAAGGCGGCGGCCAGGGCGTCGGCGGCGGTGTCGGCAAGTTCCGCTGCCGGCGCCTGCACCACCGCCAGGATCAACTGGTTGCGCTGGGGAAAGGCCTTGCCGATGGCCTCGTCACGCATCGCCCAGGGGGCGTCTGATTGCAGCAAGCGGCCGATGTCGGTGTTGATCGCAAAGTTGCGGGCCACGTAGACGCCGCTGGCGGCGGTCAGCAATGCCGCCAGGACGATGACACGCCACGGCCAGGCGGTGGCAAGCCGGACAATGCGTGTCAGCAGCGAAGTCAGCATGGACTTGTATGGAGGGAGCACAAAGCGCGAGTATATCGGCTGGCGGCGTGCCGCATCCGGCATGTGGGCCCCGGCAGCCGCGATTCAGGCCGATCCGCTGTAAACTGTCAGGTTGGTGCCGGCCGTAGCAGCGGCGGCATCGCCACATTGTGCTTTCCGGCTCTCGTATCCATGACGATTCACCGTTTGCTTCCCCTGGCGCCGCTTGCGGCGGTAGCCATGGTTTCCGTCGTGCACGCCCAGGCAGTCCAGCCCGGCGACCTGCGCGCCAGCCCCGAGCGGCTGGTGCAGGCCGCGGTGGAGGGCGTGATCGGCACCATCCAGTCCAATCCCGACACCCGTGCCGGCGATCTCGGCAAGATCACCGGGGTCGTGCAGAAGCAGTTCCTGCCTTATACGGATTTCCAGCGCACCACCCGGCTGGCGGTGGGCAGCGCCTGGCGCACGGCCACGCCGGAACAGCAGCAGCAGCTCCATGAGCAGTTCCAGATGCTGCTGGTGCGCAGCTACGCCGTGTCGCTGGCGCAACTGCGCGAGCAGAACGTCAGGTTCCGCTACCAGCCGGTCAAGACGGCCAGCGGCGCTACCGATGTGGTGGTGCAGACGCGCGTGATCAACAATGCCGACGAGATGCAGATCGACTACCGGCTGCAGCGCAGCGCCGGCGGCTGGAAGATCTATGACATCAACATGATGGGGGCGTGGCTGATCGAGGTGTACCGCAAGCAGTTCGCGGACATCGTCGCGCGCAGCGGGGTCGACGGGCTGGTGAAGTACCTGACCAGCCACAACGCGCGCCAGGCGTCCGACACCTGAGCCGGCGCCCGGGGTGGCCCCGGGTCACTCAAGGCGCGGCATGTCCGGTGTCCCGGCGCCGCCAGCGGCGCAGTTCCACCCATTGCCATGACAGCAGCGCGGGCACGCCGAACAGGATCTCCCGCGCGCGCTTGACCAGTGCCAGTGCCAGCGAGACCTGCGCGTCCAGCCCCAGCACCTGGCCCAGCAGCATCACCACCGCTTCCTGCACACCCAGCCCGGCCGGCACGAAAAACGCCACGTGGCGCGCGGCCTGGGTCAGCGATTCGATCGCCAGCGCCTGCCAGACCGGCACCGGATGGCCCAGCAGCCACAGCGCCAGCCAGATCTCCAGGGTGCCGCTGACCAGTCCGGCCAGCTGCCAGCACAGTGCCGTCGCCAGCTCGCGGCGGCGGCGGTTGAGCGCGCGGATATGCGCGTCGAGCCGCGCGCCGTCGATCACCGCGACGATGCGGTGATCTTCGCCAAACAGCTTGCGCGCCGCGCCTTCCAGCTTCTCGAAGATCGCCGTGTGGCGCAGCGACAGCGCGAACAGCACCGGCACCGGCAAGGACAGCAGCAGCCCGGCCAGGATGATCCAGGCGCCGCCGCTGTCATGCAGTGCAGCCACCAGCATCAGCACGCCCATGGCCGAGAACAGGTATTGCGAGAACAGCGTCACCATCACTTCGACCACCACGCTGGCGGCGACCGCGGTGGTGTCGTGGATGCGCAGCCGCGTCAGGCGGATGCCGACCAGCTCGCCGCCCACGCCCACGGTGGGCAGCAGGCGGCCCACCGCCTCGCGCACGGTGGCGACCCACCACAGGAAGCCCAGCCCCGCTTTCTCGTCGGGGTCGGCGGAGGTCAGCAGGACGCGCCAGCCCTGGGCGTCAAGCAGCAGCGGCAGCGCATGCAGGGGCACCAGCAACAGCAGCAGCCAGCCGCCCTGGGCCATGACGGCGGCAATGTCGCGGGCGCCCTGGTGGATCACCAGCGCGGTGAGCGCCAGCAGCCCGAGCAGGCCGGTCAGGTAAGCAAAGCGTTTCATCGTGAACGGTCAGGCACCGAGCACGTCGGCAAAGCCGCCGCGCCGGTTGGCCGCGCGCTCCAGCGCGGCGCGCACGCGCGGCGACAGCAGCGCGGCCAGTTCGTCGGCGTGGCGGTAGCCGCGCATCGACGTGGTGATGGCCTCGCCCGAGACCACGGCCGGGTGCAGGTAGATCTCGCCCACGCCCGCAGGCAACCGCGCCAGCGCCTGCAGCAGCGCCGCCTCGTCCATCTGCCCGCTGCGCGCGATGCCGACCACGTAGTCATTGTGCGCGATGCCGGCGCGGTCCAGCCGGCGCCGCAGCAGCGCCAGCCAGGGGCGCAGCAGCCATGGCGCGCCCGCCTCGCGCGGCAGGCGCATGGCGCGCAGGCCGTATTCGCGCCCGATTGACAGGATCAGCGACAGCACCGTCGGGTGCAGGTGGAAATGCTTGTGGGTGTTGACGTGGTCCAGCGGCAGGCCGGTGGCGGCGAAGGCTTCGAACTGCGCGCGGATTTCCGCCGCCAGCTGGCGGCGCACCCCGGGCAGGAAGAAGAAGCGGCAGCCGTCCAGCGCCATGGCCGAGCCGAAGCGGCCGTGCTGGTCGACCAGGCCGGGGATCTGCGCGGTCGGCAGCGTCGCGGGGCCATCGGCCAGCACCACGTGCAGCCCCACGCGCAGCGAAGGCAGCCGGCGCGCGCGCTCGACCGCATCCGCCACGGCGGGCGCGCCCACCATCAGGCTGGCGGCGTTGAGCACGCCGTCGCGGTGGGCCAGCTCCACCGCTTCGTTGACGGCGGTGTGCAGGCCGAAATCGTCGGCGGTGACGATCAGCGCGCGTTGCGAGGCACAGGAGAGCGCGTGGGGCAGGATCAGGCCTCGTGCGAGCGCAGGAAGCGGAAGAACTCCACGCCTTCGCGCAGGCGCCGCTTCATCATGTCCCAGCTGCCCAGCATCTCGCGCACGATTTCCCAGATCTTGCCGGGGCGGAAGTAGAAGCGCTTATAGAAGGTCTCCACGCCGTGGTAGATGTCTTCCTTGGACAGGTGCGGGTAGCTGATCGCCGCCAGCTGCACGCCCTTGTCGTTGACCAGGTTGATGACCTTGTTCTCCTCGAGCCAGCCGTTCTCCACCGCCTGCCGGTACAGCGTGGTGCCGGGGTAGGGCGCGGCCAGCGACACCTGGATCGTGTGCGGGTTGATTTCCTTGGCGTACTCGATGGTCTTCTCGATCGTCTCGCGCGTCTCGCCGGGCAGGCCCAGGATAAAGGTGCCGTGGATCTGGATGCCCAGCTTGCGGCAGTCTTCGGTGAAGCGGCGCGCGATGTCCGTGCGCAGGCCCTTCTTGATGTTCAGCAGGATCTGGTCGTCGCCGGACTCATAGCCCACCAGCAGCAGGCGCAGGCCGTTCTCCTTCATGATCTTCAGCGTGCTGTACGGCACGTTGGCCTTGGCATTGCACGACCACGTCACGCCCAGCTTGCCCAGTCCGCGCGCGATTTCTTCCACGCGCGGCTTGAAGTCGGTGAAGGTGTCGTCGTCGAACATGATCTCCTTCACTTCAGGCATGTTCTCCTTGATCCATTTCACCTCGGCGATCACGCTTTCCGCGGTGCGCGTGCGGTAGCGGTGCCCGCCCACGGTCTGCGGCCACAGGCAGAAGGTGCACTTGGAGCGGCAGCCGCGGCCGGTGTAGATCGACACATACGGGTGCTTCAGGTAGCCGATGAAGTAGTTGTCGATCTTCAGGTCGCGCTTGTAGACGGGTGCCACGAAGGGCAGCTCGTCCATGTTTTCGATCATCGGGCGCGGCCCGTTGTGTTCGAGCGAGCCGTCCGGCAGGCGGTAGGAAAGGCCGGGGATGTCCTTGAGCGGCTTGCCTGCCGCCACGTCCTGGCAGGTGTAGTCGAACTCTTCGCGGCAGACAAAATCCACGGCCTCGCTCGCGCCGAGCGTGCCGCCCGGGTCCACGGCGGGCTTGGCGCCGACCATGCCGATCATCACCTCGGGCTTGCGCTTCTTCAGTTCCTCGGCGAACTTGGCGTCGGTCGGGAACGAGGGCGTGCTGGTGTGGATGATGACCAGGTCGTAGTCGACGGCGATGTCCAGCGTCTGCTGCGGGGTCAGTTCGTCGGCCGGCGCGTCGAGCACGCGGCTGCCGGGCACCAGCGCGGCGGGCTGGGCCAGCCAGGTCGGGTACCAGAACGACTTGATCTCGCGCTTGGCCTGGTAGCGCGAGCCCGCGCCGCCGTCAAAACCGTCGAAGGAAGGGGCCTGGAGGAAGAGGGTTTTTTTCATAGCGGCCTCTGGGGAAGGATGCCGGTGGTAGATGGATTGTGGTTGGCGTGCGGGCGACGCGCAGGCATATCCCGCACCGACAGCACCTGCTCGCGCCACCGCACGCGCCTGCCGGCGAGTGCGGCGGCCCAGCCGGCCAGCAGCAGCACATCGCGCAGCGGCGCGCGCAGCGCCGCGCCGGCGCTGCCTGCGAGCACGCAGCGCGCAAGCACGCCGGCCAGCGCGACAGCCAGCATCGCCGGCAGCGGCGCCAGCCACGCGCCGAGCGCAAGCATCGGCCAGGTGAAGGTGATAAAGGTGAAAGCAAAGCCCGCCGGATTCAGCGAGCGGATCGTGCGCAGCCAGCGCAGCTCGTGGCTCCACAGGTCGGCGAAGCGGTTTTCGGTGACGTCCGTCGTCACCACGACATCCGACAGCACCGTCTGCAACCCGCGTTGCCGCGTCAGCTCGCCCAGCCAGAAATCGTCGGCCAGCCGGTCGGACAAGGCCTCGAAGCCGCCGATCGCCGCCAGCGTCTCACGCCGCAGCGCGATGGTCGCGCCAAAGGCAAAGCGGCGCGAGCCGCCGGCGTGCGCGATGCGCACCGACGGCGCAAACCAGTCGTCGATGAACTGCGCGCCCAGCCGCGACCACAGGCCGCCGGTCGGATTGCCGCGATACAGGCAGGTGACCACGCCCACACCGGAGTCCGCCAGCGGCGCGGTAACGCGCGCCAGGTAGTCCGGCGGCACGGCAATGTCGCTGTCGGCCACCACGAGGTCATCGTGTTTCGCCTGCGCGCTCAGGTTGATGAGGTTGCTGACTTTCAGGTTGCTGCCATGCACTTGCGGGTCGACCACGAGTGCGATGTCGCAGTCCGGAAAATCGCGGCGCAGCTGCGCCACCACCGCAAGCGCCGGATCGTCCGCCGCGCGCACGCCGAACACGAGCTGGAAGGCCGGATGCTGCTGCCGGCACAGCGTGGCCAGGTTTTCATACAGGCGCGGTTCGGCGCCGCACAGCGGCTTGAGCACGCTGACCGGACGCACTGCCGCGCCGGCGGGTGCCGGCCGCACCGCGTGCCGGCGCGAGCGCCATGCAGCGGCCAGCGCGTATCCCGCCGATACACAGGTCAGCGTGCTGCCCAGCAGGGTTGCGGCAAGTGTCGCCGGTTCCGCGCCCATCGGTGCTTGGTTCAGTGCGTGACCGCGGCCGGTGCCTTGGGCTTGGCGGCTTTGGCCGGCTTGGCCCGGCCGATCTCTTCAAGCTTGATCTCGACGTGGCGCGAGAACACGTACTCGGCCGGCCGTTGCTTGTCGAGCGCGATATCGGGGGCCATCGCGCCGCTGGTGCGCACGCCGCGCAGGCTCACGCCCAGCGCCTTGAGCGGGTGGGCGAAGGTGTCCGCCACGGCGGTGGCCTCGTAGCCGCTGTGCACCATGCAATCGGCGCATTTTTCGTAGTTGCCGGTGCCGTAGGCGTCCCAGTCGGTCTCTTCCATCAGTTCGCGGAAGGTCTTGGTATAGCCTTCGCCAACCAGGTAGCACGGACGCTGCCAGCCGAACACGGTGCGCGCCGGGTTGCCCCACGGCGTGCAGTGGTAGGTCTGGTTGCCGGCCAGGAAGTCCAGGAACAGCGTCGACTGGCTGAACGCCCAGTTCTTGCCGGCGCGGCCGCGGCTCAGGATGTCGCGGAACAGCTGGCGGGTCTTGCCGCGGTTCAGGAAGTGCTGCTGGTCCGGGGCGCGTTCATAGGCATAGCCGGGCGATACCGTGATGCCGTCCACGCCCATCGCCTTGACCGAGTCGAAAAAGCGCGCCACGCGCTCGGGCTCGGCATCGTTGAACAGCGTGCAGTTGATGTTGACGCGGAAACCGCGCTCCTTGGCCAGCCGGATCGCCTCGACGCAGCGGTCGTACACGCCTTCCTGGCACACCGAGCGGTCATGCATCTCGCGATCGCCGTCCAGGTGCACCGACCAGACGAAATACGGGCTGGGCTTGTACTGGTCGAGCTTCTTCTCCATCAGCAGCGCATTGGTGCACAGGTAGACGAACTTGCGCCGCGCGATGATGCCTTCGACGATGGCCGGCATGTCCTTGTGCAGCAGCGGCTCGCCGCCGGCGATCGACACCACCGGGGCGCCGCATTCATCCACGGCTTCCAGGCATTCCTGCACCGACAGGCGCTGGTTCAGGATAGGGTCCGGATAGTCGATCTTGCCGCACCCGGAACATTCCAGGTTGCAGCGGAACAGCGGTTCCAGCATCAAGGCAAGCGGATAGCGCTTCTGTCGCGACAGATGCTTGCCGACGATGTAGGCGCCCACGCGGGCGACCTGCAGGAATGGAATGGCCAAGGCAACTTCCTCTGGTTTGGTTCAGCCGGCGATATTCTCGTTGGCGGTGGCTGGTGTGGCGGCGGCTTCCTTGCCGGGCTTGCGCGGGGCCGCTTGCGGGGCGCGCGGCTTGACGTCGACCAGCTCGGCCGGCAGCCGGAATTCGGCATGCTCCTCGCGTCCGGCCATGGTGGTGACCTCGACCGGGCCCAGCCGGCGCAGCGCCGCGATCACGTCCTCGACCATTTCCTCGGGCGCGGACGCGCCGGCGGTGATGCCGACCACGTTGGCATTGCGCACCCAGGCCGGGTCAAGCTCGCTGCCCTCGGCGATCAGGTAGCTGGGCACGCCGCTTTCGGTGCCGATTTCACGCAGGCGGTTGGAGTTGGAACTGTTGGTCGCGCCGATCACCAGGATCACGTCGGCCAGCTTGCACAGGTCGCGCACCGCGCTCTGGCGGTTCTGCGTGGCGTAGCAGATGTCGCGCGTATCGGGGCCGACCAGGTTGCTGAAGCGGCGGCCGAGCGCCGCGATGATATTGCGGGTGTCGTCCACGCTCAGCGTGGTCTGGGTGACATAGGCCACGGGGGTGTCGGCGGGCAGGTCGAGCTTGCCGACCTCGGCCTCGTTCTGCACCAGGATCACCTTGCCCGGGATCTGGCCCATGGTGCCTTCCACCTCGGGGTGGCCGGCATGGCCGATCAGGATCACGGTACGGCCGCTGGCGGCGTACTGGCGGCCCTGGGTATGGACCTTGATCACCAGCGGGCAGGTGGCGTCGATGGCATGCAGCTGGCGCTGGCTGGCGTCGGCCACGACTTCGCGCGAGACCCCGTGCGCGCTGAAGATGGTCACGGCGCCGGTCGGCACTTCGTCCAGTTCTTCGACGAAACGCGCGCCTTTTTCCTTCAGTCCCTCTACGACGTGCTTGTTATGCACAATCTCATGCCGCACGAACACCGGTGCGCCGTGCTTGACGAGGGCGCGGTCGACAATCTCGATCGCACGCACCACGCCGGCACAGAAGCCCCGGGGCTGAGCAAGAATCACCTGCATGGAGTAAGCCCCCCGACCCTTTGTAATGGGTTTCAGTGTTTGTGATGTTGAGACGAAAAATGTGCCTGGTATCCGGCAAAGATCTGCCGCAGATCCACCGCAGATCACATTTTCGTCGCACGGTGGTTACTATATACCCGACACGCCGGCTTTGTCTGGAGGCGCTGTGATCAGCGCAAGCCTGGCCGCGGCGACTCCGTCTCATGGGAAAACGGGTTTATGACGAAAAACGATGACGTGCTGGTGACAGGCGCCTCGGGCTTTCTGGGTTCGGCGGTGGCGCGCCAGGCGCTGGCACGCGGTTTCCGGGTGCGCGTGCTGGTGCGCCCGCAAAGCCCGCGGACCAATCTGGCAGGGCTGCCGGTGACGGTGGCGGAGGGCGACATGCGCGATGCCGGCGCCGTGGCCGCCGCGCTACAGGGCGTGCGCTACCTGTTCCATGTGGCCGCCGACTACCGGCTGTGGGCGCCGGACCCCGAGGACATCGTGCGCACCAACGTCGACGGCACCCTGGCCGTGATGGAGGCCGCGCAGCGGGCCGGGGTCGAGCGGGTGGTCTATACCAGCAGCGTGGCCACGCTGCGCGTGGCCGGCGCGCGCGCGCCGGTGGACGAGACCGCGGCGCTGCGCCCGCACGAGGCCATCGGCGCCTACAAGCGCAGCAAGGTGCTGGCCGAGCGCGTGGTCGAAAAGCTGGTGGCCGAGCGCGGCCTGCCGGCGGTCATCGTCAACCCGTCCACCCCGATCGGCCCGCGCGACGTGCGGCCCACGCCGACCGGGCGCATCATCGTCGAGGCGGCCACGGGCAAGATCCCGGCCTTTGTCGATACCGGCCTGAACCTGGCCCATGTGGATGATGTGGCCGAAGGGCATTTCCTGGCGCTGGAGCGCGGCCAGGCCGGCGAGCGCTACATCCTGGGCGGCCAGGACGTGATGCTGCAGCAGATGCTGCGCGACATCGCGCAACTGTGCGGCCGGCGCCCGCCGACCGTGCAGCTGCCGCGCTGGCCGCTGTATCCGCTGGCCTATGGGGCGGAGGCGGCGGCGCGCTTTACCGGGAAGGAGCCCTTCATCACGGTCGATGGGCTCAATATGTCCCGGTACCGGATGTTCTTTACCTCCGACAAGGCGCGCAAGGCGCTGGGCTATCAGCCGCGGCCATACCAGGAGGGCCTGCGGGACGCGCTGGAGTGGTTCCGGGCACAGGGGTACCTGGGTCAGGGCTGATGGCGCCGGGCGCGCTCAGGACCGCACCGGCGCCTGCGCCCGGCCCTTCCACTGTCCGCCGCGCCGCAGCCAGTAGCGCCGTGCCGAGTCGATGGTCGCCCCCAGGTAGAACAGCGCCGTGACCGGCAGCAGCGGCGCCAGCCATGCCGGCTGCCGGTATTCGCGCAGCATCGGCAGGTAGGCCACGGTCATCGCGCCCCAGGCCAGCCATGCCGGCCACAGCCGCCAGCCGATCGCCAGCACCGGCGGCACCAGGTAGGTCAGCACCATGCCCGCCACCGCGCCGGCCAGCAGCAGCGGCGAATAGCGCAGTTGCGTGTAGGCGCTGCGCGCGATCATGTCCCACAGGCTGCGCCAGTCGTCATAGGGCCGCAACGACACGCTGTCGTCGGCCAGGTCCAGCCGGATGGCGCCGCCGGGCTTGATGCGCGCGGCCAGGCTGCAGTCGTCGATCAGTTCGCCGCGGATCGCGGCAAAGCCGCCGATGCGCGCCAGCGCCGCGCGGCTGGCCAGCATGCAGCCCCCGGCCGCGGCGGCCACGCGGCTGCGGGCATCGCGCACGCGGGAGAAGGGGTAGAGCTTGGCGAAGAAGAAGACAAAAGCCGGCACGATCAGCCGTTCCCACGCCGATTCGCAGCGCAGCCGGACCATCAGCGAGACCAGGTCGCGCCGTTCGTCCTCGGCGCGCGCCACCAGCGCCGCCAGCACGCCGGGCCCGTGCCAGATATCGGCATCGGTCAGCCAGACATAGCGGGCCTGCGGGGCGATGCGGTCCGCGGCGGCCAGTCCCTCTGACTGCGCCCAGACCTTGCCGCTCCAGCCGGCGGGCAGCGCGCGCGCGCCGATGACGGTCAGCCCCTGCGGGCGCGCCGTGGCCGCCGCGGCGGCGCGGGCGATATCGGCGGTGCCGTCCTGGCTGTGGTCGTCCACCACCACCAGCGCCAGCCGGCCGGGGTAGCGCTGGCCCAGCATGCCCGCCACCGCGCGGCCGATGACCTCGGCTTCATTGCGCGCGGGAATGATGGCAACCACCTCGGGCCAGTGCGCCGGGGCCGCCGCGGCCGGTGGCTTGCGCACGCGCCAGAAGCCCGCGCGGGCAAAGATCAGCACCAGCCAGACCACGAGCGACAGCAGCGACAGCACAAACGCAAGGTGCATGGCTTGCCTCATTTGACGAAGCGGCGCGCCAGCCGGGCCAGCCGCGGTACGGTTTCAGGGCGCAGCAGGCGCGCGTCGTAGCCGGCCATGCGCCGGTCGTTCTCGGCCAGGCACAGGTCGATCATGGCGCCCGGGGTCAGGGCTTCGCCCAGCGCCGCGGAACCGTTCATGGTGAAGTTGGCGTCCTGCGCCACGCCGTCGGCGTCAATGCCGCGGGCGATGCCGATGCGCTCCCAGATCAGGAAGGCCCACACCCGTGCCACCTTCAGCGCGAACGGCACGCGGCGCCACCACGGCAGGTTGCGCCGGTACCAGGCAGCCCAGTTGACGAAGAACAGGATATGCCGCCCTTCCTCCTGGATCACCGGCTCGAAGGTCTCGACCAGCTCGGCGGGGAAGAAGCCCGAGCGCCTGGCCGCGGCAAACAGGCCGAAGGCGAAGAAGCTGTCGATGCACTCGCTGTAGCCGGTGACCAGCCAGCCCCATTCCGGATCGTCCGGCGGCGGGTAGTCCGGCTCCGGCGCGAGCGCGATGCCGTAGGCTTCGACCAGCTTCGACAGCACCACCTTGTGGCGTGCTTCTTCGCCGCCATCCAGGTCCAGCGCGCGGCGCAGCAGCGGGTCGCCGACGGTATCGGCGAAGGTCTTGACGCGGACCGAGGCGCGCCCCTCGGTCTGCACGGCGATATCCCAGATCGGCAGCGAGGTGACGCGGTGCCGGGCCTCGGGCGACAGCCTGGGCCATGCGATCACGGCGGGTTTGTAGGGGTTGTGGGTCTGCAGCAGCATGTTGCAGAACATCTGCAGGTGCTGCGGCGAGCCGATGCGCACCGTTCCCGGGGTGGGGTCGGTCCAGTGGCGCATGGCGTGGTCGGCCTGCTCGACGGCGGTGCGGGCCACCATTGCGGCGACGGCGCGCGCGCGCGCCTCGGCGTCGGCGCAGCTGTTGCGCGGTGGCATGGCGGCCGCGCGGTCTGCAGCCTCTGTGGTCTCGGACATGCGGCCCCCTGGCGATGGATTGCCCGGGGGCCATTGTAGCGAGGTGCGCCGGCCGGCGCACCCCGCCAATGGTGCGGATCAGGCGCGATAGCTGACCGGCCCGCGCGAGCGCACGTCCAGCGCGTAGTAGCACACCGTCAGCAGCACCAGCCAGCCCGGGCCCACGTACAGCGCCACACGGGTATCCGGGAAGTAGGCCATCAGTGCCACCACCAGCCCCAGGAAGGCCAGCGCGATATACGAGCCATAGGGCCAGAACGGCATGCGGAAGGCCAGCGCCTTGCGCTCGGCCGGCGCCAGGTTGCGGCGGAACTGGATCTGGGTGACCAGGATGATGGCCCAGGTCCAGACCGCGCCGAAGGTGGAGATTGCCGTCACCCAGACAAAGACCTTCTCCGGCACCAGGTAGTTGAGCAGCACGCCGCACAGCAGGGCGCCGATCGACACCAGCAGCGCGCGGCGCGGCACGCCGTTGCGGTCCACCCTGGCAAAGGCGGCGGGCGCCTGGCCCTGCAGCGCCAGGTTGTACAGCATGCGCCCGGTGCTGAAGATGCCGCCGTTGCACGACGACAGCGCCGCGGTCAGCACCACGAAGTTGATGATGCCCGCGGCGGTCTTGATGCCCAGGCGCTCGAAGGTCAGCACGAACGGGCTGCCCTGCGCGCCGATCTCGTTCCACGGGTACAGCGACAGGATCACGAACAGCGCGCCCACGTAGAAGATCAGGATGCGCCAGAACACCGAGTTGATCGCGTCCGGGATCGACTTCTTCGGGTTGCGCGCCTCGCCGGCGGTCAGGCCGATCATTTCCACGCCCAGGTAGGCGAACATCACCATCTGCAGCGACATCAGCACGCCCGAGGCGCCGTTGGGCATGAAGCCGCCGTGCTGCCACAGGTTGGCGATGCCGGTGGCGACACCGCCGTTGCCAAAGCCGAACACGATCATCGCGCCGCCGCCGAACAGCATCAGCACGATGGTGACGATCTTGATCATGGCGAACCAGAACTCGAACTCGCCATAGGCCTTGACCGCCATCAGGTTGACCGAGCCCATCGCGGCCAGCGCGGCCAGCGCCCAGATCCAGCGCGGCATGTCGGGGAACCACATGCCCATGTAGATGGCCACGGCGGTGATCTCGGCCACGCACGTCACCAGCCACAGGAACCAGTAGTTCCAGCCGGTCAGGTAGCCGGCCAGCGGGCCCATGTGGTCCTGCGCGTAGCGGCAGAAGGAGCCGGCCACGGGGTTGTGCACGGCCATTTCACCCAGCGCGCGCATGATCAGGAAGATCATCGCGCCGCCGATCAGGTAGCCCAGCATGATGGCGGGGCCGGCCATCTTGATGGCGTTGCCGGCACCCAGGAACAGGCCCACGCCAATGGCCGAACCCAGCGCCATCAGCCGGATATGCCGTTCGCCCAGGCCGCGTTGCAGATGTTCTGCGCTTGCACTCATGTGTCGTTGTCTCCGTGTCTTCAGAATGGCCGCGCCGGCCTTCGTGGGGCCGGCGGGAGCAGCTATTTTCTCGTCCGCGGTGGGCCGCAGACAGAAAATAGCGGGCAGGTTAATCAGAACAAGGGGATATTTGTTGCTGAATTCGTCGCGAAATTCAGGAGAAATTGCTGGTGGCGTGAGCGGAGGCCGCCCCGCGCGCAATGGTGTGGCGCGACGGACAGCGGGCGGCCGACTTGCTAGCCGCGTGCGGCCGCCCGCCAGGCCCCGGGAGGCTGACCAAAACGCCGCGTGAAGCTGCGCGTGAAGGTGGTCTGGTCCGGGTAGCCGGACGCCAGCGCGATCTCGGCCAGCGGCAGCGTGGACTGCGTCAGCAGCTGCAGCGCGCGGTCCAGGCGCAGCCGGGTCTGGTAGCGGTGCGGGGTATCGCCGAAGGCCTCGGCAAACAGGGTCTGGAAGCGCCGCACGCTCCAGCCGAAATGCCCTGCGACTTCCGCCACGCGCAGCGGCGAGGACAGGTTGGCGCGCAGGTAGGCATCCACGGCCATCAGCGGGAATACCTGCTGGTCGCCGGGCATGCCGAGGCAGTCCGCCAGCGCCGCGGCCAGCGTGGCCGCCAGTTGCCAGTCGGCCTGCGGCCCGCGTGCCGCGGCGGCGGCGCGCCACGCGGCCAGCGCGCGCACCCGGCTGCCGAAGGCGCCGTCCAGCGAGAATGTGCGCGGGCGCGCCATCAGCCGCGCGGGCAGCGCCACCGACCGCGCCGGGAAGTCCGCCACCAGCTGCAGGTTGCCGTCGCAGCCCAGGAATTCATGATGGCTGCCGGCCGGCACGATCAGGCCGGTGTGGTCGTCCACGCGGTAGGCGCGGCCGTCGATCTCCAGTTCGGTGGCGCCGGCCAGGCCGAACAGCAGCTGGTGGTAGCCGTGCTGGTGGCCGTCCGGCTGCGCGCGGTAGCGCCGCTGCTCGACCAGCGGCGAGGCGTGGGGTTCAGCGGGCTTCGGCATGCCGCAACCTGCCAGGGGTCTGGCACAGCCAGACGCCCGCCCCGGCCACCGCCATGCCCAGCGCCTGCACCGCATCCAGCCGTTCGCCGAACAGCAGCCAGGCCTGCAGCGCGGCCAGCGGCGGCGCCAGGAACATCAGCGCCGCGGCATTGGCGGCCTGCCCGCGCCGCACCAGGCTGATCAGCAGCCAAGTGCCGGCGCCCGACAGGCCGAGCGCCGCCCACGCCAGCCCGGCCCACAGCGCCACGCCGCCGTGCCAGTGCAGCGGCGCGCCCGCCGCCTGGATCGCCACCATCGCGGCGGCTGCCAGCATGGCGCCCAGGTTCTGCCACGCCGAGCTGGCGCGCAGGTCACAGGCGGCGATGGCGGTTTTCTGCAAGAGGGTTCCCATGGTGATAGAGACAATGGCCAGCACGCCCAGCAGCACGATCCAGGGCGATAGCGACGGCGTGGCGCTGTGCAGGCCGGCCTGCATCGCCGGGGCGACGACCAGCGCGACGCCAAGCGCACCCAGCGCCAGGCCCTGCCACGTCCGCCTGGAAGGTAGCTCTTTCAGCAGGGGCATGGCAAGCAGTGCGGTCAGCAGCGGCTGCAGCGCACCCAGAAGGGCCATGATCGCCGGCGGCAGGCCCCTGGCCACGGCCCCGTAGCCGGCGCACAGGTAGATGCCCTGCATCAGCGCGCCAGCCAGCAGGTGGCGCGGCGCCTCGCGCAGCGGCGGCCAGGCCGCGCGCGCGGCCAGCGACCATGCCGCGAACATCAGCCCCGCCACGGCAAAGCGGCCCAGCAGGAACAGGCTGGTGTCGGCCAGCGGCACGATGGCCTTGCCGACGATAAAGCCGGTGGACCAGATCAGGACAAAGGCAACGGTGGGCAGCCAGGCGGCAGCGGGCAGGGGGCGCGACATGAAGGCAGGGATTTCCGCCCGGGGCGGGATCAGGATGGCAAAGCGCAAGGCTAGCCAGGCGCTGCGCCGCTGTCTTGGCAAATCCGGCAATCGCGCGCTGAAAGTATTGGTAACACTCCCGGCGCCTGTCCACGTCAACCGATGGCCGCCTGCCACGTAACATGGTCATGGACTGGTCATGGTCCGGTGGTGTTCTGCTCAAAAGGGGCGAGGAGAAAGGCATGCATCCGGCGCAGCATCCGAGACAATCCGGCCGTGGCGGGTTCGCCGCCTGGCGCGCCGCGGCGGCACTGGCACTGGCCGCGTGCGTGGCCGCCTGCGCACAGGTGCCGGCCGGGGCCACCGGCAGTACCGGCACCGCCGCCGACCTGCGCTGGCTCAATACCGTCACCTACGGCGCCGACCAGGCCACACTTGGCGATCTGCGCCGGCTGGGCCGCAAGGCCTTCCTCGAACAGCAACTGACCCCGCCCCCGGCCGACCCGCCCGAACTGGCGGCCGCCATCGCGGCCTTGCCCGGCCTGCAGGCCGACGCCGGCGCCCAGATCCAGGCCGCGCGCGACGCCCGCCAGCGCATCGACGCCCTCCCCGATGACGACAGCAAGCAGCAGGCCCGCCAGGCGCTGAACGCGCAGGGCCGCGAGATCGTGGACGATGCCGCGCGGCGCCATCTGCTGCGCGCGCTGTATTCGCCGGCGCAGCTGCGCGAGCAGATGACGTGGTTCTGGATGAACCATTTCAACGTCTATTCGGGCAAGGGCCAGGTCCGGCTGCTGCTGTCCGACTACGAGGAACGCGCCATCCGCCCGCACGCGCTGGGCCGCTTCCGCGACTTGCTGATGGCCACCGTGACCGCGCCGGCCATGCTCGTCTACCTCGACAACGCCCAGAGCAGCGCCAACCGCATCAATGAAAACTACGCGCGCGAGCTGATGGAGTTGCATACCCTGGGCGTGTCGGGCGGGCCCAGCGGCTCGCGCTACACGCAGCAGGATGTGCAGGAGCTGGCGCGCGTGCTGACCGGCGTGGGCGTCAATCTGGGCGGCACGCCGCCGCCGCGCCTGCCGCCTGCGCGTGCGGGGCTGTACCGCAGCAATGGCCTGTTCGAATTCAATCCCGCGCGCCATGACTTCGGCGCGAAGACACTGCTGGGCCAGCGCATCGAGCCGGCCGGCTTCGACGAGGTGGCGCGCGCGGTCTCGATCCTCGCCCGCGAGCCGGCCACGGCGCGCTTTATCAGCGCCAAGCTGGCGACGTACTTCATTGCCGACACGCCACCGCCGGCGCTGGTCGAGCGCATGGCGCAGACCTTCACGCGCACCGATGGTGATATCGCCGCGGTGCTGCGCACCTTGTTCCTGGCGCCGGAACTGGACCGGCAACTTGCCGCGCCCACGCGCAAGTTCAAGGATCCGATGGTCTATGTGGTGTCGTCGATGCGGCTCGCCTACGAGGGCCGCCCCGTGACCAACCTGCGCCCGGTGATGAGCTGGCTGAACCAGCTTGGCGAGCCGCTGTACGGCCACGTGACGCCGGATGGCTATCCGTCGGCAGAAGGTGCATGGGCCAGCTCGGGCCAGATGGTGCGGCGCTTCGAGATTGCGCGCGCGATCGGCTCGGGGCCGGCGGGGCTGTTTGCCGGCGATGGCACGAGGCCGCGCGGCGCGCGCTTCCCGATGATCGGCAACAAGCTGTACTACGACACCATCGAAGCCACCCTCGGCCCCGCCACGCGCGCCGCGCTGGCCCAGGCCGAATCGCAGGCCGAATGGAACACCGTGCTGCTCGGCTCGCCCGAGTGGATGCAGCGATGACCACGCAAGGGAGCGGACCATGCAACGCCGACAATGGCTGAAAACGATGGGCGGTGCCACGCTGGGGCTGGCGCTGCCTGGCATCGCCTCGCGCGTCTATGCGCTGCCGGCGCAGGCCGACGCGCGCTTCCTGCTGGTGTTCCTGCGCGGCGGCTATGACGCCGCCAGCGTGCTGGTGCCGGCCGGCAGCGATTTCTACTACGCCGCGCGGCCCAGCATCGCCATCCGCCGCCCGCCTGCGGCCGGTGCGGACGCGGACCCCAACGCGGCCGTGGCGCTGGCGCCGGCCTTTGCCGCCGACAGCGCCGCGCGCGGCATCGGCGACTGGGCGCTGCACCCGGCATTGGCCGCGGCCATGCTGCCGCTCTGGCAGCGCGGCCAGCTGGCCTTCGTGCCGTTCGCCGGCACGCACGACCTGTCGCGCAGCCACTTCGAGACCCAGGACGCGATCGAGGCCGGCTTGCCGGGTGAAGGGGACGACCGCAAGGCCGCGGCTTCGCTGCGCGGCAGCGGCTTCCTGAACCGGCTGGCGCAGGCGATGGGCGGGCAGGCCGCGCCGGTGGCGTTCACCGATGGCCTGCCGGTGGTGCTGTCCGGCCCGCGCGATGTGCCCAACGTTTCGCTCAAAGGCACCGGCCGCGCGCCGTTCGATGCGCGCCAGTCGAAGCTGCTGGCGCAGATGTACGGTGGCACGCGTTTTGAGTCGCTGATCGATGAGGGCTTCGAACTGCGCGAGACGGTGGCGCGCCAGGCGCAGGCGCCACAAGGTGGCATGGCTGGCGATGGTCAAGGCACGATGGCGTCGCGCCAGCAGGAAATGCAGGCCGCCAACCGCCGCTCGCTGAGCGCACGCGGATTCGAAGTCGAGGCCCGGCGCATGGCCGGGCTGATGCGCGAGCGCTTCAACCTGGGCTTTATCGACGTGGGCGGCTGGGACACCCACGTCAACCAGGGCGGCGCGCAGGGGCAACTGGCCGGCCTGCTCGACAACCTCGGCCGCGGCCTGTCCGCCTTCGCCGCCGAAATGGGTCCTGTATGGGACAAGACCACCGTGGTGGTGCTGTCCGAATTCGGCCGCACCTTCCGTGAGAACGGCACGCGCGGCACCGACCACGGCCACGGCACGGTCTACTGGGTCGCGGGCGGCACCGTGCGCGGCGGCCGCATCGCCGGCGAGCAGGTGGCGGTGGAACAGGCCACGCTCAACCAGAACCGGGACTGGCCGGTGCGCAATGAATATCGCGCGGTGCTGGGCGGGGTGTTCCGCAGGCTCTATGGGCTGGATGATGCGCGGCTGGCCCAGGTGTTTCCGGGGGTGAGGGGGCGGGATATCGGGTTGGTGTAATGAAATAGCGTGGCGACTGGGTCTGATCTCGCCGCAGATGCCAGCTTTAAGGGAAAAGTGACGATGTAACGACGAGCCGGCTCATTGCACTCGCCTTCAATTTGGCATATGCTTTGGCATATGCTAAGGAGTCCCCAATGACCACGACAGATGAAATCCGACATGTCAGGCTGTTTCGCAATGGCCGCAACCAGGCGATCCGGATTCCGCGCGAGTTCGAACTGCCGGGGGAGGAAGCCATTCTGCGCCGCGAAGGAAATCACCTCATCATCGAGCCGGTTGCTGCAATGCCATTGCGGTCCTTGCTGGCGCAATGGGAGCCTATCGACATCGATTGGCCGACGGTCGATAACCTGCCTGCCGAGGATGTCGATCTCTGATGTCCTTATTCCTGCTCGATACGAACATCGTTTCCGACGCGATTCGCAATACGCGTGGGCCTTGTGCTGCTCGCATTGCCGCGCTCGAACCTGACAATTTGTGCACTTCGATCATTGTGGCGGCCGAACTTCGCTTCGGAGCCGCCAAGAAGGGCTCTGCCCCGCTGAGCGAACGTGTCAGCCAGGCCTTGGCTGGCTTGCGTGTATTGCCGCTGAGCGGCAACGCTGACGCTTGCTATGGAGAGTTGCGCGCAGCACTGGAACGCAGCGGACGGGTGATTGGTGCCAATGACATGCTGATCGCTGCGCATGCTCTCTCGCTGGGTGCCGTGCTAGTGACCGACAATATCGGGGAGTTTTCTCGCGTCGACGGATTACGCTGCGAAAACTGGCTGAAGTAGGCCTTCGGGCCGGTGCGTAGGCGCCAATCTCACGCCAGGCGGCGATAGCCGATACGTCAGCCTGGCGTGGAGTTGTTCGGGGTGCCGCTCGTCGGCGCAGGAGCATCGACTGGCCGGGAGGCGGGCGAAGGCGCCACTGGCGTGGCAGGCGCGGCTGGACCCGTGAGGGCGCCCGGATAAGCAGGCGGGGCGGACTTCCCGGGCGGAGCCGTCGCAGCTGATGCTGTCGGTATTTCCACGCCACTTGCCGCAGACGTGTCCGCAGTAGAACCTGGCGGCACCGCAATCACCGTCTCCCCCCGGTCCAGCGCCAGGCTGGACTCATCCTGGGCGCGATCCGCCGAAGCGCCCGATGCCGAGCCGGCCGGCGGCGCTACCTCAGCCTCCGGCGCAGGCAGCGCCGGCCGGCGCGGTGCCGGGCGCGGTGCCCAGGTCTCGCTGGCCTTGTCGCGCGTGAACATCTGGCTGAACCAGCCGCGCAGTTGCGTGCCCAGCGACGCGAACAGGCTGGTCTCCTCGTGCTCGGCAAAGCGCGCGCGGCCGTCGACGATGCGGGCGTGCAGCGCGCGCTGGTAGAAGTCGCCCACCATCGGCAGCGCGCTGTGCGCGCCCTGGCCCCAGTAGTCGCTGCGCAGCGTGACGCGGCTGTCGTTGAAGCCGACCCAGGCGCCCGCCACCAGTTCCGGATGCATCAGGATGAACCAGCCGTCGGCATTGTCCTGGGTGGTGCCGGTCTTGCCGGCCACGTCGGCGCGGATGCCGAAGCGCGAGCGGATGCTGGCGCCGGTGCCGCGGTCGATCACGTCGCGCATCACGTCGAGCAGGGTTTGCGAGGTCGCGGCGGGCAGCGCGTGCTCGGCGCGGGCCGGGCGGAATACCTGCAGCACATTGCCCTGGCGGTCCTCGATGCGCGTCACCATGGTTGGCGCGATGTAGTCGCCGGCGTTGGCGATGGTGCCGTAGGCGGCCACCATCTCCTTGAGCGTGACCGGGCTGGTGCCCAGCGCCAGCGACGGCACCAGGTTAAGCTGGCTGTCGCGCACGCCCATGTCGCGCGCCAGCCGCGCCACGCGCGCCGGCCCCACTTCCTGCATCAGCTGCGCGGTGATGGTGTTGCGCGAATAGACCAGGCCGTCGCGCAGCGTCATGGCGCGCCCGGTGGGGCGGCCTTCGTCGCTGGGGCGCCAGATCTCGCCGCCGGACAGTTTGATCTCCACCGGCTGATCCACCAGCGTGTCATCGGGCGTCTTGCCGTCTTCAAAGGCCGCGCCGTAGACAAAGGGCTTGAAGGTCGAGCCGGGCTGGCGGCGCGCCTGCTGCACGTGGTCGAACGCGTCCTGAGTGTAGTCGCGGCTGCCGACCCAGGCGCGGATCTCGCCGTTGCGCGGGTCGATGGCCAGGAAGCCGGCCTGGATGCGCGTCTTCTGCTGGTGCAGCGCGCGCATGAAGGCGCTGTCGGCCATCAGCTGGCGCAGCGCCTCTTCCGGCGCGGTGCCGGCGGCGATGGCGGCACGGTACTCCGGTGTCTCACGCACGAAGGCCTGCACCAGCGGCTTGTTGGCGGCCCAGCCCGCGCGCGGCGCCCAGGCTGCGTTGGCGATGGCCTGCAGCCGGTTGCCCTGCTGCACCACGGCCTGCGTGGCCATGGCCTGCAGGCGCGCGTCGATGGTGGTGCGCACCACCAGGCCGTCGGCGTAGATGTCGTAGCCGTTGCGGTCGGCCCAGCCGATCAGCCACTTGCGCAGCTGCTGCGCGAAGTGCGGCGCGGGCCCGGGCGGCTCGGTCTGGCGTTCGAAGTCGATGCGCAGCGGGCGCTTTTTCAGCTGCTCGTAGCGTGCCGCATCCAGCTTGCCGCGCCTGACCATCTGGCCCAGCACGGTATTGCGCCGGTCCAGCGCGCGCTCGGGGTTGAGCACCGGGTTGTAGTAGCTGTTGCCCTTGAGCATGCCGATCAGCGTGGCGCTCTGCAGCACGTCCAGCGAACGGGCCGGACGGTCGAAGTACGTGCGCGCCGCCATCTCGATGCCGAACGCGTTGTACAGGAACGGCACCGTGTTGAGATAGGTCTCGAGGATCTCGTCCTTGGTGTAGAGCGCCTCGATTTTCAGCGCGGTGATGGCTTCCTTGAGCTTGCGCGTCAGCGTGGGCGCGCGGCCGATCTCATCGGGATAGAGGTTGCGCGCGAGCTGCTGGGTGATGGTGGACCCGCCCTGGCGGTCGCCGGAAAAGGTATGCACCGCGGCCGACGCCAGCCGGCGCCAGTCCAGCCCGTGGTGCTGGTAGAAGCGGTGGTCCTCGGTGGCGATCAGCGCGGCCACGACGTTGGGCGAGATCTGCGACAGCGGCACCCAGTCACGGTTGGCCCACTTGAACACCGCCAGCTCCTTGCCGTCGGCGGACAGCACCTGGGCCGGCTGCTCGGACTTGGCCTTGCGGATATCGCTGATGCCCGGCGTGAACGGGATCAGGATCAGCACGTAGAGCAGAACGGCCGCGGGGATGGCGGCCAGCGCGGCCAGCACGCCGCGCCGGGTGGGGCGCAGCGTCCCGGGCCGGGTCAGCCCGGCGCGTGCGGTGCGCGCGGCCAGTCCTGACAAGCGTTGCCGGAGCCGGGCAGGCAGTGAGGCGAGCAGCGGGGCAAGCCGGGTCTTGATCTCAGCCAGCTTCATGAGGCGAAGCGGTCGAGGCACTGGCGCATGGCGGCACGGGACACTGGCATTACCGTCGTCGGAAAAGACTGCATCCTACCAAAACGTTCCCCTTGGTTACAGGGATAACCCCCATTCGGGGTTATCCGCCACTTCCTGCTGCAAAGCATGGGTCACAAAGGATTCATATTGCGCCGCCACAATGCCGAGGCCGCAACTTGTGCGGACGAAGCGCCGTTGCCGGGTTGCCCGGCTCGATCGGGTTGGCCCCCTTGCCGACCTGGCCTTGGGTCCGGCGCGGTGTCGTGCCTCAAACAGAACACAGAGAAATCACAGTGAAGAAAGCTCTCCTTGCAATGACGGCAGCAGCGGCCGCGTCGGCCGCATCCGGGGTGGCGTCGGCCCAGGCCGCGTCGAACGTGACGCTTTACGGCATCGTCGATGCCGGCGTCGAAGTGATCAGCCACGTGCCGGGCAGCAACGGCGCCCAGGGCACCGCCACGCGCCTGAACTCGGGCAACCTGTCCGGCTCGCGCTGGGGCCTGCGCGGCACCGAAGACCTGGGCGGCGGCCTGAAGGGCATCTTCGTGCTGGAGAGCGGCTTCGACATCGACACCGGCACCTCGGCCCAGGGCAACCGCCTGTTCGGCCGCCAGGCCTATGTCGGCCTGCAGGGCGGCTGGGGCGCGGTCACGCTGGGCCGCCAGCAGAACGCGCTGTACGACCTGTTCGGCGCCTTCGACCCGATGGCCGTGGGCCCGCGCTACTCGCTCAACAGCGTTGACTCGGCCTTCAATGGCCGCGCCGACAACGCCATCAAGTACACCGGCAAGTTTGGCGGCCTGACCGCCACTGGCTTCTACAGCTTCGGCCGCGACAACAACGGCGAAGTCCCGGGCGCCCCCAAGGTCGCGCGCAACTTCGGCGGCGGCCTGTCGTACGCCGCGGGCGGCTTCTCTGTCGGCGCCGCCTATGACCAGTACCAGGGTGCCACCGTGGCGCTGCAGGACCGTGCTGCCAAGCGCGCCGCGGTGGGTGCTGCCTATGCCTTCGGCGAAGCCAAGGTGTTCGCCGGCTACCGCTGGCTGAGCGACGACGGCGTGTCTGCCGCCACCGCGACATCGACCCGCAGCAACGTGTACTGGGCCGGCGCACAGTACCGCTTCACGCCTGCGCTCCAGTTGACCGGCGCGGCGTACTACACCGATATGCGCGACAGCAGTGCGGATCCGTGGATGTTCGTGCTGTCGGCGGACTATTCGCTGTCCAAGCGTACCGACGTGTACCTGAATGTTGGTTACGCGAAGAACAAGTCCGGTTCGGCGCTGGGCCTGAATGGGGTTGGTACCGTGGTGGCCGGCGAGAACCAGACCGGTGCCACGATCGGCCTGCGTCACCGCTTCTGAGCGTAGCCGCCTGATGCCCGTCCGGCAGGCTGCGAAGCCTGCCTGGGCGAGTGCTTAACTCTCATATCGACACCTGCGGCTGGTATTGCGGGGTTCGTTGGGCCGGTTGGTTTGATCGGCCTTTTTTTCTCTGGGCGTTGCAGTGGTTGCGGGGTGTTTTGGTGGGATTCCTGCTTGTTGGGTTGCTTGGTTATGTCGGTCGGGTTCGATGTTGTCGTAGGTTTTACCGCCTGGTTCCGCCCTGCTGGGCGGGTCACTTTTTGGCCGAGCGCCAAAAAGTAACCAAAAAACGCGTCGCCTCAGGCGGCTGGCCACCAATTCCGCGGTGTGGGTGGTTCGGGCGGTGGTGATTTCCGTTCGATGGGGTTGGTGGTTCAGGCCTGCTACGCTCCCGGGATGTGCCTTGCGTCCAGGGACTATTGAACGAACCCGACTTTAGGCTGTTGGCAGCCTTCTAACGAGGTTATCGGTAGGACGCCTACGGCTGCGCTGCGCGCACTCAGTATCGTAGGTCGGGGGCTCGGGCACGGAGTGCGTCGCTGCGCTCGCACGGCGTTGTCGTGAATGATGCCGGGCCAAAGGAAAAAAATCAGGACGTAGCCGCCGGTTCTGCCACGTCAGGACGTGCGCGCAGCGCAGCCGAAGGCGTCCGACCGACGCCGTGGTTAGTAGGCTGCCAACAGCCTAAAGTCGGGTTCGTCCAATAGTCCGTCGAAGCAGGCACAGACAGGGTGCGTAGCAGGGTCGAACTACCGACCCCATCGACTGGAAATCACCACCGCCTGAACCACCCACACCGAGGAATGGATGGCCAGCCGCCTGAGGCGACGCGTTTTTGCCTACTTTTGTCGCTCGGACAAAAGTAGGTCGCCCCTTCAGGGGCGAAACCAGGGCCGTCGATCCATCGACAGATACCCGCCGCAGGCACGATAAGTGATTCAAGCGACGCAAAAATGTCGGTCAAACACAAGGCTGGCGAGACTACTTCAGCTCCGGAGCCAAAACCTGACCGCACTGTCGCGCCTTAGCACATTCGCAACGGTTTCACCAATCCAACACACGGAAGTGGTTATGATTTGGTAGTCGCCTAGTCGAGAAGCTGCCTATGACCCTCCACGTCACGATCCGCACCATCCGTACCGGCACGCTGCAATCCGCCCGCTATCAGGCGCGCGTCTATCTCACCACCGATGCCGAGGCCATGCCGTTGCTTGCGACGGCATGGAGCGAGCGCGAGGCAGATGCCTTCCGTACCGCACAGTTCTGGGCGCAGCGCCACGCTTATGTGGTGTCTAATCCACGCGCCGGGACTTTCTACGGGGTTTCGGGCCGGCGCTGAAGCCGGCCAGCGTATCCGCTACTTCGTCCGCGTCTGGGACGCCGCAGGCGCCACGGCAGGCTTTGCCGGGGCCGGGCTGCTGCCGCGTTGGCGCCGTGCGTCCAGCGCCCTGGCCGGCGACGCTTGACCTAGCGCGCCCGCAATGCGTCCACGATATTCATCCGCGCCGCCCGCACCGCCGGCAGGAAGCCGCCCACCAGCCCCATCACCATCGAGAACGCCAGCGTCTGCAAGGCAATGCCCGGCGTCAGGATGAAGCGGAACGAGAGGTCCGCGAAGGTCTGGAAGTTGGTGGTCGAGAACGATGCGAACTGCATCAGCGCCGCGCATGCCAGTCCCGCGACGCCGCCCACCAGCCCCAGCAGCGCGGCTTCGATCAGGAAGGCGGTGAGTACGTTGACACGCTTGAAACCGAGCGCGCGCAGCGTGCCGATCTCGGCCACGCGGTTGGCCACCGAGGCATACATGGTGATCATGGCGCCGATCATCGCCGCGATCGAGAAAATGGTGGACAGCGTGAAGCCCAGGATATTGATAAAGCTGGACAGGGCCTTGGACTGGTCGCTGTAGAAGGTCTGCTCGCGCTTGGCCTCGTCCGCCAGGCGCGGGTCGACGTCGATATCTGCGCGAAAGCGCTCGAACAGCGCGGTATCCGCCAGCCTGACCACCATCGACGAATATGCATTGCGCCGGAACGACTGCATCAGCTGGTCCACGTCGCCCCAGATCTCGGAGTCGAAACCGCTGCCGCCGGCATCGAAATGCCCCACCACGGTCCAGTCGCGCTGGGCAAAGCGCAGGTGCTGGCCGATCTGCACGCCCGCAAAGCCGCCGGCGATGCTGCTGCCGGCAATGATCTCGGACGAGCCCGGGCGGAACATGCGCCCGGCCACCAGCCGCACCTGCGGGCGCAGGTCCAGGCCCGGCGGCGAGATACCGCGGATCACCACGTTGGATGGTTGCCCGGTGCTGGCCTTGGTGAGTGAGATCAGCACCACCGCCTCGCGCGAGGCCAGCGGCCGGCCCGCGCCATTCATGGCCACGGCCGGGTGCATTTCCATGATGCTGGCCTGGTCGCGGGCGACCGCGCTCTGGATCTCGGTCTCGGCGCCCTTGCGGATCACCACCACGTTGTTCTGCTCGCCGGTTGTGACCAGCGTCTTCTTCAGCCCGGCATCGAGCATCAGCATGGTGGCGAAGACAAAGACCACCAGCGCCAGCCCGGCCGCGGTCAGCGCGGTGGTCAGGCGCCGGGCCCACAGGTTGCGCGCGATATAGGTCAGCGGGATCGCCACGTCAGCCTTTCGTGCGCTAGCCGATGGCCCGCAGGCCCTCGACGATGCGCACGCGCGCGGCCTGCACCGCCGGCACGATGCCGGCAAAGACGCCCACCGCCAGCGCGCAGGCCGCCTGCAGCTGCATGGTCTGCGGCGACACGGTGAAGACCGGGAACACCCCGCCCACCGCCTGTTTGAAGGCGGAGGCCACCGGCGGCGTGGCCAGCATGCCGAGCGTGCCGCCGGCCACGCAGATCGCCAGCGATTCGCCGAACACCAGCAGCGCCAGGAAGCCGGGGCCGAAGCCCAGCGCCTTGAGCGTGGCGTACTCCACGGTGCGCTCGCGCGCGCTCATCGCCATCGAATTGGCCATCACCGCCATGATGATGACGATCACCACGTAGGACACCACGCGGATCGCGGCGATGATCTGGTTGGACATGGCGACAAAGCCCAGCTGGAAGGCCTGCTCGGTCTCGGTCAGCGTTTCCGCCAGCGAATTGCGGAACACCGCGTCGACATTGCGCGAGATCGCGGCAGTGTTGTCAGGATTGCCCACGCCCAGCACATAGACGCCGACCTGGTCGGCCTGGCGCGGGGTGCGCTTGCGCACGGTCTCGTTCAGGTATTCCCAGTGGAACACCATCTGGCGCGTGATGGTGCTCTCGTCGCGCCCTTCCATGATGCCGCGCACCACGAATTCCCAGGTGCCAGGGTAGATGGTCCCCTTGATCGGGACCACGTCACCGATCTTGAAGCCGAACTGGTCGGCCAGCTGGCGCCCGACCAGCGCGCCCTTGCGGTCGCGCTGGTAGTCGGCGCGCTGCTGGTCGGGCACGATGAACTCCGGGTAGAGGTCGAGATAGTTGTTCGATACCGCAAACTGCGCGAAGAAATTCTTGGGGTCGCGATAGACGCCGCCGAACCAGTTCGAGCGCGCCACCGAGGTCACGCCGTCGACGCCCTTGATGCGGTTCTCATAGCTCAGCGGCAGCGGAAACACCAGCGAGATCGCATTGCGCGTGACCAGCCGCGCGCTGGACGCCGCCGAGGCGCCCGCGTACCAGGCGTCGATCACCGTCTGCAGCAGCCCGAACGCCAGCACCGCGATCACCAGCCCGAACACCGTCAGCGCGGTGCGCAGCTTGTGCCGCAGCGCGTTGCGGGTGATCAGCTTGAGCGCGTACATGCGGGCTTAGGCAACCTCGCCACGGATCAGCTCTCCCTTCTCCAGGTGCACCAGGGATCCGGCCGCGGCCGCCGCGTGCGCATCGTGAGTGACCATGATGATGGTCTTGCCGGCATCGGCATTGAGCCGCTGCATCATCGCCAGGATCTCGGCGGCGGAGGTGCGGTCGAGGTCGCCGGTGGGCTCGTCCGCGACGATCAGTGCCGGGTCGGTGATCAGCGCGCGCGCGATCGCCACGCGCTGCTGCTGGCCGCCCGACAGCTCCGACGGATAGTGGCTCATGCGGTCGGCCAGGTTGACCATGTCCAGCACCAGTTCCACGCGCGCGCGCCGTTCCGCGCGCGGCAGGCTGGTCAGCATCAGCGGCAGCTCCACGTTCTCGAACGCGGACAGCACCGGCATCAGGTTGTAGAACTGGAAGATAAAGCCGACGTTGGCGGCGCGCCAGTCGGCCAGTTCCGCTTCGGGCAGCCGCGTGATATCCAGTCCTGCCACGCTCAGCGTGCCGCTGTCGGGCCGGTCGACGCCCGCGATCAGGTTCAGCAGCGTGCTCTTGCCCGATCCCGACGGCCCCATCAGCGCAACGAAATCGCCTTCGCCGATTTCCAGCGAGATATCGGTCAGCACCGGCACGGTCTGCACGCCGCGCCGATAGGATTTGGCGACGTGGCGGATCTGCACCAGGGGCGCTGCGCTCATGTTGGCCCCTTCACGGCCTGGTCACGGTGATGCGGTCGCCGTCGCTGAGCTTGTCGCCCGGCGACAGCACCAGCACGTCGCCGGGCTTGACGCCCTGCACGGCCACCAGCTCGCCCAGCTTGTCGCCGGTCGTGACCTGCACCTCATGCGCCCTGCCGTCTCTCACCACATAGGCCAGTTGCCGGCCGCCATTGCGCGTGACCACCGCGGCGGGCTGCACCGCCACCACCGGCTCGCGGTCCCTGGCCGATGCCGCGTGCGACAGGAAGGCGACCTTGGCGCTCATGTCCGGCAGCACGCGCGCATCGCGGTCGACAAAGCGCACCTTGACCAGCACGGTGGCCTTGGAGCGGTCCACCGTCGGCACGATGCGCGACACCTGCCCGGCCATGCGCAGCCCCGGCAGCGCATCCAGCAGCAACTCGCACGGCTGGCCGGCGCGGATCTTGCCGATATTGGATTCGGCGACGTCGGCTTCCACTTCCAGCGTCTCCATGTCGGCGATGGTCACGATCGCCCCCTTGGTGTCGGCCGCGGCGGAGAAGGGGGTGATGTTGTCGCCCACGTTGGCATGCTTGACCAGCACCACGCCATCGAACGGCGCGCGCACCACGGTCTGCTCGACCGCGACCTCGGCCGCGCGGGCATTGGCCTGCGCCGAGGCGATCGACGCGCGCGCACTGTTGACCGATGCCTGTGCCTTGTCAAAGCGCGCCACGGCGGCGTCGTACTCGGTGCGCGAGATGGCGTTCGGCACGATCAGCATCCTGGAGCGGCGCAGGTTCACCTCGGCGTCCTTCAGTTCGGCCTGCTGCAGCGCCAGGCTGGCCTGCGCCACCTGGACCTGGGCCTGGGCCTGGGCGAACGAGGCGGCGACGTCCTTGCTCTCCAGCCGCGCGATGATCTCGTCCTTCTTCACGCGCGAGCCCTCCAGCACGCCCAGCCATTCCAGCCGGCCCTGCGCCTTGGACGCGACCGCAGCCTTGCGCTGCGGCACGACATAGCCGGTGGCATTGAGCAGCGTGAAATTCTGGGTGGGGTAGGCGGAGGTGACCGTGGCGGTCTGCACCGCGCGCGGGCCGGCCAGGCGAACGCCGATGCCGGCCAGGGCCAGCAGGACCAGCGCAATGACTGCATAACGCAGCCACCTGCGCCGGGGGCGGATGCGGGCGCCGGCCGCGGCGGCGCTCCGGTCGATTTTGAGCCTGGACAGGTCGTGGTCAGCCACTGCGCGCTTCCTCTCGCTGTGATGGGCGGGGCCCTCAGTATAGCGGCGAGCGGCAGGGTGTCCACGGCCCACGAAGGGAGCAAATCGGCAGCACAATCAGCGATGTCAGCTAGTGACTGGTCTCCACCGCCAGCTTCAGCTTCGCCAGCGCGAATTCCCATTGCCGGCCGATCGCTTCCAGCGACCGGCGCGCGGCTTCGACCTGGCCCGGCTCGAACTGCCACAGGCGCTCGCGCCCGCTCTTGCTGTCGCGCACGAGCCCAGCCTGGGACAACACCTCAAGGTGCTTGGTGACCGCCTGCCGCGTCATGGCGCTGCCCGCGGTCAGCTGCGCGATCGACATCGCGCCGCCCGCGCACAGCGCCGCCACCAGCCGCAGCCGGGTTTCGTCGCCAAGCGCGGCGAAGACGGTCGCGGCGTCATGCAGCGCCAGTGCGGGAGAGGTCTCAGGCTGCGCCGCTGACATGCTTGCGGATGTTTTCCATCTGGCCGTCCCAGCCGCCGCTGTTCATGCGAAAGGCCTCCATGCGGCGTTCGGGCGGGATCTGGTCGAAGCCGGATTCGACCACGGTCAGCAGCGTGCCGCCTTCGGCTTCCTTCAGCGCGAACACCACCAGCGTGGGCGGCTCGGCCGAATAGTCGCGGCCGCGCTCCATCGGCGCCGGATGCCAGCGCCAGGACAGCAGCCGGGGCGGCTCCATGCGCTCGACCTCCACATCGAACTTCAGGTATTCGTAGCCGGGATAGGTGATGCTGCCCACGGCGCGCTTGCCGGGCGCGAAGGTCACGCCGTCGAATTTCACGCCAAACCAGCTGCCGAAAGTGTCGGCGTCGGCCAGCGCATGCCAGACGCGGTCGATAGGGGCGGCCAGCAGGATGCTGCGCTCGATGCGGTCAGTCGCTGAAGTCATGTCCGGTCTCCTGTGCAGGATTGAATATGCAACGTCATGGTTGCATGTTAGGCGGTTGGGCGCAATAGTGCAACCATAAGGTTGCAAATATGCCAATGGCAGGCGATCAGCGACCCAGCCCCGGCTCCGAATGCAGCGCGGCGCGCACGCCTCCGGCACCAGCTGCGCAGCCATTGATGAAACATTTGTATCTTCATGGCCTGACTATCGTTGCTCTCCTTCGTGGCAAAGCGCTGACGTGAGTTGCACGGCGTTGTGAAACATATGTTGCATAAGGGCCGGACTCATACTTATACTGCGTAGGCATCGCCGCGGCATACCCCTGAAGTGCCGCCGGGCACAGCCTTAACACCATCATGACCCACGTATTCCATCGCAATCCGCGCCAGAAGCTGCCCGTTGCCGTTGCCGGGCAGGGGATCGAACTGATCGACAGCGAAGGCCGCCGCTATCTGGACGCCTCCGGCGGCGCCGCCGTGTCGTGCCTGGGTCACGGCCATCCGCGCGTGATCGAGGCGATCAAGTCGCAGCTCGACACCATCGCCTACGCGCATACCTCGTTCTTCACCACCGAGGTGTCCGAGACCCTGGCTGACACGCTCGTGCAAGCCGCGCCCGGCGACCTGGACCATGTCTACTTTGTCTCGGGCGGCTCCGAAGCGGTGGAGTCAGCGCTGAAGCTGGCGCGCCAGTATTTTGTTGAAGTGGGGCGGCCTAGCCGCCGCCACTTCATCGCGCGCCGCCAGAGCTACCATGGCAATACGCTGGGGGCGCTGGCCATCGGCGGCAACGCGTGGCGGCGCGAGCCGTTCCTGCCGCTGCTGGTGCCGGCGCACCACGTGTCGCCGTGCTATGCCTACCGCGACCAGCAGGCCGGCGAAACCGATGCGCAATACGCACAGCGCCTGGCCGACGAACTGGAAGCGAAGTTGCTGGAACTGGGCCCCGACACCGTGGCCGCCTTCGTCGCCGAAACCGTGGTGGGCGCCACCGCCGGCGCGGTGCCGCCAGTGGGCGACTACCTGAAGCGCATCCGCGCCGTGTGCGACAAGTACGGCGTGCTGCTGATCCTGGACGAAGTGATGTCAGGCATGGGCCGCACCGGCTACCTGTTCGCGTGCGAAGAGGACGGCGTGGCGCCCGATATCGTCACCATCGCCAAGGGCCTGGGCGCGGGCTACCAGCCGATCGGCGCGATGTTGTCGACGCGCCGGATCTACGACGCCATCGTCGGCGGCAGCGGCTTCTTCCAGCACGGCCACACCTATATCGGGCATGCCACCGCTTGCGCCGCGGCGCTGGCGGTACAGCGCACCATCGCCGAAGACAACTTGCTGGCCAATGTGCTGGCGCGCGGCGAGCAACTGCGCGCACGGCTGCACGAGGCGCTGGGTGATCATCCCAACCTGGGCGATATCCGCGGACGCGGCCTGTTCGTCGGGGTGGAGTTCGTGGCCAACCGCGGCAGCAAAGCCACGCTCGATCCCGCGCTGAAGACGCATGCGCGGCTGAAATCCGCCGCGATGCAGAATGGCCTGCTGGTCTATCCGATGGGGGGCACGGTCGATGGCGTGCATGGCGACCACGTGCTGTTCGCACCGCCGTTTATTTGCACGCCGCAGGATATCGACCGGATTGTCGAGCGCTTTGCCGCGGCGGTGCAGGCGGTGCTGCCGGCTGGCGTCACGGTCTAACTTACTGTCGGTTTGCTCCCCCCGCTTGCGGGAGAGCAACCGGGGGTGAGGGCAGGCGCTGGCAAACCACCGGCTGTACTTCGTGGAGACTCCCGCCCTCACCCCAACCCTCTCCCGCAAGCGGGAGAGGGAGCACCCAATCAGTCGGGATGCCTACATCAGGCGAACGCCGCAGCCTGTCTGAATGCGCCATGCCCCGGTGCCTGTGCTGACGGTTCCGCATCCAGCTTGAATTCCCCCACCACGCGCTGCAGTTCGGTAGCCTGGCCCGCCAGCGCCTGCGAAGCGCTGGCCGCCTGCTCCACCAGCGCCGCATTCTGCTGCGTCACGGTGTCCATCTGCGCCACGGCCTCATTGACCTGCGCGATGCCAGTGCTCTGCTGTTCAGACGCCGCGGTGATCTCGCCCAGCAGCCCGGTCACGCTGGCCACCGCCTGGACGATCTCCTGCATGGTTTCCCCGGCCTGGCCCACCAGCGCCGAGCCACTGTCCACCTGCTGCACCGAATCGTCGATCAGCTGCTTGATCTCGCGCGCCGCCGACGCACTGCGTTGCGCCAGCGTGCGCACCTCGCCCGCCACTACGGCAAAGCCGCGGCCCTGCTCGCCGGCGCGCGCCGCTTCCACCGCGGCGTTCAGCGCCAGGATATTGGTCTGGAAGGCAATGCCTTCGATCACTTCGATAATGTCCGTGACCTTGCGCGAGCTGGCGCTGATCGCCGACATGGTCTGCACCACATTGCCCACCACCTCGCCACCGCGCGCGGCGATGCCCGATGCGGTTGCCGCCAGCCCGTTGGCGGCGCGCGCGCGTTCGGTGTTCTGCTGCACCATCGAGGTCAGCTCGCCCATGCTCGATGCGGTCTCTTCCAGCGCCGCCGCCTGCTCTTCCGTGCGCTGCGAAAGGTCGGTATTGCCCGCGGCAATCTGGAGCGAAGCGGTGGTGATCGAATCGGTGGAGGCGCGGATGCGCGTCACCAGGTCGGTCAGCATGTCCTCCATCTCGCCCAGGCCGCCCAGCAGCCGGCCAAATTCACCGCCGCGCTCGGTGTCGAACTCCTGGCTGAGGTCGCCAGCTGCCACGGTTTCGGCTATGTAGACGGCTTCGGACAACGGCGCCTCGATGCTGCGCGCCAGTGCCCAGACCGCGCCCACCGCCAGGCATAGCCCGCCCACGCCCAGCGCGATCAGCAGGCGGCGCGCATCGTCCGCATCCTGCAGCCGCGGCAATGCCACCGCGATCCCGATTGCCATCAGCGACCACATGGCGCCGAACGCCGCGCCCAGGCGTATGCGAATCCCCAGGTTCTGCATGTCTCTCTCCCCGTTCTGTTCAGACTCCACCACCCCAGAAGTGCAGGCGCCGGCGTTCCGGCTGCCTGTCTTGCCTGGCCAACTCATACTTAACGGCCGGGTGGGCGTGGTCTTTAGCAGGTTCCGGGGCATGGCTTATGCCGCCGCAACAGCAGTCCATTGGCGTGGAAGCATGCATGCGACATCCGGTCCGTCCTTCTCCAATTGGTTCTTCCTTTGAAGAGCCTCGCGCTGTTTGCTACGATTATCAATTAATATTTGAAAATCACAGCACGCCCCAGGAATCGACTCATGAAGGCCCTGCAAGACCTGGATATCTTTGTGCGCACCGCCGACAGCGGCAGCCTGTCGGCCGCCGCGCGCGCGCTGGACCTGACCCCGGCTGCCGCCAGCGCCGCGCTCAAGCGGCTGGAGGCCGAGCTGGGCGTGCAGTTGTTCGTGCGTTCCACCCGCACCATGCGGCTGACGCAGGCGGGTGAGCTGCTGCTGGCACAAGGCCGGCCGGCGCTGGACGCGCTGCAGCAAGTCGGCCAGCAACTGGCCACCGGCGTGCAGGCCTTCCGCGGCGCGCTGAAGCTGTCGGCAACGTCGGATTTCGGCCGCAACCTGCTGCTGCCTTGGCTCGATGCCTTTCAGGCACTGCACCCGCAGGTGGAGATCCGCCTGCACCTGACCGACCGCGTTACCAATATCTACAGCGACCCGGTGGACGCGGCGTTCCGCTATGGCGAGCCGCCGGACTCCAACCTGGTGGCGCTGCCGGTGGCGCCCGAGAATCGCCGCGTGCTGTGCGCGTCGCCGCAATACCTGGCGCGGCACGGCGTCCCCGACACGCCGCTGGCGCTATCGGAACACAACTGCCTGTGCTACATGCTCGGCGACGAAGTGCATGACCGCTGGCGCTTCTGGCGCCATGGCACCGAAGCCGCCACGGTGCGCGTGCGGGCCTTCAATGTGTCCAACGACGGCGATGCCGTGCACCGCTGGGCGCTGCTCGGCAAGGGCATCGCATACAAGGCTTATTTCGATGTGGCCGGGGACCTGGCCGAAGGGCGCTTGCAGGCGCTGTGCACGGACTGGGGCACGGAGGCGTCGCCGCTTTACATGGTGGTGCCGGGGCGGCGGCAGGTTACGCCGCTGCTGCGGGTACTGCGGGATTTTGTGGCGCAGCGGACGGCTGAGCTGGCAGGGCTGGCCGGTCGATAGGGCGGCGACGGAGCGGCAGACGGCAAGATGGTGGACCGCCCGTTGCTCGACCAGGCGCCGGATCTTGTCCGGCGCCTGGTCCGCAACCGTCAGTCCAGCCGCTTGCCCGCCGTCTCCGGCACCATCGCCAGCCCGATCAGCGAAATCAGGCCGCAGCCGATCACATATAGCGCCGGCGCGCTGGCATTGCCGGTGAGTTCGATCAGCCAGGTGGCGATCAGCTGCGCGAAGCCGCCGAACACCAGCACGCCGATGCAATAGACCACCGATAACCCGCTGGCGCGGATGCGGCGCGGGAACAGCTCGGTGATCAGCACCACGGACGGCACCACGTTCAGCACCAGCGGCAGGGCCAGCATCGCGACCACGGCCAGCAGCGTGCCGAGCGACGGCCGCGCGTTGAGCAGCAGGAAGGCGGGGTAGACCAGCACCAGCATCGCCACGCGCGACCACAGGATGGCGGGCTTGCGGCCGATGCGGTCGGACAGCCTGCCGGCATACGCGGACAGCGCCACCTGCACCAGCGCGGCGACGCAGCCGGCGGCCATGCTGAGCCCGAGCGGGATCTTCAGCACCGTCACCGCGTAGCTGGTCATGTAGTGCAGCACGATGTAGGTGGCGGAGGTGCCTCCGATCGTGACCAGCACGCCGGCCACCACCACGCGGCCGTGCCCGCGGAAGATCTCCGACAGGCCGGCGCGTTCGTGGCCTGGCGCATCGGCGCCGGGGGCTTCGGCGGTTTCCTCCAGATGCCGGCGGATATAGAGGCCGAGCGGAATGACCAGGATGCCGATGGCGAACGGCACGCGCCAGCCCCAGCCTTGCAGCGCGTCAGGCGACAGCCCGTTGGTCAGCGACAGCCCGACCACCGCCCCCAACAGCACGCTGACGCCCTGGCTGAACAGCTGCCAGCTGCCGTAGTAGCCGCGCGAGTGGTCGTCGGCGTATTCCATCAGCAGCGCCGTGGAGGCCCCGACCTCGCCGCCCAGCGCAAAGCCCTGCAGCAGCCGCGCCAGCACAATCAGCAGCGGCGCGGCCAGCCCGGCCTGCGCATAGGTGGGCGAAACCACGAACAGCAGCGAGCCCAGCCCCATCAGCCACAGCGTCAGCGCCATCGCCGGCTTGCGTCCGACACGGTCGGCATAGAGCCCGATCAGCAGGCCGCCGAGCGGGCGCGCGACGAAGCCCACGCCAAACGTGGCCAGCGACAGCATCAGCTGGCCGAAGCTGCCGCTGACCGGAAAGAACAGCTTGCCGATCAGCACCGCGAAGAAGCTGTAAACGGTGAAATCGTAGAATTCAAGGCCGTTGCCGATGGTGATGGCGGCAATCACGCGCCGGCGCGGCGCGGCACGGCTGGCCGGGCGCGCGGCAAACTCGCCGTCGAGCGGCTGCGCGGGCAGGGAAGTGGACATTCGGTGTCTCCGTGGGTGGGGTGGTGCCGGCCTCGGGACCGGTCATTGTTGGTGGCGTGGTGGGGCTCAGCGCAGGTAGCGCTCGACCAGCTTGACCCAGTAGGTGGCCGCAAGCGGCAGGCAGGCGTCGTTGAAGTCGTACCCGGGGTTGTGCACCATGCAGCCGCCCTCGCCATCGCCGTTGCCGACGATCAGGTAGCAGCCCGGGCATTCTTCCAGCATGAAAGAGAAGTCCTCGCTGCCGGTCAGCGGCACCATGTTGTCGATCAGGCCGTTCTCGCCCAGCCATTCGCGCGCGACCTCGCGGGCCATGTCCGTGGTGGCCGGGTCATTGACCAGCACCGGATAGCGGCGGTCGTAGTGCACCTCGGCGCTGGCGCCGAAGCCTTCGGCCTGGGCATGCGCCAATGCGGTGATGCGTGCCTGCAGCAGGTCGCGCACCTCGGCCTTCAGCGCGCGCACCGACAGGCGCAGCTCTGCGCTCTCCGGGATCACGTTGGGCGCCTTGCCGGCCTCGATCGCACCGACGGTCACGATGGCCATGTCGAGCGGGTTCACGTTGCGCGCCACCACCGACTGCAAGGCCATCACCATCGATGCGCACGCTACCACCGGGTCGACCGCCCGGTGCGGCACCGCGCCGTGGCCGCCGCGCCCGGTGACGCGGATCGTGACGGTGTCGGACGAGGCCATGAACGGCCCGCCCAGGAAGCCGAACTTGCCGGTCGGGTGGCCGGGCATGTTGTGCAGCGCGAACACGGCGTCGCACGGGAACAGGCGGAACAGGCCGTCCCGGATCATCTCGCGCGCGCCGCCCATGCCTTCCTCGGCCGGCTGGAAGATGACATGCAGCGTGCCCTGGAACGGCTTGTGCCCGGCCAGGTACCGGGCCGCGGCCAGCAGCGTGGCGGTGTGGCCGTCATGGCCGCACGCATGCATCTTGCCGTCGATCTTGCTGGCGTAGGGCAGGCCCGTGGATTCGTGGATCGGCAGCGCATCCATGTCCGCGCGCAGCCCGATGGCGCGGCCTTCGCCGTGACGCAGCGTGCCCACCACGCCGGTGCCGCCCAGGCCGCGATGCACGGCATAGCCCCAGGCCTGCAGGCACTCCGCCACCAGGTCGCTGGTGGCGAATTCCTCGAAGCCAAGCTCGGGGTGGGCGTGGATGCGGTGGCGCAGGTCGACCATCTCGGCTTCGATGGCGCGGATGCCGGGCAGGACGGGATCGGGATGCATGGGGTCTCCGGAGGATCTTGTCGGGGAATTGTGTGGAGCCATCTTATGCAGCCGCCGCACGTGCCGATAGCCGCAATGCTGTTATCCTGACAACCATTGGTTGTCACCATCCCGAGCCGCCATGACGATGAAACTCCACCAGATCCAGGCCCTGGTCGCCGTGGCCGATGCCGGCAGCATCCGCGCCGCCGCCCGGCTGGTCGGGCTGTCGCAGGCAGCCGTCACCAAGGCGCTGCGCGAGCTGGAAAGCGAGGCGCGGCTGCCCTTGCTGTTGCGCACCGCCAGCGGCGTGGCGCTGACCGAGGCGGGGCAGCGCATGCTGGGCCATGCCCGGCTGGTGGTCGGGCAGCTCGCCCGCGCCAGTGAGGAGCTGGCCACGCTGCGCGGCGAAGGAGTGGGGCGCCTGAGCATCAGCGTCACGCCGTGGGTCATGCTGACCTTCCTGCCGCGCGTGCTGCTGCGTTTTCGCGAACGCATGCCGGGCGTGCAGGTGGAGATCTTCGAAGGCCTGACCGCGGTGGCCTTGCCCCGCCTGCGTGAAGGCACGCTGGACTTTGCGGTGGGGCCGTTCACGGCCGCGATGTCCACGCAGGAATTCGAGTGCGAGCCGCTGCTTGCCTACACCTCGTGCGTGATCGCGCGGCGCGGGCACCCGTGCGCGGGAGAGCGGTCGCTGCACGGACTGCTGGAGCAGGACTGGGTCGTCAACTACACCGCGGCCAGCTACGAGTCCTTCATGCGCAACCTGTTCTGGCAGCATGAAGCCCGGATCGATCCGGCGCGGCTGCATTGCGCACACTCCACCGCATTGCTGCTGGAGTTGATCCGCAATGCCGGCATGATCAGTTATTGCCCGCGGCCGCTGCTGCTGACCGAGCCGATGCGCGGCTGGGTCCACGCCTTTGCGCTGGCCGAGCAGTTCGAGACCAGCCGGCTAGGCATCATCACGCGCCATAACGCGGTGCGCAGTCCCGCGGCGCAGTGCTTCACCGACTGCCTGCAGCAGGAGATCCGCCGCCGCTCCCGCTCGGCGGCGCAGAAGGACAGCGAGTTGTTCGACGCGCTGGAAGTCTTGTACTGAACGTCACGCCGCTTCTTCGTGGGGCTGCGTGCCGCCGTCTGCGTCGCGCCGCAAGGGGGCAGGGCGATACATTCGGTCTAGCCCCGCCCTGCATCCCGGTGTGTCGTGCGCCGCGCATCCGGTTCGCCGCAGTAATGCAGGATCTCGGCGCGGGCGGTGTTGCGCAGGCGCATGGCGGCCGGCCAGTCTGCCCCGTCCGGCCAGAGCGGGGTGCCGATGACCACGCCGATCGGCCCCCGGCGCGGCAGCCACTGGCCGTCGCGCAGCACTGAGCGGGTGCCGCGAATGGCAATGGGCACCACCGGCGCGCCGGCCCGCGCCGCCGCCAGGAAAGCGCCCGAGCGGAAGGCCTGCAGCCCCGGCGCGCGCCCGAAGGTGCCTTCCGGGAAGAACAGCGCCGACTGCCCGGCACGCACTGCCGCCACCACGCGCTCCACGTCCTCGTGCTCGCGCACGGTGTCGAAGCGATCGATAAAGTCGGCGCCGATGCTCGCCAGGTAGGTGCCGGGAATGCGCTGGCCCTGCAGTTCGCGCTTGGCAACCATGCACACCGGCGCGGGCAGCGCCGCCACCAGCACGATGCCGTCCAGGTAGCTGGCGTGGTTCGAGACCAGGACGCAGGGCCGGTCGCGCGGCAGGTGCTCAAGCCCTTGCACGAACCAGGGTAGCGCGCCCAGCCTGAGCAACAGCCGGGCGGCGTGGTGGCTGAAGGTCCAGCCCAGTGCCGGCCGGTGCAGCGCAACCGCTGCCAGCCAGGTCACAGGCGCCAGCGCTGCGAACAGGATCCAGGTATAGAGCGCGTAGGACAGGCCCGCGGCAGTCTGCCGGCCGCGCCGCAGCCCTGGCCGCAGCGCCCGCCAGCCAAAGCGCGCAATCTGCAGCCAGGGTGCTTGCACGCCGCGGCCGGGGCGACCGTGCTCGAAGCGCTCGCGGCAGGCGGCACGCCGGATCTTGCCGCTCGAGGTCTTCAGGATGCTGTGCGGCGGCACCAGGGCGATACGGTCCGGCGGCATGCCAAGCACATCCAGCGCGGTCTGCAGCGCCTGCCGGTGCAGCGCGCGGCGTGCCTGCACATCCTTCTCGGCGGTTTCCGCCATCACCACGATGCGTTCGGTGCCACTGTCCGGATCGGGGCTGCCGAACACGGCCACGCAGCCCTTTCGTATGCCGGGGATGGCGCCGACTGCCTGCTCCAGTTCATAGGGATAGATATTGCGGCCGCCGCGCACGATGGTCTCCTTGGCGCGCCCGGTGATAAAGACCTCGCCGGCAGCGATATAGGCATAATCCCCGGTGTTCAGCCAGCCGCGGTCGAACAACAGGCGGGTCTGTTCCGGATTGCGGTAATAGCCGCTGGTGGCCGAAGGGCCGCGGAACTGCAGCAATCCTTCATGCCGCTCGGCCAGTTCGCGCCCGGTGGCGTCGACGATGCGGACTTCGTGGCCGGACAACGGCCGGCCGCAGGACGGGAATTCCAGCGGCCCGCGCTCGTCAGGGGGCTCGCGTTCGCCAAGGGGCCTGGCCGGCACGGCCACGCCAGTGCGCGTGAAGCCGGCGCGGTCGACGCGGTCGGCGGCCAGCCCGCGGCCCAGCGGCGGAAAGGTCAGGCCCAGCGACGCCTCCGCCAGCCCGTACACCGGAGCGGCGGCCTGCGGGCGCAGGCCGTAGCGGGCAAAGCGCTCCATGAAGGCGCGCATGGTCTGCAGGCTCACGGGCTCGGCGCCATTGAAGGCGAAGCGCCAGCTGGACAGGTCCAGCCCCGCCAGGTCGGCGCTGGCCAGCTTGCGCAGGCACAGCTCGTAGGCAAAGTTGGGCCCGCCCGAGAGCGTGCCGCGGTACTTGTGGATCGCCCAGAGCCAGCGCTCGGGCCGCGCCAGGAAGGCAAGCGGCGACATCACCACCAGCGGATATGCGTAGTACAGGCTGCCCAGCCAGGCGCCGATCAGGCCCATGTCGTGATAGAGCGGCAGCCAGCTGACAAAGACATCCTGCGCGCCCACGGCCAGGGTCTTGCCCATGGCGCGCAGGTTGGCCAGCAGGTTGGCATGGCTGAGCACGACTCCCTTGGGCGAGCCGGTGCTGCCCGAGGTGTATTGCAGCAGGGCGATGTCGTGCGCGCGCAGCAGCGCATGGACCGGGGCGCCGGCGCTATCCTCCAGTTCGTCCGGCGTCAGCACGCTATGCAGTGTTCCCGTGCTGGCCTTGAGCAGGGCGGCCAGTGGCCTGGCCTGCGCAACCGTGATCAGGACCGGCGCCTGCGCGTTGGCCAGGATGCCGGCGTGGCGCTGCAGGTGGTCGCCGATCTGCGCCAGCCGCGCCGGCGGATAGAGCGGCACCGGAATCCCGCCTGCCAGCAGGATGCCGCAGAAGCAGTAGAAGTACTCGGGGCTGGTCGGCAGCATGATGGCCACGGTCGTGCCCGCCCGCACGCCGCGGGCGGCCAGCCCGGCGGCGATGGCCGCGGCGCGGCGGTGCAGTTGCGCAAAGCAGATCTTCGTGTCTTCGCCGGCGCCGTCCTGCAAGACGATGTGGGTGCGCTCCGGATGGCTGCGCAAGTGCCAGTGCAGCACGTCCGGCAAGGTGGCGGCGCCGTCGGGCGCCTGTTCCGCCGGGGCCGGGCGGGCTTGCCGCAGGTGCGTGCCGGCGGCGCCTGGCGGCAGGTCCCTGGCGGCGAGCAAGGCACGCAGCAGGGCGCGCGGGGTGTCTGCCTGGCCCAGCACCTGTTCCGGCAGGCTGACGCCGAAGCTTTGCTCGATGCGGGTCAGCAGCTCGGCGCGCGTCAGGCTGTCGAAACCCAGTTCGTCTTCGAGGGCGCTGTCCAGCGAGACCGTCACCTGCGCCTCGGCCTCGGCCGGCGGGCGCATTGCCGAAGACATCGCCCGCACGATGCCGAGCAGGGCATCCTCATAGTTATGCCGTGGGGATGAATCCTCTTTCATGCGCGTATCGCCTTTTCCACGCGCAACGGCGGCCGCCGGGTGCTGGCGGCCCTTCCGGATGGCGCCTGGACTGACACCCCTAAGATAGCCTGCGTGCGGAAATTGTCGAGGCAGGTGCCGAACCGGGCACAGGCCGGCAAGTCCCCGGCTTCCTGATTGCGATTTGCCTGTTCCGCCATACGCCATTAAGGTGTCGGCTTTGGCCGGCGCACACCGGGTCCCGGAGGGCTGGCCGGACCGGAGCCCGCCACATGACCACGCCCCAGCCCGACGACCACACCCGCCGCATCATGCTGTGGGTGGTGGCGGTCGGCTTCTTCATGCAGACGCTGGACTCGACCATTGTCAACACCGCGCTGCCGTCGATGGCGCACAGCCTGGGCGAGAGTCCGCTGCGGATGCAGTCCGTGGTGATCGCCTACTCGCTGACCATGGCGGTGGTGATCCCGGCCTCGGGCTGGCTGGCGGACCGCTTCGGCACCCGCACCATCTTCCAGACCGCGATCGGGCTGTTCGTGGCGGGTTCGCTGCTGTGCGCCTGCGCGCCGACGCTGAACTTCCTGATCGGCGCGCGCGTGGTGCAGGGCGTGGGCGGGGCCATGCTGCTGCCGGTGGGGCGCCTGGCGGTGCTGCGCACCTTCCCGCGCGACCAGTACCTGCAGGCGCTGAGCTTCGTCGCCATCCCCGGCATGATCGGCCCGCTGATCGGCCCCACGCTGGGCGGCTGGCTGACGCAGGCCCTGTCCTGGCACTGGATCTTCCTGATCAACGTGCCGGTCGGCGTGCTGGGCGCGCTGGCCACGGTGCGCTACATGCCCAATGCGCGGCTGACCGGCCTCGGTCCCTTCGACATCGCCGGCTACCTGCTGCTGGCCATCGCCATGCTGGCGCTGTCGTTCTCGCTCGACGGGCTGGCCGGGCTGGGCTTCCAGCACGCCACCGTGCTGATGCTGCTGATTGCCAGCATGGCCGCGCTGACCGCCTACGGGCTGCACGCCAACCGCCGCAGGCAACCGCTGTTCGCGCTGCGGCTGTTCCGCATCCACAGCTTCAGCGTCGGGCTGCTGGGCAACCTGTTCGCGCGCATCGGCAATGGGTCGATGCCGTTCCTGATCCCGCTGACGCTGCAGATCAGCCTGGGCTATTCGCCGTTCAATGCGGGGCTGATGATGCTGCCGGTGACTGCCGCCGGCATGGCGTCCAAGCGGCTGGCCACGCGCCTGATCCAGCGCCATGGCTATCGCCGCGTGCTGGTCGGCAATACCTTCATGGTGGGCCTGGTAATGGCCGCCTTCGCGCTGATCACGCCGCAGCTGCCGCTGTGGCTGCTGATTCCGTTGCTGGCTGTGTTCGGCATGGTCAATTCGATCCAGTTCACGGCCATGAACACGGTCACGCTGAAGGACCTGAGCGGCGCCGGTGCCAGCAGCGGCAACAGCATGCTGTCGATGGTCCAGATGCTGTCGATGAGCCTGGCCGTGACGTCGGCGGGCGCCTTGCTGGCGACCTTCCAGGGCCGCTTCGGCGGCGACACCGCGGCGGTGCTGCCGGCCTTCCATGCCACCTTTGTCTGCATGGGGCTGATCACCTGCGCGTCGGCCTGGATCTTCATGCAGCTGGGGGGCCGGGAGGCCCCGCCGGCGCTCGCGGGCGGGCATGGGGAGAAGGAGGTGTGAGCCGCTGCGCCTTGCACCTGGGTGACGCATGCGCTGCTTTTCGGTGCGGCTGCGAACTTACCCCGCACCATCCCGCTCCTATTTCTATCCCGTAGGAGCCGGCAGCACCCGGTCAAGGAGGTGCCCATGCAGCCGACCGGCAAGCCCGAACCCGCCATCCCGCCGTCGCCAGCCCCGGCTGCCGGCGCCAGCATGGTGCCGCGCACCGCCCCGGCCACGCCTGACGGCGCCGGCGCCGTGCCGGGGCCCGCCGCGGCGCCCGGCAAGGTCCATGCGGCGGCGCGGCCCGCGCTGGTCACGCACCGCGACTGCCCGCCGCCGCACGCGCTGCCCGGCTGCGCCTGCGCTGACATGCTGTCGCCCGCGGCGCGCTACGGCGAGTTGTTCGTCGATGTCCAGCACAGCGGCCTGTTTGCCGACAGCAAGACCTTCCCTGACTGCATTCCCAACTGCGACCCGGACCTGATCGTGGCGCGCTACCGTGAACTGCGCGACACGCCGGGCTTCTCGCTGGCCGATTTCGTGCAGGCGTATTTCACCCGCGCCACGGTGCCGGACAGCCACTACGTGTCCGAACCCGCCAGCACCCTGCGCGAGCATATCGACAGCCTGTGGCCGGTGCTGACGCGCGAGCCCGTGGCCCATCCGCCGCGGTCGTCGCTGTTGCCGCTGCCGCACCGCTACGTGGTGCCGGGCGGCCGCTTCGGCGAGCTGTACTACTGGGATTCCTACTTCACCATGGAGGGCCTGGCCGGCAGCGGGCGCGGCGACCTGATCGTGGAGATGGCGCGCAACTTCGCCTACCTGATCGACAGCTACGGCCTGGTGCCGAACGGCACGCGCAACTACTACCTGAGCCGCTCGCAGCCGCCGGTGTTTGCGCTGATGGTGGACCTGCTCGAGCGCGAGCAACTGGCCGGCGCCGTCGACTTCCTGCCGCAGCTGCGCCGGGAATACGATTTCTGGATGGACGGCGCCGAGTGCGTGCGGCCCGGCCACGCGCACCGGCGGGTGGTGTGCCTGCCGGACGGCGCCGTGCTGAACCGCTACTGGGACGACCGCCCGTGGCCGCGCGAGGAAGCCTTCCTGGAAGACATGGAGACCGCGATGCGCAGCGGCCGGCCGCACCACCTGGTGTTCCGCGACCTGCGCGCCGCGGCGGAGTCGGGCTGGGACTTCAGCTCGCGCTGGCTCGATGCGCCATCCACGCCAGCCGGCCAGCCCGCCGACCTCGCCACCATCCGGACCACGGCGATGTTGCCGGTCGACCTGAACGCTCTGCTCTGGCACCTTGAGATACGCTTGGCCGCGCTGTGCGAACAGGCGGGCGACGCCGTGGCGCAGGCTTACCGAACCGCCGCGCAGCGGCGCGAGGCGGCGATCCAGCAAACCATGTGGGACGGCAGCGCGGGCGCCTTTGTCGACTATGACTGGTGCCGCGGCGCGCCGCGGCCGTGCCTGACCGCCGCAACCGTGATGCCGCTCTATCTCGGCCTGGCCCAGGCAGCGCAGGCGCAAGCGGTGGCCCGGGCGGTAACGGACCGGCTGCTGGATGCCGGCGGCCTGGCCACCACGGAATGCGCCTCGGGCCAGCAATGGGACCATCCCAACGGCTGGGCGCCGCTGCAGTGGCTGGCCGTGCGCGGCCTGGCGCGCTATGGCCACGACGAGCTGGCGCGCGAGATCGCGCGGCGCTGGCTGGCGACCGTGGCCAGCCTCTATATCCATGAATGCAAGCTGGTAGAGAAATACCGCATCAAGGATGTTGCGGGGCGGGCCAAAGGCGGGGGCGGGGGTGAATACCCGTTGCAGGACGGGTTTGGCTGGACCAACGGGATCGCCAGTGCGCTGATGGCGCTCTATGGCGAGGTGCCGGCCACGTGCGGGGCGGCGGGCGCGCGGTGACGTACACGCATCTTTGTGACGTTTTCCCGCATCAAAGGAAAAAATTCCGAGGCAGATCTAAGGCTTGCCTGATTGGTGGCATTAAGCCCCCTCCCTATATTGCAGTGGTCCCCGGGGCGACCGGCAGCTGCAACAACCTTCTGACAGTTGCATGGCGGCACGGGGCCGGATCCGCTGGATCCGAAAGTCATTTACCCCTCAACTCATCTGACGCACCAATCATGACCCACACCAAGCTCTTCGCCGCTCTGATCGTCGCCGGCACCGCCATGGGCGCGCAGTTTGCGCACGCTGCCAATGCCGACGGCCAAATTACCTTCAAGGGCCAGATTACCGCCCAGACCTGCACGATCAACGGCAACGGCACGGGCGGCAAGAACTTTACCGTGACGCTGCCGACCGTCTCGGCCTCCACGCTGGCCAACGCTGGCGACACCGCTGGCCAGACCGGGTTCCAGATCGCGCTGACCAACTGCACCCCGAACACCGGCAACGTGCATACGTTCTTTGAGGCTGGCCCGACCACGGACACCACTACCGGTAACCTGATCGTGGATGCCGGCGGTGCCACCAACGTGCAGATCCGCCTGCTGAACGGCGGCGCCAATCCGGCCCCGATCAAGGCTGGCTTTACCGATGCGTCGCAGGGCTCCAACTCGGTCGCCATCACCGGCGGCTCGGCCACGCTGCCGTACTACGCGCAGTACTACGCAACTGGCGCAGCAACGGCCGGTGCCGCCAACTCAACTGTGATGTACTCGATCGCTTATCAGTAAGCCGTAGTACCCGGGGTGCGGAGCGTGTTACCGGCGCGCTCCGCGTCTCCCGGTCACCGAAACATTCCCGGTTCACCCCAGCAAGTCCCCCGTTACCGTCATGAAATCGAGCATCAAGTCCCTGATTTCCGCCGGCGCTATTGCGCTGGGGCTCATGAGCGCGCTGCATGCGCAAGCTTCCGTGGTCATAGCGGGCACGCGGGTCGTCTATAACGCAAAAGACACCGAGACCACGATCAAGCTGACCAACGAAGGCAAGGCGCCGGCGTTGACGCAGGCGTGGATCGACAAGGGCGACCCCAAGGCGGCACCGTCGTCCATCGAAGTGCCGTTCACCGTCACGCCGCCGGTCGCGCGCATCGACCCGAAAAAAGGCCAGACGCTGCGCATCATCTACACCGGCGAGCCGCTGCCGCAGGACCGCGAATCCGTGTTCTGGCTCAATGTGCTGGAGGTCCCGCCCAAGCCGACCGCCGAGGAAGCCGATGTCAACAAGCTGCAACTGGCCTTCCGCTCGCGCATCAAGCTGTTCTTCCGCCCCGTGGGCCTGAAGGGCAATGCCGACGACGCGCCCGGCAGCATCAGCTGGCGCCTCACCCATGCCGGCGGCAAGCCGGCGCTGGAAGCGACCAACCCCGGCCAGTATCACGTTTCCTTCGCCAGCCTCGAACTGGTTGGCGGCGGCAAGACCGCGAAGTTTGAAGAGGGCGGCATGGTCGGCCCGGGCGAAACCAGGACGTTCCCGCTGACCGGCGATGTCGCGCAAGGCCCCGGGGCCAAGGTTCGCTACAACGCCATCAATGACTACGGCGGCGCCGTGAACGGCGAAGCCGCACTTGGCAGCAGCGGCGCCCAGGCCGCATCGCGCTGACCACACGCCGGGCCGCGCCCGGCGATCTCCCAGGCTGATTTCTCCGATTGACGATGCCGCAACAGGCGGCAGGGACAAGCCTTGCCCGCGCATGGCCAGATGATCCGGCATACACCCATGAAAACCCGAAAGACCTCTTCCTTCCCTTCCTCGCTGCGTCCGGCCAGTGCGGTGGTGTTGTCCTTGTTCGCCAGCGCAGGTGCATGGGCAGCGCCCGGCGGTGCCAGTGGGTCGACGCTGGTGGCGGAAGTGGAGTTCAACGACACCTTCCTGCAGCAGCCCGGCGGCAGCCGCATCGATGTGAGCCGCTTCAACAAGGGCAATGTGGCCTTGCCGGGCAACTATCGCGCAGAGCTGTATGTCAACGACGCGTGGCTTGGCCGAGCCGAAGTGACGCTGCGCCAGGTGGGCGAAGACAGCCGCAATGTGCAGCCGTGCTTTGACCGTGCCGCGATCGGGCGCATGGGTGTCGACATGGCCAGGCTCTCGCCGCAGGCATCGGCACGGCTGGACGCTGGCTGTGTATCGCTGCCGGAGCTGATCCCCGATGCCACGGCCAGTTTCGACATCGGCGAGCAGCGTCTGGACGTCTCGGTGCCGCAGATCGCCATGTCGCGTTCGGCGCGCGGCTATGTCGATCCCAAGTATTGGGACGAAGGCGTGACTGCGGCACGCCTGCAGTACAACGCCAACGTCTACCACACCGATTCGAGCGGGATGTCGACCACGCAGAGCTACGTCGGGGTGAACGCCGGGCTCAACTTCGGCGGCTGGCGCTTGCGCCATCTGGGCAACCTCACGCACGGCGATATTGAGGGCACGCGCTACCAGAGCGTGCAGACCAGCCTGCAGCGCTCGATCGCGCCGATCAGGAGCCAGCTGATCATCGGCGATGCCTTCACCGACGGCACCATGTTCGACAGCTTCGGCTTTCGCGGCGTGCAGGTTGCCAGCGATGACCGGATGTACCCGGAATCGCAGCGCGGCTATGCGCCGACAGTCCATGGCATTGCCAACAGCAACGCCCGCGTGCAGATCCGACAGGGCGGAAACATCATCTACGAAACCACGGTTGCCCCCGGCGCGTTCGAGATCAATGACCTCTATCCGACGGGCTACGGCGGCGACCTTGAAATTGTCGTGACCGAAGCCGACGGCAGCGTGCATACCTCGCGCATGCCCTATGCCGCGGCGGTCAACGCGCTGCGCCCGGGCGTCACGCGCTTCAGCGTGACCGTGGGCCAGTACCGCAACACCTCGATCCAGAGCAAGCCGCTGCTGATGCAGGGGACGGTGCAGCACGGCATCAGCAATATGGTGACCGGCTACGGCGGCTTCATTGCGGCGCAGGACTACACCGCGGTGATGGCGGGCGGGGCGCTGAACACGGACGTCGGCGCCTTCGGCGCCGACGTGACGCAGGCCTGGACCACGCTGCAGAACGCGTCCAGCCGGAGTGGCCAGTCCGTGCGGCTCTCATACAGCAAGCTGGTGGCGCCGACCAACACCAACCTGACGCTGGCCGCCTATCGATATTCCAGCAGCGGCTACCTGAGCATGGCCGATGCCATGGCGCTGCGCGACCTGGACCAGCGCGGCCTGGGTGCGAACATGTTCATGAGCGGCATCCAGCGCGGGCGCCTGCAGATGACCATCAACCAGATGCTGCCGCAGGGCTATGGTTCGTTCTACCTGTCCGGCTCCACGCAGAACTACTGGAACCGCAGCGGCAGCGACACCCAGTTCCAGGCCGGCTACAACAACAGCTACAAGCGGATCAACTACGGTGTCTCGGCGTCGCGCCAGTTCAACGTGGGCTCGGGCAGGTGGGACACCCGGGTGATGCTCAACGTGGGCGTCCCGCTGGGCAAGGGCCAGCACGCACCGTACTCGATGACCAGCCTGAGCCACGACTCCACCGGCGGCACCTCGCTGCAGGAATCGGTGACCGGCACGCTGGGCGAGGACAACGCCTTCACCTACGGCGTGAACGCCGGCTACACCGGCGGCGGCAACACCAGGGACGCAGCCACCGTCGGCGGCAACGTCGGCTATGTGTCGCCGATGGCTACCCTGGCGGCCAACGCCAGCACCGGCCGCAACTACTCGCAAGCGGGCATCGGCATCAGCGGCGGCATTGTCGCCTACGCGGGCGGCGTGGCATTCACGCCGATGGCGGGCGACACCATGGCCATCATCGAAGCCAGGGATGCAGCGGGCGCGCGCCTGGCCAACGGCAGCGGCCTGCGCGTGGACCCCTGGGGCCACGCCATCGTGCCGACCCTGATGCCGTTCTCCACCAACCGGATCGAGATCGACCCCAAGGGGCTGCCGATCAGCGTGGAACTGAAGACCACGCAGCAGAACGTGGCGCCGACCGCGGGCGCGATCGTGAGGATGAAGTTCGAGACCGACAATCCGGGACGCGCGGCGATCCTGCGCGCCAAGGGCCCGGATGGCAAGCCGCTGTCTTTTGGGGCGGAGGTTTTCGATGCGCAGGGTCAGAGCATAGGCACGGTCGCACAGGGCGGTCGCATCATCGCGCGTGGTCTGAAGGCGGATGCCGGCCAGTTGAACGTGAAGTGGGGTAGTGCCGCTGCCGAGGCATGCAGGCTGGACTATGCCTTGCCGAAGGACGACGGAAAATCAAGGGCCTTTCAAACTGTGGATGCAAGGTGCCGTTGATCCGTGTCGAGGCCGTGTCTCATCGAGTGGTGGATGCTGGCCGGGTGGCCGGCAGTTGCGTGGGGTTAACTATCGGATTTCAATGTCATGCATAATCCCGACGTCAGTCCTTCACTTACCTCGGGCGCTTGCTGATCCCCACGCCGCGCGCGTCGCGGCGCCATGCAATGCCCAGACGGAGACCGTCAATGGTCAACTGGCTGTCGCGGGCGCACAAGCAGGTTCAAGGCCACCTGCTGACCGTTGTTGTGGCCTTGCTGATCGTCGTGATCAGCGGCTTCCTTGTCCTGTTCCTCCACAGCCAGTTCCAGCGCATCGTCTGGGAACAGGCGTCGGCCAGCCGCCTGCACTTTGGTGCAGTGCTGGAGGTCAAGGCCACGCACGAGTACTTTGTCCGGCGCATGGCCGAGATCACCGGCCCCGAGTATCGGCTGGTGCGCAGCGACCGGCCGGCCAGCCAGCTCGAAGCCATGCTGCGCGCAGTGCCTGCCGGAAGTGCCCGCACCGTCGAGGTGCCCGGCCTGATCAATCCGGCCACGGTGATGATGGGCGCTCCGGCGCCAGCGGCGGGGCGGCTCGCCACGGCTTCGCACATCGTTCGCTTCGCCATCTTCGAGCGCGCGTACTGGGGCACCGCGCCGCAGGGTGTGCGTTCGGCCTTCGTGGCCGGTGACGGCAGCGAGGCGTTCGTGACACCGCCGCTCCCCGGCGCGCTGGCGTTGAACGGGCCGCTGATTGCCGATGCCGTCGGCAACTGGGCGAAGGCGCTGTCGACCCGGTCGCGCGAGACCCGCCACAAGGCGGTCGCGGCACCGCTATGGGCCGGGCCATATCGGGGATATCCGGGCACCATCGAGCAGGGACAGATCCTGAGCTGCTTCCTGCCAGTCCGTGATGCCGGTGGAAACCTGGTGGCGTACGCCGCCACCGCCATTCCGGCACGCGCGCTGACCGGGAATGTCAGCGTGCCGGGAGGCAGGCGGGCGGTGCTCTTCGATGGCGCAGGGCGGGTGCTCTACCAGGGCGACGACGCTGGCTGGCTGCGCACGCAAGGGCTGGGGGAGCGGGTGGCGAGCGAGCTGGGCCGCAGCCGGCAAGGCGTGGCCTATTGGTTCGAGCAGGGCAGCCTGATGATCGGCAGCATGGCCCGGGACGGCGACTGGCGCGCGGTCTACGCTTACCCGCTGTCGCAGGCGCTGGCGGACCATGGCCCGGCGCTGGCGGCGGCGCTTGTGCTCTACGGGCTTGGCTTCGCCGTGGTGCTGACTGGTGCCGATATCCTGCGGCGCAGGGTATTGGTGCCGATGCAGCGCAATGCGGAACGGATCGAGGACAGCGAGCGCTTCAACCGCGCCGTGATGCAGGCCGCCCCGGTCGGCCTGCGGGTGGTGCGCACTGCGGACGCGCACGTGCGGGCCGAAAACGCGCGGGCCGCGCAGTGGCTGCCGCTCGACACATGCACCGCGGGGCGGCCGTGGCTGGATGAGATGCTGGCGCGGCAGGGCACCGGGCCCGCGCGGCTGGAGTTGCAGGTGCCGACCGGGAACGGAGAGGCACGCGACGTGCTGGTGGTCGGCCGTCATACCCGCTTCGAGGGCGAGGACGTGCTGCTGTGCGCCATCCACGATGTCACCGATGATCGAGAGGCGCATCGCGCCCTGGCACGCGCGCGCCAGCTGGCGGAAGAGGCCAGCGCCGCCAAATCGCAGTTCCTCGCTGCCATGAGCCACGAAATCCGCACGCCGTTGTACGGGATGCTGGGCACGCTGGAGCTGCTGTCGCTGACAGAGCTGGCGCAGGGCCAGCGCGAAATGCTGTCCACCATCCAGGCTTCATCGCAGGTCCTGCTGCAGTTGCTGGATGACCTGCTCGACTATTCGCGCGCCGAAGCCGGCCAGATGGAACTGGATGCCGTGCCCTTCGATCCGGTGGCGCTGCTGGAATCCGTGGTGCGCGCGCAGGCGCCGATCGCGCTGCGCAAGGGCCTTGTGCTGTCGAGTTTTCCGCGGCCCGGGTTGCCCTGGCTGGTGGGCGATCCGGTGCGCGTGCGCCAGATCATCGGCAACCTGCTTGGCAATGCGCTCAAGTTCACCGCGGCCGGACACGTCATCGTGCGCCTGCAGCGGGCGCCGCAACACGTTGCGGCTGGTGGGAATGGCAACACAGCCATCCAGATTGAAGTGGAGGACAGCGGCCCGGGCATTGCGCCAGAGGTCCAGGCGCGGCTGTTCCGGCCTTTCGTGCAGGCCGATGCGTCGACGGCGCGGCGTTTCGGCGGGACCGGACTGGGCCTGTCGATCTGCCGGCAACTGGCTACGCTGATGGGCGGCACGATTACCGTGGCCAGCGAGCCAGGCCGGGGCAGCGTGTTCCGGGTCGTGCTCACGCTGCCGGAAGGCCCGCCGCGCATGCCGCTCGAGCCGCGGCTGCCGCCGGTGGCCGTGCTGGCGGATGATGACGCCGTGCTGGACAACGCGCTGGCCAATCTTGCCGCGCTAGGGTGCCGGGCCATTGCCTGCCCGGGGCACGCCCGCAAACCCGGGATGGTGCTGCTGGTTGCCACGCGCAAGGCCCAGGCCCTGCCCGCCGGCTATGCCGGCGTGGTCTTTGCCCGCGGGGATGGCCCGGCCGAAGCGCAGCCTGTCGCGGGCGGCTGGCTGGTCAGTGCCTATCATCAGGCAGGCATCCTGCGGGCTTTGTGCAGGGCCGCCGGCATGGCACCGGTCAGTGCACCACCGGCGCCGGCCCTGGTGCATCCCACGCCGCAGCTGGGACTGGAGATCCTGGTGGTCGACGACCACCCTTACAACCGGCTGCTGATGCAGCAGCAACTAGAGCGCCTTGGGTGCCGACCGACGCTGGCAGCCGGCGGCGATGAAGGGCTGGCGGTGTTTCACCGGCACAGGTTTGACGTGGTGTTGACGGATGTCCACATGCCCGGGATGGATGGCTACGAACTGAGCCGCCGGCTGCGCGCGGAAAATGCTGCGCTTCCCATAGTCGGGTTGAGCGCGAGCATGGCCGAGAGAGAGGCGCAGCGTTGCCTGGATGCCGGCATGAACCGCTGCCTGTCCAAGCCGATCCTGCTGGGGGACCTGGCCGAATGCCTGCGCGCCGTGCTGCCGGCGCTTGCATCCGACCTGGCCTGCAGAGCTGCGGGCGCGGCCAGCCAGGCCCGCGCGGAGGATAGCCTCGCCAGCATGATGTTGCTGGAGCGCACCATGCGCGACGATTTCCGGCAACTGGCCGCGGCCGCAGGCAGCGGGGAACTGAAGGCGGTCCGCCATCATGCCCATCGCATGCGCGGGGCCATGGCGCACGCCGGGGACGGCGAGGAGATTGTCGAACTGTGCCGGGAACTGGAACTGGGCGCGGCCCAGGCACTCGAGGTCGTGCAAGGCCATGTCGACAACCTGGCTTTGTATCTTGCAGAATACTTTGAAGGTTCTGACCGTCAGAAAGTCGGCCTGCAAGGCGGCCACGAAAGCGCCCGGGAAAGCAGGCAGGAAGGCAAAAAGGATGCGGCCAGAGGCGATTGACCGGATACTATTTAAGTAATCCCTTAATTCTGGTGTTTCGGAAGACTCCTAAACTACAAGTCAGCGAAGATGACCGACATGGAATGCCGGCTCAGTTCTGCGGCGCACCAGCCGCTCGCGGAACCGACAAAAAGCAAGGGGGCAGTAATGATCAAGGTAGTAATTGCCGATGACCACCCCGTCGTCCTCGACGGAATGAGCCGGGTACTGGCGAGTGAAGTGGGCATGCAGATCGTGGGCAGTGCTGCCAATTCCACGCAGTTGGTGGATTTGCTGGAAAGCACGGATTGCGACGTGATCGTGACCGACTACTCCATGCCCGGCGGCCAATTCGGCGATGGCCTGCCGATGCTGCAGATGCTGCGCCGCCGTTACCCCACCACCCGGATCGTGGTCATGACCATGCTGGACAATCCGGCGCTGATCCGCAATATCCAGAAGGTTGGGATTTCCGTGATCCTGAACAAGACCGATCCGGTTCAGGAACTGGTGCCTGCCGTGCGCGCAGCCTTCAGCGGGCTGAGCTACCAGCCGGCGTCGGTGCGCGCGATCCTGGCCTCGGGCGGGCTGGACGAACCCTCGCGCCGTCCGGTGCTGACGCGGCGTGAGCTTGAAGTGATACGGCAATGCGCTGCCGGGGTGCCGGTCATCGAGATCGCGCGCCAGGCCAACCGCAGCAGCAAGACCATCAGCGCGCAGAAGAGCATCGCCATGAAGAAGCTGGGCCTTGGCAACGACTATGAGCTTTACGAATACGCCAGGACCAACGGCCTGCTCGGCGGTACCTGACACCAGTGCGGGCGCCCGGCCCCGATACCCCCGCGCTTCATCCCGCCCCTTGCAGGCCAACGCAACGCCTGCCTCTGCATGTCTCCCCCTGATTTCCGGCTGATTGCATCCCGCCGCCGCTGACGCAGCGCGTCGGCTGCAGCGTGGCGCCAGGCGCGCCATCCCCTCGTCAGAAAATACCGTGGCCTTTTTCAGGCTTGGCTGATTTCGAAAGCCAGGCGGATAGCCCATTCTGAATGCAGGATGACAACGCTGGAGCGTATGGCGGCCATGAAGAAAATCCGGGTGATCGTCGCGGACTCGCAACCTGTCATGCGGCGCCTGCTGGGCCGGCGGCTTGCGGCCAGCGCCAGCATCGAACTGCTTGGCCTGGTGGGTGACGAGCCGGGCCTGGCGCAAGCCCTGCTGCGAGGTTCGTGCGACGTGGTGACACTGCGGTTCCCCCTTGGGACCCCCGGCGACGATGGTCCGTCCAGCTACGCGCGCCTGGGCACGCGGCTCGCCGCGCTGGGCCGGCAGCGCGTGGTCGCCATCGCCAACGTCGCGGATCGTGCCGGCGTGCTGCGGCTGCTCAAGGATGGCTGCCGTAATGTCGTGACCGCCCGTGACAACGTCGACGAGGTCATGAAGGCGGTGTGGATGGCACACCTGAACCTGGCCTCGGTTTCTGAACTCGCCTGTGAACTGATCTGGGGCAGGCCATGCGGCAGCCTGGCGGACGGCGCCGACTGGGCCGAGTTGCTGACCACCCGTGAAAGCGAAGTGCTGCGGCTCTACCTTTCCGGCATGTCCGTCACTGAGATCGCCATACGCACCGGCCGCAACGTCAAGACGATCAGCACGCAAAAGCAGAGCGTCATGCGCAAGGTTGGCGCCGAGAACGACGTGGAGCTTGCCGCCTTCGCCATCCAGCGCGGCATGTTGTGAGATGGCTGGCGCTGCCTGCGGCCACGCTCACGACGTTCCTGGAACTGGCCGGATGCTCCGGGCAGTCGCGATGTCAAAAAGAGGTATGCGATGAAAAGGCTGATGTCTGCCGACAGCAGCTCCGCGTTGCCGTTGAGCATTCGCCAGATCCGATATCTGGTTTACCTGTTCTCGGCCTGCGTGCTGGGACTGACCGTACTGTCCTGGGGCGTGCTGTTGCACTACCGGCTGCGCGAAGCGATCGAGCGGCAGGAGATGGTGCTGCAGTCGCGGTCCGAACAATTGCAGGCGAAGCTGCATTGGGCGGAAGCCCTGACCGTCCGCGCGCAGGGATCGCTGACCCGCCTTGCCGACATCGGCCTGGCCGACGAACTGGCCGCGGTCAGCGATGAGCAATGGACCGACCGCCTGCAGCGCCGCGGCGAACGCCGGTACATCGCGCTGCTGCTTGCTGCGGACCAGGCCGGGACGACGGGCACCAGGCTGAAAAGCCTGGCCGGCATGATGACGTTCACCTTCCGTGTCAACAACCTGCAGTACCGCGACGTGCAGAATGCCTACCTGATCGACCTGCAAGCCGACCAGTTCTACGTCATCCCGCGCCGGCTGGAACCGGCGCGCGCATTGCTGCAGCATGACGACGCGCGCCAGACATTGCTGCATGACACCCTTGCGCGCCTGCGCACTGATGCCCTGGTCGCGCGCCTGCGCGCCCACCCCGGCCAGGCGCAGGTGCTGCCGCCGGCGCAGGACTGGGTCAGCGGCATGCGCACGGTCACCTTCGTCACCCTGGTGCAATGCGAGGGCGAGCCGGTCGCGCTGCTGGCCATGGAGTTTCCGCTGTCGCCGATGCTGCCGGACGGACAGACCGTCGGTGGAGATTTCATGCTGGTGACCGATGCCGGCACGGTGCTGACCGCGGACGGCATGCCGGGCGGCACCCTCGGCCAGCCGGCCGCGGCAACCCTTGCCGCGCATGGTGCGCGTCCGGGCACGGTGCGCTCGGCGCTGGTGCGGCAAGGGCTGCTGGACCAGGTCGTGGTGCTGGAGTACCAGCTGGACGCCTGGGGCTGGCGCACGGTGGGCGTGGTCGAATTCCGCCACCTGTGGCACCAGTTCCGGCAGAACACCTTGTGGATGCTGGGCCTGACCGGTTCGCTGTCGGTGCTGATCCTCGCGTGGATCTGGCTGATCGACCGCCGCATCATGCGGCCGGCGCAACGCCAGTCGTCGCGCCTGCAGGAGAGCGACGCCCTGGGGCGCTTCGTGATTGAAGTGGCGGGCGTCGGCCTGATGATCGTCGAGCGCAGCACGCGGCAGGTGCTGCTGGCCAATGCCGCCGCCCAGTCGATCATCGACCAGGCCACGTCCGCGGGCCTGACGCAGTTGCAGGATGCCTGCGACGCGCGGCTGACCAGCGGCGACGCCGACGTTGACGGGCCGCCGCAGGTGCTGCCCCGTTTCGATGTGGACATGGCCGGCCGCTACGGCGAGACGCGGTCCCTGGAGGTGCGGCTGGTAGAGATTACCTATGAAGGCCGGGCCGCCGTGCTGTGCGCCCTCAACGATGTCACCGAGGCGCGCCGCAGCGAAGCGCGCCTGCGCGAGGCGATCCGCGCCGCGGACGCCGCCAACCATGCCAAGTCTTCGTTCCTGGCCACCATGAGCCATGAAATCCGCACGCCGCTCAACGGCATGCTGGGCAGCATCGAACTGCTTGGCATGACCCGGCTCGATTCGCGCCAGCGCGACCAGCTGGCGGTGATGGAGCACGCCTCGCAGTCGCTGATCGACATCATCAACGACGTGCTCGACTTCAGCAAGATCGAGGCCGGACAGATGTCGCTGCAGCTGCGGCCGTGCCGCCTCGATGAGATCGTCGAGGAAGTGACCCGGCGCTTTGCGGCGGAGGCCGCGCGCAAGCAGTTGCGCCTGCTCTGCGTCAACGATCCGTCCCTGGCCGAGCCGGTGATGGCCGACGTGGTCAAGCTGGAGCAGATCCTGAACAACCTGGTCAGCAACGCGGTCAAGTTCGCCGAGCAGGGCAAGGTCATCGTCACGGCCATGCGCAAGCCGGCAATCGACGGAAACGGTGCCGATGGCGTCGAGATCCGGGTCATCGATACCGGCATCGGCATCGCCGCGCAGGACCAGGGCCGTCTGTTCGAGCCCTTTGTGCAGGCCGAGCAGCCCGACACGCGCCACTATGGCGGCACCGGCCTGGGGCTGTCGATCTGCCGCCGGCTGGTCGAGCTGATGTGCGGCGAGATCCGGGTGGTGAGCGAGCCGGGCCTGGGCAGCTGCTTTATCGTCAGCCTGCCGTTGGCCCGCGCCGGCATCGAAGCGCCCGCGGACGCGTGGCCGCAGGCCGCGCTGCGCGGACTGACGGTCGGCCTTAATGTCACCTTGCGCGAGCTTTACCAGGGTGTGGAGCAGCTGCTGCAGTTCTATGGCGCGCGCGCGGTCAGGTACGATCCCGAAGCGCCGCCGGCGACGCCGGTCGACGTGCTGGTCTGCGACGAGGAGGCCATGCGCCGCTGCACGGATGCCGATGTGGTGGTGTCGGCGATGGCGCCGACTGTGCCGGACCTGACCCAGACGCCGGTGGTTGCATCTCCTTACGCGTGGCGCGGCCTGCTCGCGGCGATCGCCGCCGCGGCAGGCGCGGAGGTGGCGCAGGCGCAGGCAGCGACGCCGGCGCGTGACGACGCGCCCGCCGCGCAACTGGCCTTGCTGCTGGTGGAAGACCACCCCATCAACCAGGTGGTGATGCGCGACCAGCTGGAGAGCCTGGGGCAGTCGGTGGACCTGGCCGGCGACGGGCCCGAAGCCCTGTCGCTGGCATCCGGACGGCGCTATGACCTGATCCTGACCGATCTGCAGATGCCCGGCATGGACGGCTTCACGCTGGCGGGGCGGCTGCGCGACGCCGGCCATGCCATGCCCATCGTCGCCATCACCGCGAACGTGGGCCCCGATGTGACCGAGCGCTGCCAGCGGGCCGGCATTGACCGCTGCCTGACCAAGCCGGTCGGTCTCCCGACCCTGCGCCAGCTGCTGGAAGACCTGTCCGGCACCCACCTCGGAACGCGGAGCGCGCCCGGCCAGCATCCAGGCGGCGACGCCGTGCTGCAGGCCGATGCGCTGCGCCGCGACCAGCGCGCGCTGGCCGAGGCGCTGATCGCGGGCGATGCCGAAGCCTTTGCCCGGCGTCTGCACGGGCTGGCCGGGGCCCTGTCGGTGATGGGCCATGCGCTGCAGAGCCAGGCTTGCCGCTGGCTGGAGCAGTCGGTGCGGCGCTCGGGGCTGGCTGCCATTGGCGCGGACTGGCAGGCGTTCCATGCCGAACTGGAGCAGCTGGCGGACGGGCTGGAATTGCAGGGCGGCAATCATGCGCCCGATCTAAGGCATGCCTGATGGCGTGGCCAGGCGCACGCGCGGACCGCCGGCTTGCACATATGGTAGTCTCCTCATCCGGCCATCCTGTGACCGGGATGGATTGGCAACGAGCCAGAGACAGACTGCGATGGTGATGCTGAACAATGAGCACGCGTCCCTGTCAGGTCGCGCACAAGTGCCGGCATCATGATCAATATCAGCCATATCTACGCCTTTCTTGAGTTGCTGGAAAAGCGCAATTTCAACGCGGCGGCCGAGAGCCTGCATCTCACACAATCGGGCCTGTCGCGCAAGATCAATGCGATTGAAGAGCGCGTGGACCAACGGTTGTTCGAGCGGACCACGCGCCTGGTGCGGCCAACCCGCGCGGCGCTGACGCTGGCGCGGCACTGGACCGAGGCGATAGCCCACTACCAGGCGGGCCTTGCCGAGATCAGCTCGCCGGATTTTGATCTGAGCGGCCCGTTCCTGGTCGGCGTGAGCGCGACCTCACGGTACGGCGAGTGGCAAAACCTGAGCGATATGTTCGTCAAGGCCTTCCCGACCGTAACCGTCCGCATCGAGACCATGCCGTCGCAGGACGTTGCCGTCTGCGTCCGCAACGGCGATCTGCATGTTGGCTTCTGTGGCGGCCCGATCACGGACGAAAAACTCGGTGTCGTTCGCATCGAGCAGATCCGATATCGCGCCTTGCTCTCGGAACAACACCCGCTGGCCTCACGTCAGTCTTTGCACCTGAAGGATCTGCAGGGCGCCTCCGTGAGCCTTGTCAGCGCCAAGACCTGGCCACGGGTGCGCGAACCGCTGGATGCGCTGTTTGCCCGGCACGGACTTCAGGTGTCGGTTGGATTTGAAAGCAACTTCCTGGACCTGGTCCTGAAGCACATCATTGAGCATGGCGGCATTGGCGTCCATCCGGTGGCGAAGAACTATCTTCTGCCAAGGGGCGTGGCTTTCGCCGGCATCGCGGATCTCGACCTGATTCTTGAGAACTTCTGCATCTGGCGAAAGTCCTCGACCTCGCCGGTAGTCCGGAGCATGGTCAACCTGGTAAGACGCCAGTTCGCCTGATCCACGCCGCTTGAGGTGGGGCAGGTCAATACATTCTGTCTAGACGCCAGCGCCCTGCAGCGGTATGAACAGCTTGCGCTGCATCGCGGTGGCGGCGTCGCGGTATTCGGTTTCAAGCGTGGCAACGATTTCCGCGACCCGCTCCCGATGCCGGATCGACCCACACCCGTGCCCGCAGCCCCGGATGTCTTTCCAGACCTTCACATTGCCGTCGCCCGTGCTGCGGTACTTCCTTGTTTCGTCGCTGAACGGGGGCAGCCTGTCAGGGTCGAGGTTTGCCTTGATCAGGCTTGGCCGCAGGTAATTGCCGTGAATGCCGGTGAAGGCGTTGGTGTAGACGACGTCCGCCGCCACGCTCCCGATGACCTCATCCTTATGCACATTGCTGGCGCCCGATTCGTGGGAGGCGAGGAAGCGGGTGCCCATATAGGCAAGGTCGGCGCCCATTGCCTGTGCCGCCAGCACGTCGCGCCCCGTGGAGATCGCACCGGCGAGCAGGATTGTGCCGTCGAAGAAGGCCCGCACCTCATTGATCAGGGCGAACGGGCTGCGGTCCCCGCCTTGTCCACCTGCCCCGGCGCATACGAGGATCAGGCCATCCACGCCCATTGCCGCTGCCTTCCTGGCATGCCGGACGCTGGTGACATCGTGGAAGATGAGCCCGCCGTAGGCGTGTACCTCCTGGATGATCTCTTGCGGCGGCGCTTTCAGGCTTGTAATGATCAGCGGCACTTTGCTTTCCACGATCGTAGCCAGATCCGCCTGCCAGCGGGTGTTGTGCTCACTCATCACCTGATTGACGGCGAACGGCGCGATCTGTTGCCGCGGATTCTCCTCTTGTGCCTGCGCGATGCGCTCGCGAATCTCGGCGATCCAGTCTGCCAGCTGTGACTGCGGGCGGGCATTGAGGGCAGGGAACGCGCCGACAATGCCATTGACGCATTGCTCCACAACCATGTCGACGCCGGAACTGATGAACATCGGCGAGCCCACGATGGGTAGGCGAAGGGAATGCTGAAGCACTGCTGGGATTGCCATGGGATCTCCTGAGGATATGCAAAGGCGCCAATCGGGTGGGCACGCGGAGACTATATGGGCCACGTACTAGCGCAGTCCAATGCGCATTCGTGCCCTATTGATGCGGATCGCGCATTGCTGCGGGGTGCCGCCAGACCCTTTGTGCCCGCTGCATATCGGCCCGGCATTGATACCCATCAGTCATCAATATCGCCAGCCTTGTCATTGGACTCGGGCACGGCTCGCATGAAATAGTCCTCTCACCGTCACGCCACCCGAGAAGCCGGTCGACCAGGTTGCTCGGACACATACAAAAACAACTGGCGGGAAACCAGGCGCGACGTACGGGTAAACGCCATCCATAACATAAGAGAGGAGACATTGCGCATGAAAGGGACGTCCATCTTGCTCGCTGGCTTGAGCACACTTGCCGCGACAGCCCATGCACAGTCGAGCGTGACGCTCTACGGAGTTGCCGATATCAATATCGAGTATGTGAGCCACCTGGGTACGCAGACGCCAACGCCTGCCAACGGATTCAACGCTGGCGCAGCAGGCAGCGCCTACCGGCTCACCTCCGGCGGCCTGTCCGGATCACGATGGGGCTTGCGCGGCGTGGAGGACCTTGGCAATGGCCTGAAGGCACTTTTTGCCCTGGAGAATGGCTTCGGGCTCGACGACGGCAAGCTGCAGCAAGGGGGCCGTCTTTTCGGTCGGCAGGCCTTTGTCGGCCTGGAAAGCGCCAGCCTCGGCAGGGTGACCTTCGGACGCCAGTACACCACGCTCTTCTCTGCGCTCGCCAACTTCTCGCCCACGGCCTATGCCGGGCAGTATGAGCCGGTGGTCGCGCAGCTTGGCTTTAATGTCCGGTCGGACAACACGGCCAAGTACACCGGCACGTTTGGCGCCATGACAGCCATTGCGCACTGGTCATTCGGCAACGGCGTCACCGGAAACGGTGAAGTCCCCGGCCAGTTCCGCCGCGACACCGGATACGGTGCTGCCCTGGCCTATGCCTCTGGCTCCTTCGGCGCGACCGTTGCTTATGACCAGTTCAACCCGACGCTCACCGCCGGCGGCAGCACCGGTACGTTCAAGAAGGCCGCGGTGGCCGCCAGCTATGCCGCCGGCCCCGCCAGGGTCATGGGCGGCTACCGCTGGGGCCTGAACAAGGATGCCGCTGGCGCCACTCTCTTGCGGGATGACTACTACTGGATCGGCGCGAACTACCCGGTGACCGCGGCCCTGGCCCTGACCATCGCGTACTACTACGATGACGTCAAGAACCTGGCGGGGACCCATATCAAGAATCCATGGCAAGCCCTGGTCGTCGCCGACTACAGCCTCAGCAAGCGGACCGATCTTTACCTGAGCACCGCCTATGCAAAGCATGCGGGCCTGAACCTGGACACCTCCGCGATCAGCTTGGCCAACGGGTACTTTCCCGGCAACGGCAAGGACAATATGCTCGGCGTAGCGCTCGGCATCCGGCATATCTTCTGACGCAACGGTCCACGGTGTCTCATCATCGGTCCGGTCCCCATATCCTGCGCACCCAATGGAATTCACGGCTATGAACATCATGCTCTCTCGTGCCGCACCCCAATACCATGCCCTGCTTCTGGCACCACTGGCCTTGTCGCTCACATTCGGGCTGCCTGGAACCGCTGCAGCGGAGTCGGGCAACCCGTTCCCGTCGAAGCCCATCCGCATCATCACGCCGTTCCCTGCGGGCGGATCGACAGACAATTTCCTGCGGCCAATTGCGCTGCGTATCGCCAGGACGCTGGGGCAGCCCGTGGTAATCGAGCCCCGGCCAGGCGGCAACACGATCATTGCCACGAGCGCTGTCGCCAAGAGCGCGCCCGACGGATACACGCTGCTGATCGCCGTCAACACTCTGCTCACCAATGCTGCGCTCTACCACAAGCTGAGTTACAACACCGCAACCGATCTCGTGCCTGTGACCTATCTCGGGGAAGACGGATTCGCCATCGCAGTGAGCGGTTCGCTGCCCGTGACCAATCTCGCCGGACTCATCTCGCTGGCGAAGTCCAGACCGGGCGGCCTGACCTATGGCACCTCGACCACGGGAGGGACCACGCACCTGGGCCCGGTGATGCTCGAACAGGCGGCCGGCATCAAGCTGACCCAGGTTCCCTACAAGGGCGGCCCAACGCTGCTGAGCGACCTCGGCTCCGGCATCATCGACCTCGCCTTTGACGGATACAGTGGCCTTGCACCCATGGTGCCGAGCGGCCGGGTCAGGGTAATTGCCCAATCAGGGAACAAACGCAGTCCGAGCATGCCGGATATTCCGTTGGCTTCGGAAACTCCGGGCCTGGAGAAATATTCCCTGAAATTCCATGTCGGCGTGTATGCGCCGGCCGGAACACCCAGGCCGGTGCTGACGAGGCTCAATCTTGCCTTCCGCCAGGCCGTGGCGGAGGAAAGCAAGTCGAACTCGACCGCCTTCAACCTGGATCCGCTGAACCTCGATGTCGACGAATCCGCCCACTATTTTCAGAAGGAGCTGGCATTCTGGACGGACGCTGTTCGCCGCTCCGGCGTCACCATTCAGGAGTAGCGACTGTGCCGCAGAATCTGACGATGCATCCGTCATACTTTGGAAAGCACACGCCGGATACCGTGTGCGCGGTATTTGCCCAGGATGGCTCGACGCTGACATACGGGGAACTGGAGCGTAGCGCCAATCGCGGGGCACGCCTGCTGCGCGGCCTTGGTTTGCGCGAAGGCCGTTCGCTGGTCTTCTGCCTGGAGAACGATCCGTCTTTCCTCACCGTTGCGCTTGCGGCCCAACGCATTGGCGTGTACTTCACGCCAGTCTCCACGCGGGCGACAGCCGAAGAGCTGGCCTACATCGTGGCCGACAGCCAGGCGGATGTCCTGGTGCTTTCAAGCGAAAAGGCCGCGGCGCTGCAAGGGCTGGACACGCTGGTCGACCCCGCGGTGCATCGTGTCGCCTGCGGACGGGACGTGGCGGGCTACCTGAACTGGCAGCGGGCCGCCCAGTCATTCACCACCGATGCTTTGACCGATCCGGTCTGTGGTGAAGTCCTGCTCTATTCGTCGGGAACCACTGGCAAGCCGAAAGGCATCAAGCGCCCGGTGGCATCGCGCGCCTATGATGCCGCCGACCCGCGGATCGCAAGGCTCGGCGAACGGTGCAACCGCGACTCTGTTTTCCTGTCCACTTCGCCGCTGTATCACAGCGCTCCATATCGGTACGCGTGCGCCGTGCTGGCTACGGGCGGAAAACTTGTCGTGATGCCGCGATTCGACCCGGAGGCGGCATTGCAGCTGATCGAGCAATACCGATGCACCGACAGCCTGTGGGTCCCGACCATGTTCGCGCGGCTGCTGCGCGTTCCCGACGACGTGCGCCGGCGCTTCGACCTGTCTTCGATGCGGCTTGCCGTGCACGGTGCCGCTGCATGCCCCATCCACGTCAAGGAGGCCATGATCGCGTGGTGGGGTCCGATCCTCTACGAGGTCTACGCGGGGACTGAAGGGGTCGGCCAGTGTGGCATCGATTCCGCGGAGTGGATCACGCACAAGGGATCCGTCGGCCGCCCGGTTGATCCGCCGGCGCGGATCCTCGACGACAACTGGCAAGAACTGGGAGCGGGACAGGTCGGCACGATCTACTTCGAAGGGACTGGCAATTTCAGCTACCACGGTGACCAGGCGAAGACCGATGCCGCGACCAGTCCACAGGGGTGGCGGACCTATGGCGATGTCGGCTACCTGGACAGCGACGGATACCTCTACCTGACGGGTCGAAAGTCTTTCACCATCATCACAGGTGGCGTCAATGTGTATCCGCAGGAGGTCGAGGACGTGCTGGCCATGCATCCTGCCGTGGCCGACTGCGCGGTCTTTGGCGTGCCTGACGATGATATGGGCGAGCAGGTGAAAGCCGTCGTCCAGACCGTCAACACGCAAGATGCTGGCCCGACGCTTGCGCAAGAACTCATGCAATGGTGCCGGGGCAAGCTTTCCGGGATCAAGTGTCCGAGAACCATTGATTTTGATGCCGAGCTGCCACGTGAGCCGAACGGGAAGCTGTACAAGCTCAGGCTCCAGCAGCGCTATGCCAAGCAATAGGCGAACCCAGATGAACAGGAGGCCCCATGTCTGAAGCACCGGTCCTGTATGAAGAAACCGATGGCGTCGCAATCATTACATTGAATTGCGCGCCGAAAAATCTCTTCAATGATGAAGTCGTGCGTTTGCTGCGGGAAGCATTCGCTCGCCTGAATGAGGGGGAAGCACGAGCCGGCGTGATCTGCGCAAACGGCGACAACTTCACCATGGGCGCGGATATCCGGGCCTTTCCAAAAGATATCGGCAGCTGCATTCCAGGCGTGGGCATAGCCTCGGACAAGCCGCTGGTGGGCGCCGTCAGTGGCTGGTGCATCGGTGCGGCAGTGACGCTGATCCAGATGTGCGACCTGTGTGTCGCCTCCGAGTCTGCCCGGTTTGCCTATACAGAGGCCAGGCTTGGCATCTCGATGGGAATGATCGCCGAACTCGTCGCAAGAATTCCGCACAAGGTCGCGATGGAAACGATGTTGACGGGCGGCACGCTGAGCGCCCAACGCGCGTACGAAGTCGGCTTTGTGAACAAAGTGGTCCCTGTGGGCGCACAGCGCGATGCCGCACTGGAATACGCGAAAGTGATTGCAGCCAACTCGCCGCTGGTGGTTGCCCGGCTGCGACGGCTGGTCGGCACGGTCATGCCGCGGAACCCCGCCATTGACGCCTATCTGATGCAGCGGGAACTCAACCTCATGCTGCAGAGCGATGACCTGAAGGAGGGGATGGCAAGCTTCATGGAAAAGCGGCAGGCGAGATTCGCGGGGAGATGACGAACCGTTGCTCTTGCTTGGTACTTCAAGGCACGAGGCATTGGTGCGCCATTGCGCCATCGTCTGAAAGCGCTCCGTAAGGCGCAGGGAGAAGGGGCTTCTGCTTCGACAGACTTAGATTCTTCCGATCAGCGGTGGCCGGCGCAGTACGCCCGCTCTTGTCCTATAATTATTGACAGCACAACGATTGATCGAGCAATAAAATGACATCCGAGCCACATAGTGCTCCGCCAGCCGGCCAGGTCCTGCCCTTTCGCGAATCCCTGATGGCCATGCTGGGCGTGGCCTTTGTGGTGATGCTGGTGGCGCTGGACCAGACCGTGGTCGGCACGGCGTTGCCTACCGTGGTGGCCGAGCTGCAGGGTTTCGAGTATTACGCGTGGGTCGCCACGGCTTATCTGCTGACGTCGGTGATTACGGTGCCGATATTCGGGCGGCTGGGGGACTACTACGGGCGCAAGCCGTTCGTGCTGGCGTCGATCGTGGTGTTCTCGGTGGCCTCGGCGCTGTGCGGCATGGCGCCGAGCATGCCGTTCCTGGTGCTGGCGCGCGCGCTGCAAGGCATTGGCGGCGGCATGCTGGTCGGCACAGCCTTCGCCTGCATTGCCGACCTCTTTCCGGATTCGCACGTGCGGCTGCGCTGGCAGGTGATGCTGAGCGCGTCGTTCGGCATTGCCAACGCGGTGGGGCCGTCGCTGGGAGGCCTGCTGACGGAGTGGTACGGCTGGCGCGCGGTGTTTTATGTCAACCTGCCGGTCGGCGTGCTGGGCCTGTGGTTCGCCTGGCGCTACCTGCCGCATCTGCGCCAGCAGGCGCACAGCGGACCGATCCGCGTGGACTGGCTCGGCGCCTTGCTGATCGCCGCGGGGCTGGGCAGCTTGCAGATGAGCGTGGAACTGTTGCCTGAGCGCGGCTTTGATGCCTATACCGCCGTGTTGCTGGTGTTGGCAGTGGCGGCGCTGGTGGCGCTGTGGCACTGGGAGCGGCGCTGCGCCAACCCCATCCTGCCGGTCGAGATGTTCCGCGACCCGGGACTGGCACCGTTGTTCAGGCTCTCGGTGTTCGCGGGCTTTACCATGTTCGCGCTGTTGCTGTATGCGCCGCTGCTGTTCCAGGGCGGCTTCGGCTACTCGCCCAAGGACGCGGGCGTGCTGATCACGCCGCTGGTGGTCTGCATCACCGTGGGCAGCATTCTCAATGGCCGCGTCGTTACCCGTATCCGCCGCCCGAATTCCATGCTTTACGCCGGCTTCGGCATGCTGGCGCTGTCTTGCCTGGGGCTGTCGCAGGCGACCCGGAGCATGCCGCACGGCGTGTTGATGGCGATCATGCTGGTGGGCGGCCTTGGCCTCGGCTTCATCATGCCGAACCTGACGGTGTTCGCGCAGCAGACCGCGGGGCGCGAGCACCTGGGCATCGCCACGGCGATGCTGCAGTCGCTGCGCATGGTCGGCGGCATGGTCGGCACGGCGGTCGTGGGCACGCTGGTGACACGCAGCTACACCGGCGGCGTGGAGCATGCGCTGTCCGCGGCCAATGCCGGCCAATGGGCGGCGCGCATGGCGGACCCGCAGGTGCTGATCGACAAGGCTGCGCAAGTCGCGCTGCTGGGCCAGCTTGATCAGGCCGGGCACAATGGCGCACTGCTGCTGGAGCAGGCACGCGTGTCGCTGGTCAGCTCCATCCATCTCGGCCTGGTGGTGGCCGCGGCGGCTGCCGCGCTGGGCGTCTGGTGCGCGCGCCGGGTGCCCTCGATCAGGCTGACCCGGGCGCCAGCGCCCGCGATGGCCGCGGACTGACCTGCCGGCCTGCGACCGATACTGAGGAGAACGGATGGAACTGGAGCGACAAAGCGTGGCCGTATTGCAGCAGTTCGGCCGGACCTACCGCGCCTATGCGGCGGCGTTCGAACAGCGCATGGGGCTGCCCTTGCCTCGCTGGCGCATCCTGCACGCGCTGCATCACCAGGAAGGCGCCATCGCCCAGAAGGCGCTGGCCGACCACGTCGGCATGGACCCCGGTGCGCTGACGCGCCAGCTCAAGGCCATGCAGGAACTGGGCTGGGTGGAGCGCAGCACGTCCGAGCGCGACAACCGCGTGACCCATGTCACGCTGTCGCCGACCGGCCAGGAGGTGGTGGCGCGCGCCATGCCGCTGCGCTCGGCCTTTCTCGAGGACGTGCTGTCCGAGGTGTCGCCGTCGACCATGCGGGAGCTGTCGCGCGGCCTGGCACGGCTTGAGGCGGGCATCGCGCACGCGCAGGCCCGCGCGGCACACGAGGCCGACGCAGTCTGACACCGTGATTGCGTTCAGCCGCCCAGCAGCATGCCGTTGAGCGCGGCAAACTCGAACAGCTCGCGGTCGTTGGTGACGCCGAGCTTCTGCATGGCGCAATTCTTTTGCCGGCTGATGGTCTTGACGCTGCGGCATAGCTGGATGGCGATCTCGCTGACGGACCGTCCGGTCAGGTACAGCCGCAAGACTTCCATTTCGCGCCGCGACAGGCGCTCGGCGCTGGCCTGGCCTGGCGCGATCGGGCTGCCAGGGTCGGCCTGGGACAGCACCTCCATCGCTGATTTGCCGATGTAGTGGAAGCCGCGCTGGATGCGGCAGACCACGGTGACCAGTTCGGATAGCGGCGCATCTTTCAGTACCAGCCCATGGACCTGGGTGTCGAGGATGGAGCGCAGCACCAGCGGATTGGTGATCATTGTCAACACGATCACGGCGAGCGACGGATGCCGCCGGCGCAGGCTCGAGAGCAGCCGCAGCCCGTCGCTGCTGCCTTCACCGTGCGCCGGCATGTGGTAGTCGGTGATCACGACATCGGGGCGCAGGCTGTCGATGCCGTTGAGCAAGGCTGTGGCGCTGGTGACGCTGCCACAGACTTCCCAGCCGGTCTGTGTGTGCAAGCGGTCCGCGACGGCCGCCGAGACCAGGGGGTGGTCATCGGCAAGCAGGATCCTCAATGCCATCTGGTTGCTCCTCGATTCGTGTTCGTGGCAGCCCCGGCATCAGGAAAACGTCAAGAAAACGCCGCACGTCGGCGAGACGTGCGGCGCAAAAACGACGCCAGACAATACGACGCCAGACAACTGCATGCATGGCCGCCGGTCCGGGCCAAACGGGAGACGGCCGGATCGCGGCAATGCCATGGCAGGATATCGGCCGCGCTTGCGGACGAAACTAGGAAGATTCGTAAAACGCTGTCGGCGGAGGCCAGTGCGCGCGAGTGTAGCGCGGTCTTGCCGCTCGAAAATATGTCTCAAAATTATGATAAACAGCGCGGGCACGCCGCCACGCACCCAGGAAAAAGGGCGCTGGCGCGTTCCGGCTGCCAGCGCCCTCGCGCCCTGCGGGTCAGTCTGTGTCAGGCAATAGCGGACTGAGCCTGTGGCGCGGGCCGTCCGTTGCGGCGGCCGTCGATGGCCTTGAGCGGATCGCGCAGCACGGCGCTGCCAACCTCCATGACGTCCCGCAGCACGCCCTGGTCGCGGCCGCGTTCCGGGGACCAGAAATGCAGCGCGGCCCATTCCGGGAAGCTGCTCGGCGGTGCCATCAGACGGGTCTTGCGCTCGCGCGTGACCAGCGGCACGTTGAAATCCAGCACCGGGCAGATGCCGCCGGCAGAGTGCAGCAGCGTGATCTGCGTATGCCATGACGGCACCACGGTTTCGCGGTGGCCGGGTGTGCTGGCCTGCCGGCTCAGGAAGGCCCGCAACGGGCTGCCGGCTTCGCTGTCTTCCTGCAGCAGGATCCAGTCGCTCTCGCCTTCATCATGGCTGCCCGCGCGCGTGGCGCTGACCAGCCGGCGCGGCGTGGCCATGATGTTGTGCTGGTGCACGTGCTCGGGATCGTGCCCGCTGTCGACGACAAAGGCGCAATCGAGATCGCCGCTGCCAAGGTGGCCGGCAAGCGCCGCGTCGGCAATGACGGGCCGCGTGACAAAGCTGTCCTGCGGAAACTGCTCGCACAGCGCAGTCAGGATCTCAGTGATGACCGGATCGCCGATCGATGAGGAAAAGCCGATGGAGACGCGCCTGCCGCCGTCGCGCCGCTTGCTCTGCCCGGGCTCGCCGGGCCGCACCAGCTGGTTCCATTTAGCCAGGATCTGGCGCGCCGTCTGCTCGAGGCGCAGCGCATGCGGGGTCGGCTCGAGCATGCCGTTGCGCTTGACGAACAGCTGGTCACCGGTAATCTCACGCAGGCGCGAGAGGCTGTAGGCCACCGTGGGCACGCGTCCCTGGGTGCAGGCCGCGACCGCACTCAGGTCGCGGTACTCCATGACGAGGACAAAGACATGCAACAACTTCGTGCTGACGTGACGCATTCCGACTTCTCCTGATTCGCGACTCTGTCTTCTTTTTTTGTTTGTCCGATGCTTCCGGCAGTGAGCCAGACATCAGGGCATCGATTTTGCCCCGGATGCGCGCCGGCGGCGCTCCTTGCGCACGGTGTCGGGCCGGATGAATACCGCGCCGGCAGAAGGCATGCGAAATTTAGTTATGCCGAGGAATCTTAATACATGGCTAAGAAAAGTCCTAGGAACTTGATTTGATGACAGACTTCTAATTTGTTTTGCACACCTTTGTATTAGTGCCAGTACATGGCTTGAAACTACGACTTCCGGGTAAATTCCAGCGTCACCAGCATTATCGAAGGGTGGCTCGCATCCCCCGCTTGGGTGAAATGCGGCGGCAATCATTCCAGGCAGATTCCAAATTGGAATAACGAAATTCGGCAATGCGCCGCCGGCGACGCGGCGATGCATGCCGGGATAATTTTCTTAACTCGCGCACCGAAGACACTGAATTGCCTTTTGCGGCAGCCCTGGGCTAACGTACGCCCAGAGTCGGCACGGTAGCGGCGCGGCTGTGCGCCGCTTGTGGCCCGCCGTTTTGTGGCCTGCCGTTGGCAAGCGGAGAGATTCGTGAACAGACGGTATTCGGAAGAACAGATCCGCGGCTACCTGGCCGAAGCGGCCAGCGGCGTGCCGGTGCGCGAGCTGTGCGCGCGCTATGGCTTCAGCGATGCATCGTTCTACGGATGGCGCGCCCGCTACGGCCAGCCCAGTCACGGCGACGCGCGCGACGGGCGCAAGCTGCGCGAACTGCAGGAAGAGAATGCCAGGCTGAAGAGTATGCTTGCGGACGCGCTGCTCAAGCTTGAGCTGATGCGCAACCGTACCGGCCGCCGCAGTGGCAGTGGCAAGGATCGCTAGCGGCGGACGGTTCCTGCAACACGCCGCGGTGCCGGCTGGACGTCCGCGGACGGCTCTGGAGTATTGGATTGACGAAGTTTCTGATCAAGGCGGGCATGCTGGCATGCGCCGCCATGGTGGCGGCCCCGCTGTGGGCAGCCGGCAATACCGCGGCGGCCTCGGCAGCGGCAGCGGCCGGCACGCCGATGGTGGCCCCGCCGCCGCCGCGGATGCTGGACGAGGCCACGGGTGTCGTGGAAGGACCCGGCGGCACGCTGTCCGCGTCGCAGCGGCAGCACTGCCAGTCGTTGCTGGACCAGATCAACGCACTGCCCGGCGGTTCGCAGTGGTCCACCGGCAAATCGTCGGTGACCACCGCCGACGGGCGCGCATACCCGACACTGGAGCGCCAGGCGGATCGCAAGCGCCTGGAAGAAGCGTATCGCCAGCAGTGCGCGCAGGAGCGCCGCTGAGGCGCGCGCCCGGGGGAAAGCAGTGCCGTCACTTGCGTAATTGTGGAGCGTCAACATGCATCGTTTCAAACCTCTCTTCGCATGGTGCCTGGCACTGATGCTGATGGCGCCCCTGGGGCCGGCACTGGCGCAATCCAGGCTGAGCAATGCGCAGCTTGACCAGCTTGCCGCGCCGGTCGCGCTGTATCCGGATGCGCTGCTGTCGCAGGTGCTGATGGCGGCCACCTATCCGGCAGACGTGGCCGCGGCGGCGCAGTGGTCCAAGGCCAATCCCAGCCTGTCTGGCGATGCCGCGACCAAGGCGGTGGCCAGCCAGTCCTGGGACCCCAGCGTGCAGTCGCTGGCCGCGTTTCCTTCGGTGCTCGACATGATGGGACGCCAGCCGCAGTGGGTGCAGTCGATCGGCGATGCCTTCCTGGCGCAGCCCAACGACGTGATGGATTCGGTGCAGCGCTTGCGCGTGCAGGCTCACAACGCGGGCACGCTGAAAACGACCGAGCAGCAGAAGGTTGTCACGCAGAGCTCCGGCGGCACCACGGTCGTGCAGATCGAGCCGGCCAACCCGCAGGTGGTGTACGTGCCGACCTACAACCCGACCACGGTCTACGGCACCTGGGCGTACCCGGCCTATCCGCCGGCCTATTACCCGCCGCCGCCGGGCTCTGCATTTGCCACCGCGCTGGTATCGGGCATCGGCTTCGGGCTTGGCGTGGCGGCGGTCGATGCGATGTGGGGCGGGTTCGACTGGCATGACCACGACGTCAACATCAATGTGAACCGCTACAACAACATCAACGTCAACCAGCGCCTGGACGTCAACCGCGCCAATGTGAACTGGCAGCACAACCCCGCCCACCGCGGCAACGTGCCCTACAACAATGCGGCTGTGCGCGGGCGCTACGATCAGCAGCGCCAGGCCGGTCTGGCCAGCCGCCAGGCGGGCGCGCAGCCGGGGCAGCGCGTGGGTGGCGCCGGCGCCGTGCAGCGCCAGCCTTCCCAGCGGGACCAGGCGCGCGAGCGCGCGGCCCAGTCGTTCGAAGGCCGTACCGGGCAATCCATAGCGGGCCACGCGGGCGGGGCGTCGGAGCGATCGCGGCCGGGCGCCGCCGGTGGTGGCGTGCAGAATCCGCGGCCGGCCGGCGCCGACCGCCAGCGCGCGGACCAGGCAGCGGCGCGTGACCGCTCCCGCAATGCCAACCGAGACAGCGCGCTGCGCGATGCCGGCAACGGCGAGCGTGTGCGCCAGCAGACCCAGCGCGCAGGGTTGTCGCAGCGGGAAGCGCCGCAAGTGCGCCCGGCCGGGTTCAACCAAGGTGGTGGTGGTGGTGGTGGCCGGCTGGACGGCGGCGAACATTTCGGCCATGGTCGGAGGTAAATCATGATGCGCATGACGGGTAATCTCTTCTCTGCCGCTTTGTCCGCGACCAGGGTGCGCGCGCTGGTGGCCGCCGCAGTGCTGTCGCTGGGGCTGCCGGCAATGGCCCAGCAGGCTTTTCCGAGCCCCGACGCGGCCGCCGAGGCGCTGGGCGATGCCATTGCGCGCAGCGACGGCGACGCGCTGCAGCGGGTGCTGGGCAAGCAATACCAGTCGCTGGTGCCGCAGGGCACCATCGACCAGGATGATATCTATGCGTTCCTCGGCGCCTGGGCGCGCCACCATGCCGTGCAATCCGACGGCGAGCGCCGCGCGCTGATCGCGGTCGGCGAGAGCGGATGGACCTTCCCCGTGCCGCTGGCCAGGCAGAAGGATGGCTGGCAGTTCGACCTGCGCGCCGGCCAGCAGGAAGTGCGCCACCGCCGTCTCGGGCGTAATGAACTGGTGACGATGGAAACGCTGCTGCTGCTGGCCGATGCCCAGCAGCGCTACGCGGGCCAGGTCGGGCAGGGGCGCTACGCCGACCGGCTGATCAGCTCGCCGGGCAAGACCAACGGGCTCTACTGGCCCGCCGCCAGCGAGCAGGACGCCAGCCCGGTCGGCCCGGATGCTTTGGCGATGGGCCCCGATACGCCCGCCGCGGATGCCTTCTACGGCTACCACTACCGGATCCTGCCGCCGGGCAAGGGCAACGACGCCAAATTCGGCGTGATTGCCTGGCCTGCCCGCTATGGCGACACCGGCGTGCACACCTTCATGCTGGGCAGCGACCGCGTGTTCTATGAGCGCGACCTCGGGCCCGGCACGGCAGCGCGCGCCAGGGCCATCCGCAGCTTCTCGCCGGACGGATGGAAGCAAGTGGCTGATCGCTGACCCGCCGGCAGGCCGCCTAGGCCAGCCGGCGCTCGCCTGGCACCACGCCGTACCCGGCTGAGTTTCCCGCGTCTGCCTGGCGCGGGGCCTGGTCCAGGTCGGCATAGACCGAGGCCAGGCCATCGCGGTCGATGATCCGCAGGTGCCGCTGGCGCACCGAGATCAGCCCGACCGCGGCAAAGCGCGACAGCAGCCGCGACACCGTTTCCAGCGTCAGCCCGAGCAGGCTGGCGATATCGGTGCGCGACATCGCCAGCGTCAGCATGCCGTCGCGATTGCCGTCGCGGCGCGCCTGCTCGCCGGCCAGGTCGAGCAGCAGCATGGCCAGCCGCTGCGGTGCCCGCATCGATCCCACCGCCACCAGCAGCACCCGTTCGCGCTCGGCATTGCGGCGCATTACCTCCAGCACTGCCTCGCGCAGGGGTGGGCGCTGCATGAGTTCGCGCAGCGACTCCACCGATACCGCGCATACCTCCGCATCCTGCAGCGTGATTGCCGCCGTGCCGTAGACCGGGCTTTCATGCGGCTCCAGCCCCAGCACGTCGCCGGGCAAGGAGAACCCGGTGACCTGGCGCCAGCCCAGCGGCGACTCATAGATCTGCTTGGCGCTGCCATGGCGCAAGGGGTAGACGGTCAGTGCCGGGCGCCCCTGGCGGAACACGGGCTCGCCAGTGCGTACCTCGAAGCGGTCAGGATGCAGCGCCAGGGGCTGCCAGGCGTGGTCCGTCCCCGCGATGCGGCACACATGGCGGAAGAGGCAGAGCGAGCAGGCGGGTGCGCCGCTGTCCGGCATGGTTGTGGCTTTTTCCCAAAAAGCGATAGCCAAGTATAAAACGCCGGCAACGCAAGCTATCTCACCGCGATCTGCATACTTTCGCGCGGCTGGTTTAATAATTTCGTGCCGGGCGAAAAGGCCATGGCGGCGTTTGCATCCTGTTACCGGGCAGAGCGGGAGGGCGCCTCCCGGGTATGGTATGCTGCATTGCAACAACGAAATCACAGGGGGAGATTCCGTCACAAAGGAGTCATCATGACCAAAAGTCTTGCCGCTGACTGGCATGCGCGGATCCGGCAACTGAGCCGCGTGCAGGCCCGCACGGAAGCCCAGGTGAAATCCTGGCTGGACCGCATGGATTTGCTGAATCCGCTCACGCCGGCACGCCCGGATGGCTCGCCCGTCCGAGCCCGGGCACCTCGGCCGGCCTCCGCGCCGGGCGGCCTGCCCGGCACCTGGCAGGCGCACCGGCTGCGGCTGGCGCCGTTGCCCGGCGAGCTGGTGCCGCAACTCTCGTATCACCTTTACATCCCGTCCAAGGCCCATCGCGGTCCGTTGCCGGTGGTGATGATGCTGCATGGCTGCCGCCAGACGCCGGATGACCTGTCCGCGGGCACGCGCATGAACGCGCTGGCCGAACGCGAGGGATTTATCGTGGCCTATCCGCAACAGCCGCTGCGCCGGCAGGTGCAGCGCTGCTGGCAGTGGTTTGACCTGGGCGCTGCCGAAGGCGGGCGCGAGGCGCAGGCGGTGGCCGCGCTGATCGATGCCCTGGCTGGGCGCCACGACGTGCGCGAGCGCGAGATCTACCTGGCCGGCATGTCCGCCGGTGCGGCCATGGCCGCCGTGGTGGCGCTGCGCTATCCGGGCAAGGTCGCAGCCGTGGCCATGCATTCGGGGGTGGTTATTGGCGCGGCCGACAACCCGCGCGCCGGGTTGCGCGCGATGCAGCGGGGGTCGGCGTCCGAGCCGTCCTGGCTGCTAGATGCCGCCGGCGTGACGCCGGGCGGGCCCGAGATGCCGGCGCTGGTGGTCCACGGCCTGGCCGACGACGCGGTGCATCCGGTCAACGGCCGCCTGCTGGCGCGGCAGTTCCTGGCCTACAACGGCCTGGAAGACCGGCTCGCCGGCACGCCCACGCTGGCCGACCCGGACGGCGAGGCACCGGGCCGGGCCCATGAATACCGCTTCGGCCGCTGGCGCCGCGACCTGGTGACGCTGGTGGAGGTGGAGGGCCTGGACCACGCCTGGAGCGGCGGCGACGCCAGCTACGGCTACCACAGCGATATCGGCCCCGATGCCAGCACGATGATGTGGGAGTTCTTCCGCCAGCACCGGCGCTGACACGCGCCAGGCGGGAATACGTAAAAAAACGGGAGGGCATCAGCCCTCCCGTTTTCTCTGCGGCCGCTGCTGCGTCAGCCGCGCGAGCGGTCCTTCACGAACAGCGCCGTCACCATGCCGAGTACGCACAGCGCCGCCACATAGTGGGCCGGCGCCAGCGGGTCTTCCTTCAGCATCAGCGTGACCACCATCGGCGTCAGCCCGCCGAAGATCGCATACGACACGTTGTAAGAGAACGACAGGCCCGAGAAGCGTACCTGCGCCGGAAACGCATTGACCAGCACGAACGGCACTGCGCCGATGGTGCCAACCAGGAAGCCGGCCAGCGCATAGAGCGGCAGCAGCAGGTCGGGGCGGGTGAAGATGGTGGTGTAGAACACGTAGCTGCCGATCGCCAGCAGCAGGCCGCCGAAGAACAGCGTGCGGCGCGCGCCGATGCGGTCGGCCAGCGCGCCCGAGACAATGCAGCCCGCCGTCAGGCACAGCGTGGCCACGCTGTTGGCAACCAGCGCGGTGCGCGCGTCGAAGCCGTACAGCTTCTGCAGGAAGGTGGGCGTCATCAGGATCACCACCACGATGCCGGCCGACAGCATCCAGGTCAGCAGCATCGATACCGCGACGCTGCCGCCGTGGTCGCGCATCACCGACCTGAGCGGCATTTCCGCGGCCAGCGCCTTGCGCTTCTGCAGTTCGGCAAAGACCGGCGTCTCATGCAGCCAGCGCCGCAGGTACATCGAGGCGATGCCGAACACGCCGCCGATCAGGAATGGCACGCGCCAGCCGTAGTCGGCCAGCTCTGCCGGGGTGAAGATGGTGTTGATGCCGGTCGCCACCAGCGAACCCAGCAGGATGCCGGCGGTCAGCCCCGCGGTCAGCGTGCCGCAGGCATAGCCGACATGGCGTGCCGGCACGTGCTCGGACACGAACACCCAGGCGCCTGGCACTTCGCCGCCCACGGCCGCGCCTTGCAGGATGCGCAGCACCAGCAGCAGCACTGGTGCGGCCAGCCCGATCGACTGGTACGTGGGCAGCAGACCCATCAGCAGCGTGGGCACCGACATCAGCAGGATCGACAGCGTGAACATCTTCTTGCGGCCGAGCAGGTCGCCGAAGTGCGCCATGATGATGCCGCCCAGCGGCCGGGCCAGGTAGCCGGCCGCGAAAATGCCGAAGGTCTGCAGCTGGCGCAGCCAGTCGGGCACCGACGGCGGGAAGAACAGCTGGCCGATCAACGTCGCGAAAAAGACGAAGATGATGAAGTCGTAGAACTCGAGCGCGCCGCCCAGGGCGGCAAGCGAAAGAGTCTTGTAATCCTGGCCGGTCAGCGCGCGCGCGCCGGCTCGCGGCGTGCCGGCACCCGCGGCGGTACTGCTGGTGGTAGACATGAATGGACTCGCATGGAAGAGATCGCATGCGAAGCGCGCAGCACGGAATACGTGTTGGGTGTGGCCGGGGGTACAGCGCGGGAGAGCCAGGCACGATGTGGCGGGTAAGCCGCAGGCTTGCGACGAGACGCTTCGCAAAGGACGTAAAGATACCAGATCGGTCCATGGCCCGTTGATAGGTCAAATCTGATTTCTTTGCATTGTCCGAAACCGTTGCCATAATGTCGAAAAATGTGAAATCCGGGGCACAAAGCAGCGTGCAGCACCGGAGCATGGGGTCAGATCTCCGGGAACGTCATGGCTTTCAAGCAATCCATCCAGGCAGTGGCTGCCACGCCACGCGGCCGGCTGGCGACGCGTGTCGCGGGCGGCGTGGTCGCGGCGCTCGCGGTGTTCGGGCTGGCGGGGTATTTCGGCGGCCCGCCGCTGCTCAAATACCTGGTCGAAAAGAACGCGACCGAGGCACTCGGGCGCAAGGTCACACTGGGCAAGGCGCATGTGCGGCCGTTCGAGCTGGCGGCCACGCTCACTGACCTGACCATTTACGAGCGCGACGGCAAGACCCCGGCGCTGACGCTGGGCGAGGTCGAGGCCAATACGTCGGTGGCCTCGGTCTGGCACCTGGCGCCGGTGGTGGACAACCTGCATGTCGACCGGCTCGCCGTGCACGTGGTGCGCGGCGGCGACGGCCGCATGAGCTTTGCCGATGTCCGGGACAAGTTCGCGGCCCTGCCGCCCAAGCCCGCCGATGCGAGGCCGGCGCGCTTCTCGGTCAACAACATCGCAGTCACCGGCAGCAGCTTCAGCTATGACGACAAGCTGCTCAATACCAGCCTGCGCGTCGACAACCTGACGCTGACCCTGCCGTTCCTGTCCAACCTGCCGCATGACGTCGAAATCGTGACGCGGCCCACGCTGAGCGCGCGGGTCAATGGCACGCCGCTGGCGCTTGACGGCGAGGTGCTGCCGTTTGCCGATTCGCGCCAGACACGGCTGAACGTCAACCTCGACGGGCTCGAGGTGGCGCGCCTGATGGCGTTCGCGCCGCCGCTGCGCGATGCCGAGGTCAAGTCAGGCAAGCTCGATACCCGCCTGACGGTGGCGTTCCGCCAGCAGAAGGACACGCAGGAGGTGGTGGTGACGGGCACCGCCGCGCTGCGCGATGCCGACGTGCGCACGCGCGCCGGGCAGCCGCTGGTCCAGAGCGGGCGGCTGGCGGTGGATATCGGCAAGCTCGAGCCGCTGGCGCACCGGGCGCAACTGCGCAGCGTGGAGATCGAAGGGCTGGCGGTGGAGGCCGCGCGCCATGCGGACGGCTCGCTGAATCTGGCGACGGCGTTCCTGCCGCAGGCGGCGAGCAAGTCTACCGATGGCGTGGCCCCGGCGCCGGCGCCCGCAGTGGCCCCGGCCTCGGCCCCGGCGGCAGCGCCGGGCGTCCAGGTCGCACCCGCGAAGACGGCGCCCAAGGACGAACCGTGGCGCTATGCGGTGGACCGCATTGTCGTCAAGCAGGCCCGGCTGGGATTTGAAGATGCCCTGGCGCCGTCGGGTCCGGGCAAGCTCGCACTCGGGCCGCTCGACGCCGAAGTCAAGGGCTTTGCCGGCACCGGAGGCGACAAGCCGGCGCACATCGAGGCCACGCTGACCGTGGCCGATGGCCAGACCCTGCACCACACCGGCGACCTGCTGATGCGCGAAGGCTCGATGGCCGGCACGCTGGCAACCACCGGGCTGCGGCCGCAGGGGTTTGCCGCCTGGTGGCCGCGCGAGCTGCGCAGCCAGTTCGGCACGACCGCGGTCAACGCCGAACTGCATTACCGCATGGCATGGGGCACGCCGCAGTTCCAGTTCGTGCTGGAAAAATCGCGCCTGGAACTGGCGCCGCTCTACGTTGCCACGCGCGATCCCGTGGTGATGCCGGCGTCCGCCGCCGCGGGCGGCAGCGAGGCCGATGCGCAGCCCGCGGACAACGGCCGTGGCGCGCAGCGCGCCGGCCGCCGTGCGCGTGAGCGCGCCGCCGACCGCGACGGCGCCAGCCTGCCGCTGCTGCAGGCCCAGAAGCTGGTGCTGGACGATATCCAGTTCGACCTTGCCAAACAGACTTTTGCCACCAGCCAGGTCACGCTGGCGCAGCCGCAGATCGCTGCCACGCGCGACCATCGCGGCGAGCTGATCGAGATGGCGCGGCTGTGGGCGACCGAATCTGCGCAGCAGGCGCATGGCACGCCGCGGCGCGCCGAGCCGGCACCGGCCAAGGCAGCGGGCAGCGCAAATGGCGCGGCGGCGGCGAACGGTGGCTGGAAGGCCAACATCGGCAAGGTCGTCGTGGAAGGCGGCAGCGCCCGCCTGGCGGACTTCCAGCCGGCCGAGGCCAACCGCGGCCGCCCGGTGATCCACCAGTTCCGCAATATCGGCCTGACCACCGGCGCCGTCGCCTGGCCGCTGACGCCGGCGGCGGTGCCGATCAAGCTGCATGCCGAATCCGGCCGCAGTGGCGTGATCGGCGTCGATGGCACGGTGTTGCCGGCGGTCCCCGCCAGCCGGCTCCAGCTGGACCTGCGCCAGGTTGAGGTCAGCCCGCTGCAGCCGTACATGGCTGACCGCTTCAATGCCGCCCTGCGCACCGGCACGCTCACCGTCAAGGGCAGGCTCAATGTCGATGCGCCAGCCGGCAAGCCCATCGCCGCGCAGTTTAGCGGCAACGTGCTGGCCGGCAATGTGCGCACGGTGGACCGCATCAGCGGCGACGACTTCCTGCGCTGGCGCTCGCTGGCGGTGACGGGCATCGACTTCGCGATGGACGAGAGCAAGGGGCCGATGCGCGTGAGCCTGGGCAATGTGGCGCTGTCGGACTTCTATGCCCGCGTGATCCTGAACGCCAATGGCCGCCTGAACCTGCAGGACGTGATGGCCGGCGGCGCCGCGAAGGGCGAGGCCGCGCCGTCCACCAGCCTGACCCAGGCCAGCCCGGCGTCGGCGCCGGCCACGCCGCCGGTGCAGGCCGGCGACACGCGCACGGCCCAGGTCGAGCAGAAGCCGGGCGGGCCCAAGCCGCAGATGCGCATTGGCGGCATCTCGGTCGACAAGGGCAACATCAATTTCTCGGACTTCTTCGTCAAGCCCAACTACTCAGCCAACCTGACCGGCATGAAGGGCTCGGTGTCCAAGGTGTCGTCGGGCGATCCCACCCCGGCCGACCTGGTCCTGGATGGCCGCATCGACGACGACGCGCCGGTCAATATCAGCGGCAAGCTGAATCCGCTGGGCGAGCAGCTGTTCCTGGACATTGCCGCCAAGGCCTCGGGCGTGGAGCTGACGCGGCTCACGCCCTACGCCGCCAAGTATGCCGGCTACCCGATCACCAAGGGCAAGCTGACCGTGGACGTGGCCTACAAGATCGAGAACGGCAAGCTCGATGCGCGCAACCACCTGTTCCTGGACCAGCTCACCTTCGGCGATCGTGTCGACAGCCCGGATGCGACCAAGCTGCCGGTGCTGCTGGCGGTGTCGCTGCTCAAGGACCGCAACGGGGTGATCGATGTGAACCTGCCGGTGTCGGGCTCGCTGTCGGATCCCGAGTTCAGTATCGGCGGCGTGATCGTGCGCGTGATCGTCAACCTGCTGGCCAAGGCGATCACGTCGCCGTTCTCGCTGATCGCGTCGGCATTTGGCGGCGGCGGCGACGAACTGGGCTATGTCGAGTTCGCGCCCGGCACCGCGACGCTGACGCCGGCGGCCAAGGACAAGATCGCCAAGCTGGGCCAGGCGCTCAACGACCGGCCCTCGCTGCGGCTGGAAATCAGCGGCCGCATCGACCCGGCCACCGATGAGGCCGGCGCGCGCCGCGCGTGGCTGGATGCGCGCGTGGCCGAGCAGAAACGGCGCGACCAGCGCGCCAGCGCGCAGGCGGGCGGCGAGGCTGGCGACGACGAAGCCGGCGAGCAGGGCGCCGAGATCAAGGTCTCGAAGGCGGAGTATCCGAAGTACCTGGAGCAGGTCTACAAGCGCACCTCGATGAAGAAGCCGCGCAACTTCGTCGGCTTTGCCAAGTCCCTGCCGCCAGAGGAAATGGAAAAGCTGCTGATGGCCAACGCCACCGTCACCGATGCCGACCTGAAACGCCTGGCCGAGCAACGCGCGCTGGTGGTCAAGCAGTCGCTCGAGCGCGAGGGCAAGGTGCCGGAAAGCCGGCTGTTCCTGACCGCGCCCAGGCTCAGTGCCGAGGGCATCAAGGACAAGGGCGCGCCCAACCGGGTGGACTTCTCCATCCGCGGGTAGTCCGGGTGGCGGCGCCGCAAGCAGCGCCGCCACGGGCCCTGACCGGAAAACCGGTATGATTCGGCCCGGACAATCCCTTCCATAGCCGATTCAGGAGTGAGTTTTGCAGCAGGACCAAATCGAAGCCGCCGTCGCCTTCAAGACCTGGGTATGCGTGATCTGCGGCTGGGTCTACGACGAAGAACAGGGCTGGCCGGAAGACGGCATCGCCCCCGGCACGCGCTGGGAAGACATCCCCGATGACTGGCGCTGCCCGGAATGCGACGTCGGCAAGGCCGAATTCGCGATGATCGAGCTGTAACGACACCGGCACTTCCCGGTCGATTCTGGCGGGCTCAGCCCTGCGCCTGCGCCAGCATTGCCGCAAGCAGCACATTGGCGCCCGCTTCGAGATGCTCGGGCCTGGCGTCCTCGATCTCGTTGTGGCTGATGCCGTCCTTGCAGGGCACGAAGATCATCGCCGTCGGCGCCACCCTGGCCAGGTAGACCGCGTCGTGGCCCGCGCCGGTGACGATATCGGAGTGCGAATAACCACGCGCGGCGGCCGCCTGCCGGACATGCGCCACCAGCTCGGGCGCGAAGGGCGTCGGCTCGAAGCGCTGGACCGCTTCGACTTCCACCGCCAGCGCGCCACCGGTGGTGCTGCCGCTGGCCAGCGCCGCGCACGCTTCGCGCAGCCTGGCTTCCATCCGGTCAAGCTGGCCGCCATCGAGATGGCGCAGGTCGACGCTGAACTGCACCCGGCCCGGAATGACATTGCGTGAAGACGGGTGGACATTGACCACTCCGACCGTCCCCCGGCCATCGGGGCCAAAAGCGTTCGCGATCTTCGTCACTTCCTGGAACAGGAAGGACGCGCCGTACAGGGCGTCGCGGCGCAGCGGCATCGGGGTGGGGCCGGCGTGCGCTTCCATGCCCGTCACCGTGACGTCATACCAGCGCAGGCCAAGCGAGCCCGTCACCACGCCGATGACCTTTTCCTCCGCCTCAAGAATCGGGCCTTGCTCGATATGCGCCTCGAAGTACGCGCCGACCTTGTGGCCAACCGGCGCGGTGCCCGCGTAGCCGATCGCCGCGAGTTCGCCGGCAACGGATTTGCCGGCATCGTCAGTCGCCGTCAACGCGGTGGCTTCGGGGAAGACGCCGGCGAATACGCCCGACCCCATCATCACCGGCACGAAGCGCGCGCCTTCCTCATTGGTCCAGATGGCGAGTTCCAGCGGCGCCTCGGTGGTCACGCCGTGCTCGTTGAGCGTGCGCATGACTTCCAGCCCGGCCATGACGCCATAGCATCCGTCGAACTTGCCGCCGGTGGGCTGGGTGTCAATATGGCTGCCGGTCATGACCGGGGCAAGCGCATCGTTGCGGCCCGCGCGGCGCCCGAAGATATTGCCCACGCGGTCGATGCGCACCGTCAGGCCGGCGTCGCGCATCCACCCGGCGACGAGGTCGCGTGCCTGCCCGTCCAGCGCGGTCAGGGCCAGGCGCGCATTGCCGCCCTTGGGCGTGGCGCCGATCCGGGCTAGTTCCATCAGCGATTGCCACAGGCGCCCGCCATTGATCTTGATTGCGTTCATGCGCCCGTCCCTGACCGTTGGACGCCGCCGAAGAAGGCCTCTGCATTGGCGGCGAGTGATTCGAGGTGATACCCGCCCTCCTGCACGATCAGCGTGGGCAGGCCCAGCGCGGCAACGGCGCGGCCGAGCCGGCCGAAGCCTTCGGTGGACACGTCCACCAGCGACTGCGGATCTTCGCGGTAGATGTCGAAGCCGAGCGACAGCACCAGCACGTCGGGCGCGAAGCGTTCGATGGCGACGCGCGCCGTGTCCAGCTTGTCGAAGAAAACCGACTCGGGCGAGCGGTGCGGCATCGGCAGGTTGAGGTTGTGGCCGGCGCCCGCGCCGCGGCCGTGCTCATCGTCGAAGCCCGCCACCACCGGATAGAAGTTGGTCGGGTCGCCGTGGATCGACACGTAGAGCACATCGGCCCGGTCGTAGAAGATCTCCTGGATGCCCTGGCCGTGGTGCATGTCGGTATCGAGGATGGCCACGCGGCCAAAGCGCGCGCGCAGTGCCTGCGCGGCGATCGCGGCATTGTTCAGGTAGCAGAAGCCGCCCGCCGCGTCGCGCCGCGCATGATGGCCGGGCGGCCGGCACAGGGCGTAGGCGCGGCGTTCACCGTCCAGCAACGCCTGGGCGCCGGCCACCGCGCTCTGCGCCGACCAGTATGCCGAGCGCCAGGTGTTCAGCCCCACCGGGCAGCTGCCGTCAGCGAGATAGCGCGCGGCCTGCGCCAGCACGCCGCGCAGGGCATTGGGCTCGCGCACGAAGATATTGGACATGACCTCGTCGCCCCAGTCCTCCGGCAGCTCGCGCCAGCTGGCGTGCGCATGCTGCAGGAACTGCAGGTAAGGCTGGTCGTGCACGGCGGCAAGCGGCGCGAAGCCGTGGTCGGCAGGGGCGTGGAGCGCAAAGCCAAGCGCCTCTGCCGCCTGGACCAGCCGCTGTGCCCGCGCGGGCAGCTCCTGCGGCGAGCGCATCTTGCCGCGCGAGTAGTAGTTCCGCGGATGGTGCAGCAATTGCTCGGGATGGAAAAACGTCAGCATGGGGTTTGCAGTCTCTGTGAAAAGCCGTCAGGCCTGCGCGGCTTGCGCGGCGCCTGGTTGCTGCTGTCGCTGGCGCGCATCGATGCCGGCGATGCACAGCAGCGACACGCCGGCCAGCAAGGTGTAGAACACCGCCAGCGGCCACCATTGGCCCTGGAAGCGCTGCGCGAGGATGGTCCCCACCAGCGGCGTCAGTCCGCCCGCCACCGCGCCGCAGACCTGGTAGGACAGCGAAATCGCCGAGTAGCGCACGCGCGTCTCGAAGACACCGCTGACAAAGCCCGCGATCACCGAATAGAAGCTCGCCATGCACACCACCGCCAGCGCGATGCCAAGCACGATGGCAGGCGCCTGGCGCGTCTGCACCAGCAGGAACATGGGATAGGGCGAAGCCATGGCCAGCAGCGCGGCCAGCTTGAGGAAGCGCGCGCCGCCCAGCTTCTCCGCCAGCCAGGCGGCCAGCGGCTGTGCCAGGAACTGGATGACGGCGACGGCGAACAGGCAGTCGAGGATCAGCGTCCGGGGCAGCGACAGGTATTGCGTGGTGTACGCGATCATGAAGGTGTTGGTGAAGTACACCCCCGCGATACCGATGGTATTGGCGCCGATGCACAGCAGCACCGGCACGCGGGCCGTGCGCCAGACTTCGGCAATCGGCAGCTTGGCAGTCCTGCGCTGCGCCTGCACCTGCGCGAACTCGGGCGATTCGTTCACGCCCAGCCGGATCGCCACGCCCACCAGCAGCAGCGCCGCGCTGGCCAGGAACGGCAGGCGCCAGCCCCAGTCCATGAAGACGTCGCGCTCCATCGATGTCACCGCGCGGAAGGCCAGCAGCGACAGGATCAGGCCGGCCGGGCTGCCGAGCTGCGCAAACGAGGCGAAGAAGGTGCGGCGCCCCTTGGGGGCGTGCTCGCCCGCCATCAGCACCGCGCCGCCCCATTCGCCGCCCACGGCGATGCCCTGCACCACGCGCAGCAGCACCAGCAGCACCGGGGCGAGGGCGCCCGCGGTGGCGTAGGTCGGCAGCAGGCCGATGCCGATGGTGGCCGCGCCCATCATCATCAGCGTGATCATCAGCGCCTTCTTGCGGCCGATGCGGTCGCCCCAGTGGCCGAACACGATGCCGCCGAGCGGACGGGCAAAGAAGCCGACCGCGAAGGTGCCGAACGACGCCAGCGTGCTCAGGAAGGGATCGCCACCGGGAAAAAACAACGGACCGAACACCAGCGCGGCGGCGGTGGCGTAGATGTAGAAGTCGTACCACTCGATCATGGTGCCGACAAAGGCGGCGGTGGCGGCGCGCACGGGCTGGCGCGTGCCGGAAGGGGACACTTGCATGGACTGGCTCCTCGCTATGTTTGTGCCGCTGCATCAGGGGCAGCTGTGGGAGGAGTTATCGCCCGTTGACAATCATTAGTCAAATTTCTAATATTTATTTTTCACATAATTTAAATTTATACGGAATTTTATGGAGCGTTCTGCCCTGGACCGGGCCCTGCTGACCGACCGGCTCGACTGGAACCTGCTGCGCACCTTCCTGACTATCGTCCACGAGCGCAGCCTGAGCCGTGCGGCGGTGCGGCTGCACATCACCCAGCCTGCGGTAAGCCTGGCCTTGCGCCGGCTCGAGGAGCATCTGGGGCACACACTGATCGAGCGGCGCGGCAGCATTTTCCGCCTGACCCGGGTCGGGGAAGATGTGCTGCGCATTGCCACCGACGTCTATGGCAGCGTGGCGCGCCTGGGGGCTGAACTGGCGGAGCAGCAGGATGAAGTCAGCGGCCTGCTGCGGCTCATGACTGTGAGCCGGATCCATTCCGGTGTCTATGACGAATGCCTGGCCGCCTTCCATCGCCAGCATCCGCGCGTCACGCTGCAGGTGGACGTGATGCGCAGCACTGAGATCGCAGACGCCCTCGCGCAGAAGGCGGCCGGCGTGGGCCTGAGCCTGTACCGGCAGTCTGGCGACAAGCTCGCGCACATGCTCTTCCTGCGCCAGCGCTACGCCATCTTCTGCGGGCGCCATCACCGCTTGTTCGGCCGCACCGGCCTTGCCATTGCCGACCTGCTGGCCGAGAACTTCGTGTCATTCAGCAGCGACCAGCTTGGCGATGTGCTGGCGCCATTGGCGGTATTCCGCGATCAGCACGGTTTTTCGGGCCGCATCGTCGCGACCTCGCCCAGCCTGGATGAAATCCGGCGGCTGGTGTTCGCGGGCTATGGCATTGGCTGTCTGCCGGAACATATCGTGGCCGACGACGTGGCGCAGCAGCGGCTGTGGCGCCTGCCGCCCGAGGAGGGCGTGGCCGATATCGACATGTACCTGCTGTGGCATGCGGAGCGGCGCCAGACGCCGGCCGAGGCGGCATTCGTCGAACACTTCCGGCACTACGTGGCGCGCTATTCGCTGATGGAGCGGCTGGGCGAGTCGGTGAACGCGCCGCTGGCGGCGTTGCGCGCGCCGACGGCGTGATGGCACGTCGACAGCGGCGCGAGACAAGCCATCGGACAAGCGTTGTTGCTTCTATCCGTGCCTTCGCTCCGCATGCCGGCACAACCCCGCGCGCTGGCGTTGTGCGGCGCAGCGCCGATAGCGCATCCGATACGGATGGCTGCAGCGCCAGATCGCCCGCAGCACGGTAACGAACAGCAGCGCCGCCATCACGGCGGCGAGCAGGCCGATCGACATAGCGGCCCTCCTCCCCAACACCGCCTGCCCGACTCCTGCGGAGTCAGATCAGCAGCGGTAACGCTTCAAGCACCAACACCGCAACCAGCGCGCCGATCAGGGCACCCATGGTCCGGCAACTGATGCGCAGGAACTTGGCGGTCACCGGGATCGAGCCCATGGCGATCACGCCTACCAGCGCCATCGGAATCAGGAATACAAGATCATGCGCGGTGAGGTGCATGGCGGTCTCCTGTCTCTCTTTTGTGATTCCAGTATAGGCAGTGTGTGCCGGATGCGCGTCTGCGCGCATCGGGATTGTCCCCAACCCGTGCCGGGCAGTTGGCGCGGCAGGTACCGATGCCCGCACATATGGTGAGCCGGGCGTTGCGCCGCGTACGCATGCCGCACCTTTTTCGCTCTTTCGGCCTCGAAGCGGGAAGCGCGTGTCCTATGCTGAGCAGAGACGCGGGGCCTGTTCCCACACAAGGCCGATGCCCCGCCGACCGAGAGAGACGGAGGTGGCTATGGAACTTCACATGCAATCGCACCACTACGTGCGACGACTGCCGGACTGGACCGCGGCAGCGGTTTCGGGGCTGGCGGCGGGCGCGCTGCTGCTGGTGCTGGAACTGTTCTGGTCGTCGATGGTGTCGGGCGCCAACCCCTGGGTGGCCACGCGCATGATCGCCGCGATCGTGATGGGGCCGGAGGTCTTGCAGACCTCGCTGTTCAGCGTCGGCACTGTGGCCGCGGCACTGGTGATCCACTTTGTGCTGGGCGCCGTGCTGGGGATGATCCTGGCGGCCATCATTGCGCCCTTTACGCTGGATTCGAGCCTCGGCATGGCCATGCTGGCGGGTGCGGTGTTCGGGTTGGTGGTGTACTTCTTCAACTTCCATGCGATGACGCGGGCCTTCCCCTGGTTTGTCGAGGTGCGCGGCTGGCATACCTTCATCGGGCACCTGATCTTCGGGATGGCGGCGGCGGCCTGCTACTGGAAGCTGGAAAGCAAGGACGTATCGCACTGACTGCACCGACATGGCATCGGGACCGGGCACCGTGACGGTGCCCGGACATGACGGTTACGTTGCGCGCCAACCCTGTCCGGGCACGCGCGCACGGGCGGCGGCGGCCGGAACCAAGGGTTCCCGCCGCCGCTTTTTCTCGCGCTGCGCGCTTGTGCAGTGCGACACCAATGCATTGGCATGTCGCCTTGCAGTGACCTGACGGCATGCACTAGTCTTATCTCTACCTGCGTGATTTGCGCATCCCTCGCCACGCGCGAGGAGGAGGGTGGATATGGCGTTGGCCATCGCACTCGTAGTCATGGTCGTCGCTTCGGTGCTCTTCCATTTCATGAGCCCGTGGTGGGCGACCCCGCTCGCGTCCAACTGGAAGCAGATGGACGACACGTTGACCATTACCCTCGTCATCACCGGCATTTTCTTCATCGGCATCAACCTGTTTGTCGGCTACATCGCCTGGCGCTACCGGCATGAGGCGCCGCATCCCAATGGCGGCACCGGCCACCGCGCGTCCTACCACCCGGAGAACAGCAAGCTCGAACTGTGGCTGATCGGCGGCACCACGCTGGGCGTGGTGGCGCTGCTGGCGCCGGGCCTGTTCGTCTACGCCGACTACGTGCGCCCGCCGCGCGATGCCATGGTGATGGAAGTGGTGGGGCAGCAGTGGTCGTGGGCCTTCCGTTTTCCCGGCAAGAGCGGCCAGCTGGGGGCTTCCGATGCGCGCTTTGTCACCGGCGCGAATCCGCTCGGGCTGGACCCCGACGATCCGCGCGGCCTGGACAATGTCGTCATCGTCGGGCCTGAGGTGCACCTGCCGCTGAACAAGCCGGTCAAGGTGCTGCTGCGCTCCAAGGACGTGCTGCATGACTTCTACGTGCCGCCGTTCCGGGCGCGCATGAATATGGTGCCGGGCATGGTGACGTCGTTCTGGTTCACGCCGACGCAGGCGGGACGCTTCGAAATCCTGTGTGCGCAGCTGTGCGGCGTGGGGCACTACAACATGCGCGGCACGGTGGTTGTGGAAGCGCCGGCCGCCTATGAGGCATGGCTGGCCAGGCAGCAGACCTTTGCCGTGACGCTGGCGAAGGCCGCGGCCCCGCCTGCGGCAGTGGCCGCCGCCGCGGGCGACGCCGGCACCATCGAGAAGGGCCGCGCGCTGGCGCAAAGCAAGGGGTGCGTCGGCTGCCACAGCATCGACGGCAATCCGGGCGTCGGGCCGACCTGGAAGGGCCTGTACGGCAAGACCGAGACCTTTGCCGACGGCAGCAGCGCCAAGGTGGACGACGCCTTCCTGCACGAGGAGATCACCGATCCGCAGGCGCGGCTGGTCAAGGGCTTCGGTCCGGTGATGCCGAAGCTGCCGGTGAGCGAGGACGAGGTGTCGGCGCTGATTGCCTATATCAAGTCAGCCGGCAGCGAAGCCGCGGCGGCAGGCACGGTTGCGCCGGCAGCACCGGCGGAAATCCCAGCCGGCCCCGCTGCCGCGACCAGTGCCGCCACCACGGCAGCCGCGCCCGGGGCCGCGTCCGGCACCTATACGACTTCGACGGCCGTGGCCGTGCCGCCCTCGGCGGCGCCCGCGCCCGCCAGGAAGTGAGGAGACCCGCATGGCTTACGCCGACGATGCCGCCCATCACGCGCCGCAGAGCTTCTGGACCCGCTATGTCTGGAGCCAGGACCACAAGGTGATCGCCGTGCAGTACACCATCGTGGCGATCGTGGTGGGCCTGGTGGGGGTGGCGCTGTCCAACCTGATGCGCATGCAGCTCGGCTTTCCGGGGCGCTTCGAGTTTATCGACGCCAACCGCTACTACCAGTTCGTCACCATGCACGGCATGATCATGGTGATCTACCTGCTGACCGCGCTGTTCCTGGGCGGCTTCGGCAACTACCTGATCCCGCTGATGGTGGGCGCGCGCGACATGGTGTTCCCCTTCCTCAACATGCTCAGCTTCTGGGTCTACCTGCTGTCGGTGATCGTGCTGCTGACCAGCTTCTTCGTGCCCGGCGGGCCTACCGGGGCGGGCTGGACGCTGTACCCGCCGCAAGCCATCCTGCCCGGCACCCCAGGCTATGAATGGGGCATCATCCTGATGCTGGTGTCGCTGGCGATCTTTATCGTCGCTGCCACCATGGGCGGCCTGAACTACGTCACCACGGTGCTGCAGGCGCGCACCGAGGGCATGACGCTGCTGCGCATGCCGCTGTCGGTGTGGGGCATCTTCATGGCCACCATCCTGGCGCTGCTGGCGTTCCCGGCGCTGTTCGTGTCGGCAGTGATGATGCTGCTGGACCGCACGCTGGGCACCAGCTTCTTCATGCCGGCGATCGTGTCGATGGGCCAGCAGCTGCAGTACAAGGGCGGCAGTCCGCTGCTGTTCCAGCACCTGTTCTGGTTCTTCGGCCATCCCGAGGTGTATATCGTCGCGCTGCCGGCCTTCGGCATCGTCTCGGACCTGGTCAGCGTGCATTCGCGCAAGAGCATCTTTGGCTACCGCACCATGGTGTGGGCGATCCTGGCGATCGGGGTACTGTCGGTGGTGGTGTGGGCGCACCATATGTTCGTCAGCGGCATGAACCCGTACTTCGGCTTCTTCTTTGCCACCACCACGCTGATCATCGCCATCCCCACCGCGATCAAGGTCTACAACTGGGTCATCACGCTGTGGCGCGGCGACATTCATTTCACCGTGCCGATGCTGTTTGCGATCGCCTTCATCAGCACCTTTGTCATCGGCGGGCTGACCGGGCTGTTCCTGGGCAATGTCAGCGTGGATATCCCGCTGTCCAATACCTACTTCGTGGTGGCGCACTTCCACATGGTGATGGGCGTGTCGCCGATCCTGGTGGTGTTCGGCGGCATCTACCACTGGTACCCGAAGGTCACCGGCAGGATGCTGGACGACACCATGGGCCGCATCCATTTCTGGGTCACCTTCGTCGGCACCTACGCCATCTTCTTCCCGATGCACTACCTGGGCGTGCTGGGCATGCCGCGCCGCTACTACGCCTACCAGAACTACGCGTTTATCCCGGAGTCGGCGCATGTGATGAACATGTACATCTCGGTGGCCGCGTTCATCGTGGCCACGGCGCAACTGCTCTTTGTCTTCAACCTGGTGTGGAGCCTGTGGCGTGGCCGCAAGGCCGATGCCAACCCGTGGCGCGCCGCCTCGCTGGAATGGCAGACGCCGCAGACGCCGCCGGCGCATGGCAACTGGGGCCCGCACCTGCCGGTGGTGTACCGCTGGGCCTACGCCTACAGCGTGCCGGGCGCGCCCGAGGACTTCATCGCGCAGAACGCCCCGCCCGAGGCGGGCGGGGCCGAGCCCGAGCCGCATGCCAGCCGCGGAGCCGTCGCATGAACGCCGAAGCCCTGTACAAGGTCAGCCGCGACGATTTCGGCGGCAACCCGTCCGGCGAGAACGCCGCCAACCACCGTCCGCGCGGGCGTGCCCCGGCGAGCATCGGCCTGTGGGTGTTCATGGGCGTGGTCAGCTCGCTGTTTGCGCTGTTCCTGACGGCCTATGCGCTGCGCATGGACAGCCCGGACTGGCACCGCATCGGATTGCCGTGGCAGGTATGGTTGTCGACCGTGCTGCTGGCGGCCGGCAGCGTGGCCATGGCGGTCGCGTCGCACGCCGCGGGCCGGGGCGAGATGGCCGTGGCCCGGCAGGCGCTGCGCCTGGGCGGCCTGGGCGCGGCCGGGTTCGTGGCCTCGCAGTTGTGGGCCTGGCAGGCGCTGGGCGCGATGCAGGTGATGCCTGCCGGCAATCCGGCGGGCAGCTTCTTCTACCTGTTGACAGCGATGCACGGCCTGCACGTGCTGGGCGGCCTGGCCGGCTGGGGCGTTGCCATGTCGTCGCGCGGCAGCGGCGAGGCCGCGGTGCTGCGCATGCGGCTGTGCGCGCGCTACTGGCATTTCCTGCTGGCGGTGTGGCTGGTGCTGCTGGCCGCACTGGGGTGGCTTACGCCCGAACTGGTGCGCTACATCTGCGGCACGGCCTAGCGGCGGCGGCAAGGAGGACCGGCATGTCAACGCAACTGTCTTCACCATCGGCCACACCCGGCGTGGCGCCCGCGCCCCCGGTGGGCGGCCTGCGCGGCCTGCTGGCCGACTGGTCGTCGGACCAGCAGGCCTTCAAGGTGTCGTGGGGCAAGGCGATGATGTGGATCTTCCTGCTGTCCGACACCTTCATCTTCAGCTGCTTCCTGACCGGCTACATGACCGTGCGCATGTCGACCACGGTGCCATGGCCCAACCCCAGCGAGGTGTTCGCGCTGCACGTGGGCGGCGCCGACATCCCGCTGCTGCTGATCGCCATCATGACCTTCGTGCTGATCACCAGCAGCGGCACCATGGCGATGGCGGTCAACTTCGCCTACCGGCGCGCGCGCCGCGAGTGCGCGCTGCTGATGCTGGTGACCGCGCTGTTCGGCGTGATGTTCGTCAGCATGCAGGCCTTCGAATGGACCAAGCTGATCATGGACGAGGGTGTGCGGCCGTGGGGCAACCCCATGGGCGCGGCGCAGTTCGGCTCGACCTTCTTCATGATCACCGGCTTCCACGGCCTGCATGTGTCGTGCGGCGTCGTGTACCTGCTGATCGTGGCCACGCGCGTGCTGCGCGGGCGCTACGAGGCCACCGGCAATTACCAGATCGTCGAGATCGCGGGCCTGTACTGGCATTTCGTCGACCTGGTCTGGGTATTCATCTTTGCGTTGTTCTATCTCTGGTGAGGGCGGCCATGGCATCGAATCCGGCAACTCCCGCAACGCCCGCGCAGGGCACGCCGCATGGCACCGGCCAGGATGCCGGGCATGCCGCGCACTCCGGCCAGCAGCATCCCATCGGGCTATACCTGAAGATCTGGCTGCTGCTGTTCGTGCTGTCGACCATGTCCTACCTGGTCGACTACTTCCATTTCACCGGCTACCTGCGCTGGACGCTGATCCTGCTGTTCATGGCACTGAAGGCCGGACTGATCGTGGCGGTGTTCATGCACATGGCATGGGAGCGCATGGCGCTGATCTGCGCTATCCTGATTCCGCCACTATGCCTGCTGGTGCTGGTCGGGCTGATGGCCGAAGAAGCCAACCACACTTTCCTCACGCGCGGCCTGTTCTTCCGCTGATCCAGGCCCGGAACGCGGAGCGCGTGCCGGCCGGCCGCGCTACTGCCGGATGTCAACCCTGATCGGAATCTGAGCCCATGCACGCTGCCACGCAGGCAATCCTCACCTATAACCATGGCCGCGATCCCGAGCGGCTGACCCGCAAGCTCGCGACCATCGCGGCAGATCCGTTTGCCTTTTTTCGCGGCACCAACCATCTCTATGCCGCATCGCTGCGCGACGAGGCGCCATTGCGCGATGCGCCGGCCACCTACGTCTGCGGCGACCTGCACCTGGAGAACTTCGGCAGCTTCAAGGGCGACAACGGGCTGGTCTATTTCGACCTCAACGACTTTGACGACGCGCTGGTCGCACCGCTTACCGTGGACTTGATCCGGGTGCTGTCAAGCGTGCTGGTCGCCGCGGGCCAGCTGGGCCTGTCCGAGGCGAATGCCATGCGCGCGTGCGAGGAAATGCTCTCCACCTACGCCGCCGTGCTGCAGACGGGCAAGGCGCGCTGGCTCGAGCGCGCCACGGCCACCGGCATGGTGGCCACGCTGCTGCGCCGGGTCAAGCGCCGCAGGCGGGGCGAACTGCTGTCGGAGCGCACCACCCTGCGCAAGGGCAAGCGGCGCCTGCTCTGCGACGGCCGCCATGCCTTGCCTGCGGACAAGGCCGGCCGCGAGCACGCGCGCGCGATCCTGGCCGCTTATTCCAGGCAGAGCCACCACGGCCACCGCTTCACCGCCGACGACGCGGCACGGCGCGTGGCCGGCATCGGCAGCCTGGGCCTGGAGCGCTATGTGGTGCTGGCCCGTGACGAGCTGGGCGGCATGCAGCGCCTGATCGACATCAAGCGCGCGGCGCCGAGCGCGTGGCAGGACCTGCCCAACCGCCCGCAGCCGCGCTGGGGCAGCGATGCAAAGCGCGTCGCTGCCGCGCAGCAGATCATGCAGGCGGCTTCGCCCGCGCTGCTGTCCGCGGTCGACATGGGCAAGGCTTCCTACCTGGTGAAGAGCCTGCAGCCAACCGCCGACCGGGTCGACCTGGCACGCTGCAACGGGTTTGCGCAGTTGCGCGAGGTGCTGGTCACCATGGCGCATGCGGCGGCGTGGGCGCACCTGCGCGGCTGCGGGCACCATGCCGCGGACCGGGTCGAGCAGTTGCAGGCGTATGCCGCCGGCACCCGCTGGCGCAGCGGCGTGCTGCGGCTGGCGCGGCATGGCTGGGCGGTGTCGCTGGCGCAATGGAAGGCCTATGCGGAGGATTACCGCAAGGCGAGGGGAGAGTGAGCGGGCGCTGAAAGACGCAAGCGCCGTTCACGAATGCGTGAACGGCGCCAGCGTCAGCATGCTCAGGCCTGGGTGATGAACTTGGTCACCAGGTAGCCGTCGAAGGTCTCCTGGCCGCCTTCGCTGCCGATGCCCGAGTCCTTGATGCCGCCGAACGGGGTCTCGGCCAGCGCCATGCCGAAGTGATTGATGTTGACCATGCCGGCTTCGAGCCCGTTGGACACTTCGGTCGCGGTCTTCAGCGAGTTGGTGAACACATACGACGCCAGGCCGTAGGGCAGGCTGTTGGCGCGGCGCAATGCCTCGGCGGTGTCCTTGAAGCGCGTCACCGGCGCGACCGGGCCGAACGGCTCGTCGGTCATCAGGAGCGAGTCATCGGGCAGGTCGGTGACCACGGTGGGGGCGAAGAAGTAGCCCTGGTCGCCCACGCGGGCACCGCCGGTCACGACCTTGCCGCCGCGCTGGCTGGCATCGTCCAGGAACTGCTCCATCGACAGCACGCGGCGCTCATGCGCCAGCGGGCCCATCTGCGTGCCGGCCTCCAGGCCGTCGCCCACCTTGACCGAGCCGATCACCTCGGTAAAGCGCGCCAGGAAGCGGTCATAGGCCTTCTCCTGGACGTAGAAGCGCGTCGGCGACACGCACACCTGGCCGGCATTGCGCAGCTTGAAGCGCGCCAGCATCTCGGCGGCGGGGTCGATATCGGCATCGTCGAACACCAGCACCGGCGAATGGCCGCCCAGTTCCATGGTCATGCGCTTCATGTGCGCGCCGGCCAGCGCCGCCAGCTGCTTGCCCACCGGCACCGAGCCGGTGAACGAGATCTTGCGCACGATCGGCGATTCGATCAGGTAGGTCGAGATCTCGCCGGGCACGCCCCAGACGATGTTGAGCACGCCCGGGGGCAGGCCGGCGTCGTGGAACAGCTGCGCCAGCGCCACCACCGCGCTGGGCGAGTCTTCCGGCCCCTTCAGGATCAGCGTGCAGCCGGCGCCCAGCGCCGACACGATCTTGCGGATGGCCTGGTTGAACGGGAAGTTCCACGGCGTGAAGGCGGCGCATACGCCGATCGGCTCGCGCACCACGATCTGGCGCACATGGGGCTGGCGCGGCGGGATCACGCGGCCGTAGATGCGGCGGCATTCCTCGGCGTGCCAGTCGGCGTGCTCGGCGCAGACCATGACTTCGGCGATGGCCTCGGCCAGCGGCTTGCCCTGGTCCAGCGTGATATTGCGGCCGATTGCCTTGGCGCGCTCGCGGGTCAGCTCGCCCACGCGGCGCAGGATCGCGGCGCGCTCCAGGGGCGAGGTCTTCTTCCAGGTTTCAAAGGCACGCTGCGCGGCGGCCAGCGCGCGGTCCAGGTCGGCCCGGCTGGCGTGCGGCAGCTTGCCCAGCACTTCCTGCGTGGCCGGATTGATGACATCCTGCTCGCGCCGGTCGCCTCCCTTGATGAATTCTCCGTCGATATAGAGGGCGAGATCCTGGTACATGCGTGTTCTCCTGGTGAAAATTGCGCGTAATAGTCGTCCCCGGGGGCGCGATTCCGCAGGGAGCTGCCGCCGGTCAAAGCGGAACTTTACCCCGTCGACGCCGCTTGTGCACCGTAGCCCGCGAGAAGCGAACGGATGTGACGCCGGGCGCGCCTGCAGCGATGGCCAATGCGCGCCGGCGTCAGCCGTCGTTCCGGGCAGGCAGCAGCTTTGCCACCCAGGATTTAAGCACGTTCACCTCCACCGGTTTGTGCAGGATGGGAATTGCGCGATCAGCGGCTTCGATCAGGCGGATCGGATCGGTGTCGCCGCTGACCAGCAGGGCATGCATGTCGGGGTCGTTGTATTCTTCGCGCAGCCGCTCGATGACCTGGATGCCGGTTTCGTGGTCGCGCAGCCGGTAGTCGCTGATGATGAGGGCGGGCTTCTCCGGGAGACAGGCCACCTGCGCAAGCAGGCCGTCGCAGTCTGCGGCGCAGATCACCCGATGTCCCCAGCTTTCGAGCAGCAGGCGAAGCCCCTCGCGATTCTGCGCATCATCATCGACCACCAGCAGCAGCTGCCGGGATGGCTGCCCCGCGAAGTCCGGCACGCCGGCATCCGTCCCGGCTGAACCGGGCTCGGGATGGCAGGCCGGCGCCGGGGCGTCGGGCGCCGCGACGGTCACCATGAACACGGTGCCGCGGCCTGGTTCAGAACGCAGCGTCAGCGCATGCCCCAGCAGCGCCGCGGTGCGGCGGACGATGGCGAGGCCGAGCCCCAGCCCTTTGCTCCGGTCCCGCTCGGGATTCTGCAACTGGTGGAACTCCCAGAAGATCCGTTCGTGCTCCTCGCGCGGAATGCCCGGTCCGTTGTCCCAGACTTCGATGCGGATATCGCCGCCGCGCCTGCGGCAGCCCACCAGCACATGGCCGGCCGGTGCATGCACGATGGCGTTGCTCACCAGATTGCGCAGGATGCGCTCGAGCAGCATGGGATCGGAACGGACGAGCGCCGCGCACGGGCGCACCGTCAGCGTCAGCCCCTTTTGCAGGGCTTGCGGCGCGTACTCGGCGCGAAGCTGGTCGAGCAAGCGGTTGAGCGGGAAGGTCTCGGAGCGTGGGTGAATCACGCCGGCATCGAGCCGCGAGATGTTGAGCAGGGCATCGAACAGATGTCCCATGGCAGCGGTTGCCCTGGTAATGTTCTCGACGAGATAGCGGCTGTGCTTTGACAGCGGCTCATTGGCAAGCAGGCCGAGAAAGAGGCTCATGGCATGCACGGGCTGGCGCAGGTCATGGCTGGCTGCCGCCAGGAAGCGCGATTTTTCCAGGTCGCTGCGCTCCGCCGCTTCCTTCTCCAGCCTCACCTGCCGCAACAGGGCCATGTTCTCGTAGCTCAGCCGCAAGGCATCCAGGTGGGTCTTGTTCATGCGGTGAATAAAGGCCACGGTGGCCACCAGGTATGCCACGCCGCTCGCAACCAGCGCGAGGTTGATCGCCGATGGCTGCACTGCCAGCGCAATGAACGGCGGTGCGAAGGCCGGGAGCTGGAAGGCATAGACCGCCGGCAGCACCATATAGTTGGAGTAGATGGCGCCGGTGCCAAGGCCAAAGAGCACCACGATAAAGAAGAGCTGGTACTCGAGCGGGACGACGAATGTCCAGTAGGCAAACGGCAGGCCCCACAGGGTGGCCGATGCGATGTTGCCGGCAATCATCTGATTCAGCCATCGCTGAGCTGCGCCGGCGCGGCCCGCGGCATGGTCGAAGTACATCATGGCGGCCAGCCGGGCAAGCGCCACCATCAACGTGAGCGCCAGCCATGCCATCACCTGCAGGCGCGGAATCGCCGCGAGCATGACATAGGCCACCACGCATGCCGAAATCACGGATCCGCCCAGGGCGAAGGGGAAGCTGCGCCGCAGCACCGAGATCTGCACGTCGAAAATGCGTTCGCTGTCAGTCGGCGAGATGGGGCTGCTCATGCGCGGGTCCCCCGGGAAGGGGCGGAGGTAGGAGGGTCGCGCAGATTCTAGCAGCGGGCGCGGCACGGTACGGTACGTCCTTAGCCTTGCAGCCCCTTGCCGCGGCTACCGCGGCGAATCCTGCTGCAGGCGCAGGCCGCCGTCGACGATCGCAAGCAGGTCCGGCGCCGCGGCGGGCAACGCAGGCTCGGGACGACCGGCGTTTGCTGCGCTGGCAATGGCAGCCACATAGCGCGGCGACGGGGGCGCTGCATTGCGGATCACCAGCGAGCCGTCAACGTAGGCGATGGTGTAGTTGTCCGCATGCAGCCCCGCAGGCGCGATCGCGTAGACCCCTGGCTGGACCGCGCCCTGCGCGCTGCCGCCGTAGCGCTGACTGCCGTACAGCACGCTCGCGGTGTCGCCCGCCAGCAGGCCGCTGACGCGGATGCCGTTGCCGCCGGTGTAGGGGCGGCCGTCCATGGCGCGGCTGTCGTCGGTGGCGATGATCGTCAGCGGCGCCTTGCCGATATCGGCCGTGGCGGTCGCGGTGGGATTCACCAACCAGTAGTTGGCGGCATCGCCGCCGCCGATGCCGAAGGACATGACCACGCTCTTGCCCGCGCCGGCGTTCTTGTCGCTGAATGTCCCGCTCTGGCTGAGGGTGACGGTATCGCCTGCCACGACGCCTGCCAGGCTGCCGCCGGTGACCGTGGCGACGGCAGTGCCGTCATAAGTCTTGCCGGCGGCGGCAGCGCCGCTGACGATCAGGGGTGCCTTGTCGATGTGCAGGTTGCCGGCGTAGACGATGTCATACGCCTGCTGCGAGGAATACAGGCCGGAGATGGCCAGCGATCCGGCCGCCGTGCTGTAGTTGCCGGCATTGCTGGAGTTGCTGGCGAAGCCAAGGCTGCCCGACAAGCTTGCGGATGCATCGGAAAGGGTGTATCCGGCGATACCGCCGGTGGTGCCGTCGTAGGTCTTGCCTGCGGCGACAGTCACGGTGACCGGCTTCAGGAAGCTGCGCAGCAGCGGCATGGTGTAGCCGTCATAGATGCGCCAGACGGCATTGGTGCCACCGGTGGCATCGATACTCCAGCCGCTGGCGGCATAAGTGGACAGGCTGTTGGCCTGGGCGCTGGCCAGGCCGGTGGCGCCTTGGAGGATGCCATCGCCGATGCCGGTACCCGTATTGCCCAGCAGCCAGAACGAGGCAGCGATGCGGCCCTCGTTTCTTCCTGCCAGCCCGCCGATCGCGCTGTCCCCCGTCACGGTGCCTGTGGCATACGTATTGGTGATGCTGCCGGCGTTGGTGCCCACGAGTCCGCCCATGCGATAGCTGCCCGCGCTGCCAATGACGTTGCCGGTTGCATAGGCATTGCTGACAGTGCCGACGTTGATGCCCAGCAGCCCGCCGACATGGCGGCTGCCCCCGGGGGCAGCCACGGTGCCGGTGGCGTAAGCGTTGTCGATACTGCCGCTGCTGTAGCCGACCAGGCCACCGACCTGATAGGTGTTGTTGCCTGTCACGCTGCCGGTGGCGTAAGCATTGCCGATGCGCCCGTGGTTGCTACCGGCTAGTCCCCCCGCCGAAGGGCCGCCTGTTACGTCTGCGGTGGAATACGCGCCGCGGATGAGGCCGTCGTTATTGCCGGCAATTCCGCCAACGCTATAGCCGTGCTGGCTGCTGGCCGTGCCGCCGGCGACATAGGCGTTGGTGATGTCGCCGAGGTTGTTGCCTACCAGTAAGCCAACGTTGATTTGGCCCGACACCACGGCATTGACAAGACCGATGTCGCGAACAACCGCGCCCGGGCTGCTCTGGCCGAACAGCCCGACATTGTTGCCGTTTGCATTGATTGTCAGGTTACTGACCGTATGCCCCAGGCCGGCGAACGTGCCCGTGAGGGGGCTGCTGCCAGATCCCACGACCGCAGCGGCATAGGTCATGCCCGCGGCATCCAGGTCTTGAGCGAGCGCATATTTGCCCGCCAGGCCGTTGCTGTTGATTGCCGCCAGGTCCGCCATACTGTGAAGCAGCGTATAGCTGTCGCCGTTGATGCGCAGGCTCGCGCTGGCACCGCTCAACGTGACCGGCGCGCTGATGCTGTAGCCGGTGCCGCTGCTGGCGGTACCGGCTACAACATAGTTTCCGTAATTCAGCGCCAGCCCGGCGCTGTTGCCGGCAGCTGTCATCGGCGCATTCACGTTGAGATTGCGATACGCGTTCAGCGTGAGCGTGGTATTGGCGCTCCAGCTTACCGGCGCATTGACGCTGATGTCGCCATTGCCGCTGCCTGTGTTGGCGGTCGCAAGCACGACGCTGTTGCTGGCAAGACTGGCCGACAGCGTGGCAGCGCCGATGCCGCTTGTGGTGAGTGCGGCGTTGCCGCTGCCGATGGTGAAATCGCCCGGGTCGACCAGCCACGTGCCGGTGCGCCCCCCTGCTGCCGCCGTAGTGATGCGGGCGCCGTCCGCTACTGCCACTTGTGCGCCGCTGGTCTCGATGAAGCCACCGTTGCCGCTGCCGGGCGCACTGGCGTCGAGTGTGCCGCCGACCTTCGCCATGCCGCGCTCCATGTCGCCCAGCAGCCGGATGGTGCCGCTGCGGTTGTCGACGGTACGCGCCTCGATCACGCCGTCATTGTTGACCACGGCCTGCGCCAGCCGGTCTGCCGCGGCGGCGGTCAGCACTGCACTGCCCCCGTCGGCGCGGATCAGCTGGCGGTTTTCGGCCAGCGCATCGAGGGTGCCCTGGCTTACGGTCACGCTGAGCAGGCCGTCGCCGGCAAAATCCAGCGTGATGTCGCGGCCCGCGGCGAGCGCCACCGTGCCAAGCCTGGCCACCAGCGTGCCCTGGTTGCTGACCCGGCCGCCAAGCATGGCGATATAGCCGCCGTCCGCGGCGGTGATGCTGCCCTGGTTGACGACGCTGCCGGCATTGCCGGCAAAGCGGTACCTGCCAGCCAGGAAGTCGGAGTCGGGAAGGTTCAGCGTGCTGGCGACCAGCCCGCCGACATTGACGCTGGCACTGCGGCCGAACAGGATGCCGTTGGGATTGAGCAGGAATACCTGCCCGTTGGCATTGAGCTTGCCGTAGATCTCGGAGGCGCTGCTGCCGACCACCCGGTTCAGCGCGACGGCGCTGCTGCCCGGTTGCACGAAATTCACGGTCTCGCCGCTGGCAATGCTGAAGCTGTTCCAGTTGATCGCCAGCTTGCCGTTGTCCTGCGTGATGGTGGTGCTGGCCCCCGCCGTGGCGATGCTGCCCGCGCCGCTGCTGATGACACCGCCGGCGGGTGCGGCGAAGACGGGCGAGCCGAGCAGCAGGGCGGCGCAGAGCCCCCCCGTTCGTGACAGCGCCTTGCCGCCCGCCTGCTTCCCTTTCGCCCTGACATTCTCGGGTGCCGGTACGCAGGCAGCCTGCGCCGCACTCCAGACCAGGCGGTATCCGTGGTTCATGCTGTTCCCCTTGATCTTGTACCGGCCGCCGCCTCAGATCGACTTGGCAAGCTGCAACCAGAATCGCGGCGTGCGGTCCCGGTCCGAGGTGGGTTCGCCGCTGGTGCGCCACGCCAGCGTAGCCTGCAGGCTGAAGCCCTGCGCGTTGGCCCACCGGATCCCGGCGCCCGCACCGGACAATGTGCGGCGGTTGGCGCCATCGGCGGCGATCGGCGAGTGGGTGAGCCAGCCTTGTGCCGCGTCGTAGAACAGGATCGCCTGCCACTGCGGCAGGAAGCCGTACCGCAGTTCGAGATTGGCCAGCCAGGCGTCGTCGGAGGGCGCCTCGCCTTGCGGATAGGCGCGTACGCCCCACGCGCCGCCCAGGATCATTTTTTCGGCGGAATCCAGGTTGTTGCCGGCCAGTTGCCCGCTCAGCTGCGCATAGACGCTCAGGCGGCTGGTGAGCGGCTGCAGGTGCTGGACCTGCAGGTTGGCCCTGGCGAAGTGCCCTTGCGTGTGGTGGGCCGCGGCGTCGAGCGCGGCACTGAGGCCATCGAGCTGCAGGTTGCCGATGGTCAGGCTCAGGCTGCCCTGGGTGATGCCGCCGCCGGCGAGCCAGTTGCCGCGGTCGCCGGACAGCCCCAGTGTGAGGTTGTCCAGTCTGCGGTCGGCCGATACGCCGGCTGCGCCGACCTGGTCGTTCAGTGTCTTGTGGTCATAACTGACCTGGCCATTCAGGTTGGCGGCGCGGCTACGGACCAGCGGATGCGTCAGGAAGACGCTGGCGATCTGCGCGGTGCCGTGCGCGTCGAGCTTGTCGAACTCCTCGCCAAGCCGATAGTGCATGGCGGCATAGGAAGCCCCCAGCCGCGTGCCCTGGCGGTTGACGGGAAGCTGGTAGCTCAGCTGCCCGTAATTGAATCCCTCGCCGGCGGTGATGGCGCGCAGCAGCAGGGCGTCGCCCAGCCGCAGCGGATTGTTGGCGGCCACGCTCGCATTGAAGCGATACTGTCCGGTGAAGCGGTTGCCGTAGTTGTCGACGCTCGCATCGGCGTTGACGCGCGGTCCGTCGTCGACGCGGACATCGAGATCGGTGGTGCCCACTGAGGCGCCGGGGCTGAGCGTGGATCGCACCACGAGTCCGGGCGTATCGTTGAGCAGCAGCAAACCGCGCTCGAGCGCATCGCGCCTGAGTGCTTCGTCCTCGTGCAAGCCGGCGAGCCGGCCGCTGACAAAGGTGTCCGGCATGCGCGACGGGTTATCGAGACGGATGGTGCCGAGCCTGCCTTCCAGCACGCGGATTTCGACGCTGCCGTCCCGGATCTCCTGCGCGGGCAGATAGGCGCGTGCCAGCAAGTAGTCATGCTGGCGGTAATACTGCGTAATGCGCTGCGCGGCCTGTTCCAGTTCGCCAAGGCTGCGTTCGCCGCCAGGCAGGGCTGCCACCAGCGGCTGTAAATCGGTTTCACTGAAGGCACGTGCTCCGGTGATACGGACGGCGGACACCCGCACCCGGATCTCAGGTGACAGCGCGGGTGCCGGGCGAGCCGGCTCGGGAGGCGGCAGGGCGCCGCTACCGTGGTCTGGCAGCGTCACCGGCGGCCTGGCTTCGTCCAGCAGCACGCCGGCATCCGGTACCGCGCGCAATGCAGGCAGGTCGGGGACGCGGCCGGCATCGGGTGCAGCCTGGGCGCCGGCATGCGCGAGGTTGCCTGCCAGCACCAACGTCAATGCCCGCCACGCGCCGGCGCGTTCGAAATGACCCATATGACTTCCCCGGCATTTTTATTGTGTGCGAAATCATGCATGGCCGGCTGCTTTTGCGCATTGGACTAAAGTCCCATGTGCGAACCTGGCCGCAACCGCGCTGGACTGCTTACTGGGGCTTGCCGAGCAAGCCGCCGCGCCGTGCGATCAGCGTGGCCTGGGTCCGGTTGTGTGCGCCCAGTGTGGCGAGGATGGCGGACATATGCGCCTTGACCGTTTTTTCGGTCATCCCGAGCCGCACGGAGATGTCGTTGTTCCGCAGGCCGTCACAGACCAGCAACAGCACTTCGCGCTGCCTGCGCGTGAGCGCGCTCACGCGCGCCGCTTCATCGCCAGGGCCGGCCTGGGGCGGAACGCCCCGGTACCACGCCGGCACATAGCCTGCACCAGCCATCACCGAGGCCAGCGCCTCGAGCAGGGTAGGGATGTCGGCCGACTTATGCAGGAACCCATGGGCCCCGGCCGAAATTGCATGGCGTACATCGTCGGGGTCTTCCGAGGCGGACAAGACCAGGATGCGGATGCCCGGGCGGGCCTGGCGCAGCCTTTGCAACAGCGCGCTGCCGCTGATGTCGGGCAGGTAGTAGTCCATCATCACCGCACTGATATCGGCATGCAGCTGGAGCGAGGCAAGCGCCTCCTTGCCGCCCGGAGCGGCCAGTAGCCGTAACGCGGGCCGGGCTTGCGCGAGCGCCAGCTCCAGCCCTTGCCGGAACATCGTGTGATCATCAATCAGCAATACGGTTGACACCCGGGATCCTGGCCTCTGACCTGCTATTCGTTCAACTTGCACTCAGCGGCACATTATGATGCATGCGGCGCCTGGCGGCAGGGAGAGACGTCTTGCCGGTCAATGGGCGGCCGGGGCGCGCAACTACTGGCCGTTCGATTGCATCTCCGCGGCCTGGATGCCGGTGCGGGTAGCTTCCACCACCAGGATCACCATCAGCGTGATCAGCGTCAGGCCGAACACCGCGTAGCCGATGCTGTCGCCTTCGATGGCGAACAGGCCGGGCGCGTAGGTCAGGCTGATGCAGACCATCGTGCCCGCCGACATGCCGGTGTAGTGCATGCCGCAGACGGCAATGCCCATGACCACTGCCGCCGCCATCTGCTTGCCGCGGGTCTTCACCGTGGTGGCCAGCCACAACGCCACCACCGACACCACCACCGCGATCACCACCGACAGCCCGATGATGGCCAGGTCCCAGTCGTAGCGGGTGTTCGAGCGGATCGCCGCCATGCCGGTGTAGTGCATCGCCACCACGCCCAGCCCGGTCAGCACGCCGCCCTTGACCACGTTGTCGGTGCGGCTGCCGCGCGGGCGCGAGGCGACTGCCAGCCCTGCCCCGGCCAGCACCATCACGACCAGCAGCGAGGCCAGCGTCAGGAACAGGCCGAACTCGCGGTGGGTCGGGGTCTCATAGGCCACCATGCCAATGAAGTGCATCGACCAGACCGCGCCGCCGCCCAGCGCCACGCTGGCGCAGAGCAGCCGGTCCACGTCCAGGCGCCCGTCGGGCAGGCGCACCCGGCGCGACCAGCGCAGGCCCACGTAGGCGCCGCAGACTGAGATCAGGAACGACAGGCCCACCATCGGCCAGTCATAGGCAAACGGCACCAGGGCGCCGGAAACAGGCTGGAAACCGACAAACATGACCCCACCTCCTCGTTATGACTGCGACTGAAGGGAGCACGCGCACGCCGGAAAACGCGGGTAACCCCGTCCGGCAGCCGGCCTGGGACGCTGAGGTCCCGCGCCGAGTATGCGAGCCGCCGCAATCGCCAGGAAATAACTCATTCGGGTAAAAGTGGGCCGGATTCGGGCAAAGTGCGTCTTGCCGGCCCGGCCGGGAGTTGCCATGCGTGCTTGTAGGCACCCCGGGGCAGGAATAGACTGGGCGGATTTCCCATGCGCGACACCCCATGAAGCCAGACGCCAGACTGACCACCGGCCCGATCGGCCGGACCCTGCTGCTGTTCTCGTTGCCGGTGCTGGGCAGCAACATCCTGCAGTCGCTGAACGCCTCGATCAACTCGGTCTGGGTCGGCCGCTTCCTGGGCGAGGCCGCGCTGACGGCGACCTCCAACGCCAACATCATCCTGTTCTTCCTGCTGGGCGTGGTATTCGGCATCAGCATGGCCAATACCATCATGATCGGCCAGGCGGTCGGCGCGCGCGACCTGGACGAGGCGCGCCGCGTGGTCGGCACCAGCACCACCTTCTTCGTCGGGTTGTCGGTGCTGGCGTCGGCGCTGGGTTACTTCTACACGCCTGACATCCTGGCCGCGATGCACACGCCGGCAGACGCCGCGCCGCTGGCGGTGGCCTATCTGCGCATCATCTTCCTGGCGCTGCCGTTCATGTACTTCTACAACTTTGTGATGATGACGCTGCGCGGCGCCGGCGATTCGCGCACACCGTTCTGGTTCATGCTGTTGTCCGTGGTGCTGGACGTGGTGCTCAACCCGGTGCTGATCTTCGGCATCGGCCCGATCCCGCCGCTGGGGATCGCGGGCTCGGCGCTGGCCACGCTGATCGCGCAGCTGGCGAGCCTGGCGGCGATGATGGCGCTGCTGTACCGGCGCCGGCATTTCCTGCTGCTGCATCGCGGCCAGCTGGCGCTGCTGAGGCCAGCCCCGGCGATCCTGCGCGCGCTGGTGGTCAAGGGCCTGCCGATGGGGCTGCAGATGGTGGTGATCTCGTCGTCCGCCATCGTGATGATGGCCATGGTCAACGCCTACGGCTCGCAGACGACCGCGGCCTACGGCGTGGCTTCGCAGCTTTGGACCTATGTGCAGATGCCCGCGCTGGCGGTCGGCGCAAGCGTGTCGTCAATGGTGGCGCAGAACGTCGGCGCGGGGCTGTGGCAGCGTGTGTCGCGCATCACGCGCGTGGGGCTTCTGTTCAACGTAGCCATGACCGGCGCGCTGGTCGCGCTGATCTACGTGTTCAACCGGCATTCGCTCGGACTCTTCCTCGGCACCGACGGCGTGGCCATCGGCATCGCCCAGCATATCAATGTGGTGGTGCTGTGGTCGTTCATCCTGTTCGGCTTCACCATCGTCATTTTCGGCACGGTGCGCGCCACCGGCGCGGTGATGGCGCCACTGGTGATCCTGTTCCTGTCGATGTGGGTGATCCGGCTGCCGTTCGCGTGGGCGCTGGGCCCGCGCATCGGCGCCGAGGCAATCTGGTGGAGCTTCCCGCTGGGTTCGGTAGTTTCGCTGGCACTGGCGATCGGCTACTACCGCTTCGGCAACTGGCGCCGCAGCCACATCCTGCCCACGGCGCCGCACCCGGCGGCGGCCGTGGGGCAGGCGCCCGATACCAGCATGGGCACACCCTGCGAAGACGCGGGCGAGGTCGTCGAGGAGACGGCCGCGGCAACACCCGAGCCGGAAGCCGCGCGGTGACTTCAGCGGCCCGTCGTGGCGTTGGCGGCATTGAAAGCCATTCGAAAGATCGATGTGTCATCGTGCCGCCGCCGGCACTCCCTCCCAGCGCACGCGTGCCCTGACGGCCGGAGCAGGCGCGCGCGCGTCTTTCGGTTCGCGCCTTGACCTGATGCAAGCGCGCGGGCGGTCTTGTTCGCCTGACATCCCCGTCGATTTTCCTTCCGCTTCTTCACGTTGAAAACCATCGTGCCCTGACGTATTTGTCCGCGCACATGGGCCGGATTTGCCTTGTTTTCAGGGGCATCGGTGAATACCCCTAAACCAAGACAAATGAAAGGCACCTGAAAGTTCGCGTCTTTAAGGTTCGGGTCAACCGTCGGGGAGCATGCCTTGCGCATGTCTTGCGGCGCCCGAGCCAGTGCGCCCCCCCGGCACGGCATTTCGTGAACTTTGAGGAGAATCATTTTGCGCATACGCAGCCAAAAGGACTTTGCCTCCGGCCTGATGTTCGTTCTGGTCGGATTCGGCTTTTCCTGGGTCGCACGTGGCTATTCCATGGGAACAGCCGCAAAGATGGGGCCCGGATACTTCCCATTCCTGCTTGGAATGGTGCTGGCACTGCTTGGTGTGCTGGTGCTGATCGGTTCGTTGTCGTCCAAGGGCGAAGAAGACCATCTCGCGCGCTGGGACCTGAAGACCCTGCTCTGGATCCTGGGTTCCGTGGTGCTGTTCGGCCTGTTGCTCAAGCCGCTTGGCATGGTGTTGTCGGTGTTCGTGCTGGTGCTGGTGTCGTCGATGGCCAGCCACGAGTTCAGCTGGAAGGGCGCGCTGCTCAACGGCGTGGTGCTCGTGCTGATCAGCCTGGGTGCGTTCGTCTACGGCATCAACCTGCAGATGCCGGTATGGCCTGCATTCATCACCGGTTAAGGAGCAGCGAGAATGGAATTGCTTGATCACCTTGCGCTGGGATTCTCCACGGCGCTGTCGCTGCAAAACCTTGCCTACGCCTTCCTGGGGTGTGTGCTGGGCACCCTGATCGGCGTGCTGCCGGGCCTGGGGCCGCTGGCCACCATCGCCATGCTGCTGCCGGTGACTTACACGCTGCCGCCGGTGGCCGCGCTGATCATGCTGGCCGGTATCTACTACGGCGCCCAGTACGGCGGCTCGACTACCGCCATCCTGGTGAACCTGCCCGGTGAATCGTCGTCGGTGGTGACAACCATCGATGGCTACCAGATGGCGCGGCGAGGACGGGCGGGCGTGGCGCTGGCCACTGCCGGTCTCGGCTCGTTCTTCGCCGGCTGCGTGGCTACGCTGATCCTGGCTGCCTTTGCCACGCCGCTGTCGGAACTGGCGTTCAAGTTCGGCCCCGCCGAGTACTTCTCGCTGATGTGCCTGGGCCTGATCGGTGCGGTGGTGCTGGCCTCCGGCTCGCTGCCGAAGGCCGTGGCGATGATCGTGCTGGGCCTGCTGATGGGACTCATCGGCACCGACGTGAATTCGGGCGCCGCGCGCTTCTCGTTCGACGTGCCGGAACTGACCGACGGCATCGACTTCGTCGCGCTGGCCATGGGCATGTTCGGCTTCGCGGAGATCATCGCGAACCTGGAGCAGAAAGAAGCCCGCGAGACCTTCACCGATAGCGTGACGAACCTGTGGCCGACCAAGGAGGACTTCAAGCGCATGATCCCGGCCGTGCTGCGCGGCACGTTCCTGGGCTCGGCGCTGGGTATCCTGCCGGGCGGCGGCGCGGCGCTGGCTTCGTTCGCGGCCTACTCGCTGGAAAAGAAGACCTCGAAGTACTCGCATGAGTTCGGCAAGGGTGCGATCGAAGGCGTAGCGGGTCCGGAATCGGCCAACAACGCCGCGGCGCAGACCTCCTTCATCCCGCTGCTGACGCTGGGCATTCCGCCCAACGCGGTGATGGCGCTGATGGTGGGTGCGATGACCATCCACAACATCCAGCCCGGCCCGCAGGTGATGACCAGCAACCCGGCGCTGTTCTGGGGCCTGATCGCCTCGATGTGGATCGGCAACCTGATGCTGATCATCCTGAACCTGCCGATGATCGGCGTGTGGGTGAAGCTGCTGACCGTGCCGTACCGCTTCCTGTATCCGGCCATTCTTGTGTTCTGCGGCATTGGCGTGTACTCGGTCAACAACCAGACCTTCGACGTGTTCATGGCGGCCGGCTTCGGCATCATCGGCTACCTGTTCCTGAAGCTCAAGTGCGAACCGGCACCGCTGCTGCTGGGCTTCGTGCTGGGGCCGATGATGGAAGAAAACTTCCGCCGCTCGCTGTTGCTGTCGCGTGGTGACTTCACCGTGTTCGTGACGCGTCCGCTGTCGATGGGCCTGCTGATTGCAGCCGCGGCACTGGTGGCGGTGGTGGCTCTGCCTTCGATCAAGGCCAAGCGCGAAGAAGCGTTCCAGGAAGAATAGCGTCCGGACGCCCCGGAATTGCGCCGTCGGCAACGGCGCACACAATGCAAGCATTCGGGGTGCCTTTGTGCACCCCTTTTTTCTTCTTACAACCGAGAGTGCCCGACTGCGGCAGCAGTCATGGGCTGCGCATGATGATCACGATTCCCGCGCCATCGGGTGCGCCGACAGCGCCCATGAAACCGCGTGCCTTTGACCGGTTTTTCTCACGTGTCTATGTCCTCAAGCTCGTCCAGTCGAGCCCTTCCACCGTCCTGAGCCTCGTCGACCGGCTGCGCGAGCGCGGCATCGACAAGAATATCCGCTCGCTGCGGCCGATCTTGCGCAGCCTGATGATGGCGCGGGCCATCACGGCCGAGCTGGTCGAGGGCAGCGGCCGCGTGTATTGCATCACTGAGCAAGGGCGGGCGGAGCTGGAGGCCTATATGGCGCAGCTGGCGGTGCTGAAGGCGGACCTGGAGCCGGGGGACGAAGAGTAGGGGAAGGCCACTACCTCTCAGACAAAAAGGAGGCCGATCCTGTCGGACCGGCCTCCTGCAGGCTGCCCGCCTGCCACGGGCAGCCGCAAGTCCCTCTTACTGCGTCACCAGCTCAAGCCCGGCTTGGGACTCATCGTCGCCACGCGCCACCAGCACCTTGATCTTGTTCGGCGTAAGCCCGCCAATGCCATCCACCGGGATTGTGGTGATCAGCCAGTCGGCGTTGTTGGCGAGGGTCAGGGCACCCGAGTCGAAGATGACGGTCTTGGTCCCTGCCGTGGTGATACGCAGCCGATAGGTGCCGCCGTCCAGATTCAGCGAGTCCTGGCCCGATGCCGGCGAAGCCTGCTTGTAACCGACGGCGCCGAAGGTCGGTGCCACCGAGTTCAGGTCGATCGCAGGTATGGTCACATAGATGTCGACGTTCTGTGCATTGAACGAGGCATTCAGGGAGCGCACGCGAGCCTTGTTCGACAGCAGGCCCTTTTCAAACGGATCGTCGATCTGCAGCACGTCCGCCGCCGTCGCACCGGGCAGCGCCACCACCGTGTATTTGTGCCCGGTGTGCGTGTTCACCGTGGCTTTGCCGAGCTCGGTTGCCGTGCCGGCAACGTTGAACGAGAAGGCCTGGTTACCCTCGTCCACGTTGAAATACTTCGAGACAAACTTGTAGGGCTCGTTCAGCAGGCTCGTCTTGACGCCGTTCTGCAGCACATCCACGTTGGGCCCCCCGGTAATGGCATGAATCACCCGGACGGTCGGCTCGCTGACGCCGATGCGGGCGCCGATGCTGTCGTCTCCGCCGCCGCATGCCGACACGACGGTGGCAGCGGCCAGCGCCAGGCCGAGGATAAGACTGGTCTTGGATCGGAACATGTGTCACCTCCGTTCGTTGCTCGATGGACTTGCCGGCGCGCGTGCGCGCACTGCGCGGCACGCTTGCGAGAGCGGCAAATGCGCTCGCTGTGATGCAACGATAGGTAGTAACGCCGGACGGAGGCAGGTGCCCGCCTCCGAATCCGATGTCGGACGATTCCGACAGAGGTGAGGTGTGCGAGGGCAGGCGCGGCGGGCGCCGCGCCTGCCATGGAATGCGGGTTAGGGCTACGCCATCACCACCTGATTGCGGCCGTTGCGCTTGGCCTGGTAGAGGCCGGCATCGGCCACTTCCACCAGCAGGGTCGAGGGCTCGGCGGGCTGGGGCACCAGCACGGCGCCGCCGATGCTGACCGTGACGCAGTCGGCGGTGGGCGAGCCGCTGTGCGCGATGGCCAGCGCCTGCACGGCACGCCGCACTTTCTCGGCCAGCAGGCGCACGCCGCCTGGCGAGGTCAGGGGCAGCACCATGGCGAATTCCTCGCCGCCAAAGCGCGCGGGCAGGTCGGCGGCGCGCGTGCAATTTTCGCGAATCACCGAGGCCACGCGGCGCAGCACCTCGTCACCGGCGACGTGGCCGTAGGTGTCGTTGTAGGCCTTGAACGCGTCGACATCGATCATCAGCAGCGCCAGCTGGGTTTGCTCGCGCAGCGCGCGGCGCCATTCCGCGCCGAGGTATTCATCGAAATAGCGCCGGTTGGACAAGCCGGTCAGGCCATCCGAATTGGTCAGGCGCTGCAGCTCCAGGTTGGTTTCGAGCAGTTGCTGCTGGCTTTGGCGCAGCGCGCGGTAGGCCTCGTCGCGTTGCAGCTGGTTCAGGTACGAGCGCGAGTGGTAGCGGATGCGCGCAATCAGCTCGATGCTGTCGGGCAGCTTGACCAGATAGTCGTTGGCGCCGGCGGCAAACGCCGCGCCCTTGGTCGCGGCATCTTCCTTGGTCGACAGCACGATGATCGGGATATCGCGCGTGGCGGGGTTGTCGCGATAGCGCTGCACCAGCGTCAGGCCGTCCACGCCCGGCATCACCAGGTCCTGCAGGATCACGGTGGGCTTGGTGCGCTGCGCCACCGCCACCGCCTCGTCGGGCTGCGAGCAGTAGTGGAAGTCGATATCGGGCTCGGTGGAGAGCGCGCGCCGCACGGCTTCGCCGACCATGGCCTGGTCGTCTACAAGCAGCACCATGGCAAGGTAGTCTTGCCTGTCGGGCGCCGGAACTCGGGCAGGTGCTGCGGGTCGGTTGGGTGATTCGGGTTGCATGTTCAGTCTATGGGTGTCACGGTGCCGATGCCGGCCGGGACGTATTGCATTGGGTCAGAGCAGCAAGGCGCCGCCGCATGCCTGCACCAGCCGTGGGGCGATGCGTGGCAGCGGCAGGATCTCCGCGGCCGCGCCCATGGCAGCGGCGGCCTTGGGCATGCCGTACACGGCGCTGGTGGCGCGGTCCTGGGCGATGGTCAGGAAGCCGCGGTCGCGCATCGCCTTCAGGCCCAGCGCGCCGTCGCGGCCCATGCCGGTGAGCAGCACGCCGATCACGTCGCCGCGCCAGTGTTCCACCACGCTTTCGAAGAACACGTCGATGGAGGGGCGGTACAGGTAGTCGCAGGGCTGCTCGGTGTAGGCCATGCGCGTGGGGCTGGCCAGGTGCAGGTGGTCGTTGGTGCCCGCCAGCAGGACGGTGCCGGGCCTGGGTGCGTCGCCGGCGCGGGCAATGCGCACCGGCAGCGCGCACTGTCCGTCGAGCCACTCGGCCATGCCGGAGGCAAAGGCCTCGTCCACATGCTGCACGGCGACGACCGCGGCGCCGAAGTCCGCCGGCAGCGCGCCCAGCAGGGTGGCCAGCGCGGCCGGGCCGCCGGCGGAAGCGCCGAGCGCCACCAGCCGGGCTGCGGCGACGGCGCGCGGGGGCGCCGTGAGCGTGTGCCGGGTGGGCACCCGGCCGGCCAGCAGGCGGCCGATATTGCGCAGCTTGCGCAGCAGCGGCCCGGCGGCAAGCTGCGCGTCGGGTTCGGCCAGCGTGGGGGTGTCGACCGCGTCGATGGCGCCATGGCCCATGGCGTCGAAGACCTGCGCGGCATTGCGGCCCAGGTCTGTGGTCACCACCACGATCGCGCAGGGCGTGGCGGCCATGATCCGGCGCGTGGCCTCGACCCCGTCCAAGACCGGCATCAGCAGGTCCATCAGGATCAGGTCCGGGGTCTGGCGCGCGGCCATCTGCACTGCCTGTTCGCCGTCGCCGGCGACCCATGCGATCTCGAACGACGGATCCAGCGCAAGCGCGCGGCGCAGTGCCGCTACCGCAAGCGGCGAATCGTTGACGATGCCGATTTTCATGGGCGTGCCTCGCCGATCAGGTCCTGGACCGCGTCGAGCAACGCGGCGTCGTGGAAACTGCCCTTGGCCAGATAATAATCCGCGCCGGCCTCCAGGCCGCGCTGGCGGTCCTGTTCGCGGTCCTTGTACGACACCACCATCACCGGCAGCTGCCGCAGCGCGGCGTCCTGCCGGATCCTGCGCACCAGCTCGATCCCGTCCATGCGCGGCATGTCGATGTCGGTGATGACCAGGTCGAATGGCTCGGCGCGCAGCATGTTCCAGCCGTCCATGCCGTCGACCGCCACCGCCACATCATAGCCGCGCCCGGCCAGCAGCTTGCGCTGCAGCTCGCGCACGGTGAGCGAGTCGTCCACCACCAGCACGCGGCGCGCGCGCACCTGCATGCTGGCCGCGGCAGCCTGGCGCACGCCTTCGATGCGGCCTTCGGACACCAGCTTTTCCACCGAGCGGATGACGTCCTCGACATCGAAGATCAGCACCGGGGTGCCGTCGTCGGTGAGGCTGCCGGCGGCGATGTCGCGGACCTTGCCCAGCGCCGCGGGCAGCGGCTGCACCACCAGCAGGCGCTCGCCCAGCATGCGGTCGACGGCAAGGCCATAGACGCGCTCGCCCTCGCCGACGACCACCACCGGCACTTGCTCGCGCTCCTTGGCGGTGTCAGCCTCGGGGCGTTGCAGGACCTGGGCCGCGCTGACCAGCCCGATGGCGCGCCCTTCATGGCGGAAATGCTGGTGGCCCTCGGTCTGCTCGATCTCGCTGCGCGCCACCGAGGTCGCGCGCAGCACGCGGCCCAGCGCAAAGGCGTAGGCTTCGCCGGCAATTTCCACCAGCAGCGTGCGCACCACCGACAAGGTCAGCGGCAGCTCCAGGCGGAAGTGCAGGCCCTGGCCCGGCTGCTGCGTCAGGCGCAGGCTGCCGCGCACGCGGCGCACCATCTCCTGCACCGCATCGAGGCCCACGCCGCGGCCGGAGACTTCGGAGACAGTGTCGCGCATGCTGAAGCCCGGCAGCAGCAGGAAGTCGAGCAACTCACCCTGCGACAGCCGCGCCGCGGTATCTTCCGAGGCCAGCCGCCGCCGCACGATGGCGCGCCGCAGCCCTTCCAGATCGACGCCCGCGCCGTCGTCGGAGATCTCGATCAGCAGCTTGCCTGCCTTGTGGCGCGCCTGCAGCATGATGCGGCCCTGCGCCGGCTTGCCCTGCGCCAGGCGCACCTCGGGCGGTTCGATGCCGTGGTCGACCGCGTTGCGCAGCAGGTGCGCCAGCGGCGCGTCCAGGGCTTCCAGGATGTCGCGGTCCACCAGCGTGCCGGCGCCGGCCAGTTCCAGGTGCACTGGCTTGCCCAGGGCGCGGCCGAGGTCGCGCACCATGCGCGCGTAGCCGGTCAGCCCGTCGGACAGCGGACGCATGCGCGAGGCCAGCGCGTTGTCATAGAGCCGGCGCGCCAGCCGCGTGGCGCGATGGTCGTACTGGTCGAATTCCTCCAGCCGCGCGGCCAGCTGCTGCTGGCCATCGTCCAGCAACTGGCGCAGCTCGGCCAGCGCGGCCTGTGCCGCACCGGCGCCGTTGCCGTCCAGCGCATCGTGCAGGGCCTGCTGCAGCGTGTCGGTGGCGCGCAGCGCGCGTGCCTGCTGCCGCCGCGCCTGCTGCAGTGACTTGCCGAAAGGGCGCAGCCAGTGCGATTCGACCATGGCCTCGCCTGACAGCGCCAGCAGCTGGTCGAGCACATCTGCATTGACGCGCAGCATGCGCTCGTGGGTCTCTTCGGCCTGCACGGCGGGCTCGGCGTCCGGCACCGGGGCTGGTGCTGGCGCGGACCGGGGCGCCGCGAGTGCCTCGGCGGGCGTTGCGCCACCGTCGGGCGAACCCAGCCGCTGAACTACCGCATCGATCTGGGCGCGGCCCGCGTGGTCGGCCCAGCCCGGGTCGCCGCCCGGCGGATGGCCGATGCGCAGCAGCAGGTCGGTGCCCTGCAGCAGCGCATCGATATGCGCGGCGGTCAGCGCCATGCCGCCCTGGGCGGCGACCAGGCAGTCTTCCATGGCATGCGCCACCCGCACGCCGCCATCGAGCCCGACGATGCGCGCTGCGCCCTTGAGCGAGTGGGCCGCGCGCATGCACGCCTCCAGCTGCTCGGGCGCGCCCGGGTTGCGCTCCAGCGCCAGCAGCCCGGCATTGAGGATTTCGACCTGGGAATCGGCTTCGAGCGCGAACAGCTCGAGCAGCGAGGCGTCGCGCAATTGCTCGGGATTCATGCCAGGCTCCGTGCCAGGGCCTGGCGCACCTGCGTGGCGTCGAGCAGCCCGACGCTGCGGCCCTGGTCGAGAAACAGCGCCTGCGTATAGCGCGCCGAGGCACGCGCCAGCGTGGCGGGCAGCGGCAGCAGCGCGGCCCCGGGCACGCGGGCGATGCCGGCCACTTCGGCCACCGGCAGCGCGATCGCGGCGCGGCCCTGGCCGAGGATCAGGAAGCGGCTGCCGCTGGCATCGCCGTCGCCGTGGGCCGCGTCGACCTCGAACAGCCGTGCCAGCGACAGGCAGGCCAGCAGGTTGCCGCGCACCGCGGCCAGCCCCAGCACCGCGGCATCGCGCCGGTGCGGCAGCGAATGGACCGGGCAGGGCGCGGTGACCTCGCCCAGCGCGGCGGTCGGCAGCGCCAGCCATTCATCGCCGATGCGGAACACCAGGCAGGCCAGCGCGGTGCCACGTTGCGCGGCTGTGCCCTCGTCCTTGTCGCCGCCGCCGAGGCTGGCCGCCTCCGGCAGCGCCTGCTCCAGCTGTCGGGCGTCCAGCAGCATGGCGGCGGCCTGGGCGTAGGCCGGGCAGTTGCGGCAGTGGGCATGCTCGGCCAGCGCCGGGCAGGTGCCGTCGCCGCGCACGCCGATGCGCCGCCAGCAGTCGTCGATGCCATCTGCGCGCGCCAGGGTGGCCGCAGGGGTGGCTGAAAGGGGGACCTGGATTTCAGCCATGGTGCTTGCGGGTGTGGCGCTGCGCGCGCTGGCGCAGGCGCGTGGCGCCGTCATGGTCGCCTTCGGTATCGAGCAGCGCTGCCAGGTGATACAGGCTCTCCTGGTGCGCGGGATCCAGGTACAGTGCCTTGCGGTAGGCGGCATGCGCCTGCGCGGCGCGGCCGGCGGCGTCGTGCAGCACGCCGAGCAGGCCATAAGCATCGGCGGCGGCATCCGGCGCGGCACGGTCGAGCAGCGCCAGGCACGCGGCGGTGGCCGCCTCCAGGTCGCCGCGGTCGGCCATGGCCGCGATGCCGGCCAGCGACCCGCGGCGCGCATCGGCCGCAGCCGCGCGTGCCGCTGCCACCGGCACGCGCGCGGCGGCAGGGTGCATCGAGGCCGGCGGCATGGGCAACCGCGGCGGCGCTGCCATGCGGGGCGGCTGCGTGGTGTGCGCAGGGGGGCGGGCCGGGGCGCTTGCTCGCGGTGCGGCGGGGGCCGGCTTGCGAAAGGCAAAGCTCAGCGGCACGCCGACCGGCTCCAGCCCCTGCGCGCTCAGCATGCTGGCCTCGGCAGGCCCGACGAAGAGCAGGCCGTCGGCCATGGTCAGGCGCGCCAGCGTCTGCACGGCTTGCCGTTGCCCGGGCGCGTCGAAGTAGATCAGCAGATTGCGGCAGAACACAAAGTCATAAGGCGGCTCGCCCGCCAGCAGGCCGGGCTCGACCAGGTTGCCCTGCAGCAGCCGCACTTGCGCGCGCACGCGCGCATCCAGCGCGTAGCCGGTGGGCGTGGCGGTGAAATAGCGGCCGCGGAAATCGAGCGGCGCGCTGCGGAAGGCATTGGCGCCGTACTCGCCCTGGCGCGCGCGGGCCAGCGCGCGGGCACTGATGTCCACCGCGTCGATATAGAAGCGCCCGGGCGGCACGCCGGCATCGAGCAGTGCCATGGCGATCGAATAAGGCTCTTCGCCGGTGGAGCAGGGCAGGCTCAGCAGGCGCAGGGTGCGCCGGCTGTCGGCAAAGGCACGCTCGGCGGCAAAGCGGCCCAGCGCCAGCAAGGCTTCTCGATGCCGGAAGAACCAGGTCTCCGGCACCACCACGGCCTCGATCAGCGCCTGGAATTCATCGGCGGTGCCTTGCAGCAGGTCCCAGTACGCCTGGGTGTCGGGCGCCTGCCGTGCCTGCTGGCGTTCGCGCACGGCGCGCGCCACGGCGCCGGCGCCGATGGCGCCGGCGTCCAGGCCGATGCGCGCCTTCAGCAAGGCCTCGATGTGCTCGGCCGTGCTCAAGGCGCGGCCTCCCCGGCGGTGTCGGCGAACAGCATGGCATGGACGTCGTCCGGCAGCAGGGACTCGACCCGGACCCATTGCACCAGGCCGCGCGCGTCGTTGCGCACCGGTCCCAGGTAGCGCGGGCTGGCGCCGGCGATGCCGCCGTCGACGAATGACTCCGCCGGGCAGCGCAGCGTCTGCGTGGCGGATTCCAGGCGCAGTCCGAGCAGCCGGCCAGGCTCGCCGCCATGGCGGCGGTAATGGACCAGCACTGTGCGCGTGCTGGTGCGCAACGCCGCCGGCACGCCGGTGGCCAGTGCGGGCAGGTCGATCACCGGCACCGGCTGGCCGCGCCGTTCCATCAGGCCCGCCACCCACGCCGGCGCGCCGGGAATCTGCTTCAGGCGCGTGAGCGGCAGCACCTCGGCCACCTCGGCGGCATCGAGCGCGTAGTGGTCGGCGCCGAGGCGGAACAGCAGGAAGAGTTTCATGGCGGCGGTGCGCGGATCCTGGCGGCGGGGCCTAGACCTTGAAGCGCGACACGCCGCTGCGCAGGTCGTTGGCGACCAGCGTCAGCTCGTCGATCGCCTGGCCCGACTGGCGCAGCGACTCCACCGTCTGCTGCGCGGCCTCGGACAGCTGCATCAGCGCCTGGTTGATCTGCTCGGCGCCGCCGGCCTGGGCCTGCATGCCTTCATTGACCATCAGCACGCGCGGCGCCAGCGACTGCACCTGGGCGATGATCTGCGACAGCTGGTCGCCCACCTGCGTGACGTCGGACATGCCGCGGCGCACTTCCTCCGAGAACTTGTCCATGCCCATCACGCCGGCCGACACCGCCGACTGGATCTCGCGCACCATTTGCTCGATGTCGTAGGTGGCCACCGCGGTCTGGTCGGCCAGGCGCCGGATCTCGGTTGCCACCACGGCGAAGCCGCGGCCGTACTCGCCGGCCTTCTCGGCCTCGATCGCGGCGTTCAGCGACAGCAGGTTGGTCTGGTCGGCGACCTTGGCAATGGTGGTCACCACCTGGTTGATATTGCCGGCCTTCTCGTTGAGCGTGGCCAGCTTGGCGTTGACCGAGCCGGCGGCACCCATCACATGCTGCATGGTGCCTTCCATGCGCGACAGGCCCGCCTGGCCGGTGCCGGCCAGCCCGGCGGCCTGCTCGGCCGCGCTGGAGACTTCATGGATGGTGCGCACCAGGTCGCGCGCGGTGGCCGAGATCTCGCGCGAGGTCGCGCCGATCTGGGTGGTGGTGGCCGCGGTCTCGGTGGCCGTGGCCTGCTGCTGGCGTGCCGTGGCCGCGATCTCGTTGACCGAGGTGGTGACCTGGATCGCGGTGCGCTGCGCCTGGCCCACCAGCGAGGTCAGCTCGCCAGTCATCTGGTTGAAGCCGTCCTCCACTTCATGGAATTCGTCCTTGCGGTGCAGTGCCATGCGCAGGCGCAGGTCGCCGCCGCGGATGCCGGACAGCAGGTTGACGATCGACCGCATCGGCACCGTGATGGCGCGCAGCAGCAGGTAGCCGCAGACCACGGCGACCACCAGGGCCACGACCAGCGCCGCTTCGATGCCGATCTTGGCCGCGCTGACGGCGTGTTCGATGCCGCGCGCCGCCCGCGCATTGACGGCGCTGTTGTCGTCCACCAGGTGCTGGGCCGCCTTGCGCGCCTCGACCCAGCGGTCATGGGCTTCGCCGCGCAGCGCTGCCGTGGCGGCGGCGCCGTTCCACTCGCCCTGGCGGGTCAGGATCTGGGCGGCCTGTTCATAGTGGGCGCGCACGTCGCGATAGCCGTTGAAGGCGAGGCGGTCCTCGTCGCGCGTGATCGAGGTCTGGTACTGCTGCTCGAGCTTGTCGAGGCGGCCCGCGGCCTCCTGGCTTTGCTGCTGGAAGCTGCGGCGCTCGGCGTCGTTGGCGGCATTGATGGTCTGCCATGCCAGCACGTAGCGCTCGCCCCAGACGCCGCGGATGCCGGTGCTGTAGTTCAGCCCGGGCAGCGCGTCCTGCAGCATCAGCGTGGTTTCGCGGTCAATCGCGGTGAGGCGGGTATAGGCGACCACGCCCATCAGTGCCATGACAAGCAGGATCAGCGAAAAGCTTGCCAGGATGCGCGTGCGGATGGTCCATTCGTTCACGGTGAGGTCCCGGTGATGTTCTTGTTCAGGAGCGGCCGTTCCCCCGCACGGCCGCCTCCTGGGCGCCGCCCCGGGGGGCAGTGAAGGGCGCCAGGGCGGCAGGGGCGGCCAGATGCGCGGTAGGGTACTGTAAGCTGCTAGCCGATACAACGCGCAATGCGACACCAGGATGACCGGCGTTGCGCCGGCGCCTAGGGGTTTTGGACAATACCGGAACTGCTTGATTTTTTCCAAGTTTTCGTCACACTTGCTAAATTGCTAGCGGGTAACAATGTCGACAATTACAGGTGGGGCAGGGATGGTGGCCAAGTCGGGGGCGAAGTCGGCTGGCGCCGCGCCAGGCTCGGATCTCGATCCGCTGACCGGCGTTGACAATCGCCAGGGGTTTCTGAAGCGGCTGGAGGCACGCCTGCAAAGCGCGGCGGTGCCCCGCTTTGCTTTGCTGCTGATCGGCATTGACGATTTCCGCGCCTTCAACGACATGCATGGCCATGCCGAGGGCGACATCATCCTGCAGCGCGTGGCCCGCCGCCTGCGCGACGCCTCGCCGCGCGACGCCGTCATCGGCCGCATCGGCAGCGACGAATTCGGCGTGCTGCTGCCTTCCATTGCCGACCCCACGCTGGTGCGCCATGTCAGCGCGGCCATCCTGTCGATGCTGTCCTCCCCGCATGAGCACGCCGGACGCCGCCATCATGTGCTGGCCAGCATCGGCGCCTGCGTGACGCCAGCCGCCGGCGAGCTGGGCTCCGACGTGCTGGCCGCCGCCAGCCTGGCGCTGGCTCGTGCCAAGCACGACGGCGGCCGCACCATCCGCTTCTTCAAGCCGCAGATGCGCTCGGACGTGACCACGCGGCTGTCACTGGTGCAGGCCCTGCACGAAGCCTATGCCCAGCGCCAGTTCGAGCTGCTGTACCAGCCCCAGATCGACCTGCGCGACGGCCGCGTCCACGGCGCCGAGGCGCTGATGCGCTGGCGCCATCCGACCCGCGGCCTGCTGCCGCCCGCGGCCTTTATCGAGGCCCTGGCCGGCAGCAGCATCGCCAGCGATGTCGGCATGTGGCTGCTGCAGACGGCCTGTGCGCAGGCGCGCGCGTGGTCGCTGGCATTTGCGCGGCCGCCGCGCGTGGCCATCAACCTGTTCGCGGCCCAGCTTGCCGAAAGCCGCCTGCTGACCGAGGTGCGCCACGTCCTGCGCGCCCTGGAGCTGGCGCCCGACTGCCTGGAGATCGAGATCACCGAGACCATCGCGCTGCAGCAGGGCGACGAGGTCGCGGACCAGCTGCAGGCGCTGCGCCGCGACGGCGTGACGCTGACCTGCGATGACTTCGGCACGGGCTATGCCTCGCTCAGCTTCTTGAAGTCGTTCCCGGTGGACCGGCTCAAGATCGACCAGTCCTTTATCCGCAACGTGACCGAAGACCCGGTCGACGCGGCCATCGTGCGCTCGGTGATCAGCGTGGGTGCCAGCCTGCACATCGGCGTGGTGGCCGAAGGCGTGGAAACCGCCGAGCAGCGCGACTTCCTCCTCAACAACGGCTGCCATGAGGCGCAGGGCTACCTGTACGGCCGGCCGATGCCGGCCGAGCGCCTGACTGAAATGCTGCGCCAGCAGTCCGGCGGCTGAGCCGCCGCTGCGCCGCACGTTCTCCGCCAGCGGCTGCGCCCGGTATCCAAAGTTGTTTCCGCCTTTGACGGCGACCCGGCCGGCGCGCAGTGGCCGCTGATCCGCCGCCCGCCCGCAGCCTGCCTGGCAACCCCGGCCGGCCTGCATGGCGGTGCCGCAGGGCGAAATACGTGCTTACAAAGTCTGCGGCGCCGGGCGTGCTGCGGCGGCCGGGGCCATGTATGGTGACATTAGGGTAGCCGCTGACATCGGCAAGCTATCCCGAAGCGTTATGCGTGTTATGCGCTGTGTCCCGATCCTGACTGCCATGTTCGCTCCCTCCCAATCTGCCGGCCCCGCTCGTGGCCTGCCCCGCGCCCGGCTGGCGCTGACGGCACTGGCCGCTGCCGCGGGCCTCGCTGTGGCGGCTGCTGCACTGGCCCAGGTTCCCGCCGGCCCCCCCGGCAATGCTTATCTTGATGCGCCGGCGGCTGACGGCCAGTACCAGCAGGCCGATCCTTCCTCGCGCATCGCCACGCTGACCGCTGTCGACGGCAACCTCAGCTTTGCGCCCGCGGGTTCGGATGCGTGGGCCGCGACGGGCCTGAACCGGCCGGTGACCACCGGCGACCGGCTCTGGCTGGACCAGGGCGGCCGCGCCGAGCTGCATGCCGGCACGGTCGCGATGCGGCTGGGGGGCGCCACCGCCGCCAGCATCCTGAACCTGGACGACAGCGCCACGCAGGTCAAGCTGACCCAGGGCACGATGCAGCTGCGCGTGCGCGCGCTGCCGCCGGGCCAGACGGTCGAGGTCGACACCCCCAACCTGGCTTTCGTGCCGCGCGAGCCGGGCGACTACCGGCTGGACGTCGCGCCCGACGGCAGCACCACCACCGTGACCATGCGCCATGGCAGCGCGGTGGTCTACGGAGACAGCCGCTCGGTCGAACTGCGGCGCGGCGACCGCATGCGCTTTGCCGGCACCGACCTGGCCGACGCCGGCGGCGGGGGCGCGCCGGTAGACGCTTTCGACCGCTGGACCGCGGCGCGTGATGCGCGCGAAGACACCTCCCCGTCGGCCCGCTATGTGCCGCGCGAGATGCCGGGCTATGCCGCGCTGGATGGCTACGGCGACTGGCAGGAAGACCCCGGCTACGGCGCGGTCTGGTTCCCGCGCGTGGTCAGCGCCGGCTGGGCGCCTTACAGCGCCGGGCACTGGGCCTGGATCGCGCCGTGGGGCTGGACCTGGATCGATGACGCGCCATGGGGCTTTGCGCCTTCGCACTACGGCCGCTGGGCCTATGTGGGATCGCGTTGGGGCTGGGTGCCCGGGCCGTACGTGCACCCGTGCTACGCCCCCGCGGTGGTTGCCTTTGTCGGCGCCGGCGGCCCGGACTGGAATGTGCGCGTGGGCGGCGGCCCGGGCGTGGCCTGGTATCCGCTGGGGCCGCGCGACGCGTACCGTCCGGTCTACCGCGCCAGCCCGACCTATGTCGCCAGCATCAACCGGGTTACCGTCAATAACTTCGTGATGGGTGACCGCCGGCCACCGCCGTACGCCAACCGCAATGTGCCAGGCGCCATCACGGGGATGCCGGCACGCAATTTTGTCGAAGGCCGGCCCGCGCGCGGCATGCATCGCGACGAATGGCGCAACCTGCCGGCCGGCGAAGCCCGGGGTGCACCCCCGGTGGCGCCGGTCAAGGCGAGCCTGGTCGGCGCAGCCCCGATGCGGCCGCTGCCGCCGCAGGCCCGCCAGGGTTTCGAGCGCCAGGCCATCGCCGCCCGCCCGCCGGGCCGTCCTGCCACGGACGACCTGGCCCGCCGTTTTGCGCGGGAGGGTGGGGTCGTGCCGGGCGCGGGCCCTGCGTGGCGTGGCGGCAATGAACACAGGCCCGGACGCGACGCGCGGCCGGCACCCGATGTGCGCATGAGCCAGGCGGCCATCGCGGCGCATGACCAGGCCCCGCAGCAGCCCCGCGCCGGCCGCGGGAATGCCGATGGCAACGGGCGCGCGGATCGCAACTACTCAAGCGCCCCGGGCGAGCCGTGGCGCGGCAATGGCCGCGGTCAGAGCACCCGGCCGGACGAGGCGCGCGGCTTTGTTGGCCTACCCGCCCAACCCGGTCAGCCAGGCGGCCCGGCCGACGCCCAACGGCAGTCACAGGCCATGCAGCGCGACCAGCAGCAGGCGCTGCAGCGCCAGCAGATGGAACAGCAGCGCGCACTGCGCGAGCAGCCGCAGCAGGGGCCGGCGCTGCAGCGGCAGCAGCAGGAAGCCCAGCAACGCGAAGCGCTGCAGCGTCCTGACCCGGGCCGGCAGTCGCAGGAGATGCAGCGCCAGCGCTTCGACCAGCAGCGGCAGATGCAGGAGGCTCAGCAGCGCCAGGCCGAGGCCCAACAGCGGCAGTCCGCCGACCAGCAGCGCCAGCAGGTGGATCACCAGCGCCAGATGGCCGACCAGCAACTGCAGGGCCAGGAGATGCAGCGCCAGCGCTTCGAGCAGCAGCGGCAGATGCAGGAGGCCCAGCAGCGCCAGGCCGAGGCGCAGCAGCGGCAGTCCGCCGACCAGCAGCGCCAGCAGGTGGAGCGCCAGCGCCAGATGGACGAGCAGCAGCGGCAGGGCCAGGAGATGCAGCGCCAGCGCATGGAGCAACAGCGGCAAATGCAGGAAGCCCAGCAGCGCCAGGCCGAAGCAGCCCAGCGCCAGCAGATGGCACAGCAGCGGCAGATGCAGGAGCAGCAACGGCAGATGCAGGAGCAGCAACGGCAGCAGTCCATGCAGCGCCAGCAGGCGGAACAGCAGCAGCGCGCCGCGCAGGAACAGCAACGCGCGATGCAGGAGCAGCAGCGCCACCAGCAGGACCAGCAACGGCAGATGCAGGAGCAGCAGCGTCACCAGCAGGACCAGCAGCGCCAGCAGCAACAGCAACGCGCGCAGCATGACCGTGGCCAGCTGGAGGCGCGCCAGGCACGGGACAGCGATCGCCGGCAGTAGCCGCGGCGGTACCGCAATCATGCAAAACCCCGGCAGGCCTCGCGGCCTGCCGGGGTTTGTGCTGGCGTGGCGCCGCGGGCCGCGGCGCCTGAACCAGGCTTACTTTGCCAGTTCCGACAAGCGGACCTGCGAGATCTTGCCGTTCTGCACCCACCCGACCACGGTGTCGGCCACCGACCCGCCCTTGGCATCGATGCCTTCGATCTCGTTCGGGTTGGCCTCCTTGGCCAGGCCCTTGACCGCATCCGGCATCTTTGCCCGGATGGCGGCGGCGTCGCTGGTGGTGCCGGCGAGCTTCATGGCACCGGCCAGCGCATACACCATGGTGTAGTTCAGCGACATCTCGGTGGTGGCATCGCGCCCGTCATGCAGCTTCTTGTACCTGGCATTGAAGCTCTGCGTGGCCGGGCGGCTGTCGTTGACCAGCGGCAGCACGCCGATCGAGCCTTCCAGCATGCCGAGGCCGTTGGTGACCTTGGCCATCTCGTCCATCTTGGCCTGGTCCATCACGATAAAGCCACCCTTGAAGCCCAGCTCGCGCGCCTGCTTGACCACCAGCGCGGTTGGCTCGGACGGGCCGCCGACGAACATCACGTCCGGCTTCTCGCTGATCGCGCGGGACACGCCGCTGTAGAAGTCGGTGGCCTTGGTGTACGACATGGGATTGTCGGCCACCACCTTGCCGCCTGCCGCTTCCCACGCCGGCTTGAACGCCTGCACCCACGCCTTGGCGTAGTCATGGTCCGCCGGGGCCAGCGCCACGTTCTTGCCATAGCGCTTCATCTGCGCCCTGATGAAGGGCTCGATATAGCCGGTGTAGGCCGGCGGGATGCGGATGGTCAGCTTGTTGCCGGCATCGGTGATGCGCGGCACGCTGGAGTAGGCCATCACCAGGAACTTCTCCTGCTCGTTAAAGGCCTGCAGCGCAAAGATGCCGCCCGAATGCGGCACGAACACCGCCGGGGTCTTGTACTGCTGCACCAGGCGGCGCCCGTTGATGGCGGCCTCGGCGGGCGAGTACTTGTCGTCCAGGGCCACCACTTCCAGCTTGATCTTCTTGCCCTTGACTTCCAGCCCCGCGGCATTGATCTCGTCCACGGCCATCTGCACGCCCGACAGCACGTTCTTGCCGTACAGCGCGGCGCCCCCCGAGAGCGGGCCGGTATAGCCGATCTTGACCACTTCCTGCGCCAGCGCGGCACTCGAGGCCAGCATGGCGGCCACGGCGGTGGCGGCCAGCGGGAAGATACGGCGCATGATCTTGCTTTGCATTGCTATGTCTCCTGAAAGTACTGCGCTTGTTAGGTCTGGCGGTGTTTTGCCATCGCGAAGCCGGCTCTCCTGAACTTACCCCCCGATATACGCCTTCCGAATCCCCTCATCCTTCAGCAACGTATCCCGATCCCCCTCCATCACGATGCGCCCGCTCTCGATCACATAGGCGCGATGCGCGATGCCCAGCGCCGCGTAGGCGTTCTGCTCGGCCAGCAGCACCGTGGTGCCGGCACGGTTGATGCGCTGGATGATCTCGAACATCTGCCTGACCACCAGCGGCGCCAGCCCCAGCGACGGCTCGTCCAGCAGCAGCGCGCGCGGGCGGCTCATCAGCGCGCGGCCCAGCGCCACCATCTGCTGCTGCCCGCCGGACAGCGAGCCGGCCGGGTCGTCCTTCTTCTGCTGCAGGATCGGGAACAGTTCATAGACCTCTGCCAGCGTCTTGCGGATGCCCGCGCCGTCGCGCCGGTGCACATAGGCGCCCAGCACCAGGTTCTTTTCCACGCTCATCGCCGGGAACAGCTTGCGGCCCTCGGGGCAGTGCACCAGCCCGGCCTGCACGATCTGCGACGGCTTCATGCCCGACAGCTCGCGCCCGTCAAAGCGCATGCTGCCGCCGCTGATGCGGTGGATCGCGCTCATCGCCAGGAAGATCGAGCTCTTGCCGGCGCCATTGGCGCCCAGCAGCACCACCAGCTCGCCGGCGCCGGCGTGCAGGGTGATATTGTCCAGGGCGCGGAAGCTGCCGTACGACAGCGAGACGCGTTCAAGCTGCAACATGGTCGGCTCCCAGGTAGGCCTCGATGACATGCGGATCCTGCTGGATCTGCGCGGGCGTGCCTTCGGCGATCTTCTCGCCGTAGTTCAGCACCATGATCTTGTCGGCGAGGCGCATGATCATGTCCATCTTGTGTTCGATCAGGCAGACGGTCTTGCCATGGCGCACCATCTTGCGGATCAGTTCGGCCAGGCCGACGGTCTCTTCCGGGTTCACGCCGCCGGCGGGCTCGTCGAGCAGCAGCAGTTCCGGATCGGTTGCCAGCGCCAGCGCAAAGGCCACCCGCTTGCGCGCTTCCTGCGTGATATCCGCTGCGACCTCGTGCGCCAGGTGCGACAGGCCGACAAAGTCCAGCGCCGCTTCGGCCCTGTCGCGGCACAGGCGCTCTTCCTCGCGCAGGCGGCGGGTGTTGAACAGCACGTCGCCCAGGCCCGAGCGGGTGCGCAGGCGGTGGCCGACGATCAGGTTGTCCAGCACCGTGGCGCGGTCGAACAGCGCCGTGGCCTGGAAGGTGCGGGCCACGCCCAGGCGCGCAATCTGGTCGGCGCGCAGGCCGGCCACGTCCTGGCCCTTGAACAGGATCTGGCCGGAACTGGGCGCATGCGTGCCCGCGACCAGGTTGAAGAAGGTGGTCTTGCCGGCGCCGTTGGGGCCGATGATGGCATTGATATGGCCTTGCTCGAAGGTCACCGAGACATCGTGCACCGCGGTCAGGCCGCCGAATTTCCTGGTCAGGTTGCGGATCTCAAGCATGGTCGGCTCCGGCACGGGTGGTCGGGACAGGGGTGGCGGCGGATTGTGCGACGGGCTGTGCCGTGAGCTTGCCGCGCCGCTCGGCCGCGGCCTTGCGCGCCTGCTTCTTCAGGAAGGAACCGACGATGCCGTCCGGCACGAAGATGATCAGCACGATCAGCACCGGGCCGAACACCAGCATGCGGTAGTCCTGCATGAACTGCAGCGACTGCGTGATCCAGGGCACCAGCACCGCGCCCAGCAGCGGCCCGAAGAGGGTGCCGATGCCGCCCACCAGCATCGACATCACCATGTCGAAGGTCAGGTCGGTGCGCGCGATGTCCGGCCCAAGGAAACGCACCTGCCCGGCGTAGAGCGCGCCGGCAAAGCCGGCGTAGCCGACTGACAGCACGAACGACAGCACCTTGGTGCGCATCAGGTTGATGCCCAGCGCCTCGGCCAGGGCGTCGCTGTTGCGCACGGCCAGGAAGCTGCGGCCCAGCAGCGAGGTGACGATGCGGTGCATCAGGAAGGTGCCGACCGCCAGGAAGAACAGCACCAGGTAGTACTGCGCCTGCACGCTGTCAAAGCTGAGCGGCCCGATCGCGGCCGGCACCGGGATGCCGATCAGGCCCACCGTGCCGTGCGTCAGGCTTTCCCACTTCTCGATCAGCAGGTAGATGATGTAGCCCACGCACATGGTGAAGATCGAGAAGTAATGGCCCTTCAGGCGCAGCGACACCACCCCGATCACATAGCCCAGCGCCATGCAGATCACGCCGGCCAGCACGAAGGCCAGCCAGAACGGCACCTGGTGGTCCACCGTCAGGATGCCCAGGGTATAGGCGCCGATGGCCATGAAGCCGCCGTGGGCCAGGTTGAGCTGCCCGGTGTAGCCGGTGATCAGGTTCAGCCCGAGCGTGGCGATGGCATAGATGAAGGCCAGCGTCATCACGGTCAGGTAGTAGCTGTTGGGCGTGATCAGCGGGAAGGCGATGGCCAGCGCCAGCAGCAGCGTCCAGCCGGTTTTTCCTTGCAGTGCTTTCATGTCTGGTGACTCCTCAGGCTGCCTTGCCGGCAAACAGGCCCTGCGGCCGGATCGACAGGATCACCACCAGCAGCACAAAGGCGATGATGTCCTTGTAGTCGGTGGAAACGTAGAAACCGCCGAAGCTCTCGGCCATGCCGATGATCAGTCCGCCGACGATGGCGCCGGGGATGCTGCCCATGCCGCCCAGGATGATGATGACGAAGGCCTTGGTGATCACCAGGTTGCCCATGCTGGGGTAGACCAGGTTGATCGGGGCATAGAGCGTGGCGGCGATCGCGGCCAGCGCGCCGGAGATGCCGAACACCAGCAGCGTCACGCGCGTGGCGTCGATGCCGACCAGCGCCGCGCCTTCGCGGTTCTGTGCCATCGCCATGATGGTGGCGCCGGTCATGGTGCGGGTCAGGAACAGGTGCAGCAGCACCATCAGCGCAAAGGCCGCGCCGATGATGAGCAGGCGCTGCAGCGGCGCGGTCAGACCGAACACGTCGACGATCTGGCCGTAGGGCGTGGGCATGCGGTGGAAGTCCGCGCCCCACAGCGCCTGCGCGCCGGCTTCCAGGAACAGCAGGATGCCGATGGCGGCGATCATGTCGTGCAGCTCGGGCGAGTTGCGCAGCGGGTGGAACACCAGCCGGTCGGCCAGCATCGACAGCACGGCGACGGCCAGCGCCGCACCCAGCATCGCCAGCCAGTAGTTCACGCCGAACGATGTCATCAGGTAGTACGACACGTAGGCGCCGGCCATGTAGAACGCGCCGTGGGCGAAGTTGGGCACGTGCAGGATGCCGTAGACCAGCGTCAGGCCAAGCGCCACCAGGCTGTAGACGCCGCCCAGCGTCAGGCCGTTCAGGAACTGTTGAAGGAACAATGCCACAGGGGTACCTCTTGCGGTTCGTGAAACCAGGCACGCGCCGGCGCAAGGCCGTGCGTGGACCGGCGCCGGCAACGCATGGCGCTGCCGTGCCAACAAAGGGAAGGGGGCTCAGGCGAGCGGCAGGTCCGGCGCGCGGGCGCTAGCTGCCGTTGCCGACGGGGCACGGGAAGGATCACCAGACCGGACACCGGACGGATCATGGTGCCGGTGCGCAAACGCGTGTTGCAGATGCTGCATGACTGTCTCCTGTGCGATGCGGCGCAACCGCCGCCCGGCTGGCCGGGTAGCGCCCTGGCCGACAAGGACAGCGGCGCTGACGCCCGGTGACGATGTGTCGGAAGCACGTTCCCGCACGATCGTTCGTTTTCACCGACTGTTGCACAGGCTTTGCGGCATCGTCAAGGAAAGCGGCTCAGTATTCCGCACAGCGAAATAGCGAGTTGGGGATCTCCGGGTAAGTCCTGACGGGGGGTACCCGCCGCCATCGACGGTGCCTATGACCCCTATGTTTTCCCTACATAGCGGTCCCCCGGGCAGCGCTGTTGCTGCAATCTATTGCTCTTGCAGACCGCTTGCCCATGAAACGCACCACTACCATTCCGGCCCCGCCGCCCGACGCCGCCCATACCCTGTTGCCGGCCGATGCACAGGCGGGCCATGCCGGCGCTGACGACCGCAACTTCGTCACGGCGCTGGCGCGCGGCATGGAGCTGTTGCGTGCCTTCGGGCCGCTCGACGATTACCTGGGCAATGCCGAGCTGTCGCGCCGCACCGGCATCCCGCGCCCGACCGTATCGCGGCTGACCTACACGCTGGCCACGCTCGGCTACCTGACCTACATCGAAGCCTCCGAGAAATACCGGCTGGGGCAGGGCGCCATGGTGCTCGGCCACCGCTACGTGGGCGGCGCCGGCATCCGCGAGATCGCGCAGCCGCTGATGCAGTCGCTGGCCTTTGCCACTGACTGCACGGTGGCGCTGGCCATGCCCGACCGCCATGCCATGGTCTACCTGGAAAGCTGCCAGCCGCGCGGCGCGCTGGTGATCCGGCTGGCGCCGGGGGCGCGCCTGCCAATGGCCACCTCGGCGATCGGCCGCGCCTGGCTGGCCGGGCTGGATGCCGATCACCGCGAGGCCGCGCTGGCCGAGCTGGCGCGCCACTACGGCGCGCGCTGGCCTGCCGTGCGCGCCGGCATTGACCGCGCGCTGCGCGACCACGCGCGGCGCGGCTTCTGCGTCGCGCATGCCGAATGGGACCGCACCGTCAGCGGTGCCGCCGCGCCGCTGCGGCTGGCGGGCAGCAGCGAAGTGCTGGCGCTGAATATCGGCGGGGCCGCGGCGCGGCTGTCGCCGGAGATCCTGGACAGCAACCTCGGCCCGCGCGTGCGCGATCTCGCCGAGACCCTGCAGGCGCGGCTGTGGCAGCCGGGCGGCGCGCGTGCAACTGCCCGCTTTGCCTCCGCGCAGCCCGAGCCTGAGCCCGAACCCCATACACGTGCGTCCAACGCCTGACGCGGCCATCCGCATTCAACAAGGAGACAATTCATGGAAGTACGCAACAAGACCGTCGTGGTGACCGGCGCAGCCACCGGTATCGGGCGCGCACTGGCGCTGGCCTTCGCGCAGGCCGGCGCGCGTGGCGTGGCCGTGGCCGACCTGAACGCGGCCGGTGCTGCCGCCGTCGCAACCGAGGTCCAGGCCGCGGTGCCGGCCTGCCAGGTGTTCGCCCAGCCCGTCGACGTGGCCGACGCCGCCGCCGTGCAGGGCCTGGCCGACGAGGCCACGCGCCGCTTCGGCCAGGTCGACATCTTCTGCTCCAACGCCGGCATCCTCCTGCGCAAGGGGCTGGATGCGAGCGCAGACGAGTGGCAGCGCATCTGGGAAATCAACGTGATGGCGCATATCCATGCGGCCCGCGCGGTGCTGCCGCAGATGCTGGAACGCGGCGACGGCTACTTCGTCAACACGGTGTCGGCCGCGGGCCTGCTGTCGCAGATCGGCTCGGCCCCGTATGCGGTGACCAAGCACGCCGCCATCGGCTTTGCCGAGTGGCTGTCGATCACCTACGGCGAGCGCGGCATCAAGGTCAGCTGCATCTGCCCGCAGGGCGTGCAGACCAATATGCTGCTCGGCGAGCAGGGCGAGCGCAAGGGCTTCCTGCAGGAAGGCTCGGTCACCGCCGAGCATGTCGCGGCGGTGACGCTGGAAGGGGTGGCCGACGAGCGCTTCCTGATCCTGCCGCACCCGGAAGTGCTTGAGTACTATCGCCGCAAGGGCCAGGACTATGACCGCTGGCTGCGCGGCATGCGCCGCCTGCATGACAAGGTGATGCAGGAGTTCGGCGGCATCGCGGTCTGAGAGGTTGCGAAGTGGGTGCGGGTGGCGAAGGCGTCGGGATCGGGACGGCCATCGGAGCGCAAAGACTTAAGCGTCCGGCTCCACCGCCCCCCGCACCGGCTCCACCCCGCCCGCATCCCGCAACCTGCTCAGACTGATCACGGCCCCCAGCGCCGCCACCGCCGCCGCCACATACAGTGCCGTGCGCGCCGCCCCGGTCGGCGCCAGGCTGAACAGCAGCGCCACCACTGCGGTGCCGGTGGTCTGGCCCAGCAGCCGCGTGGTGGCCTGGGCGCCGCTGGCGCCGCCGCTGCGCTCGGGTGGCGTGGCGCCGATCATGGCGCGGTTGTTGGGCGACTGGAAGAAGCCGAAGCCGGTGCCGCACATGGCCATGCGCCAGGCGATGTCGAGGCTGCCGGCATCGGGCCCCAGGGTGGCCAGGCCGACCAGCCCGCCGCCCAGCATGGCCAGGCCGATGCCCGCCAGGATGCTGGCCGGATAGCGGTCTGACAGCCGGCCCGAGACTGCCGCCATTGTCGCCACCATCAGCGGCCACGGGGTGATCAGCAGGCCAGTTTGCTGCAGGGAGCGGCCGAGCTGGTATTCGAGATAGAACGGCAGGGCAATGAAGGCCAGCATCTGCGTCATGAACGAGCAGAACGAGGTGCCCACCGCCAGCGTGAAGGCGCGGCTGGCGAACAGGTCCACCGGCACCAGCGGCGCGGCGCGTCCGTGCTGGCGCCGCACCAGCAGCCAGCCCAGCACCACGGCCACGGCCAGGCCCGCGCTGCCGGCGAGGCGCCAGCCGGCGTGGCCCAGGCCGTCCACGCTGAGGATGAACATGCCGAACACCAGCGCCGACAGCAGCGCGCTGGGGTAGTCGAAATCACGCGGCTGCGGCGGCGTGGCCGGCAGCGAGGTGCGGCTCAGTGCCAGGGCGGCGATGGCCACCGGCACGTTGACCGCGAACAGCCATTGCCAGCTGGCCACCGCCAGGATCAGCGCGCCCAGCGACGGCCCCACCGCGATGGTCACGCCGACCACCAGCGCATTCAGGCCGATGCCGCGGCCCAGGCGCGTGGGCGGGTAGATAAAGCGCACCAGTGCCGTGTTGACGCTCATGATGCCGGCGCCGCCGATGCCCTGCAGCACGCGCGCGGCAACCAGCATCGGCAGGTTGACCGCCAGCGCGCACAGCAACGAGCCCGCCAGGAAGGTCGCGAGCCCCGCCCGGTAGACCCGCTTGTAGCCAAGGATATCTCCCAGCGACGACAGCGGCAGCAGGCATACGGTCACCGTCAGCTGGTAAGCGTTGACGACCCAGATGGTGCTGGCGGGTTCGGCTTGCAGCTCGCGCGAGATCGACGGCAGGGCGATATTGGCGATCGAGCCATCGAGCACGGCCATGATCAGGCCGAAGAAAACGGTGAGGATCGCCCAGGTCCGCTGTGGCTGGGGAAGGCCTTGTTCTGGCTGCATGGGGGGAGACATTGAAGACAATGCCGCGCCAGGATCGCGGATGCCTGGCCAGGAAGGCCAAGGCGCGGCGTTGCCATTATCGTCGCGCGTGGCGCTGCTCGCAAATCCGCCAATTGTGGTAAGGCGCGGTCCTAGTGCGCGGCCGCGGCACCCTGCGCATAGCGCTGCAGCCGTTTGTACAGGGCATCGGCGGCGGCCGTGGCGGCAGGGGGCCAGGTCTGCGCGGCGTCACACAGCGTTTCCAGTGCGCGGCACTCTTTGACGATGGACTGGCGGCGCACGATCATGAAGGCGCCCGTTACGGCGTGCACCCAATGCCGCAGTGCCGGCAGGTCCTGCTGCGCGAGGATGCCGGCCAGCGCAGGCAGGTCCTGCTGCAACTGCTGGCGCAGCATGTCTTCATAGCGACGGCGGTCGCTGGCCTCGGCAGCGGCTGCCGGCACGCCATGGTGTCCGGATGGCGCCGCCGCGTGGCTGCGGCCGGGCAGGTCGCGCAGGCACGCTTGCAGGTCCTGCAACGACGCCGGCTTGGCAACATGGCCGGCGAACCCGCGCAGGCGCCAGTCCTGCGCGGGCTCGCTGCACGCCATCGCGCTGAATGCCAGTACCGGCAGGCCCGGATGCCGCGCGCGGACCGCGTGCAGCAAGGCCTGGCCGTCCATCCCCGGCATATGGAGATCGGTCAGCACCGCGTCGACGCGCGTGGTCTCAAGCACCGCCAGCGCCTGCTTGCCGTTGGCTGTGACGATGGGCTGGCAGCCGAGGGCCTGTAGTTGTTCGGCGATCAGGGACTGGTTCAGCGGATTGTCTTCGGCGACAAGAATCGTCAGTGGCGCCACCGGCGGTGCGGGCAATGCGCAGAGTGTGGGAGCAGCGCCCGCCGTTGGAACCGCCAGCGGCGTTGCGCCGGCGGCCGCGTCCACGCCATCGAGCAGTGCCCGGTGGCTGAAGGCCGAGACTTCAAGGATGCCGGGGGCGCACTGGCGGGGCTGATGCGGGCCGTCCATCGATACCCATACCAGCGGGACCGGTGCCGCCTGGTGCAGGTCGGCCAGCGCGGGCAGCGGATACTCATCGGTGGCGACGATGACATCGGGGGCATGGCGCTGCGCACATTCCTGCGCAGCGGCCGGTGATTCCATGACATCGGCGCGCCAGCCCGCGGCGCCGAGCCAGGCTTCGAGCGATTCGCCGGCGCGCGCATCGCGGCACAGCACCAGCACGCGGCCATGCCGCGCCACGGCGGCCGGTGCGCTTGCCTGCGCCGCGTCAGCGGCCAGCGGCAATGGCACCGATACCGTGAACGCGCTGCCCACGTCCGGCACGCTGTCCACGTGGATACTGCCGCCCATCAGCTCGCACAGCCGCGCGCAGATCGACAACCCCAGGCCGGTGCCGCCATAGCGGCTGGCCGTCACGGCATCGCCCTGCACGAACGGCTGGAACACGCGCGCCGCCAGCGCCGGCGTCATGCCGATGCCGGAATCGCTGACGCGGCAGACCAGGCGCGGCACGCCGTGTTCATCGTGCTGCAGTGCGCCGCTCATCGTGATGCGGCCGCTGGCGGTGAATTTGAAGGCGTTGTTCAGCAAGTTGTTGAACACCTGCACCAGCCGCGTGCGGTCGCCCATGACTTGCACATCCAGCGATGGCGACAGCTGCAGGCAGAAGCGGACGGGGCGGCCCGCTGCCATCGGCGCGTAGGTCAAGGCCAGGCTTTCCAGCGCATCGACGGGACGGAACGGCGCATTGACCAGCGCGAGCTGGCCGGCATCGATCTTGGAGAAGTCCAGCACGTCGTTGACGATGCGGTGCAGCGCCTCGGCGGCGGTATCCAGCGCGCGCAGCCGCGGCGCGTGCGTCTCCAGGCCGCTGCTGCGCGCCAGCAGTTCAAGGTTGCCCAGCAGCGCGTTCAGCGGCGTGCGGATCTCGTGGCTCATCGCGGCAAAGAAGGTCGAGCGCACGCGCAGCATGGCTTCGGTGGCCTGCTGGGCGGAGCGCAACTGTTCCTGCAGCGCCTGTTGCGCGGTGCAGTCCTGCACGGCGCAGAACAGCACCGCTTCATCGCGGTAGCGCGCGGGCGCGTAGGTGACCTGCAGGAAGCGCTGCGCGGCATCGCCGTGCCCGGACGAGTCTTCCACCGCGACCGTAAGGCTGGAGACGGATGCGTGTCCGCTGCCGGCTCCGCGTGGCTGCCGGTCCAATGCATCCGCCACCTCAGCGGGCAGGCGTCCGTGCGGCTGCGGCGGCAGCAGTGACTCAGCCAGCGAGTTGGAGGTCAGCACAGCGTAGTCATGCTGCCGCACGATGCACAGTCCGACCGGCGTGGCGCTGACCAGCACGTGGTTCATCAGCTCGCTTTCCAGCGCGCGCGAGGCTTCGGCATGCGTGCGCCGCAGCAGGTGACGGCTCCAGTAGCGCGCGGCCAGCGCGATGGCGCCGGCCAGGAGCAGCATGGCGCCAGCGATCACGGCCAGCTCGGCCGCCAGCGCGGCGCCAAGCAGGCGGTACGGCAGGTGGTAGACCAGCAGGCCGAAGCCCGCCTGCAACGGCTGCGCCAGGACGATGCCCGAGCGCGTGAGCCGCAGCGCGTTGGGCGGCAGGCCGCGAACCCGCGCGGCGACGTCGCTGACGCCGGCCGCGGGCATGGCGGCGTCGCGCGGCCACACGTCGATGATTGCGTCCGCGTCATTGAGCAGCGCCATCAGCGCGGTATCCTGCGGCGGTTGCAGGCCGGCCAGGAAAGCCTGCACGGGCACGCTGGCGGCCACCAGCATGGTGGGCCCGCTATCGCCTGTACTGCCGGTATCGCCGGCGTAGGCCGCACCGGCCAGCACCATGATGAGGGAGTCGTCCACCGGATCGCGCAGCGGCCCTACCCAGACTTGTTCGTCGCGCGCCGGCACGGCGTGGCCGGTGCGGTCCAGCAGCGCCTGGGTCAGCCGCGCGCGCAGCCGCGGTATCCATGCCGGATCGAGCGATAGCGGCGCGCGCGCGTTGGTTTCCGGCTGGCGGATGACGATGGCGCTGTCTTCGCCCAGCGAGACCGCGTACGCCCCGTGGTCCAGATCGAACGCCTGCTGCGTGGCCACTGCGGCCAGCGCGATCTGGCGCAGGCGCACGTACTGCGCCGGCAGCCCCGCGCCCCAGGCCTGGCGCGTGGCATCGGTAGCCAGCAGATGGTAGTCCTTGCGCACGGCGTCGATATGAAGGCTGGCCGCGCCGGTGCGCCGGAAGGCATCGAGGCCGGCATCGCGCGGCGGGTCCGCCGCGGGCGCGTTCAGGTAGTAGCGGATGCTCAGCACGGCACGGCGCAGGAACGACGCTTCATTGTGCAGCCGTTGCGACACCGCGCCGGCATAGTGGGCAACGTGGCTGCGCCGATAGTCCAGGTGCTGGTCTGCCGCCAGCCCGGCCAGCAGCGTGCCGGAGAACAGCACGATGGCGATCAGTGCCGCGATGGTCACCGAGTACAGGTGCTGCTGGCGGCGGGCATGGTCGGCAAGCGTGTCGAAGGCGCTGGCCAGCGTGTCCCGGGTGCGGTCGAGGGCTTGCTGCATGGGGTCGGACGGGTCAGATCAGGCCGTTTTCATAGGCGTAGCGGATCAGGCCGGTATTGGTCTGCACGCCCAGCTTGCGCATGGCCACGGTTTTCTGGCTGGAGATGGTGCTGACCGAACGGCCCAGCTTGCCGGCGATGTCGGTCAACTGCGCGCCTTGCGCATAGAGCCGGACGACCTCCAGTTCACGTTGCGTCAGCTCCTTTCCGGGGGCGCCCGCGATGGCCGCGTGCCGGAGCAAGGCGTGCACCGCGGGCGAGCAGAAGCAGGTCTTGCTGAACGCGACATGGGCGCAGGCGCGCACCACTTCCTCGAGCGGGTCTTCCTTGCTGACGAAGGCGCGCACGCCCAGCTTCATGGCGCGGCGGATGATGGCGGGGTTGGACTGGGCGCTGATCACCACCACGCGCGTCAGCGGATGGCGCCGCGCCAGGCGGCTCAGCAGGTTGAAGCCGTCCAGCGAGGCATCGCCATGGCCCATGCAGAAATCGGTGATGGCGATATCGGCGGGGTGCCGGTCCAGCGCGCCCAGCAACTCGGTGCCGTTGCGGCATTCGCAACTGATCTGGACGCTGGCGTTGCGCTGCAGGCAGTCGCGCAGCGCGGCCACGACCAGCGGGTGGTCGTCGGCCAGGGCCACGCGCAGGATTCCGTCGTACATAGCTATCTCCGGATGAGGGGGCAACCGGACCTGTCGGTTGCGCCGGGCGATTGCGTCATCACAAATCCCGAATTCTGGCCAGATTGCGTGCCCCGTTGAATCGTAATTCCGCTAGTTCAGGGAATTTGCGCGGGTGCGCGTGGACACGGCCGATCGGGAAAATGCATGACGTGCCATGAAGAACGGCGCCACGCCTCGGGGCTTGACCCGGGTTTGCGCACCATGACGGCGCCTGTTTGGCGACAAGGCGTTTGAGCGATGTCAATGCGCGGCGCAAGGCGCGGGGAGCACCGGGGAATGTGAGCCCGCGGCGACATCGCCATGGAATGGTCGCGGCGGGGCCAAACTTTCACGCTTCGGGGCGCGAGCCGCTGTCCTAGAATAAGAGCTGACACGCGCCCCGCGGCGTGTGCACCGCGTGGGGGAATGCCATGCCTGTCTATCAATACCGCTGCGAGAAGTGCGGCCATATGTTCGAGAAAACCGAGCATCTCGCGGAACATGCCTCTGCCCATCCAAACTGCCCGAACTGCGGCAGCCAGTCCGTCCAGCACGCACCGGCCCCGTTCGTGGCAGTGACCCAGCGCAAGAGCTGAGTTTCAGATAACAACGTCCCAGGAGGGTGTGGACGTGCCGCCGGCCCGGCGCCGGGGCACGGCCTGCTTCATGCGTGGCGCATTCCGTGCCACGCGCGTCCGCGCTGCGCGCAAGCGGCGATCTCAACCTTGACGGAGGATGCCATGGCAACGAGACCGTTCACCGAATTTCCCGCCGACGAGCAGCAACAGGCCGTGCAAGCGTGCAGGCATGTGGGGCTGGCGGCCGAGATGTTCGAGATTACCGATGAGAGCCATGGCGCGGGCACCCGGCGCGTCAGCGTGCGCCGGGTCGGCACGGACAAGACCAGCGTCTACGAGGCCGGCCCCGGCTCGGTCTGGATGGAGGAGTTCGAAAGCGACCTGGAGTGCGGCCTGTTTGGCCAGGTGACGGCGTAGCGTTCCAGTTCCAATAACGGCAGCGCGGCGCGGCTCAGTGCCGTCCGCGCTCACCGGTGCGGGACACCACCGACGCCCCCGCGATCAGCTCCTTGAGCAGTGCCAGCGAGGCCGCGCCGCAGGTCCGGAACGGATCGAGCTCGGCGCGCGCGGAGAACTTGAGCAGCGTGGCGGTATTGATGCGTGCCGCATTGACCTGGCCCATCGCCCAGCCGGCAAAGTCGCGCGTGCAGGTTTCCTCGAAATGCAGCAGCGTCACGTCGTGGTGGCGCGGGTCGCGCGCGATCGACTGGAATAGCTGCGACACGTCCTGCCGGTCGCCTTCCAGCGCCTGCAGGAAGATGCCGTTGCCGTGGCACAGCACGCCGGTAATGCCGTGGCGCGGATTGCGTTCCAGGCTGGCGGCCAGGATGGCGTCGAGCACGGCGGCGTCGATGGCCTGGCGGGCACGGCTGGCATAGAGCAGGCGGACTAGCATGGTCGTGGCGCTCGGTGGTTGCGGCTGGGCGAGGCTCGGGCAAGCGGCCTAGCCGCGGTTATGGTTGAGCAGCGTGAGGAATTCGCGGCGCAGGCTGTCGTCCTTCAGGAACGAGCCGCGCATCACGCTGTTGGTCATCTTGGCGTCGGTGTCGCGCACGCCGCGCCAGTGCATGCAGAAGTGCTCGGCCTCCATCACGATGGCGAGGCCGTCGGGATTCATCTTTTCCTGCAGCAGGTCGGCCACTTGCGCCACGGCCTCTTCCTGGATCTGCGGGCGGCACATGATCCATTCGGCCAGGCGCGCGTACTTGGACAGACCGATCAGGTTGGAATGCTGGTTCGGCATCACCCCCACCCACAGCTTGCCGATGATCGGGCACAGGTGATGCGAGCAGGCACTGCGCACGCGCAGCGGGCCCACGATCATCAGCTCATTGAGCTGGCCGACGTTGGGGAACTCGGTCACCGGCGGCGCCTTGGCGTAGCGGCCGGCGAAGATTTCCTTCAGGTACATCTTGGCGACGCGGCGCGCGGTTTCCTGGGTGTTGTGGTCGTTGTCGACGTCGATCACCAGCGCGCGCAGCACGTCTTCCAGGCGCGCCTGCACTTCGGCCTGCAGCTGCTCCATCTCGCCGGGCTCGAGGTAGTGCGAGATATTGTCGTTGGCGTGAAAGCGCTCGCGCGCGGCCTCCAGCCGTGCGCGGATGCGGGCCGAGACGCTGTGGGCGTGGCGGTGGCCGGCATCGTCGCCGTCGTTGCTGTCCTTCGCGCGGTGCGCCGCGTCCTTGCTGGTCATGGTCATGCGTGGTGGGATGGCGTGGATGTGTGCGCAGCGGGTGTGCCGGATTCACTATATGGCAGATGCCGTGGCCTCACAACCCGCGCGGGATATGGGAAAGTACTATGCGGCGAGTCGATTACGCCACACCCGCGCGCCGCTCCGTGAATAGTTGATGACATCGCTCAAGCCCGCGCCGCACAACGCCGACAAGCGAACATAATGTCTGCACAACGTTAGTATCCAGGCGGCCTATGAAGGCCGCCGGTACCCGGCCGCTGGGATGCGCGGCCTGACTTTTGTCGGGATCCACCTAATCATGCCGATTGCCTTTCCGTGCAGCAGCCTGATGCTGCTCCATGTGGTGACAGTGCCGCTGCCGGCCACGCCGGTGGAAACGGGGGTGGCCGAACACCACGCCAGCGCGGTGCGCCATGGCGCGACCGGCCTGCGCCGGCCGCTGGTGCCGGCCCCCAACAGACCCGCGGCCAATGACGCCGCCACAGGCTGAGGCAGCCGTTTAAAGCAGCAGCAGCAGCGCCAGCGCCGGCAGCATCGCTGCCGGCATGACCACGGCCCCCACGCGCAGGAACTGGCCGGCGCTGACCATATGGCCTTCGCGCCGCAGTGCCGTGAGCCACAGCAGTGTGGCCAGCGAGCCTGTGACCGACAGGTTGGGGCCCAGGTCGATGCCGATCAGCACCGCGCCGGTCACGGCATGCGACGCATGCCCGGCCGCCAGCGCCGAGGCCGCGATCAGGCCGGCCGGCAGGTTGTTGGCGATATTGCCCGCCAGTGCCACCGCCGCGCCCACGCCCAGCAGGGCCAGCGCGCCGCCGTCGCGCGACGCCGCTTGGACGGCATCGGCCAGGTGGCGGATCACCGCGGTCTGCTCCAGCGCCGCCACCAGCACGAACAGCCCTGCAACCATTGGCAGTACCCCCCATGAGACTTCGCGCAAGGCCGGCACCAGCAGCTCGCGCCGGGTGGCGCAAACCAGCAGCAGGGTGGCCACGCCCGCCGCGCAGGTCGGCCAGCCCAGCGCGTCGCCGCGCAGCGAGGCCACCAGCAGGACCAGTCCGGTCAGCACGATGCCCAGCGCCGTGAGCCACGCCTGCGGCGACAGCGGCGGCACCGGCACGTCGTGCTCGATGGGCTCGGCCAGCGCCGCGCGCTGGGTCCACCACAGCGCCGCCAGCGTGGCCAGCACCGCCACCAGCGACGGCAGCGCGAAGCTCGCCAGCCAGCCCGCCAGCGGCGGCATGCGTTCGCCGAAGATCACGAGGTTGGCCGGGTTGGAGATCGGCAGCACGAAGCTGGCGGCATTGGCGATAAAGGCGCACGCGTACAGGTAGGGCAGCGGATGGCGGACCCGCGCGGCGCGGGTGGCGGCCAGCACCGCGGGCGTCAGCACCACGGCGGTGGCGTCATTCGACATGAACGCCGTCACCAGCGTGCCGAAGCCGTACACCAGCAGCAACAGCCGCAGCGCCGAGCCGCGCGCCTGGCGCACGGCCAGCGCGGCAACATGGTCGAACAGCCCGGTCTTGCGGGCCAGTTCGGAGATCAGCATCATGCCGGCCAGGAACAGGTACACGTCGAAGCCGCGCATCACTGCCGCGAGCGCATCGGGCAGCGCCAGCAGGCCGGTGGCGCACAGCAGCAGCGCACCGCCGGCGGCCCAGAACGCTTCAGGCAGGCGGAACGGGCGGAACAGGACGCCGGCTGTGGTCAGCGCGGCGACCGACCAGATCAGCAGCGGGCTGTGGCTGGACATCGGGATCGGGACAGTGGAAACCCGGAAGTCTACAGGCTGGCGCCGGCGGGGACTGCCGGCGTGGCGGCGCCGGGCGCCGGCAGGCCGGTTGCCGGACTGGTGACGGGGGTCGGCGTGGGGGCAGCCGCTGCCGCGGCCGCGCCAAGGTTGCTGGCGATCGGATCCGCCACCGGCGGAACAGCCGGTGCCGGCGGCGGGAAGCCGATCGATGCGATGCCGTGGCTGCCGTCGGCATACTCCGCGTACATCCAGTCGTCGCCCACGCGCACCACCCCGGCGGGCGCCGCGCTGTCGGGCACCGGCACGCCCGCGAGGCGCCCTTCCATGTAGGCGGCCCATACCGGCAATGCTGTGGTGGCGCCGAATTCATGCTCGCCCAGGCTGCGGTTGTCGTCGTAGCCCATCCACGCCACCGTGACTACGCCGCCGGCGTAGCCGGCGAACCAGCCGTCGACCGAATCGTTGGTGGTGCCGGTCTTGCCGGCCACGTCCTCGCGGCGCAGGTAGCGGCGCACGCCGGCGCCGGTGCCGTCGTCGACCACGCTGCGCAGCAGGCTGTCCATGACAAAGGCATTGCGCGCGCTGATCACGGGCGCCGGGGCGGCGCGGTCTTCGGCCCCGGTGTCGGCGGAGAAGAGCACCTTGCCCTCGCTGTCGGTGATGCGGGCGATCAAATAGGGTTCAACGCGATGGCCGCCGTTGGCAAACACACCATAGGCCGCGGCGAGGCGCAGCGGCGAGGTGGTGCCGGTGCCCAGCGCCAGCGGCAGGTAGCGCGGCAGCCGCCTGGGCGAGAAGCCGAAGCGGCTGGCGAATTCCACCGTGTAGGGGATGCCGATTGACTGCAGCGTGCGGATCGCGGGCAGGTTGCGCGATTCGGCCAGCGCCTGGCGCACGGTGATGGGGCCGACAAAGCGCCCGTCGTCGTTGGACGGCTGCCAGCGCGAACCATTGGCCAGCGGCGCGTCGTTGATCAGCGTGCCGGGCGATACGCCGCGTTCCAGCGCCGCGGCATAGACAAAGGGCTTGAAGGTCGAGCCCGGCTGGCGCTGCGCCTGGGTGGCGTGGTTGAAGCGGCTGGCGGCAAAGCCGGTGCCGCCCACCATCGCCTCGATCGCCCCGGAGGCGCTGTCCAGCGACACCAGCGCGGCCTGCGGCCCCTGCGACAAGTCCTTGACGAACTTGCGGTGGCGGCGCGCATAGCCCTCCAGCCCGCCGTGCACGGCATCGTAGGCCAGGGTCTGGCGCACCGACGACACCGTGGTGTAGACCTTCAGGCCGCGCGTATAGGCCTCGTCGCCAAAGCGCTCGCGGGCCAGCTGGCGCGCCAGTTCGGCCACATACTCCGCATGCCCGGCAAAGCTGCCGGGACTGTCGTCGGTGAGCGCCAGGCGCGCGGCGCGGGCCTCGCGGTAGTCGTCCTGGCTGATCATGCCCAGCGCCAGCATGCGGCCCAGCACATACTCCTGGCGGCGCTTGGCGCGCGGGAAGTTGACCACCGGGTTCATGCTCGAGGGCGCCTTGGGCAGGCCCGCCAGCATCGCGGTCTCGGCCAGCGACAGCGACGCCAGCGGCTTGCCGAAGTACGCATGCGCGGCGCTGCCGAAACCATAGGCATGCTCGCCCAGGTAGACCTGGTTCATGTACAGCTCGAGGATGCGGTCCTTTGGCAGGGACTGGTCGATGCGCCAGGCCAGCAGCATTTCATACCACTTGCGCGCCAGCGTCTTCTCGCGCGACAGGTAGAAGTTGCGCGCCACCTGCATGGTGATGGTGGAGGCGCCCTGCGCGTAGCCCTGGCCCAGGTTGGCCAGCGCGGCGCGGAACACGCCCGGGATGTCGACGCCCTCGTGCTGGTAGAACTGGTCATCCTCGGCCGCGAGCAGCGCCTGGACCATGCGCCGCGGAATCTGCTCGAAGGGGATGAACTCGCGGTGCTCGCTGCCGAACTCGCCGATCTGGACGTTGTCGCTGGTGTAGATCCGCAGCGGCACGTCGGGCCGGTAGTCGCGCAGGGCATCGACCGGGGGAAGCTGCCGCAGGCTGAGCACGGCGGCAAAGCCGGCAAGCAAGGCACCGGCCGCAGCCAGCGCCAGTGCGGCGCCGCCTGCCTTGACTGCAAATTTTTTCATGCGCGCATTTTACCCGCTGTGCCGGTCCGGATCAGCGGTTGGCCGCCAGCGGCAACGGATTGCCGAGCTCGTCATGGTCGACGGGCTGGGTGCCGGGGGCGGCCGGCGGGGCAGTCGGCACGATCGTCGACGGCGCTGGCTGTGCCGTTGCCGGCTCCGCCATGCGCAGCCTGGCCTGGCTGTGCTGGCGCGCGAATTCGCACAGCGACAGCCAGGTCTGCTCGCGTTCGATGATGGTGAAGTGATCGGTGCCAGGCACGGTCTGCAGCGCCACCGGGCCGGGCCAGGCAGCCATGAGCCGTTCGGAGCATTCGTGGGGCACCACTTCGTCGGTTTCGGCCAGCAGCACCTTGGTGCTTTGCACCACCTTCTTGCAATGCGAGATCGAATCGAAGTGGTGGCGCATCAACTGGCGCAGCGGCACCAGCGGGAAGCGCTTGCGCACCAGTTCCAGCAGCGAGTCGTAGGGCGTGATCAGCTGCAGGCTCTCGAAATCCTGCAGGTCCGCCAGCTGGATCGCCACGCCGGTGCCCAGGCTGCGCCCCACCACATGCACGCGGGTGCCGGGAAAGACACGCCGCACATGCAGCAGGAACTGGCTGGCGTCGGCCACGGCGGCAGCTTCGGACGGGCGGCCGTCGGAGTGGCCGAGGCCCCGGTAATCGTAAGTGGCAAAGGCCATGCCGGCAGGCAGCCAGCGCGCGTAATGCAGCGTTTCGAGCACATCTTCGCCGCGGCCCGGCAGGTAGAACAGCAGGTCGCGCGCGGTGTCGCCGGCGTGATGGATATAGCCGCGCACCACGCCGCCGGGGATCTGGTGCGAATAGCCGATGATGCCGTCGGGCAGGTCGCGCGGCGCGCGCCGGTGGGCGTCGAACAGCAGCCGGTCCTGGTTGAGCGTCAGGTAGGTCCAGTAGCAGGCGAAGCCGCTGGCGGTCATCAGCGCGGCTGCCAGCGCGCGGCGGGTGGTCAATGGCATGGCAATTCCCGGGGCCGCGGCCAGGCGTGGCGCGTGCGCACCGGCCTTGCCGCCCAGCCGCGCAGCCTATCTCATTTTTGCCGGTCGCGCGGGCGCAACGCAAGCCTGCCGGCGCAGTTCTTGTACGATATGCCTCATTCAGGCGCGCGCACCCCACCGAGACGGCGCGCCATACGGAGCCAACGGGCATGAGCGAGCAGAAGCACGAGCAGTACCGCGCCGAAGAGGCGCAGGCAATGGAGCGCGTGGTTGCGGCCACGCGGCAGGTACAGGTGGCCTTTACCGCCTTGCAGACCCACTATCCGCCGCAGGGCAGCGGCAAGCCGTCGAAGCTGGCGCTGCAGACCTTCGATGCGGCGCTGCAGGCGCTGGAGGACGCCCAGGCCACCTTCGACGAGATCCTGAACGACCTGCTCGACGAGAAACGCTGAGGCGGCCGGGCGCGGCGCAGGGGGCGCTACAGGGCCGCAAGCCTGTGATAAGGTTGGCGGACAACAGCCGCCCCCGGACGGCAGGGCAGCGGCCAGGCGCGCCGCCGGCCCATACAGGAGACCCGCCGTCATGCATCGTGCCGCCGATCCCGCCGCGCTTTCCGATTTCACCCGCCAGGCTGCCGCTCCGGCCGATCCGACCGACACGGACCGCGCTGACCTGATCGCGCGCGCGCACGCGCGCTCGGCCGGCTTCGGCCTGGATGCGCGCCATGCGCCCGGCTTCGACGCCGTGAGCCCGCGCGCGCTGGGAGAGCTGGTCGACGCCAGCCGCGACCTGCACCGCCATGCGCTGCCGGTGATGGAGACCCTGCATGCGCAGATCGCCAATACCGACAGCATGGTACTGCTGACCGACCGCAGCGGCGTGATCCTGCACAGCCTGGGCGACGGCGATTTCGTGGCGCGGGCGCGGCGCGTGGCGCTGGCGCCAGGGGTGTCGTGGTCAGAGCCGAGCAAGGGCACCAATGCCATCGGCACCGCGCTGGCCGAGGCCCGTCCCACGCTGGTCCACGCCAGCGAGCATTTCCTTGAGTCCAACCATCAGCTGACCTGCTCGTGCGCGCCGATCACCGGGCCCACCGGCGCGATCCTGGGCGCGCTGGACGTCAGCGGCGATCATCGCGGCTTCCACCGGCACACCATGGCGCTGGTGCGGATGTCGGCGCAGATGATCGAAAACCACCTGTTCGCCAACCACTTCCCGGACGCGGTGCTGGTGCGCTTCCATGCGCGGCCCGAGTTTGTCGGCACGCTGTTCGAAGGCATGGCGGCGTTCTCCCCCGACGGCGCCTTCCTCGCCGCCAACCGCAGCGGGCTGTTCCAGCTTGGGCTGGCGCCGCACGCGCTGGCGGCGGCCGGCTTCGCCGAACTGTTCGGCCAGCCGGTGCGCGTGGCGATGCGGGCGCGCGCCACCGCGGCCGGCTTGCTCCAGGTGCTGACGCTGCCCAGCCGGGTGCAGGTGTTTGCCCGGATCGATTTCCTGGCCGCGCCCATCGCAGTGCGTCAGCCGAGCGCGGAAGACCCGCTGCCGCCGGCGCTGGCCGCACTCGATACCGGCGACGCCAGCGTGGCCGCGGTGCTGCGCCGCGTGCGCAAGGTCAGCGGGCGCGATATCACCATCCTGGTCCAGGGCCGCACCGGTACCGGCAAGGAGTGGCTGGCACGCGCCATCCATGCAGCCTCGCCACGCGGCAACGGGCCCTTCGTCGCGGTCAACTGCGCAGCGATCCCCGAATCCCTGATCGAGGCCGAGTTGTTCGGCTATGAAGAAGGCGCCTTCACCGGCGCGCGCCGCCGCGGCTGCGCAGGCAAAGTCGTGCAGGCGCACGGCGGCACGCTGTTCCTGGACGAGATCGGCGATATGCCGCTGGCGCAGCAGGTGCGCCTGATGCGCGTGCTGCAGGAGCGCGCCGTGACCCCGCTGGGCAGTGCCCGCGCAGTACCGGTCGATGTGCGCGTGGTCTGCGCCACCCACCGCGACTTGCGCGCGATGATTGCGCAAGGCACCTTCCGTGAAGACCTGTACTACCGCATCAATGCGCTGGCCGTGACGCTGCCCCCGCTATGCGAGCGCAGCGACCTGCTGGCGCTGGTCGACCGCATCCTGCAGCGGCAAGGCGATGAGGCCGGCATGCAGTCGCCACTGCGCATCGATGCGCAGGTGCTGGCGCTGCTGCGCCGGCATCCATGGCCGGGCAATATCCGCCAGCTTGCCAACGTGCTGCACACGGCGGCGATCCTGGCGGAGGGGGAGATCGAGATCGGCGTGGAACACCTGCCGGAAGGGTTTGAGCAGGAGTGCGGAAATGTGGCAGAGCGCAGTGATGCTGCGGCTGAAGTAGAAGCGCCGGCGTCATCGAAGGCCAGCCGCATGCACGACTGGGAATCCGGCCTGATCCGCCAGGCGCTCGCCAGGCACGGCGGCAATGTCAGCCACGCGGCGCGTGAGCTGGGGGTGTCGCGCAATACGATCTATCGGCGTTTGAGGGAGGGGTTGGAGGGCGAACCGGAATCGGAGCACTGAGGCGTCAAGCCCGGCCCGTCGCATCCAGGCAGTCCGGGATGCTCATGCGTAGATGTGCACCCGGCTCCGGATGGCCCTTGAACGGCTTGATATCTGAACCCCCTGTTGCCGACAGCCCTGCCGGGCTCCATCTCCGCCAGCATAAGTTCAGCCGTCAACCTGAGATTCTTGGTCTTGTGTGCAAGCTCGCCCCGGATTTTCGGCGCGGCGCCCTAATGCACGGGCTGTCAGCCGACGATCAGAATTTGTGCCGCAGTCCCGCCGTCGCGCCGAAGCGGCTGCCATGGCCAAACATCGGGGTAGCGAAATCCGTCTGTCCGCCCAACGTGCGCCAAGCGCCGGAGAGCGTGGTGTAGTCGGCTTCCACATAGACATCGGTACGCTTGCTGAAGACGTAGTCCAGCATCAGCGCGCCAGTGAAGCGGTTACCAGTGGTGGAGCCGTGCTTGAGACGGTCAAACGTACCCATGGCGATAAGCGACCACGCCGGCATGAAGACATACTTCACGCCCGAATAGACAGCGTGGTTGCGATAATCGGCGGCGTCAACATTGCTGTTGGTGTACCCAAGATACAACGTCGCCGGCCCGGTATTGTAGGTGCTGCCGAGCGACCAGACATTCTGGTTGCTGGTAGGGACCTTCACGCCGTAATAGGTATTGGTGTCCCGCATGCTTTGGTAGCCGCCTGCCGCCAAGAAGGGACCGGCCGCATAGCTCAGGCTGGCGCCGGTGGAGGACGATTTGGCGAAGCTGCCTGCCGTCTCGCCAAAGGCGTGCTGCGCGGCAAAAGTCAGACCACCGAAGGCGCGCGTGTACTTGATCATGTTGTCCTGGCGCACGCCACCGGTGTAGGGGCCGCCTTGGAAGCCGACGATACCCAGGCTCGCCAGCGCCATCGCGTCATAGCTGGCGATGACTTCGTGAATGACGGTAAATTGGCGACCCAGCGTGACGGTTCCGAATTCCCCCTGCAAGCCGACATAGGCCTTGCGGCCGAAGAGACGGCCACCTTGCTGGCTCACACCGGTGTCTGGCGCGAAGCCAGATTCAATCACGAACAGGGCCTTGGTGTTGCTGCCGAGGTCTTCGGTGCCGTGCATGCCCCAGCGGGATCCGGTCAGTACGCCGTCGCCCATCTGCACCTTGCTATTGCCGGCGGCGTTCTCGTTGGTGGTATATCGAATGGTGTTGTCCAGAAGGCCGTATAGCGTGACGCTGGCATGCGCCAACACCGGCATTGTCATCGCGCTTCCCGTTGCGAACAGTATTGAAAGCTTCCTTCTCATGATTCCTCCATCTACTAATAGGCACAAACAAAAGGCGTGAGTCAGGCCTCGGGAAACGGGAATCCCATTTCTCCTGGCATGAACAACACGGTTTTTTGGGCGACCGAACCGGCAGGTCAGAGATCAGTCATCAATCGAAAGCGGCTGATATTTTGGTCTCAAAGCGCACTGATATCCTTCCGCGGTGCAAGCACGCGCGCCTCCGATGCGAGCCACTCCGCTACGCTCGTGACCAGCGCGTCGATATCATCAAACCGCTCCGCGCCAGCAACCACCGGCGCGTCGAGCATGGTGAAGACACGCTTGCCCCATTGCAGCCCTAGCGCGATTTCCGACAGCGTGCCAAGTCCGCCCCCCACCGCGATCAGGCAGAGCGACGCGCGTGCAATCAGCGCGTTGCGCGTGATCCCAAGCCCGGTGGGAAGCGCCACAGTCAGAAAGCCGTTGGCGGCCGTGGCATCGTCCTCGGGCAGCAGCCCGATCACGATGCCTCCTGCCTGTTGACATCCGCGGGCGGCCGCTTCCATCACACCGCCTTTACCACCGCTGAGCAGGGGCATACCGCTCCTCGCCAGCGCGTAGCCGAGAATGCGCGCTACATCGAGTTGCTGCGCCGTGGCCTCGCGCGGCCCGATTAGTCCGACCGGCATAGCATGACGTGCTGGGCCGACTTGCCTGGCTGCCACGCGCGCTAGCGCGACACATGTGCGTTCGGACAATGTTGCGTTAGCGCCGGCGTACAAGGCATTCTCCAAGTGCGAGCACACAGGTGCACACGGCCATCAGCAACAGCGATAGCACGGCGGCCTGTGGGAAATCTGTCTGTCCGTCGGAGAGCTTCAGGTAGATCAGCAACGGCAGGATATTGATCTGCGTGCCGGCCAGGGCAAGCGCGGTACCATAGGTGCCGAGCGCAATTGATGTGACAAGGCACCACGAGGCACCGATCGATGGCCACAGCTCCCGCAGCGCGATGTCGAATATCGCGCGCAACGGCGTGGCGCCGAGGGTCAGTGCGGCTTCGATTGGACGCCGGTCCAGATTGGCGATGGCCGGATAGAGCATGAGCGCAACGCGCGGAATCAGGTAGTACGCATACGCTGCTACCAGGCCCGCGGTTGTGTAGATCAGCGTGCCGGTAGCGGCAGGATCCGCTCCGGCAAGTGCAAGCAGGTTCGTCACGAAGCCCGCACGCCCAAAGGCGAGGATGAAGCCGTAGGCGATCACCAATCCCGAGAATGCCAGCGGCACGCCAAGTAGCGCGAGCAGCCAGCGGCGACGTGCAGGTGGCTGCGCCGCGAGGAGGGTCGCCAGCGGCAGGCCCACCACGACCGATACGGTGCCAGCCGCCAGCGCCAGTACCAGCGAGTGTCCGAGGGCATCGACCACCAGTGGATCCTGCGCCAGCCGTGTAAAGGCCCAGAGGCCGTACTCGCCGGCCGACGCCACGAGTGTGCCGAGCGGCAGAACGAAGAAGAACACCATCAGCAATCCCGCTGGGACAGCCCCGTAGCGTCGAAAAAGCCCGCTTGGCATCGAAGTCGCCTGCATCGACTGCACCTTACTTAGCGAGCGCTGCTTGTGCCCACAGGCGATCCACCTCGGCCTTCCTGGCCGCCGCCTTTGTGACGTCGAGCGGATGCACCTGCGGTGTGTCAGGCATCTTCGCGCGGATCTCTTCCGGTAGCGGCACTCCGGGTACGGCCGGTCGTACGTAACCTTGCGCGAACAGGGTCTGACCAACATCGCTCATGATCAGGTTCAGCCAAAGCTTGGCGGCGTTCGGGTTCGGGCCATTCTTGACCAGGCTGATCGCATACGGCGCGGATACGCTTGCCTCCTTCGGAATCACGACCTCGACAGCATCCCCCATGCCATCGGTGTACTTCGCCTTCAGGCCGTCGTTCTCATAACCGATCAGGATCGGGATCTCACCCTTAACGAACTTCGCATAGGGGGTGGCGCCCTCTATGCGCATCACACTGCCCGCTTCGCGCAATTTGCCGAAGAACTCCGCCCCTGGCTTCGGATTGTCGACACTGCCACCAAACGCGTAGGCAGCGGCGAAGACCGCCACCTGGCCTTGTCCAGTCGAGCGCGGATCCAGATAGACCACCGCGTTGCGGTATTCCGGCTTCAGCAGATCGCCCCAGCCCCGCGGAACCTCCTTCACCAGCTTCTTATTGACGAGGAAGGCGATGTTAAGCGAGTGCACGGTGAACCAGCGGCTGTCCTGCCCGCGGAACACCGCCGGCAGCTTCTCGAAGTTGTGCGGCTTGTACGGGGCAACCAGATCCTTGCTCTCGGCATCGAGAGCGGAGGCCGCGAAGTAGTAAGCCGTATCGGCTTGCGGTCGACGGCGAGCCTTGTCGAGCGCAACTACGGTCGCCGCCGACCCGATGTCGTTGTAAGTCAGCTCGACCTTGGGGTAGCGCTTTCTGAACTCAGCGAATAGCGACTTCCAGTTCGCCCATTCCGGCCCAGTGTCAAACGAAACGACCAGACCCTCCTCAGCAGCTTTTGCGTAAAGCGCGTCTTCGCCCGGATACAGTGGATCTGCCGGCGCGGCTTGCACGCCCGAGGCGGCGATCAGCATCGTCAGCGCGCAAACGTGCCCAATTGCCGGGATCGCAACCGATAGTGGTCGATGGTTCCTGGTGGTGGTCATTGTGGTGGTACTCCAGCAAGCAATGGAAATCAAAGGGAAATTCCGCGCGGTGCGGGCAGCACACGCAGATGCTCAGGCGCGACAGCAATGCCGTGCTCGGCGAGCCGGCGTCCCTCACACAGCAGCGGCTGCGAGACGCCTTGCGGGATGAAGTCGTAGCGGGACGTAGCGCCGAAGTAGCGCACCTCGCCCAGTCGGCCACTGATCCGATTCAGCGTGGCCTCCGGCGGGTCGGGCTGCACGTGCTCGGGGCGCATCAGCACATCAACCTTCTCGCCGATGCGAAAGGCACCGGTATTCGCATACAGGACCGCAAAGGAAACATCGACCAATCCGGGGGCAAGCACACGTCCCGGCATCACACATGAATGCCCGACAAAGCGCGCCACCGTTGCCGATGCAGGCTGGTCGTACAGGCGCTGTGGCGTATCCACTTGCAGGATGCGGCCGTCGTCCACCACCGCCACGCGGTCGGCAATGCTCAGTGCTTCGTCCTGGTCGTGAGTGACCAGTAACGTAGTGGCATTGCAGGCGCGCTGCAACTCCCGAATCTGGTCACGCAGCTGCTGGCGAATACCGGCGTCAAGCGCGGCCAGCGGCTCATCGAGCAGCAGGACCCGCGGCTCGAACACCAACGCGCGGGCCAGTGCAACGCGCTGCTGCTGGCCGCCCGACAAGGAGGTCGGGCGTCGATCCGCATGCTCGCCCAGACCCACGCGCTCGAGCATCTCTTTCGCCAGGGACCGGCGCGCAGCGGTGCTAATACCGCGCATCCTCAGGCCGTAAGCCACGTTGTCGAGCACGCTCAGGTGCGGGAAGATGGCGTACTGCTGGAACACCATGCCAACTTCGCGCTGCCAGACGGGCACACCCGCCACATCGGTGCCGCGGATTGAGATACGCCCTCGATACCCGTCCAGCAACCCGGCGGTCAGGCGCAGGATGGTCGACTTGCCGGACCCGCTGCGGCCCATGACCGCCAGCAGTTCACCTTGCGCGACCGACAGCGTGACGGCGTCAATACCGCGTTGCGCGTCTGCGTAGGCAAAGCTCACGTTTTGAAACTCGAGACTCATGGTGTTTCCTGCTTCATCCGTTGAACCGTGTTGACTGACGTCAGCGTCGCTGCTACCGCCAGTCCGAGCAGCACAACCGTGGCCGCACATGCCATACCCGTTGCACCATAGAACGCCTGGAGCAGGACCACGGGGTAGTTGCGGTAGCGGAAGCCAGCAATCAGGTTGGATACCTGGAATTCGCCTATCGACAGCGCCGACACCATGACCAGCCCCGAGAACAGGCTCTGCCTGAGATTTGGTAGGACGATCGTGAAGAACTGCTGCGCTGGGGTGGCGCCAAGCGTGGCAGCGCACATTTCGAGCTTCGCGATATCGAGATGACGCAGGTCACTCAGAAGTGTCTGCACCAGATACGGCAGCGTGAGCACGGTATGCGCGGCAATCAGCAGCGGCAGCGAGCCGAGCCAGGGCAGCGTGTCACTGCCAAAGACGGTGATATAGCCAAAGCCCAGTGTGAGAGCAGGCACCGCGACAGGCAGCAGCGTGACGATACGACTTATTGTGCCGCGCCCGGCTAGCGCGCCATGATGGAGCGCATACGCAAGCGGCACCCCAGTTGCAGCTGCCGCACCGCAGCAAGCCAATGCGACCAGCAGGCTCGCGCCGAAAGCGCGCCGGAAACTCGTATTCCCGGCAAGCTCCGCGAACCAGCGGCCGGTGATGCCCGTTGGCAGCAGCGTGTTGGTCCAGATTTCACCAAACGCCCCCGTCACCAATAGCGCGATCGGCAAGAGCAGATAAATTGAAAAGCAGGCAAGGACGAGATAAAGCGAAAGTTTCCAGGCGGAGATCCGCCTTTTCCGTTTGCGCGGAATCAGGGGATGCGGCCGCACAGCCGTTACGGCGGATGGTTGCATGCGAGCATTCCTTGGCAAGAGGACCGCGTGAATGCGGCACAGTGCGTTGAATGGCCCGCATTGTTCCAAGGTGACATGACGTCGTCATGAAGAGAACATAGAAAAGGCGCAATGACCTGTGCATATTTGGAACATGTTCAAGATTTGGGACGACAGCAGATGAAACACCTCTACCCGAGCATGACCGAACTGCTCGCTTTCATCAGTTCCGCGAAGTACCTGAACTTTTCGCGCGCCGCACGCGATCTGGATCTCACCCCCAGCGCGGTCAGCCGACAGATCGCCAATCTCGAGTCGTACCTTCGCACCCAACTCTTCGTTCGCGACGGCCGCAACCTGGCGCTCACTCGGTCTGGCAGCCTGTATCTCGCGCGCGTCGCGAATCCCGTCCGAGACATTGGCAGTGCCTCGCTCGAGTTGTTAGCTGCCATGGCTGAGAACGATCTGTTGACGATTGCCAGTGTGCCCACCTTCACCACCAAATGGTTGATCCCCCGGCTACCTGGCTTTCTGTCCGATATGCCTGGCGTCACCATCAGCTTTAGCCGCCATCTCGCGCGCGGGGATCCGTTTCCCTTGGATCTCGATGCAGCCATCCGCTATGGCGACGGCAAGTGGGAGGGCGTCGTCAGCGACTACATTGACGGCCGTACCTTCGTATTGGTGTGCTCGCCGGACTTCCCGGATACGTACGTTCTACGCCAACCACAAGACGCAGCGCGCGCTCCTCGGCTACTGCACGGCCAGGCGGAAGTCGTCTGGAGGCAGTGGGCGGAGCACTATGCGGTGCTGGACATGCATGCGCTTGCGGGGCCACGCTTTGAGCAGTACTCGGTCCTGATTCAGGCAACACAGGCGGGGCTCGGTCTCGCCCTCGTCCCTGGCTTTCTCGTCCACGACAACCTTGCCGCCGGTACGCTGATCGAGCCACTGGCTGCACCCATAGATGTCGAGCAAGGGCACTATCTCTGCTACTTTCCTGAGCGCCTCGAGACGCGGCCGCATCTGAAGGGTTTTCGCGATTGGCTGCTGGCGCAGGCTTGTGCGCGCTGATCCCGCTTACCGGATGACTGCGCGTGACAATGTCCTTCCTTGAGAAGGAAGCGCGGGGGTCAGTTCACAAGCGGAAGAGGGGGCAAACAGTCGGCAAGCGGTCAGCCGCTGGCAATCGTGCATCGGCAGGCAATCACCCCACACGTCCCATCACAACGCCGGCTGCGCCGCCAGCCATGCAGCCTCTTCATCGCTGAACAACTCCGAACGCGTCAAAAACCGCTTCCCCGTCCGTCCCTCCAGCGAGAACATCCCGCCCGCGCCCGGCACGACATCGATCACCAGCCGCGTGTGCTGCCAGTACTCGAACTGCGCCCGCGTCATGTAGAACGCCGCGCCGCCGATCTCGCCCAGGCAGACATCGGCGGCACCCACCAGCAGTTCGCCGGCGGGATAGCACATCGGCGCGCTGCCGTCGCAGCAGCCCCCTGACTGGTGGAACATCAGCGGGCCATGCCGCGCGGCCAGCTCCGCGATCAGCGCTAGGGCGGCCGGTGTTGCCATCACGCGTGCGACCGGCGCGGCGGCGTCAGGGGAAGCGGAAGCAGGCATGGGCTTTCTCCGGTTCAGGCGGCGAAGTCCAGCACCACGCGGCCTTCGACCTTGCCGTTGCGCAGGCGCCCGAAGATATCGTTGATGTCGTCGAGCTTCGCGGTCGATACCGTGGCCTTGACGTCGCCGTGCGCGGCAAAGTCCAGCGACTCCTGCAGGTCGCTGCGCGTGCCGACGATGGAGCCGCGGATGGTGATGCCCTTGAGCACCACGTCGAAGATCGGCGTGCCGAAATCGCCCGGCGGCAGGCCGTTGAGGGCAATGGTGCCGCCACGGCGCACCATGCCGATGGCCTGCGAGAACGCGATCGGGGACACCGCCGTCACCAGCACGCCGTGCGCGCCGCCAATCTCCTTCTGCAGCCACGCGGCGGGCTCGGTGGTGCGCGCGTTGACGGTGGCTTCCGCGCCCAGCCTGCGCGCCAGCGCGAGCTTGTCGTCATCGATATCGACCGCCGCCACGCGCAGGCCCATGGCGCGCGCATACTGCACGGCGACGTGGCCCAGGCCGCCGATGCCGGAGATCACCACCCACTGGCCGGGCCGCGTGTCGGTGACCTTCAGGCCCTTGTAGACCGTCACGCCCGCGCACAGGATCGGCGCGATCTCGACAAAGCCGACCTTGTCCGGCAGCAGGCCCACGTAGTCGGGATCGGCGACCACGTATTCGCCATAGCCGCCGTTGACGGAATAGCCGGTGTTCTGCTGCTTCTCGCATAGCGTTTCCCAGCCCTGCAGGCAGTGCTCGCAGTAGCCGCAGGCGCTGTAGAGCCAGGGCACGCCGACGCGGTCGCCTTCCCTTACGCGGGTGACGCCGCTGCCGACGGCAGAGACATAGCCCACGCCTTCGTGGCCGGGGATAAAGGGCAGGGTGGGTTTGACCGGCCAGTCGCCGTCGGCGGCATGCAGGTCGGTGTGGCACACGCCGGAGGCCTCGATCTTGACCTGGATCTGGCCGGGGCCGGGTTGCGGAACAGGAACTTCATCGATCGTAAGCGGCGCGCCGAATTCGCGCACTACCGCAGCTTTCATCATCGCTGGCATCTCGACTCCTGGTTCAGGTTGACCCCGCGCCGCGGGGCACCACCGGATGATGGCATGGCGTAGGCCGCATTGCACGGCCAAAACGCCATGCCTTGAGCGTGGTCAGAAGAACCCGAGCGCGTTGGGGCTGTAGCTCACCAGCAGGTTCTTGGTCTGCTGGTAGTGGTCGAGCATCATGCGATGGTTCTCGCGGCCGATGCCGGACTGCTTGTATCCTCCGAATGCGGCATGCGCGGGGTAAGCGTGGTAGCAGTTGGTCCACACGCGCCCCGCCTGGATGCCGCGGCCCATGCGGAAGGCGCGCGCGCCGTCACGGGTCCAGACGCCGGCACCCAGGCCGTAGAGCGTATCGTTGGCGATGGCCAGTGCCTCTTCCTCATCCTTGAAAGTGGTCACCGATACCACCGGCCCGAAGATCTCTTCCTGGAAGATGCGCATCTTGTTGTGGCCGGCGAATACGGTCGGCTTGACGTAGTAGCCGCCCGCCAGGTCGCCGTCCAGCACGTTGCGCTCGCCGCCGGTGAGGCACTGCGCGCCTTCCTTGCGGCCCAGGTCGATGTACGACAGGATCTTCTCCAGCTGTTCGGCCGAGGCCTGCGCGCCGATCATGGTGCCGGTGTCGAGTGGATGGCCCTGGCGGATCGCGGCCACGCGCTTGAGCGCGCGCTCCATGAAGCGGTCGTAGATCGATTCCTGGATCAGCGCGCGCGACGGGCAGGTGCAGACCTCGCCCTGGTTCAGCGCGAACATGGCAAAGCCTTCCAGCGCCTTGTCGAAGAAGGCGTCGTCGGCGGCCAGCACGTCTTCGAAGAAGATGTTGGGCGACTTGCCGCCCAGCTCCAGCGTCACCGGGATCAGGTTCTGCGACGCGTACTGCATGATCAGGCGGCCGGTGGTGGTCTCGCCGGTGAAGGCCACCTTGCTGATGCGCGGGCTCGATGCCAGCGGCTTGCCGGCTTCCAGGCCGAAGCCGTTGATCACGTTGACCACGCCCGGCGGCAGCAGGTCGCCGATCACTTCCATCAGCACCAGGATCGACGCAGGCGTCTGTTCCGCGGGCTTGAGCACCACGCAGTTGCCGGCGGCCAGCGCCGGGGCCAGCTTCCAGGTGGCCATCAGCAGCGGGAAGTTCCACGGGATGATCTGGCCGACCACGCCCAGCGGCTCATGGAAGTGGTAGGCGATGGTGTCGGCGTCGATCTCGGAGATGCCGCCTTCCTGCGAACGGATGCAGCCGGCAAAGTAGCGGAAGTGGTCGACCGCCAGCGGCAGGTCGGCGGCGGTGGTCTCGCGCACCGGCTTGCCGTTGTCGATGCTCTCGGCCACGGCCAGCAGCTTCAGGTTGGCTTCGATGCGGTCGGCGATGCGGTTCAGGATGTTGGCGCGCTCGGTGGTGGAGGTGCGCGCCCATGCGGCCTTGGCGGCGTGCGCGGCGTCCAGCGCGGCATCGACATCCTGCTGGCCCGAGCGCGGCACGCGCGTGAACGGCTTGCCGGTGATCGGCGTGACCGATTCGAAGTACTCGCCGCCGGCCGGCGGCACCCACGCGCCGCCGATGTAGTTTTCGTACTGCTGCTTGTAGGGGTTGCTGACGCCCAGCTGGGCGATTTCCGCCATGTTCATGTCTCGCTCCGTTCAGTGAACTGTGTGGTGTCGTCACGGCGTGGATGCCGCGCGCACGGCAGGCAGATCGCAAGAGCTGTGCCGGGGCGGGATCGGAGCAAAAAACGGGGGAAACGCGGGGAAAACCGGAGGCGCGTGCGCAGGAATCGGGTGGGATGTGTCACGCGCCGGCGCGGCTGTGCCAGCGCGTGACAGCGGGTGTTCCAGAATGGAACACCCCGGCAGGGCCTCAGTGCCCGGGGCCTGCCGCGCGCAGCGCCTTGACGGCGGTGGGCGTCACGTCGGCCGGCTGGCCGCCCCAGGTGGCGCGCAGGTAGTTGGCCAGCTGCGCCAGTTCTTCATCGTTCATGCGCGCGGCAAAGCCCGGCATGTCCTGCATGGCTTCCGTGCCGGGGAAGCGCTGCGCCTCGATGCCGTCGAGCATCGACACGATCAGGTTGTGCGCATCGGCGTTGCGCACGGTGGAGTTGCCGGCCATCGGCACCGCCACGTGCGGCTTGCCTTCGCCCTCGCGCCCGTGGCAGCCGGCGCAGACCGCCACGTAGTGGCGCCGGCCCGGTGCCAGCTGCGCGGCATCGGCGTTGATGGCCTTGACCGGCTGCGGCGCGGGTGCCTTGTCACCGAGCAGGTAGGTGCTCATCGCCGCCAGGTCGCCCTGGTTCAGGTACTGGCTGCTCAGATGCACCACCGGGTACATCTCGCCGAAGGCCGAGCCTTGCGGCGCGATGCCGGTGGCAAAGAACTGCTGCAGGTCCGCCGCGGTCCAGCCGCGTGTGGCCAGGCCGGCGGGGGTGATGTCCGGCGCGCCCACGCGTGCCAGCGCGGCGCCAGCCAGGGGCCTGGACAGGTCCAGCCGGCCAAACGCGGCGCGCGGCGTATGGCATTCGGCGCAATGGCCGAGCGCGTTGGACAGATAGCGGCCGCGCTGCCACGACTCGGAATTGCCGGAGGAGGCATCGGGCAGCTTGTTCTCCAGGAACAGCAGGTTCCAGCCCACCAGCGCAGAGCGCAGGTTGTACGGGAACTGCAGGTCGTGCGGGCGGTTCGGCACGGCCGCCGGCTTCACCTGCATCAGGTAGGCGTACATGGCGTCGGTATCCGCGCGCGACAGGCCGCGGTACGAGGTGTACGGCATCGCCGGATAGAGATGCTTGTCGGGCGTCTTGCCGTCATGCAGCGCGGTGTAGAAGTCGTCGGCGCTCCAGTTGCCGATACCGTGCTTCTTGTCGGGCGTGATGTTGGTCCCGTAGAACTTGCCGAACGGCGAGGCCAGTTCCACGCCGCCGGCAAACGGCGCGCCCTGCGGCGCGGTATGGCAGGCGGCGCAGTCGCCCGCGCGCATCAGGTAGCGGCCGCGCGCGATCTGCTCGGCGGGCGGGAGCTGGGTCTTGGGCGCCTGGTCGGCGGCCGGGGCGACGGCTTCGGTGTCGCCGCCGCAGCCGGCCACCAGCGTGGCGGCGGCCAGCGCGGCAAAAGCCGCGCGGGCGAGGTTCAGGAAGGCGGGTCGCTGCATCACTTGGCGCTCCCGCTGTCCTTGACCAACCCAGGAGTGCTGGTGATCACGTCTTTCACGGCCTTGTAGTACCGCACATACCCCGTGCAGCGGCAGATATGGCCATCCAGCGCGGCGGTGATGGTCTCGTCGACCTTGTCCCTGGCCACCGGCTTGCGCTTGAGCTGTTCCACCAGGATAGTCGCGCCGTTGACGAAGCCCGGCGTACAGTAGCCGCACTGGAAGCTGAAATGCTCCAGGAACTTCTGCTGCACCGGCGTGAGCTCGACCACCTCGCCCTTGTCGTTGCGCTTGCCGTGGCCTTCCACGGTGCGCACCTTGCGGCCCTGGAACCAGTGCGCGCCGGTGATGCAGCTGCGCACTTCCTCGCTGGTGCCGTCGGCCTTGTCGTGGATCACCACGCAGGCATGGCAGATGCCCTGGCCGCAGCCCAGGCGCGAGCCGGTCAGGTCCAGGTACTCATGCAGGAAGTCGATCATCATCAGGCCTTCGGGCACGTCGAGCGGGCCGACGTCCTTGCCGTTGATGTTGAGCGTAAGGGGTTGGGTGGCGATGCTCATGCGAGGACCTCCTGGATCTTTTCGGCCGTGACCGGCAGGTCGGTGAAGCGGTGGCCGATGGCATGCGCGATGCCGTTGACGATGGCGCCCACCACCGGGATCATCACCACCTCGGCGATGCCCTTGGGCGGGTCGGTTTCAGAGACGGGTGGCAGCACTGTGCCGCTCTGGGACCACACGGCCACGTCGCTGGCGCGCGGCAGGTGGTAGCGGTTGAAGTTCCAGGTGCCGTTGCCGGGGCCGTCCTCGTAGAGCGGCAGGTATTCATGCAGCGCGTGGCCGATGCCCATGGCGACGCCGCCCTGCAGCTGGCCGGACACCAGTTGCGGCGACAGCTGCGTGCCGCACTCCATGATGGAATGGTGCGACAGCACCTCGACCTTGCCGCTGGCCTCGTGCACCGACAGTTCCACCAGTGTGCCGATCGCGCTGTAGTACGTGACCGCGGCGTTGTTGCGCTGCGTGGGCGCGATGTAGACCTTCTTGCGGTCGAGCACGTCGTAGCCGCCGCTGGTGCGCATGCGTGCCTTGCGCGCGCTGTCGGCACCATCGCCGTAGCGCACCGACAGGCCGTCGATGGGCAGCCGCGCGGCGTGGCCGTTGATGTCGAAATCGGCCTCGCTCCACTGCCAGCGGTTGAATACGTGCACGGTGGCCCCGGTGACCAGGCCCATTTCATGCGCCTTGGCTGCCAGCTGCTCCAGCGGCAGCGCCTGCAGGCCGCCGGCACTGAGCTTGCCCTCGGTCCAGCGCGCGTCTTCGACGCGCACCACCAGCGAGGCCGCCTGGCCGCCGCCGATGCCCTGGCTCCAGATCGCCATCGCCGCCGGCCACAGGCCATGCATGAAGACCACGCGCGCGGCTTCGCGCGTGCTGTGGGTGAAGTAGTAGGCCGAGTTGGTGGCGCTGGAGGGCGATGCGTACGACGGCGTCCAGCGCGGGTTGGCGGACAGCCGGTCCTGCTCGGCCTGGCTCATCAGGTAGGGATCGCCGGAAGTCACCATCGGCAGGTCGGCCCACTCGGTGACCGAGGTGCGCACCTCGGCCGCAGGCTTGCCCAGCCAGCGCGCCACCGCGGCGGCCTGCGAGGTCGACATGCCGGTGCCGATCTCGGCGCCGGAGTGATGCAGCGCGATGCTGCCGTCGGCCTTCATCTCGACCCGGGCGAACGAGGCTTCGGCGCCGGTGCCGAAGTCCTTCTGCACGCAGGCAAAGCCCACGCCGTAGCGGCGGCCCGGGTTGGCGGCTTCGAACTCGGCCTTCTTCTTTGCGCGGCCGGTCCACAGCGGATGCGCCCTGGCCGCTTCCAGTACTTCGTCGACACGGATCGCGCCGGCGGGGATGGCGCCCTGCGTGTTCTTCATGCCGGAGCGCAGCGCGTTCTTCAGCCGGAACTCGATCGGGTCGAGCTTGAGCTGTTCGGCAAACTCGTCGACCATCATCTCGGTCGCGGCCATGCTCTGCAGCGTGCCGTAGCCGCGCGCCGAGCCCGCGTCGATGGCGCGCGAGGCGATCGCGACCGCGCTCAGGTCGTTCTTCGGGAAGTAATAGATCGACTGCGCCGCGGTGGCGCCCACCATCGCCACCGAGGGCGAGAAGTTGGCGCGGCCGCCGCCGTTGGCCTCCAGGTCGCCCTGGAACGCCTGGAACAGGCCCGTCTTGCGGTCCACGGCGATGCGGTAGCGCATCTTGAAGGCGTGGCGCTTGATCGAGGTCTGGAACTGCTCGTAGCGGTCGTTGGCCAGGCGCACCGGCTTGCCCTCGGCATAGAGCGCCGTGACCAGGCCGTAGAACGGGACGTTGTAGTGGTCCTTGGAGCCGTAGCCCACGGTGTAGCACGGGTGCAGGAACACCTGCTTCACCGGGAACGCACCCTTGGCCTTCGCCAGCATTTCGCCCGCGCTTTCGGCGACTTCGATCGGCGATTGTGTCGGCACCACCATGTGCAGTGCCTGCGCGGCGGCGTCGTACCAGCAGTTGGCGTTGTCGGGCTCCAGCGCCGCGGTATCGATCGACTGCGTGTTGTACTCGCGCTCCAGCACCAGCCAGTCCTCGGGCGGCCTGGCCAGCTGCGCGCGGATCGCGCCGGCGTGGTACATGCCCTGCTCGCCGAGCTGGCCGTGGTCCTTGCCGTCCGGCCACACCGGCTGGTGCTTGCGCATCATGCTGGGAAACACCGGCGCGTTCTTCAGGCTGGAGAACACGTCGTCATCTTGCGGCGTGGCGCCGCCCACGCGCACGAAGCGGAAGGTGCCCCATGGATCGCGCTCGAGCGGACCCGTCCTGGCGCCATAGCGGACCACGTCGTCGCGGAACTTGAGCTTGTCCTTGGCAAAGCGGAAGCGCGCGAAGTCGTGATAGATCAGGATTGCCACCGCGTGGCCCAGGTAGGCCGGGGTCTTGCCCCTGGGCAGCAGCATGTCTTCGCCGTAGAAGGCGGGGAAGGCCACGCCGTCGCGGGCAAGGTCTTCCGCGGTGACCACGCGGTCCGGCTTCAGTTCGTCGCCCAGCACGGCGAGGTCGAAGCCCTCATAGGCGCGGTCGGCCTGCGTGGCGCGCAGGATGAAGGCGTGCGACTGCTGCGGCGGCCAGTGCGGCATGTCGCGCGCGCGGATATCGCGCGCAAACACCTTGGCGCCGGTGACCTTGGCGATGCCGTCGATGCGGAATTTCGGGATGCCTGCCTTGGGGTCCCACTGGACCGGGGTCAGGAGCTTGTCTTCGAACAATGCCGCGAAGGCTTTGCCGCCGATGGGTGCGATATAGACCGACACCCCGGCCACGACGCTGGCTTTCAGGAAAGTGCGCCGTGAAGGGTTGAAGCTGGGCATGGGGATTCCTTGGGGATTCCTTGGGGATTGCGCTGATGGCAGCCGGCCCGCGCCCCTTCCTGGCTGGCGCAGGTGCTGGAACGTCTGATGGGATCAGGATCGGCGACAGGGCCGGGCACGTCAAGGAGCGCCGGCGCCGGCGCCGGCACAGGGCGTGGCGCTTGCGGCCGCGGGGGCAGGCGCGGGCCAACGCCTTGCCGGCGCAGGCGAGCGGGGGGCGGGGCATTGCTTGTCATGGTCCTGGCGCGGTCTGGCTGCGCTGACCCGCGATTCTCGCCGCCCCTAAGGGTTAACCTCAAGCCGGTGAGGTGAATAGTGGTTATCAGTCGGGGCGAATAGTCCTCTTTCAGGTCGTGAGGGCGGTAGCCGGCTGAAGGGGCGGAACCGGCTGCCCGTTCACCGGAACACCAGCGTCCTGCCCCCGTTGCGCAGCACGCGATGTTCCGCATGCCATTTCACCGCCCGCGCCAGCGCCACGCATTCCACGTCGCGTCCGATGGCGGTCAGTTGCGCGGGGTCCATGGCGTGGTCCACGCGCGCGACTTCCTGTTCGATGATGGGGCCTTCGTCGAGGTCGCCGGTCACGTAGTGCGCCGTGGCGCCGATCAGCTTGACGCCGCGCTCATAGGCTTGCGCGTAGGGGCGCGCGCCCTTGAAGCTGGGCAGGAAGGAATGATGGATATTGATGGCGCGGCCTTCCAGGCGGCGGCACAGGTCGTCGGACAAGACCTGCATGTAACGGGCCAGGACCACCAGGTCGATACGGTAGTCGCAGACCAGGTCCCACAGTCTCGCTTCCTGCGCGGCCTTGCCTTGCGGCGTGGCATTGAGCAGGGGCAGGTGATGGAAGGGGATGTCGTAGCTTGCCGCAAGCTGGTAGAAGTCCTTGTGGTTGGAGACGATGGCCGGGATCTCGATGGGCAGCTGGCCGGTGCGGTGGCGGAACAGCAGGTCGTTCAGGCAGTGGCCGATCTTTGACACCATCAGCATCACGCGCGGCTTGCGCGCGGCGTCGTGCAGCGACCAGTCCATCTGATGCGCGGCCGCCACGCCCGCCAGCGTGCTGCGCAGGGCAGCGAGCGCATCGTCGGCGTCCTGGCCTTCGGGCAGCGGCCGCTGGAAGTGCACACGCATGAAAAACCGCGCGCGGTCGCGATCGCCGAACTGTGCGGAGTCGACGATATTGGCGGCGGCTTCCACCAGCAGGGCAGAAACGGCATGGACGATGCCGGGACGGTCGGGGCAGGACAGCGTCAGGATGTAGCTGGCGGTTTCGGTCTGGGCCACTGGCATGGGCACTCCGGTATCCGGTTGCATCGATGAAGGTCAGGCCTTGGTCCGCTCGCTGGCCGGATCGTATGGCGCGCGCAGGTGGATGCGCGCGGGCAGCAGTTCGCCGGCCAGGTCCACGTGATACTTGCCGCCGTCGATCCATGCCGCGTCGGCCGGACCATCGGCGCGTGCCAGCAGCCCCATGCCCACCGGACAGCCGAGGGTATGGCCGAACGCGGCGGACGTGACGAAGCCGGCCGGGCGCACGCTGCCGTCCGGGGCGGTACGCAGGATCGCCTCGCCGCCCCAGAGCATGGCCTTGCTCGCGCCGTCCAGCGTGACCACGGCAACGCGCCGGCGCACCTGCGCGGCGCCGCCGGCCGCGCGCAGCTTCAGCAGCGCTTCGCGCCCGCGGAACGGGATGTCCGTGTTCAGCTTGCAGGCAAAGGACAGCCCGGCTTCGAACGGATGGATATCGGTGGTCAGTTCGCGGCTCCAGGCGCGGTATCCCTTCTCGATGCGCAGCGATTCGATGGCGTAATAGCCGGCGTTGACCAGCCCGAAGCGTTGTCCGGCCTCGTGCAGGGTGTTGTGCACGCCCACGGCGAATTCCACCGGGACATACAGTTCCCAGCCCAGTTCGCCCACATAGGTCAGGCGTGTCGCACGCACGGTGGCATAGCCGAGATCGATCTCCTTCGAGGTGCCGAACGGGAACGCCTCGTTGGAGAAGTCGGCGCGCGATACGCTCTGCAACAGCTCGCGCGAGCGCGGGCCCATCACCGCCAGCACGGCGTACTGGCCCGTGACATCGACAATCGCGCAGCGCTTGTCGGCGGGGATCAGGCGCTCGATGTAGTTGAAGTCGCGCGTGGTCTGCGCCGAGCCGGTCACCAATAGGTACTGGTCGTGCGCCAGCCGCGTCACGGTCAGGTCGGATTCATAGGTGCCGCGGTCGTTGAGCATGGCGGTGTACACGGTCTGCCCCGGCGGCACGGCCACATCGTTGCTCATCACGTATTGCAGCACGGCCTCGGCATCGGCCCCCTTGACGAGGTACTTGGAGAACGAACTCATATCGAACAGCGCCACCGCTTGGCGGCAGGCGCGGTGTTCCGCGCCGCTCCACGGCAGCCAGTTCTGCTGCCCGAAGGCGTAGCGGATCTCGGGCGACTCGCCGGCCGGCGCGAAGAAGTTTGGCCGTTCCCAGCCCATCTTGCTGCCGAAGTTGGCGCCGGCGTCGCGCAGGTGGGCATAGAGCGGCGAGCGGCGGAACGGCCGCGCCGTATCCAGTTCCCGGTTCGGCCAGGGCATCGCGTAGTGCAGGCCCAGCGTTTCCTTGACGCGGTCGTGCAGCCAGCTTTCGTTGCCGTTGAAGCCGGCAAAGCGTCGGATATCAACCGGCCACAGGTCCATGGTCGGCTCGCCCGCGACAATCCATTCGGCCAGCGCCATGCCCGCACCGCCGGCGGAGGCGATGCCCATCGAGTTGAAGCCCGCGCCCACGTAGAAGTTGCGCAGCTCGGGCGCCTCGCCCAGGATGAAGTTGTTGTCCGGCGTGAACGACTCCGGCCCGTTGTAGAACTGCCTGATCTGCGCCGACTCCAGTGCCGGAACGCGGATCAGCGCGTTTTCCATCAGGATCTCGAACTGGTCCCAGTCATCGGGCAGCAACTGGAACTCGAACGGCTCCGGAATGCCCTGCATGCCCCACGGCTTGGCATTGGGCTCGAAGCCGCCCATCACCAGCCCGCCGACTTCTTCCTTGAAGTAGATGAAGCCGTCCGGGTCGCGCATCACCGGCAAATCCGGGTGCACGCCGGCAATGCGCTCGGTGACGATGTAGTAATGCTCGGCCGAGTGCAGCGGCACGGTCACGCCGCACAGCTGGCCGACCTTGCGTGCCCACTGGCCCGCGCAGTTGACCACGATCTCTGCCTCGATACGGCCTTCGTCGCCGGCCTTGTTGCGCCAGCTGACGCCGGTGGCGCGGCCATCGCGGGTGTGGATCGCGGTGATCTTCGTGTCCTGCGCAATGACGGCGCCGCGGCTGCGCGCGCCGCGCGCCAGCGCCTGGGTCAGGTCGGTCGGGTTGGCCTTGCCGTCGCCGGGCAGCCAGACCGCGCCAAGCAGGTCGTCGGTACGCATCACCGGCCACAGCTCGCCAGCCTGGGCGGGCGAGATCACCTCGCATTCCACGCCATAGGCCCGCGCCACCGCCGCGGTGCGGCGCAGCTGCGTCATGCGCTCGGCGGTGCGCGCGACCGACAGCGAGCCGCATTGCTTCCAGCCGGTGCCAAGGCCTGTTTCCGCTTCCAGTTCGCTGTACAGCTGCGTGGAGTAGCGGATCAGCCTGGTCATGCTTTCCTGCGAGCGCAACTGCCCGACCAGGCCGGCGGCGTGCCAGGTGGTGCCGCAGGAAAGTTGCCCCTGTTCCAGCAGGACGACGTCCTTCCAGCCAAGTTTGGTCAGGTGGTAGGCGACGCTGCAGCCGATGATGCCGCCGCCGATGATGACGACGCGGGTACTGGACGGGGGGAGGGACATGGCGCGAAAACCTCAGCAGGAAGGCGGTTGGAGTTGCCAGCCATGTTATGCAAAAAAACGCCAATAAACAACACAAATTGCAACATTCGGGATGGCTCAGCGCGCCAGTTGCAGTGTCACGATGCCGGCCAGCACCAGCGCGGTTGCGACCAGGCGCCGCCGGTCAAACGGCTCGCGCAGCAGGAAGTGCCCGAGCAGCGCGGCAAAGATCACGCTGGACTCGCGCAGCGCCGCCAGCTTGGTCACGGGTGCCATGGTCATCGCCCACAGCATCAGCGCATACGACCCGACGCGATTGATGCCGCCGATCCACGCGCGCTTCCATTCCGTGCGCAACAGTGCCAGCAGCGCGGAGCCGCGGCGGCTGAAGGCGTAGCTGGGCATGAACACATGCGACATCGCCTGCAGCCAGACGATATAGGTGAAGACCTCGCCATAGCGCTTCACCGCGGTGCCGTCGATGACGGTGCCGCCCGCCAGGCAGGCCCCGGCCAGCAGCGCAAAGCCGAGCAGGTCGGGCGATTGCCGGCGCCAGCGCACCAGGCTGACCAGCCCGCAGCAGATCAGCGCGATGCCGGCATAGCCGCCGGGCCCCAGCCGTTCGCTGCCGGTCAGCAACAGCAGGATGGCCACCATCATCGGCGCCGAACCGCGCATCAGCGGATAGGCCTGGCTGAAGTCGCCGCGGTTGTAGGCGGCCACCAGCGACAGCTTGTAGCCGACCTCCAGCGCCACGGTGGCCAGCAGGAAGGGCCACACCTGCGGCGCGGGCAGGGGCACCAGGAACAGGAAGGGAAACGCCGCCAGCAGGCAGAAGGTGTCGATCAGCGCCATCGACGAGAGGCGGTCGCCGCCGATCTTGACGATGGCATTCCACGACGCGTGCATCAGCGCGGACAACATCACGGCGGCAAAGGCGAGGCCGTGAAAATCGGGGGGGAGGGACATGAAGGGGTCGTCTTGTTCTTGTGGTCCTCGGGTCTTCGGACGCGTTTGCGAACCCGCTTGTGTACTCCCCTCTCCCGCGCGCGAGAGAGGGGAGCCTGCCGCAGGCGACAGGGGGGAAACCAGCCAATCAAGCCGCTTGCGCCAGCGGCGCCTGCATCTTGATCCCCATCTCGCGCAGCACCTCGCCGATCGCCGTCACCACATTGCGCATCTCGTTGTCATCGATCGCGCCGATGCAGCCCACGCGGAAGGTTTCCATCTGCGTCAGCTTGCCCGGATACAGGATGTAGCCGCGCTCGCGCACTTTGGCGTAGAAGGTCTTGAAGTCATAGCGCGCGTCGGCCGGCGCGTGGAAGGTGACAATGGTCGGCGCCTGCACCGCCGCTGGCAGGAAGGTGCGGAAGCCGAGCGTGGCCATGCCCTGCACCAGCGTGTCGCAATTCTTGCGGTAGCGCGCGCCGCGCACCGGCTGGCCGCCTTCTTCCAGGAACTGGTCGAGCGCGGTGCGGAAGGCCGCCACCACGTGCGTGGGTGGCGTGAAGCGCCACTGCGTGGTCTTCTGCATATAGACATACTGGTCGTACAGGTCCAGCGCCAGCGAGTGGCTGTTGCCCTGGCTGGCTTCCAGCACATCCTTCTTCACCAGCACGAAGCCCATGCCCGGCACGCCCTCGATGCACTTGCCGGTGGCGGCCACCAGCGCATCGAACGGCATGGTGCGCGCATCGATTTCGATCGCGCCGAACGCGCTCATCGCATCGACGATCAGCCCCTTGCCCAGCCGCTGGCACAGCATGGCGATGTCCTGCAGCGGGTTGAGCACGCCCGCGCCGGTTTCGCAATGCACCTGGGCCACATGCGTGATCGACGGATCGTGCCGGATGGCTTCTTCGATCAGCGCGGCAGTGGCGGGCTGGTCTTCGGGAATCGGCAGTTCCACGCTGGCGCGGCCCAGCACCTTGCAGATCTTGAGGATGCGCTGGCAGTAGGCGCCATTCTGCGGCACCAGCACCTTGCCGTCGCGCGGCACCACGTTGGCAATGGCCGCTTCCACCGAGAAGGTGCCGCTGCCCTGCATCGGCACGCACACATGGGTGCCTTCGCCGTGGACGATGCGCACCAGGTCGTCGCACAGGCTGCGCGTGATGGCGTTGAAGGCGGCGTCCCACGAACCCCAGTCGCGCAGCATGGCCTGCCTGGTGGCGAGCGAGGTGGTCAGTGGGCCGGGGGTCAGAAGGATCGGGTCGTTGCCGCGAATCATGGAGAGCTCCTGATTGGGAAGGAGGGGAGATTTGGAAAGGTCAGTCGTTGCCCTGACCCTGGCGCCAGGCCTGCGTCTTGCAATCGAGCACGCGTTGCAGCAGGTAATAGAGCAGGCAGGCGAAGGCCGAAGTCAGCACTACCAGGGCCGCCATGGCCGCCGCGGGGCCGATGTCGCCGGATTCATCCAGGTTGACGATCTCGACCGAGGCCAGCTTGGTGTCGGCGCCGTACAGGAACACCACCGCCGAGACCGTCGTCATCGCGTTGATGAACAGGTAGCGCGAGATCTCCAGGATGGCCGGCAGGCAGGCCGGCACCGTGACCTTGAAAAAGGTCTTGTAGAACGGCACCTTCAGCGACGCGGACACCGCCTCGAACTCGCTGTCGAGTTGCTTGAGCGCGGTCACGGCGGTCAGGTGGCAGGACGCGTAATAGTGGACGATGGTCACCAGCACCAGGATGCCCAGCGTCTGGTACAGCCCGTGCATCGGGTTGGCCTGCGGCACGAAGAAGAAGATGTAGCCCAGGCCCAGCACCAGCCCCGGCACGCCCATCGGCAGCACCGCCATCAGCCGCACGAAGCTGCGCAGCCAGTCCAGGCCGCGGGTCTTCTCCAGCAGGTAGGCGGTGGCGAAAATGAACACCGGGCCGATCAGCGCGGCCAGGCCGGCCATGCGCAGGCTGTTCAGGTAGGAATCGACCACGCCGCCCTCGACCAGCCCCACCCGGTAGTGGTTCAGCGACAGCGAGAAGTTGTACGGCCACAGCTTGACGAAGGATGCGTAGATCGCCATGCCCATCACCGCCAGCATCAGCGCCGCCATCAGCCAGCAGAACACCGCCATGGCCAGGTCGAAACGGCGGCTGCGGCGCGGCACGTAGGGCACCGAGCGCGCCGACATCAGCGCCATCTGGCGGCGCTGCACGCGCGCGTCGATGTAGTAGGTGACCGCCACCGGCACCAGCAGCATCAGCGACACCACCGCGCCCTGCGAGAAGTCCTGCATGCCGATCACCAGCTTGTAGATGTCGGTGGCCAGCATGCCGAAGTTGCCGCCAATCACCTTGGGGATGCCAAAGTCCGAGATCGCATAGGTGAACACCACCATGGCCGCGCTGACCAGGCCGTAGCGCGCGCCCGGCACGGTGATGGTGAAGAATTTGCGCACGGTCGAGGTGCCCAGCGCATCTGCCGCTTCATACAGGCGCGCGTCGGTCAGCGACAGCGCCGTGATCAGGATCATCAGCGCATGCGGGAAGGTGGCAAACACCAGCGAGGCCACGATGCCCAGCGGCCCGTAGATCTGCGTGCTGCCCATCCAGGGCTTGAGCAGCCCCTGGTTGCCGAACCAGAAGATAAAGGAGATGGCCGCCAGCAGCGACGGCGCCAGCAGCGGGATCAGCGCCAGGTTGCGCAACAAGGCCTTGCACGCGATGCGGCTGCGCGTCAGCGCATAGGCAAAGCTGAATGCCAGCGGCACCGTGACGCAGGTGGCCAGCGCCGAGACCCACAGGCTGTTCCACACCGAGCGCAGCAGCGCGGGCGACTCGAAGTATGCGCGGAAGTGGGCGATGCCGGCCAGGCTGCCGTCGCGGTTCTGCACGCTTTTGGCCAGGATCATCACGATCGGCGCCAGCACGAAGCACGCGAGCGCCAGCGCGGCGAGCGCCAGCAATACGTGAGCGAGGCGGTCGGTCCAGTGCGGGCGCACGGAGGTGGCGGCCAGGGCCGGTGGCGCGCTGGTGGCGGGGGTGGGGACGGTATCGGTGGCCGGTATCGTGGCAGACGTGCTGGCCGGCGCCGCAGTGAGGCTCATGCGCATGCGTGGCGGAAGATGCGGATACGGTCAGCGGGAATGGCCAGGCGCAGCAGGTCGCCGGTGTTCGGGCGCAGCTCGTGCAGGTCATTGAGGGAGAGGTCGGCATAAAGCGCGCACCCCGGCGCCCCGCCGGCGGCGTCGGGCAGGCGCAGCGTCAGCCGCGAGAACGCGCCGAGGAACTCGATCTTGTCCACGGTGGCCTTCAGCACGTTGGGGCCATGCTGTTCGATCCCGCGCACGCAGACGTCTTCCGGGCGGAAGAACACCTGCACGTCCTCATCCGTGCAACAGCCCGGGGGCGCTGCGCAGCGCATGCGCACGCCGCCCAGCTGCAGTTCGCCGTCGCCGCAGACGCGCGCGCCCAGCATATTGGTCTTGCCGACGAAGTCCGCCGCGAACGGCGTGGCCGGGCGCTGGTAGATCTGCGCCGGCGTGCCCACCTGCTCGATCGCGCCCTGGTTCATCACCACGATGCGGTCGGCCATCGACAGCGCCTCTTCCTGGTCGTGCGTGACCAGGATGGTGGTGATGTTCAGCCGCTGCTGCAGCGCGCGGATCTCGCTGCGCAGCCGCACCCGCACGCGGGCATCGAGCGCGGACAGCGGTTCATCCAGCAACAGCAGACCGGGCGAGGTGGCCAGCGCGCGCACAATCGCCACGCGCTGCTGCTGGCCGCCCGAGAGCTGCGCCGGGTATTGGCTGCCGCGGTCGGGCAGCCCCACCAGCGTCAGCAGCTCGTCCACGCGGGCGCGGCGCTGGTCGCGCGGCATGCGGCGGTTGACCAGGCCGTAGGCCACGTTGTCCGCCACCGTCAGGTTGGGGAACAGCGCATAGGACTGGAACACGATGCCGTAGTCGCGCTCCATCGGCGGCAGCGAGGAGATGTCGCGCCCGCCCTGGTGGATGGTGCCGGCGCTCTGCGATTCCAGGCCGGCGATGATGCGCAGCAGCGTGGTCTTGCCGCAGCCCGACGGGCCCAGGAAGCACAGCAGCTCGCCCTGGCGCACGTCCAGGTCGATATGGTGGAGTGCCACGAAGGCACCGCTGCTTTTGCTGCCGTTGCCGCCGAAGCGCTTGTGGATGCCTTTCAGGCTCAGGTAGGTCTCGGCCGTTGATGTGGGGGTCTGCATGGCGTGGGGGCAGTAGTTCTGGTGGATTGGCTGAACCATTCCGGTCATTCCCGCGAAGGCGGGAATCCAGCGTCTTCACGTCCCCTGCGGGGATAAAAGTCGCTGGGTCCCCGTCTTCGCGGGGACGACAGGCACGGTCATCGCAATAGCAAACAACAACACTGCATCCTCAGGGCTGCTTCTCCGACTTGCTGGCATAGCGCTTCTGCCATTCAGTCAGCACGCGCTCGCGGTTTTTGGCGATAAAGCCGAAGTCGTTCTTGACCAGCATCTGCTCGTAGTTGGCGGGGATGGACTCGACCTTCCCGGCCACGCCCGGATAGGCAACGATGGCCCAGTCCCTGGCAAACAACTGGTTGGCGTCCTTGCTGGCGAGCCAGTCCATGTAGCGCTGCGCGGCCTCCATCTTTTTAGTGCCCTTGACGATGCTGGCGGCCTCGATGTCGTAGCCCAAGCCTTCCTTGGGGAAGATCATCTCGATCGGCGCGCCCGAGGCCAGCGTCTTGTGCGCGCGCAGCTCGAACGAGATGCCGATCGGGAATTCACCCGAGCCGGCCTGCTTGCACGGCTTGGAGCCCGAATGCGTGTACTGGGCGATGTTTTCATGCAATCCGTCCATGTACTTCCAGCCCTCCTGCTCGCCAAAGAGCTGCAGCCAGGCGGTCACGTCCAGGAAGCCGGTGCCGGAAGAGGCCGGGTTGGGCATCACGATGGTGCCCTTGTAGACGGGCTTGGCCAGGTCCTTCCAGGTCTCGGGGCGCGGCAGGTTGCGCTTCCTGGCTTCGATGGTGTTGAAGCAGATGGTGGCGCCCCACACGTCCAGCCCCACCCATGACGGCGGCGTGGCCTTGTCGCTGTAGTCGCGCGTCAGCTTCTCGAAGCCCTTGGGGGAGTAGGGCGTGAGCATCCCCTCCTGCTTGAGCAGCTCCAGGCTGGACGCCGCCAGACCGGCGATCACGTCGGCCTGCGGGTTGGCCTTTTCGGCCAACGCCTTGGCGGTGATGACGCCGGTGGAGTCGCGCACGTACTTCAGTTCGATATCGGGCGCCACCTTGGCAAAGCCCTCGGCATACGGCTTGAGGGTTTCGATCTCCCACGCCGTATAGACGGTCAGGGTGGTTTTCTGGGCCAGCGCGGTGCCGGAGGCAGCTAGCGCAAGCAAGGTGGCGGCGGTGCGCAGGGTGGTGGTGAAGGACGGCTGCATGGGGACTCCTTCTGGCATTGTAGGTGGAGATATGTGTCATTTTGGTGAATATGTTGCAATGCCGCGAGGCACACTGCACAACATTGAATCACCGTAAAACCCTTCTGCTACAACACTTGCAAGACATATGCCTGGTTTCTGGCGCTCCGTAACTCACCCTTTGCACCGCACCGATGTCTTGATTGTTGACAATATACAAACCGCTTGCTTTAATGGCAACAAGGATTTTCGATATTGCTCAATCCGTCACAAACGGGAGTTTTCATGTCACGCCAAGCGCCGCTGGCGAGCGAAATCACCATCCTGCAGAGCCAGTCCCTGACCACCCTGGTGCAGCGCGAACTGGAGCTGCGGATCATGTCGGGCGACCTGCCTCCCGGCGCCAAGCTCAATGAGATCGAGGTCGCGGGACAGCTCAATGTCTCGCGCGGACCGGTGCGGGAGGCCTTCCGGGCGCTGGAGCAGGCCGGCCTGCTGCGCACCGAGAAGAACCGCGGCGTGTTCGTGCGCGCCATCTCGGTGGTAGAGGCCGATGAGATCTATGAGCTGCGCGCGGTGCTGGATGAATTCATCGGCCGGCAGCTGGCGGCGCGCATCACGCCGGAGGGCCTGCGCGAACTGCGCGCCCTGGTTGAGGCATTGGATGCGGCCAGCCAGGCGCGCGACGTCGATGAGTACACGCGGCTGAATCTGGAATTCCACGACCGCATGGTCGAACTGGCCGGCAACCGCAAGCTGCTGGATACCTACCGGCGCCTGGTCAAGGAGCTGACGCTGTTCCGCCGCGAAGCGCTGTCCGGAAACCAGGCCGCGATGCCCGATTCCACCCGCGAGCATCGCGCCATCGTCTCGGCGATTGCCGCGCGCGACGGCGAACTGGCCGCGCGCCTGATGGGCGAGCACGTCGCGCGCGGCCGCGCCCGCATGCATGCCGCGGTGGACCCGGCCAGCGCCGGCAAGGGTGCTGCCGCCTGAATCCGACCGACGCCTCTGAAAGTACCGACCCCGATCGCGCCTACGCACAGGAACCCCGACATGCCCGACACCAATGTCCGCACCATTACCGTCAACCAGCGCACCTATCGCTGGATGCAGCAGCCCGTCGTGGTGGTCTGCGTCGACGGCTGCGAGTTCGACTACCTGGAAGCCGCCGCCGCCAGCGGCCGCGCCCCCTACCTGACGCGGCTGCTGGAAGCCGGCTCCGCCTTCCGCGGCGCCTGCGTGGTGCCGACCTTCACCAATCCCAACAACCTGTCTATCGTCTGCGGCGCGCCGCCGGCGGTGCACGGCATCTGCGGCAACTACTTCTTTGACCGCAGCGCCAACGGCGGGCGCGGCGAGGAAGTGATGATGAACGACCCCAAGTACCTGCGTGCCGGCACCATCCTGGCCGCGTTTGCCGATGCGGGGGCCAGCGTCGCCGTGGTGACCGCCAAGGACAAGCTGCGCCGGCTGCTGGGCCACGGCATGCAGGGCATCTGCTTCTCGTCGGAGAAGGCCGACCAGGCCACGGTGGCGGAGAACGGCATCGACGGCGTGCTGGAGCTGGTCGGCATGCCGGTGCCTGACGTGTACAGCGCCGAGCTGTCTGAGTTCGTCTTCGCCGCCGGCGTGCGCCTGATGGAAACGCGCCGCCCGGACCTGATGTACCTGTCCACCACCGACTATATCCAGCACAAGTTCGCACCCGGCTCGGACGGCGCCAACGCCTTCTACGCCATGATGGACAAGTACCTGGCGCGGCTGGACGAGCTGGGCTGCGTGGTCGCGCTGACCGCCGACCACGGCATGAACGCCAAGCACGACGATGCCACCAAGGCGCCCAACGTGATCTACCTGCAGGACCAGCTGGACGACTGGCTGGGCCGCGGCGTGGCAGACGGCGGCGCGCGCGTGATCTTGCCGATCACCGACCCCTACGTGGTCCACCACGGCGCGCTCGGGTCCTACGCCACTATCTATCTGCCTGACGATGCCGACCGGGCCGCGATCCGGGCCCGCCTGTCCGGCCTGCAGGGCGTGGAAAGCGTGCTGACCAACGCCGAAGCCTGCGCGCGCTTCGAGCTGCCGCCCGACCGCGTCGGCGACCTGGTGGTGACCAGCGACAAGCACGTGGTGCTGGGCACCAGCCGCAGCCGCCACGACCTGTCCGGGCTGGACGCGCCGCTGCGCTCGCACGGCGGCGTGTCGGAGCAGACCGTGCCGCTGGTGTTCAACCGCGCCACCGCCGGCATTCCCGGCAAGGCCCTGCTGCGCAATTTCGACATCTTCGATGTCGCGCTGAACCATCTGCACTGAGTGCATCGCGCTGTATTGACCGGAGGTAATTCATGAACGCCCCCCAATTCCCCGCTGGTGCCGTCAGCCCCCATTTCCGCGCCGAGGCCCTGCGCATCGACGGCCAGAAGATCGTGCGCGAGCGTGTGATCGAAGTGCGCAACCCGTATGACGGCTCGCTGGTCGGCACCGTGCCCAAGGCCACGCTGGACGACGTGCGCCGCGCCTTCGAAGTGGGCCAGGCCTACCGCGCCACGCTGACGCGCTACGAGCGCGCCGCCATCCTGAACCGCGCCGCCGCCCTGCTGCGCGAGCGCACCGAGGAGGCGTCGGACCTGATCACGCTGGAATCCGGCCTGTCCAAGAAGGATTCGCTGTATGAGATCGGCCGCGTTGCCGACGTGCTGGGCTTTGCCGCCACCGAGGCGCTGCGCGACGATGGCCAGCTGTTCTCGTGCGACCTGACCCCGCACGGCAAGAAGCGCCGCGTGATGACCCAGCGCGAGCCGCTGCTGGGCGTGATCTGCGCCATCACGCCGTTCAACCACCCGATGAACCAGGTGGCGCACAAGGTGGCGCCGTCGATCGCCACCAACAACCGCATGGTGCTCAAGCCGTCGGAAAAGGTGCCGCTGTCGGCGTTCTACCTGGCCGACCTGCTGTATGAAGCCGGCCTGCCGCCGCAGATGCTGCAGGTGGTCACCGGTGATCCGCGCGAGATCGCCGACGAGCTGATCACGCACCCGGCGGTGGACCTGGTGACCTTTACCGGCGGCGTGGCGATTGGCAAGTACATCGCCAGCAAGGCCGGCTACAAGCGCGTGGTGCTGGAGCTGGGCGGCAACGACCCGCTGATCGTGCTGGACGACGCCGACCTGGACCGCGCCTCGGACCTGGCGGTGCAGGGCTCATACAAGAACTCCGGCCAGCGCTGCACCGCGGTCAAGCGCATGCTGGTGCATGAAGCCGTGGCCGCGCGCTTTACCGAACTGGTGGTGGAGAAGACCCGCGCGTGGAAGTACGGCGACCCGATGGACCACGGCGTCGACATGGGCACCGTGATCGACGAGCAGGCCGCGCAGCTGTTCGAGGCGCGCGTCAACGAGGCGGTGGCGCAGGGCGCGCGGCTGCTGGTGGGCAACCAGCGCAACGGCGCCAGCTATTCGCCGACGGTGCTGGACCGCGTGGATCCGTCGATGACCGTGGTGCGCGAGGAAACCTTCGGGCCGGTTTCGCCGATCATCACCTTCCGCGACGTGGACGATGCCATCCGCATTGCCAACGGCACCGCGTTCGGGCTGTCCTCTGGTGTCTGCACCAACCGCATCGAGGATTTCACGAAGATCGCCAATTCGCTGCATGTGGGCACGGTCAACCTGTGGGAAGTGCCGGGCTACCGTATCGAGCTGACGCCGTTCGGGGGGATCAAGGATTCGGGGCTGGGGTACAAGGAAGGGGTGCAGGAGGCGGCCAAGAGCTTTACCAACCTGAAGACGATTACGTTGCCTTGGGGGTGAGGTCGGCCCTGGGGAACTGGATCTACCGCTGGTTTGCTCCCCTCTCCCGCTTGCGGGAGAGGGGCAGGGGGTGAGGGCAGGCGCCGGCATACCAGCGGCTGTACTCCGTAGAGACTCCCGCCCTCACCCCCACCCTCTCCCGCAAGCGGGAGAAGGAGCAAACAATCGATCGTTGGCCGCCCATCGGCCCGGCACATCCTGGCACCCGCTGCGCTAGAATCAGCCCCCAATCCCTGACGCTCCCGGAGTCACCGTGCTCGCCGAACAACGGCAGAAATACATCCTCGACCAGCTCTCCGCCACCGGCGCGCTCGCCATCAGCGAACTGGTGACCGAGCTCGACGTCTCGCGCGAGACTATCCGGCGCGATCTCAACGCGCTGGCCGCGCGCGGCCTGCTGGTGCTGACCCACGGCGGCGCGCTGGCCTCGGACCGCACCGAGCCCGATACCCAGACCCGGGCGGCGGTCAATGCCGAGGGCAAGCGCGCCATCGGCGTGCGCGCGGCGGAGCTGGTGCGCGATGGCGCCTCGCTGATCCTGGACTACGGCACCACCACCCACGCGGTCGCGCAGGCGCTGCACGGGCATCACAACCTGCTGGTCTACACCAACGACCTTGCCATCGCCCAGCTGCTGGGCCGGCGCAACGGCAACCGGGTGATCGTGCTGGGCGGCGAGCTGCAGGACAACGAAGACGCCACGCACGGCTGGGACACCATCGAGCAGCTGTCGCGCTACCACACCGACTTTGCCTTTATCGGCATCGGCGGCGTCACGCCGCGCGGCGAGATGTGCGATTTTTCGCGCGCCGCGGCGGAGTTGCGCAGCCGCATGCTGCTGGCTGCCGACATGGCCTGCGTGGTCGCCGACCATACCAAGTTCGGGCGCAACACCGGGGTCACCATCAAGCATTCCGAACTGGCTGCCTGGCTGATCACCGACATGGCGCCGGAGCCGGGGCTGGGCGCGGCGCTCAAGGAGCGGGGCACCAAGCTGCTCATCGCCTGAAGGCGGCGAGCCGGCCCCAAGGCGCGGCGCTGTCCGCTGATCGCACGGAAATCCCCGCCTGATCCACCGGAATGCGGCTTTCACGCCGCTGTCACAGGTGTTTTGACTGTCGCGTGCCCCACGCTGGTGCTAAAGTGCTGCGTTGTCGGACATTCACGGCCCGCCGTGAATGTGCAGACAATCGGAGGCCACCCACCTTCCATCGGCGCAACGCCAGACGGCACCACAGACCGGCCCAAGCCGGCAAGGCTGCCGGATCCTGCCACTCCAGCACAGCAAGAGACATCCGTGAATTCTCCCTCCCTTGACGCATTCCTGGCGGGGGTTGCCCGCCGCGACCCCAATCAACCTGAATTCCTCCAGGCCGTGAAGGAAGTGATGATGACGCTCTGGCCGTTCGTCGAGCGCAATCCGCGCTACGCCGACCAGGCCCTGCTTGAGCGGCTGGTGGAGCCCGAGCGCGTGATCCAGTTCCGCGTGGCCTGGACTGACGACCAGAACCGGGTGCAGGTCAACCGCGCCTTCCGCGTGCAGCACAGCTCGGCCATCGGCCCGTTCAAGGGCGGCATGCGCTTCCACCCGACCGTGAACCTGTCGGTGCTGAAATTCCTGGGCTTCGAGCAGACCTTCAAGAACGCGCTGACCACGCTGCCCATGGGCGGCGGCAAGGGCGGCTCGGACTTCGATCCCAAGGGCAAGTCCGACGGCGAAGTGATGCGCTTCTGCCAGGCGCTGGTGACCGAGCTGTACCGCCACCTGGGCCCGGATACCGACATCCCGGCCGGCGATATCGGCGTGGGTGCGCGTGAGGTCGGCTTCATGGCCGGGATGATGAAGAAGCTGTCGAACCAGTCCGCCTGCGTCTTTACCGGCAAGGGCCTGGCCTACGGCGGCAGCCTGATGCGCCCGGAAGCCACCGGCTACGGCACGGTCTACTTCGCGCAGGAGATGCTGCACCGGCGCGGGCGCGGCTTCGACGGCCTGCGCGTGCTGATCTCCGGTTCGGGCAACGTGGCCCAGTACGCGGCCGAGAAGGCCATCGAGCTGGGGGCCACGGTGCTGACGCTGTCCGATTCCGGCGGCGTGCTGCACTACCCGCAAGGCATGACCACGGAACAGCTGGCCGAAGTGATGGCCTTCAAGAATGAAGAGCGCGGCCGCCTGTCCGACTTTGCCGCCCGCCATGGCATCACCTTCGAGGCCGGCCGCACCCCGTGGCACGTGCCCGCCGACGTGGCGCTGCCCTGCGCCACGCAGAACGAACTGGACGGCAACGACGCCGAGACCCTGCTTGGCAACGGCGTGATCTGCGTGGCCGAAGGCGCCAACATGCCGTCGACGCTGGAAGCGGTGGACCGCTTTGTCGACGCGAAGATCCTGTACGCACCGGGCAAAGCCAGCAACGCCGGCGGCGTGGCCACCTCCGGCCTGGAAATGTCCCAGAACGCGATGCGCCTGTCGTGGCACCACGCCGAGGTCGACGAGAAGCTGCACGCGATCATGAAGGACATCCACCAGAACTGCATTCACCACGGGCAGAAGGCGGGCGGCTATATCAACTATGTGGAAGGCGCGAATATCGCCGGCTTCGTCAAGGTGGCCGACGCCATGCTGGCGCAAGGCGTGATCTGACCTCCAGGGGCACTACAGCCAGCCAGCAAAAAAAGGGGCAGCCCTCGCGGGACTGCCCCTTTTGCTTTGCGCCTCAGGCATTGCGGCCTGCCGGCGTGTCACCCGCTTACTGCTGCGCCGGGAACGTCAGCGCATTGGTCAGGTCACCCATCGGCTTGGCGTTGTTGAGCACCAGCGAGGCGTCGCGCAGTTTCAGCCCCGGCAGGGTCGGCAGCGCGAAGCGGTGCGTGATGAAACGCAGCACCGAGGCGGTGTCGTACTGGGTGTGGTCGACGTAGCCCTTCTTTGCGTACGGCGATACCACGATCGCCGGGATCCGCGTGCCCGGGCCCCAGCGATCGCCCGAGGGCACTGCCGCATGGTCGTAGAAGCCGCCGTTCTCGTCGTAGGTGACGACGATCAGCATGTCCTTCCATTGCGGGCTCTGCTGCAACTGGGCAATGACGTTGGCAATATGGGCATCGCCATCGGTCACGCTGGCATAGCCGGGGTGCTGGTTCAGGTTGCCCTGCGGCTTGTAGAACGTCACGGCGGGCAGCTTGCCGGCGGCTGCATCCTGCAGGAACTGGCTGTCATAGTCCTTCAGGTGCGCGCTGCGGTAATCCGCGTGCGCCACCGGATCGAACGAAGCGTAGTAGTTGAACGGCTGGTGGTGCGGCTGGAAGTTCGGCGCGGTGTTGTTGTAGATGCCGGTCGGGTCCTGCGCCACCTTGGACCAGGCCCCGGCGTACCAGGCCCAGCTGATGCCGCGCGCATCGAGCAGGTCGGCGATGGTGGTCTGGCTCAGCACCGGCATTGTGCTGCTGTTGGCCGGATCGGCGAACAGCTTGGTGGTGTCGGTGGTAGCGGGCTTGTTGCCGCTCGGCTGGTAAGCCGGCTGCATGGTGTTGACCGCGTAGAACATGCCGGCGGCGTCCTTGGGCGTGAGCGCGCCGTCATTCAGGTACGTCGGCGCGCCATTGAGCACCGATGACGGGTTGCTGGTGCCCGGGGTAAGGCGCACGAAGTTGCCGCCCGCGTCGACGTCGATGGCGGAGATCTTGCCCTTGGCCACCGAGGTGTCGGCGTTGGGATACTGCGGCGCGCAGGCGCAAACCAGGTACTGGTGGTTCAGGAACGAACCGCCGAACGCGCCCATGTAGAAGTTGTCGGCCAGCACGTACTGCTGGGCGATCTTCCACATGGCCATGCCGCTGCCATCGTAGTAGCCCATCGACAGGCCGCCGGCATCGGAGTAGGCGGCGTACTTGTCGTTCTTGCCGCGATTGATCTGCATCTGGTTGTTATAGAAGCGATGCACCAGGTCACGCGTGATGACCGACTGCGACACCACCACGCCGGTGCCGTTGACACCGGCCGGGTCGTCGATGCGGAACGGCTTGTTGGCCCAGTTCGTGGTGCTGGACTGCGGCAGCGTAACGGTCTGGCCGGCCGCGGTCAGGCCGCCCCAGGTAGGTGGCAGCACGGGAAGCGTGGAGCCGTCGAAGTCCTTCTGCGGCTCGGCCTTGCCGGTCGAGGCCGGGTTCACGCCCGGGACGCCGTTGGCGCCGGGGAACAGGCCGTAGAGGTTGTCAAAGCCGCGGTTCTCGGCGTAGATGACGACCACGGTCTTGATCTTTTGCAGCGCCAGGCGCTTGGCCACGCGTTCGCGCATGCCCTGGTTGATATCGCCGCCGTCGGCCACCGTGTCAGCGATGAGGTCGATGGCCTGCTCGATTTCCGCTTGCAGGTTGGCCTTGATCTTGCTGTCGCCTTCCTTGTTGTGGTCGGTCAGCAGCTTCTCGGCGGGCACGCCGAGGCGGGCGGCCACCTGGGCCCTGGCGTCATCCAGGCTGCTGCCGTTGCTTTCCATGAGCGCGACCAGTTCGGTGGAAATGGCGCTGACAATGCCGTTGGCGCTTGCCGGGGCCCGGAACACCAGCGGGCGCGTCACGGCGTTGCGCACGCCGCCGTCTTCATTACGGAAGGCGTCCGTGCCGATCTCTGCCACCACTGCGCCCAGGCCGGGCAGCGTGAATGCGCCCTGCGCGTTGGTGAAGGCACTGGCTTCACCGCTGTCGCACTTGCCATTGTTGTTGGCATCCAGGCAGACGCGGGCGTGTTCGAAGTAGCTGCCGGTGACCACACCGGAAGTGCTGGCGGACGGCGCGGAGTCGCTGCCTCCGCAGGCAGTCACGCCCAAGGCAGTCAACACCGCCAGGGACAACGGTCGGAATACTTGGCTCATATCGATCCCTATTTGTTGGTTGGGGACATTGTTCTGAGATGCCGCGGGAGTCTCGCGCCGCTCTGTTTCAGCTTGATGACCGGCGTGGATGTCGTGAAGGCCAAAGATGAGGGCCCGGATCGCGCGACGGCAATCCGGGTGCGTCACGGAACTGTCATGAATCCTTGCTAGGCTCGCCGCTCATCTGATGCCCGGGTCGTGTTTCCGCCCCCGGTCTCGCGCATTTGCCTGCTCTGCTGCTGCCGCTCGCTCCGCCCCCCTCCCGTCATGCTGCCAGTTCCGTCGCTGTTGAAAGCCCCGATGCCCTCGTTGCAGGCGTGCGGACGCGCAGCCGCCGGGATATTGCTGATATTGTCGGTCGGGGTGCTCGGGGCGTGCGGCAGGGAGCAGGCGCACGCCGTCCAAGGCACGGCGGGGGCTTCCACGGTGGCCGCAGCCGCGAGCCAGCCTGTGCCGGCGTCTGCAGGTGCCTTCTACACCATGCTGGCGACGCGCAGGCCATCGGTACCGGCCATGAACGCGCTGGGCAAGGCACTGTTCTTCGATCCCTCGTTGTCCGCATCGGGGCAGCTGTCCTGCGCCAGCTGCCATAGCCCGGAGCATGCCTACGGGCCAGCCAACGACCTGTCCGTGCAACTGGGCGGCGCCGATATGCGGCGCACCGGCGTGCGCGCCGCGCCTTCGTTGCGCTACGTGCAGAATGTGCCGCCGTTTACCGAGCATTTCCACGAGAACGACGGCAACGACAGCGAAGACCAGGGGCCCGCAGGGGGGCACAACTGGGACGGCAGGGCGTCCTCCACCCATGAGCAGGCGCGCATTCCGCTGCTGTCGCCGCACGAGATGGCCAACCAGGATCCGGCGGCCGTGGTGGCGCGCGTTCGCGCGGGCCGCCACGCGCAGACATTCCGCGAAGTGTTCGGGCCGGACATTCTCGACCGCGACGACACGGCCTTCCAGGCCGTGCTGATGGTGCTGGAGGTGTTCCAGGAAACGCCGGCGGAGTTCTACCCCTACACCAGCAAGTACGATGCCGTGCTGCGCGGACAGGCGAAACTGAGTCCGCAGGAGGCGCGCGGGCTGAAGGTGTTCAACGATCCCGCCAAGGGAAACTGCGCTGCCTGCCATCCCAGCGCAATCAGCGCCGACGGCGTGTTTCCGGCGTTCAGCGACTTTGGATTCATCGCGCTTGGCGTGCCGCGCAACCGCAAACTGGCCGGCAACGGCGACCCTGCATTCTTCGACCTGGGATTGTGCGGCCCCGACCGCACCGACCTGCGCGGGCACGAAGCATACTGCGGCCTGTTCCGCACGCCCTCACTGCGCAATGTGGCGACGCGCAAGGCCTTCTTTCACAACGGCATGCTCCACTCGCTGGACGAGGTGATGCACTTCTACGCCGAGCGCGACACCCGCCCGGGCAAGTGGTATCCGCGCAAGCCGGATGGCGGCGTGGACAAGTTCGACGACCTGCCCGAGCGCTATCGCGGCAACGTCAATATGGAACCGCCCTTCGGCGGCCGTCCAGGCGGCCGAGCCGCGCTGGCGGAGGGCGAGATCCGCGACGTGATTGCGTTCCTGAGCACGCTGACTGACGGGTATCGCGCTTCGGCGGCGCGCTGATCGGCCGCCCGGCCGTATTGAGGGGGCTGTCACGCTGGCGCGTATGCGAAGCTGATCCCGAAGAGGATAGATCTCAGCGCAAAAGCGGACGGATGTTGGGTGATCTCAGTGAAGCGATGCCACGCGGTCCCCGTTCGTCAGGACACGTAGTGCGGAGGAGGCGCAACCGGTCCTTCAACCGTATCCATCTCCGTCGCCGACAGGTGATTGATATATCGTCCGGAAACGGTATCTGCACGCTCGATTTCTTCAAACGTCAGCGCTTTGGCCCATGCGTCGCAGCACACGCAGGCCAGCATAAGCATGGCCGCAGTCTTCTTTGCGTCGTGCATTGGTGTTCTCCTTGAAGTCAAGGGTGGTTTCTGCAAATGATTTCTTTTGGAGCATCGTGCCCGCGAGCGGTTTTCCATCGAGGGTAAGTAACGAGGTAATGTGGCGCTACTTGCCCGGCGCTCCGGATCCGTTGCCGAGCCCGGTGCCACTGGCTTTTGTCTTGGCCCTTTGGCACAGAACCAGCGACACGCACAGGCTCAGGAACACGCCGGCGAAGGACTCGTCCAACGGCACGCGCGGCCTTGCCGGCATCAGCGCGGTAAAGACACAGAGGTTGACCATCAGGACACCGGCGAGTGCCGCAGCTGCCCAGCCATACCGGCGCCGCAGGATCGTTGGAACAAACAGATACTTCGGCACCAGGATGCCGAGCACAATGGCTATGTAGCCGAGCATGGCAATGCCATAGGCGTTGACCTGGAATTCTGACAGCGTTAGCGTCCCTGCCATCTGCGGCGAACCTCATTCTTGTAGTAACCCGGATTGTCCTTCTCGATCTTGCTATTGAGCAGCGCCATCCAGACGCTCATGACGGGGCCGTAGCACGCTTCGTAGAGCGTTGGCGCCACCTCGCCTCCAAAGAAATGCCTGAGCAGGAGATAGTTCGCGGCAAACACCGCGCATAACGTGAAAACCGTCATGAGATAACGCTCGCCATGGACGAACGGAAACAACAGCAGTCTCGGGATGAAATAGAAGAAGACAAAGCAGGAATACACTGCCTTGAGCTTCTCTTGATCAGTGATGCCGTAGTCCATTGCCAGTTCTGTGATCGGCCGGCGAATGGTGTCGCCAGCCTTCATGATTTAGCGCTTCAGCAACCCAGGCCGGCGGCCCCGCATTTCGACCGTGTCGGCTCGGGGAGCATTGGGATAAAGGCCGCGGCGCCGGTGGCGAGCAACGCTCCTAGCGGCGGCATCGTGGCAGCAATGCCACCGACGGTTCCGGCGCTGAACCCGGTCCCGGCAGTCCAGACAAGGCCTGCGGCGGTCGGGTTGGGGGTGTTGACCCAATAGGTGGCGCCATTGGCAATCGCGCCGCTGACTGCTGCAACGCCGGCAATGACCACCGGCGCAACCGAGCCCTCGACAGAATCCATTTCGGTGCCAGATATCTGGCTGATATGCAGTCCCGCCGGCGCATCCATCCGTTCGATATCGCCAAACGTCGTGGGCGCTTTTGCCCACGCACCGCAGCACAAGCTTGCGAGCGCCAGTGCGGCCGTGGTTCTTCGTACGTGTTCCATCGGTTCCTCTCCTTAAAAGGTGGTTACTGCAAGCGTTCCCTTTCGGGCATGGCGCCCAGCTTTACTACCGTGCCGAGCGTTATCTGCGTACCGCCGCGCCCGCTGACATTGGCGTTGCCGCTGAGCGAAATGGTGGTTCGGTCACTGGCGCGATAGCCCAGGCCGAACACCAGCGCGGTTTGCGTGCTGCGTTGCGAGGGCAGGCCTTGCGGGTCGTTCTCTGCCTGCTGCAATTGCCAGTTGATGCCGCCATAGAGAGTGACGGTCTCGTTCACGGCAAAGCCGACCTGCGGCGTCAGCATCAGCACATTGCCAGGCCTGGCGACGCTGTCATGGCGCGGCAGGTTGAGGCGATAGGACGCGTTCAGGCTCAGCACCACCGGGTCGATGGTGCGATAGAGCGTGCCGGCAGCGGTGAAGCTGCTGAAGTAGGAGGTGGCATCGCTGCTGTGCTCCACCGCACCGGTTTCCAGAAAGGCCACCAATCCAGGGCTGCCTTGCTCCTTCAGGAAGCGGTGACTGATGGCAAGCGAAAGGCTGGAGAAGCTGGTGTTGTTGCTGGACTCGCGGTTGAGCCCTTCGAGCAGGGTCCGCTCGCTGGTGTACGAACCAGTGCCTGAAAACGACAGTTCGGTGTCGGACGAGTACCCGTAGCGCAGGCCGGCATACGCCACCAGTGAATCGACGTTGCGGGTTTTCGGCACCAAGCCGGTTGCGACCGGGACAATGTTCTGCCCCACCTGGATATAGATTGGGCCGCGGGCGGCCGTCCCGGTCGCCTCATGGTTGAAGTAGGAGAGCCCGGCGTCTGCACGCCAGCGGTTCTGGGCCGTCAGCAGGTCCTCCAGCGTCGGCACGATCTGCGAGGACGCGGAACACGGAGCCAGGGCGGCGGTCGCGGCGACCATCCTTGTCAGGCGACGGATCATGGTCGGAAGGGCCTTAGAATTAGTCCGCCGAACCTGGCGGGAATGGGCCGCATGAACCGCGGATCGCCCACCCGGTCCGTCTTGCGTGGCAGCACGACCAGGGCGCGGCCCGGATAGTCGCGGCTGAGGCGGGTGGTCCACAGGCGCATGAAATCCGGGATGGCGTAGACGCGGTTGCCGAGCGATGGGTCGGCCAGCGCCACCGAGCGTGCATCGATGCTGCGCAACACGGAGAAGTGGTTGTCGTTGCCTGCATGGAGGAAGACGATGGCGGGCAGTCCCAGCTGGCGTAGCGCTTCCAGCGAAAGGGCGTAGCCGCGCGCTTCGTAGCCGAAGTGACTGGCCGCAGCGGACAAGCTGCTGAACGTGGCCGGGCCCTTGGCGGCGATCTGCTTCAGGACGGCGGCTTCGTCGACCGCCTCGCCGTAGTAATGCTGCAGCAACGTAGCCAGCGCAGCGGCCCCGCAGGAATAGTCGAACCGTTGCTTGACGACGCCGTCATCGCGCATCGCCTTCCATGAGCGCACCGGGGGTGTGCCTGCCGCAGTGGCCTGGCAAAGCTGGGCAAATGTCAGCGCGAGAAGAGGAATGACCTGGCGTTTCATGTCGAGGCGTCTGGAGCAGATCCGGCGACGTGCGGGGTAGTGCTGAGATGAAAATCATTCTCATTGATGTCGATGTGCTGCAGGTTAACGACGCCAGCCCACCGGCGGAGACGGCCGAATCAGCGAACCCATGCGGCCGTGGCTGCCTGATGCCGCGATAGGTCTGCGGTTACGGATGAATCTTCGCAATCGGTTCGCGGTTGCTGCGGCTGTGGTTATGATTCGGGGCTCTATCCTTGATCCGTCGGAGTCTGCCCATGACCCCTCTTGCCGCCATGCCTGCCTGGTTTGCCTGGGCGCTGATGTCTGCTGTCTTTGCCGCATTCACGGCGATCTTTGCCAAGGTCGGCCTGGCCGGCATCGATCCGGATATGGCCACGCTGGTGCGCGTGGTCATCATCACCGGGGTGCTGGCGGTGTTCGTGGCGGTGACGGGCAAATGGGGAAACCCGGCCATGTTCACGCCGCGGAACTGGATCTTCCTGACCCTGTCCGCGCTGGCGACCGGTGCTTCCTGGGTGTGCTACTTCCGCGCGCTGCAGATTGGCGATGCGTCCAAGGTGGCGCCGGTGGACAAGTTCAGCCTGGTGCTGGTGGCGGTGTTCGCGGTGCTGTTCCTGGGCGAGCGGCCCGCCCCGCGCGAGTGGCTGGGGATTGCGCTGGTGGCGGCCGGGGTCATGGTGCTGAGTCTGCGGCGCTAGGGCCAGGTGCCTCGCCGTCCGGGGCCGGTTCGTTGCGCGCCCGTGCCAGGTAGGCGTGCAGCGCGGCCTGCTTGGACGGGTAGAACAGGATGCCGGTGCTTGCCGGCGGCACGCCGCGGCGCTCCAGCCAGGAGGTCAGCTGCGCGGTGCGCCCGGCGATTGCCAGTTGGGTACCGCGCGCGGACAGCTGCGCCTGCAGGTCGCGCATCATGGTGGCGCCGGTCAGGTCGACGTGTGCGATGGAGATGGCATCGATGACGACCCAGCGCGCTTCTCGCAGCACGGTCAGCGCCAGGATGCGCTGGCGCAGGAAGTCCGCGTTGAAGAACGTCAGCGGCGATTCGAAACGATAGATCAGCAGGCCCGGCAAGGGCCGGGCCTCGGGGTAGTGGGCCAGTTCGTAGAAACCATCGTGGCCTTGCCACAAGCCCAGTTGCTGCTCGTCGGGGCGGGCCATCTGCGCCAGGAAGCGCAGCAGCGCAATGGCCACGGCCAGCAGGATGACCGACATCACCCCCAGCAGCACCACGCCCGCCACCGTCACCAGCGCAATGCCGTGTTCGGCGCGGCTGTAGCGGCGCAGCGCCATCAGGCCGCCAAAGTCGAACAGGCTGAAGGCCGAGGCGATCAGGATCGCGCCCAGCGCGGCCGTGGGCAGCGCCGCCAGCAGGTCGGTCAGGAACAGCAGCACCAGCAGCACCGTCACCGCGCCCACTACCGACACCATGCGCGTGCGCCCGCCGGCGGCCTCGTTGATGGCGGTGCGCGAGCTCGATCCGCTGACGGCAAAGCCCTGGCTGAGCGCGCTGGCGATGCTGGCCGCGCCGATGCCGATGAACTCCTGGTTGGCGTCGATGGTGTAGCCGTTGCGCGCGGCAAAGCTGCGGCTGGTCAGCATGCCGCTGCTGAGCGACACCAATGCCAGCGCGGCCGCGGCCGGCACCAGCGTGCCGAACAGCTCGTGCGGCATCGACGGCGCGATCAGCCGCGGCAGCCCGGCCGGCACCGGACCCACCACCTGGACGCCGAGGCCCTGCAGGCCCAGCATCCAGCTGACGAAGGTGGCGAAGGCCAGCGCGAACAGCGCGGCGGGCGCGCGCGGCTGCCACGCGCGCCCGCCAAAGTAGACCGCCAGCGTCAGCGCGCCCAGCGCGGCCGTGGGCCAGTGGATCGCGCCCGCCTGCGCGAGGAATGAATCCGCCTGGCCGATCACGTCGCGGCCCGCCAGCGTCAGTCCGGTAACTTTGCCGATCTGGCTGAAGGCGATGTTGATAGCCACGCCGTTGAGCAGGCCGGCAAGGATCGGCATGGACAGGAAATCGGCCAGGAAGCCCAGCCGGAACTTGCCCGCCAGCACGCAGAAGACGCCGGTCAGCAGTGTCAGCGACACCGACAGCGCGCGGTAGGCCTCGCTGTCGGGCAGCGCCAGCGGCGACAGCGTGGCGGCGATCATCGCGCAGGTGGCGGCGTCGGGACCGACGATCAGCTGGCGTGACGAGCCGAACAGCGCATAGACCAGCATCGGCAGGACCACGCTGTACAGGCCGACCACCGGGCTGAAGCCGGCCAGCTGGGCATAGGCCACGCTGATGGGCAGGCTGACCGCGGCCACCGACACGCCTGCCTGCAGGTCCACCGGGAAATCCTTGCGGCGGTAGCGCAGCAGCTCGGCGGCGCCGGGCATCAGGCGGGTCAGGGCGTGGTGCAGCATGGCGGGGTGGGTGGTGGGTTCAGCGATGGCTTGCCTGGCCGGGAAATGCGGCTACGATGGCGGTGATCCCGAATCGTTCATCCATACAGGAGGCAAGCGACATGCTGGAACTCAGACCGGGCTGCGAACATTGCAACAAGCCCTTGCCACCCGAATCCGCCGAAGCCCGCATCTGCTCGTACGAATGCACGTTCTGCGCGGGGTGTGTGGACATGCTCGGCAATGTCTGCCCGAACTGCGGGGGTGGCTTCACGCCGCGGCCGGTGCGCCCGGCGCGCGACTGGAAGAACGGCAACTATCTCGGCAATGACCCGGCCAGCACCAAGGTGAAGCACCGGCCGGTCGACCTTGCGGCGCACGCCCGCTTTGCCGAGGCGATCGCCCCGATCCCGCCTGAGCAGCGCTAGCCTTTGGATTTCGGCTGGAGCAGCTCGCTGGCCTCTTTCACATTCTGCTCGGCGCGCTTGCTGATCACCGCCAGCGCTTCGGCCTGCGCCTTCTGCGCGGTTTCGGCCAGGGCGCGCATGTTCTCCAGTGCCTGGTGCAACTGCTGCTGCACGAATTCACTGTGCCTGGCCATGGCCTCGGCCGGATTGCCCGCCGCGGCGTACTGCTGAGCGGCCGCCTGCAACTGCTGCATGGTCTGGGCGAAGATCTCCTGCTGCTTCTGCACCACGGCCTGGATCCCCTCATAGGCCAGCTTGTTGGCCTCGGTCAGGGCCTCGATGTCCTTGCGGCGCGCTTCGATGACCGCGCTCATGTCCACGCCCGGCAGGCGGAACTGTTCCATCATCTTGGTGAAGTCTGCAAAGGGATTGGGAGGCGTGGCCATGCTGGGACTCCTTCAGGAAGGACTGGCAGGGTGGCCGGCGGCGGGGATGGAGCGCCCTTTGGCCGGGTTCCTGATCACTATAGCCGGTATCCGCACACTTCTGGCCGTCAATCGAGGAAGACCCGAAAGTTTCCAACCCCCATGCCGTTGGCATCCGCGGGCGAGGTGCGCACGCTGGCGCAGCGCAGCGCCTCCGCCGCCAAGGAGATCAAGGCGCTGATCGGCGATTCGGTCGACCGCGTCGAGAAGGGCACCATGCAGGTGACGCAGGCCGGCCAGACCATGGTGGAGATCGTTGCCGCGGTCAAGCGCGTGACCGACATCATGGGCGAGATCAGTGCCGCCTCGGCCGAGCAGAGCGCGGGGATCGAGCAGGTCAACCAGGCGGTGACGCAGATGGATACCGTGACGCAGCAGAATGCCGCGCTGGTGGAAGAGGCTGCCGCCGCGGCCGGATCGCTGGAGGAGCAGGCGCAGCGGCTGAAGGAGGCGGTGTCGACGTTCAGGCTGGCGGCGTAAGTACAGGCCGCTGGTTTTCTCCCCTCTCCCGCGGGCTTGCCTTTACCCACAACTTCCGGCGGCTTACTCGTTTTTCTGGAAGATCCGATACATTTCGGTGATTTCGTGCAAAACGAGGAAGCCGCGCCAGAGGACAGTAGCACCGGGGGGATCGTCGTTTTTGCGACCCAGGTAGCCACCGAGCTTGGCGATCCAAAGGACCGTTTCGCTGAGTTTGGGTGCCTGCTCCGGTGGCTTGGTTGTGCCGTGCGTGCGGCAGTACAAGGCCTGCCATTCGAGCGACTGCAATAGCACCGAGCAAGGGATATCGGCTTCAAGCCGGCCGAGCATGGTCGCGTACATGATGCGCCAGCCGATCACGGCGAACAGCGCCGTGGCGCGCAGGAACCGCTCCAGCGTCCCGAACTGCCGAGCCTCGATCTGGCAGCCACTTTTCAGGACACGATGCCAGGATTCAATGGTCCAGCGCCGGGCATACCAGCTCAGCCGTTCCAGCACATCTTCCAGCGTTTGGGTGGGCATCGAACTGAGCAACATCCATTCGAGCGGCTCAACACCTTCGGGCGGATCGATTTCCAGTGCGTGAATGGCAAACACTTCGAGGCTTGGTAGGGCCTCTGCACCGCGGCTGCGCGGCGGTCGCAGTTGGACGGGCACACAGCGCAAAGCCAGTCGGGCGCTACGCGCTTGCCTGGCGCCACTCCTGGGCACGTGCAGGACGGTCTCCCCGAGTACGGGGGCCGCAGCAACCGTCTCCCACAGATACTTCTCTGGGTGATCCACGCCCCGATTCCAGGCGGCCCGCACCAACCAGTCCACCCCCGCTGGGCGCTGCGCCAGGAACACGTCGTACACATCGCCCTCGCGATCGCTGACGGCAACAAGGTGCGTGTCCGGACACTGCATCTTGAGCGGCTCAAGGCATTCCAGCCCCTCCAGCCACTTCACGCTTTCCTTGTCACGAATGGACAGCGCCCGGCGCTGCCTGGCCTTGCCCGATGCTTGCGGCGCACGCACCCACGTCTTCATGCTCAACACGCCCAGTGGCAGGCCCTCAGGCGTCACCGCCAGCACGCTGTGCAACATGAATCCGCGCAAATTGCCGCCCGTGCCGTGACCAAGTCCCTCAGTCGCGGGCAAATTTGCCAGATTGAATTCCGTGGTGTCCTGCACCGCCAATACGACAGGTACCTGCTGCATGCGACCCACGGTTTGAACGACGTGGCTCGCCAGTATTCCGTCCGGGTCGACCGCCTCATTATCAAAGAAGCGATATGCCGCCTTGAGTTGGGCACCACTCAAGGCCTGCGGGAACGAAACATGGGCTTTTTGCGCTAGTCCGCGCGCCAATGCCACAAGGCGCTGCGTGCGACGTGCATCGCCCAACTGAGCGCCACCGAATTCGTCGCTGGCCCAGTCTTCCAGATCTTCCGTATCAGACAAAATTGCCACCACTGATTGTCAACTTCCCCGAAGTTAACACCGTCCAATCCCGTTTACAACCTTTCCTATCGAGATGTGGGTAAAGACAAGTCCCGCGGGAGAGGGGAGCGCATCCGTCTCGGCGCTAACCTCAGCGCGCCTTCAGAAACTCCCCCACCTCCAGCAACACCAGCTCATTGTCGTCGGCCTGGTTCGGCTCGCGGCTGCTGCTGAAGGGCAGGTTGTTGTCGTTGCCCACCACGATATGCGTGGCGTCGACCACGTCGACGTTCTCGATGGTGAAGAACGGGAACGCCAGCACGCCATCGGTCAACGGTTTGCGTGCAAGCTTGCCCGGATCGGCAATGCGCAGCAGGTCGATATAGCCGATCTTGCGCATCGGCCCGCCGGCGTTGGCATCGCTCAGTTCCACCTTGTACACGCGCTTGAACTTCGCGACGTCGTCAAAGCAGTCCGTGCGCTTCTGGCCGGCCGGGCAGGCCTTGTCGGGCGTGCCTTCGCCGTTGTCGCGCTCGATGATCAGGCCGGTGGTGGCGTCGATCATGTTGAAGTCGCCGATGGCATGGCTGGCGCCTTCCAGCACGTATTTCCAGTGGCGGCCGGTCCAGGCCTGCTGCCTGACGTCGAACTCCAGCACGCGCAGGTAGGGCTTGCCGCCTTCGTTCTCATAGCCCCTGGCGGCCTCGTCCCACAGCGCGCCTTCCAGCAGCGCGTACAGCTTGCTGCCATCGGGCGAGGACGCCATGCCCTCGAAGCCCTTGGAGCGCCGAACCTGGAACTTGACGCTGCCGTCCGGCGCGCCCGGCGCCGTGACGGCGGGATGGTCAGGCGAGCGCACCACCTTGCCGTCGACCAGGGTGTCGAACACGGCCAGCACCTTGCCGTTCATGTCCGCCTTGACCAGGAAGGGGCCGAACTCGTCGCCGATCCAGATCGCGCCGCCGGCGAACTGGAAGCTTTCCGTATCGAAGTCCGAGCCCGTCAGGTAGCGCGGCTTCGTGCCTTCATGGACGATGCGGAACGGCACCTTCTTGTCCGGGTCGTGCAGGAAGATGGTCTTCAGGCGCTGGAAGCGGCCGCTGGCGAAGTCCACCTTGTAGTGGTTCAGGTACAGCATGAAGTCCGGCGAGTTGGCCTTGGCGCCGGCGCCGTTGTCGGTCAGCACCCAGAAGCTGCCGTCGGCCATGTGCTTGATGCCGGAATGCCCCTGCGCCGGCTGGCCGCGGAATGGCAGCGATACGCCGGTGGGGCGGCCGTTGGACTTGCCTTCGACCGTGCCCGGCGCCTCCACGCGCTGCGCGGTGGTGAACTTGCCGCTGACCTGCAGGTCAGCGGGCGCGTCCTTCGGCACGGCGAGCATGGTCTGGGCCGGCAGCACGGCATGGCCGGCCAGCGTGGCGGGGTAGGCAGCGGGGGCCTGCGCCCACGCCTGCGCCGCGCCCAGGCAGCCCAGCGCGACGGCCACCGGGGCCAGCAGCAAATGACGAGGCATTGTGGTTTTCCTTGGCGTTAAAGAGGACAAAACGCTGCATTGTCGGCGCCAAGTTTGACAGTACTATGATCCTCGGGCCGCACGGTTTCGGCCATGCTGCACTGCAGCGTGGCCACCTTGCGGGCACCGTGTCGGTGCAATCTGCGAACGATTGTGCTGCGCGGGCGGCGCTACGCGCGGGCCAACGCCCGGATTTCTGCCGATAGCCGCGCAAAAACCGGCGGGTTTTCAGTCTCGTGAAAGCAAACTGAGGCAAAATTCTATTTTTCGCCTAGATTGCCGCCGGCTGTGACCCAGCCGGCGGATGTCCCACCACCCGTTCGAGGATCTGAGAGAAGCAATGAGTAACCAGCAACCCACCATCATCTACACGCTGACCGACGAAGCTCCGCTGCTGGCGACCAGTGCGTTCCTCCCGATCATCCAGACCTTCACCAAGCCGGCCGGCATCAACGTGACCACCAGCGACATCTCGGTGGCGGGCCGTATCCTGGGCGAGTTCCCTGAATTCCTGACCGAAGCACAGCGCGTGCCGGACAACCTGGCCGAACTGGGCAAGCTGACGCAGCTGCCGGACACCAACATCATCAAGCTGCCCAACATCTCCGCCTCGGTGCACCAGCTGGTCAGCGCCATCCGCGAGCTGCAGGGCAAGGGCTACAAGGTGCCGGACTATCCGGAAGACCCGAAGACCGACGAAGAGAAGGCCATCCAGAAGCGCTATTCCAAGTGCCTGGGCAGCGCCGTGAACCCGGTCCTGCGTGAAGGCAACTCCGACCGCCGCGCCCCGGCAGCGGTCAAGAACTTCGCGCGCAAGCACCCGCACAGCATGGGCGAGTGGAGCATGGCCTCGCGCACGCACGTGGCCCACATGAAGCATGGCGACTTCTACCACGGCGAAAAGTCGATGACGCTGGACCGCGCCCGCGACGTCAAGATGGAGCTGGTCACCAAGAGCGGCAAGACCATCGTGCTCAAGCCCAAGGTCGCGCTGCTGGACGGCGAGATCATCGACAGCATGTTCATGAGCAAGAAGGCGCTGTGCGACTTCTATGAAGAGCAGTTCGAAGACGCGCGCAAGACCGGCGTGATGCTGTCGCTGCACGTCAAGGCCACCATGATGAAGGTGTCGCACCCGATCGTGTTCGGCCACGCCGTCAAGATCTTCTACAAGGAAGCCTTTGCCAAGCACGGCGCGCTGTTCGATGAACTGGGCGTGAACGTCAACAACGGCCTGGTCAACCTGTACGAAAAGATCGAGGCGCTGCCCAGCTCCAAGCGCGAAGAGATCATCCGCGACCTGCACGCCTGCCACGAGCATCGCCCGGAACTGGCCATGGTGGATTCGGCCAAGGGCATCTCCAACCTGCACGCGCCCAACGACGTGATCGTCGATGCCTCGATGCCGGCCATGATCCGCATCGGCGGCAAGATGTGGGGCGCCGACGGCCGACCGAAGGACACCAAGGCCGTGATCCCGGAGAGCACCTTTGCCCGCATCTACCAGGAGATCATCAACTTCTGCAAGACCAACGGCAACTTCGACCCGACCACCATGGGCACGGTGCCCAACGTTGGCCTGATGGCGCAGAAGGCCGAAGAGTACGGCTCGCACGACAAGACCTTCGAGATCGCCGAAGACGGCGTGGCCAACATCGTCGACCTGGCCACCGGTGAAGTGCTGCTGACGCAGGACGTCGAGCAGGGCGACATCTGGCGCATGTGCCAGGTCAAGGACGCGCCGATCCGCGACTGGGTCAAGCTGGCCGTCACGCGCGCGCGCAACTCGGGCATGCCGGCGGTGTTCTGGCTGGACCCGTACCGTCCGCACGAAGCCGAGCTGATCAAGAAGGTCGAGACCTACCTGAAGGACTACGACACCAAGGGCCTGGACATCCAGATCATGTCGCAGGTGCGCGCCATGCGCTACACGCTGGAGCGCGTGATCCGCGGCCTGGACACCATCTCGGTGACCGGCAACATCCTGCGCGATTACCTGACCGACCTGTTCCCGATCATGGAACTGGGCACCAGCGCCAAGATGCTGTCGATCGTGCCGCTGATGGCCGGTGGCGGCATGTATGAGACCGGCGCCGGCGGTTCGGCACCGAAGCACGTCAAGCAGCTGGTGGAAGAAAACCACCTGCGCTGGGATTCGCTGGGCGAGTTCCTGGCGCTGGCGGTGTCGCTGGAAGACGTCGGCATCAAGACCAACAATGCGCGCGCCAAGATCCTGGCCAGGACGCTGGACGCGGCCACCGGCAAGCTGCTGGACAACAACAAGAGCCCGTCGCCCAAGACCGGCCAGCTGGACAACCGCGGCAGCCAGTTCTACCTGGCAATGTACTGGGCGCAGGAACTGGCGGCCCAGTCGGACGACGCGGAACTGGCCGCGAAGTTCGCGCCGCTGGCCAGGACGCTGACCGACAACGAGCAGAAGATCATTGGCGAACTGGCCGCGGTACAGGGCCAGCCGGTGGACATCGGCGGCTACTACCAGCCGGACGCCGCCAAGCTCAGCGCCGCAATGCGCCCGAGCCAGACGCTGAACACCGCGCTGGCATCGGTGGCCGCCTGATCGCACTGGCCCGTTCCGCGGGCCGGCGCAAAGAAAAACCCCGGACCCAGGTCCGGGGTTTTTCTTTGCGCGGCGGGTGCGCTACGGCTGTTGGGCTTCCACGTGGATGTCCCATCCTTGCTCCGGACCGCTCTTCTGGTCCCGGTAGGTCCACAGGGCGCCGCAGTCCTGGCAGACAAAGCTGCTGATGGTGACGGCCGCCGAGCGCGGCGGCTTGATGCGTTGGGTATCGGTGATGCGCAATGCCGCGTGCCCGGGGGCGCCGCGCACATGGCGTTCGATGGCCTGGCAGGCAGTGCAGAGTGTCATCCGTGTGTGTTCCGTTCGATGGGCCACTGTAGCATGCCGGCCCGTTCAGGGCGGCGGGACCCGCAACCCGCACTTTCCATGTGATTCCGGGCCGATTCAGTGAAGTTCATTGACATGGCAGGGGGTGACCTGTATAAGGGTGGGTGCAGGATCTTTCAAGCAGCAACCTAGAAGTCCAGGTGCTTGCCCACACGGCGCCACTTTTTCTCCTTGTGTCTTCCTTGATCGTCATGCCTTGCCGGCGCTTTTGCCGGTGAGAAAAACTTATTAAGGAATCCAACATGGAAACCGGTACCGTCAAGTGGTTCAACGATTCGAAGGGTTTTGGCTTCATTACGCCTGATGCAGGCGGCAACGACCTGTTCGCGCATTTCTCCGAAATCCAGGGCAACGGCTTCAAGTCGCTGCAAGAAGGCCAGAAGGTGCGTTACGTCGCTGGCGTCGGCCAAAAGGGCCCGGCCGCGACCAAGATCGAGCCGATCTGAACGCACAGACCTGAGTTGAGCTGAGCGCCCCGGCGCCAGTCCAATCAAAAAGGCTCCGCTCAGGCGGAGCTTTTTTTATTTTGCCCGCTGATAACCGGCAAATGGCCGGAAAATGGTCAAATAAAGCCACAGCGGGCCTGCCAACAGGCGTAGAGTGAGGGCAGGACCACCATTCGGGCGGAGGCTGCCATGGATATCTATCCAGCTGCGACTTATAAGGGATATGACCTCTATCCCCTGGTGTACAAGCATGCCGTCACGCGTGTCTGGCCCGAGCCGCGGCCCGACCGCTCGTTCGATGCCGCAGTGGTGATCTGCCTCGAGGGCGAGTCGCCCGAAGGCGCGCAGGCACGCACGTTCCGCCTGGACGCCACGCCCTGGGACAACGTCGGCGGCGCGCGCCGTGGTGCGCTGCGCTATGCCGAGGCCATCATCAACGGCGCAGTGCCGGGGGTGTCGGTAGTACCGGCAGGTTCGCCGATGGCGTCCTGAGCGTACCCAGTCACCAACGCAGCCATTCATCCCATCAACGCGGCACGATGCCGCATGGAGCCGTCGTGAGCGACAGCACTCCCAGCCGAAGTCCTGGCAACAATATTCCCGGCAGCACTCCCTTTGCCAGCTACAAGGGTTTTGACCTGTATCCCCTGGTTTATCGCCACCGGCCCGAGCAGTCCTGGCCGCGCACCAGGCCCGACAACAGTTTCCTGGCCTCGATCGTGATTTGCCGCGAAGGCTATCGCCCGGGCGAGGACCACGCGCGCGTGTTTCCCTTGGGCGAGTCCCGTTGGGAGAACATCGGCTCGGCCCGCCGCGGTGCGCTGCAGTTCGGCGAGGACATCATCAACGGCCTGGTTGCCGGCGAATCCGTAACGTCGCTATAGGCGACGGCTTTGCAGCGGCCGGGTCCAAAGACCGGCTGCTCAAACCGGATACACGCGCGGCGTCATTCGTCAGACTGCAAGGAGTCCGTTCATGGACATGCGTACGGGATCATCCGGTTTTCTGTGCACCTTGCCCGGCGAGGGCAATGGCATCACCTATCACGTGGCAGTCTGCTTTATCGATGCGGAGCGTCCCACCGGCGTGCTGTTCACCAGCTTCGTGGGCGCAGGGCGGCGTTCGTTCGGGGTGCTGACCGACCCGGGCGCCTTGCGCGGGCAGCTTGCCGCCAGCGGCGAGGCGCTGTGCCGCCTGGCCATCGGCCAGGTGGTGCGCGACCAGTTGCACGACAAGGCGCGCGAAGGTGACTATGTGCTGGACCTGGCCGCCGCGCCGTGGGACGGCGAGTTGCGGACGGTAGGCGCCGGGCTCAGGACGGCCCGGCAGCATGTGCGCGTGCTTGGCTGACGCGCTGCTGCGCTGGCCGCAACCGCTGCACCAGCGCGCATCACGCCAGGATCAGATCTGGAAGACAGGGTTGCCGTGGCGCTCCAGCAGCGCTTCGATCAGTGCCATGTCGGCGATCTCGGGGGTACGGTCTTCCACCGCGCGCGACGGCCCGCAATAGGTGGCCGTCACATGGCGCCTGACCGTCAGCACGCCCGATGCGGGCGGCGCGACTTCCACAGCCTGCCACGGTGCATGCCGGTAGCTGCCCGGCTGCCAGCCTTCGGGCGTCAGGTGCAGGGCTTCCCATTCTTCGATGACGGACATGATCGGTTCTCCTTGATTGAGGGATGAGGCGTTGCGGGACGGCACGCGCCGGCGCGGCGCATGCCATGGCGAGGTGGCGCTGGCCTACGACTTGTGCCGGTAGTTGATGCGCCCCTTGGTAAGGTCGTAGGGCGACATCTCCAGCGTGACGCGGTCGCCCGCCAGCACGCGGATGCGGTTCTTCTTCAGCCGACCGGACGAATACGCCCAGACTTCGAAGCCGTTTTCCAGGATCACGCGGAAACGGTTGTCGGGCAGGACTTCCGACACCTTGCCGCCAAATTCGACCAGCTCTTCTTTTGCCAAGGAGGCTCCTTGCTGTAGCCGCGCCTTGCGTGCGCGCGCTGTGGTGATGGCCAGATGGACACCAGCTGGCCGATGGGATGAGGCTTGCGGGTCTGGCTTACTGCTGGCGCAGGCGTGCCGCGGCGCGTTCGCCGGCACGGCGGGCGGACTGCCTGGCGCGGGCTTCAGAGCGGTGCGTGTCGTGACGCATGGCCACGTTGGCCACGATGCGTTCGGCGCCATTGCGGTATTCCGCAATCATGTAGGTCGCGAACCAGAGGCCGGGTTCCTGCTGGATGGGATAGACGGAGACGGTATAAGGGGTAGTGTTGAGTCGATTCAATGTGATGCCTGTTCATGGGCGTGGCCGCAGGGGCGCGGAGCATCGTTCCGATGCAGGCGTCGCGCGGTGGCGGCCGTTCGCCGTTGCTGTAGGCCAGCGTCGGGCCCGCGCGGCTGCGCAGGCGTTGCATCTGGCGTGAAGTGGACCATGCCTGCGCAAGCCGATGCGCCAGGTACAGGGGCGATCGCTGCGGAGCGGACGTGCCGCCGGTCGGATAGGGTGGTGGGCCGTTCTGCACAAGCTGGCCCAAGGACGCATCGGGTGTACGCCCGATATGCCGCCGCTGAATGCTTTTGTGAGATTGTCTTGCGGCTGGCGCACAGATGTCGGGCGTTGCCGATCCGTGCATAAGAAGTTGCATGATACCACTTTCGGGCCAACCCTGCCGGCGTGACGGGCAGTGCCCCTGGTGCCGCCGCCACGAGGTGCTGGATTGCCAGCGCTGAGGCCGGTTCGCTTCCCTCCCGCCGGAGGGGGCGCCAACAACTGGCAAGCAGGATTCTCTTCAGGCTTTTTTCACAGCCGTCCCCACGGGCAGCACATCAACATCCGCCTGCGCCGATGCCGAACGCCGATGGTTGATCATCGACACCGCCCCCACCGCAATCACTGCCGGGATCGCCATCGCCATGAAGTTCTGCTGCAGCGGCAGCGACATCCCCACCAGCACGCCGATCACGATCGGTGCCAGGATGGCACCGCTGCGCCCCACGCCGGAAGCCCAGCCGATGCCGGTGCCGCGCACCGCCATCGGGTAGAACTGGCCCGCATAGGCATAGGTGACGATCTGCGTGCCGATGGTGGAAGCACCCGCCAGGCCCACCACGACGAACAGCGCGGCGCTGGGCATCGGATAGCCCAGCAGCGTGATCGATATCGCGGCCAGCGCATACATGCCGATCAGCACATGCTTGATCGGCAGGCGGTCGGCCAGCCAGCCCCCGCCGATGGCGCCGAGCATGGCGCCGAAGTTCAGCGCCAGCACGAAGGTCAGCGCCGAGCCCAGGCTGTAGCCGGCGCCCGCCATCAGCCTGGCCAGCCAGGAGCTGAGCGCGTACACCATGAACAGGCACATGAAGAACGCCACCCAGAACATCACCGTGCTGAAGCCGCGGCCGTCCTGGAACAGGCGCCGGATCGGCGCGCTGCCGGCCTTGTCATCGGCGGGCAGGGTAAACGTGTCACCGGCTTGCGGGCGATGCGAGGGCACGAGCCGCGACGCCACAGCCTGCAGCGCCGCGGTCTGGCCGGTGCGGATCAGGTAGGGCATCGACTCCGGCAGCGAGCGCAGCACCAGCGGCACCAGCACCGCCGGCAGGCCGGCGGCGATGAACACCGACTGCCAGCCGTAGCTTTCAATCAGCCCCTTGCCCAGCAATGCGGCCAGCATGCCGCCGACCGAGTAGCCGCTGAACATCAGCGTCACCAGCGTGCCGCGCAGCTTGCGCGGCGCGTACTCGGTCATCTGCGCCACCACGTTGGGCATCACGCCGCCAATGCCCAGCCCCGCCAGGAAACGCATGACGCTGAACGTCACCGGATCGCTGGTAAAGCCCGCCGCCGCGGTGAAGACACTGAACAGCAGGATGCAGATGGCGATGGCGCGCCTGCGGCCGATGCGGTCGGCCACGGTGCCGAGGAAGATCGCGCCGAACATCATGCCGAACAGCGCCGAGCTGACCATGAAGCCGGCGCTGGTGGGGGTCACGCCCATCTCTTTCATGATCGACGGCAGGGCGATGCCGGCCACGGCGAGGTCATAGCCGTCGAAGATGATGATCAGCGCGCACCAGGAAAGGATCAGCGCATGGAAGCGGTTGAAGCGGGCCTCGTCGGCCAGCTTGTGGACATCGATCTGACGCATGGTTTGTCTCCGGTATGGTGATGTCTCGGGGCGGGCGGCGTTGCCGCTCACGCCACCGCAGCGGCGCGCTCTGCGGCGGCCTGCAGTTCTCGTTCGCGCAGCATGAAGCGCTGGATCTTGCCGGTGGCGGTCTTGGGCAGCGTCTCGACGAACTCGATCGCGCGCGGGTACTTGTAGGCGGCCAGCCGCTCCTTGACGAAGGCCTTCAGTTCGCCGTCGCCGAGCCGCGCGCCCGCCTTGAGCACCACGAAGGCCTTAGTCTTGATCAGCCCCTCATGGTCGGGTACGCCGATCACCGCGGCTTCCAGCACTGCGGGGTGCTGCACCAGCGTGGCCTCGACCTCGAACGGCGACACATAGATGCCGCTGACCTTGAGCATGTCGTCGCTGCGCCCGGCGTAGCTGTAGCTGCCATCCGGGTTGCGCACGTACTTGTCGCCGCTCTTGGTCCAGCCGCCGCGGAAGGTCTCGCGCGATTTCTCGCGGTTGGCCCAGTACATCATCGCGGCGCTGGGGCCCTGGATATAGAGGTCGCCGATCTCGCCGTCTGGCACCGGGCGGCCGTCTTCGTCGCGCAGCTCGATGGCGTAGCCCGGCACCGGCCAGCCGGTGGTGCCGTAGCGCACCTGGCCGGGGCGGTTGGACAGGAAGATATGCAGCATCTCGGTGGAGCCGATGCCGTCGATGATCTCGCAGCCGAAATGTGCGGTGAAACGCTGGCCGATATCGGCGGGCAGCGCCTCGCCGGCGGACGAGCACAGCCGCAATGCCACCTCGGCGCGTGCCGGCAGCGCGGGCGAGGCGAGCATGCCGGCGTATCCGGTCGGCGCGCCGAAGAACACGGTTGGCTTGTGCTGGAGCCAGCGGCGGAAGGTGGCCTCGGACGTTGGCCGCTCGGCCATCAGCACCACCGTGGCGCCGACGCTGAGCGGGAAGCTGAGCCCGTTGCCCAGCCCGTAGGCGAAATACAGCTTGGCCGCCGAGAAGCAGACGTCCTGCTCCTGCAGGCCGAGCACCGGGCCGGCATAGAGCGCCGCGGTCCAGTACGGGTTGCCGTGGCTGTGCACCACGCCCTTGGGCTGGCCCGTCGAGCCGGACGAGTAAAGCCAGAAGCCGGGATCGTCGCAACTGGTGGCGGCAGGCGCTGGCAGCGGCGTTTGCGCGGCAAGCACCGCATCCAGCGCCGCCATGCCATCGGGTAGCGGCTCATGCGCACGGGACACGAATACCTGCCCGACTTCATGCCCGGGACGTGCCAGCGCCTCCTGCAGCACGGGCAGCAGGGCGGCCGATACCAGCACCGCCTGCGCGCGGCTGTGCTGCAGCATGTAGATGTAGTCCTCTGCGGTCAGCAAGGTGTTCACGGCCACCGGCACGATGCCGGCGTACATCGCGCCCAGGAAGCAGACCGGCCAGTCGGTGCAGTCGTGCATCAGCAGCAGCACGCGCTCTTCGCGGCGGATGCCGGCGCCGAGCAGCGCGGCGGCCAGGCGCTGCACCTGCTGCGCCAGTTCGCCATAGGTGAGCCGGCCGTCGTCATCGACATAGGCCACCTTGCCGGCGCGCCCGGCATTGCAGCCAAGCAGGTGCTCGGCAAAGTTGAAGGACGGGCCGGGTGGCCGGACCGGTGTCTCTGCGGGCGTGGCGTTCATGGGTGTCTCCCCGTTGCTGGTGGACGGTGTGCCGCGCGCCGCCATGCGGGCGTGGCGGCGCGGTGAAGCGGGTTGGCTTGAACGGTCAGGCGAGCGCGTCGAGGACCGCGGTGCTGGCCTGGATGGCGCTGCGCCGGTGGTAGAAGTGCAGGGCGCGCAGGCCGCCCAGCTCTTCGCCGCCGCCGGCGCGGCCGGGGCCGCCGTGCAGCGATTGCGGCATGACGTTGCCATGGCCGGTGTGCAACTGCGCCACGTCGGGCGAGATCACATGCACGCGGCCGTGGCTGTCGGCCAGCTCGACCGCTGCAGCGCCCAGTGCGGCGGTGTCGCTGCCATAGAGCGATGCCACCAGCGAGCCCTGGCCCCGGCGTACCAGCGCAAGCGCGTGCGCCGTATCGCGGTAGGGCAGCAACGTGGCTACCGGGCCGAACACTTCGGTGTCATGCACGGCTGCGGCAGCGTCCGCATCGGTCACGCCGAGCAGCGTCGGGCCGATGCAGCAGGCCACGGCCGGGGCGGCATCCACCAGTGGCCGCTGCGTGCCGTCATGCAGCACCTGTGCGTGTTTGCGCAGGTTTGCCAGCCCGTCCTGCACGGCGTTGAACTGCGCCCGGCTGACCAGCGCGCCCATGCGCACCGTATCGTTGCGCGGGTTGCCCACGGTGACTTTCGACAGCCGTGCGCCGATGGCCTCGGCGGCCTGGGCATACAGCGCTTCAGGCACGAACACGCGCCGGATGGCGGTGCATTTCTGCCCGGACTTGACCGTCATCTCGCGCACGACTTCCTTCACCAGCAGGTCGAAGGCGGCGGTGTCGGGGCCGTCCTGCGGCAGCAGCGCGGCGGAATTGATGCTGTCGGCTTCGATATTTACCCGAACAGAGCGTTGCGCGATGGCGGGATGCGAGCGGATCACTGCGGCGGTATCGGCCGAACCGGTGAACGACACCACGTCAAACGGCTGCAACGGGTCCAGCAGCCCGGCCGAGCTGCCGCAAACCACTGACAACGCGCCTGCCGGCAGCACGCCTGCCTCGACCACGTCGCGCACCATGCGCTGGGTCAGCCAGGCCGTGGCAGTGGCGGGTTTGACGATCACCGGCACGCCGGCCAGCAGTGCCGGCGCCGCCTTCTCCCACAAGCCCCAGCCCGGGAAGTTGAAGGCATTGATGAACAGCGCCACGCCGCGCGTGGGCACCAGCACGTGCTGCGACTGGAACAATGGGTCCTTGCCCAGCCGCGCGGCTTCGCCGTCCAGCAGGTAATGCCGGTCGCCGAGTGTATCGCCCAGTTTTGCATAAGTGCCGAGCGTGAAGATGCCGCCGTCGATGTCGACTGCCGAGTCGTTCTTTACGGTACCGCTGTTGGCCGTGGCGATGTCGTAATAGGCATCGCGATTGGCCTGCAGCACCTTGGCGATGTCAGTCAGCAACGCCGCGCGCTGGCGGTAGGTCAGCGCGCGCAGGGCTGCCGCGCCCTGTTCGCGGGCAAAGGCGAAGCCGGCCGCGAGGTCCAGGCCGGTGGCGTCCACGCGCACCAGTTCGTCGCCCAGCACCGGATCGAACAAGGGCGTGCCGGCGCCGCTGCCGGCCAGCCACTTGCCGCCAAGGTAGTTGGATAGCAATTCAGTCATGGAGGATCTCAGCGCGTGAAGTCGATGCGGCCTTCCGGCAGCAGGTAGAGCACCAGCGCGCGGCCGTTGCTGACGGTGGGGCGGTGGGCGCTGCCCGGCGGGCACACCAGCCAGCCGGCGGGGCGGCCGTCGAACTGCGCCTCGCCCTCGAGCGGCATGATCAGGTCGATCTCGCCGTTGGGATGGGTATGGTGCGGGCCGGCAATGTCCTGCATGTCGACCACGTCGACCGAGAAGCCGTGCAGGTCGTCGGCGGGCTTGAAGATGCGGCCGTAGCGGATGCCGCCGCCTTCGCGGTCGCACAGCCAGCCTTCGGCCACGCCGGCCTGGCAGGCGTCCTTCAGTTGCTGGTACGTGGGGCTGCCGGCGCCGTGCTCGGCATTCAGCCAGGCGTCCAGTGAGATATCGAGGGGGCGGCCGGCCAGTTGCGCGGTCAGCTGCGCGATCTGGCTGCGGAATGCGGCCTGGGAAGGGCGTGCAGGCATATCAGGGGGGCTCCATCTGTGTTGCCGGTCGCTGGCACCGGACTCATGCATTATTGTGCATTGATGGAAAAATAGAGCCCAGCCAAATAAGTGTCAAGCATTATATTGCATGGTCTGGGTTAACCCGACCGGCGACGGGCAGTGTTCTCCGCCATCGGTCAGGCTCTGCCATTTCCCCCAATACCTGGCCAGAATATGGCAAACAAGGCGCGACTTAGCACGACCGCGTCACATTTTGTCGAGCCTGCACGCGACTATGCGATGCTGGCATCTCTTCCTCTGGATTCTGCACAATATTTCTTGCTCTAGTGCTAATTCATGAACTATAGTGCGTTTTATCAAAGCTCAGTTCACGCACTATCGTGCAGTTTTGCAGAGGAGACACCGCCGTGACCACCGCCCCCCGCGTCGACTACCAGACCGCCCCCTCCCAATACAAACATCTGAAGCTGACGTTCGACGGCCCCGTCGCCACGCTGGCGGTGGATATCGACGAGAACGCCGGCCTGCGTCCCGGCTACAAGCTCAAGCTCAACAGCTACGACCTTGGTGTCGACATCGAGCTGAACGACGCGCTCAACCGCGTCCGCTTCGAGCACCCGGAAGTGCGCACCGTGGTCGTCACCAGCGGCAAGGACAAGGTGTTCTGCTCCGGCGCCAATATCTTCATGCTGGGGGTCAGCGGCCATGCGTGGAAGGTCAACTTCTGCAAGTTCACCAACGAGACCCGCAACGGCATCGAGGACTCGTCGGCGCACAGCGGCCTGAAGTTCCTGGCCGCGGTCAACGGCGCCTGCGCCGGCGGCGGCTATGAGCTGGCGCTGGCCTGCGACGAGATCCTGCTGGTGGACGACCGCTCGTCGGCCGTGAGCCTGCCGGAAGTGCCGCTGCTGGGCGTGCTGCCTGGCACTGGCGGCCTGACCCGCGTGACCGACAAGCGCCATGTGCGCCATGACCTGGCCGATATCTTCTGCACTACCACCGAAGGCGTGCGCGGCCAGCGTGCCAAGGACTGGCGCCTGGTCGACGACATCGCCAAGCCGGCCGTGTTCGCGCAGAAGGTGCAGGAGCGCGCGCTGGCGCTGGCCGCGCAGAGCGACCGCCCGGCCGACGGCAAGGGCGTGGCGCTGGCCCCGATCGAACGCACCATCGAAGCCGATGCGCTGCGCTACACCCATGTGACGGTCGAGATCGACCGTGCCGGGCGCACCGCCACCTTCACGGTCAAGGCCCCCACCGGCGCGCAGCCGCAGGGCATCGACGAGATCGCCGCTGCCGGCGCCGCCTGGTACCCGCTGCAACTGGCGCGCGAACTGGAAGACGCCATCCTGTCGATGCGCACCAATGAACTGGACATCGGCACCTGGCTGATCAAGACCAGCGGCGATGCCGCCGCCGTGCTGGCCACCGACGCCACGCTGCTGGCGCACAAGGACCACTGGCTGGTGCGCGAGACCATCGGCCTGCTGCGCCGCACGCTGAGCCGGCTGGATGTGTCGTCGCGCAGCCTGTTCGCGCTGATCGAGCCGCAATCGTGCTTTGCCGGCACCTTCCTGGAACTGGCGCTGGCCTGCGACCGCAGCTACCACCTGGCGCTGCCGGACGACGAAGACCGCGCGCCGAAGATCACCGTGGCGGAAGTCAACTTCGGCCTGTACCCGATGGCCACCGGCCAGAGCCGCCTGGGCCGCCGCTTCTATGACGAGCAGCCCGCGCTGGACGCCGTGCGCGCCAAAGCCGGCCAGCCGCTCGATGCCGATGCCGCCCATGCGCTGGGCCTGGTCACCGCCAACCCCGACGACATCGACTGGACCGACGAAGTGCGCATCGCGCTGGAAGAGCGCGTGGCGATGTCGCCCGATGCGCTCACCGGCATGGAAGCCAACCTGCGCTTCAACGGCCAGGAAAACATGTTCACCCGCATCTTCGGCCGCCTGACTGCGTGGCAGAACTGGATCTTCCAGCGCCCCAACGCGGTCGGCGACAAGGGGGCGCTCAAGGTCTACGGCAAGGGCGACAAGGCCGCCTTCGACTGGAACCGCGTCTGATCCAGATTTACACGACAACCGAATCGTCCCCCGAAGGAGACCCCCATGTCCGGCATCAACTACAGCGACAAGATTCCCAACAACGTCAACCTGAGCGAAGACCGCACCCTGCAGCGCGCGCTCGAGCAATGGCAGCCCAACTACCTGAGCTGGTGGAACGACATGGGTCCGGAAGGCTCGCACCAGCATGACATCTACCTGCGCACCGCCATCAGCGTCGATCCGCAGGGCTGGGCCCACTTTGGCCACGTCAAGATGCCGGACTACCGCTGGGGCATCTTCCTGAACCCGGCCGAGGCCAACCGCAAGATCCATTTTGGCGACCACAAGGGCGAAGACGCGTGGCAGGACGTCCCCGGCGAATACCGCGCCAACCTGCGCCGCATCATCGTGACGCAGGGCGATACCGAGCCGGCGTCGGTCGAGCAGCAGCGCCACCTGGGCCTGACCGCGCCCAGCATGTATGACCTGCGCAACCTGTTCCAGGTGAATGTGGAAGAGGGTCGCCACCTGTGGGCCATGGTCTACCTGCTGCACAAGCACTTCGGCCGCGACGGCCGCGAGGAGGGCGAGGCCCTGCTGGAGCGCCGCAGCGGCCAGCAGGACAACCCGCGCATCCTGCAGGCGTTCAACGAGCAGACGCCTGACTGGCTGTCGTTCTTCATGTTCACCTACTTCACCGACCGCGACGGCAAGTTCCAGTTGTGCGCGCTGGCCGAAAGCGCCTTCGACCCGCTCGCGCGCACCACCAAGTTCATGCTGACCGAGGAAGCGCACCACATGTTTGTGGGCGAGTCCGGCGTGTCGCGCGTGATCCAGCGCACCTGCCAGGTGATGAACGAGCTCAAGACCGATGACCCGGCGAAGCTGCGCGCCGCCGGCGTGATCGACCTGCCGACCCTGCAGCGCTACCTGAACTTCCACTACAGCGTCACCATCGACCTGTTCGGCGCCGACGAGTCCAGCAATGCCGCCACCTTCTACAGCACCGGCCTGAAGGGCCGCTACGAAGAAGGCAAGCGCATGGACGACCACGTGCTCAAGGGCCAGACCTACCGCATCCTGCAGGCGCAGAACGGCCAGCTGAGCGAGAAGGAAGTGCCGATGCTCAACGCGCTCAATGAAGTGCTGCGCGACGACTACATCAAGGACAGCATGGCCGGCATCGAGCGCTGGAACAAGGTCATCGACAAGGCCGGCATCCCGTTCCGCCTGAAGGTGCCGCACAAGGCCTTCCACCGCAATATCGGCGCGCTGGCCGGGGTCAAGGTATCGCCGGACGGCCGCGTGATCTCCGATGCCGAATGGCGCGACTTCCGCGACCAGTGGCTGCCCACCGATGGCGACCGCGCCTTTGTCGCCAGCCTGATGGGCCGCGTGGTCGAGCCGGGCAAGTTCGCCAACTGGATCGCGCCGCCGGTGATGGGCATCAACCGCCAGCCGGTGGATTTCGAATACGTGCGCTTCAACTGAGCCACTGGCATTTCCCGCGCTGTGGGTTTGCTCGCCTCTCCCGCCTGCGGGAGAGGGGCGGGGGTGAGGGCGGGAGCATCAACGAAGCGCCGGTGCTTAAACCACCCCTCACCCCACCCCCCCCTGAGGGGAGAGGGGAACACCGAGGGCAGAGGATATTCGCCCTGCAAGCACTCTGAATTTGTGGAGACCGCCATGGACATGGCAGAAATTCAAGTCATCAAGCAGCACCTGATCGATCCCGAGATCTGCATCCGCTGCAACACCTGCGAAGCCACCTGCCCGGTGGGCGCGATCACGCATGACGCGCGCAACTACGTGGTCGATGCCGACAAGTGCAATCTGTGCATGGCCTGCATTTCTCCGTGCCCGACCGGCTCGATCGACAACTGGCGCGCCATGCCCCGCCTGCGCGCCTACAGCATCGAGGAGCAACTGGGCTGGGACACGCTGCCGGAAGAACTGTCCCCCGAGCAACTGGCCGACCTGGCGCCCGGCGCCGACGCGCAGGCCGCCGCGCCCGAAGCCGCGACGGCATCGCCGCTGGCCGGCACCGGCGAGGAAGTGTTCAACAGCGCCCGCTACGGCGCCACCGTGCCGCCGTGGTCCGCCGCGCACGCCTACACCAACCTGTATGGCGCGAAATCCGCGCACAAGACCATCACCGCCACGGTGACCGGCAACGCGCGCGTCACCGAGGTCGGCCGCGAGTACGACACCCACCATATCGTGCTGGACTTTGGCGCGACCCCGTTCCCGGTGCTGGAAGGCCAGTCCATCGGCATCGTCCCGCCGGGTGCCGACGCCAGCGGCCGCCCGCACCATGCGCGCCAGTACTCGATCGCCAGTCCGCGCAACGGCGAGCGGCCCGGCTACAACAACCTGTCGCTGACCATCAAGCGCGTGCTGCAGGACCACGACGGCAACCCCGTTCGCGGCGTGGCCTCCAACTACATGTGCGACCTGCAGGTGGGCGACAAGGTGGAAGTGATCGGGCCGTTCGGCGCCAGCTTCCTGATGCCGAACCACGCGCGCTCCAACATCGTGATGATCTGCACCGGCACCGGCAGCGCACCGATGCGCGCCATGACCGAATGGCGCCGGCGCCTGCGCAAGGCCGGCAAGTTCGACGGCGGCAAGCTGATGCTGTTCTTCGGCGCGCGCACGCGCGAAGAGCTGCCTTACTTCGGCCCGCTGCAGAACCTGCCCAAGGACTTCATCGACATCAACCTGGCGTTCTCGCGCACGGCGGGGCAGCCCAGGCGCTATGTGCAGGACCTGATGCGCGAGCGCGCGGCGGATCTGGCCGCACTGCTGGCAAGCCCCGACACGCACTTCTATGTTTGCGGGCTCAAGAGCATGGAAGAGGGCGTGGTGCTGGCGCTGCGCGACGTGGCGCAGCAGGCGGGGTTGCAGTGGGAGGCGCTGGCTGACGGCCTCAAACGTGAGGGCCGCTTGCACCTCGAGACGTACTGAGGGTTGGCCGCTCCGTCGTGTCGACGGGCGGGTCGGACGCGCGCATTCGATCAGGTATGTTTGGGGCGGGCCATGACCCGCTCGAGCGATGCTTTCAAATGGCGCTGCATGGCCGCTTGCGCTTGGATCGCATCGCGTGCTTCCAGCGCTTCGAGGATGTCCTTGTGCTCGTCGAGCGCGGCAGCCCACGTGCTTTCGCTTTCAAAGTGCCCGCGCAGCTTGGTTGACAGCGGACTATGCCGTTCGTCGAACAGTGCGGTGACGGTGCGCACCAGCACGTCGTTGCCTGTCATCTGCGCAATCGCGACATGAAACGCCCGGTCTGCGCCGATCGGAACCTGCCCGGCCTCAACTTCCTGCGCCATTGTTTCATAGATGCCGCGCAGCACCTTCAACGCCTTGGGCTTGCTGAAAGGCGCGACGCTCGCGGCAATGGCGCCTTCGATCACCGCGCGGGCGGCCATGATGTCGAGCAGGCTGTCACCGAGTTCCGTTTCCGGGGGCGCGGCATTGGCCGCTGCATTGGGCGTGGCGCAGATATAGACGCCGGAGCCCATGCGGATCTCGACCCGGCCTTCCAGTTCCAGCGCCACCAGCGCTTCCCGCACCGACGGCCGTGACACGCCCAGCCGTTCCGCCAGCACGCGCTCGGACGGCAAGCGTCCGTTTGGTGCGAAGTCCGGTTGATCGATCAACGCGCGCAGTTTGTCGGCGATCTGGAGATAGAGACGACGCGTCTCGGCAGGTTTGACAGCCACGGAGTGATTCCTATCAATGCGGGCGCCGGCTGCTTCTCGGCCGGCACAGGGTGCGGCGATTGTAAATCGAAGCCGTTGGCACTGGCACGTTCCTGCACCCGACTGCCGGCATTCGGAGTTTCCCTGAGTTCGGAAAATTGGCTTGACCAGTTTAGCAAATTTTTATATTTTTCGATCTGGTCAGACCAGACGCAATGTGTGACGCGCTGGTATTGCAGCACCCCAATCCGTCCCCGAGCCCGATGAAAACCGTCATTTGCGAAGAACCCGGCAAGCTTGCCGTCACCGACCAGCCCATTCCCGAAGCCGGGCCCGACGATGTCCTGATTCGTGTGAAGCGCGTGGGCGTGTGCGGCACGGATCTCCATATCTACACCGGCAACCAGCCGTATCTGTCGTACCCGCGGGTGATGGGACATGAGCTGTCCGGCATCGTGGAGTCGGCGCCGGCGGATGCGCGCGTGAAGGCGGGGGACCAGGTCTACGTGATGCCTTACCTGTCGTGCGGGCACTGCGTCGCATGCCGAGCTGGTAAGACCAATTGCTGCGTGAACATCCGCGTGCTCGGCGTGCATGCGGATGGCGGGATGGTCGAATACCTTGCTGTTCCGCAAGCATTCGTCTTCAAGGCCGACGGCGTCACGCTGGACCAGGCGGCAATGATCGAATTCCTTGCCATCGGTGCGCACGCAGTGGCGCGTGCCGACGTCAAGCCCGAGCAGCGCGTGCTGGTCGTGGGCGCCGGGCCGATCGGCATGGCCGTGGTGACGTTTGCGAAGCTGCGCGGCGCGCGGGTTGCCGTGCTGGATGGACGTGCCGACCGCCTGTCTGTCTGCGCCGAAGCGCTGAACGCCGACCACGCGGTGCTCCTGGATACCACCGAGGCCGCAACCGACGCCAAGCAGCTTGCCGAGCTCACGAACAACGAGTTCTTTGATGCCGTGTTCGACGCGACTGGCAACATCAAGGCGATGGAACGCGGCCTGGAATTTGTCGCGCACGGCGGCAAGTATGTGCTGGTGTCGATCGTCAGCCACCGCATTTCGTTCTCCGATCCGGAATTCCACAAGCGCGAGACGACCTTGCTCGCGAGCCGCAACGCGACGCCTGCCGACTTCGAAACCGTGCTCGATGCCATGCGCGCGGGCAAGATTCCCACGGCGGCGCTGAACACGCACACGCTCGCGCTCGGCGACCTGCCGGCCGAATTCCCCAGACTGCTCGATCCAAACGCCGGCGTCATCAAGGCGCTGGTCGCCTGCTGAACGCGGAGCGAGCGTCATGGGCAATCCGATTCTCCAGTTCGGCACCAGCCGATTCTTGCAGGCGCATGCGGATCTCTTCATCTCCGAGGCGCTTGGCGCGGGCCGAGCACTTGGGCATGTCACTGTCGTACAGACCACCTCCAATCCGGAAAGCCGCGCCCGCATCGGGGCATTGCGTGTGCAAGGGCATTACCCGGTACGGATTCGCGGCGTGCGGCGCGACACGGTAATCGACGCCACCACCGAATGCTCCGCCATCAGCGAGGCGCTCGATGCCAACACCGACTGGCCGCTCGTGCGCGAGCGCTTCGCACGCGATGCCAAGGTGGTGATCTCCAACACGAGCGACAGCGGTTACGCCAGCTTTACCGAAGACACCGCGGATCTGCTGGCGCCAGGGGCGCGCGTGCCGCTTGGCTTTGCGGCCAAGCTCGTGGTCTTGCTGCACGCACGCTTTGCGGCCGACGCAGCACCGCTGACGCTGCTGCCATGCGAACTCATCTCGAACAACGGCGACACGCTGCGTGCGCTCGTCGCCGATATCGCTCGCGAGTGGCTGGCCGATGCGGCCTTCGTCCGCTACATCGAGCAGACCTGCATCTGGGTGAACTCGCTCGTGGATCGCATCGTGTCGGAGCCGATCCGGCCCATCGGCGCCATTGCCGAACCGTATGCGCTGTGGGCCATCGAGCGCCGCGCAGGCATGGTGCTGCCGTGCGAGCACGATGCGATGGCGGTGACCGACGACCTGCCGCATTACGAACGTCTCAAGCTCCTGCTGCTGAATCTCGGGCATACCTACTTGGCCGAGCGCTGGCTTGTCGATGGCCGCCGGGCCGATGAGAACACGCTTCATGCAATGCGCGATCCGGCATTGCGCACCGATCTGGAATCGCTGTGGCGCGACGAAGTGCTGCCGGTCTTCGACGCGTCGGGCAAGGGCGACGCGGCGCGCGCGTACCTCGACGATGTGCGCGAGCGTTTCGAAAATCCGTTTCTCGACCACCGCCTGTCCGACATCGCCCGCAACCATGAGCAGAAGAAGGCGCGCCGCTTCCAGCCGGTGATCGACATGGCGCGCGAGTTTGGCCTGAACTTGAGCCAGCCGCGCCTGAACACGGCACTGCGCGTTTCGATCCCGGCTTGATGCAGCCGCACCGGCAGCTTCCCGCCAACGCGAAGCCGCCAACAGCATTCGATCACCCTGCGAGCCGCCGCCAGAGCGGACGCAACGAGAAAGACGGCCCGCCTTGACGGCATCACGGCGGGCTGCTTATACGACACGACAGATGCCGGCACCAAAGGAGACACAGTGATGAGGAAGATGCGATGGGTCGTCATATTGTTTTGTTTTCTGGCGATCGCCGTGAACTACGTCGACCGTGCGAATCTGGCGGTTGCGGCGCCTGAAATCCAGAAGGCACTCAACATCGGGCCCGCCGAGATGGGCCTGATCCTGAGCGGGTTCTTCTGGACCTACGCGTTCATGCAGATGCCATTCGGCTGGTTTGTAGATCGTGTCGGGGCGCGCATTGCGCTGCCGCTTGCTGTCGGCTGGTGGTCGCTGTTCACGGCCGTCACCGCATTCGCCACGAGCGTCGCCGGCATGTTCGGCTGCCGGCTGCTGCTCGGCGTGGGCGAGGCGGGTGCGTATCCGTCGTGCGCAAAGCTGGTCAGCCAGTGGTTCAAGCCGGAGCAGCGCGCGCTGGCCACCAGCATCTTCGACAGCGGGTCGCGCGTGGGCTCCGCGCTGTCGATTCCGCTGGTTGCGCTGATCATCAGCACGCTCGGCTGGAAGGCCGCGTTCGTCATCACCGGCCTGGTTGGCGCGGTGTGGATCGTCGGCTGGCTGATCATCTACCGCGCCCCCGCGCATGGTGACATGACGGGCGAGCACGACGTCGTGCAAGCACCGCAAGCCCGCGCTGCGGGGCAGGAAGTCACCTGGGGCTCGCTGTTCCGCCACCGCACGCTGTGGGGCATGATGCTGGGCTTCTTCTGCCTGAACTTCGTCATCTATTTCTTCATCACGTGGTTTCCCACCTATCTGGTGCAGACGCATGGCTTCTCGCTGAAGGCGCTCGGCACGCTCGGGATGATTCCCGCGCTGATCGCGATCCCGGGCGGCTGGCTGGGCGGCTTCGTGTCCGATGCGCTGTACCGCCGCGGCTGGAGCCTGACCGCCGCGCGCAAGACCTGCATGGTGGGCGGCATGCTGATGTCGTCGGCCATCACGCTGTCGGCATTCACCACCAACGTCTACCTGGTGCTGCTGTTCTTTGGCATTTCGTACGGCAGCCTCGCCTTTGCTGCCGCCAGCATCTGGTCGCTGCCCGGCGATGTCGCACCCACGCCGCGCCATGTGGCGTCGATTGGCGGCATCCAGAACTTTGCGTCGAACCTGGCGGGCATCTTCATCACCACCTTCACTGGCGTGATGCTCGAAATCACCAAGGGCTCGTTCACGATTCCGCTCATCGTTGCGGGCGGGTTCTGCTTCCTGGGTGCGTTCAGCTATCTGATGATCGTCGGCAAAATCGAGCCGCTGTCCATCGAGCCGGATGGCCGCACGATGCCGGAAGCCGCGCGCTCGTCGCTTTGATTCATTCTTTTCCCCCCGTTTTCGAGGCTGTTTCATGTTGACTTTAGCGTCCGCCGCGCAGGCGGTGATCCGCCTGCATCCCAATGACGATGTCGTCATCGCCACCCGGCAACTCATGTCCGGCACCCGGATCGACTCCGAAGCGCTGGTGGTGTCCGGGCTGGTTCCGCCGGGCCACAAGATCGCGACGCGCGACATCGCCAAGGGCGAGTCCGTCAAGCGCTACAACCAGATCATCGGCGTGGCGCGCGACGCTATTTCACGGGGCCAGCATGTGCACGTGCATAACCTGGGCATGGCGGAATTCGCCCGCGAGCACGCGTTCTGTGCCGACGCGCACCCGACCGCCTGCGTGCCGGAGCCTGCGCAGTTCATGGGCATCCGCCGCGCGGATGGCCGCGTTGCGACCCGCAACTACATCGGCGTGCTGACGAGCGTGAACTGCTCGGCGACCGTCGCGCGCGCGATTGCCGATCACTTCCGCCGTGACGTTCACCCGCAAGCGCTGGCGGATTTTCCGAATGTCGACGGCGTCATCGCGCTCACGCACGGACTTGGTTGCGGCATCGACATGCAAGGCGAGGGCATTGCCATCCTGCGCCGCACGCTGTCCGGTTATGCCGCGCATCCGAATTTCGCCTCGGTGCTGTTTGTCGGTCTTGGCTGCGAGACGAACCAGATCGGCGGCGTGCTCGAAACCGGAGGGCTGGAGGGTGACAAGACGCGCCTGCGCACCTTCACGATCCAGGACAGCGGTGGCACGCGCAAGACCATCGAGCGCGGGATCGCCATGGTGCGCGAGATGCTTGCCGATGCCAACCGCGTGCGGCGCGAGCCCGTTCCCGCATCGCACCTGTGCGTCGGGTTGCAGTGCGGCGGCTCGGATGGCTACTCGGGCATTTCGGCCAACCCGGCGCTGGGCGCGGCGGTCGACCGTCTGGTGCGGCACGGCGGCACGGCCATCCTGTCGGAAACGCCGGAAATCTACGGTGCGGAGCATCTTCTGACGCGCCGCGCAGTGAGTCCGGAGGTGGGCCAGAAGCTGCTCGCGCGCATCGCCTGGTGGGAGGACTACTGCAAGCGCAACGGCGGCGAGATGGACAACAACCCGTCGGCGGGCAACAAGGCCGGCGGGCTGACGACGATTCTGGAAAAGTCGCTGGGCGCGGTTGCCAAGGGTGGCACGACCAACCTGGTCGACGTGTACGAGTATGCGCAGCCGATCCGCGCCAAGGGCTTCGTGTTCATGGATTCGCCCGGCTACGACCCAACGTCGGCGACCGGCCAGGTGGCCTCCGGCGCCAACCTGATCTGCTTCACGACTGGGCGCGGCTCGGCCTACGGCTGCGCGCCGTCGCCGTCGCTCAAGCTGGCGACCAACACGGCGCTGTGGGAGCGCCAGGAAGACGACATCGACCTCAACTGCGGCGGCATTGTCGACGGCGCCGCCAGCATCGATGAACTGGGCGAGGCGATCTTCCAGATGATGCTGGACTGTGCATCGGGCACGCGGTCCAAGAGCGAGGCGCACGGCTACGGCCAGAACGAATTCGTGCCGTGGCAGGTTGGGGCGGTGATGTAACGGCGCGCAGCCGATATTACGAATGCTTCCCGAAGAGCTCAAAGGAAAGTCATCATGAAAATGACGTTTCGCTGGTACGGCGACACTGACCCCGTGCCACTGGCCCACATCCGCCAGATTCCCGGCATGGTCGGCATCGTTTCGGCCATCTACGATGTTCCCGTCGGCGAGGCGTGGCCGCTCGACAAGATCCTGGCGCTCAAGGACAAGATCGAGACGCACGGGCTCAAGCTCGAGGTGATCGAAAGCGTGCCGGTGCACGAGGACATCAAGCTCGGCAAGCCTACGCGCGACGCGCTGATCGCCAACTACGGGCAAACGCTGCGCAGCCTGGCCGCATGTGGGGTGAAGGTGGTTTGCTACAACTTCATGCCGGTGTTCGACTGGACCCGCACGTCGCTGGAAACGCGCCTGCCCGATGGCTCGACCACACTCGCATTCGATGCGCAGGCGATCGAGCGGCTGGATATCAGCAACGGCATCCAGTTGCCGGGCTGGGACGCGAGCTATCGCCCGGAAGAACTCAAGGCGCTGCTGCGAGAGTACGAGGCGCTCGACGAATCCGGGCTGTGGGCCAATCTCGAATACTTTCTGCGCGCGGTCATTCCGGTGGCGAAAGAGGCCGGCATCAAGATGGCGATCCATCCGGACGACCCGCCGCGCCCAATCTTCGGCCTGCCGCGCATCGTCAAGAACCGCGAGGACCTGCTGCGCCTGCTGTCCATTGTCGACGACCCCGCCAACGGCCTGACGTTGTGTTCCGGCTCGCTCGGTGCCGACCAAGGCAACGATATTCCGGCGCTCGTGCGGGAATTCGGCGGCCGTGGCCGCATCCATTTCGCGCATCTGCGCAACGTGAAGACCAGCGCCGACGGCGACTTCTACGAGACCTCGCACCGTTCGGCCGACGGCTCGCTGGACATGGCCGAGATCGTCAAGGCCTATGTCGAAACCGGCTTCGAAGGCTACGCGCGCCCGGATCACGGCCGGATGATCTGGGGCGAAACGGGCAAGCCGGGCTACGGCCTGTATGACCGCGCTCTGGGGGCGGTCTACCTGAACGGCCTCTGGGAAGGTCTCGCAAATCAATCGCCGGGCGCGACAAACAAATAAGGAACGGAATCGATGAGTACAACCACCACCATGCCTGCTGCCCAGCAGGCGTTCGAAGGCCGGCTTGCGGGCAAGACCGTGCTGGTCACGGCGGCTGCACAGGGCATCGGGCGCGCCTGCGCGGAACGATTTGCGCGGGAAGGTGCGCGCGTGGTCGCCACCGACATCCGCGTGGAGGCGCTCGAAGCCGCGCCTTTTGAAGCGCGACGCCTGGATGTGCGCGACAGCGCCCAGGTACGCGCGTTGGCTGACGCGCTCGGGCCCATCGACGTCTTGTTCAACTGCGCTGGTTTCGTCCATGCCGGCACGGTGCTCGAATGCAGCGAGGACGACTGGGATTTCTCGTTCGACCTCAACGTCAAGTCGATGTATCGGACGATCCGCGCCTTCCTACCCGCCATGCTGGAGCGCGGGCGTGGCTCGGTCATCAACATGTCTTCAGCGGCGTCGAGCGTGAAAGGCGTGCCGAATCGGTTCGTCTACGGCGCATCGAAGGCTGCCGTGATTGGCCTGACCAAGGCGGTGGCGGCGGATTTCATCGCGCAGGGCATCCGCTGCAACGCGATCTGCCCCGGCACCGTGACGTCGCCCTCGCTCGAACAACGCATTGCCGATCAAGCCGCAGCGCAGGGGAAATCGCGCGGCGAGGTCGAGGCGGCGTTCGTCGCGCGGCAGCCCATGGGGCGCATCGGCCGGCCTGAGGAGATTGCCGCGCTGGCGGCCTACCTGGCTTCCGACGAGGCCGCGTTCACGACCGGCCAGATCCACCTGATCGATGGCGGCTGGTCGAATTAATCCACACAGAGCAACTACCTTCTTCAACAAGTTGAAATGAAACTCCTGCGTTTTGGGCCGAAGGGCCAGGAAAAGCCTGGCGTGATCGACGCCGACGGCGTGATCCGCGATCTGTCTGGCGTGGTTGACGACATTGCCGGCGATGTCCTCTCCGATGCCTCGCTGGCACGGTTGCGCGAACTGGACTTGCGCGCACTGCTGGCCGTCCCGGGCGAGCCGCGCATTGGACCGTGCGTGGGGCAGGTGGGAAAGTTCATCTGCATCGGCCTCAACTATGCCGACCACGCCGCCGAATCCGGCGTGGCGGTGCCGAGCGAACCGGTGATCTTCAACAAATGGACCAGCGCGATCAACGGGCCGCACGACGACGTCGAGATCCCGCGCGGCTCGACCAAGACGGATTGGGAAGTCGAGCTGGGCGTCGTGATCGGCAAGCCGGCCAAGTATGTCGACGAGGCGAATGCACTCGACTACGTGGCCGGGTACTGCGTGGTCAATGACGTGTCCGAACGCGAATGGCAGCTCGAGCGCGGCGGCCAGTGGGACAAGGGCAAGGGCTTCGATACCTTCGGCCCGATCGGTCCGTGGCTGGTCACGCGCGACGAGGTGCCCGACCCGCAGGTGCTGGACCTGTGGCTGGAAGTGGACGGTCATCGCTACCAGAACGGCAACACGCGCACCATGATCTTCAGCGTCGCAAAGCTGGTGTCGTACGTGAGTTCGTGCATGAGCCTGCAGCCGGGCGATGTGATCTCGACGGGCACGCCGCCGGGCGTCGGGCTCGGCATCAAGCCGCAGCCAATCTATCTGAAGTCTGGACAGGCCATGCGCCTGGGCATTACCGGGCTTGGCGAGCAGCGGCAGTGGACCATTGCCGCACAGTAAGAGTGTCCGGCGCGTTTCGCACTTGCTCAAGCGTTTCCTGTGAGGCGCCTTACGGCGCGGCGTGGTCACGGGCGGCGGCTGCATGGCTGCCGGCCCGGAAGCGCTTGCGCAGGACATGGCCCGCATTGAGCAGCGGGCCGTGAGCCGCTTCCACGTTCCGGCGCAGATAGTCCTCACTGGCATCGAGCAGCGCCAGGTACATGGCGCTGCACAGGCCGCGCGCCGTGCGGCCGGGCCAGTCCGCCGGAAGCAGCACTTCCGGCAGGTTGGGGTCGCGCAGCAGCACGCGCCGGTATTCGTGAACCAGCAGCGTGCGCAGGAAAAAGGCATCCGCCGGCGCCAGCTGCGCGGCTTCGTCCAGCAGCGGTGAAAAGCGACGCAGCAGCGCCTGCCATGCGGCGGCTACGTCTCCCAGCTTGAAGGTCTGTTGCATCAAGACCTGCAGCGGCCGGGGCGAGAACGCTTCCAGGCTGCGGGCCTCCATCACCGCCACATACTCCTGCGCGTGTGTCGCCTGCACGATCTCGCGCAGCGACGCCAGGTCGGCATTCGGGTGAGCCAGTACCCCCGGCGCAATCGCACCGAACCCTTCCCACAGCAATTCCCGCTTCAGGCGCTGCCGGATCGTGGCGCGCACGTCACTGCGCGCTAGCACCAGCGTCCAGCGGCCGTCCCACTCGGGCGCCTCGCCCGCGTAGATGCGCTTGCCGGCGTGCAGCACACGCTGCAGGCCGGCTTCCGACAACCCATAGTAGCTGCGCCGGCCGATGCGCGTGGCGGCCAGCCAGTCATCGGCAGTGAGGCGGAAGGTGGCGGTGCGCACCAGCCGGTCATTGATGCCGAACGGCGCCGCCAGGCGGATCAGGCTGCCCAGCCAGACCGCCTGGGGCCGCGGCGCGACCACGTCGCCGAACAGCGTCACCAGCAGCGAGTTGGCGCCCAGCTTGAGCCCGCGTGCCAGCCGCGTCACGCGCGGGGAAACCGGATCCGGGTCGGGCTTCGCCATCGGCGAGTCTCCAAAAGTGATACACAAACGTCGATTGCTTGAATCAAATTGTATCACTACCATCCATTTCAACTTACGAGATTGACGCAGATCAAGACGTCGATCACGGGCAAAACAGGTGGAGCAGACGATGTACGCACAGCTGGTGGAGACAGGAGCGACAAGGCTCCGCGCAATGGAAGAGATGGACCCGCAGGAACGCGAGTTCCAGGCCCGCGTGGATGCCGGCATCAAGATCGAAGCCAAGGACTGGATGCCCGAGGCGTATCGCAAGACCCTGGTGCGCCAGATCTCGCAGCACGCCCATTCCGAGATCGTGGGCCAGCTGCCCGAGGGCAACTGGGTCACGCGCGCCCCCACGCTGGAGCGCAAGGCGGTGCTGCTGGCCAAGATCCAGGACGAGGCCGGCCATGGCCTGTACCTCTACAGCGCGGCGGAAACGCTGGGCGTGTCGCGCGACCAGATGCTGGGCGACCTGCACAGCGGCAAGGCCAAGTATTCCAGCATCTTCAACTACCCCACGCTGAGCTGGGCCGATATCGGCATGATCGGCTGGCTGGTGGACGGCTCGGCCATCATCAACCAGGTGCCGCTGTGCCGCTGCTCGTTCGGCCCATATGCGCGCGCCATGGTGCGCGTCTGTAAGGAAGAGTCCTTCCACCAGCGCCAGGGCTACGACATCCTGCTGTCGCTGTGCAATGGCACGCCCGAGCAGAAGCAGATGGCGCAGGACGCGCTGAACCGCTGGTGGTGGCCGGCGCTGATGATGTTCGGCCCGTCCGACGGCGATTCGCCTAACAGCGCGCAGTCGATGCAATGGCGCATCAAGTTGTTCTCCAACGACGAGCTGCGCCAGAAGATGGTCGACCAGACCGTGCCGCAGGCCGAATACCTGGGCCTGACCATTCCCGATCCCGAACTGAAGTGGAACGAGGAACGCGGCCACTATGACTTCGGCGAGATCGACTGGTCCGAGTTCTACCACGTCATCCAGGGCAACGGCCCGTGCAACCGCGACCGCCTGCGCACCCGCGTCAAGGCCTGGGACGACGGCGCATGGTTCCGCGACGCACTGGTGGCCCACGCCGACAAGCCGGCGCAGCAAGCCGCCGCCTGACCCTGCGGCGCACGGCGCCGCTACCCATCGAACCCGCATCACACAGGAGGTTGCCATGAAAGAGTGGCCGCTTTGGGAGATCTTTATCCGCAGCCAGCACGGCCTGGCCCACAAGCACGTGGGCAGCCTGCACGCGCCTGACGGCGAAATGGCGATCAACAACGCCCGCGACGTCTACACGCGCCGCAACGAGGGTGTCAGCGTCTGGGTGGTGAAGGCCGCCGACGTGGTCGCCAGCAGCCCCGGCGACAAGGGCCCGCTGTTCGAGCCCGCCAACAGCAAGGTCTACCGCCATCCGACGTTCTTCCCGATGCCGGAAGCCGTCAAGCACATCTGACACGGCCCGGATCATGGACAACCACAAGCTCGCTCATCTTCACGAGTACCTGCTGCGCCTGGGCGACACCACGCTGGTGCTCGGCCAGCGCCTGTCTGAATGGTGTGGCCGCGGCCCGGCGCTGGAAGAGGACATCGCGCTGACCAACGTCGCGCTCGACCTGGTCGGCCAGACCCGCCTGTGGCTGGGCTACGCCGCCGAGGTGGAGGGCGCGGGGCGCAACGCCGACCAGCTCGCCTACCTGCGCGACGCGCACCAGTTCCGCAACCTGCTGCTGGCGGAGCAGCCCAACGGCAGCTATGCCGATACGCTGGCGCGCCAGTTCCTGTTCGACACCTGGCACTACTTTGTGCTGGAGGGACTGCAGCGATCGACCGATGCGCGCGTCGCCGAGATCGCCGCCAAGTCGGTCAAGGAAGTGACCTACCACGTGCGCCGCAGCGCCGACCTGGTGGTGCGCCTGGGCGACGGCACCGAAGAGAGCCACCGCCGCATGCAGGACGCCTTCGACGACCTGTGGATGTTCACCGGCGAGCTGTTCGAGGCCGATGCGGCCGAGGCCGCGCTGGTGCGGGACGGCGTGATTCCCGATCCGGCAACCCTGGCCGGGCCCTGGCAGCGCCACGTCGGCGAGGTGCTGGAAGAGGCCACGCTGCGCGTGCCTGCCGGCCAGTGGGCGCAGAGCGGCGGCCGCCACGGCCGTCATACCGAACACCTCGGTTACCTGCTGGCCGAGATGCAGTTCCTGCAACGCGCCTATCCCGGCGCGCAGTGGTGATCCCCATGACCGCGCAAGCACTGGCACGCCCCGCCGTCGAACAGGTCTGGGCCTGGCTCGATACGGTGCCCGATCCGGAGATCCCGGTGATTTCGGTGGTGGACCTCGGGATCGTGCGCGACGTGGCGTGGGTCGGTGAGACCTGCGTCGTCACCATCACGCCGACCTACTCCGGTTGCCCGGCGATGACGGTAATCCGCGAGGGCATCGAAAGCGCGCTCGCGGAACACGGCGTCGATGCTGTGCAGGTGCAGACGCAACTGGCGCCGGCCTGGACCACCGACTGGATGACCCCGCGCGGCAAGGCCAGCCTGACCGGCTACGGCATCGCGCCGCCGGCGCAGCGGGTGATCGACATCAGCGGCATCAGCCGCAGGGCGGCGCCGGCGCTGGTGGTGCCCTGCCCGCATTGTGGGTCGCGCCAGACCCGGCTGGTCAGCCAGTTCGGCTCGACCGCCTGCAAGGCCCTGTACCGCTGCGGCGACTGCAAGGAACCGTTCGATTACTTCAAGGCGCACTGAGCCGGACCGAGGTAGTGAGATGAGCAAATTCCATGAACTGACGGTGGCCTCGGTCACCCGCGAAACCCGCGACGCCGTGGCCGTGACCTTTGCCGTGCCCGATGCGCTGGCCGATACTTACCGCTACGTGCAGGGCCAGCACCTGACGCTGCGCACCGGCATCGGCGGCGAGGACGTGCGCCGCTCGTACTCGATCTGCTCGGCGGTGCAGGACGAACAGCTGCGCGTGGCAATCAAGCGCGTCGACGGCGGCCTGTTCTCCAACTGGGCCAACGAGCAGCTGCAGCCCGGCATGAAGCTCGAAGTGATGCCGCCGTCGGGCCACTTCCATGTGCCGTTGTCCGCCACGCACGCCAGGCACTACGTGGCGTTCGCCGCCGGCAGCGGCATCACGCCGATGCTGTCGATCATCAAGACCACCTTGCAGGCCGAGCCCGAAAGCCGCTTCACGCTGTTCTACGGCAACCGCGCCTCGTCCTCCGTGCTGTTCAAGGAGGAACTGGAGGACCTGAAGGACACCTACCTGCAGCGCTTCAACCTGGTGTTCGTGCTCAGCCGCGAGCAGCTGGACATCGACCTCTTCAACGGCCGTATCGACGGCGAGAAGGTCAATGCGCTGCTCAGGCACTGGGTCAGGCCACAGGACATCGATGTCGCCTTTATCTGCGGCCCGCATTCGATGATGGAAGAGGTGTCGCAGGCGCTGGCCGACAACGGCGTCGACAAGGCCCGCATCAAGCGCGAGCTGTTCGCCACCAGCATCCCTTCGGCGCGCCCGGCCGCGCATGCGCACAAGCAGGTCGGCCAGCAGCAGTGCGAGGTCACGGTGATCCAGGACGGCCGCACGCGCTCCTTCACGCTGGAGAAGAACAGGGAAACCGTGCTCGACGCCGCGCTGGCGCAGGGCATCGAGCTGCCTTATTCATGCAAGGGCGGGGTCTGCTCGACCTGCCGCTGCAAGCGCATCGAAGGCGAGGTCGACATGGACGTCAACTTTGCGCTGGAAGACTACGAGGTCGCGCGCGGCTTCATCCTGAGCTGCCAGAGCTATGCCGTCAGCGACAAGCTGGTGATCGACTTCGACCAGGAAACCTGAAGCGGTTCCTGTCGCCATCCCGAACCATACACAAAACATTCTGCCCCCGGAGCAAGCCGTGTCCCATCCGTTTTTTGAACGCCACCAGGCGCTGCTGGAACAAGCCACCCAAGCCATCGCCGAGCGCGGCTACTGGAGCCCCTTCACCGAGATGCCGAGCCCGAAGGCCTACGGCGAAACCGCCAACGCCGACGGCAAGGCCGCCTTCGAGGCCCGCCTGAACCAGCCGTTCGCGCTGTCGCAGCCGGGCACCGTCGGGCAGGCCGGCAAGGAAGTCTCGCCCTACGGCCCGGAGCTGGGCATCAGCTATCCGAAGCCCGACCTCGACCAGCTCTTTGCCGGCGTGGCCGAAGGTATGCCTGCCTGGCGCAAGGCTGGGCCTGAAGCGTGGGTAGGGGTTTCGCTGGAGATCCTGCAGCGACTGAACCGGCGCAGCTTCGAGATTGCCTACGCGGTGATGCATACCACCGGCCAGGCCTTCATGATGGCCTTCCAGGCCGGCGGCCCGCACGCGCAGGACCGTGGCCTGGAAGCGGTGGCCTACGCCTGGGACGAGATGCGCCGCATCCCGAAGCGGGCCATCTGGGAAAAGCCGCAGGGCAAGAACGAGCCGCTGCGCATGGAAAAGCGCTATACCGTGGTGCCGCGCGGCGTGGGCCTGGTAATCGGCTGCTGCACCTTCCCGACCTGGAACGGCTATCCGGGCCTGTTCGCCAGCCTGGCGACCGGCAACGCGGTGGTGGTCAAGCCGCACCCGGGCGCGATCCTGCCGCTGGCGATCACCGTCGAGGTGGCGCGCGAGGTGCTGCAGGAAGCCGGCTTCGACCCCAACCTGGTCACGCTGGTGGCCAACGACCCGACCGAGCGCATGGCGTCGAAGCTCGCGCTGCGCCCGGAAGTGCGCCTGATCGACTTTACCGGCAGCACCGCCAACGGCGACTGGCTGGAGCGCAATGCGCACCAGGCGCAGGTCTACACCGAGAAGGCCGGCGTCAACCAGATCGTGATCGACTCGACCAGCGACTTCAAGGGCATGGTGCGCAATATCGCGTTCTCGCTGGCGCTGTACTCGGGCCAGATGTGCACGGCGCCGCAGAACATCTACGTGCCGAAGGATGGCATCGATACGCCGGAAGGGCGCGTCAGCTTCGACCAGGTGGCCGCGGCGATTGGCGAGGCCGTCGGCAAGCTGACGGCCGATCCGGCGAAGGCCGTGGAACTGCTGGGCGCGATCCAGAACGACGGTGTGGTCGAGCGTATCGAATCCTCGCGCGCGCTGGGTCAGATCGTCGCCGACAGCCGCGTGCTGGAACACCCCGAATTCCCCGGCGCGCGCATCCGCACGCCGCTGGTGCTGAAGGTGGATGCCAGCGATGAGGGCAAGATCATGCAGGAGCTGTTCGGCCCGATCTCGTTCATCGTTGCCACGGACAGCGCCGCGCACAGCATCGCGCTGGCGCACCGCGGCGCGAAGGAGCACGGCGCGCTGACGCTCTCCGCCTATACGACCGATGCCGGCGTGACCGAAGCCATCCGCGATGCCGCCGAAGACGCCGGCGTGGCCCTGTCGCTGAACCTGACCGGCGGCGTGTTCGTCAACCAGTCGGCAGCATTCAGCGACTTCCACGCCACCGGTGCCAACCCGGCGGCCAATGCCTCGCTGTCGGATGCCGCCTTCGTCGCCAACCGCTTCCGCGTCGTCCAGAGCCGTTCGCATATCTGACCCAAGGCAGTACCCGGCGCCGGCCCCCCTTGCTCGCGGCGCCATCATAACGAGATGGAGTAGACAATGGTTCAACGCATCCCCAATCCCAACGAGCTGGAGCCGATCGAACGCGCCAGCCGCGACGAACTGCAGGCGCTGCAGCTGGAACGGCTGAAATGGAGCGTGCGCCATGCCTATGACAACGTGCCGCACTACCGCAAGGCCTTTGCCGCTGCGGGCGTGCATCCGGACGACCTGCGGTCGCTGTCGGACCTGTCGAAGTTTCCGTTCCTGACCAAGCAGGACCTGCGCGACAACTATCCCTTCGGCATGTTCGCGGTGCCGCGCGAGAAGGTGGCGCGCGTGCACGCGTCGAGCGGCACCACCGGCAAGCCGACCGTGGTTGGCTATACCGCGAAGGACATCGATACCTGGGCCGGCGTGGTGGCGCGCTCCATCCGCGCAGCGGGCGGCCGCGCGGGTGACCTGGTCCATGTCAGCTATGGCTACGGCCTGTTCACGGGCGGCCTGGGCGCGCACTATGGCGCCGAGAAGGCGGGCTGCACCGTGATCCCCATGTCCGGCGGCCAGACCGAGAAACAGGTACAGCTGATCCGCGAGTTCCAGCCCAACATCATCATGGTGACGCCGTCGTACATGCTGAACCTGATCGAGGAGATGGAGCGCCAGGGCATGGACCCGTCGGAAAGCTCGCTCAAGGTCGGCATCTTCGGCGCCGAGCCGTGGACGGACGCGATGCGCGCCGAGATCGAGGCCCGCGCCGGCATCGACGCGGTGGACATCTACGGCCTGTCCGAAGTCATGGGCCCGGGCGTGGCCTGCGAATGCATCGAGAGCAAGGACGGCCCGGTGATCTGGGAAGACCATTTCTACGCCGAGATCATCGATCCGGTGACCGGCGAGGTGCTGCCGGACGGCGAGGAGGGCGAACTGGTGTTCACCTCGCTGACCAAGGAAGCGCTGCCGGTGATCCGCTACCGCACGCGCGACCTTACGCGCCTGCTGCCGCCCACGTCGCGGTCGATGCGCCGCATCGGCAAGATCACCGGCCGTTCGGACGACATGCTGATCATCCGCGGCGTGAACGTGTTCCCGTCGCAGATCGAGGAGCTGATCCTGAAGTCGCCGGCGCTGGCGCCGCAATACCAGCTGGTGGTGACCCGCGACGGCCACCTCGACAAGCTGGAAGTGCGGGTCGAGGCGCGGCCCGAGCATTCGGCGTCGCTGTGCGCCGACGACCGCGCGATGCTGGAGCGCGAGTTGAAGGAGCAGATCAAGACCTATGTGGGCGTGACGACGCGTGTACAGGTGGTGGATGCGGAAGGTATTGAGCGGACTACTGTGGGCAAGGCGCGGCGGGTGGTCGATATGCGGCCGAAGGTGACACACGAGCAGCCGGTCGGGGCGATCTGACGCGCCATTTTCTACCGCCACCCCACGCGGACGCTCCCCTCTCGCGCGAAGTGGGAGAGGGGTGGGGGTGAGGGCCGGAGCATCAACGAAGTGAAGGGCGTCGTTATGCCGGCGCCTGCCCTCACCCCCTGCCCCTCTCCCGCAAGCGGGAGAGGGGAGCACACCGCACGCAGATTCAAAGCCTCAACCATTTATCCCAACGATGGCGCCCACCCAGAGGCGCCACGCCAACCCTGCGCCAAAGGAGACAACCATGGACGCGCGACAACTGGAAGCCATCCAGAATCACCCCGATTTCATCCGTCTGACCAGCGGGCGCGCACGCCTTGGCTGGTCGTTGACGTTCATCATGCTGGCGATCTATTTCGGCTTCATCCTGCTGCTGGCCTTCTCGCCGGCAACGCTCGGCACGCCTGTTGGCGCGGGTGTGATGACGGTGGGTATTCCCGTGGGCGTGGCGGTGATCTTCGCCGCCGTGTTGCTCACCGGAATCTACGTGCACCGCGCCAACCGCGACCTCGATCCGCTCAACGAGCGCGTGCGCAAGGAGTGCCAGGCATGAAGCCCGCCTACCGTTTCCTGTGCGCGGCCCTGGCCGGGCTTGCCAGCTTGGCCGCCACGGCGGCACCTGCGATCCAGAGCGATGCCGCGCCACGGCCGCTGAACTGGAGCGCCATCTTCATGTTCCTGCTGTTCGTGCTCTTCACGCTCGGCATCACGCGCTGGGCCGCCCGGCGCACGCGCTCGGCGTCGGACTTCTACGTCGCCGGCGGCGGCCTCACCGGCTTTCAGAACGGCCTGGCGATCGCCGGCGACATGGTCTCGGCGGCGTCCTTCCTGGGCATTTCCGCGATGATGTTCGACAAGGGCTATGACGGGCTGATCTACGCACTGGGCGTGGTCGCCGGCTGGCCGATCATCCTGTTCATCGTCGCCGAACGGCTGCGCAACCTCGGCCGCTATACCTTTGCCGACGTGGTGTCGTACCGCCTGGCGCAGAAGCCGGTGCGCATCACCGCCGCCTGTGGCACGCTGACCGTGGTGATCATGTACCTGGTGGCGCAGATGGTCGGCGCCGGCAAGCTGATCGAACTGCTGTTCGGCACCAGCTATGAATCGGCGGTGGTGATCGTGGGCCTGCTGATGGTGCTGTATGTGATGTTCGGCGGCATGCTGGCGACTACCTGGGTGCAGATCATCAAGGCGGCGCTGCTGCTGGGCGGGGTGACCTTCATGGCCATCATGGTGCTCGCGTATTTCGGCTTCAGCCCGGAAGCTATGTTCGCCGGCGCGGCCAAGGTGCATGACAAGGGGCTGGCGATCCTGTCGCCGGGCGGGCTGGTGTCGAATCCGGTCGACGCGATCTCGCTTGGCGTCGGCATGATCTTCGGCACCGCCGGCCTGCCGCACATCCTGATGCGCTTCTTCACCGTTGCCGACGCCCGCGAGGCGCGCAAGTCCGTGCTCTACGCGACCGGCTTCATCGGCTACTTCTACCTGCTGATCCTGGTGGTGGGCTTCGGCGCCATCGTCATGGTGGGCGCCGACCCGGCCTATCGCGACGCGGCCGGCAAGATCATCGGCGGCAGCAATATGGTGGCGGTGCACCTGTCGCATGCGATCGGTGGCGACCTTTTCCTCGGCTTTATCTCGGCGGTGGCGTTCGCGACCATCCTGGCGGTGGTGGCGGGCCTGGCCCTGTCGGGCGCGTCGGCGGTCTCGCACGACCTGTACGCCAACGTGTTCCGCCGCGGACAGGCCAGCGAGAAGGACGAGATCCGCGTATCGAAAGCCGCCACGCTGGTGATCGGCGTGCTGGCGATGGTGCTGGGCGTGATGTTCGAGAAGCAGAACATCGCCTTCCTGTCAGGACTGGTGCTGGCGATCGCGGCCTCGGTCAATTTCCCGGTGCTGTTCCTGTCGATGTTCTGGAAAGGGCTGACCACGCGCGGCGCGGTGGCCGGCAGCCTGGCCGGGCTGGCCTCGGCGGTGGCGCTGCTGGTGCTGGGTCCGACGGTCTGGGTGGGCATCCTGCACCACGCCAAGCCGGTGTTCCCCTATGCCAATCCGGCGCTGTTCTCGATGACGCTGGCCTTTGCCTGCGCCTGGCTGGTGTCCGTGCTGGACCGCTCGGCGCAGGCGAGCGCCGAGCGCCAGCGTTATGGCGCGCAGTTCGTGCGTGCGATGACCGGCATCGGCGCGGCCGGCGCCAGCCAGCACTGAGTGCGGCTCAGTCAGTGTCCTGCTGGGCCTTGTGGCGGGACGCCATCTTGTCCTGCTGCGCCGGCGGCACGTAGTCGTAGTGGCTGAACTGGATGGTGTAGCTGCCGTGGCCGCCGGTGATGCTGTTCAGCCGTGACTGGTAGTCGTTCAGTTCCGACAGCGGCACCTGGCCGGCCACGATCACCGCGTTGCCGGCCGCGGTGCGCGTGCCATGGACCTGGCCGCGCTTGGTGGAGAGGTCGCCGATGATGTCGCCCATGGCGGTGCCCGGCACGGTGACCTCGATCTCGACGATCGGCTCCAGCACGCTGGGCCTGGCCTTGAGCACCGCGTCGATGAAGGCCTTGCGCCCGGCGGTCGCGAACGCGACTTCCTTGGAATCGACCGGGTGGCTTTTGCCGTCATAGACGGTCACGCGCACGTCCTGCATCGGGAAGCCCGCCAGCGGGCCGCTGTCCAGCACCTGGCGGATGCCTTTCTCGACGGCGGGAATGAACTGCCCGGGAATCGCGCCGCCCTTGACCGCATCGACAAACTCAAAGCCTTCGCCGCGCGCCAGCGGTTCGATGCGCAGCATCACCTCGCCGAATTGCCCCGCGCCGCCGGTCTGCTTCTTGTGCCGGTGATGGCCCTCGGCCTTGCCGCCGATGGTCTCGCGATAGGCGATCTTGGGCGGGTGCGTCGACACTTCCAGCTTGTACTGCTCGGTCAGCCGCTCCAGCGCGCAGCGCAGGTGGAACTCGCCCAGCCCGAACACCACGGTTTCATTGGTGCCCGCCGGATGCTCGATGCGCAGGCACGGGTCTTCCGCGCTGAGCTTGTGCAGCACCTCGGCCAGGCGCTGCTCGTTGCCGCGCCGCGCCGGTTCTATGGCCAGCCCGTAGATGGGGGTTGGGAATTCCAGCGGCGTGAGGTGGATATTGCCGTCCTCGGTGGCATCGTGCAGCACGGCATCGAAGCCGAGCTCGTCCACCTTCGCCACCGCGCAGATATCGCCAGGGCCGGCACGCGGCACTTCCTGCGTCTCCTTGCCCTGCAGCCGCAGCAGGTGCGCCACCTTGAACGGCTGGCGGCCGTCGCCGATATAGAGCTGGCTGTCGCGCGTGACCGTGCCCTGGTGGATGCGGAACACGGCCAGCTTGCCGACATAGGGATCGATCACCACCTTGAAGACATGGGCCAGCACGTGCTTGTGCGGCACCGGCTCGGCGCGCACGGCCTTGCGGTGCTCGCTGCCTTCACCGGCGCCTTCGCCGGTATCGCGATAGAACAGCGGCGGATTGCCTTCGGTCGGGTTGGGCAGCAGTTGCACGAATACGTCGAGCAGTTCCGTGATGCCGGCGCCGGTGGCCGCCGACGTAAAGCAGATCGGCACCAGGTGGCCTTCGCGCAGCGCGCGCTCGAAGGGGGCATGCAGCTGCTCCGGCGTGATCGCCTCGCCTTGCTCCAGGTACAGTTCCATCAGCTCGGGATCGATCTCGATCACCTGGTCGATCAGCGCATCGTGCGCGGCGGGCACCGATAAAAAATCCGACTCGCCGGCCGGATTGAAGAAGCAGTCGACCACCTTGCCGCCGTGGCCGGCCGGCAGGTTGATCGGCAGGCACTCTTTGCCGAAGGCCTCCTGGATATCCGCCAGCAGCGTTGGCAGGTCGACCTTGTCGCCGTCGATGCCGTTGATGATGATCATCCTGCACAACTGGCGCGCCTGGGCCCACGCCATGGCCCGGCGCGTGGTCATCTCGATGCCGGTCTGCGCATTGATGACGATCGCGGCGGTCTCCACCGCGGCCAGCGCGCTGATGGCGAGGCCGGAGAAGTCAGGGTAGCCGGGGGTGTCGAGCAGGTAGATGCGGGTATCGCGGTAATGCAGGTGGGCAACGGCGGCGCTCAGCGAGCGTTTGTACTTGCGCTCCAGCGGATCGGTGTCGCACACCGTGGAACCGCGTTCGATGCTGCCGGGCGTGTGCAGCGCACCGCCCTTGTACAGCAGTGCCTCGATCAGCGAGGTCTTGCCGCAGCCCGCGTGCCCAAGCAGGGCGACGGTGCGGATGGCATCGGGACTATCGTGCATGGTGGCTCTCGTCCGGCAATGGCTGTCCGGGAATTATTGGCGAAATTGGCCGCCACTACCACATGCGCGGGTCTGTCCCCGCACGCTGCGCCGCAGCAATTGCAATCCACCGCCCCGTCATTTTCATCCGATCCGACGACGCCTGAAGCCGCCGCGCGTGTGAAGAATGTCCAACTACCCGAGGAGACGACACTATGACGAAGCACCCGTTCGACCTGACAGGAAAAGTGGCGCTGGTGACCGGCGGCAATGGCGGCATCGGCCTGGGCATTGCCGAGGGGCTGGCCGCCGCCGGCGCCGATATCGCCATCTGGGGCACCAATGCGGACAAGAACGCCGCCGCGGCGGACCGGCTGGCCCGGCATGGCCGCAAGGTGCATACCGAGCTTTGCGATGTCGGCGACGAGCAGGCGGTCGATGCTGCAATGCAGCGCACGGTGGCCGCGCTGGGGCGCCTCGACGGCTGCTTTGCCAACGCCGGCGTCGGCAGCGGCAACAAGGGGCCGTTTGACCAGATGGCAACCGAGGCCTGGCGCAGGACCATGCGCGTCAACCTGGACGGCGCCTTCTTTACGTTGCGCGCGGCAGTCCGGCAGTTGCTGGTGCAGGGCGAGGGCGGGGTGCTGTGCAGCACGGCCTCGGTCGCTGCGATTGAGGGCGCGCCGCGCTCCGAGCACTATGCCGCCACCAAGGGCGGCGTGATCTCGATGATGCGGGGGCTGGCTGTCGAGTATGCGCGCAAGGGCATCCGCGCCCATTCGATCCTGCCGGGCTGGATCAAGACCGAGATGACCAGCGTGGCGCAGACCAACGACGCCTTCCAGGAGATGGTGCACAAGCGCGTGCCGATGCGCCGCTGGGGCGAGGGCAGCGACTTCGGCGGAATCGCGGTCTATCTGATGAGCCCGGCGTCGGCGTACCACACGGGCGATACCTTTGTGATTGACGGCGGCTATACGCTGTTCTAAGCGGCGGCCGTGGCGTGGGCGCGCCCGGGGCACGCCCACGCGCCACTTACAGCACGTCGTCCTTCAGGTGATACCAGTGATACAACACCCGCTGCCCCAGCCTCCGGAACGGCGCGAACATCTGCGATTCCACCATCTCGCGCACGTTCGGGAACGGCAGCGGCGAGCCGAAGATCGGCAGCTCCGGCAGCGCCGACGACTTGCCGGCGATCAGCGCCGCCAGGCGCTTGCCGGCCTGGGCGGAGTACATCACGCCGTTGCCGCCGTAGCCCATGGCGTAGTAAATCGACTGCGCGGGATCGGGCTGCGTGATGCGCGGCATCATGTCGTGGCTGACGTCCACCCAGCCCCACCAGGAATAATCGACCTGGATGCCCTGCAGCGCGGGAAACTTGCGGTGCATGTCGGCGATCAGCTTCTGCTTGTACTGTTCCTGCGGCGCGTCGTTGCCGGTGATGGCGCTGCGGCTGCCGATCTGCAGGCGGCCGTCGGGCATCAGGCGGTAGTAGTGGCGCAGGATGCGCGTGTCGGTGATGACCTGGGTGGTGCGGAAGTTGCACGCGGCCAGTTCGGCTGCCGTGAGCGGGCGCGTGACGATGGAGTTCGACAGGATCGGGAACAGCCGGTTCTTCAGCTCGCGGTGCAGCGACTGCGAGGTATAGCCGCCGGTGGCCACGCCCACGGCGCGCGCGCGCACGATGCCGCCGGGGGTGCGCAGGTAGTGCACGCCGTTGCGGGTTTCCCAGCCGGTCACGGGGCTGGACGGATGCACCTTGGCGCCCAGTTCGCGCGCGCGGCGCAGGTAGCCGAAGGCGAGCTTGCCGGCGTGGATGCCGATGCCTTCGGGTTCATGCATGGCGCCCGCGGCTTCCTTGTCGTCGACATATTCGCGGCGCACGGTGTCGGCGTCCATGATGCGCGCGTCGTACTTGAAGACTTCGCGCAGGAGTTTGGCTTCCTTTTCCAGGCCAGGCATGACCTTGGCGCGATGCGCGATATACAGGTGGCCGCCGGGCTGCGGGTCGCACGGGATGTCCTTGATCAGCCCCTTGAAGGTCTCCATGCCGTCGCAGACTTCTTCATGCAGGCGCAGCGCGGTATCCAGGCCGTAGCGCTGGATCCACTGCGAGCGCTTGAGCCGCCCGGACGCGCATTGGGCCTGGCCGCCGTTGCGCGTGCTGCAGCCCCAGCTGACGCGGTTGGCTTCGAGCACGGTGGCTTTGATGCCGTATTCCTGCGCCAGGAAGATGGCGCAGGTCAGGCCGGTAAAGCCCGAGCCGATGATGGCCACGTCCACGTCGATGTCGTGCGTGATCGGGCCGTCGTCGGCGGGCGGTTCGCCCGCGGTGCCGATCCAGTAGGTCGGCGCGTACTCGCGGCCATGGCCGGGGTTGGGCGTGTGCAGGGGATCGTAGGCGGGGTCGTACGGCCGGGTGGGCGCGGTGGACTGCTCGCCGGCAAGAAGGCTGCTGCGGGGGGCTACGGCTTGCATGGCGCGTCTCTCCGGTCAGGCTGCTACGACGGGCGGGCGATCCTTGCGGTACGCATTCTTCACCGCGATCTTGCCGTCGCGGAAGGTGAACACGTCGACCATGCGCGCCTCGATGCGGGCGCCGTCGGCGCGGGTGCCGCGGAAGGTGGATTCGCTGACGCCGCGGTCGCCCACGACGAAGTGGTCGCCATCGACCCATTGCGCGTCGGGGAAGGTCTGCCAGGCCAGCTGGAAGCCTTCGCGCACCGCGTCGCGGCCGATAAAGCTGCGGCCCAGCAGGTCGGGACCTGCCACGCCGTGGAAGGCGCAGTCATCGGCCATGAAGCGCATCAGGGCTTCGATGTCGTGGCGGTTCCAGGCGTCGTTGAAGGCCTGCAGCAGTTCGATGCCGGCGGCGGTGTTGTCCTTGGACATGGGTTGGTCTCCTGAGTGTTGTCTGCCGGTCCGTGGGGAACCGGCCATGACTCGAGGATAGGGAAGCCAGCCGCGGCGCTGTAGCGCCAGTTCGGGATAATCGCTTGGGCCAGGGGCGAGAGACAGCGCCGCTGGCGTGTTCAGGCCGCGGGGCGGGCCCGGGAAGTGACCGTGGCGGCGGGCGCAGCGCTGCTGGCGGTGGCCTGCAGCTCACGCGCCACGCCCGCCAGTACGCGGATGCCGGGCTCGATGCGGTCCAGCGAGATCGATGAGTAGCCCAGCCGGAAGCGGTTGCGCGGCGCGGGCTCGGCCATGAAGAAGACGCTGCCGGGCTCGATCAGCACGCCCTGCAGCTCGGCCAGCCGCGCGAGCGCGTCGGCATCGAGCCAGGACGGCCCCTCGATCCAGCATGAGGCGCCGCCGGCGATCGGCACGGCGCGGAAGTCGGGCATATGCGTGGCCAGCGCGGCCAGCACCGCTTCGGCGCGCTCGCGGTGCGCGGCCGCCAGCCGGCGCAGGTGCGCGTCATAGTGGCCCAGGGACAGGAACAGCGAGAACGCGCGCTGAATATACGCCGACGGATGCCGCAGCATCAGCCGCCGCACGCCGCGCAGCTCGGCGATCAGCGGCGCCGGCCCGACGATGTAGCCGATGCGCAGCCCCGGCGCCAGGCTCTTGGACAGGCTGCCGACGTAGATCACGCGGTTGCTGCGGTCCAGGCTCTTGAGCGTGGGCGTGGGGTCGCCTTCGAAGCGGCTCTCGCTCTCGTAGTCGTCCTCGATCAGCACGAAGTCCGCTTCCTCGGCCTGGCGCAGCAGGGCCTGGCGCCGCGCCAGCGGCATGGTGACGGTGGTGGGGCACTGGTGGCCGGGGGTCACATAGACGTAGTCGCAGGCGCGCTGCGCGTCGGACAGGGTCAGGCCGTCGCCGTCGACCGGCAGCGGCACCAGATGAGAGGTGTGCGAGCCGAAGATATTGCGCGCGTCCGGATAGCCGGGGTCCTCGATGCCCACCGGCGTGTCGGCGCCGACCAGCAGGTCGGCCAGCAGGTACAGCGCCTGCTGCGCGCCCACGGTCACCACGATCTCGTCGGCGCCGGCCCACACGCCGCGGCGGGGCAACACGCGGGTGCGGATCTGCTGCACCAGCGACTCGTCGTCGCGCAGGATCATGTCCTGGGCCCAGTCGTGGATGTCGAGCACGCTCAGCGCCTTCAGGCAGCATTCGCGCCAGTCGGCCGTGGGGAACAGCACCGGGTCGTACTGGCCGTAGATAAAGGGGTAGGGGTAGTCGCGCCAGTTGGCACGCTTGACGATATTGCGCTGCTGCGTGGGGCGGAACACAAAGCGCCGCTCCCAGTCGGGCTCGCCCGAGCGGGCGGGCACCGCTTCGCCCCGCAGCGAGGCCACGCCACTCACGCGCGTGCCCAGGATCTCCGGGTTGACGAAATAGCCGCTGCGCTCGCGCGCCACCAGGTAGCCTTCGTCGACCAGCTGCTGGTAAGCCAGTACCACCGTGTTGCGCGCCACGCGCAATTGCGCCGACAGTTCGCGGCTGCTGGGCAGCGGCTCGCCTTGCGGCAATTGCTCGTCGAGGATGGCCGAAACCAGCATCTGGCGGATCTTGCCCTGCAGGCTCAGGCCCGAATGGGCATGCTGCTGGAACAGCTGGGACCAGAGGGTAGTGGGAGACTTCAGGCTCATGGGCAGGTTGCCAGAATGGCGAAGCGCGCCAGCATACCGCACCGGCGCGCCACTTCAGTCAGGGTCGGACAGCGTCAGTCATCAATACTCATGCAGGTCGGGGCGCGGAATTTCCGCCAGCGGCACTACCTGATCCGCGCCGCGCCGAAACAGCTGGCGCGCGGCGTAGGCCAGCAGCAGGATCGCCAGGCTGACCACGCCAAGCGCGAGCGGCGTGCGCTGGTCGGGAATGAAGGCCATCGCCACCACGATGCCGACCATGCCGAAGATCGCCAGGTAGGTCAGGTACGGGTAGCACCACATGCGCACGCGCAGCTGGCCCGGCGCCTCGCGCTCCAGGCGGGAACGCAGGCGCAGCTGCGAGATCGCGATCAGGATGTAGACGAAGATCGCCACCGTGCCGTACGAGTTCACCAGGAAGGCGAACACCTTGTCCGGCGAGACATAGGACATCACCACCGCACCATAGCCGAACAGCGTCGCCACCAGGATGGCGCGCACCGGCACGCCGTTGCGGCTGACGCGGGCCAGCGACTTGGGGGCGTCGCCACGGCGCGTCAGGGCAAACAGCATGCGCGACGAGGCATAGAGGCCAGAGTTGAGCGCCGACAGCACCGCGGTCAGCACGATCGCGTTCATGATCTGCGCGGCCGCCGGCACGCCCATCACGTTCAGCGCGCTGACGTACGGCGTGCCGATGCTGGTGGAGTTCCACGGCACCAGACAGACCACCAGCAGGATCGAGCCGACATAGAACACCAGCACGCGCGTGATCACCGAGCTGGTGGCCTTGGCCACCGCCTTCTGCGGCTCGGCGGTCTCGGCGGCGGCGATGGTGACGATCTCGGCCCCGAAGTAGAAGCCCGTGGCCGCCACCGCGCCGGTCAGCACCGGTACGATGCCGTGCGGCATGAAGCCGCCGTTGGCGGTGAGGTTGGCCACCTGCATGCCATGCGCGCCCGGAGTCAGGCCCAGTACATAGACGCCGGCGATAAACAGGAACACCATGATCGCGGCCACCTTGATCGATGCGAACCAGAATTCGAACTCGCCGAATGACTTGACCGACACCAGGTTGGTCAGCGTCAGCATCACCAGCAGCACCAGGCTGATGATCCAGTTGGGCACGTCCGGCAGCCAGTAGCGCACCAGGTCGGCGCCGGCCACGGCTTCCAGCGCCACCACGATGACCCAGAAATACCAGTACATCCAGCCGGTCAGGAAGCCGGCCAGGTTGCCCACCGCCGGGCGGTCGCGCCAGGCTTCGCGTGCATACTCATAGAAACCGCCGCTGCCGGGCATGGCGCAGGCCATTTCGCCCAGCATGCGCATCACCAGCACCACCAGCAAGCCGGTGATCAGGAAGGAAATAACCGCGGCGGGGCCGGCCGACTTGATGACGACGCCGCTGCCGACAAAGAGGCCCGCGCCGATCACGCCGCCCAGCGCGATCATGGTCATGTGGCGTTGCTTGAGGCCGTGCGATAGTCCGTTGCCGGACTGGGGTTGTTGGATCATGTTGTGTCTCCTGTGCTGCGCTTGCTGTTCGTACTGCGTTGCAGGCAGTCCAGCGTTTAAGGCAGGCGCCACGGCTTCTCTTCGGTATAGGTGGCTGGGCAGTAAATGCCAGCACGGGGCCGTGGTCGTTCAGTATTTGCAATCCCGGGAGAGGGATGGCCTATCCGTACATTGAATTGTCTCCGGTGTTCGCTTAAAAAATGGAACCAGAAGTTCCGAAAAATCATTGTTTAACCGAAATGTAGGTCGTTCGAAGGAGAAGGTCAACTGGAAGTTTCGATAATTGATATGATTTGACTCTGAAAATGAAACTTACCTATGATGGAGCCAGGCATGAACGATATGCGCCTCGCCAAAAGTGACGCCAGGCCGGATGGAGACACGCCGGCACTGCGTTTGTTCGGCCTGCTCGAAGTCATCGCGGAGAAGGACCAGTCCTTCAACCTGCAGGCGCTGGTGGAAGAAACCGGCCTGCCCAAGCCCACGCTGCACCGCATGCTGCAGCAGCTCGAGGCGGCGGGCCTGATCCAGCGCAACGGCGACGGGCGGCAATACGGCACCGGCCTGCGGCTGCGCCGGCTGGCGGAGAACCTGTTGCTCAACAGCACCTCGCACGGCGCGCGCCACATGGTGCTGCGCCGGCTGGTGGAAGAGGTGGGCGAGAGCTGCAACCTGACCGCGTTCTCCGGCGGCGAGGTGCTGTACCTGGACCGCGTGGAGACGGCGGCGCCGCTGCGCTTTTACCTGCATCCGGGCTCGCGCGTGCCGGCGCACTGCTCGGCCACGGGCAAGCTGTTCCTGGCGCAGCTGGCGCCGGCGCAGCGCCAGCGGCTGCTGGCCAACGCGGAGCTGGAACGGTACACGCAGAACACGCTGACCGACCAGGCGCAGCTGGAAGCCGAACTGGAGCGGGTGAAGCGCGACGGCTACGCGATGGACGATGAAGAGTTCCTGCCGGGGCTGGTCTGCATCGGCGTGCTGGTGCCGGCGGCGGACGGCGGCAAGTCCAACCTGGGGCTGGCGCTGCAGGCTCCGGTGATGCGCGTGGCGCGTGACAAGGTGCTGCAATTGCTGCCGGCGCTGCAGCGCGCGGCGGGTGCGCTGGCCGCCATCGAGGCCGACAGCGCCGGCAGCTGGCAGGGCGGCGCGGAAGAGGACGAATAGCGCGCACGGCGTCACGCGGATTGCTCCGCCTGCCGCGGTGCCGATGGCATGGCGACAAGTAACAAGGAGCATGAGGTGACGCAAGAGCAGTTTGGCAAGCCGGACCGGATGATTCCGGTGCGCAGCGTGTTCGGCATCGATTCCGGCCTGATGGTGCCGGCCTTCAGCCAGCGCGACGACCACGTGCCGGAGATCGATCCGGCCTACCGCTTCCAGCCCGAGGTGACGCTGGCGATCCTGTCCGGCTTCATGCGCGACCGGCGCGTGATGGTGCAGGGCCTGCACGGCAGCGGCAAGTCGACCCATATCGAGCAGGTGGCCGCGCGGCTGAACTGGCCCTGCGTGCGCGTCAACCTGGACGGGCATATCAGCCGGCTGGACCTGGTCGGCAAGGACGCCATCGTGGTGCGCGACGGGCGCCAGGTCACCGAATTCCAGGAAGGCATTGTGCCGTGGGCGCTGCAGCGCCCGGTGGCGCTGATCTTCGATGAATACGACGCGGGCCGGCCAGATGTGATGTTCGTGATCCAGCGCATCCTGGAGCGCGACGGCAAGTTCACGCTGCTCGACCAGAACCGCGTGATCCGCCCGCATCCTTCCTTCCGCCTGTTTGCCACATCCAATACCGTGGGCCTGGGCAACGTCAACGGCCTTTACCACGGCACGCAATTGCTCAACCACGCGCAGATCGACCGCTGGAACGTGGTGGCCACGCTGGACTACCTGCCGCATGACGAGGAAGCCGGCATCGTGCTGGCGCGCGTGCCGGAACTGGATAACGACGCCGGGCGCGCGCTGGTCGACGCGATGGTGGCGCTGGCCGGGCTTACGCGCCGCGGGTTTGCCGCCGGCGATGTGTCCGCGCTGATGTCGCCGCGCACGGTGATCAGCTGGGCCGAGAACTGCCAGATCTTCCGTGACCCCGCGCTCGCCTTCCGCCTGACTTTCCTGAACAAGTGCGACGAGGCCGAGCGGCCGGTGGTGGCGGAGTACTACCAGCGTTGCTTTGGGCACCTGCCGGGCGAGGCCGCCGGCGTCAGCGCAGAGTCGGAACCTGCGCGATGAGTGCGCCCACGGTCGCGCAGCAGTTGCGCAAGCGGCAGCGGCAAGATGAACTGTCCGGCGCCGCGGTGCGCGCGATCACCGGCGATGCGGCGCTGCATTTCCGCGACGGCCAGCTCTGGCGCGCGATGCGCCCGGTGCCGCAGCACGCGCCGCACCTGCGCACGGATCTGGAAACCGACACGGCCACCTGCCTGCGCGGTGCGGCCGATGGTGCAGCGCTGCGCCAGGCGCATTCCGACGCCGCGCTGCACCGGCAGCTATGCCCGGCCGATCCGGTCGAGCGCCTGGTCTTCGAACTGCTGGAGCAACTGCGTTGCGAGACCCGCCTGCCGCGCGGCATGCCCGGCGTGGCGGCCAACCTGCGCCACCGCTTCATGGCGTGGTCGCGGGACTTCCATCGCTCCGGACTGACCGAGGGGCATCTCGGCATCCTGCTGTACACCGTGGCACAGGTGGCGTGGTCGCGACTGACCGGCGAGCCCGTGCTGGCAGAGACCGAAGACCTGATCGAGGCCACGCGCGCCGCCATCGTGCCGGTGCTGGGCGCCTCGCTGGCCGGCCTGCGCGCCCAGCGTCACGATCAGGCCGTCTACGCCACGCACGCACTGGCGCTGGCCCGCGCGGTGGCGCGGATGATCCGTACGGAAGCCCCGCTTGCCGGCGCAGACGACGACAACGCGGCCTCGGCCGCGCGCGCCGGGTTTGCGCTTTGGCTGGACTTCGACGAACCGCCGGCGGAAGGCTTTGCGCTGGCTGACAGCGGCCACAGCCGCGTGCTGGCAGATGCCACCGGCGGCTACCGCGTCTTTACCACCCGCTACGACCGCGAAGTGCGCGCCGCCACGCTGGTGCGCCGCGCCTTGCTGGACGAGTACCGCACGCGGCTCGACGCACGCATCGCGCGCGCGGGGGTGAACATCGCCCGGCTGGCGCGCCGGCTGCGCGCCGCGCTGTCGCAGCCGCGCGTGGACGGCTGGTCCTTCGGCGAGGAAAGCGGCCGCATCGACGGCCGCCGCCTGGCGCAACTGGTCAGCTCCCCCGCCGAGCGCCGGCTCTTCCGGCTGGAAGCGCACAAGGCCCATGCCGACTGCGTGGTCGGCTTCCTGATCGACTGCTCCGGCTCGATGAAGGCGCAGGCCGAGCCGCTCACGCTGCTCATCGACATGCTCACCCGCGCGCTCGACCAGGCCGGCGTGGCCACCGAGGTGCTGGGCTTCACCACCAACGCCTGGAACGGCGGCCGCGCCCGCGCCGACTGGCTCGCGCGCGGCCGGCCCCAGCATCCCGGCCGGCTCAACGAAACCTGCCATATGGTGTTCAAGGACGCGCAGCGCAGCTGGCGGCGCGCGCGTACCGACATCGCCGCCTTGCTCAAGGCCGACCTGTTCCGCGAAGGCGTCGATGGCGAGGCCGTGGACTGGGCCTGCGCGCGCCTGCACACCAGCGGCAAGGCACGCCGCATCCTGGTAGTGGTGTCCGACGGCAGCCCCATGGATACCGCGACCGGGCAAGCCAACGACGCCTGCTACCTGGACAACCACCTGAAGGCCGTGGTGGCACGCCACGAGGCGCTGCGGGATGTGGAGGTGCTGGGGCTGGGGGTCGGGCTGGACCTGAGTCCTTACTACCGGCATACGCTGGCGCTGGATTTGTCGCAGCCGGTGGATATGGCGATGCTCGATGAGGTGGCGGGGCTGGTGGGGGCGAGGCGGCGGTAGCGGCCACGCTAGCGATCGACATGCTTGCGGCGTTCGCGTTACGCCTACACGGTCGGGAAATCGTACAAACCGAAGGCGCGCCCCCACCGCGCCGCCGCCGGCACGGATAACGACAAGGAGTCGATGTGAAGCCCAGAAACCGGCTGTCGTTGGGCCGGACCTTCAGGGACGTCGCTTGTCACCTAAAATATTGTCAAGGTGTTACGTAACCCGGTCACGCCGCCAACGCGAACTTCTGGAAACCGTTAGAGCCATGTCTCAATAACTGACGGGTGGTCTATGGTGCTGTCACTTCGCTATTTGGGAGTCTTGGGCATCTGCGCTTTGTTCACTGCTTGCGGACAGATTCCGTCCAGGCATGCTGCGTGCGGAGCTGATTCCTGTCGCCCTCGGCACGAGCACGAGATGCTGCAATCCGGCGAGGCGTCATGGTATTCGGCAACGTTCCAGGGGCGTCTGACCGCAAATGGAGAACGCTACGATGGCGGCGCCCTGACTGCCGCCCATCGAACATTACCGCTCGGCAGCTATGTGCGCGTCCGATCGTTGGCCACCGGGAAGTCGGTTGTCGTTCGCATCAATGATCGCGGACCATACGTCAAAGGCCGGATTATCGATCTCTCTCACGCTGCGGCGGAAGCCTTGGGTTTGCCAGACGCGCGGTCGATGCGCGTGCAGATTGAACGCTGATCCTCTGCTTTGGGCCGTTTTATGCCTACGCATGGGCCTTCAGTGACAACCCCACGAGCGCCGCGCGCCCTTATAACACCCACGCCGAAATCGCCGGCAGCATCAGGCTGGCCCCGATCCCGATCAACACCCCGAACGCCACCCTGCGCGTCGTGGTCGGCGAGAACGGCGGCGGGAAGCGCCGGCCTAGCAGCGTGGCGATCACCACCACCGGCACGGCAATGGCGGCCTGCACGCACACGGCGGTGTCGAGCTGTCCCTGCCAGGCCGAGAACAGCGTGCGCACGCTGGAGGTCACGGTAAAGACCAGGATCAGCGCGCAGCGGATTTCCACCGGCTTCATCGGCTGCCGGTAGAACTGGAAGATCAGCGGCGGGCCGGAGACGCCGAACATGCCGCTCAGCAGCCCACCGAATACTCCACTGACGAAAAATGTGCGGTCGCCCGAGCGTTGCGCCAGCGGCGCGGGCTTGAGCGCGGCACTGAGGCCGCCGTACAGGATCACGGCGCCAAGCAGCAACTGCAGCAGGGTGGCGGCGCTGCTGCTCAGGTATTCCAGCACCAGCACGCCCACCACCACGGACGGCAGGATGCCGATGGCCGCCGCGCCGACGGCGCGCCAGTCGATATGCTGCATCTTGCCGGGCAGCGCGCAGGCGCTGTTGGCCAGCGTCACCAGGCTGACCACCGCGGCCACGGTGGCCACCGGCGCCAGCCCCAGCCCGCTGGTGGCGCCCATCACGATCATGCCCAGGCCAAAGCCGGTCACCGTCTGGAAATAGGTGCCGGCGCCGAGCAGGGCCTGCAGGCCCAGCAGCGGCAACAACAATTCTGCTTTCATGCCGCCTGCTCGCCCTTGCCGGCCTGTTCCGCGGTGGCTTGCGCCTGGACCACGGTGACGGCGATGACATGGAACACATCGTCGGCGCTGCAGCCGCGCGACAGGTCATTGGCGGGCTTGCTCAGCCCCTGCAGCATCGGCCCGATGGCTTTGGCGCCGCCGACCCGCTCGGCCAGCTTGTAGCCGATATTGCCGGCCTCCAGGCTGGGAAACACCAGCACGTTGGCGTGCCCGTTCACCTGCGAATGCGCGACCTTGCGCGCGGCGATCTCGGCGACGATGGCGGCGTCGAGCTGCACGTCGCCGTCGATGGCCAGGTCCGGGCGCTGCGCGCGCACGCGCTCGGTGGCGGCCACGACCTTGTCCACCGCCGCGTGGTGGGCGCTGCCGCTGGTCGAGAACGACAGCATGGCCACGCGCGGCTCTTCCATCAGCAACGCGCGGGCGCTGTCGGCCGCGGCCATGGCGATGTCGGAGAGCGCCTCGGCATCGGGATCCACCACCAGCCCGCAGTCGGAGAAGATCAGCCCGCCCTTGAGCGTGTGGAAGGGCTCGCACAGCATCATCAGGAAGAAGCTAGATACCAGCCGGAAACCGGGCGCCAGCCCGATCAGCTGGATCGCGTTGCGCACCACGTCGGCGGTGGTGTGGGCGGCGCCCGCCACCGAGCCGTCGGCATGGCCCAGCCGCACCATCAGGTTGGCGAAGCACAGCGGATCGAGCACCGCGCGCCTGGCTTCATCCAGCGTCATGCCCTTCTTCTGGCGCAGCGCAAAGAGCTGCTGCGCGAACGAAGGCGTGAGCGCCGAGGTGGCCGGGTCGGCCAGCGTCATGCCGTCCAGCCCGATGCCGTGGATGGCCGCGGCGGCGTTGATCTGGCGCGTGTTGCCGACCAGCACGATGCGCGCGATGCCTTCCTGCGTGGCGCGCTGCGCGGCCTGCAGGATGCGCGGGTCTTCGGCCTCGCACAGCACGATGCGGCGGGGCGCGGCACGGGCGCGGTCGATGATGCGGAGGATGGCTTTCATGGCGGGATGGCTGTGTAGAACGGAAAAAAGGGCCGGAGCCCTTGTCATGCTTGCGGTGTGCTCCCCTCTCCCGCGTGCGGGAGAGGGGCAGGGGGTGAGGGCAGGCGGTGGCATGCCACCAGCCGGAACTTTGTGGAGATCCCCGCCCTCACCCCAACCCTCTCCCGCTTGCGGGAGAGGGAGCGCACCGATCGCAAGCGGGGCGCCTGTGCAAGCTCAGACTCAGACGTAGTCCTTGTACTTGTCCAGGTAACGCACCGGCTTGGCCAGCGCATCGCGGCGGAACGGGTCGCCCAGTTCACGGGTGCACATGATCTCGATGATGGTGGTCTTGCCGTGGTTCATCTGCAGGTCGATGGCGCGCTTGAGTGCCGGGCCCACGTCTTCCAGGCGGTCCACCACGATGCCTTCGGCGCCCATGGCCTTGGCGATCTCGGCGAAGCTCTGGTTGTCGAGCTCGCCCGCGACGAAGCGGCGGTTGTAGAAGTCCACCTGGTTCTTCTTCTCCGCGCCCCACTGGCGGTTGTGGAACACCACCGCGGTCACCGGGATGTTGTGGCGCACGCAGGTCATGGTTTCCATCAGGCTCATGCCCCAGGCGCCGTCACCGGCATACGACACGGCCGGGCGGTGCGGTGCCGCGACCTTGGCGCCGATGATGGTCGGGAAGGCGTAGCCGCAGTTGCCCCAGCTCATCGCCGCGAAGAAGCTGCGCGGCTTCTCGAAGCGCAGGTAGCTGTTGGCCACCGAGTTGATGTTGCCGATGTCGGTGGACACCATCACGTCTTCCGGCATGGCCTTTTCCAGCTCGCGCAGCACCTGGCGCGGATGCAGGTACTGGCCGCCGGTGGGCGTGCGTTCCTGCTTCTGCTCTTCGATCATGTCCAGGCTGTACGGGTCGCGCTCATGGGTCCAGTCGTCCAGCTCCTTCTCCCACGCGGCCTTTTCATTGGCGATGTCGGTGGCGCGGGCGTCGCGGCTGGCGTCGCAGGCCAGCGTGCGCCCGGCCAGGCGCTGGGTCAGCGCGACGGCGGCGGCCTTGGCGTCGCCGCAGATGCCCACCGAGATCTTCTTCACCAGGCCCAGCATCTTGTGGTCGGCGTCGATCTGGATGATCTTGGCGTTCTTCGGCCAGTAGTCCATGCCGTGCTGCGGCAGCGTGCCGAACGGCCCCAGGCGCGAGCCCAGCGCGATCACCACGTCGGCGCGCGAGATCAGCTTCATCGCGGCCTTGGAACCCTGGTAGCCCAGCGGGCCGCACCACAGCGGGTGGCTGGCCGGGAACGAATCGTTGTGCAGGTAGCTGTTGACCACCGGCGCGCCCAGGCGCTCGGCCAGTGCCTTGCATTCCTCGATCGCATCGGCCATCACCACGCCGCCGCCCGAGATGATCACCGGGAACTTGGCGTTGGCCAGCAGCTCGGCGGCTTCGTTCAGGCTCTGCTCGCCGCCGGGGCCGCGGTCGAGGCGGCGCGGCTGCGGGATTTCGACGTTGACCTTGCCGTAGAAGTGGTCGCGCGGGATGTTCAGCTGGGTCGGGCCCATTTCCGCGGTGGCGCGGTCGAAGCAGCGGGCCGTGAACTCGGCCATGCGCGCCGGGTTGGTGACGTGGCCCTGGTACTTGGTGAACTCCTGGAACATCGGCAGCTGGTTGGCTTCCTGGAAGCCGCCCAGGCCAATGCCCATGGTGCCGGCCTCGGGCGTGACGATCACCACCGGGCTGTGGGCCCAGTAGGCAGCGGCGATCGAGGTCACGCAGTTGGAGATGCCGGGGCCGTTCTGGCCGATCACCACGCCGTGGCGGCCCGACACGCGGGCGTAGCCGTCGGCCATGTGGCCGGCGCCTTGTTCGTGCACCACCGGGATCAGGCGGATGCCCGCCGGCGCGAAGATGTCCATCGCATCCATGAAGGCCGAGCCCATGATGCCGAACATGTCGGTCACGCCGTTGGCGGCCAGCGTTTCAACGAAGGCTTCCGACGGGGTCATGGTCTGCGGGCCGGCAGGAACCTGGCTTTCCTTCGCGGCGGCCGAGCCACCGGAAACGGCGGGATTCGAAGTGGTATCGAGGTCGCGCATGGCGTTTGTCTCCTGATGAGGGTCTTATAAAGTGGAACAAGGCGTTCCGGAAAATTGCGTGTTGGGGGAAATGTAGGCGGAAGACTTCCGTTGGTCAATAGAAAGTTTTGATTTACGGAATGTAATCGACAAAAAAACGAGACAAATAGGATTTTTGGTGCTGTGTAGAGCACTATTGGCCAGTGCAAGTGAAGGCTGCGCGGCGCAAGGGCGGGAAATCAGCGAGACAATGCAGCGCCGATGACATGCCGGCGCCGGGAAGGAAGGGCAGGGATGGGGGGCCGCGGGTTACGCGGCGGAGGGAAAAAAGAGGGGGGTCAGCGCTGCGACAGCGCCTCCAGCACCGGCAGGTTGCCCTCGCCGAAGCCGTCGTGGCCGTCGCGCTGGACGATTTCGAAAAAGAATTCGCCTGCCTCGCGCCTGGCGAACGCCTGCTGGAAGCGATCCCGCGTGCCGTCGGCATGCACGGCGCCGTCGACGAGGATGCCGTAGCGCTGCAACGCGGCCAGGTCCAGCCCATGCCCGGGCAGACGCGTGTCGACCGAATCGTAGTAGGCCGCCGGCGGCTGCACGAACTGCACGCCGTTGCCCGCCAGCGCCGCGGCGCTGGCGAGCAGGTCGGCGCTGGCCAGCGCAATGTGCTGGATACCTTCTCCGTGCTGGTCTGACAGGTAATGCCGCATCTGGTCATGGCGCGGCGTTCCCTTCTCATACAGCGGAATGCGAATACGCCCGCACGGCGACACCAGCGCGTGCGCCTCGCTGGCAACCTGGATTTCGCGGAATCCCAGCACCTTGCGGTAGAACTCCAGCCATTCATCGAGATGGCCGGGGTCGACCGCCTGGGTCAGGTGGTCGACGCGCAACAGACCCGCGCCGGGCGCATCGGCGGCCTGCGGCAGCGGGCGGAAATCGACGTCGTAGATGGAGATATCGCCCACGTCGCCCGGCCGGCCTTCCTTGCCGCGCCAGCGGTCGATGAAATAGAGGATGGACTGGCCGATGCCCTGGATGGCGGGGATATTGAGCTCCATCGGCCCCACCGTGCCCCCCTCGAACGGCCAGGCGCCGGCTTCCAGCGCGCGGGCGAAGGCGGCCGCGGCATCGTCCACGCGGATGCCGATGGCGCAGATCGACAGGCCATACTCGCTGGCATAGCGCATCGCGAACGAATCCGGCTCGGCATCGACGATGAAATTCATCTCGCCCTGGCGGTACAGCTTCACGGCCTTGTGGCGGTGGCGGGCAATGGCGGCAAAGCCAAAGCGTTCCAGGGTCCGGCCCAGCGCGGCCGGGTCGGGCGAGGCAAATTCGATGAACTCGTAGCCCTGGATGCCCAGCGGGTTGTCCCAGGCCTGGATTTCGTCCGCGCGCGGGGAAGAGACGTCTGCGGCGTTCATTGTCGTTGCTCCTGTTGGGTGGCGTGGGGGCGGTGCCGAGCCATTGCGGCGACGATCGGATCATAGCAACGCACGCCCGCCGGACCGCGTCCGGAAGGCGAGCAGCGGCACCTCGTAGAAACCCGAACTGCGCGCCTTGATCGCGCATGTGCGTTCACTGATCGCGCAATATGGCTTGTCGGACGCTTGGCGAGGCCGTTGCCGACCACTAATCTCCGGTCAACCCAACGCGTTACGGCACTGCGGCGGCCCCGCCGGTCGGCCGCCAGGCCAACGCCCCCGAACCTCTGGAAGATCATGATCAACGGCAAGACCACGCTCATCCCGCACCTTGGCTATCCCACTGAGTCGTTCAAGGCGCCGATGATCTACAACCCCTGGTTTGCGCAGCAGGACATCGATGCGGTGGTGGTTCCGATGGGCGTGAGGCCCGACGACTATGCCGAGGTATTCCGCTCGCTGTTCCGCCTGACCAACATCCGCGGCGCGCTCGTGACCATGCCGCACAAGGTCGCCACCATGGAACTGGTGGACGAGCTCACGCCGGCAGCCCGCATCGCTGGCGCCTGCAACGCCGTGCTGCGGCGCGACGACGGCACGCTGGTCGGCGAGCAGTTCGACGGCACTGGCTTTGTGCGGGGCATCGCGCGCAAGGGCTGCCGGCTCGAAGGCGCGCGCGCCGTGGTCTCGGGCAGCGGCGGCGTGGGCAGCGCGATTGCCGCGTCGCTGGCTGAAGCCGGCGTGGCGGAACTGGCGCTGTTCGATGCCCGCGATGGCGCCGCGCGTGCGCTGGCCCGGCGCCTCGCCGAGCATTACCCGGCCTTGCGCGTGACGACCGGCTCGGCCGATCCGCATGGTTGCGACGTGGTGGTCAATGCCACCCCGCTTGGGATGAATCCCGGCGATCCGCTGCCGTTCGACGTCGCTCGCATCGACCCCGGTGCCATGGTGGGCGAGGTGGTGATGAAGCACGAATACACCCCCTTCCTCAAGGCGGCGCTGGCGCGCGGCTGCAAGGTACTGGTGGGCACCGACATGCTGTTCGAAATGATCCCGGCCTACCTCGAGTTCTTTGGCTACGGCACGACCACGCCCGAAGCGCTGCGCGCGGTCGCGCAGATCCGGTACTGAGGGCAGGCCCCCGATCAACCGCCGCGCGGATGCCGTCACATAAAGGCACGCCGGCAAGCATTTCCTATCCAATGGTGGAGACAGACAAGATGACAACGACGCAAAAGGAGCTGCCGGCCGGTGCCACGCCTGCAGCGCACGGCAACTCGCTCGGCGACAGGATCCGCGCGGCCTTTGCCTTCGGCAAGGTGCGCTGGGGCATGCTGGCGCTGGTGTTCTTTGCCACCACGCTGAACTACATCGACCGCGCCGCCCTTGGCGTGCTGCAGCCGGTGCTGGCCAAGGCCATGTCCTGGACCGCGCAGGACTACGCCAATATCAACTTCTGGTTCCAGGTGGGTTATGCGATCGGCTTTGTGCTGCAGGGCCGGTTTATCGACATGGTCGGCGTCAAGCGCGCCTTCGCGCTCGCGGTGCTGCTGTGGAGCATCGCCTGCGGCGCGCATGCGTTCGCGGCCTCCGCGGTCGGATTCATGATCTGCCGCTTCTTCCTGGGTTTGGCGGAGGCGGCCAACTATCCCGCCTGCGTCAAGACCACGCGCATCTGGTTCCCGGCGAGCGAGCGCGCCATTGCCACTGGCATCTTCAATGCCGGCACCAATGTCGGCGCCATGCTGACGCCGATCATGCTGCCGCTGATCCTGCAGGCATGGGGCTGGCAGGCCGCGTTTATCGCGATAGCCTCGCTGGGTGCGATCTGGCTCGTTTTCTGGCTTGCGCGCTACCACAACCCGGAACAGCACCCGACCGTCAGCGCCGCCGAACTGGCCCATGTCACGCGCGATGTCGAACCGGCACCGCACCGCATCCGCTACGCGCAGATCCTGCGCATGCGCGGCACCTGGGCCTTCGCCATGGCCTACGCCATCACTGCGCCGGTGTTCTGGTTCTACCTGTACTGGCTGCCGCCGTTCCTGAACCAGCAGTACCAGCTCGGCATCAGCGTCACGCAGATGGGCCTGCCGCTGATCGTCATCTACCTGGCGGCCGATGTCGGCAGCGTGGGCGGCGGCGCGCTCTCGTCGTGGCTGATCAGCCGCGGCATGCCGGCGGTGCGTGCGCGCCTGCTGTCGATGCTGATCTTCGCGGCGTGCATTACCTCGGTAGTGATGGCCGCCGGCGCCAGCAGCCTGTGGATGGCCGTGGCCGCGATCTCGGTCGCCATCGGCGCGCACCAGGCGTGGACCGCGAATATCTGGAGCATGGTGATGGATTACACGCCCAAGCATGTGGTCAGCTCGGTGTTCGGCTTCGGCGGGATGATCGGCGCCATCGGCGGCATGTTCATGACGCAGCTGGTCGGCTACGTGCTCACCGCGACGCACAACAACTATTCGGTGCTGTTCACGATGATCCCCTGCGCCTACTTCATCGCGCTCACCTGGCTCTTCTTCCTGGCTCCGCGCAAGGTGCCGGACGTCGCCTGACCTTTTTCATCGCATCACAACAACTCAACACAGAGACAAAACCCCGATGCAAAAACGACTGATTGCGCTGCTCGCGCTCGGCGCGGGCAGCCTGCCCGCTGTCGCCCAGACTGCCGGTGGCGTCACGCTCTACGGGCTGCTGGATACGACTATCCGCTACAGCACCCATGAAGACGCGGCCGGCCACGGCCGCACCCAGATGACCGATGGCGTGCTCACCGGCAGCCGCTGGGGCCTGCGCGGCACCGAGGATATCGGCGGCGGCAACAAGGCCTGGTTCATCCTGGAGTCGGGTTTCGCGCCCGACACCGGCATCAGCCAGCAGGGCGGGCGGCTGTTCGGGCGCACCGCCGTGATCGGGCTCGACGGCGACTACGGCAAGCTGGCGCTCGGCCGCCAGTACACGCTGGCGCACGAGCTGCTCTCGTCCTACGAGGCCATGGCCTTTGCCAACAACTCCATCGTCGGCTACCAGGGCGGCAATTACACCGGGCTGCGCTACGACAACACCGTCAAGTACATCAAGAGCTTTGGCGGCCTGCAGGCGGCCGCGGCCTACACCTTCGGCGAGGTCCCAGGCAGTATCAAGAGCGGCTCGGCTGCGGCCGGTTCGCTGGCCTATACCTCGGGGCCGCTGGAGATCGGCGCCGTGTACCAGCAGACGCAGAACGTCACCACGGCATTCTTTGGCGCGGTGCCGGCGGCTCAGGCCAGCAAGCAGACGGTGTGGGGCCTGGGTGGTACGTGGAAGGCGGCACGGGCCCAGTATTACCTCGGCTACACCAACAACCGGCTCGATGTGGCGGACTACCGCAACAACGTCGGCTATGTCGGGACGCGGTTCAATATCACCGACGCGCTCGCGTTTATCGGCACGCTGCAGTACGACTGGCTGCGCCACGCGGGGCAGGGCGGCAAGCGGCTGACCACCGCCGGCATGCTCGACTACAACTTCAGCAAGCGCACCGATGTGTATGTGGAGGTGGATTACACCCACCTGCAGGGGCAGTGGATTGCGCTGAACAGTGCGCCGGCGTTTGCCAGCAGCGGCAATACTTATGGCAATGCCTCGCGCCTTGGCGTGATGGCGGGGGTGCGGCACAAGTTCTGATGGTGTCTGACGGCGCTTGCGCACAGCGATGCAGTGCCAAGCCTTGCAAGCCGGCTCCCTCCCGCTTGCGGGAGAGACCGATGCACGCGGGCCATGCCGGCTTGCGTCCAAGAACCGACACGTCGTCCCCGCGAAGGCGGGGACCCGGCGACTTCAAAGACGCTGGATTCCCGCCTGCGCGGGAATGACGGAGTGGGGTCAACGTTCTAAAGAAGCGGTTCCTGGGTAGGGTTGGGGAGAGGGCCGGCATGTCCACGAAGTGCGGCGCAGTGGTATGCCTGCGCCTGCCCTCACCCCCGGCCCCTCCCGCAAGCGGGAGGGGAGCAAACCGCCGGCCTGCCAGGGCCTGCGGCAAGACTCAAGCTTTCCCTGACTCAGCCTGAACAGTCGTCACCAGCACCAGCGCCTCAACCGCCAACGCATATCCCTTCACCCCCAGCCCCGCCATCACCGCCCGCGCCGCCGGCGAGATCCATGAGTGATGCCGGAACGCCTCGCGCGCGTGCACGTTGGAGATGTGGTACTCGACCAGCGGCACCGACGCGCCCTTGATCGCATCGTGCAGCGCGATCGACGTATGCGTCAGCGCGCCGGCATTCAGCACCACGCCGATCATTTCCCCTTGCGCGCACAGCCGCCCGGCCTCGTGGATCCAGTCGATCAGCTGGCCTTCATGACTGGTCTGCCGGCATTGCGCCTCCAGCCCGAGGCGGTGCGCGGCTTGCTGGCAGATGCGCTCGACATCGGCCAGCGTTTCGCTGCCATAGACCGCGGGCTCGCGGGTGCCGAGCAGGTTGAGGTTGGGCCCGTTGAGCACCAGTACTGTCTTCATTGTGTCTCCTGTTGCGTCTCACGTGAGCGGCCGCGCCACTGGCGCGGCCATCGCGGATAGCCTATCGTTAGCTCCTTCATCGATCATCGACGGCCATGGAAACTCAGAATGCGCTCACCGCGAACAATGACCCGTTCCTGCGGGACCTGCGGCTGTTCTGCACGGTAGCGCGGCGCTCCAGCTTTATCGCCGCCGCCAACGAGACGGGCATCTCGCCGGCCCATGTCAGCAAGCGCATCGCCATGCTCGAGGCCATGCTCGGCGCCAGACTGTTCCACCGCACCACGCGCCGCGTCAGCGTGACAGCCGAGGGCGAAAGCGCCTTCGCGTGGGCGCAGAAGATCCTGGAAGACGTGGACGGCATGCTTGAAGCCGTGGGTGCCACCGGTGGCGAGCCGCGTGGGCTGCTGCGCATTGCCACCAGCGTGCGGCTCGGGCGCCTGCATGTGTCGCCGGTGCTGTCGCTGCTGCGCCAGCGGCATCCGGGGCTGGAGGTCTGGCTGGAGTTGCTCGACCGGCGTGTCGACCTGATCGGCGAGAGCTTCGACCTGGACATCCGCGTGGGCGAGGTCGAAGAACCTCACCTCATCGCCAGCAAGATCGCCACGGGCAGCCGCGTGCTTTGCGCGGCGCCCGCCTACCTGGCGCGGCGCGGCATGCCGGAACACCCGGGCGAACTACCCCGGCACGACTGCCTGCTGCTGCGCGAACGCGACCAGGCCTTTGGCGTATGGCGGCTGCAGGGACCGCACGGGTGGGAGACAGTAAAAGTGACCGGGCCGATGGCATCGAACCATAGCGACGTCACCCATCAGTGGGCGCTGGGAGGCTTCGGCATCATCATGGCCTCGGTCTGGGACGTGGCCGCGAGCGTGCGCGCGGGTGAGCTGGTGCGCGTGCTGCCGGGCTGGCAGCAGCCGGCCGATATCTGGGCCGTGACCAGCGCGCGGGCGTCAGCCTCGGTCCGAATGCGCGCCTGCCTTGAGTTCCTCAAGGCGCAGCTGTCAGAGGGCACGCACGCGCTGGCGACGGCGCTGAACTAAAGCACCCGCATGATCAGCAATGCGGTGTCCTGCAACACCTGCAGCACCCGGTCCAGCGCCTGCTGCGGGGTCTCGTCGCCAATCGGCATATTGACGGAGAGCGCGGCAATCACCTTGCCGTGGCGGTCGCGCAGCGGCACCGCGATGCCGCGCACACCAGTCTGCAGCTGCTGCTCCAGCATGGCGTAGCCCTGCGCGCCGGCCTTGCGGATCTCTTCGAGCAGGCGCTCGTGCTGCAGGATGGTGTAAGGGGTATAGGGCGCGAGCACGACAGATTCCAGCCATGCGCGTACCTGCGCCTCGGGGCGCGAGGCCAGCATCATCACGCCGGCCGACCCCAGCGGCGCCGGCACCCGCGCGCCCAGCACGAAGCCGGTGCTCATCACGCGGCTGGTGCCGGTGCGCGCGATGAAGACCAGTTCCCAGCCATCGAGCACGCTCAGGTAGGCCGCCTCGCCAAGCTGAGCGGTGATCTGCTGCAGGAAGGGCTGCACCGTGCGCGGCAGCCGTGCTGAATCGAAATAGGACCAGCCCACCTTGAGCACGCGCGGCGTCAGGCTGAACAGCGTGCCGTCGCTGGTGGTGTAGCCCAGGTGTTCCAGCGTCAGCAGATAGCGGCGCGCTGCGGTGCGCGTGAGCCCCGTCAACTGTGCCGCCTGGGTGGGCGTGAGGCGCGGATGGTCGTTGTCGAAGGCCTCCAGGATGGCCAGGCCTTTCTCCAGCCCGGCGATCCAGTCGCGCCGGTTCAGCGGTTCTTTTTCCATGGTTAACCCGAGTTTCGCGCGTATGATGATCGCAATGGAGCGATTGTCGCACGCCTGCGCGCGAATTGTGGTTGTTGACGGACTGGCTGGCTCATAACCTTTGGGCAATACCGCCACCTTGCCATTGCCATGACCGCCGTTCGCTATCCCCTCCCGAAATCGATCGCCACTGTCTCGCTGTCCGGCACGCTGCCGGAAAAGCTGGAAGCCGCCGCGGCCGCAGGCTTCGACGGGGTTGAGATCTTCGAGAACGACCTGCTGCATTTCGACGGCTCGCCCGCCGAGGTGCGCCGCATGGCGGCCGACCTGGGCCTGCAGATCCTGCTCTACCAGCCCCTGCGCGACTTCGAGGCCATGCCCGGCGAGGCGTTTGCACGCAATATGGCGCGCGCCGAACGCAAGTTCGATGTGATGGCGCAGCTTGGCGCGGAGATGGTGCTGGTCTGCAGCAATGTGCAGGACGTGGCCATCGACGACCCCGCCCGTGCCGCCGCCGACCTGCGCCAGATGGCCGAGGCCGCCGCGCGGCGCGGCCTGCGCGTGGGCTATGAGGCGCTCGCGTGGGGCCGCCATGTGCGCCGCTGGCAGCAGGCGTGGGACATCGTGCGGCGCGCCGACCATCCCGCGCTGGGGCTGGTGCTGGACAGCTTCCATACCCTGTCGCTGGGCGATTCGCTGCAGGGCCTCGACGCGGTCCCGGCGGAAAAAATCTTTTTCGTGCAACTTGCCGATGCGCCGCGCCTGTCGCTGGATGTGCTGTCGTGGAGCCGGCACTACCGCAACTTCCCCGGCCAGGGCGACTTGCCCGTGGTTGAGTTTGCCCGCGCCGTGCTGCAGGCGGGCTACGCCGGCCCGTTGTCGCTCGAGGTGTTCAACGACGACTTCCGCGCGGCGCCGGCACGGCTGACGGCGCAAGACGGGCTGCGCTCGCTGATCTGGCTTGAGTCTGAGGCCGGCGGCGCGCCGCTGCCCGCGCCGCCGGTGCTCGGCGGCGTGGATTTCGTGGAGTTCGCGGTCGATTACGTGGCTGGCCGCGAGCTGGCGCAACGGCTGGAATCGCTGGGCTTTGCCCATGCCGGCCGCCACCGTTCCAAGGCGGTCGACCTCTACCGCCAGGGCGGCATCAACCTGATCCTGAATGCGGAGCAGGACAGCGCCGCCGCCGAGCACTTCCAGCTGCACGGGCCGTCGGTGTGCGCCATCGGCCTGAAGGTGGACGACGCCCGCCGCGCCATGGCGCGCGCCAGCGCGCTGCTGTGCAAGGAATGGCGCCAGCCGCTCGGTCCCGACGAGCGGGTGATTCCCGCGCTGCGCTCACCCGACGGCATGCTGTTCCACCTGATCGACGACCGCGATGCCGATCGCAGCATCTACGAAAGCGACTTCACGCTCGATGCGCCGGCGGATGCCGTCCACCACGGCGCCGGGCTCTGCGCCATCGACCATCTCGCGCAAGCGCTGCCGGCGAACCGGCTCGACAGCTTTGTGTTGTTCTATCGCTCGGTGTTCGGCATGGAGCCGGAGGCGGTGCATGAGATCGCCGACCCATATGGCCTGGTGAAGAGCCGCGCCATGGTCAGTCCCGGCCAGCATGTGCGTATCCCGCTCAATGTGTCCGAGAGCGATCGCACCGCCACCGGGCGCTTTGTTGCCGCCTACGCGGGCTCGGGCGTGCATCACATTGCCTTCCGTTCGGACCATATCGAACAAACGCTGGAAGCGATCGACCGCGGCCGCGCCGCGATGCTGCACGTGCCGGACAACTACTACGACGACGTCGCCGCGCGGCTGGCGCTCGACGATGCGCTGCTGGGTCGCCTGCAACGCCTCGGCCTGCTCTATGACCGGGACGCGCACGGTGAATTCCTGCACGCCTATACCGCGCCCTTCCACGAACGGTTCTTCTTCGAACTGGTGCAGCGCGCCGGGTACCTGGGCTATGGCGTGGCCAATGCCGCGGTGCGCATGGCTGCGCAGGCGCAACTGCGGCACGGCTGAGGGCCTACGTGGCCACGGCCGGCAGTGCACGCTCGCGCGCCGCGGCCACCGTGCCACCCACGCCGCTGGCGGCTATCAGGGCAACGCCAAGCACGGACCAGGCATCGGGCAGGTAAGCGAACGCCAGCCAGCCGCCCAGCATCGCGAAAGCGATCTGCAGGTAGAGATAAGGCGTGAGCAGTCCGACCGGCGCGCGCGCATAGGCAAGCACCAGGAACAGGTGGCCGGCGGTGCCGGCAAGCGCCATGCCGGCGAGCAGGCACCAGTGCCACAGCGTGAGTTGCGCGGTCCATGCGAACGGCAGCGCCGCGGACAGCAGCACCGTGGCAACGCAGCCGGTATAGAAGTGCGTGGTGCCGGCGCCATCGGCGCGGGTCAGCACGCTGGTCAGCAGCTGGTAGGCGGCATTGCACAGCACGGCCACCAGCGGCAACAGCATCGCGGGCTGCAGCCCGACACCCGGCCGGATCACCACCAGCGCCCCGGCGAACCCCGTCAACAGGCAGAGCCAGCGCACGGCCGACACACGCTCGCCAAGCATGGCCGCCGCGGCCAGCGCCATCACCAGCGGCGTCAGGCTCACCACGGCGGTGAACTCGCCTACCGGCAGGACCTGCAGGCTGAAGAACGCGCATCCGCTGGACAGCAGCATCGTCAGCGCACGCGCGCACTGCAACAGCGGCCGGCGCGTGCGCAGCAGGGCGCGGCCGCGCGCCGGCAGCAACACCGTGCCGGTCAGCGCCGCCTGCACCAGGTAGCGCAGCCATAGCGCCATCACGACCGGCACGGCCGCGCCGGCGATCTTTGTCAGCGTGTCGAGCGCGGCAAAGCAGGCTACCGCCGCCACCATCAGCAAGATGCCTTGCAGTTCCCGGGTCCCTCCCATGGGGCTCACGCCGCTGGCCGGCAAGCTGCGCCTGCCACGGCCATCCCTGTCTGCATCATGTCACCGGTCCATGTTGGCTTTGTCTTTGTGTGCAGGTTACCGGCAGGGGCGGGGGCAATCCGCGCAATCGATGGAAAGTCAGAATTCGCTGGCAGCGAATAATCCAGGAGGGCGACGGCCAGGGCGCGGGGTGTTGGCTGCGGGCCCCGACACGCACACAAGGTCTGCATCGGACCATTGCCGGCCGGGCCGTGCTATGTTTGCAGCAGCAGCGCCCCGCAGAGGGCGGCAAACCAGAACAAGACACTCCGGAGTCATTCCCATGGGCAGCACCTCCACCCCTAATACGCTCGCGCCGCTGCGCGACTTCATCACCGGCCTGGCTGCGCTGCTGGACCAGCACCCGGACGAGCCCCGCATCCTGCGCGAAGGCGGTGCCCTGCTGGCAAAGCTGGTCGCACGCGACGACTGGCTGCCCGATGCCTGGGCCCAGCCGCACCCCGAGTACTACCAGCAGCACCTGCTGCATTGCGATTCCGCCGAACGCTTCTCGGTCGTCAGCTTTGTCTGGGGACCGGGCCAGCGCACGCCCATCCACGACCACACCGTATGGGGCCTGATCGGCATGCTGCGCGGCGCGGAAGACGCGCAGCCGTTCGTGCTCGACGCCGCCGGCCGGCCCGTGCCGCAGGGCGGCGCCGTGCGCCTGCTGCCGGGGCAGGTCGAGGCCGTTTCGCCCACGGTCGGCGATATCCACCGTGTCAACAACGCGCATGACGACCGCGTCTCGGTCAGCATCCACGTGTACGGCGCCAATATCGGCGCGGTGCGCCGCTCGGTCTATGCCGAGGACGGCACGCGCAAGCCCTTTGTCTCCGGCTATTCCAACCAGACCCTGCCCAACCTGTGGGACCGTTCCCGCGAAGTTGCCCAGTCATGACCACGATTACTGCTACGCAAGCCGCACCGGCCTTTCCGACGTATTCGCCTGAGGAGGTGCGCAAGGCCCTGCTCGACCGCGACGAGATCGCGCTGATCGACGTGCGGGAGGAAGACCCCTTCGCCCAGGAGCACCCGCTGTGGGCCGCCAATTTCCCGCTGTCAAAGCTTGAGATCGAAGCGTGGGCGCGCATCCCGCGTCGCGACACCCTGATCGTTGTGTACGGCGAATACGCCGGCGCGGATCTGGCGCCGCGCGCCGCTGCCGTGCTGCGCGAACTGGGCTATACGAGCGTGCATCTGCTGGCAGGCGGGCTGCGCGCCTGGATCGACGGCGGCGGTGAGGTGTTCCGCGATGTCAACGTGCCGAGCAAGTCGTTCGGCGAAGTCGTGGAAGCCAGGCGCCACACGCCGTCGCTGGCGGCCGAGGAAGTGCAGGCGCTGATCGACAGCAAGGCCGACGTGGTGATCGTCGATGCACGCCGCTTCGACGAGTACCAGACCATGAGCATTCCCACCGCCACCAGCGTGCCGGGTGCCGAGCTGGTGCTGCGCGTGCGCGAGCTGGCGCCGGATCCGCACACGCGCGTGATCGTCAACTGCGCCGGGCGCACGCGCAGCATCATCGGCACGCAGTCGCTGGTCAATGCGGGCATCCCGAACCCGGTGGCGGCGCTGCGCAACGGCACCATCGGCTGGACCCTGGCCGGCCAGCAACTGGACCACGGCGCCAGCCGCCGCGCCCCCGCCTCGGTCAGCGATGCCAACCGCGACAGCGCCCGCCGCGGCGCGCGCGAGATCGCCGACCGGGCCGGCGTGCGCCGCATCGCGCTGGCGCAGCTCGATACGCTGCAGCAACCCGGCCGCACCGTGTACCGCTTCGATGTGCGCACGCCCGAGGAATTCGCCGATGGCCACCTGGCGGGCTTCGTCAATGCGCCGGGCGGCCAGCTGGTGCAGGAGACCGACCACTCCGCACCAGTGCGCGGTGCGCGCATCGTGCTGGCGGACGACGATGACGTGCGCGCCAGCATGACCGGCTCATGGCTGGCGCAGATGGGCTGGGACGTCTGGGTGGTGGAACCGGTGGCGGCGGCCGAACGCAGCGAAACCGGCGCCGTCGCCGCACCGGTGCCTGCGTCAGCGCCCGTATCGACCGTCACCGCAACTGAACTGGCCGCATGGCTCGATGCAGGCGATGGCAGCACCGCTGTCCTGGATTTCACCGCCAGCGCCAACTACGTCAAGCGCCATATCCCCGGCGCGTACTTTGTCATTCGCGCCCAGCTGGCCGACGCGCTGCCACGCATTGCGCAGCCCAGGCGCTACGTGCTCACCTGCGGCTCGAGCCTGCTGGCGCGCTTTGCCGCGGCCGACCTGCGGCGCCTGACCGATGTGGACGTGTTGGTGCTGGAAGGCGGCACGCAGTCATGGCTTGCCGCCGAGCTGCCGCTGGAAAGCGGCGAAACGCGCCTCGCCTCCGAGCGTACCGACCGCTACCGCAGGCCGTATGAAGGCACCGGCAATCCGCGCGAGGCGATGCAGGGTTACCTGGACTGGGAGTTCGGGTTGATCGCGCAGCTGGAGCGCGATGGGACGCATGGGTTCAGGGTGGTGTAGGGCTGCTGCATGATATGCAGTGACACTGCATATCATGCAGCGAAGTCGGCGGCAGTGGGAGAGGGGGCCGGCAGGCCCTAGAGCCGAAGCAGCAGGCGCAGAGCCTCTTCCACCTTCCGAACGTGATTGGCCGCTAACGTGGCCACCGGCCGACCGCCCATGAACCGGTGATTGGATACCGCACGGACCTGGTCGATCAACAAGTCCGTCTCATAGGCCAGGCCGGGCAGCTTCCCCAGTGCAACCCGTAATGGGAAACAATCCTCGCGTTCGATTTGCGATGTGCCCGGCACGATGATCGTGGTCGGGTGCCCGGCGTCGTTGAGCAAATCCGTCTGGATGACCAGAGCCGGCCGGTTGCGTTTGGCCGGCTCTTCCCGATGGGTCTGGGGATTGAGATCGACCTCCCAGATCTGCCCGCGCTTCAACTCAGTCAAGGCCGTCCCCGGCCGATGCGTCCATGTCTTCGCTGGCGGCCAGGTGCTTTGCCGAGAGCTTGCGGGAAAGCATGGCGATACGGGCGGCCATTTCCCGCTCATTCTTCTCGCGCACGGCATCGCGGATGTAGTCGGAGGTTTTCTGGCCCGCTGCCTTTGCCAGGGCACGCGTCTGCTCGGCCAGTTCTTCGCCAGCGCGGAAGGACAAAGTCGTTCCCTGCATAAATGGCTCCGTACTTGGGTAGTACGGAAGTATAGCGCTCATTTGTCACTCGTTTTTGTATTACAAAATTGCAACACGGGGGATATGCCGGCTTTGGTATCGCGACTTGAGCTTAGCGGGGAGGGTAACTGGCAGATAGCGGATGAGTCTGAAAGCTCCCGGAAGGCTTCCGGTCTTTCTGCAGCAAGGGAACGAACCTGGCGATTCCCGGTCAATCGTAATCATTCCGTTACAATGCTGTCCTGCAGCATCCCACCGGCAGTCCAGACCGCGGACCCGCCGGCGATGCCGTCAACGCCCCCGACCCAATGCGATTGTTGTTCTTGCTGCTGACTGCCATGTGCTTGTCGCTACTCTCCTTCGGAGCGGCGGCGGACGCGCGCACGGCGTGGTCAGGGCAGCCGCAGGTGGGCGCGGATCTGGTGGAGATGGCGTCGGCCCAGCCCGTCGACGATCTCGGCCGGATCGTCGTGCCCGGCGACGACGGCTTGCACGACGACGATCCCTGCGACGACCTGCCGCCCGGGTACTGCAATATCTGGTCGGCCGACCTGCTCGATCCGCTCGACCTGCTCGACGAGATCGAAGAATCCAGCGCGCTCATCGCGCTGCCGCCAGTGAAGCTGTTGCTGCCCACCGGCGACGTGGCCCGGCACCCGCCTGGCCGCGCCGACCCCCCGCCTTCGGCCTTTTTCCGGCCGCCCATTTCCCGCGCCTGATCGTTTCCTGCGCCCGCAACGCTCGCGCTGCCACATGCAGCCATCGAGCCGCGGGCCGCGTCCCCTTGCCTGATATCGCCAGCCTGCCTGCTGCCTGACCGCAGCGGGCAAGCCGCAGCCGTTGTGCGTCCTGCCGTGAATCCGTCCCCGTGACGGCTTCGCCCCGGGGCGGGCGGCAGCATGGCGAGAGGCAGCCGTATTGCTTGCTTTCCCGACTCATGACAACAACCAAGCTGACCCTGATCGCGTCGCTTTCGCTGATGGCGCTTGCCGTGGCTCCGGCCCAGGCCGGCGCACAAGGCGGGGCACCCGCGAAGGCAACGGACGTGGCCGGTGCCGCGCCCACCGCCCGCGCACCTCTGTCCGAACCTGCTGCCGCGCCCATGCCGGGCGCCGCTATCGTTGCGGCCGCGGCCGTGCCCAAGCCTGCATCCGCCGCATCGGCTGGCGTCCCGGCGGGGCCCGCCTACTCCTTGTCCCAGTTGCTCGACCTGGCCCAGTCCACCAACAAGGGCGTGGCTGCCGCCGAGGCCAATGTCGATGCGGCCAGCGCAGCCATCAGCAGCGCGCGTGCCTATCCCAATCCGCAGGTGGAGGTGATGTATGGCCGCCTGTCCGGCAAGCAGCCGGGCGTGAGCAGCGGCAATGCGCCCAGCTACGCGGTCGTGCAGAAGCTGGACTACCCGCACCAGCGCAGCCTGCGCGAGGCCATGGCCAGCCGCGGGCTGGAGTCGTCGCAGGCGGTGCGGCAGGGCTTCCGGGCCGACCTGGCCGCGCGCGTAAAGACCGGCTATTACGACGTATTGCGCCGCGAGAGCGAGCTGCACGCCGCCGAGGAAGACCTGGCGATGATGCGCCAGATCCATTCGCGCGCGCGGCTGCGCGTGGAGGTGGGCGAGGCGCCGCGCTATGAACTGATCAAGGCCGAGACCGAACTGCTGGCCTCGCAGAAGAGCCAGCAGACCGCCGAGCTGCGCGTCAACCAGGCCAAGGCCGCGCTGCGCCAGCAGGTGGGCGGCGCGATGCCGGGCCAGTTCTCGCTGGCCGGCGCGCTGGGCCAGTCGCCCGACGTGGCGCCGCTGCCGCTGCTGCGCGACACCATGACCGCCGGCAATGCCGAGCTGGTCCAGCGCCGCATGGAACTGGAGCGCGCGCAGTTGGGCGTCGATTACCAGAAGTCGCTGCGCTGGCCGGAAGTGGCGGTGCGCGCCAGCACCGACCGCCAGCCTGACAACAACGTCTCGCAGATCGGCCTGATCCTGACCATCCCGCTGTGGGACCGCCGCAGCGGCCCGGTGGGCGAGGCCACGGCGCAAGCCACGCAGGCGCGCAGCGCCCTGGAAGCGCGCGAGTTCGAGCTGACGCAGGAACTGGAATCCGCCTACCGCCAGTACGAGATCAACCAGGCCCAGGTGACCGCGCTTGAGTCCGGCATCGTGCGCGAGGCCGAGTCGGCGCTGGGCGTGGCCGAGTCCGCCTACCGCTTCGGCGAGCGCGGCATCCTGGACTACCTCGATGCCCAGCGCGTGCTGCGCGGCGCGCGCAATGAGCTGATCGCCGCCCAGTACGACCTGCAGCTGGCCGCCATCCAGATCGAAAAGCTTATGTCGACCGCCCCGGGCGCCACCGCCGCGCCGGGCCTGCAGCCGGCTTCCAACATCGAACCCAAATAACCATGCGTCCCAATTTCCTGCTTTCGCTGACGGCCGCTGCCGTCCTGACGTTCAGCCTGGCGGCCTGTTCCGACCAGCCTGAACCCGTCGCCGAAGCGCCCAGGCTGCCGCCGGGCGTGATCCAGCCCGAGGGCAACCTGCAGCAGGCGCTGAAGGTGGCGCAGGTGGCTGCCTCCCCGTTCAGCGAGATGCTGCGCGTGGCCGGCCGCGTCGACTTCGACGAACAGCGCGTGGCCCGCATCGGCGCCAGCGTGACCGGCCGCGTGACCGACCTCTATGCCACGCTGGGCCAGGAAGTGAAGGCCGGCCAGGTGCTGGCGCGCCTGCACAGCAGCGAGCTGGGCGCGGCGCAGATGGCCTTCCTCAAGAGCGAGGCCCAGACCGAGCTGCAGGCCCGCAATGCCGAGCGGGCGCGCCAGCTGTTTGCCGCCGACGTGATCGGCCGCGGTGAGCTGCAGCGCCGCGAAAGCGAACTGGCGATTGCCTCGGCCGAGATGCGCGCCTACCGCGACCAGCTGCGCGTGCTGGGCATGTCGCAGGCATCGATCGCCGAACTGGCGAAGCACGGCAGCATCAACTCGCATTCGCCGGTGTTTTCCAGCATCAGCGGCACCGTGGTGGAGCGCAATGTGGCGCAGGGCCAGGTGGTGCAGCCGGCCGATGCGCTCTACACCGTGGCCGACCTGTCGCGTGTATGGGTGGTGGCCGAAGTGCCCGAACAGCAGGCCGCCCAGGTGGCCGAAGGGCAGAGCGTGGACATCGAGGTGCCGTCGCTGGGCAACGGTGCCGGCAACAAGAGCATCACCGGCAAGCTGATCTATGTCGGCCGCACGGTCAACCCGCAGTCGCGCACGGTGCTGGTCCGTACCGAGCTGGACAACCGCGAAGGCCGGCTCAAGCCCGCGATGCTGGCGAGCATGCTGATCGCCGGCAAGCCGGTAGACCAGCTGGTGATCCCGGCCGCCGCGGTGGTGCGCGACGGCAATGACGAGCTGGTCTATGTCGAGATGCCCGGCAACAAGTACCGCCTGACCAAGGTCAGGCTGGGCGCCGAGAGTGACAGCATGCGCGTGGTGCAGAACGGTGTGAAGGCCGGCGACCGCATCGTGGTCGATGGTGCCTTCCATCTCGACAACGAGCGCAAGCGCCTCGAGCAAGGATAAGCGGCCATGATGAAATCCCTAGTCGAAGCCGCCATCAAGCAGCGGCTGGTGGTATGCGTGATTGCCGTGGTGCTGTTCTTCTTCGGCCTGCGCGCTGCCACCAGGCTGTCGGTGGATGCTTTCCCCGATGTCACCAACGTGCAGGTGCAGATCGCCACCGAAGCCGCGGGCCGTTCGCCCGAGGAAGTGGAGCGCTTTGTCACCGTGCCGGTGGAAATGGCCATGACCGGGCTGCCCGGCCTGGAAGAGATGCGCTCGCTGAACAAGGCGGGCCTGTCGCTGATCACGCTGGTCTTTACCGACGCCACTGACGTGTATTTTGCCCGCCAGCTGGTGATGGAGCGCCTGATCGAAGTGGGCGGGCGCATGCCCGAAGGCGTGTCGCCGGTGCTGGGCCCGGTTTCCACCGGCCTGGGCGAGGTCTACCAGTACACGCTGGACCGCGCCGACGACGGCAACCGCGAACTGGCGCAGGAAGAGCTGGCCGAGCGCCGCATCGCCCAGGACTGGGTGGTGCGCCCGCTGCTGCGCTCGATCCCGGGCGTGGCCGAGATCAACTCGCAGGGCGGCTATGTGCGCCAGTACCAGGCGCTGGTCAACCCGGAGCGCATGCGCCACTACCAGATCTCGATCCAGCAGGTCTATCAGGCGCTGGCGCGCAACAACGCCAACTCCGGCGGCGGCGTGCTGCCGCACTATGCCGAGCAGTACCTGATCCGCGGCGTGGGCCTGGCCCGGGGCGTGGATGACCTGGGCAGCATCGTGCTCAAGGAGATCAACGGCACGCCGGTGTACCTGCGCGACGTGGCCAATGTCACCATCGGGCATGAGGTGCGCCAGGGCGCGCTGGTCAAGAACGGCCAGACCGAGGCGGTCGGCGGCATCGTCATGATGATGCGCGGCGGCAATGCCAAGGAAGTGGTCAGCCGGGTGAAGGCGCGCGTGGCCGAGATCAACGAGCGCGGCATGCTGCCGGGCAAGCTGCAGATCGTGCCGTATTACGACCGCAGCGAACTGGTCGACTCCGCGCTGTGGACCGTGACCAAGGTGCTGCTGGAAGGCGTGGTCCTGGTGGTAATCGTGCTGTTCCTGTTCCTGGGCGACGTGCGTTCGTCGGTGATCGTGCTGGCCACGCTGGTCTTGACGCCTTTGCTGACCTTCATGGTGATGAACGAGGTGGGGCTGTCGGCCAACCTGATGTCGCTGGGCGGGCTGGCCATTGCCATCGGCCTGATGGTCGACGGCTCGGTGGTGGTGGTCGAGAACGCGTTCGAGCGGCTCGGCCACAAGGAGCCGGGCCTGAGCAAGACCGAGATCCTGGTCAAGGCCGTGCAGGAAGTGGCTACGCCGGTGATCGTGGGCGTGGGCATCATCATCCTGGTGTTCCTGCCGCTGATGACGCTGTCTGGCATGGAAGGCAAGATGTTCGCGCCGCTGGCGTTCACCATCTCGATCGCGCTGGCGATCTCGCTGTTCCTGTCGCTGACGCTGTCGCCGGTGCTGTCGTCGTACCTGCTCAAGGGCGGCGCCGAGCACGATACGCGCGTGATCGCCTTCATGAAGCGCCACTACCTGCGCCTGCTGCACTGGGCGCTGGGCAACAGCCGCAAGACGGTGATCAGCGCGGTGGCGGCGTTCGCTGCCACGCTGGCGATCGTGCCGCTGCTGGGCACCTCGTTCATTCCCGAGATGAAGGAAGGCTCGATCGTGCCCGCGATCGACCGCGTGCCCAACATCTCGCTGGAAGAGTCGATCAAGCTGGAAAAGGAAGCCAACAAGCTGGTGCTGAGCGTGCCGGGCGTGAAGTCGGTGGTGTCCGGCGTGGGCCGCGGCGAAAGCCCGGCCGACCCGCAGGGCCAGAACGAATCGACCCCGATCGCCAGCCTGAAGGACCGCGACGAGTGGCCCGACGGCTGGACCCAGGACGATATCGCCAACGCCATCCGCGACAAGCTCAAGGCCATTCCCGGCGTGCAGATCGTGATGGCGCAGCCGATCTCGGACCGTGTCGACGAGATGGTCAGCGGCGTGCGTTCGGACGTGGCGGTGAAGGTGTTCGGCGACGACCTGGACAAGCTGCGCGAGCTGGCGGGCGAGATCGCCCGTGTGGCCGGGGGCATCCAGGGCTCGCAGGACATCCGCATCGAGCGCGTGTCGGGGCAGCAGTACCTGTCGATCGAGATCGACCGCCAGGCGATTGCGCGCTACGGGCTGAACGTGTCCGACATCCATGACGTGATCGAGATTGCCATCGGCGGCAAGCGTGCCACGGACATCTTCGAAGGCGAGCGCCGCTTTGCCGCGGCGGTGCGCCTGCCTGAGGCATTCCGCGACAACGTGCAGGCCATCCGCCAGTTGCTGGTGTCCACGCCCAACGGCACCCAGGTGCCGCTGCAGAGCGTGGCGAAGATCGAGGTCAACGACGGCCCGGCCCAGATCAGCCGCGAAATGGCCAAGCGCCGCGTGGTGGTGATGATCAACGTGAAGGACCGCGACCTCGGCGGCTTCGTGGCCGAGCTGCAGCAGGCCACCGGCGCGAAGGTGAAGCTGCCCGAAGGCTATTACCTGGAGTGGGGCGGCCAGTTCCAGAACATGGAACGCGCCATGGGCCACCTGAAGATCATCGTGCCGGTCACCATCGCCGCGATCTTCTTCCTGCTGTTCCTGCTGTTCAACTCGCTGCGCTTCGCCACGCTGATCATCACCGTGCTGCCGTTCGCTTCCATCGGCGGCATCATCGGGCTGTTCGTCACTGGCGAATACCTGTCGGTGCCGGCCTCGGTGGGCTTTATCGCGCTGTGGGGCATGGCGGTGCTGAACGGGGTGGTGCTGGTGTCGTACATCCGCACGCTGCGCGACTCGGGCTTGTCGCTCGATGAGGCGGTGGTGCAGGGCGCGACCCAGCGTTTCCGCCCGGTGATGATGACCGCGACCATTGCGATGCTGGGCCTGGTGCCGTTCCTGTTCTCGACGGGGCCGGGGTCCGAGGTGCAGCGTCCGCTGGCGGTGGTGGTGATCGGCGGGCTGATCACCTCGACGCTGCTGACGCTGGTGATGGTGCCGACGCTGTATCGCTGGTTCGATGACCGCAAGCCGGATCCGACCAGGGACGTGCCGGTCTGATGGTCTGGTGCCGCCGGGCGGTTGTTGCCTGGCGCCCTTTTTGCTGCCCCCGCGCCAGCAAGCAAAGCGCCTAAGATGATCTATGTCGGGGTCCGACACCGCCGAGGGAGTCAGAAGTCATGAAGCGCCCGTTTCCATGCGCGCTGTCATGCGTCTCGGCTGTCGCATGGATATCGGTCGCGGCAGCCGCGCAGGACTACGCATACACCGTCAATGTTCAGCTGCGCGACGGCAAGACCGTGCAATGCGCGGTGAATCAGCCGCCGCAGGCGCCCCTGGTACCCGAGACGGCACTCAGCACCAGCGAACGCGTGGAAGCGGAAGTGCTGGCGACGCAGCGCCTGCGTCTGCTGTCGGGGCCCCGCGCGCCGTATCCGACGCCTTACACCGCACCGGCCATCGCCTGTTTTGCACTGAGCCGCTGACGCAAGGATCGCACGGGTCTCAGTTTGCCAGTGGCAAGGCGACAGTCAGCGTGACCCCCTTGCCGCCAATGCCCGGCGACAGCCTCACGCTGCCCTGGGCCGCCAGCACGATCTCCTTGACGATGGCCAGGCCCAGCCCGGTGCCTGGCTGGTGCGGGTGCGCGCAGCGGTAGAAGCGGTCGAACACCTTGGGGCGGGTCTCGGGGGGAATGCCGGGCCCGTTGTCGCTGACCGCGAGGATGGCGTGGCGGTCCGTGGTTGACAGCGACACCGTCACCTGGCCGCCGTCCGGGGTATAGCGGATGGCATTGTCGACCAGGTTGGAAATCACCGCGACCAGCATCCATTCGTTGATCCGCACGCTGACGTTGTGCCCGGCCAGTTCCGCGCCAAGGTCGATCTGCTTGCGCTGCGCCAGCACCACCAGGTCTTCCAGCACGGCGGTGATGACCGGCGCCAGCTCAACAGCCGGCTGGCCAGCCGCCGTGCCGCTGGCGCCCTGTGCTTCGGCTTGCGAGAGCAGCAGCAACTTGTTGGCGAGGTCGGTCATGGCCCGCGTGCTGCTTTCCATCGAGCCCACAATCTCGCGCAGCTTGCTGTCGTCCTGCGACTGGACGGCGTACTGCAACTGGGTGGCCAGCACGGCCAGCGGCGTGCGCAACTGGTGGGCCGCGTCGGCGATAAAGCGCCTTTGCTTCTGCACGTATTCGTTGAGCCGCTGGATGCATTGGTTGATCGCCTCGACGATGGGCCGCAGTTCCATCGGCAGGTCGCCCGGCCTGATCGGCTGCAGGTCCATCGGGTCGCGTCCCGCCACCTCGTCGCGGGTGCGGACCAGCGGGCGCAGTTCCACCGTCAGGCCGCACAGCACCAGCAGCACCGCCAGCAGCAGCAAGACGATTTCACGCGTGAGTGCCGGCAGCCGCAAGCTGCGCACCAGTTCCTGGTTGCCCTTCAGCGTCTGGCCCACGGCCACCGTGATCTTGGTTGCCTGTCCGCTGTTGAACATCAGGCGCGAGATCTGTATCACGCGCACCGGCATGTCCTCGAAGCTGGAGCCGTAGAACACGGGGCTGGCGGCGCCGGCCAGCGGGGCTTGCTCAAAGCGCGGGTTGCCCGCCAGGATCCGTCCGGTGTCATCTGCCACACGGTAGAAAACATGGTCGCCATAGGGCGAGTCAAACAGCGAAAGCGCCGCCGGCGGTACCTGCGCCACAAGCCGGCCGTCGGCCCAGCCGATCTGGCCGGCGATCACATCGGCCGATGCCTGCAGGGCGCGGTCCTGCACGCGATTGGCGGTGTCGACGGCGCTCACATATGAGGCGTAGCCGCTGATCAGGACGAAGCCGGTCAGCGGGACCAGCAGCCAGAGCAGCAGGCGCGCGCGCAGGCTGTGGATCATTGCTTTTGCTGCAGCAGATACCCCAGGCCGCGCAGCGTCATGATGGCTGCCTGGCAGCCCTCGAGCTTCTTGCGCAGGCGATGGATATAAATCTCGACGGCGTCTTCGCTGGCCTCTTCCTCGAGCGCGTAGATGCCCTCCATCAGCGCCGTCTTCGAGACGGTCTTGCCCTGCCGCATCATCAGGATCTCAAGCGTGGCGTGTTCCTTGAGGCGCAAGGGCAGCAACTGCCCCTGCACATAGAACTGGCGGGTATCGCTGTTGTAGGTGAGGTCGCCGCAAGTCAGCTCGGACTGCTTCTCACCGGTGTTGCGGCGGGCCAGCGCCTTGATCCGGGCCACCAGTTCGCGGACCTCGAAGGGCTTGACCAGGTAGTCATCGGCGCCGAGCCCGAGGCACTCGACCTTCTCGTCGACCGAGCCGCTGGCGGTCACCACCAGCACCGGCAGATTGTTGCGGCGCGTGCGCAGCCGGCGCAGCAGGTTCTTGCCGCTCAGCCGGGGGATCTGCAGGTCCAGCAGCACCACGTCGTAGTGCTGCGTCATCAGCAACTGGTCCGCGTACTCGCCATCCAGCGCGGTATCCACCATGAAGCGCTCCTCTTTCAGCAGCCTGGCGAGCCAGTGAATGAGCGAGGCGTTGTCTTCGATCAGCAGTACCTTCATGAACAGCTCTTGGGTCTGGGGCGGGGATTTGGCGGGAGTTCGGGCGGGAGCCGGTCGGATTGGGGCATGGTCGGGCCCGGCCCGTATTTTTAACGCTGGTTGGGCCGTTTGGGTGCATCGGGATTTCACCTAGGCCCGGGGAAAGCTGCGTGAAGGATTCCGGTGCCTAGAATCAATCGCTGTGCTTCGCGGTGCGGCGAACCCACATCAAGAACAGAAAGGACGGAGACACATGAATCCATTCCGGAAGGTCTCGCTGGCCGGCGCCATGCTGGTAGTGCTTGCAGTGCCTGCCGCTGCACTTGCAGCCGATGGCGGCGGCAAGATCACGATCATGGTGGGCGGTGCAACCAAGATCATTTATCTGCCGGCCAGGTTGACCGAGCAGCTGGGCTACTTCAAGGAAGAAGGGCTGGACGTCGAAATTCAGTCGCAGCCGGCAGGAGTCGATGCGGAGAACGAATTGCTCGCAGGCGCCGTGCAGGGTGTGGTCGGCTTCTACGATCACACCATCGACCTGCAGAGCAAGGGCAAGGAGGTCGAGGCCGTGGTGGTGTTCGGCCAGGTGCCCGGCGAGGCCGAGATGGTGGCCACCAAGGCGGCCACCCAGATCAAGAGCATGGCCGATGTCAAGGGCAAGACGCTGGGCGTGACCGGGCTGGGTTCGTCGACCAACTTCCTGACCCAGTACCTGGCATTCCGGGCCGGGGTGTCGTCCAGCCAGTTCACGGTCCTGCCGGTCGGGGCGGACAACACCTTTATCGCCGCCATCCGCCAGGGCCGCATCGACGCCGGCATGACCACCGAGCCGACCATCTCCCAATTGCTCAAGACCGGCGAAGCGCAGGTGCTGGTCGATATGCGCACGGTGGAAGGCACCACGCAGGCGCTGGGCGGGCTGTATCCGGCCTCCAGCCTTTATATGCAGCGCGCCTGGGTGGACAGTCACAAGGAGCAGGTGCAAAAGCTGGCGCGGGCCTTCGTCAAGACACTGCGCTTCATGAAGACGCATACTCCCGATGAGATCGCGCAAAAGATGCCCAAGGACTACTACGGGAACAACCGCGAGCTTTATGTCAAGGCGCTGGGCGCGTCGCTGCCCATGTTCACGTCCGACGGCAAAATGCCCGCGGGCGGCCCGGAAACCGTGCTGAAGGTGCTCGCTTCCTTCGATCCCACGGTCAAGGGCAAGCACATCGAGCTTGCCCGGACGTACACCAATGCGTTTGTCGATCAGGCAAAGTAGGCCGTCGCCATGACAGCGGGCCGGCATGCTCCTGCCTGGGCCGGCCCCGAGGAATTCTTATGACTCACCCAGTATTGCAGGACACGCCGGCGATCGAGTTCGATCATGTCTCGTGCCGCTTCATCTCGCCGGATGGCAAGGCCACGGTCGCTCTGCGCGATTTCTCGATGACGGTCGGCAACGGAGAATTCGTTGCCATCGTCGGGCCGACCGGCTGCGGCAAGTCGACCACGCTCAGCCTGATCACCGGCCTGCTGACCCCAAGCGCGGGCGAGGTGCGGCTGATGGGGCAGCGTGTCAACGGCATCGATCCGCGCATCGGCTTTGTGTTCCAGGCCGACGCGGTATTTCCCTGGCGCACCGTGATGCATAACGTCGCGGCGGGGCCGCTGTTCCGCGGCAGCTCGCGCGACGCAGCCTATGGCCTGGCCGAGCAGTGGATCCGCAAGGTGGGCCTGGGCAAGTTTGGCGACCACTACCCGCACCAGCTTTCGGGCGGCATGCGCAAGCGCGTGGCGCTGGCGCAGACATTCATCAACAACCCGCAGATCCTGCTGATGGACGAGCCGTTCAGCGCGCTCGACATGCAGACCCGCACGCTGATGCAGGATGAACTGCTGCAGCTGTGGTCCCAGACCGCAGGCTCAGTGGTGTTTGTCACGCACGATCTCGAGGAGGCGATTGCCATGGCCGACCGCGTCCTCGTCCTGACCGCGCGCCCGGCCACGCTCAAGCGGGTCTACGAGATCGACCTGCCGCGCCCGCGCGTGACCTCCGAGATCCGCTATGACAAGCGCTTCGTGGAACTGTCGCGCGAAATCTGGGCTGACCTGCGCGAGGAAGTCCACATCGACTAGTGCATATGCCGCGAAATGACGCAATGAGAATGACCATGGAAGCAGACATCGCTTTTGCCGCGCAGGACGAGGCCTTTGAAATTCAGGCCCGGATCAAGGCACAGCGCCGCTACTGGCTGATTGTCAGCCTGCGCGTGCTGTTGCTGGTGGTGGTGCTGGGCGGCTGGGAACTGGCCGGAAGGCTGCACTGGATCGATCCCTTTTTCTTCTCCATGCCGACGCTGATCGCCGAGCAGATCTACGACTGGTTCGTCAATGGCACGTCACAAGGCCCGTTGCTGGCCCAGGTGGCGGTCACGCTTGAAGAGACCGGGCTGGGCTTCCTGATCGGCTCGATTGCGGGCGTGGTGTGCGGCATTGTCCTGGGGCGCAACAAGTTGCTGGCCGACGTGTTCAGCATCTACATCCAGATTGCCAATTCGATCCCACGCGTGGTGCTGGGCTCGATCTTTGTGATCGCGCTTGGCTTGGGGATGGCGTCGAAGGTAGCGTTGGCGGTGGTGATGGTGTTCTTCGTTGTCTTCGGCAATGCCTTCCAGGGCGTGCGCGAGGCCGACCGCTACCTGATCGCCAATGCGCAGATCCTGGGGGCGTCAAAGCGCCAGCTGACGTTCGCGGTGGTCGTGCCTTCAGCGCTGAGTTGGATCCTGGCCAGCCTGCATGTCAGCTTCGGCTTTGCGCTGGTGGGCGCGGTGGTGGGTGAATTCCTTGGCTCCAAGCAGGGCATCGGGCTGCTGATTGCCACGGCACAGGGTGCATTCAACGCCAGCGGCGTGTTCGCGGCGATGATCGTGCTGGCGGTGGTGGCGCTGGCGGCGGACTATCTTCTGACCCGGCTGGAGAACCGGTTGCTCAAGTGGAAGCCAAGCAGCTTGGGGTGATGCCTGCAGCGGTCCGTCGCGAATTCTCCGTCGTCTCCTTTGTCCCACGTCTGTCTGGTTGCGGCGTGGGGTTTTTCTTTGGTTCGCTGGGGAATGAATTGCCCCTGACGGGGCGTCGTCCTTCTCGTTGGCTTGGTTATGTAGGGCGGGTTCGATGTTGTCGTAGGTTTAACCGCCTGGTTCCGCCCTGAAGGGCGGGTCACTTTTGTCCGAGCGACAAAAGTAACCAAAAACGCGTCGCCGGTACGACTCACCCACATAGGTAACAGAACAGTTCAAGCACATAGGTAACAGTTTTCTACCCTGCATGGGCGACAGCCAAAGGGAGGCGCCCATGCCCTGGAGTGAGCTCAAACCTATGGACCAACGACTTCTGTTCATTGCCGAGCACCTGCGCCGCGCGGACAGCGTCAGCGCGCTGTGCGAGCGCTATGGCATCAGCCGCAAGACTGGCTACAAGTGGATCGATCGTTACGCCAATGAAGGCGCCAGTGGGCTCGCGGACCACAGCCGCAGCCGCCATGCGCAGGAGCGGATCGCCTATCCGATCCGCCAGGCGATCCTGGAACTGCGCGGGCAAGGCGGGATGGAGCTGGGGCCGAAGAAGATCCAGCAGCGCCTGGCCGAACGGTTTGGCGAGGCAGAGATACCCTCGCGCACGACCATCTACAACATCCTGAAGGCAGCGGGCCGGATCGATCCGCAACGCAAGCGCCGACGGGTGATGCGGTATGGCACGCCGCTGCGCTCGCCGCGCGAGCCGAACGCGCTGTGGAGTGCGGACTTCAAGGGACAGTTCCTGACGGCGGACCAGTGCTGGTGCTATCCGCTCACGGTGATGGACCACGCCAGCCGTTACCTGCTGAGTTGCAAGGGCCTGGCCGGCCCGCGGCTGGCGCCGACGAAGTCGGTGTTCAAGCGGCTGTTCCGGCGTTATGGGTTGCCGGACCGGCTGCGCACCGACAACGGCGTGCCGTTCGCGTCCACGGGGTGTGGAGGACTGTCGCAGCTGTCGATCTGGTGGCTGAAGCTGGGGATTGTGCCGGAGCGGATTGCGCCCGGGCATCCGGAGCAGAACGGCAGGCACGAGCGCATGCACCGCACGCTCAAGCGCGCGACGGCGTTGCCGCCAGCGGCGACGCTGGCGGCGCAGCAACGGCGCATGGATGCGTTCCGGCGCTTCTATAACGAACAGCGCCCACACGAAGCGCTGGGCCAGCAGACGCCGCACAGCTGCTACACCTCATCGAATCGGGAGTATCCGAGCCGGCTGCCGGAGATGAGCTATCCAAGCTACATGGAGACGTACCGAGTGAGCACCGCCGGTTTGCTCTACCGCCACAACGTGGTGATGTATGTCGGACACTTGCTGCGAGGAGAACTGGTGGGACTGGAGGCGATCGACGATGGCGTCTGGCATGTTCACTTCGGCCCAATCGTGATTGGAGGAATAGATGAACGCCACAACCGCAAGCGCTATCTAAGTCTCAAAGTGTTACCCATGTGAGTGAACTCGTTTGTTACCCATGTGGTTGTCCCGTACACGCCTCTGGCGGCTGGCCACCAATTCCACGATGTTGGTAGTTCCGGCGGCGGTGATTTCCGTTCGATGGGGTGGGTGGTTCGACCCTGCTACGCACCCTGTCTGTGCCCACATCAACGGACTATTGGACGAACCCGACTTTAGGCTATTGGCAGCCTACTAAGTACCGCGTCGGTCGGACGCCTTCGGCTGCGCTGCGCGCACGCCCTAGCGTGGCAGAGCTGCGGACCTCTTCCTGATATTCGCTGTTGGCCCGGCATCATTCACGACAACGCCGTGCGAGCGCAGCGACGCACTCCGTGCCAGGGCCCATGACCTAAGATACTGAGTGCGCGCAGCGCAGCCGTAGGCGTCCTACCGATAACCTGGTTAGAAGGCTGCCAACAGCCTAAAGTCGGGTTCGTCCAATAGTCCCTGGACGCAAGGCACATCCCGGGAGCGTAGCAGGGTCGAACCACCAACCCCGTCGAACGGAAATCACCACCGCTGGAACTACCCACACCGAGGAATTGGTGGCCAGCCGCCAGAGGCGACGCGTTTTTTGGTTACTTTTTGTCGCTCGGACAAAAAGTGACCCGCCCAGCAGGGCGGAACCAGGCCGTAAAACCTACGACAACATCGACCCCGACCGACATACCCAAAGCAAGCCAACGAGCACGAGACCAGCCAGCCACGCCTGCCAAGAGCCCAGACCAGCCGCACGGCAACAAGCGACCCCAAATCCAGCGAAGAACAAAAAACCCGGCTTGTGGCCGGGAACAAGGAAAGACCGGAGCATGAGGCGGCGCGCAGCGCCGCCATCCCGCAAGATCAGAAGCGCGTGCGCATGCCCACCGCAAACTCGCTCTGGTGCGAGAAGCCGTTGGCCTGGGACGCATGGTAGCCCTTCTGCAGGAACATGTAGTCCGCCGCCAGATAGACTTCGGTGCGCTTGGAGAAGTGGTAGAAGATCGAACCGTAGATGGTGTTCTTGCGGCCGCTGTCGGTGGCGGTTGATGCCGTCGTGCTGGAGAAGGCATTCAGGGTGAAGCCGCCGGCATTCAGGGCGGCATTGCCGGCCTTCATCATCTGGTAGCCCAGTTCGTAGTCAAACGCGCCAGCTGGTGCCACCTTGAACGAGACCGTGTAGGCGTCGTCGCGGCGCATGCCCAGTGCACCCTGATCGGCGGTGTAGTGGAAGTAGCCGGCATTGGCGCGCACGATGCCCCAGATGTAGTTGCCGCCGACCGAATAGGAGCGGTGCCAGAGGTCGCCGAGCTTGGCCTGGGTGTAGAAGCCGGAAACGTGGAAGTTGGTGCCATTGTAGCCGAGCGTCACGCTTTCCGTGGTGCCCCGCGACGGATTGCCCGGCACTTCGCCGAACTGGTAGCCAGCGCCGGCGGTCAGGCCATTGCTGAAGATCTTTTTCCACACCACGCCGTTGTTCATGCGCGTGCCGGTTGCGCTGCCCGCGTAGAAGACCAGCTGCTTGAAATTGTTGTTGTTGGTATAGCCGCCTTCTTCGGTGCTGATCACGGCTGAGCCATACGGGTCGGCGTAGATGCCGGAAGCGATCGGATCGCGCGCCAGCGCATCCTGGCGGCCGAAGGTCAGCTTGCCGAAGGTCTCGTTCTCTACTCCGACCCAGGCATCACGGTTGAACAGCACGCCGGGGGTGTCCATGGCGCCGTCAAAACTCTGGAATTCACTTTCCAGCTTGAAGATGGCCTTGGTGCCGCCGCCCAGGTCTTCAGAGCCAGTCAGGCCCCAGCGGTTGCCGCTGAACCATGCGGGCTGGTGGAAGCCGGTCAGGCGGTGGCCCTGGGCGTCGGCGTTGCTGATGGTGCTCAGCGTGGTGTCGATCAGGCCATACAGCGTGACCGACTGGGCGTGGGCCTGGCCGGCGCAGATGGCGCCGGCAGCAAGCGCGAGCGCGGTGAATTTGGTCTTCAAGTGACTCTCCTCAGGGGCGTGAACTCGTTCTGGTTGGCTCTGTGTTGCCGGCTGGTCCTGGACGGAATCGCCCAGGGGCCGGACAGACCTGCGCATCGTAGGCCGGTGAAGCCTTCATCCAGCTTTCCTGCTGTGGCGGTTCTGACTCAGGGGAAATACCGAGAAGGGCGAGGCAATCGGCCCTGGGGTGGGTGTCCTGAGCGGCTGCGGCGGATGGATCGGGAGCCCGTGGGAGGTCTGGAAGCACTCGGGGCCGGCACAGGCCAGGATTTGCCAAGCCGTTCCAAGACAAAGGCCCCATGCATGGCATGGGGCCCAGACTGCTGACAAAGCTAAGTCGGCGGCGTCAGGCGGGCCGGATGGCCAGTGCGCCAAGTCCGCGCAAGCTGTCGGCCAGTTCGGCTTCCAGGGCGGCAAAGAGTTCAGCGGCAGGCAGCGCGCGGGCCAGCGGCACGGCCTGGCCTGCCCATTGCGCGGCGAACTCGGCGCTGCCCCTGGCCTTGGCGGCGGCGTGCAGCGCCTTGCCTGCATCGTAGGTGATGGGATAGTCCGGCGTGGCCGGCGCGCCGGGTGCAGCGCCCAGTTCAGTGAAGCGGTTCACGAAACCGCGCGCGTTGCGCCCGGAGATCGCCTGCGTCAGCGTAGTGGGGCGCATCTGCGCCTGCGCCAGCGCATCGCGGAACGGGCCGTCCGCGCTGGTCTCGGGGCAGGCGATGAAGGCAGTGCCAAGCTGCGCCGCCTGCGCGCCCAGCGCCAGGGCGGCGGCGATGCCCGCGCCATCCATGATGCCGCCGGCTGCGATTACCGGCAGCGCGGTCTTGCTGGCCAGCACGCGCACCAGCGCGAAGGTGCCAAGCCCTTCATCGAAGGCCTGCGCATCGAATACGCCTCGGTGGCCGCCGGCCTCGATGCCCTGCGCGACGATGGCATCGAGGCCCGCGGCCTCGATCGCGCGCGCCTCGTCCAGCGAGGTCGCGGTCGCCAGCAGCACGATGCCGGCGTCCTTCAGCGCCCGGATCCTGCCCGCGTCGGGCAGGCCGAAATGGAAGCTGACCACGGCCGGGCGCTCTTCCAGCAGCATCTGGTGCATGGCGTCGTCGGCGACGTAGCTGCGGTAGATCTCGCGCAGCGTGGCGGGCGGCGTCACGCCGAACTCGGCAAAGCGGGGGGCAAGGTAGTCCAGCCAGGCCTGCTCGCGCGCTCCGTCGGCTACCGCCGGGGCGTGGCAGAACAGGTTGATGTTGAACGGGCCGCTGGTCAGCGCGCGGGTTTCGCGGATGGCTTTGCGGGCGCCTTCGGCATCCATCGCGCCGACGCCGAGCGAGCCCAGCCCGCCGGCATTGGTCACCGCGGCGGCCAGCGCCGGCGTGCTGACGCCGGCCATGGGTGCCTGGATGATGGGCGTGCGGATGCCGAGCTTGCGCAGCAGCGCGGTGTGGTCAGTGGATGGGGTCGAGGCGTTCAATCTGGCGCTCCTGGGGTGGCGCCCGCGGGCGGGGCGAGGAAGAGAATGGATGCGGCGCAAGGTGTGCTCAGTCGTCGGGCAGTCTTGCTGCGGACATCGTGAAAGTCAAGGGAGTGGGGGCGATGCCTGCGCCGGAGCGCGGCGTGCAGGCATCGCGCAGAACGGCGACGCGGAACTCCGCGGCAGCCGTCGCGCGTCAGCCGGCCGCCAGCGCGCGCTCCGGCTCCTGGCCGAACGGCGGCAAGTTCTCCAGCCGCAGCGATTGCGGCACCGACAGCGAGATGCCCGCGCCGCGCAGCCGCCTGAGGATCTCGAACAGCAGGTCGCTGCGCGTGGCGGCGGCGATGCGCGGACTGCCGACATAGCCGGTCACCGACAGCGTGATGCCGTTGGGCGCGAGCTGGCTGAACATGACCGAGGGCGCAGGCACGTCGAGGATGCTCTCGTTCTCGCGGTAGACGTCCAGCAGCAGGTCGCGCAGCTGTTCGGGGTCGGTGTTCAGCGGGAAGGTAAGCTGCAGCGACGCCACCCCCTGGGTGCTGTTGCTCATGGTCACGTTGCGCAGGTTCTGCGAGATCAGCTGCGAGTTGGGCACGATCATGGTGGAGCGGTCGCCCAGCTGGATCTCGGTGGCGCGCACGTTGATGCGGCGGATATCGCCTTCCACGCCGGCGATGCTGACCATGTCGCCCACCTTGACCGGACGCTCGGTCAGCAGGATCAGCCCGGACACGAAGTTCTTCACGATCTCCTGCAGGCCGAAGCCGATGCCCACCGACAGCGCGCTGACGATCCACGCCAGGTTGTCCCAGCGCACGCCCAGCAGCGACAGCGTCAGCAGCACCAGCAGCACGTAGCCGACATTGCTGAACAGCGTGATCAGCGAGGCACGCAGGCCCGGCTCCACGCACAGCTTGGGCAGCAACTCCCCCTCCAGCCAGCGCCGCACCGTGCGCAGCAGCCAGATGCCCACGCCCAGCGCGACCAGCGCATTCAGGATGCGCTCGGGCATGATGTTCAGGCTGCGCAGCTTTTCGCCGCCGAGCACGGTCGCCATGCTGTTGACCAAGTCCGCCGGGGTGGTGCCGAAGCCGCCGGTCAGCAGTGCCAGAACGGCCAGCAACAACAGCAGGCTGGCGCCGATGCCCGACAGGATGGTGGCGGCCTGCTCCAGGCGCGAATCGTCGACGCCGAACAGCTGCTTGATCACTTGCCCGCTGGCGTGCTGGGTCGAGAGCACGCTTTCGAAGACGTCGCGCGTGACCTGGGTCAGCAGGTACAGGCTGCACAGCACGATGTCGAACCAGACCAGCTCATAGGTCAGGAAGCGCGCGAAGCTGATATAGCCGGCCAGTAGCGCCACCAGCGACACGATCACGATCAGGCTCACGCCGGCGTGGATCATGCCGGCCAGGGTGGCGCGCGCCTCCGGCCGTTCGCCCGCGGCGGCCAGCACGTTGCGCACGCGGTTGGCGCGCAGCAGCGCGGCGCCGATGGTCAGCACCACCACCAGCGAGACCAGCCCGCGCCCCAGCAGCGTGACCTGCACGCTGGTATCGGCAATGCGGTTCAGCTGTTCCAGCGTGCCGGCCAGCAGCAACAGGCCGGCCAGTACCGCGGGGAACGGCTTCATCGCCAGCGCCACCGGGTCGGCCAGCGCCGGCAGGCGCCAGGAGGGGTGGCCGGTGCACAGCAGTGCGCGCCCAAGGCCGGCGATCAGGGCGCTGGTCAAAGTCAGCTTGAGCAGCTGGCCATACAGCGCCATCAGGTCGGGCGGCAGTGCATAGTTGCGCGTGAAGGCGTTGTAGACGATCTGCACCGCCAGCCCCGTGGTGGCCACGGTGGCGACCGTGGTGGCCAGCGCCAGCGCGCTGCGCCGCAGGCGGGTCTCGGGCAGCCGGTTCAGGCAGAACCAGGCCAGCGCGCGCTCGGCCAGGCGCTTGCCCAGCAGCCAGACCCCGAGCGCGAGCAGCAGCAGGGCGATGGTGGCGGCGCGCTGCGACGGCTGCCAGGCCAGTTGCACCATCGGCACGACCTGGTCGAGGAAGGTGTCCATGCGCGCCCCGTCCTCTGGGGTCGGCCTGACCATCGGCTTCCAGAACTGCGGGTTCAGGATGCTGTCCGAGCGCAGCGCCAGCTGGTCCTTCATCTGGCTGCGCTGCAGCCGCCCGAGCTGGTCGCTCAGGTTGGCAATGTTTTCCTTGCTCTCGGTGGCCTGCTTGATCTGCGCGTCGAGCTGCGTGCGGCGCGCATTCAGCTCGGCGCGTTGCCGCACCACCGCCGGGGCTTCCCTGGTGGTGCCATCCGCCGGCGGCGGCCCCAGCACATCAAGCTGCGCCTGCAGCTGCGCACGTTGCGGCGTCAGTGCCGAGGACAGGTTGCCGACGTCGGTATCGAGCTTGTGCAGGGTGTGGTCTAGTTCATCCAGCTTGGTGCTGCCATCGGGGTCCGAGGCTTGCTGCTTGATGCGGTCCTGCTCGGTCTGCAGGCGCTTGAGTTCTGCGCCGGCTTCTGCATGTGTGATGGCAGGCGCCTGGGCCGGCGTCTGCTGCGCCTCCGTGGCGGAGGCGGCCTCGGATGCCGGGGCCGCGACGGCGGCCGGCAATGTGGCTGGCATCAGGTGGCATAGCGCAGCGAGCGCAAGGCCCAGCGCCAGCCGTGAAACGTTGCTCATGGCGGAATCTCGTCGGATAGTGACGGCTCGCGGCGGCCCGGCATCGGAAAGCGGAAGCGGGGATCGCGCCGGCACGCAGGGGGCGCGGCTGCGATCGGATGCGGGAACGGCCGGGATACCGGCGATGAACATGGGAAGGGATGGCTGCTCGCTGGCAATCCCTTCAGCGAATTGTCCGGTCAGGGCACAACGCGCCCAGGGCGCATCGGCAAGGCGTGCTGACCGATGGCGGCAGGGCCAGCCGAAGCCGGCCTCGCAGCGATTCGCAAAATTATAGGGAAGCGCATGCGCCATGCAGCCGGATGCAGGGGCGGATGCGGCACACGGTGACAAATTGATACGCATCCGTGCGCGGACCTGCCTGGCGTTGCCGCCACGGCCGCCACGGTCGTCGCAATCGCATTAACATCACGGACTTCAGGCCGCATGCGGCCCATTGTCACCATCAGGAGTAGGCATGGCTGTTCCGTCAGGCACGGAAAAAACCCAACTCGGCGGCGAGGCCGGGCCCATTGAAATGCTGGTCGACCGGCCCGCCGGCGCGCCGCGCGGCGTCGCCGTGGTGGCGCATCCGCATCCGCTGCTGGGCGGCTCGGCCACGCACAAGGTGCCGCACCAGCTGGCCAAGGCGCTGGTGGCGCGCGGCTACCTGACGGTGCGGCCCAACTTCCGCGGGGTCGAGGGTTCCGCCGGCGAGCACGACCAGGGCAGCGGCGAGGCGCGGGACATGCTGGCGGTCGTCGCCCACCTGCGCGCGGCGCATCCCGGGTTGCCGCTGGCGCTGGCCGGGTTCTCCTTTGGCGCCTTCGTCATGGCCAATGTGGCCGCCACGCTGGCCGCGCAGTCAGTGCCGATCCGGCACCTGGTGCTGGCCGGCACGCCATACGGCACGGTGAAGGCCCATCGCAGCTATGACACGCCGGCCGTGCCTGCCGATTGCCTGGTGGTCCACGGCGAGCGCGACGAGCGCGCGGAACTGGGCGCATTGTTCGACTGGGCGCGGCCGCAGGCGCTGCCGGTAGTCGTGGTGCCTGGCGCGGATCACTTCTTTACCGGCAAGCTGCCGCTGCTGGTGCGTATCGTGGGCGGATACCTGGATCGCCCCGAGCCCGGCGCGGCAGTGTAGAGGCTTAGATCTTCCCCGCGATTGCGCCGACCGCGCGCATGGCACCGGCAACCCGCAGCGGATGAAGCCCGCGCCGCTGACGGCCGGCGTCAGGCATTGCTCAGGCGTTGGGCAGGGCAGGCGCGTCGGCCGGATCCGGGTGGATCTGCATCACGGCGGCGCGCTTTTCCAGCAAGTGCTGGCGCAGGATGGACGCCAGCCGCTTGCCGTCGCGGGCTTCCAGCGCGCGGATCATCTCTTCATGATCGTGCACGGCGCGGTCCCATTTGTCGGTCTGGAAATTGGAGCGGAAGCGCATCGCCTTGAGCCGCCGGTTCAGCGTCAGGTAGGTCTGCTGCAGCGTCTGGTTGCGCGCCGCCGCGGCAATGCGGTCGTGGATTTCCTGGTTGCGGCTGTAGTAGCCGGGCAGGTCGCCGCCCGCGCGGCAGGCCAGCATGGCGTAATGCAGCGCCTTGATCTCCGCCAGTTCCTGCGGCGTGATGCGCTCGCACGCCAGCTCGCCGGCGAACGCCTCCAGGCCGCTCATCAGCTCGAAGGCCTCCCAGGCCTCGGCCTCGCTCATCCGCGACACGCTTGCGCCGCGGTTGGGCGCGATCTCGATCAGCCCTTCGGCGGCCAGTACCTTCAGCGCCTCGCGCAGCGGCGTGCGCGAGATTCCCAGCGTTTCGCACAGCTCGCGCTCATTCAGCTTCGTGCCCGGGGCCAGCACCCCCTCGACGATGAAGTTGCGCAGGTGGTCGACCACGGTGTCGTGCAGCCGCTGGCGCACCACCTTGGGCAGGAGCGGGGCGGCGGCCGCGCCAGTGCCGTCCGGACTTTGCATGCAATGTTCCTGTCATTAGCGTTGTGCCATTCTAAGACATTGCCGGCTTGCCGCACCGCCTGCAGCGCTGTGAACCGCTCTAGCTCGCTGGGCCGCGTAGCGGCATGCCGCTTTCGTGCGGGGCTCCGGAGCCTTCGCCCCGCCCGATCAGCGCCACCGACAACGCCGACACCAGTCCCGCAAACGCCACGTAGGCGCAGATCTGCCAGGGTTTGCCGCCGCCGGACTTCAGCAGCGCCGTGGCGATGATGGGCGTGATCCCCGACGCGAAGATTCCCGAGAACTGGTAAACGAACGAGATCCCGGTGTAGCGCACCCTGGCATCGAACAGTTCGCAGAACAGCGCCGCTTCCGGGCCATAGACCGCGGCGTAGAGGATGCCGAACGGCACCACGATGGACAGCCACAGCAGCATGGTGTTGCCGCCGCTGTTCAGCATCAGCCAGAACGCCGGGAAGGCGGACAGGGCCGTGATCAGCGAGCCCCAGAAATACACGCGTGTGCGCCCGATGCGGTCGGACAGGTGGCCGAAGAACGGGATGAAGAAGCACATCGCAATGGCCGCCGCCATCACCCCCACCAGCGCCTCGGTGCGGCTGATATGGATGGTCTGGGTCAGGTAGGTGATCGAGAACACGCCGAAGATGTTGAAGAAGACCCCGTCGATATAGCGCGCGCCCATGCCCTTGAGGATATTGCCCGGATAGCGCCGCATCATGTCGACAAAGGGAATCTGTGTCTCCGCATTGCGCTGCTTGATCACGGCGAATTCCGGCGTTTCCTTGACGTTGAGCCGGATATACATGCCCACGAACACCATCCCCGCCGAGATCAGAAAGGCAACCCGCCAGCCCCAGGCCAGGAACTGCGCATCGGTCAGGGTCAGCGACAGCAGGGCCACGACGCCGGAGGCCAGGCACAGGCCGATCGCCAGCCCGATCTGCGGCAGCGACGCATAGAACCCCTTCTTGCCCGGCGGCGCGTATTCATACGCCATCAGCACCGCGCCACCCCATTCGCCGCCCAGGCCGATGCCCTGCAGCACGCGCAGCACCAGCAACAGGACCGGCGCCAGGATGCCGATGCTGTCATAGGTCGGCACCAGCCCGATCAGGAAGGTGGACACGCCCATGATCATCAGCGTGATCACCAGCATGCTCTTGCGGCCGACCTTGTCGCCGAAGTGCCCGAAGATCACGCCGCCCAGCGGCCGCGTGACAAAGCCCACCGCAAAGGTGGTGTAGGCCAGCATGGTGGCCACCAGCGGGTCAGTGCCGGGGAAATACAGCTTGTTGAAGACCAGGCCGGCGGCCACGCCGTACAGGAAGAAGTCATACCACTCGATGGTGGCGCCGATCACGGACGCCAGTGCGACCTTGCGGATCGCCTGTTCATTAGGGCTTGTCATGCTTGTCTCCTCTGGTGATGGGCGGCGTCCTTTGAAAGAATGGTTATGGACGCCGGATGCACGGCAGGGTCTGGCCTTGTTGTTATCGATGCCAGGCCCGGGTTGTTGCGGCAACGATGGCCGCAGGCCGCTCAGGCGGCTGTCGCTATCGGTGGCGCGACCTCGACGGGGTGGATTTCACGCCGTGCGTCTTCGCGGATAAAGTCAGCCGCGCGCTCGGCCATCATCACCACCGGCACGTTGGTGTTGCCCGACACCAGCGTGGGCATCACCGAGCAGTCCACCACGCGCAGGCCGCCGATGCCGTGCACGCGCAGGCGCGCGTCGACCACCGCCAGCGGATCGGCGGCGGGGCTCATTTTCGCGGTGCCCGACGGATGGAAGATGGTGGCGCCGTACTCGCGGCAGAAGTGCAGGATCTCGTCGTCGCTGCGCACCGCATCGCCGGGCCGGAACTCGCGCTTCATCAGGCCGCGCATCGGTTCGGTCTGCGCTACGCGGCGGGCATAGCGCACTGCCGCGACAGTGCTGCGCCGGTCCAGCTCGGCCGACAAGTAGTTGGGCTGCATCGACGGCGGCGCATACGGATCGGTCGAGCGGATCCGCACCGTGCCGCGCGACTCGGGCCGCAGCTGGCATACCGAATAGGTGCAGCCTGAGAACGGATGCACCATGCCGCCGGCCATGTCCGCCGACAGTGTCGAGAAATGGAACTGCGTGTCCGGCGTGGCGCTTTCCTGCGGCAAGGCCCGGCAGAACATCGCGCCCTGATTGATGCCGATCGCCAGCGGCCCCCTGCGCATCAGCAGCCATTCCAGGCCCATGCGCGCCTTGCCGGTCAGCGAGTGCAACTGGTCGTTGGTGGTGATCGGCTTTGCCACCTCGTAGATCAGCCGGATCTGCAGATGGTCCTGCAGGTTCTCGCCCACGCCCGGCAGGGCATGTACCACCGGGACGCCCAGGTCCTGCAGCAGCGCCGCCGGACCGATGCCCGACAACTGCAGCAACTGCGGCGACTGCAGCGCGCCGGCACACAGGATCACCTCGCGCCGCGCCCGCAGGATATAAGGCTGCCCATGCTGGCTGTAGCGCACGCCGACGGCACGCTTGCCTTCGAACAGGAGGCCGGTGGTGTGCGCGTCGGTCTCCACGCGCAGGTTCGCGCGCCCGCGCGCCGGGCGCAGGTAGGCCACCGCGGTGGAGCAGCGCCAGCCGTTGCGGGTGGTGAGCTGGTAGTAGCCCACGCCCTCCTGGTCGCCGCCGTTGAAGTCCGTCCTGCGCGGCAGGCCCAGCGCCTGGCCGGCGCCGATGAAGGCGTCGACCAGCGGATGCTGCCGGTCGATCGAGGTGGCATTGAGCGGGCCTTCGGTGCCGCGGGTCGGGCCCGCGCCGAGGTCGTTGTTCTCGAGCTTGCGGAAGTAGGGCAGGCAGTCGTCCCAGCCCCAGCCCGGATTGCCCAGCGCCTCCCAGTGGTCGTAGTCCTCGCGCTGGCCGCGCACATAGATCAGGCCGTTGATGGCGCTGCTGCCGCCCAGCGTGCGGCCGCGCGGCCAGTAGATGCGGCGGTTCAGCATATTGGGATCGGGATCGGTATAGAAGCCCCAGTTCACCTGCTTGTGGAACATGGTCTTGCCATAGCCGATCGGGATATGGATCCACGGGTAGCGGTCGGGCGGGCCGGCCTCCAGCAGGCAGACCGAATAGCGGCCGTCTTCGCTGAGCCGGTTGGCCAGCACGCACCCGGCCGAGCCGGCGCCCACCACGATGTAGTCAACGGTTTGCGACATCGTCGCTGTCTCCTGTTCTGGCCGGCAGGCGCATAGCCGCCCGGCTTTTGTCTATAATCTGAAACGTTCTGTTCCGGATTCTATTTTTCTAAGCCGGAATGGAAAGCTCAATCGCGAGGAGACGCCGGTTGTGAAACAGAACGTGCAATTCCCGTTTCAGAATCGCACTGCAGCAGAAGACGGGGCGGTGGACGACGATGCACGCAGCCTGCGCGTGCTGATGGTGCTGTCCAGCCTGGCCAGGGCGCAGCACCCGCAGACGCTGTCCCAGCTCTCGCAGCGCCTGCACGTGCCCAAGGCAACACTGATGCGCCTGCTGGCCGCCATGGAGCGTTCCGGCTTCGTGGTCCGGATGCCGGCCGAACGCGGCTATGTGCCTGGCCCGGGCGCGGCGGCGCTGGCGCTGCAGACACTGCGCAGCCCGCCGCTGCTGCGCGAGTGCCGCGCGATCCTCGCCCGGCTGGTGGCGAGCCTGGGCGAAACCTGCAACCTCACCGCGCTCGACGGCGACCGTGTGCTTTATGTGGAGCGCGTGGAGACGCACGAGCCACTGCGCCTGCAGCTCTCGCCCGGCATCCATGTGCCGCTGCATTGCACCGCCAGTGGCAAGCTGTTCCTGTCGGCGATGAACCGGCTGGAGCGCCAGCAGATGCTCCGGCGCCTGGACCTGGCCCCGCACACGCCGCGCACGCTGTCCGATCTGCCGGGACTCAATGCCGAGCTGGACCGGCTGGGCGCGCGCGGCATCGGCGTGGATCACGAGGAATTCGTGCGCGGCATGTGCGCGGTGGCGGTGCCGGTGCGCGAGCCGGACGGCGCGGGGCCGGGGCGGGTGGTGGCGGCGATTGCCTGCCATGCGCCGACGGCGCGGGCGACGCTGGAGGCGCTGTTGCAGGCGGTGCCGACGCTGCAGGGCGCGGCGAGGGAGATGGCGGCGGTGCTGTGCGCGCAGTGAGGGTGGATGCGCGACGTCCGCAATCGCTTACCCGTCGTGCCGCAACAGCACCCCGACCCGCTCGCGCAGCATCGGCAGCACCTCGCCCTCAAACCACGGATGCTGCTTGAACCACGGCTGGTTGCGCGGAGACGGGTGCGGCAACGGTATGAAGTCGGGCGCGTAGTCCTGCCATGCCCTGACGGTCTCGGTCAAAGTCGGCTTGCGGCGCGCTCCGAGGAAATGGCGCTGCGCGTACTGGCCGACCAGCAAGGTCAACGCAATCGACGGCAGTTCCGCCAGCAGCCGGTCGAGCCACAGTGGCGCGCATTCGGGGCGCGGGGGGTTGTCGCCACGCTTGCCGCGTCCGGGATAGCAGAACCCCATCGGGATGATGGCGAACTGCGATGCGTCGAGGAAGGTGGCGGCGTCGACCCCGAGCCATTGCCGCAGGCGGTCGCCGCTTGCATCGTTCCAGGGAATGCCGGTCTCGTGCACGCGGGTCCCCGGTGCCTGGCCGACGATCAGGATGCGCGCGCCGGCCCCGACGCGCACGATCGGGCGCGGGCCGAGGGGCAGGTGCGGGGCGCAGACGCGGCAAGCGCGCACTTCCTTCAGCAGGGCATCGAGTGACGCGTATCGGGGCCGGCTCATGGTCAATGCGCCGTCACGCGTGGTTGCCTGCCACCTGCCGCGACAGGAAGCCGCAGGTGGTCACCTGCACTTTGGCGCATTCGGGGATGCTCGTCTCCATGCGGTTTTGCGACCGGGAGGCTATGCTGACGACGATCGAGCAAGCGCGGCGCCCTGGACGCGGCTCGGAGGCGGATTGCGAGCCGGACGGCCGTCGCGATACGCGCCGGATAAAGGCATTGGTTGCCGGTGGCGAGAGCGAAGTAGATACGCGTTGAAACATGGAACTCATATGTTTATACTTGTATCAACATTGTTCGGAGATATCTGTCATGCGAAAGAGCGCAACCCTGACGATTCAAAAATGGGGCAACAGCCTGGCGGTTCGAATCCCCACTGCGGTGGCTCGTTCCGCACATTTCGCCGAGGGTCAGGAAGTGGAGGTGTCCGTCGATGAGATTGGCGTCACTGTCCGACCAGTTGGCCGTCGTGCCCTCACCCTCGCGGAAAAGCTTGCCCTGTTTGACCCGGTCAAGCACGGCGGCGAAGCCATGGCCACCCCGCGTGTCGGCAACGAGGCCATGTAATGGCGGGCAAGCCATGGGCGCCTGAACGAGGCGACATTATCTGGATCGATTGCAATCCGCAGGCGGGCCGCGAGATGAAGGATATGCATCCGATGCTTGTTCTTTCACCGCGGCCGTTCAATGAAAGGACGAGTATCGTGATTGGCTTGCCGATGACTACGGCAGCCTATAACGAGACCAATCCGTTTGCCATCAAATTTCAGGGGCCGAAGGGAAAGGACAGCTACATTCTGGCCCATCAACCCAAGTCGTTTGACTGGCGAGCCCGAAATGCAAAGGCTCACCCCTGGAAGCAAGCGCCCTTGGAGGTTTTTGCCGCCGCTTGCGAGCAGCTAAACCAGATTATTGCGATCGCGGAATAACTGCGTGCATGACCGTCCAGCGGGTTGCTGACGGTGCCAGCGGCGCCGCGCCTACCCCTGCTGTGCCGCCAGGATCGCCTGGCGCACATTCTGCACGTGTGCGATGCCCGCGGCCTCGGCCTGGTCCGGATCGCCGGCCAGGACCGCCGTGGCGATGCGCCGGTAGTCTGCCAGCCGCATCTGCTGCAGCGAGGCGAGGCGATGCTGGGCATGGACCACGGGCATGTGGATGGTGGGGAACAGGCGCCGGAGTTCCTGGTTCCCGCCCATGTCCAGCAGCGTCCGGTAGAAACGGCGCCGGGCGGTGGAGAATGCCTCGCTGTCGCGCGCCTTCTCTGCAGCAACCAGTTCCTGAATCGTGGCGCGCAGCGTCTGCACAAAGGTGCGGTCGCCGCCGCCGCGGGTCGCCGCGCGCGCCAGCAGGCCGGTCATGCGCTCGGCCACGTCGAGCACGTCCATGGTGTCCTGCGGGCCGAGCCGGCGGATCATCGCGCCCCGGTGGCGCGGCAACTCGACGATGCCCTCGGCCGCCAGCCGCTGCAGGGCTTCGCGCACGGAGTTGCGGCCCACGCCGAATTCCGTGACAAGGTCGGTTTCCACCAGCCGTTGCCCGGGCACGAAGCTGCCGAGTTCCAGGCCGCCGATGATGCCGAAGAACACGATGTCGGACGCACTGCGGTCATGCCGGACAGCGCCGGGCATGGGAGTGGGAGGAATCAGGGGGGATGTAAGCGTCACTCGACAACTCTGGTGGATGGCACGATGACATTCTAATGGGATAGAATCATCCTACAATATAGTCCTACCTGTCAGCGTCAGTCCATCGCAAGGAAGCCATCCCATGTTCACCGCCTGCCCCACAGAAAGAAGCCGCGTCATTGCGGATCGCGTCGAACGCTTTGTCCGCGAGATCGTGGTGCCGTATGAACGCGATCCGCGTTGCGAAGCCCACGGTCCGACCGCCGAACTGGTCGCCGAACTGCGCGACAAGGCGCGTGCCGCCGGCGTCATGACGCCCCATATCTTGCCCGACGGCTCCCACCTGACCCAGCTTGAGACCGCGGCCGTGCTCAAGCGCTCGGGCTTGTCGCCGCTCGGGCCGGTCGCCGTCAACACCATGGCGCCGGACGAAGGCAATATGTTCCTGCTGGGCAAGGTGGCCACGGCGGCGCAGAAGCAGCGCTTCCTGGAGCCCCTGATCAGCGGCGAGGCCCGCTCCGCGTTCTTCATGACCGAGCCCGCGGAAGAGGGCGGCGCCGGCTCCGACCCCTCGATGCTGCAGACCACGGCGGTCAGGGACGGCAACGACTGGGTGATCCGCGGACGCAAGAAGTTCATCACCGGCGCGGAAGGCGCGCAGGTGGGCATCCTGATGGCGCGCACCGGCGACGGCGAGCGTGCGCAGGCGACCATGTTCCTGGTCGGCCTGCCGCATCCGGCGATCCGCATCGAGCGCCTGCTCGATACCATCGACAGCTCCATGCCGGGCGGTCATGCGCAGGTGCTGATCGACGACCTGCGCGTGCCGCAGGACCAGGTGCTGGGCGAGGTGAACGAGGGCTTCCGTTATGCGCAGGTCCGCCTGTCGCCGGCGCGGTTGTCGCACTGCATGCGCTGGTTTGGCGGTGTCGCGCGCGCCGATGAGATTGCGCGCGCCTACGCGACCACACGCAAGGCCTTCGGCAAGCTGCTGATCGACCACGAGGGCGTGGGCTTCATGCTGGCCGAGAACCTGATCGACCTGCAGCAGGCCGCGCTGATGATCGACTGGTGCGCGGGCGTGCTCGACGGCGGCTCGCTGGGCACGGCGGAGAGTTCGATGGCCAAGGTGGCCGTATCGGACGCATTGTTCCGCGTGGCCGACCGCTGCGTGCAGATCATGGGTGGCATGGGCGTGTCGCGCGACACCATCGTCGAACAGGTCTTCCGCGAGGTGCGGGCCTTCCGCATCTACGACGGCCCGACGGAGGTCCACAAGTGGTCGCTCGCGAAGAAGATCAAGCGCGACACGCTGGATGCCTCGCATCATGGCTGATCATCACGCCGGGGCTGCCTGAGCGAGGCCATCGGGATGCCAACGCGCCCGTCCCCGGTGCAGCGCGCGCTCGCCGTGCTGCGCGCGCTGTCCGACCCGGAAGTGCGCCGCATGAGCGACGTGGCGCGGGCCACCGGGCTCGATCCGGCGACGGCCTCGCGCATGCTCGACCTGCTGGTACAGGAGGGCTTTGCCACACGCGACCAGGCGCGCCGTTATGGTATCGGGCCGGAGATCTTCCAGCTGGCCGATGTGGCGCAGCGCCGTGTGGACCTGCGCAAGCTGGCGCGTCCCGCACTGGAGCGGCTGGTGGAGGCCTTTGAGGATACCGCCGTGCTGACCGAGGCCAGCCGTGGGGAGGCGGTGTGCACGGACCTGGAGCCGGGCACGTATGCGATCCGCGCGAACTATGTGGCAGTCGGCACGCGCCGGCCGCTTGGCGTGGGGGCGGGCAGCCTGGCGGTGCTGGCATGGCTGCCCGCGGCCGAGCGCGCGCGCCGGCTGCAGCAGACCACGCGCAAGCTTGGCAAGCATCCGCGGCTCGATGCCGCGTGCATCGCCGCCGAGATCGAGGCAGCCCGCGCGCGCGGGCATGTGCTGTTTCTCGATTGGGTGGTTGACGGCATGGGCGGAATCGCGGTGCCGATTCTCGACTATGAGGGCCGGCCGATCGGCGCCCTGAGCGTGGCGGCGATGAGTGCGCGCATCCGCTCGCGCGAGGCTGCGCTGGCACGCAAGCTCAAGGACGAGGCGCGGCGCATCACCAGCGCCTGGACCCGCACCGTGATACCGCCGCGAGCCGATGCCGGTACGGGCGGGCGGCGTTCCAGGGTGCGCCAGGGCGACGGCGACCGCTGACGCACCCCGGCAAGCCTATTGCGCGGGCCCGCGCAGCAGCCCGGCAAGCGCCTCGGGGATTTCCACTTCGAAGCGCAACACGGCGCTGGCCAGCGCCTTGCCATAGTTGTCGATCGCCAGGCTGCGGGACACGCCGCCGCCGAGCGCGCCCTCTGCGACGAAGTTGAGCACCTGCAGCCCATCCACTTCATGGCGCGTGACCTCGCCTGTGATCAGCGTGCCGTACAGCGCCTTGAATGCGGGTGCCGTCAGCTGTGCCTTGATATGCGGATAGAACTCCGGCGCGTAGGCGATGACGGCCGTGTTGGAAGTATTGCCCTTGTCGCCCGAGCGGCTGTGGGCGAGACGGCGCAGTGGTACACGCATGGCAAATCCTCAGAGATAGTGGACCTGGGAGGTGATCAGCGCGCGCGGCGCCAGCGCCGACCAGACGCCGATGATCTCGCGCGTGCGGTCCTGGTGCGGCACGCGCTTGCCGGTGGAGGCCAGGCCGCAGACCGCCATGCTGTCGATCTCGCGGCCGACCTTGGCGGCTTCCTCGCGGGTGGGGGTGCGCGCGGCGACGCGGACGGCGATCTCGTTGGGCTCGCAGGCCGGCTCGGGCGATGCCGCGCCGTGCACGGCGTTGACGCCCAGGAAGTCGATGCGCAGTTCGTCCGCCTGCAGCCGCGCCATGGCAAAGCGCTCTTCGAGGATGCGTTTGGCGAGCCTGGCCTTTTCCAGGCAGCCGGGACCCGCATAGAAGAACATGTCTTCGCCGATATGCCCTTCGGTGCAGCCCAGCGACACCTTGAGCGTATCGGTGCGCGGCTCGCCGCTCACGCCAGAGATGCGCACGCGGTCGGGCCCGACTTGTTCGAGAACGGCGGTCGAGAAATCGACCACCACGTCCGGCGTGATGTAGCGGCGCGGGTCGTGGACTTCATAGAACATCTGCTCCTTGACCGTCAGCAGGTCGATGCGGCCGCCGCTGCCCTCCACCTTGCCGATCACGGCGCTGCCGTCGGCCTCCACCTCGGCAATCGGGAAGGCCAGGTTCCACGGTTCCGGCACATCCTTGTAGCCGGGGTCGCCGAAATACCCGCCCGTCACCTGCGCCCCGCATTCCAGCAAGTGGCCGATGGCACTGCCGCGCGCGAGCCGAGTCACGTCATCCGGCGACCAGCCGAAATGATGGATCATCGGCGCGAGGAACAGCGACGGGTCGGCCACGCGTCCCGTGATCACGATCTGCGCACCGGCCCGCAGGGCTGCGACGATCGGCTCCGCGCCTTCATATGGTTCGGCACTGATCAGCGTCTCGCGGAGCGAGGAAACGGGTGCGCCGCTCTCCAGCAACGTGAGATCGAGTTCACAGATGCTGCCGGTCAGGTCCGTGGTGGTGACCGCCGCAATCCTGACGCCGGGCAGGCCCAGTTCCTCGCAGAGTTCGGCCACGCGCCGCGCCGCGCCCAGCGGATGAATCCAGCCCTGGTTGCTGATGATGCGCGTGCCGTTGGCGATGCACGGGGGTAGCACCGCGTGCATGCGCTCGTCGAGATAGGTGTCGTAGCCGGCGAAGGCGGTATCGCGCCGCTTGCGCACCTGTGCTGCGGATACCGTGGCTTCGGCCATGGTCTCGAAGCACAGGTAGTCGAGCCTGCCCAGGCGCGCCGAGCGCTCGGCCGGCTCCACGCGGTCGCCCCACCAGCCCGATCCCGAGCCGATGCGAAGGGTGTTGGTCTTGGTCATGGTCGTCATGTGTCAGGGGTTGGGGCTGCGCACGCAGTCATTGCGGCTTGATGCCGGCAGTCTGGATCACGCGCGACCATTTCTCCGTGTCGCTCTTGATCTGCGCCGCGAACGCGGCCGAGCCGTCACCGCCGGGCTCGGCGCCAAGCTGCTCGATACGCTTGCGCACGTCGGGCGTCGCCAGCACCTTGTCCACGGCCTGCTGGAGCTGGCGCACGCGCTCGGGCGGCGTGGCGGCCGGTGCGAGCAGCCCGAACCAGGAATTGACCTCGTAGCCCGGCAGCCCGGACTCGCGCACGGTTGGCACCGAAGGCAGCACCGATGCCCGCTTGACGCTGGTGACGGCCAGCGCCGTCACCTTGCCAGCCTGGATCTGCGCGAGCGCCGACGGCAGGTTGTCGAACATCAGGTTGACCTGGCCCGCGAGCAGGTCCGTCATAGCCGGGGCGGCGCCTTTGTACGGCACGTGCTGCATGCTCACGCCCGCCATCATGTTCAGCAACTCACCCGAAAGATGGGGCGATCCGCCGGTGCTGGTGGACGCGTAGTTGATCTTGCCTGGTTCGCGCCGGGCCAGCGTGATCAGTTCGCCGACAGTTTTGGCGTTGAGTGTGCTGTTGACCAGCAGCACGTTGGGCGAGTTGGCGACCAGCGTCACGGGCACGAAGTCCCGGGCGCTGTCATACGGCATGCGCGGATAGATGAACTGATTGGTCACCTGTGTGCCCAGCGTGCCCATCAGCAGCGTATAGCCGTCGGCCGCGCTGCGCGCCACCGCCTCCGCTCCGATATTGCCGCCTGCACCCGGGCGGTTGTCGACCACGATCGACTGGCCCAGCGCCTCGCCCGCCTTCTGCGCAACCAGGCGTGCGAGGATGTCGGTGGTGCCGCCTGGCGTGAACGGCACCACCAGCCTGATCGGGCGCGAGGGAAATGCTTCCGCCGCGAAGGCCGCTGCGGAACAGACAAGCAAAGCGGGCAGGGAGGCAAGCGCCGCAAGGACGGCGCGCCGCTGGCGGGAATGACGCTGCATCGGGTTGTCTCCTGGGCGCCGGGCAGTGCCCGCGCATCCGGTTTCGTTGACGGAAACTCTGTGTGAGAGATCTTAGGGAGCGGAGCGAAACAGCGTCAAACTAATGCCGTATATTTTCATTGGATGAAAATTCCAGGCGGGAAGGCGCCGTTGGGGCGCGTGGATATGGAGAGTCTGAACATGAATCTGCTGCTGGTGGGATCGACCGGCCTGGTAGGAAGCCACGCCCTGGAACAGGCGCTCGCCGATCCGTGTGTGAACAGCGTAGTGGCGCCGGGGCGACGCGCGCTGACCTATGTCCGGCCTGGACTGACCGGCGGGCAGCGTGCGGAGTTCCGCTTCGGGGAGCGGGCCATGGTGACCGCACTGACGCTGCTCGGGCCGGTAGCGCCGCGTCGCTGGCGCCTCAACCCCGCGTCGCGGATTGCAGAGGCCTTGCTGGCTTCCGCGAAGGGCGCGGCGCCAGGCATCCACGTGGTGACATCGGACCGTCTGACCTGAAGCGGACGTGGCGTCCGACGGCTGGTGAATGCTGGTGGACGCGGTCCGCGTGCTTCGGCGGCTGTCGATCTACGGAATCGGGGCCTGGCAGTTCCTCGACCAGGCTTCCAACTGATCGAGTACGCCGACCAGCGCGATCCCCGATGCAGAGAGCGTGTAGCGTGTTGCCCGTGGGAAGGCGTCGGTCGCCTGCCTGCACAACAGGCCACGCTGCACCAGGCCATCGAGCCGATCGGAACGGACTTTTGGGGTGATGCCGGGCAGGCAGGTCATCAAGTCCCCGAAGCGCTTTGACCCGGTGGACGGGTGCCACAGCCTCAACGCATTCCAGCGGTGGCCCAGGAACGCCAGCCAATCCTCGACAGGGCATTCGGGCGGTCGGCGTGACGATGGCTGGTCGCGGTCGGCAGCGTTTGCTTCGGCACTGGGTGGCACGGGACATCCTTTCCGTTTGGATAGTAATAGGCGACAGCGATATGGTTGCTTGCTTCCAATTCTTCGGATCTTATCGATGTTTCGCGTCCAGACCCCACGTGACATGAACGCAGCGTTCGCCAGCGCGTTCAACAGCCGCCGTATCGAGAACCTGCTGGGCCTGTATGAACTGGCGAAGTAGAAACCCTGAACATGCGCCGCCGGCCCCACGATATGTTGTCCGTCGGCAGTCATCGTAGGCAGCCCGCCACGATGCTCGCGAACCGGTGCCTTAAGAAGAATGGGGAGCTGCGCCTGTACGTCGCGCGCATACTGCCACAGAACCCCGGCATCGAGTGGCAGGTCCTTGACGTCAAAGTCCTCTCCAAGATCCGCCATGTCGAAGAACTTGGGTTCCGCTTCATACACGCCCCATAGAAACCCGCCATCACAGGGTCGCATATAAACCGCGGCATCCATGATGCGTACCATCGGCAACGTCGCCAACGCGCCAGACAAGGGTTCGGTCACGAACGGTTGCTGCGCGGGGTCTCGACACCGGTCACGCGGCCCGCCTCCATCAGTACACGGTTGGCCGTCATATTTGGCAGCAGCTCGACCCCACAGCTTTGGGCCGCGCGGGCGAATCCTATCGCCAGTTGCGCCGGGTTGAAGTACATGTCATCACCGATGCGCAGTATCGCCACGACGTCCCGGACCTGCAGGAACGGGTTAAGCCTGTTTGCCTCCTCGGGCTCAATGAGTGCAACGTCCAGGCCGTGGCGCTTGCCACGGACGAGGTCTTCCTCCAGGACTTCACCGTCCTCAGGCCGACGCGCCACCTTGAGGCTACCTGAGTGCACCCAGTCGAGCGGTTGGCCCGTGTCTTCGGTGAAGCTACGGATTTTGGCCGCTGCTTCACCGAATCAGGCCGATCATCAGATCGCTCTTTCGCAGCGTGCTCACCATGCCTGCTGCGCGCGGCGAAGTCTGCGAGCCAATGTCGTGACGATCCAGCAGCGCGATGCGCCCTGCTCCGCGTTTGGCGAGGTAGTACGCCGTGGCCGCCCCCAACCCTCCGGACCCGACCACGATGACGTCCGCGGAATCATCCATCACACCTCCCGCACGATGCGTCGCACATTTCGGGCGGCCATGGTCTGCCCCGCATGCGTCGAAGCCATACTCACGTCAGTGTAGGCGGAGAATGTCCGCGGGGAAAAGCCGGCCAGGGGCCGAAGCCGTCTGGAACACCACATTCCCCAGTCGTTCGTTGGTCGGCTCTTCCCGACCCCTTGCCGTCATTCAGGTCGCCGCAACGGCGACGGCCGTCCTTGAGTGTCCAACGGCCATTCGCTCACGCTTGGTCGCCTGCTTGCCCTGGCGTAACCAGGTACAAGGGTCATTGATCTATACCGAAAGTCGGCATCTTCTGGACGATACCGGTCGGTAGCACAGAACCTTAGAGCTGGCGGATCGTCGGCCTTCAGGCTATCCAATCCGCGTCAAAGGGATGAGGCAACCCGCGCAACGATCTCCGCACGTCGCGCTAGCGAGCCTGCGGACCGCTGGCGTACCAGCTCCACAATGGACTTTGGTGCGGAATCCAGGCTACCAGCGTCTAATGGAGGAGCGGGCGCATATTCGAGCTCCAACTGGACGGCTTGTGCCTCCTCTTTACCGACAAGCTCACTCGCCAACGTCAGGGCGAAATCGATTCCCGCAGTAATGCCACCACCGGTCATCAGATTGCCGTCGCGGACCACGCGCTCGTGCACGGGAATTGCGCCCAACGGACCGAGCAATTCGTGAAATGCCCAGTGCGTCGTCGCCCGGCGTCCACGGAGCAAACCGGCCGCGCCAAGAACGAGTGCACCGGTACAGACGGACGTAACGAAGCGCGCATTGCCGGCCTGCCGACGGATGAATCCGAGCGTCTCCGCGTCCTCCATCAGATCTCCAACTCCGGCGCCGCCAGGTATGCAGATCACGTCGAGCGCTGGGCAACTGTCGAACGTGGTGTCCGGCGTCAGCGTAAGCCCGCTGCTGGCCTTCAGCGGCGCGAGGTCTTTCCAGACAAGATGGACCGTCACATCGGGCAGCGACGCAAAAACGTCATGTGGCCCGGTCAGATCGAGCTGCTGCACTCGCGGGAACAGAAGAAAGCCAATATGAAGCGTCATCGCAGTACCTCGTTACGTAAGTGACCATAGCTTGCCGGGGGGGCAGCAGCCCATACACAGATGGACAGACGAAAAGTACGCAAGTAGCTTATGGCGAGAATGCCATATAGCCAATATTCTTCGCCAATTGCCATGCCCACCTCTGCCGGTGTAACGGCTGGCATCGATCTTGCGCTTGTGTTGAAGAGGGATTTGGTCGCGCGCTGGCGCTCGACGTTGCCCGACACCTTGTGGTGTTTCTCAAGCGGCCTGGTGAGCAGGCTCAGTTCAGTGCAACTTTGCTGCTGCAATCACATGGCGATCAATTTGGAGAACCGCGCGCCTGGATCGGGGGCCATCTTGCTGCAGCCACGTTATACCGGAGGTCGGCGAGGCGTTCGAGTAGGCGATGGATGGCCTTGTTGACGTCGTGACGGTCGAAGTAGTCGGGACCAAGGTCGGCGTGCTCAACGCCACTACGCAACATGTGATACGCGGCGGTGAGCATGGAGACAGCCACCGGGAGGATGGCCTTCTTGGCACCGCGGCGGGCCTAGATATCGACGCTGATCTCCGCCAATAGGACCTGAGCGGTCAGGTCGCTACTGCACAAATTTCACGCACGACCGCAGCGGAAGATCTGCAAAACAAACACTTGCACCTGGTAACGCGGAGGACCCGTATCGGTCGGAAGTACGCAACCGCGACCGGAATCTTCAGTCATTCGCGAGAGTCCGTCGACTGCGGCTGAGCAGACGTTCGAATGTCGATCGGAGCGCACGGACCTACGGCCGCATCTGGCCGATCTGAGCCACTGACCGTTGCCGCATTCGTAGAACGAAGTAATTCTGTCACCCCGGAATGCCGCCGCAAAAGCGTCCAGGAGTGGTGTGGGCGAGAGAGGTGCCTGGCTCAGAGACAGCGAGGGCAACCTCCTTGCCATCGGGCAGCCGATCAGGTGAGTCGGTCGGAATCCGCAGGGCGCGGGCGCGCATCTGAGAAGCTGTGTCTATTCGCCAACGTCGCCTAATCTTATGTCTTAGCGATCAGCGAGTGGAAATCTCGCCTGAAGTCGCAACGCGTACATTTTCGAGCCGGGGCTGGCGGAAGGAGTCATCATCATGCGACTCTCAATAATAGTCGGCGGCGCCACGCTGGCGCTTTTGGCATGTACATCGGATCCGGTGGGAACAGGCGCCTTTACAGTCATGGGGCCGGCCAGCTTCGACCGCACCTTCACCGCGGCAACCGGGGCAATGCGCGACCAGGGCCTGGCGATCAGCGTCGAGGACCCGGTCAACGGCGTGGTCATCGGCAGTCTGGATACCAGGACGGTGATGGCCAGTGTTCACCAGCAGGCAGACGGCCATGTGCGGGTGGAATTCGACAGCATGGCTGCAGACGATCCAGCGTTGATGGCGCGCATTTCGCGCAACTACAATCGCCGCATGGGCCGCTGAATTGCGTCAGAGGTCAAGAAATTGCTTCACTACCTCCGTTCGCAATGCGCCTCTTCGACCCTAAGCTGCCTTTCCTCGAAGCGGAAAGCGGTCATTCAACGCTCAGGTCAAGGGGCGTCCTTGCGACGCAGGCACATCCTGTTCAACCGATTGTTGGGCGGCTGCTGGAATCGGGGCGCTAGGAACGAGCCCGTAGCTGGACATGACTGCCAACAACTTCTGGCGGTCTGGCGGCCCGCCGGCATTCACAACTCCCTGTACATCCAAGAAGTATTGTGCACCCAGGTCAGGGGTAAGGACGATTAGTGCCTTCGCAGTGGCTTGATGAGGGTTGCTGAACGCATGGACGGAGCCCTTGGGTGTATGCATCCACTCACCCGGCGCCAGATCTCTGACAACGCCGTCAACGGAATAGCGGATGAGCCCCTCCAGGGCGTAAATGCATTCTTCATTGTGGGTGTGGCTATGTGGTGGCGGAACGTTTGCTCCCGGCGCGATCGTCAACTCGAAGACGCCCATGCCCTTCGAGGCGGATCCGTCTATGAGATAGCGCACTGTCAGGCCACCAATTGTGATTGGCTCAAGCGTGGAGGCGTTTGTGGTCATCCCGAATGCTCCGAACAGGAAAGGTGTCATCAGCGCAGGCGCCGGGGCAAAAAATCCGAGATGCCAGGTTACCAGGCCTGGCGCAGCGGGCTGGGTCGATAGTGCAAACATATTGTCTGCAGTCGAGCGCACAAGAATGTGCGGCCGCCCACGGAAAAGCCGATTGAATGCGCAATGGCCTGCGCGCCACGTACCATCACCATGGCGACTTCATGGACGACACGATGCGCTCTTGACCGACGCAAGTGCGACCCTACGTCATGCCTGCAAACTACGGGGGCTCCTGCCACGACCTTGTATCCTTCGACTGGATAGGGAGCCGCTAATGAATCAAGAACTCTTTGTGCTTACAGCTTGGCAACAGGTTTTGGTCATTGGTGCCGTTGCACTTCATGCCGCCAACTCGTTGGGCGCCGAACCGGCTGCAACGCCCGAACAGAAGTTTCCGCCTGGCTATCTGGAATCTGTCGCGACCGGCTATGAGAACGGCGCGGCAACCCAGGCACCTGCCGTCGACAAGACACAAGCAACGACGCCGGGTACTGTAACCACGACTTCCCTCGTTGCCCAACCCGCAACCTCGGTTTCTTCGCCGAAAGAGAAGAAGACTCGCAAGTAACAAGAGTGCGCCGCAACTGGGGCGCACCGTATGCCATGGCAGTGGAGAAGCTTAGTCGATTATTGCTCATGGCCTGGCCGGCGCTCGAGCCGCTTTTCACGCCGTAGGGTAGCTTGGCGGCAGAAGCGGCGAGCCGGGCGTCGGCATCGTTGCGGGCGGCGGCCACCGAGTAAACGACCGACCGGCGCAAGCCGCCAAGGAGCCGATTGCTATTGGTTTGCCCGGTCTCCACCATCGATCACCTGCCGTAGCGCCTGCACAAATTGCCTGACTGCAGGCGTCGCTGCGTCCTCGTCGAACGCGAATTCCACGTCGAAGCGGTCAGCGACCTCAGCCAATGGCACCAGCCGCACGGTCGGCGGACAGACGGTCGACAGGCTTTCGGGGACAAACGCGCAACCCATTCCGGCTGAGACAAGACCGAGCACGGTCGGGATGTCGCTGCCAACCTGGGTCACCCGAGGCGTGAAACCGGCGCGCTCACACTGCGTCATCAGGAAGCGATGCTGGGACGAGGACCGCGCCGGATCGAACCAGACGAAGGGCAGATCCGCCACGTCCGCCAGGCGTTTCGGTGGCTTGCTTCGGACGGTCTGCGATGAAGGCACGGCCAGGACGAAACGGTCACTGAGCAACACAATGCCGGAAAGATGCGGAGCCTCGTACCGACGCCAGGCCATGACGCCGCCATCGACCTGCCTGTGCCGGATCGCGGCAATCTGCTCCGTCGACAGCATCGGGTCCACCAGGACCTTGACTTCCGGGCATGCCACCTGGAAAGCTCTAAGCACGTTCGTCACGACGGCAGAACTCAGATAGTTCGGCAACACCCCAAGGCGCAGTTCGCCGAGCTGCCCGGCGGCGCAACGCAAGGCGCGATCGCGGCTGGCTTGCAGGCTTGCCAGAAGTTGTGTGGCATCGCGCAGGAAGCTCTCGCCCGCCACAGTGAGTTGCACGCCCCTTGCCTTGCGCGTCAGCAGTGGCGTGCCGATGGCCGCCTCAAGCTCGATAATTTGCCGCGACAGGGCGGGCTGGACGATGCCGACGGCACGGGCGCCCGCCACCACGCTGCCGGCCTGCGCAACCGCGATGAAGTAGCGAAGATGCCGCAATTCAAGGTTGCGCATACCCTTTCCGCAAGTTCGTTTCCATGCTCATAAAGCATAGCCTGGCTACCTGAATAGCATTTGTTTGCATAGCTTACCGGGTCTACGATGGTATGGCTTCCTTCGTTGAAGGGACGCCTCGCTGCCACAGTTCGCTACCAAACATGACGCTTCATATCAACACCCCTTTTGTACAGTCCCAGGCCTGTTCACGGCGGCTTGGCAAGCCGGTCTGGTTAAAGATGGAAGCCGCACAGCCGTCCGGCTCCTTCAAGCTCCGGGGCATCGGCGCCTTGTGTGAAGCGCGGCACGCCGCCGGCGTACAGCGATTCGTTTCATCGTCGGGCGGCAATGCCGGGATTGCGGCAGCCTATTGCGGGCGCAAACTTGGCGTTCCCGTCGTGGTCGTGGTGCCTGAGAGCACGCCATCCCAGGCGCGCGACCTGATCCGCCTTGAAGGCTCGGCGTTGATCGTGCATGGCAGCACATGGGCGGAAGCGCACGAGTTTGCCCTGTCCCTGATCGGGCCACGCGATGCCTTCGTGCACCCCTTCGACGATCCGCTGATCTGGCAGGGGCACGCCACGTTGGTGGACGAGATGGCGGCTTCCGGGCCGAAGCCAGGCGCAATCGTCCTTGCCGTGGGCGGTGGTGGCCTGCTGTGCGGCGTGCTGGAAGGACTTCAACGCAATGGCTGGTCTGACGTACCTGTCATCGCTGTAGAGACCGACGGTGCGGACTGCTACGCCCGCTCGGTCGCACAAGACAGGCCGGTCGAACTCCCGAAAATCACCAGCGTGGCGACGTCGCTTGGCGCGAAGCGGCCGTGTGATGACGCGCTCCAATGGGAGAAGCGCCGCGAGATCCACAGCGTGGTGGTGTCAGACAAACAGGCGGTGCAGGCAGCAATAAGGTTTCTTGATGAACACCGCGTCCTGGTTGAACCGGCATGCGGCGCCACGCTGGCGGCTTTGGATAGCGACCACCCGGTGCTGAAGGCAGCCTCCAGCATCGCCGTGGTGGTATGTGGCGGGGCCACGGTCACCGCCCGGCAACTGCAAGACTTTGCCGCAATGCTGGACTGACCGTTGCTGCTGTGTCCGCGCCGGGCCCTGTTATCACGCTTCGCCGGAGCAGGGTGGCCGGCACCCTGCGACCAGTGCGCTTGTGAGCGATTACAGCGGCTTGGGGGAATACAGCGCGCTTTGGAATTCCGGCACGTACTCGTATTTCATCATCTTCCCCAGCTTCAGCGCCTTGATGTACGTCGACAGACTCCCTTCGGTAAGTGTGAGGTTCACCGACTCCGCACTGGTGCTGGAGGCATGACTGAGTTGACGAGAAATCGCGTAGCCAGTGGTCAATCGTCCCTTCCGGTCGACATTGGTAAAGCTGTTGGTCACCATGGAGGCCTTGCTCGAGAGCTCGCTCAGCTTCCTGGTTTCAAGGGTGACATCGACCTTGCCCGTTTCGCTGTCAAGAATCTCGACGACAACTGCGTTGTCGGTCTCGCGGTAGTCAATGCCGGTCAGCCATTTGGGCAGGTTGTAGCCAATCACGCCCCGTACCCTGGCGAGTTCGGTATTGACCGGCAGCTTCAGTACGTAGCCCCAGAAATCGCTCGACATCGCCTGACTCATCAGGGTAAGCGGCCCGAGATTGGAGCTGCCCGGCCGGTTTGTGATGACGGAAAGACCAATCTCGTTATAGCTGTCGTTGTCGCAATAGTGATAGGCGTAGGCGGTGAGTGCGAGGAGGCCTCTGCCCGGCCAGACCTGAAGTGGCTGCACCTTCTCCAGGACTTCGGCAGGCATCAGTTCCCGCAGCTTGTCGAGGTCTGCGGTGAAGATGGCCGTGACCCTGCTGTTCTTGTAGTAGAAGTTTGGCGAATAGGATTCAAAGCCAATATCTACCCTCTCTTTCCGGAGTCCCTTGAGCCAGCTCAGGTCGACGTCCGGCGCTTCAGACTCAATGACGGAAAGAGGAGGATTCGAGCGATAGCGGTCATACAGCCCGCCCCTGACCACGGGGACCTCATGGCCAGCGATGTTGATGGTTGTGCTTTCGGCTTGCATAGTTTCCGATGTGCCATCGGCCCATGAAGGATTCAAGAGGGCACTCAGGATGACACCTGCAGTAGCCACAAGATTGCTGGTTTTCAAATTGACGATACGTTGGGGGCTTGAGGGTAGTCTGGTCTGTCAGCTCTGGACGCGCTGAGCCACCCAGCGCCGGTATTGACGGACGCGGCACGCGTCGGACACCTGCTGCAGGATCAGCGCGCGCAGCGGTGACACCCTGGGATCAGTGACCTTGCCTCGGCTGAGCTTGCGCAGTTGAAACTTGACTGCCGCCATGTTGGCCAACGAGGCCAGCGGCTTGTTCTTCCATCTGATCGGCAGCAACGCAGGCGCACTGTCTTTGCCGGCACGCCAATCGCGCGGCAGATTGGGGTCTACGGCCAGGGCAGTGCCGATGCCAACCATATCCACGCCGCTTCTGACCACTTGTTCGGCCACGGGCCGGCGGCGGATGCCGCCTGTGACCATCACCGGCATCTTCGCCACCGCGCGGATGTCGCGGGCGAACTCGGCAAAGTAGGCCTCGCGGGCGAGCGTGCGGCCGTCGCGGGCGTCACCTTGCATGGCCGGGGCCTCGTAGCTGCCTCCCGACAGCTCGACCAGGTCAACGGCAAGTTCATTGAGCATCTTCACAACCTGGCGGGCGTCCTCCGCGCTGAAGCCACCACGCTGGAAGTCGGCCGAATTCAGCTTGACAGCAACTGCGAAGCGGGGCGAAACCACGGCGCGTACGGCCTTGACGATCTCAATGAGCAGGCGAGCGCGGTTCTCCAGCGGGCCACCCCACGCATCCGTTCTCTGGTTGCTCAACGGCGAAAGAAACTGGCTCAGCAGGTAGCCGTGCGCCGCGTGAATTTCGACGCCGGTGAAACCTGCCTGTTCCGCCAGTTGCGCCGTACGGGCAAAGCGCTGGATCACGTCTTCAATGACCTCCTGCGTCATCGCCTGCGGGGTGCTGAAGTGCCTGGACATGTTGCCCAGGTTCAATGGCACGGCAGAGGGCGCCCAGGCGGGCTGCCCCAGATTGGCCGGCATCTGGCGGCCGGGATGGTTGATCTGCAGCCAGAACTGCGCCCCCCTGGATCGCCCGACCTGGGCCCAGCGCCTGAACCGGTCCAGGTGCCTGGCGTCTTCCAGCACGACGCCGCCGGGCCCCGTCATGGCGCGGCTGTCCACCATCACATTGCCGGTGATCAGCAGGCCGGCACCCCCCTCTGCCCAGGCCTTGTAAAGGCGCATGAGTTCCTCGGAGGGCGCGTGGTCGGCGTCCGCCATGTTCTCTTCCATGGCAGCCTTGGCGATGCGGTTCGGAACGCTTGAACCGTTACGGAGAATCAACTTGTCGAACACGTTCATGGGGGCACCTCGTTTGATCGTGACTCGACTTTAAGGTTAAAGTAAGCTTTAATGTCAAGAGCTTTGGTGAGGTGATGTATGAGAATTGGAGAGCTGGCGGAGCTCAGTGGTCTGACGGCCTCCCGCATCCGCTTTTACGAGGCAGCTGGATTGATCGTGGCGGTCGAGCGCAAGGCGAACGGCTATCGCGACTACCCGCCGGAGGCGGTATGGATTCTGGAAATCATCACCTGTGCGCAGAGTGCGGGATTCTCACTCGATCAGATCCGCCATCTGCTGCCGCCCGGTTCGGGGAACTGGCAGCATGATGAGTTGCTGGATGCCCTCAAGCGGAAAGTCGCCGAAATCGAGGACATGCAAAAGCGCCTCAAACAGAACAAGGCCCATCTGCTCGCCGCCATCAGGAATATTGAGAACCGGCCTGAGGATATGAAGTGCTCTGACGGGACGAAGTGGGTGCTGGACCGCCTTCGCGAAGAGGGGGCCGTGCCAGCGCGGGGCAAGGGCCGTCGGTCCGCCGCGAGTTAATGCTTGACGTTAAAGCTGCGTTTAACCTTAAAGTGCTGACTGCGGCCGTTAGAGGGCGAGGAGCAATACATGAATCTGGACATCAACCGCCAGCCGGTCAGCGTCGATTGCGACCCGGCCACCCCCTTGCTGTGGGTGCTGCGGGACCACCTGAACCTGACCGGGACAAAGTTCGGCTGCGGCGTCGCGGCTTGCGGCGCGTGTACCGTGCATCTGGATGGCGCGGCGGTGCGGTCCTGCGTCCTGCCCGTGGCGGCGGTGGCCGGCAAGCGCATCACCACGATCGAAGGGCTGGCCAGCGCGCCGGGCAAGCGCCACGCGCTGCAGCAGGCCTGGATCGACGAGCAGGTGCCGCAATGCGGCTACTGCCAGTCGGGCATGCTGATGGCGGCGGCGGACCTGCTGGCCCGGCAGCCCGACCCCGGCGATGCCGACATCGACGCGGCCATCACCAACCTGTGCCGCTGTGGCACCTATCCGCGCGTGCGCACCGCCATCAGGCGTGCCGCGAAGGCGCTGCGGGAGGGCCGCGCATGAACGCCAGCGCAACGACCCCGCGCCGCGGACGGCGCCGGTTCCTGCTGGGGGCGCTCGGCCTTGGCGGCGCGCTGGTGGTGGGCTGGGGCGTGATGCCCCCGCGCAGCCGGCTTGGCGATCCGGCGGTATTTCCGGAAACGTCCGGCCAGATTGCCCTGAACGGCTGGATCAAGATCACGCCGGAAGGCGACGTCATCCTTGCCATGCCGCGCGTGGAGATGGGGCAGGGCATCCACACCGCGCTGTCGATGCTGGCCGCCGAGGAGCTTGATATGCCGCTGGCGCGGGTGAGCATCGAGTCATCGCCCATCGAGCGTATCTACGGCAATGTCGTCACCATGGGAGACAGCTCGTTGCCGCTGCATCCGGATGATGCCGCCAAGACCTGGGCGCGCGCGCTGCATTGGATCATGGCCAAGAGCGCGCGCGAGATCGGCCTTACCATCACCGGCGCCAGCAGCAGTGTGGCCGATGGCTGGCAGCCAGTGCGCGAGGCTGCCGCAACCGCGCGCGCCACGCTGGTGGAAGCGGCCGCGCGCGAATGGGGTGTGCAGGCGGCACAGGTGACTGTGAAGGAAGGCCAGCTCATTGGCCCGGGCGGCAAGCAGAAGCCTTTCTCCGCGGTCGCGCGGAAGGCGCGCGACATAGCGCCGCCATCGAATGTCACGCTTAAACCGGCTTCGCAATACCAGCTGATCGGCAAGTCTGCACCGCGCAACGATATTGCCGGCAAGACAGATGGCAGCGCACGCTTTGCCATCGATGCGCGGCCGCCGGGCATGTTGTACGCGGCGGTCGTCATGTGTCCCGTGTTTGGCGGCAAGCTCAAGACCTTCCAGTCGAAGGCCGCGCTTGCCATGCCTGGCGTGCGCCATGTCGTGCCGTTCGACGGCTCGGCGGGCGGCGCACCGGGCGTGGCCGTGGTGGCCGACCACTACTGGCAGGCACGCCAGGCCGTGGCGACGCTCGAGCCGGTCTGGGACAGCGGGCCGCATGCGACGCTCGATTCCGCTGGCCTCCGGAAACAGCTCGTCGGCGCGCTCGACAGCGACAAGGGCGGTTTCACCTACCGTTCGATGGGTGATGGGCTGAAGGCCTTTGACACGACGCAGGGCGCAACCATTGTCGAGGCGGAATACAGCGCGCCGTACCTGGCGCATGCCGCCATGGAGCCTATCAATTGCACGGCGCAGGTGGCCACGGACCGTGTGCAACTCTGGGCGCCCACCCAGGTGGCCACGCTGGCGCAACTGGTCGCCGCGCGCGCGGCAGGCGTGAGCCGGGACCAGGTGCAGATCGACATCCCGCTCATTGGCGGCGGCTTTGGCCGGCGGCTGGAGTCGGACTTCATCGGCCAGGCCGTGTCGATCGCCGCCAGGACCGAGGGCCGTCCGGTCCAGGTGATCTGGTCGCGCGAGGACGACATCCGCCACGACTTCTATCGCCCGCAGGCCATCGCACGGCTGAAGGCCCGCGTCGAGCATGGCAAAGTCACCGCCATCGCCTCGCGCAGCGCCGGGCAGTCGATCCTGGCCGGCGAACTGGAGCGCCTGTTCGGCGCGCCGTCGCTGGGCATCGACCGCTATGCAGCCGAGGGCCTGTTCGACCTGCCGTATGAGATCGAGCATGAGCATATTGCGCACCTGGTGGTCGATCTGCCGGTGCCGGTCGGATTCTGGCGCAGCGTCGGCCATTCCTACACCGGGTTCTTCCTAGAAGGCTTCCTGAACGAGGTGGCGGCTGCTGCCGCGCTCGACCCGCTGGCGATGCGGCGCGACTTGCTCAAGGCGCACCCGCGTGAGCTGAAGGTGCTCGACACCGTAGCCCAGGCGGCAGCCTGGAACCAGCCGCTGGCACCGGCTGCGGACGGCGCCCCGCGTGCGCGCGGGCTGGCGCTGCACAATGCGTTCGGCTCGGTGGTGGCACAGGTGGCGGAGGTGTCGCTCAAGGACGGAAAGCCGCGTGTGCATCGCGTTGTCTGCGCCGTGGACTGCGGCACAGTGGTCAACCCCGACATCGTCGCGCAGCAGGTGGAAAGCGGCATCATCTTCGGGCTGACCGCGGCGCTGTACGGCCAGGTGCAGATCAAGGACGGGCAGGTCGTGCAGGCCAACTTCCCCGACTATCCGGTGCTGAAGATGGCGGAGGCACCGGTGATCGAAACCCACCTCGTGCCCAGCACGGCCGAGCCGAGCGGCGTCGGAGAAATCGCGGTGCCGCCGATCGCGCCGGCCGTGGCACACGCCATCGCCCAGCTCACCGGAAAGCCGGTGCGGCAGCTGCCGATGATCGGCCGTTAGCCGCCGCCGGGTGTTGGCACAGGCTCGGTCGCAGCCGCGGCCGGCAACTCCAGACTGCGCTCCAGCAGCGTCAGGTCGTCCCGAAGCCATTGCAGGATGGCTGCCGGACCGGGCTTTTCCAATGCCGAGACCTGGCATCGCGCGGGACTTGATACAGCCACTGAGCGGGTCGTCGCTTGCCGGCCCGTGCGGGCCAGGAAGAACGTGAGGCCGGCGTTTCCCGGACGCGGCGATAAGGCGGGATAACGGTCCCTGCTGGATATATTGGAAAGCGGTGAACCAGCATGCAGCCGGAAAATCTTCCGTTACAAGTTCATTGTGCGTGCCGTCATCCTGGCCGATCCAGGTGCCGTTACTGGGTCATGTTCGGCGACCCGCGCCGGGCACCTACAACGAAGGGGAGCGTGAAATGATGACGAAGAGAATTCTGGGTGGCGTAGCGATCGCGGTCTTCGCGGCAAGCCTTTCCAGCGCGGCCATCGCGAACGATAAGGACAACCGCTGGGAACGCAACCACCCCCGTCGCGAGCAGGTCAATGAACGACTTGCCAACCAGAACCGGCGCATCAGCCATGAACTGAAGGAAGGCGAGATCTCGAAGGCCCAAGCCGACAGGCTACACCAGGAAGATCGTCAGATTCGCCGGGAAGAGCGCATGATGGCAAACCAGAACGGCAGCCATATCACGCGCCAGGAGCAGCGCACGCTGAACCAGCAGGAAAACACTGTCAGTCGCCAGATCGGTCAGTAAGGCTTGCATTGCGCAGCGACATGGAAGGGGGACTTCAGGCCTAATGCCGTTCAGTTGGCGACTGTCGTTCCCGCGCAGGCGGGAACCCAGTGACTTCATCCCCGAAGGGGACGTGAAAGACGCTGGATTCCCGCCTGGGCGGGAATGACGGTAGGGCTTGAGACCTTAACTGAACGGCATTAGGACTTCAGGCAAGCTCGCCGCTGCCGAAGACGAGGGCCGACAGTATCTGCGGGTTAGCCTGGGGGTGAGAGAGCTGAAGAAGAGGCGGGCGAGTAGGGATTCGGGCTGAGTGCGCAAGTTTCCGACCGCCGAATCTGAGCAAGCCTCCTCGAGCCAGGCTTACTCGGTCCAAACGGCATCGACGTCCCGCAGCAGGTGCCCGGCCAGGATGTAGTCGCCGACCTTCATGGCCTTTGTCTCCAAGGCAGCCAACTCGTTGGCTGCCAGCTGGTCCAATGCAAACTGGCAGTAAAGGTTCCGCTGCCGGAAGGACACCTTCGGCCGACTGAGGCCAGCAATGAGCGCCGCGTGGGACTTCACGGCAATGCTCTCGTGTCCGCGATACTCCACCCGTACCCCCACCTTGTTACCCAGGCGCCCGAGCTCAATCGCATCTTGCCAACCTGACTCATAGTCGAGCTCCACTAGCGCAACCCCCTCTGCCTCCAGCAGCCTGATGGCTTCCCCTTTGGTTCCAGCCCGAGCCGTTGTCATTTCTGCCTCCCCTTACACCCCCGGCACACGGGTTGCCGGTCTGCCTCAACGTGCTGCTGAATTCAACGCAACGCTGCCCTGCTCACCTTGAGCCTTGGCTGCAGATTTGGAGCCAAGATCCCGCTTAATTCTGACGTAAGAAAAATTTAAGTCAATATAGAATCGCCCTGAATCCTTGCTGCCACCCGCGCAGCCGCTCCGGCGGCGCGGGTTCTTTTTTTTAAACAGAGTGCTTCGCTCTCATTCAGCCTGAAACTCCATATCTTCCCTCAGCAATCACATATCATTAGCTGACCTCGGCGTTGGCGTTAATGTAAGCCGTCCGGCCGGTCGACGAATGGATGCTTTCGAACCTGGATGCATATCATGTCGTGATATTCCGTTGCGCGGCCCTGCGCGCGTTCTGGCGACCGAGAAGATGCCGGGAATTGCGGCAGACATGCCTTCGGATCACATTGAACCCAACTTGGCGAGCAGCTAAGATGGACATTCCGGGCGCGAGAACAAGCACCCGCCAGCCAGAACCTCGCGTCCGGGAGGAAAGAAGCGGTCTGTACAAACCAGGCCGGCTGTCACGGACGGCAGTGAAGTCCCGTAGCAAAAATAAATATAGCTTGGGAGACAACTGTGCTGAGTCACCATGAATTCGCTACGCTGATGCTGGTAAACGACAGCTCAGAGCCAACAGGGCTGGACCGCTCTGATATGGACACGCTGCTCTCGCATCGGCTGGTTACGCTTGAGCGCCTCGGGCCAAACCACAGCCGCCCTCACGTGACAATCCAGGGCTACGCCTTTCTGAAAGCCTTCGGGCGAACTCACGCAAGGGAATGCCGGGCTCGCCAGGTCTCCCTATCAGCGTATTGCTTTAGCTTGTAGCGACTGCCGGCGTCGGCGTGGCCTGCCAGGGTCACAATATTGCAATCGTTGTCCACTCGATTCCCGCCCCGTCGGAGCTCTCGTCGGATAGCTCAGGTGGCGGGCCGCACTTCAGGAGACGCAAGATGACTCAGTGGTCCCCCGAGCAATTCATTAAGCTCCAAATGGCAGGCATTGAAACCTTGACCGGGCTGACCGGCAAGGCCTTTGAGGGCTTCGAAAAACTGCTGGAGTTGAATCTGCGAACGATGAAGACGGCGCTGGCCGAGACACGAGAAGGCGCAAAGAAAGCGCTCTCAGTCAAGGACCCGCAAGAATTGGTCGAGTTGCAAATCGAATTATTTCAACCCGCAGCCGACAATGTATTAGCGTATCGCCGTCAACTGTACGATATCTTCGCCGCCACTCGGGCGGAGTTCGAGACGGTTGCCGAGGTCCAGTACGCGGCAGGCAAGCAGGGTCTGCACGACTTCCTTGGAAGCGTGGTGAACAGAACGCCAGCCGGTCCGGCGGCGCCTTTGGCTGCCTGGCAGGAGGCCGTGAGCGCGACCACTACGCTCTATGAGTCGATGCAAACGACGGCAAGACAGGCCATGCAAGTGGCCGAGAGCAGCTTCAATACCGCTGCGCAGGCGGCCTCGAAAGGCCTGCAACGTCGTGCAGCACAGGCCTCAAAGGCGGCTGCCAAGTAAGTCGGCTTTGGCTCTTCGTTATGCGGCTTCACGGTGCCGAGGGTCTGCCAGATTCGTGGCGATATCGGGGGCGCGGTGAGCAGGGCGGGCGTGAGCTCGCCTTGCCGCTGGCCTATACCGACGCCAACACCGCCGTTCTGGCAATGGATAGCGATAACCGCCGCGCCTTGCGAACGGGGCTTGCCTAATCTAGCCTTATAGGCGGTGAGTACTATGGTGCGCTTGTTGGCGCGGCTTGAGACTGCGCTGGCAGACACGAGTCGTTGTTGCAGGGACAAGCAACGTTGCAGCAGACCAGGGCGACATGCCTCGCACGCAGGCGCCTGCCGGCCACGCCCTGTGCGTGGGCGCGTCGTTGGCTGCGCTAAGGAACTGAACCGAGGAGGACGTAATGAGAGCGCGCACCCTAATCGCAGCAGTTTCGATGGTGGCCTGCGCCATTCTGGCCGGTACGGCGCACGCCGGCGCGACCTTCGACGCCGTGAAGAAGAAGGGCTTTGTCCAATGCGGCGTGAATGTCGGGCTACCGGGATTCTCGGTCGCCGACGAGAAAGGCGTCTGGAAGGGCCTCGATGTCGACGTTTGCCGGGCGATCGCGGCAGCGGTATTCGGCGACGCCGCCAAGGTCAAGTTCACGCCGCTCACCGCCAAGGAGCGATTCACCGCGCTGCAGTCCGGGGAGGTGGACGTCCTCTCGCGCAACACCACGTGGACTGTGACCCGCGAGGGCGGGCTGGGCATCGTCTTCACCGGCATCACCTACATTGACGGGCAGGGCTTCCTTGTGAAAAAGAAGCTCGGCGTGAAATCCGCGCTCAAGCTAGACGGCGCGACGGTTTGCGTGGGATCGGGAACGACCACGGAACTAAACCTGGCGGACTATTTCGCGCTTCACAAGATGAAGTTCAAGGCCGTGGTCTACGACACCTCGGATGAAACGGAGAAGGGCTTCGCGGCCGGCCGCTGCGATGTACTCACCAGCGATCAGTCACAGCTTTATGCGCTACGCCTCAAGCTTGCCGATCCCGACAGCGCTGTCGTGCTTCCGGAAGTGATCTCCAAGGAGCCGCTCGGCCCGGCAGTGCGCCAGGGTGACCAGGAGTGGTTCAACGTCGTTCGCTGGTCCCTGTTCGCCATGCTGGACGCGGAAGAACTGGGTGTGAGTTCGGAGAACGTCGACCAGATGAAGCAGAGCAAGAACCCGGACATCAAGCGCCTGCTGGGCGTGGAGGTCATCAAGCACGGCCTCGGATTGCCTGACGACTGGGCCTACAAGATCGTCAAGCAGGTGGGCAACTATGGCGAGATTTTTGAGCGCAACGTCGGTTCCGGCAGCCCGCTCAAGATCAGCCGTGGCCAGAATGCCCTGTGGACAAAGGGTGGCCTGCAGTACGCGCCGCCGATCCGCTAGGCGCCCCCGGAGATCCGTGAGCGGGCGTGGCGCCTGCCGGTTTCAGGCCAGGAATCTGCTGCGACCCGGACCATGGCCCAGACCAAGGAATCTCGTGAAGCGCCGCCGGCACGGCCACTGCCCTGGAACGATCCCCGCGTCCGGGCAATCCTGTTCCAGGTGCTGGTGATCGCGGGTGTCGTTGCGCTCGCCGCCTACCTGGTCCGCAACCTGATGCACAACCTCGAGGTACGCGGCATTTCGACGGGATTCGGCTTCCTCTCGAGCCGGGCGGGCTTCGCCATCAACCAGTCGCTGATTCCCTACAGCGAGGAAACTTCGACCTACGGGCGGACCTTCGTCGTTGGCCTGCTCAATACGCTCCTCGTTTCCGGGCTGGGCATCGTCTGCTCCACCATCCTCGGCTTTATCATCGGCGTGGCGCGGCTTTCCCGGAACTGGCTGGTGGCAAAGCTGGCGTCGGCCTATATCGAGACCTTCCGCAACCTTCCGCTACTCGTCCAGATCCTCTTCTGGTACTTCGCGGTCTTTCTGAACCTGCCGCCGCCGGGCGAGGCGTTGCACGTCGGCGACTCGTTCTTCCTGACGCTGCGGGGCCTCTACCTGCCGCGCCCGGTCGCGCAGGCCGGATTTGGCTGGATGGTCCTCGCGTTCGTTGCGGCGATGGTCGCGTCCATCGCCCTCGTGCGCTGGTCGCGGCATCGCCGGGACCGCACGGGCAAGCGCTTCCCCGCGTATCTTGCTGCCACCGGCTTGCTGCTGGGCGTGCCGCTCGTCGCGTTCGTGCTCACGGGCCGACCGCTGCAATGGGTAAAGCCCGAGCTTGCCGGCTTCAATTTCGTTGGCGGCGTGGATGTGATCCCGGAACTCGCCGCGCTGCTGCTGTCGCTCTCCATCTATACCGCCGCCTTCATCGCCGAGACGGTGCGCGCCGGCATCCTCTCGGTGTCCCCCGGGCAGACGGAAGCAGCGTACGCGCTCGGACTGCGCCCGGGCTGGACATTACGGCTCGTGATCATCCCCCAGGCGATGCGGGTGACGATCCCGCCGTTGACGAGCCAGTACCTGAATCTCACCAAGAACTCCTCCCTGGCCACGGCAATCGGATATCCGGACCTGGTGTCGCTCTTTGCCGGAACCACCCTGAATCAGACGGGCCAGGCCGTAGAGGTGATGTCGATGACCATGGCGGTCTATCTCGTCATCAGTCTCGTGATCTCGATGTTCATGAACTGGTTCAACGCGCGCATGGCGCTGGTTGAGCGCTAGGCCATGACGACTTGCCAGCAGCGCCACGCCGACCTGCCACCACCATCCGCCCGGACGGCGGGTCTGGGCTGGCTGCGCAAGAACCTCTTCGACTCGCCCCTGAACTGCGCGCTCACGTTCCTCTCGCTGTATCTCCTTTACCTCGTTGTGCCGCCGGTGGTCGGGTGGGCACTGATCAAGGCCGACTGGCGGGGTGCCAGCAGTGAGGCCTGCTCCAGGGTCGGCGCGTGCTGGCCATTCATCCGCGTGCATCTCAACCAGTTCATGTACGGCTTCTATCCGGTCGCCCAGCAGTGGCGGGTGAACCTCGCGATCGTGCTGCTGGGGGCGCTCATCGCGCCACTGTGCTTCAGGCGCTTTGCGCTGAAGTCGTGGCTGGGCACCGTTATCCTCCTCGTCTATCCCGTCATTGCGTTCCACCTTCTTGTCGGCGGCCGCTTCGGCCTGAGCCACGTCGAAACGAGCAAATGGGGCGGGCTGTCGCTGACGCTGGTGATCGCCATCGTCGGCATGGTGGCGGCCCTGCCGCTGGGAATCGTCCTCGCGCTCGGCCGGCGCGCCACCAACATGCCCATTCTCAAGGCCCTGTGCGTGGCGTTCATCGAACTCGTGCGCGGCGTTCCGCTCATCACCGTCCTGTTCATGTCATCGGTGATGCTGCCCTTCTTCCTGCCCGAAGGGCTGAGCTTCGACAAGCTCCTGCGCGCCCTGATCGGCGTGGCGCTGTTTGCGTCCGCCTACATGGCGGAGGTGGTGCGCGGCGGCCTGCAGGGCATTCCGAGGGGCCAGTTCGAGGCCGCCGCGGCGCTGGGCCTGGGCTACTGGAAGTCGACCGTGCTGGTCATCCTGCCCCAGGCGCTCAGGCTGGTGATCCCGGGCATCGTGAACACGTTCATTGGGCTCTTCAAGGACACCAGCCTGGTACTCATCATTGGCCTGTTCGACCTGCTCGGCAGTACCCAGGCCGCCAATGCCGACACCAACTGGCTGGGGTTTTCGACCGAAGGCTACGTTTTTGCAGGAGGCGTTTACTGGGTCTTCTGTTTCAGCATGTCGCGCTACAGCCAGTGGCTTGAGAAGAGGCTGCAAGCCGGTCAACGACGCTGAGATCCAATGAGGAGACGCACATGAATGCCGTACAGGCCGTCGACCCGGTAGGCAACGCCGCGAGCGCCGGCCAGGCCATGGTCGAGCTGCGTGGCGTGCATAAGTGGTTCGATAGCTTCCACGTGCTCAAGGACATCAACCTGAGTGTCGCGAAAGGCGAGCGCATCGTCATCTGCGGGCCCTCGGGCTCCGGGAAGTCCACGCTGATCCGCTGCATCAACCGCCTGGAAGCGCATCAGCGCGGCAGGATCGTCGTTGACGGCGTCGAACTCACCAGCGACGTGAAAAACATCGAGAAGGTCCGCTGCGAAGTGGGTATGGTGTTCCAGCAGTTCAATCTCTTTCCACATCTCACGGTCCTGGAGAACTGCGTACTGGCGCCGATGTGGGTTCGCAAGACGCCGCGAAAGGCAGCCGAGCAGGCCGCGATGGAATACCTCGAGCGTGTGCGCATTCCCGAGCAGGCGAAAAAGTACCCGGGGCAGCTCTCCGGCGGCCAGCAACAGCGCGTGGCGATCGCCCGCAGCCTTTGCATGCGCCCCAAGATCATGTTGTTCGACGAGCCCACCTCGGCGCTCGACCCGGAGATGATCAAGGAGGTGCTCGATGTCATGGTGGAACTGGCCAGGAGCGGGATGACCATGCTCTGCGTGACCCACGAGATGGGCTTTGCCAAGACGGTCGCCAATCGCGTGATATTCATGGACGGCGGCGAGATCATCGAGGAAAACGAACCTGAGGCGTTCTTCACGCGCCCGCGGCACGACCGGACGAAACTGTTCCTGAGCCAGATCCTCAATCGATGAGGCCGTACCAGCCGCCTGTCGAATGCCGCAAATTTCGTGCGCTTGAGTTACCGATTGTTCAATTGAATTTTACCGATTATGTCGAAATCTGTGCCTTTCGGTTGGACTACGAAAAACTCACCCATCGAAACCGTTCCCTCAAGCACCAGGTCGGCAATGTTGAGATCATGGGTAATCATGATCAAGTTTGAGGGCCCGTGGTGCGTCAGAATTTCCTGGACCATACGTTGTCGATTTGATTTGGCCTGGTCTTCCGATACGGTACCGGGTGGTCTGAGATATTGGGCAGGCGTCGCGCGACCGAACGCAAGGGTGCCGGTGTCGATGCAACGGCAATAGGGGCTGGTCAGGACCTCCCCGACCGCAATCTTGTGAGCGCGGAAGGCTTCGCCGATACGCTTGGCCTGCTCCATGCCGCCAGGCGAGAGGTTTACTTCTTCCGCGCAGTTTCCGGGCGCGAGATGCCCTATCCCTGCTCGCATGTCGACATGAGCGTGACGCATCAGGACAACCTGCCCCCCTGTCTTAATGCCGCCCAGACCTGCTCGTCGCTGGCAAAGGCCTGTCCGGCTGACTGCGTCAGCAAAAGGACGAAACAGAGGAAGAAGAAGGGGCTTCTCCGGCTGCTCAAGTTTGTAAGCATGAGGTTGCGGACGTCTCGCGGCGCAACGGAGCTGAACTGAATCCACGGAAGATTGGCGATGTGGCCTGATGGCACGATCCCGTGGACCTGACCGGCCCATTTATCGCAAAGTTCCTGGCGGAGCGCGCCTGGTCTGGCACGGGTATATCTCGGATGGAAATGGACTCACTGGCCGCCCGAACACTTCGATCACTTGGCTAGGGCTAGTCCATTCTTCACACGTCCCTCACTCTAACTGACGCCGAATTGCCTCATGTGTGCGTCGACAAACATAGGCGGCGAGGCTACTTGCGACCTATTTTGCCTGCAGTGGCGAGAGGTCCGCCTTTGCTTTCTCTTTCCAGCGCCTGGTGTTTCGCGTCTGTGCGGTGCCGCACCCAGGCTATCTCATGCCCGTCATGATATGTACTGCTCTCAAAAATGACTGCAGTCGGCGGCCAACGCTACGGTCCATATTCAGCCCGTCCGTGTTTTCGTTCGTGCCGTTATGCCACGGTCTCTGCCGCTACCTGTTCCCGGATGCCCTGCACATCGCGCTCATAGGTGCGCGCCGCGACCAGAAAGCCCAGCGCCGCCAGCACCGAGAATGCGGGCATGATGGCCATCGCCACGGGCAGCGTCCACAGGTCGGACAGCACCCCGGCGATGAATGGCCCTGCCGCCAGCCCGAACAGGTTCAGGAAGATGGCCAGCACCGCGCCGGCCGTGGCGCGGATGCCGGGGTGCACCACGTCGAGAACCAGGGCAACCGCGGGGCCGGCGGTGCAGGTCATGAGCAAGCCGCCCACCGCGATCCAGGCCAGTTGCCGGCCGGGTGCCAGGGCCAGGCCGGTGCCGCCCAGCGAAGGCATGAGCATCGCCATGGAGAGCAGGCACAGCACCGCCACGGTGGTCAGCTTGTTGCGCGGGCGGTGGCGGCCCGAGCGGTCCACCACTGCGCCCCACAGCACTGCGCCCACGGCGCCGCACAGCACCACCAGTGCGGCGCTGACAGCGGCTTTTTCCGGCGGCAGTCCGCGCGTGCGGTTCAGGTAGCTGGGCAGCCAGGCCCAGACGGTGGACAGCACGATCACCTGGGCCGACGAGCCCAGGCACACCCACAGCATGGAGGGCGAGCGCGTGAGCGCCGCCACGATGGCGCGGGCGCTGCTGCCCAGGCTTTGCGTGGCCTGGTCGAGCCGTGGGCTTAGTGCCACGGTGCGGTAGTCGCGCACGAACATGTAGAGCAGCGCGAGTGCCAGCCCTGGTATGCCCACCACGCCAAATGCGGCGCGCCAACCCCAGTGCGCGGCAATGACGCCGCCCAGCATGACCCCCAGCACGGAGCCGAAAGAGCCTGCCGCGAAGAAGGCCCCCATGAGCGCGGAACGCATGCGCGCCGGAAAGTGGCTGGTCAGCAGCGCCGCGCCCACCGAGCCGTAGCCGGCCTCGCCCACGCCCACCACGGCGCGCGCGATAAGCAGTTGGCTGTAGTTGCGCGTGAACATGCAGGAGATGCAGGCCAGGCTCCACGCGGTGGCCATCACGACGATGCTCTTGACGCGGCTGCCCCGGTCGGCCCACAGCGCGATCGGCACGGCGCCCGCGGCCACGGTGACGGACACGGCGGACACCAGCGCGCCAAGCTGCTTGTCCGACAGGCCCCACTCCAGTTTCAGGTGGGGGAAGAGCGAGACGATGACTTGACGGTCGATGTAGTCCGCCAGCATCAGCGCTACCGTCATCACAAAGGCGAACCACGCCTGGCGTTTGCCAAAGAGGTAGTCGTCGGGGTTGGCCCGCAAGTGGGTCGCCGTACTCAAGTCCATCGCAGTCTCCGTGGGGGCAATACCATGAATTGTTTTTTTTGCATGGCGCCCTCTCCCGCGTGCGGAAGAGGGGCTGGGCGAGTCAGGCCGGTCAGGGCACGAGGATGGTGGAGCCGACCGTCTTGCGGCCTTCCAGGGCACGGTGCGCGTTGGCCGCGTCTTCCAGCGCGAATTCCTGCTGCGGTTCGCTGACGATGCGGCCGGCGAGCACGTGCTCGAACAGCTCTCTGGCCATGTCCAGCATGTGCGGGCGCGGGTTGATGTAGTGCATCATCGCGGGCCGCGTCATCCAGATGGAACCCTTTGCCGCGAGCAGTTGCGAATCGACGACCACCGGGCCCGACGAGGTGCCGTTGCTGATCAGGCTGCCGCGCGGTTGCAGGCAGTCGAGCGAGGTCATCAGCGTGTCCTTGCCCACCGAGTCGAAGACCACCTTCACGCCTTTGCCGTCGGTCAGTTCCTTTACGCGCTCCACGGTGTTTTCGCGAGAGGTCACGATGGTGTGCGTGCAGCCATTGGCTTTTGCGAGCGCGGCTTTTTCGTCGGTGCTCACGGTGCCGATAATGGTCACGCCGAGGGCGCGCGCCCACTGGCAGGCAATCAGGCCCACGCCGCCCGCGGCGGCGTGGTACAGGATGGTTTCACCGCCGTTCAGCGGGTAGACCTGGCGGAACAGGTACTGCGCCGTCATGCCCTTCATCATCAGCGTGGCGGCGCTACGATCGCTGATGCCATCGGGCAGCGGAATCAGCACGGCGGCGGGCATCACGCGCACTTCGGAATACGCGCCCTGCGGGCCGACAAGGTAGCCCACGCGGTCGCCGGGCTTGAGGTAGTCCACGCCGGGCCCCACTGCCTCGACCACACCCACGGCGTCGGAGCCCAGGCCGTTGGGCAGGTCGAGCGGGTAGCGCCCGGTGCGGAAGTAGGTGTCGATGAAGTTCAGCGCGATGAAGCTGTGGCGCACGCGCGCCTCGCCTGGACCGGGGTCGCCGACTTCGACGTGTTCGACCTTCAGCACATCGGGGCCACCGGTTTCGTAGAAACGTACTGCCTTGACCATGAGAATTCTCCTGACTAAGCCGAAAGCTCGGCGATGACATCGAGTGCACGCGGCCACCGGCTCGGATCGGGCGTCCCTTGTTCTGTCGGTGGTAACTGTAGGAAATCCTGGCGTTTCCACCTTTTGCATTTCATGCCAACGGCTGTACTATTTGTGCCACTCCGGGTTTTCCCCTGGCGGACGTGTTGCGGCTGGTGACTTTGCTGCGCGCAGCGGCGTTGGCCGGCTTTGTGCCATCTACCTGCTGCTGCCTTCGGGGCGCGCCACATGCGCGGGCGTAGCGCTGGGGCTGGGCCGCAGCATGCGAACCCTGCACGCGCGCTGGATGCCGAGGGGCTGTCGTTCACGGCGCTGCTTGACCAGGTGCGCCACGATCTTGCGCAACGCTACCTGGCCAACCCCCATTACGGCATTGGCCAGATCGCCGCCATGCTGGGCCACCGCAGCCACAGCGCCTTTACGCGTTGGTTCAGCGCAGAGGTCGGCTGCGCGCCACAGGAGTGGCGCCGTAATCTGCTGCAACACAGGTGATAGTCTGAAATCAAAGGCACCGGCCCGGCGCCACGCACCTGCGAGGGCCGAAGCCACAATGATGGGGGACACTACCTGCCATGGCGGCGTCCCCGAGGTCAATCACCACCGATCTAGCGCAGCGTCCAGACGGTTACCGTATTCGTGTTGTCGTTCACCGCCGCGAACTGTGACTGGCCGCCGCCGCCCCGTCCGAATGCGAGGCCAAACGCGGAGCCGGGTGCCGGATCGACTTGCATCACCGCGACGAATTGCCCTTGGGGCGTGAACTCGATGATTTCGCTCCCATGTTGCTGATTGGCGTTGATCGCGTCTCCGTTCGCCGTCACCAGATCTCCATTCGGCGCAAGCGCCAGTGCCAACGGCCCGCGAAGGTGGTCATTGTCCTGATAGATCACCGTTCCCGGTCCGTTGTCTTGCGTAAGCGCCGCAGCGTGCGAGATTGCGAACACGGCATTGTCGTTGGTCGATGCGACATAGAGCACATCGTGGGCCGCGTCATAGGCCAGTCCTGTCGGGCCGATAACGAGTGCCGCGGCATCGGGCCGGTGCATGTAGCCGGACGCAATGATATGAGAGGTATTCAAAAGCGTTGCGCCGCTCGGGCCAATGTTGATATCGATCCTTGCCACGGTTCCGTTCAAGACGTTCGATACGAACGCCGTGACCTGCGACCCCTGATCGTTGATGACCGTCATGTCCCACGGACCGTCCAGGAGGTTTGGATCTTTCAGCACGCTGAAAAGCTCTCCTTGGGGAGTGATCACCAATAGCGAGCTGGTGGAGCTGATGGTTGTGCCATTCGTCGTCGGAAGATTGCCGACCAGCACGAATCCGCTATTCAGTACAGCCAGTGCGGTAGTGAGCCCCAGATTCTGCCCCTGGAAAAAGGTGACTGGCTTGGCGTCGGTCACCAGCTTCACGATGGTCGTTCCCGTGCCTTGCTTGTTGGAGTGCGCATTGAAATTGGACACCACCACGTCCCCCGGCTTCAGCGCACCCCCCGACGCAACGCCGGCAGGCACAAAGGCAATGCCGTAGGGATTGAGGTCATGGTTGGCCGGAACGGTCGACGCAACCGTGGATGTCGGTGGAAGGATCGTTTCTCCACCAGCAAGGGAGGATCCCAGCGACAGTACAAGGAGGCCGACGCCACACATTACGCCGCACAGATGGCGGGGCGTGAACCGGGTTCGGGGAGGGACTGCCGCGTCGATATTCCGCGTGGGGGATTCGACGGCAGGGACGTGACGCGAGGCTTCCATTGGGCACCTCCATCTTCTGAGGAACACCCCGGCTGCGCAATGCTTCAACGCGAAAAGGCGCTCAATATAAGCGTTGCAGGCGCCTCATTTATTCCCTCAGGTGTCCACTGCGCGGCCAATATCACCGGCGCTGCGCAATGACATGTTCCCAGGGCGATAGCCGCCTCCGCATAGGGGCGACTGTAAATAATTCTAGTCGACCAGCGGCACGCCTTGCGCCGGGAGCACGCCGGGAGTACCTGATAAGCGCTGCGGTACCTGCCAGCGTAAGCCTGGCTATTCCAGGAACACCAAGTCCGAGTTCCGGATTTTCGCCCCCCGGGCGGTCCGGTCCAACGCGCCGCTACGATCGGGCCGCGAGCCGGGCCTGCTCAAGGAAGTCTCTGATCAGGCTGGCGCTGTGCGACGTCCTTCGCCACAGCAGGCCGAACCGGCGTGGCTCGGGCTCTGACGGCAGATGGAGCTTTGCAATACGCAGGCCGGCAGTCAGCGGCGATGCGATGTCCGGGACCAGCGACACCCCCAGGCCACGATCCACCATCATTGCGATTGCGAGGAGCGAGCTCAGCTCGAAGCGCTCCTGCGTTGGCGTGATGCCGGCCTTGCGCAGGTAGTCGTCGGCCTGCTTGCCGCCGCCGAGGCTGCGGTCGTAGCGGATCAGTGGCCTGGTGCGCAGCAGCTCGAGCGGATCCGCTTCCCGGTCCCGCTGCGCGGCAAGCACGACCAGCGGTTCCTTGCGCAGCAGTTCCCAGGCAAAGGCTTTGGGGATGGAGAAGGGCGGGTGCAGGCAGACGGCGGCGTCAAGCTCCGCCTGCTTGACCGCGTCGTAGAGCTCGCTCGACATGGCGGACCGGATGCGGACGGACACGCCCGGATGCCTGGCCGCGAAACGCGCAAGGGCGTCCGGCAGCAGGCTGTGGAGCGCCGTATTGATGGTGCCGATGCGCAGCTCGCGGATCTCGTCCGCCTGGTTCACCCATCCCCTCAGCGCGTCGACTTCCCTGAGCAGCGAGACACAGCGCGCAGCAAGGCGGCGCCCGGACTCGGTGGGCGCCACCGTACGGCCGGCACGTGCCAGCAATGCCGTGCCGAGTTCCCGCTCCAGTACCTGGATTTGCTGGGAAACTGCCGCAGGCGTCACGTTGAGCCGCCTCGCGGCTTCCGCCAGCGTGCCTGTTTCCACAACCAGGCTGAACGCCTTGAGGTAGCTCGTCTCCATAGAATTTCTATTGTGCGAAGGTAGGAAAGTATAGTTTATCTTCTCTTCTGGCTGCGCCACACTGCATTGCCTCCTACAAGACACGGTGTTGGCCATGAGAAGCAAATTGTTCGTCCCCGGTTCCCGCCCGGAGTTTTTTGCCAAGGCGCTCGCGAGCGACGCGGATGCACTGTCCTTTGACCTGGAGGATGCGGTGGCCGAGGACAAGAAAGCGGAGGCCCGTGACCTGCTGTCCCGGTGGCTGCGTTCCGCTGAGGCCCGCTCGACGGCAAAGACCCTGATCGTTCGCGTCAACGGCCTCGGCACCGGGCATTTCGAGGCTGACCTGGCCGCGGTGGTGGTGCCCGGCGTGCATCTGGTCAACCTGCCCAAGCCGGAGAGTGTCGGCGACGTCCGCCGCGCGGCGGCGGCGGTAGAACAGGCGGAGCGGGCCAACGGCTTCACCGCAACGGATGCGAAGGTCCGCTTGCTGCTTAACATTGAATCGCCAGCGGCGCTGCGCTGTGCCGCCGAACTGGCCGGCGCGCATCCGCGCGTGGCGGGCCTGCAGCTTGGCCTGGGCGATCTGTTCGAGCCCGCCGGCGTTCATCGGCGCAACACAGCAGCCATTGCATCGGCCATGTTCGCCGTGCGCATGGCGGCCGCCGAAGCCAACGTCTACGCCTATGACACGGTATTCGCCAACATTCGCGATGCCGAGGGCTTCCGTGCCGAGGCGGAGATGTCCAGGCAGATGGGCTTCCTGGGCAAGAGCTGCATCCATCCAAGCCAGATCGCGCTGGCCAACCATGTCTATCGGCCGTCCGACGACGAGATCGCGCACGCGCTGCGGGTCGTGGCGGCCGCCGCCCAGGCGCAGGCCGACGGCGTCGGCGCCTACGTCGTGGATGGGAAGATGATCGATGCCCCCTTCGTCCGTCGTGCGCAGGCCACGGTCGCGATGGCCCGGCAGCTTGGACTGATTGCCGCCTGACCCCTCAGCACAGACCCACATAAAAATCCATACAGGAGACAGACCATGACGAACTTACAGCCGCGTCGGGGCGCCGCATGCTTCGGGCTGATCGCCGCGTTCGGCGCTTGGGCGGCAGGGGCCGACGCAGCCGCAGAGAGCCCCTATCCGTCCAGGCCCGTCACGATCATCGTGCCGTATCCGCCTGGCGGCTCGAACGACATCTTCGCCCGTATCGTCGCCAAGGAAATCGGCGAGGAACTGAAGCAGACGGTGATCATCGACAACCGCCCCGGCGCGAGCGGCAATACGGGAACCGGCATGGTGGCCAAGGCGGCGCCGGACGGCTATACCCTGGTCGCGGTGTCGTCGAGCATGACGACCAATGCGGCGGTGCAGGGCAAGCTGCCGTACGACGCGGTCAAGAGCTTTGCGCCAGTGGCGATGCTTGCCAGGGGGCCGTTCATCGTGGCGGTCAGCAACGACTTTCCCGCCAGCACGCCGCAGGAACTGATCAGCGCGATCCGCGCCCATCCGGGCAAGTTCAACTACGCGTCTTCCGGCCCGGGCAGCGTCAACCAGTTCGGCACCGAGCTGCTCAAGGCCAAGGCCGGCAAGCTGGCCATCACCCACGTACCCTACCGTGGCATGGGCCCCGCCATCACCGACCTGATCGGCAACCAGACCCAGGTGCTGATTTCGAGCGGCCCCTCGCTGCTGCCGATGGTCCGCGCCGGCAAGGTGCGGGCCGTGGGCATCACCAGTCTGAAGCCAAGCCCGGTCGCGCCGGAGCTGGTGCCAATGGCGAGCGCGGTCCCCGGCTACGAGTTTGAACTCTGGTGGGGCCTGCTGGCGCCGGCAGGCACGCCGCCGGCCGTCGTCGCGCGGCTGAATGCGGCGGTGAACCAGGTGCTCGCCAGGCCTGACGTCAAGGCGGCCATCCTCAGGGAAGGCGCCGAGGCCAAGCCCGTCACCCCCCAACAGTTCGCCGAGACGATCGCGGCCGACGTGGTGCGGTGGAAGGCGCTGGCCAAACAGCAGAACATTGTCGCGGACTGAACGCCTGGCTGATTCGGAGGCTGTATGCAAGTCAACACCACTGCCGGGGACGATGTCTTCGGCTCGGACCGGGCGGGACAGCCAGGTCCACTGAGCGGCGTGCGCGTGCTCGACCTGAGCGCCTATATCGCCGGGCCTTACGGCTGTTCGCTGCTCGCCGACCAGGGCGCTGACGTGATCAAGGTCGAGCCGCCCGTGGGCGACAACCTGCGCAAGTATCCGTCGACGCTGGAGACCGAAAGCCGGGCCTTCCTGGGCGTCAACCGAAGCAAGCTGGGCGTCGTGCTCGACCTGAAGCACCCGGCCGATCTGGAGCGGCTGCTGGCGCTGGTGCGCAACGCGGATGTGCTGGTGCATAACTTCCGCCCGAGCGTGCCAGGCCGGCTCGGCATTGGCTACGAGCAGCTCAGCCAGGTCAACCCGCGGCTGATCTACTGCGCCGTCACCGGCTACGGCGAGACGGGTCCGCTCAAGGACAAGGCCGGTTACGACCAGGTGCTGCAGACCATGACCGGCATGTGCACGCTGCAGGGCAAGCACGGCGGGCCGCCGGAGATTCTGTACGGCTCCGTGGTTGACTACTATGCCTCGGCGCTGGTCGCGGGTGCGGTGTCTTCAGCGCTCTACGAGCGGGAGAAGAGCGGGGCGGGGCAGTATGTGGGCGTGTCGCTGCTGCGCGCGGCGCTGACCATGCAGTCGGCCCGGATGGTCTGGGCCGAATCGGAGCCCAGGGAGGTCGGGCGCGACATGCGCTCCGGCGGGATCACCGGCATTCATCCGACCCGGGACGGCTACCTTTATATCTCGGCCAATACCCCGCATTTCTGGCGGGCACTGTGCGAGAAGACCGGCCTGGCCGATCTGCTGTCGACCGATCGCTATAACAGCGTGCGCAAGCGCGCCGAACATCATGGGGAAATCGTGCCCCGCCTGCACGCGGCGCTGCAGGAGCGTTCGGCGCTGGAATGGGAGGCCATCTTCGGCGAGGAAGTGCCGTGCGCGGCCGCTCGCTCGGTGGAGGACATGTTCGATTTCCCCCAGGTCGCCGCCGAAGGGATGCTGGCAACGTTTGAACACCCCGTGGTTGGCCGTTATCGCGGCTTCACGCGCGCCGTGAAGTTCGGGCGTACGCCCGGTCCGGAACCGTTCGCCGCCCCCGCGCTCGACCAGCACGGGGACCGGGTCCGCGCTGCGGCGGACAGGCTGGCAGGACATGGCTGACCTCCGCTACGGCGGCCCGGTCCCGCTGGTGCCGAACAGTTCGGCAAGCGGCGCGCCACGCAGCCCAGCGCTCGCCAACGCCTGCGATGCTCACCTGCATATCTACGACGCGCGCTTCGCGGCGATTGCGCCGGTGGTGGCAAATGCCACCGTGGATGACTACCGTGGCGTGCAAGGGCTGCTGGGCACGAGCCGCGCGGTCATCGTGCAGCCTCGCTGCTACGGCACGGACAACAGCGCTACGCTCGATGCAATCCGGAAGCTGGGCATGGCCCATGCGCGCGGCGTGGCGGTGGTGCGGCCGGATGTGACAGACGAGACCCTGCATGGCCTGCATGCGGGTGGGATCCGGGGCATCCGGTTCTCGCTCTACACCGAGGCCCACGCGGCGGTGAGCTTCGAGATGGTGGAAGCGCTCGCCGATCGCGTTGCCGGGTTGGGGTGGCATCTGCAATTGCACTGGACCGCGGACCAGATCGTCGCCTACGGCGACTTGCTGGCACGCCTGCGCACGCCGCTGGTGTTCGACCACCTGGGCCGCCTGCCGCTGCCCGGCGGAACGGGGCACGCTGCGTTCTCAGTCATCTCCGGCCTGCTGGCGCGCGGCAACGCGTGGGTGAAGCTGTCCGGCGCATATCTGGATTCCATCGTCGGCGCCGCCGGGAGCTATGCGGACATCGACCCGGTGGCGATGGCATGGGTGCGCACCGCGCCGGAACGGCTGGTATGGGGCAGTGACTGGCCCCACAGCACGGAGACCTGCTTCAAGCCGGACGATGCCTTGCTGTACGACCTGCTGGCCCGCTGGACCGGCACCGAGGCGCTCCGGCGCCGCATCCTGGTGGACAACCCTGCCTTGCTGTACGGATTCGAGACCGCATAGCCGGCCCGAACCAAATAGAAAATCGGAGACATCATGAAAATCATTCTGCAGCGTCTTGGCAAAAGCCTGGCGATTCTGGCGGCGGCGGTGCCGCTCGGCGCCTTCGCGTTCCCCGACAAGCCGATCCGCATGGTGGTGCCCTATTCGGCGGGCGGCGGTGCCGATAACACGGCGCGGGTCGTGGCCCAGAAAATGGGAGAGATCCTTGGCCAGACCGTCGTCATCGACAACAAGCCGGGCGCCGGCGGCGTCATCGGCGCCGACGCAGTGGCCAAGGCTGCCCCGGATGGCTACACGGTGCTGTACGATGCCTCGGCGTTCGCGGTCAACGGCGCGCTGCGCAAGCTGCCGTTCGACCCGAGCAGCGATTTCATTCCGATCTCGCTGGTGGCCACGGCGCCGCAGATCCTGGTGGTCGCGGCGAGCGCGCCTTACAAGACCGTTGCCGACTTCATCGGCTCGGCCAGGAAGTCGCCGGGCAAGCTGACCTATGCCTCCGCCGGCGCTGGCACCGGCTCGCATCTGGCTGCGGAGATGTTCAATGAGCAGGCCAGGATCGAATTGCTCCATGTTCCGTACAAAGGCGGCGCGCCGGCACTGACCGACGTGATGGGCGGGCAGGTCGCGGCCTATTTCGGCAATACGGCGTCGACGCTGCAATACGTGACCGGGGGCAAGCTGCGCGCGCTGGCGGTGACGTCCAGGACGCGCATGAAGGCCTTGCCCAATACGCCGACCCTGGCCGAGAGCGGCATGCCCGACTATGAAGTGCTTGAGTGGAACGGCGTGTTCCTGCCCAGGGGGACCGCACCGGATCGCGTACAGGCAATTGCCGGCGCCGTACAGAAGGCGGTGGCCGATCCGGGGGTGCGCGCCAGGCTGCAGCAAGCCGGACTCGATCCGGTCGGCAACACGCCGCAAGCGTTCAGGAGCTTCCTGCAGGCCGAGTCGGCGCGCTGGCACGCCCTGGTCAAGGCACGTGGCGTCCGCGTTGAATAACGCGCCGCTGCCATTCAGCACCTGGTGGGTGCAGGGCGGCAGTACGAGCATGGCCGTGCCGACGCGCCACAGCGCTCAGTCAGCGCACCGTTGAATGAACTGCGTGATGGCAGGCAGGATGGATTGCCGGAATCCCTGGCCGGCGAAGGTGCCGTAGTGACCCACGCCGTCAACGACCAGGTGTTCTTTCCGTTCTGCGGCAAGGCCTGCGCAGAGTGCGTGAGCCGCCTGGGTCTGGCCGCGGCCGGTGATGTCGTCGTCGCCGCCTTCGATGGTCAGCAATGAAACGTTCGTAATGGCCTCGGGACAGATACGGCGCTGGCCGACTTCCATGCTGCCGCGGCACAGGTGATGCTCCAGGAAAACCTTCTGGATGGTTTCCAGGTAGTACTCGGCCGGCACGTCGAGCACGGCGTTGTACTCGTCATAGAACTGGCGATGCCTGGCAGCCTCGCTCCGCCTGCCATCGACCAGGTGGCGGTAGAAGTCGAGGTGCGCGCCGGCGTGGCGTGCGACGTTCATCGATACGAAGCCGGCAAGCTGGAGGAAGCCCGGATAAACCTGGCGGCCTTTTCCCGGGTAGCCGACAGGTACCTGCTCGATGACGTTCGCCTCGAACCATGCCAGCGAATGCTGTCGGGCAAACCGGTTGACTGCCGTCGGGCTGACGCGGGTGTCGATTGGCGCGGCGATGAGGGTCATGGAGCGGGGCTGCAGCTGCTCGTCGTCTTCGGCCATCTGGGCGACCGCGCAAAGCACCGGGACCCCCGGCTGGCAAACCGCCACGATATGCGTGCCGGTGCCGAGGTATCGCAAGAATTTCTTCAGGTAATCGACATAGCCGCCAAGGTCGAAGTGCCCGGCGTCAAGCGGGACCAGGCGCGCATCGGCCCAGTCGGTGATGTAGACGTCGTGACCGGGCAGCAATGCCTCGACCGTTGGGCGCAGCAGGGTGGCGTAGTGGCCCGAGAGCGGCGCCACGAGCAACACCCGGGGACCAGGGCAGGGCATATCCTTCCTGAAATGCAGCAGCCGGCAGAAGGGCTCTTCGACAAGCGCGGTCTCGGTGACGGCGACCCGTTGCCCGCCTGCGATGACCTCGTCGATCCCAAAGCGAGGTTTGCCGTAGGCCTTGGTCAGCCGCGTGAACAGTTCAAGCACGGCGTCGGCTTCGCGGATGCCCGGAAGCCAGGCGAGCGACTCGCCCCAGAAACTGACTGCACGGGAACCTGCCTCGATGATTGCCTCGAGCGGTCCAAGGGATTGCAGCGTGAGTTCCCGCAGAGCATAGAGTGCCATGGCGATTCCCGCCTCTTGGATCGGGTTGTGGAGTGTTGTCTTCGCGCAGGAACGCGCTGCGCGACGCGGGCTTCAGCGCGGATGGCGTGCCCGACAGCCGCATGGCCGGCATCGCGCAGGCTGGGTGGGCGGCCGACAGGCTTCTGCCACGGATCCGCCTGCGCGACGGTGGCGCTGGTGCACTGAGAAGTGCTGCGCGCGGCTCAGGTGTCTTCGAGGTCGAATCGACTGACTGCGGGAAGCGCCGGACTTGCCGTGGCGGCCGTTGCGGCCTGACAGATGCGCGCGAGCCTGGTCGCACGCGGATCGGCTGGAATACTGCATGACGCCCCCTACCACCCAAAGCCACCGGCATTGCATCGCAATGCCGGCAGAACACCGTGCAATCAAGTTACACGATTTACATTTGGTAACACATGCGATCTAACCCTATTGCAACGTTTTGCATGGTTTTCTCGCAATGAAGAGGGCAGAGGCAAGGCGTTCGATGCAAATATTGGGCGATTTTCTGGCGGGATGTGATCTTCTGATTCCAGTAAGCCAAATGCGGTCTGGCTATCCGCGGTGCTATTTGTAAGCCTTTGCAAGTTACGCTCGGACAGGCAGGGCTCGAAGCCTCTCACTCTCTACCCAGAAATCCCATCCCCCGACACCAGCGTCAACACCGCATCGCGCTTTTCCAGCAAGTGCCGCTTCAATACGGCCGCCAGCTTCTTGCCGTCCCGGGCTTCCAGGGCCTTGATCATGTCTTCGTGATCATCGACGGCCTCGTCCCACTTGCCGCTTTGCTGGTTGGAACGAAAGCGCATCGCCTGCAGGCGCCGGTTGGTCGACTGATAGGCCTGGCGCAACGCCGAATTGCGTGCGGCTTCGTTGATGCGGTCGTGTATCTCCTGGTTGCGGCTGTAGTAGCCAGGCAGATCGTTGTGCGTGCGGCAGACCAGCATCGCATAGTGCAGCGCCTTGATCTGCGCCAGCTCGGCGGGGGTGATGCGCTCGCAGGCCAGTTCGCCCGAGAACGCTTCCAGGCCGCTCATCAGCTCAAAGTTCTCCCGGATCTCGGACTCGCTCATCTGGGAGATGCTTGCGCCGCGGTTGGGCGAGAGATCGATCAGGCCCTCTGCCGCCAGCACCTTGAACGCCTCGCGCAGGGGTGTCCGGGAGATGCCCAGGGTCTCGCAAAGCTCACGCTCATTGAGCTTGGTGCCAGGAGCGAGGACGCCTTCGACGATGCATTGCCGCAGGTGCCCGACCACCGTGTCATGCAGGCGCGGACGCGCCAGGCGCGGCAGCGACGGGCCCGCGGCGGGGCGTGCAACTGCCTCTTCCATAAGTGAATTTTGCATTCAATGTCCTCTATACGCGTTGCGGAGGATTCTACTGCATCTTCATTCTTCGCTCAAAACGTCGGGTATACACCGAGATTTCAGGCCAAATTCCGGCTTGGATCCAGATTTTTCGTCTGCTATAGTCGATTGAATTCAAAATTCATTATTCAACAAGGAGGCATCGCTCCCATGATTCACCTCGACTTTCACCCCGCTGGCCGCCACTTCCTGCAGATTCCCGGACCGAGCCCGGTCCCCGACCGCATCCTGCGCGCGACGAGCTATCCGACCATCGACCACCGCGGTCCCGAGTTCGGCGCGCTGGGCCGCAAGGTGCTGGCCGGCATCAAGCAGATCTTCAAGACCCGGCACCCGGTGATCATCTATCCCGCTTCCGGCACGGGGGCGTGGGAAGCGGCGCTGACCAACACGCTCAGCCCGGGCGACCACGTGCTGATGTTCGAGACGGGTCACTTCGCCACGCTGTGGAAGAAGATGGCCGAAGCGCTCGGCCTGAAGCCGGAGTTCCTGGGCCTGCCTGGCATTGAAGGGTGGCGCCGCGGGGTGCAGGCGGACATGATCGAAGCGCGTTTGCGCCAGGACACCGGCCACGCAATCAAGGCGGTGTGCGTGGTGCACAACGAGACCTCGACGGGGGTCACGTCGGATATCGCTTCGGTGCGCCGGGCCATCGATGCCGCCGGCCACCCGGCGCTGCTGCTGGTGGATACGATCTCCGGGCTGGCCTCGGCCGACTACCGCCATGACGAGTGGGGCGTGGACGTGACCGTGTCGGGCTCGCAGAAGGGCCTGATGCTGCCGCCGGGAATCAGCTTCAATGCGCTCTCGCCCAAGGCGATCGCTGCCAGCCAGACGGCAAGACTGCCGCGCGCGTTCTGGGGCTGGGCGGAGATCATCGAGGCCAACCAGAACGGCTACTGGCCCTACACGCCGAATACCAACCTGCTGTACGGCCTGTCCGAGGCGCTCGACATGATCCTCGGCGAGGGCCTGGACAATGTCTTCGCCCGGCATCAGCGCCTGGCCGAAGCGACGCGCCGTGCCGTGCGCGCCTGGGGGCTGGAGATCCAGTGCGCCGATCCCGCCGTGTACAGCCCGGTGCTGACCGGCGTGATGATGCCCGACGGCGTCGATGCCGATGCGGTGCGCAAGATCATCTATGAGCGCTTCGACATGTCGCTGGGGCAGGCGCTGGGCAAGATGCGCGGACGCATGTTCCGCATCGGCCATCTCGGCGATTGCAACGACCTGACCCTGATGGCGACCCTCGCCGGTTGCGAGATGGGACTGAAGCTGGCGGGCGTGCCGGTAGCCGGCAGCGGGATTGTGGCGGCCATGGACTACCTGGCAGCGCACGCGGACATGCCCGTTCTCAAGGCCGCCGCCTGAGCGGCAGCCAGTAAAGGCCGGCGCGCGGAGGACGCGCAGCCGGCTTTCCAGTCACGCCGGAGCGTCACAAGAGCATGCCATCACCGCGCAGGGGATCGGCAGGGCGGCAGCCGCCTTCGCATCTTGCCGGCATCCACCCGTGTTCGCCCAAGCCGGACCCAGAGCCGGCGGCGATCTGAAGTCACCGGCGCCAACGCCAGTCGGCGCCGGAACCAGCAGTCCGGAGACAAGTCATGAAGCGCTTTCGTGCGACCAGCATTGTGCTGGTGATGCTATGCATCATGTATTTCATCACCTATCTCGACCGTGTCAATGTGAGCACGGCCGCGGCGGGTTTCGGCCAGGAATTCAACCTCAGCAAGACCGAGATCGGTCTTGTCTTTTCCGCGTTCGCGTACCCCTACCTTGTGTTCCAGATCATCGGCGGATGGGTCAGCGACCGCTTCGGCGCCAGGCGCACGCTGCTGGTCTGCGGCGTGCTCTGGGCCATTGCCACGTTCCTGACCGGCATGGCCGGTGGCCTGGTCTCGCTGCTGGCGGCACGCCTGTTGCTCGGCCTTGGCGAAGGCGCCACCTTTCCCGCGGCCACCGCGGCGATGTCGCGATGGGTCGCCAGGGAAAAACGCGGCTTTGCACAAGGCATCACCCACGCCTGCGCACGGGTCGGCAATGCCGTGGCCCCGGCCGCGGTGGTGGCGATCATGGCCGTGTACGGGTGGCGCGAGTCGTTCTACATCTGCGGCGTGATCAGCCTGGTCTGGGTGGCGCTGTGGGCGTGGAGCTTTACCGAGCATCCCAAGGACCATCCGCGCATCACCAGGGATGAACTGGATGCGCTGCCGACGCCGAAGCCGAAGACCACAAACGTGCCGTGGCGCCGCCTGTTCAGGCGCATGGCGCCGGTTACCGTGGTGTACTTCTGCTACGGCTGGACGCTGTGGCTGTTCCTGAGCTGGATTCCGCAGTACTTCCTGCACAGCTACTCGCTGGACCTGAAGAAGTCCGCGGTGTTCGCGTCCGCGGTGTTCTTTGCCGGCGTTGTCGGCGACACCCTCGGTGGCATGGTGACGGACAAGATCTACCACAAGACGGGATGCCTGAAGCGTGCGCGCAGCTGGATGGTCGCGGTCTGCATGCTGCTCACCATGCTGTCGCTGCTGCCGATGCTGTTCACGCACGACCTGTACGTGTCGATGGCGTGCCTCGCCTTCGGCTTCTTCTTTGCCGAGATGACCATCGGTCCGATGTGGGCGATCCCCATGGACATCGCCCCGGAGCACGCCGGCACGGCGAGCGGCATGATGAATTCCGGGTCGGCGCTGGCGGCCATCATCTCGCCAGTCCTGTCGGGCTATCTGATCGACCGCTTCGGCAGCTGGGAACTGCCCTTTATCGGCAGCATGGTGCTGATGGCGCTGGGCGTGATGCTCGCCTTCCGGATGCAGCCGGAAAGCCGTTTCGAGACCGATGCGGCCGGTGCGCCGGTTGCTTCGCGCTCGCATGCCTGAAACGGGTTCCAAGTCAAGCCACGGCAGCGCCGCGGGCATGCAGAACCATTGTCTACCGAATGCCATGAATACTTCTTCGTCCCCCTTGCTGGTCAAGCCGATCCACCTGGTGCCCGCCCGGCATCGCGCTGCCTCGCCGCTGTCCGCGCTCCTGCGCAAGGAGCTGCGCGGCGACGTGCTGTTCGACCGGGCCGGCCGTGGCCGCTATGCCACCGACGCGTCGATCTACCAGATCATGCCGATCGGCGTGGTGGTCCCGCGCGACCAGGCCGACCTGCTGCGCGCCCTCGACATCGCGCGCGACCAGCGCGTGCCGGTGCTGGCGCGCGGCGCGGGCACCAGCCAGTGCGGCCAGACCGTGGGCGAAGCCCTGGTCATCGACAACAGCAAATGGCTCAACAACATCATCGACTTCGACGCCGCGGCGCGCACGGTGACGGTGGAACCGGGCATCGTGCTCGACCACCTCAACGCCTGGCTCAGGCCGCACGGACTGTGGTTCCCGGTCGATGTCTCCACCGGGGCGCAATGCACCATCGGCGGCATGGCCGGCAACAACTCGTGCGGCTCGCGCTCGATTGCCTACGGCAACATGGTGCATAACGTGCTGGCCATCGACGCGGTGCTGGCCGACGGCGGCGAATGCCACTTTGGCTCGCTGGCGCAGCCGGTGGCGGCAGGGCGCGCGCAAGGCATCCTGCGCGGACTGGAGCGCATCGCCCGGCGCGAGCGCGACGAGATTGCGGAGCGCATGCCCAAGGTGCTGCGCCGCGTGGCCGGCTACAACATCGACCTGTTCGATTGCCAGAACCCGCTTGCCTATACGGACGACGGCCATGCCAACCTGTCGCATATCCTGGTCGGTTCGGAAGGCACGCTGGCCTGCAGCCGCCAGCTCACGCTGACGCTGTCGCCGCTGCCGGCGCACAAGGTGCTGGGCGTGGTCAACTTCCCCACGTTCTACCAGGCGATGGACATGACGCAGCACATCGTCAAGCTGCGTCCGGTGGCGGTGGAGCTGGTCGACCGCACCATGATCGATCTGTCGAGGGAGAACCCGGCCTTCCGCCCCGTGGTCGAGCGCGCGCTGGCCGGCGATCCGCAGGCCATCCTGCTGGTGGAGTTTGCCGGCGAGGACCGGCAGGCGCTGCTGGCGCAGCTTGACCGGCTGGTCGAGCTGATGGGGGACCTCGGCCTGCCGGGTTCGGTGGTGAAGATGGCCGAAGAGAAGGCGCAGAAGGCCCTGTGGGATGTGCGCAAGGCCGGCCTGAACATCATGATGAGCATGAAGGGCGACGGCAAGCCGGTGTCGTTCATCGAGGACTGCGCGGTGCCGCTGGAGCACCTGGCCGAGTACACCCGCCGGCTGACCGAGGTCTTCCACAAGCACGAAACCGAGGGCACCTGGTATGCCCACGCCAGCGTCGGCACGCTGCACGTGCGCCCGATCCTGGACATGCGGCGCGACGGCGCGGTGCGCATGCGCGAGATCGCCGAGGAGGCCGCCGAGCTGGTGCGCGAGTACAAGGGCGCCTACTCCGGCGAACACGGCGACGGCCTGTGCCGCGGGGAATGGGTGGCCTGGCAGTACGGCCCGCGCATCAACGCGGCGTTCAGCGAGATCAAGGCGCTGTTCGACCCCGACAACCGCTTCAATCCGGACAAGATCGTGCGCCCGCCGAAGATGGACGCGCGCGAGCACTTCCGCTTTGCCCCCGGCTACGCGGCGCTGCCGCTGACGCCCGCGCTGGACTGGTCGGCGTGGAATGTGCGGCGGGACCCGATGACCGGCGCCGAGACCGCGCCCGGCACCGGCACCGACACGGCCACGCACGGCCTGGCATCGGCCGTGGAGATGTGCAACAACAACGGCCACTGCCGCAAGTTCGACGCCGGCACCATGTGCCCGAGCTATCGCGTGACCAAGGACGAGCAGCACGTGACGCGCGGCCGTGCCAACACGCTGCGGCTGGCGCTGTCCGGCCAGCTCGGCCCGGACGGACTGGCCAGCGCGGAGGTGAAGGAAGCGCTGGACCTGTGCGTCTCGTGCAAGGGCTGCAAGCGTGACTGCCCGACCGGTGTCGACATGGCGAAGTTCAAGATCGAGGCCCGCCATGCCTGGGCCACGCGGCACGGCATCAGCCTGCGCGAGCGCATGGTGGCGTTCATGCCGCGCTATGCGCCGCTTGCCGCGCGCGTGCCAGGCCTGCTGGCGCTGGCCGACAGCGTGCCCGGGGTCTCGGGCTGGATCAAGCGGGCGCTGGGGTTTGCCCCGCAGCGGTCGCTGCCGCGCTTCGGCAAGCCCTTCCTGGCGGGGCGCGGCAACGCAGCGGGCAAGGCCGGCGGCCGGGAAGTCCTGCTCTTCGTCGACACCTTCAGCAACTACATGGAACCCGACAACGCGCGCGCCGCGCAGGCCGTGCTGGAAGCCGCCGGCTATACGGTGCACTTCAACGTCCGTGAAGGCGAACGCGCGCTGTGCTGTGGCCGTACTTTCCTGGCGGCAGGCCTGGTCGACCAGGCGAAGCAAGAGGCGCGGCGCATGCTGGACGCGTTCCGCCCCTTCGTCGAGCGCGGCGTGCCGGTGGTCGGCCTGGAGCCGTCGTGCCTGCTGTCGTTGCGGGATGAGTTCTTGAGTTACGGCTATGGCGAGGAGGCCAGGCGGCTTGCCGGCCTGTCGTTCCTGTTCGAGGAGTTCCTGGTGCGGGAGCAGGGCGCGGGCCGGCTGAACCTGCCGCTGCAGCCGCTGCAGGCATCCGAGGCCGTCGTGCACGGCCACTGCCACCAGAAGGCGTTCGATGCGTTCACGCCGGTGCAGACCGTGCTCGGGTGGATTCCGGGGCTGAACGTAGTGCCCGTGGAGTCATCCTGCTGCGGCATGGCCGGCAGCTTTGGCTACGAGGCGGAGCACTTCGAAGCGTCGAAGGCCATGGCGGAGTTGTCGCTGCTGCCGGCGGTGCGCAAACGCGCGCCCGACGCCATCGTGGTCGCGGACGGCACCAGTTGCCGCCACCAGATCCTGGACGGCGCCGACGCCGAGGCGCTGCACGTGGCCCGGGTGCTGGCGATGGCCCTCGAGGGAGGCCGCCATGTCTGAGCCCCTGCACGACCGTACGCGGCTGCGGCCGCCGGCTCAGGCCAGGATCGGCGACCGCGTGGCAGACGTGGGCTCGCCGGCCTTGCTGGTCGACCTCGATGCCTTCGACCGCAATCTCGCGCAGATGCAGGGCCTGGCCGACGCCGGCGGCGTTGCCCTGCGCCCGCATGCCAAGGCGCACAAGTCCGTCGCGGTTGCGCAGCGGCAGATCGCCGCCGGCGCGGTCGGGATCTGCTGCCAGAAGCTCAGCGAGGCCTATCCGTTCGCTGCCGCCGGCATCGCGGACATCCACATCAGCAATGAGTTTGTCGGCGCGGACAAGCTGGCGATGGCGGTGGAGCTGGCCCGCCACGTGCAGCTGAGCCTCTGCGTCGATGACGTGCGGCAGGTGGCCGCGATAGCGTCCGCGGCCGAAGCCGGCGGCGTGCGCATCACCGTGCTGCCGGAGGTCGACGTCGGGCACGGGCGCTGCGGCGTCAACAGCACGGATGGGCTGAGCCGGCTGGCCGATGCCATCGGCGAGGCGCCGGCGCTGCGCTTCGGCGGACTGCAGGCGTATCACGGCGGCGCGCAGCACCTGCCGGTCTGGCTCCAGCGCCGGCAGGCCGCCCAGCGCGCCGCGCAAGCGGTGGACGCCTACGTGCGGCATCTCGATGCACGGGGCATTGCCTGCCCGGTGATCACCGGCGGCGGCACCGGCACGGCCGAGTTCGACTGCCAGAGCGGGGTCTACACCGAAGTCCAGCCGGGCACCTATCTCTTCCTGGACGGCCACTACGGCGCCAGCGAATGGCTGGGTCAGTTCCAGCCGAAGCACAGCCTGTTCCTGTCGGCAACGGTCATGAGCACGGCGCGGCACGGCGTGGCGGTCTGCGACGTGGGCCTGAAATCGGTCGCGGTGGACTCCGGCCTGCCGCGCCTGTGGCCCAGGGACCGCGGCGGATGGCTGCGCTATGTCGCGGCGAACGATGAACACGGTGTCCTGGAAGTGCTGAACGCAGACAGCCAGGGATTGCTGGGCAACAAGCTTTTGCTGGTGCCCGGGCACTGCGATCCCACCGCGAACCTGCATGCGCAGTACGTGTGTTTTCGCGCGGGGCAAGTCGTCGCCCTGTGGGAGGTGGATGCGCGCGGCCTGATCCGCTGACGCGGGATTTGCAGCCGTTGGCGCGGGCCCGCCGCGCCAGGAATACAGAAAAGCCGCGATCGTCCTGTAGGTCGCAGACGTTGAAGCTCGCCTCAACTTGGCATCAGCTCGGGGTCGATGTTGGTCATGCTTCACCTCTATCTTTCAACAGAATGGCAGTGTCCCGGCCGGGACGCTTCTGACAATCGCCAGCGTCATGCTGATATGGTCCTCCAGCGCAAGTGCCGCGCGCGCGTCGGCGCGGCGCATTGCCGCATCGAAGATGCACAGGTGTTCGGCATGCACGTCGCGGTGCGTCCTGGTCTCCAGCCCGATGCATACGCGCCGGTAGCGCTCGCCCTGCTGCGACAGCATGCGCAGCACCAGGTAGGTCCAGGACGTTGCCGCGGCCGAGATCAGGGCTTCGTGGTAGCGACGGTTGCAAGCCTCCCATGCGGCGCGATGCTCAGCGCGGACCGGCTGCTCCCAGGCGGAGAGGGCTTCGAAGCTCTCCCGGACGCGCCGCTCCCATGCGTCGTCGCCATGCCGTACGGACTCGCGGAGTGCATCGATCTCGATATGGAGGCGCAGCGGCGGGCCTCGGCGCCGGCGCGGGCAACACGCCGCTGGAGGTCTTCGTGGCGGTCTGCGAACGGATGGGCGTCCGGACCGGCGTCGATCTGTGGAAGATCCAGGATGTCGCCGAAGACCTGGTAGTGCCGATGATGGACTTCCCGATTCGGGGCGACCGCGACGCCCTGACGCTGGGTTATGCCGGCGTCTACGGTTCCTTCCTGCTGTTCGCCAAGCGTGCCGGCGAGAAGTACGGTATCCCGGCGCGCGACATCCTGGTCGAGCTGGGCCGGCGCGGCATGGTCGGCGGTCAGGAAGACATGATCGAAGACACCGCGCTCACGCTCGCCCGCCAGCGCAGGGAAGCCGGACGGCCCGAATGGCGAGCGAACGCGAGCAATCCAGGGTCTTCACGTCCCCTTCGGGGATAAAGCCACTGGGTCCCCGCCTGCGCGGGGACGACGGTTAGCAAGGCTGTCGTGAATTTTGGAAGCATCAATAGTTTGAGCCGGCTTGGCGCGCTGATTGCGACGAGGCATCTATGGCGGTTACATATTCGTTCAAGGTAGTTCCATCCGTGTTCGCACGACTTTGAAAGGAGCGAACACCGGACGTTTGCGAGCGGCAGGTTGCCGATACCCAGTTGCAGGGTCGCGCCATCCTCCACCCAGCCGGCAATGTGGCGGGCAATGGCCAGTTCGGCCGGGCCGGGCGCGCTGCGCTCCAGGCCAGAATCCGCCTGGACTTAACCCCAGTGGAAGGCGCGCTTTCGGAAAGGCTGATTGTCCAACCGGGCGAATGCCGCGACTATTGCAGCTATCACAGGGAGGCGGCCGTCCGCCAGAGACCGAACGCCAGCTTAGCGCCATGATCGAACAGACCCAATCGAACAACTTCCACGAAATCCGCGATGCCATCCGAGCGCTTTGCGCGGAGTTTCCCGACGAGTACTTCCGCAAGGTGGATGAGCAGCGCGCCTATCCCGAGGCTTTCGTCAATGCGCTGACCGAGGCGGGCTGGCTCGCGGCCCTGATCCCGCAGGAATACGGCGGCTCCGGCCTGGGCCTGACCGAGGCCTCGGTCATCATGGAAGAGATCAACCGCTGCGGCGGCAACTCCGGCGCCTGCCACGGCCAGATGTACAACATGGGCACGCTGCTGCGGCACGGGTCAACGGCACAGAAGGAAAAGTACCTGCCGAAGATTGCCTCCGGGCAATGGCGCCTGCAGTCCATGGGCGTGACCGAGCCCACCACGGGCACCGACACCACCAGGATCAAGACCTCGGCGGTGAAGAAGGACGGACGCTACGTGGTGAACGGCCAGAAGGTCTGGATCAGCCGCGTCCAGCACAGCGACTTCATGATCCTGCTGGCGCGCACCACGCCGCTGGCCGAGGTGAAGAAGAAGAGCGAGGGCATGTCCATCTTCATGGTGGACCTGCACGAGGCGCAGAAGCAGGGCCTGACCGTGCGCCCCATCCCCAACATGGTCAATCATGAGACCAATGAGTTGTTCTTCGAGGACCTGGAAATCCCCGAGGAAAACCTGATCGGCGAAGAGGGCAAGGGCTTCAAGTACATCCTTGACGGCCTGAACGCCGAGCGCACGCTGATCGCGGCCGAATGCATCGGCGACGGCTACTGGTTCATGGACCGTGTCACCAAGTACGTCAAGGAACGCGAGGTCTTCGGGCGCCCCATCGGCCAGAATCAGGGCGTGCAGTTCCCGATCGCCGAGTCCTTCATCGAGCTGGAAGCGGCCAACCTGATGCGCTGGAAGGCCTGCGAGCTGTTCGACAGGCACGAGCCCATGGGCGCCCAGGCCAACATGGCCAAGTACCTGGCCGCCAAGGCCAGCTGGGAGGCCGGCAATGCCTGCCTGCAGTTCCATGGCGGCTTTGGCTTCGCCTGCGAATACGACGTCGAGCGCAAGTTCCGCGAGACGCGCCTGTACCAGGTTGCGCCGATCTCGACCAACCTGATCTACTCCTTCGTCGCGGAGCACGTGCTGGGCCTGCCACGGTCGTTCTGAGGAACGTTGGATTGCGCGCCTGGCGCATGTGCCAGGCGCGGAAACTGAAGCGCCGGCCACCTCCCGCCAGCCGGATCATGCGCCCTGGGCAACACCGTGTCCGGGCCTGCATCGTGTACAAAGCCAGCTAACGCGTGGCGCCGGTCTCGGTGCGCCTTGCATAGTCTTCGCCCACGGCAGCGCGCCGCAGGCAATCCAGCATCGCCGCCACCGCCGCGCGCGACTCGCCATCCTCACGCCAGTACATCGACACGGAACCGAACCCCGCCAGCCGCAGCGGCACGATGCGCAGCGCGCCCAGCTCTTCCAGCCGGCGCGCGGTGCGGTGCGAGGCCAGGCCGATCATGTCGCTGTTATTGAACAAGGTCAGGTTCAGCACCGTGGAATTGCTTTCCGCGCAGTCCGCTGGCAGCGCGCGCTCGGCGCTGGCCAGCGCGCCCTCCAGCGCATTGCGAATCGGCGTTCCGCGCGGCCAGACCACCCAGCGGTAGCGATACAGGTCATCCCAGCCGATGGCGGCGCCCTGCAGCAGCGGATGGCGGGGCCGGGCGACGAAATGGATCGGCTCCATGTAGAGCGATTCCGTACGCATCTGCGCGTCCTGCAGTTCGGGGGCCGAGCGGCCGACCACGATATCCAGCTCGCTGTGTGCCAGCTGGCTCATCAGCCGGTCCATGGTGGTTTCCACCAGCCGCATGCTGGCGCGGGGCATCTGCTGCAGCAGATTCAACGCGGCCAGGGGCACGGTATCCGCCGCCGACGCGCCGGATGTTCCGACCACCACGAGCCCGCTGCCGCCCTCGCGCATGGCCTGCAGGTCGTCGCGCGCGGTATCCAGCTGGGCCTCGATCCGGCGCGCGTGCTCGATCAGCGACTCGCCGTAGGGCGTCGGGCGCAGGCCGCGCGCCTGGCGCTCGAACAGCGGCAGGCCGATGTCGTCCTCCAGGTCTTTCAGCCACTTGGAAAGCCCGGGCTGGGTCGTATTCAGCAGCGCCGCCGACTGGCTCATGTTCCCGGTCTCGGCCAGGCTCAGCAGCATCTGCAGGTTGCGCAGCCGCAGTCTCTGGGTCCAGTCCATCGAGGTCTACCTATATGAAAAATCGTATGGATAAGATGAAATCTTCATTTCATATCTTATAGGGCGGGGCGTATAACGACAACATCAGCGGTGCAAACACCGCGACACCGTCAGAAAGTTACGGAGACAGCATGTCCGAACACGCCCCTCACCACGCAACGGACGCAGCGCGCGCGGCCTATTACGCAGAGATCGGCCGCAGCCACATGACCCCGTTGTGGGAGTCGCTGCACGCGCTGGTGCCGCCGCAACCGCGGCCGCAGATCGTTCCCGCCATCTGGAAGTACGAGCAGCTGCGCCCGCTGGTGATGCAGGCCGGCAGCGTCATCAGCGCCGAGGAAGCGGTGCGCCGCGTGCTGGTGCTGGAGAACCCGGGCATTCCCGGCAAGTCCAGCATCACCTCCACGCTCTATGCCGGCCTGCAGCTGATCCTGCCGGGCGAGATTGCCCCCAGCCACCGCCATACCCAGTCGGCGCTGCGCTTTATCGTGGAAGGCAAGGGCGCCTGGACCGCGGTCAATGGCGAGCGCGCCACCATGCACCCCGGCGATTTCATCATCACGCCGTCGTGGACCTGGCATGACCATGGCAACCCCGGCGTCGAAGACGGCGGCGAGCCGGTGGTGTGGCTGGACGGACTGGACATCCCGCTGGTGCAGCAGTTCGACGCCGGGTTTGCCGAGAACTACCCCGAATCCCAGCAGCCGGTGACCCGCGCCGAGGGCGACAGCTTTGCGCGCTTCGGCCACAACATGGTGCCGGTGCGGCACCGCGTGACCGATCCCACCTCGCCGATCTTCAGCTATCCATACGCACGCTCGCGCGAGGCGCTGGACCAGCTGTATCGCAACGGCGAGCTCGATCCCTGGGACGGCGTCAAGCTGCGCTACGTCAACCCGGCCACCGGCGGCTGGCCGATGCCGACCATCGCCACCTTCATGCAGTACCTGCCGGCGGGCTTCCAGGGCAAGACCTACCGCAGCACCGACGCCACCGTGTACAGCGTGGTGGAAGGGCGCGGCACGGTGCGCATTGGCGATGCGCAGTTCCAGTTCGAGCCGCGCGATGTATTCGTGGCGCCGTCGTGGGCGCCGGTGCAGCTCGGCGCGCTGGAAGACGCCGTGCTGTTCAGCTATTCGGACCGGCCGGTGTTGTCGGCCCTGAACCTGCTGCGTGAATCGCGCACCTGAGCGCAAGCCAACCCTGATCCGATCCGCCGCGCGCGGTGCTTACCGCACCGCCGGGCTTTGCATACCTGACAATTTCCCGGAAGCCATCACCATGTCCTACGTCTTTACGCCCCCAGCCACCGTTGCCATTCCCGTTGCCGGCAGCGATGACCAGTTCGCCGTGCGCCGCGTCTACTGCGTGGGCCGCAACTACGCCGCCCACGCCCGCGAGATGGGCTTCGACCCTGACCGCGAGCCGCCGTTCTTCTTCTGCAAGCCGGCCGATGCGATCGTCCCCGTGCAGGCCGGCACCACGCTGGAGCTGCCGTACCCGGCGCAGACGCAGAACTACCACTACGAGGCCGAGCTGGTGGCCGTGATCGGCAAGGCCGGTTCGGATATCCCGGTCGAACAGGCGCTCGACCACGTGTGGGGCTATGCCGTCGGACTCGACATGACGCGCCGCGACCTGCAGATGAAGATGCGCGAGATGGGCCGCCCCTGGGAAATCGGCAAGGCCTTCGACGCCTCGGCCCCGGTGGCGCCGATCCACCGTGCCAGCGACATCGGGCACCCGCAGCAGGCCGGCCTCTGGCTGACGGTCAACGGTGAAACGAAGCAGCGCAGCGATGTGTCGCACCTGATCTGGTCGGTGGCCGAGACCGTGGCCTACCTGTCGCAGTTCTTCCGCCTGGAGCCGGGCGACGTGATCTTCACCGGCACGCCCGAAGGGGTGGGCGCGGTCAAGGCTGGCGACACCATGGTCACCGGCGTCGACGGACTGGGCGAACTGACCTTGCGCGTGGTCTGAACGCGCGCAGCGCAGCATACAGGCAATACCGATCATGCAGCTCTATAGCTTCTTCAACAGCTCCACGTCGTACCGGGTGCGCATCGCGCTGGCCCTGAAGGGCCTGCCGTACGACTACCTGCCCGTCAATATCCGCACCGGCCAGCACCGTGAGGCCGAGTATGTGGCGGGCATCAACCCGTCGGCCTCGGTGCCAGCGCTGGTGGATGGCAGTTTCACGCTGGGCCAGTCGTTCGCGATCCTCGACTACCTGGACACGTGCCACCCCGAGCCGCGCCTGATCCCGCAAGACCCGGTGCAGCGCGCGCGGGTGCTGGAGCTGGCCACGCTGATTGGCTGCGACATCCACCCGGTCAACAACCTGCGCGTGCTGCGCTACCTGCAGGACGTGCTGCAAGTCACGCCTGCGCAGAAGGACGCGTGGTACCGCCACTGGATCGATGAAGGCATGGCCGGCGTGGAGCGCCTGCTGGCGCTGCACGGGCATGGCAAGTGGTGCTTTGGCGATGCGCCGACGCTGGCCGACGTCACGCTGGTGCCGCAAGTGGCCAACGCCCTGCGCATGGGCTGCGACCTCAGCCCGTATCCGCGTGCCATGGCGGCATATGCCCACGCCAGCGAGCACCCGGCCTTTGCCGAAGCCGCGCCCGCGCGCCAGCCCGATTTCACCGCCTGACGCCAGCGCGCAGGCCAGGAGACAAGCATGAACCATTCCAACAACGCGACCGGCAAGGTCCTGATCATCGGTGGCGGCATCGGCGGCCTGGCGGCGGCGCTGGCGCTGGCACGCCAGGGCATCCGCATCGAACTGCTGGAGCAGGCCGAGCAGATCGGCGAGATCGGCGCCGGCATCCAGCTGGCCGCCAACGCCTTTGCCGCGCTGGACGCGCTGGGCGTTGGCGAGGCCGCGCGCAGCCGCGCGGTCTTCACCGACTACCTCAGCCTGCGCGATGCGATCGACACGCAGGTGATCGCGGAGGTCGATGTCGGGCAAGCGTATCGCGAGCGCTTCGGCAACCCCTATGCGGTGATCCATCGCGCCGATATCCACCTGTCGATCCTGGAGGCGGTGCAGGACCATCCGCTGATCGCCTTCCGCACCAGCACGCGCGTGGAGCAGCTGCTGCAGGATGAGCACGGCGTGACCGTGATCGACCAGCATGGCGAGCAGCATCGCGGCGACGCCGTGATCGGCTGCGACGGCGTCAAGTCCGCGATCCGCCAGGCGCTGATCGGTGACGAGCCACGCGTGACCGGCCATGTGGTCTATCGCGCCGTGGTCGATGTCGACAACATGCCGCCAGACCTGCAAGTCAATGCCCCGGTGGTTTGGGCCGGCCCGCACTGCCACCTGGTGCACTACCCGCTGCGCGGCGGCCAGCAGTACAACCTGGTGGTGACCTTCCACAGCCGCGAAGCGGAAACCTGGGGCGTGCGCGAGGGCAGCAAGGAAGAGGTGCTGTCGTATTTCGAAGGCATCCATCCGCTGCCGCACCAGATGCTGGACCGTCCCACCTCCTGGAAGCGCTGGGCCACCGCCGACCGCGACCCGGTCGAGCGCTGGAGCTTCGGCCGCGCCACCATCCTGGGCGATGCCGCGCATCCGATGACCCAGTATGTGGCGCAGGGCGCCTGCCAGGCGCTGGAAGACGCGGTCACGCTCGGTGCCGCGGTGCAGGCGGCGGATGGCGACTATGCCGCGGCCTTCAGGCTGTACGAGCAAGCCCGCATCCCGCGCACCGCGCGCGTGCTCTACGCCGCGCGCGACATGGGCCGGGTCTACCACGCCAAGGGCGTCGACCGGCTGGTGCGCAACAGCCTGTGGACCGGACGCACTCAGGCGCAGTTCTACGACGCACTGCAATGGCTGCATGGCTGGCGTGCCGACCAGTGCCTGAGCCCCACGCCGTGGCTGTAAGCCGCTGAGCGCGGGGTTCTTTCCCGCAGAAAACGGATAGCGAGCTGGCGGCCGACGAAGCTGCCGGCCCTCTCTCGCCCCCAACCCTGGCATCAAGGAGGAGACACCATGCCTGCCAGCCAACCCCTGAACGTCACCGCGTTCATCGACCGCCAGCCGCTGTCGGCGTTCCAGGTGACCATTGTCGTACTGTGCTTCCTGATCGTTGCCGTCGACGGCTTCGATACCGCCGCGATCGGCTTTATCGCGCCCGCCATCCGCGCCGAATGGCAACTGACGCCGGCGCAGCTGGCGCCGCTGTTCGGCGCCGGGCTCGGCGGCCTGATGGCCGGCGCCTTCCTGTTTGGCCCGCTGGCTGACCGCTTCGGCCGCAAGGGCGTGCTGGTGCTGTCGGTGCTGTTTTTCGGCGTCGCCAGCCTGGCATCGGCCTGGTCGCAGGACCTGTGGACACTGGTGCTGCTGCGCTTCCTGACCGGCCTGGGCCTGGGCGGGGCCATGCCCAACGCCATTACGCTGACTTCCGAGTTCTGCCCGGACAAGCGCCGCTCCTTCCTGGTCACCACCATGTTCTGCGGCTTCACGCTGGGCTCGGCCTTCGGCGGCCTCGCTTCGGCCGGACTGATCGAGGCCTTCGGCTGGCGCTCGGTGCTGGTCGCGGGCGGCGTGATGCCGCTGCTGCTGGCGGTGGCGCTGGTGTGGCGGCTGCCGGAATCGGTGCGCTACCTGGTGCTGACCGGCAAGTCGCGCGAGCGCGTCGTCGCCACGTTGCGGAAGATCGCTCCGCATGAAGACCTGCGCAACGCCACCTTCGCGGTGGGCGAGCAGCGCGTCACCAGCTCGCCGGTGCGGCACCTGTTCCGGCCCGAGCTGCTGCGCGGCACGCTGCTGTTCTGGCTGACGTTCTTCATGAGCCTGCTGGTGATCTACCTGCTGTCCAGCTGGCTGCCGACACTGCTGCGCAGTACCGGTCATTCCCTGCGCACGGCTGCGCTGGTGACGACGATGTTCCAGGTTGGCGGCACAGCGGGGGCGATCGTGCTGGGCTGGCTGATGGACCGGATCAAGCCGCACACTGTGCTGGCGTGCAGCTATTCGCTGGCGGCGCTTGGCATCGCGGCGGTGGGCAGCTTTGCCTCCGAGCCAGTGGCCGCGGGCATGGCGGTGTTCCTGGCTGGCTTCTGCATCTCGGGATCGCAGGTGGGCGCGAATGCGCTGTCCGCCAGCTTTTATCCGACGGACTGCCGTGCCACTGGCGTAAGCTGGGCCAATGGCGTTGGCCGTATGGGCTCGGTGGTGGGATCCGTCGGCGGCGCGACCATGCTGTCGATGGGCCTGGGCTTGCCGGCGTTGTTTGCGTTGATAGGCGTGCCCGCGCTGATCGCCGGGGCGTCGATGTTCGTCTTGGGGATGGCCAGGCGTGAGGCGGCGGTGGAACGTCTGGCAGCGGCCGCGGACCGATAATCTCCCGCGCTGTGGCTAATGCCGTTCAGTCAAGGTATCAGACTCCACTGTCATTCCCGCGAAGGCGGGAATCCAGCGTCTTGCACGTCCCCTTTGGGGATGAAGTCACTGGGTTCCCGCCTGCGCGGGAACGACGGTGGTTAACTGAACGGCATTACCGCGCTACGGCCGGCTAAGGGTAGAGTCGGTAGAGTCTCTCCGGCGTTTACGGCGTCCCCCGGCACGTAATCGCGGCGTTAGAGCCCGCACCAGTGCCTTGGATCTGACCGGCCGTGATCGTCACGCAATGCGGCTGCGAAGACACACCCGCGCCGCTCACCACCAGAGAGTAGTCACCCGGTTGCATGCCTGTCTTCAAGGTGAAGTCAACAGTCTCCGTTGTGACGCCCTTTGCGACTCCGGTATTACTCCAGTTTGTGGTCCGGGCATAGAACACCTTTCCCGCGGAGTCTTCGAGTCGGACGATCGGGTAGTTTTCATCTGATTCAACGTCATCGCCATATCCAGACCCGGCCGACGGGCCATTCATCCGGACCCCTTGGAGCGTGAACACACCGGCGCCGCCGTACTTCACGTTTGCGAAGACCGGACGCCGCGACGGATCTGCGGAACCATCAGGCGTATAGACCCACAGTTGATTCGTGCTATCGGAGAACAGGACCTGTCCGTTAGGCAGGATGAGCATCCGCGTGATAAAGGAAGGAATGCTTGCAAGGTTGGCATCGGGTATGGCAGGCGAGACCGCCGAAATCGTGTTCGACACCGGATCGAAATCGAAAAGCTGCGTTGGGGGTTTAAACAGCCCGCGTGTGGGGCTTGCGTCTGCGGCAAAAAGAACGTGACCGTTTGGCATTACCGTCGCTGGCGCATCTGCAGCACCGAACAAGGCAGGTTGGCCTCCAAGCACCCCCATAATATCGGGGCCAGGTGTCCATGTGTTTGTCTTCGGTGAATACAGTGCGGTGTGCCCAGTTGCGCCGATCGCGAATACTTGACTGTTAGCTCCATTCGCTGGCACGTTGAGCAGCGGACCTAATTCGTAGCCGAGAGCGACGCTGCTTAGAGGCGGAATCGAGCCACCTGCCGTGCTGTCACTTGGGCTCACACTTTGCCAGGCATTCGCCACGGGGTCGTACACCTCCGCAAACTGGCCGGAGTGGTCGACGCTCTCAAAAATATCGTAGGTCAAGACCTTTCCATTGGGTAGTTTCACCCAGGTCTCCTCGTCACTCCTGTCCGGATATACCTTCGATGCCGCAAACGACCATGAGTTCGTCGCGATATCGTATAGATATGACATATTCGTGAAAATAGAGCCGGCGAGGATCTTGCCCTTCGGTAACAACATGGTAGGGTCGTCGCCGAAATAATGTTCAGGGTGGTTGGCAATTGGCGACCAGGTATTGGTAACCGGATCGTACTGTTCGCCAGTGTTCGTTATATTCTGCTGCAATGGCGTTCCGCTATATTCCCCGCCCAACACCCACACCTTGCCGTTTGGCAGCACATGGGAACCAAAGTAAAGCCGCTGCCTGCCCATGGAGGCGAGCGATGACCACGTTCCGTCGACGTAGCTACCCGTAGCGGAGGGGGTCAGTCGCATCCATCTATTGAACGGATTCCCCTGGACCATGACGGTGCCGTCCGTGAGAAGCATCATCGTACCGGTAGATCCCGGCGCGACATTGGTGAGTTTGCTCCATGTCGCTGCGGGGGAAGCTGCCGGCCATCCAAGTGTCAGCGCGAGAGCGCCAGCCGCAATCACCGACTTAACCAAACGTGAATTCGTGCTCTTCTTTTTCATCTTGAATCTCCTGCTTTTCCTTAATATCAAGTCAAACATGCGCGGACCGAAACCCGGCTCATGCGCTCCTGCTGCTGACGGCGTTCTGGGCGGCGGGGGGATGCGCAAGGCTGGCGGAATCTTCGCCGCCACCACAGGCAGTCAAGAACAACCTGACCAATATGGCGGCGCACGCGAAATACTTTTGCGAGTTTCTCGCCACGTGATGAGCCGAGGACGCTTGAAGGCGCGACATAGGGTTCTCCTTGTCGTGAAGAAGAAGTTTCCCCCAGCGTCGGATTGGAAGCGGCGCGGCCGATAAACATCGAACACGCACATTGCGCCTATCTTTATTGCTCGCTTTTGGATATGGATATGCCAGGAGGCGGGCGTTAATTTATGAGGTTTTGCAGCGCCTTTGGACGATAGAACAAGGCCTTCCTTTACGCAACGTCTGATTGTTTTCAGTCGAAGGATAGATCAAAACTCTTCTTTTAAATCAATTGGATAGGCTCTCAGTTATTGGCTTTGATCGCTTAATGGCAATTTTTTTCAATCCCCCAAATGGGTTGCGTCTGTCAGGCCGCCGGCCCTGCACTTCCAACGCGGGGATTCAATTGCGGAGGTGCCAAATGACGAGTAGCAGGCTTTGCCCGGGGATACGCCGAGCCCATGACTGGCGCCGAGCATGAAAGCGCAGCCGGGTTCGGCGCAGTCGGGGACAGGATTCGCCTGCATTCGCCTGGTCTCGGGTTGCGGGGATCCTTCCGATGGCCGGCAACCCGATCGTGCGCTAGCATGAGCCCTTGTCGTCGCCAGCAAGTCGCGCGGTTCGTCGCTGGCGGCGGTCAGCCTGCTGCGGCTGCTGCCCAGCGAACGGATCCAGGCCTTCGAGAAACTGGACAACGACAACTTTGCCGCGGTGGACCAGCTCGGCACCCAGGTGCAACGCCTGTCCGAGCAGCGCGATGCGCTGGTGGAGGCGCTGCGCCACGCGACAAACCGGTACAAGGCCGGCGATGCACCGTACTTGGATCAACTGGATGCGCAGCGCCAACTCCTGAACGCCGAGCTCAACCTGATTCAGGCACGGTCTGACCGGCTCATTGCCAGCGTACTGCTATACCAGGCGATGGGCGGGGGGTGGCAAAGCCAGCCTTGAAGGGGGAACTGCCCACATACACGTGAGCGGTTCAATCTCTTACTGTGCGCCGACCTTGTCGATCAGCCCGGCCAGCATGGCTGTCTCTTCTTCGGTGAGGTCGGTAAGCGGGGTGCGCACCGGGCCCGCATCGTGGCCAGCCAGCCTGGCGCCGGCCTTGACGATGCTGACCGCATAGCCTTGCCTGCGGTCGCGGATCTGCAGGTAGGGCAGGAAGAAGGTGTCGAGCAGACGCCCGGTCGTCTCGTGATCGTCCCTGGCCACGGCCCGGTAGAACTCCATCGCGGTCCTGGGGATGAAGTTGAAGACGGCCGATGAGTACACGGGCACGCCCAGCGCCTTATACGCTGCGGCGTAGACTTCGGCGGTGGGCAGGCCGCCCAGATAGGCAAAGCGCTCACCCAGCTTGCGACGGATCGACACCATCAGTTCGATGTTGCCCAGTCCGTCCTTGTAGCCGACCAGGTTCGGGCAGCGGTCGGCCAGGCGCGCCAGCTGGATCGCGTCGAGGCGGCAGACCGCGCGGTTGTAGACGATCACGCCGCACGATACGGACTTGCACACGGCTTCCACGTGGGCGGCGATGCCTTCCGGGCTGGCTTCGGTCAGGTAGTGGGGCAGCAGCAGCACGCCGTGCGCGCCAAGGCGTTCGGCCTCCTGCGCGTAGGCGATGGCCACGCGGGTCGGACCGCCTGCACCGGCGATGATGGGCACCTTGCCGCGGCAGGTGTCCACCGCTGTGCGGACGATGTCGCTGTATTCCCTGGGTTCCAGCGAGAAGAATTCACCGGTGCCGCCCGCCGCGAACAGGGCGCTGGCGCCATAGGGCGCGAGCCATTCGAGGCGCGCGGCGTAGCTTGCCGGGTTGAAGTTGCCCTGGGCGTCGAAGTCCGTCACGGGGAAGGACAGCAGGCCGGAACTGATGATTTGCTTGAGGTCTTGAGGCGTCATGTCGCGGGAACGAAAACAAATAAGGAGGTCAATGTGACTGGCTGCACGTTAGATTGGGTCACGCCATGCTCAGCCATCGAGGCGAAGCCGCTGCGGTGCCGGCTTCATTGTAAGACATCGTATAACATAAGCCGACCGCTCGCAAGCCAGGGCCGATGAGCCGCGAATGGCTGCGCAAGGCATCGGCCACCATCGGTACGGGCTAACGCGCCGGTTGGTCTTTGTGGCGCTTGACCGGGCCTGAGGCCTCTGACTATACTCGGTCATCGCTTATATGACGACCGATGACGTAGCGTGTTATCGTCCAGGCGTCACTCCGGCCGGCATATCGCTCAGGCCGGTCTTTCGGTACAAATACGACACGTTCTGAGACAGCCCCATGCAAGATTCCCAAACTTCCGCCGCCCAGGTGAATGCCACGCCTGTCGTGACCGAACTCACCGTCATTCCGGTGGCAGGCCATGACAGCATGCTGATGAATCTGTCCGGGGCGCATGGACCCTACTTCACGCGCAATATCGTGATCCTGACGGACAGCGCGGGAAATACCGGTGTAGGCGAGGTGCCCGGAGGCGAAGGTATCCGCCAGACGCTCGACGACGCGAGGCCGCTGGTGGTGGGGCGGTCGGTCGGCAACTACCATGCCGTGCTGAACCAGGTGCGTAACGCATTTGCCGCTCGCGATACGGCCGGCCGCGGCTTGCAGACCTTCGACCTGCGCATCGCGATCCACGCGGTGACGGCGCTCGAGGCCGCGTTGCTCGACCTGCTCGGCAAGCACCTGGGGGTCCCCGTGGCCGCGCTGCTCGGCGAGGGCCAGCAGCGCGACGCCGTGGAGATGCTGGGCTACCTGTTCTTTATCGGCGACCGCCAGCGCACCACGCTGGACTACCGCACCGAGCGCGACGCCGACAACGCCTGGTTCCGCCTGCGCAATGAAGCGGCGATGACGCCCGAGGGGGTAGTGCGCCTGGCCGAAGCCGCCTATGACCGTTACGGCTTCAACGACTTCAAGCTCAAGGGCGGCGTGCTGCGCGGCGACGAAGAGATGGAAGCGATCCTGGCGCTGGCCGAGCGCTTCCCCAGGGCGCGCATCACGCTGGACCCCAACGGCGCCTGGTCGCTGGCCGAGGCCGTGCGCCTGTGCCGCGACCAGCGCGGCGTGCTGGCCTATGCCGAAGACCCGTGCGGCGCCGAGGACGGCTACTCCGGGCGCGAGATCATGGCCGAGTTCCGCACCGCCACCGGCCTGCCCACCGCCACCAACATGATCGCCACCGACTGGCGCCAGATGGGGCACGCGGTACGGCTGCAGTCGGTCGACATCCCGCTGGCCGACCCGCACTTCTGGACCATGCAGGGCTCAGTGCGCGTGGCGCAGATGTGCGCGGATTGGGGCCTGACCTGGGGCTCGCATTCGAACAACCACTTCGATATTTCGCTGGCGATGTTCACGCACGTCGCCGCGGCTGCGCCGGGTCGGGTGACTGCCATCGATACGCACTGGATCTGGCAGGACGGCGAACACCTGACCCGCAACCCGCTGAAGATCGAGGGCGGGCAGGTGCGGGTGCCCGGGACGCCGGGCCTGGGCGTGGAGCTGGACATGGATGCATTGGCGCGCGCGCACGAGCTGTACCTGCGCAAAGGCCTGGGCGCACGCGACGATGCCGTGGCCATGCAGTTCCTGATCCCGGGCTGGAAGTTCAACAACAAGGCGCCCTGCATGGTCAGGTGATGCGGTGCGGCCGGGGTGCGGCAGCCCCGTCGCTGTCTTGGCCGAGAGCGGCTTCGAGATAGTGGCCAACACCCCGCCAGTTCACGCAGTTCGCTAAAAGCCCCGACCGAAGATCTCGGCAGCGTCCGTCATCAGTCTGAGCCCCTGAGCGCGGATTTGCTCCTGCGCGCGCCGGGCACAGACTGATGCATCCAGGTGTGAGGCGAGCCTCCGGGCACCGTGGGAGACGCGCCGGAAAATGAAAGCAATCTCATTCTCGGTGAAGTCGCCGTAGGCAAGGTATGTCTTCAGCATCTTGTCAAGGTATGCATCCCGCTCGGAGCGCTGCAATACCAGCGTGCCTGCCAACAGAGACCGCGAGTGCCACCGCAACCACCGGCGTCTCCAGTGCTTGTAGTTCTCGTTTTCCAATTGACCCTCCATCGCCCCGTGGTGCCTTTCTTTCCGCTGCCCGAAGAAATGCCAGGAGCGGCGGCGGACGGCACGCTATCTGAAAATCATCATAGCGTGATGGAAATAGCAGGGCAATCGGCTTCGCGCTGGAAAAGGTCCCACTGAAGGGGGGAGGGATTGCCGAGGTCACCGTCTGACTGAATACCGCTGCCAGTATCGCTTACCAGCGCTCCATATAGGGGCGCAGGTCGAGCTCGAACGTCCAGGCATCCCGCGGCTGCTGGTGAAGATGCCAGTAGTTTTCGGCGATATGATCCGGATTCAGGATGCCGTCCTGCTCCTTGAGCGCGTAGCGTTCCGGGAACGTATCACGGATGAACGCGGTGTCGATCGCGCCATCCACGACCACATGGGCCACATGGATGTTGTGCGGGCCCAGCTCGCGCGCCATGCTCTGAGCCAGTGCGCGCAAGGCATGCTTGGCGCCGGCGAACGCGGCAAAGCTGGCGGCGCCGCGCAGGCCGGCGGTTGCTCCGGTGAAGAGAATCGTGCCACGGCCGCGGCTCACCATGCGGCGGGCGGCAGCCTGGGCGTTGAGGAAGCCGCTGAAGCAGGCCATTTCCCATATCTTGAAATACTTGCGGGGTGTCTCCTCGAGGATGCTGCACGGAACATTGGCCCCGATATTGAAGACCAGCACCTCGATCGGGCCGTGCTCGGATTCGATCTGTTCAAACAGTGCCGTCACGGCGTCTTCCTTGCGGGCATCGCTGCTGTAGCCGAAGGCCTGGCCGCCATCCGCGCGGATGCTGTCGACCAGCGGTTGCAGCTTGTCGGCCGTGCGGCGCGTGACGCAAGCGATATAGCCTTCCTTCGCGAAGCGCCGCGCGATGGCGGCGCCGGTGGAGTCACCTGCGCCGATTACCAGGGCAACCCTGGGTTGCGATCCAGTGGATGTCATACGTCTCCTCTTTAATTAACGATCGTTTGGTAAACGTACGTTAGGTCAATGGGCGTCATGATGTCAAGCGGAAAGACGAGGGCGCGAGCCCTGGCGACGGCCGCTCAGTCCTTGGCCTCGACTGCGCAGGGGATCGTCTTGCTCAGGAAGCGCCGGCTTGCCGCGAGGATTTCCTTGCGGGCCTTTTCGCTTTCCACGGCGCGTGCCAGCACCAGGGCGCCCACGCATTGCGCGATCAGGGCCCACGCCGCATCCGAGTCGCCGGACCGCGCGCGCCAGCTTTGGTGCGTGCGCTTCAGGCCGCGCTCGACCATCTCGCGCACCTCGGGGCCGGAGCGCGCAATTTCAGCGCCAAGCGTCGGAAGGATGCAGCCCACCTCGGGATTCATCGCGTGGAAGGAGCTCAGGTAGTCCCGAACGCACTTCGCGACATGGTTGTCGGGCGATGCCTCGTCGCCGGCCAGCATGTCGCAACTGTTCTGCATCTCCTGGCCGACGATCGCCGCAAACAGCTCCTGCTTGGATTGAAAGTGGCTGTAGAACGCGCCGCCGGTCAGGCCGATGGATGACATCAGGGCGTCCACCCCGGTCGAGGAAAATCCGCCTTTCTTCGCGATCGCGCTGCTCGCGTCCAGCAGCTTCTTGCGGGTCTCTTCCTTGTGAGTCTTGGTGTAGCGCATGGTGGTAATCACGGCGTTGACATGGCTCTAACCATAGCATATGGTTCGTTAACTAAACGGACGTTTATCAAAGAGAAGGAGACATGTGATGGCAAAGACCGTAGAGTTCTTTTTCGACGTGGGCAGTCCGGCGTCCTATCTGGCGTGGACCCAGCTTCCCGGGCTGTGCGACCAGGCTGGCGCGCGGCTCGTCTACAAGCCGATGCTGCTCGGCGGTGTGTTCCAGGCGACGGGAAATGCCTCTCCCGGGGCCATACCTGCCAAGGGACGCTACGTTTCGCTCGACCTGGCGCGCTTTGCGCGCCGGTATGACGTGCCGTTCCGGCACAACCCGCATTTCCCCATCATGACCCTTCCGTTCATGCGTGGCGCGGTCGCGGCGCAGATGCGGCAGCCCGCGCTGTTCGACACCTACCTGTGCGCCGTCTTCAAGGCGATCTGGGTGGATGGGCTGGACCTGAATGACCAGGCACTCGCCGCGCGCGTGCTGGCTCAGGCTGGATTCGCTCCCGAACTGTTGCAGGCCTGGCTGAACGATCCCGAGGTCAAGGCGGCGCTGAAAGCCAATACCGACGAGGCCGTGCAGCGCGGGGTGTTTGGCGCTCCCACCATGTTTGTCGGTGACGACATGTACTTCGGGCAAGACCGGCTGGACTTCGTGCGCGAAGCCCTTGTCTAGGGCGAGTCCGCAGGCAATCCCCCAGAACATGACAAGGAGACAACGTGAACGCCATGCCTGAAGACCGCCCCTGGTACCGATCCTATCCCGCATACGTTCCCCGCGCCATTGACCCGGACGCGCAGCCCGACCTCGTGGCATGCCTGGCCGACAGCTTCCGTGCCTACGCAGGCCGGACCGTCGCGTCGTGCCAGGGAGAAACACTCAGCTTCGCCGGCCTCGACCGGCAGTCGCGCGCCTTTGCTGCATGGCTGCAGCACCGCGGCTTGCGCCGCGGCGAGCGTGTGGCGGTGATGCTCCCGAACTGCCTGCCATACCTGATCGCGATGGCAGGCATTCTGCGCGCCGGACTGGTTGTCGTGCCGGTCAATCCGCTGTACACGCCGCGGGAGGTCGAGCACCAGTTGCAGGACTCCGGCGCGGCGTGCCTGGTGCTCGCGCAGTCGCTGCTGCCGGCACTGGAGGACCTCCTGACCCGGACCGCGGTACGCCAGGTTGTCCAGAGCGCCGAGCCGCACTGCGCCACGCCTGTTGCGGGCGCAGACCGCGCCGCGCCGGCGGCTCCGGCAGCCCGGTCGTCATTCCTTGCAGCGCTGGACGAAGGGGAGGGGCTGCCCCTCACCCCTGCGCCGGTCGCGCCGGCGGACATGGCCTTCCTGCAGTACACGGGCGGGACGACCGGCGTGGCGAAAGGGGCGATGCTGACGCACCGCAGCGTCTGTGCCAGCCTCGCGCAGTTACGTGCCTGGATGGACCCGGACCTGTCCGGCCCCGGCGTGTCACTGGTCACGCCGCTTCCGCTCTATCACATCTACCCGATGGCCATCGCCTTGCTGTGCATCGCCTGTGGCGTGGAAAACCGGCTGATCCCGAATGCGCGTGACATGGATACAGTCATCGCGGAACTCCGGCGTCGCCCCTTCGAAGTGCTGATAGGCGTGAATACCCTGTTCAACGCCATGGTGGCCCACCCCGAACTGCCGAAGGTAGACTTTTCGCGCACGCGGCTCGTCACCGGCGCCGGCGCATCGGTGCAGAATGCCGTGGCCAGCCGCTGGGCGGCGGCCGGGGCCCCGCCCATCACGGAGGGCTACGGCCTGACCGAGACCTCCCCCAGCGCGACATTCAATCCGCCGGGACGCAATGGCAGCATCGGCATGCCCGTGCCGTCTACCGACGTGCTGGTCGCCGACGACGACGGAAACCCGTTGCCGGCCGGCACGCCTGGCGAATTGCTGATCAAGGGGCCGCAGCTGTTCGCCGGCTACTGGGGCAAGGAGGAGGAGACGCGCAAGGCGTTCAACGCCGACGGCTGGTTCCGCACCGGGGACATCGTGACCATGGACGAGCATGGCCTGATGGCCATCGTCGACCGCAAGAAGGACATGATCCTCGTCTCCGGATTCAACGTCTATCCCAACGAGATCGAGGCCGTGGTGGCGCAATTAGAGGACATCCACGAATGCGCCTGCATCGGCGTGCCCGACGAGCGTTCGGGGGAGGCGCCGCATCTGTTCGTGGTCCCGCGCGGGATGGCGAACGACGATCCGGAGGCGCTGAAGGAGCGGATCCATGCGCATTGCCGGACCCATCTCGCCCGTTACAAGTTGCCGCGCCATATTACGCTCGTGCCTGCCCTGCCGAAATCCGCGGTCGGGAAGGTATTGCGCCGCGAGTTGCCCGGCATGCGGTGAGACGCGCCAACGCGAGTATGGTTGCCAGTGGCGTTTGCGCGGGCCTGGGTGTCGAAGAGCGTTCCCGCAGAGCGCACCGCACGCTGCCTACAGGCATTCGCTGTACCCGTTGCGCTAAGGCGCATACGAGGTGTAGACACGCGCTTACCTTATTCTTGCCGGCCTGGTGCTGCGCCACTGCGTCGGCGTCATACCGAACTGCGCCGCGAACCAACGTACGAACGAGCCATAAGTGGAGTATCCAAGCGATTCGGCAATGCGTCCGAACGAATAGCTTCTATTGTCCATATAGTGGATAACGAGATCGCGCCGCACGCCAGTGACCATGTCTGAGAAGACCTTGCCAGCGCCTTCGAGCTGGCGCTGCAGTGTGCGCACGTTCATCCCCAGGCCCTGAGCAACCTGCTCGATCGTTGCGCGCCCGGCCGGCAGCATCAGGTAGATCGCCTTGCGCACCTCGAGCACAATTGACGGCTCGTTGGCTCCCGGCAGACCTTCAAGCAGGCGTTGTGCATGGCGTGCCATGACAGGGTCGGCAATAGGGTTTGGCAAGTCCAGGTCGGCAGCGCGGCAAATCAGGCCATTGAAAGTGCTTGCGAACTCCAGTTTCCCCCCGAAGATGCGGCGGTGCAGCCGCAGGTCAGGGGGAGCGTCATGGGTGAAACTGACGCCAAGGGGGTGCCAGGACGTGCCCAGCAGCGTGCTGCACAGGCGCGACAGTGAGCCCAGTGCCAGCTCAATTGACTGCATGGACGGCCCGGCGTCATCCGCGACGACGTCCTCCCGCACGATGACCTTCTTGCCGGTCTCCTCAATGCGGATGACCAGGAACTCATTCATCAGGTGCCGGTATTGAATCAAGGTTCCGAGAGCGTCGCGCAGAGTTCTTTGATGCGTGAGCAATACGCTGACGACACCGAGGTCGGACAGTTGCCACAGGTCGGCCATACGCAGCCCGAATGTCGGGCATTGCGTGAGTCGAGCTGACTCTTCCAGCAAGGTAACGGCACCACTTCCGGAAATCCAATGTTCCGGGTCCGCAAGCATCTCGCTGCTCAACCCCAGTTTGCGCAGCAACGGCTGCGGTTCAAGGCCCAATTGCCGCGCCACCTTGAAATAGTTGGTCAGCACGCCAGTACGAATCAGTGTGCCCAATGCTTCTCCTTCAGCCGGTTTGTAACCCGGATCCGCTCGTTCCGGGGAAACCCGGATGTGCCGGCATTCTGTCACGAAATGAGAAATGAATGTCGTGAAATGAGAGACAACAGCCGACCTGGGATTACTAGACTAACTCCGTTAATCGACGACAGACGGAACCCCATGGCAGCCCCTCAGAGCAAGGTCATAGTCACCTGCGCCATAACCGGCGGCATTCATACGCCAACGATGTCCCCCTACCTGCCCATCACGGCAGAAGACATCGCTGGCGAGGCAATCGGTGCGGCCCAGGCCGGCGCCTCGATCGTCCATCTGCACGCGCGCAAGCCTGAGAATGGCCAGCCGTCCCAGGATCCCGCGCTGTTCCGGGAATTCCTCCCGGAGATCGCCGCGGGTACCGACGTCATCATCAACCTGACCACCGGCGGCGCACCCAACATGCTCGTCGAGGAACGACTGCAGCCGGCGCTGCAACTCAAGCCCGAAGTCGCGTCGTTGAACATGGGGTCGATGAACTTTGGGCTGTACCCGATGCTCGGCAGGCACAAAGCGTTCAAGTACGACTGGGAACGTCCTTACCTCGAAGGCTCGGAGGACCGCGTCTTCCGCAACACATTCAAGGAAATTCGCTACATCCTGGAATCGTGCGCCGGCAATGGGACTCGCTTCGAGATCGAATGCTACGACACCAGCCATCTCTACACGGCGGCGCATTTCATCGACCGCGGCATCCTCAAGCCGCCGTTCTTCATACAGTCAGTATTCGGCTTGCTCGGCGGCATCGGCACGCATCCCGATGACGTCATGCATATGCGCCGCACCGCCGAACGGCTGTTTGGCAAGGACTACTACTGGTCCGTGCTGGGTGCGGGCCGCAGTCAGATGCCGATCGCTTCGATGGCGGCTGCGATGGGCGGAAATGTCCGCGTGGGCCTGGAGGATTCGCTTTGGGACGGTCCGGCCCGGCTTTCGAGCAGCAACGCCGACCAAGTCAGGCGCATCGTGGCGGTCCTGAAATCCCTGAATCTGGAGGTGGCCACGCCGGATGAGACGCGCGACATGCTCCAGCTGAAGGGCAAGCATGCTGTTGCATTCTGAGTAGTCCATCGGCGACAAGCCATTTCAGTCAATTGATGCCCGACCCGGCCTCCACAATTCGTTGCGACGCCGATAACCAAAGTCCTTATCAAGGAGAAGGAAATGCAATTCCTGGATGATTCGCTGCACCCGGAGACCATGGACAAGGTGGTAATCACCGTGGCCCCGTACGGCCCGGAGTGGATGCCGGAAGATTTCCCGGAAGACATCCCTGTGACCATGGAAGAGCAAATCCAGAAGGCGGTGGATTGCTATGAAGCGGGCGCCAGCGTGCTGCACCTGCACGTGCGAGAGCCGGATGGCAAGGGCTCCAAGCGCCTGTCCATGTTCAACGAACTGATCGCCGGCGTTCGCAAGGCGGTGCCGGACATGATCATTCAGGTCGGCGGTTCGATTTCCTTTGCACCGGAAGATGAAGGCCAGGCTGCCAAATGGCTGTCAGACGATACCCGTCACGCACTGGCCGACCTCGACCCCAAGCCGGATCAGGTGACGGTGGCGCTCAACACCATCCAGATGAACATCATGGAGTTGATCTATCCGGAGTTCTATGAAGGCACGTCCCTCGCCAATCCGGTTACGTACGACGCCTACCGGGAAATGATCGTTCCGGCCGGCCCGACCTGGGCGGAAGAGCACTTGCGCCGCCTGCAGGAAGCCGGCATCCAGCCGCACTTTCAGTTGGTTGGCATGCATGCGCTCGAAACGCTGGACCGCATGGTGCGCAGGGGCCTCTATAAAGGCCCGCTGAACCTGACCTGCATCGGCATCGGTGGCGGCCACCATGGACCGCATCCGTACAACCTGTTCGACTTCATCCAGCGTGCGCCGGATGGCTGCACCATCACCGCGGAGTCGCTGTTCAAGAACGTACTTCCGTGGAACACGATGGCGCTGGCAATGGGCATGCATGTGCGCTGCGGCATTGAGGACACCCTCATCGATCAGCATGGCAAGCGCTTTACCTCCGTGCAGCAGGTTCAGCAGCTCGTGCGAATCGCCAGGGAGTTGGGCCGCGAGATCGCCGATGGCAAGGAAGCGCGGGAAATCTACCGTATCGGCACCTGGTACGACGATGTCGATGACGCCCTGGCCGCCAACGGCATGACCCCGAACCGCAAGCCTGGTGTCAAGAACGTGCCGCTGCGCCGCGTAGCCTGAGCCGGCTACGGCACAGGCAAAGAATCGATCCAGTTGATGTGTGCGTCCCAGCCTGAATTGCTGCAACTGGATCGCTTGGTTTTGCCCTGATTCAAATAAGGAGTGTGATGACTCAGATGACTCATACCGTCGTTCTTGTTACGGGAGCCACGTCTGGAATTGGCCGCGCAACTGCGCTGGCATTTGGCCGTGATGGGGCACATCTGGTTTGCTCCGGCCGCAATGCCGCTGCAGGCGCTGCACTGGTGTCTCAACTCCGGGAACTGGGTACTGAGGCCGAGTTCGTGGCCGCTGACGTAAGTGATGAGGAGCAGGTCCGCCAGCTCGTCGAGCATACCGTCACGCGCTTTGGACGGCTCGATGTCGCGGTGAACAGTGCAGGGACTGAAGGCACGCCAGGGTCGATCGTTGACCAGACCGTTGAATCCTATGCAGCGACCTTCGACGCCAATGTTCTTGGGACGTTCCTTAGCATGAAGCACGAGCTGCGCGTCATGCTGGAACGGAAGGAGGGCGTTGTCATCAACGTCTCCTCCACCATGGGAAGCCGCGGCAACGCACAGAATCCAATGTATGTGGCCAGCAAGCACGCGATCGAGGGCTTGACCAAGGCTGCGGCACTCGAGGCTGCCAGATCGAATGTCCGAGTGAATGCGGTTGCGCCTGGCCCTATCGAGACCGGGATGCTGGACCGCATTGCGGGAGGTGCCGAGAACGTTGCGGCAGTTGCCGCGACTATCCCGGCGGGTCGCATAGGGACCCCGGAGGAGGTCGCCGACGCCATTGTGTTCATGGCGTCCGCCCGGTCCAGGTACATAACGGGTCAGATTCTCGGAGTCAATGGCGGCAAGACGGCGATGTAGTCGCCGACACGCCGGGCCCGCAAGTGCGCTCAGACGCAATGAATAAGGTGTTTCAGGAGACAAGTCATGGCAAAAGCAATTCGGTTTTACGAGACGGGCAGCGCTGATGTCCTCAAGCTCGAGTCCGTGGAGGTGGGTGATCCCGGCCCGGGCCAGGCTCGCGTGCGGCACACCTATATCGCAGTCAACTTCATCGACATCTATTTTCGGACCGGCCACTATCCCCTGGAACTGCCTAACGGCCTCGGCTCCGACGCCGTTGGCGTCGTCGAGGCGGTGGGTCCCGGCGTGACGGACATCCGCGCGGGTGATCGCGTCGGCTACCTGCTCGGCCCGCAGGGCGCCTATTCGGATGTGCGGGTCATGCCTGCCGAGGTGCTGATTCCGCTGCCGGATGGCGTCTCCGACCGCACCGCGTCCACGCTCATCATGAAGGGGATGACGGCGCAATACCTGTTCTGCCAGGTCTACCCGCTCAAGGGCGGCGAGACCATCCTCTATCACGCCGCAGCCGGCGGCGTGGGCCTGATCGCCTGCCAGTGGGCGCGCGCGCTCGGCGTGAACATGATCGGGACGGTCAGCACCGACGAGAAGGCGGAGTTGGCCAGGGCCAACGGCTGCTCGCACGTCATCGTCACCTCGCGCGAGAACATCGTCGACCGCGTGATGGAAATCACCGATGGCAAGAAGGTACAGGTGGTGTTCGATTCTGTCGGCAAGTCGACGCTGGACGCCTCGCTGTCCTGCCTGCAGGTGCGCGGCACCCTGGTCAGCAACGGCACGACTTCGGGTCCGGTCGAGATCGACAGCCGCACGCTCGCGGCGAAGGGATCGCTCTGGGTCACGCGTCCGGCCATGGTGCACTACGCCACGCCGCGCTCGCACATGCTCGCCATGGCCAAGGAGGTGTTCGACATGGTGATGGCCGGAAAGATCACCAGCGAGCCGAAGCAGTCGTTCGCGCTGGCAGACGCCGCGCAGGCCCATCGCGCCCTGGAGAACAGGCAGACAAGCGGCGCAACGGTACTGGTGCCCTAAGGCGGCTGCTTCCGGCAAGGCAAGTGCACATTTGCCGGAAGTTCCAAAACGGAGACTACAGATGTTGAATCGACCTGCCTTCCTGCGCGTGCGCCGCGTCGTCGCCGCGACGATCCTGGCGCTTGCCATGCCTGCCGCCATGGCGTGGACCAACAAACCGGTACGGGTGCTGGTGCCCGCGCCTGCCGGCGGCACGATGGATGTGATGGCCCGCATGCTGTCCGAACAACTCACGGCGGACCTGGGGCAGCCGGTGATCGTCGACAACAAGCCGGGAGCCGGCGGCGCCATCGCGATTGGCGCAATGCTGGCGGCGCCGCCCGATGGGCACACTATCCTGGTGTCGGCGACCAACGTGTTAGCGGAGATCCCGCACGTGATGAAGGTGCCCTACGATCCGATGAAGGACCTGAAGCCGGTCGCAGCCGTGGCCAGATCGACGCTGCTGCTCGTCGGTGCGCCCAGCCTGCCGGCGAAGGACCTGCCGGGGCTGATCGGCTATGTGAAGGCCCATCCGGGCACCCTGAGCTTTGCGACCTATGGCCCGGGCACGGCTTCGCAGTATGCCGGCATGATCATGAACCGGAAGGCCGGCATGGACCTCCAGAACGTTCCGTTCCCGGGATCGCCGCCGGCCTTGACGCAGGTGATGGGCGGGCAGATCGCCGTGATGTATGACGGCATGGTGACCTCGCTGCCTTATCTCAAGGCTGGCAAGCTGCAAGCCTATGCCGTCGCCGCGAAGCAGCGGTCACCGATGCTCCCGCAAGTGCCGACGTTCGCCGAACTCGGTTATCCGGAAGTTGACTTCAGCAACTGGACCGGCGTGTTCGTGTCGTCCAGGCTGCCGGCAGACCTGACCGAGAAGATCCATGCCGCAGTCTACAAGGCAGCCGCCAGGGCCAGCGTGCAGGAACGGATTGCCGTACTCGGGTTCGAGCCGTTGGAGCCGCAGGGCCTTCCCCGGCTCAGCCACGACTTGCGCGCCGATTTCGATCGGAATGCCGCCATCGTGAAGACCTTCAAGATCCATCCGGAATGACGCCATCGACCATGCGAGTTGAACAGCTTACCTGTGCAATCGGCGCAGAACTCATCGGAGTCAGCCTGGCCGATGCGATCCATGATGACGGCTTGTTCGCCGGCATCCGCGAAGCGCTGCTCAGGCACCGCGTCCTGTTCCTGCGCGACCAGGACATTACGGCTGCCCAGCATGTGGCGTTTGCGCGGCGCTTCGGCGATCTGGAGGATCACCCCGTGACGGGCAGCGACCCGGAGAACCCGGGGCTGGTGCAGATCTACAAGACCCCCGCCAACCCGCCGGATCGTTATGAGAACGCCTGGCACACGGACGCGACCTGGCGCGAAGCACCGCCGCTTGGCGCCGTCCTGCGGTGCCGGGAATGCCCGTCCGTCGGGGGCGACACCATGTGGGCCAACATGGTGCTTGCGTACGAAAACCTGCCGGCCCACGTCAAGGCGCAGATCGCCGACCTTCGCGCGCGTCACAGCATCGAGGCGAGCTTTGGCGCCGCCATGCCGATCGAGCGGCGCCTGGCGCTGAGGAGTCAGTTCCCTGACGCCGAGCACCCGGTGGTGCGGACCCACCCGGAGACTGGCGAGAAGGTGCTGTTCGTCAACGGCTTTACCACTCACTTCAGCAATTTCCACACGCCGGCGCGCGTGCGCTTCGGGCAGGACAACAACCCCGGGGCGGGGGACCTGCTGCGTTACCTGGTCACTCAGGCCTGCATTCCCGAGTATCAGGTCCGCTGGCGCTGGAAGAAGAACAGCGTGGCCATCTGGGACAACCGGTCGACCCAGCATTACGCCGTCATGGACTATCCGCCGTGCCACCGCAGGATGGACCGCGCAACGATCATCGGAGACCGTCCTTTCTGATCAGGTCGGGCCGGCTCGCGCACCAGGAGGGCCGGGCTGGTGATCGTTGAACAAAGGGGCGGATTCTCCGCCCCTGTAGTAACCGCGCCAAGCGCCGGAAGTCGTAGTGACTGAACCTGAAAACAATCAAATGAGCACGTTGAACCATGGAGGATGGGAGTAGATGAAAAGAGCAATTCTTGCCGTGGCCGCCGCGATGGCATGCGGTGCAGCCCAGGCGCAGTCCAGCGTGACGCTGTACGGCGTGGCCGACGTCAACGTCGAATACGTCAACAAGGTCGGCGTCGTGCCGTCGGCGGCCAACGGCTTCAATCCCGGCACGGGCCATCCGGTGGTCCGTGAGAGCTCCGGCGGCTACTCCGGCTCGCGCTGGGGCCTGCGCGGCACGGAAGACCTCGGTGGCGGGCTGAAGTCCATCTTCGTGCTGGAAAATGGCTTCAACGCCGATACCGGCACCCTGCAGCAGGGCGGACGCATGTTCGGCCGCCAGGCATTTGCCGGCCTCAAGTCGAGCTACGGGCAGGTCACCTTCGGCCGCCAGTACACGTCACTGTTCGTGTCGATGGCCAACTTCGTGCCGGCCCGCTTCGCCACGCAGTATGAACCGGCGGGCGTCATCGCCGGCGCGAACTTCCGCGAGGACAACGTGGCGCAGTACACCGGCACGTTCGGTCCCGTGACCGCGATGGCGCACTGGTCGTTCGGCGTCGGCACGACGCTGCCGCAGGTCAATCCCGGTATTCCGACATTCGGCGGCAACGGCGAAGTGCCGGGCCAGTTCCGCCGCGATTCGGCCTACGGTGCCGGCGTGACCTACATGAGTGGCCCGCTCGGCCTGGGCCTTGCCTATGACCAGTGGAACCCGACGATCGGCACGAGCAACGGCACCTTGAAGAAGGTGGCCGTGATGGCCAGCTATTCGATTGGCGCGGGCAAGGTGATGGGCGGCTACCGCTGGGGGCAGAACAAGGACCAGACGGGCAGGGAGTTTCTGCGCGACGACTTCTACTGGATCGGTGGCCAGTACCGCGTGTCGCAGGCGCTGGACTTCACGCTGGAGTATGACTACCAGAACCTGAAGAACGTCGGCGGCAACACGCACGCGGCCAATCCGTGGCAGATCGCTCTGATCACGGACTACTCGCTCTCGAAGCGGACCGACGTGTACCTGACCACGGCGTATACCCGCAACGCCGGCCTGACCATGGACTCGGCGGCGAGCGGCTTTGCCACCAGCCTGGCGCTGGGCAATAGTTACTCGCTGTCCAGTGGGCAGAAGTCGATGTTCGGTGCGGCCGTGGGCATCCGGCATACCTTCTGACGACCCGCGCGGTGGCGGTGCCGCGGGCGGGTAGCATTCTGCGCCCACGGCACTCCGCCTCTCAACCGAAGAAATCGAATTCCATGACTTCTACCAGGCTGCCGACGGTCGTGATTGTTCCCGGTCTTCGCGACCACATGCCGGAGCACTGGCAAACGCTGCTCGCCGAGCAACTGCAAGCGCAGGGAAGGGCGGTGCGGATCGTGCCGCAGATCGACCACGACAAGGCGCTGCGCAGCGCCAGGGTGGCGAACCTCGAGCGCGTCGTCAGCAGCATCGAAGGGCCGATCGTCCTGGTGGCCCATAGCATGGGGTGCTGCATCACAGTTCACTGGGCGCAGCAGACGACGCGCGAGGTCCAGGGCGCATTGCTTGCCGCCCCCGCCGACCTCGACACGCCCCTGCCCGCCGGCTACTCCGATCCGCAGATCCTGGCTGCCGGCGGCTGGACACCGCTGCCGAGGGCGCGCCTGCCGTTCCCGAGCATCGTGGTCGGCAGCCGTAACGACCCGATCGGAGGATTCGATCAGATCCACGCCCTTGCGCAGGCCTGGGGCAGCCGCTTCGTCGACGGTGGCGACATCGGCCACCTCTCGCCGCCCGACGGATATGGCAACTGGCCGAGGGCTGTGGAGTTGGTCCGCGAGCTGTGAAATTCACCCTTCATTTCGTCTTTGCCCGGGTGCCCCTTTTTGCGCGGCAGCGATCCGGTGATGGCGAGGGCGACGATGCTGGGCTGGGTCATGTCGGCTCCCGAAGTGGTGCAGGACGTCACGCCTGTGACAGGAAGCGGATCACCGCGTGCGAAAACGCCTCGGGCAACTCCCAGCTGGACAAGTGCGCGGCGTTGAGCGCGAGGTATTCGGCGTCGGCAATGCCTTGCGCCAGCTCGCGGCCCTGTTCCGGCGTGGTGGCGGCATCCTGCGCGCCCGCGATCACCAGCACGCGCGAACGGATGCCTGGCAGCAGGCCGCGCAGGTCGGCATCGCGCACTGCGGCGCAGTTGGCGATATAGCCGTCGGCATCCGTGGTTGCGAGCATGTCGAGGACGGGCGCCGTCTGCACCGGATCGCCTGCCAGCGCGGCCGGCGTGAACCAGCGGGCCAGCACGCCCTCGGCAATCGCCGCCATGCCCTCGCTGCGGACGCGCTCGATGCGTGTGTCCCAGCCGGAAGCCGGGCCGATCAGCGCCGCGGTATTGGCCAGCACGAAGCGGCCAAAGCGTGCGGGATGATGGCGTGCCAGCCAGATGCCGGTCATGCCGCCCATCGACAGGCCGCAGAAGTGGGCCTGCCCGACGCCGGCGTGGTCCATCACCGCCAGCACATCGGCACCCAGCTCGGCCATGCCGAACGGCACGGTCGGCACGCCGGAGGCGCCGTGGCCGCGCGTGTCGTAGCGCAGCACGCGAAAGCGCTCCAGCAGCGCCGGCATCTGCGGGTCCCACATCGACAGGGTGGTGCCAAGCGAGTTGGACATAACCAGCACCGGCGCTCCGGCCGTACCCTGGAGTTCATAGTGAAGGCGAAGCCCGTCGCGGGTGGCAAAGCGCATGACGCAGCCTCTCTCAGCGGATCGACGAAGGATGCGGCGCCAGCGGCGTGACGGCGATCTTCATGTAGGGGAACAGCGGTAGCCCCGACAGCAGCGTGTGCAGCGCCTCATTGGACTCGACGTCGAAGACGCTGAAATTGGCATACTCGCCGACCACGCGATAGAGCTGCTGCCACTTGCCCTGGCGCTGCAGGTCTTGCGCATAGGCCTTCTCGCGGGCCTTGATGTCCTCTGCTTGCGCGGCGGGCATGTCGTGCGGCAGGCTTACGTCCATTCGTACCAGATACAGCATTGCTATCTCCTCGCTTGGATTCTGATGGGGTCTGATTGCAGGGAATCAGGCGCGGTCGCGCCGATAGTGGGCGAGCTTGTCCTCGTCCAGCGCCATGCCCAGGCCGGGACCCTGCGGCAGTTGCAAGGCGAAGTCGCGGTAGACGGGGCGCTCGGCCACGATGTCGTCCTTCAGCAGCAGCGGGCCGAACAGCTCGGTGCCCCACGCCAGTTGCGGCAGGGTCGCAAAGCCGTGGGCGGCGGCAATGGTGCCGATGCTGCCTTCGAGCATGGTGCCGCCATACAGCGCTATGCCGGCCGCATCGCCCACCGCGGCCGTGCGCAGCATGCCGAAAATGCCGCCCGACTTCGCGATCTTCAGTGCGAACACGTCGGCGCCGCCGATGCGGGCCAGTTCCATTGCGTCCTCGGGCCCGCACACGGCTTCGTCGGCCATGATGGGCACCACGAAACGCGCCGCCAGACGCGCCAGTGCGGCGCGTTGTTCGCGCGGCGTGGGTTGCTCGATCAGATCGATGCCGGCGGCTTCCAGCATGGCGATGCCGGTGGCGGCATCCGCTTCATTCCAGGCCTGGTTGACGTCCACTGTGACCCGCGCCCGCTCGCCCAGCGCGCGCTTGATCGCGCTGACATGCGCCACGTCCTCGCGCACGCTGCGCCGGCCGATCTTGAGCTTGAAGGTGTCGTGGCGGCGCGCGGCCAACAGACGCTCGGCCTCGTCGATGTCGCGGGCGGTGTCGCCGCTGGCCAGCGTCCACAGCACCGGCAGGGTGTCGCGCACGGCGCCGCCCAGCAGCGTCGACAGCGGCACGCCGAGACGCTTGCCCTGCGCGTCGAGCAGCGCGGTTTCCAGCGCCGACTTGGCGAAGCGGTTGCCGCGCGCCACCTTGTTCAGGCGCGCCATGGCGGCGTGCACGTTGGCGGCGTCCTGCGCCAGCAGCGCCGGGGCGAGGTAAGTGTCGATGGTCAGCTTGATGCCCTCGGGGCTCTCGTCGCCATACGACAATCCGCCGATGGTGGTGGCCTCGCCGAGGCCCTCCACGCCGTCGGCGCAGCGCAGGCGGACGATCACCAGGGTCTGCCGCTGCATGGTCGCCATCGCGAGCTGGTGCGGCCGGATGGTCGGCAGGTCGACCAGGATGGCCTCGATCGACTCGATGGCCGTGGAGCTGGATTGCGTTGCCACTTTCATACCTTCCTGATGCAGTTCAATGTTGCATCGGAGTATGGAGGGCGATTTTCTGGGTGTCCAAGACCGTTGGCGTCTGATTCCATACTCTCCAGGTATGGGCCGCCGGTTGCGCCTTATTCCTTCGGCGGCGGCAGGTAGGCCATGCCCTCGTCCTCGTAGAGCTGGTAGATCATGTCCCGCAGCGAGCGCAGGTCGGCCGACTCGTCCAGCATGCGCGTGCTCATGATGATGGGCGACACCAGCTTGGGATCGTCCAGTTCCTTGTAGGTCACGTCGCCCCGCTTGAGCCCGTAGACGCTGCTGGGCACCACCGAGACGCCTTCGCCCATCGCCACCAGCCCGAGCGCGATCTGCAGCTCGCGCACCTCGTGCAGGCGGCGCGGCTTCAGGGCGCGGTCGTGGAAGGCGGCCAGCACCTGGTCGGCAAAGCTAGGGCGCGGCGCCTTGGGGAAGATGATGAGCGGCTCGCCCACCAGGTCATGCAGCGCTAGCTCGGGCTTGGCGTCAGCCAGCGGATGACCGACCGGCAGTGCCACGATCATGCGCTCCTCGCGCAGCACCACGCGCCGCACGGAAGGGTCCTCGTGCCGGATGCGCCCGAAGCCCACGTCGATGCGCCCCTCCTTGAGCGCCTTGATCTGGTCCATGGTCGACATCTCGTGCAGGCTCAGTTCGAGATCGGCGTGCATCTGCCGGAAGCGCCGGATGATCCGCGGCAGCATCCCGTACAGCGTGGAGCCGACAAAGCCGACCGACATCTTGTGCTCGATCTTGCCGACCCGCTTGGTCATCGCCTGCAGTTCGGCCGTCTGGGCCAGCAGTTGCAGCGCGTGGGTATAGAAGAAGCGCCCGGTGTCGGTCAGTTTCAGCGGGCGCGAGTGGCGTTCAAAGAGTTGCACACCCAGGTCGTCCTCCAGTTGCTGGATCTGGCGCGACAGCGGCGGCTGTGCGATATGCAGCCGCTCGGCCGCCCGGGTGAAGTTGCGTTCCTCTGCCACGGCCACGAAGTAACGCAGGTGCCGCAATTCCACGTCTATACCTCCTGAGTATCAAGCAGATACTAAATCAGTGTTGGACTACCAAAACTGCCGTTGACTATGCTTCATCCGTACCCGGAAGACAAGCTTGATACCTGAAAGGCATGGACCGGGACCCAACCACAATGATGGAGACCCTCATGACTCATTCGGAAATCGACGCCCTGGTCAATAGCTTTATTGTCGCCACGGGCACGCAAGGCAACCCCGACCCGCGCGTGCAGCAGGTAGTCGTGCGCCTGACCGCGGACCTGTTCAAGGCGATCGAGGACCTCGACCTGAGCGCCAGCGAAGTCTGGAAGGGCATCGAGTACTTCGCCGAGGCGGGCGCCACCCAGGAGCTGGGCCTGCTCGCCGCCGGCCTGGGGCTGGAACGCTTCCTTGACGTCCGCGCCGACGAGGCCGAAGCCCGCGCCGGCCTGACCGGCGGCACGCCGCGCACCATCGAAGGGCCGCTCTACGTGGCCGGCGCCCCGGAAAGCACCGGCTTCGCCCGCCTTGACGACGGCAGCGACGATGGCAAGGGCGAGGTCCTGTTCATGCAGGGCACGGTATACGGCGCCGACGGCAAGCCGCTGCCCGGCGCCAAAGTCGAGGTGTGGCACGCCAACCTGATGGGCAACTACTCGTTCTTCGACAAGACCCAGTCGCACTTCAACCTGCGCCGCACTATCGTCACTGACGCCAGCGGCCGCTACCAGTTTCGCAGCAATGTGCCGAACGGCTACGGCTGCCCGCCGCAAGGCACCACCCAGCGCCTGCTGGACCAGCTCGCGCGCCACGGCCGGCGCCCGGCCCACATCCACTTCTTCGTGTCGGCGCACGGCCATCGCAAGCTGACCACGCAGATCAACATCGACGGCGACGAATACCTGTGGGATGACTTCGCCTTCGCCAGCCGCGAGGGGCTGGTGCCGGCGGTGACCCGCGTCACCGACGCGGCCGCGCTCGACAAGCATGGCGTGGACAAGCCGTTCGCCTCGATCGACTTCGACTTCCGGCTGCTGCCGGTGCAGGCCGGCGCCCCCGCCGCCGAGGTGGAGCGCCAGCGCGCCGCCGCCTGATTTTCCGCAATGCCGCCCGCTGAGCGGGCCGGCAGACCCAGTCCGGGCGGCAGCGCCATCCGCAGCGCCGCCCCGGCGACAAGACACCGGCAGGAGACAACTCCCATGATCCCCATCTATCCGGAGGGCACGGCCCCCGTTCGCCCCGGCGCCAGTCGCCTCGACCTGGATGCCTTCCTGGTGGAAGACAAGGCAAGCGGCGACTACCGGCTGCACCGCGCGGCCTTCACCGACGAAGACCTGTTCGAACTCGAGATGAAGCACATCTTCGAGGGCAACTGGATCTACCTGGCGCATGAAAGCCAGATCCCGAACAACAACGATTACTACACCACGCATATCGGCCGCCAGCCGGTGGTGATCGCGCGCAATCGCCAGGGCGAGCTGAACGCCTTCATCAACGCCTGCAGCCACCGCGGCGCCATGCTGTGCCGCCACAAGCGCGGCAACAAGGCCACCTACACCTGCCCGTTCCACGGCTGGACCTTCAACAACAGCGGCAAGCTGCTGAAGGTGAAGGACCCCGAGAACGCCGGCTACCCTGACTGCTTCAACAAGGAAGGCTCGCACGACCTGAAGAAGGTGGCGCGCTTCGAGAACTACCGCGGCTTCCTGTTCGGCAGCCTGAACGCCGACGTGCCGCCGCTGCAGGACTTCCTCGGCGAAGCGGCGCGCATCATCGACATGATCGTCGACCAGTCGGCAGACGGGCTCGAGGTGCTGCGCGGCTCGTCCACCTATACCTTCGAAGGCAACTGGAAGCTGCAGGCCGAGAATGGCGCCGACGGCTATCACGTGTCGGCGGTGCACTGGAACTACGCCGCAACCACCGGCCACCGCAAGCAGAAGAATGCGCAGGAAGACAAGATCCGCGCCATGGACGCCGGCAAGTGGGGCCAGCAGGGTGGCGGCTTCTACGCCTTCGAGCATGGCCACATGCTGCTGTGGTCGCGCTGGGCCAACCCGGAGGACCGCCCCAACTTCAGCCGCCGCGAGGAATTCGCCGGGCGCTGCGGCGCGGAAACCGCCGACTGGATGATCCAGAACTCGCGCAACCTGTGCCTCTACCCCAACGTCTACCTGATGGACCAGTTCGGCTCGCAGATCCGCCTGCTGCGTCCGCTGGCCGTCGACAAGACCGAGGTCACCATCTACTGCATCGCGCCCAAGGGCGAATCCGACGAGGCGCGTGCGCGCCGCATCCGCCAGTACGAGGACTTCTTCAACGTCAGCGGCATGGCCACGCCGGACGATCTTGAGGAATTCCGCGCCTGCCAGCAGGGCTACGCCGGGCAGGCGCTGGCCTGGAACGACATGTGCCGCGGCGCGAAGCACTGGATCGAAGGTGCCGACGAGGCTGCGCAACGCATCGGACTCAAGCCGGTGATGAGCGGCGTGCGCACCGAGGACGAGGGCCTCTACACGGTGCAGCACCGCTACTGGCTGGACGTGATGAAGAGGGCTGTGGCAGAGGAAATGGCCGAAGCCGCGAATGAAGCCACCGACGCCACCGACGCCACCAACGCCACCGCAGGGAGTGCAGCATGAGCACCGCCGAGATCACCCTCGACAAACCGGTCGACCTGGCCGCCATCCAGTCCTTCCTGTACCGCGAGGCACGGCTGCTGGATGACGAAGAGTGGGACGCGTGGCTTGAGTGCTACCACCCCGACGCAAAATTCTGGATGCCCTGCTGGGATGACGACGGCAAGCTGATCAACGACCCGCAGCGCGAGATCTCGCTGATCTATTACCCGACCCGCCAGGGCCTGGAGGATCGTGTGTTCCGCATCAAGACCGAGCGCTCCAGCGCCACCATTCCGGACACGCGCACCAGCCACAACCTGAGCAACGTGGAAGTGCTCGGGGTGGAGGGAGACACCTGCACCGTGCGTTTCAACTGGCACACGCTCAGCCATCGTTACCAGACCACCTGCAGCTACTTCGGCATGTCGCGCTACACGCTCGACCTCGCCGGCGCGCGGCCGCGCATCCTGGACAAGTATGTCGTGCTCAAGAACGACTACATCAACCAGGTCATCGACATCTATCACATCTGATCCAGGCTGGAGGAACGCGCCATGGAACACACCATTGCCCTGCAATTCGAGGACGGCGTCACCCGCTTCATCACTTGCGGCGAGAACGAGACCCTGTCCGACGCCGCCTACCGGCAGCAGATCAATATCCCGCTGGACTGCCGCGACGGCGCCTGCGGCACCTGCCGCGGGCTGTGCGAGTCGGGCAGCTATGACCTGCCGGCGTCGAGCTATATCGAGGATGCGCTCACCGCAGAGGAAGCTGCCAACGGATACGTGCTGGCCTGCCAGACCCGCCCGCGTTCGGACTGCGTGATCCGCGTGCCCGCCTCGTCGGCCGCATGCAAGACTGGCGCCACCACCTACCAGGGGACGCTGGCCGAGCTGGAACAGCTCTCCGATTCGACCATCGGCTTCGCCGTCGACCTGGATGATGCCGCCGCCCTGGACTTCCTGCCCGGCCAGTATGTCAATGTCGAGATCCCGGGCACCAGCCAGACGCGCTCCTACTCCTTCAGCTCCGCGCCCGGCAGCACGCGCGCCGGCTTCGTGGTGCGCAACGTGCCGCAAGGGCAGATGAGCGCCTGGCTGACCAGCCAGGCCAGATCCGGCGAGCGCGTGGCGTTCTCGGGGCCCCACGGCAGCTTCTACCTGCGCGAGGTGGCGCGGCCAGTGCTGTTCCTGGCCGGCGGCACCGGCATCGCCCCCTTTCTGTCGATGCTCGATGTGCTGGCCGCCAGCGGCTGCGCGCAGCCGGTGCGCATGGTCTACGGGGTCACGAACGACATCGACCTGGTGGCACTGTCGCGCATCGATGCAGCCCAGGGTGCCTTGCCTGGCTTCGAATACCGCACCTGCGTCGCTGACGCGGCCAGCAACCACGCCCGCAAGGGCTATGTCACCGCCCATGTGGAGCCGGAATGGCTCAACGGCGGCGATGTCGACATCTACCTGTGCGGCCCGGTCGCGATGGTGGAGGCCGTGCGCGGCTGGCTGCAGCAGAGTGGCATCACGCCCGCCGGCTTCTACTACGAGAAGTTCTCGGCCAGCAACGCGGCCTGACCAGGAGAGCGAAAACATGAGAGCCCCCGCACGCTTTGCCGGAAAAGTGATGATCGTGACCGGCGCCGCGCAAGGCATCGGCCGCGGCGTCGCGCTGGCCGCCGCCGCCGAGGGCGCGTCGGTGGCCCTGGTTGACCGCTCGGCGCTGGTCGATGAAGTCGCGGCCGAGATTGCCGCCGCCGGTGGCAAGGCCATCGCCGTGCACGCCGACCTGGAGACCTATGCCGGCGCCACGCAAATGGCGCAGGCCACGCAAGCCGCCTTCGGCCGCATCGACATCCTTGTCAACAACGTCGGCGGCACGATCTGGGCCAAGCCCTTCCAGGCCTATGAAGAGGACCAGATCGAGGCCGAGATCCGGCGCTCGCTGTTCCCCACGCTGTGGTGCTGCCGCGCGGTGCTGCCCGGCATGGTCGTGCGCCGCCAGGGCGTCATCGTCAACGTTTCGTCGATTGCCACGCGCAGCATTCACCGCGTGCCCTACGCGGCGGCCAAGGGCGGCGTCAACGCACTGACGGCCAGTCTTGCCTTCGAGCATGCGCACGAAGGCGTGCGCATCAACGCCGTGGCCACCGGCGGCACCGAGGCACCGCCGCGCAGGATTGCGCGCAACACGGCAGCGCAGAGCGAGCAGGAGGCCATCTGGTACCAGGCCATCGTCGACCAGACCATGGCTTCCAGCCTGATGCACCGCTATGGCACGATCGATGAGCAGGTCCATGCCATCTTGTTCCTGGCTTCGGACGAGGCTTCGTACATAACCGGCACGGTCCTGCCGGTCGGCGGCGGGGATCAGGGCTGACGGCACGGTGCCGGCACACTCACAAAGGCGCCGATGTATTTCCCATCCAATGCGTGAAATTCTTTAATCGTATTGTCACTATCATCGCCAATGAACAACGTTTCTTGATTTCGAGCGTGCGCTGGCGGCGCTTGCCGCTAACAAAAAGTATTGAAAAACGCGGAGTCCGGCTATTGATGTTGCCCCTGTTTGGGGTAGCTCTTAGCTCCCGAGCTATGCGACCTTTTTACGCTGTGTCGCGTGCCAGCGTTGCTCGTATTGCATGGGGCTGAGGTAACCCAGCGTGGCATGCAGCCGGCGGTGATTATAGAAGGCTATTCGGTCGAGCACCGCGTCCATGGCCTCCCGCCGGGTGGCGAACTGGCCATTGAAGTTCAGCTCGGTCGTATCAGCGATGCACAGCACCACCGGAAACTGCCCGACTCTTTCCGCCGTGCGCTCCCAATGCGGCTGCATCACGTCCCGCCAATCGATCTGCTCATTGCCGAGAAGCCGATACGCCCCAATGGTCTGCGACCAGTCATCGCACGCACCGGGAATGCTCGCCGTAGGCAGGGCCGCAAACCGCTTGAGCAATTCCTTGGCGCGCCGATCCCGCCGCGGATCACCAAGATCCAGGCTGTCAAATTCCTCGTCCACCCATGCCCCCGACTCGTTGCTCATTGCTGCGCGAAGCTCCTAGAGCAAACGCGAGTCTGGCGAAGTTAACAACCGCTTACCTAGAAATTTCGCAGCCTCAGGCTACATGCTCCGCTGCCGACACGGTCCTATTTGTGTATAAGGGAATGGGCTAGAAGGCGTGGTGGCACCACAGATCGACGCGACCCGCGGACTCGTTTTCGATACCCTCGAGTTGACGCTCACCGCTGCGACGGAGGGTCATGGCGTTGCAATCGGTGATCCACGGATGGCGAGGGACCGACTCCGGGACGGGGCGCTGGTGACGCCGTTTGGCGAGGTGGTGCAAGACGGGCTGTCCTACTTCCTCATCTATCCGTCCCAACGCGCTGTACAGTCCAAGATTCGTGCCCTTGCTGACGTCTTGTTGCGGCTTGCGCGTGAAGACTGATGGTTGGAAAGCAGTCTTGTGTCGTGGCGTCTCCATAGGCGGCGGGAAGTGCCAACGCCGCAAAAGCCAATGGTCATATTTCACTTCGATGACCGTATTGCGAATGACCCTTTCGGCTTTCATCGCTGCCCCAGGAGATGGGCTGTTTATCCAGGCCGTTCGCCGTTGACGAATGCTCCTTTCGGAAAAGGCGGTTTGTTCCCTCTGAGATTTGCTGGCATTGTCGGGATGCCATTCACAGATCGGCCACGCCGGGCCGAGCGCGGAAATCCAGGAGCAGCGACCATGCATGCCAATCTGTCACAGCGTCTACGTTCTTTGCTGTTTGTACCTGCCGACAGTGACAGAAAGCTTGCGGCGTCACTCAAAGCAGGTGCTGATGGCTTAGTGTTTGATCTCGAAGACGCAGTTCCCGAGCATGGCAAGGATGAGGCTCGCAGAAAGCTGGCGACGTTTCTCGGGGAGAATCGGCTGTCCATGGAGTCGGCCGTGTTGGTGCGAGTCAACGGCCTGGCGTCCGGTCATATCCTTCAGGATCTGGCCGCTGTCGTGCCTCACCGGCCCGATGCCATCGTGCTTCCGAAGTGCAGGGGTGTCGAGGATGTTCATCGCCTGTGTGATTTCCTGGCGGCGCTTGAGTGCGTGTTGCTCGATAGCGCATGGGAGACGGGTATCGTTGCCATGGCCACCGAGTCGTCGGAAGGGGTGTTCGGGCTTTCCTCGTATCGGAATGCCCCAATGCGTCTGCGCGCCTTGATGTGGGGCGTCGACGATCTCGCGGCCGACCTTGGGGCTCGCTCGTCGCACCAGGGAAGGGAGCTTACCGCTCCATTTTCCATTGCACGTACGATGTGTCTGATGGCAGCGGCGCAAGCTGGCATCGACGCCATTGACGCCGTCAGCACGAATCTTTCCAATGACGCCGAGATTGGCCGTGAGGCGGCACAGGCGAAGCGGGACGGCTTTACTGCTAAAGCGGCCGCCCATCCATCCCATATCGAAGCGATCAATCACGCCTTCATGCCCCAGGTTGAAGAGATTCGGTGGGCAAGAGAGGTGGTCGAGGCATTTTCAAAAGTAGGCGCCTCGGGCGTGGTGAAGCTTGGCAACACGATGATTGACCGCCCCCACCTGCGACTGGCTCATCGGATCCTTTGCCAGGTGGAAGGCGAGGATTGACCGGTGCTATGCAGAAACTGGGCTGAATTGGTCGAGGATGCGGCTATCTTCCGGGCATCCTCCAGCCGCTTCTGCAACATCGATCAGTTCGTCGATCAGGGCGCGGGCGCAGCCCGGCAAACCTTCAAGCTCTCGTGCGATCACGGCGCGCTCCCGTATTGCCCACGGATCCCTGAGTTCGAGGATGGAGAGCTTCATGGTATGGCGGTGACGTAGTGCGGCGGACAGTGGAAGGACGCCGATGCCGACACCCGTCTCGATCATCCGGCACATGGCCTCAAAGCTTCGAAGCTGTATGCGCACGGAGAAGCGCTTGCGCTGTTCTTGTACAACATCCGTCAGGAACGCGTAGAGTGTGCTGCCCTCGTGGAGACTGACGTGCTCGTATTCAAGGGTGTCCAGGAAGCGCAACTGGCCGATACGTGTGAGTGGGTGGCCTAGCGGCGTGGCCAGTACCAGTTTGTCGGTACTGAAATGGACGACTTCCAGTCCGTCGCTGTTCACGGGTCCGGAAATGATGCCAAGGTCCGCGCTACCGTCCAGGACGCCGCGGATGATGTCGCGTGTCAGCCTCTCCTGGAGGTCAACGGTAACGGCCGTGCGTTGTGCAAGAAAGCGCGCCAGGACCTCCGGCATGAACTCCGTCACGGCGGTGGTATTCGCGAAGATGCGTAGGTGGCCAACCGAATCCTTGGAGAACTCGGCGAATTCGCTGCGCACATGCTCAAACTGCTGTTCGATAACACGAGCGTGTCGCAGCAAGCGTTCTCCCGCAGGGGTAAGGGCAAGCCCTCTGCTTTCCCGATAGAACAAGCGCGTACCGAGCTGGTCCTCAAATGCCTTCAGGCGTGCGCTGGCGGCGGCGGGGGACAGGAACGCTTTCCTTGCTCCCTTTGACAGACTTTCCTCTTCAGCGATGCGGGCAAACAGGCGAAGGTCCGCAAAATCAAAATGCATGGTGACTCCTTCACCGTCATGGCCGGCTGTGCTCCCACCGCTTTTGCACCTTTGCAAGCCCGGACGTTGGACCGAAGAGTAGGAGTGGGGGGCGCACCAGCCGGCGAGGGTAAGCGCAGATATTGGCGTAGAACGTGGTCGGGATACTGGCAGTCCACGTCGACCGGATTGCGGCGCAGGCTTTCGGCCATGCTTGTACAACCCGGTTGCCTCAGTAGGCCGGTGCGGAGAGGATGGTAGGCGGATGGTCGAGCGGAGTCTTGAGCAAAGTGACGCAGAACTCTGCGGATTCCTGCATACCCGGGACTTGCAAATTGCCTCCTGGGCCCCGGTCAGGCTGCGTATGGCGTCACTGAACCTGGGCCAGGCGTGGTGCGATGATACCTACGATGGCCGATGTGCCGAGCGGTATTGCTGAGGTGTCAGCAGCGTCGCTGCCTTGAATTGTCGGGAGAATGCGCTGTGGTCCGCATAACCGCACTCAGCCGCGATATCGGTGATGCTCGCACCGGTGGTTTCCAACAGGCGGCACGCCCGGTCCAGGCGCATGCGCATCATGATCTGCTTGGGTGTGAGCCCGAACACCTCGCGGCACAACCGCTCCAGCGTATCCAGCGACAGTTGCACTTCGCGAGCGATGTCACTGATCTTCAGGTTCGGCTGCGCAGGCTCTTCCAGTTGCTTCAGAAACTGCAGGAGTCGCCTGTAGCTGGCGTGTTTCTCGTCTGGCCTGGGCAGGATCCGGGAGATTCCGAGTAGTCCTGCCACCTTGCCGTCGGCATCCCTGACCGGGAATTTTGAACTGAGGCACCACTGCCGATGGCCGTCCGCGGAAAAGAAGAGGCGCAGCACATCGGTAATCGGCTCCCCACTACGGATGACACTCAGGTCTTGCTGCATGGTGCTGGAGCCTGTCACCTCAAAGAGTTCGTCGGCAGTCTTGCCAATGACGTCCGCCTTGCTGACGAGCGCGCTTCGTTCTACCAGGGTGGTGTTGACCAAGAGGTAGCGTGCCTCGCTGTCCTTGACGTAGAAAAGGACGTTCGGAAGTCGGTCGAACACCTGCTCCATCAGGGCCAGATCCAATACCAGGTCGATCCCGTGCAGCAGATTCTTGGTGTCGAGCATATGTTCGTCGTGGGAGGATTGAGCCAGATTGAATCCGCAGCCGTCGCCCAGTGCCGGGCGGTGTTTCGGATTGTGCAAAAAAGCGCTTGCTCACGTCAATCGGGAATATGCCGTGCGGGCCGCTTGCAATCCCCAAGTCTGAACCGGGCGGGCCACAGGCAAGGGACTGAGCGAGGCGAGTGATGCGCTTCCGTCCATCAGGATTCTACGAGGCTATGCCATATTCCGCTCCTTTTCCCGGGCAGTCATTCAAGACTGGGAAGGCGAGGCACAACAAAATTCGTGTCAACGCGTCAAGCTAGCAGCGCGGTGCTGCGATTGATGTGCGGAAATCCGATGCGCGGACGGGCTGTTCCCGCCGGCTCGGGCGAACTGGCTGAACACGGAGAATCCAGACGTGAACGTTACCCCTTTCCAAAGCGAACCTTTCGATACCTACACGACGGAGTCGTCGCTCAGCGCGATGCGTGCCGCTCTTGACAAGGTCCGTGCTCAACTCGGGAAGAGCTACCCGCTGGTCATCGCCGGCAAGAAGATCAACACGGAAGCCAAGCTGACGTCGACGAACCCGTCGCGGCCGAGCGAAGTCATTGGCCACACCAGCAAGGCAACCGTTGCCCATGCCGAACAAGCCATCGAAGCCGCCTGGAGCGCCTTCGAAAGCTGGAAGCGCTGGACGCAGGAGGACCGCTCGCGTGTCTGCATGAAGGCCGCGCAAATCATGCGCGGGCGAAAGCATGAGCTCGAAGCCTGGCTGGTGCATGAGATCGGCAAGAACTATGTCGAAGCCAGCGCCGAAGTCGCCGAGATGATCGACTTCACGGAATACTATGCCCGCCAGGCACTTCGCCATGTCGACGGCATCGGCCATCTGAACGCCTATCCCGGTGAAGAGAACAAGAGCTTCTATATTCCGTTGGGCGTCGGCGTGACCATTGCCCCCTGGAACTTCCCGATGGCGTTGATGACGGGCATGCTGATGGGCGCCATTGTTGTCGGCAATACGGTGGTCTGCAAGCCGGCGGAAGATACCATTGTCTCGCTGTCCAAAGTCTTCGAGATCTTCGAGGAAGCTGGCATTCCTCCGGGTGTGGTCAATTATCTGCCGGGTACCGGCCGCGAAATTGGTGCCTACCTGGTCGACCACCCGAAGACCCGCTTCATCAACTTTACAGGTAGCCTGAAGACGGGCATCGCTATCAACGAGTCGGCGGCCAGGCTGCGCGACGGCCAAAAGTGGATCAAGCGCGTGTTCCTGGAGCTCGGCGGCAAGGATGCGATCCTCGTAGATGAAACGGCGGACCTCGACGCCGCCGCCCTGGGCGTGATTCAGAGCGCGTTTGGCTACTCGGGCCAGAAATGCTCGGCATGTTCGCGCCTCATTGTCGTGGACTCTGTCTATGACGCGCTGGTGGCAAAGGTGGTTGCTCGCGCTGAAGAGCTGCGCGTGGGCGCCGCCGATACCAATCCCGACTTTGGCCCGGTGTGTAATGCGGCGCAAGCTGACAAGGTCGCGGAGTATGTCGAAATCGGCAAGGGGGAGGGCAAGCTGCTGGCGGGGGGCAATCGATTGGAAGGCGAGGGCTACTTCTTTGCCCCGACGATCTTCGGCGACGTTGCCCAGGACGCTCGCATCTTCCAGGAGGAGGTTTTCGGACCGTTCCTCACGATTACCCGCGTGGCCAACTTTGAGGAAGGCCTGAAGGCCGTCAACAATACGGTCTACGGGCTGACCGGCGCCGTGTACACACGGGACCGCAACCGCATCGAACAGGCCCGCCGCGAATTTCACGTCGGCAATCTGTACTTCAATCGTAAGTGCACCGGCGCCCTGGCCGGCGTGCAACCGTTTGGCGGCTTCAACCTCAGCGGTACCGACACGAAGACTGGTGGCCCGGACTACCTGCTGCAATTCCTGCAGATGAAGGCAGTGGCTGAGCGCTTCTGACCCTGTTAGAGCAATAGCGAGAAAGGTGCGTCCCTGGACGCACCTTTTTGCATTTTGCGTCGCCGAAGCGACGCAGTGAATAGATGTTCGGACTTTGGGGCACCGAGAGCGCGCGGTCGTCGCCCGATTGCAGTGCTGGATGAACATTCATTGTGCGTGATAGGGGAATACCCTGATCCGTGAGACCCAGTGTTTGTAAGGCTATCCGTCAGATGGCTATGCAAAAAGCCGCAAATCTTGAGCTGCCTGAATGCAAGCGGTAGCGCGCAAGAGTCAGCAGAATTTCGCTCATCAAAGCCGCTGTCGTAGAGCAGCTTTGGTCCACCAGGCCGGCGATCCGCTGTGAAGCGGTTGGCCGGCCTGCAGTCTGGGCGAAGCCAAGGCTGTAGCCCAAAGACATGCGAGAGAACCTACCAAGTGAGGGACGAGATGAGCAAGAAGCTGCTATCGGTTGGCGTTTGTGCTGCCGGACTGATGTTGGGTGTGAGCAATCCGGTTTGGGCGGATTTGCTGATTGGCGTGGCGGGGCCGATGACGGGTCCCTATGCATCGGGAGGCGAGCAGATGCGCCAAGGAGCAGAGCTTGCTATCGCCGATATCAACGCCAAGGGCGGCGTCCTGGGCCAAAAGCTGAAGCTTGTGGTCGGCGATGACGTGTGCGACCCGAAGCAGGCTGTGTCCGTCGCGAATACGCTGGTCAACAAGGGCGTGGTATTCATCGATGGGCACTATTGTTCGAGTTCCACCATCCCGGCGTCTGAGGTCTACAACGATGCTGGCATTCCGGTGGCCACGATCTCGACGAGCCCGAAAGTGACGGAACGCGGTCTGGCCAACATCGTTCGAGTGACGGGCCGGGATGATCAGCAGGGCAACGTGGCCGCAGCCTACATTGCGAAGAATTTCAGCGGCAGGAAGATCGCCGTCGTCGATGACAAGAGCGCCTATGGCAAGGGGCTTGCCGACGAAGTGGCCAAGGGTCTCACCGAGCACAAGGCCAAGATTGCGCTCCGCGAGTCCATCACCGCAGGCGAGAAGGATTACAACGTACTGGTTAGCAAGCTGAAGGCGTCTGGTATCGAGGTCCTGGCTTTTGGTGGTTACTACACCGAGCTGGGCCTGATCCTGCGCCAGGCATCGCAAGCCGGCCTGAAGCTGGCAGTGATGGGTGGTGACACGCTGACCAATACCGAGTTGCTATCGACCGCCGGGGCTGCAGCGAATGGAGTGATGTTCACCTTTGGCCCCGACCCGCGCAAGAACGCGGAAGCCAGCGAAGTGGTCGAGCGATTCCGCAAAGCAAGAGTTGAGCCGGAAGGCTACACGCTCTACTCGTATGCAACGATCCAGGTCTTCGCACAGGCCGCCGAGCGTGCACGCAGCGCGAAGCCGGACGCCGTCCAGAAGGCGCTCAGGAACGGCACTTACACGACGGTGATCGGACAGATCAGCTTTGACAACAAGGGCGACCTCACCAAGCCCGGCTACGTGGTCTATCGCTGGAGCGGAAACCAATACGGCTACGCAAACTGAAAGAAATGCAGCATGTCGGATTGCTCCGGCGTGCTGTCATTTGCTTGGGCACGGTGGCGGCTGGAAACGCCGCCCCCGTTGCGATAGCGGTTGTTGGAGTCCAATTTATGTACCTCGCATTACAGCAACTCATCAATGGTATGACCCTCGGGGCCGTCTACGGCCTGATTGCCATCGGCTATACCATGGTCTACGGGATCATTGGCATGATCAACTTCGCCCATGGCGAGGTATTCATGATCAGCGCCTTCATTGCCATCGCGGGTTTCACGCTGATGACGACACTCGGCGTCACCTCGGTGCCGCTAACGCTTGTCGTGGTGTTGTTTCTCACCATTCTGTTTACCTCTGCCTATGGCTGGGCGGTAGAACGGGTGGCATATCGCCCATTGCGCGGCGCTTCCCGCCTGGCGCCGTTGATCTCGGCGATTGGCGTTTCGATCTTCCTGCAGAACTTTGTTCAGCTCAGCCAGGGGGCCAGGGTGAAGGCGCTTGCCCCGGTGATCACCGGTGGCATCGAAGTGGCCGGGAAGGGTGACTCAACAGTCTATCTCTCATACGTTCAGATGCTGATTGTCGTGGCGACGCTCGTGCTAATGGCCGGGTTCACTTTGCTCATCTCAAGAACGTCCTTTGGCCGTCAGCAGCGCGCCTGCGAGCAGGACCGCACCATGACCGGCTTCCTCGGGATCAACGTCGCGCGCACGATCTCTCTGACTTTCATGATGGGTGCCGGCCTCGCGGCCATCTCCGGAACCATGGTCACGCTTTACTACGGCGTCGTGGATTTCAGTATCGGATTCCTCGTCGGCGTCAAGGCATTTACGGCCGCCGTGCTTGGCGGGATCGGCTCTCTTCCTGGTGCCATGCTGGGAGGCCTGCTGATTGGGCTGATCGAGTCGTTCTGGGGCAGCTACTTCTCGGCCGAGTACAAGGATGTAGCAACTTTCGTCATTCTGATTCTGGTGTTGGTGGTACGTCCCTGTGGACTGCTTGGCCGGCCGGAAGTGGAGAAGGTCTGATGAGCACACTTCGTTTTTCGGGATCCCGGGGGATCCGCGCCCGCCTGGGTGATTCATTGCGCGTTGCATTGGCTGGGATGGTGATGGGCATTCCGCTGATCGGCATCACGACGACGGATGCCGGCGGAAAGCTGCATCTGCAGACCCGTTGGGAGGCGCTCGCTGTCGCAGTGGGCATTGTCTTTGCCTGCCGCTTCCTGCAAACGTTGGTCATTGATCGATTCCAGTTGCGCAAGGCCAGCAAGGCTCCGTCCCTGCCAAAGCTCCGTGAGCCCCTGCCAATCACCAAGGCTGCGGGCTGGGCCGCCCTTGGCATCGCGTTGATATTGCCTGTCGTGTTCTCGGGCAATCGCTATCTCGTCGACATCGCCACAACCGTACTGATCTACGTGATGCTTGGCTGGGGCCTGAATGTCGTGGTTGGCCTGGCGGGATTGCTGGACCTTGGCTATGTCGCCTTCTATGCCATCGGTGCGTACAGCTACGCGTTGCTCTCGATTGGCTTCGGCCTTTCGTTCTGGGCCTGCCTTCCGCTTGCCGGCTTGTTCGCGGCCATCTTCGGCATCCTTCTCGGCTACCCGACGCTTCGGCTGCGCGGTGACTACCTGGCGATCGTGACCCTGGGTTTTGGCGAGATCATTCGGTTGGTACTGCTGAACTGGACCGATCTGACAGGCGGGCCCAATGGATTATCTTCCATTCCCCGTCCCACTTTTTTTGGTTTGCCGTTCAGCAAGTCTGGGGATACGACGACGTTCGCAGGCTTCTTCGGTCTGGAGTACTCGAACGATCACCGCGTCATCTTTCTCTACTACCTCATCTTTGCGCTCGCGTTGCTGACCAACGTCCTGGTGCTGCGCTTGCGCCGGCTGCCGGTCGGCCGTGCCTGGGAAGCGATGCGGGAAGACGAGATCGCCTGCAAGGCCCTGGGCATCAATGTCACCAATGTGAAGCTCTCGGCATTTGCGCTGGGGGCCATGCTTGGGGGTTTTGCAGGCGTCTTCTTTTCGGCGCGCCAGGGATTCATCTCCCCTGAGAGCTTCACCTTCGGTGAAAGCGCGACCGTACTGGCCATCGTGGTCCTGGGCGGTATGGGTAGCCAGTTGGGCGTGGTGCTTGCTGCTCTGGTTCTGGTACTCCTGCCCGAACTCGGCCGCGATTTCGCTGAGTACCGGATGCTGCTGTTCGGCGCGGCCATGGTGCTGATCATGATCTGGCGTCCGGGTGGCTTGATGTCCGTGCGGGAACCAACGCTGACGCTCAAGGAGTTTCTGCGGAAGCGGGAATCGTCCGGCGGTGCAGCTTCGGTGACCCGTACCTCTTTCGTGGAGAGCGGTCGATGAAGAAGACCCTAATTTCTGTTGACGGCCTGGAGATGCGCTTCGGTGGCATCATGGCGATTGAAGGGCTATCGCTGACTGTCGGCGAGAACCAGATTACCTCCGTGATCGGTCCCAACGGCGCGGGAAAGACCACGCTGTTTAATTGCTTGACGGGCTTCTACAAGCCAACGTCCGGTTCCATCCGGATGCACCATCCACGACGTGGTGAACTTCGGCTTGAGGCGCTGCCAAGCCATGATGTGACGCGTCATGCGGGCGTGGTGCGAACGTTTCAGAATATCCGGCTCTTTCCGAAGATGACCGTGATGGAGAATCTCGTTGTTGCCCAGCACAACGCCCTGCAGCGAGCTTCCGTCTTCAGTCTGGCGGGACTGCTCGGCTTTCCGGGATACCGGCGCGCGTACATGGAGGCCATGGAGAGGGCCTATCGCAGCATTCAGGCCCTCAAGCTGGAGCATTGCGCAGACACGGCCGCAGGGGCACTGCCATACGGCTTGCAACGCAAGGTAGAGATTGCCAGGGCGATGTGCGTGGACCCGGTGCTGCTCTGCCTGGACGAGCCTGCCGCCGGTCTCAACCCCAAGGAGTCGGCGGAGCTCAATGAATTGCTGCTGCGGCTGGTCAGGGAGACCGGCTTGAGCATCCTTCTGATCGAGCATGACATGAGCGTGGTGATGAACGTGTCCGACCATATCCACGTGCTGTGCTTCGGGAAAAAGATCGCGGAAGGCTCGCCGGACCATGTCCGGAACGATCCCAATGTTGTGGCCGCGTACCTCGGGGAACCGGATAGCGAGTCGGAAGTGGAGGCAGTCGCATGATTCTGCAGATTGAGAACGTACATGCCCACTATGGGCACGTACAAGCGCTCAGAGGTGTGTCGCTGGTCGTCAACGAAGGCGAGACTGTTACGCTCATTGGTGCAAACGGAGCCGGAAAATCTACCCTGATGACCAGCATACTGGGCGCGCCGCGGATCACCAGCGGGAGTATCCTGTTTCAGGGAAAGTCGCTGCAAGGCCTCGGGGTACATGAGGTATCGAGACTGGGGATTGCCATCTCGCCCGAGGGGCGTCGCATTTTCCCGCGGATGTCCGTCATCGAGAACCTGCTGATGGGGACGACGTTTGCTGATCATGGCTCGCGTCATGCCGACCTCCAGCGCATGTTCGATATGTTTCCCATCCTCGCTGAGCGCGGCCATCAGTTGGCCGGGACGCTGTCGGGCGGTGAGCAACAGATGCTCGCAATCGCGCGTGCATTGATGAGTCACCCGAAGCTGTTGCTGATGGATGAACCGTCACTGGGCCTGGCACCGATCTATATTCGCAAGGTCTTCGAGATCATCGAAATGCTCAATCGCGAGTACGGCATGACAATCCTGCTGGTCGAGCAGAACGCCAACCAGGCATTGCGTGTAGCCCATCGCGCGTACGTGTTGCAACAGGGCAGCATCGTAATGAGCGGAACGGGACGGGAACTACTGCAAAGTCCGGAAGTTCGCGCGGCATACCTGGAAGGCGGGAAGCCTCACAGCGATCCACTGCAGACGGCAGTTGCCTGAGCGCCTGATTCAGTTCTCCATTTCTACCATGACCCAGAAAACTGCCACTGTCGCGATCATCGGCGGCGCCATCATCGGAAGCTTCGCGGCATTCTTCCTGCGTAAGCAGGGCTTTGCCGGAACCATCAAGGTCATTGAACGAGACCCTACCTACCAATACTGTTCGACAGCACTGTCGGCATCGTCGATCCGCACGCAGTTCGGCTGCCCGTTCAACATCGGGATGAGCTTGTTCGGCGCCGGCATGTTCCGCGACATCAAACAGTGGTTTGGCGATGACGCGGACATTGGCTTTGAAGAGCGTGGCTATCTGATGCTCGGAACGAAGGAGGGCGCCGATTCCATGCAGGCAACGGCTCGCTCACAGATCGAAGCCGGCGCCACCATAGACATCATGACCCCGGCTCAGGCCAAGGCCCGGTATCCCTGGTTGAACGTTGACGATATCGGTATCGCGACCTACGGCGCGGCCAACGAAGGATGGTTCGACGCGTGGGCCCTTCTTCAGCTTGTGCGGCGTGAAGCAAAGAAGCTTGGTGTGGAGTATGTCACGGCAGAGGCTGACGGGATCGAGGCGCGGAACGGTCGCGTAACTGGTGTGCGCTTGACCGATGGCAGCGTGATCAGTTGCGACTGGTGTGTGAATGCGGCAGGCCCGGCGGGAGGCAAGGTGGCGAGCTGGCTGGATATCGCACTGCCGGTCGAGCCGCGCAAACGTACTGTATTCCACATCAAGGCGCCGGTGCCCACCGAGGGATTTCCGATGCTGTTCGACAACTCCGGCGTCTGGATTCGCCCGGAGGGCGATGGCTTCATTGCCGGTATCGCGCCCGAGGAGAGTCGGGATCCACATGCGGAGGGGGACTTCGAGCCGGATCACTACCTGTTCGAAGATGTGGTCTGGCCTTATCTGGCGCATCGCGTGCCCGCGATGGAGAGCACCCGTCTGCTGCGGGCCTGGGCAGGGCACTACGAGATGAACCTGTTGGACCACAATGGCGTGGTGGGCCCGCACGATGAGATCGACAACTTCCTGTTCGCGACTGGGTTTTCCGGGCATGGGGTGATGCATGCGCCGGCTACGGGCAGGGCCATTGCCGAGTGGATCGTGAGCCGGCAGTATCGGACGATCGATGTTTCGCCACTTGGCTTTGGTCGGATTCGAAACCAGGAGCCGCTACTCGAGTCCGTAGTCTATTGATCCGCCTGCGGCGAATTCTCCGGCACCGACGTGCCGAGGGGATAGTTGGGCCCTTGAGGGAATCGCCTCAAGGGCCTTTCTACTTTCTGGCCATGCGAAAGGGGCGGTGCGCAAGGGAAGGGTGTGGGCGCGGAGCGCCGCAGCAAGAGGGGCAGAGGGGCCGCAGGAGGTGCGCTTGTTGACAGATCCAACTCAGACAAAGGCGGGCAATCGGGTCAATTTGGCAGGCTCGCCAGGGCGCGAGGCTTGACGGCAAGGGAGTGGGCGGGCTAATGGCTAAAGCGAAAACACTAACGCCCGGCTTCGCTATCGCGAATACCAGGCGTTGGAATGGCCGATTGTCGAGAGATTCTGGCAGTTTCGCGCTATGACACTTTGCTTGCGCGAATCTCCAAAGTCACGCCTGCCCCAAGTCCTGCCGTATCGAAGTAGGTGAAGCCACTGCGATTGGGCAGGCGGCCGCGCATCATGGTTGCCAAGCCCAGAGCTTGGGCATCAGTTTCGGCCTGGTCGCAGTCGGGTACGGTGAAGCCGAGGTGGAAGACCCCTTCGCCGCGCTCCTCAAGAAAACGCCGCTGCAGGGTGTCGCCAGCGGGCGGTGCGCAGAGCTGGAGCTGGACGTTGCCGAGATTCGCATAGCGATAATGCAGCCTCACAAATGCATCGGCGTCAGGTACATCCAGCTCGCCGCGGAACGCCTCGAGCGAGGGAAAATCATGCCAGGGGCCCACGCCAATCGATTCGTAGTACGCCACGGACTTCTCCATGTCGCGCACGACGATGCAGACATGGTGCAGCGTCTGAAAGATGTCGGTCTGATTCATGGCCTGCGAACTATCAGTTGGCTGCCTGCTGGGCAAACGCATCCGCCGATTCCTCGAAGGTCTGGCCGGCACGCGGATTCCATTGCACGCCCGAACGTGCCACCACGCCTGGCTTCAGGCGCTGGGTTTCGTCGTAGTCGCTCCAGGGGTGGAAGAAGAGCGGCTCTTGGGTTTCCAGCGACTTCAGGCGGTCGGCGTAGGCTTGCAGATAGGCCTCACGATCTTCCTGCGTGACGCGGGCGGGCATCCATGCGGCAAAAGGCGGCAGCACCGTGAAGCCGGTGTAGCCAAGAACGCCATTGTGGATCGGCCACAGGATGTGATGCAAATCTCCGTCGATCCCATTGGGTTCATAGAGCGTCGAGGCCGTCCCGGTGGTGAGGCAGACCATCGCACGCTTGCCCTTGAAGTGGCCAGACTCGTACTTCTTGCCAGTCGAATAGGCGAAGCCGCGGCTGAACACGCGGTCGACCCAGCCCTTGAGGATGGCGGGCATCGAGAACCACCAGACCGGGAAGTGGAACAGGACCAGGTCTGCGGCCTTGACCTTTTCCTGCTCAGCGAGAACGTCGGCGCTGTGGGTGCGATGAGCAAATGCATGCTCCTGCTCACGCGACAGGTCCAGGTATTCCGGATCGGCGCGGTCGTGGGGGAAGTCAGCATGGCCCAGCGCGGCGGACCAGTCCATTTGATACAGGTCGCTGACCATCACCCGGTGCCCGAGCTCTGTGAGCGTCTGCACTGCAGTGTTCTTCAGCGCGGCGCTGAAGGAGGCCGACTCGGGATGGGCAAAGACAATTAGTACATTCATGATGATTTCGTCCAGGGAGGCTCGATAGTCGCTGATTCTGGGCGCGAAGGCGAACGGTGTCTTGCACTCCTTTGCCCCTGCTTTTGCGGATTTCTGCATAAGGGCTGCTCTGACAGTCAATGTGATTCAGAGGCTGTGACGAACTCGACTGCATGTCGGTCGACTCCTTCCGTCCGTCGAATTCATCATCTAACGGAATATCAAATCATTCAATTAAATCACTTATTTGGCGCCTTTCTTTGGCCCATGATTGCTTCAGACCGGCCGGCAGGCCGAGATTGAACCGGGCGGTGCGGCAGCGCTGCCATCTGGAGCGAGAAGAGACGATGTCGGCGAATTGGCCACGAGAGATTTACGAAGAGTTGAAGGCGGCGAATGTCCGCCAGGTCTGCTACGTCCCGGACGCCGGGCATAGTGAACTCATCCGGCTGTGCGAAGCCGATCCCGAGATCAACGCAGTGTCGCTGACCACCGAGGAGGAAGGCGTGGCGATGGTGGCCGGCGCCTGGCTCGGCGGCGAGCGCGCAGTGCTGCTGATGCAATCCAGCGGCGTGGGCAACTGCATCAACATGCTGTCGCTGCAGCACGAGTGCCGTATCCCGTTCTTTGCGATCGTGACGATGCGCGGCGAGTGGAGCGAGTTCAACCCCTGGCAGGTGGCCATGGGCAAGTCGACCCAGGAAGCGCTCGAATCGGCTGGCACCTACGTGTACCGCGCCGATGAGGCCGAGGAAGTGGCCAAGACGGTGGGTGCGACCGCCCGCTTTGCTTACCAGACAGGGCGGCTGGCAGCGGTGCTGATCGGCCAGCGCGTGATCGGGGCCAAGAACTTCAATAAGTGAGACTGTGATGAGTGAAGCGCAAAAGGCTGTTCTGAATCGTCGCCAGGCAATTGCCAAGATCCTGAAGCACCGTGGTGACGCGCTGGTGGTGACCAGCCTCGGCAACCCGACCTATGACGTGGCCTCGACCGGCGACTGTGCCGGCAACTTCTACCTGTGGGGCGCGATGGGCGGCTCGGTGATGGTAGGCCTGGGCATTGCCCGCGCGCAACCGAAGCGCCGGGTGGTGGTCGTGACCGGCGACGGCGAGATGATGATGGGGCTGGGTTCGCTGGCCACCGCGGCGGTGGACAAGCCGCAGAACCTGGCGGTGATTGTGATCGACAACGAGCACTATGCCGAAACCGGGATGCAGCCCGCGCACGCCGGGCGCGGGGTGGACATCACGGGGATCGCCAAGGCGGTGGGTTTCGAGAGCGCGCGCACGGTACGCACGGAGGAAGACCTGGCGCTGCTGTCGGAGGAACTGTTCAGCACCGAAGGGCTGCTGCTGGCCACGGTGAAGGTGACCACCGAACCCGTGCCCGCTGCGCTGCCTCCGCGTGACGGCCCCTTCCTGCGTAGCCGCTTCCGCGAAGCCCTCCTCGGCTCCGACGCGCACAAATAACGCTACTGCCTGCAGCCCTAACTCTCTTGTTGGGGCAGGCCAAAGAATCGACATGCAAGCTTACGATCACTACATTGGCGGCCAGTGGGTGAAACCCACAGGCAACAGGTACATTGACAGCAAGAATCCGTACGACGGCCAACCGTGGGTACAGATTGCCCGCGGCTCGGTGGAGGACGCCAATCTTGCAGTCGATGCTGCGCGCTCGGCATTCCGCAATCCGGCGTGGGCTGGACTGACACCCACGCAGCGCGGCAAATTGCTGACGAAGGTGGCGGATCTGATCGAGCGCAACGCCCAGCGCCTCGCCGAACTGGAGACCCGCGACAACGGCAAGCTGTTCGCGGAAATGCATGCGCAGACCCGGTACATTCCTGAGTGGTTCCGCTACTACGGCGGACTCGCCGACAAGATCCAGGGTGCCGTTATTCCGCTGGACAAGAAGGGCTACTTCAATTTCACGCGCCGCGAGCCGCTTGGCGTGATTGTTGCCATAACTCCGTGGAACTCTCCGCTGCTATTGCTGACGTGGAAGCTGGCGCCACTGCTTGCTGCCGGGAATACCGTGGTCATCAAGCCGTCAGAGCACACTTCCGTTTCGACCCTGGAGCTTGCTCGCCTGTTTGACGAGGCTGGTTTTCCGCCTGGCGTGGTCAACGTAGTTACTGGCTATGGTGCCGAAGTCGGACAACGGCTTGTCACGCATCCCACGGTTAGCAAGATTGCATTTACCGGATCCGACGCGAACGGCAAGCTGATTTATCAGACTGCTGCGGCAAGCCTCAAGAAGGTGTCGCTCGAACTCGGCGGGAAGAGCCCAAATATCGTCTTCGAAGATGCCGACTTCGATCAGGCCATCAATGGCGTGTTGTCCGGCATCTTTGCCGCCAGCGGCCAGACGTGTATAGCTGGGTCTCGTCTGTTGGTGCAGCGCTCGATCTACAGGAAGTTCCTAGACCGCCTGGTGGAGCGTGCCGGCGCGGCCAGGCTTGGCAATCCGATGGACTCCGAGACGCAAGTCGGGCCCGTGACGACGGAGGCGCAACTTGCCAAGGTCCTCGAGTACATCGAGATCGGCAAGGCAGAGGGCGCGGTGCCGCTGTGTGGGGGCAGGCGAGCAAGCGGCGGGGCGTTCGACGCAGGGTGGTTTGTCGAGCCGACGATCTTCGCTGATGTCGACAACCGCATGCGAATTGCCCAGGAGGAGATCTTCGGCCCGGTCCTGTCGGCAATTCCCTTCGATACGCAGGAAGACGCGATTCGCATTGCGAATGACAGCATCTATGGCCTCGGAGCCGGTGTGTGGACGCAGAGCATCCAGCGCGCATTCGAGGTATCCGAGGCAATCCAGTCGGGCATGGTGTGGGTCAATACCTATCGGGCTGTGAGCTTCATGTCTCCGTTCGGCGGCTACAAGCAAAGCGGCATCGGCCGGGAAAGCGGACTGGAAGCCATGGATGAGTACCTGCAGACCAAGAGCGTCTGGATTGCAGCAGGCGCCACGGTGGAGAACCCCTTCATCATTCGCTGAGAACGAATGCAGACGTTGGAAGGCGAGGTCGCTTAATGATTAAGATGCCTGAACGCGGCCTCGCTTGTGACACCAGCACCGGAAATGACCAACGTGGCTTGCATGCGGCAGTCGACGCCATGACAAGTGAGGGTGAAAACCAGGACCTGCGGCAAAGGGTGCGGGAAGTCTGCGCAGCCTTTGCGCAGGCCTACTTTCGGGATGTCGATCGACACCAGGGGCAGCCAGAAGAGTTCGCCGGCGCCCTGCGAGAAGCAGGGTTGGCCAATGCACTGGTGCCGATGGGCGATGGAGGCATGGGTCTTTCACTTGCGCAAACCTGCGCCATTGTGGAAGAAATTGGCGTGCAAGGTGCGCCAGCGGCCGGTCTCATACAGGAAATCTGCAATCATCGGCTTCTCGTGACGTACGGCTGCGGTGAGCTAGTCGAATGGTATGCAAAGCAGATCATTGATGGCGAACTCCGTGCTCCAGCCATCGCCTTCCAGAACCGTCCGGTAGATGCCATGGCAGTCACGGGTTGTTGCCCAGATGGAGTGACGGTCAATGGACGGAGCGCGCGAGTATCACGTGCCCAAAACAGCGACCTCTTGCTGCTACTTGTAGAGACGGACTTCAGTTCTCCGGTGAAAGAGTCGGAGACGAAGTACTCGCTGTACCTGGTCGATCTACGTGCCACTGTTGGACGCGGCCTAACAATTCATCCCAGCCGTAGCCTGGAGAACCATGATTTCAGCGATATCGTGGTCAGGAATTTGCTGCTGCCGACCGCATGGCGGATTGGCGCGGAGGGCGAAGGCGCGCGCTACATCTCCGAACGATGTCACGTTGAGATGGTTCTCAGCGCTGCGGCCGCCATTGGGGACGCTATCTGGTTCCTGCGTCATGCACATGACCCGGCTACTGGCGTTACTGCGATGGAAAATATCGACTGGCAGTGTCAGAAGATCTCTTCCAATCTTGCAAAGGCCGCTGCGTCGATTGAGGTGGCACGGCTGATGTGCGCCAGGGCCGCACATCGTTACGACCATGGCATGGCGTGCGAGGCGGAAGCCAGAATGGCGCTGGCCTTTGCACTCGACGCGACCGGGGCGGCTGTCGAATGCTGCCTCGGCATGGGACGTCGTAGCGATCCGGGATCACAGGAAGATGTGGACAGGAAACTACGAGAAACACGCCAACATCAGGTGATGCCGTTTCTTGCTCAGTCCGTGCTGTCATACATCGGAGAGCAGGTCCTAGGGCTGGCAAGCCCTCATTGAGTGAAGGGTGTCACACGACACCCTTGTTTTTTGCGTTGAGGCTCGGTACTGACAGCGGTGGGTCATACGACCCACTTTCCGGCGCATCATGTACTGGTGAAGAGGTTGAGAGCCAAGGATGGCTCCGGACTGATACCCCAATGCAGGCCCCACATATCACCAAGAACAAAAAAAAACCCCCAACATCAGTTGAGGGGAACCTAGGTCGCCGGGAGACGTCGGACGACCAGCTTACGCGTTGTGCTCCGGCAGGGTCGCGGCCATTCGAGGGGTACTCTCCAGTTCCCAGGCATGCTGGAAGAAGACAGCTACCTCCGAGTGAATGGCAGACGAGGAAAATTCGACCAGGCGGGTAAACTTCTCCTCAATTTCCTTGCGCGACAGCGTGTTACCCGGGTCACCCTTCGGCTCGTCCACGCGGCCAGCATAATGCTGTCCATCCTTTGTCGTCACGGTGACCTTGCCGATCCAGCGCTGAGGATAAGCAGTATCGACTTCGGCGTCGAGGCGCATGGAAACCTTGTTGCGGAAGGCGACGACACCAGCATCCTGGTAGTGCGTTTCGAAGTCTTGCACGCCTGCGCTGCCGCGCTCCGCGATCAGACCCAGGACCGTGCCCATCGAAAACTTCGCTTGATGTACTGTTGTCGGGTTTACCACCGGCCCCAGGACGTCAATCGCGCCCTGATGGACGTAGGTAACAACCTCACGGACATCGGCGGGAGACAACTTGTGGTCTGCCAGTACCTTGGCCAGCGCGTCGGCGGCGGGATGCGTATGGCGGCACGAAGCATGGAACTTGAAGGAGGTCTCCGCGACCGTCCATCGATCCTTGAGGCGATCCACCAGTTTCGCGGCGTCGGCGTCGGTGGACATGCCGGCGGCCATGCCGCGGGGACCCTCAAGGATGCGCTTCGCGCCCTTGAAGCCCTCCTTGGCGAGGCATGCGGCCATCAGCCCGTCGGCGGCGGCCTTGGCGGTATGGAGTTGCTTCGAGTCGGCAGCGTCGGCCAGGAACTCCCACAAACCTGCCGCTTGCGTGCCAGCGGAGCCAAAGGCATCGAGCATCTGCTCAGCCGTGAGCCCCAGTAGCCTGCCTGCGGCTGCGGCTGCGGCCAGCGTGCCTGCCGTGCCCGTCGTGTGGAAGACCCGGTAATGCGAGCGGCCAAGGAACTCGCCCACGCGGATCCCGACTTCGTAGCCGACAATCGCTGCGGTCAGGAACTCCTTGCCACTTGCCCCGATTTCCTGCGCGATGGCCAGGGCTGCCGGAAAGACGACGGCGGCCGGATGGAAGACGGAGCCATTGTGGACGTCATCTTGTTCGGCATAGTGGGAGCTTGCGCCGTTGATGAACGCTGCAAAGTAGGGCGTGGTTCGTTCGCGAGAGATCAGTACCTCGCACCTTCCGCTCGCCGGCGCCATCCTGCGTGCAAAGGCCGCCAGAGCCTCGACCGGGCGCCCGCCTTTGCCGGCCAGGGCTGACCCTACCCAGTCCGCGTACAAATTCTTCGCGCGTTCGATGACATCAGCGGGGATGTCTTGGTACTGCAGCGTCGCTGCAAAGCGTGCCAGCGCGGCACTCTGGGATTCGCTCATTTGACTTCCTCGGAAAATTTTGGGGCAGGCCGGCTTCGTCGAAGCCAGCGCAGTGAATCTATTGACGAAACGCGCTGTTCAAACCAGCAAGACTTCGCCATGCACCTTCTCCGCCGCAGCGAACCGTGTGCACACCGCGATGGCATGGGCCGCCTTGCCGATCTGGTCGAGACTGGGCGAAGAAGGGGCGATTCGCAAGGTCCGATCCTCCGGGTCAACACCGCCCGGGAACGGTGCACCCGCTTCCGTCAGCATGACGCCGGCGTTATGGCAAAGTTCCACGACACGACGCGCGGTACCGGGCACGACGTTCAAGGTAATGAAGTAACCGCCAGAGGGGGTGGTCCACGACACCTGATCGCAATCGCCAAGGAGGGATTCGAAAGTCTCGATCACGCACGCGAAGCGCGGGGCGAGGATCGCGCGGTGCTGGCGCATCAGTGCTTTCAGTCCTTGTTCATCCTTGAGAAAGCGGACGTGGCGAAGCTGGTTGATCTTGTCCGGGCCCACACTGCGAAAGGATGCATGCCTGAGGTACCAGGCCACGTTTTGCGTCGAGCTGCCAAATTGGCCAAGCCCGGCTCCGGCATAGGTGATCTTCGAGGTGGAGGCAAAAATCAGTGCGCGGTTCGCGTGCCCGTGGGCCACGCAAAGTTCGGCCAGGTTCGCAATCTCGACCTCGGTTTCGCCCAGATGATGCAGTGCGTAGGCGTTGTCCCAGAAAATGCGGAAATCCGGCGCCGCCGCAGGCATAGACGCCAGCGCCTTGATGACTTCGTCGGAATAGACTGTGCCGGTCGGATTGCTGTACTTCGGCACGCACCAGATGCCCCGAATGGACCTGTCTTGCGCGACAAGGGCGCGCACCATCTCCAGGTCGGGGCCGTCTTCCCGCAGTGGAACCGGAATCATCCGGATGCCGAATGCCTCGCAGAGCTTGAAGTGGCGGTCGTAGCCCGGGACCGGGCACAGGAAGGCGATCCCACCTGCCACGTCCTGCCAGGGGCCATCGCCATCCGGTACGCCCGCGCGGCAGGCATATGCCAGGCAATCATGCATCAGTGCCAGGCTGGAGTTGCCCTCCACCACGACGTTCTCCGGCGGCACGCCGAGCACACCGGCAAAGAGCCGGCGGGCTTCCGGAAGGCCTTGCTGTCCCATGTAGTTTCGACAGTCTGTGCCATCGGCCGCGCGGTAGTCATCCGGGCCAGGCAGACCAAGCAGGGCATCGGAGAGCGAAAGTTGTTCCGCCGAAGGGACGCCGCGCGCCATGTTCAGCTTCAGGTCCTGGCTCAGCAGCGAACGGTAGGCGAGCAGGCTTGCTTCCAGGTCAGGTGCAGCGGCACTTTTGGCGCGGGGGGATACGGATTGCATGGCTTTCACAGTCGGAAGGATCGTGGCCGGAAATTGCCGGTCAGTGCAAGACCACGTGCCGTCCGAGAGGGCACCGCAGTCTTGCACCGGACCGGAGGGCGTTTTACTTGTGTGCGTCGGAGCCGAGCAGGGCTTCGCGGAAGCGGCTGCGCAGGAAGGGGCCATCACGCGGAGGCAGCGCGGCGGGCACCGGCTCGGTGGTTACCTTCACGGTGGCCAGCAGCAGCCCTTCGGTGCTGAACAGCTCCTCCGACAGCAGCGCCAGGTCCTGTTCCGTGCGCACCGTGCGCGCATTCGCGAAGCCCACCGCCTTGGCCACCCCCGTAATGTCCACGCCACGCCCGGCGTGCGCGGGCTGCATCCCGGTTTCGGCGTAGTGCTCGTTGTCAATCACGATCACCGCCAGGTTCTGCGGCTTGTCCACGGCCGCGGTGGCCAGCGAACCCAGCCCCATCATCATCTCGCCGTCGCCGGTGACCACCACCACCCGGCGCTTCGGTTGCGCCCGGGCGATGCCCAGGCCCACCATCACCGAGCCCCCCATGGCACCCCACAGGTAGAAGTTGCCGGCACAGTCGCCCGTCGAGGCCACGTCATAGGTCGGGTTGCCGAGGCTGGTCACCACCAGCGCGTCCCCACGGTGCTTCAGGATCTTGGCAATCGCCGCGCGACGATTCAGAACAGCCTTTTGCGCTTCACTCATCACAGTCTCACTTATTGAAGTTCTTGGCCCCGATCACGCGCTGGCCAATCAGCACCGCCGCCAGTCGCCCCGTCTGGTAGGCAAAGCGAGCAGTGGCGCCTACCGTCTTGGCCACTTCCTCGGCCTCATCGGCGCGGTACACGTAGGTGCCAGCCGATTCCAGCGCTTCCTGGGTCGACTTGCCCATGGCCACCTGCCAGGGGTTGAACTCGCTCCACTCGCCGCGCATCGTCACGATCGCAAAGAACGGGATACGGCACTCGTGCTGCAGCGACAGCATGTTGATGCAGTTGCCCACGCCGCTGGACTGCATCAGCAGCACAGCGCGCTCGCCGCCGAGCCAGGCGCCTGCCACCATCGCCACGCCTTCCTCCTCGGTGGTCAGTGACACCGCGTTGATCTCGGGGTCGGCCTCGCATAGCCGGATGAGCTCGCTATGTCCGGCGTCCGGGACGTAGCAGACCTGGCGGACATTCGCCGCCTTCAACTCTTCGTAAATCTCTCGTGGCCAATTCGCCGACATCGTCTCTTCTCGCTCCAGATGGCAGCGCTACTGCACCGCCTGGTTCAACCCACGGCCTGCCGGCCGGTCTGAAGCAATCATGGGTCAGCCATCCAATTCTCGAAAGCGATTTAATCGGATGCTTTTGAATTCCAAAATGAGATATGTGCGGCGGCAGGAATCCGACCCGGAACCGATGACCCGGGAGGGCTAGGAGCTATTCGGATGGGGAAGCTGATTTACCCGATCGACGCGGGGGCCCGCGTCCGGGAGAAGTCGCAGCATTCGCGCGCCAGTTCCGCGACCGCAAGGCCAAGGGCGGCGCGCTCCGGATGAATCGCGCAGTAGCGCACCGAAGGCGCTGGCGGATCCGTCTCCACGATCTGCAGTCGCCCTTGTGTGACTTCGCCGGTGAAGAACGCACGCGGCAGGCAACTGACGCCGATGCCTGCTTCAATCAGTCCCGCCAGCGTAATAATGCTTCGGCTGCCACCGAGGCGTGTCGGCGCGGCACCCACTTGCTCGAACAAGCGCGAACAAAGCTCGGTGATGATCGAGGTACGATCCTGCTCGATGACCGGCAAGGCGGCCAGTTGCCGGAGGGGCACGATCTCTCCACGATTGAACGTTCCGGGCGGGCAGAACCACGCAAACTCGACCAACTCCAGGTTGACCTTCGCAGCCGAGCGCGTTGCGAAGGCTTCAGGGAGGATGGCGATGTCAAGCTGTCCATCGAGGATCTTGTCGCGCAGTATCGCGGAATGGTCAATGTGAGGCTGAAGCGTCAGTTCCGGGTAGACGTCGCGCACTCGCCGTATCAGCGCCGGAAACCATGACATCGCGACGAGCTCGGTAACGCCTATATGCGCAACCCGCGGGACGTTGCGCCTGGATGTCTGGATCGCGTCGAGGTAGGCAACGCTCTCCAGCACGTCGGCGCAAAGCTGCATCATTTCATGCCCCTTCGCCGTGAGCACGGCCTTGCGCCCGCTTCCTTCGAACAAGGGCGAGGCGGAAAGCCGCTCGACCTCCTGCAATCGCTTGGTGGCAGCGGACTGCGTGACGTGCAGCTTGTCTGCCGCCCGTTGCACGGTGCCGAGCTTAGCGACCCAATAGAACGTCTCGATCTGCTTAATCGTGAGCATCTGGATGAGATTCGTATTGGGCACGTGACGCGCTGGCTTCGTAGGGGAGCTCGAAATTGCAACAGCGCTGCGCCAGGGTAGCGATGGCGCGGTGAAAGGGCGTTGCTGAATCGGCCCGAGTCAACGCGACATAGCGGATTGGTGGCAGACCGGGCGTTGCGTGAACCTCACGGAGCAGACCTTTTTCCACCAGTCCGCGTGAGACGACCTCCGGCATGTAGACGACGCCGAGTCCGGACGCGGCAATGCCGCCGAGAGCTGAAATACTGTTACTCATCAGCGTATTGCCTGGTGTCAGCCCATTCTTTGCGAACCAGCTTCGCATCAACACGCCTGCACCTGATTGCGGGCCCTGCATCAGGAGCGGATAGCTACCGAGCTCCGCCACTCTTATCTTGCCAGTGGGAATGGCAAGGGAAGGCCTGCAGAACCAGCCATTCCTGACTTGCGCGAGCCTGATGCGCAGGAGTCCAGTGAGGTCGAACGCATTCGGAACCACTACGAGGTCCAGTTGGCCGGCGCGAAGTCGGTCGTGCAGCGGCACGCTGTGTTCGACTTCCAGTTCGATCGCGACTTGTGGATATTGTGCGCGGATGGCATCCACGAACCTCGGCAGCCACGTTACTGCGGTCAGCTCGGTGACGCCAAGTCGCAGCTTGCGTACCAGCGTGTCCTTGCGGACGAATTGCTCGATCAGCAGGTCGCGCTTCTTGAGAACGTCTCGTGAGCGGGCGAGCACCTCGGCGCCTTCGAGTGTCAACCTCGCGGTGCGCCCCGACCGGTCGAACAGTGGATAGCCGAAGCCGCCTTCGAACTCCTTAATATGCCGCGACACGGCGGACTGGGCGATGTCGAGCTGCTCGGCGGCGCCGTCGAACGACCCCATCTCGGCGATGGCTACGAACGCTTCCAACTGCTTGAACGTAGTCACGTAGTGCCCCTGGTGCGCACCTGCTGTTTGATCCAATTACGGAATGATACCGGAGGACGGGCTATCTCAACGCGTAATTGTCTTCGGCCCAGGAATGCGTTGTCCGGGGCACCTGAGCAAGCATCGTTGCCAGCGGCAGTGCCCCCGAGGGTGGAGATCCGCCGCCGCCGATGGTAAGACGGGTCAGAACGAGCGGGGCATACCCAGGATGTGCTCACTCACGTACGAAAGAATCAGGTTCGTCGAAATCGGGGCGACCTGATAGAGACGCGTCTCGCGGAACTTGCGCTCGACGTCGTACTCGGCGGCAAATCCGAAACCGCCATGGTATTGGAGGCAGGCATTGGCTGCTTCCCATGAGGCATCTGCCGCCAGCAGCTTGGCCATGTTGGCTTCGGCGCCGCATGGTTGGTGCGCATCAAACAGCTTGGCCGCCTTGAAGCGCATCAGGCTCGCCGCCTCGACGTTGACGAACGCCTTGGCGATCGGGAACTGTACGCCCTGATTCTGGCCGATTGGTCGTCCAAAGACCACACGTTCATTGACGTATTTCGTGACCTTGTCGATAAACCAATAGCCGTCGCCGACACACTCCGCGGCGATCAGCGTGCGCTCTGCGTTCAGGCCGTCCAGGATGTATTTGAAGCCTTTGCCTTCCTCGCCGATCAGGTTCTCCGCAGGGATCTCCAGATTCTCGAAGAAGAGTTCGTTGGTTTCATGATTGACCATGTTGATGATGGGCTGGACCGTCAAGCCATTGCCAATGGCTTCGCGCAGGTCGACGAGGAAGATCGACATACCCTCGGACTTCTTCTTGCACTCGGCCAGAGGCGTGGTCCGCGCGAGCAGGATCATCAGGTCGGAGTGCTGAACCCGGGAAATCCAGACCTTCTGACCGTTGATGACGTAGCGGTCGCCCTTGCGTACAGCGGTGGTCTTGATCTTGGTCGTGTCGGTGCCCGTCGTCGGCTCTGTGACGCCCATCGATTGCAGGCGAAGTTCGCCGCTGGCGATCTTGGGCAGGTAGGTCTTCTTTTGCGCGTCGGAGCCGTGTCGCAGCAGCGTGCCCATGTTGTACATCTGCCCATGGCATGCGCCCGAGTTTCCGCCCGCACGATTGATTTCTTCCATGATGACTGAGGCCTGCGTCAGACCCAGTCCCGAGCCACCGTATTGCTCTGGAATCAGTGCTGCCAGCCAACCCGCCTCAGTCAGCGCGTTAACGAATTCCTCAGGATAGCCGCGCGCTTCGTCAACCTTACGGAAGTACTCCGCCGAAAATTGTCTGCACAGGTCGCGAACCGCTTCGCGAATTTCCTGGTATTCATCGATCTTGTTCAGCACGGATAGTCTCCGAAATCGTTGGTTCAGTTAAGTTCTGCAGTCGCCGTCATTGCCAGCGCGCCGTCTTCCTGCCGAATCCACAAGGAAACGGCGTCGCCGCCTGCGTTCAGCTTTCCGCACACGTGAAAGCGCTGGCCCACTAAGGTCGGACGCACGCCCTTGAAGGAGAAGCTACGGACTTGGCGATCAGGCTGGTTGGCACGCAGCAGTTCCATCAGAAGCGTTGCAAGCAAGGGACCGTGCACGACCAGCCCCGGGTACTGCTCGATTGCGGCGGCATATTGACGGTCGTAGTGGATGCGATGCCCGTTGAAGGTAAGCGCCGAGTAGCGGAACAACAAGACGGGATCGGCGACGATCTCACGGGCCCAGTCCTCATCGTTCGGTGCCAGGACGGGCTCGGGAGAGGGCGCGCCGGGGGGCGCCTGTTCGCGGTACACGATGTCCTGCTCTTCCGTGATTGCCAAACCGGCAGCCCCGAAGTACTGATGTTCCACCGTCACGAACGCCAAGGTGCCGGTACGCCCCGTCTTGGCGTTGACATCAAGGATGCGCGATGTCTTGCAGACCGCGTCGCCGACGCAAAGGGCGTCATGGAAGCGTAGGCGGCTACCGGCCCACATGCGGCGTGGGAGCGGGACCGGTGGCAGGAATCCGCCGCGATTGGCGTGACCGTCCGCACCGAGTTCGGACCGGGCATGCAGGGGAAGGAAATACAGCCAGTGCCACAGTGGGGGCAACGCATCGCCGCGGCCTGGTGCGCGATCGGGACTGTCGAGCGTCGCCGCGAGCGCCTTGAGGGGGAATGCGGTGATCTCGTCTTGGGATTCGACAGTCTTGCCGATCCACTCCTTCAGTTTGACAACGTCCATCGGACTTCTCTTGGTTCGGTTTCCTGAGACTTCACTATGCATCCGTCCGGGCCGTACTCCAATTCCAAAGTTCGGAATGAGCCTTTCGATCGCGTCGAAACCTTGTGCCCCGAGCCGAATGGTGGTTTCGAAACTATCGAATTGTCGTTTCATGAAAAAGTGACCAAGCTTGGGGAAGGCAGCATCAAGTGGTTGAACTCATGCAAGTCAAGATTCGTAGTTGTTCCCGCATCTCCCTGACAGGCCTCGTTCCCGCCTTCCCATTGCGGGTCGTCTTCTATGGCGGACACTATGGGGTCACCCGCCGCGGCTTCCACCGCGCCTTGCGGGAAGGACAGGTCGTCGACATTCCAGCCTTCGAGCCTGTCGATCTCCATATGGGCGGAAGCCTCTTCGCGGCATCGACCTGCCGCCTTGAGTTGGATGACCGGCGCGGTGCCGTTATCGGCACTGCGATGGCATCCTCATATGAGGCCAGTCGGCGAGCAGAACACACATTGCGCGACCTGATCTCGGCGACGGTTTTCTGCCAGCCACAACGTGCTTGGAATGCCGAACTGGTGGCGAGGTCGCTCAGTATCAGCGCCAGCAGTGTCCGCCGCACGTTGTTCACGCAGGGTGCAGCGCTTACGGAAATCTGCCGGACGCAGCGACTGATGCGCGCCCTGTTCGAGTCAATGCAGACCGGGCGCCCTCTATCCGATCTCAAAGCTGTGGTCGGGTGGACCGGTGGTGATCTTGAAGAGTCGTTCTACGAGCGATTCGGTGTTTCCCTGCATACTGTATCGAGATTACGGCAGGGTGTGTAATAGGTCTTTAAGACTCCGCTGCCATACCTATTCGAGCGCTCGGTGTAGTAGAAACTCGGAAGGGTTATCAGGCATCTGGCGAGGAAGCGGAATGTCCGCCTCGGACTTCGGGGCATACCGACCTGCCACCGGACGCGCGGCAGGCCGTGGCCCATCGAACGCCTTACTGCAATTCGATCAGCAATTGGCCGGCGCGGACCAGCGAGCCGGGTTGCACCAGGACTTGCTTCACCGTTCCGCTGGCTTCCGACACAACGCTGGTTTCCATCTTCATCGCCTCGATGGCGGCTACTGCTTGTCCTTTCGCGACCGATTGTCCTTCGCTGACATTCACCGAGATGACACTGCCTTGCATGGGGGATGCGATATGAAGCGAGTTGCCAGGCGCGGCCAATCTGGCGGAGTGCGCGATGCTCCCTTCGTTCCGCTTGGTTGCGCGTATCGGACGTGGCTGGCCATTGACATCGAAGAACATGCGGACGCTGCCTTGCTCGTCAGGCTCCGTTTGCGCGCTCAGGCTGACAAACAGTGTCTTCCCTCGCTCCAGTTCGACCGAAATCTCCTGGCCGACATCGAGCCCATAGAAGAAAACAGGCGTCGGTAGAATTGACACATCGTCGAACTGATCGCGATGTGCGCAGAATTCCTGGAAGACCTTGGGGTACATCAGGTATGACGCGAGATCGTTGTCGGCAAGGCGGCGGCCAACAGCCACTTCAGCCTGGGCTCGAGCCACCTCCAGATCGACCGGCGGAATGTGCGCGCCGGCACGCCCTGCGACCGGGGATGCGCCACGCAGGAACTTCTGTTGCAAGGATTTCGGGAAGCCATCGGCGGGATAGCCCATCTCGCCGCGCAGCATTGATACGACGGAATCCGGCACCGAGACTTCCCGGTCGGGATCCACAATGTCTGCAGTGCTGAGGGTATTGGAGACAAGGTGGAGCGCCATGTCGCCGACAACCTTCGACGAGGGCGTTACCTTGACGATATCGCCGAACATGAGGTTGACATCGGCATAGGCTTGCGCAACTTCCGGCCAGCGATCTTCCAGGCCAAGGGAACGCGCCTGTTCCCGCAGGTTTGTGTACTGGCCGCCAGGCATTTCATGGCGGTAGACGTCCGAAGTGCCGGAGCGCATGTCCGCTTCGAACGGCTCGTAGTTGCGACGTACGGATTCCCAGTACATCGAAATGGGCTGTAGGTCACGGTAACCAACTGCCGGCCTGCGGTCGCTGTGTTCCAGCGCAGCGCAAATCGCGCCCAGGCTCGGCTGCGACGTGAGGCCGCTCATGGCATCCATGGCGCCGTCAACAGCATCCGCCCCGGCCTCGATCGCCGCGAGAACGGATGCAACCGAAGCTCCGCTCGTATCGTGCGTGTGGAAGTGAACGGGTAGGCCGGTCTCTTCCTTGAGCGCCTTGACCAGCGCGAATGCGGCCGGTGGTCGGCAAATGCCGGCCATGTCCTTCACGCCTAGGATGTGTGCGCCGGCCCTCTCCAGCGATTTTGCAAGCTCGACGTAGTAGCCGATGTTGTACTTGCCGCGCGCGGTATCAAACAGGTCGGCGGTATAGCAGATTGTCCCCTCGCACAGGGCGCCCGTGTCCAGTACTGCGTCCATGGCCACGCGCATGTTCTCGACCCAGTTGAAGGAATCGAACACCCGAAACAGGTCAATACCCGAGGCCGCAGCCCGCTTGACAAAATGCTGGACAACGTTGTCCGCGTAATTCGTATAGCCGACAGCGTTTGAGCCGCGTAGCAGCATCTGGAACAGGATGTTTGGCACGGCATGGCGCAACGCGGCCAACCGTTCCCATGGATCCTCGCGCAGGAAGCGCATCGCAACGTCAAAGGTTGCGCCGCCCCAGCACTCCAGGGAGAAGAGGTCCGAAAGCTGGCGGGAATAATGGGGAGCAATAGCGACCATATCCCGCGTGCGCATGCGCGTGGCCAGCAGGGACTGGTGGGCGTCGCGCATGGTGGTGTCGGTCAGCAGGACGGCCTTGCTGTCCTTCATCCACTCTGCAAATGCCCGTGGACCGAGCGTGGCTAGCAGGGTTCTGGACCCCGGAGGGATCGCAGTGTTCAGGGGGGCGGTCGGCAGCGGCGGTTCCGGCGCCACGTGCCGCGGGGCAGGTCGTCCTTTGACATCCGGGTTGCCATTGATATTGACCTCGGCCAGAAAGTTAAGCAGCTTGGTCGCACGGTCTCGGCGCTGGCGAAACGTGAAGAGTTCAGGCGTATTGTCGATGAACCGGGTGGTGCAGCGACCGGAGCGGAAATCCTCGTGTCCGATCACATTTTCGAGAAAGGCCAGGTTGGTTGCCACACCGCGCACACGAAACTCGCGCAGTGCCCGGCTCATGCGTTCGTTAGCTTCATCAGCATCACGCCCATTGCACGTCACTTTGACGAGCAGGGAGTCATAGTAGGGGGTTACCACGGCACCGGTATAGGCCGTGCCGGCGTCCAGGCGGATGCCAAAGCCTGCGGCGCTTCGGTACGCGGTGACTTTGCCGTGGTCCGGTGCAAAGCCGTTCTCCGGATCTTCGGTGGTAACGCGGCACTGGACTGCATGGCCGCGTAGTCGGATGTTCTCCTGCGTGGGGACGGAGGATGAGACATCGCCAATGCAAGCGCCTTCCGTGATGCGAATTTGCGCCTTGACGATGTCGATGCCGGTCACTTCCTCGGTCACCGTATGTTCCACCTGGATCCTCGGATTGACTTCAATGAAGTAGAACGCCCCTGTGTCGGCGTCCATGAGGAATTCCACAGTGCCCGCGTGCGTATAGGAGACCGCCTTGGCGAGCTTGAGTGCCTCCCCACACAGCGCTTGCCGTGCGGTGTCGTCAAGATATGGCGCCGGCGCGCGCTCCACGACCTTCTGGTTGCGGCGCTGCACTGAGCAATCCCGCTCGAAGAGATGGACCAGGTTGCCGTGGGTGTCCCCGAGTACCTGCACCTCGACGTGTTTGGCCCGCGCGATGAATCTCTCCAGGTACACCTCGTCATTCCCGAACGCTGCCTTGGCTTCACGGCGCGCGGCGGTGATGGCATTGGCAAGCTCGCCCTCATGCAGAATCGCCCGCATCCCACGGCCACCCCCACCCCAGCTTGCCTTGAGCATGAGGGGGTAGCCGATCGACGCTGCGAGCTTCCGGGCTTCGTCGAGGTCATGCGGCAGCGCGTTGGTGGCAGGCACGACAGGCACCCCGACGCGCTCTGCCAGAGACCGCGCCGCCACCTTGTTGCCAAGCTCGCGCATCACGTCGGGCGTCGGCCCGATGAAGGCAATCCCTTCCTGCGCGCAACGCTCGGAAAATTCAGGATTCTCGGATAGGAAGCCATATCCGGGGTGGATCGCATCGACGCCAGCCTCTTTTGCTACCCGCAAGATATCTTCGATATCGAGGTAGGCGTCCACGGGCTTTTTCCCCTGCCCGACGAGATAGCTCTCGTCGGCCTTGAAGCGATGCTGGGCAAAGCGATCCTGGTAGGAGTAAATGGCGACCGTGCGAATGCCGAGTTCGCTGGCAGCACGCATCACGCGAATGGCAATTTCGCTTCGGTTGGCGACTAGGAGGCTACGGATCTGCGTCATCTTGAGGGGGCGATATACGGATTGTCTGCGAGCGCGTTAGCCCGCATCAGGGCTGGGACTGGGCGGCTTGCCGCAAGAGTGCGGTGGCATGTGCAATGACCGGGGCATCGACCATTGCGCCGTCCAGTTGGAATGCCCCTGGGCGGGACTGAGCCGCCTCCAGGACGCGTCTTGCCCAGTTCAGCAGGGCATCGCTGGGCTGGTAAGCAGCGTTGACTTCCGGCACCTGCGAAGGATGAATGCAGAGCTTTCCCCCGAAGCCAAGGCGCCGGCCTTGCTCGCTGGCGCGGCGCAGCTCGGCGGTGTCAGAAATGGACAGTGTCACGCCGTCCACGGGGGCATCGATGCCGGCCGCTTTGGATGCGAGGACCAGCATTGAGCGGAAGAAGAGTAGTTCCTGATCGTCGCCTTCTATACCGAGTTCCTTTCGGAAGTCGACCGTGCCGAAGACCAGCCGGGCGACGCCATGAGTCCCGGCAATTTCACGGACATTGATCATCCCTGCTGCGGTCTCGATGAGGGGCAGTACGGGCGTGTCGGGCCGCAGGTGTTGCCTGATCCATTGAATGTCGGCGCCCTGCTCGGTCTTGGGAAGTATGACGCCTTGCACGCCATCCATACGGCACAGGTGAGCATCGTCCTTGAACCAGGAGGTTCGCGTGCCGTTCACACGGACCATCCCGCGACCTCCTGCGGCCAGGTAGTCGAACAGAGCCTCGCGTGCCCGGTCCTTGTCGCCGTCGGCGACAGCGTCCTCGAGGTCGAGAATGACGACGTCAGCACCGGACGCATGCGCCTTGGCAAAGCGTTCTGGTCTGCTCGCCGGGACGAAGAGATAGGTGCGTGCGGTCTTGATAGAGGTCATGGGTATGGCTTGAAGATGGCGAGTAGTGCCAGTGCGCCCCGCAATGAGGGGTGCACAGACGGCAGGCCAGGCACGGCGGGCGATTCAGGAGGTCAGAGGGCGCCTTCGGCACGCAGCTTCGCGACGTCGCTGGACGCGTAGCCGAGTTCGAGCAGGATGCTTTCACTGTGCTGGCCCAGCGCAGGAATCGCATCCATCCGGGGCTCGAACGCGTTCGGCATGCCAGGCGGAAAGAGGGCCGGGATGACGCCGACTGGCGACTGGACCGACGTCCAGCGCTCGCGCGCCTTGAGTTGTGGATGGTTCCACACATCCAGCATGTCATTCATGCGGGCGTTGGCGATCTGGGCTTGCTCCAGGCGTTCAACGACTGCCTCGACCGTCAGCGTAGAGAACGTGGCGAGGATGATCTCCGTCAGTTCCGCGCGATGCCTGGCGCGCAGCGAGTTCGAGGCGAACCTTTCATCCGTGGCGAGCTCGGGTCGCACCAGGACGACGCGGCAGAAAGCATCCCATTCGCGTTCGTTTTGCAGCCCCAGGATGATGGTCTTGCCGTCGCCGGCGGCAAAGGGGCCATACGGAAAAATGGTTGCATGGGAGGCGCCGGCGCGTGGGGGAGGGGTGGCGCCGTCGAAGGCATAGTACAGCGGATAGGTCATCCATTCGACCATGGCCTCGAGCATGGACACGTCAATGTGGGCACCTTTTCCGGTCTTGCCACGCTGCAGCAGGGCGGCCAGGATATTGGTATAGGCATACATGCCTGCTGCAATGTCGGCAATCGAGCAACCAGCCTTCGCGGGGCTCTCCGGCGTGCCGGTAATGGAAACGAAGCCGGACTCCGCCTGGATCAGCAGGTCGTAGGCCTTTTTGTCGCGGTAGGGGCCGTCGTTGCCGTATCCGGAGATATCGCAAACGATGATCCCGGGATAGCGCTGTGACAGAGCTTCGTACGACAGGCCCATGCGGTCCGCTGCGCCCGGGGCCAGGTTCTGCACCAGTACGTCGGCCTGGATAAGGATCTTCTCCAGGATAGCAGGGGCTTCGTGATGCTTGAGGTCCAGCGCCAGGCTTTCCTTGGAGCGGTTGGTCCAGGCGAAGTGAGAGGACATTCCATCCACCCGTTCATCGTAGCCGCGCGCGAAGTCCCCAACCTTCGGTCGCTCGATCTTGATAACGCGAGCCCCTAGGTCCGCAAGTTGGCGGGTACAGAACGGTGCCGCAATGGCGTGCTCAAGGGAAACTACGGTAACGCCATCCAGGGGACGCATATCAACCTCGCTTGGGTGTCGGTGCTCGTTCCCCAACGTGTTCGGAGAACTAGCCGGGCGATGAAATCGGCAATGGCGAGCGCAATGAGAAGCAGATTTGACGTAGCGGCCGTGGCACGTACGCCTGTCTCTGTGGAGTTGCCTGCCTCCTTGTCTCACTGGGAAGTTTGGCCTGTCGAGGGGGAGAGGTAAATCTCGTTTTTCTGAAATGCCCCTTCGCCTGCGTCGAATGATTGCGCGCCATCACCGTCCCATCCTCTCCAATTGGCCAGCGGCGTTCCGCCTGTGCAGAAAACCGCAGAGATGGATCTGCCTCAATGCAAGCAACGGGGCGGGCCGGCCGGCACAATGCGCCCGGTCTGGTGGTGCAGTCACCGGACGATCCGACGCGTTCTTCCCTGTGCGCGCGCTGATCTTCACGCGTCGCGAGTTGGCTGGGAGAAATTGAAGGCATGGACAGTACTCAAATCGATGGACTGTCCGGCTGCCATAAGCAACCGCGTGGTGAAGTGGGGCCGAAGGCTCAGGGGAGTAGGCGCCACTTGCAAGGTTCATTGAAAGATACCTGATCAAAGAAAAATCCATGAGGAGGAATATGAAGAAGATTGCCGTGGCCTCGGTGTTTGGCGCGCTGCTGGCCAGCAGCGTGCACGCCCAGTCGTCAGTTACGCTATACGGCATCGTGGATCAAAGCCTGCGCTATACGACCAACTCAGACGCAAGCAACCACAGTCTCGTCCAACTGACCAACGGCGCCATCACGAACAGTCGATGGGGGCTGAAAGGAGCTGAAAATCTTGGGGGCAGTCTGAAGGCAGTCTTTCAGCTTGAGAACGGCTTTGATCCGGACACTGGTCGTGCCAATCAAGGAGGAAGATTGTTTGGTCGACAGGCGTACGTCGGATTGGCTGGAGATCTGGGCGCGATTAAGCTGGGCCGCCAGTACACGGAAGTCTTCAAGTTCTTCGGCGACTTCGATCCGTTGACGCTCGGCAACTACACGGCCAACGTATGGCCGTACCTGGTGACGCAGTTTCGCTCTGACAACGTCGTAAGTTATGAGGGGAGTTTCTCCGGTCTGGACCTTGGGGCGAGCTATGGGTTCGGGGAGAAGGCAGGTAGCTTTACCTCTAGCCAGTACTGGGGTACGCGCGCATCCTACAAGATTGGCGCGTTCGCCATCGGGGCCATGTATCAGGAGGTACGCGATGCCAGCAGCAACCGGCAACAGATGTGGGGCGCTGCGGGCATCTACACGGTCGGCGCAACCAAGCTGTTCCTGGGCTATGTTGGCGCCAAGGATCGTACCGGCATCACCGACGCGACGCTCAATGCTGACCCCGCTGCCAGTTCGATCGCCAATCCTGTCCCGGCCGGTGGAAACTTCATCGACAACCCGCGTAAGGACACCATCGGCTACCTGGGCCTGACCTACCAGGCGACACCGGCTCTCGCGGTTACCGGCGTCTTCTACTATGACGATGCGAAGAACGTGAACGGCCTTTCCGGTAACGGTGGAAAGCGCTACACGGGTGTCTTGTTGGCCGAGTACGCTCTTTCGAAACGAACCCAGGTCTATGGGACCATCGACTACAACAAGGTCAGCGGTGGTTCGATCACCGAACTTCCGGGCAAGACTAATCAGACCGGGGTGGCAGCAGGCATTCGCCACATCTTCTGACGCCAAAGCGCCGACCGGAGAGTCGCCCAGACAATGCAAAGTCGGAGGGGTGTGAAGGTGTAGAACCGTCTATGCTACTTGGGGCAGTCTGCTTTCCTCGGACTGTCCATTTTTTTGTGATTCAGTGCGAATGCCTTGGTGGGAATCAAATAGATGCAATCGCATCCGCAAGTTCGCGCAGTAGTTCAGGAATGCATTTAAGCTGGGCAGCTTCCTCGTCGAGTACGCACTGAAAGGCACGCTTTTTAAGCGCAGTGATATCCAGGCGGTCCCGCAATGGCGCGGGGGTCGTGTCGAAAAGAATATCGAACAGGCGGTCGACTCCGTGCAGCCGGCCCCACAGATAGTCATTTTCGCGCGCAGGCCTGCCCAGAAAGCCTCCGAAACCGCCGAGGGATGCTCCAAGCAAGGGGTTATTTCCAGTTGGACTGGAAATAATGGTCGTGTCTTCTGGACTGATGCGATCGACCACGATTTCTTCAATCGGTCCAGCGTCCAGGGAAAGAATGTTCGCGACCGGGCGAAGCAGGATGTCCCGATAGAAATAGCCGAGATAAGCGGTGAGGATCGCTACCCGAAATTCTTCTCTGATGGCAAAGAGCAAGGGGGATGCCAGGATGGCTTCCGTCCGAGCTCGTCACCTTATCTGTGCGGGGAGGGCGGGATCACCGACGCTCCACCGCTGTCCTGTCATGGCAGCAAGCCAACTAGTTGACAGTGTAGGATTCCCGCCGCATCCCGTCCGGGATCTGTAGGATCGCCCAGCCAACGGGATACCACAGTCCGGAGAGCATGTTGCCAGTCTGGGCCGCAATGGCGAAAACGAAGGTCGGCAACAGCCCGCCTACCCAGCCGGTAGCGAGGTTATACGGCACCCCCATTGAGGTGTAGCGGATGCGGGTCGGGAACATCTCCACCAGCGCGGGACCGATCGTCATCACAGTCAGGATCGAGCTGGCGAAGAAGAGCGCCAGCAGGAGCAGCACTTTCGTTGCGTTAAAGGCCTTCGGATCGCTCTTGCCGGGATAGCTGTACTTTTCCAGCGCCGCGTGCAGCGCCTGCGACAACTCGGCGGCCCATCCGGCCAGAGGAAACACGGGGATGCAGAGTGCGGTAGCCAGCAGAACCACCGTATTTACCGTGGTGGGATCCACTTTCAGGGACTTGGTGAGGAAGAACGTCGGATAAAGCGCAGCCATGTAGTACATGGACGTCATCCCGGCGCACAAAGCGAAGGCGATGACGATGCGGCCGAGATTCGCGCGATCCAGCAATGCATCGCGCAACGGCGCCTTCGACAGCTTGTTTGCGCTGCGCAGCTTGCGGAACGCAGGCGATTCATCCATGCGAACACGCAGCAGCAGTGAAACCAACAGCATCACCGATGCGGCGAGGAACGGCAGGCGCCAGCCCCAATCGTCAAAGCCGTCGCTGGCGATGGTGCGCGAAGCCAGGATCACGAGGAACGACAACTGCAGGCCAACGGTTGACGACGCTGTGGTCCATGACATGTTGAGCCCGCGCCGGCGGCCGGGGAATACTCGGCAACGTAGGTCAGGGCGCCAGTATACTCGCCGCCCGCGGACAATCCTTGCAGGATGCGCAGGCAGAACAGCGCAATCGGCGAGATGATGCCCGCCGCGGCATAGGTGGGCAGGCAGCCGACACCGATCGTCGCGCCACCCATCATGCCGATCGTGATCATGAACGTCCGCTTTCGGCCAATCATGAATAAATCCTGGCTGTATCTCGTCTGGCGCTCGCGCAATGGGTCCGGTTGCTGGGACGCCTCAAAGTGCCAGGGGAATGCCTGTTTCCCGCAGCTTTAGACGGAAGGCCGATGCATGCAGCGTCGGTTTTCCGACGCGTAAGGACGCAGCTCGAACAGATCGGTATTGCCGAGGGGCAGGTCGACCGCTTGTCGCCCCAGACTTTGCGAAACACCTATGCTGCAATCCGACTGGACCGCGGCGACCGGATCGAAGCGGTCGGTGCAGCCCTCGGATTGCAAGATGTCGCCTCACCTCTACTGCTCAGACGCGCCTACCTAGCGTGGCGCAAGACGCAATAGTTCGTTTCTCGCGTAGCAATGAACGGCCCTGCTGATAGCTTGGGGAAGATGGTTCAAGAAGCATTGAGCTAGGCTGCGGCGTCATAAAAGCAACTAAATATCCACTTTTGCGCAACGTGCAAGCATAACCCGGCCATTCTGACATTCAAGCATATGGCGTCCAAACGGCCACTTTATGCTGAATTTCCCACATGCTGATGAGAAACGTGAGCACTAGATGGCGCGTCTGTAAGCCAAAAGATGTCGCTTTATTGGCCGGATAGGTAGCGCAATGCGCTCACGGAGGGAAAGGCCGTAAGCCATAAGTTGTCGTTTTTTTATTTTCGGAAGGCATAGAATGTCGTTATTTTTGACGGGCTAACATCATGTTTTTTAACGATATTTTTGTCTCCGGATGTGGGGCCGCCAGGCATGAGATGACGCCATTAAGATCAATTGATCGAGATCCAACGCAGCCGGCACAAAAGGGAGGCATTCCGCAGTGGTGATCTTTAAGATCTTCTACCGCTGCGATGCGGCGCTGGTCGCGTTAGTCCACACGGCGACCCTTGCCTTCAAATTGCGAATCCCGCTCAGAATTGATCGATCTCGCTCGAGTTCATTGCGCCTGTCTGATGGCAGCCGGAATCTCTCTGGATCCCTTGTTTGGATTGACGTTACGAACTCGCGAAGCTAAGCGAATCAATGGCACATCCTATAAAAGTTACTCATAAGGCATGTGTAGCCGGCGAGGTCAACGCGGGGCCGTGAGACCGATCCGGTTACTTGGCGAAGGGAACTGCGTCAGGGCCCGATGATAAGATTAAACTATATGTGGTATCTTATCGTCAGTGAGCCACTGTATATAGTTGTTGTGTCTCGTGGCTCCCTCGTCTAGGCCGTTAAGCTCCAGAAGCCCGGACGTCCTATCATCTGGAGCACTTCGAGGAGTAATCGTGGCTACGAACACCAAGAAAACATCTCCGCAGGTTGCCTCCACTGCAGGTAAGACGCTCGGCAACAATTCGTCGAGTGCGTTGCAGAAATCACTTGCTGGCTCCGCTCTGCGTCAAGCAGGTACCAGAGCGCAAACCGGAGCCAGCACGGAAAGCAAAGCGTCGAAGGCTCTGGACAATCCTCGCTCGTCGCCGCTGACTAAGACGCTTGCAGGAACGGTGGTATCTCAGTCGAACAAGAAGCGTTGAGTCGGATGCCGTCGGTACCCTGGAACTCTTTGCGCGATTCTGGCGAAAGCCGGAGATGCCCATCGGGCTCCCTCCCCACGCAAGCGCGTTGAGCTAAGGTCATTCCAAAACTCCGAGTGACTCATAAAGACATGGGCACGTTGACCCACCACGGCGCCCTCACTTCAGAGGCGACGGAGGGGTGGGCGCGTCGCTAAGCCAGTCCTGGCGGTCCCACGCCGAGCTGCGCCACCAGGGTGTCACATCCTCCGCGCGCGCCGGCTCCACAGACTGCCCCAGGCAAGGCATCACCAAACGGCCGTGCGGCACATTCATCAGCAGCAGTTCTGCCGGTTCGTCCCAGGCATGTGTGGCCAGGTCAAACGTGCCCCAGTGGATGGGGAGCAGACGGCCGCTGCCGAGGGCAGCCCAGGCCTTGAGCGCGTTCTCCGGGCCAAGGTGCACCCTACCCCACGAAGGATGGAAGGCTCCGACCTCCACCATCACCAGGTCGAATGGACCCAGGCGTTGCCCGATGTCCGCGAACGCGTCCGAGAGGCCCGAATCTCCACTGAAGAAGACGCTGCAGCGGTTGCTGCGCAACGCAAATGAAGACCAGAGCGTCGAGTTCCCGTCTCCTAGTCCACGGCCGGAGAAGTGGTGTGCGGGGGCCGCCGTGATGGTCAGACCGTCAACCACCTCGGTCGCCTCCCACCAGTCGAGCTCCGTGATGCGGTCCGGCGGCACCCCCCAGGCCTCCAGATGCAGCCCGATGCCAAGCGACGTCACGAACTTCGCGCCCTGCGCCGCGAGTGCCAACACGCTCGCGCGGTCCAAGTGGTCGTAGTGGTCGTGCGAGATGAGGACGACATCCAAGGGAGGCAATGCGGCGATGTCGACCGCTACCGGCTGAAACCGCTTCGGTCCCACGAAGGTGAAAGGCGACGCCCTGTCCGCCCACACAGGGTCGGTGAGCACACGACGACCGTCCATCTCCAGCAACACCGTGGAGTGGCCCAGCCACGTAGCGCGCAGTCCAGTATCAGCTGCCCGCGCCCAAACGGGACGAGGGTCCCACATGGGAAGCGGCCGGTCCGGCCGGCGGCCCTTGCCCGGCAACAGAAACTCCGTCAGGGTTGCGACCTTGGACGGCACCGGGGCCGTCTCGATAGCGGTCGACGCATAGGTGTTCACAAAGGCGCCATCGCGATACTGCAACGACGTCTCCATGCGCTCGAGCCTTAGCCCTTTAGCGGGTCGGGAAGGAATGGTCATGGACAGTCTCACTGAACGTTGAAGGCGCCGAAGGCCCTTGCTAGCGCTAATTAGTACCGGGCTGCGTCGTTTGCCGGCGCGCCCCACCAGGCCGGTTGGGACTGGCCGTTCACGGTCGTGCTGTGGTGAACAACCATGTCGGCGAGGCCAGCGAGTCGGGAAATGAAGGTCATCGGCGGCGTCGACAGACCGTCAAGCCTGGCAATATCCTCCGCCGCCAGTTTGACGTCCAGCGCCTTCACGTTGGCGTCCAGATGCGCCACCGTGCGTGCGCCCAGCAGTGTCGAGCTCACGCCGGAGCGCGAGCGAACCCAGGCCAGCGCGACTGCCGCGATGTTGGTCTCATGGCGCTTGGCGATGTCGGCGAGCGCGTCGATGATGGAAAACTCGCGCTCGCCAAACGGCAGGCCGAACGTCGTCGCACGCGAGCCGTCGACGGTCCCGGCGTTCGCGCGGGTGTATTTGCCCGAGAGCATGCCGTTAGCCAGCGGCGACCAGACGACCACGCCGATGCCCAACTCCTCCGCCATCGGGACAAGTTCCGCTTCGACGGAGCGTTCCAGCAGCGAGTACTCGAGCTGCAGACCGGCGAGGGTCGTCCAGCCGCGCATCGAGGCGATGGCCTGCGCCTGCGCGACTTTCCAGCCCGGCGTGTCAGAGAAGCCGATGTAGCGAACCTTGCCCGAGGCAACCAGGTTCTCCAGCGTGCGCAGCGTCTCCTCGATGGGGGTGAAGCGGTCTGGCACGTGCATCCAGTACAGGTCGATGTAGTCCGTTTGCAGCCGGCGCAGCGACTGTTCGCACGCCCGCACGATGGCCTTCGTACTGGCGCCGCCGCCATTGGGGTCGCCGGGGTACAGATTCATGCCGAACTTGGTGGCCAGCACGACGCGGTCGCGCAGCGCACTGTCCTTGCCGATGTACTCGCCGATGATGTGCTCGGCATGTCCGCAGGTGTAGCCGTTCGCGGTGTCGATGAAGTTGCCGCCGAGCTCAATGTAGCGGGCCATGATGGCCTTGGAGGTTTCGGCATCGGCACCCCAGCCCCAGTCCTCACCGAAGGTCATTGTGCCGAGTGCGAAGGGGCTGACGCGAAGACCGGAGCGGCCCAGGGAGACGTAAGAGGAGAGCGACATGGTCGTCCTTTCAAGGAATCAGTTGAACGGCTTGCGGACGACTTGCGACATGCATCGCCTTCCGCATCTTGCAATCGAGGCGCCTGAGTCACCCTCCGGATGGCAACCCTGACATTCTGACGTCGGATGTCAGTATGACATTTTTCGACAGGATGTCAATGACGATTTGACATCTTCCATTCCAATGTCAGAATGGGGTCATGCACACTGACAAACAACTCCAAGTCATCCAGGCCGCTTACGGCGTGTTCTTCCGGTATGGCTTTGCCCGCACGACGATGGGGGACCTCGCGAAGGCTGCTGGGATGTCGCGCCCGGCGTTGTACCTCGTCTACTGCGGAAAGGAAGAGGTTTTCCAAGCGGTCGTGGAATGGATGAGCGACAACCTGCTCGAGACCATCCAGTCGACGCTGAAGGAGGACTGGCCCTTGGAGCGCAAGCTCATGCATGTTTTGGAGTTGTGCATTGCCGAGCCCTACGAACAGGTCAAGGCCAACCCTGATGCGCAGGACTTGCTTGCCTTGGACAGCCACATGCCGGCTTTGGAGCAGGCGTACGGCAATCTGCAGACGTACTTGGCCGACCAGCTCAAAGACGCGGTCGAAGAATCAGGGCTGCAGGTCGCGGCCACCGATGTCGCTCGTACGCTGATGTCTGCGATGCGAGGGTTCAAGCTTGTCGCGATGGATGGCAAGGACCTGAGGCGACTGATTGCTACGCAGGTGACTCTCACTACCGCAGGGCTAGGTCAGCACGCCTCAACCGTGGGGGCGTCGAAGACTCGCCCGTCGACGGAAAGACGGCAACGCAAGACTGCTTGACATATTGACCCTTCCGGGACGAGCGGCGCTCGCACGCCACACCGTCCCAGCCAGCAGCAGTAGTTCTGTTCGGAGAGGCTGGCCTCATTGCAGGCGAGCAAGGTGCTCCTGCGGCGGCTGCCCATCGGCACTTCGATTACAGCGAGGCCGGATGGTTGAATCCACACAGCGAAACAGACCGCCCACCTTCAAAAAATTACGGACTCTGACGAGCCGTCTACAGTTGGCGCGGTGCGTGCCAGCTATGCCTTCTCGAAGCGGACATCTGTGTACGCCACGGCCGGGTATATCAACAACGACGGCCGGTTGGCGCTGTCGGTCAGTAGTGCTGCGACTGGCTCAACGCCTGGTGTGCGGCAGGCATCCGTGCGTTCGCAATCGGGTTATGCAGACGCTATTGCGCATTAGTGCCATGTGCTCCCGGTTGATCGACCGACGGTGCGGTCGCATCGTCAAAACGGATACTGGGGCAACTGCGCGTGCAAGGTAACCCATTGCCACTCAGTGAATTGATCCGCATTGCTTGACGCGCCGTGGCCGAAGCCGTTCCCGGATATACCAAGTCCGCCGATGGGACCATAGATCCCGTGCACCACGGTTTGGTCATTGATATGGACGACGCCCGAGTGCAGTTCATCTGCAACATGTTGTGCGCGGGCCAGGTCGGCAGATACCACAGCCGCCGACAGCCCGTACTCGGTGGCGTTGGCGAGTGCGATGGCCTCCTCATCTGTTCGAAAGGTCGTGATGGCGGCTACCGGTCCGAAGATTTCCTCGTCAAAGGCGGCCATGCCTGGCGTAACCTCGGTGATGACGGTCGGCGCAAAAAAGAGACCCTTCCGCGAGCCGCCGGCGCGCAATTTGGCTCCTTTGGCAACCGACTCTGCAACAATTCGCGCAGCGTTATCTGCTTGACGTTCGTTGATGATCGGCCCAACCTGGACGCCTTCGTCCATCGGATTGCCGACAACGAGTGCATTGGCCTTCCTCACTAGCGCGTCAACATAAGCCTCCGCGATGCGCTCGTGGACCAAATGACGGCCCGTAGTGAGGCAGATCTGCCCCTGGTGGAAGAAGGAGCCCCATGCACCGGCGCTCGCGGCTGCTTCGACATCTGCATCGTCGAGCACAATGAAGGGATTGTTGCCACCCAGTTCCAGCGAGACGCGCTTGAGCTGCCCGCTGGCGATTGCGCCTACTTCGCGGCCGACGCGGCTGGACCCGGTGAAGCTGACCATGTTGAGGAGAGGTTCTTTGACAAGAGCCGCACCGGTTTCGGCAGCACCCGGCAGGACGTGCAGCAGCCCTCTCGGTAGACCTGCCTCTTCCATGACCCGGGCAAAGGCCACGCCACCTACAATCGGCGACTGCACGTCAGGTTTCAATAGTACTGCATTGCCCAGTGCCAAAGCCGGAGCGATGGCCCGCACGCCCAGGATGAACGGTGAGTTCCATGGGGTGATGACGCCAATGACGCCAAGCGGGACGCGCCGAGCGATGCTCTGGCAACCTGATTCCAGCGTCTGGGTCAGCAGCCCCTGAGGTTGACTGCTCAGGGACGCGGCTTCAAGCAGTTCACGCGCGGTTATTCTCACCTCCCATTGAGCCTTGGTGCGGATTGAGCCGGTCTCGCGTACCAATTGCTCGGCCAATTCGTCGGCATGCTCCAGCACGATACGTGCGGCTTCCCGCAGGATATCGCCTCGCCGCGGGCCTGGCAGTTTCGCCCACGCTTTTTGCGCCTTGCGCGCTAGTGTGGCTGCAGCAGCGACATCCTGCGCGGACGCGATTCCGATCGTACCGAGTCTGGTGCCGGTCGCCTTTTCTAAGACTTCTTCAGTGCCTAGGCCAGGGCGCTTCCATCCATCGCTGTAGATCTCTCCGCTCCATGCTTCTACGGCCCCTAACAGGATCATTCTGGTCATTTGTGATTCTCCGAGATTGCATCCTTCAATCGAGATCGAAGGCGTTAGTCAAATAGCTGGGTCTGACGGCATTGAACGGCAAGCGAGCGCTCATGCAGCGAGATCTACCCTGGCTGTCGTAGTCGCGCGCGTTCAAGCCAGAATCTTTGCGGCGATTCGTTCGGCCATCATGATTGTGGTGACGTTTGTCGGAACAGAAGGGATCTCCGGCATGATGGAAGCGTCGATTACACGCAGCGCTTCTATTCCACGGACTTTGCCCCATGGGTCAACTACGGCGCTTGGGTCGGATTGCCCCCCCATTGGAACCGTCGAAGTCGGATGCAAGTAGGCAGCGACATTTGCCACGATGTTTGCGCGCAGCGCCGCGTCGTCCACGGCATTTCCAGGTGCAATTTCGTGATCGATAACCGTCGAGAATGGCTTGCTGCGGCCGATCTCTCTCGATAACTTGACCGCCTCCACCAAGCGGTTAAGGTCGCTCGGATCATCGAAGAAATTGTAGTGAATGACTGGTGCGACGCGGGGATCTCGACTTGCGAGGCGAAGTTGCCCGAGCGACTTGGGCAGTGTGACAGCGCAGGCAAGGACGATTGCGCCGCCAGTCGGGCTCGCATTTGGATCGATAAGGTGCGTGGCGGAAATCTGCAGGTCGAGATCGTCGGGTCCTGAGCCCTGCGCTCCTGTCCAGACAATTGCACCGGAGGCCGGTGTCATGGCATTGACTTCGCGCTTCAAGGCGTAAACGTTGTAGAAGAACGGATGATCCTGCAGCCGGTTGCCGACGGGAAGGTCGGCAACTGTAGAGATGCCAAGACTCGCCAAGTGCTGAGAGGGGCCAATGCCTGAGCGCATCAGAATCGCGGGACTTCCGAACGTGCCCGAAGAGAGAATGACCTCGCCTGCGGGAATGAACTCGCCACCGACCAGGTTCACACCGACAGCGCGGTTGCGTTTGATTACGACGCTGTCGACTTCGGCTTCGCCACGAATGACGAGATTCGGACGGGCGCGCACGGCGGCAGTCAGGTAGGCCATCCCCGTATTGATCCGCACACCGTCGACGACATTCAGGGCATAGAAGCCCACCCCACGCGGGTCGGCGCCATTGAGGTCACGGACGTGCTTCAGGCCAAGCGTTTGCGAACCATCGACGAACGCACGCATCCCTGGGGTGTTGTCCTCGGCGGTGCGCTGCCGAATGGGGAATGGGCCGGTCCTCCCATGCCAGGCTTCGTCGCCGGACGGAGTGTTCTCCATCGCTTTGTAGGCGGGGAGCACATCATCCCACGACCAGCCATCAATGCCACGCTGCGTCCAGCGAGCAAAGTCTGCGGGGCGAGCACGCATTGCCACGCCAGCATTTACCGCCGAACTCCCGCCGACCACCCGACCGCGCGGGACTGGAATGTCGTGGCCAAGGCGCGCGGCGTCACTGGTGTGGTAATTCCAATCGTAAGCGGGTGAGCCTGCAACGATGTTGGCGTTCTTCAGAACTGATGGATAGCTGTCAGGAGCGAAATTCGGTCCTGCTTCCAATAGCAGCACGCGTCGCTGCCTGTCAGCGCTCAAGCGGGTGGCCAACACAGCGCCGGCTGAGCCGCCACCGACAATTACTACGTCAAATTTCACATCGTTGCGCTGACCCGCAGTGGCGTTGAGCCCTGTAATGGCACTCAACGTCGCTGCGGCACCTGCAACGAGTACATCACGTCTGGACATCTTCACGATCTATCTCCCGAGCTTGTTCTCCGGGCCACATTGGCGGCCGGAGGAGTTCGCCGGAAATGCACTTACCGGCAGTGCTTACAGGATGGATCTGGATCGGAAAGACAACAAGATGGATTATTTGGAGGTTACGTCCAATAGGATGGACGATGCGAGTTAGGACACTACTTCAGGAATTCGCTTGACGAGAAAATCGAGAAAAGCGCGCACGGATGGCAGCATGCCGTGGCGGAATGGGATCACCGCTGTTATGTTGGCCACGCCGGCGTGGTAGTCCGGAAGGACGCGCTGGAGAGTGCCTGTCCTAACATCCTCACGGCAAACGTAATTAGGCAGTGCAACAATGCCAAGGCCGTCCTGCGCAGCCTGTTTGAGCGTCACGATATCGTTGCCTGCCAGTCGCGGCGTAAGCGGAAGGACTAACTCTCCTTGGGTCGGATGCGTTAGTTTCCACGCGAGCGGACTCCCGTGCTTGAGCATGAGGAGGGTGTCGTGCCCTGCGAGATCGTCAATTGTACGCGGTACACCACGCTGTCGGAGGTAATCGGGCGCTGCAAATAAGAACCACGGGGCTGGTGCTAACGTTCGCTGAACTAGCGTGGAGTCCGAAAGTGGGCCAGTGTGTGCTCGTAGCGCAAGATCGTAGCTGCCGCCAACAATATCGACTTGGTCGTCGCTTACGTGCTGTATGACATTGACCTTCGGATATAGTCTGATGAAGTCCGGCAGGATCGCCCGCATCGCGAACAGCGATGTCGCTACGGCAGTAGTGAAGCGTATAGTTCCGCTCGGTTCGACGAGCCGCTCTCGGACCGCCGTCTCGGCAAGCTCGGCGCGCTCTAGAGTTGCGACCGCATGCCGATAGAAGAGCTCTCCCACATCGGTCATGCTCAGGCTTCTTGAGGTGCGGTTCAGCAGCCGGACCCCAAGGGATGCCTCGAGCTCCTGGAGCCGGTGGCTCACTGTGGATTTTGGCACGCCGAGGATGCGACTCGCGGCCGTGACACCCCCGCACTCGACGATGCGGACAAAATAGCGAAAGTCGTTGAGATCGAGCATTGGGGCAGGTAGGGGTCCATAGCGAATGTCATTCTATCTGCCCTTGGCGTTGGTGATGCGGCGTTGCGTCAGGCGCTGATTGGCCTCTTGTCGACGGCCGGCTTGCGCGATTGCTGCGCTGGCGCTCGCGAACTCCTGGCCGGGATGGAACCTGCTCACCACGATTCCAATGCTGATATTGCGATGGCCTCGGTGGAACCGAATTGGGGAACCGATCCATACCATGAGAGCGAAGTCGTGCGCCCCCGCGCTTGCGGGCCATGAACGCGCCTGTCCAGTCCGTAGGGACTTCATCCGCTAGCGTTGCGCGCAACACGATTCACAGGCATTGGCCTACGGTTGACCATCCCCTGGCGATCCGAGACTACGCTCAAGCAGCGTCAGGTCATCACGCAGCAATTGCAGGATTGCGGCAGGCCCCGGCTTGTCCAGTTTCCGGCTGGGGGGCGATTCAACCGAACGCAGCGCCATGTCGGCAATCAGCGCGGACACATCCTCGAGTGCTATGCGGCCGTCAGGATGGAACCACCACGCCGTCCAGTTGCACATCCCGATGATGGAAAAGGCCGCGATCTTGGCGTCGATCACGCGAAACGTCCCCTGATCCATGCCGAACTCGATGGCTTCCCGGAACTGGTCGAGCACCGCGCGCCTTGACTGCTCCGCCAGCTTGCGTTGCTTGAGCGGCAGATTGCCCTCGTTGCGCTCAACCACCCGGAATTGCTGCGGATGCGACAGGATCAACGTCGCGTGCCGCTGCACCAGATGGCGAAGGGTGCCAGCGGGCGTGCGCATGTCCTGCGGCACTTCCTCAGTGGCCAGTTGCGCGGCCATGCGCGTGACGGCAGCAGTCAGCTCTTCGAGGATCGCCTCCTTCGTCTTGAAGTAGTAGTACAGGGCGGGACGGCTCAAACCGACCGCGTCGGCAATGTCATTGAAGCCGGTGCCGTCGAAGCCGCGTTCAATGAACAGGCGGGTCGCGACTTCCAGGATCGAGTCGCGCAGCGCGTCGCTCTTGGTCTGTGTCTTTGCCATGGGCAGCCATTTCGGGTTTTCGACGCAGGCGTCGACAAGTTCACCACGATAAACAAAACGGCAGGAACACGCTAGCAAGCGATCTCGCCACGGGTGGACGATGGACCCCAATTTTCAACCAATACGTGAACCAATCGCCGCTTTCTTGCGGTTTTCAACGCTCTTGCGAAAAAATTTACGTATGCGTCGAAAAATGGACTATGCTGTAAAAAACAGGAGCAAGACGATGAATGCATCCACGGCACCCCATGCCCCTTCAGGATCCACCGCAGGGTTCCTGAATACCGACTGGAATCCGCGTGACGTTCCGCCCGGCACGGTCACGCGCAACGTTGTGCTGCGTACGGAGGATGGTGCCGCCACCGGCGGTGCGCTGTACACGGCCGGGCAGCCCGACACGGTGGTCTGCATCATGCATCCGCGTGAATTCATGGCCTGCCACTACCTGATTCCCGACATCGTGGAGGCGGGCTATGCGGCGTGGTCGCAATCGCCGCGCTCGGTGGGCAACGATCAGCGCCTGGAGCACGAGTTCGCGCTCTATGACGTGGCAGCCGGCGTGCGCTTTCTGCGCGAAGCGGGTTTTCGCCGCATCGTGCTGCTGGGCAATTCGGGGGGCAGCGGGCTGTACGCGCTCTATGTGCAGCAGTCCAACGCTGCGCCCGACGCGCGGATCGCCAAGACGCCGGCGGGTCGCTTGACGAACCTCGCGGCCGCGCTGTTGCCGCCTGTCGATGGCGTCGTGTTCGTGGCGCCGCACCCGGGGCAGGGCGTGTTGCTGCAGGGCTGCATCGACCCGGCTGTGACCGATGAGCGCGACCCGCTGTCGGTTGACGCCGCGCTCGACGCGTTCTCGTCCGCCAACGGTTTTGCGCCGGCGCCGCAGTCGGCCTCCTTCAGCGCAGACTTTGCAGCCCGTTATCGCGCCGCACAGACCGCACGGGTGCAGCGTATCGACGATCTGGCCCGGGCCATGATTGCGGAGCGCATGGAGGCGCGCGCAGAAGTGCGGCGCAACGGCGCAACGGCCAGCGACGCAGTCCGCCGCCGCGCGGCACATACGCAGCTGTTCAGCGTCTGGCGCACCGATGCAGACCTGCGTTGCTTCGATCTGCAGCTGGACCCATCCGACCGTCGTTACGGATCGCTGTGGGGCCCGGATCCGTTTGCCTCGAACTACGGCTCGGTCGGCTTCGCGCGCATCTGTTCGCCGGAGAGCTGGCTGTCCACCTGGTCTGGCCTGTCGTCCAACGCGGCACTCGCCAGGACTGCGCCGGCCATCCAGCAGCCCACCTTGCTCATCGAATACACGGGCGACCAGGCCTGCTTCCCGAGCGTCATCGCAGACATCTACGCCAGCATCGGCAGCACCGAAAAACAGCACCGTCGCGTGCGCGGCGACCACCACGGCCGGGCGCTCGCCAAAGACGAAGAGGCAGGCCGCTACTTGGCCGGGCGGCTGCTGAAAGACTGGCTGCGCGAAACCTTTCCGCACTGACCGATCCCAGGGCACCCCGACACCCCATCCGGAGACACAACCATGCAAGCGAGCATTTCCCCGCCCGACGCCGCGCAGCTACGCCTGCACGGCGTCGACCATACCGCCCGGCCAACCTGGCGGCTGAAAGACACCGTGACGTTCTATCGCGACATCCTCGGCCTGCCGCTGATCCATACGATTTCGGCGCGCGGCTGGGGCCCTGAGACCCATCCTGACTTCCTGCACTTCTTCTTTGACAGCGGTAACGGAAGCACCATCGCCTTCTTCTACTACCTGGGCAGCACCGAGCCCGAGTTGCTTGCGGGGCGCGACGCCAGACCGCCGTTCCCTGATGACCACGTGTTCGACGCGACACACACGGCCTGGCTGGTCGACACGCAGGATGAGCTGCTGGCATGGAAGGCACGGCTGGAAGCGCGCGGGGTGGTGGTATCGGCCGAAACCGCGCACGAGGTGATCGAGTCGATCTACTTCCGGGATCCGAACGGCTACTTCATCGAGATAACCCGCAAGCTGCGCACGCTGGAGCCGCTGGATGCCCGCGACGCTGACGCAACGCTTGCCGCGGCAATCGAACTGGAGGACGAAGCGAGTGCCGCGCAGTCGCGCGTGACATCGATCGACGCCATCTGGGCGCGCAAGGCCGAGATCCTGTGCCACCGTCTGGGTCTGGAACAGGAGTGTCACGCATGAGCACGCCATCCCTGCGCATTTTTGTGTTGAACGTGCCCGAGTTTGCGCCGCTCGCGGCCGCCGCGCGCAGTCTGCCGGCATGCCAGGTCGTGGACCACGGCGACTACACCGTCATCACCTCCAGCGAGCCCGTGGTGTTCGAGCGCCGGGCGCTGGAGCTCAAGCCCGCCGTCTGGTATGGCCTCTTTACCGGCGGCCTGGACGGCAAGATCGACACCTTCGGCCGCGATACCGTGCGCGTTGTGCCGCGCAGGCACGGCGAGCAGCCTTGAGACCGGAGCCGACCATGCCAGGCATTCACTTTCCCATTGAAGGTGTGGCGTACTGCCCGCCGTCGGACGCCGCGCGATATTTTGCGACCGGCGCGTGGATCAACGACACCCTAGGCGGCGCACTGCGCAAGACCGCGCGCCGCATACCCGACAAGCTGGCGTTCATCAGCGACGAGCGTTCGATCACCTTCGCCGAGCTGGACGCGCTCAGCGAGCGCCTCGGTGCCGCGCTGCATCTGCTTGGGCTTATGCCCGGCGACCGCGCGATCTTCCAGATGGGCACGACCATCGAAACGGCGATTGCCCTGATGGGTTGCTACAAGGCCGGGATCGTGCCGGTGTGCGCCGTGCCGCAATACCGTGAAGTCGAGATCGGCCAGCTCTCCACGCTGTCCGAGCCCCGCGCCTATTTTGTGCAGGCAGACTTCAGCGCCTTTGATCTCGTGGGCTTCGCGCATGAAATGGCGGTGCGCCATGGCTGCCTGCAGCATCTGATCGTGGCGCGCGGCGGTAGCCGGAGTCACGAAGGGCCGCTGGCCGGGCACGGTCTGCAGGCATTGATCGAATCGGTGTCGCTGGAGAAAGCGGTTGAGGTGCTGGCGGCGGTGCGGATTGGCAGCGAGGATGTGCTGAGCTTTCAGCTTTCGGGCGGAACAACCGGCGTGCCGAAGATCATCCCGCGCTTTCATGCCGAGTACATCGGGCACGCCCTGGCCTCGATGCGCCAGCTTGGCCAGACCGAGCAGAGCCGCCTGATCTGGTCTCTGCCGCTGCTGCATAACGCCGGTCAACTCTACGTGCTGACACCCACGGTGGCGGCGGGCATGACCTCGGTGCTGATGCCGCGCGTGGATATCCGGCGCATGCTCGAGTTGATCGAGACCCACCGGGTCACACATGGCATGTCGATAGGCCCTGTGGCGCCGCAGATGATCGCCTACCAGGACATCGCGCAGCACGATCTTTCATCGCTGGAGCTGTTCGGTACCTTGACGCGCGCCGACGCGCTCGAAGCGCACATCGGCGTGCCGTGCTTCAACATGTACGGCACGACAGAAGGGTTGCTCATGGGCGCCGGCGCAAAGCTGCCCGCGGCGATCCGGCATCGCACACAGGGCTTCTCCGGCTGCCTGCAGGACGAAATCCGGGTGCTGGAGCCGGGCACGGATGAACCTGCCTCACCCGGCACGCCGGGCGAACTGTGCTTTCGTGGTCCGTCGAGCCTGCGCGGCTACTACAAGGCGCCGGAGGCCACTGCACAGACACTGAACCTGGACGGCTTCGTGCGCTCGAGCGATCTCGTGACCGAACACATCATCGACGGCATGCGGTGCTTCGCGTTCGAAGGCCGCCTGCGCGACAACGTCAATCGCGGCGGCGAAAAGATCGGCTCCGAAGAGGTCGAGACGTATGTCAGCCGTCATCCAGCGGTGGCGGACGCCAAGCTGGTGGCCATGCCCGATCCGTTCTACGGCGAGAAGGGCTGTATCTACCTGATCCTGCGCGCGGGCCAGGCTGCGCCGAGCGTGCCGGCACTGGTGGAGTTTCTGGTCGACCAGGGCCTGGCGAAGTTCAAGTGCCCGGAGCGCATCGAGGTGGTCGAGGAATTTCCCATCACCCGGGTGGGCAAGGTGGACAAGGTTGCGCTGCGCGCGATGGTGGCGCGCCAGATCGAACTCGAGGCGGCGGCGGGGCCGGACGCGCAAGGGAGGTAATCAGCATGACCTGCACTGAATCGGTCCTTTCCGAAACACCTTTCGCGGTGCGCCGGCGCGTCAAGTGGGGCGAGTGCGATCCCGCGGGCGTCGTCTATACCCCGAACTTTTCCGAATATGTGATCTCTGCCGCCGAGCTGTTCTACGGACACCTGTTTGACGGGCGTCCGCAGCAGATCAAGGACGAGTTCGGGTTCGGCACCCCGACGCGCGCGCTGGAGTTGGATTTCCGCCGCTCGCTGTGGCCGGATGACTCGTTCGACATCGCCGTCACGGTCGAGGCCATCAACACGCGCACCTACACGCTGGTGATGACGGCCCGCATGAGCGAAGGCGGCGAGACCGCGTTCGTCGCCAGGCTGACGCCGATCTGCGTACGTCGTGGCACGCGCGACGCCATCACGCTTCCCGCCTCGCTGCGCAATGCGCTGGAGCAGTACCAGCGCGAATGCGAGGCAAGCCAGCGCTCCACAGTCATCTTCCAAGGTTAGCCATCATGAATAGCCGCACTTACCGCATCGGGCAGATCGTGCCCAGCTCCAACACCACCATGGAAACCGAGATTCCCGCCATGCTGCGCGCGCGGGAAGCGGTGCTTCCAGAGCGCTTCACCTTCCATTCGAGCCGCATGCGCATGCACCGTGTGGTGCGCGAAGAGCTTGAGGCGATGAACCAGCAGGGACTGCGCTGCGCCGCCGAGCTGGCCGACGCGCGCGTCGACGTGATGAGCACCGCCTGCCTGGTCGCCATCATGGCAATGGGCCCGGGGTACCACCGCCAGGTCGAACAGGACTTGCTGCGTGTGGCACGCGAAAACCACTGCGACGCTCCGGTCATGACCTCAGCCGGCGCGCTCGTGGCCGGCCTGAAGGCCATGGGTGCCAAGCGCGTTGCGTTAATGGCGCCGTACATGAAGCCGCTCACCGATGCCGTCGTCCAGTACATCGAGCACGAGGGCATTGAAGTGCTCGACGCGCTGTCGTTCGAGATTCCGGACAACCTGGAGGTCGGGCGCCGAGACCCGCTGCAGCTGCTGCAGGACGTGAAGCGGCTCAACACCGCCAACGCTGATGCGGTGGTGCTGTCGGCCTGCGTGCAGATGCCTTCCTTGCCGGCGATCCAGGCGGCGCAGGACGCAATCGGCCTTCCGGTGACGTCGACAGCGGTCTGCACGGTCCGGCAGATGCTGGAGCATCTTGGGCTGGCGCCCGTAGTGCCGAATGCCGGCGCGCTGCTCGCGGCAGCAAGTGCGCTTCACGCCTGATGCTTTAGAAGAGGTTCATCATGAATGTCGCTGTCATCGGAGGCGGCCCGGCGGGGCTGTATTTCTCCCTGTTGCTCAAGCAACGCCATCCGGAAGACCACATCGTCGTCCATGAACGCAACGAGAAGGGCGCCACCTATGGGTGGGGCGTGGTCTTTTCCGATGTTGCACTGTCGTTCCTGAAAGACGCGGATCCGGTGTTCTTCAGCAAGTTCACCGCACATCATCAGCGCTGCGACCACATGGAGGTGGTCCATCGCGGCGTGGCGGTTCCGCTGCGCAACAACCACTTTTCGCGTACCTCCCGCATCGACCTGCTGCGCGTGCTGCAGGAAGCTTGCGCCGAGGCGGGCGTCGAGATCCACTACGGCAGCCGCGTGAGCGATCCGGCCGAGCTGCCGGAAGCCGACCTCATCGTGGCCGCTGACGGCGTCAACAGCGAGGTGCGGACCCGGCTCGCCGAGCACTTCCAGCCCAGCTTCGATGTTCGCCGCAACAAGTTCGCGTGGTACGGCACCCACCAGTTGTTCCATCCCGTATCGCTCATCTTCCGTGAGACGCCTCACGGTGTGTTCATCGCGCATGCGTACCAGTACAGCGATTCGCTTTCCACCTTCCTGGTGGAAGTCGATCCGGAAACGTGGCAGCGCGCCGGCCTGGATACGGCATCCGAAGAGGAGAGCCGTGCCTTCTGCGAGCAAGTCTTCGCCAATGACCTCGGCGGCAATGCGCTGCTGGGCAACCGCTCGAACTGGTTTCAGGCCAGCGTGGTGCGCAACGAGCACTGGTCGCACGGCAAGGTCGTGCTGCTGGGCGATGCCTTGCGCAGTGTCCATTTTTCGCTCGGTTCGGGCACCCGCATGGCTATGCAGGATGCCATTGCACTGTGCGATGCCGTCTGTGCCCATCGGGACGATGTGCCTGCGGCGTTCCAGGCGTTCGAGCACTGCCGCCGTGATGCGTCGGCGCGGTTCCAGGAGGCAGCGCGTCGCAGCCTCGACTGGTATGAGTCCGTTGCCGACAAGATGCATCTCGACCCTGTGGCCTTCGCGTATGACTACATGCTGCGCACCGGTCGGGTCACGCATGAGGACCTGCGCGAGCGCGACCCCGAGTTCATCGACCGTGTGGAGGCCCGCGGCAAGGCCTCGTCGATCGACAGGCCCATGACGGCTTAGCAGAAACCCACCCCCGGCGAAGCCTTCGCCACCCGCACAAGGCGCAGCATAGCGGCTGTGCTCTGACCACTCTAAGCAGGAGACAACATGACTGCCCCATCCGCTCCCGAAGGCGCGGTTTCCACCGCGCACGCGTCTGCCACGGTCAATGTGCGTCAATTCATTGACGGCGCACGCCTGTCCGCCTTCCAGTTACGAACCATCGCGCTGTGCTTTGCGATCGTCGCGCTTGATGGATTTGATATCGCTATCGTGGGGTTCCTTGCTCCACACATCCGCACCGAATGGTCGCTGTCGATGGTCTCGCTCGGGCCGCTGTTCTCGGCGGGGTTGCTTGGCCTGATGATCGGTGCGTTTCTTTGCGGGCCGATGGCTGACCGCATGGGGCGCCGCCGCGTGCTGATCCTGTCGGTCGCGTGGTTTGGCGCGGCGTGCGTTGCCTCTGCAGTGGCACCCAGCATTGGTGCGTTGATTGCCTTTCGTTTCCTGACCGGGTTGGGTCTCGGTGGCGCCATGCCCAACGCGATCACGCTGACGGCCGAGTTCAGCCCGTCCCGACGGCGCGGCACGCTGCTGACGCTGATGTTCTGCGGCTTCTCGCTGGGGTCTGCCCTCGGTGGAGTGGTAACTGCCTATCTCATCGAACACGTCGGCTGGCGTGGTGTCCTTGTGATGGGCGGCGCGCTGCCGATCGTTCTCGTGCCGATGCTGGCATTGCTGTTGCCCGAGTCCGTTCGCTACCTCGCCACCCGGCAGGGCACGCAGGCACGGATTGTCGCGATCCTGGCGCGCATTGATCGGCGCAGCGTTCAACCCGGCCAGCACTATGTCGCCGACGAGCCGGAAGGGCCCAGCTCCCCGGTCGGCCAGCTCTTTGCCACGCGCTACCGCAAGGGGACGCTCTGGCTCTGGCTGGCGTTCTTCTGCAGCCTGCTGTTGCTGTACCTGATGATCAACTGGCTGCCGATTCTCGTGCAGCGCAGCGGTCTCTCGCTGAAGCAGGCGTCGATGCTGGCGGGGCTGCTCCAGGGCGGCGGTGTCGTAGGCGCCATCGTGCTCGGCATGCTGCTGGACAGGTTCAATGCGTATGCGGTGGTCGCAGGGGCCTACACGCTGGGCGCTGCCTCTGTGGCTTGTCTGGCCGCGGTCAGTTCGCCGGCAGCTATGGCTGCCGCCATCTTTGTCACGGGCTTCTGCGTGAGTGGGTCGCAAGTGTGCGCGAACGTGCTGGCGTCGGCGTTCTACCCGACCTCGAGCCGCGCGACCGGCGTAGCGTGGGCCCTGGGGATCGGTCGTGTTGGTGCCATTGCGGGCTCGGTTAGCGGCGCGTTCCTGTTGGCTGCGGGCTGGAGCAATGCCGCGCTCTACCTGATCCTGATCGTTCCAGCGCTGGCGGCGGCGCTCGGCATTTATTGCGCGGGCCGCTTCCATGCCGCACGCAAGGCCGCCGGCGACAGCGATGCGGTCGCGCAAGCATCCAGCACCGATGCAGAGCGCGATCTGGCTGAAATGGACTCCTCGCGCCCCTAGCGAGCGGCACAAAGCGCCGTGCCTCGTGACTTTCTGCCGTCCCGTCATTGTCTCTGAAATTGCCGAGCCTCCCTCGCTCAGAGGGAGGGCGCTGCGCGCTCACTCGGAACGCGCAGAACACGTTTTCCGACCATCGGCGTGCGATAGATCCGCTGACATTCAGGGCGATTCATCGGATCTTCAGTGTTGAGTGGAATGGAGGAAAATCGTGATATTAATTTTGAATAATAAATTTAGTAGTAATTCTAATTAATTTCTCTAAATATGTGAGGTGTAAATTGAATTTAAAAATTTCGTTTGTGGCAACCATTGGGCGGATCCTGATGAGCTCGATTTTTCTAATGAGTGGGTTTGGTAAGCTCGTCAATCCCGAAGGTACGAAGGCCTACATCGCGTCAGCGGGACTCCCTTGGCCCGACCTTGCATACGTCGTAGCCATTGTCATTGAACTTGGGCTTGGTGCAGCACTCGTTCTGGGCTACCGGACACGCATTGTCGCGTTCGTCATGGCGGTCTTTACCCTGGCCGCCGCCTTGGGTTTCCACAGTAACTTTGCAGATCCAAAGCAACTGATCAACTTCATGAAGAACATCGCGATTATCGGCGGCTTTCTTCAGATCATCGCCATCGGTGCCGGCTCAGTAAGTCTGGACGCTCTTATTGCATCGCGCAAGGCGTCGTGCAAGCGAGAGGCACTTCAATAGCAATTCAAATTATCTAGGTGCGTTCGAAAGGGAATCTGGATTTTGATCAAATCCGGAAGATTCAATATTCCGGCTCGTTTTTGGAGGAAAACGTAGCTGAATTCAGAGTGTATTTAGAAAATAAAATATGGGTTAGCTAAATAAACTTGGATACTGCCAATGAAAGAGGTCTGTTTTGAGGCGAAGAAACGATCGGTCTGGACAGCTGACATCATGGATCTGCGTCCGGTTTTGCTCGGCACCGACGCGGGTTGCATGTGGGTTCGACGGACTCGGAGTCCCCACGCCTATCTGTCTAGACAAACCTGGGGCGGGTGAGTAGTCGAGAAACCTTTACTGACTCGGACGGGAGATATTCGTCTACACAAAAATAAGAAGGAGGAGACACATGAAACTGAAATACATTGCGGCGGCATCGGTGCTTGCATGCGCAGGAAGCGTGTATGCGCAGAGCAGTGTGACGCTTTACGGTGTGATGGACCTCAACGTGGAGTACACCAATCACGTTGGAGCACTCCCTTCGGCTGCAAATGGCTTTAACCCGGGGGCTAGCAACCGCATCGTCCGCATGGGTTCGGGTGGTATGGCTGGCTCGCGTTGGGGCATGCGTGGTACGGAAGAATTGGGTGACGGGCTCAAGGCAATCTTCGTACTCGAAAGCGGTTTTGCAGCAGATACGGGGGTGAGCCAGCAAGGTGGCCGTCTCTTCGGCCGTCAGGCCTTCGTCGGTCTCCAGAGCGACCATTATGGGCAACTGACCTTTGGTCGCCATTACACGTCCATCTTGGACGCACTGGCCAACTTCAGCCCGGTTTCCTATGCAACCCTCTACGCACCGACGGTGTGGGGACGACCGTGCCTCAAGCGTCTGCAAGTTCACCCACGTACGGCGGCAACGGTGAGGTCCCGGGGCACGCTCGACGCGATAGCGCGTATGGTGTCGCAGCGATGTATGCTCCAGGCCCATTTGCCGCGTCGCTTGGCTACGACCAATGGAACCCGTCGATCGGCACTTCCAGTGGCACTGCCAAGAAGTTGGGCGTCGCTGCAAGCTATACCTTTGGCCAAGCGAAGGTCATGGGCGGCTACCGTTGGGCGCAGAGCAAGAATCCCTCCGACGTTGTGATGGTGCGCGATGACCTCTACTGGGCTGGCGCCAGCTATCAGGTAAACCCTGCTTTGAGTCTGTCGCTCGAATATTCCTATGACAAATTGAACAACCTGTTCGGCAACACGAGTGCCTCGAATCCGTGGCAGATCGCGTTCCTCTCGACGTATGCGTTCTCCAAGCGCACGGACGTCTATCTGACCGCCGCGTATGCTAAGAACGCCGGTATGACATTGGATTCGCTGGCGACCGGCTACCTTAACAGTCTGGCCCTCGGCACTAGCTACGCGCTGCCAAATGGCGCGAACTCGATGTTGGGCGTGGCTGTGGGTCTACGTCACAAGTTCTGACGTGGTGGGGGCTGCCTGACCGACGCATCTGCGACGTCGGGCAGACTGAGCGACAAAAATTTCGATCGTCCTCGAATGCACTTTGGGCAGCATTAGAATGGTCAATCCCTTGCCCCAAGCAAGAAGCCCGCTGTGCGGGCTTCTTCATACTGCTTTGTTCCTGGCCGTTGTTGTGGTCATGTCGGCCGGCAGATTCTGTAGTTCGCTACGACCGGAAACGCATGCGATCGCTCGAGGGACCACACCATGCCTCATCCGATACCTCGCCGCCGTCTCGGCCGACGCCGACACTCGACCTAATACGCTTCGTCTGCAGACGGTATCCCAGATCCAGCGCCGATTACTATCGATCTGAATGCCGCTACACCGGACGCGGTTATGCTTGCTGAGCCGCGAAGGTAACTCGCTGAATTCGAATCAGGTGACCACGCGATCTGAAGATCGACATGCAGCATGTTGTCCACAAAAGGAAGAACCCGGGCTTATCTCCTGCCTGAAAGGAAGTCGCAGCTCTCAATGAAGGGTTCAACCATATATGCTGCTATTGCGAGTCCAGGCTCGGCGGCGCTGCTATGGGCGAGATTGAGCGATTCCGTCCTAGTGAGGGCTATCCACACCTCGCATATGAGTGGCGGAACTTGTATTTAGCCTGTCCTAACTGCAATCGTCGTAAGGCTAACCGCTTCCCCGTTGAAAGCGAAGTAGCACGAACGGGTGCACGCGCGAGTTGGTGCGCCGGCATCTCGGTGATTTCCTTGGTGCCATGGGGTTGCAGGTCTAGTCGAGTGCCGTGCGGCTGCAGTGGCGCCATCTCCTAAAGGCATATAGCATCGTTGCGATACGTCCTCATTACACTTGGTCCCATGGAAGACAATCGAATCGTCCGCGCAATTGTCGAGCTCTGGAAGCTGGCTTTCCCCGGGCCGCGAGACCTCTGTGCCACTCCTCAGTTCCTCGAGCTAAAGGCGGCTTGCCAGGAACTGTACCCCGGCGTGTGGAGCAAGTCGACCGTTGATTTCGCCCTGCAAAAGGCGCTACGTGCCCTCGGACTTTCCTGCGCAACTACATACGACGGTGGCATCATCTGCCTGGATGCCCGCGAGGCCGCCCGCGCTTTCGAAGCGGCGGTCACCAGCAAATTTGCCGAACGTATCATTCTTTGTCCGCTTGACCTCGCAGATTGCTTGCCAGATCTCGACTTTGGTCCGTGTTCAGTTCGTTGTTTCTCCGAGAAAGAACTGGGAGCACTCTTCCATGCAGACTTGCTGCGCAGGATGTTCCCAGGGCGTACTCTCGACCTCAAGGGCTTGGCGCGGTTCACCTGGCTCTGCATACGGGAAGTGGTCGAGCTAGGCGAACCCGGGCAAAGAGCCGCGCCGTTCATGTATGACTTCATTGCGAATGAGTGGGGCGCGATTGAGCCGCATGCCAGTACTCGTGAGCTGCCTTAGGGTACTTCATCCCGTTTTCGATGTATGACTGTGCGAGGACCATATGGAATCCAAGCCGCAACCAGGTCAGCAATGCTTTGTCATCAGCCACCTGAGGGAGGGCGACTTTAAGACGGGGGGCTGCGTGGCTATTCCACCTATCGCGATCTCGGTTGGCTGAGGCCACCGGCGGCCTAGCAAAAGCCCACGTGATCCGCATGATTACCCCTTTCCGTCCCGAACTGAGCGTGCGACACCACCACAATGTGCAATTCCAGATGGTCTACTGCCTGAAGGGCTTGTTCGAGACCGAATTTGAAGGTGCAGGGCGTCACCGCCTTGTAGCAGGCTCGAGCTGGGTGCAGCCGCCCGGCATACGGCACACGGTCGTGGGGTGGTCGGACGACTGTAAGTTGCTGGAGATTCTAGTGCCGGCAGAGCATGAGACGGTCAACGATGAATAGCGCTCCATGAAGGATGGACGGGCGGAAGGCTTCAACCCGCAGCATTTAAATGCACGCATCTGGGTTGTGTTCAGAGATGTGGTCGAACGCGCGAAATCCGAAGTACCGGGCCACGGCGCCTCTGACTTCAGCGTGACGATCGATGCCACAAGCGTCAGGGGTGAAAGAAATGGACTCCCCTTCTTCCTTGGCCTACAGGATCAACATCATGAAGGCAAGCGATGCCGCGATGCACGCGGCGGAATAATTAATCTCCTCGTCAGGCGACTTCAGTTTGCGGATTTCTGATAGGCGCGAACTGGCGTGAGGAACTCAATCGTGCGCGGCGCCTTCAACATATTGGCCAGGGCCGCTTCGTACTCGCTCCGGTAGGATGCTATCAGGTGATGATCCCTGAAATGCTGCTCGCTGCAGGCCCAGTTTTCATACAGGACGAGGGTGTCGGGATCTTCGATCGAGCGGTGGAGATACGTGTTGATAAAATCAGGTTCCTTCGACATCTGGTCGAGCACATAAAGCAGCTTGGATTCGAGTTCCGCGCGATGCTCGGGCTTGCCCGGCAGGTGGACGATAAAGGCGGTGGCTTCATTCACGGTACGGCTCCAGGGAAGAAGGACCTCCGCCCTTATGCGGGGTCCGGCTAAGGCATTTCAGGACGTGCGATCGTGATGTGTGTCGGCGGGCGACGGCGACTGGACAGACCAGAACTCACCCGCCAAGACGCCGGCGGCAAGCGAGAGGAAGTAGGGTTTCATATCGCAGGTGCTGGTACGTGCCGCCTCGGGTTCCAGGACGACCCGGCGCGCCTTAGGCTGCTTCTTTCAGCTGCGCAAGCGCGCGCCGGCCAGCCACCAATTGCTGCGCCACTTCCGCTACGCGCGCCCCCAGGTGTTCGGCGGTGCGCAGGTCGGCCGGCGGCGGCGCCACTTCGGCGCTGACATCGGCATCGGACTGCGCGGCCGCCCCCAGGAAGAAGCCATGGCGATTGAGGGTGTCTTCGGTCGACTTCGAGTTGTTGTGGCCCGGGGGCAGGCCCAGGTTAACCCAGTGCATGCCGTGTTGCGCCGCGAAGACCGCAATCTGCTGCAGCGTGGCCAGCTTGTCGCCCGAGCGCGAGGCCGCGTTGGTGAACCCGGCGGCGACCTTGTTGGCCCACTTGCCGCCCTTGGCGAAGACGTTGCGCGAGGTGGCGTCCATGAAGCCCTTGAACTGCGCCGAGGCGCTTCCCATGTAGGTCGGCGCGCCGAAGATGATGGCGTCCACCGCCTCCAGCGTGTCCCAGTGCTGGTCGATGTCTTCGACCGGAATCAGCAGGCTTTCCGAGCCTGCGAGGCTGCCGGCGCCGCGCGCCACGGCCTGGGCCTGCCTGGCGGTGTGGCCGTAGCCGCTGTGGTAGACGATGGCGACGCGGGTGAACTTGGAAGTCATGATGCTTACCTCAATAAATGTGCAAGATATTTGAACCCGGCCCGCATGAAGATAGCTGGGCTTGGAACTAGTTTAGGCGCCTAACGACAGAGATTTCACTGAAGATATCAACCAGATATTGAATAAATTTGAATATTAGCCTGAGTCCATATCCAGCTTGCAGTTCCGCTCGGTGCGCAGCGCTCGCCTTAGCGGCTCCAGGCGAAGCCGTGAAGATCGAGCCAGAGGCATGTGGGAGCAGCCTCGCTGTGCGGGGGATGGAATCCCTCGGCATGCCTGTGATCAGGTATGGCCACATTGCCATCATCGATCTGGAAAAGCTGCTAATTCTCCACGCAGGCGAGCTGAGAACAGGCCCCACCTGTGATGCGGCCTACGACAGACCTGCCGCGCGCTCGGCGATCTTCAGCACGGCGGCGTAGTCTTCGCTGGCGAAGCCTGCGTGGGCCGCGTCTTCCTGCTGCGAGAGCACCTGCTGCGTCAACGGTAGCGGCACCCTCAAGGCCTGTGCCGCGCCCACGATCAAGCCCAGATCCTTGCGCATCTGCGTCACCGTGAACGTCGGAGAGAAGTCGCGCTCGGCCAGCTGCACCGACTTGGCCTTGACAATGGGTGACGCGACAGCGCTTTCCGTGATCACCTGCCACATGTCGCGCCAATCCAAACCTCCTTTTCGGCCCAAGGCCAGGCCTTCCCCAAGCATCGCCGTGGTATGCGCGATCATCAGGTTGACCACCAGCTTCATCAGCCGCGCCTGTTCGCCGTCACCGAGGTAAAAGCGGCGCGAGCCCCAGCAAGCCAGCAGCGGCTCGAGCCGGTCGTACAGCGCCCGCGGGCCCGATGCCATCACGGTAAGAAGCGCCTTTTCCGCCATCGGCGCGTTGCCCGATACCGTGGCGCGCAGATGCTCGACGCCAATCCTTGCGACGCGCTCGGCCGCGGCGCGCGAGGCCTGTGGGGAAACCGTGCTGGTGTCCACCCACGCCAGCTTCGGGTGCCCCGCTTGGACGACCACGTCAGCCACCGCCAGCAAGGCGGCGTCGTCTGGCAGCGAAGAGACGAGCACGTCGGAGCCGGCGAGTGCCGCACCCAGATCGTTGGCGAGCACCAAGCCGGCTTCTTGTGCCCTTTGGCGCGCAGCCTCCCATGCGTCGACGGCGCACACATCGTGCCCCGCGCGCCCAAGGTGCAGCGCCATCGGCAATCCCATCTTGCCAACACCGGCAAACACTAGCTTCATGGCATCAGTCCTGTTCGGCGGGCGCACCGTCGAAGGCGCGCTCAAGCAACGCCTGGACGTCGGCATATGCGAAGGGTCGCGGGTTCCAGTACGGGTTCTCGCAAGCCAGCTTGGCGGCTTGGGTCAGGTCTTCGCGCTTCATGCCGATACTCGCCAGCGTCAGCGGTGCGCCACATTGCCGCGCAAGCTCCTGCAGCCCGTTGCCTGCCGAAGGCGCCCCGATTGCTCGCGCGATGCGTGCCGCAACTGTGGGCACCGCCGGGGCGTTATAGCCGATGACGTGAGGCAGCACCACAGTGTGCAGCTCGGCGTGCGGCAGATTGAAGCTACCGCCCAAGGTATGGCATAGCTTGTGGTGCAGCGCCATGCCCACACTACCCAGCACGCTGCCACTGAGCCAGGCGCCATAGAGCGCGTCGCTGCGGGCGCCGCGATCCGTGCCATCCCGGGCCAGGACGGGTAGAGCAGCAGCCAGCGCGCGCAGGCCTTCTTCGGCCATCAGCGCGGCGATCGGGTTGACGTCTTGCGCATAAAGGCCCTCGGCGGCATGCGCCATGGCGTTAATGCCGCTGGTAATGCTCAGGGCGCTTGGCAACGTCATCGTCAGGTCGGGGTCGTAGATCACGGTGCGCGGAAGCACACGCAGCTCGCGTCCGGTCTTTTTCACGCCGGCCACGGTGATGCCGTAGATGGGCGTGACTTCGCTGCCGGCGTAGGTCGTGGGCACGGCGAGGATGGGCACGCCGGAGTCGAGTGCAATGGCCTTGCCGAGGCCGATGGTGGAGCCACCGCCCACGGCCACACACACATCGGCGCCCCGCTCGCGCGCCACCTCGCGCGCCTGGACGGCCGATTCCATCGGCACATGCATCATTGCACCGGCGTACACGCCAGCACCAACCTCGCCCAAGGAGTCTGCCAGTTGGCTGGCCAAGGCCGCTTGTTGCGGCGTGCACAGCACCAGGGCGCGCGTGGCACCCAGGGCCAGTACCTCCGTCTTGAGCTGCTGCACGCTGCCAGCACCGAAGATGACGCGGCTCGGGAGGGGAACATACGAAAACGGGTTCACGGAATATCTCCTTCGATGTGACTGCGCGCGGCCCCGGCATCGCGCCTCGGCCACAAAACTCCCTCTAGCCTTTCCGACGCAGGAAAGCGCTGATGCTCACCTGCGCCCAGATGCCGGCATGCTTGAACGGATCGCCCTCATGGAACGCCTGCACGCGTTGCCGGTTCTCGGCTTCGAGCAGGAAGAACGAGCCACGCATGGTCTCCCCGTCGTCCTGCACCAAGGGACCCGACATGACGATGTGCACCTTGCCTTCGCGATTGGTCTGCTCTAGGTAGGCCTTGTGCGCGCCGTAGTTGGCCAGGCGGCGCGGCAGCGCGTCATCGAAGTCAACAGCATGGATAATGAAGTACATGTCACCCCCCGCGTTAGAGCACCCGCACCACTTCGTCAAAGATGAATGAGGTCGTCATGCTGATGCGGTGTTGGTGTTGCAAGCAGCGTCGTGGCGAGCCGGCAGGCCAGCCTTGCGCCGGATCTGTTCGCCGAGGAAGGCCCAGTCGTGCTGACCGTGCCCAGAAGCCATCGCTTCAAGAAAGTGGTCCCGCAGCACGCTGCCCAGCGGCAGCGGTGCTTGCACGCCGTGCGCGGCCGCGAGCGCGAGCCCCACGTCCTTCAGGCCCAGGTGCAGCTTGAAGGCCGCAGGTTGGAAAGTGCCGGCGTTGATCAAGTCGGCATAGACGTTGTAGGCTGGCGCCGCGAACAGCGTGCCCGTCATGATGTCGGTGAAAACTTTGGGCGGCAGGCCGCTCTTCTCGACCATTGCCATCGCTTCGCCGAGCGTCTCGATCACGCAGGCGATCATGAAATTGCCGGCGATCTTGACCAGGTGCGCGTGCACCGGGTCTTCGCCCACTGGCCACACCCGTTGTCCAATGGCGGAAAACAGCGGCTGCACCGTTTCGATGGCCGCCGCTGGCCCGCCAGCCACGATGTTGAGCTTGCCCGCCGCCGCCATGTCGGCGCGGCCGAATACCGGGGCACCGATGTAGGTTAGATGGTGCTGTGCGTGCAATGCCGCCAAGCGTTGGGCGGCAGCCACCGACACGGTGGCCAGGTTGATGTGGATTGCGCCCTTGCTAGCAGCACGCAGCACTTCGGCAGTGATGACCTGCTCGACGGCAGCGTCATCTCCCAGCACCGACATCACCACAGGCGCACCTGCGAAGGCCTCGGCGGCCGTGGCGCAACGTATGGCACCCGCGGCCACCAGCGTGTCGGCGGCCGCTGGACTGCGGTTCCATACCCATACCTCATGCCCGGCCTTTAGCAGGTTGGCGGCCATAGCCGTTCCCATCGCACCGAGCCCGATCACACTGACTTTCATGCTGCCTCTCCTCTGTTGTTGATGTGGATCTCAGGCATGTTTCTCTTCCGTGACGGGATGCCAGCCCGGCATGTTCGAGAAGGTCTCGGTGTAGTGGTGTGAAAAGCCTTCGATGATGTTGCCGAACGGGTCTTCGCAATACACCAGCTGGTAGGGGCGGTTGGGCAGGAATTGCCACACCTTGGTGCGCTGCTTGCCGCCGTGGGCCACTACCCGCGCGGCCAGGCCCTCGAGATCGGGGTCGGTCACGCACAGGTGGAACACACCGCCTTGCCAGTAGCGGAAATTGTCGTCGGGCATCTCCACCTCGGGGTCAAGGAACTGGAACAGCTCCAGCCCCACGCCGTTGGCGGCCACCACGTGCGCCTGGTAAGCCCGGCCGAACTTCGGCCCGAAGATCTCGCGCACTTCAGGCACCTCAGCTTTGTATTCGAGCGTGCGGCGAAAGATCAGGTGGAAGCCCAGCACTTTCCCGTACCAATCGATGGCGCGGTCGATGTCGGGCACTGTAAGGCCAATGTGATTGAAAGCGCGAGGTGCCAGCGGAAGAGAAGAAGTAGTGGTCATAGTGATGGTGTTGTGTTGCCTTCTGGCTTACTTGACAACTGATTCCCAAGGCAGGCAGCTCATCTTTTCAGGTGCCATGTCCAGGGACTGGAAGTTGGAAGAATCGATGACGCGCGCCGGGAAGGCGATTTCCTTCGGCACCGGCTGGCCGCGCAGGCTGCGAACAGCGCTCATCACAGCGAAGCAGCCGTGCTGAAAGGCGTTGTAGTCGCCCGAGGCGAGCATCTTTCCGGCCTTGATGGCCTCCACTGCTTCCCTCGTGCCGTTGATGCCGACGACCAGCGCCTTGCGGTTGGCGCCATCGAGCGCTTCGATGGCGCCAGTGGCCATCGCATCGTTGACGGCCAGGATCCCGTCGATCTTCGGGTTCGCCTGCAGCAGGTTCTCGGTGACTTGGACCGCCTGGAGTCGCTGGTTGTTGGCCGTCTGAGAGGCCAGCACCTTGACATTGGGGAACTCTTTGAGCGCGTCCTTATAGCCGCGCAGGCGTTCGTTCGGCACGACTGCGCCCTTGACGCCCTCAAGGATCACGACGTTGCCTTGGCCGCCCAGCTTGCGCAGCAGGTAACGCCCGGTGGCAAGTCCCAGGTCGTAATCGGCTGCGCCGACGAAGTTGACGAACTTGCCTTGCTCGGCGCGGTCTGTCATGTTCACGACCGGGATGTTCGCCTCATTCAGCTTCCTGATGGCGCCATTGAGCGCCTTGAAATCCACCGGCGTCAGGACGACGGCGCTGGGCCTCTTGACGATCACGTCCTCTATCTGGCTGATCTGCTCCGGGATGCTGTCGGCCTTGGTCGGGATGTAATGCACGACCGTGGCCTTCAACTGGCGGGCGGCCGCATCTGCACCGAGTCGCACGGTAAGAAAAAATGGGTTGGTCTGGTTCTTGGTGAACACGGCGATGCGCTCGCCGTCGGCCCAAGCCGGGCAGGACAGCAATGCCGCAATGGCCCCGATGGCCGCGACAAACAAGGAACGGTGTGCTTGAGTCATGATGTCTCCAGGTATGTTGAAATATGTCTCAGCGGCGATGTGAAAGGCGATCCACGAGCACCGCCAGCACCACCATCACGCCCATGACGAAGGGCTGCCAGTTTGTGTCTACCGACAACAGGTTCATGCCATTGATGACAAGCGTCATCATCAGGGCACCGATCAGCGTGCCGGTAAGCGTGCCCACCCCGCCGAACAGCGATGTGCCGCCGATGAGGGCCGCAGTAATGGCAGGCAGAGTCAGGGTCTCGCCGATGTCGCCCTCGGCCGAGTTCACACGCGCCAGGAACACGAGGGCGGCAAGCCCCGCCATCGCACCGCTCATCGTGTAGACGAGGATCTGTCGCGAACGCACGGGAACCCCCGAAAGCAAAGCCGCCTCGGGATTGGCGCCGATGGCATAGGTCTGCTGACCGTACGTTGTCATGCGCGCGAACAGCCCGCCGGTGATGAGAAACGCCACCATCAGATACACGGGCACCGGGATGCCGGCGAGGTAGCCGCTGCCAATGAAGCGGAACGCACCGGGAAAGCCGGCGATCGCATCGCCATGCATGACCAGATAGGTCAGGCCCGTCAGCACCCACAACATGCCGTAAGTGGCAATGAATGGCGGCACACGCATGAAGCTGACAAGCACGCCATTGAGCAGGCCAGCGCAGGTGCCAGTACCAATGCCCACGACAAACGCCAATGGGATAGAGCCGGTAGCCTTGAGGGTTAGTCCGGCAAGGCACGCCGACAAGCCAAGGTTCGCGCCCACCGACAGGTCGATACCACCAGCGATGAGCACCACGGTCAGGCCAGACGCGATCAGGAACAGCAGCGAAGCCTGGCGCAGCACATTGAGCAGATTCCCCTCGGTCAGGAAATTGCCGCTGGCCATCGCCAGTGCTGCACACAGGAGCGCCACTGCGACCAGCCTGTAAGCGATGTCCGGGCCGCCCAGGAAGTCCAGGACGCGCTGACCGAGCGGCTCAGACGTGGGTGAAATGGTCATATCCTTCCGGGTGTTGATGTTCATGGGGGTGCTCATGAAGACTGCCTCTTGAGGCCATTGAGGAGGAGCGCCAGCAACACCAGCACACCGACGCTGATAACTTGAAGGGACGATGGAAAGCCGAGCAAGTTGAGCCCGTTGCGCAGCACACCGATGGCCAGCACGCCCAGCACCGTCCCGAACAGCCAGCCATTGCCGCGCTCGAAGGAGGTACCTCCCAGCGCCACGGCCGCCATCGCGTCAAATTCCAGCCCGAGCGATGCAGTTGGATGGCCGGCACTCATGCGCGACGCGAACATCACGCTGGTGAGCCCCACCATCAGGCCCGAGAACGCATAGACGCCGATCAGCACGGCTGCAACGTTGCCCCCAGCAAGCCGCCAGGATTCACGATTGCCGCCCATCGCGAAAATGGCATTGCCGAACCGTGTGCGATACAGGATGAAGTGTGTTATCCAGTATGCGACGCCTGCGATGATCAACGGAGTCGGGATTCCCACCAGCGAGCTGCTGAACAAAGCTGGCAAGGCATCGCCAACGTTAGTAATACTTTGACCGTCGGTCATGACCAGCGCCAACCCCTGCGCCATACCCAAGGTGCCCAACGTGGCAACAAAGGGCGGCACCTGGAGGTAAGCGACCACGGCGCCGTTCCACAAGCCGGCCAACAGGCCGCAGCCGATCCCGATGGCAAACGCGGTGGGCAGGGAGGCGCCGTTGGCCAGCGCTGATGCCGCCACCATCCCCGCCAACGCCACCACACCACCCATCGATAGATCGATACCCTCCGAGAGGATTACCAGTGTCATCGGCAGCGCGAGCAGCAGCAGGATCGAAGACTGCACGCCGAGGTTGGTCAGGTTTGGCCCAGTGAGGAAGGTGTCTGTCGTGACTGAGAAGGCCAGCGCCAGGACGACCAGGATGGCCCAGATCCCCGGAGCACGTTCAATGGCGGCGGGCCATGCTGTTCCACTACGCCGCAATACAAGATCAATCATGGTGCACCGCCAGTCTCATCACGTTTTCTGCTGTCAACTCCTGGCGTGACAGTTCGCCAACGATTGTCTTGTCGCGCATGACGTATGCGCGATCGCAAATATGGGTGATTTCCGGGAGCTCGGAGCTGACCATCAGCACAGCCTTGCCTTGCTTCACCAGGCCATCGATCAACTCGAAGATCTCCGCCTTGGCGCCCACATCGATGCCCCGGGTCGGTTCGTCGAATATCAGGAGGTCGACGTCCGCCGACAGCCACTTGCCGATGACAACCTTCTGCTGATTGCCGCCGCTGAGGTTGCCAACTTTTCGCTGGGACGATGGTGTGGCGATGCGCAAGCGGGCGATCAACTCGGCGGCGAGCGTCGCAGCCTTGCGCATCGAAAACTTGCGCGTCGGGAAGTGCCTGTCGAGGCTTGAGACGATCAGGTTGTCCTGCACCGAGCGGATCAGCGCCAGCCCCTGCGTCTTGCGGTTCTCGGGGATCAAGCCAATGCCGCAGCTGACCACCTTGGCGGGGTCGTTGGGCAGGGGCTTGCCAAGGTGAAGCACCTGCCCCTGTATGATCCGATCCGCGCCGAAGATGGCCCGCGCTACCTCGGTCCGACCCGAACCCACCAGGCCGCTCAGGCCGACAATCTCACCCCGACGCACCACCAGATTCACGCCGCGCACGCCGTTGGCCGCACTCACCCCTTTCAGCTCGATGACCGCCTCGCCGGGCCGGTTGCAGAACTCGCGCTGATAGGTCATGTCCACCGTGCGGCCCACCATCAGGCGTACGATCTCGTCTGGCGATGCCTCTGCCGGCATCAAGGTCTTGATGTGCTTGCCGTCGCGGATGACTGTGATCCGATCTCCCAGCTCGAAGACCTCGGCCATCCGATGGGAGATGTAGGCCATTGCGACCCCCTTACGACGCAGATCTCGGATTACCTTGAAAAGGCTCTCGACCTCTCGGTCGGAGAGTGCCGACGTCGGTTCATCGAGTACCAGCACCTTGGCGTTCTGCGACAGGGCCTTGGCGATCTCGACGATCTGCTGCTCGGCCACGCGCAGACGGTGAACTGGCGTGCGCACATCGATGGCGCTGCCGACCATGTCCAGGAACCCCTGGGCACGGGCATAAAGTGCCGGCAGGTCAATCTGCCCTGGCAGCAGGCCGCGCGGCTCGCGGCCGAGAAAGATGTTGCGCCCCACGTCCAGGTGCGGAACTAGCGACATCTCCTGGAAGATGACCGCGACACCGTAGCGCCGCGCGTCCGCGGCGTCTGCCATCTTGGCCGGCTGCCCCTGGTAAAAAAACTCCCCGGCATCTGCCGTGTGTGCGCCGCAGAGGATCTTCATGAGAGTGGACTTCCCGGCGCCGTTTTCGCCCATGATCATGTGGACCTCGCCCGGGTGCAGCGCAAGCGATACCTGGTCCAGCGCCTTGACGCCGGGGAAGCTCTTGCAGATACCACGCAGCTCTACAACCGGAACGGATATGTCCGTTCGGAGGGGTGAAAGCATGTTGTCTCCTGGATGCCAAATGTTGTGCTTCGCAATGGTCTAAAGCGCGTGCGCGCTCGACGGCGGGCTCCATTCCCGCGTCAGTCCGAGTTCAGCGAGGATTCGGTGTCCCGAAGCCGCGAGCCGCGAGCCCAACTCGGGCACATCGCCTCGCAACAGCCGGCCTTCGCGTTTCAAAAAGCGACCGGCCACCATGACGCTGTCGATGTCAGCGCTGTCGCACTGCAACACCAGGGTGGCATACGGGTCGTGCATCGGCGCAACGCCCAGGCGCTTGGGCCGCACGATCACGATGTCGGCTTGCTTGCCGGGCGTGAGCGAGCCGATGCGTTCGGCCAGACCCAAGGCCCTGGCCCCTTCCAAAGTGATCCAGCGCAGCGCGTCCCGCACCGGCACAGTGGAGGTGGCCGGGATGCCGCCGTGCACGCGCCGGTACTCGGCGTTATCCAGCGCACGCTGGCAGGCTAAGGCCATGCGGGCGACCGAAAGCATGCTGCTTCCAACGATGCTCTCCAGATCCACGCCCAGCGATGGCGCGGCCCCGAGTGCCCGCAAACGTCCAGTAATCGGGAGGCCGTGGCCCTGGGTCATCTCGTTTTCGGGTGTCACCGAGAAGCTCGCACCCAGACGGACAAAACGCTGCAACGCGGCGTCGCTGAGGTCATTACCGTGCACGATGTTCACGTTCGGACCGACGAGCCCTTCGGCGATCAGCGTGTCCCAGCCATCCGGCGTCCTGGGGGCACCGCCGCCTTGGTGCATCGAGGCGATCAGGCCGAATTCGCGCGCCAGTTCCAGGTCGTGCCGGGAGACCTCGAGCGTCGAATAGTGGGGGCCGAGGATGGCCATACCCAGCGTGACAAGTCGATCTCCATCGCTGAGCTGCCCAGCCAGCCTGGCGATCTCGCGCCGCGGATGCGGGACTTCAGAGAAGTGCTTCTCGCCCGGCTTGGGTTCGGGCTTGGGCGAACCGTGGAAAAACACCGCGCGTATCCCGCTGTCCTGCAGTGCTTGAACGGCGGCATCGGTGTGTGCCGGTGTCGGGTTGTTGTGGCACCAGTCGCCCAAGGTCGTGGTGCCCACGTCCAGTTGGCCAAGCGCTCCGCAAAGTGTCGAGATGCCTATGTCAGCCGGTGAATACCGGGTCGCCAGTCCTTTGTGGACCCATTGGAAGTATTCGAGCAGCGTCCAGTCGGCCGCCACGCCGCGCAGGTTGGTCTGCCAGGTATGCATGTGCGCGTTGACGAAGCCGGGGCAGACGATCGCGCCCTGCGCTTCGACCACAGTGGCGTCGGGGGGAGCGTCGACATGTGCGGCCACGGCAACGACCCGGTCGCCTTCTATGAGCACGTCACCCACCGGCAGGTCGCCCAAGCGCTCATCCATCGTTAGTACAAATGCCCCGCGCAGCAGCGTCGTAGTAGATGGAGTAGTCGACCTGGAAGTCACGCCTTTGCCCCTGCGACAACGTAGTCCACCTGATACCGAGCGATACGCAGCCCTTCCAACTCCCCGCGCACACGCAGGTGATCGGGATGCCTGGCGTATGCGTCCAGCGAAGCCTGGCTGTCGAATTCCGTGTAGAGCACCATGTCGCAGGCGTAATCGACCGCGCTGAAGTCCACTCCCACTTCTAAGTGCTGCAATCCCGGAATGCGGCCTCGCAGGCCTTCGAAGGCCTGTTTCACTCTGGTGGCTGATGTGTCTCTCGCTTGTGCCGAGTCGCCCGCCACCTTCCACATGACGATGTGCTTGATTGTGTCCATGCTGATTATCGGTCCGATCGCTTCAGGCCCCTGCGCGCGCCAGGACGAAGTCGAAATGCAAGGTGTAGAAAGGTTGGTCGGTCCGGCTACCATCTGGTGCGGTGCCAGCTTCATGCCGGACCCAATCGGCCACCAGAGTGGAGCGCACGCCGAATACCGCGTCCGACTCGAGGTACTTGTCGCCCTTGCGGAATACGTGTGTGGTGAGCGACTGGTGACCTTCGGCCCGGATCAGAAAGTGCAGATGCGCCGGTCGCCAAGGGTGGCGGTTCAGTGCTTCGAGCATGTCGCCCACCGGTCCGTCGTTGGGAATGGGGTAAGGCTCGGGCAGGATGCTGCGGAAGTGGTAATTGCCGCCGGCATCGCTGCGCAGCACGGCGCGTGCCGCGAGCTGGTCTTTACCTGCGTACTGCACGTCGTAGAAGCCGTCTTCATCGGCTTGCCAGACATGAATTTCGGCATTGGCCACAGGGCGCCCGTCATCTCCACGCACAGTGCCACTAACAAAACAGGGAGCGCCTTTGGCACCGTTGGCAATATCCGCACCCAGAGGCAACTCGGGCGCACCGTGCACATAGAACGGCCCGAACACCGTGGCCTCGGTGCAGCCCGCGGGCTTTCGGTGGTTGAGTGCCGTCACCAGGGTTGACAGGCCGAGGGTATCGGACAGCAGGATGAACTCCTGACGGTTCTCGTTGCACATTTGGCCAACGCGAGTGAGGAACTGGATCCCCCGTTCCCACTCCTCTTCAGTGAGTTCTGTTTCGCGGGCGAACGCGTGCAGGTGCTGTACCAGATTGACCATCAACTCGCGCAACCGAACGTCCTTCGCCTGCGCGTTGCGCTGAATCACCGCGCCGGTGATGGTGTCTTCGTTGAGGTTGATCATCGTTTCGCTCCGCCTGCGTTTGTTACTGTGGTCGTATAATAAAAATGGATAGAAACGACAACAAGCCACCTTTGCGGGAACCTCAGTTTCGCAAATCGGAACGAACAAACCATGGACCGTTGGACGGAGGTTGAGGTCTTTATCCAGATCGTCGAGCGCCAAGGGCTGTCCAAGGCCGGCATGGCGCTGGACATGTCCAAGGCAGCTGTGACACGGCACTTGGCCTCGTTGGAAGAGCGTTTGGGCACGCGACTAATTGAGCGCAATTCACGCAGCCTGCGCGTCACAGAAGTAGGGCGACAGTTTTACGAGCGCTGCCGAGTGCTTCACGCCGAGATGCTGGAATCCGAGCAGGCCATCAATGCCAGCACGTTGCGACCCACAGGCGTGCTCACCATCACCGCGTCGCTGAGCTTTTCGATGTTGCACCTGGCGCCGCTGGTGCCGGCCTACCGGGCACGCTTCCCGGATGTGCGCATCAACATCGTGGCCGCCAACCGCTACATGGATCTCATCGACAGCGGCATCGACCTGGCCATCCGCACCCGTGAGTACGAACCTGACTCCAGCATCACGGTACGCAAGCTGGCCTCGACACGGCGAGTGCTGGTGGCCACACCCGGATACCTGGCCGAGCATGGTACGCCGGCCTCGGTGGAGGAGTTGGCGAAACACCAACTGCTTCAGTACTCACTGGCGAACCGGGCCGATGAACTGCACTTTCGTCGCGATGGGCTGGAACGGGTTCTAAAAATCGAGCCCTTGATGCAGGCCAACGACGGACAAGTGCTTCGCGCCGCGGCACTTAAGGGCTTGGGCATCCTGGTGCAGCCGAAGTACATCGTGTACGACGACATCGTTGCCAGCCGTCTGGTGCCCGTGCTGGACGATTATCGGTTGCCCGATCTGACGATCAATCTTGCCTATCCAAGCCGGAAGTACCTGTCGGCCAAGTGCCGAACCTTCGTGGACTTCCTGATTGAACACTTCAATGAGATGGACTATGAGCGCAAATGGATGGGGTGATGCCGAGATCGTCCACACCACCTGAGGATCGGGACATGCCTGCGGCTTCGGTTGCGGTTCTTCGCGCGAGAGTGCCGTCAGCTTCTGGCCGACCGCGTCGCATCCGCATTTTCCTGACGCGCCAGAAGAGGATGGCGCGCCAGATGCAAAAAGGTGCCAAGCCCATACCCGGCGGCGGCAGCAATTACTTTGGCGCCATGCGAAGCTTGGCCAGTCCATCGAGCAAGGCTTTGTGGAAGACCTGCGGATTCTGGATCTGGGGCGCATGTCCGAGATCCGGGAACTCGACCAGGGTCGCGTGCGGGATCCGTCCGGCAGTGAGCCTCGCCAGTTCGGGATAGTTACCGAGTGCCGCGCGATCTTCGGGCTTCGCGAATTCCTTGCCAATTGCGGTATTGTCCTTGTCTCCTATCAACAGCAGCGTTGGCATGGAGATCCGGCCAAACTCATACAAGACCGGCTGCGTATAAATCATGTCGTACAGCAGCGCCGAATTCCATGCTACCGCCTCTTTGCCCGGCCCACGGTACATGCCGGCCAGCATCTGCACCCATCGCTCATAGCTGCCATGCCATTGGCCGGCGTAGTAGGTCGCTTGTTCGTAGCGGCGAATTCGGTCAGCGCTGGTCTGAAGCTCACGCTCATACCACTGATCGACTGAAATCGGTGGCACGCCCTTGACCTTCCAGTCTTCCAGGCCAATGGGATTGACGAGGACAAGTTGCTCCGTCTGCTGCGGATACATGAGCGCGTAGCGCGCGGCGATCATGCCGCCAGTGGAATGGGAAATCAGCGTGGCCTTCGACACATTCAACGAGGCCAGCAGCGCGTGCGTATTGGCTGCGAGTTGCTGAAACGAATACTGATACTGTTGTGGTTTCGTCGACTTGCAGAAGCCAATCTGGTCAGGCGCAATCACACGGTAGCCAGCGTCGGCGAGGCTTTCGATCGTCTCATGCCACGTCGCAGCGCAGAAATTCTTGCCGTGCAGAAGAACGGCTACCCGACCGTTCGGCTCCTTCGGGCGCACATCCATGTACGCCATTTTCATAGCCTGGCGCTGTGACATAAAGGAGAAGCTGTGCACCGGATACGGATAGTCGAAGCCCTCAAGCTCAGGGCCATAGGCCTGGCCGTCGTTCGGGGCCGGCCGGTCCAGCGCAGGCTCCGCGGCGGAAGCAGAAAATATGGCGCCCGTCAGCAACAAGGTCACTGACAAAATCAGGGTACATGCGATCGCGTGTACGTGGGTTCTCGTGGATTTCAGAAGCGGCATGATGTTTTCCGTTCAGTCGAGATCAAGGAGATGGAGGGGCGGCCATCCTCCTTAATTGAAGCGGCGGAGCGTTGCTAAGCCAGCTTGCCGAAGATGTTGACGAGGTTCCCCTCGGGATCCCGGATCATGGTGGACGCCAGCGCCGGCGTCAGCGCCTGCTCGGACCAGACGATCTCGACGCCCTGGGCCGTTAGTGCTGCGGTGGTGGCAGCCAGATCGTCTGTTTCCAGCACAATCGCTTTCCAGCCAAGCACATGCAGGTGCTGCGGCGGTGCGGAGCGGTCGGGCGGGCGATGCTCGCCACCCGCACGCGACACCAGTTCCAGCCGAAATAGTCAGCATGGCGAAGTCCGCGCCGACAGGGTCGAAATGGCCACGTTGTTCGACTTGCAGGCCGAGCGCGGTCCGATACCAATGGATCATGGCTTCCAGGTCGGCCGCGGCCAATGCCACGTTATTCAGGCGCAGCGTCGGCGCGGCAGAAACATTGCTTTCAAGCATGATGAGCCTTTTCGATCATGAAGGTGATGGAGGGTGGCGCCGGTTGGCGGCCCTGGCGCCACGTTCCGGTCAGGTTCACGTTGACTCGAAATGGCTAAGTTGACGGCGCGGATACGGGAAAGCATGTTCATGGCGGCTCCAGGCGGAGCCGCGCTTGCGCCACGGCCCGCCAGGGGGATTGATCACAGTTGGCTCATGCCGCCATCGGCGATGATTTCCGTACCGACAATGAAGGCGGATTCCGGTGCGGACAGATGCAGTACTGTCGAGGCGATCTCCGCCGGCTCACCGAAGCGGCCCAGCGGGATCTGGTTCTGGATCTGCGCCGCGGTAGCCGTGAGGGTGTCCGCGTCGAGACCCAGCTTGCCATACAGCGGGGTCGTCACCGGGCCGGGGCTCACCACGTTCACGCGGATACCGGAGCCGATCAGTTCCCCTGACAGCGTCTTGGCCAGTGAGATCAGCGCGGCCTTGCTGGCGGCATAGACCGACGACATCGGCATGCCGATGCGTGCGTTGATCGAGCCGTTGAGCACGATAGAGGTGCCAGGATTCATCAGCGGCAGCAGTGCCTGAATCTGGAAGTACGCACCTTTCACGTTGGCGTTGAAGGTGGCGTCCCACAGGGCCTCGTCCACATCGGGTACGGCGGCGAACTTTGCGGTGCCGGCGTTGATGAATACGGCATCCAGGCGAATGCCGGCATCGGTCAGTTGCCGGGCGAGGTCGCGCGCGGATTGAACCGTACCGGTCTCGTTGCGGATGGCGAGCGCCTCATTGCCGAGCGTGGCACGCGCGGTTTCCAGTGCGCTAGCATCCCGGCCCGTGATGACCACGCGGGCCCCTTCCTTGGCGAATGCCTGGGCGGCCGCCAGGCCGATCCCGCTATTGCCGCCAGTAACCAGAACGGTCTTGCCTTCGAAGCGATTCATGATGTCCTCCAGTCGGTAAAGATGAACTTGAACGATTGTGTGAATGCAGTATGGACAACGACTGCTGGTTTGCCATACGATCGGTTCGCCAAATATGTTCGAAGGAATTGCACATGTTGTCGGAGGATGAATTGGCCTTATTGGAGGCCATCCGCGACGCCGGCAGCTTGTCGCGGGCTGCGGCCAGGCTGGGAAAGGCACCGTCCACGGTGTCCCATGCCGCACGGCAGCTGGAGCAGCGCTTTGGCGACTTAACCTATTTTTTGCCGAGATCTGAAGCACATTGTTGCCGCCTTCCCTCAGTTCCATGGCTCATGTGACATATGCAGAAAAGGGCGCTTAAGCAATTCATTGCCGAACTACACAACCATTGAAGCATTTCGAAGCCGCCGTGAAATTCTCACCCAAGTTATTGATTTGTATGGGAAAACCAACTTCGGTGAATGAGGCGATTTGTTGCCGTGGCCCTTTGATATGCATTATGCGCATCTCGGGATGGCCGACCTTTCATTGCTGGAGCCCATGCCGCCATTGGACGTCTTGGCGGGGCGATGCCGAGCCTTGGACAGCATGATTGCAGCAACCGTCCAGCCTATCTCCACTTCACCTGTGGCTGGCAGGCTGTAAAGCCATCAAGTCCCTGCGCTCCCATAGCGAGGCTGTAGACGCCCAGGCGTATGAGTGGGGCTGCCTATGAGGTCGAGCCTATACTCGACATGCACCTACCATCGACCGCCTACCTCGACGCTCACGACCTTGCCGCCATTCTCAAGGTCAGTCCCGCGACAATTCTTCGCCGCGCCAAAAGACAGCCGCACACGTTGCCGCCGTCCGCGCATCTGGGCCCCAATTTTCCACTTCGCTGGCGCCGGGCCGACGTAGCCTCGTGGTTGGCTGAGGGCGCCTCCTCACCAGGCAGCAGTTGCTCTTCCGATGATGCCGCAGTTCTGTGCGATTAACGCACCGAATTTCACCTTCGCGAGCATTCCAAAAACAGCCCGCTCTGCCTTCCTCTTTTCGGTTCCGACTTCTGCCCGAGCCGCTTCAAAACCTCAGAACGTGCCCCTCTGCCCAAATCATCCCCCTGTTTTGGACATATACGTTCATGCAGCTAGTTCGATGCTGCGCAGGTGTGCCGATCGGCTCGCTTGCAACCTGTAAGTAGGAAACAACAGAAATGTATATGTATGAGCTGTGCAAGGGTCTGAAACTCCTTGAAGAGGGGGTCAGCGGGCTTGGCTGGTGGATAGACCCGAAGACTGGGCACAGGTTGGAAAACGCGACGTATATCCACACGGCACCTCGTAGGTACGGGTCGGACGGATTGAAGGGTTCATCCATCTACACCTACGAGTTCCGGCACGAATACTCGCTGGAATTCGGGTGCCAAGGCAGGGACTGGCACGATGTCTTGGCGGACTTGGTTGGCTTCGACCGAGAAAATCCGGGCGCATATCCAGCTGACGGCCCCTTCATTGAGTTGCTTCACAACGACTACTCGACGGAGGCGTTCGGCCCGAGTGCAGCCAGGAAGATTGTCGCCGACTTCGATGCTTGGAATGAACGGGCATCGAAGGTTTTGGTGAAGGAGGTGGGCAGATGGACGGAGTCTCTCGACACATATCACTACAACGACGACGAGTTCTACATGACATATTGGTGGCTGCACTCGTGTTTCGCGAACGCGACTACGAATGGGATAGTGAGGTGCTACTACCTGCTCTCATGAGCTCGCAATAGAGACCCGCTCTTCGTTTTGAACTTGACCCATTTGGAGTAACCATGCAATCAAGCTTTCTTGTCGCGTTGACCGACGTAAAGAAGCGTGAAGTACCTCGACATCCTAAGCAGTTTGACCTGTGCGCGGTCACCAACGAACCACTGAAGAACGTGGTTTTGGTCGTGGCACCGCGGTCATACCCTGGGTTGGCCGAAGGGTTGGAAATCGGCGCCGTGTACGAACACGAGGAAAAAAAGGAACTTACATGCCGCGTCGAAGGGAAGTACCACAATCTCATCTTCTTGGACTGGTGTCGAATCCTCACAATTATCGTTGCGAAGAACGCGCGGTTCATCAAGGAATGTTCCCTAGATGAGTGGGTTGCGCAGGTTGCCGGCGCCTTGGAGGACAAAGAGAAGTATCCCGACACAGGCGGGCGCGGTCCATTCTGGGAGCTGGTTCGCTATGGACTCAGAGGCGTGACATTCGGTCCGGCAGTTTGCGCGAAGCTCGTCCGCGATTTCGACGAATATGAGCAGGTTGCCAAAGCTCATGGTCATGAAGAGTTCTATTGGTTGTATTGCTGTCTTCGCGAGTGCTTCGCATATCCAAACGGAAGGGGGCTCGTCTATTGCTTCAAACCACATTGGTTCCAAGACAGCGAGTCAGACGACCAACCCCTGCTTGGAATCGACCCGGCCTGAGCTGGTCACGAGGTAGACCGAAAACTCGCGCGAGCACTGCATTTTGCTGTGCTCGCTTTCCATTGCGCTTCCGCAATACTCCCAGCAGGGCCGCAGTCCAGTTTGTCTTCGCGCAAATCGGCTTGGCGTGGGAACTTGTGTTGCGCTGATAGGCCGCCATAACCTCACGCTTTTTCTGCTGTAGGGCAGCCGGTCGGCGCCGCGATCGAGATGCTGCCCTCCACTTGCCACTACGCATCCGTCCTTCCTACCAGCACCGCGTCATTTGAAGCTATACCTTCACATGTACCAATATCTCGACGCCGCCGACCTCGCTGCCCTCCTGCAGGTCAGTCCCGCCACAATCTCGCGCCGCGCCCGCCGGCAGCCGCATACGCTGCCGGCACCTGCGCACCTTGGCCCGTGCTTCCCGCTTCGCTGGCGCAGGACGGACGTCGATGCATGGCTGGCCGAGCGAGCTATCTCCTGAAGGCAGCCAGGCAAGGCCCGAAGCCTCGCCGTTTCGTGGCAACGGCCTCGAAAATCCGAAAATTAGAGGGTTTCCTCTAATCGAAAACTTAACACCTATTTCAAATCAGTTTTTCCAAACAGCTTAGTGACCCATCCAAGGGGCGGCGCAGAAGCTCTTTTTTTCACGTGATTCGCCTATTAATATGCGGCCATTCGCGACGGGAAATCGCCCGCATCCCGCTGCTTGCGGGCCAACGCAGAAACAGATTCTTTCCGCGCTATACCAAATAACAGATCTCGATTTCCTTCTTGGTGCCTCGGCGTCGAAAGGAATGATCTGCTGCGCCTTGATGCGATGGCGCGCATACCTGTCAACATAACCTCATTAGGACAAAGAAATGCAAGCTAGCTTTATTCTTTCCACCACGTCGGAATTTCTGCCAATCGGCAAATTGGAGACGCTCCAGTCGTTGGGAGTGCAGTTCGAGCAGGCTCGTGGCTTGCCAGGAAATCTCCCTGTGTTGACGTGCCCGATTTCCGAGGAGCAGAAGCATTTGCTCGAGTCCTTGGGCGGAAAGAGCGTTCTCGGCTTCGGATGCATCAACCTGTTCGGTGGAAGCAAGCTGAAAACAATCCGATTCCAGATGGGAGGGCTGCAGTTTTACTGGGTAGCTGATATGGTCGACCCAGAGGTGTGGGCAGCAATTGACATGTGGCGGACAGTGGGGCGTATGCCTCTGCTGTTCAGAATTGAGAACGGGGAAGATTGGGACGCGAAGTTTTGCGTAATAGGTGGCCCGACGGGAACGCTCAGTAACGAAGCATTTCGGAATGGCGCGAATCGGGGGCCTTCCGCAACTACAGTGACTCAGCTTCTTCGTCTGGTTTCGAGCGGAATTCTGGAGGAGCAAGCGACCACTGATATTGAAGGAGTGCCGCTGCGTCATGTTTTTGTAAACGCTTTGGTCACGAAGCGGGTAAGCCAATTTATTGACCAGTCCAAGGTGGTGGGTCCTGGAGAAAGGAAATACGTCTAATAGCTCTCAAATGCGCGGCCCTCGTGGTCGCGCATTTTTTCCGTGTGACCACCGTGGGCTGAGGGCAGGGAAGACGTCAACAGGTTCCCCGGACCGTCCCGGTAAAAAAAGTTTGACGTCGCTCCACAGCGAGAACGACCTCTATCTGCTCGGAGCATTTCGCTCACACTCGCGCCAGAGCAGGTAGCGGATGCTGGTTCTCACAAATCATGCCTCCTCGCCGAACCTACACCTATATGCAGGCAACACACATGCCTGTGTGAGCCGCCGACCGGCTTGGCTCGCAGCCCAACAGATGAAAAAAAGAATGAACAACTTTGGCGACAATGTGCACGCCGTAGGCAGTTTTGACGTTCTCGCGCGATTCTGGCGCAAGCCGGAGATGCCGGAAGGGCTGCCTCTCTACGCTGGTGCGTTGACATGCCCGGTGGCGGCCTCTGCCTTGGCCAGCCTGCCGCGGGATTTCTCGCCGGCGACCATGACCTTCGAGAGCCTCCTGCTTGGCGCGCATCCCATCATCGAGATGAAGTTGTCCGTTGGCGACCTGGAGATTCGCTGGCTTGCCGATGCGAAGGACCCGGACATTTGGCAGGACATCTACTTCTGGAAGCAATGGAAGTTCGTGCCGGTTGTGGTCGGCGTCGAGCAGGGCACCGAATGGGTCTACCGGTTCTATCTGCCGGAGATGCCGGCTATCGCTCTGACGCCGGGCGGAATGATAGACACGAAATACGACTGCGGAGAGGCGGGCCTGTGGCTCAGTATGGTCGACCACATCAAAAGCCATCCGACTGCATACCCGCTCATGTCTGCCCGCGTGCCACCGGTGCCACGACCCGACGAGTTCAAGGGTATCAAGCTCGTGCTATCCCCTGAGGGCATTTGAGTTGAAGCTGGAGTAGCCTGGGCCGAGCTTCTTGCGCTGCATCACATCATTCGTCGGCCGAGTACTCAGGCAGCATACCCGGAAGGATCCTCAGGCGCTCAGGACTACTCCCCACGAAGAATTCTGGCGCCGAGAACTAACTGCACATGAGGCAGCTTTCGCGGCTACCCCAAAAACTCCCCTCCGTATCGCGAGTTCTTTGAGCACGTCATGGCGCTTCGATCGAGCTATACCAAGGACTGCGGTCACCGAGGGTGATCAGACTCGGACGTGGTCATTACTGCATGAGGTCAGCGACTGCTCGTCGCGAGACTGTCAACGGCGTGTGCAACGCGAGAATTTTCCCCATCCTAGATTGAAGGAGAGAACGAATGGTTGATATGTATGGGTTCGAAGTAGGCATGGAAGTGGTAGGAACGCTGCGCGAACTGCACGTGTACGCAAGCGTGTCGAAAGCCGATGTTTCGGGCTTGGGCACTGGACCGATGCTGACTTGTATGCTGGCAGCATCGAAAGCGCATTGTGTTCCGGAGGGAAATGTTGCGTCATGCGTGCACTTCGAGCCAGTCCAGCTTCGTGTCGGCGTATTAATGGCCGTCAGGGTGCAACTTGGAAGTACTCAGATAATCTGGCTTGCGGACATGACAGACCCAGAAATCTGGCAAGCCATCGAGAGGTGGAAGCGTGAGAAGGCCATGCCGATTGTAGTTGGAGTCAAGAACGGTGATGGTTGGAACTACCATACATACCTCGTCCCAATGCCTACCTATGAGCTGAGCATAGAGGGAGACCTTCCGAAGATGCCAAGATGGGAGGTCGAGGCGCTCTGGATGGGTATGACATCACCAGCCACACGTTACATCGTACAGGCGCGTGCGCAATCCGACAAAACGTTGGAGCATGTCTTTGTTTACCCGTTGTTGACGGCGAAGATGTCAGAACTGCGCGCTGAGCCCGATGATTGACGCCATCGCCCGCCCTAAAGGGATGGGCTTATCGCACTTCTCGCCTATAGACAGCCCTTCATGAACCTTCCAATCCGTCGGACGTGATAGATAGCCCGACTATCCACTACTAACCGAATCTTGCGCGATAGCCGGCCTTAACGGGGTGGCAATGTCCGAAACCTGCTCGAATCATTGTCCGTTTTGTCCGAAAACTGTATGAAACGTCGTGCGCTTTTGTGGTTGCTTTAGCACAAGGCGCGAACTCCGCCAGCGCGCGCGATCGCGACACAGCGCCCTCATTTCGCATCGCCGGAGGGACCGCGGCCTGGTACGCCTGCAGATGCGAGCCACAGTCGGGCCACTGAGGAAGTCCCTTTCTTTCCAAACCCGCCGGCGCGCCGCTGTAGGGGCCGGTGCGGGATGAGAATGGCAGAGCGTTGGATCGGACCAAAAAGAGCGCCGCTGCACAACCAGGGTTGTGCAGCGGCGGGTAGCAGAAATACTTCGTTAGTCTAGGCGATGTAAGCGCCGTTTGATTCTGAAATAGATGGAGCTTTGCCCGCTATCTCCCGATAAGTCCCTCAGCCACCGGTGGCATACAGTATATCTTCGATGACGCTAAAATGACCGGTGCGGGGTTCGTGAGTAATGCGTCACCTAGAGTTTCAAAAAGGGCGCCTACTCCGCTATTGAGCACCCCGAACGTGGTATGGAAGGCGTATTAAAAATGTGCCAACATTCTCGCCCACTGAGGTGTCTTCATAACTCGGCGAGCGGCTGCTGGGCAGAAGAAATGTATTTGATTCGATGCATTACCTGAGCAGCATCCAGCTAGGCCGATTCAACAAGTTTTCGCTTCTTGGTTCGTGGGCGGACCAAGTCAAGCATTGGACGGGGCTGGATGGAAAATACGAACGCCGAGCAGGCGCCGGCTGCAGAAGAGCTGCCGCGCATTAAGGTCGTCGCCACATTGGCGGGCAAGATCAATCTGGCGGACTTCCAGAACGCCGTTCCCGCGATCCGTGACCTCACCGTATTGAATGATACGAAGGTCGACTACAAACATCTTCGTCTGGTTGCGACGTCCGAGCCTGCGTTCCTCAAAGCCAAGACTTGGCACCTGGACCGACTCGGCGCGGAACAGACTCTCCGTATCTCTGACCTTGATATTCCCTTGGACGGGCCCTTGCTGGGCCGCCTCACCGAAGCCGAGAAGGCGGTCGTCACGCTCCGGCTTCTGACCCAGGAGTCTGAGGAACTGGCGGTCGCTGAGCTTCCAGTCGAGCTGCTCCCTCGGAACCAATGGGGTGGCATCTCGTATTTGCCGGACATGGTGGCGGCGTTTGTGCAGCCAAATGAGCCAGCGGTAGAGCGGCTCCTGAAGCAAACATCGGAAGTTCTCCGCAAAGCAGGGAAGAGCGGAGCCATTGATGGATACACGAACGGCGCTAAGCGGGCTTGGGAGTTGGCTTCGGCAGTGTGGACTGCGGTGGGGTCCATGGGCTTGGACTACGCGCTCCCGCCTGCGAGTTTCGAGCGCACGGGCCAAAAGGTACGAGGCCCTGGCCAGATTGCCGACTCCGGCCTGGCAACTTGCCTCGACCTTACGCTGTTGTTCTGTGCCGCCTTGGAGCAGGCAGGATTGCACCCTATCGCCGTCTTCACAGAGGGACATGCCTTCGCCGGTGTATGGCTGAAGGCCGAAGAATTCACCACTGCCGTCGTCGACGATGTGACCGCGTTGCGCAAGCGTGTGAGGCTCAAGGAGCTGGTGCTCTTCGAGACCACGCTGGCTACCCATCGCCCGATGCCGAGGTTCAGCTACGCAGTCGAGAAGGGCGCAGAGCAGATCTCCGAAGCGGACGAGCACAAATTCGGACTGGCGGTAGATATCCGGCGCGCTCGTCTCCAACGCATAAAGCCATTGGCCAGCAGTGAAGTGGCGGCGCCTGTGCAACCTGCGGCGCAGGGTACGGACGTCGAACCGGATTTCGAAGAAGCTCCGGACCTTCCGGAAGATTTACATCAGACTTCGGTCGACGATACGCCGGAGCGGCCAGAGGACCGGTTGACACGCTGGCAGCGAAAACTGCTCGACCTGTCACTGCGGAACAACCTTCTCAACTTCAAGGCTACGAAGAAGGCGGTCAAGCTTGACGCGCCCGATCCGAACGAGCTTGAAGACCTGCTGTCCGAGGGGCACGCCATTAAGCTGTTGCCGCGTCCGCAACTTATGGAGGGCAACGACCCACGGAGCCAGGCGCTCCACGAGGCGCGTGAGCGTGAGAACTTGCGTCGGCAACATGCCTTGGATGCCCTTAAGCGGAAGGAGGTCTTCGTAGGTATCACGCCCGAGGACATGGAAGCTCGATTGACCGAGCTCTACCGCTCGTCTCGCGCAGCGCTTCAGGAGGGCGGTTCGAACACGTTGTTCCTGGCACTGGGATTCTTGTCATGGACCCGCGAAGCCACCGATGACAAGCGTTTTCGGGCGCCGCTTATCCTGGTTCCGGTCAGCCTCGAGCGCAAGAATGCGCGCTCCGGCTTCAGCATCCTGTTGCATGACGACGAGCCGCGCTTCAATCCGACGCTGATTGAGATGCTTCGCCAGGACTTCGACTTGTCGTTGGACGTTGCGGAAGGCGAGTTGCCCAAGGATGACTCAGGCCTGAATGTGGGAGCCATCTGGAACCGAGTCTCCGACGCAGTCAAAGACATCAAGGGCTGGGAGGTGGTCGATGACGTCGTGCTGTCTTCGTTCTCGTTTGCCAAGTACCTGATGTGGAAGGACTTGGTCGAGCGGACAGACCAGTTAAAACAGAGCCCGGTGGTCAAGCATCTCATCGATACACCGCGAGATGTCTACCCGAGCCCCATCGAGTTCCCCGAAGCCAGAAACCTCGACCGCGAACTCCCACCGCAAGATACATTCTGTCCGCTCCCGGCTGACTCATCTCAATTGTCGGCAGTGGCAGCGGCGAGCAAGGGCAAGGACTTCGTGCTCATCGGTCCTCCGGGTACTGGCAAGAGCCAGACCATTGCTAACTTGATTGCGCAATGCTTGGCTGAGCGGAAGCGCGTGCTGTTTGTTTCCGAGAAGATGGCGGCTCTGGACGTCGTCTACCGGCGTCTGAAAGATGTCGGGCTCGGAGGCTTCTGCCTTGAGCTGCATTCCAGCAAGGCTCGCAAATTCGAAGTGCTCGAGCAGCTCCGAAAATCTTGGGACGCTGCGAACGCAGTTGAGCCGGAGGACTGGATCGCTGAGGCAGAGCGGTTGGGAGCGGTGCGTGCGCAGCTGAATCGCTACGTCGAACGCCTCCATGCTCGTCATTCGAACGGGTTGAGCGCCTACCACGCAATCGGAGTGGTTGTCGCCGGCAGAGAACTGCCGATGGTAGAGCTGTCCTGGCCGGGGGCAGAGGTGCACGATAGAAGCGCGCTAGACAGGCTCCGCAACGCAGCCGACCTCCTTGATGTGAACGCGAAAGCCGTTGGCGAGCGTAATCTCACAGCGTCTCCGCTCGCGCACGTTGCCCATAGTGAGTGGTCGCCCGGTTGGCAGGCCACTTTGCTCTCGAAGTCCGCCGCGTTGAAGCCTGTGGTGGAGCAGTACCACGCGTCTGCATCCGAGTTCGTGGGTACGGTTGGCTTGCCGCAGACTCCATTGGACGGGAAAGTTCGGAACGCGCTCGCTTTGCTTGCAAAGATACTCCCGGATGCCGCAGGTCGCGATTGGCAATTCGTACTGAAGGCAGATGCGAAGCAGATTTTTGAAGGTCTGAACAGAACTGTGCAACTGGTCCAGGAGCATAGTGAAGTCATGGCCGCGCTGCCTGCGCCCTTGGATGCCGAGCGAATCGAAACTATTCGACAAGCCATAGCCGCACTTACGCGACATCGAGAACTTATCGAGCAGTTGTCTGGGCCTTGGGCTCCGGCCGTACTCGAAAAGCTGCAGCATGGCGTCGGACTCGTCTCTGCAATCGCAGACGAGACGCGACAACTGTCGCTGCCATACAAGTCGAAGCTCACTAGCACATTCGTCAAGCAACTGAAGACCGAACTGGACGAGGTGGAGGCATCGGCGTGGCCAATGAGCTGGATGAAGCGGAAGGCGCTGATCAAGAAACTGAAGGAAGCCGCCGACGGCCCAGGAGAGCCGACAATCGAGAACGATGTTCAACGCCTTGTCAAGATTGACGACCTCCGTACACAGGTAATTGAGATTACTGACCTCAAGCATTCGACCGGCGGTGTCTGGACTTCCTTGGAGACTGACTTGGATGTGGCTCGAGCATCCATTTCATTCCAAAAGGCCCTCGTGGCCTCGCGCAATCGTGCGGATTGGGAAGACATTGGACTTGAGCCGATTGCACAGGGCGCATGCGGTGATATTCCGCGTGCCGACCTCGCACGGATGAAGGAGCTTCGCAACCTCGGTACAGAGCTCACGCGACTGGAACGTGTGGCAGCGGACATGCCGGGCGTCTGGACCGGCTACGAAACGGATTTGGCAGTTGCCATGTCGTTTGCGGTGTATCAGTCGGCGCTCCGTGAGGCCAAGGCCGGAAGGAAGTGGACGGACAGCGGCCTGACATTTGTCGAGATGGGGCGGTGTGGCGAGTTGCCGGCTCGTACGCTCCTTGGCATGCGTAAGCTCGTTCGCCTGGAGCAGGAGCTTGGTAGTCTGGCAGACTTGGCGCAAAGGACAGCTAATCTCTGGGCCGGGCTGCATACAAAGGCAGATGAGGTGGCCGCAGTACACGCCTTCCATGGGTCGCTGTTGGCTGCACTTGCACCACTCGCGGGAACGCCGGGGGGTGTTGCAGCTGTGCGGGAGAGCATTGGCCGCATATTGGGCGGCGGCAACATGCTGCTGGAGCCGGGCGGTCCCATTGCCGTAACCGGACGTCAATATGGGGATGCTAAGGCCTCGCTTGATGCTGCAGCTGGCGAGTTTGCCATTGCGAGTGGCCTCGCTGGTGATGACGTATCGATACTGAACCTGACCCCAGCCGAAATCGGGGATAAGGCGTCGCAAGTCATCAACTCTCAAGGTCGACTGAACGCGTGGTGCGCATGGCGCAAGGCGCGCGGCCAGGCGATCTCGTTGGGCCTCGCGTCGCTGGTTGCTGCCGTGGAACATGGTGCTGTCGCGGCCGGTGACATTCGCGAGATGTTCGACACTGCATATGCGCGCTGGTGGCTGAATGCAGTTGTGGATGCCGATGATGTCCTTCGGAACTTCGTGTCTGCTGAACACGAGAAGCGCATTCGTGACTTCCGTGAGCTTGACGAGCGCTTTACTAAGCTGACGCAATCCTGGGTCAGAGCCAGACTTTCCTCCGGTCTCCCGACGCAGAAGAGCGTGTCGCGCGATTCGGAGTGGGGTGTGCTTCGCTATGAGATGAACAAGAAGAGTAAGCATCTACCTCTTCGTGAGCTGATGAGCCAAGCTCCAAGCGCGGTATTGTCTCTGACGCCGTGCCTCTTGATGAGCCCATTGTCCATCGCCCAGTACTTGTCGTCAGACTCGGCGGACTTTGACCTGGTTGTCTTCGACGAGGCGTCGCAGATTCCGGTGTGGGACGCCATTGGAGCGATCGCTCGCGGCAAGCAGGTTGTGATGGTTGGCGATCCGAAGCAGCTTCCGCCGACGAGCTTCTTTGACCGTGCGGAGTCGGATTCCGAGGATATTGACGTAGAGAGCGACCTCGAGAGCATTCTTGACGAATGTATTGCCGCGAACCTTCCCACTCGGAACCTGTCGTGGCATTACCGCAGCCGTCATGAGAGCCTCATTGCGTTTTCGAATCATCGCTATTACGAAGGTGGCCTTGTAACCTTCCCATCGCCGGTGACGAACGACCGTGCTGTCAGCTTCCATCTCATCAAAGAGGGACTTTATGAGAAGGGAGGGGCGCGTATCAACAAGCCAGAAGCGAAGGCCCTGGTTGTGGACCTTGTAGCGCGCCTGAAGCAGCCGGGATTCCGCGAGTCCGGGTTGACGATAGGCGTTGTTACGTTCAACACCGAGCAGCAAACGCTCATTCTTGACCTCTTGGACGAAGAGCGGCGTAAGGACGCCAGTATCGAGCCGTTCTTTATGGATACCGAGCTCGAGCCAATCTTTGTCAAGAACCTTGAGAGTGTGCAGGGGGATGAGCGAGACATTATGTATTTCTCGCTTACCTATGGCCCGACCGTCAGCGGTGAGCCGTCCATGAATTTCGGGCCAATGAACAAGCAGGGCGGTGAACGCCGCCTGAACGTGGCTGTCACCCGAGCTCGGCACGAATTGCGGGTATTCTCTAGTTTGCGTCCGGAACAACTGGACCTTTCGCGTACCCAGGCCGCAGGCGTTCGCGATCTGAAGCACTTTATGGAGTTTGGCGAGCGGGGAGCTCGGGCTCTAGGGGAGGCCGTTGCAGGGAGTTTGGGCGGCTTCGATAGCCCATTTGAGCAGGCAGTGCATTCCGCACTGACGGCCAAGGGCTGGAATCTCCATACGCAGGTTGGCGTCTCTGCATTCCGTATCGACCTTGGCGTCGTAGACCCGGACGCTCCTGGGGCATATCTGGCCGGGGTTGAGTGTGATGGCGCGACATATCATCGCTCAGCGACAGCGCGTGACCGGGACAAGCTGCGCGAACAGGTGCTTCGCGGCCTTGGATGGGAGATAGTGCGAATCTGGTCGACGGACTGGTGGATCGACGCCAACGGTGTTGCGGAGAAAATCCATCAGCAGCTCTCTGCACTGCTATCGGCAAAGCGTGCCTCTCGCGACGAGGAAGCTGAGCGTGCAGAAGCGCTGGCCAAGGCAGCAATCGATGCCGCCATGGCAAAGCCACCGGCGGCGGCTCCGCAGACCCCTTCAACTTCCGATTCAGCTCGAATTGAGAGTGAGGATATCGAGGTCGGCCCAGCCGTTTTCGCCTCCAATCATCCTGCGTCCTCCGCGCCGGCCTCGGACCCTGTGGATGCGTTCGTGGAGGTCGACCTGTTGATAGCGGGCTACGCCATCAGTCCAGACTCATTCTTCGACGCGGACTACGACGCAACCCTGCTCGGTATGATCGAGCATGTCATCTCCGTTGAGGGGCCGGTGCGGGACGAGGTGCTCGCCCGGCGCATCGCGCGTGCACATAGCTGGTCGAGAACAGGTTCTCGCATTCAGGACCGCGTCGTACGGCTCGCTGAATCGCAATTCGTTGCGCGGAACGAGGACGTCGGCACCTTCTTTTGGCCGAAGGGAAGTGATGGCACGGAAGTCATTGGTTTCCGTCGGTCTTCCGTCGGCAACGCGCGCTCGGTGGACGAAATCTCACTTTCGGAACTCACTTCGCTCGCCAGCAAACTGCGAGGCGATGGGCATGATGAAGAAGCGGCTCTAACTCTGATGGCACGAGAGTTGGGCTTGTTGAAGTTACGGGCGGCCAGTCGGGAGCGCTTGCAGACTGCGTGGCAGACCAGCGCACGGCTTCAATAGTCGACTTTTTAGTACCAGTTCGTGCAGCTGCTTCGTTTCGTTTTCAAGTACATGAGATTCAAATGGACCATGATGATGTCGGTGTGAGGGAATACAGAGGGAGGATTCGTACCGCAGCGGTAGCTTGGCGCGAAGATCATCGTTCCGAGCACAACGTCTGGACAATTGAAACCGTAAAGCACTTGGCGTTCGTGAATGGTGCAGGGCTGGCAGGCGCTGCCGCCCTTTATGCAAGTACTGACGCCGCCAAGAAGGTGTCCGGTTTGCTGGGAGTGCCCTCGGCTGTGTTCTTTGCGGTCGGCCTAGCGTTCGCCGTTCTCGATATGTACTTCAATTCTCTCGGTGCGCTTGCACGAATGAAGGACCTCGATGCTAGGCTTAGGATTTGGGATACTCATCCCGGGCCACGGCAGCCCGAAGCAAAAGAACTCCTGAAGGATACTACCGCTGGTAAATTGTGGTTCAGAGGCGCGGAACTATCAGGGTGGCTGTCGGCAATCCTGTTCGTGTTCGGAGCGTATCCCTTCGTCTTCTTAAAGTTCTAAGGTAGCCGCTCGCAACCGCCACTGCAAAAAATGGAAACCGCGTTTGACGCTGCTCCAATCAGGTTATCATCGCGATGGATCCACAAGGAGAAGTCCGCATGGCAACCTACAAGCAACTGCTGGCACAGAAGGAAGCTCTGGAAGCTCAACTCGCAGAAGTCCGCGCAACGGAAGTGGCAGGGGTCATTGAGCAGATCCGCACGCTGATGGAGCAATACGGTCTGTCCCTCGAGGACATTCAAGGCAAGCGCCGCCGTGGTCGTCCCGCTGGCACTGGAGCCGCCAAGGCAGCAAGGGAGCCGCTGCCCCCGAAGTATCGTGACCCAAAGACTGGCGCGACTTGGTCGGGTCGAGGCCGTGCCCCGGCATGGCTGGGAAAGAACCCGAATCGGTTCTTGATCGCGGAAGAATAACGATACTCTCCACGCTTGTGACACTGCTAGGCCGTGTCGCCGCATGGCCTAGCATCCCACCCTCACATCAAGCGGCATATGCTATCCACATCCCGCGCAAAGAACACGTTCGCCAGTGCCATTATGGATGCGGAGGTGTTGCTGTCGCTGTTTGATTCCATGAATTCGAAGCCACCGCCTGATAGCGCTGAAGTACTGAAGCGAGCAGGCCTGATTATGGCGCTAACGGCCTGGGAGACATATGTTGAGGACAGAATCCGGGAGGAGATGCACGTCAGGCTGAAGATGATTTCGGGAAGCCCGGTGGGAGACTTCGTGAGGCGAAGGCTCGAGGATGAATTGAAGCGATTCCACAATCCTAACACCGACAAGACCAAGCGTCTGTTCCAAGAGTACGCTGGTATCGACGTTACCGAGTTCTGGGATTGGCCGCAGTTTGATCGCGCTCGAGTAAAGAAGACGCTGGATGACCTCATCGGCAAGCGAGGAGACGCAGCACATCGCGCGCGGCCGGTAGTCCAAGGCGCTCCGCCTCCGCACCTCGTCAGGCGAGAGGAGTTGGAGAAGGCGATTCGCTTTCTAAAGGCTCTTGTCGATGCCACGGACAGAGCATTGGCTACGCATGCGTCCATCTGACCCAAATAGGGCCTAGTTTACTGGCGCGTCGATATTTGGGCGGCGGCGGATGCGGACCCGCTCTGGTGGGATTTCCCCGTCCGCCAGAGGATCCATCGCTGTCACCGTAATCCCTTTCGCAGGATCCCAGAATCCCACTTCATAGATGAAGCCCGTGGTGCGTACTTCGTCGTCGAAGGATGTCTTGTAGTCCGCCGCGCCAATGAGCACCGGTCGGCTGCCGCTTGGGCCGTCGCCGGCCCAAGCGGCAGCCGACCGTGTTACTTCGTCCCTGCTCCTTTGAATGTGTCCAATTACTTGGATCTCTTCGCCAGGCATGAGGTTGATGGCGCCAGTGTTGTTTGCTGCTATCAGTCGACGCAGCGAGGCCTGCTCCGGCAAGTCAATGTCCAGGGCAAGTGCGATGCCTTGGACGTGCTTCAGATTCAAAGCAGGGCTCTTCCCGATGTTCTTGAGAGTGTCCTTGTAAGAAATTTGCAACCCGCCTGCGGGCCATGTGATGGGCCCGGCAGGTTCGAACGATACGGCGATCCACGGTCTTTGGTCCGCAATGAGGGATTGCCGGCTCAAATTGTTTGCCTGTGTACTTGTGTCGGCCGCTCTCACGGCAGCATTCGCGGAGATTCGTGCTGATTCATTCGCGTTGAGCACGAGAAGAATCTGTACGACGGCGATGATGGCCAGCACCACGTTGGTAATCGGCGCCAATTTGCGGTCCGCGCAGGGTGCTAGCCGTCCCCCAGTAGCGCACCATACACGTGTGAAGGCGCCGGTTTATGGTGGGCGGAGGCCGAATCTACGGTGCCCCGTCGCGCACTAGGGCGGCATACCCTTCTGGGTGGCGAATCAGCAAAACGGCTGCGTGCCGGAGCTCTCCATCCAGAAGCTTGGCCGTATCTTTATCCATCTGCGACGGTCCGCTCGGTTCGAGATGGCTGTGCCAGGTACCTAGACACCAGAGGGTGCCTCCTGCGGATTCCTCGTACACCTGGATGGATGCAGCACGGCCTTCCACGCCCAACACAAATCGTCCCGCCGAGCGCTGACTATCAATTGGCGCTGGCAAGACCGACGTAATGTAGATTTCCCGTGTCGTTGAGCAGATACCACCAACGATAAGTCCGCCCGTCTCACGGCCAGGATAACGTGCCACGTCTTCTAGGATCTGCAGATGGGCATGCTCAAGTACTCGGACGGTCCACCCTTCGGTATCGTAGACGCGTGCAACGTTCGTCTGGCCGACGGTCTCACTTTGCCAAGACGCCGACATGCCATCGTTTCCGACGACAGCAACGGCTGCACTCGCTGTTTCTGGTGGTCCTTGGACCTCGATATTTAGCAGTTTCTGGCCCACACTTGCTGCCGCCAGCGAAATACGCGCATCCGATATTGGCATGGTAACGGAGTGACAGCCGACGCCAACTGTCAGCGCGCTGTCATTGATAGAAGGTGATTCGCGCAAAAGGCCGTGTTCGCGCATGCGCTCGTAGCTGTGATACATGAGCTCGCTGGTGTTCGGGCTACGTGCGGGTCCTTCGATAGTAAGGTAGGCGCCGGAACCCTTGTTGACCAAGGCCGCTTCAATGACGCGTGCAGTGAAGGGTTGCCCGGTCAGAAAACTACGCGCGGCTGGCGATCCAGTCGTATTAACCACGAAAGCGTCAGGATTCCAAAGCTTGGTCCGGTACTTCTCGTACTTGGCGGGGAGGGCGCGGACGTCCTTGGCGAACACTGCCGGACTATCCATTTTGAAATCGGCGACTACGTCTGCCATCAAGTTAGCCTTGGTGCGCCAGGTGGGGGCGCTAGGAAGCAATGCGTGGCGGGCGGTATTGTGCGCAAGGAACACGGTGCGGTCGACTAATAGCGACGGACGTATGCCGGCACGAGTCAAGTGCATGATGACTTTTGACCCAAGGCTTCCGCATCCCACGAAATTCCATTGCCTGCGAGGGCGAACATCAACGGGTATTCCGGACGTTCTCTGCAAGAGTTCGGAGGAAACGGGAGTAAGCATCGCAACCGCTTTCACGGTATGAGCGGAATCTAGTTTCAGAGTCCCTGGAAGCTGGAGGATAGTACGATAGGCCAGCATCTCGTAGCATGACTGTTGGCCGATAATGTGCAACGGACGACGGATCGGGAATATGAAGCAAAGGTCAAGCGACTGGCGGTCGCGCACATTCCTGGCGAGGGCATTGAAATTGCTTACGAAGTTTTGAAACGACGTGGCGCAACCCAATTCCGCGGCGCGAGCACTTAGTTCGGCGAGCGTAGTGACGGTATCAGCTTGGTAGGTGTCATGTACTGCAGCACCCGCTGGCCCGGTGGCGCCAGGCCAGCAGACCACAACGGGGACGGGGCCGCTACGAACGTCATCGTTAGTCTCACGTTTGCGCAATAGTCCAGCGAGCCACGCAGCGGTCAGAGCGCCATGATGCGGTGCGAGTTTGTCGTCCCGAGTCTGCCAGAGATCGTCATTGATGGTGCCGACCCCATAGACCAGGAACATCTTCCAGGCACTCCACGGCGGATTGGCGGGCACCAGGTCATCTGGGTGTGCCATCAGGATGCTGTGCGAGTACCGGCGTCGGCTGGGCTCCCATCCCTGAGAGCTGTTGGTAAGTTCGTTAATGGCCGCCTTATCCAGCCAATCTGCCATCTGTGATACCAATCGATACATTCCCTGCGAGTGCAGTACATCGACGGGGTCCCCGACCGTCAGACACGGTGGAACCGGGTCACCTAGCGCATGCGCATAGATGTGCGGCAGGTTGCGGGGAAAGTCCCTACGAAGAAAAAACGCCGGGGCGCTGTCCGGGAAATTCCCGTCGAAGACAATTTCGACCGGTTCTTCGGCCCGCACACCGTTGTCGCTTTGTCCTGCGGCCGCAGCTCGCGAAGGCAGGTTTACGGCGAACGTTGCCGTGACCCGGGTGCTGCCCGCATCGTCGGGAAGGATGTTATCAACCGATTGGACCGCCGGGTGTGAGTCGATTGCGCTGATAGCGCTCTCCAGTGCCTTGGAGAGCGCGTTCTGGTTGGGATCAGCCATGCGAGAGCGGCGTGCTGGCGAGTACGGAAGACGCCGTCGCCGTGCGCGGGACAGCCGACGATTTCCATTTGGCCTTTACGCCACCAGAGGTGATCTCAAAAGTCATCGGTTCGGGCGCTTTTTCGCTCGGATGGGTCGACGTATTGATGAACTGCCCCTTCACGCCGTTCGCAATACTGTCATATTCGCGCTTGGCGCGGATACACGGCGGATCGTTGTCGTCGTCCAGGATCGGACAGCTGCTGGCTACGATGTAAGCGCCTGCACGAGCCTGCGCCAGTGCCTTGCGCGCATCGGCCGAAACTTTGGCGTCTTCCTTCTTCTCGCTCCAGCTGTCGTACGAAAGCGTGTGCCACGAGCAATGGTGCGGTGACAGGAGCAGGTCGTAGGTGAGGTTCTCTGCTTTCGACTCGTGTCGCTTCCACTGCTTTTCCCAGATGTACACCTCTGCGTCGCCGCCGGTCAGGAACTTCACAGCGTCGGACACGGCTCCAGTGCCAATCGAGAAATTCATGATGACGCTCGATTCGTTCTTGGACAGCTTATCGGCGTCAACTTCATCATCGGCATTCATTGGTGCGAGAAGCAGGGCGCTGAACTTTTCCTCGGCATGACCTGCAACGCGGGTAATCGTCGCATCGGTCTTGACGAGAATCTCGCCCAGCTGGTCGGTCTTACCCCCGGTGTCCTCGCCGAGAATCAAGATTCGATCGCCATCCTCGCCGAGCCCTTCTTCCTTGAAAAGTGCGACGCGACGTTTGGCCTCGCGATTCCACGCCTTGGCGTCGTCGCAAAGCGTGTGGTTCTTAGACGCGCGGCGGAACACCAGCGGCGAAGACCACATCTCGCGGATGACGATTTTCGATGGCTCGCCCTTGGTCGGGTAATCGGTGAGGGGGCCAATATGGAAGTGCGCTTCGAAGCCACGGCAGTGGTCCTGGTCGGGATGGCTGAGAATCATGACGTCCACGTACGGGCGTCCTTCGTCGTCCGTACGGAGTCGCTCGCGAAGATCTTTCAGCACGTCGCGGACCCCGTCGCAGACCTGACGGATATTCGTGTCAATGAGAATCGTGCGTCCGCTCGACAGCCTGATGAGCGTCATGTCGCCGTTTCCAACGGGGAAGAAGGTGATTTCAGGAGTCATATGTGCCTTTTTGTTAACTTTGTACAGCGACTGCCGAGCCAATGGACAACAAACTATATGTAAATTAACTTTACGTATAGTTTCTATAGTAAAGTTTCTTTCTGTATGTGACAATAGCCGAATGGAAAATTTACAATCCCAGTCAAACTCCGCGGAAGCTCCTTCGCCTTCCGGGTCAGTGGCTCGTTGGGGGCAGGAGCGAAGGCTCGAGTTCATCGACTTTCGCCTGCAGTGGGATGGCCGAATCAACCGTAGCGATCTCACCGAGTTTTTTGGAATCTCGGCCCCCCAAGCGTCCGCCGACATCGCGCGCTATCGAGCGTTGGCTCCAGACAACGCGGACTACGACGGGAGTAGCAAGACCTATCTGGTCGGAAAGAATTTCGTCTCGCAGTTCGGCGCAGACGTTCCTGCCCGCTATCTGAACGAACTGCTTGCCAGTGAAGCGGGCGTGTTGCTACCGGGTGCGACCTTTCTTGGAAGTCGGCCAGAAATAGGCGTCGTACCCAGCCCGAATCGGACGTTGGCGCTGGACACCCTGCTTATGCTTCTACGGGCAATCAGGGAGCGGACGACGGTGCGGATGCAATATCAGTCCATGTCGCACGCCACTCCGCGGGAACGCACAGTTTCCCCGCATGCGCTCGCGCACGATGGTTCGCGCTGGCACGTTCGCGCCTATTGCTCCGAGAGGCAGGACTATCGAGACTTCGTGATTGCACGCATTTCCGAGCTAGAGGAATTGCGTACGCCGGGCAAAGGGGCGGAAGACGATCACCAATGGCATCGCATACTCAGGCTGGTCCTGGAGCCACACCCTGGACTGACAGAGGGCCAGAGGCGCGCGATTGAACTCGATTACGGCATGCAAGACGGCACCGTGGTACTGGAGTGTCGTCATGCGCTGGTGTTTTACTTCCTTCGGCGTTTCCATGTTATGGACGCAGATGAGTCTGGGGCGTCTCGCCAACAAATCGTACTCAAAAACCGAGCTGAACTGGCGCCGTATCTGAACCCTCAGTCTGAAGGTCTGTAAGCCAAGAAAAGAGGAGCTACGTGGACATGCTGGCGCTTTTCAATCAGGTGCGCGATCCGTATGAGCGAAAGGCTCGCGTGTTCCCGGGACTGCTGACTGCGTTGCCTTTGCTCGTGCCACTGTTGTGGATATTCGGACCGCGCAACCCCGTCTTGACTGCTTTGCTTGGTCTTGTTGCCAGCTGCGGGGCGATTTACGCGCTAGCGAGCATTGCGCGCGGCCGGGGAAAGCGCCTAGAGGAGCGGTTGGTGTCCGAATGGGGCGGGATGCCAACGACGTTAATCCTCCGACATCGAGACAGTTTTCTCGACCCGTACAGCACCGCGCGCTATCACAGCCTGATCACGGCCAAGCTGGGCATCGTGATGCCCAGCCGTCAGGATGAGCAAGAAGACCCTGCTTCGGCTGACCAACTGTATGTCGGGGCAACGCGGCAGTTGCGCGAAGCGACCAGAGGTAGCAAGCATGCGCTGTTGCTCAAGGAAAACATTGCGTATGGATTCCATCGAAACATGCTTGCGATGAAGCCCATGGGTATCACTACCTGCTGCGTTGGTATCCCGGCTGGGCTGTTACTCAGTCACGCGGTCACTTTTTGGCCACTGTCTTTCAATGCTTCTGCATTGTTAAGCCCTGGCGGCGCCGGTGGTGTAACGCTGGTCGCGTCACTGACAATCCTATGTGCTTGGCTCTACTTCACTCCGAAGCAGGTGAAGCAGATGGGTTACGTCTACGCCGAGCGCTTATTCGAATCACTGAGCCAGTTGCCGAACCGACGCCCACGATCAAAGGTTGTTCAGCAAGATGTCGCGGACAACGCTAGTTGACAACTGGACTCGCCAATCGCCCTGCAGCATCAGATCCAGGCGCCTTGGCCGACTGACACGTAGCCGCTAGTCACTATTTTTCCACAGTCAATATTATTTCCCTCGAGTAACGAATGGTCTTGGCTACGAATAACTTCTTTCCCCAGCACTCCTCGGGATGGTCTGGGACGCTCGTCAAATGTCTGCCGTAGACGCTCGTAAGGATCTTCTCGAAGGGGGCAGCGGCGGCGTGTCGCCCGGCTTTGAGAGGCCGACCGCCCTGGATTTGGGGCGCCAACAGCGAAATCTGCTGCTCATGCGCCCGCTCTTCGAGTTCGCACTGAAATCGCGGCGTGCCGATGGCAATGAAGCCTTATGGGCTGGCCTTGATACCAACTATCTTGTGCTCGCGCTGCTGGTATTCGTGATGGATGGCGGGGCGCTCGGCATGGGCAGAACATTCGCCGAGATCATTACTTACGTAGCAGAGACTGCGCAGCGTATGAAGCCATCGCTCGTCGAAGAGCAGGCACGCACCATTGCTCGTGAGGTCCTGGACACCGTACACAACGCGGAAAACAAGACACAGCAGTTCAGCTTCGACTACTTCGATGCGATTTCCGGGGAGACCCGTGCGCATAGTTTTTTCCTGCTGCGGTACGAGCGCTCAGATGAGGACGATGAGTATTACTTTCGGGTCTCCGACGAGGGGTTCCTTGTCTATCTAGGGATGCTCGACTTTGGCGCCGCCGACATGCAGGCGCTGATGGAGAAAATGCTCCACGAGTTCATTCGCCGCGGCAACATTGACCAGGCGATGGAAGCGTCGCAGCGAGCCCTGTACGAAGGTAGGCGTTACTTTGAGCAAATCAGCACTCAACTGCTACGGGCGCATCGCGTTCCCGATGTGGTTCGCTGGCAGGAAGACCTAGCACCTAGTTTGGATCAGGCCCGCAGCCATATTGATGCTCGCATGGAAGAGGAGCACCAACTTCTGCAGGCTGTAACTGACAGCCTGAACAACACATCGGATGCCAGAACTAGGGACAAATTCGTCCGTCTACGCGAAACGGTAGAAGGAGGGCTGACGACCACAGGTCGCTTGCTCCAGTTGGTTGGTGAAGCTGGAAAGCGCTACCGCGATGCAGCCCGAAGCCTGTTTCGAACTCGCCGGCGACACCGTTTGCCCAATGTCGAAGAGGTAGTTCTTCCGGAACTGTCGGACTTGCCAACCGCGACGCTCGCCAATTTCGCTGACGTGCATGGTCACGCCCTCTTTGGCGTGGGTCTACCTAAGCTCTATCACTTGGAGCAGATGTTTGCGACGCTGCTGACGCCCCAGTCGCAGAGTGTGGAGGCTTCCGCGGTCGTCGGCGATCTGGTACCGCTTGAGGGTTCCGCTCCGCGCTTTTCCAAAGCCGAGGTCGAGCTCGCAGAGAGTTTCTTGCGCCGGCATTTCGGGGAGCGAAGTGAGACCGATATCGCGAAGATCCTCGCACACGCTGAAGAGGAGAAACTCGGGCGGACCGTGCAGGAATATATGACTTTCATGATGTATCGGGCCTTCTCAAGGGATGAGTCTCCTTTCCCCGTAGATGCATCGACGGATGGTCGTTTCGAAACCAGTCTGGTTGCTGGCACAAAACTCGTTTTCGTTGGGCGAGACCAAAATGAATCTTGATATCACACCACGCAGCGCAGCGCGTCTAGTTGCCAAGGGCCTCCAAGCGCGTCTCGTGCCAGCAAATGATAAAGAGTACCGTGACCTTCTTGCTCTGTATGAAGGGCAGCCAAGCTTTCGTGAGTTAGTCCAGGAAATCGCGCTTGGACTATCGCTGTCAGTACTGTCGGGCACCGCACGCGGTCTGGTTCTCATGCCCGTTGACGACGAAAGCCGTTTTGCCTTCCGGCTAGGTGACATGCGGACGGCATTGACCTTGGAAGAGAAGGCACTAGTGGTGCTAATTCACACGGCGATTGCGGCGCACTTTTACCCAACTGGCGAGTCACTGGACGACGAAATGTACAACGCGCCGCCCGTCACCGAGCGCCAGGCGCTTGGCGCTCTCAAACTCGTCTGCCAGCATCTCGCGGCTCGCGGTACTGCGGAGCTGCAAGGATTGCCGAAAGAGTTGGAACCCGGCTGGCAAAGTGTGTTGCTCAAGCCCGAGGCTCGTCCCGAGCAGCAGCGTCGTACGACCAGCACGCTGGAGGGGCTTGTGTCGATGGTGTTCCGCCTTTTGCAGGATGCCGGCTTGGTTCGCTGCGAAGATGATGACGGTGTGAATTCTCGCTACACGGCCAACTGGCGTTTTACTGTTCAGCTGCGCGAATCGACGAGCCGGCTGTTCCTTGCAACAAGAGAGGCTATGAACGCCGAGCAGGAGAAACCGCATGCATAAACTATCGCGCGCTTACATTGCCAACGCGGGACATAAGCTGGCCTGGTACGACGGCATTCCGCTCGATTTTACGGACAGCGCGACTAACGACCCTACACATACCATTTACAACCTGGTCAATCAGGGTGGCAAGACGACGTTCTTGTCTCTGATTTTCTCATGCATTCGTACGGCACGAGATGAGTTCTTGCAAACGCTTTCCAACCCCGGACAGCGCTTTGAAGACTACTTCGACAAGGACGGCTTGCCAGGCATCATCGCACTCGAATGGCGGATGCCTGGGGATCTAGCCAGTTCCACACGGACCGTGATAACGGGCCAAATCGTCGTTGTTCGTCGTTCATCCGAGCCAGTCGAACTCGACCGTTGGTTCTTCCTGATCCAAGGTTCCGGTCCGGTGACGCTGGAAGATATTCCTGGTCCAAACCTTCGCTGTGGGCCGGAACAGATTCTGGCATCGCGCGATGATGTCGTAACCTGGCTGCACAAGATGCGTGCAGATTGGGGAGAGCAGGTCTTCTATTTCACGCAGAATCAGGCGGACTGGGCCAAGGCTCTGGTGGCGGTTGGTCTGGACGTCGAACTGCTGAAGCACCAGGTTGATTTTAACCGCAAGGAAGGTGCGATGGACGAAGCCTTCCTGTCCTTTAAAGACGAGCGGGAGTTTGTGCGTCGCTTTCTTATGCTGACGATGGATGCGAGTCGAGCTGACCAGGTGCGGGAGGCGGTGGCGGCGCATTGCCGACGCATCTCAACCCGAAAGCCACTGGAAGAGGCGATGGGGCAGCTTCTTCGGTTCGAAGGTGTGTACCAGCCTTTTTCAGCCGCTGCGCGCGCGTACGGGGAGGCGGTGCTGAAGCAACACGAGATCGGGAGTCGCATCGCTAGCGCCGTCGAGACGCTGAAGCATCGAGTCCGCGAAAAGACCGCTCTGAGGACGGAGCAGCAAGAACTCGTACGCAAGCAAAGCGAGGTCGCCGAGAGCGCTGAGACCAAAAAGGTCAGCGCATTGAAGAATGGCGAAGCCTACGAAGACGAGCAGCGACTGCGGGGTCTTCGGCGTGCAGAGGGTGCGCTGCAGGAAGCGTCGGACGCCCTTAAGGGAGCAGAACGGCATGTACGCTTGCTGAACGCCGCTGAGATACTGGCGGAAATAAGTGCTCGGAAACTCGAGGTTTCAGAGTTGAGGAGCGCCATAGACAAGGCAAACGGGGAAGTTGCGCCCATTCGAGTCGAATGCGGGCAGCGCGCTGCATTGCTACGCGAAGGTCTGGTCCGTGCTCGCCAAAAGGCGCTCAATGAAGAGGGTGAGGCTAAGGAGGAGGCGAGTAAGCTCAGCCAACGGCTTGAATCGCTGGCCGGCGAAGAAAAAGCTATTCTCGACCTTAGGACCGCAGCGCAGAAAGAAGGAATTACTGCAAACGCATCACTCACGGAGGCGTCCAGGCGACGCAGAAGCCTTGAGGACAGTAAGGCTATTCAGCCTGACGAGTCGGCGAGTGATGCGCTGGTGCGCTTGGAGCAGGATAGGGCGCGACATGAGCAAGCTGCTGGCGAGTTTGATGCGATTGCGGTAACCGCCGACGAAGCTGCGAGTGCCTGCGGAGAACAAAGGGAAGCTCTTCTGCTCAACCAGGCGGAAGCCGTGTCAGCGGCCTGCCGCTTCGAGGGCGAATTGGAGAAGGGCCTGACACAGCAGGACGCGCTGCGGACGAATCGGCAGATTTGTCGTGCCATCAGTGCAGATGTTGCTGATCCAGATTCGGAGGTTCTTGGTGGTCTCTTGGACGCGCACATCCAACGGGTCCAGGCCGATGCTACCCAGGCAGAACTGGACTACGCTCGTCTGGATGAGGATGCGCAAAGTATTCGTGATACCGGGCTCGCAGGACGCGATGCTGAAGTCACGAAGATCGTCCGCGCACTTGCCGAGAGCGGAATTAAGAACACTCAAGCCTACGCACAATACCTGGCGGCGGTGTTTCCCGAAGGAGAGCTTGCTCGGTCGCTTGTAGAGAGTGACCCCGCCAGATTCCTCGGAATTGCTGTCCCGACGCGTGAACAGTTGGACCAAGTCAGGACGCTTGTCCCAACGCTTCCCGGGCTGACAAGGCCTGTAGTCGTCTCGTTGGTCACGGATAAGCCGGCTGCCATGGGCGACACGTCTATCGTCTTGGGGCCGGCAGAAAATAGCCTTTTCAATCTGGAAGCGGCCGCCAGGAAGGGCGAGCGCATCGAAGAAGAGCTTGTAGCACAAGAAGCCGGCCGTAACCAAGCTCGACGTGTGCTTGAGGAGGCTCAGAAAGCCAAAACTGCGCTCGACAGCTATTTGCAGGACTTTGGTCGAGCGAAGCTCGAAGAATTGAGCGCCGAAGCGACGAGAGAGCGTGCGCGAGCTGAAACTTGCGGACAGCAACTCGAAGAGGTTTCCGTTCTGATTCGGTCCGAACGGGATAAGGCTGAGCAGGCTCGTCGCTCAGCCAATGAAGAGCGGAGGAAACTGGCGGACGTTGCGGGCCAAATTCGAGAAGTCACGGATTTCCGATCCAACTTTGACGTACATATCCCGACTTGGGAAGGTATCGTTGAGGCTAAACGTCGCGAAGAGAACGGGCTTACCGACTCGCTGAACGCGTTGCTGTCGACCAAACCAACTATCGAGAAAGAGATCCTTGCGCACAACGTAAGTGCGAACGGACACGCGCAGGAGGCACAGCGCATCTATCTGTCGCTGGCTGAGTTGCAGGACGTTGACAAGGAGTTCGATGCGAAGGCAGTTCTGGACGCCCAGCCCCGAACGGTTACGGAACTGCAGACTTTGTACAGAGCGTCCCGGGATGCCCTTGAAGCCGCCGAAAAAAAGCAGACGGCACCATTGCTTGCGAAGAAGGAAGCCGTTGAGCAAGGCCTGACGGCTGCCAATGCACGCTACACAGATGTAGGGGCGGGGCTGCCCGTGCAAGAGGTAAGCGTGTTTCTTCACGTGAACTTCAATCAGCAACGTGCCAAAGCGGAAGGCAGTGTCGATACCGCGAAGGCGCGAAAGGATCGCTGTCTTACCGAAAAGGGGGCGGCAAGCGAGAAGCTGGATGATTTTCGCAGGAATCGGAAGCATCCCGAGCATTCGATTGTCGGTATTGACGAAGTATCGGAGGACGGCCTCGTGGAGGCAATTAGCGCGGCGTCGGTCGCTGTCAGCAATGCCACTGAAGAGGTCGCGCAAGCCAAGACTGCCGTTCAGCAAGCCAAGCAACGAGCTGTGGAGTTTGAGAAGTATGTCGATTCGTTTTCGAACGCAATGAAGCCCATTGCGGGGCTCGTGCCAGAGAATCTCGAATCAACAGGAACTGTTGCACAGTTGCTGGACCATGCTTTCTTGGACGCAACTGTTGCGGTTGACGAGGCAGCGCGCTTGAGCGACGAGCACCGCTTGGCTGCAGAGAATTCCCAGAAGCAGTGGAAACGTTCACAGCATCTCTTCGAGAATGTGCGGTTGACTGCTTTGAGTGAAGATTTCAAAAAATCGGACGTGGAGTTGGCGGATGTGCTCCGCCGGAACACCCTTGAGGAAGCGCTGGGAGACTACGAGCGCATCGAGAATGGCATCGTCCAGCGCAAGGCTGTAATTTCCGATGAGCTCGCGAAGATGGACGAAGACTTCGAGCGTGCGGTCACTGAACTCTCGCAGCTGGTCGGCGACGCGCTATCGCTCTTGAGGCGAGCAACCGAGACGCTTAAGCTTCCCAATCATGTCCCACGCGTTGCCGGGCGGACGGTCCTGACGATGCAAAAGTCAATCTTTGGTCTGAGCAAGGAAGCCCGCCGAGAGCGCTTGGGGCCCTTGATGAGCCAGTTGGCGGCAGACGGAAACATCCCCGAGTCGGGAGCCGCACTGGCAACCCGTGCGGTGATGGAATTGGCCGGTCATAAGCTTGGACTGAAGCTGCTTAAGGTCGTCGAGATGGTGGACGAGCAGTACGTTTCTATCGAAAGACTGTCCAAGTCTGGTGCGGAGAGTATTTCGATGGCCATCCTGCTGTACTTTGTCATTGCGCGTCTGCGTTACGAGCAAAGGGCGCAATCGCGTGTGGCCGATGGTGGTGTACTTATTCTTGACAACCCCTTCTCGAAGGCAACCGCGAGGCCAGTTTGGGAGATCATCTTGGGCCTGGCGGATGCCATGAACCTTCAATTGATCATCGCTACGGGCATTCAGGAATACGAAACACTGTCTGTCTTCAAGCGATTCCTTAGACTGGCAAAGAACCACCAGAACACGGCTACCGGACGGATGCACATTGGCATGGCGGACTATAACTTCAAGTCTGAGGCGAGGGCTGCATGACTGCTCTAGAGCGGTTCCAGGCATGGCTCGGAGCCTTTCCTCGCAAACGACTTTCACAGGACGAGTTCCTTGGCGGCGTTGAGCAGGCATGTCCGGAAATCAGCTTTGCTGACAGGCGGGTTAAGGCGCTTGAGATGCTGTCTGTCCTCCAGGCTTCGGGTGTACTGACCTTTGCGAACTCTAAGGCGGCCTGGGACTCGATTGGCTTTCCCCGGCTGCCACGGACGGTGACCGTCGTTCGGGCTGCATCGGAGCGCCGAAGCTTCGATCACATTGTTTGGGTCCCCGACTTACAGTTTGCCGTAGCGGTAACGCGGCGCGACTTGTTGGAGAAGCTTGAGGCGGTCAATAAGTTCATCATTGCCAACCGACACCGCCTCACACTTTGCGTCCCATATCGAGAGCGAGCCCTGGAGATATTCGGGGATGAGAAGTTCTTGGACGGTGCCGTGTCGGATGAGACTCTTTGGGGGCGGCTACCGTTGGCATCTATTGGGGCCTACAACCCGGAGCCCCCACTTCCGCGGGAAGATTTTCCCGAAGCCCGCGGGGCACTGCTGATCGTCGAGAATGTTCATACGTACCACTCGCTCGTTACCTGGAATGGCACAGCCAAGCGTTATCGATCTATTGCGTTTGGATCCGGCGCGGCGGTGACACGCGCACCGAAGGCCGTTCTCGTCGCCGTTGAGCGAAGCGGAAGCGAGGGAATTCAATATTTTGGAGACCTTGACCAAGAAGGGCTTGAAATAGCGATGCTATTGTCGCGACGCTTGTTAGCTTTGAGCGGAACGGTCATGGCTCCTGCCACTAGCCTGTACGACAAGCTGTTGCAGTTTGGCATCCGCCGGTCGCCTGGGATTGAGCAGGTAATCTCGGACGCTAGCCGAGCCTGGTTGGGACCGGAATTGAGTGGCCGCGTGGTCAAGCTTTTCGGGGAACGATTTTGGCTACCTCAGGAAGGGCTTTCTTTGGCGCGGCTGCTCGCGGACGACGTTGGTTCGCAGTCGGCCAAACTCGCAGCGATGTAGTTCTCCTCGGGCCATCGCCGCTCGAAATAGTGCCTAGTAGCCCTTCATGTGGACAGGATGGATAACTAACAGGTGATTCGAAGACCGGTCTGCTGCCTCCGCACGCCATGTCGCCCACAGGCGACGTTCCTCATCGATTTCCATTGCGAGCCAATTTCGCGCCGCGAGAAATTTGGAGCGGTGGCTTGGCACAAGCATCATCTCCATAGAGTACTCGGAATCAATGTCCTGTTTTTGGCTGACTGCGAGGTTTAGGTAGGAAAGGAAGGTCCTCTCTAAAAAGCCAGACGGTGACGGGTGCATCACAGCAGATGACGTGAGTTGGTGAACCCGCAGCCAGTTTGTGGAGGGGGTCGCATCGTTACGAGCTACCGAGCCCCATGCGGCGACGTGTACATCGCCGGAGACCAAGGTCGTTCGCAATTAGCGTCGTTGTGCAGCATCCACCAGTCGTCGGAAAAGGCGTTTGCGCTCCTCGCGTCATACAGTGCTCGGCCTGGCTGCCCGACCGCGTAGCGGTCAATTCGCGAGCGGGCCTCAAAAGAGATCCTCGATTGAGGATAGCTAGGTTATTCCGGTACATAGGCTCGATTGAGCATTTCCAAAGGAATAACCAGATACATATCCTCCCGTAAGCATATCTACAATCTTTTGGGAGGATATCTTTCTTGAGGTATGAAAGGGACAGCCGAAGGCCCCCTGTGCGCAAGCTTGGGTATTGCCTTCCACCCGGCAGATTGCCAGGATCTGACAGTCTTCTCGAGCCGTGCGCTATCTTCGCCCGCGTGCCGGTTGTCTCAGCTCTTCCCCCGCAGAAACCGGTCTCCCCTCATCGCTGCCGTGTTCAAGCCGACCAACGAGGCGGTCACCACCGATCCCTTTCAGGCGGAAAGGGCGGCCCTCCCCTCGGGCGCCTTCAGGATCGGCCGAGATGTGACAAGAGAGTATATATCCGGGGGAGGTAATGATTTAGATAGTTTTGAAGTAATAGGATTTGATATTGGCTCGGAAGAATATAAAGCTTCCTCAAGCATGACATGTACAGCCACCAATACGTTATCGACGTTGCGTCATCGGCTAACGCCTGTTGTCAACGAACATAGGCGGAGGCCGGTGTCGTTGCTAAGGAAAGGTCGTTATGGTTGTCGAGAGCACGCAGCGCCAATCGACATTACAGCCATTCGTCGCGACCAGCTTGTGCGGAAGTTCGGTAGATGGCGACGCGCAGGTGTTAAGTGAACGCGCCCGCAGCATGCGGAGTGCTTTAATATAGACCGGTTCGGCCGGGCCCATCATGTTTTGAGGGTGTGCGAAGGCGGAGGTGCGGCGGCGGTACGTCCTCGGTGGACACTGCGGAAAACTAACCAGATTGGGAGGCGTCGTCTCGACGACGAGGTATGTCGATTGAAATCACTGGACAACTGAAGTACCGTCTGCAAGACCATGTGTGCACGCTGCTAGCGGTGCTTGGATCAGGCAATACCGGAGTCTCACTGCAAATCGAACCGAAGGATGGCGAAGATGCTCTGCTAATCCAATCCGATGGTGGCAACGTCAGACTTTTGGAGGTTCAGGTCAAGGGTGCGGGCAGACGTATCACGCATGACGTGCTGGCCGACTGGCTCGCGCACTTTCCCGGTCACGAAGACAGCGGTTCGCTTCTAGAAAGGCTTGTCGCCGACCAGAAGAAGTCGGTGCTCTTTGTGGCCAGCGGTCGATGCAATGATGAAGTCGTGCCTCATGCTGTAGAGCTGTCTGTGCATACGACAGAGGTGAAGAAGGGCTCAGTGACGGTTCAGACGGAGCGTGGGATGCGGGCCGGTCTGCAGAACTACGCCAACGCGACACCGAAGGCAGACAAGAAGCTAGCCAAGAAGCGCCGAGCAGATATCGGAAAGCAGCTATCGCTCACGTCGACGACTGCCCTGAAAGCATCGCTTCAGCGAGTGCTCATTGCGGAGCGGCTCGATGAGCCGACAATTCTGCGACGAATTCGAGACGAGCTTGAGTCCCGTCACCGAGTAGTTCCGGATCGTGTTGAGGAGGTAACGAGGCGCATTACAGAAATAGTCGTGCGCGAGAAGCGGACCGGCGTCGATGTGCTGCTCGAAGTGAATGGCGTCATTGCGTCCGGAGCCGCCGCGGATCCTTTGGTGGCAGCATCCTATGTTCCCAGGGGGGAGGAGAAGGCATTACTGTCCCAGCTGGCGGGCGACTCTGCGCTCCTCCTCACGGGAGCCCCTCGGGTGGGCAAGACCTTCTGCGCTCGCAGCCTGGCTTCCTCACTGCAGATGCAGGGCTACAGCGTTCGAGTCTGCTCCGACGTCGCCGAGGCAGATCGCTACTTGTCCGAGCCGGTTACAGGCAACCGAGCCGCCCTTGTAGACGACCCGCTCGGAGGAGCGCACGCGGCAGATAACGCGTCTCGTGAGTTGATGCTGCTTGGCGCGTTGATTCCAAAACTGGTGAACGGTAGACGCCTCATCGTTTCTCAAGCTCAGGACCGGCTCCTGGAAGTCTCTCGATGCAAGTCCATCAATCAAGTCCGCACGGGAAACTTGTCTTGGGTGGAAATGGGAATTGGCGATGGAAGCTTCCTAGGCGCTCTATGGGCAACGTTGGCTGCCGACTATGCCGTTCCCGCGGGTTTGAAAGCTCAAGTTGCAGATGCTGTCCAGGCTGGGCAGCTGGACCTGGAGCCGGGCTGTCTCGTGTACCTTGCCGCCAACCATGATCAGTTGGATGGCGGTGCTTCCCTTGAGGAGATGATCCGCTACGCGCGTCGGGACTCAAAGTCCCTCGGAGAGGCCCTTCGGCAGGAGCAGCTAGCGCCGCTCATGAGTGCGCTTGCTGTCGCCTCAACTCCCACCTTGCGGACCGCGGAACCTGAGTTGGCATTCGTCTTGGACGATGCGCGGACTGATCGCCCTGGCGAATCAGACGTCCGAGGCCTGATGTCTTCGATTGGTCGGACCTCGACGGCTCCGCCGGCGCCGCCTCCCGGCTACGTTCCCTTGCCGGTCTTGTCGAGCCGTCAAAGTGACTTTTTGGATCAACTTGAACTTCGCCGGATGGTGAGCGGGGCGTCTCGGCGTTACACATTCAGCCATCCGTTCTACCGAGCAAGTGCAGAGTCACTCCTGGATGCAGCTACATCCCGGTCGACGGAGGCGGCGCTATCTCTCTTGGAGAGAGCGCTATTTACTATTGACGCTGACACCGCGCGAGCGGCAGCCACAAACCTCGGCTGGATCCATCAGAATCTCGGGGGCGGCCAAGAAGGCCGGCAGAGGGTGGTTGCTCTAGCTATTCGTGGACTGCGCTCGATTTTCCCTGTGGTGCGTGATTTGTGCTTTGAGTTCCTCGCGAGGAGACTGGGCTCGCTGCCTGTTGAACTGCAGTCTGACGTGTCTGCGTGGGTTCGTGACGTGACGCTGATTAATCTCTCATATGTCGAGTGGTCGGGAGACCAACCGAGGATCCCTGCAGCGACATTTGCGAAATTTCTAGAGGTCGACGCGTTCCCAGCAGCCGCTTCTTCGACCGAGGTCAAAGGCGCGTTGGAGCTCCTGAATAGCGACAGACCAGATTCGCTCTCAATTCGGGATGCGGCGAAGGTCGTCACCTTCCTAGAAGAGTCGCCGCATCAACTGACTTCGCAGATGACCGCCCGACTTCTCAGCATTGACGTTTCAATGGTCCGTGCACCAGTTGTGCGTCTGTGGCTAAGCGAGCCACGCAGTGGTGACCAACATCTGCTGCAGCGTATCTTCAGCGAACAACACCCAGCGATTACGCAGGCTGCGTATCAGGGGGTGTTGGATGCTTGGTCTTCGTGTGATGAGGAGCGCCGTGCTTCTCTGACCAGCGGACTGCAAGCGATGGCAGATTCGCCAGTTTCCGCCGCTGTTCTTATCGACCACCTGGTGGTCATTGCCCGCGCCGAGTTTGGCGGTCAGGAGACCCCATGGGCACTGCTCGAAGCACTGATGCCTAGAGTTCTTCTCCAGCTGCCACCCGGGGCATCCTTCAGAGACGAGCGTCTGTATGACGTGATGGATCGAGCCGTCGGAAACATCTCTCTGCCGAGCTTGCTGGAAATTGTGGACCGTTGGATAGAGCTTGTTCGGCAGTACTCGCTGTCAGGCACTCCAAGCGATTACATGCTCGGGGTTTCGGACATCTTGATGTCCGGCGTTCCGAGCGATTCCGGGGAAAGAGAAGCACGCGTAGAGGACCTGCTTGCTCTACCAGGCACTGCCAGTCGGATCCGGGTGGTATCGGACCTCGTGGATGCTTGGGACGGCCTCTCAGCTGGAGAACGCACGCGTCTGCTTCAGCATCTGACGACTGGAGCGCTAGACGAGGTGTGGCTGCAAGCAGCCGCTCTGACCCGCGCCTCGGCTCCGACTGAAATTCAAACTGCTCTGCTTCCCGAAGGAGTCGATCTGGAATCGCCGCCAGAGACAATCCTCTACAGACTGCCGCCTCAATTGCTTGCTGCCTGCGTGGAGGTTTTCACTGGCCACCATCCTGTCATCTACTACGTTGGTGCCCATGGATCGCGAAACGCTGCGTGGAATGCGGTTCTTCGAAGAGTCGTTCGGAAGCCAGAGCACCCCCTGTTCGAGGTGGCCTGGGAGTGGCTGTCCTGCGTCGGCGAGTCCGGGGAGTTGGCTGAGGTCGCACGTGAACTTGGGCCGGAACAAGCGGAGCGCCTGGCAGGGCTACTGCTTGAGCGCAAACAGCACACCTCCGGTGAGTTCATGCCGGAAGTCTGGGAGGCACTCTTTGGCCTTCCCGTTAGCGATGAGATGAAGTCGGATTGGCTAGCCCGGATGGCGGCCCTGGCGCCCGGCGCCCTCGATTCCTTGGAAGAGCACGAGAGCTGGATTCCTGAGTCGCAGCGGGAAGAGTTCTTATCGCATTTCAAGGAGGAGCTGAAACAGTTGGAATTACTGGGCGTCTTGCTGCAATTGCTAAAGGATAAGGAAGAACCGTCATCCGCGCACTCGCTGCTGAAGTCCAAGGTTCCCGAGCTGATTGATGCCATGATTGAAGGCCAGCCCCCTAAGCATTGGCGCACGTATGAAGTGATCCTAAAGTTCTTGGACCTGACCAAGTCGTCTGACGAGGCGCTGAAGAAGAAGTTGGAGGAGCGTCGCGCGCTCGGTATTGAGCAGGCCCACAAGCGTCCGGAAAGGCATACGTCAAGGCTCGAGAACTGGGACGGGCGCTCCTGATGTGGGTATGGGTTATTGGATTTTCGTGTTCATAGTGGGTCATCCCCCGCATGAAGGTGCAACCCAATCCGCGGAGAATGGTCGGGTAACGCCGACCGACGCCATCCCTTGGGCGCCTGAACTCGGCCAGGAACAATCGTTGACCAGTCTGGATGAATGCCTGGTCAAAGCTGGCTGCTGTTCCCGTTCCTGAGCGAGCGGGTCAACGCACTGAAGGCCTGATCAACCCGAACAAGGGCCTGGCCGGCTAACATCCTACTCGCCCTCAGCTTGCGGCGTGCCGCGCTGGGTGCGGGAAGGGCAGGGATTTGGCTAAGAGCTGGGCCTAAGTACTCCTACGTAATAAGCCGCAATATTCCTCGGACTCCCCCATTGCATGTGCACCGGATTCTTCGCTATGCTGCGCGAATTCCCGGTAATAGTGCCGGTAGTTCTGCAACAGGAGCCAAATGGCAACGAAGAAGACGGCCGCCCAGAAGACTGCGGCAAATAAGGCGGCAGCACCGGCAAAGAAGGCTGCTCCCGCAGCGAAGAAGGATGCGCCGGCAGCCAAGAAGGCAGCCGCAGCGCCTGTGGTCAAGCCGCTGAAGGAGGCGTTCAACAAGTCCAGCCTGCTGGCCCACTTGGTCGCCCAGACTGAACTGGACAAGAAGACTGTGCAAACGGTCCTGGCTCACCTCGAGAACACCATCGTCAGCGCTGTTCACAAGAAGGGCGCTGGCAAATTTACCCTGCCGGGCCTGTTCAAAGTGTCGGCGATCCAGGTTCCGGCCACGAAGAAGCGCTTCGGCAAGAATCCGTTCACGGGCCAGGAGCAGTGGTTTGCTGCCAAGCCGGCTTCCGTGAAGGTCAAGGTTCGTCCGCTGAAGAAGCTGAAGGACGCTGCTATTTAAGACCGATAGTGGTCAGAAGTGAAGGAGGGGAGCGATTGCCTCCCTTTTCGTTTTGGAGCCGGACTTCCCAAACCTTTTTAAGGTTGTCGCCCAGCCGTTCTCAAAACGTTTCAGCTGGGAGAGACCAGGCCCACATATACGGTGCCGATGGTATTCACGCCAATTCGGCTGCCGCTGACATCCAAACAGGAGCGAACGCCGTCCCTGTTTGGCGAAAGATCCCCCACATTGTTACCGTCGACGTAGACGTTTGCGCGATAGTCAGTGTTGCGACAGATGCGGTACGTCTTCGGACTGGTGCCCAGGTAAATCAGAGTGTCGCCGGTTACAGCTCGGCAACCGGATTCGCACGAAGGGGCAGCAAGGGTTTGCGTAGGGGTTTGCTGTTGAGCAATCGCAAGGGGCGAGCCGAAGGCAACGGCGACGGCGAACAGTGTTTTGGCGATCATCGTTCATACATAGATGGTAAGCCCTCCACTAACGGCATGCACCCCAACGCCCTGCGCCCCTATTTGGTGGGGTGTCTGGAGCGGGCCCACGACGTACCAAGGCCAGATTTTAGTGCAGGTAGCTTTGGTCTCCGCCCTTGAGACCTTCTTTCAAGCGTTTGTCTCCTTCTTCTCACCCGTCGGGTGGCCAAGTTCATTCGGTTGGCCGAAACTCGGGGCTAATTTGCCTACGGACAAACATTTTGAGCAATTTTGTAGCTTGTGCAATTGTCTTGACGTTGTAAACATCTCTTTTACAACAACATCCTTGAGATATGCGTTCTGATCCGCATTTGCTCTCGACGCGCGAAGCCGAGAGCCAACGGCAAAGCCCGAACAGGCGGACGAATCTGGAGGAAACAAGGTGGTACAAGCAATGGAAATTGACTTCCTGCCAGTCGGGAAGGGAGAAAGCAGCGGCGACGCGATTGCGATCCGCTGGAAGGAAAGCGACCGGTACAAGGTCATGATCTATGACGGCGGCACGAAGGACTACGGCGAGGCCCTGGTCAACCACGTCAAGGGGCACTACGGCACGACCCACGTGGACTACGTGGTCAACTCCCATCCCGACAACGACCACGCGGGCGGGTTGCTCTACGTCCTGGAGAACATGACCGTCGGCGAGCTGTGGATGCATCGTCCGTGGCAATACAGCGCGCAGATCCGTGACTACTTCCACGACGGCCGCATGACCGATGAGAGCCTGGCGCGCCGGCTGCAGGAGAAGATGTCTGCGGCCCATGCGCTGGAGAAGGTTGCGCAGGAGCGCAACATCACGATCCGCGAGCCGTTCGCAGGCAGCCAGATCGGCATCTTCCATGTCCTGTCGCCCACCCGGAATCGCTACATCGACCAGCTGATCCCGGAGTTCCAGAAGTCGCCGGAGCTGAAGAAGGCTGCAGCCACGCTCGAGTCCTTCTTCGACAAGGCGGTCGACAAGACGGTGGAAGTCCTCAGCAAGGCGGCTGACCGCTGGGACATGGAGTTCCTGCCCGAGACCGTCTCGACGAGCGCCGAGAACGAAAGCAGTGCCGTGCTGTTTGCCAAGACGGAGGCCCACGGCTACCTGCTGACGGGCGACGCCGGCATCGAGACGCTCCGCGCGGCGGCCGAGTACGCGCAGGCGATGGGCTACGACCTCCCCAGCCAGGTCACCTTCGTCCAAATCCCACATCACGGCGGGCGCCACAACGTGTCGACGGAAACGCTCGACCTGATCGTGGGCAAGCCGTTGGCGATCAAGCCGGAGAAGTTCACGCGCACGGCATTCGTTTCCGCGGCGAAGGCAGCGCCGACGCACCCGAAGCGGGTGGTGACGAACGCCTTCCTGAGGCGTGGCTTCAATGTCGCGCAGACCAAAGGCCAGTCGATCTATCACTTCCGTGGTGCCGAACGCCGGGTGGGCTGGGGGCCGCTGACTTACGTCCCGTTCTACGCCGAACTCGACGACTAAGGGGCCGTCATGGATCTCGTCAAATCTGTCACCCAGTTCGGGGACAAGTACGAGCGGGAGGCCCGGCTTGTGCCGGCGCTGCTGGCCCTGCTGCCCGCCCTGGTGCTGATCGTCGCGCTCTACCGGGAAAAGCTCGGCTTCTGGAGCACCATTGGCACGGCGGCCGTGGCTTGCGGGGTGCTGGGGCTGCTGGCTGAGCTGGCCCGCCAGCGCGGCAAGTCGAAGGAAAAGGCGCTGTGGGCCAAGTGGGGAGGCGCGCCGAGCACGCAGGTCCTGCGGCACTCGGATGACACCTTCGACATGATCTCGAAGGAGCACTACCACGGGGTCTGCGCGAAGCTGGTCGGCAAGCCCTTCCCTGCCGTGCAGCAGGAGCGCGCCGCGCCCGACCTGGCCGACGCGCTATACACGGCCGCGGGCAACAAGCTGCGCGAAGCCACCCGGGACAAGGCCAAGTACGAGTTGCTTTTCAAGGACCTCATCTCGTACGGCTTCCGGCGCAACGGCTACGGGCTGCGCACCATCGGCATCGTGATCAGCCTGTGTGCCTTGGTTTGGGTGGCCATCCGCCATGGCCTGACGATCTGGGCGTCCCGGTATCAGGAAGCAGCCAACATCGAGGCCTTGCTCAGCGGCGAGGAGCTTGCCACGGTGGGGATCGCGCTGGTCATGCTTCTGACCTGGGTATTCTTCTTCACTGAGGAGATCGTAAAACAGTCGGCTTTCACCTATGCCCGCTCGCTCATCCTGACCTGCGAGAAGCTCAATGACCCCCAGCCGGCGCCCGCAGCCCCTGCGGCGCAGCCCAAAGCCGCCGTGTGAATGCAGACCCTTCCTCGCGGAAGGGCTTTTGCACCGAGGCCTCGGCGCCTGATCGCAAAAGTCGTGCGGGCCTGAGCGGCCCGTGCACCGCCGGTGTCCTGTAATCCCGCAGCAAAAACGACAACGGCTTGGGCGTTTGCGGCGCGGTCGTGCTCTGTGCGATAAGTCTCGTCCCTAGAGTCACGACGGTTGGCAGTGGCCGCAGCTGTTTTCGTGCAGCTTTGGAATCTCTTGACCGAATCCAGAGCTATTCCGGGGCATGAAGTGAGGTGGTTTGTCCGATTTGTGTAGAAATCTCCCCCCGGCCTGTCCGAAAACTGTTGGATACTCGCGCCGCAGCTGTCGCGAGGCGATCTGCAGCGTTGCCGCGCTGCCGCGCTGGTCATGGCTACGTCACCGAGATACTTTCACAGCTTAACGCTCGAAGACGAATATGCCCTCGGCGACTGTTCTTCTGTTGCCCGCTTGCGCTGCGACGCTTCTTCGCACCTCCACCTCGTGGCATTCTGCGCCTCGATACAGTTCTCGAGTCTCGGCTGTCAGATGGTTCGAGATGACGACCGGGATGCCCCTTGCTGCAGTGGCGCGGGCCAAATCTGCCAGCTCTTGTTGACGTTCTCGTGGAAAGCCTTCTGCGGTGTACTTGGTGAAGGACGGTGCATCAGCGAGGTCCACGTACGGTGGGTCGCAGTAGATGACATCTCCCGGCGTTGCAAGCTTGAACGCGTCCGTGAAATCGCCTTGCACGATGACTGCTTTGCTCCGCGCGCGTTCACTGAACGCTCGAATGCTGTCTTCCGGTAACGTCGGGGCTTGCGCGGCCCGGCCCCACGGCACATTGAAATTGCCCTTTGCCGAGTATCGCGACAGCCCGTTGAAGCCAAACTTGTTGAGATACAGGAAGTAGGCGGCCCGAACGTCAGCGGGCGCCGCTCGGTTGAACGCGTCCCGGACAGCCAGGTAGATGGCTTCGTTGGCTGCATGGTCGGAGAACAGCGGGCGTGCCAGCTCGATGATTCGCTCGGGACGCTGGACCATCTGCTTATACATGCAGATGAGGTCCACGTGCGCGTCGAGCAGGAGATAACTCGAGTAATCAGTGCCAAGAAACACGCTTGCGCCTCCGAGGAACGGCTCCACGAGCCGATTGCCGGCAGGCAGCAGCTTCCTTAGCAAGGGTAACAGTTGTGTCTTCCCGCCGGGCCATTTCAAAATCGGACCAGCCGAGGCCGAAATATTGACAGGGGCAGGGGAGCCTTCGTGAGCGGCTTGAAGTCGAGGATGTTTTTGCATCCTCGGTATAGCCGATTTGCGTATGCATGACGCGCACGAAAGTAATGCGCTGCCGACCGTGATGACAGCCAAGCAAATGCGGCGGAATCACCGGAACCCTGACGTCCACTCTGCAGCTTACATGAGCGTACACTCACAACGGGCGAGCAGGGGCAACACAGCGCGGGCGGCTGGCTTCTTGGCGGCTGCAGGCAACAGCCTATGAGTAATCGCTCGATCCAAGGCCGCTGCACTATGCTGCGCTGCCGTTCGTTCTCAGGCGCTTGGGCGCTACTCATGAATGGGGGCGCAGGCAGTACGGCAGCGTCCGCGACGAATGTTGACGGAATCGTCGCAAACAGGAGGCGATATGGGTCCCTGCAGGAAGTGCGGAACGTGGTGCGAGGCGGTAATGTATGAGCTCTCTGCATGTTTCGAGAAGCTTAGCTTCCCTGCTGACACCTATCCGGTAGCTGATGTCGGTGACTACCTCTGGATCGAGGAGTTCTGCTCTTGCGACTGTCGCGCTGCAGCGCGACAGTCGGTGCTCGCCAAATACGCCATCCCGGTGCGATATCCCGGGTCGGGTCCCGTTGAAACTTGCGCCCGGTGTGGGGCGCCGGTTGACATGACCGCCTGGCACCTCGCTGTTTATCAGATGGACATGCTGATAGAGAGCGAAGATGTGCTGCGACCGACGAATGCTACGCTCCTTGCAGTTCTATGCCGACGGTGTTGCCACATGCAATTCGGCGCCGAAGTCATACCAGCATTGGCTTCCTCCGAGGCCGTCGCGGATGGCAAGCTCCCTTGATTGGCGGCGCAATCCATCAGTTCTGAGGGCAGTGGCCCGCTTCATAGTCGAAGGATAAGGAAAGTACGGTTCGTCCGTACTGCTCTGGCGCGCGTGGTGGTGCTGAGAGCGCTTGTCGGCGGGGAGGGCAATGGCGCAGCGCATTGGCCGAGTTCGCCTGGACTCTAAGCGCGGGAATCGCGAGATTACGTCGAACACGGGCTCAATTCCGGCGACGTATTGGCGATCAGCCAACGCAAGAATTGATTTTCGAAGAAGATTTCAAAAAGAACCGTAACGACTCTCAGCTCTGTTACAAAAAAGTTTTTTCGAAAGAGTGCCCATATTTTCAGGGGACATTCCATATTCATCGCGGATGACCTTCAGAAAACCATCATAGAGGTGCTTGCGGTGTTCCCCAAGCCCGCGTTATAAATATATTCATGCCGCTCAGAACCGAGTGCTGCGTCGACTAGATAGTATGGTGTTACATAAATGATGTCTTGCACCGAAAAAAACCTGTTTGTAAAACGTATTATGCCAACTTATCAGAACTTTATCGTTTATAACGACTTGAAGAAGCGTGACCAGCCGCGCCACCCAAAGAAATTCGATTTGTGCCCCATCACGGGAGAGGTCTTGGAGAATGTCGTGCTGATGGAGGCCAGTCCGGCATACCCACAGCTGGCGGATGGACTCGAAATTGGTGCCGTCTATGAGTACAAGTTCGAGGAATCATCTTGGTATCGCGACCGGAGTAAATCGGGCTATCACGTCGCGCTCTTTTGTGAGGCGCTGGTAAAGTTGACTACAGGTAAAGAACTAGACGGAACGTACAAGCCATTCGACTGGTGCGACGAGTTGTCGGGCTTGGTCGAGCGGCATGGGCCGTGGTCTGAATCGGAGGGGAAGGGTCCATTTTGGGAGTTTCTTCGCTTCGGACTACGGGGTGTGCCGTTCGGGCCTGTGGCATGCAGGAAGCTGGCCGCGGACTTCGACAAGTGGGAGCCATACGCGTGGTCACTCGGAGACTTCCAGTTCTACGAGTTCTATCGCATGATGCGCAAGTGTTTTGGTTCTGTGAAAGAGAACGGTGCGGTGTTCTTTCCCTATACATGGTATGACGGGAACGGAAGGAAATACACGGAGCCTCGGCTCGGAAGCGACCCAATTGAGGGTGCGGTCTACGAGGTAGAACCGTCGCTGATATGAAATCTAGCGGGTACCGAGCACAGCGGTGCTCGCATTCTCATGCCAACTGCGTTTGCGGAACTCAGGTGGACACGTTTCTCCGGCATCCGAGACCTTCCGACTGCGTTCGCAGCAGGCGTGGAGATGCCTGCGGTAGATTGAACGTGAGGCAGCTTCTCAGAGCCGGTCAGTTGCGCGAATGCATATTCGTTTGCAAGTAGTCTGCGAAGATGGCCAACAGCTTCTTGGAGACTGCGCGTCGTATTCTGTATTCACCTTTCAAGCTGGCTTCTTGCCTCGCGGCTTGCTTGCGCGCTGTCGTGGCTTGGCCTGTCTCGTCAGCATCAGCGGGTTGATTGTCGGCACGGGGGCGATGGTGTCTAGCCACGACTCCCGACCAAGGACTCGAAGTACCTGAATTAGTGTGTGTAGTGTTGAACCATTGCCGGACTCAAGATTCCGTAGCGCGCGAAGGCTAATACCCGCACGCTCCGAAAGCGTAGCTTGGTCCAGGTTGCGATGTATGCGATATGTCCTGAGATGCCCCCCAAGTTCGGCTTCCATCTCCGCCGACGTCAGGCATCTATGAGGGCCGCCCATCTTCGGAGTCATTGCCGTTCCAGCCACTCTCGGAATCGCTGCTGCGCGCCTTCTTCGCTGATGCCGCGCTCCGAGTCGAGAAGTATGAAATGCTGCATCAGTTTTCCAGGATCTCCGCCGAACTTGAATACGCCATAGACGGCATCGTCCAATGCTATCCAGTTCTCCAATCGCTTGCCGCACGCGTAGCTGCCGATGTTGTACGTCCGGTCAATTCCACTTTGCAGGTAACTTAGGCTGGGCCTGAAATTCCTGATAGTGCCAACGACCCGCTTGGCAAGCTCAGGCGGGAGATGTGCAATGACTCTCTCGAGTGGCAAGGTCTGCAGCCAGGGCGTCGTGAGGACGATCTGCACGGATGGATGCGGCCGAAGCATCTCAACCAGCAAGGGGGCGAACTCGAACAGCGGTCGATCGGAATCGAGAATGATCTGTCCATCTTCAGCAATGAGGGCGTGGCCGGCGTGCAGAGTCCCGTCAAAGTTAAGAAAGAGGGTTGGCGTGAAACAGTCGAGCATGAGTTTAAGGCCGGGGTGCGCGCCGCTCGCGGGTGAAGCATTGCTCGACTCGACACCTGCGCAAGATGGACGGCAACCTATTTGTGCTACGGCTCAAGGTCATTCTTCCAGTTCTCTAGGTGCCGTGTAACGGAAGCCGGATTTGAGAAGTCGAGCAAGAGGAATTGTCCTCCCCCCAATCGGGCTAGGGACTTGAAGAGTTCAATACGCAACCGAGTCATGATCTCCGGTGTTGCTGCTTCATTCAAGTCCCCACCCGCAGCGCTCCAGAAGGCTTCGCGATATAAAAGGTACTGGAGGTCTGGATCATCGTCGAGGCCTCGCGCTACATACGCATAGACAACCTCGCCATCCTGATCTTCAGGAATCTGTATCAGAGCGCAGTCTTTCTCGACCCATTTCAGCCCGAGGGCAACCGCTTCCTGCAAATCGTTTGAGAAGTACCAAGTCAGACTGTCGTCGGGGTCTTCGATTGCATAGGTGGGATAGCCAAAGCGCGTTAGGCTGGCCAGCAGTTCATCGGGGCTGCGGCAGGTTGCCTTTCCCAACGCGTGAACCACCGGCGGAATGTCCTGGACTATCCTTCCGAGGTGCAGGGCCGGCGTCGGCCGGTAGCCGAAGGCGCAAGGTCCGTAGGCGGGTAATTTCGTCGTGGTCACAGCGTCCTCTCTACTGGGCAATATGTCGCTTCGCATGTTCGCTACCACTGCAGCAGTGCCTTAATGCGCAACATCAACCAATCCAGCTCTGCACCCGAGACCCAACCCTTTCGTGAAACGGATGTGCGCACGCGCCTGAGCGTCTCGACTGGCGAATGGTGGTGATGCTTCGCGGAGTCCTTTTGAGCGACCCGAAGCAATTGCTTGGCAAGGTCTTCGCAGAAGACCCAGCGCTCGTATCGTTCCTCGGCGGTCTGGCCGGCAACGTAGACGCCTCCAATCTGACGCAATCCAAGTTTGGGTTGCGCGCCAGATACTGCAGCTGGAAGGGTGTGTCGCGGGAAATCGTCGGGTACGTCATCGAGGTTCATTTCTTGCACTCCAGTGGACCGGTGCAGGGCATGTTCCCCAGGAAAGCCATAGTTGCCGGCGCCGCCATATCAAACTCGGATGGAAGGAGCTGAAGCGTTGCCGGACATGACTGCTCAAGGAATCGTCAAGGCGAGCAACATCCGCCACTTCCCGGCCCAGGCTTGTACCGTGCCTAAGTTAGTACCGTCGCATTGTAGGCATTTGCGTTGTATATGTAAACGACAACAACTCAGGTAGTTACAACTTATATGCTATAGACGTCCGAGTTGTAATCATGGATATATCGTCACTTTAGAACTGACGGTTTCCTGGGATGGCGTCGCTGCGGCAGAACTTCGCACACAACCTAAAGCGACTCCGCGAGGCGCGAGGTATGTCCCAGGACGACCTGGCTACCAGCCTAGATTCCGACCGGACGTCCATAAGCCGCATCGAGCGAACGGCGCCCAACGTGGCGCTAGATAAGGTCGGATTGTTGGCAGTAGCGCTTGGTGTTGATGCCCGACAGTTGTTGTCAGCCAAAATGTCTGAGGCAAGTCTTACTGCATCCCATGTGACACCTCCGACGTCGAAGGATGTTGGTGCGGCGGTTCGCCGCTACAGAGATGCTGCGGGGATCTCCCAAAAAGAACTTGGAGACAGGGTCGGCCTGGACCGCAATCACATCTCGAGAATCGAGGTGGGCTCCACAAACATTGCATTGGACACCCTTGAGAAAGTCGCCACGGCTTTAGGGGTGTCTGCCGCGGATTTGCTCCTTCCGAACCAGAGCCCTTTGTGACGAGGCTCAGCTTGCAGCCGCGGTGCCGTAACCGAGCTGGTTCATCAGACTGAACAAAGCTGAGGGCAAGCCCGAGTCGGAAGCAGTAATCGTTGCGGGAGTCCGGCGGAGCACCGCGACAGTGGCGCTCGTTGTGGATTTCGCATTCGCCGCAAGCGGCAGATATTTGCCGCTTACCCCGCAGTTTCCAACATAACCGGCAGAAATCTGCCGATTGTCCCTGCCCCGACGTACGTGGCGGAATTCCGCAGTCGCACGTGATCAGTCGTCGCGCCCAAGTTGCGCGTTGTAACGCATACGCCAATCTTCGAGAACATTGCGCAGTTCATCCAGGGAGATGCTTGTGGAGCCGTTTATGGCGTTCATTAGCGAGCCCATCAGGGTGCTCACGGAATCTGTGGCTTCGCAGCCGGGATGAATGATCACGGGAAGCCCGTGGGCGGCGCCCCACGCCACAAGCGCTCCCTGGTGAATGGTCTTGTTGCCATCGAAGTAAATGCGGCTCAATGTCCCCGGCGCAGGGAGCGCCGAATTCAGCCACGCCCCAATGGTCGATCCCAGAGGCGCGACCAGGAGCTCGAGACTGAGGCAGGTCCCGCGATGGAGGTCGATGAACATGGTCATTACGCCCGAGGCCGCCCTCAGCGGGAGGCGCTTCGACACCAGTAGCCAGGAGCCCGCGAGTTGAAGCTCCGGTAACTCTCTCCCCACGAGAGCCTGAATCTGTTCGTGTGTGGTGGCCGTCCGAGAAGCCATAGCAATCTCCCGCAGTACGCCCTTAAAGAGAGTTCAACGACAAATGGTTGTCAAGGGGGGGGAAAGGTGAGAGAAGAAATTGAGATGTCTGACCATTCAGCTGGCGCAGTCAATGAGCGGCCAGGATCGCCGGCGTCATACATGGATAGAGCGGACTTATCAATATTCATAAGCCCCCTTTTTTTGCCGATTATGATCGAAGTCTACGCGTAAGAGGCAGAAGAATGCCTCTTACGGTGATGCCATCGGCGATCGCTAGTTCCGGCAATTAGCAGAAATTGGCGCCCTCTGCTTCACGCTAAAGCTTTGCTCCTCGTATTGACGACCAAAATCGCCTATCAAGATATCAGCAGATATCTGCATCAGCGGACGAGCGGAAGAGGCCAAATTCGGACGTCGCTGCCTTGGTCCGGAAGGAACTGCGTCATGGGTGCCAGCACACGGGGCTCAAGGGCGGAAGGACAGACCGTTGCGGAGGGCGGCAGCGCTAATCGGCGGCGTGGGCCAGGTACTCCGATCTCGGCCGTTCGGTACCTGGGCGCCCATCACTTCGCCTTCTATCGAGGTGTCATCGAAGGTCTGGACCTGGCGGAACTCGGTGACCGTTACCTCGAGACGGGAGCCGACCGGCGGGCGGCTCGCGCCGAGGTCCGGGTAATAGAGGCTGAGCTGCTTCGGGGTGTGCAGAGGCTTCAGTCGGAACGAGGCGTCTCTGGGACGCCAACTGAGGCGGCCGAGTTGCTCGACGAGACGACGTGGCGGGAGCTGTTCACCACCGTCGGCGAGCATTCACGCGATCAACGCAGGCGCCGCGCCCGGCAGTTGCTGGCGCTTGACCTGGTCAGGCCGTATCTGACCCGGACGCCTGCACCGGAAGATTCCGTTGCGGCGTGGTTTGCCCCGGCGGTGGCTTCCCGTCTCTCGCGGGCGGGTCTGGCGACTCTCGACGACCTCAAACAGCAGGTCGTCATGCGCGGGATTCGCTGGTACCGGCTAGCGCGAGGAATCGGCCCGACCACGGCGCGTCGCCTGACAGCCTGGCTCATCGAAGCGGCACCAACGCTAGGCGTCATTGCTTCGGCAGCACTTGTGCCTCGAAGAGTCGCATCGCATGAAGAGTTGGCGAGTTTGCGTCCTGCTGCTGTCATGGTGGCTCCGTTGGAGGCACTGCAGTTGCCGCTTGCTTGTGATGGACGAAATGGGCACAACCGCCCACCGCCAGGCACGACATCACGAACATCTGCACAGAACGACCTCGCGGCCATCCAGGCCTGGCTAACTGTCCACGGGCCGGCGGGGAGTGCTACTTGGAAGACGTATCGTTGCCATGCAGAGAGACTCTTATTGTGGGCAGTCTTTGCGCAGGGCAAAGCGCTATCCGATTTGACAGTAGAGGATTGCGCCGCCTTTCTGGACTTCCTTGCCAATCCTCAGCCAGCAGAACGGTGGGTTGGGCCACGAGGCGTGCCACGTTTCCGGTATGACTGGCGTCCATTTGCAGGACCGTTGTCATCGGCGAGCATTCGCCAGAGCTACACGGTGGTAAGCAGTCTCTGTCGATGGCTGGTCGATGCTCAATATCTCCGATACAACCCGTTCGCCCTGGTGCCAAAGCCCAAGAGTGCTCGGACGAGAATCCAGGTCTCACGAAGCTTCACCAAGTCGCAATGGGCATTCCTTCAGCGATATGCCGCGGAGCTACCGGACGATGACCCTCGCAGTGCACGTCTTCAATTCATGCTGCGCTTTGCTTATGCGACCGGACTTCGAATTGCGGAGCAAGCTAGAGCCGCTGTCGGGCAACTCGTGCATCAAGACCATCCAGAGGATCCGCGCGGGAGCTGGTCGCTGGTCTTTGTAGGGAAGGGAACGCTTGAGCGGGAAGTGCATGTGTCACATGCCGTCATGCAGGCGTTGACTCGCTATCTAAAACGCCGGGGGTTGGGCGACGACATTGGGCGACTACATCCCGCGACGCCATTGATTGGGCGTGTGAAGGCGGATGGCAAAGCAGGGAATATATCGGCGGGACAACTCCACGCCATCTACAAGGGTTTCTTTAAAGATACGGCCCATGCGATGGAGAAGGATGATCCGGTAAGTGCGCAGCGTCTCGCAAAGGCTTCCGCGCACTGGCTGCGTCATTCGTTTGGCAACCATGCCGTTGCACACGGTGTCGCTCTCGATGTTGTACAGAGCCAGCTAGGTCATGCTTCACTCGCGACGACGTCTGTGTACGTTCATGCAGAGACCGGGCGACGCGCTCAGGAGCTGGAGCGGACAGGGCTTTTCTAACATATACATGTAGGCTGGCTGCGCCGCTGGTACTAGAGGACCTGGCGGCGGCTCTTCATGATGCAATATCACACGTAATTAGTGGATTTGATATATCGAAAATCAAGAAATTCGCGAGTAGCGAATAGTGATATTCAACAATATATCTAAAGAATAAGGATTTCACGTCAAAAAATTTGCGAGCATGACTCTGCTGTATTCGCCGGAGAAATAGTCAAGAATTTCCTTGCGTAAAATTTTTCATGATGTACCGTAAACCCCGATGGACGATTGAAGTTTTAGGGCGATGGTGCAGGCGGTGGGGTGGTCGGTAGGGAGTGGGAAATGAGCAAGCAACTGTCAGCGCAAGGCAACCAGAACGAAAGCGGCCGCATCGTCATAGCCCTCCCATCGGAATGTCTAACGTGGCAGCCCGACAGCATTGGTCAACAGGTGCCAGTACGGTCACGAATCGGAGCGCACGGACCTGCGCGATGCAACGTAGAGGCTCGGAGAAATTGCGAGGATGGCCTAGGCGTGCGTCAACCAACTTCAGCGCAAATAGCCGGTTGGCGGGACGAGCACCATAGTGAGACCGAGTGTCTCTTTCGGCACGGACCACGACGGAGAAGACATATTCGTGCAGCCCTTGATCTCGAGTTCCTCACTGCTTCGTCTTGCATGAAGGCACCACGAGGCTATGTTGGGGTTTGGGGAAGCGCAGCATGGTCGTGGCAGTTAACTTCCTCTTCCGACAGTCGTTGCACGCTCTGCGCGTGGGTCGTTCATTCTATGGCTTCTTGGGTTCGTTCTGCGTCTTCGACCTTGTTGGAAATTCCTTGATAGACCTGCGGAAGCGTTCGGGCTAAAGAGCGTTGAATACACCTGATCGACAAAGAAGGCCGAACCGCTGAGGCGTCTGTCTGGCAGTTGATGTCGACATCCCGCACAACACAAAGGAGTAGGCGATGACAAGGGCGCAAAGGAACTGCATTGCCACGAAACCGCTGAGGAACGGAGAGATCTCGTCGAAAGGGATCGGGAATCTCATATTGCCGCCGCCCTGGCGAAATGAAGTTGAACGCCAGGTGAGTCGCGAGATTGTCAAGGAGGCTATCCGAATTTGGATGAAGAAGAATTTCCCCACAGGCATTCCGATGATGCTCATCATGGACTGTGCGAACCTTAGGCAACGGCTCTCGGAGGTGGATGATGAAAGCAAGGTCAATTGATTGCGGGAAGCAAGGTGCGCAACTAGCAGGAAACGCTGCTCAGAGGCACAAGAAGTGTCCTGTCGACCCGAGTCAGGGAATGAAGTTATACGAACATACCCAGGCTCAAGTTGAGTTGGCTCAAAGGAGATGGGAAATGATAACGAACGGTAATCCGTCCTTGGACAAGAGAAAGCTCGTCGCGTGGAAGGCTGCGTACGCCGCTGCGGGGAGTCACATGAAAGGACTCGTAGCACTGACTGATGTAAAGCTTCCGCCAGGCTCAGGTAGTTGTCATGGCAACCGCGGCTCTAGATTCACTGCGGAGCATGAAGATTTGGTTCGTGACGTGGTCCGTGAGGTGTTCGACGTGTCACCGGCTGCGACCAAGATCATGGCATATACGGTCTACCTGTACCGGTGCAGTCAGCAAGGTATCACGCCAATGTCCCGGCAAGCGTTTGGGACACGTTGCATTGGCTGCTGGAAGGCGGAAAGAGATTAAGCGCGGTGATCGGTCTTTGGATATGGGACGCTTGCCGCTTGCAAGGCTGTCTGCGACGCTTCCTGGGAAGTCCTCGCTAGGCTCCTGGGCTTGTGTATGACTCTCTCTCTCTTAGATTTGCGTGTCGGATGGGCTCTGAACTCGGAACTCCACTCTGACTGCCGGGGAGCAAGTGCAGAGTATCGGAGGGCGCTATGACGTCTCGGTCTTACGGTACGGTTGGATATACACATTCTGCTGTGCCATTGCGTCGTCGGGACGCAGCTGCCAGCACTGATCCCGTTCTCATCGATTGCTCGGAGTTCGCGGTGAAGATGGTGACCAACAGACGCGCCGTGGCACCCACGCTCATGCTCATCATCGCCTATGACCCAGCAACGAGAAGGATTCGTGCCATCAGCACGAAATCGCCGGAGGACCTGATGTCTCGTCTGACGTGGAACTCCGAAGTTCAGCGTCAGCCCGGTTCATTTAGGAGTTGGAATTTCGGCGCGTGGCGAACGGAATTGAAGACTGGAGACAGGGTGCAGGCCAACGGCCGTTTTCTGTCCGGTGTGCGGCTTGCGGCACCTAGGGTGAACCCTCGGAGGAGATAGTGGTAGGGAGCTAGCTCGAGCGAAGGGCGATGGCCGGCGGGTCCGGATGGGCGATGAATTGATAGGGAGGTAAGCCATGCATGTAGTAGCACGTCAACAGACTCAGCGGTTGGAAGGACTGCGTGTTCGCTTGGAGCCAAAGGCGATAGGTCAAGCGGTGCGAGCGACATACCCTGCGCCATACCAGCTACGCTCCTTGGAGCGACAGCGGGAGGTGAACTCGTTTGCTCCAATGTCGGTGGAATTTCCGAGCTCTTCTCGAGGTGCAAATCTCAATGAGGTATATCACTTGTCCAGGTATGGTCGGTCCAGCCGATGGAACCATCTGTGCGCCAAACTGTGCGCCACATACGCCAGCCCGCAATTGAGCCGATATGCAGTCAGTGGCATTGGAAAATCGGGACAAATCCACAGAGGGACCAAAGAGGCCATTTCCAGATGGTTAAGAAGGCTTCCTTGGTCATTTGCGGCGCTCGTGGAATTGGTGTGCCAACCGTGGCGGCACGGGGGTCACGGTACAAGGAGCATATCTGTCGCTAATTTCGACTCGCAGCTAAGGTGGTGCCGCTACTGCCAAGCGAGCAACTACACCAGTCGTTCCGCTCTGAATTGGGACGTTGCACCAGTCAGCAATGGGCGCCGCGGAGGTCACGTGGATTCGGTTACGGAGCCCCCCAGCATGGCAAAGCTATCAGGAGCACCTGGCGGTTGCGTCGACCATTGGACGAGCGGCGCGATGGATGGGCGGATTGCGTTGACCGGCTGGCCGGGTTCGGAGTTCTTTGAAGGCAATGCTGCAGTGCATGGATATTGGCATCAGCTGTTCGCGACTGAATGGCATATGTCCGGCAGAAACAGTAGGCTGTCCGGAAGCAAACACCATCAACCGATGCTCGTCGTTGGCCGCGAAAGCGGGTTCGATGTCTTCGAGTTCCGCTCCGACAGCGAACACTTGAAGCAATCAGAAGCTGGTCAGGACTAATCTGTTAGACGGTGTCACTCAAGATTGCCAATGGCTAACAGCTTAGCAGGAGTATGACCACGGTCAATTTAGCCTATGAGGTTCCACTGCGGAGAGTATTCCGGATTCTTCGGACAACGTGAAAGGCTACCGGCCGAGGAGGAGCTACGAATGCGAGAAGAAGTCTTTCAAGCTGCAATTGTCCAACATCAGATTCCTCATGCTGGGCAGGCTCTCCTCAAGGAAATGTGGGGCCGTGACGTGGCGAAGGTATCAAAATCTGCTAGCGAGTGGGGCGAGCATCAGATGACCGGAAAGATGGGGGGGCGGGGCATGCTAAAGGGAAAAGGCGTTGCTTGTGCGATTTCCGAGCTCTATGAACGCGATCCCACGGTGCTTGGGTACTGGCACCATCCGTTCGAGTATGAATGGCATACGTACGACAGCAACGGACGGCTGACGGGACGCAAACACCATCGACCGATGTTCGCCGTTCTCCGCGCAAGCGGGTTCTCTATTGTCGATTTTCAATCTGACAGTGAGCTTTTGAAGCGCTTCGAAGCCGGTCGTGACTACGTGCGGGACACGGTTACTCAAGAATGGCGATGGCTAACGGCTGAACAGGAGTACGACAAGGTTAAGTTTGCTTACGAGGTCCACAGTCTGGCGAGTCTTCCACGTGTTCTACTAGACAACGTGAAGGACAGGAGTCGCTACCACGGGGACGATTCCGCCCCGCTATCGCCTGATGAGTGCAGTCGCGTCCTGGCAGCTTTCGATTCAGTAGGCTTCATGACGATCCGAGAGTGCGTCCATGGTCATGGTCTTCAGACCGACATCGTCCGTAAGGCTATTGATTGTGGCCTCGTTGCATTTGACTTTATCAATGACCGGTTGGATTCCACGGAAAGCGTTGTTTTTAGGGACTACGAGCTACTGGAGGCTTGGCGGTTATTGCGGGAACCCGCTAAGACGCCACTTCGACCGGGCAACAAGGAGCCGTGAATGCGAGAAGATGTCTTTCACGCCGCGATTGTTCAACACCGGATTCCTTGGGCTGGGGAAGTACTGCTCAAGGAAATGTGGAGGCGTGACTTGTCAAAGCTGGCAAGACCAGCAGGCGGTTGTGTTGACCATCGGATGAGCAGAAAGATGGGGAGACGGATCGCATTGAGCGGAAGGAATATTGCTTCCCCCGTTTCCGAACTCTATGAACGCGACCCCACGGTGCTTGGGTACTGGCACCAGCCGTTCGAGCATGAATGGAAGACGTACGACAGCAATGGCCGGGCTACGGGACGCAAACACCATCATCCAATGTTCGTCGTTCTCCGGGCAAGTGGCTTCTCTGTCATCGACTTCTTCAACGACAGTGAACTCTTGAAGCGATTCGGAGCCGGTCAGGACTACGTACTGGATGACGCTACCCAAGATTGGCGTTGGCTAACAGCCGAACAGGAATACGACAAGATCAATTTGGCGTACGAGGTCCATAGTGTGGCGAGTATTCCCTATGTTCTTTTGGACAACGTGAATGACCTGGATCGCTACCACCGGGACGATTCTGCTCCGCTATCGCCTGATGAGTGCAGTCGCGTCCTGGCAGCGTTCGAATCAGTCGGTTTCATGACGATCCGAGAGTGCGTCGACGGCCACGGTTTTCAGGGCGACACAATTCGCAAGGCCATTGATTCCGGGCTCGTTGCGTTTGATCTCATCAACGAACGGCTGAATTCCGCGGAAAGCGTCGTTTTTCGGGATTACGACCTACTGGAGGCTTGGCGATCATCCCAGGATCCTCCTAAGACGTTGCCGTTACCAGGTAACGGCATTGTGGAGTCAGGCGATCACCTTCGGTATCAAGGGAAGAGCTACATTGCACATGTCTTTGGAGACCAAGTGATCCTGCAAGGGCAAGGCAGCAATGCGCTGTGCGTTGGAATTGATGAAGCCAGTCAACTTAAGAGTTTCAATCAAGACATTCGTCTCGATGGCTCAGTAGAGCCACGACTACGAGCTGAGTTTTTTAAGCTTTCCGACAGTGAGCGGAAGCGGGGCATCGCGCGGCTCCAGTATCTGGAAGGAAAACTGGATACCGGGCTTAGGCCGTGCAAGCGGACTGCACAACGCTGGCGTGCGCTTATCAAGACCGCCCACACACGACCGAGGAAAATTGTTGCGCTGGGAACAGACCGCCGCCCTGGAAACCGCGAGCCAAGATTTACCGAGAAGCATGAGGATTTGGCTCGTGACGTGATACATGAGGTGTTTGATGGGACGCCGTCTGCGACCAAAGCTGCGACGTATCGGGTCTACCTGAACCGGTGTAGGGAACAGGGCATCGAACCGATGTGCCGTCCAGCGTTCGAGATACGTGTGGACATCCATAGCGTTTCCGTCAACAAGCTTGGGAAGCGTGCAAACTACAAGGTGGCCTCACTTAGAGCAGGGATAAGGCTTCACAACTCTCCGCATGGCGGGCTGCCACATCAGCTTTGCCACATTGACCACACGCAAGCTGACGTCGAAGTCATACATCCATTCACCAGAAAGAACTTGGGACGGCCATGGCTGACGTTAGTCTGGGAGCCTGCCACGAAACAGGCGCGAGCGATGTATATGAGCTTCCGGGCGCCGAATACTGCGTCGTGCCTTATGGCAATCCGCGATTACGCGCGAAGATGGCCGTGCATAGCAAAGGAATATGTCGTTGACCGTGCGACGGATCTGAGTACTGAATCTGTTCATGAACTTAAGGACGCTCTTGGTTGCAAAATCCGCCAGCGAAAGGGCACCGATCCGCGTTCGGGATCGCCGATTGAGTCGCAGAATAGCGCTCGCGAGAAGGAAGTTGACATGCAAATGCATGGAAATACGTCACACCTTAAGTCTGCGCGACTTTACACCGGAAAAACTAGCCCAAAAGACGATGCCGAATGGACATTTCCTGGATTGTATCGCGCTTACGAGGAATACTTCTTCCACTTTCGAACAAAAATAAATATTGACGTCGATCTTGGGATGACCCCCGAAGCTTACGAGCTACATCAAGGTAAATATTGTGGGGTCGAGAATTTTATTCCTGCGGAATATGACTTTGATCTTTTGGTCCTGACGGCACCACTTATTGGTAGCGGAGAGAGAAAAATTCAGCAGTCTGGAATCTGGGTATTGGGTGAATATTACACTAACAATGCCATTTTCCGGGCAAAGACTGGTACCTTCGTTCCTGTAAGAGCTGAGCCACAATGCGCAGCGGTTATTTACGTCTACATTGAAGAGGAATGGAAGGTCGCATACTCGAGGAATCCAGACCTCAGGCACTTCACTTCTTACGAGCTTTCCATAGCCGATAGGCAAAACTACACGCTAACCGTCGCGGAGCACAACAGAGCACGACTGTTAGCGAGTGCGGTGAGCTTCCAGGATAAGCTTCTGCGGGCGGAGGAATGGGATGAGCGCCTGGCTATCCGGATCAGATGCATGGAGGAGTCCACTTTGCTGGACAGCCTAGGGCTGGGCGTCGAGCTGGATGAAGAGACCCATCAGATTCGATATGGTGTTGTTAAGCCTTTGATGGATATAAATAACGGTGATCGCGTTGAGCCGTGCCGAACGGAGGCCGCGGTGCTCGAAGCCGCTTCAACACCAATAACACCCACACACGCTACGCTGACTTCTTCATCGGAGCCGTTTTCTGCCGAGGAAATTGTCACGCAGTCAAGGGAATCGAACCCTTCATCGACACGGAAATTAACGGAAGTTTTCAAGAAAGGTGGAGTGCGGAATGATTTTCCGGCAGTAACTCCAGAAGCGTGGCGACGAACCAATTTCTATAGATGATGATAAATAGGAAGGTCAAATGGAACAGATATATGGGTTCTCCGGTTTGGAGAAGGTTCGTTATCTCAATAACCTTAGAGTTCATCACAGAAATCTGGAGCGGGTTGCAGATAGGATGATTGAATTTCTACATCCTCATAATGATGTGTCGATTATTTCTCTATCCGGTGTTTCAGGTGCTGGGAAGACAACTCTGGTCAAGGAGTTGGTGCCGGCGTTGCTCGAGTCAGACGACTTTGGATATCCCGGCGGAATTTTTTTTGTAGAGGCTCCAGCAACCATCGGAAGGCCGATGGAGGTCAGTGCTTTATACGACAACGTTATTTGGCTCTCAAGGGAAGTGATGGATGAAAAAAAATATGGCGTGTCGGAGATGGATGACAGGGTTTTGATGGTGCCGCGACGAGATGCCCGGAAAGTTGATGTGAGGAGGCGGGAGATGCTTCATGTTCTGAGGATGCGTAAAGTACTTGCGCTCGCAATCGACGAGGCATTTCATTTTTTTAGAATGGGAAACTTGCACGCGACTCTGGACACCATTAAGTCCCTTGCTAAAGATGATGGGCCGAAGATTATTCTAATAAGCGGATTCGAAATGATAAAGGCTGTGACGGGATATGCGCAGGTTCAATTGCGGAGCATGGATCTCTACCTTCCGCGATATGGTGCAATCTCAGGCTACCCCGCAAAAGCCAAAAAAAAAGAGATCGAATCATATGAGCAAAAGGAGATGAAATTATATGGGGAAATTTTGCAAACAATGGAGGGTAAGTGGCCGTGGCCAGATGCTCCAAAGTTTGTGGGGAATCTGAATCATTTTTATGATAATTGTCTTGGAAATATGAGAATGACAAAAAAAAGAAGTGAGGCTATCCTCCAATTGCAAAATCGAAATAATGGAAAATGGGATGATGGTTTCATAGAGGATACTAGATTATCGTTGGTGAAGATTGCAAGAATTAAGGAGGAATTCGAAGAGGGCGAGATGAAGGTGCGTGGGTTTGACGACGGTCACCTTGCTGCTGAAGTATAAAGAAGATGAATCACTGTATTTGGCGTGGTATCAAATGTCGAGATATCTGTATGATGCGTCTTTCAACACAGAGCTCTTCCCGTTTGTGTGGGCAGGGAAAGGAACGTCCCAGGCCGAGTCGCTGCAAAGTGCATATCGGCGAATCGCCTTTGCACATCACGTTCGCGTCGGCACTCTCTTCGATTTCTACTTCAAGCCTGGTTTGGCGTTCTTAGGGCTGACAGGGGTCAGTCATCCAATTTTACGGACCAAGAAATCATTTTCTATTTCGACAGACAGTGTTGTCGTGCAGCATATAGCATGTCGAATTGCGGACCTCACTGGGGAAATTGATGCCGAGGCGGCAAGCCTGATAAATTTGACAGCTCTGTTAAGTCGAACCGGCCTTGCTAATCGAAACAATAAATTCTGTCCATTTTGTCTTGAGGGAAGGCTCGATACTCTGTACGGTCGCGTTTTGTGGGAGTTCGCGGCGGTCCGGGCCTGCCCCGTGCATCGCATCCGTCTCATGCAGCCCAATTGCGGAAGCGATAGTTCTAAGCGCGTACCAGGATCGTTCGCGATACAACTCAACGGGGTTTGTCATCGCTGTGGCCGGTTGGGAATGCGATGTCAAGCAGGGCAGCCAGTAGACGCCAGCGACGAAGAGCTATGGGCGGCGAAAGAAATAGGGGAACTGGTGGCCTTCGCGTCGGGCGGAGGCGAGCTTTCGGCGGAAGGATTACGTCGGGGAATCGCGGAGAGTTTTGAGTCACTCGGGGCAGCCAAGTGCAACATGCTTAAAGAGGTTGGACTCTCACCCGCGTACATTCAGTCTTGGATATTGGGCAAACAACGCCCGAACCTGCCAGGCCTGCTGGCACTCGCGAGCGTTTGCAGTTGGGGACTAGTTGGCCTCTTTCGAGATGCGGCGACAAGCGCCGCATGCTCGACACCGGAGAAGTATGTCTATCGCAGCGTGCGGCGGGCTCCAATCGAAGATTTGCCGGTAGATGATGCCGTAGTGCAGGCCGCCTTCGAGGAGATGCTCAGGGAGGGCACGGAGTGTGTTTCTGGCATGAGGCTGGCGAACAGGCTCAATGTTTCTTCGCAGTATCTAGTTGATCGGTTTCCAGCCATCTGGAGCGCGTGTCAGCTAGTGCGAAATGACGCAAGGATGCGTGGGTCCCTGAAGCGGACTCAGGAGCTTGCTAACTTGGTGGCGTCAGCGGCTGAAATTCGCTTAGAGGACATGGGTGAGGCCATCACAGAGCGGCAAATCAGACATGCAATGGGGCACGTATCTCGCCGGTTTGGTGAATGGGAAGTCGCTACAGCAATCAGAAAGTGGCTAAAAGAGCATTTTGGTAGCGCTTTGTAAGGCATAACGTGTCGTTTTTTTTAGGTAGGCACGAGAGGCTCGAAGCGACATCTCATGGTTGCGTTTCTCAGCTGACCGTTGCTTTCCCACATACGTACTTTCACCTAATGCTGCATTGCGACAATTCCTTTGCTACAATCAGGGAAAACCCCATAAGGGTAATCCCGAAAGGAAGGACGCCATGAACACCCACTCCGATATCAAGCTGACTGACCAACTCGAACGCGAACTGATCGACCGTGAACTCGGTACGCAAAGCCTGGGCTTCGCCCACGATCTGAAGCGCGCGGTTGCCTTCGCCCAGAACGTGATCGATCGCCTGCAGAGCCAGGCCCGCAAGGCCAAGGTGGTTTACGCCAACGGCTAAAGTGCGGCTTGCAGCATAGTAGTTGCGGCCTTTCGCGGGCTGCGTTGTAGAACCGGCCATACGTGCGCCCGTCCGGCGGAACGCGGCCGGTTTTTGTTTGGTGCGCAACCATGGCGTAACTTGTGAAGAATTTTCACAAGACTTGCCAGAGCTTTTCGTTTGGTCGCGGCGGTGGAGGAGGCTATCGTGGATGCCTTCCCCTGAACGCCTGCCCCGACTATGCCTCCGCTTGTTCTGCTCTGCCTGCTGATCACCTACGTGGTCTGGGGCACGACCTATCTGGCGATCCGCTTTACGCTGGAGAGCTTTCCGCCGCTGTTCATGATGGGCACGCGCTTCCTGTGCGCGGGCCTGCTGCTGGCCGCGTGGCTGGCCTGGCGCGGCACGCCGATGCCGTCGTGGCGGCTGTTGCGCAATTGCGCCGTGCCGGCGCTGTTCCTGCTGGTGGGCGGGATGGGGCTGACTGCAATTGCCGAGCAAACCATTTCCTCAGGCGCGACCACAGTCATGATCGGCTCGATGCCGATCTTTGCGCTGATCTGGAGTGCCTGCTTCGGCAACCGGCCGAAGTGGTATGAGTATGTGGCGATCGCGATCGGCAGCCTGGGCATCCTGGTACTGACCGCGGGCGCGGAATTCCGCGTCAGTACCGGGGGCGTGGTGGCGCTGATGCTGGCGGTGGCGAGCTGGTCATTTGGCTCGCAGCTGGCGCGACGGCTGGATCTGCCCCAGGGCGCGGCGGCGTTTGCGGCGGAGATGCTGATCGGCGGGGCGGTGCTGATGGTGCTGTCGGTGCTGCGCCAGGAGCCGTGGCCGGCGTCGGTCAGCGCGCAGGCCGGCTGGGCCTGGGTCTACCTGGTGGTAGCGGGGTCGCTGGTGGCGTTCTCCGCCTATATGTACCTGGTGTCGACGGTCAGCCAGACGCTGTCGGCCAGCTATGTCTACGTGAACCCGCCGGTGGCGCTGGCCATGGGCGCCTGGCTGGGCGGCGAGCGGATCGCGCCGCAGACGCTGGGCGCGGTGGCGCTGATCCTGGTGGCGCTGACGGTGCTGAGCCTGGGCACGCTGCGCAGGGCGCGGAGCCACGCGGCCTGATACCGCGGGCTGCGGCCGGGCAACTCAGCTGCCCGACTGTTCCTGGATCCAGAGCGACAGCCGCACCTTGTAGGCCTGCTGGATATGCCGGCGCGCGATCTGCTCGGCCAGTGCCGGGTCGCGTTTTTCCAGCGCCTCGACCAGCGAGATGTGTTCCTCGTAGGAGCTGCGCGCGCGCCCCGGCACCGCCAGCGTGGTGCGTCCGAGCAGCGCCATCGACTCATGCAGCGAGCGCAGGTTCTTCAGCAGGTAGCGGTTGTGGGCACAGCGGTGCAGGGTTTCGTGGAAGAGCCGGTTGTTCAGCGCGAGCCGGTCGGGGTCGTCGGCGATGGCCAGGTCGCGCTCGACGATATCGCGCAGCAGCGAGATCTCGACGTCGGTGGCGTGGCGCGCGGCCAGCGCGGCGGCGGTGCCTTCCAGCACTTCGCGCATCACGTACAGCTCGCTGACCATGCTGGCGTCGAGCTGGGTGACCATCATGCCGCGGTTGGGCTCGTTGACGACCAGCCCTTCGGACTCCAGCCTGGACAGCGCTTCACGCACCGGCGTGCGCGACAGGCCCAGGGTTTCAGCCAGTTCCACCTCGCGCAGCCGCGTGCCGGGGGAAAGCTGGCCGGCCTGGATGGCGGCGCGCAGCTGCTGGTAGGCGCGCTCCGAGCGCGGAAGCGATGCGGCCTGGCCGCCTTCGGCGGCGCCGGCGAACTCTTGAGAAATCATGTGAGGCTGGCTGATGCAGTTGGACTGTCGTAGCCAGCCATCATACCCGCTCGTGCGCGCATGACATCACGGCGTCGCAATATGCTGTAAACGGCCCGGCGCCTCAGCCTGCCGGCGACTGGAACGGGTGGTACTGGTACAGCCAGGTTTCCGACAGCGGCTTGCCGTTCAGGCGCAGAAACAGGCGGATGTCGACCGGCTGGCTGCCGTCGGCGGTCAGGTCGAACTGGGCGCGCCAGTGGCCGGGCACGCCGTTGGGCACGGCTTCGGTGAAGACGTAGGAGAAGCTGCCGCGCGAGGCCGTCAGCACCGCTTCGGGTTTGACGCCGAAGGGCAGTTTCTCCAGCGGCGCGCCCTTGAACTCGACCATGAACTTGCGCACGCCCCTGGGCCGCGGCTGGCCGGGCTGGCCGCCGTTGCCCAGGCGTGTGGCCACGCAGCGCGCCAGCGGCGACGGGTAGGGCTCGTCGGCCTGCCAGTGCAGCCGGTAGCGCAGCCGGTAGGTGCTGCCGGCCTTGGCCGGGGCCTTGGGCACCCACATGGCGACGATGTTGTCGTGGATCTCGTCGTCGGTGCGCAGTTCCACCAACTGCACCGAACCGGCGCCCCAGCCGTCGCGCGGCTCGACCCACAGGCTCGGGCGGCGCTCATAGTTGACGCCGTCCTGGTAGTGGTCGAACAGGCGGTCGCGCTGCAGCAGCCCGAAGCCCTTCGGGTTCTCGTCGGAGAAGGCCGACGCCGTGGTTTGCGGCGGGTTGTTCAGCGGGCGCCAGATATGCTCGCCGGCGCCGTTCCAAAGCGCCAGGCCGTCGGAGTCATGCACCTCCGGGCGCCAGTCGACGGCGGTGCCCTTGATGCTTTCCGAGAACCAGTACATCGAAGTCAGCGGCGCCAGCCCCAGCCGGGCCACGTCCTTGCGCAGGAACAGCGCGCATTCCACGTCCATGATCACGGCCTTGCCACGCTGCATGACAAAGCGGTAGGCGCCGGCGATGCTGGGGCCGTCCAGCAGTGCATAGACCGTGACGGTATCGGTGTTGCCTTCGGGCGTCTCGAACCAGAAGTGGGTGAAGGCGGGGAATTCTTCCTGCTTGCCCGCCTCGGCCACGTCGATGGCGATGCCGCGCGCGGACAGGCCGTACTGGTACAGCTCGCCGATGGCGCGGAAATACGATGCACCCAGGAAGGCGACCCAGTCGTTCTTGCGCCAGTCGCGCGTTTTCTGGTCGCCCAGGCGGCTTTCCTGGAAGCGGAAACCGGCAAAGCCGCTGCCCGGTGGCAGCTTGTGCGCGGGGCTGTCGGCGGGCATGTCGAAATAGGCGTCGTCATAGACGATCTCGCGGGCCTTGCCGGGGCCGTCCTTGGCGCGCTCGATCACGTGCATGCGCACGGGCGTGCGGAAGTAGGTGCCGAGGTGGAAGAAGGTGACCGGGAACTGGCCCGGGCCGTTGGCAAAGAGCGCGTCGTCGGTGCGGAAGCGGATCTTGCCGTGGGCGTCGTAGTCGATGCGCGACAGCACGTCCGCGGGCGGAGACGGGGGCGGCGCGTAGGGCTTGCCGGCGAGCGTGCGGGCGCGGTCGATCAGGGCGTCGAAACCGAACGGCTGAGGCTCGCCGAGCTTGATCCGGCTGGCTGCCAGCACCGACGGGGTAAGGCCCAGCGCGGCAAGCGCGGCCGAGGCGGTGGCGGAGACCAGCAGGGTTCGGCGGTTCATCATGTGGCGAGAGCGTCCTTTCATCTGTCCGGGGTTGTGCAGAACTGTAAGAGACGCCGCCGCCCGGGAAAAGTTCGGACACCCTCTGTTACAGGCGGGCCGCCCACAGTTCCCTCTGCAAGCGGCCTCCGCGGCACGTCAGTGCGCCTGCCCGGCCCGGCGCCGCTGACGCCGTTGCCGCGCCAGCATGTTCAGCCCCTCGACCGCTGCCGAGAACGCCATTGCCGTATAGATATAGCCCTTGGGCACATGGGTGCCCAGGCCTTCCGCGACCAGTGTCATGCCGATCATCATCAGGAAGGCCAGCGCCAGCATCACAATGGTCGGGTTGCGGTTGATGAAGTTGGCCAGCGGCGTGGCCGCGAACAGCATCGCCAGCACCGCGGCGATCACCGCCACGAACATGATCTGCACATGCTCGGTCATGCCGACCGCGGTGATGATGCTGTCGATCGAGAACACCAGGTCCAGCACCAGGATCTGGCCGATGGCCGAGGCAAAGCTTTGCACCGCCCTGCCCGTGCCGCTGTCCTCGGCGTCTTCGTCAGCCGAGACGTGGTGGTGGATCTCGCGCGTGGCCTTCCAGACCAGGAAGGCGCCGCCGGCGATCAGGATGATGTCGCGCCACGACAGCCCCTGGCCCAGGATCGTGAACACCGGTTCGGTGAGCTTGACGATAAAGGCGATGGTGGCCAGCAGGCCCAGGCGCATCACCAGCGCCAGGCTGATGCCGATCTTGCGCGCCTTCTCGCGCATGGCTTCGGGCAGCTTGTTGGTCAGGATCGAGATGAAGATCAGGTTGTCGATCCCCAGCACGATTTCCATTGCCACCAGCGTGGCCAGTGCCGCCCAGGCGGCGGGGTCCTGCAGCAATGCCAACGATGCTTCCATGAGAGCTCCGGGTGTCGGGTTTGCACGGCGGGCGCCCGGCGGTGATCCTCCGGAGGCGCATGCAGGCGTCATGTTAGCGCAGCGCCGCTTGGCGTCGCAGTGTGAGGCGGAAAGATAAAGCGCGTTTGACAAGGTTGCTATGTGCTCTTATGGAATATAGTATGTGATATATCAAAGCATCCAATCGAGCCATCAAGGAGACAGCAATGAAAGTGTGTATCTACGGCGCGGGCGCCATCGGCGGCTATGTCGGGGCGCAACTGGCGCGCGCGGGGGCGGAGGTCAGCTTCGTCGCGCGCGGCCCGCATCTCGCGGCGATGCAGGAGCATGGCGTCAAGCTGCTGATCGACGGCGAAGAGCGCGTGGCCAAGGTGCGCTGCACCAGCGATCCGCGCGAACTCGGGCACCAGGACTATGTGTTCATCACCCTCAAGGCGCATTCCGTGCCGGGCGTGGTGGAGCAGATGCAGCCGCTGCTGGGGCCGGAAACCGCGGTCGTGACTGGCGTCAATGGCATTCCGTACTGGTACTTTTACAAGCATGGCGGCGAACTGGCCGGCAGCACGCTGGAAAGCGTCGATCCCGGCGGGCGCCAGTGGAAGGGCCTGGGGCCGGAGCGGGCGATTGGCTGCGTGGTCTATCCCGCGGCTGAAATCATCGCGCCCGGCGTAATCAAGCATGTCTATGGCAAGAAATTTCCGCTGGGCGAGCCTGACGGCAGCCGTTCCACGCGTGTGACCCGGCTCAGCGAGATGATGATGGCCGCCGACCTGGAAGCCCCGGTGCGCGACAACATCCGCGACGAGATCTGGCTCAAGCTGTGGGGCAACCTGTGCTTCAACCCGATCAGCGCGCTCACCCATGCCACGCTCGACGTCATCACTGCCGACCCCGCCACGCGCACGCTGTCGCGGCAGATGATGGTGGAGGCGCAGGGCATCGCCGAGCGCTTCGGGGTCAAGTTCCGGGTCGACGTGGAGCGGCGCATCGACGGCGCCGGTGCCGTGGGGGCGCACAAGACTTCGATGCTGCAGGACCTGGAGGCCGGGCGGGCCATGGAAATCGACCCGCTGCTGACCGTGGTGCAGGAAATGGGCCGCCTGATCGCCCAGCCCACGCCGATGTGCGACGCCGTGCTGGGGCTGATCAAGCAGCGCGACGCGATGGCAAAGCTGGCCGCCTGACGGGGGCCGGAGGCAGGGGACACCGACGGCTCAGGTGTCCCCTGACGCACGCCAGGCGCGCAAACATTGCGTATGCCTGGCTTGCAAGGCGAGAAGGCAGGGCGATAGTGATATACCATATACGACAGACCGCGCACCGCTACTGTGCCGATGCATGAGGACTGCGCATTGTTTGATGCGTTTTCATAATGGGTCAGGCGTTTTTGCTAAGCTGTGCGGGAATGCGGATGGCAGCCATTCCGGCCGCCTTGCCGCTGGTCTCACACGAGCTTATTCATGTCTGCGCAAAGCCAATCCATCGTCCAGCCCAACGGGCTGGCCTTGTCCGTGCAACCGATCAACGCCGGCGCCAGCCTGCGCGACCAGGCCTACGCCATGCTGCGCCAGGCCATCGCCGACGCCGACATCTACCAGTCGCGCGACGAGATCCGGCTCGATGAACGGGTGCTGAGCGAGGCCATGGGCGTGAGCCGCACGCCCATCCGCGAGGCCATGACGCTGCTGGAGCAGGAAGGCTTCCTGCGCACCGTGCCCCGGCGCGGCATCTACATCATGCGCAAGACCAAGCGCGAGATCGTGGAGATGATCCAGATGTGGGCCGCGCTGGAAAGCATGGCGGCGCGGCTGGCCACGCAGAACGCCACCGATGCCGAGATCGCGCAGTTGCGCAGCATGTTCGACAGCTTCCGCGACTCCACGCCGGCCGAGCATATCGAAGAGTATTCGGACGCCAATATTGTTTTCCACCAGGCGATCGTGCAACTGTCCAAGTCGCAGATCATCATGGACACGATCCGCAATATCTTTATCCACGTGCGGGCGATCCGGAAGATGACGATCTCGCAGAGCGACCGGGCGGCGCGTTCGATCGTGGACCACCTGCGCATCATCGAGGCGCTGGAGAAGCGGGATACCGAGCTGGCCGAGCGGCTGGTGCGGCAGCATTCGCTGGACCTGGCTGACTATGTGGAAAGGCATTGCGACTTCCTCGACTGAAGGCGGTCGGGGCAGGGCGGAAAAACGGCGGACTCAGGTCCGCCGTTTTTCTTTTGTGCGTTTCCGGATAGCGGACCAGCGTTTTGCGTTGTGGTATGTGATATATCAATGTGAAGGGGACGGTGCCTGGCTGATCCGGGTTTCCACTGCGTTTCCCACTTCTGGTCCGGATTCGCGGGCAAAACCTGCTGATTGCTGCAATGCACCGTAGAAAATTGTGCCACATCCGCGAAACTCCTCTTGCGCTCTTCTGATATATCACATACCGTATGTCATCAAGGAAGCCGACGCGGCATACGCACCGGGCACCAGGAACCAGATCATCTACAAGTAAAACCATCGCCCTAGGAGACATCCGAAATGGAAACCAAGGCACTGCAAGGCGTTCGCATCCTGGACATGACCCATGTCCAGGCGGGCCCCTCGGCCACGCAGCTGATGGCGTGGCTGGGCGCGGACGTGATCAAGGTGGAAATGCCGGGGCGCGGGGACATCACCCGCAGCCAGCTGCGCGACGTGCCCAACGCCGACAGCCTGTACTTCACCATGCTCAACAGCAACAAGCGCAGCCTCACGCTGAACATGAAGACGCCGGAAGGCAAGGCGCTGCTCGAAGACCTGGTTCAGCGCAGCGACGTGCTGATCGAGAACTTCGGGCCCGGCGTGCTGGAACGCGCCGGCTTTGACTGGGACCACCTGCAGGACCTGAACCCGCGGCTGGTCTATGCCTCGATCAAGGGCTTCGGTCCGGGGCCGTACGCGGACTGCAAGGCGTATGAGAACGTGGCGCAGTGCATGGGCGGCTCGGCCTCCACCACGGGCGATGCCGAGGGCGTTCCCACTGTCACCGGCGCACAGATCGGTGATTCCGGCACGGGCGTGCATTGCGTGGTCGGCATCCTGGCCGCGCTGCTGCAGCGCGAGCACACCGGCCGCGGCCAGCGCGTGGAAGTAGCGATGCAGGACGCGGTGCTGAACCTGTGCCGGGTCAAGCTGCGCGACCAGCAGCGCCTGTCCAACGGCCCGCTGCGCGAGTATCCGAACGAAGACTTTGGCGACCACGTGCCGCGCGCGGGCAATGCCTCGGGCGGCGGCCAGCCGGGCGCGGCGCTGCGCTGCGCGCCGGGCGGCCCCAACGACTATGTCTACGTCATCATCCAGCCGCAGGGCTGGGAGCCGCTGATGCGCCTGTGCGGGCGCGAGGACCTGATCACCAACCCGGACTACGCTTCGCCGGAGGCGCGCCTCAAGCACCTGGCCGACTGCTTTGCCGTGATCGAGAAATGGACCGGCGGCCGCAGCAAGTTCGATGTGATGGCCGCGCTCAACGAAGTCGATGTGCCGTGCGGCCCGATCCTGTCGATGAAGGACCTGATCGAGGACGAGTCGCTGTACCAGCGCGGCTACCTGAAGGAGCTGGAGCACCCGCAGCGCGGCAACTACGTGCAGCTGGGCTGCCCCATCACGCTGTCCGCATCGCCGGTGGAGATCGAGCGCTCGCCGCTGCTGGGCGAGCATACCGAAGAGATCCTCGAGTGGCTGGGGCGCTCGCCGGCGCAGATCGCCGCGATGAAGCTGGCCGGCGCGGTATGACGCAAGCCTGACGTCATTCCCGCCTGTGCGGGAATGACGATTCGGGGCGCGCGCCGCCCGTTTTCCCATTTCTTCCAAGACCCTGCAACCGACATCGGCGCAGGCAGGGGCCTCCCTTTGCCTGCGCAAGGAGCATGCTGTGCAAACCTGGATACGCTTTCGCCGCGCCGACGGCAGCATCGGCCATGGCCGCATTGATGGCGCCGATGGTAACCGTGTCGTCGAGTATGACGGCGACATCTTTGACGAGCCCACTCCCACCGGCGCCGTGCATGACCGCGCGTCGCTGACACTGGTCGCGCCCTGCGCGCCGGGCAAGGTGGTGGCGCTGTGGAACAACTTCCATGCGCTCGCGCGCAAGCTGGAAAAGGCCGTGCCCACGCACCCGCTGTTCCTGATCAAGCCGGCTTCGTCGCTGGCGGGTCCGGGCGATGCGGTGCAGCGCCCCAGGAGCTACGACGGCAAGATCGTCTATGAAGGCGAGCTGGGCATCGTGATCGGCAGGAAGGCGCGCAATGTATCGGTGGCTGAAGCTGGTGCGCATATCTTCGGCTACACCGTGGTCAACGATGTGACCGCGGCCGAGCTGATCACGGCGGACCCCAATTTTCCGCAGTGGACGCGCGCCAAGGGCTTCGACACCTTCGGCTGCATCGGTCCGGCCATCGTCACCGGCTTCAACTGGAAGGCCGCCAGCGTCATCACGCGGCTCGATGGTGTCGAGCGGCAGAACTATCCGCTGTCGGACATGATCTTCTCGCCCGAGGAACAGGTCAGCCGCATCTCGCAGGACCTGACGCTGATGCCCGGCGACGTGATTGCGTGCGGCACCTCGATCGGCGTGGGGTCGATGAAGGACGGCGCGGTGGTCGAGGTGGCGATCGCGGGTATCGGCTCGCTGGTCAACCACGTGCGCGGCTGAGCCGGCGCCTGATTCTTTCTATCTAATGGTGAATGCCATGCCAATGACGATCGGTGTGCCACGCGAAGTCCACCCGGGCGAGCGGCGCGTTGCCGCCACGCCCGACTCGGTCAGGGAACTGCTCAAGCTGGGCTACCAGGTGGCGGTGGAAACCGGCGCTGGCCAGGAAGCGTCGTTCTCCGACGACGACTACCGCGCCGCCGGTGCGGCCATTGTCGATGCGGCCAGCCTGTGGGCCTCGGTCGACGTGGTGATCAAGGTGCGCCCGCCGCAGGTCCATCCCGGCATGGGCGTGGAAGAGGCGGCGCTGCTGAAGAAGCACTCCACGCTGATCGGCTTTGTCTGGCCGGCGCAGCAGATGGCGATGCTGGAGCGGCTGACGCAGCGCGGCGCCACGGTGCTGGCGATGGACTGCGTGCCGCGCATCTCGCGCGCGCAGAAGCTGGACGCGCTCAGCTCGATGGCCAATATGGCGGGCTACCGCGCGGTGATCGAGGCCGCGCATGCGTTCGGGCGGCCCTTTGCCGGGCAGATCACGGCCGCGGGCAAGATCCCGCCGGCGCGCGTGCTGGTGGTCGGCGCAGGTGTGGCGGGGCTGGCGGCGATCGGCGCGGCGCGCAGCCTGGGCGCGGTGGTGCGGGCCTTCGATACGCGTCCGGTGGTGCGCCAGCAGATCGAAAGCCTGGGCGCCGAGTTCCTGACCGTCGAGATCGAAGAGGACGGCAACGGCAGCGGCGGCTACGCCAAGGAGATGAGCCCGGCCTTTATCGAAGCCGAGATGCGCCTCTTTGCGGAGCAGGCGCGCGAAGTCGACATCATCATCACCACCGCGCTGATCCCCGGCAAGCCCGCGCCCAGGCTGCTCGAGGCCGGCACCGTGGGCCTGATGCGCGCCGGCAGCGTGGTGGTCGACCTGGCCGCGGAGCAGGGCGGCAACTGCGTGCTGACCGTGCCGGGCGAGGCCGTGCGGCACAACGGCGTCACCATCGTCGGCTTTACCGACCTGCCCAGCCGCATGGCCGCGCAGGCCAGCCAGCTCTATGGCACCAATATCCGCCACCTGTTGACGGAGCTGACGCCGGGCAAGGATGGCCAGCTCGTGGTCGACATGGACGACGAGATGATCCGCGGCGCCACGGTGCTGCACCAGGGCGCGGTGACCTGGCCACCGCCGCCGCTGACGGTGGCGATCCCGCAGCAGCAGGCGCCGGCAGCCACGCCGCCGGTGCTGGCCGAAGCCGAGCCGCCGCGCAGCCGCACCGGGGCGACGCTGATCGCGCTGGCCATTGCGGCGATGGCTCTGCTGGGCCTGGGCGCGGTCGCGCCGCCGGCCTTCATGGCGCATTTCACGGTGTTCGTGCTGGCGATCTTTGTCGGCTACCAGGTGGTGTGGAACGTCACCGCCGCGCTGCATACGCCGCTGATGAGCGTGACCAATGCCATCAGCGGGATCATCGTGGTGGGGGCGCTGGTGCAGCTGGGCAAGCCGTCGCTGGTGACGGCGGTGATTGCGGGCTGCGCGGTGCTGGTCGCCACGGTCAATATCGCCGGCGGCTTCCTGGTGACACAGCGCATGCTCAAGATGTTCCAGCGGAACTAGAGGGGGGAGACAGGGATGCCATCCGGAATCAGCAGTATCGCTTACCTGGGCGCCAGCGCGCTCTTCATCCTCAGCCTGAGCGGCCTGAGCCACCCCGACACCGCGCGTCGCGGCAACTTGCTGGGCATCGCCGGCATGGTGATCGCGGTATTGACCACCGTGCTGGCGGGCAGCCCCGACGGCATCGCCATCATCATCGGCGCGATGCTGGTGGGTGGTCTCGCGGGTGCCATGCTGGCCAAGCGCGTGGAAATGACGCAGATGCCGCAGCTGGTGGCGGTGCTGCACAGCTTCGTCGGGCTGGCCGCGGTGCTGGTGGGTTATGCCAATTACCTCGATGTGCACGTGCTGACCGGCGCGGAGAAGGCCATCCATGAAGTGGAGACCTACCTCGGCATCCTGATCGGCGCGGTCACGTTCACGGGCTCGATCATCGCCTTCCTGAAGCTGCAGGGCACCATGGGGGGCAAGCCGATGCTGCTGCCCGGCCGGCATGCCTTGAATGCGATCGCGCTGCTGGTGTGCGTGTGGCTGGGCTATGCCTTCCTGAGCGCGCCCGACGCGCAGCAGGGGCTGGTGCCGCTGGCGGCGATGACGGTGATTGCGCTGCTGGTCGGCGCGCACCTGGTGCTGGCCATCGGCGGCGCCGACATGCCGGTGGTGGTGTCAATGCTCAACAGCTACTCAGGCTGGGCCGCCGCGGCCACCGGCTTCATGCTGGGCAACGACCTGCTGATCATCACCGGCGCGCTGGTGGGATCGAGCGGCGCCATCCTCAGCTACATCATGTGCAAGGCGATGAACCGCAAGTTCCTGTCGGTGATCCTGGGCGGCTTCGGCGCGGTGCAGGCGCAGGGCGCGGCGACAGAGCAGGGCGAGGTGCTGCCGGTGTCCAGCGAGGAAGTCGGCAACCTGCTCAAGGACGCCGGCGACGTGATCATCGTGCCGGGCTACGGCATGGCGGTGGCACAGGCACAGGGCACCATCAGCGAGATCGCGCGGCGGCTGCGCGCGCAGGGGGTCAACGTGCGCTTCGGCATTCACCCGGTGGCGGGCCGCCTGCCCGGACACATGAACGTGCTGCTGGCCGAGGCGCGCGTGCCTTACGACATCGTGCTGGAAATGGAAGAGATCAACGAGGATTTCGAGAAGGCCGACGTGGTGCTGGTAGTGGGCGCCAACGACATTGTCAACCCCGGCGCGCTGGAAGACCCCGGCAGCCCCATTGCCGGCATGCCGGTTCTGGAAGTCTGGAAGGCGCGCACCGTGGTGGTGTCCAAGCGCAGCATGGCGGCGGGTTACGCCGGCGTGGACAACCCGCTGTTCTACAAGGACAACACGCGGATGTGGTTCGGCGACGCCAAGGGCAGTGTCGACGCGTTGCTGCGGCAGTTGGAGGAAACGCCGGCCTGAGGCGGCAGCCCGGGCCAATTAATGCCAATTCCGCAAGATATACACGATCGTGAATAGATACGATAAAAAACTTTAAGACAGGTCAAATTAAGCTTCAGGTAGCATCAATCCACGACTTCATGTGCCGCAATGCCAGGCGCCGGTCCAGTTGTGAAAAGGGCTTCCCACGAGACCCTGAAGTGCCCGCCGAGGCGCAAACAAACAGTACCAGGAGACAAGACAAATGGCGCATTTTGAAGTATCGGCCCCTGCCGGTCACGGCAACGTGAACGGGCGTGGACTGCAGAACCGTTGGATCCAGCTTGCAATCGGCGTGGTTTGCATGGGGCTGGTGGCGAACTTGCAGTACGGCTGGACCCTCTTCGTGTCACCGATGGACGCCAAGCATCATTGGGGCACGTCCGCCATCCAGGTGGCATTTTCCATCTTTATCGTGACCGAAACCTGGCTGGTGCCGCTGGAAGGCTGGCTGGTGGACAAGTTCGGCCCGCGCCCGGTCGTGGCGGGCGGGGCGATCTGTGCCGGACTGGCATGGGTGATGAATGCCTATGCGACCACGCTGCCGGAGCTGTATACGGCCGCTGTGATTGCCGGCATCGGCGCAGGCGGCGTCTACGGAACCTGCGTCGGCAATGCGCTGAAGTGGTTTCCGGACAAGCGCGGCCTCGCGGCAGGGCTGACGGCCGCGGGCTTCGGCGCGGGGTCGGCCATCACCGTGATCCCGATCGCCAACATGATCCAGAGCTCGGGCTATGAAAAGGCCTTCCTGACCTTCGGCATCCTGCAAGGCGTGTGCATCTTCGTGCTGGCGCTGCTGCTGGTGAAGCCCAAGGCGCCCAAGGGCGCGGTGGCGGCCAAGGCGGTGCTGACCAACCCGGTGGAGTTCTCGCCGGGGCAGATGGTAAAGACGCCGGTGTTCTGGCTGATCTATGTAAGCTTCGTCGCGGTGGCGGCGGGCGGGATCATGGCGACGGCGCAACTCGGGCCCATCGCCAAGGACTTCGGCTTCGCCTCGATGCCGGTGACGATGCTGGGCATGACGCTGCCGCTGCTGACCATGACCTTGTCGATCGACAACTTGTGCAATGGCTTTACGCGGCCCTTGTGCGGCTTCCTGTCGGACAGGTTCGGGCGCGAGAACACCATGTTCGTGATCTTCATCGGCGAAGGCCTGGCGCTGCTCGGGCTGATGCAGATGGGGCACAACCCATACTGGTTCATGTTCTTCGCCGCGCTGACCTTCCTGTTCTGGGGCGAGATCTTCTCGATTTTCCCGGCCTTGTGCGCCGATACCTTCGGCAGCAAGTTTGCGGCGGCCAATGCGGGCACTCTGTACACGGCGAAGGGCACGGCGGCGATGGTGGTGCCGCTGGCGTCGATCCTGTCGGCATATGGCGGCTGGGGCGCGGTGTTCTCGGTGGCGGCCGTGGTGACGATTGCGGCAGGGATCTCGGCCAAGGTGTTCCTGGCGCCCATGCGCAGGCGCTTTATTACCGGGCATGCCGAGGCAGTGCGCGTGTCCGACGCGGCGTTCCTGGCCAGCGCGTCTGCGCGCCAGGGCGACTAATCCTGGTGTGAAGGGTTGGGGGAAGCCTGGTGAAGTTGGCCGGGCTTCCGGCTGAGGCCAGCCCACATTCTTGTTCTCGTTGGGGGGCGTTGGCATCCGGAAAGGTGCCAGCACCTGGCAAGGCGTTCCAGAGGGCCGTATTGCCGCTGAAAATCTGGTATGTGATATATCTAAATGCGATTTGCAGACGAGATTTCCAGGCCTCCGCATAGCTGGAAATCTCTGCCGGTTGCGCATGAATAACGCACCTTCAGGAATTACGCTGTTTTGGCCGTAGTTGCCTGCAAGATTGCTGCACTGCACCGACGAAAGTTGAAACCCTAGTGGAAATTCCTCTTGCGTCGTTCTGATATATCACATACCGTATGTCATTAAGACCGGTCGAACGGACCGGCAGAGGTTGAAGCAAGGGGACACCCCCGCGTACTACGAACAGGAGTCCCCCGAGGGGAACAAGTCTCTCCGAAGTCGTAGCGAAGCGGGCCGAGAGCACTACCGCGGAAGACCCCCTGAAACAGAAGAATTCCAACCCCAGTCAATTTGTATAGAAGGAAGCAACCATGGCAGAAGTCGGAAACGAGCTGCAGCGTCACGCCGCGGAAGAACATCAGGCACAAACCGATGGTTTTCATCTGGTCATCGACGCGCTGAAGCTGAACGGCATCGAAAACATCTACGGCCTGCCCGGCATTCCGGTCACCGATCTGGCTCGTCTGGCGCAGGCCAACGGCATGCGCGTCATCAGCTTCCGTCACGAGCAGAACGCAGGCAACGCAGCAGCGATTGCCGGCTTTCTCACGCAAAAGCCGGGCGTTTGCCTGACCGTGTCCGCGCCCGGCTTCCTGAACGGGCTGACGGCGCTGGCACATGCGACCACCAACTGCTTCCCGATGATCCTGATCAGCGGCTCGAGCGAGCGCGAGATCGTCGATTTGCAGCAGGGTGACTACGAAGAGATGGACCAGCTGGCCATCGCCCGTCCTCACGCCAAGGCCGCCTTCCGCGTGCTGCACGCTGAAGACATTGGTGTCGGTATCGCGCGTGCCATTCGTGCCGCCGTGTCGGGGCGCCCGGGCGGCGTGTATCTGGACCTGCCGGCCAAGCTGCTGGGCCAGTCGCTGGAAGCCGAGAAGGGCAAGAAGTCGCTGATCAAGGTGGTGGATCCGGCCCCGCGCCAGCTGCCGGCACCGGACTCGGTCGACCGCGCCGTGGAACTGCTGAAGAACGCCAAGCGCCCGCTGATCCTGCTGGGCAAGGGTGCCGCCTATGCACGTGCCGACGAAGACATCCGCGCGCTGGTCGAAAAGACCGGCATTCCGTACCTGCCGATGTCGATGGCCAAGGGCCTGCTGCCCGACACGCACCCGCAATCGGCCTCGGCCGCCCGCTCCTATGTACTGGCCGAAGCTGACGTGGTGATGCTGGTCGGCGCCCGCCTGAACTGGCTGCTCGCCCACGGCAAGGGCAAGACCTGGGGCGGCCCGAAGCAGTTCATCCAGATCGACATCTCGCCGACCGAGATGGACAGCAACGTCGCCATCGCCGCGCCGGTGGTGGGTGACATCGGCTCGTGTGTGTCGGCGATCCTCGGCAAGGTTGGCAACAATTTCGCCAAGCCGCCCGCCGCATGGCTGAACGCGGTGTACGAACGCAAGGACAAGAACCTGGCGAAGATGGGCGAGCTGCTGAACAAGGACGTCTCGCCAATGAACTTCCACACCGCGCTGCGTGTGCTGAAGGATGTCATCAAGGCCAATCCGAGCATCTCTTTCGTCAACGAAGGCGCCAACACGCTGGACTACGCCCGTGCCGTGATCGATATGTACGAGCCGCGCAAGCGCCTCGACGTGGGCACCTGGGGCGTGATGGGCGTGGGCATGGGCTACGCAGTCGCCGCGGCGGTCGAGACCAACAAGCCGGTGCTGGCGCTGTGTGGTGACAGTGCGTTCGGTTTCTCGGGCATGGAAGTCGAGACGATCTGCCGCTACAACCTGCCGGTCTGCATCGTCATTTTCAATAACAACGGCATCTACAAGGGCATCGACGTGAATCCGACCGGCGGCAAGGATCCCGCGGTCACGACGTTCGTCCCGGGCGCGCGCTACGACAAGATGATGGAAGCGTTCGGTGGCGTCGGCCACAACGTCACCACGACGGCGGAACTCGAAGCCGCGGTGAACGAAGCCCTGCGCTCGGGCAAGCCCACGCTGGTCAACGCCGTCATCGACCCGGCTGCGGGCACCGAAAGCGGTCGTCTGACCAATCTGAATCCGCAAAGCTCGGCCAAGAAGTAATTCACCCGAATTTCACCCCTCTAATCCAATAGGAGAGCGAAAGTGAACCTCCCACTCAACGGCATCAAGATCATCGACTTCACGCACGTCCAGGCCGGTCCCGCCTGCACGCAGCTTCTCGCGTGGTTCGGCGCGGACGTGATCAAGGTCGAGCGCCCGGGTTCCGGCGACGTGACGCGCACCCAGTTGCGCGACATCCCGGATGTCGATGCGCTGTACTTCACCATGCTCAACAGCAACAAGCGCAGCCTGACGCTGGATACCAAGAAGCCGGAAGGCAAGAAGATCCTGGAGCAGCTGATCCGCGAATCGGACGTGCTGGTCGAGAACTTTGGCCCGGGCGCGCTGGACCGCATGGGCTTCTCGTGGGAGCGCATCAACGAGCTGAACCCCAAGATGATCGTGGCTTCGGTCAAGGGCTTCAGCGACGGCCACCACTATGAAGACCTGAAGGTCTATGAGAACGTGGCACAGTGCGCCGGCGGCGCGGCCTCGACCACCGGCTTCTGGGACGGCCCGCCGACGGTGTCCGCCGCCGCGCTGGGCGATTCCAACACCGGCATGCACCTGGCCATCGGCATCCTGACCGCCCTGATCGGCCGCGACAAGACCGGCAAGGGCCAGAAGGTGGCCGTGTCGATGCAGGACGCGGTGCTGAACCTGTGCCGCGTCAAGCTGCGCGACCAGCAGCGCCTGGACCGCCTGGGCTACCTGGAAGAGTACCCGCAGTATCCGCACGGCAGCTTCAGCGACGTGGTGCCGCGCGGCGGCAACGCGGGCGGCGGCGGCCAGCCGGGCTGGGTGTTGAAGTGCAAGGGCTGGGAGACCGATCCCAACGCTTATATCTACTTCACCATCCAGGGCCATGCGTGGGAGCCGATCTGCAAGGCGCTGGGCAAGCCGGAATGGATCTCCGATCCCAATTACGCCACGGCCAAGGCGCGCCAGCCGCATATCTTCGATATCTTCAACACCATCGAGGAATGGCTGGCCGACAAGACCAAGTACGAGGCCGTGGATATCCTGCGCAAGTTCGACATCCCGTGCTCGCCGGTGCTGTCGATGAAGGAAATCGCCGACGACCCGTCGCTGCGCGCCAGCGGCAGCATCACCGAGGTCCCGCACAAGGAGCGTGGCACCTACCTGACGGTGGGCAGCCCGATCAAGTTCTCCGACCTGAAGCCGGAGATCACCGGGTCGCCGCTGCTGGGCGAGCATAGCGACGAGGTGCTGGCCGGCCTGGGCTACGGTGCGGACGACATCAAGCGCCTGCGCGAGTCCCAGGTGATCTGACGCTGCCCGCCGGCACGTGTGCCGGTGCGTACGCCGGGGCCTCGCGCACAGCGGGCTCCGGCGTTTTCGCTTGCGGCGCCGCCCTGTGGCAAGCTACCTTGATGGCAACGACAGGCCGGCACCGACCGGCGCTGGCGACAACGAAAGGGAATCCCCATGACAGACCAGATCGACTACGCGCAACTGGTGTCCGCCATTGGCGACGCCATCGTCATTTCCGACGCCAAGGGCGCCATCACGCTGTGGAACCCCGCTGCCGAGCGCATGTTCGGCTTTACCCAGGCCGAGGCCATGGGCCAGTCGCTCGACCTGATCATCCCGGAGCGCCTGCGCGGGCGGCACTGGGAGGGCTACGACAAGACGATGGCGACCGGCATTACCCGCTATGGCCACGACCTGCTCAAGGTGCCCGCGGTAGACAAGGACGGCAAGTCCATGTCGATCGCCTTCACCGTGGCGCTGCTCAAGGACGTCGGCGGCAACGTGACCGGCATCGTCGCGGTCATTCGTGACGAGACCGTGCGCTTCCAGGAGGAGCGGGCGCTGAAGAAGCGGCTGGTGGAGCTGGAAAACCAGGTCAAGGAACAGGCCTGAGGCGCCTGCGGCGATTTCCGCTGTTCCCCATTTGCGCAGCGGTTCCAGCCGGGGCCGCCGCGCACGTCTCGTTTTTCTCCCCCGAGTTTTCCGAATAGATAGCCAGAGAGCGCTCGCTGCTTTGCCGTGGCCGATCATCGCTTCGGCTTGGCAATGAGTTATGCCAGCAGGCACATTACTATCCCCCAGGTGCGGAATGAGCAATGGCTCAAAAGCAGCTGCCGACAGGGATTCCGGTGTTATTCAGGTGATAGAGTCCGTCCCCGCAACACAAGCAAGTTTCTATCGCTTGTATAGCGTATCTATACGCTATACACTCTGCTACCTGGACATCGATGATCAAGAGTTTCGCCCACGCGGGCCTCAGGCGCTTCTTCGAGACTGGCTCCAAGGCGGGAATCCAGCCGCATCACGCGCAGAAATTGCGCAATCAGCTCGGTGCGTTGGATCAGGCGACAAGACCCCAGGACATGGGGGTGCCAGGTTGGAAGCTGCACCTGTTGGGCGGCGACAAGTCCGGCCACTGGTCCGTCAGTGTCAATGGCAACTGGCGGCTGACATTCATGTTCGACGGCATCGACGTCATCGTCGTCGATTACCAGGACTACCACTGAAGGACATCATCATGACGCGCATGCACAACCCGCCGCACCCCGGCGCGGTGCTGGCCGATTGGCTCGATGGCTTGGACGATATGACCATCACGGCGTTCGCCGCACACATCGGCGTGACGCGCGCAACGCTCTCGCGCATCCTCAACGGGCATTCCTCGATCACGCCGGACATCGCCATTCGCCTGGAAGAGGCCCTGGGCGCGAGCCGCGAGATGTGGAGCGGCATGCAGATGGCATACGACCTGTGGGTCGCGGCGCAAAGGCCGCGCAAGCGCATCAAGCGGCTGGTCCGCCCGGCAGTCAAGGCAGAAGAGGCGGACCTGGCCTGAGGGACTAGCAGAGCAAACAAAAAGGGCGAGGCCGCTCGCGCGCCTCGCCGTGAACCGATCGGACCCGCTCAGTTGAGATGGCCGACCGCGCGCAGGTATTCGTTCTTCTTCTCGAAGATCAGTCCGCTCAGGAAGGCGGCGTCATAGGCGGCCAGCAGGTGTGCGTGATGTTCCTCGATATAGCGGGCCACGCGCGCCTTCTCGCATTCGATGCCGCACAGCCATTCATACATCTCGGCGTCCCAGCGGAAGCGCAGGCCCAGTTCGATAAAGGCAGCGTTGTAGGCGGCGAGCTGGGTTTCGCGCGCAATGGGTTGGTTGTCGGAGCCGACGGTGATGGCGGCGTGGCGGCTTTCCTGCTGGACTTGGTTCATGCTGGTCTCCTCGAATGCGCGCTGGCGGTTGGGTTGAGACAAGCATAGGGAAATCGAATGATTTACGATAATTAAAGTTTCATAGCAAAACCATAATCAATCGTTTATACATTGAGACGGATCAGTCCTTCCACGCCCGTGATCCGCTCGATCAGTCCGGCTCCTTCCTCCATCAGGAACTGCTTGAACGCCAGCGCCACCGGCGGCAGCCGCTTGTTCTTGCGGTGCACCACATACCAGTTGAGCATGACCGGGAAGCCTTCGATGTCCAGCACCACAAGCTTGCCGGCCTGCAACTCCAGGCCGACGGTATGCGCGGACAGGAAGGCGATGCCCATATTGGCGATCACGGCCTGCTTGATGGTCTCGGTACTCTTGATCTCCATGGCGATACGCATGTTCGACAGCCGGCCGGCAAAGCCTTCCTGCATCGAGTTCCAGGTATCCGAGCCCTTCTCGCGCGAGACGAACGCTTCATCCGCCAGCTCGGCAAGCGGGATATTGGGCTGGCCCACCAGCGGATGGCTGGGCGCGGCGACAATGACATAGGGGTGGGGGGCAAAGGCCTCGTTGATGGTGTCCATGCCCTCGGGCGGGCGCACCATCACTGCCAGGTCGGTAAGGTTGCCGGCCAGCTGGTGCAGCAGTTCCTCGCGGTTGTGCACAGCCAGGTTCAGCGTCACGCCTTCATGGCGGTCCATGAATTCGGCCAGCAGGCGCGGAAAGAAGTAGTCGCCGGCGCTGATCACCGCGACATTGAGCCGGCCGCCAGAGATGCCTTTGAGCTGCGACATGGCGTCTTCGGCCTCGCGGAACTGCTGGATGATGCTGCGGCTGTAATGCAGCATTTCATGCCCCGCCGGGGTCAGGTAGATCTTCTTGCCGAGCTGCTCGAACAGCGGCAGTCCCACATGGTGCTCCAGCTGCCGCACCTGGGTCGATACCGCGGGCTGCGTCAGGTGCAGTTCCTCGGCTGCGCGCGAAAAGCTCATATGGCGGGCAACGGTCTCAAAGACCTTCAGTTGCCGCAGCGTGGCGTTCTTCATCCTGGTCCCGTGCGATATATAAACGATTGACTATATAAACGATAAAAAACTTTATGCAGTGCTGATCTTAGATTCAAGTAGCATCAATTGTCAGAAACTCATGCCCCGCCCGAATCCGGCACTCCGGCTTGCGCAGGAGCCCGCCACTGGCCACAAGCATGGCCGATAACAACGATGGCTGCCTACAGCTACGAAAGCCACGAAAAAAATCAAGGAGACTACCGTGACCGGACTGGATGCAACGGTGCGTGACCCGCGACCCCACGCCATGCCTGAAGACAGGCTTCGCCTCAGCCATGCCGGCGCGGGGCAGGGAGGCAGGCCATGAATATCTCGCTCCCCCAACTGAAAGCCTTTGCCGCGGTGGCGCGGCACAAGAGCTTTACGCGCGCGGCGGTTGAACTGGGCCTGACGCAGTCGGCGGTCAGCCGCAGCGTGCGCGAGCTGGAAGAGGAGATCGACCAGCGCCTGTTCGACCGGACCACGCGCCAGGTGGAGTTGTCCGATGCCGGCCAGCACCTGTCGCAGCGCATCTGCCACCTGATCGAAGAAGTGGAGCAGACCCTGCGCGACAGCCAGAGCGCCAGCCGCCCGTGCCAGGGCCTGGTGCAGATTGCCTCGGACCCGGTGCTCAGTTCGATGTCGCTGCCGACGTGGCTGGCAGGCTGCCGGCAGGCGTGGCCGGCGATAGCCATCCACCTGAAGGACCGCTCGCAGGAGTCGGTGCTGCAGAGTGTGCGCAGCGGCGAGGTGGATTTCGGCATCGCGACCGACCCGCGCGCCGGTGACGACCTTTATTGCGAGCCGCTGTGCGTCGACGTCTATCACGCCGTGCTGCCCGCCAGGCACCCGCTGGCCGAGCGCGACACGGTAGGGTGGGGCGACCTGAGCGATGCCAGCGTGCTGACGCTGGATCAGCAGAGCGGCATGCAGCCAGCGGTGGAGAAGGCGCTCAGCAGCTACCACGTGCGGGCGGGCTCGCTGCAGGTGCTCGGCCATTTCGCGGCTGTGTTCGGCATGGTGGCGCTGGGCCTGGGCATCGGCGTGCTGCCGTCGCGGGCGCAGGCCGGCGGCATGCATCCCGCGGCGGTGATGAGGCCGCTGCGCCCGCAGGTGACCTCGACGGTCATGCTGGTGCGGCGCAAGAGCCGTTCGCTCAAGCCCAATGCTGCAGCTATCTGGGATGCCCTGCGCGGCCTGGAGTACCACGAGCCGCCTGCCAGCCGCCGCGAAACCACTGTGGTGTGATCCCATCATCTCATCGAATATCCGTTGTTGTATTAGTGCAGGACTTCTATTGATATATCACATACAGGATATTTACACATACTGCGGCGCAGCATATAATGAAAACTCCTGATCACAACGCTATTGGAGTTTTCAAATGGAAGTCGCTCTTCTTCTCGCTCTTGGCCTGGGCCTGATTGCTGTCGGTGTCGGCGTGACCACGCTGCTGGCTACGCGCCTGCCGGTGGACGTGCTGGTGACCGCGCAGGAGCATGGCCGCTTCGCGGGCCTGGGTTCGAACCAGGAAAGCCATGGCGTGGGCCGTGCCAGCCCGTCGAGCATCGTGCCCGCTGCAGGTGAACTCGCCTACGCGTAAGGCACGCGGGCGCCATGCGCCTTTTGCGCTGAAGAGCGCCTCTGGCAAGGGTTGTAGCGGCCGGCATCCCTTGTAGCAGTATCACGCAGCATCTTGCTGTCACACGGTTGGCTCCTGCGTTGCGGCGTTTGCCGCGCGCCAGGGCAGGGTTTGCGCGAACCTGCGGCCGCCACACATCTTCCTGCTGTTCGCTGCCAGCGGTCGCCGGGCGCAATCTCGCCTGCGCCACCCGTCCCGACTTCCCCCGCGGTGCCTGGAACATCCCCCTGCGGCATCATTCTAAAGTCCATACATGCGTCGCCAGACATTAATGTATGCATCTAGGGACTTTCCCCAACCGACCGTTTTCCCGGTTTTTCCCAGGGCGCGATCCCCGGGCATTCTTGCGGATGCCTGCGGTCGGCCAATTGATGTGCCGGCCCAGGGCAACTGCTTGATTTCCAAGGACTCCGGATGCTATCGGGGCAGTCATTGATGCAGCGGGCGCACCAGTCCGGCAGTAGCGCGGGTTGGCCGGGTGAGGCGCGCCGCAAACCAATGCTGCAAAGCCGCGACGAATACGCTTGACTTAGCTGATATATCACATACCGTATAGCACTAGAACGGCTCAGCTGTTCTTCGACTGAGAGTCACGCAGAGGCGTCTACAGGCGCCCATCTTCCACCTTGGCGGCATGCCGCTATAAGGAGACATCATGGAATTGCAGCAGAGGGAGTCCACGTCGCGCTTTGCGTCGCCGTGGGTGCAGCTGGTATTCGGCGTGATCTGCATGGCGATGATCGCCAATATGCAGTACGGCTGGACGCTGTTTGTCAACCCGATCGATGACAAGTACCACTGGGGCCGCACCGCGATCCAGGTGGCTTTCACCATCTTCGTCGTGACGGAAACCTGGCTGGTGCCGATCGAGGGCTACCTGGTCGACAAGTACGGCCCGCGTCCGGTGGTGGTGGGCGGCGGCCTGCTGTGCGCCATTGCCTGGGCACTGAATTCGGTGGCGTCCTCGCTGCCGATGCTCTACTTTGCGGCGGCGATCGGCGGCCTTGGCGCGGGCGCGGTGTATGGCACTTGCGTGGGCAACGCGCTGAAGTGGTTCCCCAATCGCCGGGGCCTGGCCGCGGGGATTACTGCGGCTGGCTTCGGCGCGGGCTCTGCGCTGACCGTGGTGCCCATCGCCAACATGATCAAGACCTCGGGCTATGAAGCCGCGTTCCTGTGGTTCGGTCTTGGCCAGGGCCTGATCGTGTTCATCCTGGGCATGGCCCTGTACCCGCCGTCGGCCAAGATCCTGAGCGAGGTGAAGTCCACGCTGAAGGCTGCCGCAACCTACAACGCTTCGCCGCGCGAGGTGCTGAAGTCGCCGATCTTCTGGGTCATGTATGCGATGTTCGTGATGATGGCTGCCGGCGGCCTGATGGCCACGGCGCAACTCGGCCCGATCGCCAAGGACTTCGGCCTGCACGACGCGCCGATCTCGATCCTCGGCCTGACCTTGCCGGCGCTGACCTTCGCACTGACCATCGACCGCGTGCTCAATGGCCTGACGCGCCCGTTCTTCGGCTGGATCTCCGATCACATCGGCCGTGAACGCACCATGTTCTTTGCCTTCGGGGTCGAGGCCATCGGCATCCTGCTGTTGTCCAAGTACGGCCATCATCCGGTTGCCTTCGTGGTGTTGACAGGCGTGGTGTTCTTTGCCTGGGGCGAGATCTACAGCCTGTTCCCTGCCACCTGCGGCGACACCTTCGGGCCGAAGTTTGCCGCCACCAACGCGGGCCTGCTGTACACCGCCAAGGGCACGGCCGCGCTGCTGGTGCCGTTCTCCAGCGTGATCACGACCGTCACCGGCAGCTGGCATGCGGTCTTCATGGTGGCCTCGGGCATGGCGGCATTGACTGCGGTGATGGCGCTGTTCGTGCTCAAGCCGATGCGCGAGGCCCATGCCCGCAAGTTTGTGCGCGCCAATACCTCGGCACCGATGGGCTACCGTACCGTGCCGGAAGACCTGACCTGATGAAGAAAGCAGTACGGTGCCCCCCGGCGCCGGCATGACCCGGGTGTGGCGGCTGCGATGCCTGCACAGGCGCCACACCCGGTAGCACAATACCAAAATAGAAAGAGCGACAGGAAGGCAGCCCGCCGGGCGCCTTCCTGATCGCACATCGGACACCCACAAACAGAATCCAGGCACGCCATGAACCAGGTTGTCATTCCTATCGAGGCGACGGGGCTTGGCCGGCAGCGCAAGCGCCGCCAGCCCAAGGGCCGGCAGGTCGACGCGGCCGCGCTGGCCGAAGTGCGCGTGGCGCTGGGCGACATGCCCCGCCGGCGCGACCTGCTGATCGAACACCTGCACTGCATCAACGACCGCCACGGCCAGTTGGCGATGCCGCACCTGGTGGCGCTGGCCAGCGAACTGCGGCTGTCGATGACCGAGGTCTATGAGGTCGCCACCTTCTACCACCACTTCGACGTGGTGCGCGAGGATGCCGACGGCCAGATCGCGCCGCCGCCCGCGCTGACCGTGCGCGTGTGCGAAGGCATTGCCTGCGAACTGGCGGGCGCGCAGGCGCTGATCGGCAAGCTGCCGGCGCTGCTTGGCACCGAGGTGCGCGTGGTCGCCGCGCCCTGCATCGGCCGCTGCGAGAAGGCGCCAGCGGCGCTGGTGGGGCAGAACCCGGTCGACGCTGCCACGGCTGAGGCCATCGATGCCGCCGTGCAGGCCAAAGCCGTGCGCCATGCGCCCGAACCCTACATCGATTACGGCGCTTACCAGCAGGACGGCGGCTATGCCTTGCTGAAGTCCCTCGCCAGCGGCGGCCTGGACCCGGCCGCCGTGCTGTGCACGATGGAAGACTCGGGCCTGCGCGGCCTGGGCGGCGCAGGCTTCCCGACCGGGCGCAAATGGCGCATCGTGCAGAACGAGCCCGCGCCCCGGCTGATGGCGATCAACCTCGACGAGGGCGAGCCCGGCACCTTCAAGGACCGCGTCTACCTGGAACGCGATCCGCACCGGTTTCTGGAGGGCATGCTGATTGCGGCGAGCGTGGTCAACGTGTCTGCAATCTATATCTACCTGCGCGACGAATATGCCGGGTGCCGCGCGCTGCTGACTGAAGAACTACTGCGGCTGCAGCAGGCCCCGCCCATCCCCGGCCTGCCGAAGATCGAACTGCGCCGCGGTGCCGGCGCCTATATCTGCGGCGAAGAGTCGGCCATGATCGAATCAATCGAAGGCAAGCGCGGCATGCCGCGGCTGCGTCCGCCCTATGTGGCGCAGGTCGGCTTGTTCGGCCGGCCCACGCTGGAGCACAACTTCGAGACCCTGTACTGGGTGCGCGACATCATCGAGAAGGGCGCCGAGTGGTTCGCCTCGCAGGGGCGCAACGGGCGCAAGGGCCTGCGTTCGTTCTCGGTGTCAGGCCGGGTAAAACGTCCCGGCGTGCACCTTGCGCCGGCGGGCATCACCGTGCGCGAGCTGATCGACGAATACTGCGGCGGCATGCTCGACGGCCACGCGTTCTACGGCTACCTGCCGGGCGGCGCGTCGGGCGGCATCCTGCCGGCGTCGATGGGCAATATCCCGCTGGATTTCGATACGCTGCAGCCCTACGGCTGCTTTATCGGCTCGGCCGCGGTGGTGATCCTGTCCGATCAGGACAGTGCCACCCAGGCCGCGCGCAACCTGATGCACTTCTTCAAGCATGAGTCGTGCGGACAATGCACGCCGTGCCGTAGCGGCACGGCCAAGGCGCTGGACCTGATCCGGCAGCCGAAGTGGGACCTGGCGGCGCTGGATGACCTGTCCGCGGTGATGCGCGACGCATCGATCTGCGGCCTGGGGCAAGCCGCGCCCAATCCCGTCGACTGCGTGATCAAGTATTTCCCGCAAGAACTGGCCTGATGCCGGCCCGAGCCTGAGAGACAGACATGAATGCACTGACCCGCGCCGAACGCGCGCTTGTCGAATCCGCGGAGCCAGCCGTCACCTTCACGCTCAATGGCCGTGAGGTGTGTGCGCAGCCCGGCGAGAGCCTGCTGAAGGTGGCGCAACGCGAAGGCTTTGACGTGCCGCACCTGTGCTACAAGGACGGCCTGGAGCCGGCCGGCAACTGCCGCGCCTGCATGGTCGAGATCCAGGGCGAACGCGTGCTGGCCCCGTCCTGCTGCCGCTATCCCGCGCAAGGCATGCAGGTGCAGACCGAGTCCGACCGCGCCCGCCGCGCCCAGCGCACGGTGCTGGAGCTGCTGCAGTCGGACATGCCCGAGACCGACTACACCCGCCAAAACGAGCTGGACCAGTGGGCCGCGAAGCTGGAGCTCGGCAAGCCGCGCTTTGCCCCGCGCCAACGCGTGGCGGCGGATCTGTCGCACCCGGCCATCGCCGTCAACCTGGATGCCTGCATCCAGTGCACGCGCTGCCTGCGCGCCTGCCGCGACGAGCAGGTCAACGACGTGATCGGCCTGGCGCTGCGCGGCGACGAGGCCCGCATCGTGTTCGACATGGACGACCCCATGGGCGCGTCCACCTGCGTGGCCTGCGGCGAATGCGTGCAGGCGTGCCCCACCGGCGCGCTGATGCCCGCGCGCGACGCCGCGCTGGCGGTGCCGGACAAGCAGGTGGACTCGGTCTGTCCTTATTGCGGCGTGGGCTGCCAGCTGACCTACAACGTCAAGGACAACCGCATCCTGTTCGTGGAAGGGCGCGATGGCCCGGCCAACCATGAGCGGCTGTGCGTGAAGGGCCGCTACGGCTTTGACTACGTGCAGCATCCGCAGCGGCTGACGGTGCCGCTGGTGCGCCGCGAAGGCGTGCCCAAGCAGGGCGACTTCGTCATGGATCCGGACCACGTCATGGACGTGTTCCGCGAGGCCACCTGGGAAGAGGCGCTGGCGCTGGCCGGCGGCAGGCTCGCGCAGATCCGCGACACGCACGGCAAGCGTGCGCTGGCGGGGTTTGGCTCGGCCAAGGGCAGCAATGAAGAGGCCTACCTGTTCCAGAAGCTGGTGCGCACCGGCTTTGGCAGCAATAACGTTGACCACTGCACGCGGCTGTGCCATGCCTCGTCCGTGGCGGCGCTGCTGGAAGGCATCGGCTCGGGCGCGGTGTCGAACCCGGTGATGGATGTCGACAAGGCCGAGGTCGTGATTGTGATCGGCGCCAACCCGACCGTGAACCACCCGGTGGCGGCCAGCTGGATCAAGAACGCGGTGAAGAACGGCACCAAGCTGATCGTGGCCGATCCGCGCCGCTCGGACCTGGCGCGCTTTGCCCACCGCTTTATGCAGTTCAAGCCCGATGCCGACGTGGCGCTGCTCAACGCGATGATGCATGTGATCGTCACCGAGGGCCTGGTCGACCAGGACTTCATCGACAGCCGCACCATCGGCTTTGACGAACTGCAGCGCAATGTGGCGGCGTACAGCCCGGAGCTGATGGAGCCGGTGTGCGGCATCGAGGCCGAGGTCATCCGCGAAGTGGCGCGGCTGTATGCAACGTCCAGGAGCTCGATGATCCTGTGGGGCATGGGCGTGTCGCAGCACGTGCATGGCACCGACAACGCGCGCTGCCTGATCGCGCTGGCGCTGATGACCGGCCAGATCGGCCGCCCCGGCACCGGCCTGCATCCGCTGCGCGGCCAGAACAACGTGCAGGGCGCGTCCGACGCCGGCCTGATCCCGATGATGTACCCCGACTACCGCCGCGTGGACGATCCGCTGGCGATCGCCAGCTTCGAGGCGCTGTGGGGCATGCCGCTGGACCGCGAGCCCGGCCTGACCGTGGTCGAGGTGATGCAGGCGATCGAGCGCGGCGAGGTGCGCGGCATGTACATCATGGGCGAGAACCCGGCCATGTCCGACCCCGACGCCGAGCACGCGCGCGAGGCGCTGGCCGCGCTCGACCACCTGGTGGTGCAGGACATCTTCCTGACCGAGACCGCCTACCTGGCCGACGTGGTGCTGCCGGCCTCGGCCTTCCCGGAGAAGACCGGCACTTTCACCAACACCGACCGCACCGTGCAGCTCGGCCGCCAGGCGCTGGATCCGCCGGGGCAGGCGCGCCAGGACCTGTGGATCATCCAGCAGATGGCGGCGCAGCTCGGGCTGGACTGGCACTACGCCGGCGTGGCCGAGGTCTTCGAGGAGATGCGCCGGGCCATGCCCAGCATCGGCGGCGTAACCTGGCAGCGGCTGGAGCGCGAGCACGCCGTGACCTATCCGTGCACGAAGGAGGGCGACCCGGGCGAACCGGTGATCTTCATCGACAGCTTCCCGACCGCCACCGGCCGCGGGCGCTTCGTGCCGGCCGATATCATCCCGGCCGCCGAGCGGCCTGACGCCGATTACCCGATGGTACTGATCACCGGCCGCCAGCTTGAACACTGGCATACCGGCAGCATGACGCGGCGCGCCGGCGTGCTGGATGCGATCGAGCCCGATCCGGTGGCGCTGGTGCATCCGCTGGACCTGGACGCGCTGGGCGGCAAGCCGGGCGACGTGGTCACGCTGGCATCGCGCCGCGGCGAAGTCACGCTCTACGCGCGGGCCGACACCGGCACGCCGCGCGGCGCGGTGTTCGTGCCGTTCTGCTACTACGAGGCGGCGATCAACAAGCTGACCAACGCGGCGCTGGACCCCTTCGGCAAGATCCCGGAGTTCAAGTACTGCGCGGTGAAGATGGCGCTGGGCGGCGCCGCGCCGGAGCAGTCGAGCTACGGCGGCGGGCAGATCCTGGCTGTATAGGGCAACGGCAAGCCCTGATGAGCGGGGCGTCTGTCAATAACAGCGAACGCCCGCCGGGACGGTCCCGGCGGGCGTTGTGTTTTTCCCGGGCAAGACTCAACCCATCTTGCTGAGAATGTCCTGCATCTCATCGGTATTGAAGGCGCGCAGGGTTTGCGTGCGCACGTTGCCGGCGGCGCCAATGGTCAGCCCGAAGCTGGTCATGGTGGCATCGTCCGGCGCCTCAACGGTGATCACGATGTCGTATTCACCCAGCGTCCAGTAGATGTCCTTCATCTGCACCCCCAGGCGCGCACCCATCTCGCGCACGGCGGCGGCGCGCTTGGTGGTGTCCTTGACGGTGCGGATGCCCTGGTCGGTGAAGCTGGCTAGCACGATGTAGCGGGTCATGATGCGTCTCCGGCTGAATGGATCGGACGCCGTCCGCGCGTGCCCGTGGCGCGGGCCGTGACCCGCACCGCGCGGAAAGCGCCGACGGCGGTTCAGGCCGTCAAATCGGGGGGCGGCCGGGCGTCGAGGCGATGATGCCTTGCACTTCCTGCCGTCAGATGCCCGGGAGTCTGAACAAATCCAGGCCCACGCATATCGCGAGCCAATGGCGTTGGCTCGCGCTTGCTGGGAGATTCACGATGGTCCGGTCCGGGGCTCGCGATGCAATGCGTTTCATAGCTGATACGCTTCTGCGCCTTCAAATTTGTCGTCTATACTTGACAAATTGATGGGAGGTTTTCGCCATGAACCCCGCAATTCTCGGTAGCGCAATCCAACGCAAGCGGATCGCCTTGGGCCTGACCCAGCTGCAGCTGGCCGATATGGCGCAGCTTTCGCGCCAGTCGCTCAATGGCATCGAACACGGAACTGTCAATGCCACGCTGGATACGCTTGGTCGCCTGCTGGACGTGCTTGGGCTGGCGCTGGATGTGACCGACCCTGACGCCAGCCGCCAGGCCAAGGGCATGCCGACTCGGGCGCTCTGGATGGCGGCGAAGAGCGCCAATGTGAGCTATACGGGCGAACTCACACCCCAGGAGCTGGAGCGTGCGCTGGCCACGGGGGAGGTGTCGACGGATTATCGGCCTCAGCTCGCGCAGGTATTGGATGAGGCACCCCTGCAGCTTGTCACCAAGGTGGTTGCCGAAGTCGCGGCCCGGCAACACCGGAAACCAGCGGAAATCTGGAGGAATCTCAGGAGGCTCGCACAGTCGCTCACAGTGACGCGAGGAGGTCTGTGGGCATGACGTTGTCCTGCAGGGCGCCGTTTGGGAGAGCCTGTTTCCTCACGCGTTCACGCTGATGGAGGAGGTCCGGCGGCATGGCGATATCGAGCCGTTCTGGACGTTCGGCGGCGGGACTGTGCTGATGCTCCGGTACGACCATCGCTTCTCCCGCGATATTGACCTCTTCGTGCCGGATCCACAGTATCTGGGCTTCGTGACGCCACGTCTGAGCGAGGCTGCTGAGGCCATTACGGGCGACTACATCGAGCAGGGAAACTTTGTGAAGCTTGTGCTCGAAGCCGGTGAGATTGATATCGTGGCATCGCCCAACCTGACCGCCAATCCGTTCGAGACTTGGGGGATCATGGGGCAGTCGGTCAGGGTCGAGACGGCGGCAGAGATCGTGGCCAAAAAGCTCTTTCACCGGGGTGACCGGGCAACGGCGCGGAATCTCTTCGACCTGGCAGTCGTGGTCGAACGCGAGCCCTGGGCGCTGGCGGATGCTGCCCCGTTCTTGCTCAAGCACTCACAAGCATTCCTGGCGCAGGTGGAGGCGGGCGCCCCTATCCTGCGTGAGCAGTTTGCCAGGATCCAGCGGATCGGCTTCAACCGGAGCTTTGATGAATGCGTGCTACTGGCCGGGAATTTTCTCCGCTCATTGGGCGGAAGCGGCCGGTAACCGCGGCGGCCGGCCTCGCCTTATTCGCGTTCCTCATCCCCCGCACCCGCACCCGCATCCAACTCACGCATGTTGTCCAGCAACTTGAGCAGGTAATGCAGCGTATGCGTCAGGTCATTGGTAGAGAACCCCGTCAACGCCTGCTCGTAATACGCACGAATCTTCGGCTGCGCCTGGTGCAGCCAGACCTCGCGGCCCGGCTCGCTCATCCGTATCAGGCGTGAGCGGCGGTCGCGGCCGTCCGGCGCCAGCGTCACGTGGCCGTCGCGTTCCATCCGGCTGACCAGTCCTGACAGGTTCTGCCGGGTCACCATCAGATAGCGGGCCAGGTCGCCCACGCTCATGCCATCGGCGGCTTCCGGGCGCGACAGCGCGCCGAGCACGGCCCACTGCTGCGTCGTCAGGCCTTCTGCCTCGACGGCTCGTGATCCCGTTTTATGCAACATATTTGCGCATTGATACAGCCGGAAGAATAGCCGGTTGGCCAGTTCCATGCGCGCGGCTGTCGGGAATTCTGCTCCTGCTTCGGGGTTAACCATAGTCTTTTCCATAGGATCGGCGTCTTGCGTAGCCGGCAACTGCCACCTATTATAGGTAAACATATTTACCTAATTGAGTGTGCGATGCGACGGCGTCATGGCCGGCACGATAGCACCGGAACCCTGAAAGGAGAACGCTGTGCAAGGACTTGAAGGCAAGACGGTCATTGTGACCGGTGGTGGCGGTGGTATCGGCGGCGCAACCTGTTTGCGCTTTGCGCGCACCGGGGCGGCGGTGGGCGTGCTCGACCTGAACCGGGAAGCGGCCGAGCGCGTTGCCGGCCAGATCCGCGAGGCCGGCGGGCGCGCCCTGGCGATCCGCTGCGATATCACCGACCGCGCCAGCGTGGACGCCGCGGTAGCGGGGGTGGAGCAGGGCCTGGGCCCGGTGGACGTGCTGGTCAACAACGCCGGCTGGGACGTGTTCAAGCCGTTCATGAAGACCGCGCCGGCGCAATGGGAGCGGCTGATCGCCATCAACCTGACCGGCGCGCTGCATATGCACCACGCGGTGCTGCCGGGCATGGTCGAGCGCCGTCGCGGGCGCATCGTCAATATCGCTTCCGACGCGGCGCGCGTGGGCTCGTCCGGCGAGGCAGTCTACGCGGCGTGCAAGGGCGGGCTGGTGTCGTTCTCCAAGACCATCGCCCGCGAACACGCGCGCCACGGCATCACTGTCAACGTGGTGTGCCCGGGGCCGACCGAGACCGCGCTGTTCGAGGACTACAAGCAGGGCGCGGGCAACCCCGAGAAGCTGGTCGAGGCCTTTACCCGCTCGATCCCGCTCGGCCGCATCGGCCAGCCGGACGACCTGCCCGGCGCGGTGTTGTTCTTTGCCGGCGACGACGCCGGCTTTATCACGGGCCAGGTGCTGAGCGTGTCGGGCGGCCTGACCATGAACGGCTGAGCCCGCAGGACAACACCACCTCACGGAGACCATCATGCAATACGAAGACATCCTGTACGAAGTGCGCAATGGCGCCGCCTGGATCACCATCAATCGTCCGGAAAAGATGAACGCCTTCCGCGGACGCACCTGCGACGAACTGATCCATGCCATCAACCGTGCCGGCTATAGCCGCGAGGTCGGCGCCATCGTGCTGGCGGGCGCCGGCGACAAGGCGTTCTGCACCGGCGGCGACCAGTCCGCGCATGAAGGGCAGTACGACGGCCGCGGCACCATCGGCCTGCCGATGGAAGAACTGCACAACGCCATCCGCGACGTGCCCAAGCCGGTGATCGCGCGCGTGCAGGGCTATGCCATCGGCGGCGGCAACGTGCTGTGCACGATCTGCGATTTCACCATCGCCTCGGAGAGGGCCGTGTTCGGCCAGGTGGGACCCAAGGTAGGCTCGGTCGACCCGGGCTATGGCACTGCCTTCCTGGCGCGTGTCGTTGGTGAGAAGAAAGCGCGCGAGATCTGGTACCTGTGCCGCCGCTACCCCGCAGCCGAGGCGCTGGCGATGGGGCTGGTGAATGCGGTGGTGCCGCATGCGCAGCTCGACGCGGAAGTGCAGAAATGGTGCGACGAGATCCTGGACAAGAGCCCGACCGCCATCGCCATCGCCAAGCGCTCGTTCAACATGGACACCGCGCACCAGAGTGGCATCGCCGGCATGGGCATGTACGCGCTCAAGCTCTATTACGACACCGAGGAATCGCGCGAGGGCGTGAAGGCCTTCCAGGAAAAGCGCAAGCCCGACTTCCGCAAGTACGCCAAATAAGCCTGGACCAGGCGGAGACATCCATGAATCCCTATCTTGACGAAGACCTGACGGTGCTGGCGGAACACGCGCGCCGCTTTGCCGATGCGCGCGTGGCGCCCGGCTACCTGGAGCGGGACCAGACCCGCGTGCTGGACCGCGCGCTGATGCGCGAGATGGGCGAGATGGGCTTTATCGGGCCCGAACTGCCCGAGGCCTGCGGCGGGCAGGGCATGGGCTCGCTCGCCGCCGGCGTGATCCATGAAGCGGTGGCGCGCGCCGACCTGAGTCTGTCGTATATCAACCTGCTGGCCTCGTTCAACGGCCAGATCCTGGCGCAGCACGCGCGTCCTGAGATCGGCGGACCGTGGCTGCAGCGGCTCACGCGCGGCGAGGCGCTGCTGGCGATCGCGCTGACCGAGCCGCGCGGCGGCTCCGATGCGGCCAACCTGCGCCTGCGCATGGAGCGCGACGGCGACGCCTATGTGCTCAACGGCGAGAAGACTTCGATCTCCGCCGCCGACCAGGCCGATGCCGCGGTGGTCTTTGCCCGCACCGGTCCGGTCGATGCCGGCGCGCGCGGCGTCTCGGCCATGCTGGTGCCGATGGACCTGCCGGGCATCACCCGCAACCGCTTCGACTGCCACGGCCAGCGCGCCATCGGCCGCGGCTCGATCTTCTTCGAGAACGTGCGCGTGCCGGCCAGCCACCTGCTGGGCCAGGAGGGCGAGGGCTTTGTGCAGGTGATGCAGGGCTTCGATTTCTCGCGCGCGCTGATCGGCCTGCAGGTGCTGGCAGTGGCGCAGGCCGCGCTGGACGAGACCTGGGCCTACGTGGCCGAGCGCCAGGCCTTCGGCAAGCCGCTGTCGGCCTTCCAGGGGGTGTCGCACCCGCTGGCCGACTTCCAGACCCAGGTGACCGCGGCCCGCCTGCTGTGCCTGCAGACGCTGTGGCTGAAGGACCATGGCCTGCCGCACACCGCCGAAGCGGCGATGTGCAAGTGGTGGGCGCCCAAGCTCGCCTACGACGTGGTGCACCAGTGCCTGCTGTCCTTCGGCCACGGCGGCTATGACCGCGGCGCGATGGAGCAGCGCCTGCGCGATGTGCTCGGCTTCCAGATCGGTGACGGCACCGCGCAGATCATGAAGACCATCATTGCCCGCGGGCGCGCCGGGCGCGAAGCCGTGCCGGCCTGAAGCAGCGGTCGCACGCGACATCGCACAACGAGGAGACATGCCATGGATTTCGATGCCGTACTGATTGCGCCCCGCCGTGCCGCCAGCGTGGCGGCAGGCCACTGGCACGACCGCACCGTCAACGACTACCTTGCCGCCTGCGTGAGCGCCCGGCCAGACGCGCCGGCACTGACGGCGGTAAGCCTGGACCGCGGCACCGTGACCCGCTTCACGTGGTCCGAGCTGGCCCGGATGGCCGACCGGGTGGCGGTGGGGCTGAGCCGCCTGGGCATCGGCGCGCAGGATGTCGTGTCCTGCCAGCTGCCCAATGGCTGGCACCTGACGGTGTTGTACCTGGCTTGCGCGCGGCTGGGTGCGGTGCTCAACCCGCTGATGCCGATCTTCCGCGAGCGCGAGCTGTCGTTCATGCTGGCGCATGCGCAATGCAAGGTGGCGGTGGTGCCGCAGGGTTTCCGGGGCTTCGGGCATGCGCAGATGGTGCGGGGTTTGCGCGAGGTCTTGCCGGCGCTGCGCCACGTCGTCGTCACGGGCGGCGATGGCGCGGACAGCTTCGATGCGTTGCTCAGCGGCCCGCGCTGGGAAGATGAGCCAGACGCGGCGGACATCCTGCTGCGCAGCCGCCCGGGCCCTGACGATGTCACGCAACTGATCTACACGTCCGGCACCACCGGCGAGCCCAAGGGCGTGATGCATACCGCCAACACGCTGTTCTCCAATATCGTTGCCTATGCCGGGCGGCTGCGCCTGAGCGGCGACGACGTAGTGCTGATGGCCTCGCCGATGGCGCACCAGACCGGCTTCATGTATGGGCTGCTGATGCCGGTGATGCTGGGCGCGCATGCGGTGCTGCAGGACATCTGGGACCCGGCGCGCGCGGCCGCGCTGATCCGCGAGCAAGGCGTGACCTTCACCATGGGATCGACACCGTTCCTGACCGATCTTGCCCGCGTGGTGGCGGAGTCCGGCGTGCCCGTGCCGAGCCTTCGCACCTTCCTGTGCGCAGGCGCGCCAATCCCGGGTGCACTGGTTGAGAGCGCGCGCCTGGCACTGGGCGCCACGATCGTGTCCGCGTGGGGCATGTCGGAGAACGGCGCGGTCACCACCACACTGCCGGATGATCCCGAAGCGCGTGCTTCGACCACCGACGGCTGCCCGCTGCCGGGCGTGGCGGTGAGGGTGGTGGACGGCGCCGATGCGGACGTGCCCACAGGGGAGACAGGCCGCCTGCTGGTGCGGGCATGTTCCAACTTCGGTGGCTACCTGAGGCGGCCGCACCTGAACAGTACCGATGCCGACGGCTGGTTCGACACCGGCGACCTGGCGCGGCTGGATGCGCATGGCTACCTGCGCATCGCCGGGCGCAGCAAGGACGTGATCATCCGCGGCGGCGAGAACATCCCGGTGCTGGAAGTCGAGACCCTGCTGTACCGCCATCCCGCTGTGGCACAGGTGGCCATCGTCGCCTATCCGGACGAGCGCCTGGGCGAGCGCGCCTGCGCCTTTGTCGTGCCGCGCGCCGGCCGGCGGTTCGACCAGACGGCGATGGTGGACTGGCTCAAGGCGCAGAAGATGGCATTGCAGTACATCCCCGAGAAGCTCGTGGTGCAGGACGCACTGCCGGCCACGCCCGCCGGAAAGATCCAGAAATTCCGGCTGCGCGAGATGCTGCGCGGCGACCCGGCCTGAACCTGCCGCAGCGGTGGCAGGCACTCCGGCCACCGCGCAGCGCCGCGCGGGCGCTCAGCGGCATTGCGCCTGCGCGGCGAGCACCGCCTCGCCGAATAACTCCGCCACCAGGTCGATCTCCGCCTCGCCGATGACCAGTGGCGGCAGGAAGCGCACGGTGGCGCCGTGGCGCCCGCCCAGTTCGACGATCAGTCCGCGCTGCAGGCATTCGCGCTGCACGGTGCGCGCGCCGCTGTCGCTGACGTTGAACTGCAGCGCCGTAGCGTCCTGACCGCCAAGCGCCGGCTTGCCGAAAGCGTTGGCGACCAGCGGCACGGCGTCGGGCGGCACGCCCGGGCAGTGGCCCAGCAGCGCGCGCAGGGCCGAGCGGGCCGCGGGGAAGGGGGCGCGATTGGCAGGCTGCCGGAACGCGGCGGCGCGCACGCGTTTGCTTGTCGATAGCGTCGACAGCGCCGACAGCTCTGCCGCGGTGTCGACTGCCACGTGCCAGCCATGGTGCCGCGGCCTTGCCACGCCACGGTTTGCGCGACCTCGGCCGGTGCCGTCGGCAGGGCCGGCGCAGGGCGCTGGCGTGGTCGCCGCGACGGCAACGGAACGATCGGATACCCATATAAATGCGAATGAGTAGTATTTCTATTTGCAAACAATTCCGGTAGACTCGTTTTCCATCCGATGTGCAGACATTGTTCGCGTGGCCGCGCCCCTCTCGCCCTCCCCACGGCCTGGATTTTCACAACCGAGCACGGGAGTAAGAAGGACATGAAACACAGCAACAGTCGCGCGACCGAACGCGCGCGGGCAACACGGCATGGGTCCGTGCAGTGCCGCACCGCCACACGCTGGATACCGGCGGCCGTCGGCATGGTGGTCAGCGCGTCGGCTTTCGGACAGGAAAACGCGACGGGTTCGGCATCGGCAGCAACGCAGGCAGAGCAGCCAGCCGCCGCGGGTCGCCCTGCCCGGCCAGCGGAGCAGTCCCTGCCGGCAGTGACGGTCAAAGGCGCCCGCGAGAACCCCGTCAACCCGCCCACCACCGCGGGCAGCAAGGTGCCGCTGACCGCGCGCGAGGTGCCGCAATCGGTCACCGTGGTCAACGCCGAGCGCATCCGCGAGCAGAACCTGACCACGCTGGAAGGCGCGATGATGCAGGCCACCGGTGTGTTCGTCGAGAAGCGTGACCAGGAGCGTTCGATTTTCTATTCGCGCGGGCTGGAGATCGATACCTTCATGCTGGACGGCGTGCCGACCAAGTATGACTGGCGCAACACCGTGCAGCCGGACCTGTCGATGATCGAGCGGGTGGAAGTGCTCAAGGGGCCGTCGGGCCTGCTCGCCGGGGCGGGCAAGACCGGCGGCGCGATCAACCTTGTGCGCAAGCGCCCGACGCGCGAGACGCAAATCGACGGCGCGCTGTCGGTGGGGTCGTGGAACAACTACCGCGCCGAGGTTGATGCCGGCGGCGCGCTCAATGCCGACGGCACGCTGCGCGCGCGCGTCACCGGCGCGTTCCAGGACAAGGACTCGTTCATCGACAAGACCAATATGCGCACCAGTGCGCTCTATGGCGTGATCGAGTACGATATCACGCCCAACACGCTGGTGACGGTCGGGGCGAGCTACCAGGATGCCGAAGGGCGCCAGCCGTGGACGCTGCCGGCCTTCTACAATCCGGTCACGCGGCAGGCCAGCCTGCTCGACGTGCCGCGCTCGACTTACCTGGGCGCGGACTGGAACAGCGATCACTTCTACACCACCTCGGCCTTCGCCGAACTGGAGCACAAGTTTGACAGCGGCTGGCAGGTCAAGGGCGCGCTGCGCTACCTGAACAACCGCCTGCACCGCGAGCAGGCCTATGCCTATACCCCGGTGATTCCGGGCGTGAACACGACCGCGCTGTTCGCGGCCAAGCAGACCTACACGCAAGAGCAGACCAGCTTTGACGTCTACGCCAACGGGCCGTTCTCGCTGTTCGGGCGCCGGCACAAGGCGCTGATTGGCTTCAACTTCTCTGACTCGGAACGGCGCGACCCGAAATACTCGTCGACGCCATTCACGCAAGTCGTGAACATCTTCAATCCGCGCAGCGACTTCGCCAAGCCAACCTTCACCCCCAATGGCTCGGGCGTGACCACCACGACCAGGCAGTATGGCGTCTATGGCGACGCGCGCTTCTCGCTGGCGGATCCGGTGACGCTGGTGCTGGGCGGCCGCCTGAGCTGGTGGGACATCAGCGCGCGCCAGTACACGACCACGGCCAGCGTGACCCGGGGCGACGACATCAATGCCAAGTTCACGCCGTTTGCCGGCCTGATCTACGATTTCACCGAACACTGGTCGGCCTATGCCAGCTACGCCGAGATCTTCCAGCCGCAGGATGAGTACCTGACCGCCAGCGGCGACCTGGTCGATCCGATCAAGGGCAGGCAGTACGAGGTCGGTGTCAAGGGCGAGTTCTTCGAGGGTGCGCTGAACACCTCGCTGGCGCTGTTCCAGGTGCGCGAGACCGGCCGCGCCACGCTCGACAATATCAACACCACCAACCCGAGCACTCCGTTCTTCGTGTCGCAGGGTGAGACCAAGAGCCAGGGTTTCGAGCTGGAAGCCAGTGGCCGCATCACGCCGAGCTGGACCATCTACGCCGGCTATACGCTCAACGTCACGCAGGACCTGCAGGACCGCACCGGCCAGGTCAACACGCCGTTCTCGGCGATTGCGCCCAGGCACCTGTTCAAGCTGTGGACGATGTACCGCCTGCCTGGCGATTTCAACCGCTGGCGCATCGGTGGCGGCATGACTGCGGTGAGCCATGTGCAGAACACCACGCTGTTCCCGGCGCCGATCGGTGCGGTCACGCTGCGCCGCGGCGGCTATGCGACGTTCGATGCGGCGATCGGCTACGACTTCAACAAGCAAGTGTCGGCGGACCTGAACCTGACCAACCTGTTCGACCGCAGCTACTACTCACGGATCAACAACCCGCGCGAAGGCAACATCTGGGGCCAGCCGCGCGCGGCCATGTTCACCGTGCGCATGAAGATGTAAGCGCTGCGGCTTCCGTGGTGGTGCGATGCCATTGCACCACCGCGCCGGCCGCGCATTGCCAGGCATTTTAATGAACGACAGTCCCTCATCCCCGCCGCCGCGCCGCGCCATGCCGCCCGCGCTTGTCATGACCGCACGCGCGCTGGCCGCGCTGGCGGGCAGCTATGCCTTTGTCTGGGGCCTCACCGCCGGCGGCGCCGCGCTCGGCTGGCACCTGGGCCTGGCCCGCAGCGAGGCGGTGCTCTGGTTTTCAATGCTGGCCTTCCTCTTGTTTCCGATGATGTCGCTGTGGGCGCTGGTCACGCGCCACCTGCTGCGCGTGTGGCTGGTGTTGGCGGCCGGCGCGGCTATCGGCACCGGCGTGGCGTGGTGGCTGGGGGAGAGGCTGGGATGACGCGATCCGCACGCAACGACGCGGCCCGCTCCGGCGCGCCGAAGGCTGACGCGCATGCCGGGGGCCTGCGCCAGGCCATGGCCTGGGCCCACACCTGGATTGGCGTACTGCTCGGCGGTGTGCTGATGGTGGCCTTCTTCATGGGCTCGGTGGCGGTGTTCGACCGCGAGGTCGACCGCTGGATGATGCCCGCCACGCGCCTCGATGCAGCGCCGCCAACGATCGACATCGACACCGTGGTGCCGCGCGCCGTGGCGGCGCTGGCAGGCGGCAAGCCTTTGCGCGAATGGGCCGTGACGCTGCCAGAGGCGCGCACCCCGGTGATGATCGCGCGCGTGCGCTATGCCGCCGCGGGCGGGCAGATCCGGCTGGCCGATCCACGCAGCGGCACGCTGCTGCCAGATGTGGGCACGCTGGGCGCGTCGTCGTTCTTCTATCCGCTGCACTACAACCTGCACCTGCGCGCCTGGAACATCGGCTACTGGCTGGTGGGCCTGGCAGCGATGGCGATGCTGGCGGCGATCGTGTCGGGGGTGATCGTCCACGTCCGCATCTTCCGCGACTTCTTTACGTTCCGGCCGCGCAAGCAGCTGCAGCGCAGCCTGCTGGACCTGCACAACCTGACCGGCGTGCTGGCGCTGCCGTTCCACGCGGTGATCACGTTCTCGGGCATCTGCATCGTCTACATGATCCTGATGCCGGCCGGCATCAGCGCGCTATACCAGCGGCCGAACACCTTCTACGACCAGGCCTTGTCGGGCTACTCGCGCGCGCCTGCCGGGGTGGCGGCGCCGATGGCCGCGCTTGGGCCGATGGTCCAGACCGCGCGCGCACGCTGGGGCGGAGCGGCGCCGGCCGCGATCCGGGTGTGGCACCCCGGCGATGCCAATGCCGTGGTCAGGATCAGCCGCTCGGTGGGCGACCGCGTCAGCCTGGCCGACAACGCCGCCTACTTTGACGGCGCCACCGGTGCGTTGCTGCATCACCAGCCGTTGCAGCCGGCCGCGGCCACGCAGCGTTTCCTGACCGGGATGCATTTCATCGCGTTCGACCACTGGCCGTTGCGCTGGCTGTATTTCCTGGCCGGGCTGGCGGGGTGCGTGCTGATTGGCACCGGGCAGCTGTACTGGCTTGACAAGCGCCATGCGCGGCATGGCGAGAAGGGCGTGCGGCTCGCGGCCGCGGCAACCGCGGGCACCACCACCGGCCTGGTCATCGCCACGCTGGCGATGATGGCGGCCAACCGGTTGCTGCCCATGACGCTGCCGTCGCGCGAGTTCATCGAGGCCGGGCTGTTCTTCGTGGTCTGGCTGGCCACCGCGATCCATGCGCGCCTGGCAATGCGCCCGGGCAGCCGAACGCTGGTGCCATGGCGGCAGCATTGCCTGGCGCTTGCCGGGCTGGCGCTGGCGGCGCCGGTGCTCAACGGCCTGAGCACCGGTGACTGGCTGCCGTTGGCGCTGGCGCGCGGCCACCTCGCGGTGGCCGGCGTCGACATCGTGATGCTGCTGACGGGTGGGCTGGCGCTGGCGGCGGCGCGCCGGCTGCGGCGCGTCGACGCGGCACGCCTGGCCCGGAGCGCTGCTGCCAGCAGCCAGGCGCTAGAGGAGATGGATCGTGTCAACCACGCTTGAACACTTGCTGTTGCTGGGCCTGGCGCTGTGCGCGTACAGCGCCTTCGTGCTGTTTGCCTGCGCCACGGAGCGGCACTGGACCGAGCTGTCTGGGCAGCGCGCGGACCTGCCCGCCAGTGGCCGGCGGCGGCTGCGCTGCGCAGCCTGGGCGCTGGTGGTGCTTGGCGCCGTGGCCGCGCTCGCGGGCAACCGTACCGGCTTTGGCGTGCTGCTGTGGGCGCTTGCGATGATGGCGGGGGCGTTGGCGGTGTCGTTCACGCTGACCTGGCGGCGCGGCTGGCTGCAGGCGATCGCCTGCGGGCTGCTGGCCGTCTTGCGTGTGTGAGGCGTGCGCCCCGGGAGGGGCGTGCTTCTCGGCCCAGAAACGCAATTAACCGCCAAACATAAAGCGCAACTGCGTGCGCGCATTCGCGCCGGGGCTGGCAGGGCGAGGGGTGTCCTGCCGACCCGTCACCGGCCTGCGCCGGTGTAGCCCCGCCCATGCGGTGCCAGCAAGCGCCGCAGCCATTGCCGCCACACGCCGGTCGTCGGCGTGGCCTCTTGCCGGCAGCGCGTCACGTGCAGCGATGCCGTGGTGACGGCATACAGCTCGATATGGCGGCTGTCCGACAACGTAAAGCATTCACTGGCTGTCAGCACCGTGTCTTTCAGGTCGCCGTCGCGGATCAGCCAGAGCTCGCCTTCGGTGCAGCGCACAGCAACGTGTTCGCCAGCACCGGTGACCAGCCGCAGCGAAGTGCGGGCGGGCAGGGTGGCGGTCATGTCATGGCTCACCAGAAACATGATGGTCTCCAGGCTCAGTCCACGGCAGGCGCGCGCGCAGCGGCCTGCGGCCGGATGAAATCGGCGATCCGGCCGATGACGGCGGGATCGTGCAGGATGCGGCGATGGCCAAGGCCGGTGGTGGTTTCCAGGCGCGCGCCCGGCCAGGCCCCGGCGATGGCGGCGCCGTCTTCCCAGCGCACTTCCTTGTCGTCGCGGTCATGGATTACCAGCGTCGGCGGCACCGGGCGGGTGCGGCCGACGTCGGGCACGTTGAAGGCCGACCACGGCATGCCGAGCCAGCGTTCGCTCTGGCGTTGCATGCGTGCCAGGACCGCGGGGCCGGCACCCAGTTGCCAGGCCAGCGATGCGCACGCCGCACCCATGTCGGCCGGCGAGCCGACCAGGACCGCGGCGCTTGCCGGAAGGCCTTCACGCAACGCCAGCGCGGTGGCCGCGCCACCTAGCGAGTGCGCCACCACGGCATGGACCGGCCCCGCATGCCAGGCCGCCGCGAGCAGCGAGCGCGACATTTCCAGCACCGAGGTCTGCGCCGCGCCGCGCGCGCCGGCGTCGGACGCGCCGTGCGAAAGCGCGTCGAAGGCGACGACCCGCATGCCGGCAGCCAGCAGGCCGTCGATCACCGCATGCCACTGGCCGGCATGGCCGCCCCAACCGTGGGCGAGCAGCACCACGGGACCAGAGTTGCCCCAGCGGTAGACGCGCACGCGCCGGCTGGGGCCGTGGCCGGTGACCAGCGCCCAGTCGGCCCGCGCGCTATCCAATGCGCGCCGTGCCGCCGACGTGGCTGCGGCACGCGGCGGGCTGAACCAGGCGCGTTCAAGCGCCCGCGCCGCGGCGCCGGGCGTCAGGGTGCTGCTGGCCTGCCAGCGCAGCCGTTGCCAGCCAGCCAGCGCGCGCTGCAGCGGACCGCCGTTGGCGGCTGCGGCGGCGCGCACGGACTTGCCGGCAGCGGCGGGCGATGAGGAAACCGGGGAAGGAGAAGAGACTGCTTGCGTCACGACCTGCACCTCCAATGGATTCTGGATTGCGCCGCGTCATCGGGACCGGCGTGGCCGGCGGCGTCTCGCGCTGTTTTTAAGACCGACCAGTCGTGCTTTTTTAGATGCAAAAAAAGCCCGCCGGAGCGGTTTGCTGCCCGCCGGCAGGATGTGCCGGCGCCAATGTCCTGTGTGCCTCAGGGGCGGGGCGCGCCCTCGGCGGCACGCGCCACCAATGCCCCGAACGCGCGCCGCGCCATGATTTCCGCATCCTGGCGGCCCAGCAGCTTGAAAGACTGCTGGAAGGCCATGCCGATGCCGGCAAGCTCGAAGGCGAACTGCCGCGGGTCGACGTCCGGCCCGAAGTGGCCTTCTTCGATGGCATCGCCGACCACGCGCGCGATGGTGCTGTGCCAGTCCTTCAGCGACTGCACCACCAGGTCGCGGATCGAGCCCGGCCGGTCGCGGTATTCCTGGCCCAGCGCCGTAAACAGGCAGCGTCCCTGTGTCACCGTGCCGCCTAGCCATTCCAGGTAACCCTCGAACAATGCCTGCAGCCTCGGCATCCCGCGCGGCTGGCGCATCGCCGGGCGTATCACGATCTCGCCGAAGCGATCCACCGCAAGATCCAGCACCGCCTGCTGCAGCATCTCCTTGGACTTGAAGTGCGCATACAGGCCGCTCTTCGACATATTGGTGTCGGCGGCCAGCGTGGCCAGCGACAACTGTTCGAAGCCGACCTTGGCGGCGGCATCCAGTGCCTGCTCGATGATGGCTTTGCGGGTGAGGTTTCCTTTCTGCATGGAGTTGAGAATAGCACGACCGGTCGGTTTGTCAACGAAACCGGATGCATGGTAGTTGCCCGGACTTGCGTTGTTGTGAACGGGAGGCCATAACGTCATTTAGCTATGTATGTGACGTCAACGCAAACTGAGAAGGTTCGTTACTGTCAGGGCGGCACGACGATGTTGTGCGCGATCCGGCCCTTGGGCGGCCGCCTCAAGGCCGGTGCCAGGGCAAGATGACGGACTTGCAAGAAATCTGCACAAAGTGTTTCCGCGGCTACATACGGAACGCTTTGCGTGCTCTATACTCGAATGCACGTCCGCGCACTTTTTTTCACTGGTGACTGGAGACCGACATGAACAGTACAGCCGTGCCAAGAGGCGCTAGCGAACCGTTCCGGCAACTGCGGGCGTTGCGTCGCGCGCGCAAGCTCAAGCAGGAGGACGTTGCCCGTAAAGCGGGGATTTCCCGGGAAGCCTACCTGCGGGCCGAGTCGGGTCAGGCCGACCCCCGCATGTCGACCTTCCTGGCCGCCTGCGAAGCGCTGGGCCTGGAAGTCGTGCTGGCCCCGCAGCATCTTGCCGCCGACGTCAACGCGTTCATTGCCAGCCGCAACGGCGGTGTGACGGCCGCCTCGATGGCCGGCCAGCCCGCCGGCAGCGCGGCGGCGCCTGCCGCAGCGCCGGCGTCCGGGGGCAGCTTCGGCTCCGGGACCGGTGAGGGCCATAAGCCGGTCTGATCCAGCCGCTGCCCGGCTGGCCGCGTCCCTGCATGGGCCGGTCCGGCAGCTGGTCTCCAGGCCACCCAAGACAACCGGCACGGGGCGTTCCGCACCGCGCCGGTTGCTGTCGTCCGGAGAGCCGGTTTCGGCTTCGGGCGCCAATGACGCCGCAGGCCTGGCTGCCTGATCCGGCGTTTCACACCTGTTCCCATTTTTGTTGTTGACCTGAGTTGGCGCTGTCGCGGGCTCTTTCCCGACACGCGCGGCAACCGCCTGCCTGGCTTTCTCCCGTTTTTCTGGTTTTCGGCCTACAACTGGCAATGCAAGCGACGCATGCCTCATGCGCATCCGCTGCGGTTTGACACGTCTCGCGTCGACTATTACGATATGGTAAATTCATTTCGCAATACGTAATTCAAGCGCCGTGCGGCCCGCGCAGCGCCAGATGGACCTTCCGGAAACGCTGACGACACCATGAACCTCACGCACACCCAGCTCGCCGAGCACGGCTATATGTCGGGCTTCGCCAATGAATTTGCCACCGAGGCACTGCCCGGGGCGCTGCCCATGGGCAGGAACTCGCCGCAGCGCGCGCCGTACGGCCTGTATGCCGAGCAGCTGTCCGGCACGGCCTTCACCGCGCCGCGCGCGCACAATCGCCGCTCATGGCTGTACCGCATCCGCCCGGCGGCCATGCACAAGCCGTTCACGCAGATCGAGCAGTCGCGTTTCCTGAGCCGGTTCGACCAGGTGCCGCCGTCGCCCAACCAGATGCGCTGGAGCCCGCCGGCAATGCCGTCGGTGCCGACCGACTTTGTCGACGGCATCGTCACCATGGCCGGCAACGGCGGCCCCGAGGCCATGACCGGCTGCGGCATCCACCTGTACTTGGCCAACCAGTCGATGCGGGACCGCTTCTTCTACAACGCCGATGGCGAGATGCTGATCGTGCCGCAGCAGGGCCGCCTGCTGATGGTGACCGAGCTGGGCCGGCTGGAAGTGGAGCCGCAGGAGATCGCGGTGATCCCGCGCGGCGTGCGCTTCCGCGTAGAGTTGCCCGACGGCGAGGCGCGCGGCTATATCTGCGAGAACTACGGCGCGCTGTTCAAGCTGCCCGACCTGGGCGTGATCGGCTCCAACGGCCTGGCCAACCCGCGCGACTTCCTGTCGCCGGTGGCCGGCTATGAAGACCGCGAGGGCGATTTCGAACTGGTGGCCAAGTTCCAGGGCAACCTGTGGCGTGCCGGGATCGGCCATTCGCCGCTGGACGTGGTGGCCTGGCACGGCAACTACGCGCCGTACAAGTACGACCTGCGCCGCTTCAACACCATCGGCTCGATCAGCTTCGACCACCCGGATCCGTCGATTTTCCTGGTGCTGCAGTCGCCGTCGGATACGCCGGGCGTGGACACCATCGACTTCGTCATCTTCGGGCCGCGCTGGCTGGCGATGCAGGACTCGTTCCGCCCGCCCTGGTTCCACCGCAATATCGCCAGCGAATTCATGGGCCTGATCACCGGTGTCTACGACGCCAAGGCCGAAGGCTTTGCGCCGGGCGGCGCCAGCCTGCACAACTGCATGAGCGGCCATGGCCCGGATGCGGAAACCTTCGAGAAGGCCAGCGCCGCCGATACCTCGAAGCCGCATCGCATCGAAGACACCATGGCCTTCATGTTCGAGACGCCGGGCGTGATCCGCCCGACGCCGTATGCCGCGCAATCGGCCTCGCTGCAGCAGGACTACTACACGTGCTGGCAGGGCCTGAAGAAACACTTCAACCCGAACGCCCGCTGATCCCGGGCGCCTGCCTCCCGCCCGGTTTTCTCCCCTCGCCCGCTTGCGGGAGAGGGGCCGGGGAGAGGGCAGGCGCCAGCCAAGAACGACAAGTCACGGCACGCGCCAGCCGCAGTGCCACCCAACTTTCCGGAGTATCCCAATGACCGCCCCCCAAACCAGCTGGATCGCCACCGCCAACGACGGCCAGACCCATTTCCCTCTGCAGAACCTGCCGTATGGCGTGTTTTCCACCAAGGGCCAGGCGCCGCGCGCCGGCGTTGCCATCGGCGACCAGGTGCTGGATCTCGCCGCACTGGATGAGGCCGGCCTGCTGCCGGCCGCAGCCAAGGGCACGTTTGCCGCGGCCAGCCTGAACCGCTTTATCGCACTGGGCAAGCCGGTCTGGAGCGAAACCCGCAAGCGCCTGACGGCGCTGCTGTCGGGCGATGACGCCGCGCTGCGCGACAACGCGGCACTGCGCGACCAGGCCCTGGTGCCGATGTCGGCCGCGACGCTGCACCTGCCGGTGGAGATCCCCGGCTACACCGACTTTTATTCGTCGAAGGAACACGCCACCAACGTCGGCCGCATGTTCCGCGACCCGGACAACGCGCTGCTGCCGAACTGGCTGGAAATCCCCATCGGCTACAACGGCCGCGCCAGCTCGGTGGTGGTGAGCGGCACGCCGCTGCATCGCCCCAACGGCCAGATCAAACTGCCGAACGAGGCGCGCCCGGTATTCAGCCCCTGCCGCAAGCTGGATTTCGAACTGGAGATGGGCTTTATCGTCGGCAAGGAAACCGCGCTGGGCGAGCCGGTCAGCACCGCCGCCGCGCCGGAGCATATGTTCGGCATGGTGCTGCTCAACGACTGGAGCGCGCGCGATATCCAGCAATGGGAATACGTGCCGCTGGGACCGTTCAACAGCAAGACCTTCGGCACCTCGATCTCGCCGTGGGTGGTGACGATGGCAGCGCTCGAGCCGTTCCGCCGCGACAATCCCGAGCAATCGCCCGAGCCGCTGGAGTACCTGCGGCAGCAGGGCAAGAACGCCTACGACATCGCGCTGGAAGTCGCGCTGCAGGCGCAGGGCGCAGCCGCACCCAGCACCATCTGCCGCACCAACTTCAAGGCGATGTACTGGACCATGGCGCAGCAGCTGGCCCACCACACCGTGTCGGGCTGCAATGTGCGCGTGGGTGACCTGATGGGCTCGGGCACGATCAGCGGCACCACGCCGGATTCCTACGGCAGCATGCTGGAGCTGACCCGCAACGGCGTTGAGCCGGTGACGCTGGCCGATGGCAGCCGCCGCGGCTTCCTGGAAGATGGCGACGACGTGATCATGACTGGCTACTGCCAGGGTGAGGGTTACCGCGTCGGCTTCGGTGCGGTGTCGGGCAAGATCCTGCCTGCGCGCTGAAGCGCTTCAGCCGGCCGCGGCGGCATCGAGGATGACCGCCGCGCGGCCTGACAGCAGCGGCCGGCCCGCGGCGCTGACGGTGAACGCGTACAGCACGGTGGCACCCTCGCCGCTGACGCGCTCGGCCGCCACATCCAGCGGCGCCTCGATATCATCGAGCCGCTCCACGTGCAGCACCAGTTTGCGCACGCTGGCCAGGTAGCCCGCGCGCGGGCGCCGGGCATCGTTTCCCTGCCCGGCTTCAGCCAGCAGGGCGCCATGCACGGCCATTGCCTGTGCCGCATATTCGATCCCGCACACTGCCGCCAGCCGGCCCTGCGCGCGCAGCGGGTTGTCCGCGCGCGTATGGGTCGTGGCGGTGCAGCGGATCGATGCCGCATCCCAATCCAGCACACCGTCGAGCAGGCACATGCTGCCGTGATGCGGAATGCGCGCCGCGATCCAGTCGCGGTCCTTGACGAGCTCAGGCATCGGCCTGACAGCCAAGGCTTTCCACCTCGGCTTCGATCTGCAGCGTGTCCAGGTAATCCAGCACCACAGCGCCAGTTTCGCCGCGGGCGATGGCCGCCAGCAGCGGCAGCACGCGCGCGGCCGGGGCCGACGTGCGCAGCGCTTCCAGCGCGGCATCCGGCATCGCCGTGGCCGGCGCTTGCGTCAGCGCCACGCCGATGCGTGCGAGCGAGCGCGCCGTTTGCCGGGGCGTGACCAGCAAGGCCACGCCGAAGGGATCGGGGATCGGGCGATGGCTGTGCAGCGGCTCGGGATAGCCCGTGTCATAGGCGATCAGCAGGCACGGTTCCGCATCGGCGGCGGCCTGCAGCACGCATTCCAGCAGGCCGGCGCCAAAGCTGCCGTCCATGGCGCACAGCACGTTGGAGGTGCGCATCGCGCCCGCGGCGATCGACCAGTAGCCCGCGGTCGCGTTGTGCACGGAGTTGTGGAAGCGCGTGGGCGACATCAGCGGATCGGCTTGTGCCAGCGCTTCGCAGATCGCGTGGAAGTTGTGGCCGTCGCTGCTGGACGATGTAAAGATCGTTGGCAGTTGCGCGGCATCGCAGTCGCTGCCCGCCACCGCCTGCTGGCCTACGTCGAGCGCCAGCCGCACGGTCGGGCCGGTGCGGCGCCGCTCGGCCGGAGGCAGGCCGGCAGGCAGCGGCAGGTCGGTGGGCGCATGCGCGTATGGCGCACGCCCGGCGAGCACTTCGCTGGCCTGCTGCCAGCCAGCCAGGCCGGGCCCGAGCAGGCCGATGCTTTCGATGAATACGTGCTGCGGCATGGCGCTGGCTCAGTGAGAAACCGCGTCCGCACGGGCGAACAGCAGGCTGCAGTTGGATCCGCCGAAGCCGAACGCATTGCTCATCGCATAGTGCAGCGCTGCGTCCCGGTTGGCGAGCTGGTAGTTCACGTCCAGCGCCGGGTCCACCTGCGTGGTGTTGATGCCGGCAGGCATGAAGCCATGGCGCAGCGCCAGGGCGCAGATCACGGCCTCGAGCGCACCGGCTGCGCCCAGCGCATGCCCGGTGGCGCCCTTGGTGGAACTGCACGGCGTGCCGGGCAGTACCGCGGCCATGGCCAGGGCTTCGGCGGCGTCGTTGCTGCGCGTGGCCGTGCCGTGCAGGTTGACGTAGCCGACCTGCGCCGGCGCAATGCCTGCGCTGGCCAGTGCCTGTTCCATCGCCATGCGCGCGCCCAGCCCCTGCGGGTGTGGCGTCGACATATGGTGCGCGTCGCTCGATTCGCCGATGCCGGTCAGGAGGATGGCATCGTCTTGCGGCGTGCCGCTTACGCGTTCGAGCAGGCCGAAGGCCGCCCCCTCGCCGATCGAGATGCCGTTGCGCGCCACGTCGTAGGGACGGCAGGGCTGGCGGGACAGCAGTTCCAACGCATTGAAGCCGTATAGCGTGGTGTGGCACAGCGAGTCGACGCCGCCGACCACGGCGGCATCGATCAGCCCCGCCTCCAGCATGCGCCGCGCCGAGCTGAACACCTTGGCACCGGACGAACAGGCCGACGACACCGCCGCCGCCGGTCCGGCCAGGCCCAGGGACTGGCGCAGGAACGCCGGCAGCGAATAGGGATTGTGGGTGCCGCCGTAGTGGAAGCCCGGCGGCAGCGCACCGCTGGCGGGATCGCGCTGGCGGTAGCCCAGTTCCGTCTGCAGCACGCCTGCGGTGCTGGTGCCGAGAAACACGCCGATCCGGTGGGCGCCGTAGCGCGCCGCGGCTTCGCGCACGCGGGCGGCAAAGCCGTCCTGCTCCAGTGCCAGTTGCGCCAGCCGGTTATTGCGGCAGTCGAACTCGGCCAGTGCGGCTGGCAGGGCCACGGCGTCGAGGCCTGGCACTTCACCGACGAAGGTGTCGAGCGCGGCGTCGCTGAAGCGGCAGGGCGCCAGGCCGCCGCGCTGCGCGCGCAGCGCCGACAGGGTGGCGTCGGTACCGGCGCCGAGGCAGCTGGTGGCCGTGAAATGCGAGAACAGGAGCGGAGACACGGCTTGGATTGGGCGGATGGAAGAAGTTTCAGAAGGCAGTGCCAATTGTAACAAGCGGCTGGCGCCTCAGACCGGGGGCACGACCGAGCGTAGCGTCACGCAGCGCAGGCCGGCCCGCTCGATGGCGGCAAGCAGCCCTGGCAGCACGGTGATGCAGTGCGGATTGCCGGCGGCATCCAGGCCGGGATTGCCGTCATGCAGCAGCAGGATGTCGCGCCCGCCCAGCTTGCCGGCAAGGCGCTGCGCCACGCGCGCGGCGTTGTCGCCGCTGCGGGTATCGAAGCCGCGCCGGGTCCACGCCGCCAGCCGCAGGCCGAGCCGGCACAGGACCGGCTCCAGGAACGGATTGCGCAGCCCGGCCGGGGCGCGGAAGAAGCGCGGCGCCTGGCCGGTGATATCCGCCAGCACCTGCTGGGCGGCGGCGATATCGCGCTGCATGCGCCCGGGCCCGAAGATCGAGAAGTGCAGCCGGTGGTACATGCTGTGGTTTTCCACGGCGTGGCCGCGGCGGACGATCTCGCGCAGCAGTTCAGGATGTGCCGCGGCGCGTTGGCCGACGCAGAAGAAGGTCGCGCGCGCGCCATGCTGGTCCAGCATGTCGAGCACACGCGGTGTCACGGCCGGGTTGGGGCCATCGTCGAAGGTCAGGGCCACGCAGTCGTGGGCTGATGGCGGCAGGCGCAGCAGGTTGGGGCCGAGCCAGTTGCTGCGCGGCCACAGGCCGGCGGCGCACATCGCCGCATGGGTGGCGCCGATGCCGGCCAGCGCCACGCCCATGCTCTCGGGGTAGGCGACCATCGCGCCCACGTGCACGGCGGCGGCGCCGCAAAGCAGCGGGCTGGGCCGCCAGGGACGGCGGCTGGCAGCGTCGGGCAAGGCAACGCCCGGTGCGGGTAACGGATTCATGTTGCACTCCCGGCTGTCTCCGACGCCGCGTGGGGCGCCAGGATCGCCGAAAACCACAGGGCCAGCACGGCACCGGGGCCGACGGTCAGGCCGAACGCCTTCAGCAGCGGCAGGCTCGACAGCGCCAGCAGGCCAAAGGCGGCAACCGTGGTCAGGTTGGCCAGCAGCAGGGACACCAGCGTGTGCGGTGAAGCGCGCGCCACCTGGCTGCCCGCCGCGGGGCCATTGAAGAATAGCGCGTAGTTGGAGCCCACCGCCACCAGCAGCAGCAGGCCCACCAGGTGCAGCAGCGTCAGCGGCTGGCCCAGCGCCGCCAGCCCGCCCAGCACCACCAGGGCCGCGGCGGCCAGCGGCAGCACCGTGGCCAGCACGCGCCGCGGCGAGCGCAGCGCCACGGCCAGCAGGGCGATGATCGCCAGCAGGCCGGCCAGCGACAGCAGCAGGGCTTCGCGCAGGTAGCCGGTGTAGAGACGGTCCGACTCGCCCTTGAGGTCAACGAACAGCGTATCGGCCACGCCGGCCCGCTTGATGGCGGCGCGCACCGCATCGCTGTCGACGCCGTCGGCCGCGCTGGCGCTGCCCGGCGTGTGGACGGGCGCGCGCAGTGGCAGGGTGGCGCTCCAGCGCCCGTCGCGCTGCGCCAGCAGCGCATCGACGGCCAGTGCCATCGAGGTGCCGCGCAGGTCCTCGCGCCGCAGCAGCGCGCCGGTGCGTGCTGCCTCGGCCTGCGCCAGGAACGGGGCGAACAGCGATGCCCGCACCGGCTGCGTGGCGACCGCGGCCTGCAGACGCTGCGCCAGCACATCCGGCGGCGGCAGGCTGGCCTGGCGCTCGCGCTGGGTCGCCGCGCTGGGCAGGTAGCGCGCCGGGCTCTCGTAGCCGCCGATGAAGTTCTGCGCCACCAGCGGGTCCAGTTCGTGCGCCACGCGCTCCGCGCCCTGCAGCACGGATTCCTGGTCCGGCCCGGACAGCACCACCAGGTAGCGCACGTCGGGTGCGCCCAGGTCTTCGCGCAGCGACGCGTCGAGTGCCTGGTCGCTGGCAGACACCGGGCTCAGCGCCTGCAGCTCGCGCCCCCACAGCGTGCCGCGGTGCATGGCCAGCACGGTGCAGGCCGCCACCACCAGCAGCGCCACCAGCCAGCGCACCCGGTGCGCGCGCGCCGCCAGCCACTGCAGCTTGCGGCCCAGCGGCGCCACCTCGCGCAGGTGCAGCGTGGCCGGCACCAGTTGCGGCAGCACGAAGCGCGTCACCAGCGCCGCGGCCGCCAGCCCCGCGATCGAATACAAGCCCAGCTGCGCCAGCCCCGGAAAGCCCGACAGCAGCAGCGAGGCAAAGCCGCACACTGAAGTCAGCACGCCCAGGCGCACCGTGGGCCAGAAGCCACCCAGCCAGGCGCGTTCGTCGCGCCGGCCGTCGCGCGTGTATTGCGCGGACTGCACGAACAGGTAGATCGAATAGTCGACCGCCTCGCCGATCAGCGTGGTGCCGAAGCCGAGCGTCAGCCCGTGCACCGAGCCGCCAAAACCCAGGCTGACCGCGGCGATGCCCGCCAGCGCCCCGCTGAGCACGGGCACCAGCCCAAGCACCAGCAGCGGCAGCGAGCGGTAGACCACCAGCAGCAGCGTGACGATGATGGCCAGGCCGATGGTCGACAGGCGCTCGACATCATGCCGGATGGTGTCGCGTGCATTGACCGAGAACACGCCGGGGCCCGTCATCACCAGCTTGTAAGGGCCGGCTGCCGAGGCCCTGGCAAACGCTTCGCGCACGGCGTCCATGGCCTGCGCCTGCGCATCGGTATCGGCGCCGGCGCTGGCCGTCTGCGCCAGCAACACCGCGCGCCTGCCATCGCGCGAGGCCCAGGCGCCCGCGTGCATCGGCACGCGCTGCCCGGCATCGAGCTGCGCCATCATCGCCGCCACTTCACCGGTGGGGTCGCGCGGCAGCAATGACTTGGTGAAGAGCCCGGCGGATGACGCCAGCAGTTCGAACGATTCGTTCACCGCCTGGGCCAGGCCGCGTTCACTGAAGCGCTCTGGTGTGACCTCGGGACTCAGCAGGTAGCGATGCGCGAAGACGTAGTCCTGGTCGGCCCCCTGGTTGACCGGTTCGCCGTTCTGGATCGCGGTGAAACGCCGGTCGCCGCGCAGCTGTGCCGCCATCGCGCGCGAAACCGCGGCGCGGCCGTCGGCATTGCCGCCCTCGATTCCCACCAGGATCAGGCGCGATACCAGCCCGTCGCGCAACTGGCTCACCAGCAGTTGCTGTTCGGCGCTGGGCAGCCGCGGCAGGAAGGCGGAGAGGTCGGCGGTGAAGGTGGTGCGGCTGATCACGGCGGCGCACGCAAGCAGGGCGAAGACCCAGAGCGCCAGTGCCAGGCGGCGCGGTGCTGCGCTCATCGGCTGCCGGCCGGCCGGATCTTCATCACCGAGCGGTCGCCGTCGGCCTGCCGGATCTCGACCTGGTCCAGCGCGTCCTGCCTGCCGTCGATGCGCACCTGGCTGACGGCCGCGGCCATGCGCGAGTCCGCCGGCGTCAGCGTCAGGGTCCAGCGGCTGGCGCGGCCCTCCAGGCCAAGCTTGTAGTAGCGCTCCAGCGTATCCCGGTTGCCCGCCAGCGTGCCGCGGATGCTTTCGATAAAAGCCGCGATTTCAGGGTAGTTCTGCAGCGGCATGGTGTAGCGCTTGCCGTCGCGCTCGACCGTCAGCATGTCGCCGTCGAGCACCAGGTTTTCGGGCTTGGGCGACAGCGTGCGCTTTTCCAGGTGGTCGGGCGCCGTGAACCGCAGTTCGCCCGACGACTGCACCGGCTTGTCCAGGATCGCCAGGTACTTGGTTTCGGTAAACAGCACGCGCCCTGACTTGCGTTGCGCCAGCGTGGACATCAGCTGATCGACGCCGAACGCGGCAGAGCCGGCGGGCGCGGCGGCGCCGGACGGCGTCGCGAGTGCAAGCGTGGCGCTCGCCAGCAGCATTGGCAGCAGGCAACGGAAAGGGCGCGTGGAAAGAAGCATCAATCGCAGCTCACGGGTTAGGGCTCGTTCCCCGGCGGCGGCTGCTCGGACAGCGGCGGCCCGGCGTGCCAGAAATCGTAGAAGTTGAACCAGTTGTACGGGGCGCTGCGGCAGAACCGCTCCAGCAGCCGCACGTAATCCGACAGCGCGGTCTGCACGGCCGCTTCGCGCTGGCCGCGCGCGGTCTCCGAGAAGTCCGCCAATGGCACGAAGTGGACATCGTAGCGGTTGCCGCCGCGGTACAGGCCGGTGATGAAGAACACCGGCCGGCGCAGCATCGCCGCCATGCGCAGCGGGCCGGTGGGGAAGCCGGTGGGCGTGCCGAGGAAGCTGCACTGCTGCACCGGGTCGGTGGCGCGCTGCGACAGCGTGCGGTCGGCCAGCATGCCGATCATGTAGCCCCGGTCAAGATAGTCGCGCACCCGCAGCATGGTGTCGAAGCGGCCCAGCGCAATCACGTCCTGGCGCATCGCCGGGTTGATCGACTGCAGCACGTCGTTGAGCTTGTGCGCGTTCTCCTCATACATGGTGATCGCGACTTCCATGTCCGGATGGCGCCGTCCGAGCGCGCGCACCACCTCGAAGCTGCCCAGGTGCGCACCCAGCAGGATGGCCCCGCGCCCGCGTGCCATCGCGGCTTCCAGCAGCCCCTCGCCGTGCAGGCGGATATCGAACAAGTCGAAGCGGCCGTTGAGCAGGTAGATGCGGTCGTGGATGGTTGAGGCGAACGTGAACACATGCCGGTAGCCATCGCTCCAGTTGGCCTTGCGTCCGAGCGCGCGGTCCATGTACGCCCGCGACGCATGGCGCGCCGCCGGCGCGAACAGCATGAAGTAGGCCGCGATCCCCCGCAGCACCACGCGCCCGGCGGGGCGTCCGAGCGCCAGCGAGATCCAGGTCATGACGCGCAGCAGGGTGAGGTTGCCGCGCTCCTTGCGGCGGGACCATTCGGCGTCCAGCGGCACCTGCCGCCGCCACAGCCAGCTCAGCATGGCGATGCCCCCGCCTGCGGCGCGGCGCCGCGCACCTGCAGCGTGCCGCTGGCAACATCGCGCCCGGCGCTGCGCAGCGTGAAGCGGATGGTCTCGCCGCCATTGGCTGCCGCGTCGGCCTGGTGCGCGATCTCCACGCGCTCGCCCGGGCGCACCGGGCTCAGGAACTTGAGCATGCCGGCCTGCGTCACCGCGAGCGGGCGGCCCAGGGCCGCGCCGAGTGCAAGCACGGCATGGTCCAGCAGCACCACGCCCGGCACGATGGGATGCCCCGGGAAGTGGCCGGCGATGGCCGGGTGGCCGGCGTCGATGACAAAACCGGGCATGCGATCGCGGGGTTGCCCCGCGGCAAGCCTTGCGACCAGCGCTGCCAGCGCTTCGCGCGGCAGCTTGCCGGCGGCATTGCGCGGCAGGCTGTCGGCAAAGTACAGCGGCCGCGGCATGAAGGCAGGATCGATCCGCGCGCGCAGCGCCTGCTGCAGCCTTGCAGGCGCAATGCCCGGCGCGACCACCACCGCAACCAGCCGCACCACGTGGCCATGCGTATCGCCTTCGTGGGCGTCATCGGGCATGAAGAACGCGCCGTCGTGCACGCCGTCGATGGCCGTGAGCTGGTGGTTCAGGTAACCCAGCGAGGTGCGTTTGCCGGCGATATTGAGCATGTCGGCCTTGCGGCCATGGAGCACGAACCGTTCGTCATCGATCTGGGCGATGGCGTCGCCCAGCGGCACCGGCTGTTCGATATGGCCGCCTTCGGCCCAGGTTTCGGTATCGTCGCCGGCGGCATTCGGGCGCGCTTGCAGCCGCACGCCTGGCACCAGCGTCCAGGCGTCGGTTTGGGCGGTGCGGCGCGTGGCGAGCTGGCCGGTCTCGGTGCTGCCGTAGATCTCGCACAGCGGAGCGCGGAACAGTGCCTCGGCCTCGGTTGCCAGTAGGCGGCCGAGCGGCGCCGTGGCGCACAGCACCAGGTCCGCAGCGGGCATTGCCAGGTCTGACTGCACCAGGGTGCGCAGGTGCACGGGCGAGCTGACCAGCGCACGCGGGGCCGGCACCGAGGCCAGCGCATCGCTGACATCGGCCGGATAGAAGGCCGGCGCCGCCACCAGGGCCGCGCGGCCCTGCAGCACCAGCATGACCGTGGCTTCCAGTCCGAACATATGCTGCGGCGGCACCGTGCCCGCCAGCGTCCAGGCACGCCCGTCGAGCAGGCCAAGCCGTTGCGCCGCCGCGCGCGCGCAGCGTGCCATCGCGCCCCAGGTCTTGCGATGCGGCACCGGCGTGCCGGTCGAGCCCGACGTGAACACATAGGCCATGACCTGCGCTGCCGGAATCCGGGGAATGTCGGCCGGGCCATTCGATACCGTGCCGGCCAGGCCGTCGCGATAGTGGACGGCCGGCATGTCGAATGCCGCATCGGGCTGGTCGTGCAGGCAGAAGGCGTCTGGGGCGAAGGCAAGCAGCTGGCGCACCATCTCGGGCGTGTGCGACGGCGGCAGCAGCGTGGCCTTGCCCGCCAGCAGCGCGGCGCAGAGGCCGACGGTGAAGCGGTAGCGGTCGGCGCAGGCATTGAACACGTGGCCGCCCGCCGGCAGCGCGGCGGCCAGGCTGGCTGCGTCAGCCAGGAACTGCCGCACCGTGACGGGCCGCCCATGCGCCCAGGCGATGATGTCTTCGGGCGAGGCGTGCGCGACGATGGGGAGCGTGGTCATGGGACGGAGCCTCGGCCTGTTGCCAGTGTAGGAGCCGGGTTGCGCCGCGTCATCGCGGCAGGCCGGGCCGGCCCGCACGGGCAGCCATGACGGCGCGGTAGCCATGCACCGCGTCCAGCAGGCCGCCATGGCGCATGCCTGGAAAGGCGATGCGGCGGCACACGGCCTCGACCACGAACATCAGGGCGATCAGCAGCGGCGTGGCAAGGTTGGCAAAGCTGGACCAGGCCGCGACCGGGGCCAGCACGAACAGCAGCGTCGACACGCCCACCATCGCGGCAAAGAACAGCGTCCAGGCCTGGGTCACGCGCACGGTGTAGCGCGCGTGCGCGGCGGACAGCGGGCCATGGATCGCCGTCGCGATCTGGGTGCACAGGGGGGTGCTGCCGCGGCGCAGGCTCAGTGCGAACATCGCGCCCAGCGCGGTGTTGATGCCCGCGTGCTGCAGGTAATAGGTCCAGCCGAAATGCGCGGCCAGCGGCGCGCGCCAGATCCACAGCGCGGCGCAGGCGGCCAGCAGGCCAACCAGGGCGGGGGTACGCCCCACAGCGCGGCGGCAGGCCAGGAAGCCGATCACCAGGAACGGTGCCGCGCCCAGAAACAGCGCGGCCACCTCGGCGCCCGGCTGCTGTGCCGCGCGATGCAAGGCGGATTCGTAGACGACAAAGCCAGCTACTGCGCCAATCCAGGCATGGCGCCGTCCTGCCTGGACGGTTGCGTCCTGCCGGGTGGCCACTGGCGTTGCGGCGGGCAGAGAAGGGCGGTCAAAAGACTGGCTCGAAGGCATCAGGGGGAGTTGTTGTGTGTTGCGCAAGTCGCTTGGCTTGGGCGCCTGGTCCGGCACATAGCCTAGAATGGCGGTCGCGAGGCAGGCGAAGCGAACGCTTTATACCCCAAAAGACCCTCCGGACGCGATGATGATTCCCGAAAGGGGTGTTGATGTTGTTACTAAACTTCTCTCAACTGGCCCGGGATTGCCCCATTTGATAGCATCGGGTGCCCGACGCGCGCACCGGGGCAACCTTCCCGGACGTGTGCCGCAACGGCTTTCCAGCCAGGCGTTCCAGCCATTGAGCAACATGACCGAACTCGAAACCGAACTTGCCCGCCTGATCATCGACGAACTCGACATCGCCGAATTGCGGCTGGAGGACGTCAATGCCGCCACGCCGCTGTATGGCGACGGCTTTGGCCTGGACTCCATCGACATCCTCGAGATCGCCCTGCTGGTATCGCGCAAGTATGGCGTGGAACTGCGCTCGGACAACCCCGACAACAAGACCATCTTTGCCTCGCTGGGCAGCCTGGCCGCCTACCTGGCGGAACAACGCACGCGCTAGCCGCCAGGCTCCCCGCACTCTCACTCTCGCCAGCCAGGACAGGAGCACGATATGCCGCAGCAAGCCACGCCCGCGCCGGCGCTGGTGAACGGCCGTGCCGCGCCTTCCGCCACACACCTGGTGCTGATCCCCAGCTACAACCCGGGCGTGCGCCTGCACGAGGTGCTGCGCGCCGCCCGTGCCGCCTGGACGCCGGTGTGGGTGGTGGTCGACGGCAGCACCGACGGCAGCGTGCAGTGGCTGCAGGCACAGGCGGCCACCGACCCCGGACTGCGCGTGCTGGTGCTGCCGCGCAACCAGGGCAAGGGCGCTGCGGTGCTGCATGGCATCGATGCGGCCGCCGCGGCGGGCTTTACGCATGTGCTGGCGATGGATTCCGACGGCCAGCATCCGGCCCACCTGATCCCGCAATTCATGGCGGTATCGCAGCGCGAGCCTGAGGCGATGGTGCTGGGTCGGCCGGTGTTCGACGCCAGTGCGCCGCGCGAGCGGGTTTACTGGCGGCGCATGTCCAACTTCTGGGTCGATGTGGAAACGCTGTGGGCGGGCATCGGCGATTCCCTCTACGGCTTCCGCGTCTACCCGATCGCGCCGCTGCGCGCGGTCATGCAGGAAAGCCGCTGGATGCGGCGTTTCGACTTTGATCCGGAAGTCGCCGTGCGCCTGTGCTGGCGGGGCGTGCGGCCTTTCAACGTCGACGCGCCGGTGCGCTATTTCAGCCAGCGCGAGGGCGGGGTATCGCATTTCCGCTATTTGCGCGACAACCTGCTGCTGACGGGGATGCACCTGCGGCTGCTGGCCGGGTTCGTGTTGCGGCTGCCGATGCTGGTGTTGCAGCGCTTGCGGCGGCCGCCTGACGGCACATCGTCAAGGCACACGGCGTAGGCACAAGGCAGAAAAGCAGCAAGGCCGCGCGAAGCGGCCTTGCTCATTGTTGGCCAGGGGGCTGCCTACTTGCCCAGTTCGTGGCCAACCACGCCGCCCACCACGGCGCCGCCGATGGTCCCTGCCGTGCTGTCGTGGGTCAGCTCATGCCCGGCCACGCCGCCGGCCACTGCGCCCGCCGCCGTACAGCCGGCCAGCGCCATGCTTGCGCTTGCCAGAAGCGCTCCTGCGAGTTTCCACATGATGGTCTCCTGCCTGGTTGCCGGGCCGGCCGCGAGCAACTGGCCCTGATGCGTCAAGCTTAGGCGTGTGGCCGTCCGCGGCCTTTCCGAGGAGCGCCGATTGCACTGTAGGAATCGGACGACGGCAGGTGGCGCGGCAGTGGCCTCAGGCGTCCTGGCTGTGCTGGCGCAGGCGCTTGATCAGCGACGAGGTATCGGCGCGGCCACAGCCCATCTGCTGGAGGTCGGCATAGAACTGGTCCACCAGCGCGGTGACCGGCAGGCCGGCGCCGTTGCGGCGCGCCTCGTCCAGGCACAGGCCCAGGTCCTTGCGCATCCAGTCCACCGCGAAGCCGAAGTCGAACTTGTTGTCGATCATGGCGGGGCCGCGGTTCTCGAGCTGCCAGGAGCCGGCCGCACCCTTGCTGATCACGTCCAGCACCAGGCGCATGTCCAGGCCGGCGCGCTCGCCAAAGGCGATGGCCTCGGACAGGCCCTGGATCAGGCCGGCGATGCTGATCTGGTTGACCATCTTGGCCAGTTGGCCGGCACCGGATTCGCCGATGCGGGTCACGGCGCGCGCGTACGCGGCAATGACCGGCTCGGCGCGCGCATAGGCCTCGGCATCGCCGCCGCACATGATGGTCAGGATGCCTTTTTCCGCGCCGACTTCGCCGCCGGACACCGGGCCGTCGATAAAGTGCAGGCCGCGTTCGCCGGCGGCCGCGCTGAGCTCGCGCGCGACATTGGCGCTGGCGGTGGTGTGATCGACAAAGATGCAGCCGCTGGGCGCGCTGAAGAAGGCGCCGTCATGCCCGGTCAGCACCGAGCGCAGGTCGTCGTCGTTGCCCACGCAGGAGCAGACCACCTGTGCATCGCGCACGGCCTGCGCCGGGGTAGGGGCGGACTTGCCGCCGAACTGCCCGACCCAGGCCTGCGCCCTGGCGGCGGTGCGGTTATACACCGTGACCTCGTGGCCCTTGGCCGCGAGGTGGCCGGCCATATGGAAACCCATGACGCCCAGTCCGAGGAATGCGACACGCATGTTGCTGCTCCGTTGCTTGTTTATGTTCGGGATCGGTGAGGCGCGGCCCTGTTGGTATGGCGTCCGCCGGGGAACCGCATGGGCGCAGCGGCGGGCCGCGTCCGGTTTCGGGAGTATACGGGGGTGGCGCGGGAGCGGACAGATACAGAGACGCGCAGGATGGTGCATGACAGCATGACGTTCGCGGCACAAATATCCGCTACATCGTCATACATGAATACCCATGTCATAGTTATTTGAAAAATACCTATGTGGTTGGTAATATGAAAATACCCGTTTTATTGGTGTTTTGAAAAGATGAAGCAGATCGTCTCCACTCCCTGGCAACTCGGCCAGATCCTGCAGGCAGCACGCAAAGCCGCCGGACTGAACCAGACCGAAGCCGCGGCCCGGCTGAACATCAGCCAGAGCCGGATGTCACATATGGAACTGAACCCCGACAGCATCAGTGTCGACCAGTTGCTGGCCCTGATTGGCACGCTGGGGCTGGAACTGGTGATCCAGGATAGGGCCGCCGGGGCGGCCGAATCAGCCGCCGTAGAGTGGTAGCCATGGCCGCACGCAGGTCACGCACGCCGGCCCTGTCGGTTTGGGTCAACGGTCAGCGCGTCGGCAATTGGCGTCAGCCGTCGGGCGCCGCCATGGAACTGGAATACGAGGAGGACTGGATCCGCTCGGAGACGGGGCGGCCGCTGTCGCTGTCCCTTGGGTACGGGCTGGGCAGCCGGCGCGTGGTGCGAGGCGATGCCGTGCGCAACTACTTTGACAACCTGCTGCCAGACAGCGACGCCATCCGGCGTCGGTTGGCGCTGCGCTTCCAGACTGGCTCGGTCGAGGCCTTCGAACTGCTGGCGGCAATCGGCCGCGATTGTGTGGGCGCGGTGCAGATCCTGGCGGAAGACGAAGCGCCCGCGGCCATCGACCGAATCGAGGGCGAGCCGCTCTCAGACGAGCAGATTGAACGCTGGCTCGACGATCTCGTCGTCACCCCCGCACCGGGCCGGCATGAGTACGACGACGACTTCCGCATTGCCATCGCAGGCGCGCAAGAGAAGACGGCGTTGCTGCGCCATCATGGTCAATGGCTGCGGCCGCACGGCGCCACGCCGACCACGCACATTTTCAAACTGCCCCTGGGGCTGGTGGGCAACCGCAAGGCCGACCTGAGTACATCGGTGGAGAACGAATGGCTATGCCTGAAGATTCTCGCTGCCTACGGCTTGCCGGTGGCCGAATGCGACATGCTGACGTTCGGCCGCCGCAAAGTGCTGAGCGTCACGCGTTTTGACCGCCAGCTGCATCCGTCAGGCCAATGGTTGCTGCGGCTGCTGCAGGAGGATTTCTGCCAGGTGTTCGGCTTGAGTTCGCTGCAAAAATATGAGGTCGATGGCGGACCCGGCATGATTGAGCTTGCCACTGTGCTGCGCAATTCCGTGGCGCAGGCCGACGACCTGCAGACGCTGATGACCGCGCAGTTGCTGTTCTGGCTGCTCGCCGCGCCGGATGGGCACGCCAAGAATTTCAGCATTCGCCTGCTGGCCGGCGGGCGCTACCGCATGACGCCGCTGTACGACGTGATGTCGATCTGGCCGGTGGTGGGCCAGGGCGCCAACCAATTCTCCAGGCATAAGGCCAAGCTGGCCATGGCTGTCGCCGGACGCAGCCGGCATTATGGCCTGCGCGATATCCAGCGGCGCCACTTCAATGCGATGGCGCCGCGGTGTTTCCTGGGGGGCGATGCCGAGGCACTGATCAGGCGCGTCATCGCGCAGACACCGGCAGTGATTGCAGCGGTCGGCGCGACGTTGCCGGCAGGGTTTCCGCAGAGAGTGGCCGACACGATCCTGGAGGGGTTGCGGACTTCAGTGCGGCGTCTGGGAGAAATGCCGGCGTTTGGCTGAGCGGCGAGGCGGTGGGGCCTTCCAGGTCACTACCGAGTCAGAACCCGCCTACGCCAGCATCCGCTCCTGTCCTATCCCTTGCGCAGCACCCCCTGCCTACATTGAACTCAGCACCACCGCAAGGAGCGGACTCATGTCTTTCGCGCTATACATCATCGGCCTGCTGGTCCTGGTCGGCGGCATTGCCTGGGGCATGTCAACGGCCGGGCTCGCGTCCGTCTATATCGGCATCGCCTGCCTGATCGTGCTCGGTATCGGCATCATGGCGGCGGTCTCGCGGACCCGCACCAAGGACCCTTCCTGAAGTCTGCGGGCCCCATGCCGTGCCGGGTTCGCTCTTGTTTGTGACGCCGCGCAGCGGCGGGCGCACCAGGCTGGCCTGCCAGGCCTGCTGGATCACCTGGGCAATCTGCTTGAACGCCTCCTTGGAGATCACGGCCTCTTGGCGCATGGTCTCCAGCGACAGCCGGCCCTTGCGCAAGGCGAACAGCATCAGCAGCCGCCGTTCCAGCGCCACGGTGTAGTCGCCGAACTTGCCGCGCATTTCGGCCAGCCCCTCCTCGGCGGCCCTGGTTCGGTCTTCCAGCACGCCGTCGAGCACTGTCGCCATGCGCGCGCCAAATACCGGCGTGAGCATCGAGCGGTTGTAGCTGCGCAGCCGGTCCAGCACGGTCTGGCGGCAGATCAGCAGTTCGAAGCGGTCGGCCAGGGCGCGCGCCAGCGGCCGGTCGATCCCCAGCCGGCGGTGCAGGAACAGCGCCGCCTTGAAGCCGAGGTGATAGTCCAGGATATGCCGCGCGGCCCGGTTGTAGCCGATGCGGCCCTGTTCGCGCGCCGCGTCGATCATCTGCGAGGTGTTGCGCATCATCGCGTCGAGGTTGGCCACCGAGATCACGCCGTCGCCGTATTCGGGGATCAGTTCGCGTTCGCGCGTGGCCAGCGTGACCAGGCCGATGCTCAGGCGGTCGCGCTCGGACAGGGCCGTGTCAAAGTCGAATTCCGCCGAACCCAGTTCGATGCCGTGCCGGTACTTCTGCGCGGCTTCGCGCGCCGCGGCGGGGGGCAGGTCGAACGAGTCGGCCACGCGCGCGAGCATGGCTTCGACTTCCTCGGTGGAGAGCCGGATCGCCTGCTGCTGCAGCGCGCGTTCCTGCGGCGAGAGCTGGTCCAGGCCGAGCCGGTGGATCAGGCTGCGCAGCGTGGTGCCGTTGAGCAGCAGGCTGACCAGCACGAAGCCGGTGGCCAGGATGGCGACGAAATGGCGCGTTTCGTGAGGCAGGCTGGCGTTCTCGGCGATGCCCAGCGCCAGCACCAGCGTGACCGCTCCGCGCAGCCCGCCCCAGGCGATCGCCAGCTTGAAGGCGTTGTTGATGGGCGCGCTCAGCCGCAGCCAGGACAGCAGCGGCAGCAGGCCGAACAGCGTCACCAGGCGCGCTGCCAGGGCCGCGGCGACCAGGGTCAGCAGCAGCCAGGCATGATGCCTGGTCACGCCCGCCAGCATCGACGGCACGCGCACCGCGGCCAGCAGGAACACCACAGCCCCGGCGATGCCCGCGAACTGTTCCCAGATCATGCGCAGGTGGCGCCAGTTCGGCGGAGTCAGGCGCGTGGGGCCGAGCGCGCTGACCATCAGGCCCGCGCACACCACGGCGACCACGCCCGACACGCCCAGCAGTTGCTCGGCCAGCAGGTAGAGCGGGTAGGGCAGTGCCAGCGTCAGCGCGCTTTCGGCCATGGCCAGGCCGGCCAGGCGTGGCAGCAGGTCCGATACCAGGCGCCCGGCCAGCGCGCCGCACAGCATGCCGCCGATAAACGACCAGGCCAGCTCGCGCAGGCCCGCTGCCAGCGTGGCCTGCGCGCCGTGCCCGGTCAGCATGGCCACCAGCACGCCGACGATGGCGATGGCCGCGGCGTCGTTGAGCAGGCTTTCGCCTTCCACCAGCCGGATCAGCCGGGCCGGCGCGCCCACGTCGCGGAAGATCGCGATCACCGCGGCGGGGTCGGTGGTGGCGACCACCGCCCCCAGCAGCAGGCAGACCGCCAGTGGCATGCCGCTTGCCGCCTCCGTGGCCACGCCGATCACGCCGGTGGCCACCACCACGGCGACCACCGCCAGCAGCAGGATCGGCGCCGCATCCGGCAGCATGCTGCGCACGTCGGCGGTCAGCGCCGCATGGAACAGCAGCGGCGGCAGGAAGATCCACAGGTAGGCCTCGGGCGGCAGCGCGGGGTCGATCAGCGGATGCAGGAAGTGCCGGGCAAAGTCCGGGTGGGCGGCGTCGATGGCCACGTAGCCCGCGCCGATGGCGATGCCGATGGCCGACAGCAGGGTGGACTCGGGCAACACCAGCCGCGCGGCGGCCACCTGCACCACGGCGACGATGGCCAGCAGCACGCCGGCCAGGATCAGGATATCGACGATGATGCTCATGCGCCGGCCTCGGTGTCGGCGGTGGCGCGCACTGGCGGGCTCGCCAGCTGCATGCGCACCGCGGCGGCCAGTTCGGCAGCCGCCGGCGACAGGCTGCGGTTGCGCGAGGTCACCAGCCCGATCGAGCGCTCGGTGACCGGGTCAGTCAGCAGCCGCTCGACAATGCCCGGCTGGCGCACTGTGCCGGCGGCGATCTCCGGCAGGGCGGCCACGCCGAAGCCGCATTCGACCATGGCCGCGATGGTGGCCAGGCGTTCGGCCTCGAACACCGGCTGAAAGCGGATGCGGTTCTGCAGGAAGGCCCATTCGGCATACTGGCGCACGCTGCTCGGATGGGTCATCGACACGTGCGCAGCGCCGGCGGTATCCGCCCAGCGCAGCGGGCCGGCGCTGCGCGCCATCGGGTGCGCCGAGGGGATCAGCAGCACGAAGCGGTCCGACAGCAGCGGCTCATACTGCAAGTTCGCCTGCTGGGGGTCGGCGGCGGTCAGAGCAAAATCCACCTCGCCGGCGCGCACCAGGTCGAATGCCGGGCCGGACAGGGTGTCGAGCACCTTCAGCGCCACTTCCGGGCGCGCCTGGTGGTAGGCCATCAGCACGCGCGGCAGCATGCGCGCCGCCAGCGAGGGCAGTGCCGCCACGGCCACCTGGCCGCGCTCGGCGCTGGCAATGCCGGTCACGGCGTCGATGGCGCCGCGGAAGGCCGCCTGCAGCAGCGCGGCCTGCTGCATGAAGACCCGGCCGGCGGCGGTCAGCCGCACGCTGCGGGTGGTGCGGTCAAAGAGGCGCACGCCAAGGGATTCCTCGATGCGCAGGAGCTGGGTGGACAGGGCGGATTGCGACAGGTGCAGCTGGCTGGCGGCCTGGCGGAAGTTCAGTGTGCGGCCAAGCAACAGCGTGGTTTCGACGTCGCGCATTGACAGGTTGATCTTCATTTGCGGCTGGCGGCCGGCGCGCTGGCCGGCCCGAACATTACGATTGATCTGATTTATGGATCATTTTATCCATGGAATCGACTTCTTCAATCAAAGCAAGTTCACTACACTGCCGGGATTCCTGCGAATCATTGCCGCCGAGCGCGCGCTATGACCACCTGCTGCGCGCCGGCCTGGCGCTGATCGCGCCCGAACTGCCCGAGATCCAGCCATGACCCAGACTACCCCACAACGCGTGCCGCTGGCCGACTCGCCGCTGATCGTCACCGTGGCGCCCAACGGTGCCTACAAGCGTGCCAGCGATCATCCCGCGGTGCCGCTGACCGCGGCGGCGCTGGCCGCGGAAGCGCGCGCCTGCCGGGATGCCGGCGCGGCCATGATGCACATGCATGTGCGCGATGCCGAGGGCCGCCATTCGCTCGATGTGCAGACCTACCGCGAGGCGCTGGCGGCAGTGAAGGAGGCCGTCGGCCAAGCGCTGCTGGTGCAGGTCACCAGCGAGGCCGCAGGCCTCTACAAGGCTGCCGAGCAGATGGCGATGGTGCGCGCGCTGCGTCCCGAGGCGGTCTCGGTCGGCCTGCGTGAAGTGGCCGTGCCGGAGATCCCGGACAGCGAGCTGGCGGCGTTCTTTGCCTGGCTGGCGCGCGAGCGCGTGATGACGCAGGTGATCCTGTATGACGTGGCCGACGTGCAGCGCTGGCAGTCGATGCGCGCGCGCGGCATGGTGCCGCCGGGCGCGTGGTCGGTGCTGTTTGTGCTGGGGCGCTATTCGGCGGGGCAGGTGTCGTCGCCGCACGACCTGCTGCCGTTCCTGCAGGCCGCTGGCGATGCCGGCGACGCGCTGCCGTGGGCCATCTGCGCCTTCGGGCGCCAGGAAAATGCCTGCGTGACGGCGGCCGCCGCGTTCGGCGGCCATGTGCGGGTGGGCTTTGAGAACAACCTGCTGCTGCGCGACGGCAGCCGCGCGCCCGGCAACCACGCGCTGGTGGCGCAGGCGGTGCAGGGCGGGCTGACGCTGGGCCGGCCCATTGCGGATGCGGCCGATGCGCGCCGCATCTACGGCGAGGTGCGCTGAGGCACGGGGCCGGCCGGGCCGGCGTCAGGCACCATCGGTGAAGCTGTCGCGCGGGGCGTTGGGGTTGTGCGCGCCGTCGGTGAAGGGGTCGCGCGCGCCGGTCGCCGTGCGCGAGCCATCGGTGAAGGCGCTGCGGGTGCCGGTGGCGCTGTGGGAGCCGTCGGTGAACGGGCTGCGGGCGCTGGTGACGCTGCGCGCGCCGTCGCTGAAGGGATCGGCGCTGCGCGGCGCGGCTTGCGCGGCGCCGGCAACGCCGGCAATAAGGGCGGTGGCGACGAAGATTCGCCTGAGTGCTTGCATGGATCGCTGCTCCGTAAGAGTGCCGGCCCGGGATGGGCGGCGGTGTGGCAAGTCTAGGCAGCGCGCACCCACGCGAGCATGACCGGCACATGACATTGCCGTCATCCCGGCGCTGCGTCCTGGGCAAGCGCGCGGCAATTGCCCGCGCACGCAAGAGGGAGACGCTGGCGGGCGGACAAAAGCTGTAGAATCACGCCTGTCCGACCGGCCTGCGGTTCCATCGCCGGTTTTTCATTGCCCGCAGAAATGCAGCGGGCCTCTCACGAGAGTCATGTCCGAGTCTGATTCAGCCAAACTCGCTGCGGTGGCGTGGATCCGCGAGCAAATGGACCGTCATGCCCTGACGATCGACGATCTCGTCGCCGCCGGATGCTTCGACACGGTTTCCACTGCTGCGGTGCAGCCTGCGCAAGCCGATGTCGCGCCCTCTGCCGGGGCCGAAGTTGCCCGCGCTGTTGCCCCAAATGCCGCTGCGGGCGCCCGCCCGCTCTATCGCAATGCCCTTGGCCAGAGCTGGGACGGCCAGGGCGAGTATCCCGACTGGCTGCAACGCGCCGTCAACGCCGGGCAGTCGATCGAATTCTTCCGCGTCGGATAAAGCGCGCCTGGTAATGGCGCCTTGAATCCTAATGCCGGTCACTTAGTGACTGTCGTTCCCGCGCAGGCGGGAACCCAGTGACTTCTGCCCCAAAGGGGACGTGCAAGACGCTGGATGCCCGCCTGCGCGGGAATGACGGTAGCATTTGATACCTTAACTGAACGGCATTTCGCCTTGAATCCGCGCTTAACGCGCTCGGGCTGAAGGCTCGCTCAGCAGCGCGCCGGCAGCAGCCGTACGACGGGCAGCAGCGGCAGGATGCCGGTGAACGCCGCCGGCGTCGCCATGGGCGCCGCGTGCGCCCAGTGCGCGAACACCTCCTCCGGCAGTTCCTGCAGCGCCCCGGTGACGGCAGGCTGCGCTTCCTGCGGCGTGGCGACCGCGCCGGTGGCCTGCGGCGCATTGGCGTCGTGCAGGTGCAGCGGCTCCCCGCTGCCGCCGGGCTCGGCCATCACCTGCACCGCGCTGGCGCGGCAGGTCCCCTGGCCGGCGCCATCGAGCGCCGCTTCCGCTTCCAGCTTGGCCGCCACATGCCGCTCCGGCAGCGACAGGCCGGCCGCCTGCACCGCGCTGCACACCGTGGTCACTGCCGCCGCGGCGCCGGAGGCGGGCAACGCAAGCATGGCAAGGGACAGCAACAGGCAGTTCGGCAAGCGTTTCATCAGGGGGAACAGGCAGAATGGGGGCAATGCGGGCGCGCACCAACGGCGGCGCCCGGGAGTGAGCGCGCATTTTACCGGGGTTTGCCCCTGTCATGATCCGGCACGGTGATGACATTTCTGCAATCTTTGCCCATTTGCCGTCATCCTCGGCTAGCGTTACGCCATGGCGGTGCTGGTGCCGCCGGAAAGTGACTGAATCATGCGTATCCTGATTGTCGAGGACGAACCCAAGGCAGGCGACTACCTGCACAAGGGCCTGACCGAATCCGGCTTCGTGGTGGACCTGGCGCGCGACGGCGCGGACGGCCTGGCCCATGCGCGCGAGCATCCCTATGACCTGATCGTGCTGGACGTGATGCTGCCGGGCCTGGACGGCTGGCAGGTGCTGCGCGAGCTGCGCCGCGAGCGCGACACCCCGGTGCTGTTCCTGACCGCGCGCGACGAACTGTCGGACCGCCTCAAGGGCCTGGAGCTCGGCGCCGACGACTACATGGTCAAGCCCTTCGCCTTTGCCGAGCTGGTGCTGCGCATCCGCACCATCCTGCGGCGCGGCCCATTGCGCGAGAGCGAGTTCATTGAAGTGGCCGACCTGCAGATCGACGCCATCCGCCGCCGCGTGGCGCGCGCCGGCCAGAAGATCGACCTGACCTCCAAGGAGTTTGCGCTGCTGTACCTGCTGGCGCGCCGGCGCGGCGAGGTGCTGTCGCGCTCGCTGATCGCCTCGCAGGTGTGGGATGTCAATTTCGACAGCAACACCAATGTGGTCGATGTGTCAATCCGGCGCCTGCGCGCCAAGGTCGATGACCCGTTTCCGCGCAAGCTGATCCATACGCGCCGCGGCATGGGCTACGTGCTGGACGACGGCGAGGACAGGGTGCGCGACGCATGATGCGGCTGCCATCTTCGCTCACCACGCGGCTGGCGCTGGCGTACGGGCTGGCCACTGCGGCGATCCTGGCCGGCGTGGCTGCCTACCTGTCGAGCGCGCTGTCGACCCAGCTCGAAGGGCGCGATGAAAGCGAGCTGGTCGGCGAGGTGCTGCTGGTGCGCCACCTGTTGCGCGAAGTGCGCAGCGAGGCCGAGATCCGCGCCGATACGCATCGTTTTGCCGATATCGCGATGGGCCACGAGGGCCTGATCCTGGTGGTGCGCACGCGCCAGGGCGAGCCGCTGGTCACGCTCAATCCGCGCAACGAGACCGTGCCGCCGCTGCGGGTCTTGCCCGCCACCGCCCAGCCAGAGAAACGCCTGCTGCAGACTTGGCGTCCGAAGAACGGCGTGCCTTCGCGGGGGATTGCCGCGCTGGGCCAGCTGGGCGACTCGGACAAGGCGGTGGAGATCGTGGTGCTGCGCGATGCGGGCTATCGCGTGGCGCTGGTCCGCGAGTACCGGCACCAGGTGCTGTGGGCCACGCTGTGCGGCGCGGCGGTGGCCGCGGGGCTGGGCTTTGTGCTGGCGCGCCGCGCGCTGCGGCCGCTGCGGCGCATGGCGGCCGATGCCGCCGCGGTCACCACCAGCCGCCTCGCCACGCGGCTCGACGTGGGCCGCGCGCCGGCCGAACTGCGCGAGCTGGCGGGGGCGCTCAACGACATGCTGGCGCGGCTGCAGGACAGCTTTTCGCGGCTCTCGGAATTCTCGGCCGACCTGGCCCACGACTTCCGCACGCCGATCAGCAACCTGATCGGCCAGACCCAGGTCACGCTGGCGCAAAGCCGCGCGACGGCCGAGTATGAAGCGCTGCTTGAATCCAACCTGGAAGAGTACGAGCGCCTCGCGCGCATGATCGAAAACATGCTGTTCCTGGCGCGCGCCGACCATGCACAGGTGGCGCTGGACGTGCGTACGCTGGACGCGCGCGAAGAACTGGACAAGATGGCCGAGTACTTCGAGGCCGTGGCGGCTGACCGCGAGGTCACGCTGACGGTCATCGGCTCGGCGCCGGTGCAGGCCGACCAGACGCTGCTGCGGCGCGCGGTCACCAACCTGCTGGACAACGCGCTGCGGCATGCTCCGGCGGGCAGCCTGGTGCAGGTCGGCGTCGGAGGCGCGCCGGCCGTGGGCGGCGCCTGCACAAGCATCCGCGTGAGCAACGCCGGGCCGGCGATTGCGCCGGAGACGCTGCCGCACATCTTCGGGCGCTTCTACCGGGCCGATCCGTCGCGGCGCAATTCGGCGGCGTCGACGGGGCTGGGGCTGGCCATCGTCGACTCCATCATGCGGCTGCACGGCGGCAGCGTGACGGTTCGCAGCACCGAAGGCATGACCGTGTTCACGCTGAAGTTCCCCGCCGGGGCGAGCGTGGCCCCTGCGGTGCCATCCGCCGCCAGCGTTGCCTGAGCCCGTCCGGTCACTTGCGCGCGCCTGGCACGCGCGCATAATGGCGCGCGTGCCGGCCGCGCCCGTACCCGGGCGTCCGGCCATCTGCCATGCAATGCAACCCGATGGACAACCCACGAGGAGAGCGACATGCAAGTGCAACCCTATCTGGATTTCGGCGGCCGCTTCGATGAAGCCATGGCCTTCTACGGCAAGGTGCTGGGCGCGCAGGTCACGTTTGCCATGCGTTACAAGGATGCGCCGCAGGGCCAGGGCATGGAGGTTCCCGATGACTGGAAGGACAAGGTGATGCACGCCAATATCCAGTTCGGCGAGAACCAGGTGATGGCATCCGACGGCCGGCGCGGCGAGCGTCCGGCGTTCAGCGGCTTCAGCCTGTCGGTGGGCGCGGTCGGCAAGGACGAAGGCCAGCGCATCTTCAATGGCCTGAGCGAAGGCGGCCAGGTCGTGGTGCCATACCAGAAGACCTTCTGGGCCGAAGGCTTCGGCATGCTGGTGGACCGCTTCGGCATGTCGTGGATGGTCAACTGCGAGCATTGACCCGCCGGTGCGGCATGGCAGACGCATGGTGCTGCCATGCCGCTTGACTCTGTAGCCGCTACAGGGTCTTCAATGTCATCAGGTCAAATCAGCGGGAACAACAAGACATGGCTCGCACGTCACCGGAAGATGCTCTTCCTCCCGATCACGCCGCCCGGGCGCACGATGGCGCCGGCCAAGGGCATGGCGGTCACGATCACGCACATCACCATCACGGCCACGGCCATGACCAACACCATGGGCATGACCATGCCGACGCACCGGCCGCATCCCACGCGCCGGCGGCTGATGCCTGTTGCGGCGGCGGCTGCTCGTCCACCATTGCGCTGGCGCCCGCGGCACCGGTCGACATCCCTGCGGGGGCCAGCACCGCCGTGTGGCGCATCGACGCGATGGACTGCCCGACCGAGGAAACGCTGATCCGCAACAAGCTGGGCGGCATGGCGGGCGTGGCCGCGCTGGAATTCAACCTGATCCAGCGGGTGCTGACGGTGCACCACACGCTGCCGTCGCCGCGGCCGCTGGCCAGGGCGATCGAAAGCCTGGGCATGCAGCCGGTGCCGCTGAGCCCCGAGGCCGCGCAGCAAGTCGTGCCGGAAACCGCCGCGCGCAAGCCCTGGTGGCCGCTCGCGCTGGCCGGCGTGGTCGCGGCAGGGGCAGAAGCAGCGGAATGGCTGGGCCTCGGGCTGCCGTGGCTGCCCGCCGTGCTGGCGCTGGCGGCGGTGGCGCTGGGTGGCCTGACCACCTACCGCAAGGGCTGGATCGCGCTGCGCAACGGCAACCTGAATATCAACGCGTTGATGAGCATCGCCGTCACCGGTGCGCTGCTGCTGCGCGAGTGGCCCGAAGCGGCGATGGTGATGGTGCTGTTCGCACTGGCCGAGCGCATCGAGGCGGCGTCGCTGGACCGCGCGCGCAATGCCATCCGGGGCCTGATGGCGATGGCGCCGGAACAGGCCACGGTGCGGCGTGCCGATGGCAGCTGGGAGGCCGTGCCCGCCGCCGGCGTTGCCGTGGGCACGCTGGTGCGGCTGCGGCCAGGCGAGCGCGTCGCGCTCGACGGCAAGGTCGTGCGCGGCCAGTCCGCGCTGGATCAGGCCCCCATCACCGGCGAAAGCGTGCCAGTCGACAAGGCCGAAGGCGATGCGCTCTACGCGGGCTCGATCAACCAGTCAGGCGAACTTGAATACACTGTGACCGCACCCGCCAGCGATTCGACGCTGGCGCGCATCATCCACGCCGTGGAAGCCGCGCAAGGCAGCCGCGCCCCCACGCAGCGCTTTGTCGACCAGTTCGCGCGCATCTATACGCCCACGGTGTTTGCGATGGCCCTGGCGGTTGCGGTGGTGCCGCCGCTGCTGACCGGCGGCGGCTGGGTCGGCTGGATCTACAAGGCGCTGGTGCTGCTCGTGATCGCCTGCCCGTGCGCGCTGGTGATCTCCACGCCGGTGACCATTGTCAGCGGCCTGGCCGAGGCCGCGCGGCGCGGCATCCTGGTCAAGGGCGGGGTGTACCTGGAGCAGGGCCGGCAACTGGCCTGGGTGGCGCTGGACAAGACCGGCACCATCACGCATGGCAAGCCGGCGCAGACCGACCATGCGCTGCTGGCCGACGATGCACCGCACGCGCGCGCCATTGCCGCCAGCCTGGCGGCGCGCTCGGACCATCCGGTCTCGCGCGCGGTGGCCACGGCGGCTGTCGCCGACGGCATCGCCACGCTGCCGGTGGATGCGTTCGAGGCCCTGGCGGGCCGCGGCACGCGCGGCACGGTGCAGGGCGTGGAATACCGCCTGGGCAACCATCGCCTGGTGCACGAGATGGGCGCCTGCTCGCCGGCACTGGAAGCGCGCCTCGAAGCGCTCGAGCGCGAAGGCAAGACCGTGGTGCTGCTGGCACGCGTGGACAGCAAGGGCGCGGCCACTGCGCTGGCGCTGTTTGCCGTGGCCGACACCGTGCGCGAAACCAGCCGGCTGGCCATTGCCGAGCTGCATGAACTTGGCGTGAAGACGCTGATGCTGTCGGGCGATAACCCGCACACGGTGCAGGCCATCGCCGCGCAGGTCAGCATCGACGAGGCCCGCGGCAACCAGCTGCCGCAAGACAAGGCCGACGCGATCGCGGCATTGTCCGACGCCGCCCATGCGCGCGGCGGCCGCATCGGCATGGTGGGCGACGGCATCAACGATGCGCCGGCGCTGGCGCGTGCCGATGTCGGCTTCGCCATGGGCGCCGCCGGCACCGATACCGCCATCGAAACCGCCGACGTGGCGCTGATGGACGACGACCTGCGCAAGATCCCGGCCTTTGTGCGGCTGTCGCGCCGCACCTCCGGCATCCTCAAGCAGAATATCGCGCTGGCGCTAGGCATCAAGGCCGTGTTCCTGGTGCTGACGGTGCTGGGGATGGGAACGATGTGGATGGCGGTGTTCGCCGATATGGGCGCGAGCCTGCTGGTGGTGTTCAACGGGCTGCGGGTGGGGGCCGGGCGGCGCGGGGGGTAGGCTACCGTGTCACGAAACCCGCTCGGTTTGCTCCCCTCTCCCGCCTGCGGGAGAGGGGCCGGGGGAGAGGGCAGGCACTGGCAGACCGACACGCCTTACTTCGTCGATACTCCGGCCCTCTCCCCAACCCTCTCCCGCAAGCGGGAGAGGGAGCCCCCCGTCGGCAATCTGGAAACTCAGCAGTCGGAACTACCGTCAGCCCTGCGGCTGCACGATCAACTCGCCACTGCGACCCGGGATCTCTCCCCACGTCACCGGCAACTCCGGCAGTCCCTGCCGGTCCAGCCCGCGATACCACGTCGCCATCGATACCAGCTCGTGCCCTTGCGCACGCCAGCCCGCCAGCAGCCGTTCAAACACCGGCGCCAGCTTGCCGCCTTCCAGCTCGGTGTGCAGCGTGAACACATGGTCACGCGTGCCCTCGGTCAGCTTCAGCAGCGCGGTGTGGACGTTGTCCTCGGTCAGGTCGTCGGTGCCGATCAGTTCGTCCAGCGTCGGCAGCGTGGTCGGCATCTGCACGTGACGGCAGGCAATGCCATCGATGGTGGGGATATAGGGTGCAGTGCCGCGCCCGTCGGACGCATAGGCCATGCCCCAGTCATCGATCTGCCGGAACGCGTCTTCATTCATCTGCCAGCCGGCGGCGCCATGCGTAGCGGGCGCTTCGCCGAAGATCTCGCGGTAGCGCGCGAAGGCCTGCTGCATCTGCCGGCGCGTCCAAGCGGCATCGCGCTCGCGCACGTTGTCCTGCCAGTAGACGTGGTCCCAGGTGTGGATGCCGCACTCATGGCCGGCCGCGCGCGCCGTGCGCATCGCGGCGGCGCCCTTGCGGCCGATATCCGGCCCCGGCAGCAGCACGCCATACATCAGCGTGCGCAAACCATAGTTGGACACCACCGAGGTGCGCGACACCTTCTTCAGGAAGCCAGGCCGGAACACGCGCCGCAGCGCCCAGCCGGTATGGTCGGGCCCCAGGCTGAACAGGAAGGTGGCCTGTGCCTGCGCGGCGGCCAGCATCGACAGCAGCTTCGGCACGCCTTCGCGCGTGCCGCGCAGCGTGTCGACGTCGACCTTCAGGGCAATGCGTGCCATCTGCGGTGCGCGCTCAGTTGGCCGAGTCGACCAGCGTGCGCGCGTCGCTCACATGCCCGCGGTACGCCTCGAAGATGCGGCGCAGCGCCGCTTCCATGCTGATCCCGGGCTTCCAGCCCAGTTCCTCGATGGTGTTGTCGATCTTCGGCACGCGGTGCTGCACGTCCTGGTAGCCCTTGCCGTAGAAGTCGCCCGACGAGGTTTCGACGATCTGCGTCTTGCGCGCTTCCTCGGCGTATTCCGGGTAGTCGGCTGCCATCTTCAGCATCATCTCGGCCAGCTCGCGCACCGAGTGGATATTGCCCGGATTGCCGATGTTATAGATCTTGCCGCTGGCCACGCCGTTGGGGTTCTCGATGATGCGCATCAGCGCGTCGATGCCGTCGGCGATATCGGCAAAGGCACGCTGCTGCGCGCCGCCGTCGACCAGCTTGATCGGCTCGCCGCGCACGATATGGCCGAGGAACTGCGTCACCACGCGCGACGAGCCTTCCTTCGATTCAAAGATCGAGTCGAGCCCGGCGCCGATCCAGTTGAACGGGCGGAACAGCGTGTAGTTCAGGCCTTGCTCCATGCCGTAGGCGTGGATCACGCGGTCCATCAGCTGCTTGGAGCAGGCGTAGATCCAGCGCGGCTTGTTGATCGGGCCGTAGACCAGCGGCGAAGCCTCGGGATCGAATTCTTCGTCGCTGCACATGCCGTAGACCTCGGAGGTCGACGGGAACACCAGGTGCTTGCCGTACTTCACGGCGGCGCGCACGATCGGCAGGTTGGCCTCGAAGTCCAGCTCGAACACGCGCAGCGGCTGGCGCACGTAGGTGGCCGGGGTGGCGATGGCCACCAGCGGCAGCACCACGTCGCACTTGCGGATGTTGTACTCGATCCACTCCTTGTTGATGGTGATGTCACCTTCAAAGAAGTGCATGCGCGGGTGGTCGACGAGGTCGCCCAGGCGGTCCGACGACATGTCCATGCCGTAGACCTCCCACGGCGTGGTTTCCAGGATGCGGCGCGTCAGGTGGTGGCCGATGAAGCCGTTGACGCCAAGAATCAGGACCTTTTTCATCGGTTTTCCTCGTTGGATGGTTCGATATGGATAAATTGGGCGAAAGCTTGCGGGGAGATCGTCGAGCCGTCCTGTGCCATCAGCCGGGTCACGACCAGCAGGCCGCCGTCGCCGCACAGGCCGACGATGTGGCCGTCGAGCACATGCAGGCCGGGCGCCGTGCCGGCGGGCAGCGCCTGTGCGGCATCCGCCAGCGGCCGGCGCGCCTGCGCCACGATGAAGCGGTGCCCGGCGAGATCGGTGAACGCGCCGGGATAGGGCGGCGCGACCGCCCGGATCAGGTTATAGACGCCGGCGGCCGGGCGGCTCCAGTCGATGCGGCCGTCCTCGGGCTTGCGCCCGGAGAAGTAGCTGCCTTCGGCAAGCCGGTTGGGGTGTTGCGGCGTCTGTCCCGCGATCATCGCGGGCAGGGCGCGCCACAGCGTCTGTTCGGCCGCCACGGTGACTTTCTCGAACACTTCGCCGGCGGTGTCGTCGGGCAGGATCGGCACGGCGGTCTGGTCGACGATAAAGCCCGCGTCAGGCTTGGCTTCCATCGCGTGCAGCGTCGCGCCGGTTTCGGTCTCGCCATGCAGCACCGCCCAGTTGACCGGCACGCGCCCGCGGTATTTCGGCAGCAGCGAGCCATGCATGTTGAAGGCGCCGCCCGGGGCCAGGGCCAGCACGCTCGCCGGGATCATGGCGCGGTAGTAGAAGGAGAAGAGGACGTCCGGGCGCGCGTCGCGCACAGCCTGGGCGATCGCGGGATCGGCCGGGTCCTCGCCGTAGACGAAGGGAATGCCCAGCTCGGTGGCGGTGTCGGCCACGCGGCGGAACCAGATGTTCTCGTCGGGCCGGTCGCGGTGCGTGATCACCAGCGCCACCTCCACGCCGCGCGCATGCAGCACGCGCAGGCAGCGGTCGCCGACATTGTGGTAGCCAAAGACGACGGCGCGCATCATTGCTCCGAGCCCGCGGTGCTGGCGGCAGGCACGCCTGTGCGTGCCGGGTCGGCTTCCAGCACGGCCTTGATGCGGTAGCGCGGGCGGTCGCGCACTTCCTGGTAGATGCGGCCGACATATTCGCCCAGCAGCCCCAGGCCGAACAGCAGGATGCCGATCAGGAAGAAGTTCATGGCGAACAGCGTGAACACCCCCTGGACTTCCGAGCCGAGCACGAAGCGCCGCACCAGCAGCACCACGAACAACACGGCCGAGAACAGCGACAGCAATGTGCCGATGGCCGAGAACCACTGCAGCGGCACGATCGAGAAACCGGTCACCAGGTCGAAGTTCAGGCGGATCAGCTGGTACAGCGAATACTTGGATTCGCCTGCGTGGCGCTGTTCGTGGCCGACTTCGATCTCGACCGGATTGGAAGCAAAGGTGTACGCCAGCGCGGGAATGAAGGTGTTGACTTCGCGGCAGGCATTGATCGTATCGATCACATTGCGGTCATAGGCGCGCAGCATGCAGCCCTGGTCCGTCATGCGGATCTTGGTGATGCGCTCGCGCAGCCGGTTCATCGCGCGCGAGGCATAGCGGCGGAACGCGGTGTCGTTGCGCTGGCGGCGGATGGTGCCCACGTAGTCGTGGCCGGCGCGCATGGTCTCGACCAGGCGCGGGATCTCTTCCGGCGGGTTCTGCAGGTCGGCGTCCAGCGTGATCACGATCTTGCCGCGGGTATGCTCGAAGCCCGCCAGAATCGCCATGTGCTGGCCGAAGTTGCCATTGAACAGCACCACCCGGGTCACGTCCGGGCGCTTGTGGAACTGCGCCGCCAGCATCTGCGCGGAGCGGTCGACGCTGCCGTCGTTGATGAAGATGATCTCGTACGACTCGCCCAGGCTATCCAGCGCCGGATAGAGACGGTCGAACAGGGCTTGCAGCCCGTCTTCTTCGTTGTAGACCGGAATGACGACCGAGACTTCGACCGGGCTCATTTGGAGAGACGTTTGCATGTTTCGCTGAGGATTGTGCAGACCCGCTCCACATCGGAGGCTTGCATCGCCGGGAACAGCGGCAGCGTGACGATGCCGCGCCCGATGCGTTCGGCGTGCGGCAGCATGCCTTCGCGCCAGCCGAGCGAGCGGTAGTAAGTGAAAAGATGGACGGGCGGGTAATGAACACCGGTGCCGATGCCGCGCTCGCGCATGGCTTCCATGACCAGCTGGCGCGCCTGGGCCGGGCCGCCTTGCAGGCGGTCGGTCGGCAGCACTACCTGGAACATGTGCCAGTTGGTGGTGGCGGCATGCGCATCCAGCGCTTGCGGCAGTTCGATGCCCAGTGCTTCCAGGCCGCTGTCGGCCGCGCAACGGAAGTAGGTTTGCGCCAGTTCGGCGCGGCGCGCGGTGATGGCGTCGAGCTTGCCCAGCTGCATCAGGCCGACCACGGCATTGACATCGGTCAGGTTGAACTTGCCGCCGGGCTCTTCGACATCCATGCCGTCCATGCCGGTGCGGATCACGCCCTGCAGGCGCAGGCGCTCGGCGCGCACGGCTTCCTCGGGCGAGTTCATCACCAGGCAGCCGCCTTCGATGGTGGTGATGTTCTTGTTGGCCTGGAAGCTGAAGCTGACCAGGTCGCCGAAGGCGCCGATGCGCCGGCCGCGCCAGCGCGAGTCGATGGCCTGGGCGGCGTCTTCGATCACGCGCAGGCCGTGTTTCGCCGCCATGGCGTACAGCCGGTCCATGTCGACCGGAAGGCCGGACAGGTACACCGGCATGATGGCGCGCGTGCGCGGCGTGATCGCGGCCTCGACCGCATCGAGGTCCAGGTTGCGCGTGCGCGGATCGATGTCGACGAACACCGGCCGTGCCCCCACTGCCAGCACTACGTTGGCGGTGGCGACCCAGGTGATGGGCGTGGTAATGACTTCGTCCCCGGGGCCGATATCCGCGATGCGCAGCGCGATCTCCATGGTCGCCGAGCCGTTGGCGAAAGTGCGCACCGGGCGGCCGCCGAACAGCTCCGACAGCGCGGCTTCGAAGGCCTGCATCTTCGGGCCGGACGTGATCCAGCCCGAGGCCAGCACCTTGCCGACTTCGGCAATGGCGGCGGCGTCGATATCGGGCCGGACAAAGGGCAGGAACTCTGGTGCGGGTGCGGTCATGGCAAGGCGGTTAGGAGGCAGTGGATGTCAGTCCTGGCGAGGGGCGGGGGGGCTGTCAGGAGCGGGCGATCAGGAAGACGCCAGCCAGTATCAGCAGGATGCCAGCTACGCGCAAGGGGCCGATCATCTCACCAAACAGCCACCAGGCGGCCAGCGCGTTGACCACGTAGCCGAGCGACAGCATCGGGTAGGCGATCGACACGTCCACGCGCGACAGCCCCACGATCCACACGCCCACGCTGACCACATACAGCGTCAGCCCGGCCAGCACCGGCCATTGTGTCAGCACGCGCAGCGCCGTGAGGAGCAGCGTGCCGCGGTCCAGCGTGATCGCGCCGATGGCGTTGACGCCGGCCTTGAGCAACAGTTGCGCGGCCGCATTGAGCAGCACGCCGGTCAGGATGAAAGCAAAGGTGGAAAGCGTCATGGCGCTGCGGGTTACGGATTACTGTCCTTGGGGTTGTGCTTGCGGGGCCTGGCCCGGCAGCGTGAAATTGGCGACGGCCACGCGCCGGCGGTCACCGGCGATCTTGTGCATCGGCACGCCGCGCGCGGTCAGCGCCGCGTAGGTCTCCGGCGCCATGATCGCCACGGCGCGCTGGCCGTCCTGCCAGCGCGCGATAAAGCCATCGACGGTCGGAATCCACTTCTGCGGCTCCTGGCCCACGCCGAATTCCAGCTCGTCGGGATGCTCGACCAGGATGGTGGTCCGGCGCAGGTAGAACGGCAGCGTGTGGTCCAGCAGGCGCACACTATACAGCGGCATGTCAGGCGTCAACACGGCATTGATCGCAGGCACCAGGTCCACGCCGGAGCTCGGACGGCCCATGGCCTCATGGGCGCGCAGCGCTGTCGTGCAGCAGAGAAACATCGCCAGCGCATAGGCCACCACGCTGGGGAACACGCCCCGCGTGCGCAGCAGGCGGCGGGCCAGCAGCGCACCGGCCAGCAGCACCGCGAAGGCAAGACCGAGCCACAGGGCAAATTCCCGATAGGCCGAATTGGGCGTGCCCGGCTTGTCCATCATGCCGACGACGGGGCACGCCAGCAGCCCGATCACGCCCAGCGCGATCATGGCGGTGACCTGCCAGCGCCAGGCGCGTTCGGTCGCGGTGTCCAGCGCCACGCCGGCCAGCAGCGCCAGCGCCGGGAAGATCGGCACGATATAGCCGGGCAGCTTGGAGGCAGACAGGCTGAAGAAGGCGAAGATCGCCACAGCCCACAGCGCCGCCAGCAGGGCCGGCTGGAACGGGCGCGGCGAGGTGCCGCGCGCCACGCCGGCGCGCTCGCGCACTGCCTGCCACATTTGCGGGACCAGGCCCAGCCATGGCAGAAAGCCGGCCAGCAGCAACGGCACGAAATACCAGACCGACCCCTCGCGATGATGCACGTTCGAGGTATAGCGCTGCCAGTGCTCGTGGATAAAGAAGAAGCGCAGGAACTCGGGGTTGCGCTCGGACATCAGCCAGAACCACGGCACCGTCACCAGCAGCATGACGACGATGCCGCCCAGAAGGTGAAGTCGGCGCCACAAACCAAAGTCGCGTGTCACCAGGGTATAGACCACCAGCACCAGTCCCGGCAACGCCAGTCCGACCAGGCCCTTGACCAGCACCGCCACGCCCATGGCTGCCCAGCAGGCCAGCATCCAGTTGCGGCGTTGCGCGCGCGTGGCATCCGGGTGCTGTGCCAGCAGCATGAAGGCCAGCACGCAGGCCATGGCGCCGGAAAGCGTCATGTCGAGCGAGTTGAAGTGCCCGGCGACGTTCCACATCGGCGCAGAGACCAGCACCAGGCCGGTCAGCATCGCCACGCGCTGGCCGTACCAGCGTGCCGCGGCCAGCATCGACACAGCCACGCCCAGCATGCCGGACAAGGCCACGCACAGCCGCGCCTGCCAGTCGCCAACGCCGAACAGCGTATAGGCCAGCGCCGTCATCCACAGGTGGAAGGGCGGTTTCTCGAAATACTTGAGTTCGTGGTAGCGGATCGTCACCCAGTCGCCGGTGGCGAACATCTCGCGGGCAATCTCGGCGTAGCGGCCTTCATCGGAGCGCAGCAGGTGGCGCATGTCGAGGGTACCAAACCAGACCAGCAGGATAAGCAGGCTGACCAGCACAATAGTACTGGTGGTGGTTCCGACGGACAGCGCGGTAACCCGCGAGGTCGATGAACTACGCATAGATCTCCTGGAAAAGCGCAACGAATCAATGGCCCTGCGTGGCGCGCGGTGACGAGGAAGACATCACAACGCAGGGCCGTGCGTAACCGTGGACGCCGGGGAGAACACCGGGTCAGGCAAGTCGCCCCGGCCGCCTGGCGGCAGCCCGGCGCCTGGGACGCCACAACCGCCGGAATACGCGAGGCGGGCAATGGTAGCACGACGGCCACGGAACCCCGCCGGCTGGCGGGCGGGCTGAACCCTGTCAGCGCGGGGAAAAAAGCCCGGTCACACGTGCAACAAAAACGCGATAATTTCGGTGACCAGGCCGTCGCCTGGCGGGCCGGGCGCTGATCGGGGCGCCTGGACATTCTAGACGGGGATCCATGTGAAGACAAAGGCGCAGCAAATCTGGCTGGCGGGTCTGGTGGCGGGCGCGGCGCTGGGGTGGGCGCAACCGGCCGGTGCGCAGGGCGCGGCCACGCCGCCGGGCGCCGGTGGGGTGGCGCAGGCGGCGGCGGGCCAGGCACAGGCCGCGGCTGCGGCGGCGCTGTGCAACGCGCCCTGGTTCCGTTCCGGCTCGCATGTGCAGATGGAGGGCGACGGCGTGATGCCGATGTCGATCACCATGACCCTGCGCGGCGTGGTGCGCAGCCCGACCGGGTGCCGCGCCCAGCTGGAGATCAATTCCAAGACGGCATTGTCGGCATTGATGGGGCCGCCGGTGATCACCAACCAGGTCCACGAGGTAGTGATCGACCGCCGCGCGCCCGACGCGCCAACCAGCATCGAAAGCCAGCATGCCATCATCAACGCCCGCGCCCGCTATGCGCGCATGTATGGCGAGGCGGCGTTCCGCGGCATGGGTGTCTTCAACTACGCCGGCCTGGACCTGCGCGAAGGGACCGTGATTGACGGCGAGACCTTCGAATCCAGCGTCTCGCTGAAGGTCTACCCGCTGGGATCCGACGAGGCGGTCAGCAACATGCGCGCGCAACATGCGTCAATCAATATCGGGTCGCGCCGCGTCGGCAAGCGCCAGATGATCGATACCGTGATGGGGCGCAAGGAATGCCTGCCGGTCAGCTACGAGAAGCGCACCTCGCTGGGGCCGCTGCTGGTCGGCGACGAGGTGGTGCAAGTGGAGCCCACCGTGATGCACGTGACCGACTGGTACTGCCCGGGCGACGCCTTCGTGCTGCGCACCGAGGTGCGCCAGGGCGACAAGGTGCAGCGCATCGATGTCACTGCGCTGGAGCGCGACACGCAGGCGCCGTAAGCCGCTTCGGTGACCCGCCTGACGCAAAAAAACCCGCCTCGGCGGGTTTTTTTGCGTCAGGCCCGTGCCGGTCAGCTGGCAGCCGGCGCCGAGGCGGCTTTCTTCTTGCTCTTCTTCTTGGTGGACTTCTTGGCCGGCTTCTTCTCCGCGGCCGGCGCGGAAGCGTCGGTCAGCTCGCTGCGGGTGCTCTTGTTCGCGCCCTGGGTGTACGGGTCGAACTTGTCGCCGGACTTGGCCCCCTGGGTGTACGGGTCGAACTTCTCGCCCGACTTGGCGCCCTGGGTATAGGGATCGAACTGCTTCTTGCCGCCGGTTTGCGCCTGAACGGCCAGCGAAGCGGCGCCGAGGCAGAGTGCGATCGCGGTCGCGACGAACTTGTTCATGGTTTCTCCTGAAAAATGCCGCCGTCGGGCGGTCGTGTATTTGGCCTGCCCTTCGCAGGGATGGCCCGGGCCAGTGTCGCCAACATCATTCACGGCTGTCAACTTGGGGCTTGCCCGGTACACCATCTCATGGAAACCCTGCATTGCGGCCCGGGCGCGAATGCGCGTGCGGGCCGCGGCGATGCCTGATTCGCTTATTCGGTGACTGCGTCCGACGGGTGCTTCCAGGCCGCGCGCACCTCGCCCGAGGGCGCCAGCGCAAGGTTGATGGCGCGGCTGCCGATGGGCTGCTGGAACCAGCGCTTCTGCAGCGTGGTGACCTCGGGGCCGGCAAAGGTCGCGGCCAGGGTCTGGTCGACCAGGCGCTTCCATTCCGGATCGGCCCTGGACAGCATCAGCGCGTTCTGCTCCACCGACAGCGCCGGGCCCACGATCACATATTGCGAGGGATCCTTGGCGCGGGCGCGCAGGCCGGCCAGCAGCACGTCATCCATGACAAAGGCCTGGGCGCGGCCCGATTCCAGCAGCAGGAACGACTCGCCGTGGTCCTTGGCGTAGACGTCGTGATAACCATACTGGCCCTTGAGGCGGCGCACGTGGCGGTCGCCGGTGGAGCCGGCGCTGGTGACCACGGTCTTGCCGCGCAGGTCGCCGAACGAGCGGATACCCGAGTCCGCGCGCACCAGCATGCGCACCGTCGACACATAGTGCGAGACGCTGAAGGCAACCTGCTTCTGGCGTTCGAGCGAATTGGTATTGGGGGCGCAGTCCAGGTCCACCAGGCCGTTGACCACCGCGGGGATGCGATTCTGCGGCGTGAGCGGCATCCAGCGCACCTTCAGGTCTTTCAGGCCCAGCTGCTGGCGCGCCGCCTCGGCCGCGCGCAGGCACAGGTCGACCGCATAGCCGGCTGGCTGGCCCTTGTCGTCGGCAAACGAGAACGGCAGCGCCGATTCACGGTAGCCCAGCACGATGGTGCCGGACTCGCGGATCTTGTCGAGGACCGGGCTTTGGGCGTGGGCCGCCGCCGGCGCGAGCGCGGCAGCGCAGAAGATTGCGAAGGCGACAGCCGCCAGCGAACGGCGGGCGCGCAGAAGGCGGGCGGACAGGGCGGGCAGGGCAAAGGCAGACATGCGGGGGGACCGGAGAGCGGCCGGCAATGCGGAAAAGTCGCAAGGGTATACCCGAGTCAGCAAGGGGCGAAGGACATTGTTGTCATAAGCAAATGCCTGCTGGCTAGGACATTGACCCCCCTGGGCCAAACTCGCTACAAGCCGGGATAGTGTGTAACGAATCTGCAAATAGTGTGGATTGCGCCACTTTAGAATGCCTCCAAACGGGTAGAATCGCGCCTTCAGTGCCATTTGCAACATTCCCATAACAATGAGCCCCCGTCCGTCGCGCCTGCCGTGCATCGACGTCCTGAAGGCCGTCAGCTCGCAGCTGATCGTGCTCCACCACCTGGCCTTCTACGGCCCGATGTCGGATACCGCCTATCACCTGGCCCCGGGCCTGGTGGACTGGCTGTATGACTACGCCCGCATTGCCGTCCAGGTCTTCCTGGTGATCAGCGGCTTCCTGGCCGCGCGCAGCCTGGCGCCGAACGGGCGGCTGGAGACCCGCCAGCACCCGATGCTGATGCTGTGGCGGCGCTACCAGAAGCTGGTGGTGCCCTATGCCGCGGCGATCCTGCTCAGCATTGCCGGCGCCGCGCTGGCGCGCCACTGGATGGCGCATGACTCGATCCCCGCGCCGCCCACGCTGCCCCAGTTTCTGGCGCACGTGACGCTGCTGCATAGCATCCTGGACGTGGACGCGCTGTCGGCGGGAGCCTGGTATGTGGCCATCGACCTGCAGTTGTTCGCGTTGCTGCTGGGCACGCTGTGGGCCGCGCGCGCCGTGGCGCGCGGGAAAGCCCCGGCGGGCGTGGCGGCCAGCATCGGCATGGTGGCGCTGGTGGCAGTGGCGTCGCTGTTCTGGTTCAACCGCGATGCCGCGTGGGATATCTGGGCCGTGTACTTCTTTGGCGCCTATGGCCTGGGCACGCTGGCCTACTGGGCCTCCAGGCCCGGCCGGCCGCTGCTGCCGCTGCTGCTGATCGGTGCGGTGGCGCTGGCCGCGCTGATGCTGGACTTCCGCCTGCGCATTGCCGTGGCGCTGGCCACCGCGCTGCTGCTGGCGCTGTCGCGCCGCGGCGGCTGGCTGGAACAATGGCCGCGCGCGCGCGTGGTGGGCTGCTTCGGGCGCATCTCCTATTCCGTGTTCCTGGTCCACTTCCCGGTATGCCTGGTGGTGAATGCGATGGTGTCGAGCCTCGCGCCGGGGCAACCGGTGCTGAACGCGCTCGGCATGGTGGCGGCGTGGGCACTCAGCAACGTGGCCGGTGCGCTGTTCTACCGGTTTGTGGAAAGCGCACAGCCGCTTGCGGCGCTGCGCGCGCTGTTCGGCAGCGGCCGGGACTCGGTGCGGGAACCGGGCCGCGATTCGGCCAGCCGCCCGACCGTGTAACGCTTGCAAGCCGCGCCGCGCGCCAGCGGCGCGAATTCCCTGAGCGGCGCTGCGCCAGCCTGGCCGTGCGCCGCTTCTTGCTGGTGCTTGCGCACGGCCGGTGTCTCGCCGTCGGCACGCGAAGGGTGCATGAGGCCCCGCGGACTTGCGTTCGACGCCACACACACAGGCGCGACACTCGCGTAAACGGGCATTGGGCGATGGCACAAAGGTTGCCTACTATGGAATCGTAAACCTGACCATTTGGTCAGGATTCCATCGGGAACCGAGGGTGCCATGTCCGACCATATCGTCCTCACTTCGCACGCGCGCCGCGACCATCCGGCCGAGCCGATCCACTGGGGCGCGCCCACGGCGGCTGAGCGGGGGCCGGTCATCGCCAGCCTGGCCAATCCGGCGCAGCGCAATGTGATCGGCACCCATGCCGGCGCCTATGCCATCTACCGTGCCCTGGCGGTGGCCTCGGGCGCGCTGCAGCGCGACCATCGTCCCGACCTGACCGATACGGCGCCCGCCGAAGCCATCGGACCGCATCCGCAATGGGGCGACCCGGGCAAGATTGTCTCGCTCGATCCCTGGGGCCACCTGGTGTCCACCGTCTTTGCCGACCGCATCGCGGCCGGCGTGGATATCCGCCCGACCATCGCCGTCACCCGCGCGCATATCAACATGCCGGAGCTGGTGTCGGCCATTGCGGCCGGCCGGCTCAAGCCCGACGGCGACATCCTCCATGCCAATGGCGACGTGCGCGTGACCAAGGCCGCGGTCGACCCGGTGTGGTACCTGCCCGGGCTGGCGGCCCGTTTCGGCATCAAGGAAAGCGTGCTGCGCCGCAGCCTGTTCGAGCAGACCGGCGGCATGTTCCCGGAACTGGTGACGCGGCCGGACCTGAAGGTGTTCCTGCCCCCCATCGGCGGCATGACGCTGTACTTTTTCGGCGATGTCAGCCAGCTGGGCAAGCCCGAGACCCGCGTGGCCTGCCGCGTGCACGATGAATGCAACGGATCGGATGTGTTCGGGTCAGACATCTGTACCTGCCGGCCGTATCTGGCACACGGCATCGAGGTGTGCATCGAGATGGCGCAGCAGGGCGGTGTCGGGCTGGTGGTCTATAACCGCAAGGAGGGCCGCGCGCTGGGCGAGGTGACCAAGTTCCTGGTCTACAACGCGCGCAAGCGGCAAGTGGGCGGCGACCGCGCCGAGACTTACTTTGCCCGCACCGAATGCGTGGCAGGCGTGCAGGACATGCGTTTCCAGGAGCTGATGCCGGATGTGTTCCATTGGCTGGGCATCCGCCGCATCGACCGCTGGGCGTCGATGAGCAATATGAAGCATGGCGCGCTGGTGGCGCAGGGCATCGAGGTGGTCGAGCAGGTGGCGATCCCCGAGGCCCTGATCCCCGCCGACGCCCGTGTCGAGATCGATGCCAAGGTGGCCGCCGGCTACTTCACGCATTACACGCCGCCGGATGCGAACGAACTGGCCCTGGCAAAGGGCAGGGGGTTGAAGGAATGACGATGTATCCCGAGGATGGCAGTGCCGGCAAGGACCGCCAAGGCACTGGCTGGCTCAGCCCGGTGCCGGAAGGGCATCCCGCTTCCGCGCTGCTGTGCGCCGAGGCGGTGCGCACCCATTGCGCGGCGGTCACCGAACACGTGGCCAGCGGCGCGTCCGAACTCTTCACCTGGCATCCCGACCGCGTGCACGCGATTGCCGATTACGTCGCCAGCACCATCCGCCAGCGCTATCCGGACCTGCAGGTGCCGTACCACAGCCGCTGGCGCCATTTTGAAAGCGGCGGCGCCGACCCGCGTGCGGACCGCTGGCAGGTGCTGTGCGAGCGTGCCGCGCTGAGCGGTCCCGAACACCGCGAGGAGCGCGCCCGCATCGGCATCGACCTGGTGATCCCGAGCGTACTGCTGGACGCGGGCGCCGGCCCCGACTGGCGCTACCGCGATCCGGCCAGCGACCAGGTGCTGACGCGCTCGGAAGGGCTCGGCGCGGCCAGCTTCGACCTGTTCGCGCGCGGCGGCTTCTCCGCGGCGCCGGGCGACCCGCTGCGCGCGGATGCTGAACGGCTGCAGCGCGTTGACGCCGACAGCATCGCCCACGCCTTCCAGGTCGCGCAGCACAACCCGCTGGTGGGGCTGGAAGGCCGCGCCGGGCTGCTGCGCCGGCTCGGCGAGGTGATGGAGGCGACGCCGGCGCTGTTCGGCCGGCCGGCCCGGCTGGGCAACCTCTATGACTACCTGAAGGCGCATGCGGTAGGCGGCCAGCTCGATGCCAGCTTCCTGCTGCGCACCTTGCTGGTCGGGCTGGGGCCGGTGTGGCCGGGGCGGATCATCGTCGAAGGCGTGTCGCTGGGCGACTGCTGGCGCCATCCGGCCGCGCCGGGCGGGCTGGTGCCGTTCCACAAGCTGACCCAGTGGCTGACCTATTCGCTGCTGGAGCCGCTGGAAGACGCCGGCCTGACCGTGACCGGCCTGGACGCGCTGACCGGCCTGCCCGAATACCGCAACGGCGGCCTGCTGTACGACTTCGAGCTGATGGTGCCGCGCGACCCCGGCTTCGCCGCCGAGCCGCATGCGGTGGATGAGGCCGTGATCGTCGAATGGCGCGCGCTGACGGTGACAGGCCTGGACCAGGTGGCCGACGGCGTGCGCCAGGCCCTTGGCCTGGCGGAGACGGATTTCCCGCTGGCGCGCGTGCTGGAAGGCGGCACCTGGGCGGCGGGGCGCCGCATCGCCGCCAAGCGGCGCCCGGGTGGTGCGCCGCCGTTTGCCATCGTCAGCGACGGCACGGTGTTCTGACTGCGCCGGCCGCCGGGCGGCCGGGCAATCGGCCACCCCGCTGGCAGGCATTGCATGTGAAACGTGGGATCAGGAGCGTCACCATGAACGACATGTCCGCTGTTTCCGCAGTTGAGCCCCTTGCCTGCGCGCCTGCAGAGCCCGCGGGCCTGCCCGGCGTGATGGTGGTCGACCACCCGCTGGTGCAGCACAAGGTCACGCTGGTGCGCAGCGAGGAAACCACCACCGACAACTTCCGCCGGCTGGTGCGCGAGATCAGCCAGCTGCTGACCTACGAAGCCACGCGCGACCTGGCGATGGAGACCATCGCCATCCGCACGCCGATCGCGCCGATGCAGTCGCGGGTGCTGTCCGGCAAGAAGCTGTGCCTGGTGTCGATCCTGCGCGCGGGCAATGGCTTTATCGACGGCATGCTGGAGCTGCTGCCGGCGGCGCGCGTCGGGCATATCGGCCTGTACCGCGACCCCGAGACGCTGGAGCCGATCGAGTATTACTTCAAGATGCCCGAAGACATCCAGGAACGCATGGTGATCGTGGTGGACCCGATGCTGGCCACCGGCAACTCGGCCATCGCCGCGCTGAACCGGCTGAAGGAGGCCGGTGTCACCACCATGAAGTACGTGTGCCTGATTGCCTCGCGCCCCGGGCTGCGCGCGCTGCGCGCGGCGCATCCCGAGGTGGGCATCGTCACCGCGGCCATCGACGACACACTCAACGAGCACGGCTATATCGTGCCCGGCCTGGGCGATGCCGGCGACCGCCTCTACGGTACGCGCTGATGGACACGCAGGCCGGCGCCGCGGCGCGCGGTCCGCTGCCGGCGCGCGATGCCTCGGGCGGGCGCATCCGGCAAGAGAACCAGGCCATGATCCTGCACGCGGCCGAGCACGTGTTTGCGCGCGCGGGCTTTGCCGGTGCCACCATGGCCGAGATCGCGGTGCGCGCGGGCGTGCCCAAGTCCAACCTGCATTACTACTTCCGCACCAAGCAGGCGCTGTACCGCGCGGTGCTGGCGCACACGCTGCAGCTATGGCTGTCGGAAGCCGACATCATCCGCGAAGAGCTGCCGCCACAGGTCGCGCTGGAGCAGTACATCCGCGCCAAGATGCGGCTCTCGGCCAGCCATCCGGACGCATCGCGGGTGTTTGCCAACGAGCTGCTGCATGGCGCGCCCGAGATCGGCGAGATCCTGCGCCATGCCCTGCGCGAACTGGTATCGCGCAAGGCCGCGGTGGTGCAGCAGTGGATCGACCGCGGCCAGATGGCACCGGTCGACCCGCAGCACCTGTTCTTCACCATCTGGGCCGCCACGCAGACCTACGCGGATTTTGAATCGCAGGTCTGCGCGGTGCTCGGCGTCAACCGGCTGGGGCAGCAGGACTATGCGCACGCCACCGAGCACGTGGTGGTGATGCTGCTGCGCGGCTGCGGCCTGGCGCCTGAGCCGCTCGCCTGAGCCGCACAACTTCTACCTGCGACATCGACAACACATGCTCGACCTGATCCTGCGGCGCTGCAACCTGCCCGACGGGCGCACCGGCATCGATATCGGCATCGCCGGCGGCCGCATCGCCGCGGTGGAGCCGGCACTGGCCGCGCGCGCGGGCGAGGAAATCGATGCGGCTGGCCTGCTGGTGACGCCGCCGTTCGTTGATGCGCACTTCCATATGGACTCCACGCTGTCGTACGGGCTGCCGCGCGTGAACCAGTCCGGCACGCTGCTCGAAGGCATTGCGCTGTGGGGCGAGCTCAAGCCGATGCTGACGCAGGAGGCGATCGTCGAGCGTGCGCTGGCCTATTGCGACTGGGCCGCGGCGCGCGGGCTGCTGGCGATCCGCTCGCATGTGGACGTGTGCGACCCGCGCCTGCTGGCCGTGGAGGCGCTGCTGCACGTGCGCGAACGCGTGCGGCCCTACCTCGACCTGCAACTGGTGGCGTTCCCGCAGGACGGGGTGTTGCGCGCGCCCGGCGCGCTGGACAACCTGAAGCGCGCGCTGGACATGGGCGTCGACGTGGTCGGCGGCATCCCGCATTTCGAGCGCACCATGGCGCAGGGCGCGGAATCGGTGCGGCTGCTGTGCGAGCTGGCGGCCGATCGCGGCCTGCGTGTCGACATGCATTGCGACGAGAGCGACGATCCACTGTCGCGCCATATCGAGACCCTGGCCAGCGAGACTGCGCGGCTGGGCCTGCAGGGCAGGGTGGCGGGCTCGCACCTGACCTCGATGCATTCGATGGACAACTACTACGTGTCCAAGCTGATTCCGCTGATGCGCGAGGCCGGTGTGGCGGCAATCGCCAATCCGCTGATCAACATCACGCTGCAGGGGCGGCACGATACTTACCCCAGGCGCCGCGGCATGACCCGCGTGCCGGAGCTGATGGCGGCCGGCGTGCCAGTGGCGTTCGGCCACGACTGCGTGATGGATCCCTGGTACAGCCTGGGCTCCGGCGACATGCTGGAAGTGGCGCACATGGGATTGCACGTGGCCCAGATGACCGGGCAGGAGCCAATGCGCGCCTGCTTTGACGCGGTGACCGCGGTGCCGGCGCGGATCCTCGGGCTGGATGGCTACGGCCTGGCGCCCGGCTGCCGTGCCGACCTGGTGCTGCTGCAGGCGCGCGACCCGGTGGAGGCGATCCGGCTGCGCGCCGCGCGGCTGCGGGTCCTGCGCGCCGGCAAGACCATCGCCAGCATGCCGCCGGCAACGGCCACGCTGGCGATGGCGGGCCGCCCGGCGCAGGTAGACTTCCTGCGACATGGCGGCGAGCAATAGAAAGCACAAAGTTTTATGCGGAGAGGTGTTGACAGCATCAGTTACGCTCGGCATAATTGCGTTCTTCGCATCGCAGCAGCAATGCAGCGAAACGAAGCCCAGATGGCGGAATTGGTAGACGCACTAGGTTCAGGTCCTAGCGGTGGCAACACTGTGGAGGTTCGAGTCCTCTTCTGGGCACCAATATTCGGAAAGGCTCGCGCAAGCGAGCCTTTTTTCGTTTCGGCCCGTGCGAGCGGGCTACGCTTCGAACAGGTAATGGAACCCGCGGCCATGCGGTAATGCCATTCAGTTAGCGACGTTCGTTCCCGCGCAGGCGGGAACCCAGTGACTTCATCCCCGAAGGGGGCGTGAAAGACGCTGGATTCCCGCCTGCGCGGGAATGACGGTAGGGCTTGAGACCTTAACTGAACGGCATTAGCGGCCATGCGGGTTTTTTTGCGTCCGTCGCATCGACGGGGCTTGCAGCAGGCCGGCATTCCTGGTCTTGTGCTTCGCGCACGCAATTGCGCCCCTCTGCCTTGGCGCGGTGCATGGCCGCGTCGGCGACGCCGAACCGGCGCTGCCTCCTGTCCAAATCGCCGGAGATTTGCGGCAACCAAGCCCCCATCCGCGTCAAGATCCGCGCCGCCCGCGGGCGCGCGCAAGCGAACATTTCCCGGCTAACGATGGCATGGCAATTGACCTATGCTCGAACTCATCGGGCAAGCTTTTATAACGTCCGAAGGTGGTTGCCATGGCTGTGGTCTTGTCATCATCGAGAGAGAGGGAGGCGGGGGCGAACCCCGGGTGGCACGGCTGTGCCGCGCACCCCGGTGTTGTCCTGCATTACCTGCATTGCTGCAGCATCCTGGCCATGCTGATGTGTGCGCTGGCCCACGCCGATGAGGCAGTTCCGGACGGCCAGGGCCTTTCAGGCTGGGACCAGCCGCTGCAGGCCAACCTGGCGCCGCCGGCACCGCCGGCAGACCAAGTGGCCGCCAGGGCCGAAGCGCCTGGCTGGGCGGTCCAGCCCGCCGAGCCCATCGTCGTCGAGTACGCGGCCCCACGGCCGCCGTCGCCACCCCCACCCGCATTGCCGCTTGTCATGGCCCCCGGGCCCGATGACGACGCCCCGGGCCTCGCCGCCGTGGACCGCGAGACCGCTGCCATGCCCGAACGCCCGCGCCGGTTGTCGCTGCACCTGGACGACGTCACCAGCGCGGGGGGCTTTGCCGACAATCGTGTGCGCACCATGGCGCTGGCTGTCGATGCCGTGGTGCCGCGCGCGGGCGGCCTGACCATCCAGCCGCGTCTGCAGATGGCCTACCAGCCCGGCATGAGCCCGGTCTCGCCAACGCAGTCGGAAATCTTGCCCGGCGATGCCAGCGCCACCGGCATCGGCGTGCGCCTGTACGGCGCGCAGCCCACGCGGCTGGCCGGCATCTATCCGTTCGTGGAAGCGGACTGGTGGCAGGACAGCCGCAAGCAGGTCATCAATATCAACGGCACCAAGATCGATGCCGACCTGCTGCGCGGGCTGTTTTCGTTCAATATCGGCGCGCACGGCAACACGGCGACCGGCGTGAAGCTATGGTTCAAGGTGAGGGCGGGACACGGCCCGAGCGGAACGGTCGGGGCGCGGTACCGGTGGTAACCGGCAAAGGGGCGCAGGAATGAAAAAAGGGCTTCCGTTTCCGGAAGCCCTTTTCCCTTCTGCATAGGTGGCGCGGCTGGCAGGATTCGAACCCACGACCCCTTGGTTCGTAGCCAAGTACTCTATCCAACTGAGCTACAGCCGCACACGAGAAGCGAGATTGTATAGCAATTATTGAATTGCGCAAGCCCCCCGCCAAAGAAACTTCACTTGCCCTCGCCGCCAGGGCAAGCGTCAGCCCGCGGCTGCCGACCAGATGCCGTTCACTTCCCGCGCCTTGCCTTCGTCGCGCAGCTTGAGCAGGTGCGCCAGCAGCGACCGCTGCGCGACCGGGTGCATGCGCGGCGGCACATCGTCATAGACGCGCAGGACCAGCTCGCCGATCGGGGACGGACCCAGTTCGCGCAGCGCGCCGGCGACCTTGGCCTCGCGCTGCAGCCGGTGCCGGAGCAGCACGCGGATGGCGTCCTGCGGGCGCGCGATCAGGAAGCCGTGCCCCGGCGCCAGCCAGTCCAGGTCTTCATCCTGCAGCGCCGCGAGCGAATCGAGATAGGCGCGCATATCGCCATCGGGCGGGCCGATCACGACGGTCGATCCCTGCATCACGTGGTCGCCGGTGAAGAGGGTCTTTTCCTCCTCCAGCAGATAGCAGAGATGGTTCGACGCATGGCCGGGCGTGTGGCATACGCGCAGGGTGCAGTCCGCGGTGATGGCAAGGCGCTCGCCGTGCTCCAGTTCGCGTTGCGGTGCAAAGGTGGCGTCCTGCCACGGGCCGGCGGGCGCGGCACGCCCGAGCACGGTGGCGCCGGTGGCGGCCTGCAGCGCGGCGGCCGCGGGCGAATGGTCCACGTGCGTGTGTGTGGCGAGGATCCAGCGGATCGGTCCGGGTGCGGCGTCAAGGATGGCGCGCACGTGCTGGCCATCGTCCGGGCCCGGATCGATCACGGCCCATTCGTTGCGCGCGCCGCCGCCCACCAGGTAGGTGTTGGTGCCCGGGCCGGTCATGACGCTGCCGTTGTTGGCGGTCACGCGCCAGACGCGCTCGGAGACCTGCACCGGCACGCCGGGCGCGAGTTCGTAGCGGCCATGCCCCTTGCCGTCGGGGTCGATGCGGCCGATCTCGGCGTAGCACGCCTCATTGGGCATCACCGGGCGCACGCCAGCGGCGCCGGTGGCCAGCCGCGGCATGATGCAGGCAATGCCGCGCAACTGAGCGAAGTAGGCAAAGCAGGCCGCGGCGGTTTCGAACTGTGCGATCGAGCTCAGCGTGCGGCGCGTGACGTGCAATAGCGGCAGGCCGCTGTCAGGGTCGGCGGCCTCGGCCGGGCGGACCCAGCGGTGCTCGACGATCTCGGTGCCATCGGGCACGGCGAGCTGGCCCTCGGGTGCGATGGCGACAAAGAAGCGGGTATCGAAACGCTTGGGCAGCCCGGGGGGCGTCAGCCAATAGCTGTGGTAGGCGAGGCGGTCTGCCGCCAGGCGCAAGCCCAGTTGCTCGCAGGCATGCGCCAGGCCGGGGCCGCCACGTTGCACTGCCTCATGCAGCAGCGCCCGCTGGGCGGCGTCGAGTTCGTGCGGCGGGCGCAGGCGCCCGTCACGGTCGCAGGCGAACAGCAGGCCGGCCTCTTCAAAGCATTCGCGCACGGCGGCCAGGTAGAAGTCCAGGCCGCTGGCCGGCAGCCCGAGGCGTTCGCTGGCGATGGCGTCGTCCAGGCCGTGGGCGTGCGCGTGCAGGGTCTTGTCCTGCGCGTCGAGCGTGCCGCCGGGGAAGACATAGGCGCCGCTGCTGCGGTCGTTGGCGCGTTCGACGCGGCGCACCAGCAGCACTTCCATGCCGGAGGGCGCGTCGCGCACGACCAGCAGGCTGGCGGCGGCGCGCAGCAGGGGAGCGGGGTTGGCAGGGCGGTCGCCGCTTGTCTCTGTGGTTGTCATTGTGTCGGCATCGTGGTTGTGCTGGCGGCGCGCCCGGCCGCAAGACGGGGCATTGCCGCGAGCCATAGTTTAGCCGCGTTCAACGATTCGCTATTCCGGGGAACGCCGGCGGCGGGGTCCGGAGCCTGAGGCGCGGCGGCTTTGGCTTTTCCGCCCAGAGGCAGTAACCTGATAGCTCCGCTGCACTTTCTGGCGCGCCGTTGCCGGCGCGCCCATGGAGGAGGTCCGTGTGATCCGAGCTTCTTACCTGTGCCTGCCTCTGGCGTGCCTGCTGGCCGCCTGCGAGACGCCGCCGCAACGGGCACCGCGCGCGGTGCCTGCGGCCGCCACCCGCATCACTGTCGATGCCCATGCCATGTCGAAGGCCGCTTCCGCTGCCTGCGAGCCCGCCGTGGCCGATGCCCTCAAGCGCCGCTATCCGCAGCCCGGCAGCGTCATGCTGATGGCCGACCGCGAGCAGTACTACCAGCGCCCCAACGCACAGACGTCGGTCAATGGCGAGGGCGTGTTCGAGCCCGACGACAGTTCGGCGTCGATCGGCTTCCACTACGCCTGCCTGTACAACGCGCGGACTGGCAAGGTCGACGATGTCCAGATGCGGTATTGAGCCGGTGTGCCTGGCGTTGCCGGAAGGGCTGGCCCCGTCAATGTGGCTTATCATGCATCCTTTGCCGTCCTGACTTGTGCTTGGTGCGCCCGGCCTCTTTTCCCGACTTCAGAGGAATTGACAGGCTGGCAGTGTGCGGACAAGATCCGGACGGAACAGAAGCGCTTTCGGGACGACATGCCGGCAGTCATAGCCACAATGCCCGAAGAAGACGCAAGAACATTGGGAAATCGGGGTCATGAAGCCTACCTTTCGTCAACTGGCGAGCGCGGTCACGCTCGCCGTCATGCTGTCCGGCTGCGCGGTCGGGCCGGATCACGGGACCAAGCCGGCAGTCGCCGAGCAGCCGCCCTCCGACCAGGCCATGAAGGCCTTGTCCGCGGAAGTCTTTACCTTCGCCTATCCGATGGTGCTGATGGACGTCACGCGCGAGCTGATGACGCTGCGCACGCCGGCCAATACGTTCAGCCACAAGCGCACCTTCCCGGACGCCAGCTACACCGACGTCGTCAGCCCCAATGCCGATACGCTGTACTCGTCGGCATGGCTCGACCTGTCCGCGGAGCCGGTTATCCTGTCCGTGCCCGACACCCGCGGGCGCTACTACCTGATGCCGCTGATGGATGCGTGGACCAATGTGTTTGCGTCGCCGGGCAAGCGCACCACCGGCACCCGCCGCGGCAACTTCGCCATCACCGGGCCCGACTGGCGCGGCACGCTGCCCAAGGGCGTGCAGGAGATCCGCTCGCCCACGTCGATGGTCTGGCTGATCGGCCGCACCCAGGCCAATGGCAAGCAGGACTTCGCGGCCGTGCACCGGCTGCAGGACCAGTACCGGCTGACGCCGCTGTCGGCCTGGGGCGGCGGCCGGCGCGTGCCGGACAAGGCCGCGCCGCGGCCCGGCGCCGTCGACACCGAAAGCTCGCCCGTGGAGCAGGTGGCCGCCATGGACGCCCAGGCGTTCTTCACGCGCTTTGCCGCGCTGCTGCCGGCCAACCCGCCGGCGCCCGCGGACAGCGCCATGGTGGAAAAGATGGGCCGCATGGGCGTCAAGCCCGGCGTGCCGTTCAAGACCACGGTGATGGAGCCCTCCACCGCGCGTGCCGTGCAGGAAGGCGCCACCGCCGCGCTGGCGGCGATCGTGCAGGGCGCGCGCAAGGGCAACGCCGACGCGGGCAACGGCTGGGTCATGCATCGCGACCTGGGCACCTACGGCACCAGCTATGGCCGCCGCGCGGTGACCGCGTGGGTGGGGCTGGGCGCCAACCTGCCCGAGGATGCCATCTATGCCTCCGCCCGCACCGATGCCAATGGCAAGCCGCTGCAGGGCGGGGCGAGCTATGTGCTGCATTTCGACAAGAACCAGCTGCCGCCTGCGCGCGCATTCTGGTCGCTGACGCTGTACAACGACCGCCAGGCCTTTATCCCTAACCCGATCCAGCGCTATGCCATCGGCAGCCGCGACCGCCTGCGCCACAACCGCGATGGCTCGCTCGATATCTATATCCAGCATGAGCGCCCGGCCGGCGCCAGGGCAGCGAACTGGCTGCCGGCGCCGCCCGATGGCCTGAACATGATGCTGCGCGCGTACTGGCCGGAGCAGGCGCTGCTGGACGGCACCTGGATGCCGCCGGCGGTGATGCGCGTGAACTGACCGCGACGCCATCAGCAACAAGGGCCGCATGCCTGCGAGGGCATGCGGCCTTTGTTTTGCCGGCACATCGGTACCCCTTTCCATGCCTTTCCCAAGGCGTGGTGCCAGTGCTCCCGGTGTATGCAGACAGCCGGCAAGGATATGAAGCTGATGGTGGCGCCACCATGTGACACAGCGCCCCACAAAGGCGCGTGCCACACGTGCGCCGCGCGGGCTCAGTGCGCGTGCGTGGCGCAGGCGGTGCAGGCGCCGGCGGCGTGCGGCACTGCCGCGGTGGCGGCCACTGCTGTCCTGGTGACGCGCTTCCAGGCTGCCACCTCCGGCGCCGACAGCCGCTGGCGCAGCGCGCGGGCCGCGCTGACCATATTGGCCAGGGCCGCTTCGGTCTCTTCCCAGCCGCGCGTCTTCAGGCCGCAGTCCGGGTTGACCCACAGCCGCTGCGGCGGCACCACCTCGCAGGCGCGGTCCAGCAGCCGTTCCATGGCCTGCACCGACGGCACGCGCGGCGAGTGGATGTCGTACACGCCCGGCCCGATCTCGTTCGGATAGTCGAATTCGCCGAAGCCCTCCAGCAGCTCCATTGCCGAGCGCGAGGTCTCGATGGTGATCACGTCCGCGTCCATCGCCGCGATGGCGGGCAGGATATCGTTGAACTCGGCATAGCACATATGCGTGTGGATCTGGGTCTGGTCCTGCACGCCGCTGGCCGACAGGCGGAAAGCGGTGACGGCCCAGTCCAGGTACGCGTCCCAGTCGGCGCGGCGCAGCGGCAGGCCCTCGCGCAGCGCCGGTTCGTCGATCTGGATCACGCGGATGCCGGCCTGCTCCAGGTCGCAGACCTCGTCGCGGATGGCCAGCGCCAGCTGGCGCGCGGTGGTGGCGCGCGGCTGGTCGTCGCGCACGAAGGACCATTGCAGCATCGTGATCGGGCCGGTCAGCATGCCCTTCATCGGCCGCTCGGTCAGCGACTGCGCATAGCGCGCGGTATCGACCGTCATCGGCTCGGGACGGTACACGTCGCCGTAGATCACCGGCGGCTTGACGCAGCGCGAGCCATAGCTCTGCACCCAGCCGTTCTCGGTAAAGCCGTAGCCGCACAGCTGCTCGCCAAAGTACTCGACCATGTCGTTGCGCTCGGCCTCGCCGTGCACCAGCACGTCCAGCCCCAGTTCTTCCTGCTTGCGCACGGCCACGGCGATCTCGGCACGGATGCGCTCCAGGTATTCGAGCGCACCGATCTCGCCGCGCTTGAATGCGGCGCGGGTCTGGCGGATGGCGGCGGTCTGCGGGAACGAGCCGATCGTGGTGGTCGGCAACAGCGGCAGCTGCAGTGCCTGGCGCTGGCGTTCGATGCGTTCGGCGAAGGAGCTGGCGCGGTTGGCCATCCCGGCGCTCACGCCGGCAAGGCGCTGCTGCACGCGCGGGTTGACCACGCGGCGCGAGCTGCGGCGCGAGGCCTGTGCGGCATCCGATGCCGCCAGGGCGTCGGCGACGGCGCCGTCGCCCTGGTTCAGTGCGCGGGCCAGCACCGACAGCTCGTCGAGCTTTTCCGTGGCGAAGGCCAGCCACGACTTGAGTTCGGCATCGAGCCGCGCTTCATGCGCGAGCGACACCGGCACATGCAGCAGCGAACACGACGGCGCCAGCCACAGGCGCTCGCCCAGCGCGTCGTGAACGGGGCGCAGCGTATCCAGCACGCGGCGCAGGTCGGCGCGCCAGATATTGCGGCCATCGATCACGCCCAGCGACAGCACCGCGTGCGCGGGCAGCGCGGCCTGCCATGCGGACAGTTGCTCCGGCGCGCGCACCAGGTCGATATGGAAGCCATCCACCGGCAGGGCGGCGGCGCGCTGCGCATGGTCGGCGGCGGTGTCGAAGTAGGTGGCCAGCAGCAGCTTCGGACCCGCATCGCGCAGCGTGGCGTAGGCGGTGTCGAAGGCGTCGAGCCAGGCCGGCTCCAGGTCCAGGCACAGCGCCGGTTCGTCGATCTGCACCCACTCGATGCCGCGCGCCTTGAGCTGGCCCAGGATGCGGCGATAAGCCTGCAGCAGTTGCGGCAGCAGCGCCAGGCGGTCAAAGCCGGGCACATGGCTCTTGGACAGCCACAGGTAGGTGACCGGCCCGATCAGCGCCGGGCGGGCGCGCAGGCCAAGCGCCAGCGCCTCATCGGTTTCCTCGAAGAACCATGCCGGGCCGCCGCTGAAGGTGGTATCGGCATCCAGTTCCGGGACCAGGTAGTGGTAATTGGTGTCGAACCACTTGGTCATTTCCATCGCCGGCTGCTCGCGGTTGCCGCGCGCCAGCTCGAAATACTGCGTCAGCGTCAGCTGCGCCGCGTCGAAGCCAAAGCGGCGCGGCAGCGCGCCCAGCAGCGCGGTCAGGCTCAGCATCTGGTCGTAGCAGGCAAAGTCGCCGGTGGCGACCGTGTCCAGGCCGCGGTCGGCCTGCAGTTGCCAGTGGCGGCGGCGCAGTTGCGCGGCCACGTCGCGCAGCTCGGCTTCGGTGCGCTCGCCGCGCCAGAAGGCTTCTTGCGCAAATTTCAGTTCACGGCGTTCGCCGATGCGGGGAAAGCCGAGGATATGGGTGCGTGCCATGGAGGTTGCTCCGGAAGATGTCTGGCGCTCAGTGTCGGTTTGCCCGTAGAATGAATCAAGCGACAAGTTTTAAACAACGTATGAATCAGTTTCATATCATGATGGCAGGGCAGCGCGCCGGGGGCGCGGCATGATCGAAGTCCGCCATTTGCGCTCGCTGGTGGCAATTGCCGAATCCGGCAAGCTGGCCACCGCGGCGGAGCGCGTGCATGTCAGCCAGTCAGCGCTGTCGCACCAGATCAAGGCGATCGAATCGCATTACGGGTTGCCGCTGTTCGACCGCACGCGCCAGGGGCTGCGCTTCACGCCGGCGGGCGACCGGCTGCTGGCGCTGGCGCGCGAGGTACTGGCCGCGGTCAGCGCGGCCGACCGCGATATCGAACGGCTCAAAGGCGACACCCGCGGCGAGTTGCGCGTGGTGCTGGAATGCCATACCTGCTTCGACTGGCTGATGCCGGTGATGGACGAGTTCCGCCGCCGCTGGCCGGAAGTGGAGGTGGACCTGGTGGCGGGCTTCCACGCCGACCCGATCGCGCTGCTCAGCGACGGCCGCGCCGACATGGTGATCGGCTCGCAGCCGGCGGCGCGGCGCGGGCTGGAGGTGGCGCCGCTGTTCCGTTTCGAGATTTTGGCGGTCATCGCCAATGAGCACCGGCTGCGCAACAAGCGCCGCATCGAGGCCGCCGACCTGGCGGGGGAGACGCTGATTACCTATCCGGTGCCGGAGCAGCGTATCGACGTGATCCGCGAGGTGCTGGTGCCCGCCGGCATCCACCTGGAACGGCGCACGGCCGAACTGACGGTGGCGGTGCTGCAACTGGTGGCCAGCCGCCGGGGCGTGGCGGCGCTACCCAACTGGGGCGTGAAGAACTACGTCGACCACGACTATGTGCTGGCCAAGCGCATCGGCGCCAAGGGGCTGTGGAGCGAGCTTTACGCGACCGTGCCGACGGCGATGGCGCGCCGGCCCTATGTCGCGGATTTTGTCTCGATTGTGCGCGATACCTGCGCGGCGCAGCTCGACGGGATCGAATTGCTGCCGCAGGCTGCGTAGCCCGCACAGGAAGGTGTCAGGCGGTCAGCGCGAGTTCGCTGCCAGTGCGGCGCGTGGCGGCGCGCGGGGCCGGGTCGGCCACGGCATCGCTGTCCGGATCGTCCACGTCGGCAAACAGCAGTTCTACGTCGAAACCGTTGTCGAGACGGCGCAGGAACAGCCACAGGAGGCCGGCATCGTTCGCCGTCAGGGTGGCATGCAGCACGGCCTGCTGCGCGGCGTCGAAGCTGAGTTGCGCCGGCGCCAGGCCGGTGCGGCGCGCGTTGGCCAGTACCCATTCCATGGCGCCGAACAGGTCGGCGGTTTCGAGTCGCAGCGAGAGGCGCAGGGTGGGGAGGGCGGTGGCTGGCATGTGTCGTTTCCGGCAGGCGTTCGATGAGGTTAATTTACCAGCGTGGACGCAAAATTAGCTTCTGAATTTTCTCCAAACATGCCATAGATGGAGAATAGGCATCCATATATGGCAGAATGGCTGGATGATTATTCTTTGGCCGAGCTATTCGATGGCGCCGTCACCCAAACTCGACGACATCGACCGCCGCATTCTGCGCGAGTTGCGGCGCGACGGGCGCCTGTCCAATGCGCGGCTGGCCGAGCAGGTCGGCCTGTCGGCCACGCCGTGCTGGAACCGCGTGCGCGCGCTGGAAGAAAGCGGGGTGATCGAAGGCTACGCGGCGCTGCTGAACCAGAAGGCGCTGGGCTTGCCCGATACGGTGCTGATCGAGGTCACGCTGGAGCGGCATGACGACGACATGCTGTACCGCTTTGGCAAGGCCCTGGCGGAATTGCCTGAGGTGATCGAGGCGCACTTGCTGACGGGCGAGTATGACTACCTGATCAAGGTCGCCGTGGCGGGGACCCTGGGCTATGAGGAATTCCTGCGGCACAAGCTCTACAAGCTGCCAGGCCTGCGCCACAGCCGCTCGACCTTTGTGCTGCGCACGCTCAAGCGCGAGACCTCGGTCGAGCCCTGATGCAGGCCCGGCGCCCCGTCTGCCCCGCCCTGGCGGGCGATCCAAGCGCGAACGGCCGATTCCGCTCATAATGTCGGCGGTGGCGGGCTGCGCCCCCGCTTGATGACCAAGAATTCCGGTATGAATGACACAGAAATTGAGCTGATCGATTCGGCACGCCTGCCGACGCGGTTCGGCGACTTCACGGCGCACGCCTTCAAGGGCGCCGATTCAGGCATCGAACATCTGGCCCTCAGCGTGGGCGATGTGTCGGGCGACAACGTCCTGATCCGCATGCACTCGGAATGCCTGACCGGCGATGTCTTCGGTTCCTGCCGGTGCGATTGCGGCCCGCAGCTCGAACTCGCCATGGAAAAGATCGCCGCCGAAGGCCGCGGCATCCTGCTGTACCTGCGCGGCCATGAAGGCCGCGGCATCGGTTTGGCCGAGAAGATCCGCGCCTACCGCCTGCAAGACGGCGGACTCGACACGGTCGACGCCAACCTGGCCCTGGGCCAGGCCATCGACGCGCGCAACTACGCCTTTGCCGCCGACCTGCTGCATCAGTGGGGCGTCAAGTCCGTGCGCCTGATGAGCAACAATCCGCTCAAGGCGGCCGCGCTGGAAAAGGCTGGCATTACCGTCACCGAGCAACTGCGCCATATCGTGCCGTCCAACGCCGAGAACGAGAAGTACCTGGCCACCAAGCGCACGCGCATGGGGCACCTGCTGGACTGATCGCTGCGCTGGCTGCACCAGCCCGCTGCCGGAATCCGGGGCGGGCTTTTTCATGAGTAATTAGTTGCTGATGGAAACTATTGCTCATAGAATCTAACCGCCGTCCGACCTCAGGCTGTCCATGTCCAACGCTGCCAAGCCCACCAACTCGATCCTCGAATTCATGTCGTTCCGCCTGAACCGGCTGTGCGAAATGACCAAGAACTCCGCCTCCGGCATCTACGAGCGTGAATTCGGTATCGGCTTGCGGGAGTTGCGCGTGCTGCGCTTTGCCGGACTGGAACCCGGGCTGACGCTGACGCGGCTGATCGGGCTGGTGCTGCTGGAGAAAACGGTGACTTCCAAGCTGGTCACCACGCTGGCAAAGCGGGGCCTGCTGCGCCGTGAAGTGGGCGAGGCCGACGCCCGGCAGGTGAACCTCTACCTGACCCCGGCGGGGGAGGCACTGGTGGCGCAGACGTACCAGCGCGGCGACGTGCTGGAGAAGATGTTTCTTTCGGTGCTGACGGAAGCGGAGGTGCAGACGCTGGACCGCTGCATCGACAAGCTGACCGCAGCCTTGATCGAGCACCAGCAGGCCCCGGATGCGCAGGCGGGTTGATCCGCGGGCGGCAATCCCTCAATCAAAACAACGCAAGGAGACAGCATGTCGTTGAAGACCCATCCGGAATCCTCGCGGCGGTGGCGCCGCCTGGCATGCCTGGCGCTGGGCGCGGCGAGCCTGCCGGCCTGGAGCCAGCATGCCGCGAGCGCCGCCGCGGCAGCGCCGGCCGCCGCGCTGCCGACGGTTGCCGCCGCGCTGGAAACCGATCCGAACCGCCTGGGCTGGATGCAGGGGTTTCCGCCGCCGCCGGACAAGCAGATCACGCATGTGCCCGGCGCCGACAAATTTCCACGCAACCGCTGGCTGTTCTCGCACATCCGTGAACTGGTGCCGACCGCGTCCGTCTGGCGCGGCGCCGGTCCGGCCAGCGTGCTGCCGCGCGCGGAGCGGGATATCGGCGCGGTGCAGTTCACCGATGCCGACGGCACGCGCCGCACTTTCGACGAGATGCTGGCGCTGACCTATACCGACGGCATCCTGGTGATGCACAAGGGCAAGGTCATCTATGAGCGCTACTTCGGCGCGCTCGATGGCCATACGCCCCATATCGCCATGTCGGTGACGAAGTCGTTCGTCGGCACGCTGGCCGCGATGCTGGCAGCAGAAGGCAAGCTGGATCCGGCCGCGCCGGTGACGCGCTACCTGCCCGAGATGGCCGGCACCGCCTATGGCGACGCCACCGTGCGGCAGGTCATGGACATGACCATCGGCGTGCGCTACTCCGAGGACTATGCCGATCCCAAGGCAGAGGTATGGGACTACGCGCGCGCTGGCGGCATGCTGGCCCGCCCGGCCGGCTACAGCGGCCCGGGGACCTTCTATGACTTCCTGAAAACGCTGCAGAAGGACGGCGGCCACGATGCCGTGTTTGCCTACAAGACCGTCAATGCCGAGGTGCTGGCCTGGATCGTGCGCCGCGCCTCGGGCCAGTCGCTGGCCAGGCTGCTGTCGGATCGGATCTGGCAGCCGATGGGCGCGGAGCAGGATGCGTATTTCACCGTGGACGGCATCGGCACCGAGTCCGGCGGCGGCGGGCTCAACACCACGCTGCGCGACCTCGCGCGTTTTGGCGAGACCATCCGCGGCAACGGGCGTTTCAACGGCAAGCAGATCATTCAGGCGTCGGTGGTGGCGGATATCCGCCGCGGCGGCGACCGCGAGCAGTTTGCCAGGTCTGCCAGTGCGCCGGTGCTGCCGGGCTGGAGCTATCGCGACATGTGGTGGGTTTCGCACGACAGCCACGGCATGTTCCAGGCTGCCGGCATCCATGGCCAGCGCATCTACATTGATCCGAAGGCCGAGCTGACCATCGTGCGGTACGCCTCGCACCCCGTGGCCGGCAACGCGGCCAACAACCCGATCACGTTCCGCGCCTTCCGGGCGCTGGCGGATTCGCTGATGCGATAAGGCGATGGCTCGGACGGCGTGGCTGCGCCGCCCGGGCATGCCCGCTGGTTACTCCGCTGCCGGCGATTGACCCGCTTGCGCCGGCGCCGGGTCGCGCGGCGCCACTTCCGCCTTGATCCGCTCGCCATGGTCGCGCTCAGCGACCTTCAGGTCATAGCGCAACTGCAGGTTCATCCACGAGCGCGCATCGCCGCCGAAATAGCGCGCCAGCCGCAGCGCCGTGTCCGGTGTAATGCCGCGCTCCTCGCGCACGATCTCATTGATGCGGGCCGCGGTCACGCGCAGCGCCAGCGCCAGCGCGTTGGCGCTCATGTTCAGCGGCACCAGGTACTCCTCGCGCAGGATTTCGCCTGGGTGGATGGGCGGCATGCCGTCCTTGAATTGGGCCATGGCTGTAGTCCTCAGTGATAGTCGATGATCTCGACGGCCGCCGGGCCGTCATGGGTCCAGATGAAGCAAATCCGCCACTGATTGTTGATGCGGATACTGTAGCGGCCCTTGCGATCCCCGGTCAGCAGCTTCAGCCGGTTGCCCGGCGGCGAGCGCAAGTATTCCAGGGTCATCGCATCGTCAAGCATGGTGAGCTTGCGCCGGGCGACGTCGCAGACATGGGCGAAGCGCGGCACACAGCGGCCCGCGAACAGTTCAAAGGTGTCGGAACATCTGAATGACTGGATCATATCGTATACCGGTAATCGATAAATAGCAATATAGCGAAAACCAGGCATTGGCCTGGGCGAGCATTCATCAAAGCCGCTCACCTCTCACGCCACACCGTCACTTGTCTGATTCCAAGCGACGCGATCGATACCAATTCTTTTCCAACCTGATAGACTGTATGGATGTACAGTAGTCGGGCTGCCCACCCGTCTCTTCCTTAACGTCCTGATTCGAAAGAGAAATCGTGTCGAGCAAGCAGCTAATCCGCATTCGCGGCGCCCGCCAGCACAACCTCAAGGATGTCGATCTCGACCTGCGTCCCGGCGAGATGACCGTGGTGACCGGGCCGTCCGGCTCGGGCAAGTCCAGCCTGGTGTTCGACACGCTCTATGCCGAAGGGCAGCGCCGCTACGTCGAGACTTTCAGCGCCTACGCCCGCCAGTTCCTGGACCGGATGGACCGGCCCCAGGTGGAGCGCGTGGACGGCGTGCCCCCGGCCATTGCCATCGACCAGACCAACCCGGTGCGCAGCTCGCGCTCCACCGTGGGCACGATGACGGAGCTGAATGACCACCTGAAGCTGCTCTACGCGCGCGCGGCGGAGCTGTTCGACAAGCAGACCGCGCAGCCGGTGCGCCATGACTCGCCCGAGACCATCTACGCCGAACTGGTGGCGCGCACGGCCGCGGGCCAGCCGCACCACGACGCGCGCCTGGTGGTGACCTTCCCGGTGGAATTGCCGGAATCGGCCACTGACGAGGAAGTCCAGCAGTGGCTGTCCGTCAGCGGCTATACCCGCGTGCAGGCGCAGCGCGTGGTGCAGTCGCCCACGGGCGCGCGCAAGATGCTCGACGTGGTGGCGGACCGGTTCCGCGTCGGCAACGCCGAGAAAGTGCGCGTGGTCGAGGCCATCGAGGCCTCGCTCAAGCGCGGCGGCGGGCGCGTCAATATTTACGTGCTGGCCGATGGCGACGACGGTCCGGTATGGCGCTTCTCGACCGGCCTGCACAGCCCGGACAGCGACCTGCGCTATGCCGACCCGCAGCCGGCGCTGTTCTCATTTAACTCCGCCTACGGTGCGTGCGAAACCTGCCGCGGCTTCGGCCGCGTGATCGGCGTCGACCTTGGCCTGGTGATCCCCGACGCGCGCAAGACCTTGCGCGGCGGCGCGATCAAGCCGATGCAGACCCCCGCGTGGAAGGAGTGCCAGGATGACCTGATGCGCTACGCCGCCAAGGCCGGCATTGCGCGCGACACGCCGTGGGCGGAGCTGACCGAGGCTGAGCGCCACTGGGTCATCCACGGCTCGCCGGACTGGAACGGCCAGTGGAACAAGCACTGGTACGGCGTGATGCGGTTCTTCAACTACCTGGAGTCGAAGGCCTACAAGATGCACATCCGCGTGCTGCTGTCGAAGTACCGCAGCTATACGCCGTGCGATACCTGCGGCGGCGCGCGCCTGAAGACCGAGTCGCTGCTGTGGCGCCTGGGCTCGAAGGACAATGCCGATGCCGTGCTGGCGCCCCAGCGCCGCTTCCTGCCGCGCGGGGTGGACTGGGATCGCACGCAACTGGAGGCGCTGCCCGGCCTGACCGTGCATGACCTGATGCTGCTGCCGATCGAGCGCATCCGCCGTTTCTTCGACGACCTGACCCTGCCCAGCGCGATGCTGGACGATGCCCTCAAGCTGCTGCTGGCCGAGGTGCGCACGCGCCTGAAATACCTGTGCGACGTGGGTTTGGGCTATTTGACGCTGGACCGCCAGAGCCGCACGCTGTCCGGCGGCGAGGTGCAGCGCATCAACCTGACCACGGCGCTGGGCACCTCGCTGGTCAACACGTTGTTCGTGCTGGACGAGCCCAGCATCGGCCTGCACCCGCGCGACCTGCACCGCATTGTCGAGGCCATGCACCGGCTGCGCGACGCGGGCAACACGCTGGTGGTGGTGGAGCACGACCCGTCCGTCATGCTGGCCGCCGACCGCCTGATCGACATGGGCCCCGGCCCGGGCGAGCGTGGCGGCAATATCATCTTCGACGGCACGCCGGCGGACATTCGCAACGCTGGCACGCTGACCGGCGAATACCTGGGCGGGCGCCGGCGCGTGGCCGATGCCTCGCACTGGCAGCGCCGGCCGGTGGATGCCCAGCTGCCGCGCATCGTGCTGGAAGGCGCCACCGAACACAACCTGCAGGACGTCACGGTCGAGATCCCGCTGCAGCGGCTGGTATGCGTGACCGGTGTGTCGGGTTCGGGCAAGTCCACGCTGCTGCAGGACGTGCTGCATCCGGCCATGGCGCGGCACTTCGGCAAGGCCACCGAATCGCCGGGCGCATATCGCAAGCTGACCGGCGCGGAGCTGGTCGACGATGTGGTTTTTGTCGACCAGTCGCCGATCGGCAAGACGGCGCGTTCCAACCCGGCCAGCTACGTTGGCGCGTTCGACGAGATCCGCAAGATCTTCGCCAAGGCGCCGCTGGCGCTGCAGCGCAGTTATACCGCTGGCACCTTCAGCTTCAACTCGGGCGACGGGCGTTGCCCGACCTGCGGCGGCTCGGGCTTCGAGCATGTCGAGATGCAGTTCCTGAGCGACGTCTACCTGCGCTGCCCGGACTGCGACGGCACCCGCTACCGCCCGGAAGTGCTGGAGGTGAAGATCGAGCGCGCGGTCCCGGGCCAGCTGCCGCGCCTGCTGAGCATTGCCGACGTGCTGGAGCTGACCGTCAGCGAAGCCGCCGCCTGCTTTGCCGCGGACCCCGCGGTGCTGCGCGTGCTGCAGCCCATTGTCGACGTGGGCCTCGAGTACGTGAAGCTGGGCCAGCCCGTGCCGACGCTGTCGGGCGGCGAGGCGCAGCGCCTGAAGCTGGCCGGCTTCCTTGCCGAAGCCGCGCAGGCAACGCCGTCCAGAACCCGTCCCAGCGCCATGCCGCGCCGCCTGTTCATGTTCGACGAGCCGACCACGGGTTTGCACTTCGACGATATCGCCAAGCTGATGCGCGCCTTCGGCAAGCTGCTGGACGGCGGCCATTCGCTGATCGTGATCGAGCACAACCTTGACGTGATCCGCGCCGCCGACTGGCTGATCGACCTTGGCCCCGAGGGCGGCGATGCCGGCGGGCGCGTGGTCTGCACCGGCACCCCGGAAGACGTGAAGCGCTGCGCCGGATCGCATACCGGCCAGGCGCTGATCCACTATGACGCGGCGCTGGGCCAGGCCGGCACGCTGGCCGCCGAGCGCGCCGGGATCGAAGGCGTGCCGCTGCAGGCTGCGCTGCAGGCACGGCGCGCGCGCCGCGAGGTGGAGGGCGAGGACGTGGTGCGCATCGTCAATGCGCATGAGCACAACCTGAAGGCGCTCAACGTCGATATCCCGCACGGCAAGTTCAACGTCGTTACCGGCGTGTCCGGGTCGGGCAAGTCGACGCTGGCCTTCGACATCCTGTTCCACGAAGGCCAGCGCCGCTACCTGGAATCGCTCAACGCCTATGCTCGCTCCATCGTGCAGCCGGCGGGCCGGCCCGAGGTCGACGCGGTCTATGGCATCCCGCCCACGGTCGCGATCGAGCAGCGCCTGTCGCGCGGCGGCCGCAAGAGCACGGTGGCGACCACCTCCGAGGTCTGGCACTTCCTGCGCCTGCTGTACGTCAAGCTGGGCATCCAGCATTGCGTGCATGACGGCGCGCCGGTGACGTCGCAGAGTCCGGAGTCGATCGCCGCGCAGCTGCTGCGCGACCATCGCGGCCAGCACGTGGGGATGCTGGCGCCGCTGGTGGTCAACCGCAAGGGCGTCTATACCGACCTGGCCAAGTGGGCCAAGGCACGCGGCAATACGCACCTGCGCGTCGACGGCGAATTCCTGCCGGTCGATCCGTGGCCACGGCTGGACCGCTTCCGCGAGCACACCATCGAGCTGCCGGTGGGCGACCTGGTGGTCTCGCCCGACAACGAGGCCGAGCTGCGCGCGCTGCTGGCGCAGGCGCTCGAGGCCGGCAAGGGCGTGATGCACCTGCTGGCACCGCTGGACGGCCTGCACGATGCCATGCACAACGGTGGCACCGCGCATGTGGGCGAGGTCAAGGTGTTCTCGACCAGGCGTGCCTGCCCGGTGTGCGGCACCAGCTATCCTGAGCTGGACCCGCGCATGTTCTCGTACAACAGCAAGCACGGCTGGTGCACCACCTGCGTGGGCACCGGGCTGGCGCTGACGCGCGAACAGCGCGCGGCGTTCGACGATACGGTGCTGGCCGACGACAACCGCGGCCGCGAGCAGAGCCTGCCGTCGGAAGAGCAGGAACCCGAAGGCGTGGTCGATACGCCGTGCCCGGACTGCCATGGCACGCGCCTGAACCTGGTGGCGCGCGCGGTGACCTTCGATGAGAACGCCATTGTCGACGTGGCCCAGTGGACCGTGTCCGATACCCGCCGCTGGGTCGATGGCCTGCGCCTGGCCGGGCGCGATGCCGAGATCGCGCGCGATGTGATCAGCGAGATCGGCAGCCGCCTGCAGTTTCTGGAAGAAGTGGGGCTGGGCTACCTGAGCCTGGACCGCGCCGCGCCGAGCCTGTCTGGCGGCGAGGCCCAGCGCATCCGCCTGGCCGCGCAACTGGGCAGCAACCTGCAGGGCGTCTGCTACGTGCTGGACGAGCCCACCATCGGCCTGCATCCGCGCGACAACCAGATCCTGCTGGATGCGCTGCGCAAGCTGGGCGACAAGGGCAATACGCTGGTGGTGGTCGAGCATGACGAAGACACCATCCGCCGCGCCGACCATATCATCGACATCGGTCCCGGCGCGGGCAAACGCGGCGGCACGCTGGTGGCGCAGGGCGGCGTGGCTGAACTGTCCGCGGCGCCGGACTCCACCACTGGCCAGTTCCTGGCCCACCCGATCATCCATCCGCTGCAGGCCCGGCGCACGGTGAAGCCCGGCGCCGCCGGCAAGCCGGCCGATCCGCCGGAATGGCTGACCGTGCACGGCGCGTCGCTGCATAACCTGCGCAAGGTGACGGCACGGATTCCGCTGTCGCGGCTGGTGGCAATCACCGGCGTGTCCGGTTCGGGCAAGTCCACGCTGGCGCGCGATGTGCTGATGACCAACCTGCTCGATGCGGTGGGGCGTTCGGTGTTGTCGTCGCCGGCGACCCGGCGCGCGCGCAATGCGGCGAAGGATGAGGCCAGGGCGGCAAAGTCAACCGTCAGGAAGCCGCTCAATGTCGAGCACAACTGGCACGGGTGCAATGCCATCACCGGCTGGGAGCCGATCGACCGCGTGCTCGAGGTGGACCAGACCCCGATCGGCAAGACGCCGCGCTCGTGCCCGGCCACCTATATCGGCGTGTGGGACACCATCCGCCGGCTCTTTGCCGACACGCTGGAAGCGCGCGCACGTGGCTACAGCGCGTCGCGCTTCTCGTTCAACACCGGCGACGGGCGCTGCCCGGCGTGCGAAGGGCAGGGCGTGCGCACCATCGGCATGAGCTTCCTGCCGGACGTGAAGGTGCCGTGCGATGTTTGCCACGGCCAGCGCTTCAACCCCGAGACCCTGGCGGTGACCTGGCGCGGCAAGAATATCGGCGACGTGCTGACGATGGAGATCGACGAGGCGGTGGAGTTCTTCTCCGCCATGTCGAACATCGCCCATCCGCTGCAGCTGATGAAGGACGTGGGCCTGGGCTACCTGACGCTGGGCCAGCCGTCGCCGACGCTGTCGGGCGGCGAGGCGCAGCGCATCAAGCTGGTCACCGAGCTGAGCAAGGTGCGCGACGACATCACGCGCCGCGGCCAGAAGGCGCCGCACACGCTGTACGTGCTGGACGAGCCCACCGTGGGCCTGCACATGGCCGATGTAGCGCGCCTGATCCGAGTGCTGCACCGGCTCACGGACGGCGGGCACAGCGTGGTGGTGATCGAGCATGACCTCGACGTGATTGCCGAGGCCGACTGGATCATCGACCTCGGTCCCGAAGGGGGGGCGGGCGGTGGCACCATTGTCGGCGCGGCCGATCCTGAGGCCCTGTCACGCAACAAGGCCAGCCATACCGGGGCGGCGTTGGTGCCGGTGCTGGCGCGGGGCAATGCGGAGGCCGGCAAGGCCGGCAAAGTCGGCATCGCCTGAGAGAAACTGGTGCAGCGAAGGGCGTACGGGCACGCCTTTCGCTTGCCCATGGTTACTGGCGCGCATATTGCGCGTATCGGAGGTAACCATGAAGCTTGTCCGCACCAGCCAATTTCTGGCTGCCGTGGCCCTGGCCGCGGCAGCGATCCCCGCCATGGCACAGACGCCGGGTACGCCGCGCGGCACCTATGACCCGTATTCGCAGGGCGCGCGCAGCACCGACAAATTCGACCCGTACACGCAAGGCGCCAATGCGCCGACGCGTACCGACCTGGCACCGGCTGCACCTGCGCCGGAGGCCGAGCCATCGACCGCCCCGGCACAGCCTGGCATGCCCGGCACGACCATGCAGCGCAGCCCGGACCCATACATGGACGGCGCGCGCTGGGAAAGTCCTGACCTGGGCCGCCGTGTCGGCAAGCCCAACAAGTTCCTGGATGGGGCCTGAGGGGATAAAGACACCGGCCCCGTCACATAGCGACCGGCCTTGCGAATGCAACCGGACTTACCACTCCTTGTAAATCCTGCCCAGGCGCGTGACCCGGGCGACGCCGGCGCGGTGGCCCGCGGTAGCCGATACGCAGTTGCGCTGCACTGCCGCTGCGCGCATCCGGTGTCAGTGACGAGCTATCGCTCGCCGCTGGCACGCGTGCCCTCCGGCCACCTGCCGCTGCTGGCCTGCTTCGGGCTGCAGGCAGCGGCCTTGCACAGCGCAGCCTAACGCGTACGGGGCGGGTGTTCCTCGCGCTGATCGGTGTGGTCGGCCTTGTCGACCGGCACCTCGGCCGGCAGGTCTTCGGCAGCATGCATGACTTCATCGGCGATCTCTTCCTCGGGGCTCTCCTCGTCCTGCGCCGTGTGGGCTTCATGCTCGCGCTCCTCGATTTCTTCCTCGATATCGTCGGTTTCCGGTTCGAAATCGGGGTCGAGCGTGCTGGGGATATAGCCGGCGTCGGCGCGCGCGGCGCCGGACGCAGTGTGCTCGCGCGAACGGCGGCCCGCCGAGGCCTGTGCGCCTTCGCGCGGCGCAGGCGCTGCGCCGCCTACGCGGTCACCGTGGCGCGCGCCGGTGCGGCGGGTACGTACGGTCTTGCTCATGGTGCCTCCTGTCCGGTTGGTCGGTCGGAATCAGTAGTTCTCCACTGGCTGTTGGCTTTCCTCGGGCTTGCCGGAGTGCCTGACCGAAGGCGGCGCGCGGTTCTCGTCGGGGATGTCATGCTCATGCTCGAGGTTGTGGCGCCGGTCGCGCCCGGGCTTGCCGCGTTCATGCTCGGTGTCCGGGCCACCCTTGTGCGGGTCGCGCGGCTCGCTGCGGCGACGGGTGGTGTCATGGTCGGGCTGGCGATGGGTGCTCATGGCGTCTCCATGAAGGTTGCCTGGCGCTGCCGGTCAGTCGGTACCGGCGCGCAATTCATCGGATACGGCACTCACGCCGCGCACCGAACGCGCCAGTTCCATTGCCATCGTACGCTGTTTCTCGTCGCGCACGGTGCCTTCCAGCTTGACCACGCCGTCGGTGGTGGATACGCGGATTCTCGCCAGGTCCGGCGACCTTGCATTGGCCAGGCGCGCGCGCACTTCGGCGGTGATGGCGCGGTCGCTGGCGGCTTCGGTATCGCGCGGCGCAGCGGTGCGGCCGGTGGAAGACGGCGCCGCGGGAGCGTCGGTCGGGGCGGCGGGGACGGCCCGGGAAGCGGCTATCGCCAGCGCCGCCAGGGGCAGCGCCAGACGGGCGATGCGGAAGCGGGGGCGTGGGGTCATGAGGTTCCTCCTGTACATGGTGGCGGGCAGGGCGGCTCCTGGCCCGCATCAGCCAGTGACCTGCAAGCTTCGTTCCCGCTGCGCCCGGGCACCACGGTGCGGACGTACTGCCCCATGCCCTGGCGTATCGCTTGCGTACCGTCCTGTGCTTGCGTGCGGTGCTGTCTATAGTGAAGGAAATGCTGGCAAGAACTGGCGTGCGGCATGTGCCGGCCGAGCACAGCCCGCAGCGCCGGCCCCATTGCCGCGGCGGCACCTGTCATGCCCCGCGTGCCGCCGGGCATGACAGCGCAGCCGGGGGGAGCTGATCATCCGTCGCGAGGTAGCCATGAACTTAGCCAGCATTCTGTCCACCGTGGTCCTGGCCTCGTCCGTCTCGGTGTCTTCGGCGCCGGTGGAGCGTCAGTTGCTTGCGATCACGCCGTCCGATTTCGCCCAGCGCTTCAATACCGTCGCGCAGGACACCGGTTCCGGTCTCGCCCTGCCCAGCTTCAAGGTCGAGCCCGGCTGGCACCGTGCCGCGCCCAGCTCGGGCGTTTCCGTGCTGGTCCGCGCCAGCCGCGCCGGCTATGCCATCGATGAGGTGGTGGTCGTGTGCCGCGAAGTCGAGCGCTGCTTCCTGACCATCTGCACCGCCGCGCTTGCGATTGACGACAGCGTCAACCCGCTGCTGTTGCAGCGCTTTATCGTGGCGCGCATCGCCACCGAACTGGGCGAAGTCGGCCTGGTGATGTCGGGGCTGGCGTATATCGTCGTGACGCCGAAGGAAGACGATTACGTTGCCGTCGTGATCCGGCCCTACTTGCCGCAGGACCGCAGTGCTTCGCCAAGCCAGGCAGCACGCGAGCCGCCGGACGATGCGCACCCGCCGCAGCACGGCCATGCCGCGCCGCATGCGGTGCCACGTGCGGCACCGCATGGCGTACCGCTCCATCCGCATGGGCCGCTGACGCCGATCGTGGGGCAGACCGCGCCGCCGCAGGAGTCCTGAGCGATCAGGGCTCGCGCAGCAGCAGTGCCACCGGCAAGCCGCCCAGCACCTCGCGCAGCCGCAGCCGGCCCATGGGCGCGTCGAGCGCATGGCCGGTCAGCGCATCGGTCCAGCGGCTGTGCTGCGGCGCCCCCACGTTCAGTGTGGTGTCGCCCCAGCTTGCGGGCGGAATGCGCGGCACGGTCGGATCTACCCGCGCGGCCGCCAGCCGTGTCACCACCGTGATGGCCTGGCACGCGTGCGCGGTGCGCGCAAAGGCCAGCACCTGGGGCACCAGCGTGCCCTGCGCGGCCAGCATGTCGTAGTGCCCGTCGGCAAAGAGCGCTGGATGCGCGCGGCGCACGGTCAGCACCTGCCGCACCAGCTGCTGCTTGATGCGACCGTCGCGCCAGTGCGCCAGCCAGTGCGCCCAGCCTGCGCTGCAACCCAGGCGCGCCTGCAGCCGCGCATAGTCCGGCTGGCGCCGGTTGTCCGGGTCCACCAGGCTCAGGTCCCAGCCTTCGCAGCCCTGGTACCGGTCGGGGATACCCGGCGCGGTCAGCTGCACCAGCACCTGCGCCAGGCTGTTGACGGCGCCGGCCACGGCAATGTGTTGTGCAAACCGGCCGATCTGCGCCAGCACGCCCTGTGGCCAGGCTGCCGCGATGCCGCGCAGGAAGGCTTCGCAGGCGGCTTCGTATTCCGTGTCGGGGCAGGTCCAGTTGCCGTGGCGCTTGGCTTCGCGGATGGCCTTGTGCTGCCACGCGGACACGCGCGCAAGCAAGGCCTCGAGGGCGCTGGTGTCTGCCAGGTGCCCGATGTCTTCCATCGGCCACGCGCCGGCCAGGGTCTGGTACAGCATCAGCCTGTCGCCAGGGTCCGGCGCCCGCGGCAGCAGGGTGGACAGCAGGGGCGCGCATTCGCGCTCCCATGCGGCCACGGCGCCGGCCCAGGCGCCCGGCACCTCGCTCAGCACGGCCAGGCGCATGCGCGCGTCTTCACCGCGCTTGTGGTCGTGGGTCGCGGTGGCCAGCATGGCATCGGGGCAGGCCAGGCGCCGCGCCGCCATGCGCGCGTGGAACTGCGCGGGCGGCATCGCCAGGCGGTCCGGATCGCTGCCCACCTCGTTGCGCGACAGCAGCCGGCCATAGCGGTAGAACGCGGTATCTTCGCCAGCCTTGGCCGCCAGCGCCGGCATCAGCTGCTGCAGGCGGCGGCGCAGTTCCCCGGTTTCGCTGTCGGGCGGCGCGGCCGTGCGCAGACAGCCGCCGATAAAGGCCAGTGCGACGGCCTCCTCGGGAGCCAGGCCGGCGCGCGCCGCCTGCATGGCCTGGTCCAGCATGGCGTCATCGGCATGGGCCGCGACGGCATCGCGTTCGGCCGGCTGCGCATCGAAGTAGCTGCGGTAGCGCGGCACCGCCGCCATCAGTGCAGCCAGCGCGCGCCGCAGCGCTGCGCCGGTGAGGTCGCGAGTGCCGGGCTCTTGCTCCGCGCAGTCAAGCAGGCAGGCTGCGATGCCTTCGAATTCCGTCACCAGGTGCCGCTCCAGCACCTGCCGCCGCGCGGCCTCGACATGCGCGGCATAGGAGCGTGCATCGCCACTGACGGAGGCCCACAACGCACCCAGTGGCGCCTCGCCGTTGCTGTCGTGCAGCACCGCGCAGACGTCATCCATGAAGTCGTAGCCGGTGGTGCCGTGCACCTGCCAGTCCGGCGCCAGACGCTCGCGCGGGCCCAGGATCTTCTCGACCACCAGCCACGGATGTTCGAGCCGCAACAGCGGCGGGCGCGCGGCGGCGTGGCGGTCCAGTTCGGCGCGCAACCGGCGGCAGTAGCCCGCGGGATCGGCCAGTCCGTCGACATGGTCCACGCGCACGCCGTCGATCCAGCCTTCGCTCAGCAGGCGGAAAACCAGTGCATGGACCGCGTCGAACACCTGCGGGTCTTCCTCGCGCACCCCTATCAGGTCGCTGATTTCGAAGAAACGCCGCCAGTTCAGCGCAGCGGCGGCGGTGCGCCACCAGGCCAGCCGGTAGTGCTGGCGCTCCAGCAGCGCGTGAAGCCGGCCGCGGCCTTCGGCCTGCGTGGTGTCGTACCACGCGGTTTCTGCCTTGGCCTCCACGCTGCCTGGCGCGAGCGGCAGCGAGTGGTCGAAATAGCGCAGGTGGGCGGGGGCATCGCCGCTAGCGGGGACCCAGCGCAGCTCGCCGGCGACCATCGTGTCCCAGTACGACTGGCCCAGGATCGGCAGCAGGACCTTGCCGTGCAGCACCGGATTGCGCGAGGCCCAGTCGATGTCGAAGCACGCGGCAAAGCGGCTGGCGCGGCCATGCGTCAGCACGTCGCGCCACCAGCCGTTGTGGGTGGCGTCGGCCGCCATATGGTTGGGCACGATATCCAGGATCAGGCCGAGGCCGGCGTCGCGGGCGCGCGCGGCCAGCGCCTTCAGACCGGACTCTCCGCCCAGCTCGGCGCGCACGCGGGTGAAGTCCGTGACGTCATAGCCATGAGTGGAGCCCGGCCGCGCGCAGCAGACCGGCGACAGGTACAGGTGGCTGATGCCGAGCGCGGCGTAGTAGCCAACCACGGCCGCAGCATCGCCAAAGGTGAATCCCGGGTGCAGCTGCACCCGGGCCGTGGCGCGCGGCAGGGTTTGCGGCGCGCCGGCAGGCATCATCGGGCGCGGGCCGCGGCGGGCTCGCACACGGTGGCGACGCAGGACCGCGGCGGCAGCATGCCGGCCGACAGGGCGGCCGCCGCGCCGGCGATGCTCTCATGCAGCGCCGTGCTCATGTCGCGGCACGGGCGCGTGCACGGCACGGCTTCGCTGCCCAGGTTCAGCCACAGGCTCAGCGTCATGCCGTCCGTCAGCCGCCAGCGCGCGCACAACGCCGCCGGACCCAGGATATCCACGCCGGCACTCTGGCAGCCGGCCAGCCGGTGCAGCAGCTCGCGGCGCCGCACGCCAAGCAGCTCGCGGTAGTATGGCGTCCAGTCGCCATCGTCATCAAATTCGGGGCGCGAGGCCTCGAAGGTGGCCGGGTCGTTGGGATCGGGGATCGCCGCGGCGCGCGCATCGTCGCGGAACGCGGCGGTGGCGGCGAACTCGCGGCGGCGCCCGTCGCGCACGGCGCGGGCCAGTTCCGGCGGATGGCTGGTGAAGTACAGGAAGGGCCGCTGCGTGCCGGTCTCCTCGCCCATGAACACCAGCGGCACCTGCGGGCACAGCAGCTGGAGTGCCACGGCCGCACGCAGCGCGTCGCGATCCGCCAGGCTGGTCAGCCGCTCGCCCAGCGCGCGGTTGCCGGCCTGGTCATGGTTCTGCAGGAAGCAGACAAAGGCCGTGGGCGGCAGGTGCGCACTGGGCTGGCCGCGGCGCACGTCGTGCCCTGCGGCGGAGCGGAAAGATGACAACTCGCCCTGGTAGGCGAAGCCTTCGCCCAGCACGCGCGCCAGGTGACACAGCGCAGGCTGGCCGCGCCCGGGCGGCCCAGGCGCGTCACCCTCGACATCCGGACAGGAGGCGTAGTCGCGGTAATAGCCGTCTTCCTCACGGGTCAGCAGCACGTGCAGCGCATGGTGGGCGTCATCGTTCCACTGTGCGTCATAGCCCTCGGCCAGCAGGCGGGCATCGTTGTTGTCGTTTTCCAGCACCAGGTGGAGATGGCGGTCGGCGCCGCCGCCCGCGGCCAGCATGGCGCGCAGTTCGCCCGGCAGTGCCGCCAGCCAGCCTTCGTCTTCGATGGCGTGCACGGCATCGAGCCGCAAGCCGTCGAAGCGGAACTGCTCCAGCCAGTAGCGCGCGTTCTCGGTGAAGAAGCGCCGCACCTGCGGCTGGCGGAAATCGATGGCCGGGCCCCACGGAGTCTGCCGGTCGGCGCGGAAGAATGCGCTGGCGTAGCGGTGCACATAGTTGCCTTCCGGCCCGAAGTGGTTGTAGACCACGTCCAGCAGCACCATCATGCCAAGCTGGTGGCCGCGGTCGACCAGGGCGCGCAGTTCGTCCGGCGTGCCATAGCCGGACTCCGGCGCAAACGGCAGCACGCCGTCGTAGCCCCAGTTGCGCGTGCCGGGAAATTCGGCGACCGGCATCAGCTCGACTGCCGTGAAGCCCAGCGCGGCCAGCCGCGGCAGTTGCCGGGCGGCGCCGGCAAAGCCGCCACACAGCCCCACGTGCATTTCATAGATGATCGCTTCGTGCCAGGGGCGCCCGCGCCAGTCCGGGCATGTCCACGCAAAAGCGCCCGCGGCGTCCGGGGCGGGCACGATGCTGGGCCCGTGCACGTCGTCGGCCTGCCAGCGCGACGCCGGGTCCGGCACGGTGGTGCCGTCGTCGAGCCGGAACCAGTAGCGCGCCCCTTCACAGCACGGCGCGATGGCCTCGAACCAGCCGTTGGCCCCGCACGCCATATGCGCCGGACCCAGCCCGGCAACTTCCAGGCGCACGGCCTGCCCCTGTTCGGCCGCGTCCGGTGCCCACAGCCGGAACCGCACGCGCCCGTCGGGCAGCCAGACCGGCCCGAACAGATAGTCCTGCAAATGTTCGTCGTTGGAGGAGAAGGCGGATGCCGAAGGCGCGGCAAAGCAATCGCGCGGGGCCAGGCTGGGCACTGTTGACCTGGCGCCGGGGGCTAGAAGAAATTGGTTGGCGTTCAAATTCGGCTCCTGCCTTCAGGGGTGTCAAGGAGGCGGTGCAAGGCGAGCCGGCCAGACAGCCGGCCCCAATCCGATGCGAACTCCGTGCCCGCGGAACGGCGCATTCGCGGCGCGGCGCGCAAGCCTGCCGCAGGTCGCGCCGCAGGCTTTGTTACATGGGACATTGTAGAAACTACCCTGGGCTTTGCGCCCGTGGCGATCAGCCTGCAGCGAGGCCACGTGCGTCAGGCTGCGCGCGGGCCGCTGATCCCGACTCGGCCTGCCACGGCGTGCCGCTGGCGTGGTGCAGCAGCCGCACCGGCACGGGTTCGACCTTCCAGATGCGCTCGCAATACTCGCGGATCGCCCGGTCCGAGGAAAACCTGCCCGAGCGTGCGCACGACAGCACTGACATGCGCTGCCAGCGCTGCGGATCGGTAAAGGCATCCGATACCAGCTGCTGGCATTCCATGTAAGAGGCAAAATCGGCCATCAGCAGGTAGGGGTCGTGCCCCTGCTGCGGGTTGAACAACGGACGGAACAGCGCCGGGTCGCCGCGCGAGAAGAAGCCTTGCTGGACCAGGTCGATCACCGCGCGCAGCTGCGGGTTGCTGTGGTAGTAGGCCGCGGGGTCATAACCGTTGGCACGCAGCGCATAGACTTCGGGCGCGGTCAGGCCGAACGGGAAGAAGTTGTCGTTGCCCACGGCCTCGCGCAGTTCGATATTGGCGCCGTCCATGGTGCCGATGTTCAGTGCGCCATTCATCGCGAACTTCATGTTGCCGGTGCCGGAAGCCTCCTTGCCCGCCAGCGAGATCTGCTCGGCCAGGTCCGCCGCCGGGTAGATGCGCTGCCCGTAGGTGACATTGAAGTTGGGCAGGAACACCACCTTGAGCCGGTCGCGCACCTGCGGGTCGCGGTTGACCACGTCGGCCACCGAGGTGATGAAGCGGATCATCAGCTTGGCATAGGCATAGCCGGGCGCCGCCTTGCCGCCGAACAGGAAGGTGCGCGGCGGGATCTGCGCGCCCGGGTCGGACTTGATGCGGTGATACAGCGCAATCACATGCAGCACGGCCAAATGCTGGCGCTTGTACTCGTGGATGCGCTTGACCATCACATCGAACATGGACGAAGGGTCCACCACCACGCCAGTGGTGTCGCGGATCAGTTGCGCCAGGTCCGTCTTGTTGGCCAGCCGCGCGGCCTGCCATTGCTCGCGGAAGCCGGCGTCGTCCGCATGGGGTTCCAGCGCGCGCAGTTGCTCCAGGTCCGAGATCCAGCCATCGCCGATCGCGTCCGACACCAGCCGCGTCAGCCGCGGGTTGGACAGCGCCAGCCAGCGCCGCGGCGTCACGCCGTTGGTGATGCTGGTGAATTTCTCCGGCCACATGTCGTAGAAATCCTTGAGCACGTCCTCGCGCATCAGGCGCGAGTGCAGCTCTGCCACGCCGTTGACGGCGTGGCTGCCCACGCACGCCAGGTTGGCCATGCGCACCTGCCGTTCGCCGTTCTCACCGATCAGCGACAGCCGCGCCAGGCGCGATTCGTCGCCGTAGAAGCGGATCCGCACCTCGTCCAGGAAGCGCGCGTTGATCTCCAGGATGATCTCCAGGTGGCGCGGCAGCACCCGGCCAAACAGCGGCAGCGGCCACTGCTCCAGCGCCTCGGGCAGCAGCGTGTGGTTGGTGTAGGCAAAGGCGTTCTGCGTGATCTGCCAGGCCTCGTGCCAGGGCAGGTCGTGTTCGTCGACCAGCAGCCGCATCAGTTCGGCAATGCCCACCGCCGGGTGGGTGTCATTGAGCTGCACCGCGAACTTCTCGTGGAAGCGCGCCACGGGGATGCCGTCGACGGCCAGCAGCCGCAGCATGTCCTGCAGCGAGCAGGCGACGAAGAAGTACTGCTGCTCCAGCCGCAGCTCCTTGCCCTGGCTGGTTTCGTCGTTGGGGTAGAGGACCTTGGTCAGGTTCTCCGAGGTGACCTTCTTGCTGACCGCGCCGAGGTAGTCGCCGCGGTTGAAGGTATGGAAGTCGAACGCCTCGGTGGCATCCGCGCGCCACAGCCTCAGGGTGTTCACGGTATTGACGCGGTAGCCCAGGATCGGTGAATCGAACGGCACGCCCGTCACGGTCTTGGCCGGCACCCAGCGCACGCGGTAGTGGCCGCGGTCGTCGGTGTAGTGCTCGGTGTGCCCGCCCAGGCGCACCTGCACCGCCCATTCCGAGCGCTGGATCTCCCATGGATTGCCGTTGCGCAGCCAGGTATCGGTCTTCTCCACCTGCATGCCGTCCATGATGGTCTGCTGGAAGATGCCGTATTCATAGCGGATGCCATAGCCGAGCGCGGGGATTTCAAGCGTCGCGAGCGAATCCATGAAGCAGGCTGCCAGCCGGCCCAGGCCGCCGTTGCCCAGCCCCGGCTCGACCTCCTGGTCCAGGATGCGGCCGAGATCCAGACCGGCCGCGGCCATGGCCTCGCGCACTTCGTCGAAGATGCCCAGGTTGATCAGGTTGTTGCCCAGGTGCGGACCCATCAGGAACTCGGCGGACAGGTAGGCGACAGTGCGCGAGGGCTGGCCCAGGTAGGCTTCGGCGGTGCTGATCCAGCGCTGCACCAGGCGGTCGCGCACGGTATGCGCGGCCGCCTGGTAGAGGTCGTTCTGGCTGGCATGGCCGGGCAGCTTGCCCTGGGTATGGAACACGTGATCGAGAAAGGCCCGGCGCAGGCTGGCGCCGGACAGCGCAGTGCGGGTGTCGTCGGCAGGTTCGGGGCGGAAGGCTTCCGTCATGGCGGGCTCCTGCGCATGGGGGTGGGTCAAGCTTAGCGGATGGTGCGGTGCGTGCGCGGACGGACCGCGGCGCTGGTCTCGCGCGCGGCACTTTTGGTGCCGCGCACGGCATCGGCCCGTGCGCGTAGCGCCGGGGTATCGAACAGCGCACGCACATCGGCATCGAGCCTGCGTTGCCAGTTGGGATGGACGCTGGTGGTGCCGGGCAGGTTGGGCTGCTCGGTTTCGCCCAGCAGGTCTTCCAGCGGCATCACGCGCATGGCGGCGCGGGCCGTGCCCAGCCACGCCAGCACGGCATCGAGCGGGGCATGGGAGGGGTCGGGCACGGTGCCGCTGCACAGTCCCGCTGCGCACAGCGCCTGCCATAGCGCGTTGCGCTCGCGCGCACGGCCGGCTTGCGCCTGTTCGACGGTTTCGCCGGGCGGCAGCAGGCGCAGCCGGCCGCGCCACGCCAGGTCGCGGCCGGCCCACCAGCCGGTGACTGTGGGGAGGTCGTGCGTCGAGGTGGTGGCGATGGCATCGGGCGGCCAGGCGGCGGGCGGCATGAAGGCCGGCACCGGGTCGGCCGCAGGGTCGGGAACGCGGCGGGATGCCTGCGCGGGATCGGCTTGCGGGCTCTCTTCGCGCTGGAACCACAGCACGTCGATGCCCAGCACGCCATGCGCCGACAGCGCCGCATTCAGCTCCGGCGGCACTGTGCCCAGGTTCTCGCCGATGATGATGGCGCGGTGCCGCCATGACTCCAGCGCCACCAGCCGCAACAGGTCCTGCAGCGGATAGCGCAGGTAGGCGCCGTCGCTCGCCGGGGCACCGGCCGGCACCAGCCACATGCGCGCCAGGCCCAGCACATGGTCGATGCGCAGCCCGCCGGCATGGGCCAGGTTGGCGCGCAGCATTTCCAGGAAGGCGGCGTAGCCGTGGCGGCGCAACCCGCGCGGCGAGAACACCGCCACGCCCCAGTCCTGCCCGAGCGGGTTGTACAGGTCCGGCGGCGCGCCGGCATGGAAGCCTGCCAGGATTTCCTGTTGCCGCGTCCAGGCCTGGCTGCCGCCAGGGTCGGCGCCCACCGCCAGATCGCAGACGATGCCGACCGCCATGCCCGCATCGCACGCCGCGCGCTGCGCGCGTGCCATGCCGTCGGCGGCGATCCATTGCAGAAAGGCGTGGCAGGCAACCTCGTCCGCATGGGCCTGTGCAAAGGCCGCCACGGCGGCGTCGCCGGGCGAGCGCAGCGTGACCGGCCAGCAGCGCCAGTCAGGCGCGGCGTTGTGATTTTTGCCGTTTGCGCTGTCGGCCAGCCGCTGCGCCTGGATCGCCTCGTAGCAGGCATGTGCGTGCAGCGCGGTGCCGCCGCGCGCGCGAAAGGCGGCGCAGTCAGCGAGCGCCGCGCGCGCCAGCAGCGTCTCGCGGCGCTCCCAGAGCCAGCGCAGGATGGCGTAGCGCAGCGGCGCCAGCGCGATCCAGTCGATCTCGCTGCGCGCTTCCAGCGCGGCCAGGGCCTCGCCAGCGCCCAGGGCGGCGATGGCCGCGTCCACCGAGGCCTGCCCGAACCGCGCGGCGGGGTCGGCATAGAGCGGATTCAGGAACAGCCGGCTGGACGGCGCATACGGGCTGTAGCGCTCGGGCAGCGCGGCAAAGCCGGCGTGCAGCGGGTTGATGGCCACGGCATCGGCGCGGGCGCCGGCTGCGCTGATGCAGCACTGCGCCAGCGCGCTCAGATCGCCCATGCCGCAAGGCGCGCCGCGGCGCAGGCTGTACAGCTGCACCGCCAGCCCCCAGGGCCGGGACGGCTCGCCCGCGCGGCCGGCGTGGCGCAGCGCATCGGCGACGCCGTAGCAGCGCGGCGGCGCGATTGCCAGCACGGTGTGCGCATCGCCCAGCTCCAGGCGGTGGTAGCCGCAAACGTCGATGGCCGGCAGCAGCATGGCGCCGTCGCGCGCGCGCGCGCTGTCATCGTGGCCGCGCACCGCGGTGCCGGTGACGATGGCGCCGTCCTCCAGCGTCAGCCGGTAGGCGCGCCGCGGCAGCGTATGCGGCCACGGCACCGCCACCGGCTGGCCACGCTCGGCGGTGACCAGCGGCGGCAGCGCGTGCGCGGCGTCATCGGCGATGAGCCATGCGCGCGACGCCTCGCACTGGCCAGTGGTGGCGCAAGGCAGGCCCAGGCCGTCCAGCACGCGCCGCAGCGCTGCATCCGAGACCGTCTGGGGCTGGTTCCAGGCATCCGTCCACTGCGGCAGCAGGCCAGCGCGCAGCGCCAGCGCATGCAGCGGCGCGGGTGCGGCGTGGCGGGTGGCGCGCGGGCTCACGCCTGTGTCTCCTGCGGTGCGCCCAGCGGCGGGCTTTCCTGGGGCGCACTATGGCGGCTGCGCGCCTGCGCCGCCAGCAGCACCAGCGAGTGGCCCGCCACCGGCTGGCTGGTGGCGACCGCTTCGCCCGCAAGCTCGGCCTCGGTGGCGTCGGGCCGGCTGCTGTCGAACAGCAGCGTCCAGGCGAGCGCGGGCTCGGGCAGCTGGAAGCATGCTTCGGCGTCGCCGGCATTGAGCAGCAGCAGGGTTACCTGCACGGCGTCGGCATCACACTCTTCCTCTTGCGCCAGCGAGCCCAGCTGCGCGCGCTCCGGCTGGGGCGGCGCGGCCGCGCGGCGCAGCGCGAGCGTGCGGATCTCCGGGTCGGTCCATTCCTCCGGGGTGGGCGGCTTGCCGTCGGTATCGAACCAGGCAATGTCGGCAATGCCATGCGCCGGTTCCTCGCGCCCGTGCGCAAAGCGGTCGCCGGCGAGGGCATGCATCCGCCGGCGCAGGGCCAGCAGGCGGCGCACCATGTGCTGCAGCGGTTGCGCGCCGGGCGTCTGGGCCTGCTTCCAGTCCAGCCACGAGATCTCGTTGTCCTGGCAGTAGGCGTTGTTGTTGCCGTGCTGGCCGCGGCCCCACTCGTCGCCGGCGGTCAGCATCGGCGTGCCCTGCGACAGCAGCAGCGTGGCCATCAGCGCCTGCGCCACGCGCTGGCGCCGCATCAGGATATCCGGGTCGTCGGTAGGACCTTCCACGCTGCCGTCCGGGCTCCAGTTGGCGCTGGCGTTATCGTCGGTGCCGTCGCGGTTGTCTTCGCCGTTGGCCTCATTGTGCTTGCTGCTGTAGCTGACCAGGTCCGCCAGGGTGAAGCCATCGTGCGCGGTGATGAAGTTGATGCTGGCCCACGGGCGGCGGCGGCGGCGGTCGAACAGGTCGGCCGACGCCGCCAGCCGCGCCGCCAGCTCGCCGCGGTGGCCGGCATCGCCGCGCCAGAAGCGGCGGGTCACGTCGCGGAACTTGTCGTTCCACTCGGCAAAGCCGGGCGGGTGGTTGCCCAGCTGGTAGCCGCCGGGACCCAGGTCCCACGGCTCGGAGATCAGCTTGACGCGGCTCAGCACCGGGTCCTGCATCAGCGCATCGAAAAAGCCCGCGCCCGCGTCGAAGCCATTGCCCTCGCGCCCCAGCGTGCTGCCCAGGTCGAAGCGGAAGCCGTCGACGTGGCAGCACTGCACCCAGTAGCGCAGCGAGTCCAGCACCATCTGCAGCACGCGCGGATGCGCCAGGTTGAGGGTGTTGCCGCAGCCGGTGTCGTTGATGTAGTGGCGCTCGTCGCCCGGCATCAGCCGGTAGTAGCTGGCGTTGTCCAGCCCGCGCCAGGACACCGTCGGTCCCAGTTCGTTGCCTTCGCAGGTGTGGTTGTAGACCACGTCCAGGATGACCTCGATGCCGGCTGCGTGCAGGCGCCGCAGCGCCACCTTGCACTCCTGCAGCTGGCCGGTGCCGAGATAGGCCGGCTCCGGTGCGAAGTACGCCAGGGTGTTGTAGCCCCAGTAGTTGCGCAGGCCGCGTTCGAGCAGGAAGCGGTCCTGCAGGATGGCGTGCACCGGCAGCAGTTCGACGGTGGTCACCCCGAGTTGCAAGAGGTGGTCGATGAAGCGCGGATCGCACAGTGCGGCGAAGGTGCCGCGCAGGTTGGGCAGCAGGTCGCCGCGCAGCATCGACAGGCCGCGCAGGTGCGCTTCGTAGATGACGGTGGCGGGCCACGGCACCGCCGGCGGGCGGTCGTCGCCCCAATGGAAGCTTTCGTCCACCACCACCGCCTTGGGCATGGTCGGGGCGCTGTCGCGGCGGTCCGGCGTGAGATCGCCGCGCGCGCTTTGCAGGCGGTAGCCGAACAGCGCATCCGACCAGCGCACCGGTCCGCTCAGCTGCCGCGCATACGGGTCCAGCAGCAGCTTGTGCGGGTTGAAGCGGTGGCCGTGCGCGGGATCGTAGGGACCGTGCGCGCGGTAGCCGTACAGCGTGCCTAGCGCGGCGTTCGGCAGATAGCCGTGCCAGATCTCGTCGGTGCATTCCGGCAGCGGCAGGCGCGCCAGCTCCTTGCGGCCGTTTTCGGAGAACAGGCACAGGTCGATGCGCGGGGCGTGGGCGGAGAACACCGCGAAATTGACCCCCAGGCCGTCCCAGTGGGCACCCAGGGGATAGGGCTTGCCGGGCAGCAGCCGGTCGGCAAACTGGCGGGTCATGTCGATGCGCCCTGGGTACCGCTGGTCTGATCGAAGCGCAGCACCAGCGTGGCCAGCGGCGGCAGCGTCAGCGCGAGCGAAGCCGGCTGGCCGTGCGAGGGCACATCCACTGCCGCCACTGCGCCGCCGTTGCCGGCGTTGCTGCCGCCATACACGGCCGCATCGGTATTCAGGCATTCCTGCCAGGTGCCGGCAAATGGCACCCCGAGGCGGTAGTTGTAGCGCGGCAGCGGGGTCATGTTGACCACCACCAGCACCACCTCGCGGCTGTCGGGGCCGGCGCGGCGCAGCCATGCGAACACGCTGTTGTGGTTGTCGTCGCCCACCACCCAGTGGAAGCCCTCGGGGCTGTGGTCCAGCGCATGCAGCGCGGGCAGTTCGCGGTAGAGGCGGTTCAGGTCGCGCACCAGCGTATGCACGCCGCGGTGCATGGGCTGGTCCAGCAGCGGCCAGTCGAGCTCGGCATCGTGGTTCCATTCCTGCCACTGCGCCAGCTCGCCGCCCATGAACAGCAGCTTCTTGCCCGGGTGCGTCCACATGAAGCCGTAGTAAGCGCGCAGGCCGGCAAAGCGCTGCCAGTCGTCGCCCGGCACCTTGCCGATCATCGAGCCCTTGCCGTGCACCACCTCGTCGTGCGACAGCGGCAGCACGAAGGCCTCGGACCAGGCATAGACCAGGCCGAAGGTCATGTCCTGGTGATGCCAGGCACGGTGGACGGGCTCATGGCCCAGGTAACGCAGCGTATCGTGCATCCACCCCATATTCCATTTGAAGTCGAAGCCGAGCCCGCCGCTGGCGACGCTGGCGGTCACGCCGGGCCATGCGGTGGACTCCTCGGCGATGGTCAGCGCACCGGGGCAGCGCGCATGGACCACGGCGTTGAGCTCGCGCAGGAAGTCCACGGCTTCGAGGTTCTCGCGGCCGCCGAAGCGGTTTGGCACCCACTGGCCCGGCTGGCGGCTGTAGTCGCGGTAGAGCATGGAAGCCACGGCGTCGACGCGCAGGCCGTCGGCGTGGAAGTGCTCCAGCCAGTGCAGCGCGCCGGCCAGCAGGAAGCCGCGCACCTCGTTGCGGCCGAGGTTGTAGATCAGCGTGTTCCAGTCCTGGTGCAAGCCTTCGCGCGGGTCCTTGTGCTCGTACAGCGCGGTGCCGTCGAAGCGCGCCAGCCCGTGCGGATCGGTGGGGAAGTGCGCGGGCACCCAGTCCAGGATCACGCCGATGCCGGCCTGGTGGCAGCGGTCGATAAACGCGGCGAAGGCTTGCGGCGGCCCCAGGCGCGCGGTGGGCGCATACAGCGACAGCGGCTGGTAGCCCCAGGAGCCGCCGAACGGGTGCTCGGTGACGGGCAGCAGCTCGATATGGGTGAAGCCAAGCTCTTGCACATACGGCACCAGCCGGTCGGCCAGGATTTCCCAGCCGTGTTGCGGGTCATTGGCGGCGCGCAGCCAGGACAGCACATGGACTTCGTAGACGGACATCGGCGCGCTGTAGGGGTCGGCGGCTTCGCGGCGCGCCATCCAGGCGGCGTCGTGCCAGGTAAACGGCGGCGCGCCTTGCCCCGGCCCGGCGACGACCGATGCGGTGGCGGGCGGCGCTTCGGTGGCCTGCGCCAGCGGGTCGGCCTTGTCGGGCAGATCGGTGCCGTGCGGGTCGAGCAGGTCGTATTTGTAGCGGCTGCCCGGCTGCGCGCCCAGTGCGGCAGGGACGAACAGTTCCCAGATGCCGCTGGGATGGCGCAGCCGCATCGGGTGCCGCGCCGGATGCCAGCCGTTGAAGTCCGCGATCACCGAGACGCGCCGCGCGTTCGGTGCCCACACCGCAAAGCGCACGCCGTCGATGCCGTCCACGCGCTGCCATTGCGCGCCGAGGCAGGCGCCCAGCTCGAAGTGGCGGCCCTCGGCGATCAGGTGCAGGTCCAGTTCGCCCAGCAGCAGGCCGAAGGCATAGGGATCGGCGCTGCATTGCTCGGTGCCATCGGACCATTGCACGCGCAGCCGGTAGCCGGCCGCATCGGCTTTCTGCGCGCGCTGCAGGCGTGCGGCGAAGACGCCGCCGCCATGCAGCCGTTCCATGTCCGCCAGCGGTGATCCGCTGGCATCGGCCAGCTGCACTGATGCCGCTCCCGGCAGGCAGACGCGCACCAACGTGCTGTCGCCATCAGGATGCGGGCCCAGTACTGCAAACGGGTCGTGGTGGCGTGCGCCAAGCAGGGCGTCGAGTTCGTGTTCCGGCAGCATCCCGGCCTGCCTGTCACCGCTGGTGTTGGCCGGGGGGATCACGGCTGGTCTCCCGGCATGGCCAGCTTGCGCAGCAGGCGGGCCAGCCCGCTGACTGGCAGGTCGATCCATGCCACGCGGTTGGCGGCTTCGTACTCGACCTCATAAGCCGCGCGCTCCAGCAGGAACAGGTCGAGCAGGGGCTGCAGCTGGTCGGGCGCCACCCACGGCGCGGGCGAGGCTTCCATGTGCTGGCGGTAGCAATTCAGGAAGGCTTCGCTGGCGGTGGCGCGGAATTGCTCCAGCAGCACCGCGCGGCGTTCGGCCAGTTGCGGCGGCAGTTCGCTGTGGGTGCGTTCCTGGCGGTCGGTGCCGACCGTGGCCGCGGCATAGTCCAGCGAGCGCAGCAGCCCCGCCACATCGCGCAGCGGCGAGGTCTTGCGGCGGCGCCAGTCGAGCGGCAGGCCGGGCTCGCCCTCGAAGTCGACCAGGTAGGTGTCGTTCTGCGCGATCAGCACCTGGCCCAGGTGGAAGTCGCCGTGAATGCGCGTCTGCAGGCTGCCGGGCGCGGCGGCGGCAAGCTGTTCTACCAGTGCCGGCAGCGCGTCGCGCGCGGCCAGCAGGGTCTGCACGTCGGCCTCGAAGGCCTGGCGCACCGGCCCGGGCACCGTGGCGGGCGGAGGCTGCAGCCGGTTCAGCGCGCGCTGCAGCGCGTCCAGGGCTTGCCCGGCCCACGCGCGCGCATCGCCATCGGTGGCGGGCAGCGGCGCGAAGGCGTCGTCGCCGGTGGGGCGCGCCAGCACCGCATGCAGCTCGGCCAGCCGGCGGCCGAGCGTGCCGGCCAGCGCGGCGTAGCCGTTCATGGCCTCGCCAAACTCGTCCTCGCCTTCCTGCGAGGGCAGGGCGTCGTCGATGGTGCGGCCCAGGTAGTCCAGGGTCCAGTCCCAGCCATTGCCCTGGTTCAGGATATAGCCCTGCAGCAGCATCATCGTATGCGGCACGCGATCCGGCCCGGTGCGCACCACTTCGCCCAGCAGCGGGGCTGCGTGCGCATAGCCCTGCGCGGTCAGGTAGCGCGTCATTTCGGCCTCGGGGTGGATGCCGCCCGAGAGCCGGCGCACCAGCTTGAGCACGGCCGTGCTGTTGTACGAGAGGGAACTGTTGGACTGCTCGGCCGACATATACTCGATCGGGTCGCGCTCCAGGTCGAGCGCGGCCAGACCGGGTTCGGGGCGGAAGCGGATGACGTCGTCGCCGGCCTGCATCTGCACGTCGTCGTGCAGCGCGCGCACCACCTCGCGCGCAAACGGCTCGACCACGAAGCCATCGGTGGCCAGCCCCAAGCGGCTGCCCTGGCGCACGCGCGCCATCGACAGACCCTGCGCCAGTTGCGACACGCCGTCGGCGCTTTCGCGGTCCCACAGGATGCCCAGCGGCAACTGGTAGCGTTCGGTGCGCCCGGGCAGGGACACCTCGACCTCGCCCAGGTAGATATCCTCGCCGCCGCTGCCGCGCGCAAAAGGCAGCAGGTAGGTCAGCGCGACGCGCTCGATGCGCTCATGCTTGGCGCCGAACCAGCGGCGCCGGCCGATATAGTGCGGCAGCACTTCGCTGGCCATGAGGCGGCGCGAGGCGTCGGTCAGCTCGGGCCGGCCCGTGTTCTGCATCACAAGCGTGATCTGGTCTGGCATTTGCTCTGGTGCCTCCACATGCCATGAGGGCGGCTGCGCCTCGTCGCTCAGCACGAACCAGTAGAAGCCATAGGGCGGCAGCGTCAGCAGGTAGGTCAGCGTGCCGATCGCCGGGAACGGCGTGGCGCCCATCATCTCTACCGGCACGCGGCCGTTGAAGGCGGACAGGTCCAGCTCCACCGCCTGCGGCGCGCGCGACAGGTTGGCCACGCACAGGATGTGCTCGCCCTCGAACTCGCGCAGGTAGGCCAGGATCTTGCGGTTGCCGGGAAACAGGAAGCGCAGCGTGCCGCGGCCGAAGGCGCGGTGCTTGCGCCGCAGCGCCAGCATGCGCCGCATCCAGTTCAGCAGCGAATGCGGGTCGCGCGCCTGCGCCTCCACGTTGACCGCCTCGTAGCCGTACAGCGGCCCTTGCAGCGGCGGCAGCACCAGGCGCTCGGGGTCGGCCTGCGAGAAGCCGCCGTTGCGGTCAGGCGACCACTGCATCGGTGTGCGCACGCCGTCGCGGTCGCCCAGGTGGATGTTGTCGCCCATGCCGATCTCGTCGCCGTAGTAGATCACCGGCGTGCCCGGCATCGAAAACAGCAGGCTGTTCATCAGCTCGATGCGGCGGCGGTCGCGCTCCATCAAGGGGGCCAGCCGGCGCCGGATGCCCAGGTTGATGCGCGCGCGCCGGTCCGAGGCATAGACTTCCCACAGGTAGTCGCGCTCGCTGCCGGTCACCATCTCCAGCGTCAGTTCATCATGGTTGCGCAGGAAGATGGCCCACTGGCAGTTGGGCGGCACCTCAGGGGTCTGGCGCATGATGTCGGTGATCGGGAAGCGGTCTTCGCGCGCGATCGCCATGTACATGCGCGGCATCAGCGGGAAGTGGAAGGCCATGTGGCATTCATCGCCCTCCGGCTCGGGCCCGGTCAGGCCGAAGTACTGCTGGGCGTCTTCTGGCCACATATTGGCTTCGGCCAGCAGCATGCGGCCGCGGAAGTGCTGGTCCAGGTGCGCGCGGATATGGCGGATGACGGCGTGGGTCTCCGGCAGGTTCTCGTTGCTGGTGCCTTCGCGCTCCACCAGGTACGGCACCGCGTCCAGGCGCAGCCCGTCGATGCCCATGTCAAGCCAGAAGCGCATCACCGACAGCACAGCGTTGAGCACCTGCGGATTGTCGAAGTTCAGGTCCGGCTGGTGCGAATAGAAGCGGTGCCAGAAATAGGCGCCCGCCACCGGGTCCCAGCTCCAGTTGGACTTCTCGGTATCGCAGAAGATGATGCGCGTGCCGGCATAGGCCTGGTCATGGTCGGACCACACATAATAGCGGCGCGCGGCGGAGCCTGGCCTGGCCTGGCGCGCGCGCTGGAACCATGGGTGCTGGTCAGAGGTGTGGTTGATGACCAGCTCGGTAATGACGCGCAGCCCCCGCGCATGGGCGGCGGCGACGAAGCGCCGCGCCTCGGCCAGCGTGCCGTAGTCGGGGTGGACATTGCGGTAGTCGGCGATGTCATAGCCGTCGTCGCGGCGCGGCGACGGATAGAACGGCAGCAGCCAGACGGTGTCCACGCCCAGGTTGACCAGGTAGTCGAGCTTGGCCTGCAGCCCGGCGAAGTCGCCCACGCCGTCGCCGTTGGCGTCGTAGAAGGACTTGATGTGGAGCTGGTAGATGACCGCGTCCTTGTACCAGAGCGGATCGGCGTTGAGCAGGGCGGCATTGCCGGTTTCGGTAAGGCGTCTCATCCGTGTCTCCACGCATGCCTGTCAGGCGCCGTGCGGGTCGGTCGAAGCCGGCGCCACGGGTGGGCGGCGGGCGGGACGTTCCAGCGGGCGCACATGCCAGACCGCGAAAGGCAGTTGCGCCGGGTCGAGCCGGATGCGCTGGTGCTTGCCGCGCAGCTCGAAGCGCTGGCCGCGCATCAGGTCCTGCACCGCCAGGCCGGCCTGGTCGGGCAGGCCCCATTCCCATAGCGGAATTTCGATATCGCTGTCGTGTGCCGTGCGCGGATCCAGGTTGATCGCCGCCAGCAGCACATCGTCGCCGAACAGGTAGTCAGTGCCCGGCACGAAGCGCGCGAACCACAGCACCGCATCGCTGCCGGCGTGGTAGAAGCGCAGGCCGAGGTGATTCTGCAATGCGGGGTGCCCGGCGCGGATCTCGTTCAGGCGCGAGATTTCCGCGACGATATTGCCCGGCTGCCGCCAGTCGCGCACGCGCAGCTGGTATTTCTCGGAGTCCAGGTATTCTTCGCGCACCTTGCCATCCAGCACGAAGGGCGCGCTCTCGCACAGCTCGAAGCCGCTGTACATGCCCCAAAGCCCCGACAGCAGCGTCGCCAGCGCCGCGCGGATCAGGAAGGCGGGACGGCCGCCGTGGTGCAGGAAGTAGGGGTTGATGTCGGGCGTGTTGACGAAGAAATGCGGCCGGAAGACGTCGCGCAGCGGGCTCTGGGTGAGCTCGGTCATGTACTCCGTCAGCTCCCACTTGGTGTGGCGCCACGTGAAGTAGGTGTATGACTGGCTGAAGCCCAGCTTGGCCAGCCGCGCCATCATCTTGGGCCGGGTGAAGGCCTCGGCCAGGAAGATGGTGTCGGGGTGGTGCGCGCGCACGTCGGCGATCATCCATTCCCAGAACGGCAGCGGCTTGGTATGCGGGTTGTCCACGCGGAAGATGCGCACGCCGTGGCCGGCCCAGAACATCACCACGTCGCGCAGCGCCTGCCACAACGCGGCGCCGGCCGGTGGCGCCGCGTAGAAGTCGACGTTGACGATGTCCTCGTATTTCTTGGGCGGGTTCTCGGCATAGCGCAGCGAGCCGTCGGGCCGGTGCGCGAACCACTCCGGGTGGTCCTTCAGCCACGGATGGTCGGGCGAGCACTGGATCGCGAAGTCCAGCGCCAGCTCCAGGCCGTTGGCGGCGGCCGCGTCGATCAGGCGGCGGAAATCCTCGAAAGTGCCCAGCTCGGGGTGCAAGGCATCGTGGCCGCCTTCTTCGCCGCCGATGGCATAGGGGCTGCCCGGGTCGCCGGGCTCGCTGCGCAAGCTGTTGTTGCGGCCCTTGCGATGGGTGCGGCCGATCGGGTGGATCGGCGTGAGGTAAAGCACATCGAAGCCCATCGCGCGGATCGCGGGCAGCCGCGCAATGACATCGTCAAAAGTGCCGTGACGCCGCGCGTCGTTACTCTGCGAGCGCGGGAACAGTTCATACCAGCTGGCATAGCGCGCGGCCAGGCGGTCAGCCTCGACGGGCATGGTCACCGGATGGCGCGAAGCAAACGGGCGTCCTGCCGGCGTCTGCATCACCGCGTGCATCGCCGCCGCGGTGCGCTCGGACAGCAGCAGTTCGAGGCGGCGCGCGTCATCGCCGGCCGCGGCGGTGAGTTGGTCGACGATGGCGGACAGCTTGCTGTCCGCGGGGGCCTCTTGATTGTCCTTCTGGCCATTCCCCTTGCCATTGCCCGTCCGGCCGGACTGGAGCAGCGCGTCCGCCACCAGCCGCGCGCCTTCTTCGGTTTCAAGCGCCACATCGAGTCCTGCCGCGCGCTTCTTGCCGACCTCGTCGAGCCAGCTGGCGAAGGCGTCGCGCCAGGCCTCGACCGTGAATTCATGCCGGCCCAGCGCCACCAGCGGGAAGCTGCCTTGCCAGCGGTCGTTGATCAATGCCTGCATCGGCGCTTCATGCCAGCCGGTCTCGCCCGGCGCGCGCCAAAGCACGGCTGCGGCGAGCTTGTCATGGCCATCCATCCAGATGTCGGCGCTGACGGTCACGCGCTCGCCCACCACGCGCCGCACCGCGAAGCGGCCTTCGTCGCAGGAGGGCTCGACCCGCTCGATGGCGATGCGCGGGGCCTCCGTCGCGACCATCGCACTGGCGAGGCCGGTCACGGCCAGGGTCTCATGGCCATGCGGCGCGCGCGCGTCGGGGCGGGGCATGCCGGGCCGGCGCAGCGGCACCGGGGGCACTTCATACAGGCGGATATCCGCGGGCGCCAGCGTGATGCTGTCAAGCGCGTCAAGCCGGCTGGCGCCGTCTATCGTGCCGCCGGGGCCGCCTGCCGCGGGTTCAAGGCGGGCGCTGGCGTGCGGCAAGGCGCTCAGCACGCGGTCGGCGCCAAGGCTGCCAGGTGCGATCGGATCGGGGTTGAGCACCACGGCCAGCGCCGGGCCGCCGTCAGGCACGGCGGGGTCGTCCCTCTGGACCGTCGCATTGGGCAACGCGCAGTCGTGGTCTGGCGCGGGCAAACGCGCCAGCACGGTCAGCGGCGCATCGGGGCCGCTCAGCAGCCGCACGGCAAGGGCCGGCGCCGGATCGCGCGCGGCCAGCCAGGTGTTGGCTTCCAGCAGTTCATGGGTGATGTCGTAGGGGGCGCCGTCTTGCGCGGCGCCGTCAGGGGCCAGAGGATCGCGCGCGAGCGCGCCGCCGGTCTCGAAGCCCGCCGGCACCAGGATGCCGTCGCCGATGGCCGCAGCCGTCCACAGCGCGCGCCGCGCGCTGAGCGCGTCATGACTGGACGGCGTTAATGCCGGCGCCGCCAGGACCCGGCCAAAGCGGCGCAGTCGCGCCATCTCCTCGGTCAGCCAGGCACTGCGGTAGTCCCACCACGGCAGCGAGCAGAAAGCGCCGTCGAAGCCCGCCGGCGCCAGATCGTCCAACTGCGCCGGCGTCAGGCCCGGCGTCCAGGCAAGAAAGCGCGGCCTGCCGGGGGCCTGGGCCGGCACGGCATCGCTGCGCAGGGTTTCCAGCAGCGCGGTCCAGCACCTGCCGGGCACGCGTGCCGGCGCGCGGCAGCAGAACCCCGCGGCGCCCGCCGCCCAGGCCATGCGCAGCCGCGCCGCCCACCACTGCCCCAGCGCTTCGGCAATATGGTGGTCGTGCCAGCGCAGGCGCGTGCCGGGGATATGGTTGTCGGTCTCGTGGGGGGCAAAGGCCGGCGACGCGGTGTCGATCCAGGCGGCGTCCGGCAGGTTGTCAGTCCCGGCGGCACCGTCGGCCAGATAGCGGTCCAGCGAAATATCGAGCAGCGGCGCCAGCCCATGCCGGGCGCAGGCCGCAAGCGTGTGTTCCCCAGGCAGGTGCGGCCAGCCGCCGATCAGCACGTGGTCGAAGCCCAGGGCCGCCACGCGCTGCAGTGCGTGCTGATCGGCATCGGGCGCTCCGGTCAGGTCGATCTGGCAGATCCGCACAAAGTCCTCCCGGTGTTTCGCTCCGGCGGAGCAACAAAATCCCGAACCGGCGCCTCGCGGCCAGCCGGCGGGATGGCACCTCCATGCGAAGTGCGTGCCAGCGCGCCCGGCCCGGCGCCGTTACGCGCCGAGCCGAGGCGCCTCAAGGGATTACGCCGCTGCCCGCCATGTGCGCGATGCGGAACTGCTTGTAAAAACTACCTGCGCGCGCCGTGCCGATGGAAAGAACGCCCGGGGGGCGGCCTCGCTGCGCGCGTTTGCCACGACTGGCGGCAAGCGGGACCAGCCGCGCCCGGGCGATGGCGCTCATCTTGCATCTCTGCCGCACCACCACCCGTACGGAGACCGCCATGCCAGAGCACCCGCGCAAGCCACCCCGGCCGTTGCAGGATGCCCCGCGCGCGCCGCGCCACCCCGGCAACCCGGACGATGTGCGCAAGGGGCAGGTGACCGGCCCGCTGCCGCGCGATGCCTTCCGCGAGCGCTTTCTCGCGCGCTTCACGGACCCTGCGTACCGGCAGGAGGACGAGGCCCTGGACCGCCTCGAGCGCATCGCCTGGGACGCCTACCAGGAAGGCCGCAAGGCGCCGCAGACGCATAAGGCGGGGCCTGGCTATGCAGACCCTGATTACGACCTTTCGGATGAATGGCGCGCCGCCAGCGAGGCCGTGCGGATCGCACAGCAGCGCCAGGCCGATCCCGCCACGCCGTCGCGCGTGCTGCTGGTGTGTGGCGCGGCCCGCAACGACTACACCTGCCCGGGCGAGATGTCGAAATCCTGGCGACTGGCCGGTCGCGCGCGGGAACGCCTGGAGGCGGATGGCGTCGAGGTCGACCTGCTCGACCTGAGCCACCTCACCTCGGACGCGGACCTGCACATCCATCCGTGCAAGGCGTGCGTGTCGACGGCCATGCCGCTGTGCCACTGGCCATGCAGCTGCTATCCCAACCATGCGCTGGGCCAGGTCAACGACTGGATGAACGAGATCTATCCGCGCTGGGCCGCTTGCCATGGCGTGCTGATCGTCACGCCGGTGTACTGGTACCAGGCCGCCAGCCCGCTGAAGCTGATGATGGACCGGCTGGTGTGTGCCGACGGCGGCAATCCCGATCCCACCAGCACGCACGGCAAGGACGTGGTGCGCGCCAAGACGATCGAGCTGGCGGGCTGGGACTATCCCAAGCACCTGTCCGGGCGCGCTTACGGCCTGGTGGTGCACGGCGACGTGGCCGGCATCGAGGGCGTGCGCCGCGCGCTGTCCGACTGGCTGGACTGGATGGGGCTGATCGAGGCGGGCCCGCAGGCGCGGCTGGACCGCTATATCGGCTACTACGAACCCTATGCCACCAGCCACGCCACGCTGGACAAGGATACTGGCATGCAAGGCGAGGTCGACAACGTGGCGCGCGCGCTGGCCTGCGCGGTGCGGCTGCTGCGCGCGGGAGAGTTGCGCGCGCCCGGCCAGGGCCTGGTGCCCCCGCGGCAGAAGTAGCGGGGTGCGGACTGACCAACGCAGCGCGCGTGGAAGATCAGCCCGGAATGGCGCGCGGATCGTGGCCGAAGCTGTTGCGCGCCCGGATCTGGCCGTCGCGGCCGTGGATCAGCAGTTCGACATGTTCGCGCTGCGCCTGAATGGCGCCGGCCGCGACGGCTTCTTCCTGCGTGGCATGGTGCGATTCAGCGTAGCGCGCGCCTTCGTGGATGACATCCCAGCCCTCGTTGTGCGGGACGACGTGTATGTTGCTGCCCATGTTGGGTCTCCTCGAAGATCGGTGCTTTTATTGTGGTCGATCTGCGCGCGCTGTCTATCCGGCGGCGTCTGACAGGCGCAAAGCGCATCAGGTTCCACTTTTCGATGGAAATCCCTGGTTATTTGTCGGGCCTCTTGTAAGCTGGACTTGGATCGCAAACAGAGGAGCGAACCATGCGAGCAAGATTTGCCAGGGGGCTGACGCAGTCGCCGGTGACCGTGGTGGCCCGGGCGTTCGACGGAGAAGCGGTGCGCAATCCCCAGGTGGGCGACCTGGTGACGGTATATAGCCAGGATCAGGACACCGAATTCAATATCCGCTTGTGCGAGGCCGTCGAGCCCGGCCACTGGCGCGGCGTGGTCTACGCGATCGGCCGCGGACAGGACGTGCTGGTCACGGCCGAAGGGCTGGAGATCGACGACGTGGTCGAGGTAATGCGCGAGGAAATCGCCTCCGTCATCCCCTGCGCCCGGTCCCACTGAACGCCGCACCCCGCGGGTGCGGACATTCCGGTTTTGAAGACGCCTGTGGCCCGGTTCAGGCCTGCCGCGCGGGCTGTCTTGGCACGCCCAGCCACATCGCCAGCCCGCTGGCCAGCAGCAGCGCCGCCAGCAGGTAGAGCGCATGGTCCAGGCTGCCGGTCTGGGTCTTGATCTGCCCGATCACCCACGGGCTGACAATGCCGCTGGTGATGCCGATGCTGCTGATGAAGGCGATGCCCGCCGCCGCGCCCGCGCCCGGCAGGTAGCTGGGCGGCAGCGACCAGAACACCGGCAGCGCGGCAAAGATCAGCACCGCGGCCACCGACAGGATGGCCAGCATCAACGCCAGGCTGGGCAGGTGCAGCGTCAGCGCCGCCAGGGCTAGCGCGCCGCCTGCCGTGCACAGCAGGAAGTGGCGGTGGCGCTCGCCGGTGCGGTCGGAATGGCGCGCGATCAGGATCAGGCCGACCGCGCCCACCGCATTGGGCACGACTGAATACAGGCTGACCGACACCACGTCCGTGATGCCGAAGTCGCGGATCATCAGTGGCATCCAGAAGCTCAGTGCCAGCGAACCGCAGGTCAGCGAAAAATAGATGAAGGCGAACAGGTACACGCGCGGGTTGCGCAGCACCTGGCGCAGCGCCTGCAGCGAATGGCCGCCGGCATGCGCCTGCGCGGCGGTGTCACGCGCCAGGTGGGCGCGTTCGCCGTCGGTCAGCCAGCTGGCTTGCTGCGGGCCGTCCACCAGCCAGCGCGCGGCCACCAGACCCAGCAGCACCGCGGGCGCGCCCTCGATCGCAAACATCCACTTCCAGCCCTGCAGGCCGAGCACGCCGGCCATGTCGCGCATGATCCAGCCCGACACCAGCCCGCCCAGCACGCCCGCCACCGCCACGCCGGCAAAGAAGATCGCCATCACCGCGGCACGCCGGCGCGCCGGGAACCAGTAGGTCAGGTAGAGCACGATGCCGGGGAAGAAGCCGGCCTCGAATACGCCCAGCAGGAAGCGCAGCGCGTAGAACTGGGTGGGCGTGGAAACGGCCATCATCGCCACCGAAGCCACACCCCACAGCACCATGATGCGCGTGAACGTATGGCGCGCACCGAAACGCGCCAGCAGCATGTTGCTGGGCACCTCGCACAGCACGTAGCCGACGTAGAAGACCGCGGCGCCCAGGCCGTACATGGCGTCGCTAAAGCCCAGGTCCTGCTTCATCTGCAACTGGGCGAAGCCGATGTTGATGCGGTCCAGGAACGACACCACGTAGCAGACGAACAGGAACGGGATGATGCGCAGCCAGACCTTGCGGTAGAGCGCGTCCTCATCGGGCGCAGCCAGCGCGGGAAGGGGCTGGGCGGGGGGCGTCAGGCTGGATAGGGACGAAAGATCCCCTGAGACCGGATGGCTCATGAACGTTGTCTCCGTACGGTGTTGGCTGCGGCGGCGGGCAGCCGGCGGGTGCCGCCAGCGGGCCGCGTCTGGCGCGCGTTGGCCCGGGATGGTTTGAGAAAAACGCGGCGCCGGTGCGGCCTGGCCGCACCGGCGTCAGGTCAGGCTGGCGTCGTGGCCGGCATGGCGGCCACGCCTTCGCGCGCGGCGGCGATGGCGGCAAGCAGCACGTCGTGGTCGCCGATATGGTTGGCCAGCAGCAGGATCAGCTGCGCGTTGGCGGCCTGGCTCCGGGCGTCGTCGAGGTCGCGGTGCATGTCGATCAGCGCTTCGTAGAAGTCGTCGGGCCGCGCCAGGTTAGGCTGGGTATTGAGCGAATTGGGCATGAAAGTCTCCGCGGTGCAGGGATCTGGCCGGTCTCAGGCGGCCATGCGGCCAGGCTGCGGTGCTTGCAGGTCGGCGCCGGTGGCGCGCGCCAGCGCAGTGCGGATCGCGGCCGGGTCGGGGCGGTGCCAGCGGGCGCAGACGTGCTGGTCCGGGCGGATCAGGTAGCAGGTGCCGGGAGTGGCGCCGTAGCGCGCCGCGGCCAGTCCCTCGTGATCGCGCAGAACGGTGGCGTCGGTGCAGCTCGGCGCCGGCTCCGTGGCCTCGGTCACATAGACCAGCTGCAATGGCACACCCGCGTGCTTCAGCGCGGCGAGCTCGCCCGGCGTGCCGGCATCGATCGCATCGGGATTGCCGAACACCAGCAACGTGAAATCTCCGCCCAGGTGCGACAGCAGCCATCCCGCGCCGTGCGCGCCGGATACCGGGGCGTCGCAGCAGACGGCGCCGGGCACCATGTTGCCGGCATAGCCTTGCGGTTCGTCGTTGGTGTTCAGCGGCGAATCCTGCAGCACCGCGGGCACCGACAATCGTCCGCTGTTGACCAGGGTGCGCGCAAACGCATGGCGCTTGGACAGCGTCAGCACCGCATCGCGGAACACGCGGCTCACCGCGCTCTTGGGCGTGATGAAGTCGGTGGAGCGGGTGGAGTTGCGGATATTCTCGTCGGCGGCGTATTCGCGCTCGCTGGCGTAGGTGTCCAGCAGCTTGTCGCAGGCCTGGCCCTGCAGCACGCAGGCCAGCTTCCAGGCCAGGTTCTCCGCGTCCTGGATGCCGCTGTTGGCGCCGCGCGCGCCGAATGGCGACACGCCGTGCGCGGCATCGCCGGCAAACAGGATATTGCCATGGCGGAAACTGTCCATGCGCAGGCACGAAAAGGTGTAGACGCTGACCCATTCCAGCTCGAACTTCACGTCCTTGCCCAGCAGTGCCTGCACCCGCGGGATCACGCGCTCCGGCGTTTTCTCCAGCACCGGGTCGGCATCCCAGCCCAGCTGGAAGTCGATGCGCCAGACATTGTCCGGCTGGCGGTGCAGCAGCACCGACTGGTTGGGGTGGAAGGGCGGGTCGAACCAGAACCAGCGCTCGGCCGGGAAGTCCGCTTCCATCTTCACATCGGCAATCAAGAAGCGGTCGCGGAAGGTGCGGCCCTTGCTGTCCAGGCCCAGCAGCTTGCGCATCGGGCTGCGCGAACCGTCGGCGGCCACCACGTAGCGCGCGGCCAGCGGATAGCAGCCTTCGGGGGTTTCGACGGTCAGCACCACGCTGGCATCGCCCGTGCCGCGCTGCTCCAGCCCGACCACCTTGTTGTGCCAGCGGATCTCGATATTGGGCAGCGCCTGCGCGCGCTCCAGCAGGAAGCCTTCGACGTAGTACTGCTGCAGGTTGATAAAGGCCGGGCGGCGGTGGCCGCTCTCGGGCAGCAGATCAAAGCTGTAGACCTGCTCGTCGCGCAGGAACACCCTGCCGACATGCCAGCCTACGCCCTTGTCGACCATGCGCTCGCCGCAGCCCAGCCGGTCGAAGATATCCAGTGTGCGCTTGGAAAAACAGATCGCGCGCGACCCGGTGGACAGCGTGCAGTCGTCGTCCACCAGCACCACGCGCACGCCGCGCTGCGCCAGGTCGATGGCGGTGGCCAGCCCGACCGGGCCGGCCCCGACCACGACCACCGGATGCACCGCGGCGGGCGCGGCTGCAGCGGATTGCCCGGCGCGCTGTTCCGCGCAGGGCTGGTATGCGAACGACAGCCGCTGGTAGTCGATGCTGCTCATGCTTGTGTCTCCATCCACCTTGTTGCTCTGTTGCCGGTTCGGTTCTGCTTGCTTCAGTCCTGCAGCGCGGCCCACATTTCCTTGTCGCGCTGGGCCGTCCAGATGCGCGGATGGCGCACCCCGGCGGCCTCGTCGTAGGCACGCGAGACATCGAAGGGCAGGCAGTGCTCGTAGATGAAGACGTGGCCGAACTTGGGGTCCATGGCGCGGCGCGTGTGCGCCATCGCGGCCTTCAGGTCGAGCTTTTCGGCCACGGCTTCCTTGCCGGCCTGGAACAGGGTGGAGACAAAGTCCTTGGTGTAGGCGATGCCTTGCTTCACTTCCTCGGGCGTGGTCAGCGCGGGTCCGCGGCCGGGGACCAGCTTTTCGGGGTTGAGCGCCTGCAGGGCGTCCAGCGTGGCCGGCCATTGCTCCAGCTGGGCGTCGCCGCAGTAGCAGGCAGCGTCGTACTCGACCAGGTCGCCCGAGAACAGCACTTTCTGCTGTGGCAGCCAGACCACGGTATCGCCCTTGGTATGACCCGAACCCAGGTGGGCGATGCGCACTTCCAGCTTGCCCAGGAACAGCGTGATTTCCTTGTCGAACACCAGCGTCGGCCAGGTCAGGCCGGGCACGGTCTCCACGCCGGCGAACAGGCGCGGGAAGCGCTCGATCTCGGACTTCATGTCGGCCTCGCCGCGCTCGACGATCATCTCGTAGGTGCCGCGGCTGGCGATGACCTGCTGCGCGCCCTCGGCAAAGTAGGCCGATGCGCCCAGCACGCGCACCGCGTGGTAGTGCGACAGCACCACGTACTTGATCGGCTTGTCGGTGATGGTGCGGATGCGCGCGATCAGGTCCTGCGCCATCGCCGGGGTGGCGGTGGTGTCGACGATCAGCACGCCGTCGTCGCCGATGACCACGCCCGAGTTGGGATCGCCTTCGGCGGTGTAGGCCCAGGCGTTTTCGGACAGCTGGGTAAAGGTGACTTGCTTGGCTTCCAGGTCGGCCTGCGATGCGAATGCCTTGGACATGGCGTCTTTCCTCTGTGTGGGGAGGCGAGACGGCACCGGCAGGGCACGATGGCTGCGTTGCGCTGGCTGCGCGTGCTGTCTCGCCCCCGTTCGTATGAATGCTAGGGATGTCTCGCGACGCGGTTGCGCCGTGTTGCGACGGGGTAGTGCAATCTTAGGAAACGTTCGAAAATTAATCAATAGCGAAATGATTCGTCTATGACAAATAATTAAGGTGAGTGGCGAACGCGTTCCAGATATGCCGAAACTCGCGGGTAAACCCTTGCTCGTGTAGCTTCGGGAGGCGTTCGATTAATATCCGGGGTTTCCGATCACACTGGATGGCAATGGCCAGACGCAAGGCTGGGGAAGCAGCACAGGCAGGCGAGCCCGCGGCGCGTGCCGACAAGGCACAGCGCGGCATCCAGAGCGTGGAGGTGGGCGGGCGCCTGCTGGCGGCGCTGGCCGCTGCGCGCGCGCCGTTGGCGCTGGCCGCGCTGGCCGACGCCGCGCAACTGGCGCCGGCCCAGGCGCATGCCTACCTGGTCAGCCTGACACGGCTGGGCCTGATCAAGCGCGACCACCTGTCGGGCCGCTACGAGCCCGGGCCGCTGTCGCTGCGGCTGGGCATGCTGCAACTGGAGCAGGACCCTGCCTGGCGCGCCGCGTTGCCGCGGGTGGATGCGCTGGCGCAGGCCCTGGGCTTCAGCGTGGCGACGAGCCTTGCCGGGCCGCAGGGCCCGACCATCGTGCGCTATGTGCCGGCCAGCGCGCCACTGCACGTCAATCTGCACGTGGGCACGGTGATGGCGTTGTCCGCTACCGCCACCGGGCGCGTGTTCTGCGCCTTCCAGCCGCCGGCGCTGTGGCAGCCGTTGTGGCGCGCGCAGCAGCCGGATGCGACCGAGTCCGACCTGGCCGCCTTCGGCGCCAGGCTGGCTGAGATCCGCGCACGCGGCATCGAGCGCAGCATCGACACCCCCAGTCCGGCGGTCAGCAGCCTCAGCGTGCCGGTGCTGGACGCAGCGGGAGCGCTGCGGCTCGTGCTGACGCTGGTGGGTTCGACCGGTGCCATCGACGTGGACTGGCGTGGCGCGGCGGCGCAGGCCCTGCTGGCTGCGGCGGCCGACATCGGCGCCGCGCTGCGCGAAGCACAGGAGCCGTTATGAACAGCGCTACAGAAGCCCGGCAAGACCTGGAAGGCGGCAAGCCGCAGCGCGGCATCCAGTCGCTGGACAGCACCGGACAGTTGCTGGGCGCATTGGTGGCTGCCGGCCGGCCGCTGGCGCTGCGCGACCTGGCGCTGGCCGCGGGCATGCCGCCGGCCAAGGCGTTCCCGCATCTGGTCAGCCTGCAGAAGACCGGCCTGCTGGCGCGCGATGCGGCGGGCAACTACCTGTGCGGACCCCTGGCGCTGGAGCTGGGACTGATTGCGCTGCAGCGGCTGTCGCCGACGCGCGAGGCGGAACCGGAGGTGATCGAGCTGGCCGGCGCCACGGGCCTGAGCGTGGCCATGGCGGTGCTGGGGCCGCTGGGGCCGACGGTGGTCCGGCTGGAGGAATCGGCGCGGCCGCAGCACGTGAGCCTGCGCGTGGGCACGGTGCTGTCGCTGGTCCATACCGCCATCGGCCGCACTGCGGCGGCCTGGCTGCCGGCCAACGTGCTGGCGGGCCTGCTGGAAAAAGATGAGCTGCGCATGGCCGGCACCGCCGCGGCGGAAGTGCTTGCGCCCGGCGGCAAGCTGGCGCCGGCCTACGCCGGCGGCCTGGCTCAGGTGCGCGCGGCCGGGCTCGACAATGCGCTGAGCCACCCGGTGCCGGGCATCGACACGCTGGCGGCGCCGGTGTTCGACCATACCGGCAGCCTGGCGCTGGTGATCGCGGTGATGGGTTCCAGCGGCAGCTTCGACAGCAGCACCGAAGGTACCACCGCCGCGCTGCTGAGGCAGGCGGCGCGCCGGCTGTCGTGGCGCTTCGGCGCGCCGGACGCGGCCTGAGTCAGGCCATCGGTCGGGCTATCAGTTGTCCAGCTTGATATTGGCCGACTTGATCAGGCTGTCCCACTTTTCGTACTGCGCCCGGATATAGCTGCCGAACTGTGCCGGCGTCGCGGGGAAGGGCACGGTGCCCTGGCTGGCGAGCCTGGCAACCATTTCCGGCTGCTTCAGCGCCGCCACGATCTCGCCGTTGAGGCGGTCGATCACTACCTTGGGCGTGCCAGCCGGCGCGGCCACGCCGAACCACGCGGTCAGTTCGTAGCCGGGCACGCCGGCGGCGGCCAGCGTCGGCACGCCCGGGAGCTGGTCCGATGGCTTCTGCGTGGTCACCGCCAGCGCGCGCACGCGACTGTCGCGGATATACGGCAGCGCGGTCGAGACGCTGTCGAACATCATGGTGATGCGCCCGCCGATCAGGTCCGTCATCGACGCGGCGCTGCCCTTGTATGGAATGTGCGTGATATTGACGCCGGCCAGGTGCGTGAACAGCTCGCCCGCCAGGTGCGACGACGAGCCGTTGCCGAACGAGCCGTAGGTCAGCTTGCCCGGTTCCTTGCGCGCCAGCGCCAGCAGTTCCGGCACGTTGTGCGCCGGCACGCTGGGATGCACCACCAGCACATTGGGCAGGTAAGCGACCGAAGCGACCGGTGCGAAGTCCTTCAGCGGATCGTAGCCGGGCTTGTCATAGAGGCTCTTGTTCACCGCCAGCGAGCCGAAGGTGCCGAACAGCAGCGTGTAGCCGTCGGCCGGTGCGCGCGCCACGGCGATGGCCGCCAGGTTGCCGCCGGCGCCAGGCCGGTTGTCGATTACCACCGGCTGGTGCAGCCGCAGCGACAGCGCGTTGCCGATCTCGCGCGCGAGCAGGTCGGTGGCGCCGCCGGGCGGGAAGGGCACCACCAGCCGCACCGGCTTGTCGGGATAGTCCGCCAGCGCGGTACCGCCGGCGGTGGCCGCCAACGCAAACAGCAGCCCTGCGGCTGCGCGCCTGATCCAACCCTGCATCGCTGTCTCCTTTCTGTGGTCTGTTGCGATGGAATGGGCCATAGAGCCCATGGCCCTAGTGTGTCGCAGGGGCGGCGGGCGCGTGTTTGGGATTGACGAAGGTCGCGTTCGGGGCTGCGGCTGGTCAGTCCGGCCGGCGCAGCCGCGCAATTGTGGCGAACAGCGTTTCCAGCTCCACCGGCTTGACCAGGTGCGCGTCGAAACCGGCTGCCTCGGTGTGCTGCCGGTCCGCGGGCAGGCCGAAGCCGGTCAGCGCCACGAAGCGCGTCAACTCGGTGCCGGCCACGCCGCGCATGGCGCGCACCACCTCGAAGCCGTCCATGCCGGGCATGGCCAGGTCGATCAGCGCGATATGCGGACGGCAGCGCGGGGCCACGTGCAGGGCTTCGGCACCGTCATAGGCAATGGTCACCTCGTGGCCGCACATCTCCAGCAGCATGGCCAGGCTGTCGGCGGCGTCGCGGTTGTCGTCGACCAGCAGGATGCGCTGTGCCTGCAGCTTCGGCGTGCCCGGGCCTGGCGCCTGCTGTGCCGGGCCGTGGACCGCGTCGGCCTGGTGCGCGGCCGGCAGCGGCAGGCGCACGGTAAAGGTGCTGCCCAGCCCCGGCCCGGCGCTGGCGGCAGCGATCGTGCCGCCATGCAGCTCCACCAGCGACCGGCACAGCGACAGGCCGATGCCGAGCCCGCCGTGCACATCCGTGCCCGGCCGGCTTTCCTGCACGAACAGGTGGAAGATGTCCTCGGTGGCGCGGGGGGCGATGCCGCGGCCCTGGTCGATGACCCGGACCTCCAGTGTGCGGTTCTGGACCGTGGCGGCAATTACCACGACCGTGCCCGGCGGCGAGAACTTCGACGCATTGAGCACCAGGTTCTGCATGACCTGCACCAGCCGCGTCTTGTCGGCATCCATGCGGATCGGCCCGGCCGGGTTCTGCACGTCCACGCGCTGTGCCTTGGCATCGAGCACGGGCCGGGCCCCTTCGATGGCGAGCGCAAGGATGTCGTTGAACTGGACCGGCCCGGTGCGCAGTTCGATCCGGCCGGAGGTGATGCGCCCGATATCGAGCAGGTCGTCCACCAGCCGGCTCAGGTGAGCCACCTGGCGCTCGATCAGGCCCAGGCTCTTGTTTGCCAGCGCTCCATCTTCCGGTGCGAGCCGCATTGCAGTCAGCGCACTGCGCACCGGCGCCAGCGGATTGCGCAGCTCATGCGAAAGCGTGGCGAGGAATTCGTTCAGGCGCTGGCTGGAGCGTTCCAGTTCCTCGCGGCGGCGGCGTTCGCTCATGTCGCGCGTCACCTTGGCAAAGCCGCGCAGCGCGCGCGATTCGTCGTAGATCGCGGTCAGGGTGACATTGGCCCAGAACAGCGAACCGTCCTTGCGCACCCGCCAGCCTTCGTCCTCGACGCGCCCGGCGCGGCGCGCCAGGTCCAGGAGCCGTTCCGGTTTGCCCGCGGCAAGGTCTTCCCGCGGGTAGAACACCGAGAAATGCCGGCCGATGATCTCGTCGCGGCGGTAACCCTGGATATACGATGCGCCGGAATTCCAGCTGACGATACGGCCGCCGGGATCGAGCATGAAGATCGCGTAATCCTTGACGCCCTCCACCAGCAGGCGCAGCGTTTCCTCGCTCTCGCGCAGCGCCTCGGCGGCGCGGCGCTGGTCGGTCAGGTCCCGCGTGACTTTGCCGAAGCCGATCAGCCGGCCGTCGGCGTCCCGCAGGGCGGTAATGACGACGTTGGCCCAGAAGCGGGTGCCGTCCTTGCGCACGCGCCAGCCTTCGTCCTCGAACCGGCCCAGTTCGGCGGCGGCTTTGAGCTCGGCTTCGGGCCAATGCCGGGCGACCGCGTCGGGCGTGTAGAACTGCGAGAAGTGCTTGCCCAGGATCTCGTCTCGCTGATACCCCTTGATGCGCGCCGCACCCTTGTTCCAGCTGGAGACATGGCCGTCGACGTCGAGAGTGAAGATGGCGTAGTCCTGGATGGCTTCCACCAGCGTCCGATAGGGTGTATCCGCCGCCTGACGGTCGTCCTGGCCGCCAGCGCCGGGGCCGTGCGCGCTTCCGGCTTGCGGTTGCGGATCGTCGGGGCATCTGGTCATGGTTGGTCCGGGGCGCGTGTGCCCGCGTGAGCCAGCGCCTTTGATCCTGATGGTGCTGTAAGCATACCCCTGCGGCTGCCTTGCAGGGCAAATACGCATCCGGCCAATGCAGCAAGCCGCTGTCGGGAGGCGTCCTCAGAGTCAGAAGGTTCCTTGCCGCAAATCAGAATGTACGGATTGTCTGGCCGGGCCGGCTCCCTAGAATGGGCGCACAGGGGTTCTCAGCGATTCCATTCACAGCGCCAATGACACAGTCCGACCAACGCCGCCCGCGGCACAATGCCATGCCGTGCAGCACCGGTTGCCAGATGGCCGGCGGCTGCCCGGACTGCGGACAGCGGCGCCATGGCTGCCAGCCAGCCGGCGCCGAGCCGGGGCAGCGCTCGGTCCGGCTGCGCAAGGGCGAATTCCTGTACCTGCTGGGCGACCCGGTAACCGCGCTGTATGCCATCCGTGCCGGCACCCTCAAGACCCATGTCACGACCGAGGACGGACGCACCCAGGTGGTCGGCTTCCACTTTCCCGGCGACATGGTCGGACTGGATAGCCTGGCAGGCCTGCGCTACGCGTCTTACGCCACCGCACTGGAAGACACCAAGCTGTGCCAGTTCCCGGTGGATGCGCTGCGCCATGCGGCGGCCAGCCTGCCGCCGCTCGGCAACCGGCTGTTCCTGGCCCTGGACGCCCAGCTACGGCATGCGCGGGCGCTGCAGACCATGCTGGCGCTGATGACTGCCGAAGAGCGGCTGGTGACCTTCCTGCTGTGGCTGGCCGACGGCTTTGCGGCGCGTGGCTTCTCGTCCTCGGAATTCGTGTTGCGCATGAGCCGGGAAGAGATCGGCAGCTATATCGGCCTGACGCTGGAAACGGTGAGCCGGCAATTCTCGCGGCTGGCGGAGGTCGGACTGATCGGGGTGCGGCACCGGACCATCACGCTGCGCGACAAGCACGCGCTGCGGGCCATCGCCGGGCGCCCCATGATCCTGGCCCATGCGCCCGCGCCTGGACTGTTCATGGCAATTGACGAAGCACGTCTGGCGCAAGGCTGACATGAAGCATGCAAGGCAAGCCGGGCCGGCCGGCAAGGACCATGGCCAGGGGCCCGACAGCGACAGCCTTCGGGAGATCAAGGCGCTGAACCTGTCCTACCTGCTGCTGGCGCAGCGGCTCATGCGCGAGAACGAGGCCGAGGCCCTGTTCCGGCTGGGGATCGACCGCGATGTCGGCCGCGTGCTGGTGTCCCTGACACCGCCGCAGATGTTGGCGCTGGCGCGCTCCCACCTGGTGCTGTGCCGCTTCCGGCTGGACGACGGCATGCTGTTGGCCGCATTGACCAGGGCCGAGCCGCCGCACGTCCTGCAAAGCCTGCATGCCGCCATTGTCATGGCTACGCGGCGGGCATAGAACACGACTTCAGCAATCAGAGGGTATATGACTGGCAATGCGACAACACATGTCGACCTGAAGCGGATGGCGATGGCCGCCGACCGCCGGGGCGCCTTCCTGCCCGCGGCAACCCGGAGGGAAATCGTCGGCACACTGCAGATGCAGGATATCGTCCTGGCGCTGGGTGCCGAAGCCGGGGAGCAGCGCTGCATCGAAGCCGGCCTGGAAGTGCTGGCCATGGCCGGGCGCCCGCCCGCGCGTGCCGTGGTGTCGGTGGGGCACGGGCGGCAGCCGGCGCTGGATTTCTACGTCGATGCCGACGCGCAGACCTGTTGCGAACTGGACAGCGCACTGCAGCAGGCCATCGCCAGCCGTTTCACCAGTGTGCTGCCGCCCGGGCTGGCGGTATCAGTGCTGCCGCTGGACGTCTACATGCGGGAGTCCACGGCCGCAGGCACGGCGTTCGAGGCGGAAGCCTTCCGCGCCTGTGCGCGCGAACTGCTGCTTCGCGGCGGCGAAATGCACCGGCGCCTCGCGGTCGTGTGCGCTTATCTTTCGGTGCTGCATGACGCGCAGGGCCTCGCCGAGCGCCTTGGCTACCTCGAGCAAAGCCTGCTGGACCAGGGCCAGGAGGCCCTGTCCTGGCGCTTGCGCCGGCACCGCAGTGTGGAAGGTCGGGCGCTGGCGCAGGCGCTGGAAGGCCTGTCCCGCGCCGCCGACGGGGCGCTGTATGAGTTTGGGACCCGCTACAGCTTCGAGCGGGCCAGCTACCAGCTCGAACAGATGCAACGCGTCCATGACCGGATCGCGCGGTTTCGGGACGCCTGCCGCCTGGCCGAGCCGTGGGCCGGACCCCGGCATGCCGCATGCGGGCACGCGGCGTGCTGAGGCCAGGCATCGTCAGATGCCGGCCATGCAGGTGTATTTGATGACCAGGTAATCGTCGATGCCGTAGTGCGAGCCTTCGCGGCCCACGCCCGATTGCTTGACGCCACCGAACGGCGCCACCTCGTTGGAGATCAGGCCCGTGTTCACGCCGACCATGCCGTACTCCAGCCGTTCGGACACGCGCCAGACCCGCCCCAGGTCGCGGGCGTAGAAGTAGCTGGCCAGCCCGAACTCGGTGTCGTTGGCCATGGCGACGACGTCGTCCTCGGTCTCGAAACGGAACAGCGGTGCGAGCGGGCCGAAGGTCTCCTCGCGCGCGACCAGCATGCCGGGGGCGACGTCGGCCAGCACGGTCGGCTGGAAGAAGGAATGCCCCAGCGCGTGGCGCTGGCCGCCCTGCAGCAGGCGGGCGCCCTTGCCGAGCGCGTCGGCGATATGTTCTTCCACCTTGGCCACGGCCTTGTCGTCGATCAGCGGGCCGATGCGCACGCCGTCATCCATGCCGTTGCCAACTTTGAGGGCCGCCACCGCCGCCACCAGCTTCTGCGCAAACGCGTCGTACACGCCCGACTGCACGTAGATGCGGTTGGCGCAGACGCAGGTCTGGCCGGCGTTGCGGTACTTCGACACGATTGCGCCTTCCACTGCCGCATCCAGGTCGGCATCGTCGAACACGATGAAGGGCGCATTGCCGCCCAGCTCCATCGACACCTTCTTGACGGTCGACGCGGTCTGCGCCATCAGCACGCGCCCGACCTCGGTCGAGCCGGTGAAAGTCAGCTTGCGCACCAGCGGATTACTGCTCATCTCGCCGCCAATCGCGCTGGCCGAGCCGGTCAGGACCGACAGCACGCCCGCCGGAATGCCGGCGCGCTCGGCCAGGGCCACCAGCGCCAGCGCCGTCAGCGGGGTCTGCGAGGCGGGTTTGAGCACCATGGTGCAGCCGACCGCCAGCGCCGGGCCCGCCTTGCGCGTGATCATGGCCGCCGGGAAGTTCCACGGCGTGATGGCCGCGCAGACACCCACCGGCTCCTTGGTCACGACAATGCGCTGATTGCTCACCGGGGCGGGAATGGTATCGCCATAGACCCGCTTGCCTTCCTCGGCAAACCATTCGATAAACGAGGCCGCGTAGGCGATCTCGCCGCGCGCCTCGGCGATCGGCTTGCCTTGCTCCGCGGTCATGATGCGCGCCAGGTCTTCCTGGCTGGCCAGGATCAGCGCGAACCATTTGCGCAGCAGCGCTGAACGTTCCTTGGCGGTGCGGGCGCGCCACGCCGGCAGCGCGCGGTTGGCGGCTTCGATGGCCTGGCGGGTTTCGTCTGCGCCCAGTTGCGGCACTTGGCCGACGCGCTCGCCGGTGGCGGGATTGGTCACATCGATGCGGCGCTCGCCATCGATCCAGCGGCCGTCGATATAGCACTGCTGCCGCAGCAGCGAGGAGTCCTGGAGGTTCAGCATGGTTGTCTCGGTGATGCCGGCCTGTGTGTGGCGCGGGTCTTTTTTGGGAGGCTGGGACAACGATTGTAATCCTGCCCCTAGGGGGTAATGCCGTTCAGTCAAGGTCTCAAGCCCTACCGTCATTCCCGCGCAGGCGCGAATCCAGCGTCTTTCACGTCCCCTTTGGGGATGAAGTCACTGGGTTCCCGCCTGCGCGGGAACGACAGTCGCCAACTGAACGGCATTAGCCCCCAGGGGGGAGCCGTTGCCGCGGCGCACGGCATCTACGGGCAGTACTTGCCACATCCGGCCGCGGCTACTGCCAACCGTCCGCATCCAGCCGCGTCCAGCGGTCCGGGACCTCGCCATCCTGCGATGCCAGCAAAAGCGTCTGGCCGCAGTGCTGGCATCTGTACACAAACGCATTGTGGCCGCTGGCGGTGCGCAGCGTTGCCGACATCACCAGTCTGGCGTGCGGCGGCACATGCCCAGGCCGGCCCAGCTGCGCGTCGCACAGGTCGCATAGAAATATCATTATTCTTCCCCCGCCCGATCCCCGGTGCACAAAATGCTGTGGCGCAGCATTCGCGTTTCCAGTATAGGGGCGGAAGGCTGGTTCCGTGGGCCGCGAGCGGCGGCTACTCGCCAAGGAACTCTGCCATCACCTGCAGGCCTTGAATGTGATCGGCAACCACCTTGACGCTGGTAATCAGCGGGATCGCAAGCAACATGCCCCACACCCCCCAGAGCCACGTGAGCAAAAGCAGTGCAACAAAGACCGCGACGGCGTTCATCCGGGCCATGCGGCCGGTCAACCAGGTGGTGATCACCGATCCGATCAGGGTGGCGATGAGCAGCGAGCCGCCCGCGGCCGCTGCCGCCATGCCAAGGGTGCCGAACTGCATGAATGTCACCATCCCCAGGCACGCTGCGACAGCCATGGCGCCAAAATAAGGCACCAGATGCAGCGCCGCTGCGGCGAGTGCCCAACTGCCGGCGTTGTCGACCCCAAGCCACTTCAACAGCAGCCAGGTACAGACGCCAAGGCCCGCGTTGGTCAGCAGCAATATTCCCATGTAGCGGCGGATGGAGTGGTTGACCTCGTCCAGCATATGCACGCTGATCTTCTTTTCCGAAATGGTGGTTCCCATCATCTTGATGAACTTGCGTTTGAAGGTATCGCCCGCGAGCATCAGGAAGTACAGCAGGAACACCACCACCACCGCCTGGCCGGCCATGGTGAAAATGCTGACCGAGCCGGCCAGCAGCATGTGGTCGATCTGGCCTGCCGACTGGTCCACCACCACATGCGTGCCGCGCGCCGGCGGCGGCTGGCCGGTGCCGCTGAGGACGGTGGCGGCGCGGCGTATTTTCTGCAGCATGGAGTCGCCGCCGCTCATCAGCGCCTCCACGGAGCGCGACAGCTTGCTGGCCATCTCAGGCAAGCTGTTGACGATGGACTCTACCTGCCCATGCAGCAGGTACGCGCCGCTGAGCAGGGCGCCCAGCAGGGCCAGAAGCACCACCGTGCCGGCCACGGCGCGCGGCAGGCCCAGCCGCTGCAGCGCACAGACCAGCGGATCCAGCAAATAGGCCAGCACAATCGCAATCACCACCGGAACCAGGAAGTCGCGCGCGATATGCATGGCGTACAGCGAAAAGAGTGTGGCCAACACCACCAGCGCCGTGCTGGCGCGATGCAGGGATGTGGTGACGGCATCGCCTGCGGTGACCGCAGTCGAGCCTGCCGTGGCTTCGGTCTCGGCGCCGGCCGGCAGATCTGCGCGCACGCCGGCCCCTTCCGCCGACGGGACATCTTGAACCGGGGGAATCGGCGAGGCAGCGGATTCGGGAATGGTCGACATAGCCGGGCGCCCTGGCAAAAAGGCCTGGCGCTGCTATGAAGATAGCTGGCTGGCAGTCGGCGGCTGTCGGACACCGCCGCGCGCCGATGTCAGACAAGCACGGCAGGCATTGCGCCGGCTGCTCGCGCGTGCCTTGAAAGCGACACCGCCCGGGCGGCAGCGTTGTGCTGCACGACCGGGCGGTCAGGCGCCGAAGCGCCGAAGCGCCGAAGCAACGCAGGCTCAGCCGGTCACAGTCTTGGTTTCCAGGAATTCGGCAATGCCTTCCGGGCCGTATTCGCGGCCGTTGCCGGAGGTCTTGTAGCCGCCGAACGGGGCCGTGATGTCCATCATTGCCCCGTTGATGCGCACATTGCCGGCGCGCAGCCGCGCGGCCAGCTTGCGCGTGCGTTCCGGGCTGGACGAGGCGATGTAGGCGGCCAGGCCGAACTCAGTGTCGTTGGCGATGGCCACGGCTTCATCCTCGGTGTCGTACGGCAGCAGGCACAGCACCGGGCCGAAGATCTCCTCGCGCGCGATGGTCATGTCGTTGCGCACGTCGGCAAAGATGGTCGGGCGCGCATAGAAGCCGCGTTCCAGCCCATCCGGGCGGCCCGGGCCGCCGGCAGCCACCCGCGCGCCTTCCTCGATGCCCACGCCAATCAGGTGCTGCACCTTGTCGTATTGGCCGCGGTTGGAGATCGGACCCATCTTGGTTTCGGGATCGGAGGGGTCGCCCACCTTCACCGCATTGGCCACGGCGGCGGCGATCTGCACGGCCTGCTCGTAGCGCGAGCGCGGCACCAGGATGCGCGTGGGCGCGATGCAGGTCTGGCCGGAATTGACCATGCACTGCGCCACGCCGCTGGTCACCGCAGCCTGCAGGTCGGCATCGTCCAGGATGATCAGGGGCGACTTGCCGCCCAGTTCCTGCGCCACGCGCTTGACCGTGGGCGCGGCGCTGATGGCCACTTCCACGCCGGCGCGGGTCGAGCCGGTGATCGACACCATGTCGACGTCGCGATGCGACGACAGCGCGGCGCCGACCACGCGGCCCTCGCCATAGATCATGTTGAAGACGCCCGGCGGCGTGTCGGCGGCATCCATGATCTCGGCGAAGATCCGCGCGTCCAGCGGCGCGATCTCCGACGGCTTGAGCACCACCGTGCAGCCCGCCGCCAGCGCCGGCGCCACCTTGGCAGCGATCTGGTTCAGCGGCCAGTTCCACGGCGTGATCAGCACTGCCACGCCGATGGCCTCGCGCAGGATATAGCTCTTGCCGCGGGCGGCTTCGAACTCGAAGTCCCGCAGCGCCTGCAGCGTCGCCTGCAATTGCGCCAGGCCGATGGCGGCCTGCAGGTTGGTGGCCAGCGTGACCGGCGCGCCGATTTCCTGGCGCACCGCCTGCGCCAGGTCGCCCATGCGCGCCTGGTAGGCGGCGATGATGCGCTCGAGCAGGGCGATACGCGCTTCCCGCGTGGACTCTGACCAGGACGGAAAGGCCGCGCGCGCGGCGGCCACGGCCCGGTCCACGTCCGCCGCGGTGCCCATGGCGAGCTTGCCCGCGACTGCTTCGGTGGCCGGATCGATGATGTCGGCCTGGGCTGCGCCCGCTGCGGGCTGCACCCACTTGCCGTTGATATAGAACGTGTCGACGCTATGCATGCCGGTTGCCTCGAATGGGTTGGGGTTCGGTCAGACCGGACGGTCGCCGATGATGGTGGCGCGGTTCATGTGGCGCACGGCCGGGAAGTAGTCCTGCACCGCATAGTGCTGCGTGGAGCGGTTGTCCCACAGTGCAATGGTGTCGGGCTGCCAGCGCAGGCGCACCTGGTATTCCGGCGCGGCGGCCTGGCGGTACAGGTACTGCAGCAGGTCCAGTTCCGCGGGACGGAAGTCCGAACCGAAGCGGTATGGCTGTTCCTTGGCGAAATTGGTGAAGTGCGTGGTGAAGGCTCCATTGACGAACAGGATCTTCTCGCCGGTCTCCGGGTGCGTGCGCACTACCGGATGGACCATGGGGGGATATTTGGCGCGCATCTCGGCGTACTTCCCTTCGTCCAGGGCCGCGCCGAAGAGCGGGATGGCGTCGTGTACGGCCAGGAGGCTGGCAATGCGTGCCTTGACGTCTTCGGGCAGGTTTTCGTAAGCGGCGGCCATGTTGACCCAAATGGTGTCGCCGCCAACCTCGGGGCACTCCACGCAGCGCAGCATCGAACCCATCGACGGGATCTCGCGCCAGCTAACGTCCGAGTGGTACAGGTTCTCGCGGCCGCGCGTGGTGCCGTCGCGCCCGAATACCACCAGCTCGGGCAGCTCCGGGTGGCAGCTGAGCATCGGATGCACTTCCAGTTCGCCGAAGCGGCGCGCCACAGCCACGTGGTGAGCGGGCGTAATGGTTTGCTTGCGGAAGAACAGCACCTTGTACTTCAGCAGCGCGCGGCGCAGCGAGAGGTAGGTGTCGTCGTCCAGCGGTTCGCGGAAATCGATGCCTTCGACTTCGGCACCGATCGTCGGCGTGCAGCGGCGCACGGTAAAGGGAAAGGCTTCGTTTTCCAGCGCGCGGTAGGCTTCCGGGCTGATGGTGACTGCGGCAGTGGCTTGCATGGGGGGTCTCCTCGGTATTGTGGTTGACAACGCAGGGTGTGAGCCGGCTTAGCGGAGCGCGGCCTTGATCAGGTCCGCGGCCTTTTCGCCGATCATGATGGCGGGCGCGTTGGTGTTGCCGCCGATCAGCGTAGGCATGATCGACGCGTCAGCGACGCGCAGGCCCTCCACGCCATGCACGCGCAAGTCGGGATCGACCACCGCCATCTCGTCGACGCCCATCTTGCAGGTGCCGACCGGGTGGTAGACCGTGTCCGCGTGGGCCCGCACGAAGTCGCGGATGGCGGCTTCATTGCTGCTGTCGGGGCCGAAGGCGTCGGTCAGGATCTCGCGCCCGCCGTGCTGCGCCAGCGCCGGCTGCGCGAAGATGCGGCGAATCGCGCGCACGCCTTCGACCATGCCGGCCATGTCCTCTTCGGCCGACAGAAAGCGCGGGTCGATCACCGGCGTTTCGCGCATGTCCGCGCTGCGCAGGCGGACATGGCCGCGGCTCTTCGGCCGCAGCACGCAGGCGTGGCAGGAGTAGCCGTGGCCGAGATTGCCCAGGTTGCGGTTGCCGAGCAGCGCCACGGCAAAGTGCAGTTGCACGTCGGGGATCTCCAGCTCAGGGCGGGTGCGCAGGAAGGCCCCGGCCTCGGCAACATTGGACGACACCATGCCGGTGCGCGCGCGCCGGTAGCGCAGCACTTCGCGCGCCAGGCGCAGCATGCCGCGGGCGGTCTTGCCGAACAGCTCGGTGGTCTGCAGCTGCTTGTTGACGATGATGTCGAGATGGTCCTGCAGGTTTTCGCCCACGCCCGGGAGGTCATGGACCACTTCGATGCCGAAGCCGCGCAACTGCGTTGCCGGGCCGATGCCGGAGGCCAGCAGCAGTTGCGGCGAGTTGAAGGCACCGCCGCTGACCACGATCTCGCGCCGTGCGCGCAGCATTTGCACAATGCCGCTGCGCAAGACTTCCACGCCGACAGCGCGCTTGCCTTCAAACACGATGCGCAGCGCCTGCGTGTCGGTCAGCACTGCCAGCCCGCGGCGGCCGCCGTTCAGCGCCGTGTCCGCCGCATTGCCGCCGTGCAGGTAGGCCCGTGCCGCGTTCCAGCGTTCGCCGTTGCGCTGCGTCACCTGGAACAGGCCCACGCCTTCCTGGCTGAGGCCATTGAAGTCGTCATTGTGCGGCAGGCCGGCCTGCATCGCAGCCTGGACAAAGCGCTGCGCGAACGGGTTGGGCGAGCGCAGGTCGCTCACGTGCAGCGGGCCGTCGTTGCCATGCAGGGGGTGTTCCTGGCCGGCGAGCCGAGGATTGCGCTCGCTGCGGCGGAAGTAGGGCAGGACGTCTTCGAAGCTCCAGCCCCGGCAACCCAGAGCGGCCCAATCGTCATAGTCGCGCCGGTGGCCGCGGATATAGACCATGCCGTTGATCGACGAACTGCCGCCCAGGCCGCGCCCGCGCGGCTGGTAGGAGCGGCGCCCGTTCAGCCCGGGTTGCGGTACGGTGTAGTAGGCGTAGTTGCGCGGCCCGGCCTTGGCGACGACCGCGGCAATACCCACCGGCGCCCAGATCGAGTAGTGATGGTCATGCGGCCCCGCCTCCAGCAGCGCTACCGTTGCATTGGGGTCCTCAGCCAGGCGCCCGGCCACGGCGCATCCGGCCGATCCCGCGCCAATGACGATGTAATCGAACTCCGCCGCCGGCCCCGCGGGGTCTTGTGATGCCCTGGTATTCAATTTGGTGTCTCCTGAGTTGCCAGCATGCGGTGATCTTCGGTGGATGCACACATCTGCTGACGATAGATACTGCCATTACCTGTTATAACAGGTCAATAGGCTATGACGCCACCTATCATGATAGGTATAATCGGCTCACCCAGTTCGGAGCCGCCGCCAAGGCGGGAAACACGTGGCGCTGCCCAGGTTCAAAGAGATCGAAAACGAGATCCGCCAGCGGATTGCCTGCAATACATGGGGGCCAGGCGCAAAACTCCCGTCTGAGGCGGAGTTGATGGCCGAGTTCTGCGTCAGCCGGATCACCGTGCGCCAGGCCCTGTCCGGCGTGCACAACGCTGGCCTGATCGAGAAGGTCAATGGCAAAGGCAGTTTTGTAACCCGTCCGGCGGACACGCCGAGCCTCGGCGCGCTGACAGGCTTCTATGAGACTGCCCGCGCCCGCGGCCAGTTGGCCTATGGCAAGCTGGCTTCCGTGCGCCTGATGCGCGCGCCGGCTCATGTAGCGGCAGCGCTGCGGCTGCAGCCCGGCGAGAAGGTGTTGAGCGTGGCGACGGTGCGCTACTGGGACGATGCCGCGGTGGCTTATTTCAACCTGATGGGCCCCGAGCCGCTGATGCGCCGCCTGGTGCAGGAAGACCTGGAAACCAACGACGCCATGGCGCTGTTTGAAAGCCGGCTGGGGTACCGCTTCAGGGACGTGGCGATGGAAGCCACCGCGATAGCGGCGCCCGCCGAGGCCGCACGCCGGCTAGGCGTCGCCGAGGGCGAGCCGTTGCTGCGGCTGCGCTGCACGCCATACGATATCGAGGGCATGCCGGTGCTTTGCGCAGACCTGTTGTTCCGCCCGGACCGCTACGCCCATAAGTGGACCCTGGCGCGTTAGGAGCGGAGTCTGGCGTTTTCAGCCGAGGCTGAACAACCGCGCCAGCGCCTTGATGGTGCGCAGTTGCGTGGTAATTTTTACCCGCGTCGAGCACTTCTTACTGTGACAGGGCGGCGATCATCCTCCTTTCTTGCATTACCGCGGGCTGCGTCGCCGGCACCGCTCTCGCACCTCTCCACTGGTACGCCAGTTGCGTCTTTCGCAGCGCAGCGGCGATTCCAGCGCGCTCGCCGGCAGGCTGTGCCATGCGCCAGGCCTTGCCGCCAATCTGCTAGTTGGAGGAAGACATGAAAACAACTCTACGCATCGGCACAGCCCTGCTCGCACTTGGCATCGTGGCAGGCTGCACCGCCACCGGCAGTACCAGCGGCTCCGGTTCGCTGTCGGGCTCGGGCTCGGTGACGGAACAGAACCGCAGCCGCAGCGCCCCTGGCTCCAGCGCCTCCACCGGAACGTCCGGCGCGACCAGCTCGACCAGCCCGAGCGGCACGTCGAGCGGCAGCAGCGGTGCGGCCAGCGGTTCGGGCACGGCGCGCTGACGCCGGTGCAGCCGCCAGTGCAGGCACCGGCGGCTGCATGGCTCACTAGCGGTCCCGCCCCGTTTTGACGCGCTCGTCGTGCAAGGGATACGCCATCCGGGCAGGTATCCGGCGCGGGCCGTGCGGAGACCTTGGGCGCGGCTGCGGATGCCGTATGGGTCATGCGGTTGCAGTATCGACTAGCACGCCATGCAACTTTTGCAGGCGCCACGAGTTTGCCGAGAGCCCGGCCTTGAAAGCTGCGGAACAGCCGGTCAAGCGGATCTGGTCGCGCGAGGAAGAAGTCCGGCATGACTTCCACCGCGCCGCAGTGGCCGCGCGGGATGGATTCGAACTGGCGTAGCTGACGTGGCGGAAGGGACGCTCAAGACGCCATCGCCGCCGTGGCTGTGCCGAAAGTTGCCACGCAATTGCGCCCGGAGCGCTTGGCCAGATAGAGCGCTTCGTCGCCGGCACGGAGAAAGGCGCGCAGTTCGGCGAAACCCTGTTCGCTGCCAGGGATGTTGGCGTCGGTCACCGCGCCGACGCTGACCGTCAGCACGCCGTTGGCGCCCGCCGGGTTCGGGATCTGCAAGGCCTCGACCGCGGCGCGGATGGTCTGCGCCCTGGCGGCCGCGCCGGCGGCGCCGGTGTGGGGCAGCAGGATGGCGAATTCTTCGCCGCCATAGCGTCCTGCGTAATCTCCGGGACGCCGTATGTGCCCCTGGATGCAGGCCCCTACCGCGGCCAGCGCATCGTCGCCGGCCTGGTGCCCGTAGCGGTCATTGAATTCCTTGAAGTGGTCGACGTCGAGCATCAGCAGCGACAAAGGCTGGCTGTGGCGGCGCGCACGCCTCCATTCCATGTCGGCGGCATCGTCCAGCGCGCGCCGGCTGCCCAGCCCGGTCAGGGCATCGGTGTTGACCATCCAGCGCAGGTGCTCCTCCATCTCCACCCGGCGCCGCCACTGGCGCGACAGCAATAGCGAGAGTGCGATGATGGCGGCGTCCAGGGCGCAGATCAGGGCGCCGAATATCCATGCGCGCTTGTACCACGGTGCCAGCACGTCGTGGGTGGCGCGACCCACCACGACCAACAGCGGAAAGCCCGGGACCCGCCGGAAGCTGTAGAGCCGCTGCACGCCGTCAAGCGCCGCGACGCCGATAAAGGTGCCTTGCGTGCCCTGCAGCAACGGCGCGAACGACGGGCTGGAGGAGATGTCGCGCCCGATCGATTCCGCTTCATAGGGACGCCGCATGATGATGGTGCCGTCCGTGCGCACCAGCGTCAGCGTGCCGCCGGCGCCAAGGCTGACGCCATCGAACAGCTTGCGGAAGTACTGCAGGCGCAGTGTGCCGACCACGATGCCGGCAAAACTGCCGTCCGGCGCGGAGAGCCGCCGGCTGATGCCGATGGATTTGTTCTCGGGCGTCAGGCGCGGCTGGAACGGCCGGCTCAGGAACACGCCGCCGTGATCGGCGCCGAGGTGGGCCTGGAAGTAGTCGCGGTCGGAGACATCGACCGGACGCGGCGGCCACTGGTGCGAATCGTACACCAGCTTGCCGTTGGCGTCGGCGACCAGCAGCGAACCCATGTCTTCGGCGTTGATCGAGCGGTCGAACAGCAGGCGCTGGCGCAGCGCCGGCGGTTGCGTCAGCAGTGCGGGATCGTGCATGGCTTCCACCACGCCACCAATCGACAGCTCGTGGATCTGCAGATTGCGGGTGATGCTGCGTTCCAGCGTCAGCGCCAGGTTGGCCGCCGCGACGCCGGCATTGTCCATGGCGTCCCGGCGCATCTGCACCAGGGCGAATGCGCCAAGCCCTGCGATCATGAAGACCAGGACAAGGCTGGCGGCCACGATCAGCGAGGCCGGACGGTGGATGGCTGGGCGAGCCGGTAAGTGATGTATGTGGCGCACAAAAGGAGCCGGTCTGCTTTTATGCGGCCATTGTAGTGCCTTGATGGCCCGGGCCACCGCCGAGTGTGTCACAACACTCGCGCTGCCCTACGCTGCATGCATGGTTCTTCCCTACACTTGAGCATGGCGGGTCTCCGCCGCTGAAGGGAAGAATCTATGCAGCCGGAGCCTGCACAACCCAAGCCCGTGGCGCTGGCCCTGCAAGGCGGAGGCATGCATGGCGCCTTTACCTGGGGCGTGCTCGACCGGCTGCTGGAGGACGGCCGTCTGGCGATCGAGGGCGTCAGCGCCACCAGTGCCGGCGCCATGAACGGCACGGTGCTGGCCTATGGCCTGATGCGGGGCGGAAGCGACGGCGCGCGCCTGGCCTTGCATGACTTCTGGCTGGCGATTGCGAACTCGGCGCAGCGCTTCAACCCGTTTCGCTGGCTGCCGTGGTTCAAGGGCAGCCATACCCTGGGCCTGAACCATTCCCCGTTGTACGCGATGGCCGACATCACGCTGCGGCTCCTGTCACCGTACCAGTTCAATCCCAGCAATCTCAATCCGCTGCGCGACGTACTGGGCAGCCAGGTGGACTTTGCGGCGCTGCGAGAACATTGCCCGATCCAGCTTTACCTTTGCGCGACCAATATCGAGACGAGCCGCATACGCATCTTCCCGCCGGAAGAACTGAGCATTGACGCGGTGCTGGCCTCGGCCTGCGTGCCGACGCTGTTCCAGGCAGTCAGTATCGACGGCCAGCATTACTGGGACGGCGGCTATGTCGGCAACCCGGCGATCTATCCGCTGATCTACCACTGCCAGACGCGCGATGTCGTGATCGTCCACATCAACCCGATCGTGCGCCGCGGGGTGCCGACCACGGCCGCGGAGATCCTGAACCGGGTCAACGAGGTCAGCTTCAACTCATCGCTGATGCGGGAGATGCGCGCCATCGCCTTTGTCACCTCGCTGATCCAGCAGGGCAAGGTCGATGGCAAGGAGATGAAGGAGATGTGGATCCACTCGATCCGTTCGGACGAGACCATGGCCGCGCTGGGGATCTCCACCAAGTACAACGCCGACTGGGATTTTCTGTGCTCGCTGCGCGACAAGGGCCGGGAAGCGGCGGCCACATGGCTGGAGCGGAACTACGACAACGTCGGCCAGCGCTCCAGCATCGATATCAGCGGCGAATTCCTCTAGTCATTAGGCACCAGGCAGACCCGGTTGCCCCAGGCGCCAGGCAAGGTTGGCGCGCGCCTGCGCCTCGAAGCGCGACTGGAACAGGTCGGTGAAGTAAATGCGCGGGCTGGCCAGCAGCCGGCCCAGGAAGGCGCGCTCGGCGGCGTCATAAGCGGCGTCGTCCAGGTCGGTGCGTTCGGCCCGCAGGCAGGTGCCGTTATGCTGGAAGCGCGCGCGGCTGCACCCCAGCGCGGCCAGGTCGATATCGGCGGTGAAACGGCCGGCCAGGCTTGCCGGCACATCGGCGTGCGTGGTTTCCAGGATCAGGCCGGCAACGCGCTCGGCCGCGGCGATGGTGCCGCCCGACCAGTGCCGCAGCCATGCCGCGCTGCGCCGCTCGTTGTCGGTGGCGCCGGCCACGTAGATGACGTCGTGGCACCAGAGCGCCAGCTCCACGTCGACGGCATCCGGTATCGCGCTGCGGGCCCAGTCCAGGTCATGCAGACAGCGGCGCACATGGTCCAGGGTGTGGTAGTGCCGTGTCGGCTCGCCGTAGCAACGGGCCAGGTCGGCGTAAACGTCTGCCGCGCGCGTGCCGCCCGCAATCGTCCAGAGCGCGGCAAAACGGTCTTGCAGAGGGGCGCCTGGGGTTGCGGTCATGTGCGTGCAGGCCCTGGATCATAGACATTGTGGCCGGCCAGCTCCGCCAGCAGTGCCTGCGCCTGCAGCCAGTCAGCGCTATCGGTGCCCTCGCTGAAGCTGCCGTGGATGCGCGCCAGCGTTTCATGCGCCGCCGCGCGCTTGCCTTGTTGTTGCCACAGCCGGGCCAGGCTGATGGCGGCTTGCAGTTCCAGCGGCTTTGCGCCTTGGGCGCGGGCGACCGTAATTGCCCGCTGGAAGCAGGCTTCGGCTTCCTCGCTGTCGGCGCCAGAGCCGGCGCCTTGCGCCGACAAGCGCAGCAGCATGTCGCCGCGCAGGCGGTACACAGCCGCTTCATCGAGCCGCTCTCCGGTCTCTTCCACCATGGCTTGTGCCTGGGTGAGCGCGTCCAGTGCGGCAGCGGGCTGGCCAGCCTTGCCGCAGCCCTCGGCCAGCATGGTCAGCAGGTTCGGCATGCCCAGTTCCCCGCCGGTTGCCTCATAGGCGGCCACGCCCTGGCGCATCAGCGCTATGCCTTCCCGGTGATCGCCCTGTTCAGACAGCGCCCAGCCCTGCAGGACTGTTCCCCAGGCCAGGTAGATCGGGAAGCCCTGTTCGCCCGATATGGCGATGGCGGCTTCCGCATACTCTCTTGTCATCCGGACGTCTTGCCGCCACCGGTGCTGTTCCGCCGCAAACACCAGGCACAGCGCCAGGTTGTACGCATCCGGGCGCGCGCGGGCCAGCACCAGCGCCTCCTGGCTGCGCGCGAGCGCCTGGTCGGAAAAGCCCAGGTACCACATGATCCAGCCCAGGGTGCCGGTGGCATGGACGGCCGGGTCGCGTCCGTAGCCCGTCAGGAAGTCGTAGGTCGAATGCTCAGGGTGCGGCACGGCGAGCACCGCCTCCATATGCTCGCGCGCGGCGACCAGCATGCCCAGGCGGAACAACGTGGCGCCCATCGCGCGATGGCCCTCGGCCAGCTGTTTGGGCTTCTGCGATTCCATGGCCAGCGCAAGCAGGCGCTTGGCCAGCGGCAGCGAGACCTGGTAATTCGCGCGGAGCTGATAGAACGCCCACAGCCCCAACTGCGCCGAGAATACATAGGGCGTCTGCCGGCCTTGCTCGCACAAAGTCATCGCGCGCCGGTAATTGGCCTCCACTTCGGGTGAAGCCTGGCCCCGGGCGGCAAACAGTGCCGGCCCGAGCGTCAGCAGCAACGTTAATTCCAGGCGCGCGCGTTCGGTGCTGTCGGGTTGCCGCTTGAGCAGTTCGATGGCGGCGCTCAGGTGCCGGATGGCTTCCTCCTGCGCGGAGCGCTGCAGCGCCTGCTGGCCGGCGCAGTGCAGATACTCGACCGCCTTGGGGATGTTGCCGCTGTGGCTGTAGTGGTGCGCCAGATCGCTGCAGTAGTCCTTGAGCCGGCCGTGGAAGATGGCCTCGATGGCCTGGGCGGAGCTTTCATGCAAGGCGCTGCGGCGCTCGGTCAGCAGTGAACTGCCGGCCACCTCCTGGGTCAGCCCGTGCTTGAAGACGTACTCGACTTCCGGGAAGGCCGGGCGTTCGTAGACAAAATCGGCCGCCTGCAGGTCTGCCAGCAGCGTGTGCAGCTGGTCTTGCGGCAGGCCGGTTACGCGCAGGACCAGGCTCAGCGGAAACTCCTTGCCAATCACCGCCAGCGTCTGCAGCAGCTCCTTCTGGGCCAGCGGCAGCCGGTCGATACGTGCGGCCAGCACGCCCTGCACGGTGGTGGGGATGTGCAGCAGCGCCGGCGCCTTCTCGATCCGGTAGCGGCCGGGCTGGCCCAGCAGCGTGCCTTCCTCGGCCAGGGTCTGGACCACTTCTTCCATGAAGAAGGGGTTGCCTTCGGTCTTGTCGAGGACCAGCCGTTTCAGCGGCACCAGGCTGGGGGCGTCGCCGAGCAGCGCGGTCAGCAGCTCCTGGGCCTCGGCTTGCCCCAACGGCTGCAGCCGCAGCTGGGAGTAATGCCCGCCGGCATGCCAGCGATGGCGATACTCCGGGCGGTAGTTCACCAGCAGCAGGATGCGCGCGCCCGGAACATGGTCGACCAGCATATTGAGAAAGGCTTCGGTTTCGCCGTCCAGCCATTGCAGGTCTTCGAAGATGACTTCCAGCGGCTGGTTGAGGCTTTCCCGGACCAGCAGCCGCGCAATGGCGTCGAAAGTGCGTTGGCGCCGGATGGCCGCGTCCATGGCCGGCAGCGGCGAATCGGGCTCGACTGCGCCGAGCAGATAGAGCAGGTAAGGCAGGTGCTCTTCCAGCGAGCGGTCCAGCGTCAGCAGCCTGCCGGTCACCTTCTCGCGGCAAGAGCGGTCACTGTCTTGCGCCGTGATCTGGAAGTAGTTCTTCAGCATCTCGATCAGGGGCAGGTAGGCAAAGGCCTTGCCGTGCGAGACCGAGAAGGTCTCCAGCGCCAGGCAGCCTTGCTGCGACCTGACCTTGAATTCATGGAACAGCCGGGACTTGCCGACGCCAGCCTCGCCGACCACCGCAACGATGCGCCCGTGTCCTGCCTTGGCGTGATCCAGCGCCGCGTTGAGGTGCTCCAGCTCGTCCTGTCGCCCGACAAACCGGGCCAGGCCGCGATGCGCGGCCACCTGCAGGCGCGTGCGCAACGCGCCCAGGCCCACTACCTCATACACCGCCAGCGGATCGCGCACGCCCTTGACGTGCGTGGTGCCCAGCGCCGTGAACTCGAAATAGCCCTCGGTCAGCTTGTGGGTCGATTCGCTGACCAGGATCGATGCCGGCGTGGCGATGCCCTCCATGCGCGAGGCGATATGAATGGTATGCCCGACCGGGTCATAGTCGGTGTGCAGGTCGTCCTTGCGGATCGAGCGCACCACCACTTCGCCGGTATGGATGCCGATGCGGATCTGCAGCGGAATGCCTTGCTCCAGGCGCACGCGGTCACTGTGCCGGTGCATTGCGTCCTGCATGCGCAGCGCCGCGTAGAGCGCGCGCAAGGCGTGGTCCTCATGGGCAATCGGTGCGCCGAACAGCGCCAGGATGCCGTCGCCGAGGAACTTGGCGACGTAGCCCTCGTAGTGGTGGACGGCCTCCATCATCAGCGTCACCACGGGGTCGATCAGCCGGCGCGCGTCCTCAGGATCCAGGTCTTGCGTGAGCGCGGTGGAACCCGCCATGTCGGCGAACAGGGCGGTAATGGTCTTGCGTTCGCCGGCGGTTTCGCCCCGGGCCTCCATCGCCGCCTGCTCGGCCAGGATGCGGTCGGCCAGGTGGGGCGGGGTGTACTGGACCGGGGCCGGCGCGGCAGGCGGGGGCGCGGCCGACGTTGCCGCGGCGCTGGTCGGGGCGTCGCTGAGCGCAAAGCCGCAGGCGCGGCAGAACTTCGCGGCTGCAGTGGCTTCTTCTCCGCACTGGGGGCAAACGCGGGCTAGGCGTGTCCCGCACTCCTCACAGAAGTTCGCCCCCGCAAGGTTTGCAAAGCCACAACGGCTGCAGCGCATTTCGCCTCCCGACCGTCGTTGCCTGGACGGTACTCAAGACTATTAGAGGCGGGATTGGAGAGGGTCGCAAGCTGCCGCTGCGATGGCGGCACCGGCGGGTTCGGGCCGCTGAGATTCCCTGCGCTCCGGAAGGAGCGCAGTCCGCGTGAGCGGTCTCAGGCTGCCAGGACGGCTGAGGGGTTCGCGTATTCGTAGCCAAGATCCTGCGCGACTTCACGGCAAGTCACTTTGCCGAACGCGACGTTCAATCCGTTTGCCAGATGCGGGTTTCCTGACAATGCCGCCTTCCAGCCCTTGTCGGCGAGCTGCAATGCAAACGGCAGCGTGGCGTTGTTCAACGCATAGGTGGATGTGCGCGGCACGGCCCCGGGCATATTGGCGACGCAGTAGTGCAGCACATTGCCAACGGCGTAGGTCGGTTCCGCATGGGTGGTGGCGTGCGCGGTTTCACAACAGCCGCCCTGGTCGATGGCGACGTCGACGATGACCGCGCCCGGCTTCATGGCGTCGACCATGGCACGGGTCACCAGCTTGGGCGCAGCGGCGCCCGGCACCAACACGCCTCCAATCACCAGGTCAGCCGACAGCACATGGCGCTCCAGATTGTCCTGGTTGGAATACACGGTCATCACGCGCGCGCCCAGCAAGCGGTCCATGCGACGCAGCACGTCAATGTTGCGGTCGATGACCACCACCTGCGCACCCGTGCCGACTGCGATCTGCGCGGCATTGGAGCCAACCACGCCGCCGCCCAGGATCACGATCCTGGCCGGTTCCACGCCGGCCACGCCGCCGAGCAGAATGCCCATGCCGCCACTTGCTTTCTCCAGGCAATGCGCGCCCGCCTGCACCGACATGCGTCCCGCTACCTCCGACATGGGTGCCAGCAGCGGCAGGCCGCCGCCGGCCTGGGTCACGGTCTCGTAAGCAATGCAGATTGCGCCGCTCTTGACCAGGTCGGCGCACTGGTCCGGGTCTGGCGCGAGGTGCAGGTAGGTGAAGAGAATCTGGCCCTCGCGCAGCATGGCGCGTTCCGCGGCCTGCGGTTCCTTGACCTTGACGATCATTTCCGCCTTGGCAAACACCTCCGCGGCGGACCCCGCCATGGTGGCGCCTGCCTTGCGGTAGTCTTCATCGCCGGCGCCGATGCCGGCTCCGGCGCCGGTCTCGACCAGCACGGTGTGGCCGTGTGCCACGATCTCGCGTACCGATGAGGGTGTCAGGCCTACGCGATACTCATGGTTCTTGATTTCCCTGGGGACTCCGATTTTCATGATGTCTCCTTGTCTTGGTTTGCGTCGGATAGCTTGCGCCGGTTACCAGGGCAGCGAGTAGGTCTTGGTATTGCAGAAGCTCTTCATCGCCTCCAACACCCCTTCCTTGTAGCCTAGGCCGGAATCCTTGATCCCACCGAACGGGGTCAGTTCCAGCCGATACCCCGGCACCTCGCGCACATTGACGCTGCCGACCTTCAGTTCGCGCACAAAGCGGGTGATGTAGTCCAGCCGGTTGGTGCAGACCGACGACGACAGCCCGTAGGCGGTGCCGTTGGAAATGCGGATCGCATCCTCGATATCCCTGAAGCGGATCACCGGAGACACCGGCCCGAAGGTCTCATGCTTCACCACGGTCATTTCAGGATCGACGTGATCAAGCACCGTCGGCGAGTACAGCGCGCCGCGGCGGATATTGCCGCAGCGCAGCTTCGCGCCGGCGGCGATGGCCTCATTGACCACCTTTTCGAACTGGATCGCGGCGGCCTCGTCGATCACTGTGCCCATATCCATCTTCGGATCCATCGGATCGCCGTAGTGCAGTGCTTCGGTCTTGGCCACCAGCAGATCGACAAAACGATCCGCCACCGACTCATGCACCAGCATGCGCTTGATCGCCGTGCAGCGCTGCCCGGAGTTCTTGTACGAACCGCTGGCGGCCAGCGTGGCGGCCTCTTCCAGGTCCGCGTCTTCCATCACGATGATCGGGTCATTGCCGCCCAACTCCAGCACCTGGCGCTTGTAAGTCGCGGTGGCGGCGATGTACTTGCCGATCGGCACGCCGCCGGTGAAGGTCACCAGGTCGACGTCCGGATGCGTCAGCATTTCGTCGGCAATCTCGCGCGGATCGCCGGTGATGACCGACAGCATCTGCGGCGGCAGCCCGGCCTCATACAGGATGTCGGCCAGCATGAAAGCCGCAAGCGGTGTCTTCTCGCTGGGCTTGAGCACCATGCGGTTATTGGTCGCCACCGACGGCGCCACCTTGTGGATGACCTGGTTGAGCGGGTGATTGAACGGCGTGATCGCGGTGATCACGCCCAGCAGCGGCTCGCGCAGCGTATAGACCTTGCGGCTCTTGCCGTGGTGGGTCAGGTCGCACGAGAACACCTGGCCGTCGTCGACCAGCGCCTGGTTGGCGGCAAACAGCAGCACGTCGGAGGCGCGGCCCACCTCGTAGAGCGAATCCTTGCGGCACAGGCCAGATTCCAGCGTGATGGTGCGCGAGATCTCGTCCAGGCGCGAGGCGATGATCTCGCCCGCGCGCATCAGGATCTTGTAGCGCTCATAGCGCGTCAGCGTGGGCTGGTAGTCGCGCGCGATGCGGTAGGCGCGGCGCACGTCGTCGAGCGTGGCCTTGGGCACGGTGGCGATGACTTCCCCGGTGTACGGGTAGGTCACTTCAATGACATCGTTGCGGTAGATTTTCTCGCCAGCGATGCGCAGGGCTTCCTGCCGCACGCCGGCGCGTTCCGGTGCGTTCATGGTGTCTCCTAAGGGATTGGGCGAGGCGGTTGGCCGCCCTCTGGGCGATTAATGCGCGTAGTTCAGCGCAAGGTCGAAAGCATCGAAGTTGCGCAGCCGCCGCGCCGGGTCCAGCCCGCGGAGGGGGCGGTTGCAGACCAGCGGCACCACCTGTTCCGACACGCCGCCGTGCGAGCGCAGCGGTGCGTCCAGGCCGGACAGGTCGTGGCGCTCGCGCGAGGTGCCGATGACCACGTCGCGGCGCGATACGGCGATGATGTCGCCGATGCGGTCGGGAGGCAGCTCGTAGCGTGCCGCGGCCTGCTCGCGCGTCAGGACGGCCTCCATGCCGTCGAGGTCGGCAATGCGGGGGATCCAGCGCGCGGCCGATTCTGCGTCGGGCGTGTAGACCGTGGCAAAAGATCCGAGCGCCCCGTGGTGGACCACATACGGATCGGTAATGGGGAGGATGACGCGGGCAGCGCCGGCGCCGTACCAGCGGTCGAGCTGGTCCTGCAGGTAAATGACGCGCGGCTCGCCGTCGGGGCCGTGCTTGTCGTTCATGCCGTGGTCGGCAGTCAGCACGATGGTGGCGCCCAGGGCATCGAGTTGCCCCAGGTAGCCATCCATCATGGCGTAGAAGGCATTGGCGGTGTCGCTGCCGGGCGCCGCCTTGTGCTGGATGTAGTCGGTCGTGGACAGGTACGTCAGGTCAGGCCGCACGCGCTCCATCAGCTTGACGCCGGCGGCGAAGACGAACTCGGAAAGCTCCGCGCTGTATACCGATGGCACTGGCATGCCGACCATGGCTACCACATCGCTGATGCCGTTTTCCGCCTCGGTGGCTTCGTCGGCCTTCTCCGACGAGAAGCAGATGCCACGCAGGCCATGACCGAGCAGCTTGCGCAGCTTGTCCTTGGCGGTCACCACGGCCACGCGCGCGCCATTGTCGGCAAAGGCCGCGAGCAGGGTAGGGGCGCGCAGGTAACGCGGATCGTTCATCATGACCTCGCGGCCGGCATCGCGGTCAAAGAAGTAGTTGCCGCAGATGCCATGCACGGCCGGTGGCACGCCGGTGACGATGGAGAGGTTGTTCGGGTTGGTGAAAGACGGCACCACGCAGTCGCCGAGCAGGCTGGCCCCTTGCGCCATCATCCGCGTCAGGTGGGGTGCCACGCCCGCGGCGGATGCGGCTTGCAAGTATTCGGGGGCGCAGCCATCCACGCACACCACCACGACCGGGGCATCGCTGCGGCGATATCCCCTGCCATTCACTTCGATCTTCGTCGTTGCCATCTGTCGCTCCCGTTGGAGAAGAATTTACGGTGACCGGCCGCCGGTTTGCGCCTGTTGCCGGTGCGCCTTCAGCATCCGCGCGCGGCTGGCGGCCACGTGCTTGCGCAACGCGGCGCCGGCGCGCGCGGGTTCGCCGGACGCAATCGCAGCCAGGATCGAGCGGTGCTCGTCGGCCGATACGTCCAGCCCGCCGCCCTTGGTCAGGGCCTGCATCCGGAACAGATGCAGCTCCTTGACAAGGCGGCGGTAAGTTTCAGCGAGCTTGCGGCTGCCAGCGGCTTCCAGCAGCCGCTCGTGGAAGCGCAGGTTCAGTGCTGCGTATTGGCCCGCATCCTTGTGCACGCTGGCTTCTTCCATTGCGCCCACCAGTTCATCGAGGTGTTGCAGCAGCGTGGCATCCATGCGCTGCGCCACCCGGCGGCCGATGATCTCTTCCAGTGCTTCGCGCAGCTCATAGATTTCCTCGACTTCCTCCAGCTGGATCTCTCGCACGAACACGCCGCGGTTTTTCTCGTTGCGCACCAGCCCGGCCTCCTCGAGCGCGCGCAGCGCCTCCCGGACCGGCCCGCGGCTTGTGCCGAAGCCGGCAGCCACGTCGCTTTCATTGATGCGCATACCCGGCGCCAGTTCGCCAGTCATGATCATTCGCTCGATCTCGTCCTGGACGAGCATCGGCAGCGAACTGGAACGCAGCAGCTGAAGGGCAGAGGTCATTTCCATGTCTCCATTAAAGGCAATGAACTGTAAATTGTCAACAGTTGGCAATCTACGTTTGACAGTCGACGATTGACGGTCTACATTGAATTCCATCTTACCCCACGTGCCGGATTCGACCGTGGCGGCGGGATCACAAGTCAGGCACAGATCTGCACTTCATACAGACCGGAGACATTCATGCAAAACGCCACCCTGCGCAGCTCGGCTGCCGCAGCCGCCTCAGTCTGCGCACTTGCCTGCGCGTTCTGGACCGCGGCGGCCCACGCCCAGCAAAAAACCTCGCTCAGCGTCTACACCGCGCTGGAAACCGATGCGATGCGGTTGTACAAGGAGGCCTTCGAGAAAGCCAATCCCGACATCGAGGTGCGTTGGGTGCGCGATTCCACCGGTATCGTCACAGCGCGCCTGCTGGCCGAAAAGGCGAATCCGCAGGCCGATGTCGTCGCCGGCCTCGCTGCCAGCAGCCTGGAGTTGCTGAAGCAGGAGGGGATGTTGCAGGCCTATGAGCCCAAGGGCTTTGCCGCGCTCAATGCCGCCTACTCCGACAGCGCGCGGCCGCCCGCCTGGGTCGGCATGGACGTCTGGGCAGCGACGATCTGCTTCAATCGCGTGGAAGCGCAGAAGCTGGGGCTGCCCAAGCCTGAGACATGGAAGGACCTGACCAAGCCGGTCTACAAGGGCCACATTTCGATGCCGCACCCGGCTTCGAGCGGCACCGGCTATCTGGATGTCACCGCCTGGCTGCAGATGTGGGGCGAGTCCGAGGGCTGGAAGTACATGGACGCCCTCAACCAGAACGTGGCCCAGTACGTGCACTCCGGCTCCAAGCCCTGCCAGCAAGCCGCCACCGGCGAGTTCCCGATCGGTATCTCGTTTGAGTTCCGCGCCCACCAGGTGCGCAAGACTGGCGCGCCAGTGGATCTGATCTTCCCGAAAGAAGGCCTCGGCTGGGACATTGAAGCCACCGGCATCATGAAGACCACCAGGAAGCTGGCCGAAGCCAGGCGTTTTGCCGACTGGATGGCGAGCCGCGACGCCAACCAGATCCACGCCAACTGGTGGGCCGTGGTCGCCTATCCAGGCGTAGCGAAGAAGCTCGACGGCATCCCCGACGATTACGAACAGCGCTTCAGCAAGAACGACTTCAACTGGTCGGCCAAGAACCGCACCCGCATCCTGGCCGAATGGGGCAGGCGCTACGAAAGCAAGGTCGCCGGCCGCTGAGCAGGCGTTTCGTTCCGGCACCGTCCCTTCCTGCGCGGACGGTGCTCCAGGCTGTTTTCGACTTCGGATACATCATGGACATGAGTAGCATCCAAATCGCCGGTGACGGGGCGAGCATGCCGGCTGCCCTCGAGATCAGGGGAGTACGCAAGGATTTTGATTCGTTCTGCGCGCTGCGCGGGGTCGACCTGACGGTCCGCCAGGGCGAGATGCTTTGCCTGCTGGGCCCATCTGGCTGTGGCAAGACCACGCTGCTGCGGATCATCGCAGGGCTCGAGGCACAGACGGCCGGCACCATCAGCCAGAGCGGCCGCGACATCTCCAGGCTGCCGCCTTCGCGGCGCGACTATGGCATCGTGTTTCAGTCGTACGCACTGTTCCCGAACCTGACCATTGCGGACAACGTCGGCTACGGGCTCGTGAACCGGCGCACCGCTCGCGCCGAGGTGGATGCGCGCGTTGCCAGGTTGCTGGCCCTGGTCGGCCTGCCCACCTCTGGCAAGAAGTATCCAAGCCAGCTGTCCGGCGGCCAGCAGCAGCGCGTGGCCCTGGCGCGGGCGCTGGCCACCAATCCCAAGCTGCTGTTGCTCGACGAGCCGCTGTCCGCGCTGGATGCGCTTGAGCGGGTGCGCTTGCGTGGCGAAATCCGCCGGCTGCAGCAGCAGGTGGGCGTTACCACCATCATGGTCACGCACGATCAGGAGGAGGCGCTGTCCATGGCCGATCGCATCGTTGTGATGAACCATGGCGCGATCGAGCAGATCGGCACGCCGCTCGAGGTCTATGAACGCCCGGCATCGCCATTTGTGGCGGACTTTGTCGGCAAGGTCAACGTGCTGTCTGGCGTCGCGCTGGGCGGGCAGCGGTACCGGGTCGGCAAGATGGAGTTGCAGTGCGAGGGCTGCGCACGGGATTTCGCCCCCGGTACGGCGGTGAACCTCTACTTGCGTCCGGAAGACCGCAAGATCGGCAACCTGCCGCCGCTGACGCCGAACCAGATTCAGGCTCGCGTGGACAAGGTGGAGTTCCTGGGCGACTCCTGCATCGCTGAAGTTCAGTGCGATGACCTGCCGGGCCAGACGCTGTCGCTCAAGTTCACCCTCGACCAGTTCCACGATTTCGAGGTCAGGCCGGGGCGCTCGCTCCGCCTTGCGCTGCGGGCCAACCGCATCCAGGCCTTCGCGGCCGCCACTGCCTAGGAGACGGAGATGAATGACCTGGCCTTGCCACGCCAACGCGCGGCGCGCGCGCCGCTGGCGCGCGTCAACTGGGACGACTGGCTCGCGCGCGGCGTGCTGGCGGCGGTCCTGCTTGCGTTGGTGCTGTTCCTGTTGGCACCGCTGTGCGCCATCCTCGTCAACGCCTTGCTCGACCGGCAAGGCAACTTCGTTGGCCTGGCGCACTTTGTCACCTACCTGCACACACCTTACCTGCTGCAGTCGGCGCGCAATTCCGTTGTGCTGGCGCTGAGCGTCGCCAGTATTTCGGTTCCTGCCGCATTCATCTTTGCCTATGCGCTGACGCGCAGCACGCTGCCGGCCCCGCTAAAGGCGACCTTCAGGCTGATTGCCCTGATTCCACTGTTGGCGCCATCGCTACTGTCGGCGATCTCCTTCGTGCAGTGGTTTGGCAATCAGGGCGTGCTGAAGTGGCTGTTGGGTGGTGTCTCGATCTACGGCGCGCCCGGCATCGTGATCGCCGAGGTCTACAACACCTTTCCACATGCGCTGATGATCCTGGTCACCGCGCTGTCGCTCGCCGACGGACGGCTGTATGAGGCAGCCAGCGCGCTGGGCACGAGCAACCTGAGGAAATTCACCACGATCACGCTGCCGTCGTGCAAGTACGGGCTCATCAGCGCGGCCACCGTGACCTTTACTTATGTCATCTCTGACTTCGGCGCGCCGAAGGTCATCGGCGGCGATTTCAACGTGCTGTCCATCGATGTCTTCAAGCAGGTCATTGGCCAGCAGAACTTCTCGATGGGCGCCGTGGTCGGCATGCTGCTGCTGATCCCCTCGGTGATCTCGTTCGTGATCGACTCGGTGGTGCGGCGCAAGCTGCGCGCCCAGTTGACGGCGCGCTCGGTGCCATATGTGCCCAAGCACAACCGGTGGGCCAACTTCCTGCTGGGCGCCTACAGCACCGTGGTCTGCCTGCTCCTGCTGGCGGTGATCGGCATGGCCGTGTACACATCGTTGATCAAGCTCTGGCCCTACGATCTGACGCTGTCGCTGCGGAACTACCACACGGTGCTGTTCGAGAGCGACATGGCGGTGGCATACCGCAATAGCCTGGTGCTGGCGACCACCACCGCGTTCTTCGGCTCGCTGATCGTGTTCGCGGGCGCCTACCTGATCGAGAAAACCCGCAACCTCGGCTTTATGCGGCCGGCCATGCATTTCCTGGCAGTGCTGTCGATGGCTGTGCCGGGCCTGGTGCTGGGCCTCGGTTACGTGGTGTTTTTCAACCATCCGTCCAATCCGCTGAACTTCTTGTACAACACGATGATCCTGGTCATCCAGTCAACGATCATCCACTACTACACGTCCAGCCACCTGACCGCGGTGACTGCACTCAAGCAGATCGACAACGAGTTCGAGGCGGTGTCCGCGTCGCTGAAGGTGCCGTTCTACAAGACGTTCTTCCGGGTCACGCTGCCGGTTTGCCTGCCGGCGGTGCTGGATATCGCCCGCTACTACTTCGTGGTGTCGATGGCCACGTTGTCGTGCGTGATCTTCCTCTATACGCCTGAAACCATTCTCGCCTCAGTGGCCATCATGCACATGGACGACGCGGGCGACATTGGGTCCGCCGCGGCGCTCGCCAGCCTGATCGTGCTGACCTCCACGGTGGTCTGCATCCTTTACGCCCTGTGCACGCGCGTGCTGCTGGCGCGCACCCAGGGCTGGCGCACCCTCGCCAGGCACTGAATCCATCACTGGCAACACTGAATACTGCAAGGAGACACCGCATGACCACCCCGATCCTGCTGACCCCCGGTCCGCTGACCACATCCGACCGTACGCGCGAAGCCATGCTGCGCGACTGGGGCTCCTGGGACAGCGATTTCAATGCCATCACCGGGCGCATCCGCAAGCAGATTCTTGCCATCGTCCACGGCGAAGGCACTCATGAATGCGTCCCGATGCAAGGCAGCGGCACCTTCTCGGTGGAGGCCGCCATCGGCACCATGGTGCCGCGCGACGGGCATGTGCTGGTGCCGGTCAACGGCGCCTATTGCCGGCGCATTGCGCGTATCTGCCGCACCATGGGTCGCCGGCTGTCTACCCTGGACTTTCCCGAGGACCAGATCATGCGGCCGGAAGACATCGATGCCGCATTGCAGAACGATAAATCCATCACGCATGTCGCCGTGGTCCATTGCGAGACCGGCACCGGCGTGCTCAACCCGCTCGAGGCCATCGCGAAGGTGGTTGCCAGCCATGGCCGGGGGCTGATTGTCGATGCCATGAGCTCGTTTGGCGCGCTTGACATCGATGCGCGACGGGTCCGTTTCGACGCGGTCATCGCTGCGTCGGGCAAATGCCTGGAAGGGGTGCCGGGGATGGGCTTCGTCATCGCCCGGAGAGAGGCGCTGGCCGCAACCGAGGGCAACAGCCAGTCGCTGGCACTGGATCTCCATGACCAGTGGCAATACATGGAGAAGACCACGCAGTGGCGCTTCACCCCGCCGACTCATGTGGTCGCCGCGCTCGACCAGGCCTTGCAGCAATATATGGAGGAGGGCGGGCTCGCCGCCCGCGGCGCGCGCTACGCCCGCAACTGCCAGTTGCTGCTCGACGGCATGGCGGCCCTGGGGGTGCGCAGCTATCTCGACCGCTCGGTGCAGGCACCGATCATCGTGACGTTTCACGCACCCGACGATCCGAACTATGCGTTCAAGACCTTCTACCAGAAGGTGAAGGCGCGCGGCTACATTCTGTATCCCGGCAAGCTGACCGAGGTCGAAACGTTCCGTGTGGGATGCATCGGCCATTTTGGTGATGCCGGGATCCCGGGGGCCGTCAAGGCCATTGCCGAGGTATTTGCCGAAATGGGGGTGCAGGCGGCTGCCTGTGCCGCCTGAGGCGGCGTCGCGCGGTGGGGACCCTGGCCACGGGTCCTCCACCGCGCCAGCACTCACGCGCCCGGCACTTCCCTGGACTCGAAGCGCGCATAGCGCGCTGGTCTCGGCCACCCGTCCGCACATACCCTCGGTTGACGAGGTAATTTATATGCGTAAAATCGAATTCATAAATATGAATATCGCCGGCTTCCGACAACCGCCGTCCAGGAGACAACCCGATGAAACCGAACTCGCGCCGCCGCCTGATGCTGTGCGCCGCCGTGCTGGGCGCGATGCCTGCTCTGGCCTGGAGTGACACCTATCCCAGCAAACCGATCCGCATGGTGGTGCCGTTCGCACCCGGCGGGGCCACCGACGTGGTGGCGCGGCTGATCTCGCAGAAGCTGGGCGAGGCGCTCAAGCAGTCGGTGGTGGTGGAAAACCGCCCCGGCGCCAACGGCATCATCGGCACGGACGTCGTGGCGCGCGCGGCGCCAGACGGTTATACGCTGCTGCTCAACAGCGCCGGCGCGCAGACCCTCAGCCCGGTGCTGTACAAGGCCGGCTATGAGCCGCTGAAGAGCTTTGCGCCAATCTCGCAGATCAGCAATATCGGCTTCGTGATGGTGGTCCATCCGTCGGTGCCGGCCAAGACCGTGCAGGAGTTCGTGGCGCTGGCCAGGTCGAAGAGCAAGCCTTTGAGCCTGTCGGCCGGCAGCAGCATGATCGAGCTGATCGGCGCCACCTTCAAGGCCGCAGCGGGCACGCCGGACGTGGTCAGCGTGTCTTACCGCGGCACCGGGCCGCAGATGCAGGCGGTGGTGGCGGGCGAGGTGGACATGACCATCGATCCGTTCAACGGCATGGCGATGATCAAGGCCGGCAAGCTGCGTCCGCTGGCGGTGTTCGCGCCCAAGCGCTCGCCCGCGCTGCCGGATGTGCCGACCATGCATGAGGCCGGCTATGACGGCATGGCGTTCAATTCCTGGGCGGGCCTGCTGGCGCCGGCCGGCACGCCCAAGGAGATCGTCACGCGGCTGAACCAGGAAATGAACCGCATCCTGGCGCAGCCGGAAATCAGGCAGCGCCTGGCCGCGATCGACTATGAGGTGGTGGGAGGCACGCCGGAGCAGTTCGGCGCGACCATTGCCGAGGATGCGGCAAGGTGGGTCAAGATCGTCAAGGATACGAATTACAAGGCGGGTTCCTGAATGATCAGGCTGGTGACGGCGTCGCCTGCCGCACCAGCCAGTTGCGGAACGCGCGCGCAGCGGCCGGCTCCATCCGGTCGCGCTGCCAGACCACGTAGTCGCCGCCGCCGAGGCTGGCGCTGGCGTCGCTGGCGCGCACCAGCAAGTCTTCGCGCAGGCACATGGGCCACGCCAGCACCAGGATCAGCAGCGCCGAACCGCTGAGCAGCACGCGCCGGCCATGCCGCCAACCATGTCAGCGGACGCTAGTGAAAAGCAAGCTCAAGCTCCACGCCGCTGTAGTCAACGCGCGGAGCAAGCCTGCGGCGTGGCCCTTGTTCGAAGTGAATCAAGCCGTAGCCCTCCATCGTGCGGAGTGTCCGCGACAGGTTCGACACGGCCCGTCCGGTTTTCTGCGATAGCTCTTCGAGCGATTCAGGATTCGTTTCCGCGATCAGCGCGAGCAATTGGCGATTGGCTGGGGACAGGACCTTTGCCAGCACGTCCAGCGATTGAAACCAGACCTTGGGCTCATCCTTTCCGGGCTTGAGTTTGCCGCGGGCGATCGCCATGGTGCGGGCCTTGAAGTCTTCCAGTGAGGCGATGCCAATCTTGAGGTTGCCGCTCATCATTCACTCCTTTTGCTGCAGGATCTTGTCGACCTCTGTCCAGAAATCTTCCAGCAGCGTGGAAGCATCCTGGTAGTCATAGGATCGAACGCCCGCCGCCATGTGCTGGTGGTCGTATTCAATGCGCGTCCGCACTCCTGGCCCGGATCCCTCATTGATGCCGTGCGCATTGTCAAAGCCAAGCAAACGGCGGCCAATCCTGTCATGCAGTGTCAGCGAATACCTCAGTCCGTGAGGGCGTTCCTGCGAGACAGGGCAGGTGCGCACCACGATTTTTACCCAATGCAGGCTTTCGTCATCTATGACGAAGCGGAGTCCATCCAGGTCCAACAGTGTGTCGAGGCTACGGTCGCGCATAAGTATGCTATCACGGTGTGATAAGTTGTGCGAGCCCGACCGCTTGCATGTGTCGTACGTCCGTGAGGACGCCCGAATAACGTTGCCTGTGGCCAAGGCTAGTCTGGCTAGCACATCACTTTGCCACCGACAATGTAAGGAGGGGGTTACTTTCCCGAGATCTTGCGCATATTTAGAGCTTTCCCAAAAGGCTTCCCTTGCTGGCTCCGGCTTTCCCGTTGCTGATCGCTTGCGGCTCCTTTCGCCGGCCCTTCAGGCAGCCAGCAATTCTTCCACTTCCTCGCGCCGCGGCGGATACGCGCCGGCCCGGGTCGCAGCAATGGCTGCCGCGGCGGCAGCCAGCCGCGCCTGTGCGGCAAGGTCGCCCGCCGCGCCGGACAGCACGCCGGCCATCCAGCCGCCCATCGCCGCATCGCCACAGCCGACGGTGTCGGCCACATTCACTGCGAGCGCGGGTTGCTCGACGACAATACTGCCCTTGAGCAACGTCATGCCATGCGCGCCGCGCGTCAGCATGAGTGTTGCATCGGGTGCCATGGCGCGTACCTGTGCCAGTGCTGCGTCCGTATCGAGCGCGGGAAAGAGCCCGGCCAGGTCTTCGTCGGAGATCTTGACGTAGCTGGCCAGCCGCAGCATGTGTGCGAGGACGTTGGCGTAACCCGGTGCGCGCATCAGGTCCCGGAAGTTGGGGTCGAAGGCAATGCGCTTGCCCGCCGTTGTTGCCAGCGTGGCTTCTTCACACAGCCGTGCCGCCAGCGGCTGGCGCACCAGGCTGATGGAGCCGAAGTGGATCACCTCTGCCGCCTGGCGCCAGCCCTCTGGCAAGCGGGCCGGGTCGAAATGCAGGTCCGCGCTGTCGTCACCGACAAAGAAATACTGCGGCGGATGGCGCGAGGCCACGAAGGCCAGCAACGGCGAGCATGCCACCCGTTGCAGGAAGCGGCTGTCCAGGCCAGCTTCGGCGCTGGCTTGCGCCAGCTCATCGCCGAACAGGTCCAGGCTGACGGCGCCTGCAAAGGCGGTGGCAATGCCCAGCCGCGCGCCCACGCGCGCCACGTTCCAGCATGAACCTCCGGGCAGGCCCAGCCAGCTGCCGTCGGGCTGGCGGACCATGTCGGTCAGGGCCTCGCCGAACACGACATAGCGGGGTAGGGGCGTGGACATCGGTGTCTCCTTTTGGTCTGCTGCGGGTCAGCTTGCGGCCGTTGTCCGCACTGCCCGCGCGCGGCGGATCAGGGCGGCGGTCGAGGCATCGTGCGCGCCCGCGTCGGCCATGCCTTCCAGTTCGCGCTGGATCGGCGCTGCCAGCTTCTTGCCAAGTTCGACGCCCCACTGGTCGAAGGAGTTGAGCTGCCACAGCGCGCCCTGCACGAAGGTGCGATGCTCCGACAGCGCCAGCAGCGCGCCGAGGTGGTATGGGTCCAGCCGCTGCAGCAGCAGCGTATTGCTGGGGCGGTTGCCCTCGAACACCAGGTGCGGCACCAGCGCCTCGTCGCATACGCCCTCGGCGCGCACTTCGTCCGCGGTGCGTCCGCGCAGCAGCGCCTCGCCCTGGGCAAAGCAGTTGGCCAGCAGCTTGGTATGGTGGCCGGGCAGGTCGCTGACCGGCTCCAGCGTGGCGATGAAGTCTGCCGGAACCAGCTGCGAGCCCTGGTGCATCATCTGGAAGTAGGCGTGCTGGCCATTGGTGCCGGTGGTGCCCCACACCACCGCGGCCGAGCCCGCGTCGAGCGCGCCGCCATCGAGCCGCACGGACTTGCCGTTGCTTTCCATCTCCAGCTGCTGCAGGAAGGCCGGCAGCAGCTCCAGCGGCTCGCAGTACGGTGCCACGCAGCGGCTGCCGGCGCCGAGGAAGCTGCGGTACCAGACGTCGAGCAGGCCCAGGATCATCGGCAGGTTGCGTTCAGGCGGCGCGCTGGCGAAATGCAGGTCCATGGCGCGCGCGCCGTCCAGCAGTTGCCGGAAGCGCTCGAAGCCGATGGCCACGGCGATCGACAAGCCCACCGCCGACCACAGCGAGAAGCGCCCGCCCACCCAGTCCCAGAACGGGAACATATTGGCCGGGTCGATGCCGAACTCGGCGACTGCCTCGCGGTTGGTCGACACCGCCACGAAATGCCGTGCCAGTCCGGCGCGCGTCACGCCTTGCCGCAGGAACCAGTCGCGCGCGGTGCGGGCGTTGGCCATGGTTTCCAGCGTCGTGAAGGTCTTGGAGCAGACGATCACCAGCGTGGCGGCGGCATCGAGCCCGGACAGCGTGCGCGCGAGGTCGCTGCCGTCGACGTTGGCGACAAAGTGCATGCGCGGGCCGCTGGCTTGCGCGTCGGCCAGGGCGCGGCAGACCATGCGCGGGCCCAGGTCCGAGCCGCCGATGCCGATATTGACGATGTCCGTGATTGCACGGCCATCGAAGCCGGTCCACGCGCCGCCGCGCACGGCGCCGGCAAAGCGTTCCATCTGCGCCAGCACCGCGGCGACGTCCGCGCCGACGGATACGCCGAGCGCGCGATAGCCATCCTCCGGATAGGCACGCAGCGCGATGTGCAGCGCGGCACGGTGCTCCGTGGTGTTGACCGGCTCGCCGGCGAACATGGCGTCGCGCCGCTCGGCGACGCGCGCTTCGCCGGCCAGCGCGAACAGCAGTGCCAGGGTGTCGTCGGTAATGCGGTTCTTGGCGTAGTCCAGCATCAGGCCGCAGGCTTCTGCAGTGAAACGCTCGGCGCGCAGCGGGCCGCGCGGGCCGTCGAACCAGTCGCGCATATGGGTGCCGCGCAGGGTGTCGGCGTGCGCGCGCAGGGCTTGCCAGGCCGGTAGGGAAGTGGTCATCTCGGGTGCTCCGCAATACTTGGGCAATACCAGTCAATACGTGGACTACATCTCTTCATGCCAGGCCATGCCGTCGCGCGACAGCAGGGCACTGGACGCCGCCGGGCCCCAGGAGCCGGCGGTGTAGGGCTTGGGCGGCGTGGGGGAGCTCTCCCACGTCTTCAGGATGGGCGCGACCCAGCGCCATGCCTGGGCCTGTTCGTCGCGCCGCACGAACAGGCCCAGCCGGCCGCGGATCACGTCGAGCAGCAGGCGCTCGTATGCGCCTACGCGCCGCACGCGTGGCGCGGCGTGGTTCAACTGCAGGTCGAGCGACGCGGGAGTCAGCGCCTGGGTGTCGCCCGGCTGCTTGGTCAGGAAATACAACCGGATGCTTTCCTCGGGCTGCAGCGTGATCACGAGCCGGTTGCCGGACATGACACCGAGCGGATGCGGGAACAGCGGGTAGGGCACATCGTGGAAATGGATCACGATTTCCGCCACGCGCGACTGCATGCGCTTGCCGGTGCGCAGGTAGAACGGCACGCCGGCCCAGCGCCAGTTGGCAATCTCGGCGCGGATGGCGACGAAGGTCTCGGTGCGGCTGTCGGGCGCGATGCCGGGCTCGCTGGCATAGCCGGGCACCGGGTCGCCGCCAGCGGCCCCGCGGGTGTACTGGCCGCGCACCACCTTCTCGGCGACGTCCTCGGGCCGGATCGGCCGCAGCGCCTTCAGGATCTTCAGCTTCTCATCGCGGATGGCGTCTTCCGACAGGCTGGTGGGCGGCTCCATCGCCACCATGCACAGCAGCTGCAGCAGGTGGTTCTGGACCATGTCGCGCAGCGCGCCGATGCCGTCGTAGAAGTTGCCGCGGCGCTCCACGCCCAGCTCTTCGGCGATGGTGATCTGCACCTGGCGCACCCATTCGCGCCGCCACAGCGGCTCGAACAGCACGTTGCCAAAGCGCACCGCCATCAGGTTCTGCACCGACTCCTTGCCCAGGTAGTGGTCGATCCGGTAGATCTGGTCCTCGGCAAAGTGCCGCGCCACTTCGGCGTTGATGGCTTCGGACGAGGCCAGGTCGTGCCCGAGCGGCTTCTCCAGCACGATGCGGCTGCGCTGACCGGTCAGGCCCACGCGCGCCAGTTGCTCGCAGATGGTGACAAACAGGTGCGGGGCCGTGGCCAGGTAGAACACTACGACAGGTGCCGCGCGCGCATTGACCAGCTCGGCCAGCGCATCGAAGCCGGCATCGGCGTTGGCATCGACCTGCAGGTACAGGATGCGGTCGAGAAAGCCCTGCCAGGCCGCCGCCGCGGCATTGCCCGCCAGCGCCGGCAACACTTCATCGTTGAGCATGGCCAGGTAGGCGTCGTGCGACAGCGGCTGGCTGCCGAGCGCCAGGATGCGCCCGCGCGGATGCAGGGAGCCGGCGGCATGGGCGTCGAATAGCGCGGGCAGCAGCTTGCGCCGCGCCAGGTCGCCGGTGGCGCCGAACATTACGAAATCAAACTCCGGGGCAGGTTCAGGCACCGGAGCGCCGGCAGGGTGGCTAGCCATCATGGATCAGAAAACAGGTGAAGGGGTGGAGGGACCGGCCCTGCCGCTCAGCGCGGCGCGGCCCAGCCTTTGTACTGGCCGACATTGGCGCGCGTCACCAGCGTGGACGGCAGCAGCACGGTCGGGTTGGGCGGGCGCTGGCCATGCATCATGCCCACGCCCAGCTGCACCGCGGTGCGGGCAATGGCCCACGGGTCCTGGCTGGCCGAGGCCTGCACCAGCGTATCGGCCTTGAGCGCTGCCTCGATGTCGGGCGCGCCGTCGACCGAGGCGATCAGGATGCCGCGGCGGTTGAGCTGGCGCGCGGCCAGGTCCGCGCCCACGGCCTGCGGGTCGTTGATGGTGAAGACCGCATCCACCTTGGGAAAGCGCGTCAGGTACAGCTGCATCACGTTCAGGCCGCCTTCGCGCGAGCCCTTGGCATCCTGGTCGTCGGACAGGATGCGGATATCGGGGTGGCGCGCCAGCACGCTCTTGCAGCCCTTGACCCGGTCCAGCACCGCCGACACCGGCGGGCCGTTCTGGATGATCACGTTGCCGCGGCCCTTGAGCCGGTCGGCGATAAAGCCGCAGGCGAGTTCGCCGGCCTGGGTGTTGTCGGTCTGCACGGTGGCGTCAGCGCCGGCCGCGGCCACGTCGACCGCCACCACCACGATGCCCGCCTTGCGCGCCTTGCGTACCGCCGGCTCGATGGCGCGGGCATCGGCGGCGTTGATCAGGATCAGGTCGACGCCGGCGACGATAAAGCTGTCGATATGGGTGAACTGCTTGTTCAGGTCGTAGTCGGCCGACAGCACGGTGACCTTCACGTTCGGGTTGACCTGCCGGGCCGCGGCCTCGGCGCCGCGGGCCAGTGCAACGAAGTACGGGTTGCCCAGCGAGCCCAGTGTTACGCCGACCTTCCTGAGCGGGCGCGGCGCGGCCTGCGCCTCGGAAGCCGGCGCCGTCTGCGCGGGGGCCTGTGCCATGGCTGGCACGGCGCACAGCGCTGCCAGCGAGCCCGCCGCCAGGGCCTTGAGGATGGGTTTGATCACGCTTTGTCTCCGGTGCGGGCGCATCTCAGGTACGGGCCGAGCCCTTCTGGCGATAGCGGTCGAGCGCGACCGCGCCGATGATCACCAGGCCCTTGATGATGTATTGCCAGATATCCGACACGCCCAGCAGGATCAGCCCGTTGGACAGCACCGCGATAATCAGCGCGCCCACCAGTGTCCCTGCGATCGACCCGACCCCGCCGACAAAGCTGGTGCCGCCCAGGATCACCGCGGCGATCGCATCCAGCTCATAGGACTGGCCCAGCTGCAGCCCGTTGGCCGCATACAGGCGCGAGGCCGACATCACGCCGCCCAGCCCCGACAGCAGGCCGGACACCGCATAGACGAACAGCACCACCACCCACACCTTGATGCCCGACAGGCGCGCGGCCTCGGAGTTGCCGCCGACGGCGTAGATCTGCAGCCCCAGCACCGTGCGGCGCAGCACCAGCCACGACACCGCGATCACCGCAACGGCGATCACCACCAGCCAGGGCACGCCCAGCAGGTCGCCGTTGCCGATGAAGGCGAACGAGATATCCGGGTTGTAGACCGTGCTGTCGTTGCCGACCAGCCGCGCCAGTCCGCGCACCGCGGTCAGGCTGCCCAGCGTGACGATGAACGGCGGCAGCTTCATGAAGGCGATCAGTGCGCCGTTGAGCAGGCCGAACAGCAGCCCGCACAGCAATGCCGCCGGCACGCTCAGCGCGGCCAGCTGCGGCGTTAGCGAAACCAGCATTGCTACCACCGCCGAGATCGACAGGATCGATCCCACCGACAGGTCGATGCCGCCGGTCAGGATCACGAAGGTCATGCCCGCGGCCAGTACCAGGTTGATCGACGCCTGCTGGGCGATGATCGACAGGTTCTGCAGGCTGGCGAAGTTCTCAGTCAGCAGCGTGAAACCGAAGCAGAGCAGCACCAGCACCGGCAGCATGCCGAGTGCGCGCAGGCGTTCCTGCGTGGTGGCGCGACCGGTGGCGCGTGCGAGCGGCGCGCAGGCCTGGGCGGTGGCGCCGTGGGCCGTGGACGAAAGGGGATTGCGCATAAGTGTCTCCTGATGCTGCGAGGCGGCTTGCCGCCCCGGCGCGGCCGTTCTTTGCCGGCCTGTACGGGAATTCAACGGTTCAATGCAGGACGGTGGGCTTTTGCTCGCCGGCACCAGTTGCCAGCGCGATGATCTGTTCCTGCATGGCGGCGGCATCGGCGCAGCCCGGCACTTCGCCGACCAGCTCGCCTTCGCGCATCACCAGCACGCGGTCGCACAGGCCGACCACCTCGGGCAGCTCGCTGGAAATCATCAGCACCGCCACGCCGGCGCGCGCCAGCTCGTTGATCAGGCGGTAGATCTCGGCCTTGGCGCCGATGTCCACGCCGCGCGTGGGCTCGTCCAGGATCAGCACGCGCGGCCGGGTTTCCAGCAGGCGCGACAGCATCACCTTCTGCTGGTTGCCGCCCGACAGCGAGCCCACATTGACCTGCGGGTGCGCCACGCGGATGCCGAGCGAGCGGATCGCGGCGGCGGTGCGCTGGCGCGCGCTGGCGCGGTTGAGGCGCCCGCCGCGCAATGCATCGCGCGCGGCCACGATCAGGTTGATGTTCTCGTGCACGCTCTGGTCCAGGAACAGGCCCTGCAGCTTGCGGTCTTCGGTCAGGTAGGCAATGCCGGCATCGATCGCCTGGCGCGGGCCGGTGACGGCCAGCGGCGTGCCGGCCACGAACACGGCGCCATCGGTGCGGGCATCGGCGCCGAAGACCAGCCGCGCCAGCTCGGTGCGCCCGGCGCCGACCAGCCCCGCCAGGCCCAGCACCTCGCCGGCGCGCAGGTCGAAGCTGCAGCCGCGCACGCGGCGCCCGTCGGACATATTGCGCACTGACAGCATGATCTCGCCCGGCGCGGTCTCGCCGTGGGTCTTGGTGTAGAAGCCGGACAGGTCGCGGCCGACCATCATCTTGACCAGCGCCGCCTGCGTCAACGCCTCACGCGTGAGCGTGCCGACAAAGCAGCCGTCGCGCAGCACGGTGACGCGGTCGGCCAGTTCATCGATTTCCGCCATGCGGTGGCTGATGTAGATGATGGCCATGCCTTCGGCGCGCAACTGGCGGATCAGCGCGAACAGGCGGTCGGTCTCGCGGGTGGACAGGGGCGTGGTGGGCTCGTCCATCACCAGGATGCGGGTCTCGAAATGCACCGCACGGGCAATTTCCACCAGCTGGCGCTGCGCGATCGACAGCGTATGCACCGGCGTTTGCGGTGTGAAGTCCGCGCCCAGCCGGGCCAGCGTTGCCTCGCACGCGCGCGCCATGGCAGTGCGGTCGACCATGCCGCGGTGGTGCAGGTGGCGGCCCAGGTAGATGTTCTCGGCCACGCTCAGGTTGGGCGCCAGGCTCAGCTCCTGGTAGATCACGGCCACGCCGTGGGCGCGCGCCGTGGCCGGGCCGTCGATGGCCACCGGCGCGCCCGCTATGCGGCACTCGCCCCCCGGGTCGGCAATGTAGGCGCCCGACAGGATTTTCATCAGCGTGGATTTGCCGGCGCCGTTCTCGCCCATCAGGGCATGGACCTCCCCGGGGTAGACGGTCAGCGCCATGTTGGTGAGCGCCTTCACGCCGGGGAAGGTCTTGGAGATGTTGCGCAGTTCGAGCAGCGGCGCATGGCTGCCATGCAGGTGCGCCGGGACGGCCGAAGTACGCGGTGCTTCAGACAATGGCATGGCTGGCCTCCGGAACGATGGCCGACGCACCCCGTAGCAGTTCGGCGCGCGGCGAGAAGTTCATGAACATCGGGAGCGACGCGGCACCTACCGCGCCGGCGTTGGCGCCAAAGCAGCCGCGCACCACGGTGGCGGGCGCGCGGGCTTCGGGGGCGCTTTCATCCAGCGCCTGCTGCAGGCGCGCGATCATCGTGGCGACCAGGCCGCCGTCGATATCGGCATCGAAGATCACCAGCGGCACGTCGAGCACGGCCAGGGCCGACTGCAGCGCAGGCGCCAGCGCATCGACGCAGTCCGTAATCCATTCCTCGACCGCCGGGTGGCCCAGCTCGGCCTGGCGCTGCAGGTCGGCATGGCCGTTGACCACCACGCCGTGGTGGCGCAGGTGGCGGGTCAGGGCGTTGAGCGACGCGCGTGAGATCAGGATGTCATGGCGCTTGCCATTTCCGTTTGCCGACGGCGCTGAGGGCAGGGTGCTGGGCGGCGCCGGCATCATCGCAATATCGCCCGCGTTGCCCGAGACACCGCGCACGCAATCGCCATTCAGCACCACGCCGCCGCCGATGGCGGGGCCAAGGAACACATAGAGGAAATGCTGGGCATGGTGGCGGCCGTAGAACAGCTCGGCCACCGCGGCGGCGGTGCCGTCGTTCTCGCCGAACACCGGCAAGCCGGTGGCGGCGTTGAGCATCGCCGGGAAATCGGCCTGGTCCCAGGCGCGGAAGCTCGCCTGGAAGGCCTCGCCCTGTACGTCGAGCTCGCGCAGCCAGGCACCCAGGTTGTACGGCTGCGCCACGCCGATGCCCAGCAGCCGCTTCTGTTCGGCGGGGGTGAGCAGGGCGCGCAGCTCGGCGATGTCATGCCGCACCATCTCCAGCGCCTGGTCGGGGTGGGGCAGGACCAGCTGATGGGCACGGCTGGCAAGGATATGGCCGGCAAAGTCCACCATCACCACCTCGATGCTGCCCCGGTCCAGCCGCACGCCGATGCCGAAGGCGCCCTTGGGCTGCAGCCGGATCAGGCTGGCGGGCTGGCCGCGCTGGCCTTCGGTGCGGCGCCCGGACTGCTCGACCAGGCCTTCCTCGGATAGGGTCTGCACGATGCTGCCGACCGCCGTATTGGTCAGCTGGGCCATGCGCGCCAGGTCGGCCTTGGAGGCTTCGCCGGCACGGCGCAGCGCCAGCAGCAGCGCGCGTTCGTTGTACAGGCGCAGGCTGGCGGAATTCACGCCACGGCCTGCTTTGGATGCGGTCATCTTGTCTCCGTCCTGTTCGTCCGGCCCTGAGGCTGGCGCTATTAATTAATTCACGTTGAATTAAATGATATGAGAGCGCAGAACTCAACCGCGGGGAAACCCGGAGAGTGGGGGCGTCGCATGGATGCCGGGTGAAGTTGGCGCCACTAACGCGGAAGGGAAGGGAGGGATAGCGGCGGCCCGCCCGCAGGGGGCGCCAGGGGAGGCTGCCCGCGTGCGGGCTTATTGCTTCGGCATCTGCACGGTGTAATACCCGCCGGTCCCGGTGCTGCCGGCCATCATCAGCGTGCGTGCTAGGCGCGTGCTGCGGTCACGATGATGCCTCCGTCGGCCGGCATCAGGCCCCGCGCGACGGCCGGCGCAGCGGGTGTTTTCTTGCTGCGGAACTGCGCGCGCTGCCGACGGCGTTGCGTGATGCCGCCGTGGAAGCTGCGTGGCGAAGGCGCAAGGTGGCGTGAGGGCGGGACGTACCGCGTCCGAATTCAGGACGGGTCAGTCACGGCAAAAAAGGCGCGCGGGCAAGTGGGCCGGCGCGCCTTTTTCAATGTCTGGTAGCTCAGGCGGCTTCGCCGGCAGCGGTGCCTACGCCGCCATGCTGCGCATCGTCAGCCGTTTGCGCCTCATCCTTGCGGCCAGGCAGCAGCAGGTTGAGGATCACCGCCGACAGCGAGCCCACCGTGATGCCGGAGCCAAACACTTCATGGACAAAGGCCGGCAGCTTCGACAGCAGTTCCGGGCGGAAGGTCACCGCCAGGCCGCAGCCGATCGAGACCGCGACGATCAGGGTATTGCGCTGCGTGAACCTGACCGTGCTGAGCATCTGGATCCCGCCCGACACGATCATCGCGAACATCATCAGGCCCGCGCCACCGAGCACCGGTTGCGGGATTGTCACCACCAGCGCGCCCAGCACCGGGAACAGCCCGGCCAGCAGCAGCATCACGCCGGTCAGCGCCACCACATGGCGGCTGGCCACGCCGGTCAGCGAGACCACGCCGACGTTCTGCGCAAAGGTCGACAGCGGCGGGCTGCAAACCAGCGCCGCAAAGGCGGAGCCAAAGCCATCGCACAGGATGCCGCGCGACAGGCACTTGCCGGAGATCGGCCGCTGCGTGGCCGCGCCGAGCGCCATGAACGTGCCGGTCGACTCGACGATGGTCACCAGGAAGGCAATCGACATGGCGACGACGCCCGAGATCGGGAACGATATGCCGAAGTGCAGCGGCTGCGGCACCGCGAACACCGGCGCCCGGTGAAACTGCGTGAAGTCGATCAGTCCCAGTGCCAGGCACAGCAGGTAGCCGCCGGCAATGCCGACGACAATGGCCGAGGCCGACAGCATGCCCTTGCCCCACTGCACCACGGCCACCACCAGCGCCAGCACCGCGACGGCAATCGCGAGATTGCCGGGCGAGCCATAACTGCTGCTGCCGTGGCCGCCCGCGGCCCAGTCGATGGCCACCGGGATCAGCGACAGGCCGATCATGGTGACGACCACGCTGGTGACGGTATGCGGAAACAGCTTGCGGATCGCGGGCATGAAGAAGCTGCCCAGGATCATCACCAGCGAGCCCGCCAGCGCGGAGCCCAGGATGCCGGCCACGCCGTGCTCGACGCCCACGCTGATGGCCGCGCCGACAAAGGCGAAGCTGGTGCCCATCACGCACGGCATGCGGATGCCGACCGGGCCGACGCCCTTGCACTGGATGATGGTGACGATGCCCGAGCCGAGCAGGGCGGCATTCACCAGCGCCACGACCTGGTCCGGCGGCAGCTTCAGGGTACCGCCGATGACCAGCGGCACCGCGATGATGCCGCCAAGGGCCGCCAGCAGATGCTGGAGCGCAAGCAAGAACGTCGTCAACCGTGGGGGGCGGTCTTCCACCTTGAACAGCAAGGGCGCCATTCATGTCTCCTGTTGTCTGGCCGGATATCTTTCCGGACTGTCTTGTTCTTCCTGCGCCGGGGAAGCGGGGGGGGGGCTGGCCCCGGCGATATCGGGGAGCAAGAATAACAGGGATAAGCACTCGGTGATACAAAAATTGCATACAATTTGTATCAACTCCCCTGCGCGGAAGGATAAGGCGGGGCGGCTGCGGGATCAGCGGCGCCCGGCTAGGGGCGATCTTGGCCACCTCGGTCAGTCAAAAGGATCAGCGTTAATGGAGGTCATGAGGCTAAATGCGCGCTTTGGCCTCTCCTCTGGCAGTCACCCAGGAAGGGTTATGAAATGCCTTGTTATGAAATGGCCCGGCTCGCTGCTCGCGACGTCGCTGGCAATGATGTTGCCCACTGCCGGCGCGACCTTGCCTGCCCTGATCACGCGGGGCGAACCTCGGAGATGAATTTTTCGGCTGATACCGTCCTGGTCGGCGCAGCGGCGTTGATGACAACCGGAGGGGTGTCTCCGGCTGGCTAGAACCGATACCCCAGGCCCAGCACCATCACATCGGTATCGCGGCTATTGGTCGTGATGGTGCGATGCCAGGAAAAGCGCGTGGTCCAGGACGGACTGATGCGATAGCTCGCCGACATGGTGAACAGGCCGAGCGTACGCGTGACCCCGCCACCATCGTCATGGTCCCGTGCGAAATAGGGACCAAAGCCGATGCCAAGCGTCAGATGGTCATTGAAGAATGGCCGCACCAGCCAGGCTTGCGCGGCCAGGCCCTGCCGGCGCACGACCCGGGCATCGCCCTCGTTCAGATAGGTGGCTGTGAGGTCTACGTACGGCAGGATGCCGCGCCGGTACTCGGCCGCGTAGGCGATGCCGCTGGGAGAATCAAAGTTATTGACAATGGTTGTGCCGCCGAACACGGTGAGCTCATTGTGGGTCGTCAGGTTGTTGTACGAAGTCGGAGGCACGACCGGGCCATCCCTGCCCCCCCGGTCAAGCTGGTAGCCCACGCCGAGCAGGAAGGTGTTGGTGTCAATGCTGCCGAATGCCTGCGCGCGGTTGTATCGCGCCTGCAGGATCCACGGACCGCCGTTGATATACCAGGTGCCTGCCGCGCTGATCAGGATGCCCCACCCGTGCTGGTCATTCGCGCCGCCTTCTGCTGTCCTCACGGTGGTATCGAAATAACGGTACGGACCGACGCCAAGCGAAAAGGCAAAGCGCCGGTCCGCCGACAGCAACCGCCCCCACAACTGCGCGCTGTGGCCATCACGATGGTGGTTGGTGACGTGCCCTTCGTTCAGATAAGAGAAGGAGGCGTAGACATTGTCGGTCAGGTTATGGGCGTACTCATAAGTGTAGCCATAGGTCTTCTCCCCCAGCGACGGCGTCTGCTGCAGCCCGCCAAGCACGTAAAACTCCTGGGCTTGGGCGACATGGTGGATGCCCATCAGCAATGCTGCGCAGAGCGCGGCATGCCTCAGGCGACGCACACCATCCCGACGGCCCAAGCCAAACTCAAGGCGACATTGCATAAGCTGTGCTCCCCGATTGCGCATGCCAAATGCGCATGATGCTGCGTTCGCCGCAGCGCTTCAAGCCCCCACAGCGTCAACGCAACACTATTGACGCGACGCTTCGTCGTGCGGCACAAGCGTTGTGTCCATGGGCTGAATCCGCAGGCCGACCCGGCCAGCTTCGGTCAGTCGCGCATCACAAGCCAATAACTGAGTCGGCCGAGAATCGGGCATTCGGCGACAGAAGCCTGCCGCAGGCACCACACCTCAGGCCCCCCTTACAACTCCTCCTTAATCGGCAACACCCTCAACACCCCAATCCCGAGATGCTGCAACGGCCCCATCCCCGGCTCGCTCTTGGCGTGCAGGCTGGCCCTGCCCGACGCCAGCCAGGTGCGCGAGCGCTTGTTGGGCTTCGAGAGCTCAGCGTACGCGCTGGGCTTGAGCTCGTATAGACCGGCGCCTGCTTGCCGCCGGGAATCAGCGCGGCTACGGGATAGGACGATTCATCATTCCAGTACTCATCAAAGACAGCGGAGACCCTGCGGCACGGCGGGGCCCGCGACAAGCACGTCGAGGTCGCTGAAATCGATGTCCGGGCGCGCCGAGAAGTAGGCCTCGCCGATGTTGCGCCCGCCTACCAGCGATATCTGGTTGTCGACCGTCATGGACTTGTTGTGCATGCGGCGGTCGAGCCGGCTGAAGCTCAACAGCAGTTCCAGCCAGCGCACGCTGCGGTTGGCAAACGGATTGAAGAGCCGGACCTCGATGTTCGGATGTGAATCGATGGCCGACAGGATCTTGTCCATGCCATCGGTACGCAGGTCATCCAGCAGTACGCGCACGCGCACGCCGCGGTCGGCGGCGTCGATGATGGCGCCCAGCACGGCGGCGCCGGTGCCCGTGGTTTCGAAGATATAGGTCTGCAGGTCCAGGCAGTGCGGCTGGCAAGACATGTCGAACATCTGCTTCTGTGCGGCAGTGCGCGGCCCCCCTGCGGGGCTCGCCCACGGCATTCGTGCGCACATGGTCTGGCGCTTCAGCCGTTGCCTTCGTGTTCGAGATAATCGGCGAATTCGTCGTGCACGACGGCCTCGATGCGGGCGAGCTCGTCGTCCGTGATGTCTTCGAACAGCTTGCGCTTGCGCTTCGACAGCTCGCCGTGGTTCTGGACGATGAGGTCAATCAGGTTAGACAGGCGTGACTGGCGCAGGTCGAGCCAGCTTTCCAGGCGTGTGACGCTGGCATCGTACGCGCGCAGATACTGGATCTCCTGCGCAAGATCTTGCTCGACGCATTGCTCGATGCACTCGAACACGAATTCGCACAGCGCGGTGGCGTCAAAGGATGCGTAGAGCCACCAGGGCTGCGGCGACTTGATCAGGATGGTGTCGCTGTCCGCATCCAGCGCGTAGTTGAGCAGGGCCGTGCGCGGGGCGGAATAGGACTTCAGCAGGGCCGCATAGATATCGATCTGCTTGAGCATCCGTGCGGACACCGGCAGCACCACGCCTTCGGGCGTGACCCCGGCCTGGCGCAGCAAATGGTGGATGAGGAAACGGTGGAGGCGGCCGTTGCCGTCGTAGAACGGGTGGGCAAAGACAAAGCCAAACGACACGCAGGCGGCCACCACGATCGGGTTTGCCGCCTGTGCCTCGACCAGGCCGGCCACCGCGGCGATCCCGTCCATCATTGCGCCGAGTTGCTCAGGCGGCGGGGGAATAAAGTCCGCGATATTGCGCAGGCGCCCGCCGCGCGACAGCCAGTTCTGCTTGTCGCGGTAGGAGAACTCGGCGCGCAGCCCGGAGATGATCTCGTTCTGCCACTCGCATAGCTGCTCTTCGGTCAGCGGTGCAGGATTGCCGGCGTATTCCAGCAGCCGCCTGAACTTGGCGACGCGCTGGTTATCAGGGATCTCATGCTCGATGGAATAGGTCGATCGTGTTTCCGCGAGGTAGAGGTAGTCCACTGCCCGCGCGAGCAATTCCGGCTCGAGCCGCCTGATGGCGGTGGACACGCGGCCCGGAAGGTCGGCGGCAATGAAGCGCGCCAGCCTTTCGGTCCTGCGCACCACCGGGCAAAACGCCGCCGGCCCAAGGTGATTGTTCTGGATGCCGAACTGCAGGTCTGGCGTTGCCGGGCCGGTCAGGTATGCCGCCTCGTCAAGCGCCAGCACCCTGGGCGCGCCGGCCGGCAGCTTGTAGTCGAACTGCACCCCGGCAAGCCATTTGGCATAGAACGCGCTGAGCCTTGCATAGCGCGAGGTCGGGGTGGCCGCCAGCCAGTCCCGTACCGCCTGCACCGCCTCCGCTTGCTCGAACAGGGCCGCGAGCACGGTCAGGTCCAGTTGCTCTTTCTTCAGCGCGAAGGTGAGGTGGTCCACCGTCGTGTCGCCGCCCCGGTAGCGGTTTCTTGGGTACACGGTGCGCGTAGTGCCGTCCGGCCCGGTGTGCGTGCTGAGGACACCGGTCTTGTCGGCGAGGGCGGACGTCGAGCGCAGGGGCGGGACGCGCAAGCCGAACTTCCGGATCAGCGCGTCATAGCCTAGTGGTGCATGAGGCATACTGCGTTGCAGGGTGTGTGTGCAAATTCACTCGGAGCTTACCATAGCTTCTACGGGATTTACCAAAATATCTACTTCTTGGCAATCTTGTTTCCATTCCATCTATAACACCGTGATGGGTGGGGGGATAGCCCGGCCCGCCTGGCTTCCCGGGCGCTCTACAGCACTTACCTTTTTATCTACTCCCGAGGGGAACCGTGACTATCTTGTCTACAGGTGTGTTATTGAGCGTTCCCTAGTGCACGACAACATAACAACAACGACCGTCATTCCCGCGAAGGCGGGAATCCAGCGTCTTCACGTCCCCTTCGGGGATAAAGCCACTGGGTCCCCGCCTTCGCGGGGACGACAAGCAGGAAGCGTTATGGTGAGTTCTGGAAACATCAATAAATCCCGGACCCATGCCCGGGGGCACCGTGAACCGGGGGCATGACATTATTGTCATTTTTTTGATTCGATTCGAAGGTATTTCGCCGTCTTTCCTGAAAATCCGGTCAGGGTTTTCTCGTATTTTCACCGATAATTCATATTAAATGGTCCATTTCTATTTGTCAGATCCGGCAAATCGCCTATAACTGCAACTACATGTTGCGGCCGATGTCACGCATCATGCCTCAGCCCGACAGGCTTGCCTGCGGGCATTTTTTTTGGGGCTGGTGAGTGTCAATTATGAATCAATCAGTTTCATCCATTCCTGTTTTCAATCGGCGGCAAAGATAATCATGACATATCTGTAATGATGACGTTTTTGTAATCATGACAATTTCGTAATGATAATAATCAGTCTTCCTGATCATTCATTCATGAGAATCACTTATTTATTGCCGTGTGTATGCCTGAAACCCGCGCCAGTAAAGGAATTCGAAGATTTAGCCGAATCGTGGTCGGAGCATTTATCCAGGGGTTTGGATGCAAATTCAACGTGAATATCTGACGCCGATCCCTTCCCGGCATAAGTTCAGTGAAAACCCTGCCATGCCTTTCGCTTGACTTACTTGATATATCACATACTGTGCATCCCATCGCCGCTCATAACTTGAGACAGGTGAGGGCGGAGACCTCAGGTCGGCGTCGTTATAAGAGAAAAATAAATGCCAATGACACAGGAGACATGAAATGCCAGCAGCCACCCATAAGCTGAGGCGCAGCGCGTCCGCATATCCGCCCATATACTCGTCCATCCGGTCGCAGGTAAATGGCCAAGCCATTCAAGGAGCGTGCAATGAATAATCCAACGGCAGCAGGCCTGGGCGCGCACCACCAGGTCCCGGAAGGCAAGCGCTGGATGCAGCTGATCGTCGGGGTGGTCTGCATGATCGCCACCGCGAACATCCAGTACGCCTGGACCCTGTTTGTCCCGGAGATCCAGGACACCTACGGCTGGTCGCGCGCCAGCATCCAGATCGCGTTTACGGTTTTCGTGCTGGTCCAGACCTGGCTGGCGCCGATCGAGGGCTACTTCATCGACAAGTTCGGCCCGCGCATGATGGTTGCCTTCGGCGCGGTGTTTATCGGGGCGGCGTGGTGCATCAACTCCCAGGCCACCACCCTGACGGGCTTCTACGTCGGCGCGGCCGTTGGAGGCCTGGGCGTTGGTTCGATCTACGCCACCTGTATCAACAACGCGCTCAAGTGGTTCCCGGACCGCCGCGGCCTTGCCGTCGGCCTCACCGCCGGTGGCTACGGCGCAGGTTCCGCCGCGACCATCCTGCCCATCGCGGCCATGATCGAGTCGCAGGGCTTCCAGCACACCTTCCTGTTCTTTGGCCTGCTGCAAGGCTCGCTCGCCTTTGTCGCGGCCTGGTTCCTGCGCTCGCCCAGGGCGGATGAAGTGAAGGCGTCGCAGAAGCTGGTCCAGGCCACGCGCGACTACACGCTCAAGGAAGCACTGTGCACCCGGCTGTTCTGGCTGATGCTGGTCATGTTCGTCCTGGTCGTCACGGGTGGCATGATGGCCGTGGCCCAGCTTGGCGTGATCGCCAAGGACCTGGGCGTGAAGGAGTTCAAGGTCGACCTGCACTTCTTCGTGATGGCCGCGCTGCCGCTGGCGCTGATGCTGGACCGGATCATGAACGGCATCTCGCGTCCGCTGTTCGGCTGGATCTCGGACAACATCGGCCGCGAGAAGACCATGGTCATCGCCTTCACGCTGGAAGGCCTGGGCATCATCGCGCTCGGCTACTTCGGCAGTAATCCGTACGCCTTCCTGATCCTGTCGGGGGTGGTGTTCCTGGCCTGGGGCGAGGTCTACTCGCTGTTCTCGGCCCTGGCCGGCGATGCCTTCGGCACCAAACACATCGGCAAGATCTACGGTGTGCTGTACACGGCCAAGGGCATCGGCGCACTGTTCGTGCCGATCGGCAACCTGATGATGGAGGCGACCGGCACGTGGTCCACCGTCCTCTACACCGTTGCGGCCATGGACCTGACCGCGGCCTTCCTGGCGATCATGGTGCTGCGGCCGGTGCTGAAGAACCATGTTGCAGCGTCCAGGAGCCTGTTCTCGAAGAAAACGGCTGCGGCGGGGACGCAGGTGCCAGCCTGACGCGGCGGCAACCCGGGCGGGCTTCTTCGGAAGCCCGCTGGCGTGGGTGCAGCGGATGGCGATGTGCCGATAGCGAGCCCTGCCTGCGGGAAAGGGAGGGCCCTATCGTGCTAGTTCTCCTGAACCAGGCGGAATGCGGTCCTGCATGCCCCGGCCCATTCCCGGGCCAATTCCCTGCGCTGCGCGGCCTGGGTCGCCATCGCTTCGTCCAGGCCAGCCGCAAGATCCTGTGCGATGACCGCGGCCAACGCCCCGGCCGCGCCCCAGGTCGCGGCAAAGGCGACTTGTTTGCTGGCGCCAGGGGGTTGTGCGGCCCGGAGCAGGCCAAGCCATGGCAAGGAAAAGGCGCCGGCGACAATGCCGCCATGCAGGCTGTTGCCGAAGAAACCCCGGCTGTGCGCAATCAGCGCACAGATATCCCACAGGTTGAGCGAGTCAAACAGGACCACGGGCGTGCCGTGCAAACGTGCCGCCAGGCGCTGGTAGCAAGCCAGGTCGTCATGCCAGGGCGCGGCGCCGGCGCGAAACAGCACCAACCCCAGCTTCCTGGCCCGGGCAATACGTTCGAGCTGGGCCGCCAGCTGTGAAAGGGATTCGTCGTCGCCGAAATCCGCGCTGAACTGCACGGCGAGGTATCCGTCAGGGAACCCCGACACGATGCGGGCGCACTCGGCCTGGCGGGCGCGCCGGCGGATGCGGTCGCCGAACAGCTCGGCCACCAGCACGGCCGGATCCGGCTCCAGGCGGCAGGCAATGCCGTTCTCAGCGAGCATGGCCCGAGTCTGCTGGTCTCGTACCCCGACGCTGGTGGCGGCCCCGAGCTTGGCTACCACCTCGGCCCGCATGGCAGGCTCAACCGATCCAAGTTCAATGCCGCCGGCTGCGTGGACAATGACACGCCTGACGTTGGCAAACATGCCGGCAGGCAGCAGGTAGGGGACAAGGTCCCGCAGGTCCAGCTGCGCCTGGGCCCAGGCTGTCCGCTCGTGCGGCCGGGCATCGAGCCGCGCCACCACCGCCCGGGCCTGTTCGGGAGACTGCAGCATCACGGCCGCCTCCCAGGCTGAGCAGGTCAGGGTTTCGCCGCCCACATGGATGACATCGACGGCGCTGTCGCCCACGGCAGCCGCCAGCCGCGCCAGGGTATGGACCCGATGGCCGCCATGGATGCTCAGGTTGCGCTCGGCCAGGCCACCGCAGAATGGGTTGGCCTGCCCGATCAGGGCGCGCACGACATGCGGCAGCAGCAAGTCGCCGAAGTTGTGGCGATCGAACGCCCCGAACAGGATCGTGGGGCAGTCGGCGGTTCCTGACGGGGAGGCTGCCATGGGGTCAGCGTCAGCCGTTCAACGCCCTTTGAAAACCGGATGCCGCGCGCAGACCGACAGCACGATGCGCTCGGACTGCACCAGGTAGTCGTTGAGCGCCGTGGCGCACTCTGCCAGCTTGCCCGACTCCAACAGCTGCAGGATGTGCTGGTTCATCTCGACATAAGGGCCATGCAGGAATTCCGGGTCCTGCAGCATGCCGAAGGCCAGGCGCAACTCGGCGAGCAGGTGCGAGAACATCACGTTCAGCCGTTCGCTGTCAGCCAGTTCCACGATGGCCATATGGAATTCCATATTGGCCGTCCCCGCGCCTTGCCAGTCTCCGTTGTCGCGGCAGCGCAGCCCCATTTCCACGGCTGCGCGCAGATGCTTCCTGGCGGGATGGTTCGGATAGGCCTGGGCGATGGCCTGGCACTCGATCAGGCGGCGCACCCGGTAGATGTCGATGATGGCCGCAATGCTGGGTATCGCCACGGACACACCGCGGTTGGGCTCGTGCTTGAGCAGGCCTTCCTTGGTCAGCACGCGAAAGGTCTCGCGCAGGGTATTGCGCGAGATCTGCAAGTTTTCGCTCAGCGCCGCTTCCGACAAGCGCTGTCCGGGCGCAAACTCGCCATGCACGATGCGTTGGCGAATCTGCTCAGTGACCCGCTCGGCCAAACTTCCTGCGTCAGAACTGGATGTCATGTTGACTTTGATTCCGGCCGGCTGGTCCCGGCATGCCTGCCTGGATGTTAACGCACATTGTTGAACAATATGCACGGGGTTGGTGCGGATGATGCACCGCAACCTAAGTTAGGTGTATACCATGATCGATCATCGCCATGGATTGTTCAACAATATCAGTGCGGTGGTTGAGTTATCTGTGTTTATAGATCAACATGGTATGCGTTTTGCTAAACAACGTCGGGGCTGCGGAGCCGGAGCCGATGCATGGCGTTGTCGCTCGCTACCGGCAGCTGTTTCCCGCCGCGACGGCCCCTGGCTCGAAGGCGATCGGTCCCGACCGGTCATTCGAGGCTTGGCAACCAGCATGCTTATCCAGAGTGAGCGCAACCATGTGGCTTAAAGAAACCAATCGAGAAGAGCGCAAGACGCTCTTTGCCGCCTTTGTCGGCTACGGGGTCGATGCATTCGACTACATGATCTATACCTTCATGATCCCCACCTTCATCCTGGTGTGGGGCATGACCAAGGCCGAGGCCGGCTACATCGCCACGGGCGCGCTCATCAGTTCGGCGATCGGTGGCTGGCTGGCCGGGATCCTGGCCGACAAATATGGCCGCGTGCGGATCCTGCAGCTGACCGTGCTCTGGTTCAGCTTGTTTACGTTCCTGAGCGGATTCACGCAGTCTCCCGAGCAACTGTTCGTGACCCGCATGCTGCAAGGCCTGGGGTTCGGCGGTGAATGGTCGGTCGGTTCGGTGCTGATCGCCGAAATGATCCGTGCCCGCCACCGCGGCAAGGCCGTTGGACTGGTGCAAAGCAGCTGGGCGATTGGCTGGGGTCTGTCGGCGATTGCATTCTGGGCGGTCTATGCCGTGTTCGAGCAGCAATACGCCTGGCGCGTGCTGTTCTGGCTGGGCGTGCTGCCGGCGGTCTTTATCCTCTATATCCGCCGCAATCTCAGCGAGCCCGAGGTGTATCAGGAAACCAAGGCCAAGCTTGCGCGCACCGGGCAAAGCAATAACTTCATGCTGATCTTCAAGCCCGGCGTGCTGCGCGTCACGGTGCTGGCAAGCCTGCTGGCGACCGGTATGCAAGGTGCCTACTATTCGGTGACGACCTGGCTGCCGACCTACCTCAAGATGGAGCGCAATCTCTCGGTGCTCAACACCAGTGGCTACCTGATGGTGCTGATCGCAGGCTCCTTCGCCGGCTACCTGACCAGCGCCTGGCTGTCCGACCGCCTGGGGCGCAGGCGGTGCTTCATGCTGTTCGCGGTGAGCGCGGCCGTGCTCGTGATCTGCTATACGCAACTGCCGATCACCGACGCGGCGATGCTGGTGCTGGGCTTCCCCCTGGGCTTCTTTCTGTCGGGCATCTTCTCCGGCATGGGGGCTTACCTGACGGAACTGTATCCGAGCCATATCCGCGGCTCAGGACAAGGCTTTACCTACAACTTCGGCCGTGCGGTCGGGTCGGTATTCCCGGCCATGATCGGGCACATGAGCGCATCGATGTCGCTGGGCGTAGCCATCGGCTATCTCGCAGCTGGCGCTTATGGGCTGGTGGTTATCGCCTGCCTGCTGTTGCCGGAGACGCAGGGGCGCGAATTGCTCGGCGAAGCCGGGGCTGGCACGGATGCACCGGCAAATGCGGCACCTTCGCGGACTGCGGCCTGACACTGGAGAATACGCATGCAAGATTCCGCACTGAAACGCGCCCGTCTCGCAGCCGTAAATGCCGCGCGCGAAGCCCGCGCAAGCTATCGTGCCGGCACCGTGCAGCCTACCGCCGGCATTGCCCCGGGCATGACGCAAGCCAATATGATCGCGCTGCCGCGCGACTGGGCCTGGGACTTCCTGCTCTATGCGCAGCGCAATCCGAAGCCGTGTCCCGTGCTCGACGTGATCGAGGCGGGCGCGCACCAGACCGTGCTGGCGGAAGGGGCGGACATCCGCACCGACATCCCCCTGTATCGCGTGTGGCGCGACGGCAAGCTGGTGGAGGAGGTGGCGGATGCCACCTCTCTGTGGGCCGGGCACCCCGACCTGGTCACCTTCCTGATCGGCTGCAGCTTCACCTTCGAAACGCCGCTGCAAGAGGCTGGCATCGAGGTGCGGCATATCGCCGACGGCTCCAATGTGCCGATGTACCGCACCAACCGCCAGTGCCGCCCCGCGGGCCGCCTGCATGGCGAGATGGTCGTGTCCATGCGGCCCATCCCCGCGCATCGGGTGGCCGACGCGGTCTCCATCAGCGCACGGTTCCCGTCGGTGCACGGCTCGCCTGTGCATGTGGGTGACCCGGCCGCGCTGGGTATTGCCGATCTCGCCAGGCCCGACTTCGGCGACGCCGTGCGCATCGAGCCGGGCGAGATCCCCGTGTTCTGGGCCTGCGGCGTCACGCCCCAGGCGGCGGTAATGGCGTCCGGCGTGCCGTTTGCCGTGACCCACGCACCGGGCCACATGTTCATTACCGACGTGCCGGACAGCACGTACCACGTCTGAGACCGCCGGGTCATTGCGGAGTTAGTTTTGCGTTTTCTGCCCGTTACCGCGAATGCACTGCTGGTGGAGCTGGCCGACCTGGACCAGACCCTGGCCCTGCTGGCCTCGCTGCAGCGCGACCCGCTTCCCGGCGTGGCCGAGCTGGTGCCTGCGGCGCGTACCATCCTCGTGCACTTCCGCCCGTCGGCCACCAGCGCCGCGGCGCTGGTGCAGGCCATCGCCGCGCGCGACCTGTCGCAGCGCGTCGAGCGCGGCAGTGTCCTGGTCGAGGTTCCTGTCCGTTATGACGGCGAGGACCTGGCCGAAGTCGCGCATCTGCTGGGCATCACGCCCGAGGAAGTGGTGCGCCGCCACACCGGCAGCGAGTACACCGTTGCCTTTACCGGTTTCGCTCCCGGCTTTGCCTACCTGAGCGGCGGCCATCCCAGTTTCGACGTGCCGCGCCGCAGCACGCCGCGCACGCGGATCCCTGCCGGCGCCGTGGGCCTGGCCGGCACCTTCAGCGGCGTGTATCCGCAGGCCAGCCCCGGTGGATGGCAGATCATCGGCGTGACGCCGGTGGCCATGTGGGATCTGGGCCGCGAACAGCCTGCGCTGCTGCAGCCCGGGTATCGCGTGCGCTTTGTCGATATCGCCACGCTCGATGGCGCGTTGGACGCAGCCGGCGGCATCGATGCTGAAGCGACGGGGCCTGAAGCTTCCACAGTGGGCGATACACGCAGCCAGGAACGCGGTGCGCCCGGCGCAGCGGCACTGAAGGTGAAGGGCACGGGCTTGCTGACCGTGTTCCAGGATCTTGGCCGCCACGGGCAGGCAGGGCAGGGGGTCTCGGCCTCTGGCGCGATGGACCAGGCAGCCCTCAAGACGGCCAATCGCCTGGTGGGCAACCGCAGCGACCACGCAGCGCTCGAAACCGTGGGTGGCGGCCTGCAATTGCAAAGCCAGGGCGAAACCGTGCTGGCTGTCACCGGCGCCGAGGCACCGCTGACGGTGTGCACTGCGGATGGCCGGCAGTGGAGCGTGCCGGGGTACCAGGCCGTGGCGCTGGCCGAGGGCGACACGCTGAGCATCGGACAGCCCGTTGCCGGAGCCCGCTGCTATGTGGCGGCGCGCGGCGGCTTTGGGGTCGCGCCTGTGCTGGGCAGTTGCGCCACCGACACCCTGGCCGGCGTCGGCCCCGCGCCGCTGGCCGTGGGCGATGTGCTGGGCCTGTTGCCCGCGCCGGCGTGCGCCGTGGTGGGTATGCCCGAGCTGCCTGCCGCCGAGCTGCCCACGGTCGGGCAGGACGTAGTGCTGGACGTGGTGCTCGGTCCCCGCACCGACTGGTTCACCCCCGAGTCCGTTGCGCGGCTGGCCACGCAGCGCTGGCACGTTACGCCGCAGTCCAACCGCGTGGGCTTGCGCCTGGCCGGCGAGATACCCCTGGAGCGCGCCATCACCGGTGAACTCGCCAGCGAGGGCACCGCCCTCGGCGCACTGCAGGTGCCGCCCAGCGGCCAGCCCGTGCTGTTCCTGGCCGACCATCCGCTGACCGGCGGCTATCCCGTGATTGGCGCCGTGGCCCCCCACCATCTGGATCGAGCCGGACAGGTTCCGGTCGGCGCCTGGCTGCGCTTCAATCCGATCGGCCCCTTTGAAGAACTGAAACCGGCTGGACTGCAGCCGTCTGTCGCCTGAGCGCGCACACGCCCCAACCGAGATTTGCCATGAAGAAAGTCCTGATTGCCAACCGTGGCGAGATCGCCGTCCGCATCATCCGCGCCTGCGCCGACTATGGCGTAGGGTCCGTCGCGGTGTATGCCAACGCCGATATCGACGCCATGCACGCGCGCCTGGCCAACGAGGCCTACGGCCTGGACGGCGACCGTCCGGCGGACACCTACCTGAATATCCCCAAGCTGCTCGATATCGCCCGCCGCAGCGGCGCCGATGCCGTGCATCCCGGCTACGGCTTCCTGTCGGAAAGCGAGGCCTTTGCGCAGGCGGTGATCGATGCCGGCCTGGCCTGGATCGGCCCGTCTCCCGCCACCATTGCCCGGCTGGGCGACAAGGTCGAAGCGCGCAAGATCGCGTTGCAGGTCGGCGCCCCGCTGGTGGCCGGCACGTCCGACCCGGTCGCGGACGCCAGCGAGGTACTGGCCTTTGCCGAGCAGCACGGCCTGCCGATCATCATCAAGGCCGCCTTCGGCGGCGGCGGCCGCGGCATGAAGATCGCCTGGCGCATGGATGAGGTCGAAGAGCTGTTCGCCTCGGCGGTGCGCGAGGCGGTGACCGCGTTCGGCCGCGGCGAATGCTTTGTCGAGCAGTTCCTGGACAAGCCGCGCCATATTGAAGCCCAGGTGCTGGCCGACCAGCACGGCAACGTCGTGGTGCTGGGCACGCGCGACTGCTCGCTGCAGCGGCGCAACCAGAAGCTGGTCGAAGAAGCGCCCGCGCCGTTCCTGACCGATGCGCAGCGCGTGCGCATCCACGCCGCCGCCCGCGACATCTGCGCCGCCGCCAACTACACCAGTGCCGGCACCGTTGAGTTCCTGCTCAGCACCAGCGGGGCGATCTCTTTCCTTGAGGTCAATACCCGCCTGCAGGTCGAACACCCCGTGACCGAGCAGACCACGGGCGTGGATCTGGTGGTCGAGCAACTGCGCGTCGCTGACGGCCTGCCGCTCTCCATCACCGAAACGCCGGCTCCGCGCGGCCATTCGATCGAGTTCCGCATCAACGCCGAAGACGTGGCCCGCGGCTTCCTGCCGACGCCCGGGCCGGTACAGCGCTTCGAGGCCCCGTCGGGCCCCGGCGTACGCGTGGACGCCGGCGTGCAATCGGGCTCGGTCGTGCCCGGCACGTTCGATTCGCTGATGGCCAAGCTCATCGTCACCGGTGCCACGCGCGAGCAGGCGCTGGCACGCGCACGCCGCGCGCTGCGCGAGTTCCATATCGAGGGAGTCGCGTCCGTATTGCCGTTCCACCGTGCCGTGATCGACCACGCGGATTTCCTGGGCGCGGATGGCTTCAAGGTCCACACGCGCTGGATCGAGTCCGACTTCGCCGAGCCGCTGGCGGCAGCCACCCGCGCCGAGCCGCAGCACGACGCCAGCCTGCTGCGCACCGCCATCGAGATCGACGGACGCCGCATGGTGCTCGGCCTGCCGGCGCAACTGCTGCGCGGCCTCGCCGAAGCACCGGGGCAGGGCAGCACCGCAGCACCGGCGCAGGCGGCCGCTGCCGACCCGGCCGATCTGCCGTCGCCGATCGCCGGCACGGTGCAGGCCTGGAAGGTTGCGGTGGGTGACGAGGTCAACGAAGGTGACCTGATTGCCGTGATGGAGGCGATGAAGATGGAGATGCAGGTGCATGCTCATCGTGGCGGACGCGTTACTTGGCAGACGGATGCGGGTGTATTCCTGGCGGCGGGGGGGCGGCTGGCGAGCATTGGATAGGAAATGCCTGCTGGGCTCCTGCTCGTTGGCTTGCTTGTTGGGTATGTAGGTCGGGTTCCCTGTTGTCGTAGGTTTAACCGCCTGGTTCCGCCCTGCTGGGCGGGTCACTTTTGTCCGAGCGACAAAAGATGGAATGAACGCGCCCCGGCCCTCCGATCAAAGGCGCCGGTAGTTCAGTTGTGCATCCGGGGAAACGTGACAGGATAGGCGGGTCCCCCATCACGAAACGGCATCGATGTGCCAGAGTGGGAGTGTCACCAACCACGCGAGGATGGAGGGACCCGAGATGAATACTACGACTTACGGCCTGGATATTGCAAAGACTGTCTTCCAGCTCTATTGGGTCGAGCCTTCCGGCAAGTGTTCCAACCGCCGCTTCAGCCGGCCCAAGCTGCTGGAGTTTCTCGCGAATCGCGAGCCCGGACGTATCGCGCTCGAAGCATGTGGCAGCGCGCACTGGTGGGCCCGCCAACTGCAAGCCTTGGGTCATGAGCCAGTGCTGCTGCACGCCAGGTACGTGCGACCGTTCGTGCAGACGAACAAAACCGATGCGGCCGATGCCAAGGCTATCTGGACCGCGGCGCAGCAGCCCGGGATGCCGTTCGTGGCCCCGAAGACCGAGCCGCAACAGTGCGTGCTCAGCCTGCACGCCATGCGCCAGCTGCGCGTGAAGATGCGCACCATGCTGGTCAACCAATTGCGCGGCACGTTGTTTGAGTTCGGAATCCGGATCCGTCCCGGGCTACGGATTGGCCTGCAGGAAATCGTGCAACGAATGGACGAAATCGAACAGGACGTGCCGCCCTTGCTGTTCGAGTTCGTGCGCGAACAATTGCAAAGCATCGAACGGCTCGATCAAGAGATAGCTCGCCTGGATCAACGCATTGATACCTGGGGTCGGCAAAGTCAGGCCTGCAAAACGATTTTGGCCATTCCCGGCATCGGCATGCTTACCGCCACGGCCATGGTTGCCACCATTGGCGACGCGCACACCTTCAAGTCCGGGCGCCAACTGGCGGCTTATCTTGGCCTAGTGCCCAAACAGACCGGCACCGGCGGCAAGGTCTGGCTGAGCGGCATCAGCAAACGCGGCGACCCCTATCTGCGCACCTTGCTGATTCACGGCGCTCGGGTCGTGCTGAGTCATCTGCGCAGAAAGAACCAGCCCGGCTGGAGCCTGATGCTCGCCCAGCGACGGCCGAAAAACGTCGCGGCTGTTGCCCTGGCTAACAAGACGGTGCGTACCATCTGGGCCCTGTTGGTCCACGACCGCACCTATGACCGAGACTACGTCTCGGTCAGGCCTGCCTAGCGGGCAGGCCTGAGCTAGCAAGCAAGGAACCCGTCCACAGGTTGCGAGGGTAATGTCCACGTGATGGCAAAACAGGTTGGACCGCGGGAGTGCAAGCCCAATTGGTTACTGGTGCTCAAAGCACGGCCAAAAGATAGGGACACTCCCGGCGAAATCCATCAGGGCCTGCAGGCCAGGCCTGCACCGCAAGGCCGGATATAAGTCTGCAGCCAATCCTGTCCAAGCCTGATGTTGGCTTTACCTTGCAAACCGGGGCGCGTTCATATAAGTAACCAAAAACGCGTCGCCTCTGGCGGCTGGCCACCAATTCCACGATGTTGGTAGTTCCGGCGGCGGTGATTTCCGTTCGATGGGGTGGGTGGTTCGACCCTGCTACGCACCCTGTCTGTGCCCACATCAACGGACTATTGGACGAACCCGACTTTAGGCTATTGGCAGCCTACTAAGTACCGCGTCGGTCGGACGCCTTCGGCTGCGCTGCGCGCACGCCCTAGCGTGGCAGAGCTGCGGACCTCTTCCTGATATTCGCTGTTGGCCCGGCATCATTCACGACAACGCCGTGCGAGCGCAGCGACGCACTCCGTGCCAGGGCCCATGACCTAAGATACTGAGTGCGCGCAGCGCAGCCGTAGGCGTCCTACCGATAACCTGGTTAGAAGGCTGCCAACAGCCTAAAGTCGGGTTCGTCCAATAGTCCGTGGACGCAAGGCACATCCCGGGAGCGTAGCAGGGTTGAACCACCTACCCCGTCGAACGGAAATCACCACCGCTCGAACTACCATCGCCGAGGAATTGGTGGCCAGCCGCCAGAGGCGACGCGTTTTTTGGTTACTTTTTGGCGCTCCCCTCCATGTCAGGATAGTTGTCGCCTCGCCGCCTTTCGATGAAGGACAATGGAGGGCGGTAACGGTTGGAAGATGAAGCGTTATCCGGCGGAGTACAAGGAATGGGTGGTTGAGCAGATGATGCCGCCCTTGAATCGGTCGGTTGTGGAGTTGGCCAAGGAGACGGGTGTCACGACGGTGAGCCTGCGTACGTGGCGCAACGAAGCCCGAGAGCAAGGACAGGTTGTGCCAGGCAACGGCAAGCAGAGTGACAAGTGGTCAAGTGCGGACAAGTTCCGGGTGGTGCTGGAGACAGCGCCCCTGAGCGAGGCGGAGCTGTCCGAATACTGCCGCAGGAAGGGCATTCAGCCGGAACAGATCCGGCAGTGGCGCGCCGCCTGTGAGCAGGCTAACGCGAAGACGCTGGCCAAGCCCGGCCTGGCGCAGCGCCGCGAGGAAGAGACTGCCCAGAAACGGATCCGCGATCTGGAGCGCGAACTCAAGCGCAAGAATGCGGCGCTGGCGGAGACAGCGGCGCTGCTGGTGCTGCGAAAAAAAGCCGAGGCGATCTGGGGAAGGGACGAGGAGGACTGATCAACGTCTCGGATCGCCGCGAAGCCATCATGTTGATCGATGAAGCGGTAAAGAGCGGTGCGCGTCAAGCCAGCGCCTGCAGGGAGTTGGGCCTGAACGAGCGCACCTTGCAGCGCTGGCGTCATGTGCCTGCGGATGGCCGCCCGGGCGCGCAGCGCCCAGTGCCGGCCAATAAGCTCAGCGAGGCGGAGCGGCAGGCCGTGCTGGCCGCGGCCAACCAGCGCGGCTACGAGAGCCTGACGCCGCACCAGATCGTGCCGAAGCTGGCCGACGAAGGCCGCTATGTGGCCTCGGAGTCGACGTTCTACCGCGTGCTCAAGGCCGAAGGCCAGGCGCGCCGGCGCGGGCGCAGCCACAATGCCAAGTCCTCGCGCCCGCTGACTACACACCGCGCCGACGGACCGAACCAGGTGTGGTGCTGGGACATCACGTGGATGCCCACGACGGTGAAAGGTCGCTTCTTTTACTGGTACATGATGCAGGACATCTACAGCCGCAAGCTGGTAGTCAACGAGGTGCACGAGAGCGAATCGGCTGAACATGCCAGCCAACTGCTGTCGCTAGGCTGCCTGCGCGAGCAGACCGCCGGGCGGCCGCTGGTGCTGCATTCGGACAATGGCAGCGTCATGAAAGGAGGGACGATGCTGGCGACGATGGGTTACCTGGGCGTGCAGCCCTCATACAGTCGCCCGCGCGTGAGCAATGACAACGCTTACGCAGAAGCGCTGTTCCGCACAGCCAAGTATTGCCCGCTGTGGCCGGATCGGCCATTCGATACGCTGCAGCAAGCGCGCGATTGGGTCCATCGGTTCGTGCACTGGTACAACGAGGAGCACCGCCACAGTGGCCTGAAGTACGTCACGCCGAACCAGCGGCACCGCGAGGAAGCGGTGCCCCTGCTGGCGCGACGCACGATGCTGTATCAGGCAGCCCGCACCCGACATCCGCAGCGCTGGTCGCGGGGAATCCGGAATTGGAAGCTGGAGCCAGTGGTCTACCTGAACCCCGAGCGAGCTGAATAGGAACCCAAGGAATACCGGAAAGCTGCATGACGGCGAACGCGACAACTACCTTGACACACACCGCTCGGCCAAAAAGTGACCCGCCCAGCAGGGCGGAACCAGGCGGTCCAACCTACGACAACAGGGAACCCGACCTACATACCCAACAAGCAAGCCAACGAGCAGAAGGCCCGCCGCCTACACCGGCGAAGCAGCCCACGCCCGCCAAGCGCACGCCAACCGCCTGCACAGCAATAAGCGACCCAGCCAAACAGCACCGCGCTAAGGTTTACCATTATTTGACGCCATATCAAATAAAACCTACATTATTGAGACGGTAGCAATTACCACAGGAGACATCGTGACAGATCAAGACAAAGGGCTGGTAACCGCTGGAATGCGAGGCGCATCATGGGACGCGCGCTTGATGTCCCGCCCTTACCAGATGGTGCCTTACGCACTCGACACGGCAGACGGCCAGCGCACGCTAGGCTTCCTGTTCACGGCGACCGGCAAGGAAAAGACGGTGGTCTCGCTGATGCATCCACGCGAGATGGCGATCACGCATTACCTGGTGCCGTTCGTGCTGGACGCCGGCTGCGCCTGCTGGGTGCAGGGCCCGCGCTCGATCGGCAACGACCTGCGCCTCGAACATGAGCTGGCGTTGCTCGACGTTGCCGCCGGCATGACGCACCTGCGCGAACTGGGCTACGAGCGTATCGTGTTGCTGGGCAACTCCGGCGGCGCGGGGCTCTATACCTTCTACAACCAGCAGGCGCTGACGCCGCCCGGACAGCGGGTCGCGCGGACCCCGGGCGGCCGCCCGACCAACCTTGCTGAAGCGCAGATGCCGGAGGTGGACGGCATGATCCTGGTATCGCCGCATCCCGGCCAGGGCAAGCTGCTGATGAGCGGCGTCGATCCTTCCGTGACCGACGAGGACGATCCCATGCAGACCGACGCGACGCTGGACCCGTTCTCCGCGGCCAATGGCTTCGATGCCGCCAGCGGACGCGGCCAGTACGCGCCGGCGTTTGTCGAGCGCTACCGCGCGGCGCAGGTCGAACGCGTGGCCCGCATCGACGCGCGGGCCACGCAGATGCTCAAGGCAAAGCATGAGGCGCGGCAACGTATCAAGGCCGGTACCGGCTCCGACGCGGACCGCCGTGTTGCCGCCCATGCCCCGGTCTTCCAGGTCTGGCGCACCGATGCCGACCTGCGCTCGTGGGATATCTCGCTCGACCCGTCCGACCGCAAGACCGGCTCGTTGTGGGGCAAGGACCCGTTCGTGTCGAACTGGGGCAGCGTGGGCTTCGGGCGCGTGGTGACGCCGGAGTCGTGGCTGTCGACCTGGTCCGGCCTGTCGTCCAACGCGGCGCTGGACAAGACCCTCGGCGCGCTGCACCAGCCGACCCTGCTGCTGGAGTACACCGGCGACCAATGCACATTCCCGGCCGATATCGAGGCGATCTACCGCCAGATCCCCAGCGAGCGCAAACAGCATATCCGCGTGCGCGGCAATCACCATGGCATGGCCCTGAGCCGGGACGAAGAGCCTGGCCAGCGCATCGCCGGCCGCCACATCGTCGAATGGCTGCGCGCAAACATGGTGTAAGCGCGCCGAAAACGAAGCAACAGAGCAGGGCGCCGTCCCCCCGACGTTGCCGCGCGCTGCTCCATGACAGACAAGGGTAGACAGACATGCTGCAAATCCACACCATGCGCCCCCCGCAGTTGCTGGCCGGCGTCCGATATCCCGATGAAGACCGCCTGCGCCACTATGTCGCGGAAGGCGTGCTGACCGGCGAGACGCTGGCCGGCGCGTTCCAGGCGTCGTTCCGCCGCCATGCCGATCGCCTGGCGCTGGCCGGGCCGGAGGGCCAGTTGACCTATCGCGAGCTCGACGAGCAGACCGACCGCCTGGGCGCGGCGCTGCTGGCGCTGGGCATGAAGCCGCTGGACCGCGCGGTGTTCCAGTGCGGCAACTGCAATGAGTTGCTGCTGGCCTTCTTTGCCTGCCTGAAGGCCGGGATCATCCCGCTGTGCTCGCTGCAGGCGTTCCGCAAGCTGGAGATCGGCTACCTGGGCAACCTGTGCGAGGCGCGCCTGCACTTCGTGCAGGGCGACGACTCCAGGTTCGACGATGTGGCGTTTGCACGGGAGATGCAGGCCGAAGTGCCGAGCTTTGCCTACATCCTGCAGGCGCGCGGCGAGCGGCGCGGCAATGCGGTATTGCTGGCGGACCTGATCCGCGACATGCCGCTGGCGCAGGCGCGCACGCTGCTGGCCGAGGTCAGCCACGATCCCTTCCAGGCGGCGGTATTCCAGCTCTCGGGCGGCACCACCGGCGTGCCCAAGATCATCCCGCGCTTCCAGAGCGAGTACCTGTACAACATGCGCGCGGTCGCGGCATGCAACGGCTACACGCAGGACGACGTGCTGTTCTTTCCCACGCCGTACATGCACAACCTGAACATGGGCTGCTTCTTCGGCCCGTTCCTGCTGTGCGGCGCCACGGTGACGGTGACGCCCGATATCGGCGAGGAATCCCTGCAACGGCTGGTGCGGGACTACCGCCCGACCTGGTTCGGCGTGGCCGGCCCCATCCTTACGCGCATCGCGCCGGAGCTGGCCAGGGCCGATGCCGCCGGGCGCGCCCGCCGCAACTTCGTTGCACCCAAGAATGCGGCCGGCCTGACCCGGCTGACCGGCTCGCCGACGCACCATATCTTCGGCATGACCGAAGGGGTGATCATGTTTACCCGCCGCGACGACCCGCAGGAGATCCGCGACACCTCGGTCGGCAGCCCGGTCTCGGCCTGGGATGAAGTGAGGATCGTCCATCCGGGCACGGAAGCGCCGGTTGCGGATGGCGAGGTGGGCGAAGCACTGTTCCGCGGCCCCTACACGATCCGCGGCTATTACAAGTCCGAGCAGGAAGACGCCACGCGCTTCACCGCCGACGGCTTCTACCGCTCCGGCGACCTGATGTCGTCGCGCATGGTCGATGGCAAGCGCTACTACTTCTTCTGCGGCCGCATCAAGGACGTGGTCGACCGCGGCGGCGAGAAGATCAATGCCGAGGAACTGGAGAACGTCATCAACCTGCATCCCGCGGTGCTGGGCGCTGCCGTCGTGGGCATGCCCGACCGTGTCTACGGCGAGCGTGTGTGCGCCTTCATCGTGCCCAAGCCGCCGGCCACCGGACTGACGCTGCCGCAGCTCACCGAATACCTGGAGGAAGCCGGCCTGGCGAAATTCAAATGGCCGGAGCGGCTCGAAGTCGTCAGCGAATTCCCGCTGACCGCGTCCGGCAAGCTTAGCAAGGCGCTGCTGCGCCAGCAGATCATCCAGCTGCTGGAGAGCGAAGCGGCTTTCAGCACCACCACCGAAGGGAAGTGATATGACCGAAGCGACGAAACCCGGCGCAGCGCCGTCCGTGCAGCTGCATGGTGTCCACCACACCGCGCGACCGACCTGGAAGCTGGCCGAAACTGTGCATTTCTACCGCGACCTGCTCGGCCTGCCGCTGGTGCACGCGATCTCGGCCAAGGGCTGGGGCCCGGACAACCATGCCGATTTCCTGCACTTCTTTTTCGACAGCGGCAATGGCAGCACCATCGCCTTCTTCTACTACATCGGCACCGAGCGGCCTGACTGGCTGACCGTGCGCGAGCACTATCAGGACCGCGCCACCCATACCGCCTGGCGCGTGCGCGACGAGGCCGAGCTGCTGCTGTGGCGCCAGCGCGTGGAGGCAGTGGGTATTCCGCTGCGCTACCAGATCCGCCACGAGGTGATCGAGTCGATCTACTTCAACGACCCCAACGGCTATCCGATCGAGATCACGTGGCAGGTGCGCCCGTTCAGCGAAGCGGACGCACTGGATGCGAAGCTGACCATCGACGCCGCCATTGCCCTGGAGAATGAGTCCAGGGACGGCACGCGGTTCGGCTCGATCGAGCCGGTGTGGCAGCGCAAGGCCGACTCGATTGGCACCGGCGCGCAGGGCGGCAAGGCATCGGTGTTCGTGCTGGACGTGCCCGAGTTTGCGGCGCTCATCGACGTGGCCGGCAAGACCGACGGCTACGCCACCACCGCGCTGGGCAATGGCTACGTGCGCATCGACGGCAACCCCGGCATCCGCTTCGGGCGCAAGGCCCTGGGCTTCAAGCCTGCGGTCTGGTACGGCGCGCTCACCGGCGGCCTGGCCGGACGCATCGAGCAGTTCGACATGGACGCACTGGTCATTTCTCCCGGGGACGCAAAATGAAGATCGCCATCATCGGGGGCGGGCCGTCGGGCCTGTTCCTGTCGATCCTGCTCAAGGAGCGGCTGGCCGAGGTCGACATCGACATCTACGAGCAGAATCCGGAGAACGCCACCTTCGGGTTCGGCGTGGTGCTGGCCGACACCGGCCTGTCCAGCCTGCGCGCGGCGTCGCCGACGGTGATTGACGAGCTCGCCAGGGCGATGCGCTTCAGCGACCGCCATGCCATCGTCAGCCATGACTTCCCGATCACGATGAAGCGGCCCGGCGCGGGCGGCGGCGCGATCCCGCGCATCCGCCTGCTGCAGATCCTGCAGGCGCGTGCGCGCGAACTGGGCGTGCGGGTCGCCTACAACCAGCGCATCAGCGATTTCTCGGCGATCGACGCGGACCTGGTAGTGGGTGCCGATGGGGTCAACTCGCTGCTGCGCGGTGCCAATGAAGCCGGCTTCGGCACCCGGCGCCACAGCCTGACCAACCATTTCGCCTGGTATGGGGTGGAGAAGGCATTCCCCAATCCGGCGCTGGTGTTCCGCAAGCACGAGGGCGGGTACTTCGTCGCGCACTACTACCCGTACTCGGACTCGATGAGCACCTTCGTTGCCGAGTGCGACCACCAGACCTGGATCGATTCCGGGATGGAGGCGATGACGCAGGCACAGCGCCAGGCGCTGTTCGAGCGGATCTTTGCTCCCGAGTTGGGCGGCTACCGGCTGGTCTCGAACAACTCGGCGTGGCGCCAGTTCCCGGTGATCGTCAACGACACCTGGCATGTCGGCAACCAGGTACTGATTGGCGATGCGCTGACCAGTGCGCACTTCTCGATCGGCTCGGGCACGCGCATCGCCATGGAAGATGCGATTGCGCTTGCCGATGCCATCGTCGCCGCCCCGGACGACGTGCCGGCCGCGCTGCGCCGCTACGACACCGTGCGCCGCCCCGAGAAGGCAAAGCTGATCCGTGCCTCGGAGGCCTCTTACAACTGGTACGAGCGCATCCGCGAATGGATGGACCTGCCCACGCCGCATGAGTTTGTGTTCCGCTTCATGACCCGCACCGGCCGCGTCGACCTGAACCGGCTCAAGGAGCAATACCCGAAGCTGCTGGCTGAACTGACGGCGGCCGGCGTGCCGGTGGCGGCGGGGCAGCAGCCATGATCCGCGCGACCGAGTATGTGCTGAGCGACGCGCCCTTCGTGGTGCGCCGCACGGTGCGCTGGGGCGACTGCGACCCGGCCGGCGTGGTCTACACCGGGCGCTTTACCGACTACCTGCTCGGCGCGGTCGGCCTGTTCTCGGACCATATCGCTGGTGGCGCCGGCCGCCTTGGCGCCTTGCACGACGTGGGCACGCCATGCAAGGCCATGCGCTTCGAATTCATCGGCACGCTATGGCCGGATGATGTGATCGACATTGAATGCTGGGTGCAGGCCATCCGCACGCGCTCCTACGACATCCGCTGCATGGCGCGGCGCCCGGACGGCTCGCCGGTGTTCGACGCCATGTTCTCTCCCATTTGCGTGCGGCTGGACGAGCGCGTCGGCACCCCCATCCCGGAATCGCTGCGCACGGCGCTGTCGGCCTTCCTGCGTCCCGCCGCGTAGCGCGGCTTATCCCGTCAATCATCATGCCATACAGAATCGGACAGATCGTTCCCAGCTCCAATATCACCATGGAGCGCGAGGTGCCGGCCATCTTTGCCGGGCGCATGCAGGTGCTGCCTGAACGCTTTTCCTTCCACGCCAGCCGCGTGCGCATGCACCGGGTGGTGGCGGAGGAGCTTGAGAGGATGAACCGCGACATGGGCCGCTGCGCGCAGGAGCTCGCCGACGCGCGCGTCGATCTCATGAGCACGGCGTGCCTCGTGGCCACCATGTGCATGGGCAAGGGCTATCACCGCCAGGTGATCGAGGACCTGAACGCGGCCATCGACGGGGTGCCCTACCGGCCGGCGATCATGACCTCGGCCGGCGCGCTGGTGGAGGAGCTCAAGGACTTCGGCGCCAGGCGCATCGCGCTGCTCGCGCCATACAGCGACGCGCTGACGCAAACCGTGGTCGAGTACATCGAGAGCGAAGGCATTGCCGTCAAGGACGCCATCAACTTCTCGATCCTCGACAATCTGGACGTCGGCGCACGCGACCCGATGCAGTTGCTGGAAGACGTCAAGCGGCTTGATACCGCCGGCGTGGACGTGGTGGTGCTGTCCGCCTGCGTACAGATGCCCTCGCTGCCGGCGATCGAACAGGCCCAGCTGGCACTGGGCCTCCCCGTGACCTCGACCGCGATCTGCACCGCGCGCCAGATGATGCGCCGCCTCGGCATCCGCGCCGAGGCGCCCGATGCCGGCGCGCTGCTCGGCAGCAAGGCCGGACTGGCCTGAGCGTAACGCTGGCGGCGCGCGCCGCCGGCACCCTGACCGCCGCCCGCAGAGGCGGCTTGAATCCTGCAACGGAGACAACCCATGCAACAAGCCCTCCAACCGGTGCCCGCCGCCGGCAGATGGACCTATGCCGCCGTCATCCTCGGCGCGGCGCTGGGAATGCTGGCGGGCTATGCCCCGCTATTCAATGCCACCGCGGGCGTGTTCGCGCGGCCACTGGCCGCGGAATTCGGCTGGGGGCGCTCGGAAGCGTCGCTGTCCTATGCGGCCTCGATGTTCGGGCTGGCGATCGTCAGCCCGCTGGTCGGGACCCTGATGGACCGCTTCGGCATCCGTCGGGTGATTGCCGTGTCGGCGCTGGTGTTCGGGCTGGCGACGGCGTGCATGGCGCTGCAGAACGGCAGCAAGGCGCTCTGGGTCAGCCTGTCGGTAGTGGTCGGGGTGTTCGGCGCAGCGACCTCTGTGCTTGGCTATCTTGCCGTGCTGCCGCAATGGTTTGACCGCCGCCTGGGCCTGGCGCTTGGCATCGCCATGTGCGGGCTGGGTGCGGGCACAGTGCTGATGCCGGCCACCGCGCAGCATCTGGTGACCGGCTACGGCTGGCGCACCGCGTATGTCGCACTGGGTATCGGATCAATCGTTTTGTCGCTGCTGGCCTGCGCGCTGCTGCGCGAGCGGGGCAAGACTGGTACTGCCCGGGCCAGCAAGCTGGCGCCGGCGGCGGACGGTATTCCGCTCAGGCAGGCTGTGCGCAGCTATCGCCTGTGGGCGATCTGGGCGGTGTTCGTGCTGGGGTCCTCGGCCACGCTGTCGCTCGGCCCGCACCTGCCGGCGATGTTCGTGGACAAGGGATTCAGCCCCGCGGACGCGGCCCGCAGCGCCTCGATGGTCGGTGTCGGGCTGCTGATCGGCCGGATCCTGACTGGCGTGCTGATCGACCGCATCCATGCGCCGTTCGTGGCCTGTGTGTTCTTCCTTGGCGGCGCGGTGGGGATCTACCTGCTTGGTGTCACCAGTGACTACCAGGTGCTGCTGGTCGCCACCACCCTGATCGGGCTGACCATCGGCGCGGAAGGCGACCTGATCTCCTTCCTGGTCCGGTCGTACTTCGGGCTGCGCTCGTTCGGCGCGCTGTTCGGCATCGCGTTCTCGGGCTATGGCTTTGGCGCAGTGATCGGGCCGGTGGGGCTGGGCGTGTGGTTCGACCGCTACGGCAGCTACGGAGCGCCGCTGCTGGTGCTGCCGTGCATGCTGCTGGTGGCCGGCGCGCTGACCCTGTCGCTGGGCCGCTACCGGCGGCATGGCGACAGCGCCGCGAGCCTGCCGGAGCCGGCCGGGGCCTGATTGTCCGAACGCGGGCGCGGCGGAGTAGAATTCCCATGGCCGCAATTTCCTTGCGGCCATGCCTTCGAACGGTCCACCCAAGATGCCTGCCGCCCGCAAATCCCCAGCCGCCGCCAGCAAGACGCCCTCGACGCCAGCTGCGCCGAATGCGCCTCGCCGCCGCGGCCGGCCGCCCAAGACCGATTCGCCGATCGGCGCCGAGCCCATGCTCAGCCGCGTGGCCATCCTCCAGCACGCGATCAGGCTGACCAAGAGCGTGCCGCTGGACCAGATCTCCATGGTGCAACTGGCCAAGGATTTCGGCGTCGCGCCTGGCTTGATCCACTATTACCTGGGCGGCCGCGACCAGCTCGTTTCCGGCGTGCTCAACGACTACTACCGCCAGCGCGTGGGGCGCCTGCCTTCGCTGACGGGCGACTGGCGCAACGACGTGGAAGGCATTGCCCGGCTGAGCTTCGAGGTGGCGGTGGAGAACCCCGGCGTCAGCATCTATGTCGCGTCACACAACCGGTTCCGCCTGTTCCAGGATGTCGAGCCGGGCGAGACCGACTACGGCATGGAGTTCTTCAACCGCATGACGTCGGCCATCATGCAGGGTGGCTTCACCGCGGAGCAAGTGGCGCTGGGCTACCACCTGATCGCGCAGTACCTGGTTTCCGCCAGCATGGCGGAGGCTTCGCGCCAGTTGCCGGCCTACCACCAGAGCTTCATCGAAAAGAAGCTGCAATCCGCGTCCGAACTCCAGTATCCGGGCGCGCGCTTTGTCAGCAAGGCCTTCTCCAGGCTGTCTTCCGATACTGCGTTCGAAGAGGGGCTGCGCATTACGCTGGACGGCATCGAGACGTGGAAGCAGGAGAAGCAGGACAAGCGCCAGCCCGCGCGCAAGCCGCGCACCAAGGCCGCCTGAGGCCATTGTCCCTGTCGGGGCGCCGCATGGCACTGGCGTCCGGCCCGAGTGATTCCGTAAAGCTCTGCCAGAGCCCGTCCATTGACGCCTTGCAGATGGCGCGGTCGGATACTGCTTCGGCGGCCCGTGTGCATTGGATCCAGCGCGCGCGGTTGCGCCGAAATTGCTTAATTCCCCAGAATAAAGAATTCATCACGCGATCGGCCGGATGTGACGGAAGCTGCGATATTCTGACGAAACACTGAGAATACTCAGTCTGCGGACACCTGGGCTCCAGATCTCTTCACGGCGCACCGCGCACGGTGATGCCTGGTTGAAGCGGCTGCCACGCATGCTATCTGCCCTCTCCGAAAGGCTTCTCTCCAGGCGTGAACGCGCCATGCGCAGTTCAGCGGCGATCGTTGCCGTGCCCTTGCTGTTTGCGGGCTGCATCTCGATGGCGCCCCCGTATGATCGGCCCGCGGCGCCGGTTCGTGACGCATGGCCGGCCGACGCCACCGCGCGCGCCACGCTACCCGCCGCCGAAGTGGGCTGGCGCGATTTCTACGCCGACCCGGAACTCCAGGCATTGATCGCGAAGGCGCTCGACAATAACCGCGACCTGCGCATCGCCGCCGCGCGCCTGGCGCAAGCGTATGCCGCCTACGGCATTCAGCGTGCCGACCTGTACCCGTGGATAGGCGTGGCCGCCGATGGATCGCGCGCCCGCGTGCCGGGCGACCTGAACCTGACGGGGCGCCCGCTGATCAGCAGCCAGTATCAGCTTGGCGTGGGCCTGAGCACGTGGGAAATCGATCTCTGGGGGCGCCTGCGCAACCTCAAGGACTCCGCCCTGCAGAACTACCTGGCGACGGGAGCTTCGCAACGCGCGGTGACGCTGTCCATCGTCACCCAGGTTGCGCAGACCTACTTGGCCATCCGTGAGCTTGACGAACGCATCGCTCTGGCCGGACAGACGATCGACAGCCGCAGCGAATCGCTGCGCATCTTCACACGGCGCGAACAGGTGGGCTCCGCGTCGAAGCTGGAGCTGACCGAAGTCACCACGCTCTACCAGCAGGCGCGCGCACTGGGCACGCAGCTTGAACAGGACCGCGCCACGCAGAAGCATGCGCTGGAAGTGCTGGTGGGTGCGCCGGTCGAGGTGAAACCCGCCATCGGGCGCGTCGCCGATGCCGAACTGATGCGCGGCATCGATGCGGGGCTGCCGTCCGAACTGCTGGAAAACCGCCCTGACATCGTGGCCGCCGAGTATCAGCTAAAGGCGGCCCATGCCGATATTGGCGCAGCACGCGCGGCGTTCTTCCCGCGTGTGACGCTGACTGGCTTCGCGGGCACGGCCAGCGCCGACCTGAACGGGCTGTTCGGCGGCGGCAGTGGCGCATGGTCGTTTGCGCCCAGCATCTCGGTGCCGCTGTTTCAGGGCGGACGGCTGCGCAGCAATCTCGACCTGGCCGAAGCGCGCCGCGTGGAAGCCGTGGTGCAATATGAAAAGACGATCCAGGGCGCGTTCCGCGACGTGGCTGATGCACTGAGCGCGCAGCGCTGGCTGGCCGAGCAAGTGGACATCCTGCAGATCACGCAGGCTGCGCAGGCCGAACGCCGCCGCCTGGCCAAGCTGCGCTACGACCATGGCGCGGCCGCCTTCCTCGAAGTGCTCGACGCCGAGCGCGACCTGCTGGCCATCGAACAACAGGCCGTACAGTCGCGCCGGGCGCTGCTGGCCAGTCGCGTGAGCCTCTACGCCGCGCTGGGCGGCGGCACCGCCGTTTCCGCCACGCCTTCACCGCCGACATCGGACGCCGCACAAACGGCGCCTGCGCCGGCTCCGTCCCGCTAATCCGCCCGCCAACCACGCCAGTCCCATGAAGCCTCCTGCCAACAAGCTCCTTCCCGCCCTGGCTGTGCTGGCCGTCGCCGCTGGCGGCTGGTACGCGTGGAACACCATGCGCGACACCGGGCCCGGCGAAGGGTTCGCGCGCGGCAACGGCCGCATCGAAGCGACCGAAGTCGATGTGGCCACCAAACTCGCCGGCCGCGTCAGCAAGATCCTGGTCTACGAGGGCGATTTCGTGAAGGTGGGCCAGCCGCTGGCGCGCATGCAGGCCCAGACCCTTGAAGCGCAACACGACGAAGCCGTCGCGCAGCATCAGCAGGCCATCAACGCGGCCGCAGCGGCCGTGGCGCAGGCGGCCGCGCGCCGCAGCGACAAGGCCACATCGGAAGCTCTGGTCAGCCAGCGCGAAGCAGAGCTCGATGCCGCGCGCCGCCGTCTGGCGCGCTCCGAAACGCTGTCGAAGGAAGGCGCATCGTCGATCCAGGAACTCGATGACGATCGGGCGCGCGCGCGCAGCGCGCAGGCCGCGGTGATCGCCGCGCGCGCCCAGGTGGCCGCCGCGCAGTCTGCCGTCGAAGCCGCGCAGGCACAGGTCACCGGCGCGCAATCGGCGGTGGCCGCAACGCAGGCCACCATCGCGCGGATCGGCGCCGATATCGAGGACAGCGAGCTGAAGGCGCCGCGCGACGGCCGTGTGCAGTATCGCGTGGCGCAGCCGGGCGAAGTGCTGGCGGCCGGCGGCAAAGTGCTGAACCTGGTGGACCTGTCCGACGTCTACATGACGTTCTTCCTGCCCGAAGCCCAGGCCGGCCGCCTGGCCATCGGGCAGGACGTGCGCGTCGTCCTGGACGCCGCGCCGCAGTTCGTGATTCCGGCCAGGGTGTCGTTCGTCTCCAGCACCGCGCAGTTCACGCCCAAGACCGTGGAGACCGAAAGCGAGCGGCAGAAGCTGATGTTCCGGGTGCGCGCGCAGATCGGTCGCGAACTGTTGCTGCAGCATCTGAAGGTGGTCAAGACCGGGTTGCCCGGCGTGGCATGGGTCAAGCTCGATGCCAGGGCGGAATGGCCCGCGTCGCTGGCCGTGAAGCTGCCGTCCTGACAGCGGATACGCGACATGGCCGATACGCTCGCGCCCGTGGCAGACGTTGCGCAAGTGACGCTGCGTTATGGGAAGACGATGGCGCTCGATGCGATCTCGCTGGCACTGCCGGCCGGACGGATGATCGGCGTGATCGGCCCGGACGGCGTGGGGAAATCGAGCCTGCTCTCGCTGGTGGCCGGCGCACGCGCCGTGCAGGACGGCACGGTGACCGTGCTTGGCGGCGACATGTCGCGCAAGGCGCATCGCGACGCGGTGTGCCCGCGCATCGCCTATATGCCGCAGGGGCTGGGCAAGAATCTATACCCCACGCTTTCGGTCGAGGAAAACTTGCAGTTCTTCGCGCGCCTGTTCGGGCACGGCGCGGCCGAACGGCGCATGCGCATCGACGACCTGACGCGCAGCACCGGTCTGCAGCCGTTCCTCGCGCGGCCAGCCGGCAAGCTCTCGGGCGGCATGAAGCAGAAGCTGGGACTGTGCTGCGCGCTGATCCACGATCCGGACCTGCTGATCCTCGACGAACCCACCACGGGGGTGGATCCGCTGGCGCGCGCGCAGTTCTGGGACCTGATAGCCAGAATCCGCGAAGAACGCGCGGAAATGAGCGTGGTCGTTGCCACGGCCTACATGGACGAAGCGCAGCGCTTCGACTGGCTCGTGGCGATGGACGCGGGCAAGATACTCGCAACGGGCACGCCAGCCGAATTGCTGGCGCGCACGGGCGCGACCGATCTGGAAGGTGCGTTCATCGGCCTGTTGCCCGAAGCAAAGAAGCGCGGCTACGAACCAGTGGTGATTGCGCCGCTTGACGTCGGCCAGCATACGCCGATCGCGATCGAGGCCAAGGACCTGACCATGCGCTTCGGCGATTTCGTTGCCGTGGACCATGTCCAGTTCAAGATCCGGCGCGGCGAGATCTTCGGCTTCCTGGGGTCCAACGGCTGCGGCAAGTCCACGACAATGAAGATGCTGACGGGCCTGCTGCCGGCCAGTGACGGCCAGGCGTGGCTGTTCGGACAACCGGTGGACCCGCGCGACATCGAAACGCGGCGGCGCGTTGGCTACATGTCGCAGGCGTTCTCGCTGTACTCGGAACTGACTGTGCGCCAGAACCTGGTGCTGCACGCGCAGTTGTTCCATGTGCCCAGCGAAGACATCGCCGCACGGGTGGACGAAATGGCGCAGCGCTTCGGGCTGGCCGACGCGATGGAAGCCTTGCCCGACAGCTTGCCGCTGGGCATGCGGCAGCGCCTGTCGCTGGCCGTGGCCATGGTGCACAAGCCGGAATTGCTGATCCTGGACGAGCCCACCTCTGGCGTGGACCCCGTTGCGCGCGACAATTTCTGGCGCCTGCTGGTGGCGCTGTCGCGTGACGATCATGTCACGATCTTCATTTCCACGCACTTCATGAACGAGGCGGCGCGCTGTGACCGCATCTCGCTGATGCACGCGGGCAAGGTGCTGGTCAGCAATCCGCCGGCGCGCATTGTCAGCGATTGCGGCGCGGCCACGCTGGAGGCCGCGTTCATCGACCATCTGGTGGCTGCAGGGGGCGGCGCGCAGGCTGCCGGCGAAGCGGCCGCGCCCCCGGCCACGCAGCACACGTCCGACGACGGGCACGGCGCGCGCCAGTGGTTTTCGTTCGGCCGCATGTACAGCTATCTCTGGCGCGAGGCGCTGGAGTTGCAGCGTGACCCCGTGCGGCTGACGCTGGCGCTGCTGGGATCGGTGATCCTGATGTTCGTGATGGGCTACGGCATCAGCATGGACGTGGAAGATCTGAACTACGCGGTGCTCGATCGCGACCAGACCACGTTGAGTCAGAACTACGCGCTGAACATCGCGGGGTCGCGCTACTTCGTCGAACAGCCGCCGCTGACCGACTACGACGACATGGAGCGTCGCCTGCGCAGCGGCAAGCTGGCGCTGGCACTGGAAATTCCGCCGGGTTTCGCGCGCGACGTGGCGCGCGGCAAGGCCGTGCAGATCGGCGCATGGGTCGATGGCGCCATGCCGATGCGCGCGGAAACCGTGGTCGGCTACGTGCAAGGCATGCACCAGTCCTGGCTGGCAGACCAGGCACTGCGCCGCTATGGCGTGCGCGGCACGAGCACGGTGTCGATCGAAACGCGTTTCCGCTATAACCCCGACGTGAAAAGCCTGCCCGCCATGGTGCCAGGCGTGATTCCGCTATTGCTGATGATGCTGCCCGCGATGCTGACGGCGCTGTCCGTGGTGCGTGAAAAGGAACTGGGATCGATCCTCAACCTCTATGTCACGCCGGTCACGCGCACGGAGTTCCTGCTCGGCAAGCAGATGCCCTACGTGGTGCTGGGCATGCTCAACTTCCTGCTGATGGTGTTGCTGGCGGTGACGTTGTTCGGCGTGCCGGTCAAGGGCAATTTCCTGGCGCTGCTCGCGGCCGCGCTTATCTTCAACGTGGTGTCGACCGGCGTAGGCCTGTTCGCGTCAACGTTTACGCGCAGCCAGATCGCCGCCCTGTTCTTCACGATGATCGGCACGATGATTCCCACGATCCAGTTCTCCGGGCTGCTGACGCCGGTGTCGTCGATGGAAGGCAGCGGCCGGATCATTGGCGAGATCTATCCGGCCACGCACATGCTGATCATCAGCCGGGGCGTGTTCAACAAGGCGCTGGGCTTTTCCGACCTGCATGCGTCATACTGGCCGCTGCTGATCGCGGTGCCCGTGGTGCTCGGGCTCACCGTGATGCTGCTGGCCAAGCAGGACAAGTGAGCGACAATGGAACACGCGCCAGCCACCGCCCCGGCAGCCACGCCCGCCCCGGCAGCGCGCGCCGGCGCACTGCGCCACCTCGTCAACACCTACCGGCTCGGCGTGAAGGAACTCTGGAGCCTGGCACGCGACCCGATCATGCTGGTGCTGATCATCTACACGTTCACGGCGTCGGTCTATTCATCGGCCACGGCGCAACCGGACACGCTGCATCTGGCGCCGATCGCCATCGTCGACGAGGACCATTCGCCGTTGTCGCAGCAGATCGCCTCGGCCTTCTTCCCGCCGCAGTTCACGATGCCGCGCATGATTTCCTCGCCGGAGGTCAACGCCGGCATGGACGCGGGACAGTTCACGTTTGCGCTCAATATCCCGCCCGACTTCCAGCGTGACGTGCTCGGTGGGCGCGGTGCCGAAGTGCAGTTAAACGTTGACGCCACACGCATGAGCCAGGCGTTCACGGGCAGCGGCTACGTGCAGCAGATTGTGTCGAGTGAAGTGCAGACCTTCGTCAACCGCTACCGCGCCGGCACGCAATTGCCCGTGGAACTGGCGCTGCGCGTGCGCTTCAATCCCACGCTGGAGCAGGCGTGGTTCGGCGCGCTGATGCAGATCATCAACAACATCACGATGCTGTCGATCATCCTGACCGGTGCCGCGCTGATCCGCGAGCGTGAGCACGGCACCATCGAGCACTTGCTGGTGATGCCCGTCACGCCCGCTGAAATCATGCTCAGCAAGGTCTGGTCGATGGGACTGGTGGTGCTGATCGCCGCCGCCGCGTCACTGTGGCTGATCGTGCGCGGCGCGCTGCATGTGCCCATTGCGGGCTCCGAGGCCTTGTTCCTGTGCGGCGCCGCGCTGCTCCTGTTTGCCACGACGTCGATGGGCATTTTCCTGGCCACGCTCGCACGCTCGATGCCGCAGTTCGGCATGCTGCTGGTGCTGGTACTGGTGCCGCTGCAAATGCTGTCGGGCGGCAACACGCCGCGCGAGAGCATGCCAGAGTTCGTGCAGAACGTGATGCTGGCCGCACCCACCACGCATTTCGTCGAACTCAGCCAGGCCATCCTGTTCCGTGGCGCCGGCATCGAAGTCGTGTGGGTACAGTTCCTGGCGCTGATCGTGATCGGTGCGGCGTTCTTCGCGATTTCGCTGCGCCGCTTCCGCAAGACGATCAGCCAGATGGCGTGACCGCGAAAACCTGGCGGGAAGCAAGCGCCGCCGGCGCCGCTTCACGAATGCCAGCCAGCCCTCATGAGTGCGCTGGCTGCGTCGACCACGGCCGCCAGGGCAAGCATGGCGATGATCACCGTGCAAGCCTGGTGCAGATGGAACAGGGACAGCTCGAAATACAGCATCTGCCCGAGCCCGCCGGCGCCGACAAAGCCAAGGATTGCCGCCATGCGGATATTCGTTTCCCACCGGTACAGGATGTAGGCCAGGAACTGGGGCCATACGCAGGGCAGCGTCCCATACACGAAGACCAGCGCGGCAGGGGTGCCCCCTTCCTGCAGCGCGCGGGCGGGCGCGCGCGGCGCATTCTCCAGGGCCTCGGCGAACAGGCGGCCGAGCACGCCCGCGGTATGCAGTGCCAGGGCGAGGGTGCCGGCAAACGGTCCAAGGCCGACTGCGAGCACGGTCAGGGCCGCCCATACCAGCTCGGGAATGGAGCGCAACAGGTTCAGCAGCAAGCGCGACAACGCGCGCAGCGCATCGCCGTAGAGCCCGGAAGCAGGCAGTGCCAGGCCAAAACCGAGCACCGCCGCGCACAGCGTGCCCACGGCGGAAACCGCGAGCGTTTCGAACATGCTGCCAGCGGTTCTGGCCAGAAAAGCGGATGACAGCTCCGGCGGGAAGAACGTCAGCAGGAAGCGCGCCATCTCGGCCGCAGCGTCCGCGGAAAAGAGCTGGCTCAGATCGAGCGACAGATACGCGAAGCTGCCCGCAACCGCGGCGGCCACCGCGATCAGGGTGAGCAGGCAGCGCATGCAGAACTGAGCGGCCCTGGCCTTGTGCGCCATGATTCAGTCGAGCCGCTTGCGCAGGCGCGCGCTGAGCGCGTCCGCCAGCAGAACCAGCAGCAGGAACACCAGCAGGATGGTCGCGGCTTCCCCGCCGTTGAGCAGTTTCATGGCCTGGTCCATCAACTGCCCAAGCCCGCCGGCGCCGACGAAACCCATGACCACGGAAGCCCGGATGGCACATTCCCAGCGGTAGACGGTGTATGAGACCAGCTCCTGCGCGGCATGGGGAAGCAGCCCATAGAACAGGGCCGCCAGGCGCCCGCTGCCGCTGCCAAACAGGGCATCCACGGCGCGTTGGTCGCTGGACTCGAGGATCTCCGCATAGACCTTTGCCAGCATGCCGCCATAGGTGATGGCCAAAGCGAGCACGCCCGCCGCCGCTCCCAGGCCGAGGGCACGCACGAAGACCAGTGCCCACACCAGCTCCGGCACCCCGCGCAGCAGCAGCACCAGGGCGCGCACGCCGGCGCGCACCGCCATGCGCGGCTTGCGTCCCTGGCCGGGGCCGATGCGCGACACCGACAGGCTGCCCGCCATGGCCACGGCCAGCGGTGCTGCGATCACAAAGGCGAGCGCAATGCCTGCAGTGGCGATCGCCAGGGTTTCCAGCGTGGCCTTGACCACAAGCCCGAGGAATCCGGCCGAAACCTCGGGGGGAAGGAAGTTGCGCACGAAGGCGCCCATCACCTTGAGGTTTCCGGCGTCGAACAAGGCTGAAGGGCTGAAGCGGGACAACCGCAACAATGGCCACAGCAGAAGCAGCGCGAGCAGCAGGCCGCTGGCGCGCCGCAGCGCCTGAGGGTCGCGCGAGTGGGCGGTCATCGGCACGCCGGCCTTGGCGGGGCATCGCCACCGATCGCGGCGCTCGCACCTGCCGCGATGCTCATCAGGGCCTGGCTGCCTTGTACCGGTGGCGATGCGCTTTCGGAGGCATAGAGTTCGCGCAGCAGCGCGTCGGTCACGCGCCCGGCCGGCAGGTCAAAGGCGATCTCGCCCGCCTTCAGGCCGACAATGCGGGGAAACCAGCGCAGCGCCAGATCCACCGCGTGCAGGCTGGCGACCAGGGGCACCGCGCGGGTATCCGCTTCCTTGCGCAGCTCGCCCAGGGTGAGGTTGGCCAGCACCGGGTCCATTGCCGAGACCGGTTCGTCCGCCAGGATCAAATCCGGGCGCTGGTAAAGCACGCGGGCGACGCCAACGCGCTGCAGCTGGCCGCCCGAGAGCTGGTCGCACCGGTCGAACAGGCGGTCGGCCAGCTCCAGGCGGGCGAGCTGTTCGCCGGCACCATCGATGTCTGCCGGATAGACCAGCGACAGCAAGGATTTCCAGCCAGGCCAGAGGCCCAGGCGGCCGGCAAGGATGGCGGTGACCACGCGCTGGCGCGGCGGCATCGGCGGCGCCTGGTGCACCATGCCGATGCGGCAGCGCAATTGCCGCAGGCGCGCGGCGGACACCGCCCAGGGGCTTTGCTCCAGCACCTCCACACGGCCCTCGCTGGGTCGCAGCGACGTTGCCAGCAAGCGCAGCAAGGAGGTCTTGCCGGCCCCCGACGGACCGATGACGGCGATGGGCTCGCCGCGGCTGGCCGCCAGCGTGATCTGGCTGAGCGCACGCTGTCCGTTGGCGTAACTGATGCTGGCGGCGTCCAGGCGGAAGCTCATCAGACCGGCATCATTGGATGAGCCCCGCGGAGCGGGCTGCGGCCTCGATGCCGGCGTAGTTTTCCGGCCGGGTGGGAATGTACCTGGCGGTCCGCTGCAACGCCATGATCTCCCGCTGCTCGGGATTGGCCGGGTCAAGTCGCAGGAACGCTTCGGTCAGCTTCTTGCGCAAGGCCGGATCGAGCCCGCCGCGCACGGTCCAGTTGTAGTCGTAGTAGGGCGGCGTGACGGCAAATACCCTGACCTTGCCCGGATCCACCTTATGCTGCTCCACCAGCTTGTCCCACACCGAGGCATTGAGCACGCCGGCGTCGGCCTTGCCGGCCTGCACGAAAGCCACCGTCGCATCGTGGGCGCCAGAATAGGCGACTGTCTTGAAGTCCTTGTCCGGGTCGATGCCGGCCTGCAGCAGGAAGTGACGTGGCATCAGGTGCCCGGAGGTCGAGGACGGCGCGCCGAAAACGAAAGTGCGGCCTTTGAGGTCGGCCAGCGACTTGATCGCGCTATTGGCGGTGATGAACTTGCTGGTGAACGCGGCATCTTCCTGGCGCTGGACGATGGGGATGGTCGCTCCCTTCGTCCGGATTTTGCTCTGCACATAGGTAAAGCCGCCCAGCCATGCCATGTCGATCTTGCCGGTGGCCAGCGCTTCGACCACCGCGGCGTAGTCCGTGACGGGCACGAACTGCACCTTCATGCCGGTTTCCTTCTCCAGGTAGTTGCCGAGCGGCGCGAACTTGCGCTGCAGTTCGGTGGGGGACTCGTCGGGAATGGCCGAGACCTTCAGGACAGCCTGGGCACCGGCAACGCCGGCAAAGCCCAGCAGGGCCAGCGCGGCAAGGCGCTTAAGCAACGGCAACACGGGCGGCTCCTTCCGTCATTTCTCCGATCACCGCAGCGTCTGCGAAGCCTTCCCGGCGAAAGATCTCCAGAATTTCGTCCACGGCTTCCGGCGCGCATGACACCAGCAAGCCGCCGCTGGTCTGGGGATCGGTCAGCAGTGCCTGCTGGCTTGGCGTGACCGACGTGGACAGGTCCACCTCGCTGCCGTAGCTGGCCCAGTTGCGCCCCGATGCGCCGGTCACCAGGCCTTCGGCGGCCATGCGCTCGACACGCGGCAGCAGCGGAATCCGCCCCATGTCCAGCCGGGCGCCGACGCCCGCGCCACGACACAGCTCCAGCAGGTGGCCGAGCAGGCCGAAGCCTGTCACGTCGGTCAGCGCGTGGACACCGGGTACTTCGGCCAGCAGTCGGCCGGGCGTGTTGAGTTTTGTGGTGCAGGCAATCAGTTCCTGATAGCCGGCCGCGTCGAGCTTGTCCTTCTTTACCGCGGCGGACAACACGCCCACGCCTAACGGCTTGCCGAGGATCAGCTTGTCGCCCACCTCGGCGCCGCTGTTCTTCTTGACCCGATCCGGGTGCACCAGGCCAAGGACCACCAGCCCGTAGATCGGCTCAAGGGAATCGATGGTGTGGCCGCCCGCGACCGGGATGCCCGCCTGGGCGCAGACCGATTCGCCGCCTTCGAGGATCTTGCCGATGACCTCGGGCGGCAGCTTCTCGATGGGCATGCCGACCAGCGCCAGCGCCATGATCGGGGTTCCGCCCATGGCATAGACGTCGGAGATGGCGTTGGTGGCGGCGATACGCCCGAAATCGTACGGATCGTCCACCACCGGCATGAAGAAGTCCGTGGTGGCGATCAGGGCCTGGCTGTCATTGAGCCGGTAGACCGCCGCGTCGTCGCTGGTTTCCTTGCCGACCAGCAGTGCTGCCGGAGCAGGGAAGCCGACCGAATTCCTGAGGATTTCAGAAAGCACACCGGGGGCGATCTTGCACCCACACCCGCCGCCGTGGGAGAAGGCGGTGAGCTTGATCTTTGCGTTGTCTGGCTGGTCCACGGCGGGCTCCGGGTTATTCTGGTTTCAGGGCGTCGGCGACAAGTTTACCCACTTCCGCGCGTTCCCGCGCCGGCGCAAACAGCGGTGCCCGAAGTGCGCATTGCTGCCGCAGGCGGTTCAGGAACCCGGCATCGCGGCTGGCGCGTTCCAGCACCAGCGCCAGGTGCGCGGGGTCACCCAACGGAAAATAGCCTTCGTAGTCCCGGCCCAGCATGCCGACGTTGCCCGGGATGCGGCTGGCCAGCACCGGCACGCCGCTGGCGACGGCCTCGATGATCACGTTGGCGCCGCCTTCCATGGCGCTGGAGAGCACCATGGCCTGTGCTTGCCGGATATGCTGCCGGGTTTCGTCATGGGGCAGGTTTCTGAGCCAGACATAGCGCGGTATGCCGGGCCAGGCTCGTGCTTCCAGCGCCAGGGCCGCCTGCTGATAGGTGTCATCCAGCGCGCCACCGATGTGGATCAGGCGCACGCGCGAATCGTCGGGCAGCAGCGAGAGGGCGCGCATGGGCGTCAGCGGGTCTTTTTCCGCCCGCATGTGGCCGACCAGCACGACGTCGAAGTGGTCCTGGCCGGGCGCCGCGGGTGCGCATGCCGGGGCGGATTGGTAGATCACCCGGCATTTGCTGCGATGCGCTGCCGCCAGTTCGGCGAGCCCTTCGTCCTGCAGCACCACCAGGCGGGTGGCGAGTTCGAGCGAGCGCCGGGCCGCTGCATCGGTGCGGATGTCGCGGTACAGATCGGTGCCGGTCAGCACGACGATCAGCGGACGATCCGGGCCAGCCTCGGCGAACCTGGCGATGGACTCGGCCGAGCGCCGGGCGTGCAGGGCGATCAGGCAGTCGGGCAGGGCGCCGCCCTGGCTGGCCGTCGGCCATTCTGCGGCCAGTGTGACGTCGTAGTCCCCCTGCAGGAACCGGGACCAGCGATTGGCGGTTTGCCAGTTGCCATTGTTGGCTTTGCGCAGCGCCGGGCTGATAATCGCGACGGTGGCCTTGGGAGGACGCATGACGATAGGTTCTGAGGGGGCGGCAGCAAGAAGGATAAACAAGTTCGGGCTGGATGCGGCGTTTGCCGATGCGCACCGGCGCACGTGGGGCCTGCTTCAGGAGCTATCGCCGTCCCAATGGCAGGTTCCTTATGATGCGGGAATCAATCCGCCCTTGTGGGAGTATGCCCATATCGCGTGGTTCACGGAGCAATGGGTGCTGCGGGAGCCGCGTGCCGGTCAGGACGGCCGCTGGGTGGCCAGCCTCCCGTCCATGCTGCCGGACGCCGACCGCCACTTCGATTCCATGCGCGTCGCCCACCGGGATCGATGGCATCTTGCGCTGCCCCGGCTCCCCGAGATTCGAGACTATGCAGCCGCCGTGCTGGACCATGTTCGCGCCAGGCTCGCCACAGCGGACGATACCGACGCGGCGCTCTATTTTTTCCGGCTCGCCTTGTTCCACGAAGACATGCATGCGGAGGCGCTGACCTATATGCGCCAGACGCTCGATTATCCGCTGCATGCCCCGCCCGGCATGCCTTCCATGGCGCCAGGCGCCGGGTCGGCGGCCGCAGGCGGCGACACGTTCCTGATGGGGTCGCCCAGCGGGGGCGACGGGTTCGTCTTCGACAACGAGAAGTGGTCCTACCCGGTCCACATCGCCCCTTTCCGCATCGATCGCACCTGCGTCAGCAATGCCGCATTTGCGGAATTCGTGGCCGCCGGCGGCTACCGCAACCGTCAATGGTGGTCCGGCGACGGACGCGCATGGCTGCAACAGAGCGGGCTGGCGCATCCGGCGCGCTGGCGCCGGACAGCCGGCGGCACCCCGGGGCAATGGGCGTTGCGCTGGTTCGGGCAGTGGGTGCCGCTGCCGCCCGAACAGCCGGTGTGTCATATCAATGCCTACGAGGCGGAAGCCTATTGCCGCTGGGCTGGCAAGCGCCTGCCCACGGAAGCCGAATGGGAGTATGCGGCAACGCATGGCCTGATCCGCTGGGGCAGGGCCGTGTGGGAATGGACGGCTGATCCTTTCGTGCCCTATGCAGGGTTCTCGCCCGACCCCTACCAGGAATATTCCGCCCCCTGGTTTCACACCCATCGCTCGGTTCGCGGCGGATCGTTCGCCACCCATGCCCGCATGCAGCATCCTCGCTACCGGAACTTCTACCTGCCGCACCGCAGCGACCTCTTCGTCGGATTCCGCTGCTGCGGTTGAGGGGGAGGAACTTGTTCGGCGCCTGACCACAGGCACCACCGCCTCAATATGACGACACACGATCACGCCTGCTGATTTCAGCGCCATGGCCTCCGGCAAGCTGCGGCGAATGGGATAAATAAATAGAATATCCATCGAACTTCCCATTCATACTGCCAATAATAATTGGCGCTGGAGCCAGGCATGGAGTTGCATAACGTTGACCTGAACCTGCTGGTGGTGTTCGACCATTTGCTGCGATTGCGCACCGTCTCTGGCGCTGCCAAGGCCCTGGGCCTGAGCCAGCCCGCTGTGAGCAACGCGCTTGCCAGGCTGCGTCGCATCTTTGACGATGACTTGTTTGTCCGGAGCGCGAAAGGCATGTTGCCGACGCCCCTGGCACAAGAGCTGGCCGAGCCGGTGTCTTACGCCCTGGAAGCCCTGCAAAACGCGCTCAATCGCAAGGTGTCTTTCGATCCCCGGCATAGCGACCGGGACTTCCGCCTGGCGATGACCGATATCGGCGAAATCCATTTCATCCCCAGGCTGATGGGGGCGTTGCGCGAGCTTGCGCCTGGCGTCTCCGTTGCGACGGTTCGCAATACAGCACTGAACCTGGCCGAGGAGATGAGTCAGGGTAAGGTGGACCTGGCGGTAGGACACTTGCCCGAGCTGACCTCGGAGTTCTTTCAGCGCCGGCTGTTCCGTCAGCGCTACGTTTGCATGTTCCGGCCAGGGCACGCGCTGGACAAGCGCACCATCCGCTTGCGCGACTTCCTGGAAGCCGACCACGTTGTCGTCACGGCCGCGGGTACGGGCCATGCGCGGGCCGACGAAATTCTCGCCAGGCAGGGCGTGCAACGCCGTATCCGCCTGCGCGTTCCGCATTTTGTCGCGCTTGCTGACATCGTTGCCAGTACCGACCTGATTGCCACGGTCACGCTGAAGTTCGCCGAACGCAGCGCCCAGTACTTTGGCCTCAAGTACGTCGAGCATCCGGTAGACCTGCCGGAGATCCAGATCAACCTGTTCTGGCATTCCCGCTACCATCGCGATCCGGCCAACCAGTGGCTGCGCACTCAGGTGTTCGATCTGTTCTCGGAATAGGTTCGCGCGGCGTCAGGCGCTTTCTGCGTGTTGCGCCGATGCCGAGCCCAGCTTGTGGATGTCGATCCGATGCATGGTGTTGTCTCCGGATAGTTATGGGTCGCTGGCCGGCTAGAGCTCGGACATTGGCACTCCCGCATCGGCCAGCTGGTCCGCATCGACCGGCTTGTTCTGTTCAATCAGGCGGCGCGCAAAGCGCAGGTCGCGTGCGGCGTTGTGCCCGATGGCGGCCTTGACGACGTTGCCGTCGAGGTAGAACAGCACGAAGCTGTCCGCGCCCGGATTCCCTCTGGCGACGACGCGATGAGTGAGGGAAGGCATGCCGTAGATCTGTAGATTCATGTCGTACTGATCCGACCAGAACCACGGCAACGGCTGATAGCTGACCGCCAGGCCCAGCGCCGAGCGTGCGGCGGCAATGCCTTGCTCCTGGGCGTTCTGCCAGGACTCGAGCCGCAGCCGGCGGCCGGCCCAGGGGTTCGGTGTCACCGCGACATCTCCGGCCGCGAAGATGTCGGGGTCGGACGTCTGGCAGCGCGCGTCGACAATCACGCCGCCGTCGCACGCCAGCCCGGAATCCCGCGCGAGGTAGTCGTTCGGAACCAGGCCCACGCCGACGACGATGGCGTCGCACGGCAGCTCGCTGCCATCAGTGAGCCCGACAACGGACCGGCCGTCGGCGCTGCGGCAAATTTTCTCCACGGCGGCGCCAAGCAGCACGCGGGTACCATGCGACTGGTGCAGCGCCAGCAGGTGTTCGGAGACCTGGACCGGCACCGTGCGCCCGCACAAGCGGCCCTGGGCTTCGACCACGGTCACTTCGGCGCCTTTCTTGCGTGCCGTTGCGGCGACTTCCAGGCCGATCCATCCGCCGCCGATGACGACGATGGCACGTCCCGGCACAAGCGCGGGAGCCAGTGCCAGGGCGTCCTCGATCCTGCGCAAGGTGTAGACCGGTGCCGAGTCGGCCCCGGGGACGGCAAGGTGACGGGCCTTGCCGCCGGTGCAGAGAATCAGCTTGTCGTAGGCAATCGACTCACCGTTGGCGGTTTCGATGCACTTCGCTGGCCGGTTGATCCGGGTCACATGGGTCGCGCGGCGCCACGCCAGGGCCAGCGCGTCGAAGGCGTCGGGCTTGAGCAGCGCCAGGCTTTCGGGAGCGGCCTCGCCGGCCAGGACTGCCTTTGACAGCGGCGGGCGTTCATGCGGCGGGTGGGACTCGTCGCCGATCAGCACGAGTCGGCCGGTGAAGCCTTCCTTGCGCAGCGTTTGGGCGCCCCAGCCACCCGCCTGGCCGGCGCCGATGATGACGATCGTTTCTGCCTTTGCCGCGGCGGCCGCGCCCGCGGGTTGCTCGGAATTCATGCGTCGCTCCGCTGTCTGGCTAGCGCAGGTCAAGGAAAACCTTGTCCCCGTCGATCCGAACCGGATAGGTTCGGATGCCTTCGGTTACCGGGGCGCAAACCGCGGCACCGCTGCGGACGTCGAACTTGCCCTGGTGGAGCGGGCACTCGATTTCGTGACCGTCGAGGAATCCGTCGCAGAGCCGGGCGTGGCCATGGGTACAGAGATTGTCGGTGGCATAGACTTCGCCTTCGACGCTGTACAGGGCAATATCCTTGCCTTGCACCTCGATGGCGACCACGTCATCCTGCGGCACGCTGGCCAGGGGCGCGGCCTCGATCCAGGTTTCGTTCATGGTGCGTCTCCGGCTAGATGGGATAGATAAGGGAATTCGGGATCATCTCGCTGTCGAAGACGCAGACGCGCGAGGCAAAGCGCAAGCCCCCGGGCGTCCGCACCACGGTGTCGAGGTAGCGGCCGACGTTGAACACGTCGGTCATCTGATCAGGCTTGGTCCGCAACACCGCGTAGTTCGCCTCCGCCACGATCTTGTCGTCGTCCGCGGAGCGGATCAGCGGCGTGCCGACGATATGGCGCTGGTAATAGGGGTCATGGAACAGCGTCTCGCGGATGCCGTAGATGCGGTCCTTCAGCATCCCCTTGCTCTCGAGCGACAGCGTTGCCAGCGGCAGTCCGCGCTCGTGGTTCTCGCGCGGCTGGACCCGGTAGACGCAGTCGTCGGTAAAGAATTCGGGCCAGCGGTCCCAGTCGCCGCTGTCCACGACGGAGGTGTAATCGGCATACAGGGAGAGCAGGGCGTGATAGTCAGCGAAATTCATGGCGTCAGACCTCCATCACCTTGCGCCAGTAGGCATACATGCCCCGGATCAGCGTCTCGGTGACCATGTGCTCGGTGTTCTCGGCGGACTTGCCGCCAAGTTCCGCGATCACGCGATGCCAGGGCTTCTGGGCGAATCCTTCCTGCGAGCACTCGATGACTTCGCCATCGTCGGCCGACACGAAGCCGGCGGGGCCGAAAAGGTTGGCCTGGCGCAAGCGGCGGCGGGTCATCTCTTCGGTGTCGTCCTCGAAGCCGAAATGCGTCCAGACAAAGTCGAAGGAGTCGGTCCCGTTGGGCTGGATATGACGGGTGGAAACCGAGTTGACCTGCTGCTGGAAGATCACGCTCGGGAACACCGTCATCATCACGGCAGTCGGCTCCCCCCACCAGGGTTCGTGGACGATGTCGAGAATGCGGTCATCGTGCAGCGCCATCTGGTCCTTGAAGCTGGAGACGCCGGAGGTGACTTCAGCCTTGCCGCCCTGGCCACGGGTCGACACCATGGCTGCGTGCCGGAACTGCGCATCCATCACCAGGCGCGACTTGTTGTCCGCCCGCCAGAGGCCGAAGGTGACAAACCACGTGTGCAGCAGGCCGGGGTGGTAGGGGTCCTTGATGTTTTCTTGCATCAGCTTCCAGTTGCCCGGAATACGCTGCTTGTTATAGCCAAGGACCTTGAGCTTGCGGCCGTTGAACAGCCGGTCGAAGTAGCCGAGGATGTCCGGCCCGAGGTAGTCTTCCAGCGGCTGCACCGCATGGTCGAACGAGGCAAACACGACCCCGCCGCGGGTTGCCACGTTCAGCTGGGTCAGGCCATGGTCCTGGGGCTTGAAGTCGGCGGGCATGCCGCCGTTGACCTTGCCGTCCTGCTTGACCCCACGGCGGAACGGCACCCCTTGCAGGTTGCCCTTGAGGTCATAGTTCCACTGGTGGTATGGGCAATGGAAATCCTTGCGATTGCCGCTGCGCTCCCGGCAGAACTGCATGCCGCGGTGCGCGCACACGTTCTCCACGACGTTGATCTGGCCTTCCTGGTCGCGCACCATGATCACCGACCGCCCGCCCAGCGTGGTGCGCTTGAAATCGCCCGGATTCGGGATTTCAGCTTCCAGGCCGACGTAGTTCCAATGACCGCGATAGAAGCAGCGCTCGAGTTCACGCTTGTACAACTGCTGGTCCGTATAGACGCGGAACGGGATGCGGCTGATGCTGTCGTCGGCCCAGACCTGGCCGTCCTGGGCGCAGGAGTCTTCCATGCTTGTCTCCGTGGGGCTTTGGTATGGGGTGAATGATGGTCGACGCGAGGAAATTGGCCAATAGAATCCGGTGGATATCGCATATTCACGAAATCAATAAGGCTTCGAGCCGAGGCCCGTATCGGTGAGCGGCAGGCGTTGCAGCGTGCCGGGCCGTTCGGTACAACGCGCTTGTGCTCACTAACCCACATTGCCTCTGCTGCCAGCTTGCCGCCTCGCGATCCCGTCCCTCCGGGACCTTTGCCGCCGTGCAGACTGACCTAACATGTAGGTACTGGCCGGCAAGCCTGCAACACCACGGCCCTCCGCATTCAACAGGCCCTACGCGCCGTAACCAACTCGACAGCGATCGCATGGCGATTGCCGTCGCCGATTGGAGCGAGCCTGTCATGGATGCGAAAGCGCAAGGGGGTCTGCAAGCCGATTCGCTCGGCTTCGGTGAGTCCCTCATCATGGGCATCGCGGGCACCGCGCCCGCCTACAGCATCGAGATCGCTGCGTCCACGGTCGTTGCGACATCCGGGATGTTCTCGCCGGCAAGTATTGTGGTGTGCGGGCTGATCATGCTCGGCATAGCGTTTGCGTTCATCAACCTGAATAAAGCCATTGCAAACGCGGGAACTTCCTATGCGTGGGTGAGCACTATTTTTGGCAGAACGCTGGGCTTCTTCGCCGGATGGGCGCTTCTTGTCCTTTGCTGCATCTTCATGGTGTCGGCGATGATCCCGGCTGCAAACGCGACCCTGCTCATCTTCAGGCCGGAACTGATGAACAACGTGCAGTACGTGACAATCATTGCGGCACTGTGGCTGACCGCGGTCAGCGCAATCGTGCTGAAGGGCATCAAGCTGACCAGCTTTGCCCAGGTGGTCATGACGAGCATCGAAGGGCTTATCCTCCTGACGATCCTCGTAGCCGGTTTCATCGTTTTCCCGCGCGCGCCTGAGCATGTGTTCTCGTGGAACTGGTTCTCCCCGTTTGATTTTTCACCAAGATTTTTTGCCAACGGAGCGCTGGTGGCGATATTTTTTTACTACGGATGGGATGTGACCATGAACCTGAGTGAGGAAACGAAGGATCCACATCGAATACCGGGCAGGGGCGCATTCTGGACGATGATCTTCCTGATTACTTTCTTTACGATTTTTATCGTGATCACGCTGCTCGGACTCTCCGGCGAAGAGATCAAGCACTACAACACCAATATAATCTTTGCGATCGCAGAGAAGCTTTTCGGGGCAACCTGGGGGTATGTCGCGATCATTGCGGTGCTGCTGAGCACGGTTGGCACCGTTGAAACCCAGATGCTCCAGTTTACGCGAACGCTCTTCGCCAAGGCACGCGACGGAGCAATTCATCCGCGTTACTCAAAGCTTCACCAAAGATGGCGGACGCCGCACGTTGCCATCCTCTTTATATGGGTCACTGGCCTCGCCTTGCTCTTTGTTTCCTCTTATCTCCCTACCATCAACGTTATCTTGCAGGATTCGATCGCCGCGATCGGCTTTCAGATCTGTTTCTACCTTGGCCTCACTGCGCTGGCTTGCGCGTGGTACTACCGGGCAATGCTCCGAAGCACGGTGTGGGGCGCGATTTCCCACGTGGCATGGCCGGCATTGAGCGGCATCTTTCTGTTCTTTATTGCGATTTACAGTATCCCAACGTTTGACATGATCACTAACGTTGTCGGCATCGGTGGTATTGCGATCGGTGCGGTGCCGCTCCTCATTAATCGCAAGAAGATCTGGAAGACCAGAGAGTCGCTGGAACCTCAGCTCAGCAGGGATGGAGCAGATGACGCTACAAGCCTGAACGAGTAAAGCGCGTTCATGGATGCCGTTGAACGCATTCCCTTATACACAAGCAGGACCGTTTCGGCAGCGGAGCATGTAGCCTGAGGCTGCGAAATTTCTAGGTAAGCGGTTGTTAACTTCGCCAGACTCGCGTTTGCTCTTGAATTTTCGCGCAGCAATGAGCAACGAGTCGGGGGCATGGTGGACGAGGAATTTGAGAGTCTGGATCTTGGTGATCCGCGGCGGGATCGGCGCGCCAAGGAATTGCTCAAGCGGTTTGCGGCCCTGCCTACGGCGAGCATTCCCGGTGCGTGCGATGACTGGTCGCAGACCATTGGGGCGTATCGGTTTCTCGGCAATGAGCAGATCGATTGGCGGGACGTGATGCAGCCGCATTGGGAGCGCACGGCGGAAAGAGTCGCGCAGTTCCCGGTGGTGCTGTGCATCGCTGATATGACCGAGCTGAACTTCAATGGCCAGGAAATGGAGGGGCTGGGGCCGCTGAGCTACGAAGCCCAGCGGGGCATGTTCTTGCATCCGACCTACGCGGTGACGCCTGAGCGTGAACCGCTGGGGGCGATCGATGCCTGGATGTGGGCTCGGGAACCCAAGGACGCCGATGGCAACCGCGGCGGGATCAAGGAAAGCGTACGCTGGATTGAAGGATATGAACGCGTTGCGGAGCAAGCCGTGCTGTTGCCCCGGACACGGCTGGTGTATGTGACGGACCGCGAGGGTGATATTGCCGAGTTGATGGCGCGCGCCCAGGAACTTGGCCAATCGGCCGACTGGCTGATCCGCAGCCAACACAACCGCAACCTTGCTGAGGGCGGCAAGTTGTGGGATGGCGTCGACGCCAGCCCGGTACTCGGGGAAATCACCTTTATCTTGCCAGGGCGTGCAGGCCAGAAGGCGCGCGAGGTCAACCAGGAACTACGCGCAAAACGTATGAGGCTGCCCGGTCTGGATGGCCCTGCGCTCACCTGTGTAGAGGCCAGGGAGATCGGAGCGCCCGCAGGCGTCAAGCCAGTGGTTTGGCGGCTGTTGACGAACCGAGAAGCGCAGGACGCCGATGCTGTCATCGAGCTCGTCGACTGGTACCGAGCCCGATGGGAAGTGGAGATGTTCTTCCATGTCCTGAAGACCGACTGCAAAGTCGAAGCGCTACAGCTATCGCACATGGATCGTGTGGAGCGGGCCTTGGCGTTGTATATGGTGGTGGCATGGCGCATTGCCCGCCTGATGCGCTTGGGCAGAACCTGCCCGGATCTGGATGCGTCCTTATTCTTCGACGCCGACGAAACTCGGGGCGCATACGTGCTCGCAAAGAAGACCCGCCCGAAGACACCGGTCACACTAAATCAGATGATTCGGTTGGTTGCTTCCCTGGGTGGGTTTCTTGGGCGCAAGAGCGATGGCGAGCCCGGCGCCAAGACGATCTGGATCGGCATGCAGCGAACCATGGACGCCGCGCTCACCATTCAAGCACTGCGGGAAGAGTCATGACTTGTGCATAAGGGAATGCGTTTCACCTCGTCGCCGTGCAGGTAGATTGAGGTCGTCGAGATGGACGCGTGCCGCAGATTGTCCCGGACCGTCGTCAATTCCGCGCCGCGTGCGAGCGCATGGGTCGCGTGCGTATGCCGCATCCAGTGCGGGCTGGCTCGCTGCAGCTTCTCGGCGGCAACCGACCAGGGCGTGGCATTGCCCAACTGCTCCTGCTCAGCCAGGTGGTGCTGAGCCTGCAGTTGCCTTTTGCCGTGGTGCTGCTCATCCGCTTCACCAGCCGTCGCGATGTGATGGGTGCCTACGCCAATCCGCGCGGTGTCGTGGTATTGGCGAGTGTGATCGTAGCCGTCATCGTGGCAATGAACGTTGCGATGGTCGGCATGGCGTTGCTGATGTGAGCGATCACTGCTATTCGCTTGCCTTGCCGCGATTGCCCGTATTGCCGCTATCGTGCTCGAATTGGCGACGACGAGGGACTTGGGGTCGGCGCGGGGCTGGCGCATCTTGTCTTCACCGCGGCTACACTGTTCCCCAGCCCACAGTTGCCAATTGCGAAACAACGTTGAACGGCCAGACAATGCTGTCGGATAGCTTGAACATAGACGAACCTCACTTATAGTATCTACCATGCGCTGTGCGCAAGGCGTGTGCAATCCGCTCCTCGGGCGTGCCCAATCTCGACGCCCTTGGATGGCTACGCGCGAGTGGCTGCAAGCTGTGTCGATCCTTTGAATCCGACAGGCTCGGTTGCGGCATGCCGCCAAGCCTCCTCCCGAAAGCAAGACGGCCGGTCCAATACGACCCATTGCCGACTGCATTCGGAGCGGTTCGCTTTGGCGTATAGCTGGATGCAGACGGGGAAGGTCGATGTCGGCTTGGCGACTCACGCTGATGGTTGCGGCGCTGGTCCTGCTCTCGGGCGAGAGTTTGGCCAAACCATACATGCCGGAAAGCGATGGCGTGGTGCTCGAGCGCCTCCCGGAAAAAGGCGATCCGTCGCTTGCGCAACTCAAGCGCATGCGCGTGGCGTTGATGATGAGCCCGCGCAATCTCAACATCGCGGTTCCCGTCGCGCGCCGAGCCATCGCGGCCGGGCGCCGGCTTGGCGATCCGCGTTTCTTTGGCCAAGCGCAGGCAGCGCTGGCGCCTTGGTGGAGCGCAGCCGACGTGCCGCCGGTCGCATTGTTGCTTCGCGCGACACTCAAGCAAAGCCAGCATGATTTTGAAGGTTCGCTTGCTGATCTGGATCGGTTACTGGCCGCGGAGCCAGCCCTCGCGCAGGCGCGGCTGACCCGCGCCACGGTGCTCGGCGTGCGCGGGCGGTATGCGGACGCTCGGCGCGATTGCCAGCAATTGAATGGACACGTAGCGCCCGTCGTCGTGGCCGGGTGCGAGGCCACACCGGCCAGCCTTTCCGGCAACGCGGCCGGCGCATACGGCGCGCTAGTGCAGCTGCTTGCGCAGGGCGATGGCAATCCGGACGTGCGCGAGTGGGCGTTGACGCTCGCCGCGGAAATTGCCGCTCGCCGCGGCGACTTCACTGCAGCCGAGCGACATTTCCAGGACGCGCTCGCACTCGACCCCGAGGACGCTTATCTGCGGGGGGCATACGCCGATTTTCTGCTGGACCGCGCTCGTCCGCGCGAGTTGCTGCCGCTATTGCGAAACGCTACAAGAAACGATGCGCTGCTGCTTCGTTTGGTGCTGGCCGAGCAGCGGCTTCCGGATGCGCGCGAGTCGTTCTCCGCGCACCGGCAAGAGCTCGCGGCACGCTTCGACGCCGCCCGCCGTCGGGGCGACAGCATGCATCGCCGCGAGGAGGCGCGTTTCCGGCTCGCAGTGGAACATGACGCCCCGGCGGCGCTCATGCTCGCTCGCGACAACTGGGCGGTCCAGCGCGAACCGTCAGACCTGCGGATTCTGATCGAAGCGGCGCGCGCGGCCGGGAATGCCAGTGCCCTGAAGCTCGCCTCCGACTGGGTTGACGCCACGCATCTGGAAGATGTTGCGATCGCCGCGCTGATGCAGGTGCGGCCATGAGACGTGTCGTCCTCGTTTTTGCGCTCGCGTTGCTAGGGATGCCGGCATTTGCGCATAAGGCAAGTGATGCCTATCTTACGCTGGAGCGCAACGGGCAAGCGCTGCGTGGCCAATGGGATATTGCATTACGCGATCTCGACAATGCGCTTGGGCTCGATGAGAACGGAGACGGTGACATTACTTGGGGTGAAGTACGCGCGCGGGAGCGCGATATCGCGGCGTACGCGCTCGCACACCTCCAGGTATCCTCCGCCGGCAAACTCTGCGCACTCGAACCAAATGGTCAACTGATCGACTCACACACCGATGGCACCTACGCGGTGCTGACGTTCACCGGCCAATGTCCGCGTGCCGGTCCGACGCTTGCGCTCGATTACCGGTTGTTCGAGGGCCTCGATCCACAACATCGGGGGCTTCTCAACTTCGTCGAGAATGGCCAGAGCCGCAGCGTCGTATTCAGCGCCGACGCGCCTCAGCGCATCGTTGGCGACGATAGCGGCGGGCGCTTGCGGCAGTTCGCGACCTATCTGAACGAAGGCGTATGGCACATCTGGACCGGCTTCGATCACATCCTGTTTCTGCTCTCCCTGCTGCTGCCCGCTGTGCTGATTCGTGACCGCCATACGTGGCGGCCCGGCGCATCGTTTCGCGGTGCATTCGTCGAGGTGACCAAGGTGGTGACCGCGTTTACGGTGGCGCATTCGGCAACCCTGACACTCGCGGCACTGTCGATCGTCGTGCTGCCGTCGCGGCTGGTCGAATCCGGCATCGCCTTGTCGGTGGTGCTGGCGGCGCTCAATAACCTGTTTCCGCTGGTAGCGAGCGGACGCTGGCTAGCGGCGTTCGGCTTCGGGCTGCTGCACGGATTCGGCTTCGCGGGCGCGCTGTATGACCTGGGCTTGCCGACCGGCTCGCTTGCGCTGTCGCTCGCGGGATTCAATCTCGGCGTCGAAGCGGGGCAACTCGCCATCGTATTGGTTTTCCTGCCCCTGGCGTTCGGTCTGCGAGCGACCTGGGCATACCGGCGCGTGATGTTTGCCGGCGGCTCTGTGGTGACGGCGACCGTCGCCATGGTCTGGCTAATCGAGCGTGCCTTCAACGTCGCCCTGTGGAGCGCGTTGGCCTCACGTTTATAACCTGGAGGAGAACACCATGACAGCTCTTTCCCGCATCATCGGCGGCATCACGCTTTGCGCTGCAGTGCTCGGGGGCGGTGGAGCGCTCGCGGCCAGTCACCGCGAGGCGCCGCTGATCGCCAACGACCCGAGCGCCGACAACACCGATTTCTACATGTTCCGGAGCTGGACGAACCCGGACAATGTGGTTTTTATTCTGAACGTGATTCCCGGGCAGGAGCCTGGCGCCGGACCGAATTATTTCAACTTCGGCGATGACGTGCTCTATCGCATCAATGTCGACACAAATAGCGATGGCAGGGCCGATGACCTCGTCTACGAAATCCGCTTTAAGACCGAATTGCGCGGCGGCCTGGCGAGCCTGCAGTTGCCACTGTCCTACGCGGCGCTGCCGCCGATCACCGCGCTCGATGGTCCGGGGGCGGACGGCCTGATCCTGCGCCAGACCTACACCGTGACCCAAGTGCGTCATGGCAGGCGCACGAACCTGGGCTCGCAAACGATGTTCGCGGTGCCGTCCAACGTGGGCCCGCTAACGATGCCAAATTACCAGGCGCTGGCGGCCCAGGGCATCTACTCGCTGGCGAACGGCGGCAAGGTGTTCGCCGGCCAGCGCGATGAGACCTTCTATATCGACTTGGGTGCAACCTTCGACACGCTGAATCTTCGGCGCACGCCACCGGTATTGACAGCGGCGGAAGATGCGAACGATTACGTGAATCCGTTTGGCAATGACACATTTTCCGGCTTCAACATCAGCACCATTGCGATTGAAGTGCCGATCAGCACGGTGACATCGAACCCCAATGCCGTGATCGGCGCGTATGCATCGACAGCGCGCCGAAGGGGCCGCTCGACGGGGGATGACGATAATGACGAGGGACGTTGGGTGCAGGTGTCCCGCATGGGTAATCCGCTCGTCAACGAACTGATCATCGGCACCGATACGAAAGACAGATGGAACAGGACGGATCCGGCAGACGAAGCGCAATTCCTGGACTTCTATCTCAACTCCAGGCTGGCGACGGCAATCAACCTTCGCTTCGGCTTGACGATTCCGACCAATAACCGGACCGATCTGGTCAACGTGCTTCTCAAATACCCGTCTCATCCTCAGACCGGCACGTGCGGCTCCAGCGACTGCTCGGAACTGCTCCGGCTCAATCTGGCCGTCGCTCCGACGCCACCTGCGCAACAGCGTCGCCTCTCCGTGCTTGCCGGGGACAATGCCGGCTGGCCCAATGGGCGACGCCCGAACGACGACGTGACCGATATCGCGCTGCGCGTCGTTGCCGGTCGGCTGCTGGGCGTGCCGACGGGCAACCTGTTGCTGGGTGATGGGGTCAACTTCAACATCGGCGCCCAGGGCAGCAACGTGACCGCAAACGGCATCTACACCGTCTTTCCCTACCTGCCGACACCGCACGATGGGAGAAATCGCCGCCATATTGACTGCGGCGAAGCGGGAGCCAATCCCTGTTGAATGGTGATGAGGTCCGCCGCGACAAGCAAGGGTGTTCGCGGCGGTTGCCGGTTGCAGCCAATCGGCGGACCGGGCTCGAACCGAAACCGATATCTACGCGGGTGCTAATTGCGGTGTTACTGTCAACGCGCGCTTGTACGCAAGGCCCGATTCAAGCTATCAGACCTCCGCAGAGGAACTGTCCGTTGATTGTTGTCCACATGCGGTTATCCGAGGCAAGCTTCGTGATTGAATCAGCAGGCCAACGCGGCTACCGAAGGGGCTAGAAATTCCACAGTACGCCCATCCTGAAGGTCCGGGGCTCTCCGGGATGGATGTGATGGTCGTTGATGCCGGTTGCGACGCCATTGCCGTCGACTGGTGAGGTCTCGCCCTTCAGCAGCGATGCGTAGTAGTAGTCGATGTCGTTGACACGCTTGCCCAGCACGTTCAGCACTTCCACAAAGACCCTGACGTCTTTCAGTACCCGGTAGCCTACCTTCAGGTTGACCAGGAATGATGAGGCCGAGCGCACACTGTTGTCTTCGAGCAGCGGGCGCGGGCCGAAGTAACGCGCTCGGGCGCCAACTGACCAGCGGCCACGGTTGAGTGACGCGCCCATCGAGGCCGTGGTCTGGATCGATCCAGGGATGTAGTCGCCGATTTTTTCGTGGTCGCGGAAGCGCGCCCGGGAGAACGCGGCGTCGGCATCGAGGATTAGGTCCGCCAGTGGACCATCCGGCGGCGCATAGTATCCCGCTAGCTCGATGCCCGTGCGCCGACTCGGGCGGCTCGGCTCAGTGGTGCCACTGTCGCCAGAGAACACCAGCTCGGAGCCGATATCGAGTTGCCATAGTGACGCGGACAACTGTAGCCCGGGCACTAGGCGAGCAGTACGCACGCCGATCTCATACCCTGTCGCTGGGACCAGCACACTGACTTTATGCGATGGTGCACCGGTGGATGGGTCGACCGTTGTGGTAGCTCCGCGCACATCGTTGCTGTGATAGCCACGTCCCCAATTCACGAAGACCTCGGTCTTGTCGGCCGGCGACATCACGACGCTGAATTTTGGGCTGACGATGTGGTCGGTGCCGTTGCCGGAATTGGCCGGATTGTCACTGGATACACCGTACCAAAACTGGTCGGCCCGCAGCCCCGTGACGGTGCGCAGCCAGGGCAGCCATTCGGTGGTGTTGCGCAGGTACAGCGCGGCGCTCGTCTCATTGACCTTATCGGTCCGCACGGTCTCGTAGATTTGGCGCGCTTCGGAATTGGCCAGCGTGATGGGGTCCAGGCGGTCAAAGCGTACTTGCGCGCCAATCTCGGCCTCCGAGTCATGCTGCCCCAGCTTGCCGAACCACCTGCGCGAGGCATTGACGCCGGCTGTAACGCGGCTTTCGAACTGTTGGAACTGGTCGCCGCGCTCGGGGTTATTCAGTGCATAGGTAAAATTTGAGAACAACTGCAGTCGACTCTTGATGAAATAGGCGTTGGCCTGGAACACGCCGGATTGCACCCGCCGCAGCCAATCCGCCGAGAGGCTGTATCGGGAAGCATAGCCACCGTCGGTCGGATCGATATAGCCAAAGCGTGAGATCCCTCCCGCGTTGATCGCGCGTTGCGGTACCTGATCGGTCGAGTCCCAACTATTGCGGTATCCCATGACGGTCATTCCCACCCGTTCGCCTCCGCCGAGCGGCAGCGTATAGCGCAGCACACCATTGAGCTTGCGGACGCCTTCCGGCAATACCCATGGGCCATTTTCTCCCATCCATTCGAGGCCGTACAACACGGTACCTGGCCCGACCTGATGCGAGCTCGCCAGCACGGCGCGGCGGTAGTCGTGCTGTCCCAATTCAAGCTGCGCGATCCCATTGGGTAAGCTGGACACGTAATCCATCCTGACGGCGCCCGCTGCGGAGAAGTCGCCTTCCTCAGCAAAATAGGTGCCCTTTTTGTAGGCGATACCGTTGACCAGTTCCGGGATCACGAAGTTGAGGTCGGTATAGCCTTGCCCATGAGCGTGCGAGCGCATATTGATGGGCATGCCGGCTACGGTGGTCGACAGGTCCGTGCCGTGGTCCAGGTTGAAGCCGCGCAGGAAGTATTGGTTGGCCTTCCCGTCGCCGCTGTGCTGCGTGACGATCAGGCCAGGCACAGTCTCCAGCAGTTCGCCGGGTCTCAGCAGGGGGCGGTTCTCAAGCTGTTCGCGGGTGACGTAGCCCTGGTTGGCCGCGGTGGCGGGGGCAGCAGCTGCGCCATCTGCTCCATCTGGAATTGAAGCCTGGACCGTAACGGCGGGCAGGTCGGCAGTGGGCTGTTGCAACCCACCGGCCAACGCCGTGCCCTGCGCAGCAAGGGCGCATGCGGTCAGGGCCAGCGAGAGGGGCCGGCAGGGGCGGGATGGGACGGAGGCAGCACGCCGAGGACAAGGTCGGCTCATCTTCTTTTATATGAATTGGTATGAACTTTATAGCAACCGTTATACCCATAGCCAAGCAGTGTTAAGGTGCGGCGGCGTCCGCCTTAGTCAGTATGACTCCCCTGGGGCAAGAGGGCTGGCCCGCCGCGAGGAATCAAACGCGGGTTAGCATGACTGCCAGAGCCGCACGGTGTGGACAGTGCCACACCCGGCGATTTCCAGCGCGGAGGCCAGCATGGAACACGATAGCACTTTGTATGTCGGTCTGGACGTCCATAAGGACTCGATCACGGTCGCCTATGCACTCGGCATGGGCGAAGTGGAACTGCTTGGTAAGATCGGTACGTCGCAGGCCGATATCGATCGCCTGTGCAAGCGCCTGCAGTCCAAAGCGCGCCACATCCGGATCGTCTACGAGGCCGGCCCCTGCGGATATGGCCTTTACCGGCAGCTTGCAGGAAAAGGGGTCGAGTGCATGGTATGCGCACCGTCACTGATCCCGAAGAAGCCCGGTGAGCGTGTCAAGACCGACCGACGCGATGCGGTCAAGCTTGTGCGATCGCTACGGGCCGGCGACCTGTCGGCGGTGTACGTGCCCAGCGTGGAGGATGAAGCCTTCCGGGATCTGTCGCGCGCGTGGGTCAGCGCCAAGAACGATCTGAAGCGTGCACGGCAGCGACTGAAGGCCTTTCTGCTCTCGCACGGGGTTCGCTACACCGGCAAAGCCGACTGGGGCCCGGCACACCAGCGTTGGTTGAGCCAATATGCGTTCGACAGCGTGTGGCAGCAACTTGCCTTTGAGGAATATCGACGGACCATCGAGGACCGGATTGCGCAATGCAGCCGTCTCGAAGCGGCCCTGCGCGAGGCAATGGTCAACTGGCGCTTCTATCCGGCTGTACTGGGCTTGCAGACCATGCGCGGCATCGACTTCACCACGGCGGTGGGCATGCTCGCCGAGTTGGGCGATCTCTCGCGCTTCGCGCATCCGCGCCAACTGATGGCCTGGCTTGGTGTAACGCCCGCCGAACACTCGTCGGGCGAGAAACGGCGCCAGGGCAGCATCACCAAGAACGGCAATAGCTATGCAAGAAAGCTACTGGTCGAGGCGGCCTGGAGTTACCGACACCCGGCACGCGTGAGCCCTCAGATCCAGCGCCGGCACGAAGGTATTCCAAAGGCCATCGTTGACCGATCCTGGGACGCCCAGGTTCGACTTTGCCGGCGCTATCGGAGGCTGGCCGCTCGCGGCAAGAACCCGAACATTGCGGTGGTTGCGGTGGCCCGCGAACTGAGCGGCTTCATCTGGGACATCAGCCGCCTTGCGATGTCCCTCTCAGTACCAAACGAGGCGCGGACAATGTAACCAGGCACCGGGGGGTACAAATCAACCTATCCGACAAACTACTGGGAGGCCAGTTTCCTGAAGGCGGCGTAGCCCGGCACACGAGCAACCCGCGTCCCTGCTAGGCAACGGATTCCATCCGACTTGCGGCCTTAGTTAGCGGCAGGCTCATTGAGCGGACCTCTGTAATGCGGTAACCAACCCGCGGATATCAGCGTGATCCACCGTCGAGACTTACTGCTACGCCGCCCTCAGGAAATTGGGAACAGCATGGAACTATGAAACCCTGAGCCAAACAATCTCGATTGACACGGGAAGTCATATCAGCAGGCATTCCCTTATGCACAAGTCATGACTCTTCCCGCAGTGCTTGAATGGTGAGCGCGGCGTCCATGGTTCGCTGCATGCCGATCCAGATCGTCTTGGCGCCGGGCTCGCCATCGCTCTTGCGCCCAAGAAACCCACCCAGGGAAGCAACCAACCGAATCATCTGATTTAGTGTGACCGGTGTCTTCGGGCGGGTCTTCTTTGCGAGCACGTATGCGCCCCGAGTTTCGGGCCATCCAGACCGGGCAGCCTCATACGTTTTGCGCGTAGTTCCTGGTTGACCTCGCGCGCCTTCTGGCCTGCACGCCCTGGCAAGATAAAGGTGATTTCCCCGAGTACCGGGCTGGCGTCGACGCCAGCCCACAACTTGCCGCCCTCAGCAAGGTTGCGGTTGTGTTGGCTGCGGATCAGCCAGTCGGCCGATTGGCCAAGTTCCTGGGCGCGCGCCATCAACTCGGCAATATCACCCTCGCGGTCCGTCACATACACCAGCCGTGTCCAGGGCAACAGCACGGCCTGCTCCGCAACGCGTTCATATCCTTCAATCCAGCGTACGCTTTCCTTGATCCCGCCGTTACATCCCACGGGGCAGCCCAGCGCACCCAGCGACACGTGGCTGATTCATTCACCACGATCCGCCATCAACTCAGCATCCTATTGATCGGCAGACTCGCCATGTGTCCTTGCTGCCGGAGACCGAACAAATGGCTACTCTTATGACACAGTAAGATTAGGGCCTCGTGCGCCATGGGCTAGCGTTGCGCCCCGCCGTCCTGTATATCGCCTGGCGCCACGGCTCCATTCCCGGAGCGGCCTCCGAAATAAGTCGCGGCGCCGGGAATATATCGCGGTGTCAGGCGGTTCTACAAGGGCCAGGGACAGGAGAGCACCGTGATCGCAACCGACAAGTCGAGCCGCTTCGCGGAAGTGGCGTTGCCGCATCTGGACGCGGCCTATAACCTGGCGCGCTGGCTGAGCGGCAGCGCGAGCGATGCGGACGATATCGTGCAGGACGCCTACTTGCGTGCGTTCAGGTTCTTTGAAGGCTTTCACGGCGACAATGCGCGCGCGTGGCTGCTGGCCATCGTCAGGAACACATGGTTCACCGAATGGCGCAGGCGGAGCGATGCCGCCGATGGCACGCCGTACGACGAAACGCTGCATGGCGACGAGCGATTGCCGGGCTGGATCGACGATATTGGCAGCAATCCCGAAACGCTGGCCGTGCGCCACGATGAGGTGGAACTGATCCACCGCGCACTGGAAAGGTTGCCGGTCGTGTTTCGCGAAGCGCTGGTCCTGCGCGAGCTCGAAGATATGAGCTATCGGGATATTGCCCTGGTTGCCGACATTCCGATCGGCACCGTGATGTCGCGCCTGGCGCGCGCGCGTCAGCTGCTCTGCGCGGCGGTGCGCGCCGAGCAGGCGCGGGCGCACGGCGGCAACGGTGGCAATGGCGGCATCGCGCTGCGCCCGGTGCGCGGTCATTCGACTGGAGCGAATCATGAATGATGATGCGATGGAAAACTCGCTGCACAGCATGCTGCACGACGGATCGCTCTATCACCGCGCGCCGGCGCATCTGTCTGCGCGCGTGCTGGCCGCACTGCCGCGCCAACCGCAGCCCCGCAGGGCCCGCTTCACCTGGCCGGCGCGTTTCTCTGGCGGCGGGCTGGCGTGGGCAGGCGGCGGTCTTGCCGGGGTGGCGGCGTCGGCGCTGGTGTTCGGCGCGCTTGTCCTGGTGCGGCCGCCGCAGACCGAGGCACTGGGCCAGGCCATTGTATCGAGCCACGCGCGCGCGCTGTTGTCGCAGCACCCGATCGATGTGGTATCGACCGACCAGCACACAGTCAAACCGTGGTTCAACGGCCGGCTCGGCTATGCGCCGCCGGTCACCGACCTCGCGGCGCAGGGCTTTCCGCTGGCAGGCGGCCGGGTTGACTATATCGACCGCCGCCCGGTTGGCGTGCTGATCTACCACTACCAGAAGCATCCGATCGATCTGTACGTCCTGCCGGCAACGAACGGTGCCTCGGTGTCGGCAAGCTATTCCATCGACGGATACGCAGTTGCCCGCTGGTACCAGGACGGCATGAACTTCTGGGCCATCACCGATGCGGAGCCCGCGCACCTGCATGCCTTTGTGCAAGCGCTCCGGGCCACGCAAAACGAGCAGGAATAATCCGCGCGCAGCCAGCGTCTTACAGGTGCATGGCGCGCTGGACCAAGCGTCGTGCAGCACCAAGGCACAGCCCCGTAGCGACACGCTCTGTGCCTCGGTCCCTGGACTTACCGCATCTGGAGATTGACATGAAAATCCTGATTCCGCTGGCTGCTGTTGCGCTGGCATCCTTCGCCGCCCAATCCCATGCCTTCGCCGGTCGCGCCGACAGTACCTGCGCCGACTGCAGTACCCACGTTGCCGGGCCTCGCGATCCGTTCACGGACGGCGCAAAGACAGGCAAATTCGATGTCTTCACGGACGGCGAGAAGGTCACGGACCCCCGCGATCCGTTCACCGACGGCTCTCATGCCTGAAAGGCTGCGCCTGTGCGGCCGCCGCACGGTAACTGGTGTCATGGGTTGCCGTGCGGCGTGCTGAACGGTCGCGTTCTGTCACAACATGGCGGGGGGGAGTATGCAAGACTGCCCCCTTTGGCGCGCAAGCTTGCGGCCACGTCCTCAGTGAATCTGCATACCACGCATGGCATGAATCCGCCCATGATGCTGCGTCAACGTCTCATACTGGCGCTGCAGCGCTGCGCTGGCCTCGGGTGGCAGCGGCTTCATCATGACGGACTGATACTCACGCCTGGCGGCATCTTCCTCGTGCTCGCACATTCCCAGCACTGTGTCGTCGTTGTTCGGCGACAGCATGTGGCGGAACGCCATCCAGCCGCGGAACAGCATGCCATTCATGCTGCCCCGGTCAGCTGGCGCGCCACCCATGGCACTGACCAGCGACTGCAATTCCTTTACCGACGCCCGGCAGGAATCCGCGGTGCTGGTCAGAATGTCGCGAATCTGCGCATCGTGCACTTCGCTGGCACCGCTCATGCAGGCCAGTTCGCTGTCCTTGCCAGCCTCGATCAACTGGTTCAGCGCGATGACGGTTTGTTGCTGATTGTCGCCCATGGAATTCTCCCGACATGCATGCCGGCGACGCGCAGCCTGGGCGCAAACCGCCGGGTTCGCCAAAGGAGGAACCGCCACGGCGCAACCGGGTGTGAGGCGGTCGGAGACCCCATCGACATGAATAAGCCGGTTCGCGCCGGGCCCCGTGCCTGCTCGTTCAGAGGCAAGGCGTGATTCCATGATAGGAGATGGCCGAACTCCGGCGGGAAGGCGGCTCATGCCGACGGCTTCACGCTGGAACGGGAGCGCAAGCGGACCATGCGCCACTCTGAACCCTCCGCTCACTTCCGCTCGTCGGCACCCCCGGCCCCGAGTGCCTCAAGCAGTGGCCGCAAGGCATCGAGTTCCGCGCCGAAGCGGCTCCAGTCCCCCGCCTTCAGGCGCTCGATGGCACGGTCATAGTGCCCGAGTGCCTCGCGGGCGCGGGCATTCGCTGCGCCCTGCGCCGGTATCGCCCCCGGGGCGGATTCCTTGAAGAGGGCTGCGAGCGCTGCGCCCAGGGTGTCCTCCATGACGACGCGATCGCCATAGGCGGCGATCACACGCTTGAGTTCGGGCAACTGGCCGGACTCGGCGCGCAGGTAGAGCGGGGAAACATAGAGGATGGAGTGCTCGATGGGCACGACCTGGAGATGGCCGCGGATGACGCGCGAGCCCATCTGGTTCCACAGGGAAATCTGCTGCGAGATCTCGGTGTTCTGCTGGATGCGCGCCTCGATCTGGAACGGCCCGTAGACCAGCTTCTCTTTGGGGAAGGTGTAGGCGACGAGCTTGCCGTAGTTGGGGGAATCGGAGCGCGCCGCCAGCCAGGCAATCATGTTTTCGCGCTGGCTGGGCACCATCGGCAGCATGAGGACGAACTCGGCGCGCGCCTCCCCTGGCAGCCGCAGGATCATGTAGTAGGGCATCATCCGCGCGGCGGGAGCGTTCGCTGCGTTCATGCCCGACACCTGCCGCGGGAACTCCCAGAGGTCCTCGCGGTTGTAGAAGACCTCTGCCACTTCCATGTGGTAGGCGCGGTAGATCTGCGCCTGGATCAGGAACAGGTCTTCAGGGTAGCGGATATGCCGCTGCAGGTCCTGCGGCATGGCTGCCAGCGGCCGGAACATGCCCGGGAAGATGCGCTGGTACACCTGCAGGACCGGATCCGCCGGGTCGCTGTTGTAGAAATCGACCGTACCGTTGTATGCATCGATCACTACCTTGACGGCGTTGCGGATGTAGTTGTCGCCATCGCCGGCGCCGGGCTGCGAATAAGGGAACCAGCGGCTGGTGGTGTAGGCGTCCTGGATCCAGTAGATGCGCCCATCGCTCACGACAGCATAGGGATCACGGTCGAAGATGAGGAACGGGGCAATTGTGCGCACGCGGTCCTGGATGTTGCGATGAAGCAGGATGCGGCTTTCCTGGGTGATGTAGCCGCTCAGCAGGATATTGGGATCGTCGAACTGCCAGGCGAACAGGGCACGGCGCGCCATGCCGCCGATCTCGATGCCGTCGCGCCCGCGGTAGGCGGTATAGACGTTGTCCTTGCCCTTCGGGTAGTCGAACTCGGGCATGCTGCCTTTGACGATGACATAGCCCTTGCCGCCTTCACCGAAGTAGAGGCGCGGCTCCTGGATGACCGGGCCGCCGCTGGAGAGCGGGGGAATGTCATGCAGATAGAGCGTGGGCAGGCCTTCGGCGGACTTCTCGGTGACCGGCGACATCACCACGCCATTGCCATGCGTGAACAAAAGATGCAGGTTCACCCAGGTCTGGGCATTGGCCGGAATCAGCGCTGGCTCCAGTTCCCGCGCCGACAGCATGACTTGCTGGTAGCCTGCGTCGAGGCGGTAGCGGTCGATGTCCGTCGCGAGGAACTTGTAATAGGTCCTGATCTCCTGCAACTGCGCATAGGTATCGCGCAGCGGCTGCAGGTCCCACAGGCGGATGTTGTCGATGGTCGGGCGGTTGGCCTGGAGCGAGGCGAGATTCAGGCTCTGTTCGACCGGAAACGGCCTGGCCTCGATCTGCGTCACGCCATAGGCCTCCCGCGTCAGCGCAATATTGTGTTCGAGATACGGCGTTTCCAGTTGCAGCTCGTTCGGCTTGACATAGAAACGCTGGAACAATGCCGGCCAGATCGTGCCGAGCAGGAATGCGCTGCCGACCACCAGGAGTGCGGCGGCCGCAGGCACCCGAGAGTCCCGCCAGCGCATATTGGACCATGAAGCGGCGGCAGCCGCGGCAGCCAGGCCGAGTTGCAGCCACAGAACCGGCAGCCCGACATGGACATCGGTATAGCTCGCGCCGACCACGACGCCGTTGTCGCCGTAGAGCAGGATGAAGCGGTCGAGCCAGTAGGACCACGCCTGCAGCGCGAAGAACAGGCCGAGCAATGCCGAACCATGGGTCGCAGCCGCCGGTGAAAGCCCGCGCGGGGACTGGATCAGCGCGATATCGCCGCGCAACCCGTAGACCATCCCGGCAATCACTGCGCTGCAACACAGCAGCAGGAGCAGCCAGTTCCTGAGGGCAAGATACGCCGGCAGCGAGAAGAAGTAGAAACCGATGTCCTTGCCGAAGATCGGGTCGGTCTTGCCGAAAGGCACCTGATTGATATAGCGCAGCGCAACGTCCCAGCTCGACAGTTCACCGACCGCCATGAGCAGCCCCACGAGGACGGCTGCGCCGGCAATGGCGGCGCGCCAGGGGAGGCGCGTCGCCATCGAGCCGACCACTTCGCCCAGGACCTCCGGCGTCCAGGCCTGAGCCTGCCTCGCGCAGCGGTGTGCCAGCCAGCCCGATACCCAGAGCGCGCCTGCCGAAACGGCGAACAGGGCAAGGAACAGCAGCGCCTGCGCGGCAAATATCGTGCGGAAAACCCCGGCGTAGCCAACCGAGCCAAACCACAGCCAGTCAACAATGAGGCCGGTGACGCGCCCCGCGACGATCAGCGCGACGACGACGGACGCGACCCAGGCCGCAAGCCGTCTCAGGCGCATGGCATCCTTCCCCCGCGAGCGCATCGATCAGCTCCTTGGCCACACCGTGGTGCGTGACCCGCCTTGACCCGGCCATGGTCTACCGCTGGTCCGCCGCAAGCGCGGCGGAACGGGCTGCCTGTGCATGCGCGATCGCTGCTGCGCAGCAATGCATGGGTTGGGGTCAAATTGTGCAGCCTGAGTAATTGTAGGCGAGACCATCAGGACAAGCCTCGTCCCCCAGATGCTGCCGGCGTGCATGCTGCATGCGCAGCTGACGACTGTCGAGTGACCTGGTGTTCAGGATCGCAGCGATAAGTCCGCGCAAGCTCGCGTCTCTTCGCCGGTCACCTGAACGGCGATCAGGCAAGCAGTGTCTGCGCAGCGATTGCAGCCGCAGCTACGCCAGCCAGCACCCCGGCAGGAAAGCACCATTGGCAATGCTCGCGGACGAGGCGGACAGGGTCTGGATCCCCAATTCATCGATAGGATTTCCTTTTCAAATCAGCTGCTTGGCAATGGCGCGGCCGCCTCCGCCGAGCGTCGGATGTTCCACCCCCTCCAGTCACGAAGAAAATTTCATCCGGCCCGGAATAAGCGCCGACCCCGACTCGTCTACCTTGCAACGGCCCTCGTTTCGGGGCGCTCGACAAAGAGGAAAAAATGACGATCTTGCACCGCTCATGCCGGCTGCGGGCGCTTGCCTGGGGCGCCCTGGCGTTGATGGCGCCACTGTCCATATCGGTCGCCGCCGCAACGCAAGCCGGGTCGGACGAAGCGAAGTTCATGGCCGAGAACGATGCCGCCATGACAAAGATGATGGATGGCATGGCTGTCAAGCCAAGTGGGAACATTGACGAGGATTTCGCGGCCATGATGATCCCGCACCACCAGGGTGCCATCGACATGGCAATGGCTGAGCTTCGCTATGGGAAGAACGAGCAACTCAGACGCATTGCACAGGAAATTGTCGTAGAGCAACTGCAGGAAATCGCTGCGATGCGCCTTGCGCTCGGGCAGCCACTGCCTCCTTCCGAGCCGGCGCCGACTCAGCCGATCAGCGCCGGTCAATCCCTCCCGCAGCCGGTTTCCCACAGCCATTCCGCGCACACGCACTGATTGCAAGGTCCAACCATGAATCGAAACTCGTTCAGAAAAGCCCTGTCCCTCACAGTCCTTCTCGGCGTGGCCGGGCCAGCGTTCGCCGGGCAGGCGCCGGGCGCATTGAGCGCCCCGGATGTGCCCATCAGCCACCGGGACCGCATCTACGCAGCCGAACAATTCTCAAATACGGTTTCCGTCACGGATCCGGCTGACAACAAGCTCCTCGGCGTCATCCGCCTGGGCGACCCCGCGCCGGGCAATTTCAGCCCGCTCTACCGCGGCCAGGTGCTCGTTCATGGCATGGGCTTCTCGCCGGACCATCGGACGCTGGCGGTTGTGTCCATCGGGTCCAACTCGGTTTCCTTCATCGACACGGCCAGCAATGCCGTCAGGCATGTGACTTATGTGGGGCGTTCACCCCACGAGGCGTTCTACACGCCGGACGGCAAGGAAGTCTGGGTAACGGTTCGCGGCGAGAACTACATTTCCGTCATTGACGCCGGGACCTTTGAGGAGAAGACTCGCATCACTGTTGCCGCGGGTCCGGGCATGCAGATCTTCTCGCCGGATGGCAAATACGGCTACATCTGTTCGTCGTTCAACCCGGAAACAGCCGTCGTGACCGTCGCCGATCACAAGATTGTGGGCCGCGTGAAGCAGGAAAGCCCGTTCTGTCCCAGTATCGCTGCCACGCCTGACGGCAAGCAGGTATGGTTCACGCTTAAGGACATCGGCAAGACCCAGGTCTTTGAAGGCCGGCCCCCGTTCCGCCTGATCAAGACCCTGGAAACCGGCCCCATTACCAACCATGTGAATTTTGCGCACACGGCGGCGGGCACGTTTGCCTACATCACGATCGGGGGCCTGAACCAGGTCAAGGTCTTCCGTACCGATGATTTTTCGCAGGTCGCGACCATCCCTGTGGGCAGCCTGCCTCATGGCGTCTGGCCCTCAGGCGACGGGACCCGTGTCTACGTCGGCCTTGAAAATGCGGACAACCTTGCCGTCATTGACACAGCCACCAACAACGTAATTGCCAATATGCCGGTTGGTCAGGCGCCCCAAGCCATTGTTTATGTTCCCAATGCTGTTGCCGAAGGGACAGGGACGCAGGGTCTTCAGGAGTTGGGGGTGGCGGGACAAACCACACAGCTGAAGCTGGTGCAGGTTGCTGATGGCAAGCCAGTCGTCACAGACAACCCGCCAACGAGTGTTACGCTGTTTGATCAGGGCTTGCTCCAGGTGCTGCAGGCGTCCGCTACCGGCCTGCAGCCTAAACAGCCTTATGTGCTTGCGCTAAGCAGCCGGTCAGACGGTAGCGGCACGCTGGAGCCTCTTGCCACCTTCATGACGAACCCGGCGGGCTCGGCCATCGTCAATGCGATCGGCCCCATCCGGCAGATCGTGCAAGGGGGGGCGGGCGCCGAATCGCGCCGTTACCTGGTCATCGCCCCGGCCGGGAACGGCAAGCCCGCGGCGCCCGTCCAGGTGCAGGCGTTGTAATGGAAGGAGCGGCCGCGCGGCAGCCTGCGAAGGTATGACGCGCGGACGCCGTATTGCCACCCGTTGGCTACAGGTACCGGAACAGGACATTGCAGTGAAGGACATGTTGCTCCAGGTCGAGCCGATGATCCCGGCGCTGCGCCGCTATGCGCGCGCACTGTTGCGCGACACGAGCGCCGCCGATGATCTGGTGCAGGACTGCCTGGAGAGAGTCATCACCTACTGGACTACACGCCGCAGCAACGATGACACGCGTAGCTGGGTCTTTGCCATCCTGCACAACCTGGCAATGACCGCATTGCGCAAGCGTGCCGGCACCCAGGGCATGCACGTCGCCATTGACGAGGTTGCCGAATCCCAGATGGTGGCGCGCGCCACGCAGGAGGACGCGCTGCGCTACCGCGACCTCTTGAGCGCCCTCGATGCCCTGCCGGCGGAGCAGCGTAGCGTCCTGTTGCTGGTCTCGGTGGAAGACATGTCGTACGCGGACGCTGCCCGCGTGCTGGAAATCCCCATTGGCACCGTGATGTCGCGCCTGTCGCGCGCGCGGGAAAAACTTCTGAGGATCATGGGCGCCGGTGTGCCAGCGGCAGCCCCTATGCCGGTATTGCGGAGGGTCAAATGAGCGAGAATCGGCCCGTGCAGGAAGAAGATCTGCTGGCCTATGTGGACAACGCCCTGGACGACACACGTCGACGCGAGATCGAAGCCTACATGCGGCTTCATCCGGACGTCGCTCGTCGCATCGAGGGCTATATCGCGCAGCGCGAACAATTGCGCGCGGCGCTTGCCCCGATCGTCCATGAGCCCATCCCGCCGGAGCTGAACCTGTGCCATATGCTCGAGGCTCGCCGCACGCGGTCCGGCGGCCCCTGGCAAATGGCAGCTTCCATCCTGGTCGCGCTCTGCATAGGCGGCATGGGCGGCTGGATCGGGCGCGGCGCAACCGAGCCGGCGCCTGGCGGCATCGCTGCCCTCGCGCGCGAAGCCACGGCCAGTTACCAGGTCTTTGCCGCAGACACTACCCGGCCGGTGGAGATCAGCGCGAATGACAGCGCTGCGCTGGTCAGCTGGGTATCCACGCGCCTGCGGCGTCCGGTCTCCCTGCCGGATCTCAGCAAGGCTGGCTATCACTACATGGGTGGGCGCCTGGTGGCAACCGAGCATGGGCCGGCCGGCCTCTTCATGTATGACGACGGGCACGGGACCCGACTGGCCATGCTGGTGCGCCCCATGCAGGTCGAACGGGACATGCCCATGAAGGCGCACGAACAGGCCGGCGTGGCGGGATACTCATGGGCAGACCAGGGGCTGGGCTACAGCCTGGTCGCCGCCGCTTCCACCAGCGGGCTGCATCCACTGGCCGATGAAATGCGGCGGCAGATTGACCAACAGGCCGCAAAGGCGGCGCCCGCCTGAATGAAGAGCCCCTGGCGGCTGCGGCTATCTGGCAGCCGCCGGCAGGGCTCCTCGTTGCTTTGACCCATCGGAATTAACGGAATCCTGCTTTCGTGCGGGACCGATCCGACCCTCAAGGCAGAACGCCCTTCAGGCCTGGGCTTGAAGGGCGTTCTGCGCTATGCGCGCGGCGCTTATTGATGTTTCCGAAATTCACGACAACGCTTCTTGCTTGTCGTTCCCGCGCAGGCGGGAACCCAGTGACTTCAAAGACGCTGGATTCCCGCCTGCGCGGGAATGACTGTGGTTGTTTTTGCACTGTCGCGAATTAGGGAAAGCTCAATCGTTCTTTGACGTGGCGGCTTGCTCTGCAGCATTCCATTCTGAGTGTGGGCTATTCCGCAGCCACGCTCCCACGAAGGCGAGCGCTCAGATCACGAAAACGGACGAGCCCGTGGTCTTGCGGGCCTCGAGGTCCCGATGTGCCTGCACGGCTTCCTCCAGGGCATAGCGCTGATTGATCCCGATGCGGATGCGGCCCGCCGCCACGTGGCCGAACAGCTCGCCGACCAGTTCCGCCTTCTCGGCCGGATCGGCGATATAGTCGGCCAGGCCCGGGCGGGTCAGGTACAGCGAGCCCTTGCGGGCCAGAATTGCCGGATCGAACCCGGTGACCGGGCCGGAGGCGAAACCCACGCACACCAGCAAGCCGCGGCGCTTGAGGGAGTCCAGCGAGGACATGAAGGTGGCCTTGCCCACGCTGTCGAAGACCACGCTCACGCCCACGCCGTCAGTCAGTTCCCGCACGCGGCTGGCCACATCCTCATGGCTGTAGTTGATCGTGTGATCACAGCCGTGGGCGCGCGCCACCTCGGCCTTGGCATCGGTCGAAACCGTGCCAATCACGGTCAGCCCGAGCAATTTGGCCCACTGCGAAACGATCAGGCCGACACCGCCTGCCGCGGCATGCAGCAGGATGGAGTCGCCCGCCTTGAAGGGGTAGATCCGGCGCATCAGGTAGGCGGCTGACAAGCCCCGCATGGTCATGGCCGCCGCGACTTCGCAACTGATGGCCTCCGGCAGCTTGATCAGCGGTGCGGCAGAAATCAGCCGCTCGGTGCTGTAGGCGCCCAGCGTGTTGATAAAGCCCGTGTAGGTCACACGGTCGCCGACCGCCAGATGGGTCACGCCGGCACCGACGGCCTCGACCACCCCGGCTGCCTCATTGCCGAGGCCGCTGGGCAGCGGAACCTGGTAGGTGCCCCCGCGGAAATAGGTGTCCGCAAAATTCAGGCCCACGGCCACGTGGCGCACGCGGACCTCTCCCGGCCCTGGTTCACCAACGTCAACGTCCTCAAAACGAAGGACCTCGGGGCCGCCCGTTTCGTAAAATTTGACGACTTTCGCCATGCTGCCTCCTGTTCTGTATCAAGTATGACCGTTCATCCGCGGCTTGCCGCTTGAGCGCGCCAACGGGAAAACTATTGATTTTTCAAAATTCACGACAGCCTTTGCTAACCGTCGTCCCCGCGCAGGCGGGGACCCAGTGGCTTTATCCCCGAAAGGGACGTGAAGACGCTGGCTTCCCGCCTGCACGGGAATGACGGTGGCCATTTTTTTGACGTCGCCAAATTGGGGAAGGCTCGATAGAGTGTCCTTCACTACCATTGCATCATCTGGCCTGGCGCCGCTCCCCGCTTTACCTTGCGCGCCTTGAACTTTCCTTTTTATGACAGTGATCCGCTGACGCCTGCCTTAGCCAAATGTGAAAGCTTGCCCATGCCGAACGCAGATTACGCAACCCGATCCGGCACCAGGGGTAAATCAGGTCAAGGTAGAAAACAACCCGCAGCGTTCGGGATGAGGCCGGGGCAGGGCATGTACCCGAAAATTCAGAGCAATTCACGCAATAGTTCCTTCATGGCAGAGCAGGGGCCGTATCCGGATGCAGGATTGAGGTTGCCGCGCGCGGCTCGTGCTATTCATCGACCCTGATTGCAGCGTCGTTGGCGATCTTCGTCCAGACTTGCAGATCGTTCTGGACGATCTCGCCCAACTGTGCGGAGGACTTTACCGGAGGCGGCTCGAAGTTCAGTTTCTTCATCAGGTCCGCGATCTCCGGCAACGCCTGCACCTTGTTGACCTCATCGGCCAGCCGCTTCACGATCGCCGGACTGGTCCCGGCCGGCGCGAACATGCCGAACCATCCCACCGTATTGAACTTGTAGCCCTGCTCGCTCATCGTCTTGACGGTGGCAAGCTGGGGGGATCGCACGTTGCCCACAATCGCAATGCCGCGCACCTTCCCGGATCGCAGGAACGGAACCGCCACGCTGGGATCAGTCCAGCCGATCTTCAGCACCCCCGAAGAAAGTTCGGTAAGCAGTTGACTGGATGTCCGATACGCAACGTGTTCGGTCTTCATGCCGGTCTGTTTTTTCAGCCACTCCATCGTCAGGTTCCCGGACGAGCCGGTGGCCCAGCTGCCATAGCTGTACTTGTCCGGATTCGCCTTCACGAGTGCGATGAGTCCGGGCAAGTCTTGCACCGGAAGATCCGGGCTCACCAGCAGCAACACCCCGCCGACAGCAGTCTGTGCGATCGGAACAAGGCGCTTTCTTGCATCCTGGGAAATGGACTTGATGACGGCCGGCGCAACCACCATGTTGGATGCCGTCGTGTAGAGAATCGTGTAGCCATCCGGCGCCGCCTTGAGAACGGCATTGGTCCCGATCACCCCGCTGCCGCCCGGCCGGTTCTCCACGACCACAGCCTGCTTCAGCGCTTCGGAAAGGCGCTGCGCCATGACCCGCGCCAGCGCGTCGGTTCCCGATCCCGGAGACGACGGCACGATCATCTGAATCGGGCGCGCAGGCCAGGCTTCCTGTGCCTGGGCCGGGCCGGGCGTGCACAAGGCAATGGCTGCCTCGGCGCACAGAGCAACTGCGAACAGCTTCTTCAGTAATGACATTGTCTCCCCCATGTTTTTGGGACTTCTACCCAACCTGCCAAATCTTCTGCCTCACCACCCAGCTCAGCCGCGTCGCGCCTGCGCGGCGTAGCGCCATCTGCCGATGAGGAACACGATGAAAGGCAGAACCGCCGCAAGCGGTAGCCAGCGCAAGGCGACCTGAAGGCCAACTGCGTCTGCCACCATACCGGTGATAAAGGGGCCTGCTGCGAGGCCCAGTATGTTGTTAAACAGCGTTAGCGTCGCAAAAGCCGAGCCATGAATCGCTGGCGGCGTGGCGCCGGCAATGATCGCGCTACATGTGCCGAACGAGCTGGCAAGGAAGAACACCCCGGGCGCAAGCAGCGCGAGTTGCAGATTGCCCGGTGGCAAGCGGAACGCGATCGCCAGCAGAGTGCCAAGCACAAAGCAATAGCCGATGGCCATGTTCCACCGCTTCAGGGACGAATCCCCGCTGATCCGGTCGGTCATCACGCCGCACATGAGTTGACCCAGGCCGCTGACAAGGACAAGGCCGGCAGCCAGTACGGCCGCCTCGCTGACAGGCATGCCCCAGTAGCGATTCAGGTAGCTGGGCAGCCATACGAAAAGCGTGCCTTGAACGAAGATCTGCAGGGCGCAGCCGAGGTAGGCGCAGAAGACGGAACCAGACGGAAACAAGGCAGCAAAGAAAGCACGCGGTGATAGTTTCACGTGCCCGTGTTCCGGATTCCCGTTCGCATGGTCCGGCCGCGCGCGTGCGAGTCTTTCTTCGGTGACCACGAAGTAATAGATGATCACCAGCACAAAGCCAATGATCGCCATCAGGCCCATCGACCAGCGCCAGCCAAAGTGCGTCGCAATGATGCCGGACAGGGAAACACCGAGCACGGACCCGAAAGCAGCAGCAGACGTAAAGCCGCCGGCAACGGTGGACCGCATGTGCCTTGGAAAGACGCTCACGAGCATGGCGAATCCGACGCTTCCGTAAGCGGCCTCGCCGACACCAACGAACAAGCGCGCAACGAACATTTCATGGTAGCTGCCGGCAATGGCACACCCGAGCGTGGCAACACTCCACACCGAAACCATCAGTGCAATGCTTTTGACACGTCCCCAGCGGTCCGCGATGATGGAGAAGGGAAGGGTCAGCACGCCGACCGCCAACGGCACCACGCTGCTGATCGAACCGAGCTGTGTGTCGGAGATCTGCCATTGCAATTTCAGGAGCGGAAACAAGGCATTGATCGCCTGCCGCGACATGTAGTCAGACAGCAGCAGGCAAAACATCAATGCGAATACCACCCACGCGTAGGTGCGGGCACCAGTGGTAGCCACAACCGGCTCGGCCGGCATGGCATTACTCGTATACACGTTCAATTCTGTCTCCATCCAATGACTCCCGGAACTCATGATCAGCAGTTCCGCCTGCTGTCGTGTGACCGGTGTGAAGCAAGGCCGCTACGCCAGGGTCTGCAGTGGTTCCTGCCGGGCATCCGCGTCGCCGGGCGCTTCTTTTGATCATCGCGTGCAAGAGCATTGACGATGCCTCGATAAGCACTTCTCGCATCGGATCATCTAACCTGGCGCTACTTCCCGCTTTACCGTGCACGCCATGGACTTGGCCTTTTGTGACAGCCGCCCGCTGACGCAAGGAGCGCTGGATCTCCTTGAGAGCGTGATCACCCTATCCCGGCAGGGTTTTCCCTCTGTTTGCGCATATTGGCAACAACGTGTCGTGATCGGTCATGCCGGTTGACCCGGTGCGATCCGAGAATGGACAAAGGGTGAATGCGCGGCAACGCTTGCGCATCGGTCCCATCGGCGACAAAGCTCTCCAAACATGCGAAGCGAAGCAATCAAATGAGTACAGACATGAAGAAGCGAACCAATAACCTCTGGTGGCGCAGTTGCGCCCTGGCGATCGGTATGGGTGTCTCCGGCGGGATGCCTATGGCTCAGGCCCAGGAGGCTTGGCCCAGCAAGCCTGTCCGCCTGGTGGTGGGAGGGCCTGCCGGTGGCAGTGCCGACGCGTTGGCGCGGCTGCTGGCGGAAGGCCTGCAGAAGAAGCTGGGCAAGCCGGTTATCGTAGAGAACAAGCCTGGTGCCGCCGGCGCGCTGGCGATCAGCGATTTGCAATCCAACGGCAAGGATGGCCATACCCTGGTGGTCATCCAGGGCGGCGTCGTGAGCGAAGCGCCGTTGGCCTACAAGGTCCATTACAAGCCCTTTGCGGACCTGAAGCCCCTGGCCCAGATCAGCCGCACGGGGTTGGTGCTGGTTGCCAACAAGGACGTGCCGGTCTCCAACCTGAAGCAGTTGGTGGACTACGGCAAATCGCAGAAGGACGGACTTGTATTCGCCTCTTACGCAGCGGGATTGAAGGGCCACACCTCGGGCATACTGCTCGGGCAACTCACGCATGTGCCAATGCGCCATGTGGGCTACAAAGGCTCTCCCCCGGCATTGAACGACCTGATGGGCGGCCATGTGCCCCTGATGTTCGATGGGGTGACGACCTCCTTGCCGCTGATCAGGGCGGGCAAGATCAAGGCGATTGCGTTGAACTATCCGACGCGGATTGCCGCATTGCCGGATGTGCCGACGTTCAAGGAACTCGGCTACCCGCAGCTGGCGCAAGCAGGCTGGTTCGCCGTGTGGTCGCGCCCGGATGTCCCTCCGGCAGTCCAGCAAAAGATCCGCGAGGTGACGCTGGCGTACTTCAGGCAACCGGCAGTGCAGAACCACATCAAGGACATGGGCATGGAAGAGGGGGGTGCCGCCACCTCGGAAGAGTTGATGGCGGACCTGAAGCAGGCATACCAGCAACAGTCCGCGCTGCTGAAGTCCATTAACTACCAGCCAGATTAATCGGGCAGTCACCCGGCCGGGCAACTGGCCGGGTGGCTACCGTTCACGAGAGTTCGCGAATGAACGCTTCGGCCTGCGGCCACTCGCCATAGCCTGAAGCGGGATTCAAATGCCCGACTTCGCCGAGTTCGACGAAGCGGCTTCCCCACGCCTGTGCCAGCTCGCGGGCGCGATCGAGACGCGTCAGAGGATCATTGCTGCTTGCCGCAACAATGCTCGGAAACGGCAATATTCCGCGAGGGATCGGCAGCCAACCGTGGTCGCTCAGTGTGTCGGTGGTCGGGTAGCCTGCCGGCATCGGCGTCTCGAGGTCCGCGGGCGCTGAAAGCAGTGCGCCGAGGATCTCGCGGGTCGCGCCCCGGGCCGCCCAGTGGGCGACCATCATCGCCCCCGCGCTGTGCGCCACAATGATCACCGGCCCGGCGATGGTGGCCAGGGCGCGATCGATTGCGTCGACGCGGGCAGCGCAACTCAGCTTGTCCTGCTCAAGCGGGGCGACGCTGACTACGCGAGGCAGCTTCGCCGCCAGCAGGGTCTGCCAGTGTTCCGGCACATGGTCACGCAGGCCAGGGACGATGAGAACGGTTGGTGCCGCAGAGGTCATATCGATCTTTCAGTAAGGCGCGTCACCGATGATGGCGGTACGCTCCATCTTGCGGTGGCACGGGGGGTAATCCATCACTGCGTAGTGCTGGGTTGAACGGTTGTCCCAGAACGCAACGCTGTTCTTCTTCCAGCGAAAACGCAGCTGGTATTCGGGGATGGTCGCCTGGCTGACCAGGTAGCTGAGCAGATTGCTGGAACCCGGCGCCTTGTCGATGCCGAAGCGCACGTTGGCCGGCACGTTGTAATTGGTGAAGTGCGTCGTAAAGCTTCCGTTGACGAATAGCGCTTTCTCTCCGGTTTCGGGATGGGTGCGCACAACCGGGTGCTCGGCGTCCGGGAACTGAGCCTTCAGTGCAAGACGCTTCTCGATCGGCATGGCGGCGCCGAAGCTCGCCTCGATGCTGTGGCGCGCGCGCAATGAGGCGATCTTTGTCTTGATATCCTCGGGCAACTGGTTATAAGCCTCGACCATATTGACCCACATCGTGTCGCCGCCCACGGGCGGGCATTCGATGCAGCGCAGCACGCAGCCCAGCGGAGGCTTTTCGCGCCAGGTGGCATCGGTATGCCAGGAATTTTCGTTGCGATCGGGGGGGCTGTCCGGGGTTTTGTAGATCTGAACCAGTCCGGGGTAATCGGGATGGCTTCCCACCACCGGATGGTCCTCCAGTTCGCCGAAGTAGCGCGCAAAGGCTACGTGCTGCGCGCGCGTGATGTCCTGGTCGCGAAAGAACAGCACGCGATGCTTCAAGAGCAGGGCCCGGATTTCTGCCATCAGCTGCTCGTCCTCGGCAGCCGCGCCCAGATTGACGTTGCCGAGCTCCGCACCGATGGTGCAGGTAACTGGCTCGACCCGGATCGAGTTGCCCAGAGAGGTGGCGCGGACCACTGCGGGTGCCGCTTTGAGGCGTTGCGTCATGAATGTTGTCTCCGATTTTTCGATGCGGCCGATCGATCATTGCGAGTGTGGAGGTCGGGGGTTTCTCCCGCTTGACAGTACATGACAGGTATTTATCATTCCACGTCAACGTTCGATTCCGTCCCCAAATGTCGTCACTTGTCCGCGCCGCGGCCCTCACCAACTACAGCGAGGTCGCTCGTGCAGCCGGACTGGACCCGGTGCGGATGCTTCTTGATGCGGGCTTAAGTCCGAGCATACTGCGCGAGCCGGACCTGATGATTCCGGTGGAGCGTGTCGGCCGACTGCTCCAGGCGTCCGCGAGCATGTCAGGCAATGAGAGTTTCGGGCTGTGCATGGCCGAATCGCGCCTGCTGTCCAATCTTGGGGCGGTGGGCTTGCTGATCCGCGACCAGGCGACGCTGCGCGACTCGCTCCACATGCTGATGCGCTACCAGGCGTTGCTCAACGGGGCGCTGTCACTGGCGGTCGAGGAATGCGGCGAACTGGTCATTATTCGCGAGGCGGTCATGGCTGGCAGCGCGCATCAGCCCACGCGCCAAAGGGTTGAACTGGCGCTGGGGGTGATGGTGCGCCTGATACGTCAACTCCTCAAGCCCGACTGGGAGCCGCGGCGCGTATGCTTCGAGCACCCGGCGCCGCGCGACCTGAGTACGCACCTGCGGTTCTTTGGCCCGCGCGTCGAGTTCGACTACGACTTCAACTGCATCATCTGCGCGAAGTCCGATCTCGATGCACGCAACCCGTTTGCGGATCCGGCCATGGTGCGCTACACACAGCAGCTGATCGACGCATCTGCCATGTCGCAGCAAGCGACAATGCTTGAAGACGTGCGGCGCATCATTGTGCTGCTGTTGCCCAGCGGGCGCTGCAGCATCGAGCAGGTGGCCGAGCACCTGGGCGTGGTATGCCGTACGGTCCAGCGCCGGCTGGCGGAAGAAGGACAGAGCTTCTCGTCGATCGTGAACGACATCCGCACGGAACTCGCCGTGCGTCATGTCATCGAGAGCGATCGTCCGTTGACCGAAGTGGCGACGCTACTCGGATTTTCCGCGCCGAGCGGTTTCTCGCGCTGGTATCACGCGCAATTTGGTTGCAGCCCCAAGGAAAGCCGGGCGACGCGCGGCGTGCGCCAACCGACTGCGCCTCCGCGGGCGGGCGGAGCATAACGCTGTTACGGAAATCGTCGTGATGACGACTTGTGTGCGGCCTTGGGCCACCCGGTTCCTTTGCGGAACGTGTTGAGAGCGGTCAGTATTCTCCGGACCGCGTGTGTGGCCCGGCAGGCTTGCATGCCAATCAAGCTCAATCCTCTCAATTAGCGCGAGCGGTTGGAGTCCGCAGGGCTGTTGTGGGCCCAGCCATTCTCGAACACCAGTTCGTTCAGTGATTGCCGTGCGGCCCAGCCTTCCTGTTCCAGCATCGGTTTCTCGTAGAAGCTGTCAACCTGGCCGAGGCACAGCACAGCCACCGGCCTGGCACCTGGCGGCAGGCGCAGCAGCTGACCAAGCTGTTCGGGGTCGAACAAAGAAACCCAGCCCATGCCGATCCCTTCCGCGCGCGCGGCAAGCCAGAGGTTCTGGATGGCGCAGGCCACCGAAGCGAGATCCATGTCGGGCATGGTTCGCCGGCCAAAGATATGGTGCTCGCGTCCGTCCATCAGGGCTGCCACCAGTACTTCGCCGCAATCCAGGATCCCTTCCACCTTGAGTCGCATGAACTCGTCCTGCCGCTTGCCCAATGCCACGGCGGTACGCCGGCGTTCAGCATCGACCAGCGCGTGCAGTTGCGCTCTCAGGCTCCGGTCGGTGATGCGGATGAAGCGCCAGGGTTGCATGAAGCCGACGCTTGGGCCGAGATGCGCAGCCTGCAACAAGCGCTCCAGCACCGCGGGGTCGAGCGGGTCCGGCCGGAAGTGGCGCATATCGCGGCGCTCGCGGATAACGCGATAGACAGCCGCAATTTCGCTGTCGCTGTAACGAGACGGGTTCATGGCTTGAATAGCCTGGCGGTGGCGCCGGGGTTGGAGGGGAAGTAGCAATGCAGATAGCTTGCCACAATGCTGCCGTGGCGATAGACCGCTTCGCCCCTGGCCGTGCCACTGGCGCGGCGGGCATGGGTATGAGGAGCAAGCGAAGTCTGCAGGCTCGAATAGTGGAAGGTGTGGCCGCGCAGCGTTTCGCCCTCGAGTTCGACCGACTGCAGGCCCAGCCCGGCAAGCCGGCCTTGCAGCGTGGCGCGCCCGGGCAGGAGCCCGAGCAGCGGGGCAGTCGCGCCAGCGAGGTCGGTGAGCGAGTCCAGCAGGTAAAGCATGCCGCCGCACTCGGCAAAGAGAGGCCTGCTGGCGGCAACGTGTGCGTGCAGCGTCGCCTTGGTTACGCCGCTTGCGCTGAGCGTGTCGAGATGCAGTTCCGGGTAGCCGCCGGGCAGGTAGACCGCGTCAGCGACCGGCAGCGGATCATTGGCCAGCGGCGAGAAGAACGCAATATCGGCCCCCAACGCAATGAGCAGTTCCAGATTGGCCGGGTAAATGAAGGAGAAGGCCTGGTCCCGGGCCACGGCGATCCTGGTGTCGGCCAGCAGCCGCGGTATGGGTGCCTGCGTCGCAGGTGCGAATACGACCGGCGGCGGCAGGTCGGTCAGCGCCGTCACAGCGATGCGCGCCGCAGCCGTTTCGATGCGCTGCTCCAGGTCGCCGATCTCCTGCGCCTGGACCAGGCCAAGATGACGCTCGGGCAGCGTCATTGCCTCGTCACGCATGACGGTCCCGACGCAGCGCAGCGACGACGGCAGCAGCTCACACAGCAATTCCGCGTGGCGGGTACTGGCGACACCGTTGGCGACGACGCCATAAAACGCCAGGCCTGGCCGGAAGGTCGACAGCCCTTGTGCCACCGCGGCGAAGGTCTGTGCCATGCCGCTTGCGTCAATGACGGCCAGCACCGGTACGCCGAAAGCGGCGGCGAGGTCGGCACTCGACGGCGTGCCGTCGAACAGCCCCATGCTGCCCTCGATCAGGATCAGGTCCGCGTCGGCAGCGGCATCGTGCAGCCGCCGGCGACAGTCGGCTGCGCCGGTCATCCACAGGTCGAGCGAGTACACCGGGTTGCCCGATGCGCGTTCGAGGATGCAGGGGTCGAGAAAGTCCGGCCCCGTCTTGAATACGCGAACGGTGCGTCCCTGGTTACGATGATGGCGCGCGAGGCCGGCCGTCAGTGTGGTCTTGCCCTGGTGCGAGGCCGGCGCAGTCAGAAACAGCGCGGGGCACGAGCGGGTCTTGGCTTGCTGCATGATGGATTCCTTCCCTTGGTCTTCCACTCAGCGCCAGGTCGTTCCCGTCAACCGGCTTAACTGCTCGATAACGCGCGTGCGGCTCGGGTGGTAGCCGATGAAGACGAGTTGTGCGTGCCGTGCCCGTGCGGCGTCGGCTTCGTGCCGCAGTTCGATCCGGCTGCGTACGCCCTGCACGAGCAGCCGGCCGTTGCCGTTGCGCGGCGGCGCGAAACCTTTGATGCGCAGGAGCGGTTCATTGCGTGCGATGGCGGCAATGGCTTGGCGCAGCGACTCCGGGTCCTGGGCGTCCTGGCTGCGAAGCATGAACGACAGCCAGCCCGGATCCTGCTCGTGGAAATGCTTGTGCGTAGCGAGGCCATGGCTGTGCGCACCCAGGCTGCCGTGGCTGTGGCCGTCGAACAGGCGCTGGTTTGCGAGCGGGCGCATCTTCAGCCCCGGCATGCTCGCCACGGGGCCGTAGTGACGGTGCTCGGTATTGGCCGGCTCGTGCAGATGCAGTCCCAGCGTCAGACGGGTGTCGAGCTTCGCCTTGTAGGCGAGCTCGATGAAACGGACCGAGGGCGCGAGTTCGCGCACGCGCGCTTCCGCCTGCAGCATGGCCGCGTCGCCAAGGGCATCGATCTTGTTCAATACCACGATATCGGCATTGGCCAGTTGCTGCTCGAACAGGCTGGCCACCGATTTTCCGATTGCCTGGTCCTCGCTGGCAGTAGCCTGGCCGAAGCCGCCCGACAGCAGGAGCGGAGTGTCGACGACAGCCAGCGTGGCATCGAGAACAAAACACGGCGCGAGCGCCTCACCCTGGAGTTGCTCCATCACCGCACTCGGCAGCGCAAGGCCGGAGGTCTCGATCAGTACGTGGTCGATCAGGGCGCGGCGCTGCCATAGCGCCAGCATGGTGGGCAGAAAGTCCTCGTCGTCGTCATAGGCCACCAGGCCATTGGCCAGGTCGTGGATTTCGACTTCGCCACCCTCTGCGCGCAGCAGCGCGCCGTCGATCGAGACTTCGCCGAATTCGTTGACCAGGATTGCCAGGCGGCGCTGCCTGCAATCACGCATCAGGTTCGACAGCAGCGTGGTCTTGCCGGCGCCGAGAAAGCCGGTGATGACAGTGACGGGAATGCGCGGCAGGCTCATGCTGGCAACCTCGGCAATGCGCCCAGCACCGCGGCAAAGTCGGTGGCCTGGGCCGGATAGTCGATGCAGGGACGATCGATGACGATCAGCGGAATGCCGAGTGCCGCGGCGGCGGCGGCTTTCGCGCGGTAGCCGCCGGCGTCGCCCGAATCCTTGGTGACGACGCAGTCGATCTCCCACTCGCGCCACAGCGTCTCGTTGGCCATCTGGGAGAAGGGCCCCTGCATGGCCACGAGGTGCGCGCGCGGGATGCCGGCGCCGATCGCGCGCTGCAGGTGCTGCGGGTCCGGCGCAAGACGCACGAACCACTGGTGCGCTGCGGCACCTTCGGCCTGGACAAAGCTCGCGAGGTCCTTGGAGCCGGTGGCGAGGAAGATACGCTTTCCAAGCCGCATGGCCAGCTGCGCGGCCTCTTCCATCGATGCCACGTGCGGTGCGGGCTGCTGGCCCGTGGCACGCGGACGTTCATAGCGCAGGTAGGGCAGGGCGAGCTCCCGGGCGAGCGCAATCAGCTGCAGCGATATCCCGGTGGCGTAAGGATGGGTCGCATCGACGATGGCGCACGCGCGGCTCTCGCGCAGCAGTTCGCGCCGGCGCTCGATGCCGAGGCGGCCGGCGATCACCGCGGCACCGGGGCAGGTTTTGCCGACCTGCTCGGCCCCGTATTCGCTGGCACTCGAGACGACGATGGCGTGGCCCGCCGCGGCGATCTCCCGTGCCAGGGCATTGCCGTCACTGGTGCCGGAGAACACCCAGACCGCCCTGGCGGGCAGACCGGCGGCGGTAACGGTGTCCGGCGCGTCTTCCCAGTTGCCATAGCCGCGCGGGGTATAGATCCAGCCGCGCTTGCGTCTGGTGAAACGGTTGCCGATCACGAGGGTGGTCAGCATGTCGAAGCGGCGCGCGCGCAGCTCGGCCAGCGTCATGATTTCCACGGCCTGGTTTTCGCGGTAGGCGTTGCGCACGACGCCGCACAAGGTCTCGGGGCGCTTGTGCTCGAGCATGATGTCGAGAATCCGGTAGACGCCCTCCTGACGCTGCCTGCTCTGCACGTTGTAGAAAACGGCGGCAAGGTCAGCCTGGGCGATGTGGCGCGCACGTGTTTCGATCCACTCCCATGGGCAGAGCAGGTCGGACAAGCTCAGCGTGGCGAAGTCGTGCGACAGCGGCGAGCCGAGCAAGGACGCACAGGCGTTGGCCGAGGTGATGCCGGGGATCAGCTGCACATCGTATCGGTCGTCTTCCGCCATGTCCTCGAATGCGAGCGCGGCCATGGCATAGATGCCGATATCTCCGCTGGAGATCAGCGCCACGGTCTTGCCTGCGCGGGCCTGCTCGATGGCAAGCTGCGCGCGGTCGCGCTCCTGTGTCAGCGGCAGCGTGCGGATATCCTTGCCTGCAATCCAGGGTTGGATCCAGGTCAGGTAGAGATCGTAAGCCACGATCACCTCGCTGGCTTCGAGCGCGGCTTTCACCATCGGCGGGATCAGCTCGCGAGTGCCCGGGCCGACGGAGACCAGGTAGAGTTTGCCGGTCATGGTTGGGTCAGTCCTGTTCAAGTTGGGTCATCCTGTCTTCGACGACCGCAACGGTGACGCCGTCGAGAGCGGTCTTGGGGACGATCAGTTGCCCGCGCGGGCTGGCGATGAGGGCGCACGGTTCGCACACGCCGTCGACGCCGACCTGCTGCTGCACCCAGGCAGACGGCTGGCCCAGCCATGCACGGGCGGCGATGTCGGCGCGCGCAATCACGCGCAACGGCAACTGATGGCGCGTGCAGAATTCCAGCAGCCCCGCCTCGTCGGCCTTGAGGTCGATCGTCGCGATCTCGCGCACTTCGGCCAAAGTGCGATGGCCCAGCGCACTGGTCACCGCCTGCTCGATCGCGTCAGCCGTTTTGCCACGCCGGCAGCCAATGCCAAGCGTCAATGGCCGGAGCGCTTCCGTCGCCGTGGTGACGGCCGGCGTGGCGCCGGTAAGCCTGGCGACGGCATAGGCGAGCGCATTGGCGCCACCCTCGTGTCCACTCAATAGCGGTATGGCGAAGCGCGCCGCTTCGTCGAGCACCACGACGGCGGGATCCTGGTGCTTGCTCTCCGGCAAGCCGTCAAGGTAGCGCGCGGCAATACCGGCTGCCGTCACCATGACCCACTGCCGGTGCAGCCGGAACTGGCGGCGGAACAGCTCGCGCGGGGTCTCGCCTGCATTCAGCCACGGCTGGTACAAGTCCGCGTCGAGCCCGGCGGCCAGCCTGTGCCCAAGTGGCAGCGCGTCGCGGCGTGTCAGCCAGACTGCGATCGGCTTCATGCGGCGTCCTTCGCGGCCGCGCCCTTGCGTGGGCGCCGCCGTGTCTTGCGGTCGCTGCCATCGCGGAAGATGTGGGTGAAGTCGGCCGCATAGAGGCTGGATTCCACGCCACCTTCGCACGACAGCGCGTGACCGACCAGCAGCAGCGTGGTGAGCAGCCAGTCCTTGTTCTGCACCTCGCCCATCAGCGCCCCCAGTGTGCTGCGATGAATCGCCTGGTCTGGCCAGCTTGCGCGGCGCACCAGTGCCACCGGCGTGTCGGCAGGGTAGTGCACCAGCAGGTCGGCCACGGTCTGCTTCAGGCGCTGGCCGGACAGGAAGATGCACATGGTTGCCTGGTGTTCGGCGAAGCGCAGGATCGATTCGAGTTCCGGCACCGCCGAGGCGCGGCCCGACACCCGGGTCAGGATGACCGACTGCGACACCTGCGGCCGGGTGAGCTCGCTACCGAGCGCGGCGGCGGCGGCGGTGAACGACGACACGCCGGGTATGATTTCGTAGGCGATGCCGAGCTTCTCCAGCCGGCGCATCTGCTCCGCGGTGGCGCCGTAGATGGACGGGTCGCCGGAATGGAGCCGAGCCACGTCCTTGCCCTCAAGCTGCGCGCGGCGATAAAGCGCTTCCTGCTCATCGAGCGACAACTCGGCGGTATCGAACGTTTCGGCTTCCGGCCGGCAGTGCCGCAGCATTTCGGTCGGCACCAGCGAGCCCGCATACAGCACCATCGGCACGCTGCCGAGGATGCGGCTGCCACGCAGCGTGATCAGGTCGGCGGCGCCGGGGCCGGCGCCGATGAAATAGACTTTCATGGGTGACGTTTCTCCCTGGCGGTGCGGCGGATCAGCATCGTTGCGAGGTAGCCGCTCGCGTCGGCGTCCAATTGCGACACATCCAGGCATAGCAGCTCGCCGGGCAGGCCGATGCGGCGCGCAAAAGCGCAGTGCCCGGCGATGCCCAGCTCGTTCAGAAGTTGCAACACTGCGGGCAGGCGTGCGCCGATCTTCATCAGCACCACGATGTCGTGGTCCTCGATGTCAGCGCGCAGGGTGGCCATGTCATCGGGGCAGGGCAGTATCAGGATCCGTTCCTTGCCCTCGCCCAGCGGCCATGACAGTGCCGACGCGGTCGCGGCAAAGCTGGTAACGCCCGGGAACGTGGTGTGGTGCAAACCGGGCAGCTTGTCGCGCAAGGCCGCGAGCAGGTAGCCGTAGGTCGAATACGTCATCGAGTCGCCGATGGTCAGGTAGGCGACATTGCGCCCCTGGCGTAATTCGGTGGCGACCGCTTCCGCCAGCTCGCCATAATGTTCCGAGAGCACGCTGCGGTCCGGGTCCATCTGGAACGCGATCTCGCGGAACTTCGCTTCCGGAATCGCAAGCCCGGCCAGGCACTGGCGCGCGACCGAGGTCTCGCTGCTGCGCGCTCGCGGCAAGTAGATGAGATCGGCGTCGCGCAATGCAGCCAGTGCCGCGACCGGGATCAGCCCTGCCGGACCCGGGCCGACGCCGATGCCGACGAAACGGCCGGGGGCGCTCACGCGGCCTCTCCCAGCGGTGTGCCGTCCATGGCGAACAGGCGCACCGCCACGCGGTCGACGCTGGGCACCCTGGGCTGCATCAATGCGGCGAGCCGCCGTTCTATGTCGGTCCAGAACGCCTGGGCGCCCGCTTTGTTGCGCAAGATCTCTACGATATTTTCCACAGTGTTGGCTTTCTCTATCAGTTCGACAAGCCCGCTGGCGAAGCCGAGTTCAGCAGCGACGGCAGCGACGGAGTTCATCGCCATGCCGCTCTTGCTCGAGTGCGTATCCCACACGCCATCGAGCAGCTTGGCCAGCTTGCCGGGGTGCCCGAGCACCCATAGCGTTCCCAGGCGCGCTTGCACTTCTTCCAGCGCCTGCTGCGTGTAGTCGAGGGAAGTGCCGACGAAGTTGGCGATCTGCACCACCTGCTTCTTGGGCAATGCCAGCGTGTCCGCGGCAAATCCCCGGCCGATCTTGCCGGGGGTGAAGGCGATCGCATCCGGCTGCTCGCCCAGCGCAACGCGGATGTATACCTCGATCGACGCCATCCATGCCGCAAGTGACATGGGTTCGACGATGCCGCTGGTACCGAGGATCGAGATGCCTCCCACGATCCCGAGCACCGGGTTGAAGGTGCGCCTCGCGATCTTCTCGCCATCGATGCAGCCGATGGCGAGATCGAATCCCGGGTTGGCGGAACCGTTCAATACCTCGTCGACCGCCATCTGCATCATTTGCCGCGGCACCGGGTTGATCGCCGCTTCCCCCGGCGGCACGCGCAGGCCAGGCTGCGTGACGGTGCCCACGCCCTCTGCCGCAAGAAAGCTGACCTCGCCGCGGTGATTGACCGTCACCTCGGCGAAGATCGTCGCCCCGTCGGTACTGTCCGGGTCGTCGCCGCCATATTTTTTCACCTCGGCTCGCACCGCGCCGTTTGCCAGCCGTTCCACTTTCTCAACGGGTACCTCGAGGTAATAGTCCGGATCCGGCAGGCTGACCTCGACTTCGCCGGCCACCTCGCCACGCAGCAGCAACAGCAGTGCGGCCTTCACCGCGGCGGTGGCGCAACTGCCTGTCGTGCGGCCACGGCGCAGGCCATTGGGCGCCGGCGTGGCAAGATCGAAGGGGCGGCGGAGCGGCACGCTTGTCACTGCATCTGGTTCTGGCGGTAAACCTGCTCGATGGCCGCGATCATCAGCGCATTGATCGCCGATGCCGCCCATGGCGAGCCGCCGCGCGTGCCGCGGTTGGTGATGCGCGGCACTTGCAGCAGCCGGCGCAATTCGTCCTTGCATTCGCGAGTGCCGACGAAGCCGACCGGCAGTCCCACTACCAACTGCGGGCGCCAGCCGTGTTCGCGCACCAGCCGGACCAGTTCCATGATCGCGGTCGGCGCATCGCCGATCGCCACGACCACGTCATTGCCGAATTTCTGCCAGGCGCGGCGAATCCCGGCGGCGGAACGGGTGATTCCATGCGCCTCCGCCAGCAAGCGGGTCTCCTCGTCATGCACGCCACACCATGTCTGCACACCCAGCTGGTCGAGCACTGCGCGTTTGAGTCCCGTCTGGACCATGGTGACGTCGGCGACCACGCGGCGGCAACGCAACAGCGCGCGAATGCCGGTCGCCACGGCGCCAGGCGAGAAATACAGGTCATCGACGATATCGAAGTCGCCGCTGGTATGGACCAGGCGCTTGAGCACGATCTGGTGATCGTCCGGCACGCCGGACCAGTCGCGCCCCTCGTCGATGATACGCATGCTCTCGGCTTCGATCGGGTGCGGCACATAGGGCGGCCATTCGGCAACCGGCGGCGGGGCAGCGTCGTCGCGGCCCAGGAGGCCGCGCACAAGGCCGTGGTGCGCCTGCTGCGGCGTGCCGACCTGCTCCTCGAAGCCGACAATCTGTACCCGGTACTTGCACAGCGCGCAATTCATCGTGGCGCGGCCTTCGACGCCTTCGGCGGCGCGCTCCAGGAACACATCGGCCACGTGCGGGTGCGCGCCGAGATAGCCCGCCTTGAGCACCTCGATGCCGGGGTTGCGTGCCGCCAGGTCGTCCACCGCGGCGTAGATGCGCTTGACCAGCACGCCGTCGAACAGAAAGTACGGCAGTACCACGATGCGTTTGTGGTCAAGCAGCGCTGCTGCCTTCAGGCCGTCGGCCACAAGCGGCCTAGCGGTGCCGGAATAGCAGACGAAGGAGGTGCCGAACCCCAGGCCTTCTTCCAGCATGCGCGTCAGCTTCGAAATTTCGGAATTGGCATCGGGATCCGAGGTGCCGCGCCCGACAACGACCAGGCATGTGTCGGCGCGCGCCACGGTCTTGCCGGAACGCGCCTCCGCTTCGATGATGCGCTCGCGGCACAGTTGCAGCAGCCTGGGGTGCAGATCCATCGCCGCGCCAAAATGGAAGTCGATGCCGGGATGGGCCTGCCTGAGTGCCAGCAGCTCGCTTGGCATGTCGTTCTTGGCGTGCGTGGCGGCGAGCAGCACTCCGGGCACCATCACCACCCGTCGCGCACCATTGGCAATGACTGCGTTGACCGCCTGGTCGAGGGTGGGCGTGGCGAACTCGAGGAAGCCATGCGCGACGGTGCGGCCGTTGGCGCGCTCACGCAGCAGCTCGACCAGCGCCGTGAACTCGTTGACGCCGTCCGGGTCGCGGCTGCCATGTCCGGCCAGGACGATGGCGTAATCGGTCACCGCGGTCATTGCGCCTCCGGCGGCGGTTCGATCTGACTCGGGATGGGGCTCAGGGAGCGAATCAGCATGATGCTCATGTCGGAAAATCGCTGATTCGCACACTCGGCCAGGGTTCCGCACCATTGCGCGTCGCCTCGTGTGAGATGTTCCCACACTTCCACCGGCTGCCCGGCCGGGATGCCGTTCTCCAGCAGGTAGGCGGCGATATGCCACGGCATGAAAGAGCGTGCCTCGTCCCACGGACAGGGGATCACGATGGCATTGCGCTGATCCTCGAGCACATGCACGAGGTGGCGCTTGAACGGGGTCAGGTCGCCGCGGCGGTGAAAGGTGATGAAGGTGGTTTCGTCAAAGCACACTTTAGCGCGCGAAGCCAGGATTTGCGCCGAGGAAATGCCGGGGATGGTGTCGACCGGGTGCCCGCAGGCCCGTTCGACCCGCTCCAGGTACTGGAAACCGCTGAAGTGGATGTCGCCCATGAACACGACCACGCATTTCTTGCCGGCGTGGTGCAGCTTCGCCACCCTGTCGAGCTGGGCGACCTGGTCGCGGTAGCCCATCCGCACGACTTCCGCGGCTTCGGGGATCAGAGTCTGCACGACTTCGACCACGGCGTTGAATCCGGCGACGACGTCGGCATGGCGGATCAGCTCCGCCGAGCGTTGCGGCAGGTAGCCGATGTCGCCGGGGCCGGCACCGATGCAAATGATCATGGCGTTTCCTTATGTTTGGGTGCTGGCGCGCGAACGGCCCGGCAAGTGCCTGGCCAGGCCGACGGTCGGGCCGATCACCAGGAGTGCCGGGCTGCCGAGCCCGGCCGCCGCCACGTCGTCGGCGATGCGCGCCAGCGTAGTCACGACCTGGCGCTGTTCAGGCCGGGTGCCATCCTGGATCGCGGCTGCCGGGGTGTCGGGTGGCATGGCCCGTTGCAATTGCGCGCTGATGTGTGAGAGGTTGGTCATGCCCATGTAGATCACCAGCGTCATGCCGCTGCGGGCAAGCAAGTGCCAGTCCGGCCCGTCGCCCTTGTGGGTGTGGCCGGAGACAAACATCGCCCCATGGACATGATCACGGTGGGTAAGGGGGATGCCCAGGGTTGCCGGCACCGCGAGGCCGGCAGTGATGCCGTTGACCACTTCAACCTCGATGCCGGCGGCGAGCAGGGCCTGCATCTCCTCGCCACCGCGGCCGAAGACGAAGGGGTCGCCGCCCTTGACGCGGGCCACGCAGCGTCCTGCCAGGGCTTCGTCCAGCATGCGGCGCTCGATGTCGGCCTGCGCGGTCGAGGCACCACCGCCGCGCTTGCCGACCGGGATGACCTCGGCATCAGGCGGCACGAACTGCAGCACCTCCGGGTTGGCCAGATCGTCGATCAGTACCACATCGGCGTGCCGGAGGCAGCGCACGGCCTTCAGCGTCAACAGCTCAACGTCGCCGGGACCCGCGCCGATCAGGTATGCCTTGCCCCGGCGGCTCATTGCGGCAGCCTTTCCCGGATGGTCAATCGCAGGTGCTCGCCGCTCAACTGGTCCAGCGGCAGGTAATCGGCACGCAGCGCCTGAGCGAGCTCCCGGGCGCGGCCAAGCCGCACGAAATCCTGTTCCGTGTCGAGGACCAGTGCCGGCGTGCCGCGGGCGGCCAGGCCTGCGGCGGCTGCCAGCGATTCCTGCCATGGATCGGCGCCTTCGTTCAGTGCGATATTGGCTCGTCCGTCACTGAGCACCACCAGGAGCGGTGTGGGCCCGTCCTGGTGCGCCAGCGTGGACGCCGCCAGATGCAGCGCATGCGCGAGAGGCGTGCGGCCCCCGGTCGGCAGCTCGCGCAGTGCCAGTTCGGCCTGCTCGACCTGGCGGGTCGGCGGCAGCACCAGCTCGGCATGCTCGCCACGAAAACAAATGACCGCGACCTCGTCCCGGCGCCGGTAGGCGTCCTGCAACAGGCCAAGCACGCAAGACTTCACCGCCTCCATGCGGCGGCGTGCCGCCATCGAGCCGGAGGCGTCCACCAGCAGCAGGATCAGGCTCGCCTGATGGCCAACACGCACCTTCTCATGCAAATCGGCACGGGTGACGCTGAAACCGGTCGGGTTGCGCAGCAGCGCGTGACGCAGCGTTGCGTCCACCGCTAGCTGGCGGGGTGCCTCGCTCGGCACGGCGTTGACGTAATGGCCGCGCGGTGCTCCGGCTACACGGCTGCGCCTGCCGCTGGCGCCATGCGCTTGCAATGCGGTCACGTCGATTCGACCCATCTCGCCGGCTGCAGCGCCAGCGAACAACTGCTCGGATGCGCCGCCCGACGGCATCGTATCGTCAGCTTCATTCTCATCGGCGCCGCCGTCGGCGGGCGCGGATTCCGCCGTCCCGCTGTCTCGCCCGGCGCCGGGGTGGGGCGGCCTGGCAACCCGCTGCATCAATTCATCCAGACGCTCGCGGTCGAGGCCGCTCGGCTCGAACGGCTTGCGCCGGCGGCGGTGCGGCAGCACCAGTTGGGCCGCGTCGCCCACGTCCTCGGCGCTGACGACGGTCCGGCCGCCGAGCGCGGCAAGCGCACGCGCCGCCTTGTGCATCACGATGTCCGCGCGCAGGCTGGCTACCTCGAACTCGCAACAGAGCTGGCTGATGAAGGTGAGCAGCGAGTCGGGAAGCACGACGCTGGCAACCTGCTGCTGCGCGGCGCGAATCGTCGCGCGCAAGGCATCGGTCTCTGGCCGCCAGGCGGCGGTGAAGCCGGCAGGGTCGGCCTCGAAGGCGAGGCGGCGCCGCACCACCTCGGCGCGGACGGTCGGATCGCGCGGTGCGGTCACCTCGACCATCATGCCGAAGCGGTCCAGCAGTTGCGGGCGCAGCTCGCCTTCCTCCAGGTTCATGGTGCCGAGCAGGGTGATGCGCGCAGGGTGGCTGATCGCGAGGCCCTCGCGTTCCACCGTGTTGCGGCCCATCGCCGACACGTCGAGCAGCATGTCGACCAGGTGGTCGGCAAGGAGGTTGACTTCGTCGACGTACAGCAGGCCGCGGTGCGCGGCAGCCAGCAAGCCCGGCTGAAAGGCCTTCCTGCCATCCTTCAGGGCGCGTTCGAAATCAAGGCTGCCAAGCACACGGTCCTCTGTCGCACCGAGCGGCAGGTTCACGAATGGCACCGGTGCGCTGGCGGCGTGGCGCGCCTCGCCCTGGCAGGCGTCGCATTCGGCCAGCGGCGCATCCGGTTCGCAATTGAACGCGCAGCCGGCCACGCGGGTGATCGGCGGCAGCACATCGGCGAGGCTGCGCGCGGCGGTGCTCTTGGCGGTGCCCTTGTCGCCCCGGATGAGAGCGCCGCCGAGGGTTGGGTCGATCGCGCACAGCAAAAGCGCGCGCTTGAGCGGTTCCTGGCCGACGATGGCGGCGAACGGGTAGTGGTATCTCATCGTTTCTGCATCTCCCCGCGCGCTTCCAGCATCGCTTCGCTGCTGAGATGCAACGCCTGCAGCGCGGCCAGGGTTTCCGGCCTGGGCTCGGCCCACAGCTGGCGCTGCGCTGCTTCCAGCAGCCGTTCGGTGATGGCATTCAATGCCCACGGATTGCTTTCGGCAAAGAATTGCTGCATCGCCGGTGCCAAGGCGTAGGTTTCAGCCAGTTGTTCGTACACCCAGTCGTCCACCGCATGAGCCGTGGCATCGTAGCCGAACAGGTAGTCCACCGTGGCAGTCAGCTCCAGCCCGCCCTTGTAGCCGTGTTTCTGGATGCCGGAAATCCATTTTGGATTGGCAACCCGCGAGCGGAAGACGCGCAGTACCTCTTCCTTGAGTCCACGTACCGCCGGGTTGTCCGGGTTATGGGTGTCGCCGAAGTAGTGGCGCGGCTGGCGGCCGGTCAGACTGCGGATGGTGGCGATCATGCCGCCGTGGTACTGCAGATAGTCGTCGCTGTCGAAGATATCGTGCTCGCGGTTGTCCTGATTGTGCAGGGCCACCTCGACGCCCGACAGCCGGTGCCGGAAATCCGCGCGCGCATCTGTGCCATTGTCGCTGCGGCCATAGGCGTAGCCGCCCCAATTGATGTAGGCAGTGGCAAAGTCGGCGTCCTCCTGCCAGTTCTGCTCATTGATCAACGGCAGAATGCCAGCGCCATAGGTGCCTGGCTTGGAGCCGAACACCCGGTACAGCGCACGCTGGTCGGCAGTTTCGCTCGGCAACTGACTGAACAACTGGTCCTTGAGGTCTGCCAGGTAGTGTTTGCGCAGGAAATTCTGGTCCGGCGATTCGTCCAGCCTGGCGACCGTGTGCACCGCTTCGTCCACCAGGTAAATCAGATGCGGGAAGGCATCGCGGAAAAATCCGCTGATGCGCACCGTCACGTCGATGCGCGGCCGGCCAAGCTCGGCGAGCGGGATTACCTCGACACCGTTGACGCGCCGGCTTTCGGCCTGCCAGCGCGGCCGCACACCCAGCAGCGCGAGGATCTGCGCAATGTCATCGCCGTGGGTGCGCATGGCGCTGGTGCCCCACACGCTGATGCTGACCGACTCGGGCAACTGACCGGTCTCCTTGCGATGGCGGGCCAGCACCTCATTGGCCAGTTCGGTGCCGATCCGCCAGGCTGCCTGCGAGGGCAGGCTGCGCGGGTCGACCGAATAGAAATTGCGCCCGGTCGGCAGTACGTGCGCCATGCCGCGGGTTGGCGCGCCGCTCGGTCCGGCCGGCACATAGCCACCTGCCAGACCCTTGAGAAGGTTGTCGATCTCTTCCGAGGTGCGCGCGAGGTTGGGCACCAGTTCGCCGCAGACGTAGGCGAGGGTATCGCGGACGGCATCGAGGCCGGCCACGCCAGGCAGCACATGGGCCAGCGCCGCGTCGACCGAGGCCACGTCGAAGCTGCATTCGGCCAGTCTGGCTACCAGTTGCCGGCCGATGGCGGCGATGGCATCAAGCGCATCGGAGCGGGTGACAAGGGGGCGATCGGCGATACGCTGAAGCGCCGCCGGCACCGCGTCCAGCCGGCGGCCCTTGTCATCCTGCAGTGCGGCCCAGTCGGCGCCGAGCGCGGCGGCCACGCCGGCCGGCAGGCCGGGAATTGCCAGGTTGGGCAGGCGCACCAGCGCGCATACCATGTCGACCAGTGCGGCGTCTGCCGGTACCTTGCCGAGAATATGCAGGCCGTCACGTATCTGTGCCGCGCCCAGTTCGCACAGGTAACCGTCGATGTCCTCGATCAGGTGGGCAACGTCAACGCCCTCCATCCTGGCCAGCGATCGCGGCACGCCGTCTTCGTTCAGCGTGGCGTCCCACTCGTGGCTGTGATCTTCATGACCATGACCCTGGTCGTGGTCGTGGTCGTGGTGACCGGCGCCATGGTGGTGGTGATCATGGCTGCCGTGATGGTGGCCTTTCTTCCCAGGCGGCATCGGCCGGTAGGTCGAAGCGCCTGCCGCCTTGCCGGCGGGCAGCGGCCGGTACCTGGCGGCAGTGGCCTCTGGCTCATGGGCTGGCACGTGCCGGTGCTCGGGACCGTGGGCGTGATCATCCTTGCCGTGATGGTCGTGATCATGACCGAGCATCGCGGCCAGATCGGTATCGAGCCGGGCCTCCTTGATCAGGTCCCAGATTTGCTGCTGCAACAGCGGCAGTTTTGCCGGGTCCAGCATCTCGACCTGGTAGTACTCGTCGACCAGTTGTGTCAGCTGCGCCAGCGGCCCATAGGTGTCGGCGCTGGTCATCGGCGGGGTGAGGTGGTCGACGATCACCGAGTGGGCCCGGCGCTTGGCCTGCGAACCTTCGCCCGGATCGTTCAGGATGAACGGGTAGAACATCGGCAGGTCGCCCAGCAGCGCATCCGGAAAACAGTGTTCCGAGACGCCGACGCCCTTGCCTGGCAGCCACTCCAGCGTGCCATGCTTGCCGACGTGGACGATGGCGTCGGCCTGCCAGTCGTCGCGCAGCCAGCGATACAAGGCGTAATAGTGATGCGTGGGCGGCAGGTCGGGGGTGTGGTAGATCGCGTCGGGATCCAGGCCGTAGCCGCGCGGCGGCTGCAGCGCGACAAAGGCGTTGCCGTACCCGAGCCCGGCAAACACCAGTTTGCCCTCATGCACGTAGGCGCTCCCGGGGGGCTCGCCCCAGCGCTCCCGCATCTTCTGCTGCAGCACGGCTGGCAGTTGGCCAAACCACGCTGCATATTGCTCTGCCGGAACGGTGGCGATGGCGTGCCGAAGCTGGTCCGCGCTAAGGTAGTCCTCGTCGTAGGCACCACGATCGATGAGATCATGGATCAGCGCATCGCTCGATTCCGGCAGGCCTTCGATGTGGTACCCCTGTGCCCGCATGACATGCAGCAGGGCAAACAGGGAAGCCGGCGCATCGAGTCCGACCGCATTGCCAATCTGCGATGCCTTGCTGTTGGAGTTGGTGAAGATGAAAGCGACGCGCTTGCGCGCCGGCGGCGTGCGGCGCAGTGCCACCTGACGCGCGGCAATGCCGGCCACGCGCCGCACCCGGTCGGCCAATGGCTCGTAGTGGGTCTCGCCCTGTTCGTGCTTGAACGACATCGGCACGCTGACGATGCGTCCGTCGAACTCCGGCAGCGCCACGTTCATCGCAGTGTCGAGCGGATTGAGGCCCCGCTCGGACGCCTGCCATTGCGCCTGCGTCATGCTGCTGGTGATGGCCTGGACTACCGGGATACCGAAATGCCCGAGCGCCGCCACGGACCAGCCGGGCAGGGTGGGGCCATCCGTGCTCACGTCGCCCATGGCAAACGAGGTGGTGTTGATCAGCACGTCGATGGCGCACGCGGTGTCGACAACAAACAGTCCCAGTGCGGCTGGCAGGCCGGATCCGTCCAGCGTGCGAAGGGATGCGGTATAGACCGGCAGCGCATTGAGGCACCGTTCTGCCAGCATGTCGACCAGCACATCGATGAAGCGGGTGTTCCCGCTGAGCCAGTGCGCCCGGTAAAAGGTGATGCCGACGGTTGGCCACTCCGGGTTGCGGATCGATTCCCAATCTTCCAGCGTGGCCTGCACCGACAGCGCGGGATGGTAGATGCCGTGTTCGGGCAGCGCGGCCGGTGGCTGGTAGCCGAAGCCGGTCATCAACAGGCGGTCGGACAGGCAGCGCAACAGCTGGGCCATATTGCCGACGCCACCGGCCTGGAGGTAGGCGGTGACCTCATGCTGCAGGGCCGGAGGCACGTTGCAGAGCGCAGCCAGCTCAGGGTCCGGTTCTCCGGTGCCGCTGACGACGATCAGGGCCTGGTTGTGCATCCGCGCGGCCTTGCGCAACGCGTCAAAGCCCGGCACGTCGTGTGCGCGGCCGAGCAACCGTACCAGCACTACGCGCGCTTCGGGCAAGGTGGTCGCGAGCAGCGCGTCCATGCTTTCGGCGCTGGCGACGGTCTGCAGGTTCACCGCGTCAAGCGCGACGAAATCACCGGGAAGGGCGGCACGGGCGCGAGCAAGCGCGGTCAGGTCGGTGCCGGCATGACTGAGCAACACGATGCGGGGAGCGGCGGCACTCGTCATGACGCAGCCTCCGGTTCGACATCACCGACACCAAGGCGATGGAAGATCAACGGCTCGACCGGACAGCCACCCGCCAGGTGTTCGCTGACGATGCGGCGGACGGCGGCGGCATCCACACTGCGATACCAGATGCCGTCCGGATACACAGCCATGATCGGGCCGTGTTTGCAGACCGCAAAGCAGTGGCTGCGGGTTCGCTTGACGTGCAACCCGTCGCACGCGTCGATCGCCTGGCCAAGCACCTTGAACATTTCCTCGGCCGTGGCACCGTTCTCGGTGCAGCGCGGACCGGTACACATCAGCACATGTCTGTCGTGGCGTCTCATTGCTGGTTGCCCGTGAGTGCAGTCGGCACGCTGTCGTAGCCCTTCCAGCGGTAGATGCCGGCCGAGACGGCCCAGCTCAGGATGAACACACCGATTGCCAGATAACCGAATTCCGCCAGTCTTCCGTTGAGCAGGGAAACCCAGGCCCAAGGCCCTTCGCTGAGATTCAGGCGGCTGGCCAGCAGGCCAAGCGCCTCGATGGTGCCGATCACAAATGCCATCAGCGCCGATGTCAGCGTGATCGTGAAGTTGTACCAGATCTTGCGCATCGGATTAACGAAGGCCCAGCCGTAGGCGCCGACCATCAATATGCTGTCGAGCGTGTCGACCAGGGCCATGCCCGCTGTGAACAGCGCCGGAAACACCATCACAGACAAGAACGGAACGCCCTTGGGGGCCTGGGCGGCCGAGACGGAAAACAGGCCGATTTCCGTTGCGGTATCGAATCCGAGGCCGAACAGAAAACCAAGCGGGAACATGTGCCAGCTTCTGGTCACCAGCCGGAACATCGGGCGAAACAGTCGTGCCAGCAGGCCATTGCCGGACGTCAGCACATCCATTTCCTCGGCACTGATCGGTTCGCCATTCCTGACGCGGATGAATTGTTTCCACACGCCGCCGAGGATGAGGAGGTTGGTAAGGGCAATGACGAGCAGGAAGAGGGCTGAGACAGCCGTAGAGATTCCGCCACCAGTCTCTTTGAAGGCACCGAGGCGGGATTCCAGTGCGGAGCTGGCGGTAACCAGGATGAACACGGCCAGCACGATCAGCGTGGAATGGCCCGTCGAGAAGAAAAAACCAACTGAGAACGGTCGCTGGCCCTGCTGCACCAGCTTGCGCACCACGTTATCGATGGCGGCGATGTGGTCAGCGTCGACAGCGTGGCGCAAGCCGAACAGGTAGGCAAGCAGGGCCGTGCCGAGCAGGGCCGGTTGTCCCGCAAACGCGACCATTGCCCAAGCCCAGACGAGTAGATTGATTGCGATCAGCGCCAGGAGCAGGCTGACCGGCGCATGGCGCTGTGAGGCGAAACGGCGCGAAAGCGGCGATGCCATAGAGGGGCCCCTTTGCAAGGTGCATCGCCGCAGGCCAGGACAAAACGGCCGGGCCGTTCTTTTTGTATCCCCCAGTACACCCCGCCCGGTTTCAACCCACGTCGACAAGAGATGATGGCCGGTCTCCTGGCTCGTGCGTCATCGCCTTGCATCGCCTTCCCGGGGTCATCCGGTGGCATTTTGATGCGGGCTCGTCACTTACAGTTGCGGGGGCAGCCACGGCGTCACACCGTGTTCCCGTTTCACCCTTGAAGGGCACCATCATTCGTTGGGCGGGATCATACGCGATGAAGTCCGGCATGTGAACATGGAGGATTAACCGGGCGAGAATGGCTCCAGCGCTGCCGTGCCGTTCGGAGTCATTCCCGCCGCTCTCGCTGAATGCCTGCTGCCGTGTGAATGGGTCTTGGTATGACTACCAGAATGCAGGGTTGAGCGGCGTCGCGGCGGTTGCGAGGGCGGTGTTGCGAGCCGCCACGATAGGCTTAATTTGACATAATACTTATTATGCGATCTGTTGGTGTTAGGCCCAAATAGTAATGTCGCATTTGAGCCAAATAGAAATGTCGTACCCCCTTGCCAGGGCTGGCATGCTGGCGGCTTTCCGTCTGTCCCAGACACACATTGTCAGGATTAGGTGACATGGCTATATGCGCTGCCGAACTGAACCTCCTCAGAATAGCTGCCAAGGTGGAACTGGCGGATGCTTGCGCAATTGCCGACCTTTCCACCAGCTACCTACAGACTGATGCCAGGGAAATCCTTGCCAGCGCGCCATACCTCCAGCCTCCGGGGCCTGCCCCTGATGGTCGCCGCCTGCGCCGCCGTCGCGCTGTCGGGCTGCGATCGTGACGGAGATCGGAGCGCAGGCGTACCAGCGACGCCCGGCAACTCATCCGTGCCTGCCGTTCCCATGCCCAGCGCTGTGGCCGCACCAGCGCCGCCCGCCCCGCGCCCCCGGTTCGATGACATCCTGGACGCCTCCGGCAAACTGGTGCCTGAAGCCTATGTGGCAATTGCTTCAGACTACAGCAGCGAAGAAGCTATCGCCTATCGTTATGGCCCGCCAAGCACGAAACCGGTGGCGGCGGCGCCCACTTACTGGCAACCCAAGGACAAGATCTTCTATCCCCATGCGAATGTTTGCTACCAAAAGGAGTTTCCCAAGGACGCGCCGGATACCGGACCCAGGATCACTTACCAGCTAGGCGCTCTGGATTGCTCCAGGAACGATTACGGCAGCAATACGGGGGACGTCATATACCGGGCCGATGCGCCGACCGATCCCGGCGTCACATCCCTGCTGACTTTGGATTTGAGCGCCGGGACGATTGCCGAGAAACCACAGTTGCCCTGGGTCTACGGCCATGCTTCGAGCAATCCCCATTTGAAGAATCATATCGCTGCCAATGGCGGTGTATTGCCCAGGCGCCCGATCGCCATGGGCCGGTGCAGTGAGCACGATTGCGCCCAGGCGCTGATCGCCTTTCAGAATGGCCTGATTGCGAACGTCGGCAGCAATACCGCCTCGCATTCCGCCTCAGTGAAGCTGCCTGCGGGCAAGGTGCCCACGGCAATTGCTATCACGACGAATTCCGAGTTCGCCCTGGTCACCATTTGGGACACGGTGAACCTCAAGGGGCAGGTAGCAGTCATCGCACTGGGCAGCATTTCAGACGGCAGCAAGGTAGGCGGTCCGTACGATACCGACCCGGCGGCCAACTCGCTGTCGTGGCCGGGCCTCTACCCGGGCCTGCGAAACGTTTCCGATTTCGTGTTCATGAAGCTCCTCGGCTTTGTCGACCTGCCTGGCATGGTGGCGCCGACGGCTATTTCCGCGGTCACTGATTTTGGTGTCATGCAAGACGACATTGCCCAGGGTTGGCTATTTGGCCCGACCGGTAGCGGTGGTCCCCGCAAGACCATGACGGAACTGAATCCGGCCACGAGCCAAGCCAATCAGAAGAGTTTTGCAAAGGGTGGCACGAACGCTAAACTGATTTCGCGTTCCGGCGTTGCCGCGGTGATTTCCAAGTCCGAAAAGAAGGTGATGTTCCTCAACCTGAAGCCGCTGTTTGCCAAGGTCAACAACGCCTATTTTGATGGCAGCCATGCTTCGTTGCGAGCGACCCTCGCGAACACTGGCCTGGGCGATGCCCAGTGGCCTCCGGTCTTTGCCGTCGACAACTATGCGCCGACCGTTATCAAGTCGATGAAGCTGCCGGAAAAGCCGACAGCAGTAAAGGTCTCGATCCTGCCGAATCCCGGCCGCGCATGGGTCGCAACCGAAGACGGGAAGATTCGTGCATTCTTCGTCGCCGGCGTGCAATCCGGGCGCAACCTGGACCCCAGGCTGATCGAGGAAATGAAGAGTCTCCAGGTGGGAAAAAATCCCACCAGCATGGCCCACCACGTGAACGTGGGACTTGGCAACTCGAATACCAAGATGTGGGTGGTGTCACGCGGCACGCAGAAGATCCAGCTGGTGGATCTGGTCGGCCTGACCATTGAGAAAACGCTTCAGGACTCCCGCATCGTTGATCCCATCACCGTGGACGAGACTCAGCAGAGTCCTCTGCTGACCAGCGTGATTACCATTACGGACTACACCGGGAAGCAGGTGATGAACTACCGTTATGCGCCGATTGCCTTGCAAGGCGGAAATAAGCCGCTGCATATCGGCATCGGTGCGTCGGGGAGTGAACTGTTTGAGTTTGGCGGTGCCTATGCGGTGCCAGGCAAGCCTTTTGACTTTACGCAGAGCAATGTGCCGTGAACGGCGGTGCCCGCTGGCGGAGCAACTACCCCTTTGCAAGGCTGCGCGCCCGCTCACATAGCGGGCAAACGCGCATCAACAATGGTGCATTGTCAGCGACGTGTTCAGACGCGCCCTCGCCTTTCACCAGCACGCACCTGCAGCCCTGCGTCGGGACGATTGGCCGCTCCAGCGCGCTGCCCGGCGCCACCGCATAGCGGACGCCAAGCCGCACGCGGCGCTCCCAACTGCCTGTGGGGTCCAGCATGAGCAACCACAAGCGCGTCTGTAACGACCAGGTCAAGACCGTTTCGTGCCGGATGTCGAGTTGCCTTGCACATTCGGCAACTGAAATGGGCTGCGATATGAGATGGAAGTACGCCAGCATCTTGTCTGGCGACTTCAGCCTGGCCATCGGGGTATCGGTCACCCGATTGAATCGGCGTTGACAGTGGACGCAGAAGAACTGTGGGAGCCCGCTGCCATCCACGCCGTCATAGCGAGTTCCACCGGCATGGCAGCGAGGACAGCGCACTGGGCGACGACTGCGCGTATGCAGCCTGCGCCAGGCTGATTGCAGGAATGCCGCCAAATCGTGGTTGCTCCCGTCAGGATGATGGGATGGCCGAACGCGCAGCAGCGCTGTGGCTTGTCGGGGATCGCTCGGGTAGGGCAGGTCCGTCGCGCTCGTCAGAATGGCGGCGTGAGAGATGCCGGATCCCGAATGGACCCGCGATTGTCGTTGAGGCCGACTCATTAGACGATCAAGGTTAGGAGTACGAGGCGCGGGGCGAGTGATTGCGAAGGGCTGGATTTGCGACACGGTAGCGAGATCGCCGTCGCGCTCACTATTGGGCGGCTGGCTGCGCACCCTGCTCGGCTACCGCGACGTCGGCGGCCCGGTTCCACCATCCGCCGCCCAGCGCCTGGAACAGCGCGGCCGTGTCGGCGTAACGGTTGGCGCGCGCCTGAATGGTGGCTTGCGCGGCGGTCTGGTAGGCCTGCTCAGCGTTCAGTACTGCCAGGACATTGACGTGGCCAATCGCCAACTGCTTGTCCGTGATATCGAGCGTGGTGCGTGCAGCCTGCTCTGATTTCAATGCTGCTTTCAGGACTGCTGCGTCGGCGTCCAGGGCATGCAGGGTGTCCGCGACGTTCTGGAAGGCGGTAATTACGGTGCCCCGGTATTGCGCCTCGGCTTGCTCGACGGCCGCATCTGCCGCCCGCTTGCGGGCGAGCAGCGTGCCACCGGCGAAGAAGGTTTGCGCCACATTGCCAGCCAGGCTCCAGAAGACATTGCCGGCACTGAACATTTCGCTGAACACGGTCGCCGTGCCGCCCTTGGCCCCGGTGATCGTCAGTTGCGGCAACATGTTGCCAATGGCCACGCCGACCAGCGCGGTCGCAGAGTGCAACTGCTCCTCGGCGGCGCGTACGTCGGGTCGCTGTCGCACCAGCTCGGACGGCAGCGACACTGGCAGTTCCTGCGGCAGCGTGAAATCGTCGAACGTAAAGGTCTCCCCGATTCCCTGGCTGGGCAGCTTTCCGGACAACGCCGCAAGCAGGTCACGCTGCAGTGCCAGTTGCTTCTGCAGAGCCGGCAACGCCTGTTCTGCCTGCGCCAGCTGCGTCTGCGCAGCGGCCACGTCAAGGCCGCTCACGAAGCCCAGCGCGAACTGCTTGTGCAGAATGTCAAGCAGGCGTGTGTTGATCGCCACGATGCGTTGCTGTGCATCGATCTGCGCGCGCAGCGAGGCTTCCTGCACGGCGGCCACCGCGATGCTCGAGGCGAGCGTCAGGTAGGTCGCCTCGACCTGGAATCGCTGCGCGTCTTCGAGTGCCCGCAGCGATTCCACCTGCCGCCGATTGAGGCCGAATACGTCGGGCGCATACGAGATGGTGAGCTGGGCCGTGTGGAGATTGAAGATTGCGTCGCCCGATGTCAGCGTGGGTGAGATAGTGCCGATCGGATTGCGCTGGCGGCTCGGCGAATAGGATCCCTGGATGGTCGGGAAGAAGAAGCCTTGCTGAGCACGTACTTGCTCGTGCGCCTGCTTCAATGCAGCCTGTGCCGCCGCCACGGTCGGGCTGGCCTTCAGGGCGTCGTCGATGACCTTGTCCAGCTTGGCCGACTGGAACACCTGCCACCACTGCTCCGGAATCCGCATACCCGCGACAAAGCGCTGTGCCTCGCCGTCCTGGGTGGGTGCGGAAGCGGTCTGGGCCGGCAGCGGCTGTGGCGAATAGCCGTCGGCCGCGGGCGCGGCCGGCGTCCTGAAATTGGGTCCGACCGCGCAGGCCGTCACCAGCATGCCGGCCGCCACCGCCGCGGCGACGGCGCGGGAGGGGACTGCGTTCAGGACTGCGTTCAGCTTGTGGCCGGAAGTCGGCATGGCGCGCCCATACTCTGTCAGCGATGGAATTGCGGCGATTCTATGCACGAACGGCTTGGCCGCGTACTGTGAAAGATCACAGTAGACCTGGCCCGCGGGGCGCGCGCATCATGCGTCCAAAATTCCGTAACTGGGGGTCCTGCCGTGCGTATCGATGCAAAATCCGCCGCCATCGGGGGCTGCGCAGCCACTATTGTCGTAGCGGGCCTGATGTTCGCACTCGCGGGCCGGACTCAGCCGAGTGCCTTGTACGGTCCGCAGCCGGAGCCCGGCCGCGGGGGGGCCTCGGCCGTTACGGTAGCTCCGCGAGGCGAGACGGTCACGCTGACCGCCACCCAGATGAAGCACGTCCAGGTGGCGCCCGTAGAGGAGCACGAGTTTGCCAACCAGCGCGAGGCGATCGGCAACATCGACTTCAACCAGGACCGCTCGGTCCAGGTGTTTACCTCCTACCAGGGCAAGATCCGCAATGTGTTCGCCAAGATCGGCGACGATGTGGCAAAGGGCAAGCCCTTGTTTGATATCGACAGCCCCGATTACGTGCAGGCCCAGTCCACGCTTATTTCCGCGGCGGGCACGCGCAAGTTGACCACGCAGGTGCTAGAGCGCGCGCGGCAATTGTTCGAGATCCAGGGCCTTGCCCACAAGGACCTGGACCAGGCCATCTCCGATCAGCAGGCTGCCGAAGCGACCTACAAGGCTGCACGCGATGCGATGGCGATTTTTGGCACGAGCCCCGCCGAGATGGACCGGATCGTCGAACAACGCAAAATCAATTCGATCCTGACCGTGACCAGCCCGATTGCCGGACGGATTACCGCCCGCAATGCGCAACCCGGACTGCTGGTCCAGCCCGGCAGCGGTACTGCGCCGTTTACCGTGTCGGACATCTCCACTATGTGGATGCAGGCGTTCGTGCCCGAAGTCGACACCCCGTTGTTGCACGTGGGCCAGTCAGTCCAGGTCAAGGCCATGGCATACCCGGGCCGCGTGTTCGCGGCTACCGTTACCACCATCGGCGCCACCATCGATCCCGGCACGCACCGCATGCTGGTGCGCTCGGAGGTCAAGGACCCCAAGCATGAGTTGCGCCCAGGCATGTTCACGTCGTTCCAGATTCGTACCGGCGATGCGAGCCGCTCGCCCGCGATTGCAGCCGACGGCATCGTCCGTGAAGGCGACGGGACCATGACGGCCTGGGTCACCACGGACCGCCAGCACTTCGTGCGCCGCGTGGTCAAGCTCGGTCAGTCGCAGGATGGTCTGATCGAGATCGTGGATGGACTTAAGCCTGGCGAACTGGCTGCTAATGAAGGTGCCCTCTTCCTGAGCAACGCCGCCGCGCTTGCCAGCCGATAACGCGGCCTGTCCAGTATTGCCGATCCATCGAAGATTCCCAAAGAGGTAGACCGTGCTGAGGGCCATTCTCCGGTTGTCGCTGACGCGGCGACCGCTCATTCTGCTGTTCCTGCTGGTATTCATCGGCGCGGGCCTGTTCGCCTATTCCAGGCTCAATATCGAGGCCTACCCCAATCCGGCTCCGGTGATCCTGGAGATCACGGCCCAGGCCCCCGGGCTGTCCGCCGAGGAGATGGAGCGTTACTACACGGTGCCGATGGAGGTGGGACTTGCCGCCACGCCGGGGGTGGAGAGCATCCGCTCGACCTCCTTCTATGGGCTGTCGTTTGTGCGTGTGACCTTCCGGTACGACATTCCATATTACTTCGCCTACACGCAGGCCGCACTCAGCCTGCAGCAGAACGTCAGTCTGCCCAATAACGTGCAACCTCAGATCCAGGCATCCAGCCTGGTGGGCGAAATCTATCGCTACCAGTTGAGGGGGCCTGAGCACTTCGGTCTGACCAACCTGCGCACCATTCAGGACTGGGTGCTGCAGCGTCGCCTGAAAACCGTGCCCGGTGTGCTGCAGGTGGTGAGTTGGGGCGGTACCACCAAAGAGTACGACGTCGAGGCCGACCTGCACAAGCTCGACACGTACAACATCACGCTGCCGCAGATGATCACCGCCCTTGGCAACGCCAACATCAATGTGGGCGGGCGCACCATCAATCTCGGCCAGCAGTCGGTCAATATCCGTGGCGTTGGCCTGATCGAGAACCTCAAGGACATCGAGAAGGTGGTTCTCACACAGAGCAACGGCGTACCGGTACAGGTCAAGGACGTGGCCAAGGTGAAGGTCGGCTTCACGCCCCGGCTGGGCAAGTCCGGGCGGGACAATGAGGACGACGTCGTCACCGCAATCGTGGTGATGAACCGGACCCTGCAGACCAATGACGTGGTCGCCCGCGTCAAGGCCGAAATTGAGAAGATCAACAGCGACGGCACCCTGCCGGCCGGCGTCAAGATTGCGCCGTACTACGACCGCGCGTCACTGGTCTCGGTTACCACCCATACTGTGCTCCACAGCCTGATCTTTGGCTGCCTGCTGGTGTTCTTCATCCAGTGGGTCTTCCTGGGTGACCTGCGCAGCGCGATTATCGTCAGCGTCAACATACCATTTGCCCTCTTCTTCAGTATCATCATCCTGGTGCTGCTAGGGGAATCGGCCAATCTGCTGTCGGTCGGTGCGGTGGACTTTGGCATCATCGTGGATTCCTCGGTGATCCTGGTGGAGAACGTGTTCCGAAACTTGCAGATGCCCCTTGCGGAGCAGCAGCGCCTGCTGGTCAGTCGCGACGCGAAAATACTCGGACTCCGCGTGCCTGAGCGCCTGCGCATGATCTTTGTCAGCGCGCTGCAGGTGGACAGAGCCGTCTTCTTCTCGGCCCTGATCACGGTGGCTGCGTTCGTGCCTCTGTTCACCATGCAAGGCGTGGAGGGGCAGATCTTCGGTCCGATGGCGCGCACGTATGGCTATGCCCTGCTCGGTGCCCTGATCGCGACGTTTACCATCACCCCGGTGCTTTGCACGTACCTGCTGCCCAAACATATCGAGGAAAAGGAAACGTGGCTGGTGCGTGCCCTGCATCACATCTACGCGCCGGCGTTGAAGTGGTCGCTTTCCAACAAGAAGGCTGCGGTTACCGTCGGCGTCCTGGCACTGGTGGTGACCGGACTGCTGATACCCCGCCTGGGGACCGAGTTCCTGCCCGCGCTCGAGGAGGGCAATCTGTGGATTCGCGCCACCATGCCGCAGACCGCCTCGCTCGAAGCCGGTATCCCACCGGTGGCAAGGATGCGGCAGATCCTGCTCAAGCATCCCGAGGTGCAGACGGTGGTGTCGCAACATGGCCGGCCCGACGATGGCAGTGACGCAGCAGGCTTCTACAACGCTGAATTCTTCGTGCCGCTCAAGCCTTTCGATCAGTGGCCTGCGGGCGTGACCAAGGAAAAGCTGGTTGCAGACGTGCAGAAAGAGTTTGCCGACGAGTTCACCGGCGTTTCAATGAATTTCTCGCAGTACATCCAGGACAATGTCCAGGAGGGATTGTCAGGGGTCAAGGGCGCGAACTCGGTCAAGATTGTTGGCCGCGACCTTGCCGTACTGGAGAAGCTGGCCGATCAGGTCGTGCACGAGATGGGGCAGGTCAAGGGTGTAACAGACCTTGGCGTGTTCCGTGTGCTGGGGCAGCCCAACCTGAACATCAAGGTCAACCGGGAGGCGGCGGCGCGTTACGGGCTGAACACTGGTGACGTCAATACCGTGGTGCAGGCCGCGCTCGGCGGCACCCAGGCTACCACGGTGCTCGAAGGCGATCGCCAGTTCGCGCTGACGGTAAGGATGGCGCCGGAGTATCGCGGCAGCATTGACGCCGTTCGCAGTATCAAGGTCGCCTACCAGACGCCGGGCGGGAGCAACGCCTACATTCCCCTTAGCGCGCTGGCCGACATTACGCTCGACACCGGGGCCTCATACATCTACCACGAGCGCAACCAGCGCTACATCCCGGTCAAGTTCAGTGTGCGGGGGCGCGACCTAGGTGGCACGGTGACTGAAGCGCAGGAGCGCATTGCGAAGGCAATCAAATTGCCGGAGGGCTATCACATCGAATGGGCGGGCGAGTTCGAAGAGCTGGAGCTGGCCAAGAAGCGCCTGGAGCTGATCGTGCCGGTCAGCATCCTGCTGATCCTGGTGCTGCTTTATGGGCTGTTCAACTCGCTGCGCGACAGCCTGCTGGCGCTGGCAGGTATTCCATTCGCCATTGCCGGCGGTGTGGCGGCGCTGTTTCTCACCGGCCTCGACTTCAGCATCTCGGCAGCGATTGGCTTCGTTTCGCTGTTCGGCGTCTCGGTGATGGACGGGATCCTGATGATCACGTACTACAACGATCTGCGGCAGCAAGGCTTCCGCTCAACCGAGGCGATGTTCCAGGCCGCCCAGCACCGTATGCGCCCGATGTTGATGACGGGGCTGTCAGCCTGCATCGGTCTGTTCCCCGCGGCGATTTCCACTGGTATCGGCAGCCAGGTGCAACGCCCGCTGGCCACCGTGGTGGTAGGTGGCATGCTGGTGGGACCGCTGATGCTGCTGGTGATCGTGCCTGCGCTGCGGATGGTATTCCTGGGCAAGGACAAGGGGCCGGACGGCGGCGCCGCCATCGAGGCCGGCACCCAGCCATGACACTTTCCAGGTGCGGGGCGAGCCCAAGACTAGCCCCGGCGGCTACGCGAATCCGTCCAAGGTGACAAATCATGCCGGCACATGGTCCGTCCACTTGCCGCCGCGGCGAAAGCGGTGGCGCGCTGGCAGAGCCCGAAGCGGGTCGAACGATGAATGGCTCGATGCGAGCGACGCCCCGCAGGCCAATCAGGCGCGCAGCGCTGTGGCGGCTTGCCCGCCTGCCTGGTGCCGTGCCGATGCTGCGGCCGATTCGCGTCCGGCTTTCGCTGGTGCTCGTGCTGTTCCTGATGCTGGTTATCGGGGTGGGAGCCTTCGGGATCGATCGGCTCGCCAGTTTCCATAACGTATCCGCCCAGATCAGCGGCCGCTGGCTGCAGAGCAACCGTATCCTGGGCGAGCTCAACAACAACATCTCCGATTTCCGCGGCAGCGAGGGCGATCTGCTGATCGCCGTCTCTCGCGCCGATCTGCACTCGGCGGCACAGCAGCTGGTCATACTGGGCGACGTCATCGCGGAGGGGGGAATCCGCTACACGAAATTCGAGCACGTTCCGAGCGAGCTTGCGCTCTTTGAGCAATTCAGCACCCAGTGGGAGGCATACCGGCGGCTGGCCACCCGGGTCATGACGTTGGCGAAGGCGCACGAGACAGCCGCGGCGATCTCGCTGTACCAGGGCGAATCACGGCGCGCCTTCGACATAGCCAACCGCACGCTTGACACCCTGACGGCACGCAATATCGCCGGGGCTACCGAGGCAACCGAACGCGAAGCGCAAGCCTATCAGGAAGCCCTCGGCCTGATCGCCGCAGCGATCCTGATATCGACCCTCCTTGTGATCGTAGCGGTAGCCTACGTTGTCAAATCGATCTCGAACCCGATCGCAGACCTGGTCAAACGCATGCACCGCATCACGGATAACGAGCTGAGCATCGAGATTCCTGGTGCCGCAAGGCAGGACGAGATCGGAGATATTGCGCGCGCGGTGGTGCGCTTTCGCGATAACACCGTCGAGCTCAAGCGCAACAAGGCAGCGCTTGCCGCCCAGGCGGCGGTGCTGCAGGAGACACTCGCGAATGAACGCCGCATGGCGGAAATGCAGGGTAATTTCGTCACGATGGCTTCACACGAGTTCCGCACACCGCTGAATGTGATCGACGGCCATGCCCAGCGGCTGACCCGGATGAAGGAGCCACCTTCCGCCGGGCTCATCAGTGAGCGTTGTGGCAAGATCCGGGCTGCCGTGCTGCGCATGACCAACCTGATCGACCACTTGCTTGATTCCTCGCAACTGCTGAAGAACGCCACGCTCAGCACGCTTCAACGGACAGAGTTCTCCTTGACGCAACTTCTGGACGACGTCTGCGAGATGCACCGGGACAGTACGCCGACGGCTGTGATCGAGACAATCGTCGACACACAGGTGGCCACAGCCTTTCGCGGCGACGCCGAGTTGCTGTTCCAGGCCTTCAGCAACCTGCTCGGGAACGCCATCAAGTATTCTCCAGAGGGTTCGCCAATCACGGTGCGCGTATCCGGCGAGGCGGATGCTATCCACGTCGCGGTGACCGATCGCGGTATCGGCATCCCCAAGAAGGATGTCGAGAATCTGTTCGAGCGCTACGTCCGCGGCGGTAACGTGACGGGCACGGCGGGCGCGGGGGTGGGACTGTATCTAGTCAAGCTGGCGGTTGAACTGCATCAGGGGCAGATTTCCGTCGCCAGTACAGAAGGGCAAGGCTCATGTTTCACGGTTCGGCTGAATCGATCATCCGCCTGTTCATCCTGACGGTGCCGCTATGACCAGTGGCGGGGGCTGGCTTGCGCGCATGGCACTGCCTGACGGCGTCCACCCCAGTGCCGTGCCGCTGCTCGTTGGCCGCGCGCTCCGCGGCTTCTGTGACGGGTTCATCGCCGTTCTGTTGCCGGCGTACCTGCTGGCTCTCGGCTTCGCGCAACTGGCAGTGGGACTGATCAGCAGTGCCACCCTGATCGGCTCAGCACTTGCGACCATTCTGGTGGGTGTCGTCGGGCACCGCTATCCGCAGCGCCGCCTGCTGGTGGCGGCGGCGGCTCTGATGGCCGCGACCGGGATTGGTTTCGCCGGGCTGTCTTCCCTTTGGCCGCTGCTGCTCGTCGCATTCATTGGCACGCTCAATCCCAGCTCCGGCGACGTCAGCGTCTTCCTGCCCCTGGAGCACGCGGGCCTTGCCGATGCGGCTGCCGCCGATGCCCGCACGGCGCTGTTTGCCCGCTACAGCCTGACCGGAGGCCTCTGCGCCGCCATTGGCGCGCTGGCGGCGGCGCTGCCGGACTGGCTCGCGGCACGATTCGGGATCCCTGTCCTGGGCGCCCTGCGAGCCATGTTCATGGTCTATGCCCTGACCGGTGCCGCGCTCTGGTTCCTCTATGCCCGCATGCCGGACCCGCTGCCGCACCTGGCTTCGGCAAGAGTCCCGCTGGGTCCGTCCCGCCGGATCGTGACCCGCCTTGCCCTGCTCTTCAGCGTCGACGCGTTTGCCGGCGGCCTGGTGGTGAACTCCCTGCTGGCGCTCTGGTTGATGCAGCGCTTCGGTCTTTCCGCTGGTGCCGCTGGCCAGTTCTTCTTCTGTGCAGGGTTGCTCAGCGCAGGCTCCCAACTGGTTGCCGCGCCGCTGGCTCGCAAGTTCGGGTTGCTGAATACGATGGTGTTCACCCATATTCCATCCAGCGTCTGCCTGATCGCGGCCGCGCTCTCCCCTTCCCTGGCAGCGACGCTGGCGCTGTTGCTGGCACGCAGCGCCCTGTCGCAGATGGATGTGCCGACCCGGACCGCCTATGTCATGGCCGTGGTGACGCCGCCGGAACGGCCGGCGGCTGCAAGCCTGACCGCCGTGCCCAGAAGCCTGGCTGCCGCAATCAGTCCGACGCTTGCCGGCGCGCTGCTGGCCGTCGGCTGGGTCGGAACGCCGCTGGTTGCGTGCGGCGTGCTCAAGATTGCCTATGACCTGGCGCTCCTCCGCGCATTCCGGCGCGTCAAGCCGCTCGACTGACCTGGCTGAACGGCTTGCATGTCGCCGTCATTCGGACCCCGCGGCGCGGCCGCCGCCAGGCACCTCCTCCAGCACCGCCAGTATCCTGAATGCCGCCTTCACCCGCTCCGCCACCGGGAAGTTCCTGTTCGCCAGCATCACGACCCCGATGCGCTGCGCCGGCACATAGACCACATAGGCGCCAAAACCATTGGTCGAGCCGGTCTTGTTGACCAGCGTGCCGGCGGATGCGGACAGCGGCGGCTCCAGCCGGGTCACCGGGTTGGCCTCGAACACCACCTGCGGCGCGCTGCCGGCCAGTACGCTGTCGAGCCTGGCAGGCCAGGCATACATCTCCCAGGCCAGCCCCTGCACCATGTCGCCCACCCTGAAGTATCCGGTGTGGGTGCCGGCGATCGCTTGCTGCAGCCTGGCATCCAGCCCGGCGCTGTTCATGTTGGCTTCGACAAAGCGGATCATGTCTGCCGACGTGGTCTTCACGCCGTAGGCTTCGGCATCCAGCACGCCGGGTGTCACGCGGACTGGCTTGCCGTCCTTGGCATAGCCATAGGCGTAGTCGCCCATGCGCGCCTTCGGCACCGTGATATAGGTGCTGCGCAGCCCCAGCGCCGGGAACAGGGTCTTCTCCATCAGTGCATCGAACGGCTGGCCCATGCTCCTGGCGGCCAGGTAACCGAACAGGCCGATGCTGGGGTTCGAGTATTGCCGGTGGGTACCGGCCGCATACCTGGGACGCCAGTTCCTGAAGTAGTCGACCATCTTGTCCATATCGGTGACGGCATCGGGAAACTGCAGCGGCAGCCCGCCCGCCGCATACGTGCCGAGATCCAGCAGGCTGGTCTTGCCCAGGCTGCTGCCGGCAAGCTGGGGCAGGTACCTGGCTGCGTTGTCGGTAAGGGACAAGGCGCCGCCGGCCTGCGCATAGGCGGCGAGCGTGGCGGTGAAGGTCTTGCTGATGGAGCCGATCTCGAACAGCGTATCGGCGTCGACCTTGCGTCCGCCCTCCTTCGTGGCGACGCCGTAGTTGAAGTAGTACTGCTTGCCACCGGCCGTGACCGCCACGGCCATGCCCGGCACGTTGTGCGCTGTCATAACCGGGCGGATGGCCTCGTTGACGGCGCGCTCGAGCCCCGCCTGATCGACGCGGTCGGCAGCGTGGGCACTGGTGCCGCAAAGCAGGGCCGCGGCGGCGAGGGCCCAGATTCGTTTTGGGAAAAGCTTTTTCATCTCAGACACTTAGTTTTGGACGTCGCAGCCAGGAGTCGGGGCAGATGCATGCATTCGAAGCATGAGTGCGCTGGCATGGCGCAACCGGAAATCTGCCCAAAGCACGGGAATATACGAGACTTTACCGCGTGCATAACCGCCACTGGGATCACGCCGGCAGCATCTCCTGTCCGGATCGCACCCCAAGTCATCGTTCTGTCATCCACCCCGGCCAGAATGCGCAGGTCATTCAAGTCACGGAGTCGCCATGACGCACGCAATTGAAGTCCGCGGCCTTTCCAAATCGTTCCGCGCGGACCGCAAGGCGCTTGACGATGTCACGCTGCGGATCGCGCCAGGCGAGATGGTCGCTTTGCTGGGCGCATCGGGATCGGGCAAGTCCACGCTGCTGCGCCACGTGGCGGGATTTGTCACCGGCGATGCCGGCACCGGCGAGGTCCTCGTGAACGGGCGCCACGTGCAGCGCAACGGCCGCCTGGCCGGCAATGTGCGCAAGGTGCGGGGCGAGATCGGCTTTGTGTTCCAGCAGTTCAACCTGGTGGGCCGGCTTCCGGTGATCACCAACGTGCTGGTCGGCATGCTGGCCCGGGTACCCAAGTGGCGCAGCCTGCTGCGCATCTTCAGGGCCGATGAAGTCCAGAGCGGGCTCGATGCGCTTGCGCAAGTTGGTATAGACGACTATGCGTTTCAACGGGCTTCGACGCTGTCGGGCGGGCAGCAGCAGCGCGCGGCCATTGCCCGCACGCTGGTGCAGAACGCAAAGGTGATCCTGGCCGACGAGCCGATCGCCTCGCTCGACCCGGAATCCTCGCGCCGGGTGATGTCGCTGCTCAGGCAGATCAACCGCACGCGCAAGGTCGCGGTGCTGGTGTCGCTGCACCAGGTGGACGTGGCCATGCGCTACTGCCCCCGGGTGGTGGCGCTGCGCCACGGCAAGGTGGTCTATGACGGCCCCTCCGCGGCGCTCACACCCGGCATGCTGCGCGATCTCTACGGCACGGAAGCCGACGAGCTGCTGCTCGATTCCGTGCCGGAAGAAGGCGAATCCACCACCGCCATGCCGGCACCGGCGATGGTCACGATGCACCTGGCAGCCGCCTGAACGGCGGCCGATCCACCCAACCGCCTTACCCCAAACCGCTTCCCACCGGAGTTGTCCATGCTTCGCAGAACCTTTCTCGCCGTCGTGGCCTCGGGCGTGGTTGCCCTGCCCGCTTTCGCGCAGGATGCCAAGAGCCTGAACATCGGCTTTATCTCGACCGAATCGTCGTCGAACCTGAAGTCCGCCTGGCAGCCGCTGATCGACGATCTCAGCAAGACGCTGGGCGTTCCGGTCAAGCCGTTCTTTGCTTCCGACTATGCCGGCATCATCGAAGGCATGCGCTTCAACAAGGTGCAGATCGCCTGGTTCGGCAACAAGTCGGCGATGGAGGCCGTGGACCGCGCCAGCGGCGAGGTCTTTGCCTCGGTGATCGACAAGGACGGCAATCCGGGCTACTGGTCGCTGCTGATCGTCAACAAGGACAGCGACCTGAAGAGCGTCGAGGACGTGATCAGGCGCGGCAAGGATCTCAGCTACGGCGCCGGCGACCCCAACTCCACCTCGGGCACGGCGGTGCCGGGCTTCTACCTGTGGAGCGCCAACAAGGTCGATCCGAAGACGCTGTTCAAGGCCGTCCGCATCGGCAACCACGAGACCAACCTGCTGTCGGTGCTGAACAAGCAAGTGGACGTGGCCGTGAACAACACGGAAAACTTGGAGCGCTATCGCATCAACACGGGCAAGAACGCCTATGACCAGGTGCGCGTGCTGTGGAAGTCGCCGCTGATCCCGGCCGACCCGATGGTCTACCGCAAGGACCTGCCGCCGGAAATGAAGAAGAAGATCCAGGCCTTCTTCGTCAACTACGGCAAGGGCGCCGCCGCGGCGCGTGAAAAGCAGGTGCTGACCACGCTGACCTACCAGGGCTTCCGCACCGCCAGCGATGCGCAACTGGTGCCGATCCGCCAGATCGAGCTGGCCCGCGAGAAGGCCAGGATCGAATCGGACACCACCCTGGCCGCCGCCGACAAGGAAAAGCGTCTGGCCGAGGTGGGCCGCCGCCTGGCTGAGCTGGACAAGGCCGCCGGCCAGGCCACCAGCACGCAATAAGCACGCACTACCGGGGCCGACGGCGCAAGCCGCCGCCGGCCCCGCATCGATTTCGCTTCCCCCGCTTGATTCCGGATCGCTCCATGACTGTCACCGCCAGGCCCGGCCTGCCTCCCACGCCCCAAAGCAAGGTGCGCCCGCCGCGCACCTCCCTTGCCGTGATGCTGACCTGGGCGGTCCTGCTGGCCATGCTGGCCCTGTCCTGGCAAGGCGCCGACATGCGCCCGCTGGACCTGCTGCGCGACTCGGGCAACATGGCAAAGTTTGCCGCCGACTTCTTCCCGCCCGACTTCCGCGACTGGCAGCACTACCTGGACGAAATGCTCGTCACCGTGCAGATCGCGCTGTGGGGCACTGCCCTGGCCGTGGTGATGGCGGTGCCGCTGGGGCTGCTGTGCTCGGCCAACATCGTGCCGGCGTGGGCCTACCAGCCCGCGCGCCGCATCATGGACGCGTGCCGCGCCATCAATGAGATGGTGTTTGCCATGCTGTTCATCGTGGCCGTCGGCCTGGGCCCGTTTGCCGGCGTGCTGGCGATCTGGATCCACACCACCGGCGTGCTGGCCAAGCTGTTCGCCGAAGCCGTGGAGGCCATCGACCCGCGCCCCGTCGAAGGCGTGCGCGCCACCGGCGCCGGCCCGATCGAGGAGATCGTCTACGGCGTGATTCCGCAGGTGCTGCCGCTGTGGCTGTCGTTCGCGCTGTACCGCTTCGAGTCCAACGTGCGCTCGGCGTCGGTGGTGGGCATCGTCGGCGCCGGCGGCATCGGCACCGTGCTGTGGGAGATCATCCGCAGCTTCCAGTATGGGGAGACTTGTGCGGTGATGATCATCATCATCCTGTTCGTCTCGGCCATCGACATCCTCTCCGCCCAGATCCGCAAGGTACTGGTTTAACACCATGCTGACCCTGTCCCGTATTGAAACGCTGAATACCATGACGGACGCCGTGCTTGCCCTGCGCGAAGTGCGCGGTTCCGACTCGGAACTGCGGCACCTGTCCGCGCTGCTGGCAGCCATGGACGATGAACCGCCGCTGCCGCTGGCCACCATGCGCGAGCGCTACGCCACCATGCGCCGCTATCCGGACTATCGCTGCTACATGATGGTGGACGAGGACGAGGTGCCGGTTGGCACCTTCAGCCTGCTGGTATTTCCCGTGATGGTCCACGACGGGCGGCCCGAGGCCATTGTCGAGGCCGTGGTGGTGGCGCCGTCGGCGCGCGGCATGGGCATCGGCAAGGCGATGATGCGGGAAGCGATGCGCCTGGCCCGCGAGGCCGGTGCGGCCAGGCTGGCGCTGTCGTCTAACGCGCGGCGCCTGCAGGCCCATCAGTTCTATCGACAGCTGGGCTTCATCGAGCACGGCATCAGCTTCAGCATCGGGCTCTGATGGCAAGGCCAGCAGGCGGATGCTGCGCTCCACGCCCTGGCTAGCTTAAAGTTGATGCGCTGCCGATGTCGCGCCGACCAGTCGCGCGAACGCTTCCGCGGCGTTCTCCAGCGCCCCGCTGTTGTCGAATTCGACCAGCCGGCACCCTGCCGGCACGGGGAACGCCTGCGCCGCGCGCGCCAGACGCCGGGCAATCGCTGTTTCCGACTCGCGGCCACGCTGGCGCAGCCGCGAGGCCAGCACCTCCGGCCGAACGCGCACGTGCACCGCGCACAGCTTCGGGTAACGCGCCACGGCCTGCGGCAGGTACTCGCGCGAGCCGTTGACGATGACCTTCAGGCCCCTGGCCAGCCATTGCTCGATCTCGATGCCGATGCCGTAGTGCAGCCCGTGGCTGTGCCAGTCCAGCGCCAGGCAGCCGAGCGCCCGGCGGCGCCGGAACTCATCCCGGGTCAGCGCAACCGAGGCCTCGTTGGCATCGGCCTCGCGGGTGATATAGCGATGCGCGATGACGATGGGGTCGTCCTGCCGCAGGCGCTCGCGCAGCGCCCGCAGCAGCGAATCCTTGCCGCTGCCGGACGGCCCCATCACGTAGAACAGGCCGTGTCCGTCGGCCGGAGGTCGGGCCGTCATGCCGCCAGATGCGCCGCCCCGGCGCCGTCGGTGGTGCTGCCGTCGAAGCCGTAGTGGCGCGCCACGATGAAGTCATCGCCCGGTGCCGGCTGCACGAACACACTGATCCCGTCCACATGCAGCGGCGTTTCCAGCAAACGCCCACTGGCGGCACCCAAACGCTCGAGCGCGGCGGCCTGCCCGGCGGCGTCGAGCATGCCGGTCAGCGTGATATGGAACACGAACGTGCCGAACACATAGGGGTAGCCCCATGCGTCGAGCATGCGGCGCTCTTCGCCGGTCAGCTGGTCCGGCTTGCGCCGGGCAAGTTCTTCAGCGGAGGGCGGCGCGCGAAAGCGCTCGAACGCCAGCACGCAGGCATCGGCCAGTGCCTGCATTTCCGGCAAGCCGGCATCGGCCAGGCACCACGCGACAAAGCCGCGCAGCGCCCGCAATGCCAGCGGCGCGCCGAACGGCGCCAGGCCCTGCACGAAACCACGGACGGCGGCGTCAAGCATCGGCCCATCGGTGCCGTCCGCAAGTCGGAACGGCGGCTTCAGCGTGGCATGCAGGCCATAGTGCGCCGGCGCCCTGACCCAGTCGGATGGGGGCGGCGCCATGCCTTCCGGGGCGGGCAGCCGGGCGCCGGACCCGGCGTCGCGGCCCAGCCACTGGTTGCCAAAGGTGAGCAAGGGCTCGTCTGGCGAGAGGTAGATGGCGTAACGGTGCGCTGTCATGCGGCAAGCTTACCAGCGGCAAGTGGCGCCCGGCGGCGATTGCCCTGGTCTTTTGGTGGTTGTCTGCGACACATTATCGCGAGCAGATGACAGCCGGATGTCTAGACCAATGTCAGGGTCCGGCTGCCTGCACGGCGCCCCCGCCATGGTCGCCACGGCCTCACTCGCCGTCCGAAACCGTCAGTTGCACCCAGTCGCCGGCAAAGCGCACCACGCTGTACTGCACCGGCACGCCGTCGATATCGACATTGAGCGCCTCCACCTGCAGCACCGGGCGCGTCTTGGGCTGGTTCAACAGCCGCGCCACCGGCGCGCTGGGCATGGCTGCCGTGATGCGCGACCACTTGCGCGTGTAGTCCGCAATGCCGAAATGCGCCAGCGCGCGCGACACCGATTGCCTGGCGCGCAGCACCTCGTCGATACCCGGGAAGCGCTTGAGATCGAAGTAATGCTCGGCAACGTCGATGGTGCGGTCCTCGGCCTTGCCGATCATCTGCACGTGCAGGATCTCGGCCGTGCGCGGCAGCCCAAGCTGCTTGGCGACGTCCGGCGCGCGCACCACCTGGCTGTCGATGATCTCGGTATGTCCGCGCATGCCCTGCGCGGCCAGGTTCTGCGAGAACCGCGTGCGGCGCCCGATCGCGTAGTCGATCGCATGCTCCTGCACAAAGGTGCCGCGGCCCTGCTCGATCCGCACCAGCCCGCTCAGCTCCAGTTCGCCCATGGCGCGGCGGATGGTGTGGCGGTTCACGGCAAAGCGGGTGGCCAGTTCCGGTTCCGGGGGCAGTTGTTCGCCGGGCAGGTACAGCTTCTTGCGGATGTCGTCCGCCAGCGCCTCGCCAATCTGGCGCCAGACGGCCACGCCCGAACCCCGTTCCACTTCTCGATCAGACATCTTGCGCTGCCTCTTGTCATCAAGCGTTCACCAATGCCATGCGATTGTGCCTGAGTTGGCGCCCCGCGGCGCCGGTGCCCGAGCGATACCCTGCCTAGTCATGAAACATTCATCTGCATGTGGTCTAGTAGCTGCGTGTTCCAGCAACGACATCTAAACGTATAGACGTATAGGGGTGATGATGCAAAGCGAAACCGCGCAGGCTCATGCCGACCGTAGCGCCCGCGCCGCCTGGCTCCGGATCCTGGCGACCGCGCCCACCGACGCGCTCGACGGCGCCTACCAGCGGCTCGGCCAGGCACAGGCCCTGCCGGCCTACCGGCTGCTGCGCAAGCCGGAGTCCGGCATGGCGATGGTCCGGGCCCGCGCGGGCGGTACCGGCGCCCAGTTCAACCTGGGGGAAATCACGGTCACGCGCTGCGCGGTCGTGCTGGAAGACGGTGCAGCCGGCGCCACCGCGGGCGTGGCCTATATCCAGGGCCGCAGCGCCAGCCATGCGGAACAGGCTGCAGTGCTGGACGCGCTGCTGCAGCGCCCGGCCTGGCACCAGCGCGTGCAGGAGCTCGTGCTCGCGCCGCTGGCCGGCGCACAGGCCGAGCGCGCCGCGCACGCGGCGGCCACCGCCGCCCAGACCCGCGTCGAGTTCTTCACCATGGTCCGGGGAGAGGACTGAGATGACTGCCACCCAACCGATCCTGTCCGCGCCTGCCGCCTCGCTGCTGCCGGGTTTCAATAACCCGGTCGACGACGCCCAGCAGGTGTTCCGCGCCGCGCTGCAGGCGTTTGCCCATCCGGGCCGGCTGCAAACACTGCCCGTGACCAGCGGTCTGCCCGACGGCCTGTCGCCCGCGCTGGCCGCGCTGCTGCTGACGCTGGCCGATCCCGATACCCCGGTCTGGCTGCCCGCCGGCGTGCCGGCGGCGGCACGCGCGTTCCTGCGCTTTCACTGTGGCTGCCCGCTTACCGATGATGTCGGCGCCGCGGCCTTCGTATGTGTGCCCGCCGGATACGCCATGCCGGCCCTGGCGGACTGCGCGCAGGGCGACCCGGCGTTCCCGGACCGCTCGGCCACGCTGCTGGTGGAAGTCGCCTCGCTGACCAACGGCGACCCGTTCACGCTGCGCGGCCCCGGTATCGACACCACGCAGTTGCTGCGCGTGGCCGGCCTGCCCGCGGACTTCGGTGCCAGCTGGCGTGCCAACAACGCCGGCTTCCCGCTCGGCGTGGACCTGCTGCTGGCCAGCGGCGACCGCTTCTGCGCCCTGACGCGCACCACGCTGGTGGAGGAATGACATGTACGTAGCCGTCAAAGGAGGTGAACGCGCCATCCTCAACTCGTACCAGATGCTCGATGCCTACCGCCGCGGCGATACCGCGGTGCCGGAACTCACACTGGCGCAGATCCGCGAACAGATGCCGCTGGCGGTATCGCGCGTGATGGCCGAGGGCTCGCTGTACGACCCGCACCTGGCCGCGCTGGCATTGAAGCAGGCCGCCGGCGACCAGATCGAGGCGATCTTCCTGCTGCGCGCCTACCGCACCACGCTGGCGCGCTTCGGCTACACCCAGCCGGTCGATACCGGCGCGATGCGCCTGCAGCGCCGGATCTCGTCCACCTTCAAGGACGTGCCGGGCGGCCAGGTACTGGGGCCGACCTACGATTACACCCAGCGCCTGCTGGATTTCTCGCTTGAAGCCGGCCGCGATCCCGAACCGCTGCCGCCCTCGCCCGAACCCCTCGCCGCCAGCATGCCGCGCGTGACCGGGCTGCTGGAAGCCGACGAACTGGTGGAGGCCGACGCGATCCCCGCCGGCGACCCCACGCCGCCCGACCTGACGCGCGAGCCGCTGTCCTTCCCCGCCAGCCGCGCCGCGCGCCTGCAGAACCTGGCGCGCGCCGACGAAGGCTTCCTGCTGTCGATGGGCTATTCCACCCAGCGCGGCTACGGCAACTCGCACCCGTTCGCGGCCGAGATCCGCTACGGCACGGCCGAGGTCGAACTGTTCGTGGAAGAGCTTGGATTTGCCGTCACCATCGGCGAGATCGAACTGACCGAATGCCAGATGGTGAGCCAGTTCGCCGGCAATGCCGACGAAGCCCCGCGCTTCACGCGCGGCTACGGGCTGGTGTTCGGCTACAACGAGCGCAAGGCCATGTCGATGGCGCTGGCCGACCGCGCCATGCGCGCCGAAGAGCTGGGCGAAGCCGCCGACGCCCCGGCCAATGACATCGAATTCATGCTGTACCACAGCGACAACGTCGAGGCCTCCGGCTTCGTGCAGCACCTGAAGCTGCCTCACTACGTGGACTTCCAGGCCAACCTGGAACTGCTGCGCCGGCTGCGCGCGGACCAGGATGGTGCCGTGCCCGCTGCCGTCCAGACGCAACCGCAGACGCAAGAGGAGACCCTGGCATGACCTCCGCCCAGGCTACGCAGTCCACGGGCATTGCCCGCGACGACCATTACAACTTTGGCTACCTCGACGAGTCGACCAAGCGCATGCTGCGCCGCGCGCTGCTCAAGGCCGTGGCGATTCCCGGCTACCAGGTCCCCTTCGGCAGCCGCGAGATGCCCCTGCCCTACGGCTGGGGCACCGGCGGCATCCAGGTGACCGCCGCCATCATCGGCAAGGATGACGTGCTCAAGGTGATCGACCAGGGTTCGGACGACACCACCAACGCCATCAATATCCGCCGCTTCTTCGGCCGCGTCACCGGCGTGCAGACCACCGAGCGCACCGCCGAGGCCAGCATCATCCAGACCCGCCACCGGATCCCGGAAAGCCCGCTGCGCGCGGGCCAGACCATGGTGTTCCAGGTGCCGATCCCCGAGCCGCTGCGCTGGCTGGAGCCGAGCGAGGGCGAGACCCGCACCATGCACGCGCTGGCCGAGTACGGCGCGATGCACGTCAAGCTGTACGAGGACATCGCCCATCACGGCCATATCGCCACCACCTACGACTACCCCGTGATCGTCAACCAGCGCTACATGATGCGGCCGTCGCCGATTCCCAGGTTCGACAATCCCAAGCTCGACCGCAGCCCCGCGCTGATGCTGTTCGGCGCCGGGCGCGAGAAGCGCGTCTATGCGGTGCCGCCATACACCGAGGTCAAGAGCCTGGACTTTGCCGACCACCCCTTCACCGTGGAAAAGTGGTCGAGCTGCTGCGCCCAGTGCGGGGCCACCGACAGCTACCTGGACGAGATCATCACCGACGACGCCGGCACGCGCCTGTTCGTGTGCTCGGACACCGAATACTGCGCCGACCGCCAGGCGGCCCAGGCCGTCAAGACCGCTGCCGGGGGTGCCCGATGAGCGCTACCCCGCTGCTGTCGGTGCGCAAGCTGACGCGCACCTGGGACGGCCTGCACGGCTGCCATGATGTCAGTTTCGACCTGTACCCGGGCGAGGTGCTGTGCGTGGTGGGCGAATCGGGCTCGGGCAAGAGCACGCTGCTGCAGGCCTTGTCGATGCAGGCCCCGGCCCAGCGCGGCAGCGTCAGCTACGACATGCGCGAGTCCGGCCTGACTGACCTGGCCACGCTGTCCAGCGCGCGCCTGCGGCTGCTGGCCCGCACCGACTGGGGCTTCGTGCGCCAGCACGCGCGCGACGGCCTGCGCATGCAGGTCAGCGCCGGCGCCAATATCGCCGAGCGCCTGATGGCCGTGGGCGAGCGCCACTACGGCAACCTGCGCGAAGTCGCCGGCAACTGGCTGGAAAAGATGGAGATCGACCTGGCGCGCCTGGACGACGTGCCGGGCACCTTCTCCGGCGGCATGCAGCAGCGCCTGCAGATCGCGCGCAACCTGGTCACGCACCCGCGCCTGGTGTTCATGGACGAGCCCACCGCGTCGCTGGACGTGTCGGTGCAGGCCCGCCTGCTCGACCTGCTGCGCCGCCTGGTGGCGGACCTTGGCCTGGCCGCCGTGCTGGTCACGCACGACCTGGCCGTGGCGCGGCTGCTGGCGCACCGCACGCTGGTCATGCAGGGCGGCCGCGTGGTGGAGCAAGGCCTGACCGACCAGATCCTCGACGATCCCCAGCATCCGTACACGCAGTTGCTGGTCTCTTCCATCCTGCAGGGCTGACGACGATGCACGCAGAACACCCCCGGAAACTGGTCGAGGTCCGCGGCCTCGGCAAGATGTTCACGCTGCACAACCAGGGCGGCATCCGCCTGCCGGTGCTGCGCGCGATGGATTTCGATGCCGCGCGCGGCGAATGCCTGGTGCTGTCCGGGCCGTCCGGCACCGGCAAGAGCACCCTGCTGCGCTGCCTGTACGGCAACTACCTGGCGACCGAAGGCAGCATCCGCCTGCGCGATACCAGCGCCGAGGGCGAGCCGTGGGTCGAACTGACCGATGCCCCCGAACAGCGCGTGCTGAGGCTGCGCCGCGACGTGATCGGCTATGTCAGCCAGTTCCTGCGCGCGATTCCCCGCGTCGGCGCGCTCGACGTGGTGGCCGATCCGCTGCGACAGCGCGGCGCCAGCCATGAGGCAGCCCGCGCCCGCGCGTCCGAACTGCTGGCGCGCCTGAACCTGCCGCGCCGCCTGTGGGACCTGCCGCCGGCCACCTTCTCCGGCGGCGAGCAGCAACGCGTGAATATTGCGCGCGGCCTGATCGGCGGCCACCCGATCCTGCTGCTGGACGAGCCCACCGCCTCGCTGGACGCCGACAACCGCGCCGTGGTGGTTGACCTGATCCGCGAAGCCCTGGCCGAAGGGCGCGCGCTGATCGGCATCTTCCACGACGAAGCCGTACGCGATGCCGTTGCCACGCGCCTGCTGCCGCTGCAACCCGCCACCGCACTTGCCTGATTCGAATTCCAGAACGGAGCCGGACATGTCTGCTACCTACCTGACCCACGCCACCCTGGTGCTGCCGGACCGCGTGCTGCACGACAGCGCGCTGCTGATCACGGATGGCCGCATCGCGGCCATCGAACCGGCACCCGCCGCCGTGCCCGCCCACGCTACCGTGATCGACCTGCATGGCCACACCGTGATGCCGGGCCTGGTCGACGTGCATTGCGACGCCATCGAAAAGGAAGTCGAGCCCCGCGCCAGCGTGCTGTTCCCGCTGGACTTTGCCGTGGCCCAGGTCGACCGCCGCAACGCCGCGGCGGGCATCACCACGCCGTACCACGCGCTGTCCTTCGCCGGCAACCAGTTCGGCGTGCGCAATGTCGAGACCGCGGCCGCGGTAGTGCGCACGGTAGCCGCATATCGCAGCCACAGCCTGGTCGACAACCGCATCCACTGCCGCTACGAGGTCACCGATGCCGGCGCGGTGCCGGTGCTGGAAGCGCTGATGGCCGAGGGCGTGGTCGACCTGCTGTCCGTGATGGACCATTCGCCGGGCCAGGGCCAGTTCAAGACCATGGACGCCTACCTGGCCTATATGATGGGCAACCACGGCATGAGCCGCGAGCAAGCCGCCGACGCCGCCCAGAAGAAGGCCGCCGCGCTGGAGGGCGCGCATGAGCGCGTCAACCGGCTGGTGGCCAGCGCGCATGCGCTGGGCATTCCAACCGCCAGCCATGACGACGATTCGCCGCAGCGCATCGCCGCCATGCAGGCGCTGGGCGTGCGCATGAGCGAGTTCCCGATCAACCTGGAAACCGCGCAAGCCGCGTGCGCCCACGCGCTGCCGACCATCCTGGGCGCCCCCAACGTGCTGCGCGGCAAGAGCCAGAGCGGGTCGATGCGCGCCATCGACGCAATCCACGCCGGCGTGGGCAACATCCTGTGCTCGGACTACCAGCCGTCCACGCTGATCGCCGCCGCATATGCGGCCGCGCGCCTGGCCGACCTGCCGCTGAACGAGGCGCTGGCGCTGGTCACCGCGAATCCCGCCGATGCCTGCCAGCTGGACGACCGGGGCCGCCTGGCGCCGGGACTGCGCGCGGACGTGATCGCCGTCTCCGGCGTGGCTGGGCAGCCGATGGTCACGCATACCTGGTCCGGCGGGCGGCTGGTGTTTGCGGCGGGGTATCCGTCGGTGCGGCACGTGGGGGACACCCCTGTGCCGCGCGAGACCGCGCTGCGGGAAGTGGCCTAGGCAGCCGGATCCTAGACGCGGGCGCGGCGGCGCCCTCCCACCCGGATGTCATCCTCCTGTCATCCACCCCACTCAGAATGCCGTCCAGACAGGGTGCAGGCACCCGTCCGCCAGCCGCCTTCTGCGGCAGTGCAGCGACGGAATGCCTTGACGCCCGCTTTTTTCCGCCTTCAATGAAAACGTTTTCATCCGGAGCTGCAAGCGTGAATCGCAAGGATCCTGCCGGGGCCAGGCCCGATACGACGGCTGGCGCCACCCTGATCGACGTGGCGCAAGCCGCGCGGGTGTCGCTCGCCACCGCTTCGCGCGTGTTCAGCAGCCCGCACCTGGTGCGCGACACCACGGCCCAGCGTGTGCGCGAGGCGGCGCTGCGGCTCAGCTTTCGCCCCAACCTGCTGGGCAGCAAGCTGCGCGCCCAGCAGACCCGCATGATCGGCGTGATGCTGCCGACGCTGGAAAACGCGGTGTTCGCCGAGTGCTGGCACGGCATCGAGGAAACCGCGCTGGCGGGCGGCTATTCGCTGATGCTGGTCACCAGCGGCTACGAGCCGGCGCGCGAACGCGAGCGCGTGGAATACCTGTTGCGCCATCGCGTGGACGGCATGGTGCTGACCGTGGCCGATGCGGCGCGCAGCACGGTGCTGGATCAACTCGACGCCGAGGGCGTGCCCTACGTGCTGGCGTACAACCAGGCCGGACCGCGCAGCCGGCGTCATTCAGTATCGGTGGACAACCGGCGCAGCGCCTGCGCCGGCGTGGAGGCCCTGATCGCCGCCGGGCACCGCCGCATCGCCGTAGTGTCGGGCGCCTTTGTCGCCTCGGACCGCGCGCGCCAGCGCTTTGCCGGCTATCAGGACGCCATGCGCGCGCACGGGCTGAAGCCCGCCGCGCCAGTCTGCCTGCCATCGCACACCGCCAGCAATGCCGGACAGATCGGCGCGCTGGTGCGGGCAAACGATGCGCCCAGTGCCTTTTTCTGCACCAATGACCTGCTGGCCATCGGCGTGATCTCCGACCTCCGGCGCCTCGGCCTGAGCGTGCCGCGCGACATCTCCGTGCTGGGCTATGACGGCATCGCGCTGGGCAACGTGGTCGAACCGCCGCTGGCCACCGTCGTGCAACCCAATGTGGAGATCGGCGCCGGCGCCGTCGGCCGGCTGCTTGCCCGGCTGCACGATGGCGGACGCGCCTCGGCGGCGCTGCCGCGCGTCACGCTGCTGCCGCACGCGCTGCGCGTCAACGGCACCGTGGCCGCCCCGCCGTCACCATAACCGCGCCGAATCGCGCCTGACCGCCTGCGCATGCTGCATTCCCCACCGCTGTCCCCAACCAAGGAGCCTCTCATGCAACCTATTCCTTCCTGGCGCCGCCCGCTGCGCTGGATTGCCCTGGCGCTTGGCGCCGCCGCGTTCAGCCAGGGCGTGGCCGCCCAGACCGCGATCTGCTACAACTGCCCGCCCGAATGGGCCGACTGGGCGGCACAGATCCGCGCCATCAAGGAAAAGACCGGCGTTACCGTGCCGCTGGACAACAAGAACTCCGGCCAGTCGCTGGCACAGCTGGTCGCCGAGAAGGCCAGCCCGGTGGCCGACGTGGTCTACTACGGCGTGACCTTCGGCATCCAGGCCAGGAAGGACGGCGTGACCGCCGCCTACAAGCCTGCCCACTGGGCCGACATTCCCGACGGCCTGAAAGACCCGCAGGGCAACTGGTTCGCCATCCATTCCGGCACACTGGGCTTCATGGTCAATGTCGACGCGCTGCGCGGCAAGCCGGTGCCGCAGTCATGGGCCGACCTGCTCAAGCCCGAGTACAAGGGCCTGGTCGGCTATCTTGACCCCGCCAGCGCCTTCGTCGGCTACGTAGGCGCAGTGGCGGTCAACCAGGCCATGGGCGGCACGCTCGACAACTTCGGCCCGGCCTTCAAGTATTTCAAGGACCTGCAGAAGAACCAGCCGATCGTGCCCAAGCAGACCGCCTATGCGCGCGTGCTGTCCGGTGAAATCCCTATCCTGCTCGACTATGACTTCAACGCCTATCGTGCCCGCTACAAGGACCACGCCAATGTTGCCTTCGTGATTCCCAAGGAGGGCTCGGTGGTGGTTCCCTACGTGATGAGCCTGGTCAACAAGGCGCCGCATGAGGCCGAAGGCCGCAAGGTGCTCGACTTCGTGCTGTCCGACGCCGGCCAGGCGCTGTGGGCCAACGCCTACCTGCGCCCGGTGCGCGCCGGCGTGGTGCCCAAGGAAGTCCAGGCGCGTTTCCTGCCGGCCACCGAATACGCACGGGCCAAGGCGGTGGACTTCGGCAAGATGGCCGACGTGCAGAAGGCGTTCAGCGAGCAGTACCTGAAGGAGGTGCGCTGACAAGTGCGCTAACGACTGGCGATGTGGTTTCCCGCCTCATGGTTGTCTCCCCGCAAGCCGGGAGACAACCGGGCGGCTCAGCCAGGCCATCGCCCACCGCCCATCACCCCGTCACTGCCATGACAAACCGATCCCCCTCCCTCTTCCTGTTCGCCTTGCCGGCACTGGTGGTCTTCCTGGCCTTCTTCTGCCTGCCGATGGCGCGGCTCCTGGCGGTCAGCATCAACGGCGAGCAAGGCGCGGGCGTGTACTGGACCGTGGTCTCCAGTCCGCGCTACCTGCACAGCCTGCTGGTCACCGTGCTGCTGTCGGCCGCCGTGACGCTGGCCACGCTCGTGATTGCCGGCATTGCCGGCACCTTCCTGCAGCGCAACGCGGTCCCTGGCAAGTCCGTGCTGGTGGCCATGCTGACCTTTCCGCTGGCGTTTCCCGGCGTGGTGATCGGCTTCATGGTCATCATGCTCGGTGGCCGCAACGGCCTGCTGGCCATGGTCGGCGACAAGATCGCCGGCGAGCGCTGGACCTTTGCCTACGGCCTGGCCGGGCTGTTCGTCGGCTACCTGTATTTTTCGATCCCGCGCGTGATCCTGACGGTGATGGCGGCCGTGGAGAAGCTCGACGCCTCGCTGGAAGAAGCGGCCCGCTCGCTGGGCGCCAGTCCCTGGCGCGTGGTGCGCGACGTGATGCTGCCCGCGCTGATGCCGGCCATGATCTCCAGCGGCGCGATCTGCTTTGCCACCAGCATGGGCGCGTTCGGTACCGCCTTCACGCTGGCCACGCAACTCGACGTGCTGCCGCTCACCATCTACAACGAGTTCACCAACTACGCCAACTTCGGCATGGCCGCCGCGCTGTCCATCCTGCTGGGCACCGTCACCTGGGCCTTGCTGGCGGTCGCGCGCTGGTTCTCCGGCGACGCCGTGGCTGCGACAGCCTAGGAGCCAACCCTATGACCCCAAACCATCGCCGCCCCGGCTACTGGCTGCAACTGGCGCTCACGCTGGCGGTCTGCGCCTTCATGACCGTGCCGGTCGTGCTCTCCGTGCTGGCTGGCCTGACCAACAATATCTTCGTCGGCCTGGAAAGCGGGCTGACCACGCGCTGGCTCGTGGAAGTCTGGTCGCTCTATCGCAATACCATCTTCCTGTCGCTGCTGATCGCGCTGGCCTGCCTGGCCTGCACGCTGGTGCTGGGCGTGCCGGCCGCCTATTGCATGGCGCTGCGGCGCAACCGCGTCACCCGGCTGATCGAGGAATTGCTGATGCTGCCGGTGGCCGTTCCGGGGCTTGCGACCGCGCTTGGCCTGATCCTGCTCTACGGCACCTGGCAGGCCCTGCGCACGAGCTGGGTGTTCATCCTGATCGGCCACGTGTTGTTCACCCTGCCCTTCATGGTGCGTTCGGTGCTGGCCATCCTGTCCGCCATCGATATCCGCACGCTCGAAGACGCGGCGGCCAGCCTTGGCGCCAGCCGCCTGCAGCGCTTCTTTACCGTGGTGCTGCCCAATTGCCGCCAGGGCATCCTGGCCGGCGCGCTGATGGTGGTCACGCTGTCGGTGGGCGAATTCAATCTGACCTGGATGCTGCACACGCCCACCACGCAGACGTTGCCGGTAGGCCTGGCCGACAGCTATGCCTCGATGCGGCTGGAGATCGGCTCGGCCTACACCATCGTCTTCTTCGTCATGATCATTCCGCTGCTGGTGCTGATGCAGGCGCTCAGCGCGCTGGGCGCGCGTTCCCGCAAGCATGTTCCCGAAGCGGCGCACGCCCCAGCTGTTGCCGCCACGCCGGCCAACCCTCATACCGAGACCCGCCATGCATGAACCCACCACCATCAGGCTGCGCGATTGCGGCAAGACCTTTGCCGACGGCACGCTGGCGCTGCAGCCGCTGGATCTCGACATCGGCGCCGCGGAAACCGTGGTGCTGCTGGGCCCGTCCGGCTGCGGCAAGACCACCACGCTGCGCATCATCGCCGGGCTGGAGTATCCCGATGCGGGCGGCGAAGTCTGGTTCGGCGATACCCGCGTGACCGCGCTGCCGATCGAGCAGCGCGGCGTGGGCATGGTGTTCCAGAGCTACGCGCTGTTCCCCAACATGACCGTCTCCGAAAACATCGGCTACGGGCTGCGCGTGCGGCGCGTAGACGCCGCCACGCGCCGCCGGCGGGTTGACGACATGCTCGCGATGATGCATCTCGAACCCTTTGCCGACCGCCGCGTGGACCAGCTCTCGGGCGGCCAGCGTCAGCGCGTGGCGCTCGCGCGCGCCATTGCCGTGCAGCCGCGCGTGCTGCTGCTGGACGAGCCGCTGACCGCGCTCGACGCCAAGCTGCGCGACGCCCTGCGCGCCGACATCAACCAGTTGCTGCGCAGCCTGGGCATCACCGCCGTCTATGTCACGCATGACCAGGCCGAGGCCATGGCGCTGGGCGACCGCATCATCGTCATGGACAAGGGCCGCATCGCGCAGACGGGCACGCCGCAGGATATCTACCGCGCGCCGGCCAATGCCTTCGTGGCGGATTTCATCGGCACCATGAACCGGCTGCCCGCCTCCGCCGAAAACGGCGCCTGGCGCGTGCCTGGCGGCGTCGTGCCCCGGGCGCACGAATCCCCGCTTGCGCCGCGCGCCGACCTGATGTTCCGCCCCGAAGACGTGGCGCTGGTGGAGGCGGACAACGCCCATCTGCACGGTAGCGTGGTCACGGCCCTGTTCCTTGGCAACTGCACGCGCCTGCTGGTGGAAGTCGGCGCCGCCGCGCCGCTCATCGTCGACACCACGCGCCGCGACAACTGGCGCGCCGGAGACCGCGTCGGCCTGCGCATCGACACCGGCCACCTCATCACCCTTCCTGAAGCCCTGGCAGCATGAACACCGCCCCCTACCTGGTCGCCCACATCACCGACCTCCACATCAAGGCCGGCGGCAAGCTGTCGTACCGGCTGGTTGACACCGCCGGCTCACTGCACCGCTGCATCGACACCCTGCTGGCGGCCCCGCAGCAGCCCGACACGGTGATCGTCACCGGCGACCTGGTCGACTTCGGCGCCGAAAGCGAATACCAGTTCCTGCGCCAGATCCTGCAGCGGCTACCCATGCCCGTGCGGCTGCTGCCGGGGAACCACGACAGCCGCGGCGCGCTGCGCCGCGTCTTTGCCGATCACGACTACCTGTTTGCCACCGGCAGCGGCGAAGACCCGGTGCACTACAGCATCGACGCGGGCCCGCTGCGGCTGGTGGCCTTCGACTGCACCGTACCTGGCCAGCCCGGCGGGCGCGTCGATCCGGCCGCATTGCCGTGGCTGGATGCCGCACTGTCTGCCGACCCGGCCCGCCCCACCCTGCTGTTGCTGCACCATCCGCCGTTCTTTACCGGCATCGGCCACATGGACGAGCAGGGCCTGGCCAACGCCGACGCGCTCGAAGCCATCGTGCGCCGCCACCCGCGAGTGGAACGCGTGCTGTGCGGCCATCTGCACCGGCACATCACGCGCCGCTTCGGCGGCACGGTCGCGATCACCGCGCCCGGGCCGGCGCACCAGGTGGCGCTGGACCTGGACCCGCAGGCGCCCTCGCGCTTTCGCATGGAGCCGCCCGGCTACCTGCTGCACTGGTGGCATCCGGCGCACGGACTGGTGACGCATGCGGCAGCGATCGGGGACTATGGGGCAGCGCATCCGTTCTTTGACGCGCAGGGCAAGCTGATCGACTAGCGGTGACGCTTTGGCAGGTTGTCATCGGAGCGGATGTTCCGCGCGAGGCGCTGCGTGAAACGGCATAAGCGGGCGGGCCGCCGTGATTCGGCTTGCACTGCCCGACACTAGCGCGCCTCGTCCCTTTAGGGTATGCGCAGACAGGGGCTCCGTCCCTAGTATCGGGCAGGCGGCGCGAGTTGCCACTGCATGTCAATCCATGAGGGGCAATCGGAATGAGCTATAGCGCCTTAGAAATAGCCAATCTTCTTTATCGTTATGCGGAGTTGATGGACAGTGGCGATTTGTCCGGCGTCGCCGCTCTGTTCAGGAATGCGAAGCTGAAGAGCGCCGGCAGCGACGTCTTGCGGGATGAAGTCAGCATGCTCGACCAGTGGCGGCGCCATGTCCGAATCTACCCGTGCGGCACGCCGCGCACAAAGCACGTCATTACCAACCCAATCATCGAAATCGACGAAGCAGCCGGTAGGGCGAGGTGCCGATCCTATTACACGGTTCTTCAGGCAACTGACACGCTGCCATTACAGGTGGTCGCGGCCGGACGCTACCATGATGAATTCGAGCAGACGGACGGCCGTTGGCACTTCTCCTACCGGGACTATTCCCTCTTTGACCTGCAAGGCGACCTGAGCCAGCACCTGAACCTGCCGGCGCCGGCAGGCGGGCGGGTGGAAGCCATCTGAACACGGCGAGCTTCGCGTCCTGGCTGAGGCACCGGGTCAAGCCGCTGGATTGAACCCCAGCGCTGCACTGACCGCGCGCGCCTCGCGCCGCACGGCGCTGCCGATGGGCCCGTCGATCGCGGGATCGAAGCCGCCGGTGGCGCCCAACGCGGTCAGCACCGCGCACACGCGTCCGGTGTAGTCGCGCACTGGCGCCGCCACGGCGCTGATGCCGGTCAGGTTGGTGTCGCGCACCCAGGCGCAGTCGTCGGCCTGCACCGCGCGGCGCAGCGTGCCGATGGGGTCGCTGGCATCGAGCGACGCCAGCCGCGCCGGGCTGGCCGCGGCCAGTTCTTCCTCGGCCTGCGCGTGCACGCGTTTCTCATCTAGCAGCCCCAGGAACACACGCCCGGTGGCCGACCACAGCAGCGGCATCACTGAGCCCGCGCGCACGTTCACCGTCACCGGCAAACCCGGTTCTTCAAAGCGCATGATGGTCGGCCCCTTGTTGCCCATCACCGCGACAAAGCAGGTAACTTCCAGCGCTTCACGCAGGCGCACCAGCGAGGCTTCGGCCAGCCGGATCGGGTCGGCCTGGCGCATCGCCGCCATGCCGATCTGCAGCGCCTCGAAGCCCAGGTGGTACTGCTGCGTACCCACCTCCTGCGCCACAAACCCTTCTTCCACCAGGCTCACCAGGTACCGGTGCACCTTGGCCGGGCTTTCGTCGATGTGCGCGGCCAGCGCGGTCAGGCTGGCGCGCCCGCCCAGCCGTGCCAGCCCCTTGAGCACGGCCATGCCGGTGACCGCCGATTGCACACGCTGGCGGCGTTCGCGCGTGCGCGGCGCATCGGTGGGCGCGCTGGCAGGATCGGAGGCTTTCGTTCGGAGCATGACGGATCCGGGGAATGGGTCACTTCAAGGTTAACCCGCATTCAATCATTACGCAATGCGTATATGATTTACGCAAAACAGAAACACCGGTGCGCAACACCGGGCTGACCAACAAGGAGACAAGCCCCATGCCTCACCCCGTCCTCAAGCGCCTGGCCACCGGCGCCCTGGCCTTGCCGATGCTGGCCGCGATCCCGGCGCACGCTGCCGGTACCTACCCCGCCAAGCCGATCCGCTGGATCGTCCCCTATGCCGCCGGCGGCGGCTCGGACTTCCTGGCGCGCACCATCGGCCAGGGGCTGTCGGCCAAGGTCGGGCAGCCCGTGGTGGTGGACAACAAGCCCGGCGGCAATACCGCCATCGGCGCGGCCGAGACGGCGCGCTCGGCCGCCGACGGCTATACCGTCCTGTCGGCCGACAACGGCACGATGGTGTTCAACCCCGTGCTGTACAAATCGCTTTCCTATAACCCAGGCAAGGACCTGGCTCCGGTGACGCTGCTGGGCCGCTTCCCGATGATCCTGGTGGTGGGCGCGGCCAGCCCGGCCAAGAGCGCCAAGGAATTCATCGCCCAGACCAGGGCCACCCAGGGCGGCATCAACTACGGCTCCGCCGGCGCGGGCAGCCCGCACCACCTGGCGATGGAGTTGCTGAAGGTGGAAGCCGGCCTGTCGATGACGCATGCCCCGTACCGCGGCGCCGCGCCGGCGCTGTCGGACGTGGCCGCCGGGCAGGTCGCCGCGATGATGGTGGACTACGCCGCCGGCGCGGGCTTTATCAAGGGCGGCAAGGTGCGCGCGCTGGCCGTGGCCAACGCCACCCGCCTGCCGCAACTGCCTGACGTGCCGACCTTCGCCGAACTGGGCTACCCGCGCGTGGAAGCCGCCGCGCTGGTGGGCATGGTGGTGCCGGCCGGCACGCCGCCGGAGGTCATTGACACGCTGAACAAGGACGTGGTCGCGGCAATCCGTGAGCCCGCTGTCAACAAGCGGCTGGTGGACTTCGGTGTGGAGCCGGTGGGCAACACGCCGGCGCAGTTCAGCGAACTGCTGCGCAGCGAGTCCACCCGCTGGACCAGGCTGATCCGCGACCTGAAGATCACGCTGGACAACTGAGTTCCGGCAAGCGCATGACCCAAGCCCGTCCGGCATTGCCCGGACGGCAGAGTTTCAGCCAGGAGTACGCAGCATGGCCACCCCTTCCCCCAACGCCGCCCGCGGCGGCTGCCCCATCGACCACAGCGCCTTCGCCGCCCCCACCGGCTGTCCGGTCAGCCACAACGCGGCGGCGTTCGATCCCTTCGGCGACGGCTACCAGCAGGACCCGCCGGCATACGTGCGCTGGTCGCGCGAGCAGGAACCGGTGTTCTACAGCCCGAAGCTGGGCTACTGGGTGGTCACGCGCTACGACGACATCAAGGCGATCTTCCGCGACAACCTTACCTTCAGCCCGTCGATCGCGCTGGAGAAGATCACGCCTACCGGCGACGAGGCCAATGCCGTGCTGGCCACCTACGGCTATGCCATGAACCGCACGCTGGTCAACGAGGACGAGCCCGCCCACATGCCGCGCCGGCGCGCGCTGATGGCACCCTTCACGCCCGCGGAACTGGCACACCATGAGCCCCTGGTGCGCCGCCTCACGCGCGAGTACGTCGACCGCTTTATCGACGATGGCCGCGCCGATCTGGTCGACCAGATGCTGTGGGAAGTGCCGCTGACCGTGGCGCTGCATTTCCTGGGCGTGCCCGAAGAGGACATGGACCTGCTGCGCCAGTACTCCATCGCCCATACCGTCAACACCTGGGGCCGTCCCAGGCCCGAGGAACAGGTGGCGGTGGCGCATGCCGTCGGCAACTTCTGGCAACTGGCTGGCCGCATCCTCGACAAGATGCGCGAGGACCCGTCCGGCCCGGGCTGGATGCAGTACGGCCTGCGCAAGCAGAAAGACCTGCCCGAGGTGGTCACCGACTCTTACCTGCATTCGATGATGATGGCCGGCATCGTGGCCGCGCACGAGACCACGGCGAACGCCTCGGCCAACGCCATCAAGCTGCTGCTGCAGCATCCGGATGCGTGGCGCGAGATCTGCGAGGATCCGTCGCTGATCCCCAACGCGGTCGAGGAATGCCTGCGCCACAACGGCTCCGTCGCCGCATGGCGGCGGCTGGTGACGCGCGACGCCGAGGTCGGCGGCATGCGCCTGCCGGCGGGCAGCAAGCTGCTGATCGTCACGTCTTCCGCCAACCATGACGAGCGCCATTTCGCCGATGCCGACCTGTTCGACATCCGCCGCGACAACGCCAGCGAGCAGCTCACCTTTGGCTACGGCTCGCACCAGTGCATGGGCAAGAACCTGGCGCGCATGGAGATGCAGGTCTTCCTGGAAGAACTGACGCGCCGGCTGCCGCATATGCGCCTGGCAGAGCAGACCTTCACCTATGTGCCCAACACCTCGTTCCGCGGCCCTGAGCACCTGCTGGTGGAATGGGACCCCGCGCAGAACCCCGAGCGCCGCGACCCGGCCCGGCTCGACGTGCACCAGCCGGTGCGCATCGGCGAGCCGTCCGCCCACACCATCGCGCGCACGGTGGTGGTAGAGCGCGTCAGGTCCGCCGCCGACGGCGTAGTGCGCCTGCGGCTGACGGCGCCGGACGGCAAGCCGCTGCCGCGCTGGGCGCCGGGCTCGCATATCGACGTGGAATGCGGCGATACCGGGCTGTCGCGCCAGTATTCGCTGTGCGGCGATCCGGAGGATGCCGGGGCGCTGGAGATCGCCGTGCTGCGCGACCCCGACAGCCGCGGCGGCTCGGCCTGGGTGCATGGCAGCGTGAAGGCCGGCGACCGGCTGCGCATCCGCGGGCCGCGCAATCACTTCCGTTTCGATGAAGGCTGCGGGCGCGCCATCTTTATCGCCGGCGGCATCGGCATCACGCCGGTCAGCGCGATGGCGCGGCGCGCCCGCGCGCTTGGCATCGACTACGAGTTCCACTACTGCGGCCGTTCGCGGCAGGCCATGGCGATGCTGGATGAACTGCAGGCCCTGCATGGCGCACGGCTGCATGTCCATGCCAGCGACGAAGGCCAGCGCGCCGACTTCGGCAAGCTGCTGGCGCAGCCGGACCCGCGCACCCAGATCTACGCCTGCGGCCCGCAGCGCATGCTGGACGCACTGGCCGACTACTGCGCGGCGTGGCCGGAAGACGCGCTGCGCGTGGAGCACTTCGTATCGAAGCTGGGCACGCTGGATGCGTCGAAGGAACAGCCCTTTACCGTCGAACTGAAGGACTCCGGCCTGGTCATGGAAGTGCCGGCCGGCCAGACCCTGCTGGGCGCGCTGCGCGGCGCCAATATCGACGTGCAAAGCGATTGCGAGGAAGGCCTGTGCGGGTCCTGCGAGGTGCGCGTGCTGGCCGGCCAGGTCGACCACCGCGACGTGGTGCTCACGCGCAGCGAGCGTGAGGCCAACCAGCGCATGATGGCCTGCTGCTCGCGCGCCTGTGGCGGCAGCCGGCTGGTGCTGGAGCTCTGAGCAACAGCCCCGTCAGGCGGTGGGCCAGTTCGCTGGCATGCCGCCGCCGGCAGGGCAAGCCACCGTTGCGCCGTAGGACAACGCCTGACAACGGCGGCAAGGCGCCAAGGCTAAAGTAGCAGCGCAAACCCCAGGCAATCCTGTTCCCGTTGCGTCATGCCCCCAGCCCCTGCCGTCCCCAAATTCCATCCCTTGCGCAACGCCGCCGTGTGCCTGAGCCTGTCCCTGCTGGCCGGGCCGCTTGCCATTTCCGCCACGCCGGCTGCCCCGCCCGCGCGGTCCCCGCAGTTGTCCGGGCTGGCCACTCTGCTGCTGGGCACGGTGCGCGGCAAGCCCACCGGCATGAACGGCGTGACCCGCCTGACCGCCGGCGATGCCGACCGCCAACTGCGCCTGGCCTGCCAGGAGCTGATGCGCGCGGGCCCGGTCGACCTGGACGACACCACGCGCTTTGACGGCTGCGTGACGCGGCCGGGCAAGATCGTCGAATTCCATCTGAAGGTCTCGGGCGTGGATGCCACGCGCGACGATACCCGCGCGTTCATGGCGTCGGTCAAGCCAATCCTGGAGCGCGGCATCTGCCGCAACCCGGATGTGCCGGTGCTCGGCAAGCTGGGGGTCAGGCTGCGCTATCACTATGTGGCAGAGCAGAAGCAGCTGGTCCTGCTGGATATCCCCCCTGACCAGTGCCTGAAGAAGTGAGGCCGGCCGCCGCGCCAGCTCAGGCTCCCTGCCCGCCTCCCGGCACTCCGTCTCCCAGCACCTCTTCGCAGACCGCCAGCCACGCCCGTGCGGCGTGCGACAGGTAGCGCCCCGGCGACCAGATGTGGGCCATGGTCCAGTCCATGGCCGGCTCCGTGAGCCGCGCCATGGCCAGCGTGTCCTGGCCCTGCAGGCGCTCGGCCAGCGGCTGGGGCAGGAAGGTGGTGCCCAGCCCCGCCGCCGCCATCGACGCCAGGAAATCCCAGTGCCCGCTGCGCGCCACCACGCGCGGCTCGATGCGGGCTTCCAGGAAGGCCTGGCTCAGCTTGCGCGTCAGTGAGAAGTCCTCGGTCAGCATCACCAGCGGCTCCTCGCGCAGCGCCGCCAGCGTCACGGTGCGCCCGCCCGCCCAGGCGGCCTTGCGCGGGCCCACGGCCCAGATCGGGTAGCGGCCGAACTGGCGCGTTTCCAGCGCCAGCCCGCTGTCTCCGGGCAGCACCGTGGCGCCGACCTCCAGTTCGCCGCTGGCCACCAGTTGCTCCACCACCTGGCCGCCGTGCTCGTCCAGCGTCAGCAACAGGTTGGGATAGCGCTGCCGGAAGGTGCTGACCGCCGGCGAGAAGAACAGGTTGACCATCGGCGGGATGCCGACCGTCAACTGCCCCCGCCCCAGCGACGACAGGTCCGATACCTCCAGCGTCAACCGGTGCACCACGCCCAGCGCCTCCTGCCCTCGCTCGTAGACCACGCGGCCCACGTCGGTCAGCCGCACGCTCTTGCCTTCACGGATCAGCAGCGGCTGACCGACCTCGTCCTCGAGCTGCCTGACCATCTTGCTGATGGTCGACTGGGTGACGAACAGCGAGGTCGCGGCCTGGGTAAAGCTGCGCAAGCGCGCAGTCTCGACGAAATAGCGCAGCGCGCGGATATCGATGGGCATGGTGTCGAGGGGTGGCGAGCCGGCCTTCAAGGCGCTTTCGTCACCCATGAACAAAGGGAATGGTCAGGTCAATATTAAATCATGAATGGAATGCGAAGGGTTTGGCTACACTTCGCTTCCACGCATTGCCCCCGACCACTGCGCCGCCTATGAAGCGTGGAGCGGCAGGCGGCGATGTGCGCCCCCAACTCCTCTTCCAGACCCCGCTTCCATGGCGATCGAGCCTTCCCTGATTGGCGACAACATGAAAATATCCACCGTCATTCCCGCGCAGGCGGGAATCCAGCGTCTTTAAAGCCACTGGGTCCCCGCCTGCGCGGGGACGACGGTTAGCAAAGGCTGTCGTGAATTTTGGAAACATCAATAGCTGGCCGAATGCACGACAGTGGCTGTTCTCGCTGAAGGCATTCGCCGCCGCGATGCTGGCCCTCTATATCGCGCTGGCGCTGGGCCTGCCGCGGCCTTACTGGGCCATGGCGACGGTGTACTTTGTGTCCCATCCCCTGACCGGCGCGACCCGGTCCAAGGCCGCGTACCGCGTGGCCGGCACGGTGCTGGGCGCCACCGCCGCGGTGGCCACGGTGCCGCAGCTGGTCAATATGCCGATCGTGCTGATGGGCGCGATCGCGCTGTGGATCACCGTGCTGGTGTACCTGTCGCTGCTGCAGCGCTCGCCGCGCAGCTATATCTGCCTGCTGGCGGCCTACACCCTGCCGATCGTGGCCTTGCCGGCGGTCAGCCAGCCGGCGCAGATCTTTGATATTGCCGTGGCGCGCATCGAAGAGATCGTGATCGGCATCGTCTGCGCCGGGCTGGTGGGCTCGGTGGTGTTTCCGGCCAAGGTCGCGCCGGCATTGCGGGCCCGCGCAGCCACCTGGCTGGCCGACGCGGCGGCCTGGGCCGCCGACATCCTTGCCGCCAGCCCGCGCGCCGACGACAGCCGCCACCGGCTCGCCGCCGACATCCTGGCGCTGGACCAGTTGGTCAGCCAGCTGGCCTATGACACCGAGGGCAGCCACTCGCTGCGCCTCGCCCGCGCGCTGCGCCAGCGCATGACCACGCTGATGCCGCTGCTGTCGTCGCTGGAAAGCGTGCTGCAGGCGCTGCGCAGCCACCCTGACGGCATCCCGCCAAATCTGCGCGAGGCGCTGGCGGCAACGTCCGCTTGGCTAGGTGCTGATGCGGCCACGCCACCTCCCACGACCCCGGGCGGCTGGCTGGCCGATGCCCGCGCCGGCGCGTCCGACTGGCATGCCGGCCTCGCCGCCACGGCGGCGGACCAGTTGCAGCGCCTGTGCACCCTGTACGCCGAATGCCGGGCCCTGCAGCAGGGCATCGGCGACCGCAGCGCCGGCGCGCCGCTGGTACGCGGCCAAGCGCCGACGGAGGCCGCCGGGCATCACCACGACCACGGCATGCTGCTGTTCGGGGCCGTGTCCAGCGGCCTGGCGGTGTTCTGCGCGGGGCTGCTGTGGATTGTCTCGGGCTGGGAGGAAGGCGCCGGCGCGGTCGCGGTGGCATCGATCGCCTGCTGCTTCTTTGCCGCCATCGACGAGCCGCGCCGCATGGCCGGCGCCTTCCTGCGCTGGAGCACGGTCTGCCTGCTGGTGTCGTCGGGCTACCTGTTCCTGGTGGTGCCGCGCGCGCACACCTTTGAAGCGCTGGCCGCGATGCTGGCGCTGCCCTATCTCGGCATCGGCCTGCTGATCGCGCGCCCGGGCTTCCAGTTGATCGCGATGCTGCTGTCGGTCAACACGGCGTCGTTCGCCAACGTGCAGACGGTGTTCGACGTGGATTTCCTCGGCACCTTCAATACCTGCCTGGCCAGCGCGGCGGCGATGCTGTTCGCGCCGCTGTGGTCGATGGCGGTGCGCCCGTTCGGCGCGCGCGCCGCCGCCCGCCGGCTGGTGCGCGCCAGCTGGCGGGATCTGGCGCAGGCGGCCACGCTGCGGGCGGCCGATGGCGATGCCCGCCTGGGCGCGCGCATGCTGGATCGGCTCGGCCAGCTGGTGCCACGCCTGGGCGCAGCCGGCGATCCGCTGTCTTCCGACGGCTTCCATGCGCTGCAGGTCGGCTACTGCGCGCTGGCGTTGCAGAAATCGCTGCCGGCCTTGCCGCCAGCGGCACGCAAGCCAGTGCGCCGCGTGCTGGCCGCGGTGGCCCGGCATTTCCGGGCGCGGCTGCGCGCCGGCCATGCCGGGCCGGCGCCGGTGGGGTTGGCCACGGCAGTGGCCGAGGCCATTGCCAGCGTGGCCGCCACAGCGATCACATCGGCGACACCGGCCGCTGGCCGCGCCGACCATCGCGGCGCGCTCGGCGCGCTGGTGGTGCTGCAAGTCACGCTGCTGCCTGGCACCGCCGTGGCCCCGTCCCGCTGATCTCCCACATTCCGTGCCGTCGCCCCATGCTTAGTGAAATCGACCTCTATGGCGTCTTCGTGCCAGGCGTGCTGGTGCTGATGGTGCTGGCCTTCGCCGCCACCACTGCGATCCGCACGGTGCTGGCGGCGCTGGGCTGCTACCGCCATATCTGGCACCGCTCGCTGTTCAACCTTTCCCTCTATGTGATCGTCCTGGGTGCCGTGGCCGCAGCCTTTGTCGCGGTGCCGGGACTGCCGTCATGACCCTCCGACTCCGCCCCCTGCTTCCCTTGCTGCCGACGCTGCTGGCCGCCATTGCCGCCCTGCTGGTGCTGCGCCACCTGTGGGACTACTACACGGCCGCGCCATGGACCCGCGACGGCCATGTGCGCGCCGACATCGTCCAGGTGGCGCCCGATGTTTCAGGCCTGGTCACGCGCGTGCTGGCACGCGACAACCAGCACGTGCAGCAAGGTGACGTCCTGTTCGAGATCGACCGCGACCGCTACGCGCTGGCCCTGCAGCAGGCGCTGGCCACGCTGGCGACCCAGCGCGCCGTGCTGGCACAGGCGCGGCGCGAGGCCGCGCGCAACCGCAATCTTGACGGACTGGTCGCCACGGAAGTTGCGGAACAGGGGCGCGCCCGCGTGGAACAAGGCGAGGCCGCGCTGGCGCAAGCCGAGGCCGCGGTGCGGCTGGCGCGCCTGAACCTGGAGCGCACCAGCGTGCGCAGCCCGGTGGCGGGCTATCTCAACGACCGGCTGCCGCGCCTGGGCGACTATGTCTCCACCGGCCGCCCGGTGCTGTCGATGGTCGATGCCGGCTCCTTCCACGTCGAAGGCTATTTCGAGGAAACCAAGCTGCACCGGATCCGCATCGGCAGCCCGGTGGACGTGCATATCATGGGCGAGCCCCGGCACCTGCGCGGGCATGTGCAGAGCATCGCCGCCGGCATCGAGGACCGCGACCGCAGCGCGGGCTCGAACCTGCTGCCCAACGTCAACCCGACCTTCAACTGGGTGCGGCTGGCCCAGCGCGTGCCGGTGCGCATCGTGCTGGAAGACGTGCCCGCGGAGGTGCGGCTGGTCTCGGGCCGCACCGCGACGGTGGCCGTACGCGAACCCGGCCGCGACGATGACGCCAGCGGCCGTGCGGAGCCGCGATCATGAGGCGGCACCATCCCTGGCTGGCGTGCGCCGCGGCTTGCCTGTGCGCCTGCACCACGGTGGGCCCGGACTATCGCGTGCCCGATCACGCGGCGGTGCGCGCGCCAGCGGCAACTGGCCCGCTGCAGGGCGCCGCGGCGCACGGCGTCGCCATTGCGCCCGTGCCGGACGACTGGTGGCGGCTCTATGACGACGACCGGCTCAACCGGCTGGTCGAACAGGCGCTGGCCGCCAACACCGACATCCGCGCCGCCAGTGCCAACCTGCGCCGCGCGGTGGCGCTGCTGCACGAGGTGGAGTCCGAGAACCTGCCCCAGGGCGGCGCCGGCGCCAGCGTGTCGCGCGCGCAGCTGTCGGGCGAAAGCTTCCTGCAGACCGCCCAGCCGCCGGTATTCAACCTGGGCGACTTCGGTTTCGGGGTGTCTTACCTGATCGACTTCTTCGGCAAGCTGGCGCGGGCCGACGAAGCCGCGCTGGCCGGCGCCGAAGCCAGCGAGGCCACGCTGGACACGGTGCGCGTGACCGTGGCCGCGCAGACCGTGCGCGCCTACGTGCAGGGTTGCGCCGCCACGCATGACCTGGCCGCCGCCACGCAGCAGCTCGCGGTACAGCAACGCACGCTCGACGCCACCAGCCGCCTGGCCGCCGCCGGCCGCGGCGAGCCCGCCGACGTGGCGCGCGAGCGCGCTCGCACGCAAGCGCTGCGCGCGGCCCTGCCCACGCTGGAAGCCGCGCGCACCGCCGCGCGCTCCCGGCTGGCCCTGCTGTTGGGCAGGCCGCCTGCGGCCCTGTCAGAGGCAGAGGTGGCCTGCCATGCGGAACCGACGCTGCGGGCGCCGCTACCGGTCGGCGACGGCACCGCTCTTCTCAGGCGGCGGCCCGATATCCGCCAGGCGGAACGCGAACTGGCCGCGGCCACGGCGCGCATCGGCGTGGCTACGGCGGACCTGTATCCATCGATCCGTATCGGCGCCAGCGCCGGGCTGACCGGCGTGTTGAGCGACCTTGGCAGCGGCCCGACGGCGCGCTGGAGCGTGGGGCCGCTGCTGAGCTGGTCGCTGCCGACCAATGGCGTACGGCATCGCATCCACGGGCATGAGGCCGCGGCCGACGCCGCGCTGGCGCGCTTTGACGGCGCGGTGCTGCGCGCGCTGCAGGAAACGGCAACGGCGCTGTCCGCCTACACGCGCGAACTGGAACGGCATGAAGCCCTGCACGCGGCGCGCGAGCAGGCCGCCGAAGCCGCGCGGCTGCAGCGCCGCCTGCAGCAGGCGGGGCGCATCCCCTACCTGGCGCACCTGGATGCCGAGCGCACGCTGGCCGACGCAGAGGCCGCGCTGGCCGCGTCTGAAGGCCATGTCGCCGCCCGGCAGGTCGACCTGTTCCTCGCGCTCGGCGGGGGTTGGCAGGCCGGCCGCAAGGTGACTGCCGCCAAGGCATCATCCAATGAAAAAAACGACTGATTTTCTTCCGATTAAATCATCACAGGAATGTATCAGCGTGACTAAACTTCGTTCCGTGCCGCGTGCTTCCCACGCGACGGCACCGCCCAAAAGGCGAACCCGGACGGCGCGGGAGGCAGGTCCGCCATCCCCGCGCGGCCCCTCGCGGGCCATGCCGTCCACCTACTTCAAAACAGCAGACATGCATAAAAACGCTCTCAAAGCCCTACTTGCCACGACCCTCTCGATCGCAGCACTCGGTGCCGCAACGCTGGCCAGCGCCCCTGCCATGGCCCAGGGCCTGAACGTCCGCGGCATCGACGCCGACCGCTACGGCTATAACCTGCACAACGGCAAGCGCGATCCGTTCACCGAAGGCGCGCATGTCAACGGCAAGCGCGACCCCTTCACCGATGGCGCCCGCATCAACGACCGGCGCGACCCGTTCACCGACGGCGCCAACAGCGCTGCCGCCGGCACCGACGTGGCGGGCCTGGACCGCAGCGGCGTGTCGGCACCGCCGGCCCACAGCGCCTCCGGCATTTCGGCTGCAGCCTGATCAACGCCTGCTCGCGCCACGGCTGCCACCGTGGCGCGACGACGGGGCGCCCCACCTCCTCTCTCATTCCTCCTGTAGACACCCCCCTCATGAAAACCATTCTGTTCGCGCTGCTCGGCCTTTGCGCCCTGACCGCGTCTTTCACCGCTGCCGCCGGCCCTGACTGGGCGGTGATCGAGCGTGGCCGCGCCGCTGCCAGGACCGCTGCCGAGCGCACCGCACAAGCCCGCAATGCAACGCCTTGCGCACAAGCGGACGTCGCCGCGCCGGCGACTTCCCCGGTGACTTCACGCTGAGTGCTACTGACACGCGCGCTCCGGTGCTAGATTGAGAAGGCGTGCCGCCGCCAAGCGCCGGCCGCGCCTGACAAGCCACCCCACCCCACCAGAAGAGCGAGGAGCCGCGCATGTCCCTTCCCCATCTAGCATCCGGACAGATCGCCAGCGTGCTGCCACTGGGCGCACGGCTGGATCAGACCGCCACGCAGGCCCTGTTCAAGGAAGGCCCGCTCGAGGTGATGCGGCTGGTGTTGAAAGCCGGCAAGCATGTGCCGCCGCATGCGGTGGATGGCCCGATGACCGTGCAATGCCTTGAGGGCGAGGTGCGCGTGCGCGTGGACGGCGCCGAGCGCCAGCTGCACCAGGGCGACCTGCTCTACCTGGGCCCGAGCGTGCGCTATGACGTCACCGCGATCTCCGATGCGTCGGTGCTGGTAACGATGGTGCTGCCTGGCAGCCGCTGACGGACTGACCCTAAGAGTCTTCGCCTGCGGCGGCGCGTGCCGCCGTATCAGGCAATGCGGCGCATGGCTTCGCGGATTGGGTCTGACTCGGTCGGGCGCACCAGCCGCGCTACTTCGTGCCCGTCGCGCAGGAACACAAGCGTCGGCCACAGCTTGATGTGATACGAGCGGCCAAGCCGGCGCCCGCTGCCGTCCTCGATCTTGAGATGGCGCAGGTCAGGATGCACGGCAAAGGCCTCGGCCAGCGCCGGCTGGGCGCGCTGGCAGTAGCCGCACCACGGCGCGCCGAATTCCAGCACGGTGGCGCCCGCCAGCGTATCCACCTCAGTGCGGGTCGGCTCGGTGGCCGCATAGTGTTGGGTCATCGGCATGGATCTGGTCCTTTCGTGGGGGCTGATGGCATTTGTGTGCCGCAACGGGACCCCATAGTGTAATTTCTACGCCGCCGGCGCGATGTCCCACCATGCCGGCAGCAGTTCGCGCACCTCGGCCGCGGCAAAGCGATCGTCGATCAGGACCACCACGCCCTGATCCTGCTGCGTGCGGATCACCCGGCCCGCCGCCTGCACCACCTTGCGCAGGCCCGGATACAGGTAGGCATAGGCATAGCCCTGCCCGAACGCCTGCTGCATGCGCGCGCGGAACTGCTCGTTGACGGCATTGAACTGGGGCAGCCCCAGCGTGGCAACGAAGGCGCCGATCAGGCGCTCGCCGGGCAGGTCCACCCCTTCGGCAAAGGCACCGCCGAGCACCGCAAAGCCGATACCCTCGCCGCCTTCCGCAAACGCATCCAGGAACGCGGCCTGCGACGCCTCGTCCATGCCGCGCGACTGCGCCCAGTGCGGAATGTCGGGGTGGGACCGGGCAAAGCGGGCCACGGCCTGCTGCAGGTATTCGTGGCTGCTGAAGAACGCCAGGTAGTTGCCGCGCCGCGCGCGGAACTGGCCGGCCATCAGTGCGACGATGGCCGGCAGCGAGTGTTCGCGTTGCGCATAGCGGGTGGAGATGCGCGAGGCAATCCGCACTGACAACTGCTCGGCGCGGAACGGCGATGGCACCTGCACCCGCGGGCAATCCGCCGCCAATCCCAATGTATCGAGGTAATAGGCGGCGGGATCGAGGGTCGCGGAGAACAGCACGACCGAATGCGCGGCGGCAAAGCGCGGGCGCAGGAACGGGGCCGGGATGACATTGCGCAGGCACAGCCGCGCATGGTGGCCACCGCGCTTGCGCGGCGCGCGCTGGATATCGAACAGCGAATGCGCATCGAGCTGCTCGGCGAGGCGGCCGAAATGCAGCGCATCGAAATAGAACCGCTGCAGCGCGGGATCATGCGCGCCGGGATGCTCGGTCATGTGCGCCAGTGCCGCCGCGCAGCATTCGTCCAGCGCGCGGCGCAAGGCGGCGGGCACTTCGGGCAGGACTTCATAAGCGTCGTCACCCTGGCGCGCCAGCGCGCTCCACTGCCGGGCCAGCCGCGTCAATGGCTTGCGCATGATGGCCGGCGCGCCGCGGCGCACCTCGCGCAGCGAGTGGGGGTCGAGTTCCGCGGTGTACATGGCGCGGCCGCGCTCGAGCAGGTTGTGGGCCTCGTCCACCAGCACGCTGGCGCGCCAGCCATTGGCCACGGTCAGCGCATACAGCAACGCGCTGCGGTCGAAGTAATAGTTGTAGTCGGCCACCACCACGTCGCTCCAGCGCACCAGTTCCTGGGCCAGGTAATAAGGGCAGATGCCATGGTCCAGCGCCAGCGCGCGCACCGCGGCACGGTCGCGCAGCGGCAGGCAGCGCGCCGCCTCGCGCGCCGCCGGCAGCCGGTCATAGAAGCCGCGGGCCAGCGGGCACGACTCGCCATGGCAGGCCAGCTCCGGATGCTCGCAGGCCTTGTCGCGGGCCACCAGTTCCAGCACGCGCAAAGGCTGCGCGCCCTGGCCGCGCAGCGCATTGGCGGCGTGCAGCGCCACCGCGCGCCCGGTGGTGCGCGCCGACAGGAAGTACACTTTGTCGATGCCCCGCCCCGGCATGGCCTTGAGCACCGGAAACAGCGTGCCGACCGACTTGCCGATGCCGGTAGGCGCCTGCGCCAGCAAGTGGCGGCCCGCGCGGTTGGCGTTGTAGACCGCCTGCGCCAGTTCGCGCTGGCCCGCGCGGAAACCCTGGTGCGGAAAGGCAAGTCGCGCCAGCGCGGCATCGCGTGCCTGCCGGTGCGCCAGTTCCGCCTGCGCCCAATGCAGGAAGCGCTCGCAGGTCTGCGCGAAGAAGGCTTCGAGCGCCTGCGCCGTGAAGTGCGCCGCGACCGGGTGCTCGTGCTGGCTGATGATGTCGAAGTAGACCACCGCGATCTCCAGCCCGGGCAGCCCCAGTTTGCGGCACAGCAGGCAGCCATAGACCTTGGCCTGGGCCCAGTGCAGGTGGCGGTGGTTGTCGGGCACGGCAGCGTCGCCGCGCACGGTCTTGATTTCTTCCAGCCGGTTGGCGGCGGGATCGTAGCCGTCGGCACGGCCACGCACTTGCAGGGGGCCGAAATCAGCGGCCAGCGCGACCTCGGTCTGGTAGCCCTCGCCGCGCCGGCTGGTCACGACGCCATGCCCGGCCACGCCCTCCTGCGCCGACGGCGTCGGCACGAAGCGCAGGTCCAGGTCGCCGGCCTTGGCGGTGAACTCGCACAGCGCGCGCACGGCCACCACATAGGCCGGCTTGGCCGTGGTGGCGACTGGCTCGGGAATGACGCGAGGGGGCGGAAGGACGGCGGACACTAGACAGGGGGCGCGGCGAAGACTGTATGAATATACAGTATCGAGGCGGCATGCAAGCCGGCTACCGCCTCGCGGGCATAAGGAAAGAGCAAAACGTTGCCACCAGCGGCAAGATCCGGAAACACATGCTGCGCGCCGGCGCCGCGGCCTGACTCAGGGGGCCGTGGCAAGCTGCGGCAGACGAACCACGAAGCACGATCCCTGCCCCGGCCTGGAGGTGACGGAGACTTCTCCTTGATGCAATGACACCGCCAGCTTGACCAGGTACAAGCCCACACCGGCGCCCACCGTGCCCGCCACGTTTTCGCCCCGGACATAGCGCTCGAACAAGTGGTCAAGATCCTTCTCCGGGATACCGATGCCACGGTCAGTGACCGAGATGCAGACCGCATCCGCATTGCCGGACATATGCACGGTGACCGGCGAACGCGCGGGCGAATACTTGATCGCATTGCCCAGCAGATTGCTGAAGACCTGGAACAGCAGCCTGGCGTCCCCATGGAATATCTCCGGCGCGTCGGCGTCGACGATCTCCTCGATCACGGGTGCAGGCCAGCTGTCGCGATGCATCTCGCAGACTTCATGCAGCAACAGCCGCAGCGAGAAATCGGTGCTGTGCAGCAACTTCAGCCTGCTGCCGTCAAGCAGTTGCGAGGAGTCGAGCAAGTGGTCGATCAGGTTGGTCATGCGCAGTACCGCGGCGCGAATCCTTGCGCAGCGTTCGCCAAGAACCGCGGCGGTGGGCGCCTCTTTCATCCGCACCAGCCGCTGCGCGTGTCCGTCGATGACATTGAGCGGCGTACGGAATTCGTGCGATGCCATGGAGACGAAGTTGCGCTGCAGCTCGGCCGTGCGCCTTTCGTTCTCCAGCAGCTCCTGAAGGACTTCCGTTTGCGCCGCCAGGGCAGCCTTGCTGCGTTCGAGCTCGATCGTGTTGTCCCGGAAGCGCACCACGGCGCGCGCAATATCGCCGATCTCGTCCTGCCGCATGGCGCCTGGAATGTCGACACGCGGATCATTGTCGGCGATGCGGTGCATGCGCTCGACCAGGGCTGCGATGGGATTCGACACGGCCTTGAGCAGGTAGCCAACCGCCGCGATCACCAGGCAGCCCGAAACCACAATGGCTGCGGCAATGAGGTGCCACGCGTCCAGGTAGGCCTGGGCCTCGCGCTCGGTTGCCTCGGTGGCGCCGGCAACGTTGTGCTCGGTCAGGACGCCAAGCGTGGCGTTGGCCCGGTCGAAGGCGTGGTGCGAGTCGCCGTGATACAGGGCAATCGCCGCGGCCTTGTCGTTGGCCCGGGCCAGTGTCATTACCTGGGCGGCAAGCGCGCGATACTCGGCCCACTGCCTGGAGAAGCGCTGATAGAGTTCGAGCTCTGCGGGATCGTGCTCGATCTTGCCGTAACGGCCAGCGACGGTTGCGATGATCTCATCCAGTGCGGTAACCTGCCGCTCGGCGGCGCGCTGGTCGGTGCGCGAGACCGCAATCAGCGCGTCGGCTTCGGTGGCCCGGAAGTCCGAAATATAATTGTTGAGGTCGCCCAGAATGCGGTTGCTCTGGAGCCAGCGTCCGCTGATCTGGGCCGACACGCTGTGGAAATGGCTGAGCCGGTTGATGCCGAAGGCGCCAACACCGAACACCAGCAGCAGGAACAGCACGAACACCAGTGACAGGCGAACCCGGATTGGCCGCAGCAGCGGCACCGAGGCGGCCAGCCGAGCCAGCCTTCGCGGCGCGGGTTTTGCCGATTGCGCGGCGGTGGCGCCAAGCACAGAGCGCGTCGAATGGTTCATGAGAATATTCCTGGGGCTTGCCGCGCGTCACCGGTGCAAGACACGGGCTGGCACGGCACGACCATATTTACCGCAAGCGAGGCAATTATGAACCAACTAAGCGGGAGAATTCTCTGCATCGAGGATGACCCCGAAACAGCCGAGCTGATCGCCGAAGAACTGATTGAACGAGGATTCGAGGTCAGCATCGCACACGACGGCGAGCAAGGCTTTGCCGCCATCCTGCGCCAGACGCCCGATCTTGTCCTGTGCGACGTGAGCATGCCCGTGATGACAGGGTTTGAACTGCTCGAGAAGATCAGCGCCCTGGCACCGCGCTTTGCCGACATGCCTTTCGTTTTCCTTACAGCCCTGGCGCAGCGGGACGCCGAACTGAGGGGACGCCGGCTCGGCGCCGACGATTACGTGACCAAGCCCGTCGATTTCGACATCCTGGAGAGCATCATCGAAACGCGCCTGGCCCGGGTCGCGCGAACGCGGCCTGGCCCCCCGGACGTCCACCTGAGCCAGCGCGAAATCGACACCCTGGTGTGGTCGGCGCGCGGCAAGACCTCGGGCGAAATCGCGACCATTCTTGGGCTGTCCAAGCGCACGGTCGACTTCCATATCGACAACGCACGGCAGAAACTCGGCGTGGCGACCCGAATCGAGGCAGTCGTCAAGGCCACCTCGGCCGGCATCATCAAGCCCTGACAGGCCTCGTCGCCGGCGACGTCCCCGGCTGCAGCGAGCGCCGGTTCGCCCGGACAGGATCCAATGTGATGCATGGTGGGCGCGTTCGAAGCGAAGTCTACTGTGATTAATCACAGTACGCAAAATGCACCTCCGCTCATAGAATCACGGCAAATTCATCGTTGACGGGTCCCGTGCACGTCCGGCCGTGCGTTAGACCGGGCCGGCAAGATGGCCGTCGACTTTCAGCGCAGGCGTCGCCTGGTGCCATCCATTCATCACGGAAGCTGTCAGCAATGCAAGCGGAATTTGGCAGGTCGGCAGCGCCGGGGAGCACAAGCCCCGCGCGCTTTGCGGACGTCTGGCCTGCAGCGACGACGCTGATTCATATCTGGCCGTCCAATGCCCCGCATGACGAAGATGCCGGTTTGACCAGCTTCCTGGCGTCGGCATGGCGCAAGCTTCATAGCGCCAGCCGCCGCCCGCCCCGCTGTCCGCGCTGCCGTGGCGGCACAACGGCATGTGACGGCACCGACCACAGGGGCCTGCCTCAGTTCCACTGCCATCGCTGCCAACGGCGCTTCAATCGGCTGACCGGAACCCCAATGGCACGGCTGAGGCCGCAGGAGAGCAAGGTTCTGGCCTTCTTCAGCCTGGCTTCGCAGCCCATCCCGGTTGCCGAAGCGGCCCGGAGACTCGGCATCAATCCGGAGACGGTGGTTCGCTGGTCCATCCAGACGCGGTTGTGGTTATTGGAGCTGGACCCGCAAGGAAGCTGGGAGCAGCGCGTTCACCTTGCTGTCCGTTATGCGGTAATACCTGCGCACCGCCCGGGCAGCGCGCCATTGACCACGCTCGGATGCCGATGCTCTCCCGTCTGCAGTGGTACCGCGCAGGCGGGGGCCACGGACGAAGTGCCGGCCCTCCTGCGAGTCTGCCCGCTTTGCGAGCAGACCGGACATCCGTCGCAGTCGCACGCCGGCTAGGGGATTTCCCTGGCTTGTGAAACTGCGATGCTGAAAGCAGGCGCCCCATGGCGCCTCGGCATCTGTTTCCTTCCCACGACGCCAGCCGGCAGTTGCGCCAGCGCATCTGAAAGCTGCCCGCAATGAACCGGAAAGCGATTTGAAAGAACAAGCTGTCATAAATGCGCCCATCACACGTGAGCGTCTCATGTTTCTAATTCCAGTTCAAAGAAGGGCCGGCGCTGCCGTGCTGTTGCCGCTGTTGCCACTGCTGCTATTGGGGATGCAGGCCGCCCAGGGCGTGGAGCTCAGCGGCGACACCAACCCGCTACCACTGGTGCCTGCGGCAAAGAAGGCATTGCCGGCGGACGCCATCTCCGGCAGCGGCTGGGACCGGCTGCCCGCGCGGCCCGCCGCCGGTGCCAGCGCGCCTGCGGCGTCGCCCACTGCGGTCAGCGACGAAGACAGACTCAAGGGCGTCACCGGCCCCGGTTTTTCGCTTTGGGAGCTGTCCGAGGAACTGCGCGCCAACAATCCGCAGCTGATCCAGGCGCGCGCGCTCTATCAGGCCGCCAAGGCGACTGTGCCGCAGATTGCCGCGCCTAACAATCCGCAGGTGGGCTTCATCTGGGGCAACCTGCCCAAGAACAGCCCGCTGGCGCTGGCGCGTGCCGAAAGCTTCAGCTATACGCTGACGCAATCCTTCCCTTTCCCGGGCAAGAAGGCCCTCGCTGCCGATATTGCGAACACCCAGGCCGAGTCGCTCGATGCGCAGCGCGACGCGTTGTTCCTGCAACTCTACGCACAGCTGAGCACCACATACTTCCAGGCGCTGTCGCAGAAGGCCCAGCTCGACGTGCTGCGCCTCAATCTCAAGCGGCTGGAGCAGGTAAAGCAGGTAGCGCGCATCCGCTATGCCAACAATGCGGCCGGCTACGTCGACTACCTCAACGCCCAGGTGGCGCAAAGCAGCGCGCAGAACGATGTGTTCGGGCTTGAGCGCCAGTACGACAATGCGCTCAAGGCCATCAATGCCCTTATCGGCAAGAACCCGGAGTTCCCGCTCGAACTGCGCCCCGACGCCAGCGCCGTGCGCATGCCGCCCGTGCTCTTGCCGGAACTGGAAGACATGGCCTTGCGCGAGCACCCCAATGTGCGCGCGTCGCGCTTCCAGGTGGAAGCGGCCGAGAAAGGCGTGCGCCTGGCCCGCAAGGCCTACTTGCCCGACTTCCAGATCATCGGGACCTTCAATGGCAGCAACCCGCCGCTTGGCTTCAAGCCGGCCAGCTACGGCATCGAGTTCGACATAATCATCCCGCTGTTCTTCTTCACCAAGGAACGGTATGGCGTGGACGAAGCGGTGGCCAACAAGGTGGCGTCCGACGCCAATGACCAGTCGGTGCGCCAGCAGACCCTGCTGGCGGTGGACACCGCCCACAACAACCTCCACCAGGCCGTCAAGCAGGCCGAGTTCCTGCGCGGGCGCCAGGTTCCGGAAGCGATGGCGGCCTACAAGATGGCGTTCACCAACTACGCCAACAACAACGCGAACTTTGCCGATCTCCTGACCGCCAGCTCGGCCCTGAAGACTGCCGAACTGGCGGTCACGCAGGCGGAAGCCCAGGCACGTCAGGCCTACTACACGCTGGCCGCGGCAGTTGGGCGCGACAAACTATAACGGTTGCAAGACTTTGAGCCTATGAACAAGAAACTGATGGTCGGCGCCGGCTTTGTGGCGGCCTTGGCGGGCGGAATCTGGGGTGGAAAATACTGGGCACAGCAACAGGCTCAGACCGCGGTGGCCGAAGCCCCGGCTACCCGGCCCTATGGCAAGACTGAACCCGCCAGGCCGCGGCCCATACCCACGGTGCTGGCACTGCCGCCGGCAGGTTTCGACCCGAACGTGGTCAAGACCGCCACCTTCAGCGCGCAGACCGTCACGCTCGATACGCCCACGCCCGGCAAGCTCGCCTATAACGTGCAGCAAGCCAAGCTGGCCTCCGCGCGCGTGGCCGGCCGCGTTGAACGCATTCTGGTCTATGAGGGCGCAAAGGTGAGTGCCGGCCAGCCGCTGGCGGAGCTCTACTCGCCGGAATATATCGCGGCGCAGAACGAGTTCCTGCTTTCGCACAATGCCTATCACACGCTCAGCAGCAGCGACCTGAAAGAGCTGCTGGATGACGCCAGGCTGACCATGCAGTCGTCCGAGAACAAGCTGCGCGTGCTGGGCGCGACCGCCGCGGACATTGCCCGCATTCGCGAGCGCGGCACGATTTCCGAGACGCTCACGATCCGGGCGCCGATCGCCGGCACCATCGTCAAGCGCGACATGGACCAGGGCTCATACCTCAACGTCGGCGATTCGCTGATGAGCATCATCGACACGCGCGTGATCTGGTTCACCGGGAATCTGTATGAGACCGACATCAAGGGCGTGCGCCTCGGCCAGACCATCGAGGTCGAGACCCCGGCATACCCGGGGCGCCGCTACACCGGCCGCGTCAGCTTCATCGCGCCCAATGTCGACGCCGACACCCACACCCTGCAGGTGCGCTGCGACGTGCCGAACCCCGACGGCATGCTCAAGCCCGAGATGTATGCCACCGCCCGCATCGTGACCGGCAATGCGCAGGCGCTGGTGGTGCCGCAGTCAGCCATTGTCAAGGACCAGGGCAAGCTGGTGCTGATGACCATGCCCGACGAGAAGCACATCGAGCGCGTGCTGGTGCAAGGCACGCCGCGCAGCGACGGCACCTTCGCCGTCACCGGCGGCGTCCCGTTCGGTGCGCCGCTCAAAGTAGTGACGCAGGGCGGCATGCTGCTCAATGAAATGCTGCTCAAGCAGGAGTCCTGATCATGGTCTTCTCGCCGATCCGCAGCGTCCTGAAACGCCGACTGGTCATCGTGTTCCTTGCCTGCGGCCTGCTGGCCGCGGGTGTGTTGAGCTTCCTGCGGCTGCCGCTGCAAGCCTATCCCGGCGTGGCCCCGGTCACCGTGCAGGCTATTACTCAATGGCCTGGCCGCAGCACGGTCGAGGTCGAACAGCAGATCACCATCCCGGTGGAGAACGCGCTGGCCAGCGTGCCGGATGTGCAGTCGTTCCGCTCAGTATCCTTGTTCGGCCTGTCGGTGGTGACGGTCAAGTTCAAGGAGGGCGTGGACAACTTCAAGGCGCGCCAGAATTTCGTCACCTACCTGTCCCAGGCGAACCTGCCGCAGGGCGTGCAGCCCAGCCTGTCGCCGGACGGCGACGCCACCGGCGAAATCCTGCGCTATCGCATCGAGGCCAACGGCGTGGACGTGACCACGCTCAAGACCTACCAGGACTACAGCGTCTACAAGGAGATCAAGCACGTAGCCGGTGTGGCGGATATCACCGCCTTTGGCGGCATGGTCAAGCAGTACCAGATCGTGCCCACGCCGGAGAAGCTGCAGGCCTACGGCCTGTCGCTCAAGCAAGTGGTGGATGCGGTTTCCAGCGCCAACGCCAACACCGGCGGCGGCCTGATGAAAGCCGGCGAGCAGCAGTTCGTGGTGCGTGGTGTCGGCCTGTTGCAGACGCTTGACGACATCCGCAATGTCACCGTGTCCGCAGTCAATGGCGTGCCGGTGCGTGTGCGCGACATTGCCGAGGTGCGCATCGGCAACAACCCGCGCCTTGGCATGGTGCAGTTCGACCAGCACGATGACATTGTCGAGGGCATTGTGCTGATGAAGCGCGACGAAAACGCCACCGAGGTGCTGGCGCGCGTGCGCGACAAGATCGCGGAAGTCAACCAGCACGTGCTGCCCGCCAATATCCGCGTCAAGACCTTCTACGACCGCCAGAACCTGCTCGACATCACCATGGGCACGGTCGAGCATGCGCTGTTCGTGGGCATTTCGCTGGTGCTGGTCGTGCTGTTCATCTTCCTCGGCAGCTTCCGCGCGGCGGCCGTGGTGGCGGCGGTGATTCCGCTGGCGCTGTGTGTGTCCTTCATCAACATGGACCACTTCAAGGTGCCGGCCAACCTGATCTCGCTCGGGGCAATCGACTTCGGGCTGATCGTGGACGCCGCGGTGATCGTGATGGAAAACATCATGCGCCACCTCGAGGAAGGGAACACGAACGTGGAGGACGCCATCGTCAAGGCCACCAGCGAAGTGCAGCGGGCCATGATCTTCTCCACCGGCATCATCATCGTGGCGTACTCGCCGCTGTTCTTCATGGGCGGCGTCGAAGGCATCATCTTCAAGCCGATGGCGTTCACCATGGGCTTTGCACTGCTGGCTTCGATCGTGCTGGCGCTCACCTTCGTGCCGGGGGTCACGTCATTCGTCTTCAGCGGCGCGCTGCGGCCGCACTCGCCGAAGTTCATCGAGGTGATCCTGCGCGGCTACAAGCCCCTGCTGCGCAAGCTGCTGCAGAAGCCGGGCCTGGTGTTCCTGACGGCCTTCCTCGGCCTGGCCGCCACGCTGTACAGCTCGCGCTATCTTGGTACCGAGTTCCTGCCCACGCTGGAAGAGAACAACCTGTGGCTGCGGATCACGCTGCCCAACACGGTCGACCTCGACTATTCGGCTTCGATCGCGCGCGACCTGCGCGGGTACTTCCGCGAGCAGCCTGAAGTGAAGACCGTCTCGGTGCAGATCGGCCGCCCGGACGACGGCACCGATTCGACCGGCGTCTTCAACCAGGAATACGCCTTGTACTTCAAGCCACCGGCGGAGTGGCCGAAGGGCGCCACCAAGCAGCAGGTGGTGGAGCGGCTGTCCGGGCACCTGGATCGCATCCCCGGCATCGAGTACAACTTCTCCCAGTACATCCAGGACAACGTCAACGAGGCGCTGTCCGGGGTCAAGGGTGAGAACTCGGTCAAGATCTACGGCGCCGACCTGCAGACGCTGCAGGACAAGGCCAAGGAAGTCGAATCGATCCTGAAGAAGGTGCCGGGACTGGCTGATGTCGGCATCTTCAAGGAACTGGGCCAGCCCACGCTCAATATCACCGTGGACCGGGAAAAGAGCGCGCGCTTCGGCATGAACGTCAACGACATCCAGTCGGCGGTGCAGTTTGCCATTGGCGGCGACGCGGTCACGCAGATCCTGGAGGGCGAGAAGACCTTCGGCTTGTCGGTGCGCCTGAACGATGCCGCCCGCAACAATCCCGACGTGATCAGCCGCCTTCTGGTCGACACCCCGGACGGCCAGCGCATTCCGCTGTCGATGGTGGCAAAGGTCGAAGCCACCGACGGGCCGTTCTTTGTCTACCGGGAATCCGGCAAGCGCTACATTGCGATCAAATTCGGCGTGCGCGGGCGCGACCTGGGCAGCGCCGTGGCAGAAGCTCAGGGCAAGGTTGACAAAGCGGTCTCTCTGCCCGCCGGGTACACCATGTTCTGGGACGGCCAGTTCAACCAGATGAAGATCGCACAGAAGAAGCTCGCGGTGATCGTACCGCTGACCATCCTCGTCATCTTCCTGCTGCTGTACAGCACCTTCGGCAACTTCAAGGACGCGCTGATGGTGGTGCTGAACGTGCCGTTCGCAGCCATTGGCGGCCTGCTGTCGCTGCATATCGCGGGCGAGACGCTGAGCATCTCCGCGGGTATCGGCTTCCTTTCGTTGTTCGGCATCGCGATCCAGGACGGCGTGATCCTGATCTCCTACATCAACCGCCTGGCGCGCGAAGACCACCTGCACGAAGCCGTGGTCGAGGGTGCCGCCCTGCGCTTGCGCCCGGTCGTGATGACGGCAATGCTGGCCGGCCTGGGCTTGTTGCCCGCGGCCCTGTCGCACGGTATCGGCTCCGAGGCCCAACGGCCGCTGGCGCTGGTGATCGTGGGCGGCATGGTGACAACCACCTTGCTGACGCTGCTGGTGCTGCCGGTGGTGTTCGCCTGGGTCAACCGTCATCGGGCCCGCCCGGGAGGCCCGGATTCGGTCTCCCTGACCCCGGCCGAAGGTGTCTGATCTTTAAACGTTGAGCGGGCCGGCGCAGGTTGTGCCGGCCGTTTTGAGGAGCCTGCCATGATCAAAAAGCATGTAATCCGGATCTCGCTGACGGCGGCGCTGTGCCTGGCCGTGTCCGGAGTCTTCGCCGCGCCGGCGAAAACCGGCCAGAAACAAGGGCGGCAGGCTGATAAGGCTGCCAGCCAGGCAAATCGCAACTCCGTGCTGCCCGCGAACACCCGCCGCTAGCGAATCGGGCTGCCTGTCGCCCCCCCGGCACCGGCGTGCCCGAGCCGGTGTCCGTCCATTGGCGTGCGCTGCCTGCCACCCTGCGCATCGACGCCAGCCGGCCATTCTGGCAAAGTACGATCCTTTTGCAACCTGGACCGCCGTCTGCCGCGCCCTGCCCTGGCCGTGGCACGCTGCGCCACGCCCGGGCTGCCGTGCAATGACGCAAGAATCACACGGACAGCTGATCCAGGAAGAAAACGTCACACCTGGCGCCGGGATCCGGCGCAGGCTGGCAGCCAAGGAGCACCATCGTGAAACCAAGCCATCGCGCCGCCGCGTTGCTGCTATGGGCGGCGTTGTATTTCTGTTCGGGCTATGTCTCCCATCAGATCAACGGGCCGTTCGCCGCCACCGGCTATATCTGGCTGCCCGCCGGCGTGACGGTGGCCGCCTTCATGCTTGCGCGCGCGTCGCGCTGGCTGCCGCTGGGGCTTGCCTTTTTTGCCGCGCAAATGCTGCTGGGCTGGGTAGAAGGCCGCGAGGCCTGGCGCATGCTGCTGTTCTCCCTTGACGAGATCGGATTCGCGGCGGTAGCCGTGGCAGTCGTGCGCCTGACCGGATTTTCCACCGAGGGGCTGGCCTTTGTGCGCGGGCTGCTGACGGCCGGCCTGATCTGCAGCACCGCCAGCGCCGCCTTCGGGGCCGGTTGGTTCAACCTGGTGCTGGACGTTCCCTTCTGGGCGACCGCCCGCATCTGGGCCGCCGCGGACCTGGTCGGCATCCTGATCGTGACGCCGGTTCTGGCAGGCTGGTCGCACTTTCACGCGATGCGCTCGGGAGGCATGAGCCGTGGCGACTTCCTGTTCGGCCTGGCCGCCTTCGCCGCGCTGGTGCTGACCACCATCGTCATCTTCGACGGCTCGGGCTTGCCCGTGCTGCCGCACGGGATCGTATTCGCGCTGACCTATATCCCGCTTTTCTTCACCGCTGTGGTCACCCTGCTGTGGGGCGGCCGCGCCGGGTCGGTGACGGTGGCCATCCTCGCCGGCTTTGTCCTGCTCAACACCAGCCAGGGCGACGGGCCATTTGTCGAGAGCGCCGCGCATCACGGGCGCTCGCTGCTTGAGGCCCAGATCTACCTGGCCGTCGCCGCCCTGCTCACCCTGCTGATCAACACGCTGAAGACCAGCCGCGAACAGTTGCACGAACAGGCCGCCAGCCGGCAGAACGACATGGAGCTGGCGCTGGCCGCCAGCGCGCAGTTGATTTACCGCCTGGACCCGCATAGCGGCAAGCTCCGCTGGAGCGGCAACCTGCAGCGCGCCCTTGGCGTGGCACAAGCCGCGTTCGCCGATCTGGACCAGGTGCTCGCCAGCGTGCATCCGGACGATCGCGCCCGGGTCAGAAGCCGCTGGCTGCGCGAAAGCGATGGCGAAGCGCGCGGCGACCTCCGCTTCCGCCTGCAGTTGCCACCCGGGAGGACGACCACGGTTGTCGACATGAGCGGCCCGCTGCTGGATGCCGACGAATCGGTCGCGGTCATCGCCGGCGCCTGGCGCCTGCAGGAAGCCGCGCAAGCTGAGGGGCGGAACGCGGCATGAAAGCCCCGAAGGGCGCCGGCACCGGCGCCTTGCTGATCCACGGTCTGGGCGGCACCCAGTATGACCTGGGACCCATGCACAAGGCATTGCGCCGCGTGGGCGTGGAAACCCATGCCGTCACGCTGCCCGGCCACGGCGGCCAGCCGGAAGATCTGCTCCCGGTCCTTGCCGAGGACTGGCTGGACTCGGTCACCCGCGCCTATGACGAGCTGGTCGATAAATATGAAACCTTCCATGTCATGGGAATGTGCATGGGCGCGCTGCTGGCCCTGGCGCTCTGCGAGCGCAGGCAGCATCGCAAAGGCCAGTTGGTGGCATTGTCCGCGCCGGTATTCATCGACGGCTGGTCGACCCCCTGGTACCGCTTTCTGCGCTATCCCGTTTATCACATTCCCGGCATGGCCGCCCGCATCAGGGTGGACGAGGACGAACCCTTTGGCATCAAGAACGACCTGGTGCGGGCGGTGGTCAAGGCCAAGTTCGAGCGCGGCGACAACTTCCACTATCGCTGGGTCCCGCTGGCCTGCGTGAGGCAGGTCGACCGGCTGCGCCGCTGGGTACTGGGCGGGGCCCACCGGATCGCCTGCCCCACCCTGGTCGTGCATGCGCGCGAAGACGAGCTGACCAGCCTGCGCTCAGCCGACTTCCTCGAGGCCGCGGTACCGGACGTGCGCAAGGTCGTGCTGGAAGACAGCTATCACATGATCTGTGTCGACAACGACCGTGAGCAGGTCGTCAGCAGCGTGCTGGACTTCTTCGGTTTCGATCCGGCGCGCGCGCGCCGACAATCCCGCCGCATGGTCGAAGTGCCGATGGAAGCGGAGGCGATCGGCACGCTGGTCGGCGAGTATATTGCGGCACTGACCACGCAGCACTTCGAGGCGGTCTTCCCGCTGCTGTCGCCCACGGTGCAATGGCGCCACCTGGCCGCCCATCCGCTGGCAGGCACCTACGACGACCGGGATGCGGTGATCGCAATGTTCGCGCGGCTGGGCGAGCTCGCCGCCGGCCAGCCAGTGCACATCACCGCAACCAGCGCCCCCCGTATCGAAGGCCAGACCGCGGAGTTCGGACTCGCCGTCTCCTTCGTGGCGGACGGGGTGCCCGTCGCGTGGCGAGGCACCCAGTTCCTCCAATGCAGCAACGGCAGGATCACCGCTGTCGAATACCGGCCCGCGGCCGGGGTCAGCGCCGACACAGCCACTACCTGAAGGCATCGTGAGGCCCGGAGTCAGAACACCCGGCCCAACTGCAGATAGAGATTCCACACGCCCTGCGGCGCAGCGGCAAAGCCGAAGTAGAGTGGCCCGATCACGCTGTTGCCCCCGATAAACAGGCTGGCGCTGGACTTGTACGGCCCGCTGCCAAAGTTCTTGCGGCGCAGCCAGACGTCGCCGGCCTCCAGGCTGACGCCCACCACGGTGGTGCGCAAGCCGGGCAAGATGAACTCGCGCAGGTCATTCAGGTAGGTCATGCGGCCGTACAGCAGGTAGTTGCCGGAAAACTGATCGGGCGAGTAGGCCGACAAGTGCTGGAAGCCGCCAAGGGTGAAGCCCAGGCCACCGGTCAAGGTATTGTCGCTGCGGTGGTCGCCGTAGGTGGCCGCCCCCTCGGCCGCCAGGTTGAAGGTATGGCGGCCGTAGCTGGTCGCCCACAGCGCCTTGCCCCTGACGTCGTTGTAGCGGTTGTCGGTGCCCCCCAGGGCCAGCTGGTTGATCGCGAACAGGTAGTAGCCCTTGCGCGGAAACAGGGAATCGTCGAGCTGGTCGATGGTCAGCTGCGCCCGTACCGTAGGCTGGCGCACATAGCCGGACGGGAACAGGCGTCCACGCGCGGGCGTCAGGCTGTACGCCGCGGAGTAGCGGACCTGCTGGTAGTTCATGCCCGCGCGGAACTCGCCGAGCCTGCCGATCGGCACACCCAGGTCCATCCCGGCCATGGCCGTATCGACCCGCATCGCCGTCAGCGGCACAGTATTGTCAGCGGACGCGCTGTCCGCAAACAGGTCGACGCGCTTGCGCTTGTATTCCGCGTAAGGCGCGATATAGAACCCTTGCCGGTCAAACACGGGTTGACGCAGCTCGGTATGCCACTTTGCCTGGTTGCTGCCCAGCACGATGTCATTGCGCCACTCCAGCCCGCTTTGCGTGATCCACGGGTAGCGGTGGCCAAGCTGCAGATTGAAGCCGCCCTGGCCGTTGAACGTCGTGGAAACGCCGAATCCGGCCAGCAGGAAATGCGGCCCCCACGATTTCTCCTGGGCCTCCACCTTGAGCACATTGCGGCCATCTTCATTGACGAGTTCCTGGGTCACGCTCTCGAAATCGCCGGTGGTGGACAGCTGCGCCAGGTTCCGGTTGAGCGCGCCGGCATCGTACGCATCGCCCTCGTGCAGCCCCAGGTACTGGCGCACGTATGAAGGCGGCACGCGCCCATGGGTGTGGATCTCGATCGCGTCGATGGGCGTGTGCGCGGCCAGCACCGGGCCCGGCTTGCGCGCGGCAAGATAGTCCTGCCATGCCGCGGCTGGCAGCGACAGCGCGGCCAGCCGGGAGGCGGCGTCATGCGCCGCGGCCCAGCCGCCCTGCACGCCGTCGCCGGCGCGCGAGAAGTCCGTGAACGAGAGCTGCCCCAGCTGTGGCTCGAGCAGGATGTCACGGGGTCCGAGCAATGCCTTTTGCGCTGCCACATTCTGGTTGGTCAGGATCGTGATCATCTGCTGCGTCACCGCCGCCGGCGATGCCAGGCTGGCCGGGTCGTCCAGCGGCGAGGCAATATTGACGGCAATGATGATGTCAGCGCCCATGTCGCGCGCAAGCTCCACCGGCAAATTACTGACCAGGCCGCCGTCAACGAGCGTGCGCCCGCCAACCTTGACCGGCGCGAACAGGCCGGGCACCGCCACGCTGGCGCGAATCGCCAGCGGCAGCGATCCGCGCGCGAGCACCACCGGCTCGCCGTTGCCAAGGTCAGTCGCCACCGCGCGGAACGGGATGGGCAGCTGGTCGAACGCTATGTTCGCCGGGAACTGCCCCGTCCAGTTCTGCAGCAGTGCCAGCAGGCGGTTGCCCTGCACCAGCCCGCTTGGCAGCTTGAGCTTGCCGTCGCCATAGCCGGCGGAGATGCCGATGGGATACTGGATATCGTCTTCGCGCAGCGCCTGCGGCAATTGCGCGCGCTCGTTGCGGTCGAACACGATATCGCTGAGGTTCGTATGCAGCAGCCGGGCCTCCAGCTCGGCGGCCGACATGCCGCTGGCGTACAGTCCGCCAACCACGGCCCCCATGCTGGTGGAGGCGATGCAGTCAACCGGGATATGCATTTCCTCGAGCGCCTTCAGCACACCGATATGCGCGTAGCCGCGCGCACCGCCGCCAGACAGGACCAGGCCGATGCGCGGACGCTTCGGTCCGGCCGTCGGGGCTCCGGGGTCCGGCTGCGCTGCGCCGGCAGGCAGGACAAACGATAGGGCCAGCGCAAGCAGCAAGGCATGCGGCAGCCAACGCCGGGGCGTGGCCCGGCACCAGGTGAAACAGTACATGAAGTAAGCCAATGGCAATGCCGGACCAGGCCGGCAACGGCGGCCGCCGCGCTGGGCGGACAGCCACGTGGGCGGGAAGCTTGCCACAATAAGGCAAGTGCAACGGATTGAACAGTCGGCCAGCGCAACACCGGCCAGGCGTCACATGGTCAGGTGGATGCAGGCGAAGCATCAACGCATGCCGGTCACCCCGCTACAAGCCCCGCATGCGCCGCCGGCTGCTCTTTCCGGCAGCCAGCGCGGCACGGGCCGGCCGTGCGCGGCGGATTGCCGGATTGGGGGATCCGGCCGTAGTAGCCACCCCCGCCTGGTCGCGATACTCGGCGAGCAGGTCTTCCCGCTGCCGTACCCGCTCTTCCAGCACGGCAATGGCCTGGCCGAGCCGGGTCATCTCGCCGCCCTGGCGCGACGCCGCCTCCGCGGCACGCGTCAGCCGCTCGACGGCGGCCTTGCGTTCGGCCTCCAGCAACTTCTGGACGTCCTTCGCCGCCACGCGCGCCGCATCCAGCTCCAGTGCCATCCGGCGCTCATTGGCGGCGGCGCGCTGGGTCACGGTCTCCCGCTCCTGATCCCATGCGGCCCGCTGCGCGGTGAAATCCTGTTGCATGGCCGTGTGGGCCTGCCGTGCCGCAGCCAACTCTGCACGCAGGCTTTCCGCTTGCTGTTGCAAGGCGGCGCCTGCTGTTTCAGCTCGCGCGGCGCGCCCAGTGGCGTCATCGCGTGCCCGCGCCAGTTCCGCCATGGCAGCCTCCGCGCCCTCCAGGCGGGCCTGCATGACCTCGCGTTCCTGTGCCAGCGCTTCGCGCTCCGACTCCAGCGCCGCGCGGGCCTCGGCCAGCGCGGCTTCGCGTTGGGTCAGCGCAGCCTCGGCCGACGCCTTTGCCACCTGCAGCGCGGCTTCCCACAGGTAGCGCGCTGCCTCGGTCACCGGCTCCGGGCACCCCGGCGCGGGCGCAAAGCCGTGCGGGTTCTGGATCCGCCCGCCCAACGCCGCAAACCAGGCATCCAGATGGGGGCTGACCGTGTTGGGTGAGCCCCGCCCAAGATGCAGGCGAATGCGTTCGATGGTCGGCCGCTGGCCGGCCTTGAGCAGGCTGTCGGCGGCCTGCCAGACGTCGTCTCGGGTGATGCCACGGCTGCGGAGCGTTTCCATGATGGGATCCGGCAAGAATCTGTGAGGAAGGCGAATAAGGTTCGATAATGGAGACTTATCGGCTGTTATTCTTCATTTTCATATGATATATTACAGCACACATCATATTTAATATGATAAAGATTCGAGACGCCCACGAGGCCTACTTCCCACCGATCGCATCTGATGTCGAACTACCGGCGCCGCTCCGTCCGTCCGAACTGGATCCTCTTGCCGAACAGGCGGCCAATGCCCTGCGCCGCGAAGGCGAGTCCCAAAACACGGTGGCTAGCTACCGGTCCGCATTGCGCTACTGGTCTGCCTGGTACGCCCTGCGTTACCGTCAACCCGTGCTGCTCCCGCTCGTGCCTGCCGTCGTTATCCAGTTCATCGTCGACCATGCCACGCGCCAGACGCCGCAAGGCCCTCTCTGCGAGATGCCAGCGGCCATCGACCAGGCGCTGGTCGCTCACGGATACAAGGCACGACCCGGCCCGCCCGCGCTGTCCACGCTGACCCATCGCCTGGCGGTCATCGCCAAAGCCCATCGCCTGCAAGGCCTGGCTAACCCCTGCGCGGATGCCGCCGTACGCGAACTGATGGCCGGCACCCGCCGCGCCTATGCGCGCCGCGGACAACGCCAGGCGCGCAAGGCAGCGCTGACCCGCGCTCCACTGCTGCGGCTGCTCGATACCTGCGATGATTCGCTGGCCGGCCTGCGCGACCGCGCCTTGCTGTTGTTCGCGTGGTCCAGCGGCGGACGCCGCCGCTCTGAAGTGGCACGCGCCACCATCGACAACCTCACCCGGCTGGGCCCTGGTGAATTCGCTTATGCGCTGGGCTGGTCCAAGACCAACCCGTCAGGCAGCGAGCGCGCCGATACTGTCAAGCCGGTGACCGGGGCCGCGGGGCAAGCACTGGAGGCATGGCTGGCGGCCGCGGGCATCGACCACGGACCGCTGTTTCGCCGCATCCGCCGTGGCGGGCATGTGGGAGAAAGTTTGTCGGATGCGGCGGTGAGCCGCATCGTCAAGGTGCGCTGTGCGCTGGCCGGGCTGGACGGCGACTATTCGGCGCATTCGCTGCGTTCTGGCTTCGTCACCGAAGCCGCTGCGCAACAAGTGCCACTGGCCGAGACCATGGCCATGACCGGCCATGCCAGCGTATCGACGGTGGTGCGCTATTTCCGCGCGGCAGACGCGCGGCGCTCGCGCGGCGCCGACTTGCTCGCGCCGACGCCCCAATCCGCCGAGAGCAACTGAGGGACTCGCCATGTGCGCCACATCATGCGCTGCGGCCGGCGCAAATACGGGTATTTCGCTAGCTGGCGGCGCTGGCGCGGCTTGCGCGGCGGTGCCTATACTGGCAGGCGCGCGGGACAGTGCCAGCCAGGCTGGACGCCGCGCCCGGACAATCCGGCAGGCAAGCACCACCAGCACGATGCGCCGGTGGTGCATGGGATGCGATGACGCACCGCTGCCCGGACCCGAATAAGTGGAAACGCGGAGATGGGGATGCCCAACGAACAATTCCTCGCCATGCAGGAAACTCGCCGCTCGGGGCTGAAGGCCCTGCGGGCGGCCTTGCTGCAGGTTCACAAGGAAGTCATCGGCTATGACAGGGCGCAGTATGAGCGCCTGAATGGCCCGATTCCGGCAGGCCTGTTTGTCCAGCTGGTGACCGAAGACAACTACTTTCGCTGGCTCGACCCGCTGTCGCGCCTGATCATCGAGATCGACGAAGAGCTGGAAGCCAAGGAACATCACGACGACACCTGCCGTGCAGTCGGCCGTGCCGCGGAAAAACTATTCAGCGACGGCGCCGATGCAGGCTTCCGCAAGCGTTACCAGGAAGCGCTGCAGGATGAGTCCGGCGTCATCGTGGCGCACGGGCGGCTGATGTCGGTGATCGGACAACTGCGCCAGTTGCCATAGCGCGTCGCCACGCCGGGGGGCGTTACTTCCCCTGCGTCGGTGCGCCCGCGGGCCGGTGCGGCACGTGGGTATCGACCGCCACCGGATCACTGGCGGGGAAGGTCTCTTTCAGCGCCTCATCCAGTTCGCGCTCGATCAGTTCGTCCTTTTCCTCTTGCCGGGCGGGCGGCGTCTTTTGCGGCTGGTGTTTCTGTGCGGGCTTGCTCATGGCGATCGGCCTCCGTTGGCAACCATGGGCGGATGGTAACCCCGCAGGCGCGGCATTGCCATCGTGGCCGCGCCCGGGTCAATGGCCTCTGCCACCCCACCCACCTCTGCCGCCGCCATGCCATCCGCCATTGCCATGCCAGTGACGGCCACCGCCTCCGCCATAGATGAACGCGAAGCTGCCATAGGCTGGCCATGGACTGTAGTACGGATAGGCGTCATAGACCGGATAGGCTGGGTACCCGCCGTAATAAGGCGCCGATACGGCGTAGTCTGGATATGCCGCATACGGGTCACCGGCATACGGATACGCCACACAGCCCGCCAGGGCCGCCGCGGCAAGGATCACTCCCCTCTCATTTCGCATGATCCGCTCCTCACCGTGCATCAGTGTTCGGCCCGCCGGACCCGGTCAGGCCACAGCATTTAGACCGCGCGGCAGGCCTTGCAATTCCGCGAAGCGGCGCGGCAGGTGGCCGCGCCGCGTGCGCCGATGGGAACTTGCGTGCCTGTATCGGGACAATTCAAGGACATATCTAAGAAAGGTCCGATATTCACATAAGAAACAACGGAATACATTGTCACTGCACCCGGCCCACGGGTGCCCCGACAGAGCCAGGTTGCCCCCCTTCCTGGCTCCTTACGCTGCCACGATGGTCCTTCCATCGTGGCATTTTTTTATCGCGCTTGCCTCGGGTTCCTACAAGCCCTTCTCGACCATGTCGAGCAGGCGCTGGCCGAGGACCTCTGCCTGCTCCTTGGCGCGGCTGCGCAGCGGGCCATCGATCAGCAGGATGGCAAGGCCATGCACGGCCGACCACGCCAGGTACTCGGCGCCCGGCCTGCGCGCGGGCGGCAGCACGCCGGCTTCCACCAGCATGTCCAACGCGGCGCCCAGCAACTGGAACGGGTTGAGCCCGCTGTTGCCGGCCTTGGCCGGGTCGGTGTCGTCCTCCACGTCGTCCGGCACCGAAAACGCGGTGCGGAACAGGCCCGTCTCGGTCAAGGCAAAGCGCAGGTAGCCCGTCCCAACCGCGCGCAGGCAGGCGCGAGCATGCGCGGCCGCGCCCCGGCCCGGACGCAGGCCGCCGATTTCAGCCTCCATGGCAATGGCCAGCGACGACAGGGCCCAGGCACGCACTGCCTGCAGCAGGTCCTGCCGGCTGGAGAAATGGCGGTACGCGGCGTTGGGCACCACGCCGGCACGGCGCGTGGCTTCGCGCAGCACGATGGCGTCGGGACCGCCTTCGCGCGCCAGGTCGATGCCGGCGTCGAGCAGCGCGCGGCGCAGGTCGCCATGGCGGTAGGTCGCGCGCGCAGGCGGTGCGGAGGCATCCCGGGTCATGCGAGCCTCCTGAAACAGGGATAACGGTTCATGATGCGCAGAGTCTTATAGTGAACAGTGTACACAATCAAACTGTCACATGCTTGTTGCATTGAAGACTTTGCAGGAACCGGAAGGCCTCGCTCTCAGAGAATCGGCGCAAACAGCTTGGCGACGTGCATCGCCACGCGCAGCGGCGCAGGCGCGCTCAGGAACTCGTCCGGCCCGACATGGCGCGCCTGCGCGAAGTCGGCTTCGAGCATTGCCGCCACCCCCGCGGCAAAGCCCTTGTCGGCGGTGATCACCATCAGCTCAAAGTTGAGCCGGAAGGAGCGGTTGTCCAGGTTGGCGGTACCGACGGCCGCAGCTTCGTCGTCGATCAGGATGACCTTCTGGTGCAGAAAGCCGGGCTGGTAGCGGTACAGCTTGATGCCGGCGGCCACGGCCTGGTATGCGTAGAGGGTCGAGGCAGCATAGACCACCAGGTGGTCGGGCCGCGCCGGGATCAGGATGCGCACATCCACGCCGCGCAGCACCGCCAGCCGCAGCACCGCGAACACCGCCTCGTCCGGCACGAAATACGGCGACGTGATCCACAGCCGGTGGCGCGCCGACTGGATCGCCTCGACAAAAAACAGCGAACAGGTTTCCTGCGCGTCCGCCGGTCCGGACGGCACCACCTGGCAGGTCATGCGCCCGCCTGCCTCGGGCGGCGGCATCAGCAAATGCGGAACTTCGCGCGCGGCCCAGTACCAGTCTTCGGCAAAGGCCATCTGCAGGTCCAGCACGGCACTGCCGCGCAGTGCGATATGGGTGTCGCGCCACGGTGCCAGCGGCGGGCGCTGCCCCAGGTATTCGACGCCCACATTGTGGCCGCCGACAAAGGCCTCGCTGCCATCGACGACGACCAGCTTGCGATGGTTGCGGAAATTGAGCTGGAAGCGGTTGACGAAGCCGCGGTGCGTGGAGAACGCCCGCGCGTCGACACCGGCATCGAGCAGCGTGCGCACATAGCGGCGCGGCAAGGCATGGCAGCCGATGCGGTCGAACAGGAAATACACCTTGACGCCGGCTTGCGCGCGCTCGCACATCAAGGCCTGCAGGCGCTGGCCGAGCGCATCGTCATGCACGATAAAGAACTGCACGATCAGCACCTGGGTGGCGCGGGCCATCGCCGCAAAGATCGCCTCGAAGGTCTGCTCGCCGTTGATGAGCAGCCGCACATCGTTGTTGGCCAGGCAGGGCATGCCGGTCAGCCGCGGCAGCGCCCGCATGCAGGCCTGCGCCGGCGCGTGGACCACGCAGGCGCTGCGCGCTTCGCGCTCGCGCGGGGTCATGCCATGGCGGATCTCGCGCAGCCGGTCGTCATTGAAGCGCCGCGCATCGACATAGCCGCCAAAGGTGCTGCGCCCGAAGATCAGGTAAGGCACCAGCGTGAAGTACGGCATCATCACCAGCGAACCCGCCCAGGCGATCGCACCCGGTGCGGTGCGCACCGTCATGACGGCATGCAGGGCGGCCACTACGCCTACGGCGTGAAAGGCCAGCACGATGATGGCGATGACACTCGGGCTCTGCAGCATCGGTTGGCTTGTGTCCCCTGACCCAGTCGCGATGCGCGCTATTTTGGCACACCGCGCTCAGGATGTTGACACCCAGGGCGCACGGCCTCCGGCGCTGCCTTCATTTTCAGCAGGCCGGCGGCATCACGGTATCAGGCCGCTGTCCGGCTACCGCCCGCGGTCTTGTCCACAGGAACTGTGGACAACTTTCCGTAGCGGCCGCGGCCTGGCCCGGCGCCCCCCTGATGCGCCCCTCGCCAAGAACAGATGTGAAATCAAAAAGCGTCAGGTATTTCAGCAATGTCTGATTGTTTTGTCGATCACACTTTTTATACGCTTCTGCTGCTGCCCGGCCCACGGTCCGGCCACCCTTGTCACGGCCCTCGTCTCTGGTCTGTTTTCCGCCTTCGATGAATATTGCGCTGCTTATGGGCAACTCGCCCCAACTCCGTACTGTGAACGAACTGCTGGCCGGGGCCGGCTTTCGTTGCAACGTGTTTGAAACGGGCCGGGAGCTGATCCATGGCGTCAGCCAGGCGCCTTACGACATGCTGCTGATCGATGACGTTCTGTCAGACCTGCCGGCCATCGATGTGGTGCGTGCGGTGCGCTGCGCGCGCTCGCGCGACGTGCCCATCATCGTGCTGGCGGCAGACAACGCTGAAGACAACCTGGTCGATGCGCTCGATGCCGGCGCCGATGACTACGTGTGCCACCCGCTCAATGCGCGGGTGCTGATGGCGCGCATCACCGCGCTGCGCCGGCGCGTCACCGGCGAGCGCCTGCGCCAGGGCCTGGTGGTGCGGGCCGGCCCCTACCAGCTCAACAGCGTGGGCCGCTTTGCCACCCTGCGCGGCGAGCGCATCGCGATGACGCCGAAGGAGTTCGACCTGGCGATGATGCTGTTCTCCAATGTCGGCCGCGTGCTGGCCAGCGACCGCATCCAGCAGGCCATCTGGCGGCATGAGCTGCCGCCGCTGTCGAGGGCGCTGGCGGGCCTGATCTCGCGCTTGCGCAAGACGCTGCGGATCGGCATCGCAAACGGCATCGTCATCACTGTGGTCTACGCGCACGGCTACCGCCTCGACGTGCTGGAAGAAGGCGTGGCGCCGCGGCTGCCCGGGGCAAGGTGCCGGGTCACGGGGCGCAATCCGCCCGGCAACTGACGCGCGCTATGCCGGCAGCGTCGCGGTGAGCGTCAGGAAGTCGAGCACCGCCATGCCCGTTGCCGAACGCTTGGCCTCGCGCTTGGCCGCGGCCGCCGCGGCGCCGATATGCTGGCTGCCCAGCCGCTGCAGGCCGCCCACCCCCTCGCCGCTGACACACACGACGCCCACCGCCATCGACACTGGCGGAAAAAACACCGATCGCCCGTGCCGGTCTTCGCCATGCATGCCGCCGGCGGCACGGTCGGCCGGCGTATACATGGCGCGCGCGGCCTCATTGAAGCGATGGATCGCTCCCTGCACGCGCTCTGACCAGTCTTCGCTCTGGTACAGCACCAGGAAATCGTCGCCCCCGACGTGGCCGAGGAAATCGCGGGCCGGGTCGCAGGCCTCGGCCAGGATCGCGGCCGCGCCCTTGAGCATCTCATCGCCCTTCCAGTAGCCGTACTTGTCGTTGAAGGGCTTGAAGTGGTTCAGGTCGACATAGCAGGCTTGGAACTCGCTCGCGGCCTCGATCAGGCGCTCGATATGCTGGTTCAGCGGGATATTGCCCGGCAGGAACGTCAGCGGATTGGCATAGCGCGCCGCTTCCATGCGCACTTCGGTAATTGCCCGGATCAGGTCCGCACCGGTGCCCACTCCGATATAGCGCCCGTGGTCGGTGATGACAAAGCCGTCCGCCAGCGAACGCGTGTTCTCGCCCGACAGGATCTGCGCCATTTCCTCCAGGCTGGCGCGCTGGTCAAAGCACGCCGGCTCGCGGTTGGCCATGGCAATGCAGGCCTTCTTGCCATACAGCTCGCGATGGAACGGCGCCGCATAGCGGTCGATAAACGCCTGGCGGCTGATGATCGCCAGCGGGCGCCCTTCGTCATTGACCACAGCCACGGCTTGCAGCTCGGGCTGGTCCTGGAACGTGCGCAGCACCGCATCGTTGCTGGTGGCGGGCGACACCGTCGGCGCGGGCCGCAGCAGGCGCCCGGCAGTGATGCCCGACCAGCCGGAGCGCACCATCTGCGGAAACACGGCAATATGCCGCGATGCCAGCGCCTCGCGCACGTGCAGAGCCGCCTGCGCAGCGGGCTGCGCCACAGGCCGGCCCACGTAATAGCCCTGGGCGCCAGTCACGCCCAGGTCGCGGATCACGGCCAGCTCATCTTCGTCTTCGATGCCCTCGGCGATCACGCGGCCGCCAAAGGCGCTCACCATGCGCAGCAGCCCGCGCAGGATCTCCAGCCGGCGCGAACAGGACGCGATGCCGCGCACCAGGGACTTGTCGATCTTGACGAAGTGCGGAGACAGGTGCGCCAGCAGGTCGAGGTTGGCATGCCCGGTGCCGAAGTCATCCAGCGCGTACTGCATGCCGAGTTCGCGCAGCACCGACATCGCCACGCCAAAGCTGGCCGCGTCGCCGATCGGCGTCTGCTCGGTGACTTCGATCACCAGCCGCGACGGCGCAATGCCGGCTTCCACCAGCGCGGCCATCAGGCGCCCGCGGTCGGCCAGCAGGCGCCGCAACGTCAGCGGGCTGAAATTGAGGAAGAGCTTGCCCGGCAGGTCCAGGCTGCGCCAGGCGGCCAGCGCGGTGCGCGCCGCATGGATCTCCAGCGCGATCGTGGCGGCGACGCCCTGCGCGAGCCGGAACAACGCATCCGGCGCCGCCCACGGCGAGCCCACCGGGCCGCGGATCAAGGCTTCGTAGCCCAGGATCTCGCCATCGTCCGCCTGCACGATCGGCTGGAACACCGCGTGCAACCGCGGGAGCCGCGCGAGCGCGAGCCCGGCCGCGGAGGCGCCGGGAGCAGGCTCGTGCGAAGGCGTGGCGGCAGGCAAGCCGGTCATGAAGGGAAATCCGGAGAATGGGGTAAGGGTGTGGCGCGGCCCACATTGCATGACATGGATATGACGGCAAGATGACAATCCACCTTTACCCATGTCACGCCGGCGTCACGTTGATGCACGACCATCCGTGCGCCGCGGCGAGCACCCCGAACAGAGGGCAGCGCATGCGGCAAATCGGGTCAACCCCGGGCCGCGCTGGCCGGCAAAGCCTGCGCGCCCGTTTGGAGTCTCTCCGTGTTGCAAGTCATCAAGACACGCCTGCCCGGCCACGGCCGGGCAGTTGCCCCCGCGCGCCTGCTGGCACGGCTGGGCAGCCTGCCGCTGGTGGTGCGCCTGTGCGCCGCCTTTGCCCTGGTCTACCTGTTCGGCGCCGCGGTCGGCCTGACCGGCATCGCCAACCTGGTCTCGATCAAGGCGCGCACCGACACCCTGTATCAGCACGATATGCACGGCGCCATCTCGGCGGAGCGGGCGCAATCGGCGCTGGCTGCGCTCGGCCGTGCCCAGCTGGCGCTGACCATGGCCACCAGCAGTGCCGAGCGCGACGGCGCCGCTGACGAGATCACGGGTGCCCTGGCGCAGCTGGATGCGGCGCTGGCCGGCGTACAACAGGCTGCCCCGGCACAGGCGGCGCCCCTGCTGCGCGAACGGCAGCGCGCCAACGCACTGATGCAGGCCTACCTGGCATTGCTGCGCAAGCAGCCGCTGGACCCGCTGCAGTTCGACAGCACGGTTTCTGTCGACGGCCACTTCGTTACCGAACAGCTGAACGGGCTCAGCCGCCAGGTGGAAGCCGTGCGCCGCCTGCAGGAGCGACAGGCCGCCGCCACGGTGGCCAGCGTGGCGGCCAGCCAGTTGCGCGCGCAGGCATGGATGGCCGCGCTGCTCGGCGCCAGCCTGCTGGCCGCCGCCGCACTGGCGTGGATCGCGGCGCGCAGCCTGCGTGCCGAATTGGGCGGCGAGCCGCGCCACGCCGCCGACATTGCCCGCCGCATTGCCGCCGGCGACCTGACCGCTACCATCGCGCTGCGCCCGACAGACCGCAGCAGCATGCTGCACCATGTGGCCAGCATGCGCGACCAGCTTGCCGGCGTGCTTGCGCGCATCCAGTCCAGCGCGCAGGAGATCACCGCGGCCAGCCAGCAGATTGCCGAAGGCAACCATGCCCTGGCGGCACGCACGCAGCAGCAGGCCAGCGCGCTGGATGCCGCCACCGACAGCATGCAGGCACTGGCCGCGCGCGTGTCCGACGCGCATGCGCAGGCCACCGAGTCGAGCGAGATGGCCAGCCAGGCGCGCACCGCCACCGATGACGGCACAGCCGTGGTGCGCCAGATGCGCGGTGCGATGGACGCCCTGCATGGGCACTCGCGCCATATCGCCGAGATCGTCGGCGTGATCGAAAGCATCGCCTTCCAGACCAATATCCTGGCCCTGAATGCCGCCGTGGAAGCTGCCCGCGCCGGCCCGGCGGGCCGCGGCTTTGCCGTGGTGGCGCAGGAAGTGCGCGCGCTGGCGCAGCGCAGCGCCGACGCGGCGCGGGAGATCGGCGGCATCGTCGGCAACGCGACGAATGAGATCCAGCAAGGTGCCCGCCTGAGCGCTGGCGTGGTGGCGGCGATGGACCGGATCGCCGCTACCGTCGGCCATAGCCATGCCCTGGCCGAGACCTTGCGCACGCTGGCTGACGAACAGGCCGGCAGCGTGCAGGCCGCGGGGCAATCGGTGTCGCAGCTGCGGCAGACGGCGCAGCAGAACGCGGCGCTGGTGGACGAGCTGGCCGGCCAGGCGGCGCGGCTGGACCAGCAGGCGGCCGCCCTGGCCGATGACGTTGCGCGCTTCCGCTTCTAGCGCGAGTGTGTCGAGATGGCAGCCAAGATGTGTCGGGTCGAAACACTTGTCATGGCGGCGTAACCGGCATTTACGTCTTCCGCGACCAAGTTACAGATATGTTGCAACTGAACCGGCGCTGGTTACGTGTCGGCCAGGCTGTGGCGAGTAATCTTGCTTCACACCAACTGAACTGGCACCCGCACAGGAAACCATGGCTGAACGACTGATCATGCTGGACGTACCCGGCGTCCTGTACTCCGACCGCTCCCGCGCCCGCCTCGGCGGCATTCCGGATTCGGGCACGGCGCGCGATGTCAGGTTCTTCGACCCCGTCGCGCTTGGGTTCGTACGCAGGCTGTTCGGCGTGGCCGGCGCCCGCGTGGTGGTCTCCGATGCCTGGCGCCGCGGCACGCCGGCGGCAATCCTGCAGCAGCTGGACCTGCAGGTCGAAGCCATGACGCCGCCGGTCGAAGGCGGCCACGGCGCAGAGATCGAAGCCTATTTCGCGCAAGGCGCCAGGCCGGTCCACTATGTGATCCTGTCCTGCACCGCGCCTGAGTCAATGCCCAAGGCGCTGCGCGAGCACCTTGTCACGGTCGACCCGGCCGCCGGCCTGACCCTCGATAACTTCCAGCAGGCGCTGGACATCCTGGGCGTGGCCTGCCCGTCCACGGTGATGCCCGCGCCCAAGCTCGATGCCGGACTGAAGGCCAAGCTGGCGCAACTGCAGCAACTGGCACGGGAGAACCCCGCCCGCTTCGGCAATGCGCTGGCGCCGGCACGCGAGCTCACAGCCGTGCACGCCTGACCTGCCTTTGCGACCGGACCCGAACGGGGCGCCACTAGGCGCCCCGTTTGCATTGCAGCCCCCGGCTGAGTCACGCGCTATCGCCCCTGGCCGTTATCGGAGGGGTTCTCGTCGGGCCGATGCGGCTCTCCGTGGTGCTTGCCGCCGTTGTTCCGGTCCAGAATCCGGTGCAATGTCACCTCAAAACGCCCGCCGACCCACAGCAGCAACATGCCCAGCGCCAGGGCGGTACCCGTGACCATGTAGTAGCCGGCACCGGCGGCGGCACCGAGCACGGCGGCCAGCCAGATTGCCGCCGCCGTGGTCAGCCCCTGCGGACGATCGCGTACGCTATGCCGTGCGATCACCCCCACGCCCAGGAAGCCGATTCCAGTCAGCACCCCCTGCAGCACCCGCGACAGCGCATCCGGCGGATGGCCGCCCAACGTCACCAGGCACACCGCGGTGGCCGCGCCAAGCGACACCAGCCCGAGCGTGCGCATACCAGCCGCCTTGCCGCGCAAGTTGCGGTCCAGGCCGATCATGGCACCAGTCAGAAGCCCGGCAAGCAGGCGCAGGATGAGGTCAAGGCTGAAGGATTCCATGGCGTTTTGGTTAGGTTGGGGCATTGAACGGCTCCGGATCCAGCTTACCCCAACCCAGCGATCCCGTATCATGCTCACTCTCGCCGGCCTAGCGCCGGGGCTCTTTGCCAGGACGCCGCCATGCCTCACCTCGTCATCGAACTGACTGAAAACACCCGCCTGAATTGCTCGCAGGAAGAACTGCTGGATGAAGCCAATGCCGCCCTGCTTGCTTCGGGACAGTTCCAGGAAGCCGATATCAAGTCGCGCTGCATCACGCTGTCGACCTACCGCCAGGGGGTGGATGCCATCGAGCGGGCTTTTGTCCACGCGCGCCTGTCGATCCTGGACGGACGCGATACCGCCGTGCGCCAGGCGCTGGGGCAGGCCGTCTGCGACGTGATCGCCGAGGCTGTGCGCAGCGGCGGTGGCCAGAACGTGCAGGTGTCGGTGGAGGTCTGCGAGATGGTGCGCGCAACCTATGCCAAGCAGGTAGTGGCCTGAGCTGCCGCCAAATAAAAAACCCGCGACCATCGCGGCCGCGGGCGGAAGCTTCCGGAAGGCTCCGGAAGCCCTGTCATGGGGAGCGCCCCCGCACCCATGACGTAGTGGATTCTAGGTGCGGGACATTGCCTCGGATTTGACCTGGATTAAAGGCTGCCGGGTTGGGTCCGGCGGCAACAAAAAAAGGAGCCGGCAGCGGCTCCTTTTTTCGTCAGGACAGCGTGGCGCAGATCAGGCTGCGGCGTCCTTCAGCTTCTTCAGCGGGCGGACCTTGACCTTGACGCTGGCCGGCTTGGCCGGGAACCAACGCTCTTCACCGGTGAACGGGTCCTTGCCGAAGCGCTTCTTCTTGGCCGGCACTTGCTGCGCCGTGACCTTCAGCAGGCCGGGCAGCGTGAACTCGCCAGCGCCCTTCTTGTTCAGCGCGCCGATGATGGTGGTTTCCAGGTGGGCCAGCACCGTCTTCACGGCCTTGGCTTCCAGTTGGGTCTGGGCTACCAGATGCGCGACCAGGCTCGACTTGTTGAAGGTGTCCTTCAGCGGGCGCGCAACGGGCGCAGCGGCGGGAGCAGCCTTCTTGGCCGGCGTGGCCTTCTTGGCGGCAGCCTTCACGGGTGCCTGGGTTGCCGCAGCCTTCTTGGCAGCGGGCTTGGTAGCAGCAGTCTTCGCGGTCGGTTTCGCTTTGGTCGCCATATCGATATTCGTAAGTTGAACAGATGGGTGCCGGCAGGCATTTGGCATTGCTTCCGAGCGCTGCGCAATCGCCTTGTCGACGCCCACTGAATCATAGCGGAAAGAACCGTAAGTCAAGGGGTTTTCGTGCATGCGAAACGCAAAACCCCGTGAAAACCCCGGGTTTTGTCGCGGCTTTGCCTCAGCGCAAGCGCGAAAACGCCCTACGTACCCCCGTTTTGGCGTTTTCGACTGCCTCGTCAGGCGTCGGCGCGCAACGCACTGGACGTGCTCTGACACTAGCGTTCGCGCTCAATCGCCCGTGTAAAGCGCCAGCAATGCACCGGCGACGAGCGTGCCCAGCGCGATCATCGCCAGCCCTGCATCGGCGTGCCGCCATGCGTGCCAGAACGCAGGCCAGCCGGCCTGCATGCCGAACACGCTCGCCACGCACAGCAGTGCAACCGGTACCCCGGCCGCCAGCGCCAGCCGGCGCAGGCGCGGCTGCCTTGCTGCCGCAGGGAACGAGGACGGATGGGTGACGGGGGATTCTTCGGACGGCATGGCGGAACTTCTGTGCTGGGACGGCCGCCATTGTCCGCACCGGCAACTGAACGCATCCTGAGCATTCCGTTCAGCCCGCATTCATTTTTTTTGATGCAAACTCCGGGCCATGAAGTCCTATTTCCAGACCCTTCCGCGTCCACGCGCGCTGGTGGCCGCGGCGCTGCTGGCGCTGGCGGCGGTGCCGGCCGCGCACGCCGACAAGGACGCCGACCGCGCCCGCGCGGCTGTGCAGTCGGGCGAAATCCTGCCCTTGTCGCGCATCCTCGAGACCGTGTCGAGCCAGTACGCGGGCGACGTGATCGGCGTGGAGCTCGATCGCGACGATGGCATCTGGCAGTACGAGGTCAAGCTGCTGCTGCCCGGCGGATCTGTGGCCAAGCTGAAATACGATGCGCGCACGGCCGCCCTGCTCAAGGCCAAGGGCCGCGGGCTGGATGACGCCCGCCGCAAACCCTGACCGACCGGAGACACCAATGCGCATCTTGCTGGTCGAAGACGAAGCCGCGCTCGCCGCGCAGGTCCGCGCGAGCCTGGCCGACGCCGGCTATGCCGTCGACATGGCCGCGGACGGCCTGGATGCCTGGCACCTGGGCGCGGAAGAGCCCTACGACGCGGTCATCCTGGATCTGGGCCTGCCGCGGCTGGACGGGCTTTCGGTGCTGCGCCGCTGGCGCGCCGCGCAGGTGAACGCGCCGGTGCTGATCCTGACCGCGCGCGACACCTGGACCGAAAAGGTCGAGGGCATTGATGCGGGCGCCGACGACTACCTGGCCAAGCCCTTCCGCATGGAAGAGCTGCTGGCGCGCATCCGCGCGCTGATCCGGCGCGCGCACGGCATGCCGGCCCCGGAACTGCAATGCGGCCCGGTGCGGATGAATCCGCGCGCCGGCGCGGTCACCGTGGACGGCGCGCCGGCAGTACTGACCGCGCACGAATTTCGCGTGCTGGACTACCTGATGCACCATCCCGGCGCGATCGTCAGCAAGACCGCGCTGACCGAGCATATCTACGCCCAGGACTTCGACCGAGACAGCAACACCATCGAGGTCTTCGTCGGCCGCCTGCGCCGCAAGCTCGGCGTGGACGTGATCGAAACCGTGCGCGGCCAGGGCTATCGGCTGCGCCCGCCGCCGGACGCTCACTCCTAGATGCCCGCCCGCCTGCGCCGTTCCCTTGCGCTGCGCCTGCTGGCAGTGGCGGCGATCTGGCTGGCCGCCGCGCTTGGCGTCAGCGGCTGGCTGCTGTCGACCTTGTTCGAGCGCCACGTCAACAACACCTATGTGCGCCAGCTCGACCACCAGCTGGCAAGCCTGGCAGCGGCCCTGGACTGGAGTGCCGACGGCAAGCTTGTCCTCACCCGCAGCCCCGCCGATCCCCGCTACGAGCTGCCCTATTCCGGCGCCTACTGGCAGGCGCGGGCACCCGGCGCGCTGCTGCGCTCGCGCTCGCTGTGGGATACGGAAATGCCGGCAACGGTGGAACGCCGCCTTCCCGGCGCGCAGGCCGACGTGCGCCCGGGCCCCAGCCACCAGTCGCTGCTGGTGGTGTCGCGGCAACTGGTGCTGCCGTCCGCCGATACGCCGGTGGAGATCTCGGTGGCGCTGGACCGCACGGAGTTGCGCGCCGCGCGCCGCAGCTTCGACCAGACGCTGGCGTGGTCGCTGACGGCCCTTGGGCTGGGCCTGATGCTGGCCGTGGCGGCGCAGGTACGGTTTGGCCTGGCGCCGCTGGCGCGGCTGCGGCGCGCGCTGGGCGCGATGCAGGCGCGGCGCGAAGCCCGGCTGGGCGGCGACTGGCCCACTGAAGTCGACCCGCTGGTGACCGAGATCAATGCCCTGCTGGCGCGCAATACACAGGCGCTGGAGCGCTCGCGCCGGCAGGCTGCCGACCTGGCGCATGCGGTCAAGACGCCGCTGGCGGTGCTGGCCAATGAGGCCGCGGCACTGCCGGGTGCCGCGGCGCAGGCAGTGTCGGCCCAGGTCGAAGCCATGCGCCGGCAGGTGGATCGGCACCTGGCACGTGCCCGTGCCGCCGGCGCCGCGGCCGCGCGGGGCCAGCGCATCGACGCCGGCCCCGCGGTGCGGGAGCTGACGCGCGCCCTGGGGCGGCTTCACAGTGAACGGGCGCTGGAACTGGCGGTCGAGGGTGCCGGGCATTTCGCCGGTGATCGCCAGGACTTGATCGAGATGGTCGGCAACCTGCTCGACAACGCCTGCCAGTGGGCGCGCACGCGCGTGCGCGTCACGCTGCGGGAGGCGGCTGGCGAGCTGGAAATCCTGGTCGAGGACGACGGCACGGGCATGCCGCCCGAGGCGCGGGCGCTGGCGACCGCCCGCTTTGGCCGGCTCGACGAGGCCGCCACCGGCAGCGGCCTGGGCCTGGCCATCGTCACGGAAATCGCCGCGATGTATGACGGCAGCCTGGCGCTGGCATCCAGCCCGCTGGGCGGCCTGTCCGCCCGGCTGCGGTTGCCGGCGGGCCTGCCCTGATCAGGGCGCGCGGGCGGCCATTGCGTCGCGCGTGTCGCGTGCCAGGCCCAGCGCAAAGGCGGTTTCAGCCACCAGGAACAGCGGGCCGATCAGCAGGCCGGCCATGTCGTCGACGAACGCGGGCTTGCGCCCTTCGTAATAGTGGCCGATGAACTGGATCACCCATCCCGCCACAAACAGCCCGATGCCGATGACCAGCCACCAGGCAGTCGGCATCGCCGCGATGTGCGAGCCGGCGTAGAGGAAGAACGCCAGGATCAGCGCCATCGCCACCCCGAAGCCAAGCGACAGGCGCAGGTAGAACAGACACGACAGGATATACAACAGCATGGCCGGCGTCAGGTAGCCTGAACCGTCGCCCAGCGCCATCGCCGGGCGCGCCAGCAGCGTCGTCACCGCCAGCACGATCATCGGGATGCCGATGAAATGCGTGAGCACGTTGCGCGGGTCGCGATGGTAGGCGGCGTAGTTGGCCAGGTGTTCGATCAGGGTTTTCACGGGGATATCTCCTTGTCCGTGCAGGCGTGCGCGCGGCGCCGAAGGGCTGCCGCCTGCTGCTGCGCGGCGGGCGCGATGTGGATTTATAGTAGTGGTCGCGCACCGGCCGGTCTGTCAGGTTTTTGACAGTCCGCCGGGCGCGGCGTGCCATCGTGTGCCCCTGCTGACACGCGGCACCGCACAGATAAAAGGAGACCAGCATGGGAGTGGCGAGCCCGCCTGAACGACCCCACCCACCCCCACGCCCCCAGCCGCCAACTGCGGGCGCGGTTCCCGGCACCAGGCTTCCAGACCAAGACCCGCTCGCCGCGGTGCGCGCCGGGGCCTGGTTCAGTCAGTTGCCGCCGGCCCTGCGCCAGGCGCTGCTCGATGACGGCAGCCTGCGCCGGCTGGTGGCCGGCGAGACCCTGTTTGCCCGCGGCGACCGATTCGACGGCCTGTTTTGTGTCGCCAGCGGCACCATGCAGATCCACGCCAGCGGCGAATCGGGCAAGGCGGCGTTGCTGGGCCTGCTGGAGCCCGGCACCTGGTTCGGCGAGATCTGCCTGTTCGACGGCCTGCCGCGCACCCATGACGCGCGCGCGGTCAGCGCCACCGTGCTGTGGCACGTGCCGCGCGCCAGCCTGGAGCGGCGCCTGGCGCAGCAGCCGGCGTGGTGGCAGGCCTTCGGGCAACTGCTGGCAGCCAAGACGCGCCAGGCCTTCAACTATGTCGAGGAAGCGCAGCTGCTGCAGCCGGCGGCCCGCATCGCCCGGCGCCTGGCCGCGATCGCCCGTGGCTATGGCAACCTGCCACAGGCCCGGACCACGCAGCGCGTGCGCATCCCGCAGGAGCAGCTCGCGCAGATGCTGGGCCTGTCGCGCCAGACCGTGAACCACGCGCTGCGCGAACTGGAAGCGCGCGGCCTGCTGCGGCTGGAATACGGCGGCATCGAATTGCTCGATCTGCCCGCGCTGGAAGCGCTCAACTGAACGCATCGCACCGGAGCCCCGCACACCATGACTAACCTGAACGCAGCGCAACTGGACGCCTGGTTGGCGCGCCTCGGCATCGCCGCCCCGCCCTCGCCCACGCTGGAGGCGCTGGACGCCGTACTGGCCGCGCACCTGGCCAGCATTCCGTTCGAGAACGTCGATCCGCTGCTGCGCCGCCCGGTGCGGATCGAACTGGATGGGGTGTTCGACAAGCTGGTGACCCGCCGGCGCGGCGGCTACTGCTTTGAACTCAATACCCTGCTGGCGGCCGGCCTCGGCGCACTCGGCTACGCGGTGACGCCGCTGGCCGCGCGCGTGCGCTGGGGCGTTCCCGATGACGTGCCGACCGTGACTTCGCACATGCTGCTGCGCGTGGAAGTGGCGCACCGCAGCTACCTGGCCGATGTCGGCTTCGGCGGCCCCACGCCGTTCCGGGCGATGCCGCTGTCCGAGCCTGTCGATGACGGCTTGCCGTACCGGCTGGCGCCTTCGCCGCCGCAGGCGGGCGCCACCGCGTTCCACAGCTACGACCTGGAGGTGCGCGGCGACGCCGGCTGGATCAAGGTCTACCGCTTCGACCTGACGCCCCAGCCGTGGATCGATTTCGAGCCGCGCAACTGGTATGTGTCGACGCACCCGGACAGCATCTTTTTACAGCGGCTGATGGCCGCGCGCACCGACGGCGGCACGCGCGTGACGCTGGCCAACGGCGAACTGGCCGAGCGCGCGCCGGACGGCAGTGTGCGGCACACGCAACTGGTGTCCGCCGAGGCCGTCGTACAGGTCTTGTCCGACCGCATCGGCCTGCTGCTGGATGACGACCTGCGGCGCGGCCTGATGGCTGCCCTGCCTCCTTTGCTGGTCCCCGCCACGCCATCTTCCGGCAACTGAACCATGCGGTTCCGCGCTGCAGCATGCTCTCCATGCACGGCGCGCATTGCCCGCAGAAAGAATGCTGATATGGCCTGATCACGGCACCCGGCACTGTGGACTTGGGCACTTGCGCCCCACCATAATGTCCTGGCGATGCCGCCTGCGGGCGCGTCCGCTGGACCACAGTGCGGCACCTGCCGCCAGCACAAGGCCGGCCCCTGATGCCGGCGCAGTCATACAGGAGACTCCATGTCATTGTTCGATCTGACGGGCAAGGTTGCCATCGTCACCGGCTCTTCCCGCGGCATCGGCCGCGCCATCGCCGAGCAGATGGCCGTGCAGGGCGCCAGGGTGGTGATTTCTTCGCGCAAGGCCGAGGCCTGCCAGGAAGTGGTGGATGCCATCAACGCCGGCCACGGCGCCGGCACGGCGATCGCGGTCCCCGCCAACATTTCTTCGAAGGATGACCTGCAGCACCTGGTCGACGAGACCAACCGCGCGTTCGGCAAGATCGACGTGCTGGTCTGCAATGCCGCGTCCAACCCGTACTACGGGCCCATGAGCGGCGTGTCGGACGACCAGTTCCGCAAGGTGCTGGACAACAACGTCATCTCCAACCACTGGCTGATCCAGATGGTGGCGCCGCAGATGATCGACCGCAAGGACGGCTCGATCATCATCGTGTCGTCGATCGGCGGCCTGCGCGGCTCGCCCACCATCGGCGTGTACAACATCTCCAAGGCCGCCGACTTCCAGCTGGCGCGCAACCTGGCGGTCGAGTTCGGGCCGCACAACGTGCGTGTCAACTGCATCGCGCCGGGGCTGATCAAGACCGACTTCGCGCGCGCGCTGTGGGAAGACCCCGAGCGCTACAAGCAATCCACCCAGGGCGCCCCGCTGCGCCGCATCGGCGAGCCCGTCGAGATCGCCGGCGCGGCCGTGTTCCTGGCCTCCGCGGCCAGCACCTTCATGACCGGTCAAGCCATGGTCGTGGACGGCGGCGTGACCATCTGAGCTTCTGACGCAAGCGTTGCGCGGGCGCCGGCGGTGGCCGGCGCCGCCGCTTTCCTGCATTTCCCTCAACCTGCAGTGCAGCTCCGGGAGGCAGTCCATGTCGAGCAATCCGCAGTTGGCCGGCACCTGGCCGGTCATGTCCCTGGCCGAGGCCCACGCCCGGCTTACCGCGCCCGGCGCGCCGTTCGAAACCGAAACGCGCGTGATCCGCGGCATCCCCACCACGGTCTGGAAGAACGCGCCGCCGACGCTGCGCGAGCTGCTGCTGGCCACGCGCGCGTTTGCCGAGCGCACCTTCGTGGTCTACGAGGATGAGCGCGTCTCCTACGATGCCTTCCTGCGCGCCGCCATCGCCATGGCCCATGCGCTGGTGCGCGACGGCGTGCGCAAGGGCGACCGCGTGGCGGTTGCCATGCGCAACCTGCCGGAATGGCCGGTGGCGTTCTATGGCGCGCTGCTGACAGGGGCCATCGTGACGCCGCTCAATGCGTGGTGGACCGGCCAGGAGCTGGAGTATGGGCTGGCCGATTCGGGCAGCCGCGTGGCGATTGTCGATGCCGAACGGCTCGGCCGCATCCTCGAACACCTGCCAGGCTGCCCGGCGCTGGAACGCGTCTACGTATCGCGTGCCGGCGCGACGCTGGCCGATCCCCGCGTGACGGCGCTGGAAAGCGTGATCGGGCCAACGGCCAGCTGGGCGTCGCTGCCGGACCAGCCGCCGCCGCAGGTCGATATCGAACCCGACGACGACGCCACCATTTTCTACACCTCGGGCACCACCGGCAAACCCAAAGGCGCGCTCGGCACGCACCGCAACTCCACCACGGTGGCGGTCGCAGGCAGCTTCAGCCCGGTCCGCAACCTGCTGCGCCGGGGCGAGCCGATTCCGGCACCGGACCCCGCCGCGCCGCAAAAGAGCATGCTGCTGGCGGTGCCGTTCTTCCATGTCACCGGCTGCATGGCGGTGCTCAACGGCGCCATCGCCACCGGCGGCAAGATCGTGCTGATGCATCGCTGGGACGCCCTGCGCGGCATGGAACTGATCGAGCGCGAGCGCTGCACCGCGGCCGGCGGCGTGCCCACCATCGCGTGGCAGATCCTGGAGCATCCGGAACGCGGACGCTTCGACCTGTCGTCGCTGGAGAACGTCAACTACGGCGGCGCGCCGGCCTCGCCCGAACTGGTGCGGCGCATCGGCGAGGTATTCCCGCGGGCCGCACCCGGCATCGGCTGGGGCATGACGGAAACCTCATCCACCTTCACCAGCCACAGCGCCGAAGAATACGTGCTGCGCCCGGACAGCAGCGGCCCGGCCCTGCCCATCGGCGAGATGAAGGTGGTCGACGGACACGGCCAGGCGTTGCCGCCCGGCGAAACCGGCGAGCTGATGGCGCGCGGCGCCAATGTCGTGCGCGGCTACTGGAACAAGCCCGAGGCCACCGCGCAGACCTTTGTCGAGGGCTGGCTGCGCACCGGCGACATTGCGCGGCTGGACGAAGAAGGCTACGTCTATATCGTCGACCGGATGAAGGACATGCTGATCCGCGGCGGCGAGAACATCTACTGCATCGAAGTGGAAAGCGCGCTGTACGAGCATCCCGCGGTCATGGATGCCTCGGTGGTCGGCCTTGCGCACAGGACGCTGGGCGAAGAGCCGGCCGCCGTGGTCAGCCTGAAGCCCGGCATGCACGCGACCGAAGCCGATCTGCAGGCTTTCGTGCGCGAACGGCTGGCGGCGTTCAAGGTGCCGGTGCGTATCCTGATTTACCACGAGATGCTGCCGCGCAATGCCAATGGCAAGATCATGAAGTCGAACCTGCGCAAGCTGTTTGACGCCGCGGCGTAAGTCGGAATCGACACAACAACAAGGAACGACAAATTGACTGAGCAAGCGAAGCGGGAACAGATGCTGTCCAGCCCGGTGCGGGCCATCGGCGCCGTGGCGCTCGCCGCGGTGCTGGCGGGCTGCGCCGCCGGCGGCACCAACCTGTCCGCGGTGCCGGAACTGCGCCCCGGCGTGGCGGCCGGCTACCTGGCGGCCGACGCGCGCCCGGACAGCCTGAAGCTGCTGCCCGCCCCGCCGGCGCAGGGCTCGCCCGCGCTGGCGCTGGATCAAGATGCCGCGCGCCAGGCTGGCACGCTGCGCGGTTCGCCGCGCTGGCAGCTGGCCAGCGAGGATGCCGTGCTGAACTTCCCGCAGGCCGCCAGCGCCTTCTCATGCGCGCTGGGCGTGCCGGTCAGCGAGAAGGAGACGCCTTACCTGAACATCCTGCTGCGCCGCAGCCTGGTCGATGCCGGCCTGTCCACGTACAAGGCCAAGGACCACTACCAGCGCACCCGTCCCTTCGTGGTCAACAAGACCCGGATGTGCACGCCGGCCGAGGCCGCCAAGCTGGAAAAGGACGGTTCCTACCCGTCCGGCCACAGCGCCATCGGCTGGGCCTGGGCACTGATCCTGACCGAAGTCGAGCCGGCACGCGCCAACGAGATCCTGGCGCGCGGCCGTGCCTTTGGCCAGAGCCGCGTGGTGTGCAACGTGCACTGGCAGAGCGATGTCAACGAAGGCCGCATGATGGCCGCCGCCACCGTGGCGCGGCTGAACGCCGATCCCACCTTCCGCGCCGACCTGGAACAGGCCCGCCGTGAAGTGGCGGCGGCACGCGCCAGCGGCGCGCGGCCGTCGCGCGACTGCCAGGCAGAGAGCGCGGCGCTGGCGCCCTGACCCGCCCGTATCCGAAGGGCTATTTCACAGGGATCACCGTGCCGGCCGGCACCGGCACGGCGGTCACGCTGTTCTGCGGACTGCCGGTGACGATGCGATCGGAATACGTCAGGTATACCAGCGTATTGCGCTTGCGGTCGACCGCGCGCACCACATGCAGCGCCTTGAACAGGATCGACATGCGCTCGGAGAAGACGTTGTCCTGCTGCCTGACCGGCCCCTTGAAACTGATGGTGCCGACCTGGCGGCAGGCGATCGACGCCTCCGGCGGGTCTTCCGCCATGCCCAGCTGGCCCTTGATCCCGCCAGTACGGGCGCGCGACACGTAGCAGGTAATGCCGTCCACCTGCGGGTCGTCATAGGCCTCGATCACGACCTTGTCGGATCCCGTCATGCGGAAATTGGTGCTGACGCTGCCGATTTCCTCGGCATTGGCGCCCGTAGCCGCGGCCACGGCCACGGCCACGGCCACGGCCACGCAAGCAGCGGCCAGGATGGCACGGATGTGGTTGCGATGGCGCTTCATGGCTCGATCGGGATTCATCGATACTCAGTTCACCGACGCCTTGATATCGTCGTGGCGCTTTTCCATTTCCTGGCGCAGCGCGCGGCGCTGCTGCGCGGCGGCAAAGCGCTGGCGCTCCGCCTCGTCGCGCGGCTCCAGCGGCGGCACCTCGGCCGGGGTGCCGTTGTCGTCCACGGCCACCATGGTGAAGTAGCAGCTGTTGGTATGGCGCACCAGCTTGCTGCGGATGTTCTCGGTCACCACCTTGATGCCGATTTCCATCGAGCTGCGGCCGGTGTAGTTGACCGAGGCCAGGAAGGTCACCAGCTCGCCCACGTGGATGGGCTGGCGGAACACCACCTGGTCAACCGACAGCGTAACCACGTAGCGGCCGGCGTAGCGGCTGGCACAGGCGTAGGCCACCATGTCCAGGTACTTGAGGATGGTGCCGCCGTGGACGTTGCCGGAGAAATTGGCCATGTCCGGCGTCATCAGCACGGTCATGGAAAGCTGGTGGGACAGGTCGTTCATGATGCGGGATACAAAGATTGCGGGGGCGGAATTGCCGGCATGGGGGCGCCGGCAGTTTAACCCGGATCTCCGCCATTGTTGCCGGCGGCAACGCCGTCCGGCAAACCATGCCGCCAACAAAAAAAAGCGGCCTGCCAGGCCGCTTCTTTCACTTTGGACGCAAAACTGCTTACTTCTTCTTGTTCACCGCGTCCTTGAAACCCTGGCCGGCCGAGAACTTGACCGTCTTGGCGGCCGGAATCTTGATGGTTTCGCCGGTGCGCGGATTGCGGCCGGTGCGGGCAGCGCGCTTGCCGGCGCTGAAGCTGCCAAAGCCCACCAGCGTCACCGAATCACCCTTTGCCACTGCCTTCTTGATACTGTCCAGCGCTGCGTTGAGCGCGCGCTCGGCGGCGGCATTGCTCAGTTCTGCTTCCGCGGCGATGGCCGATACCAGTTCACCTTTATTCATGGCTGATTTCCCTTGTTGGTCGTCGTCACCGATGTGCGCGCCTCGCGGCAAGCCATCGATCGGCGCAGTCTAATCTGCCCGTTGCGCGTTGAGCAATCCCCAGTGGCACCAATGCGACAAAAAAACCCGCAAATCCTTGCTTGAGGCCGGTTAGCGGGCAATTTCCCTCGCTGTTTCCGCTTGCCAGGCGCCATCTTTGGCCGGCCGCAATCATTGGGCACAGGACCAATGCCCACAAATGGGGCAACGCACCATAACGGGTCGGCATCACCGGGCCAGAAGGCTCCATTCTGGCGCATCCGCAGTCCGCCGAGAACTCGATGCCTGCCGGCTCCGCCCCAGGTCGCAGCGCGTGCGCGGCATTCCGGTGCGGTTTTTACCCGATACGGTGCAATCGGCACCAGGATGTGGCCGTCTCTGGAACGCTTTTTGCATGCCCATGCGCCCATTTTGAGCATGAGGTCAAAATGGACAACTGGAAGACCGGCACCGACGCCTTGTTTATCTTGCTTGGCGCCATCATGGTGCTGGCCATGCACGCCGGCTTTGCATTCCTGGAGCTCGGGACGGTGCGCAAGAAAAACCAAGTCAACGCGCTGGTAAAGATCCTGGTGGATTTTGCGGTCTCCACCATTGCTTATTTCTTTATCGGCTACACCATTGCGTACGGAGTGCAATTCTTTTCCGGCGCGGCAACACTGGTCCAGAAGAACGGCTACGAACTGGTCAAGTTCTTTTTCCTGGCGACATTTGCCGCGGCCATTCCGGCGATTATCTCGGGCGGTATTGCCGAGCGTTCGCGCTTCAACCCGCAACTGGTCGCCACGTTCGTACTGGTGGGCTTTGTCTACCCGTTCTTCGAAGGCATTGCCTGGAACCAGCGCTACGGCGTGCAGGACTGGATCACGCACGTGGCCGGCGCGCCCTTCCACGACTTTGCCGGCTCGGTGGTGGTCCATGCGCTGGGCGGCTGGATCGCGCTGCCCGCGGTGCTGCTGCTGGGTGCGCGGCGCGGGCGCTACCAGAAGGATGGCCGCATCAGCGCCCATCCGCCGTCGAACATTCCCTTCCTGGCACTGGGCGCCTGGGTGCTGGCGGTGGGCTGGTTCGGCTTCAACGTGATGAGCGCGCAGACCGTCGACAAGATCAGCGGCCTGGTGGCGATCAACTCACTGATGGCCATGGTCGGCGGCACGCTGGCGGCCTGGGCGGCCGGACGCAATGACCCGGGCTTTTCCTACAACGGCCCCCTGGCCGGGCTGGTGGCGGTATGCGCAGGTTCGGACCTGATGCACCCGCTCGGCGCGCTGGTCACCGGCGCGGTGGCGGGCGCCCTCTTCGTCTATATGTTCACGCTGGCGCAGAACAAATGGCATATCGATGACGTGCTCGGGGTCTGGCCGCTGCACGGGCTCTGCGGTGCCTGGGGTGGCATGGCCGCGGGTATTTTCGGCGCGAAGGCGCTGGGCGGACTGGGCGGCGTGTCGCTGGGCGCCCAGGCACTCGGCACCGTGCTCGGCATTGTGGTGGCGCTGGTCGGTGGCACGCTGGTCTACGGCACTCTCAAAAAGCTGGTCGGCATCCGGCTCGATGCCGAGGGCGAATTCAACGGTGCCGACCTGACGCTGCACCGGATCTCCGCGACCCCCGAGCGGGAAACCAACTGGTGATGCCCGTCAGCGCTATCTAATGTCAAGACAAGCTGCGCACCGCAGCTTGTCTTGACAATAATTTGCTTGCACTTCCGGCACGGCGTCTCAATAATTGCCGTGCCATGTATTGCGCCGCAACAGCGCGCAGGGCTCTCACGCGGCAGCCGGCTGGTTCGGGGGATGTTGGGTCGGCGGCTGGCCGGTTACACCAACACGAAAGGAATACGCCGATGGATGCCTCTACCTTCGACAACCTCAAGACCCTGGTTGTCGCCTACGCGACGGAATTCGGAGTAAAGATCCTGGCCGCCCTTGCCTTCTGGGTCGTCGGCCGCTGGCTGATCCATTTTGTCGTGCGCATGGTGCAGAACGCGCTCGGCAAGCAGAAGGTCGATCCCACGCTGCTGCGCTATGTCGGCTCGATCGTCACCGTGACACTGAACGTGGTACTGGTGATCGGCATCCTGGGCTTCTTCGGCATCCAGACCACCACCTTTGCCGCGCTGATCGCCGCCGCGGGCGTGGCCATCGGCATGGCCTGGTCGGGACTGATGGCGAACTTCGCCGCCGGCGCCTTCCTGGTGGTGCTGCGCCCGTTCAAGGTGGGCGACTTCGTGACCATCGGCGGGGTGACCGGCACGGTGCGCGAGATCGGCCTGTTCGCGACCACGCTGGACACGCCGGACAATGTCCAGACCGTGATCGGCAACAACAAGATCTTCAGCGACACCATTCAGAACTTCACCGCCAATTCGTTCCGGCGCGTGGAACTGAAGGCACAGCTTGCCGGCAGCACCGACGTCGCGGACGCCGTGGCCTTGCTCAAGGCGCGCATCGCGGAGATCCCCAACGTGCTCGCCGAGCCGCCGGTGGACGTCGAGATCCTGGAATTCACGCTGGTCGGCCCAGTGCTGGCGGTGCGCCCGCACTGCCACAACGACCACTACTGGCAGGTCTACTTCGACACCAACCGCATCATCCGCGAGAGCTTCGGCCAGGCTGGCTACGCGGCACCCATGCCCGCGCAGATGGTGGTCGTGCAGCAGTCGCCGGCCGCGGTGCATCAGGCCCCCACGCAGCAGGCTGCCTGATGCCGGCGCCCTCAGCGCGTGCCTGAACGCCCGTAATAGCGCATCAGCACCGCGCCGGCGCCGCAGACGGCCATCACCACGCCCAGCGGCAGCGCGGTGCCGTCCCGCCACACGCTGACCGCCGCGCCGCCCAGCGTGCCGAGTGAAAACTGCAGCGTACCCATCAGCGCCGAGGCCGTGCCGGCGCGATGGCCCTGATGGGCGAGCGACAGTGCCGACGCATTCGGCGATACGCACCCGAGCGCGCCGATAAAGACGAAGAAGCCGGCCAGCAGCACCGGCAACACTGCCACGCCCGCGAGCGCGGCAACTGCCAGCGCCAGTCCCGCGGCAAAGGCCGCCAGCAGCGCGCCGCCCAGCACATGATCGAGCGAGCGGCCACGCACCAGCCTGGCGTTGAGCTGCGACATCGTGATCAGCCCCAGCGCATTGGCGCCGAACACAAAGCCATAGTGCGACGGCGCAATCCCGTGCAGCTCGATCAGCACGAACGGCGAGCCGGAGATATACGCGAACATGCCCGCCGAGCCGAAACCCGCAGACAGCGAATAGCCCAGGAATTCCCGATCGCGCAGCAGTTCGGCGTAGCTCTTCGCCACGGTGCCGAGCCGCAGCGGCACCGCATGGCGCCGGTCCAGCGACTCTTCCATGCGCAGATGGACCACCAGCAGGATCAGCAGCCCGGCCACCGCCAGCACCCAGAAGATCGCGCGCCAGCCCGACACGGTGAGAATGGTGCCGCCGATGATCGGGGCCAGGATCGGCGCGACCCCCATCACCAGCATCAGCGACGAGAACGCACGCGCGGATTCATGCGCCTCGAGCCGGTCGCGGATCACCGCGCGCGCCATCACCATGCCGGCGCAGCCGCCCAGCGCCTGCAGGAAGCGCCATAGCATCAGCGACTCCACGTTGCGTGCCAGTGCGCAACCGATGGCGGCCAGCACATAGAGGCACAGCCCGACATAGAGCGGCGGCTTGCGTCCGAAGCGGTCGCTGAACGGGCCATAGAAAGCCTGCCCGAGTGCCAGCCCGACCAGGAACGTGCCGAGGGTCAGCTGGACCTGGCCGATGTCGACACCAAGGTCGCCGGCCAGCGACGGAAAGCTCGGCAGGTACATATCGATCGACAGCGGCGCGATCGCCATCAGCGAGCCGCAGATCAGCAGCCAGGCAGGAAAGCGCGCCGGCGAGGCAGCGCTCGGGGAATGAGGCATGGAGGACACTATCCGGGGCAAAGGCGTCGCCATGCGCGGCCGGTCCGCACGGGCAACCCCTGAAAAAGCGCAATTGTTGCACACCATAACCAAGACAGCCCGGCACCGGCATTCAGCGTTTTGAAACAATCCTTCAGAAAAACTGCCCCTGACAGATCGCCCTGCCAAAGTCGGGTTCGATGAAGCTGGCAAGCTTGGCAGTATTGGTGAATAGTGGTGGCAGGGCATTGCGGTCATTGCATCAATAGGAACAGCATTGTGCAAGTCCTTGCCTGGGGCGCGACTTTCATGCGCCGCAAGGTGGAGGGTACAATGCCAGCCTGTCGGCGTAAGACTCGCCGTCGGCCTCGCAGAGAGGGACGACAGTATCAGTCCCGGCAACATTAGCCTGCATGAGAATACGACACACGCCGCTTTCCGCTTCGCTTGGCCTGGCCGCACTCGCGGCCGCGCTGCTGTTGCCACTGCCCCGGACAGCCAGGGCAGCGCCGGCCCAGTTGCGCAACGCCGCAGCCTCGGTGCCCGCCCCCGTGGTCGATGAAGCCGACCCTTTGTCGCGCATGCTCAAGGGTGCCGCCACCGGCCAGAACACCGGCGCTGCCGGCGTGCCTGAACTGCTGCGCAACACCACGCGCCCGGACAACGTGCTCGCGCGTGCCTGCCGCCAGCTCAACGACGTCCTGCCCATCGAAATCGACGGCGAGACGCGCCTGCGCCGCTGCCAGTCGATTCCGGGCAAACACGTGCTGTTCCAGCTGGAACTCACCAATTACCGCGGTCCGATGCTGGATCTGGCCAGTTTCGAAGTCAACTACGCCGCGCCGTTGCAGCGCAATATCTGCGCGAACCGCGACGTCGAGATCCTGACCAAGCTCGGCGTCAGCCTGATGTTCCGCTACATGACCCGCAAGGACCGCGGCGAGCGCCGCATCGGCGACGTCTATATCAACGCGCCTATCTGCACTGCGGCGCTGCGTTAAGACACCAACACGAACAAGAATCGATTGCATCTGAAACGGGCCGGCACGCCGCCCGCGCGATGAACAACGGCCCGCATCTGCGGGCCGTTGTTATTCCAAACAGCCTCGGTCAGGCCGCGCGCGGGCGCAGCGGCAGCACGTTGGCGGCACGCCGCACCAGGATGCGCGTGTCCTTCCAGCCGGCGTCGGCCAGCGGCGAGCCCCACACCAGTTCATGCAGGCGCGCCAGCGCGAACGGATTGCCCAGCAAGACATGCTTCTGTGCGGGCGTGAGCGCGCGCGGGCCATTCGTGAGCGCATGCTGGACCAGCGACTCGTGGCGCCTGCGCGCCGACTCCGGCTGGACCCCGCGCGGCGTGGCGGTCGCGCACATCAGCGCATTGGTGACCGGGTCCACCACGGCATCGACGAAGTCCGGGGTTTCGGCCGCGTCTTCGACATGCCGCTGCGTCTCGACGATCTCGCGCGGCACCAGCGTTTCCTCGGGGATCATGAACAAGCCTGCATTGCGCGAGGCACGGCCCAGCGACACGCGCGACAGCAACACCGACAGCGGGATCGACAGCGCCAGGGAACCCACGATCGGCAGCAGCCACAGCACATAGGCCGGGTTCAGCCAGTACACCAGCCCGCCCCACGCCAGCCCCAGCGCCGTATGCCAGCCGTGGCGGCGTAAGGCTTCGCCCCAGGTGGTCTCGGCGTCTTCGCGCGGGGGGGACTTCCAGGAAATGCCCCAGCCGCTGTACGCGGCGATCACGAACTTGGTATGGAACAGCATGCGGGTGGGCGCCAGCAGCGCGGACAGCAGCACCTCGATCAGCATGCTGGCAAGGAGCTGCACCGCGCCGCCATAGCGCCGCGCCTGCTTCATCAGCAGCACCACGCTCGCCAGCTTGGGCAGGAACAGCAGCGTGGCGGTAGCCGAGAACAGCGCTAGTGCCTTTTCCGGATGCCATTCCGGCCAGGTCGGGAACAACTGGTATTGCTGCGTGAAGTATTCCGGCGGCACCAGCGCGTGCTTGGCCAGCATCGCGGTGGAAAGCAACAGGAACAGCAGCCACAGCGGTGCCGACAGGTAGGCCATGATGCCGGTCAGGAACACCGCGCGGTGCACCACATGGAAGCCCTGCTTGAGCCACAGCCGGAAATTCATCAGGTTGCCCTGGCACCAGCGGCGATCGCGCTTGACCTCGTCCAGCAGGTTCGGCGGCAGCTCCTCGTACGACCCTTCCAGGTCATAGGCAATCCACACGCCCCAGCCGGCACGGCGCATCAGCGCGGCTTCGACGAAATCGTGGGAGAGGATTTCGCCCGACAGCGGGCCGCGGCCGGGCAGCGGCGCCAGCGCGCAGTGCTCAATGAACGGGTGCACGCGGATGATGGCGTTATGGCCCCAGTAGTGCGATTCCCCCAGCTGCCAGTAATGCAGGCCGGCCGTGAACAGCGGCCCGTACACGCGCGTGGCGAACTGCTGCACGCGGGCATACAGGGTCTCGCGGCCCACCGCCAGCGGTGCGGACTGGATGATGCCGGCGCCGGGATTGGCTTCCATCAGCCGCACCAGCGTGGCCAGGCAGTCGCCGCTCATCACGCTGTCGGCATCGAGCACCACCATGTAGCGGTACTTGCTGCCCCAGCGGCGGCAGAAGTCGGCCACGTTGCCGGTCTTGCGCTTCACGCGGTGGCGGCGCCAGCGGTAGAAGATGCGCCCGAAGCCGCCGACGGCGCGGCACAACTCCATCCACGCATCATGCTCGGCGGTGCGCAGGTCAGGGTTGCCGCTGTCCGACAGCACAATGAAATCGAAATTGGACAGGTGCGGGGTGCGCGCCAGCGATTCATAGGTGGCGCGCAGGCCGGCGAACACGCGCGTCACGTCCTCATTGCAGATCGGCATGATGATCGCGGTGCGCGCCTCGGGCGCGATCGGCCCATCCGGCGCGGCGGAGCGCGAAATCAGATGCCGGTCGCCACCCTTGGCCAGCACCAGGAAACCCATCATCGCGGTCCAGAAGCCTGCCGATACCCACGAGAACAGGATGGCGAACAGCACCAGGATGGCAAATTCAAGCGGATCCGCGCCGTGGTACGGCAGCACGTTGCGCATGAAGTACGTGGCCAGCACGGTCTGCATCACGACCAGGCCCAGCAGGAACCAGCGGCGGTGCGAGCCTGCCGGGTGCCATTTGCCTTCGGCGTCGGGGCCGTCATGCAGCGTGTCCCAGGTCTTGGGCACGGGCGGGCGGCCCAGCATGCGGCGCCAGGTATTGCGCAGCCAGCCCGTGACGATATGCGGCGGCCACTGGCGCGGCACCATCGAGCTGCGCTCGGGTTCGGGGCCGGTATCGACTTTCACGGTGCCGTCTTCGCGCCGCTGCAGCAGCGGCGCGCCGTCAACCTGCGGATTGCCGTACGCGATGGCGAAGCGCCGGCCTACCGAGGCATAGGCGCTGCTGCCTTGCGCCGGCGGCGTGTCCCTGGCGGCCAGGCGCGACTGCAGGCGCGCGATCGCTTCCTGCGCGTCGCGCCCGTCTACGTTGATCACCGGGGCACCGGAAGTCACCGGCGCGACCGGCGCAGCGGCCATGCTCGGGCCGTCCGCCAGCAGTTCGCTGCGCACTTCAGGCGATACGGGCAGGCGGTCGACATAGCGCTCGCATGCCGCCGCCTGGGCCGGGCGCTGCTTTAGCCTGGGGGTAAGATGTAGCTCCACGTCTCGGACAGGGTTGTATTGCCGTTGCGAAGATAGCCGCGCAACTCTACCGGCTTGGTTTCGTCCTTGCGGCGCATCACCATGGTCATGCGCCAGCCGCCGGTCGCGTCATTGCGTTGCACCGACGTTTTCAGCAGTTCACCGTTGGCATCGGCCGAAACCACCGGGTCGATGCGCACGTCCGCCGGCAGCTTGCGCAAGGCCGGGCCTTCGAAGTCCACCACCAGCGAAAAGCTCGTGTCTTCCTTATCGCGGGTCTGGCCCTGGCCCAGGCGGGTCTGGGTCACCCACGACAGCGGCGGCTGTTGTTCGCCGTCCTTCTGCCACAGCAGCCGGTACTCATAATCGAAGGGTTGCTTCGGCTTGGGCGGGTTGTCGGGCACCCAATAGGCGACGATGTTGTCATTGGTCTCGTCCGGCGTCGGGATCTGCACCAATTCCACACGGCCCGAGCCCCAGTTGCCGCGCGGCTGCACCCAGCCGCTGGGCCGGCGTTCATACCAGGCGCCGATCTCCTGGTAGCTGTTGAAACTGCGGTCGCGCTGCATCAGCCCGAAACCCAGCGGATTGGACGCCGCGAATGAGGTCACCAGCAGGCGCTTGGGATTGACCAGCGGACGCCAGACCCATTCGCCGGTGCCCAGGTGGATCGACAGGCCGTCGGAGTCATGCACCTCGGGCCGGAAATCCTGCGCGGCCGACGGCTGGTTCTCGCCATACAGGAACATGCTGGTCAGCGGCGCCAGCCCCAGCTTGGTCACGTTCTCGCGCAGGTAGAGGCGCGCCTTGACCTCCATCGCGGTCTCCGCGCCGGGCTTGATGGTCAAGCGGTACGCGCCGCTCATGCGGCGCGAATCCATCAGCGCGTAGATCGTGATGTCCTTCGCATTCGGTCCCGGGCGTTCGATCCAGTATTCGACAAAGCGCGGGAACTCCTCGCCCGAGTTGAGCGCGGTGTCCACCGCCAGGCCGCGCGCCGAGAGCCCGTACCACTGGTCCTTGCCGAGCGCGCGGAAGTAGCTAGCGCCGAGGAACGACGCCAGCTCATCCTTGCGCTTGCCCGGGTTCAGCGGATACAGGATGCGGAAACCCGCGTAGCCCAGCCCCTTGAGCTTGGCGGCATCGACCTTGTGCGGGCCGTAGTTGAACGCGGAAGGGTCGAAGCGGAATTCGCGCACGGTGTCGCCCACCACTTCATGGATGCGCACGGGCTGATCGAACACCATGCCCTCGTGGAAGAACGACAGCTCGAACGGCGAGCGCGTGCCGCGCCAGGCAAAGCGCTCGGGCTTGTATTCGATCTCGCGGTAGCGCTCGTAGGAAAGCTCGCGCAGTTCGCGCGGCAGATTCTGCGGCGGCGCCTTGTAGGGCGCGGCTGCCAGCTGGCGCGCGCGCGCCGCGACCGTGTCGAAGTCGAAGGCATGGGCCGCCATGGCACACAGCGCCAGCGCCCCGCCCCCGAGCCAGGCCGCGATCCGCGCACCGGCCCGCGCCGCGCAGCGACGGGCACCCGGCCCGGTGGCGGGCCGGGTAAGCGGTTCTGTAAATCGTGGCGTGGCGATCTGTGACATGTATGCCAGGGTGAGCGGTTGAATCGGCGTGACCGGCATCGGCGGTCAGAACGAAGGAGGACACAGCAAGAGACGGGCCCGGCGCCGAGTGGCGAGGCCCGGAAACGGGGAAGAACAGCCGGGGCAGACGGCCCGCGGGGCACTGTGTCCGGTTTGTTGCAATGCGCAATAAACCATAACAATTCGAGACGCAGAAGTCACGTTTCGATCACGCAAGGTTTGAAACAAAATGTTGGCGGGGTTACCCGAAAGCCGCTCCGGGCAAGGGTTTCCGGGCGCCGGGGTCACACTGCCGCGAGCATCGGCGGGAACGGCACCTGCCGGTCGCGGTCGCCTGGCACAGATCCGGGGCGGGCGGCGCCCGGCCCTCTTAATACACTGTTACTTTTTAGCACCTTCGCTGTACGGGTCGAACTTCCCACTCTTGGCGCCTTCGGAATACGGATCGAATTTGCCGCTGTTCATGCCGCCCTGGCTGTAGGAGTCAAAGGATTTCTGCGCGCCGCCCTGGATCGGCTCCATCTGGTCGGGGCGCGCGCCCGGGTTCAGCGAGTTCGCGTTATCGCTTTTTGCGCCATCCGAGTACGGGCTGAATTTGTCCTGCCTGGCGCCGTCGGTGTACGGGTTGAATTTATCGGTCTTGCCCGCGGTCTGGGCCTGCAACGCGCCGAAGGCGCAGGCGGCGGCCAGTCCGATGGTGAGGTAGCGCAGCTTCATGGGGATCTCCTCTCGCAGGAAAGGCGCCTGCCATGCATAGGGCACAGGGTGCGCCGCTGCTGGCCAACGCAGCGCGCGGGGCAGCAATCAACGCTAGGTCAGGGCCAGGCAGGAGTCAACCGCCCCGCGCGCGCCGCGGGCCTGCATTGCGCTTACAATGCCACCCAAACGCCACCACGACGCTACAAGGAATCGTCATGCTCCCTCGGCAAACCGACGCTATCGCCCGCCCTGCCCTGCGTGCCGCCATCGCCGGCGCACTCGGTGCCACCCTGCTGCTTGCTGCCGCCGCACCGGCGCAGGCGTACTTCGACAATTACCTGACCGGCACCATCATCGGCACGCTCAACGACAAGGAAGGCGCGTCGCTGGCCCAGTCCGTGCGCAAGGCGCTGAACGATACGGCCGATGGCCAGGCCGTCGAATGGACCTTCCCGGCCGCCGGGCGGCGCCTGCAGGTCGACGGCACCATCACGCCGGTCGAAAGCAAGACCGACAAGGGCCAGCCCTGCCGGCGCCTGAAGTCGGACCTCAAGCGCGGCAGTGCCGAAGAGCACTGGAGCGGCTGGTTCTGCAAGCAGTCGAACGGGCAATGGAAATCGCGCCACGTGGGTGAATAAGCGGTGCTGGGCCGCACCGCCGGCGCTCACGCCGCGTTCGACGGTGCGCGATGCGGCCGTGCAGCAGGATCTACCCGTGGCGAACCGGGACGCTCATACCACTTGGCTTCCGGGACATAGACCGTGTTGTCCGGCTGCGCAATGAAGTGCGGCGACATGATCTGCACGCCGTGGGTGTTGAACTGGTCCTGGATCGCAGCGTGCAGGGCCGACAGCGCGTAGAAGCGGTTGCGCGGATGGTCCAGCGCGGCAAACAGCTCATACTCGACGTAGAAGTCCGCCAGCCCCCGCTGCAGCACGAACGGCGTGGGCGACGGCGCGATGTGCGCCGCCTCGGCGGCGGCGGCCAGCAGCATCGCATGGACCTGCCGCCACGGCGTGTCGTAGCCGATCGTGACCGAGGTGGAAACCAGCGCTGCCTGCCAGCTCTCCTGCGCGGCGGGGTCGCGCACGCTGCCGTGGCGCGTGTAGTTGTGGATGGCACTGCCGACCACCACCGCATTGGGTAGCGTCACCTCTTCGTTGCGCAGGTTGATCACCTTGACCGAGAGCGCGTCAAGCGAGGCCACAGTGCCCACCGTGTCGCCGATGCACACCATGTCGCCGCGCCGCAGCGCGCGCGAATACACCACCACCATGCCGCTCATCAGCTGGTTGACCACATTGGCCGACCCGAGCGTCACCATGAAGCCGAGCAGCACCGACAGCCCCTTGAACACATCGCTTTGCGACCCGGGGATATACGGGTAGGCAAAGGTGAAGCCCAGCGCCCAGATCACCGCCGCCGCCAGCCGCCGCGTGGCGCCGGCCGTCTCCGGATGCAGGCCGGGCACTGTGATCTGGCCCTTCTGCACCGCCTTGAAGATGTTCGACACCAGCCGCTGCACCGCGCGCGTGATCAGCAGGATCACCGCCACCGTAACCAGGCCCGGCACCGCAGACACCATCGACAGCGCGATCTGCGACAGCAGGCCAATGATGAAGGCGCCCATGCGGTCGCCCATCGGCTGCGTCAGCGGAAACTGCTCGAGGGCGAATTCCAGCCAGATAAAGGCCAGCACCAGCACCAGGCCGATCGTCAGGATCTGCACGATGCGGGCGACCAGCTGGTAAAGCGCGCCGGTCCAGTCGAACTGCCCGCTGACCCGCCGCGCCAGGTGCCGCTCCAATGCCAGTTGCAAGCGTGCGCGCAGGGCCACGCCGGCGCGCGCCACGCCCGAGGTCAGCGCGGCCAGCACAGCCAGGCCAAGCAGGCTCAGCGCGGCGCCGCGCAGCAGATTGGGCCAGTGCAGATGGGCACGCCGCGCGCCGATGGCCGCGCGCGCGCCCGCCGCCGCGCGCGCGGCGGCGGCCTCAAGGGTCAGGCTGTCTTCGGGGGAGAGGTCTTGCGCGGTAAGCGCGAACAGCAACTGGTCGCCGAGCCGGAAGCCGATCATCGGCGCGCCGTCGACGGTGCCGCTGACCTGCACCAGCGGCAGTGCCAGGTCGCGTTCGGCCAGGTCACCGAACACTTGCTGGGCACGTGCGGCCCGCATGGCGGGCGTGGCGCCCGCGATCTCTGCGCGCAGCGTGGCGATGGGCCGATCCATCAGCCGCAGCTCGACCGCATTGCCGCTGCGCACCGCAGTCGATGCCTGCGCGGTTGCGGGCACGGATGCAGGCGCCGCCAGGCTGCCGTGCGCCCACAGCACGCATGCCACCCAACCCAGTCCAGCCATCCACATTGCCGCCAACCGCGGCCACCGCCGCCAGGCTGCTAGCGCTGCCATAAATACGCTCCGGTCAAGTTCGCTTGTGCCGGCGCGATGGCTCCACGCCAGGCCCGGCACGTTGCCCGCAAGCATAACGTGCGCTGGCGCGCACGCAAAGCCGGTGGCGTGGCTACGCCGGCGGCAGACAAAAAAAGGAGGCCGAAGCCTCCTGTTGCGATCCGCCGGACAGCCCTTGCCCTTTCCCCCCGGACAGCACGCGATGCGTGCCGCAAGGCTGCCCCATGCACGGCAGTGCCGCGCCTTGCCGGCGCGGCCAGCCTCTATCTGCTTGGCGGCATGGCCGTCACGGGCGCAGCCTGCGTCCCCGCTTGCCGGGGAGCCGTGCGCCCGCCGCCATCAGCGGCGCGCTCAGGCGCCTTTGTTTGTCATCGGGGCTTTGGCGTGGCTCTTCTTTTTCTTGGCGCTGGTCTTCTTGGCCTTGGCCTTGCTGCTGTCTGCCTTGGCCGGCGCGGCCTTGTCAGTCGGCGCTGCCGCCGGCGCAGCCGGGGTGGCAGGCGTGGCCGGAGTTGCCGGCGCCTGCGCCATCGCGCCCGCACCGAACATTGCCAGCGACAGCATGACGATCCATTTCTTCATTTCCATCTCCTCCTTTGTCTTGCTGGTAGGGGTAGCAGCAATGCCTGCCACAACGGACGCCATTGGCTCGCGTCCTGTCATCAGCATCAACGAGGAGGGTTCGCTCACCGTTGACCGGGACAAACCCTGAGATGGCACGATGGAGTGCCCTGCGGCGCTCAGTTCACCGGCACAGTTTGCGCAGCAGTTCCCCGGCGATCGTGCCGGGGCCGGCGGCCTGGAAGGTGCCGTACTGCGGGGCCCGGATGGTATAGAGCGAGTCGCCGCGCGCAAAGCGCTTGCTGTAGAGCGTCTGCTCGACCACGGCGAACATCGACGTGGCGCAGTTCAGCACCATGCGCTTGAGCGACGAGCGGATCGGGTCGCCGCTGGCGGTGCGGATCACGCCGGACGGCGCATTGCGCATCACCACCACGCCCACTTCGGTGCCCTGGCGGCGCACCGCGGACTGGTCGAAATAAGAGATCACGCCATTGGCGCCCATCAGGGGAAGCCAGCGCTGCGGATCGGGGGCGCCGGGATCGGGTGCGGCCGGGCGGGAGGCGAAAGCCGAAGCGGCGGAAGCGGTGGACGGGGCCGGCGCGGCGCCGTCATCGGCATGCGCCTGCGGCACGGCCAGTCCCAACACGCAGCCAGCCAGCGCGGCTGCGCGCCTAAAAATGCGGAACATCATGGAATCGCCCTCGTATAGACGGGAAAAATCGATCCGTATTGTCGCACAGGAGCATGCATTCCGGCAGCTTTGCCCGCCGCAATGCATGCAGGAAAGGCCTTTTCAGCCGTGCAGCCGCCGCCAGGCAACCAGGTCCTCGATGGTCAGCACCGGCAACCGGTACATCTCGGCAAAGGTCAGCGCCTCCGGGCGGCGCGCCATGGTGCCGTCCGGGTTCATCAGCTCGCACAGCACCGCGGCCGGCGAGAGCCCGGCCATGCGGGCCAGGTCGACCGACCCCTCGGTATGGCCGCGGCGCTCCAGCACACCGCCGTCGCGCGCCACCAGCGGAAACACATGGCCAGGGCTGACCACCGCGTCGGTGCCGGCTTCCTCGGCAATGGCGGCGCGGATGGTGGTGATGCGGTCAGCGGCGCTGACGCCTGTGCTGACGCCTTCGCGGGCTTCAATCGACACAGTAAAGGCCGTGCCGTACTGGCTGCGGTTGTGCTCGACCATCGGCCGCAAGCCGAGGCTGCGCACCTTGTCCGTGGGCAGGCACAGGCAGACGATGCCGCTGCATTCGCGGATCATCATGGCCATATTGGCCTGGGTCAGACGTTCTGCGGCCAGGATCAGGTCGGCCTCGTTCTCGCGGTCGTCGTCGTCGAGCAACACGACCGGACGGCCTTCGCGCATGGCGTCCAGCGCCTGCGCGATGCGCGCGGCCAGGGAACGGGCATCGGCATCAACAGCGGCATCGGCGGCAAGATCCGCGGACACCCCGGGTGCAACAGCTTCGGTGGAAAGGCTAGACATGAAACGCTCCGGGTTCAGCATCAATGGGCGTTCCAGGGGAAGGGTCAACGGAGCCGCAGCGCCCGCACACCGCGCCAGAAGCGCAAGCGCGAGCAGCCATGCCCGGCGCGCAGCGCAAGGCAACAGCGGACCGCAAGACCAGGCAAGACGCCAGGCCGCGCGGGCAAGCTCCGCCCATCTTCTTTCATCCGGACTATGACCGTCGGCCCTGGCCTCTCACCAGGTCTGCTGACCTCGCACGGGAATGCGAGCGCTCGCGGGCTCGCCGGACACGCACTGCGCGCCGCGGCATACCGCCGGTGGGGACTTTCACCCCGCCCTGAAGACGTAACGAAACCGGTGCGGCCATGCGGCCGGCACCGGACCGCGAATGTTAGCACGATTGTTATTGTTGCTTCGCCGCTGTTGCTGCGCGGTGTCGGTCACACGCCGTTGCTGCAATGTGTCGTGCCGTGTACTACAAATATGGGAAGGAGGCAGCGCATGTGGTGCCACCAGCGGCGGCCGCCCCAATCCTTGCCTGACAACAACGCAGCATCTTTTCAACGTGCTCCCAATGCGCCCACCAGAACAAGAAGCCAGACAAGACAGCCGTGCGAGTAGTTTGTCTTCCACCCCGACTTCGCCCACCCACCGGCGCCGCTGGCCGCATCGCGCAACGATCGCCGGACTGTTTGCCCTGCCCTGGTGCTGGTGTGCGTCAGCGTTCGCGGCACCTGCTGTGCAGCTTGGCTACGGGTTTGACGATTCCCACCACGTGCAGAAGGCGGAGGTCGCCATGCTGTGGGATTCAGGCTTTGCGTGGGGCAACCCGCAGGGCTGGCAGGTGGACCTGCAATGGGAGGTCAACGTCGCGCACTGGCGCAGCACCAGCGACAAGAACCCGAACAACCTGTGGGAGTTTGGCGCCTCGCCGGTGGTGCGGGTCGCATGGTGGCGGCACACCTGGGTGCCGTTCGTCGAGCTATCGGTTGGCCCGCGGCTGCTGACCGGCACGCGCACCTCGGATGACCATGTCATTTCCTCTGCGTTCCAGTTTTCGGAATACGCCGGGATCGGCATGACGGTCGGCAAGAACCGGAACTTTACCGCGGGCTACCGCTTCCAGCACCTGTCCAATGCCGGCATCAAGGAGCCCAATCCTGGCACCACCTTCCACGTCATCTACCTTCGCTACCACTTCTGACGGCGGGTTGCCGCGGCCCGCCCCGCGCTTCAAACAGGGTGCGCGTGGCGTCGTCGGCCGGAAAGAAGCATTCGATGCGCAGTTCCTGCAACGTGATGTCCTGCGGAATGCCGAGCGTGGTCAGCGTCGAGAACAGCGACGCCCGGAACGCGCCGGCATGCAGCACCACCGGCAGCAACGGCGGCGGCGGGCCATCGGTGCCGTCGTCCTCGGGCAGCAGCACGCCGCCCGGCCCCACCATGTCCGGATGCCAGTCGGCAATGCGCCCGAAGATCTCGCGCGCGGTCTGGTCGTGCGCCTGCACCTGTAGTTCCTGCCAGACGCGCCGCAACAGGTAACGGCCGACCTGGCGCGCGTTTTCGATGACCGGCCACAGGCCATCGGGATCGAACACCGTCAGCATCAGGTTGATGCGGCGCGTGTCCTCGGCCAGCGACGCCGGCGGACGACCGCCCAGCAGCGTGTCGAGCATGCCGCGGTACGCCGCATTGGCATCCACCAGGTTCCAGAAGCGGTCCAGCACCACGGCCGGGTACGGCTCCTGCTTGGCCAGGATCAGTGCGATCGCCTGCTGCACCATCTGCAGCGGCGGCGAGGCCAGCGCGTGCTCGCTGTAGGCCGGGGCAAAACCGCTGGCCAGCAGCAGCCGGTTGCGCTGGCGCAGCGGCACGCCCAGGCGCTCGGCCAGCGCCAGCACCATTTCGCGGCTGGGGCGGGCGCGCCCGGATTCAAGGAAGGAGATGTGCCGCTGCGACACCCCGGCGGCCAGCGACAGCGCCAGCTGGCTGTAGCCGCGCTTGCCGCGCCAGTAGCGCAGCAGGCCGGGGAAGTCGAGGGTGGCTTCGGAGGCGGGGGTCAGCGTTTCCATGGCTGCATTACAGCATGGATGACGAGGGATGACGATTACCTGGTGGGTAATGGCTGCAATTCAGGCAGCGCAGGCGCCCCGCCAGGCCCCGGCGATGACTAACACAGACGAGATACAGCCGATATAGGACGTCTCCGATTTGCGCGTAGACGTTGATGCAGGTTGAAAAGGTGCATCAGCGCCGTCCTACAGTGTTTCCGGCCTTACGGAATGCCGCTAACTTGCGACGCGCGGGACCATGCGTCGCAGGATGCGTAGTGCCTGCAGCAAGTTCGATAACGCTGACAACGGAGCGCACGCAATGGCGGATTTGCCTGAGGAACGGAGGACATATGGAGATGCGCTGCTCAAGGGACTGACCCGGCGGCAGGCTTACTTCCTGCAAGTGTCCGGCATCGCAAGCGCCGCCGCGCTGTCGGTGGTGTCGTTTGAGGCCGTGGAGCGGATGGGCGAGACTTATGCCGTGACCATCCAGCTTACCCACCCACTGGAACTGGATCGCGCCGACTACCTCAACAAGGACGCAACCTTCCTGATTGACGACGGCGATGGCAGCGCGCCGCGCAAGTTCGCGGGCTGCATCACGCGCTTCTCCAGGACCCGGCAGACCCGGGACTTCAGCGGCTACGAGATCGTAGTCGAGCCGCTCGTCGCGCGATTGAAGCTCACGCGCGCCAGCCGCATCTATCAGCAGCAGACCGCCCCGCAGATCATCGAGGCAATCCTGCGCCGCCACGGCCTGAAGGGCCACCAGTTCGCCTTCAAGATTCGCCGCAAATATCCGCAGCACAGGTTCCGCATGCAGTACGAGCTGTCTGATCTGGCATACATCCGACTGCTATGCGAACAGGAGGGACTCTACTTTTATTTCACCCCCGGCAAGTTTGGCGAGATGGTTGTGTTTGGCGACGACATCGACCACTACATTTACCAGCCGGAACTGCACGTACCCTATCGCGAGACGGCCGGACTGGAATCCGGCAAGGAAGCGGTGTTCTCGCTAAACATGCACGCGAAGACCATACCGGAATCGTTCCGGGTTGCGGACTTCAACCCCGACAAGGCCTGGGAGCGCCCCACCGGCGAGGCCAACGTCGCGCGCAAGGAGAAGACGACCTACGGCCAGTCTTATATCTACGGCACTCACCACTTGGACTTCGAAGGGGCCAGGTGGGAGGCGCAATTGCGCCATGAGGTGGAGTTTGCCGGGCAGTTGATCTTCGCGGGCCAGAGTAACGTGCTGGCATTGTGCCCGGCACGCATCCTGCGCATGGACCGGGCACTGCCCGATGCGCCCAACGGCCAGGTGATCACCGAGGTCATCCACAGCGGCGGGCGCGATGCCGCCTACCGTAATACCTACCAGGCGATTCCATGTGACCGGCGTTTCCGCCTGCCGATGGACGAAGCGAACTGGCCGCGCATTTCGGGCACGCTGAGCGCCCGCGTCACATCTCCCGGCCAGTACAAATACGCCTACCTCACACAAGAAGGCAGATATGTCGTCCGCTTCGACTTCGACTTTGATGAATGGCCCAACAGTGGCGAGAGCGTGCCGCTCGCGTTCGCCAAGCCGTTCGCGGGGGCAAACCAGACGGGCTTCCACTTCCCGCTGATCGATGGCACCTACGTGGACGTGGCCTTCCGCGACGGCAACCCCAACAAGCCGTACATCGCCCACGTGCAGCACAACAGCCAGCACGCCGACCTGATCACGAATCAGGACCGCTGGCTGTCGCGCAACGTCATCCGCACACAGGGCGACAGCAAATTCGAGATCGAGGATTGGCCGGGCGAGGAACACATCAAGTTCTCCACCGAGCATTCGGGGAAGAGCTAGCTGACCCTCGGCCACATCGTCAACGGCAAGCGACAGAAGAGAGGTGAAGGCTTTGAATTGCGCACCGATGCGCAAGGCGCGATACGCGCAGGGGGCGGCCTGCTGCTGTCGGCAGATATCCAGCAGCGGGCGAATGGCAAGCAGAACGACACCGCCGCCGCGATGCGTCAGCTAACCCTCGCGCTGGAGCAGGCGCAGACGCTGGCAGATGCGGCCAAGCTCGCCAAGACGGAGATTGCCGACCTGAGGGCCGAAAATGCCTGGCTCAAGGCGAGCGTAAACGAGTTGAAAGAGGCCGTCATGCTGCTATCCGCACCAAAGGGCATTGCGATCTCGACGCCGGATCGCATCTCGGTGGGCGCGGGGAATGGCGTGAACGTGGCAACGGGCACCGGCTTTGCCGTCAGCGCCCTGAAGAATATCGCGATGGCCGCGGGAGATGCCCTGTCCCTGTTCGCGCATAGCCTGGGCATCAAGCTGTTTGCGGCACGCGGCAAGGTCCAGATTCAAGCGCAAAGCGATGAGCTTGTCATGTCAGCCCTGAAGGACCTCACCATTTCCAGCACGGACGGCAAGCTGAGTCTGACGGCAGACAAGGAAATCTGGATTGGCGCGGGTGGCTCCTATATCCGGATCAACGCCTGCCGTATCGAACAGGTGACGCCGGGCGACATGAGGGAGAAAGCCATGTCCTGGCAGCGGCAAGAGCCGGGCGCGGAGGTGCGGAAACCGTCCTTGCCTTATAGCACCGATCTGCCCGATACGGGGGCGCACGGCTCCCGCCACTCCGGCTAGTGGCGGAGACCACGCCGCGCGATTCCCTGAATCTACCTTGAAGACACACCGCAAGACATGGCCACTCAACCGCATCCCGCTCCCACCCCGTCACCGGCGCCCCGCCCGGCCCCGTCAGCGCCCGCCGCACTGACCTGGACGTATCCCTTTGCCGACGCCCAGAAGAAGGAAATCACTGATTCGCAAAAGTTCTATCACGCCTTGTCGCTCATGGATGACGGCCTCTTCCCGCTCGGGGTGAATGGCTTCCCGCATGGTGGCACGCATTTCGGCGGCGGCACCGCGCCCAGCCTCGACCAGACTGGCGGCGTGCGCTGCATCGCGGACGGCGAGATCGTCGCTTACCGGATCATTGATCGCAATCCGCACTTGCAATTCGCAGATGGCAAATGGGCGGCGTACTCGACGGGCTTCGTACTGGTGCGCCATCACCTGGCCTTGCCACCGGCGCCAAACAGCACGGGGCCGCAGCCCGCCGACGAAAAGCAAGACGTCTACAGCCTGTACCTGCATATGGCTGATTGGAGTACTTACCTGGCCGACGAGAAGCTGCGCCGCCCGTTCTGGTGGGACGTTGACGCCTTCCGGATTCTCGGCAAGGACCATCAGCATCCGGCGCCCGGCGGCGACGCACCCGCCGCGGCCGGCGCCTTCGTCTGGACTGAGCCGAAGGCGGGCAGGAAGCGGGGCCAGTTCACGGCGGGAAAGCAGGTCGCTTTCCTTCCGGCAAGCTGCGAGATTACCGTCGGTGAGAAACGCGGCGAGTGGGGACATATTCATTCCATCATCAAGGGCGCGATGATCAGCCCTACCGCCGGGGGAACATTTGGCTCGGAAGACCTGAACGTGCCATGGGAAGCGCCGGACGGCACCCCCAACGCGCCGACCACCCCCAAGGACGACTGGGGCTGGATCAACCTGCGTGGCCACCAGCCCGCCAAGGAGCCCAGGCAGCTAGATCTGGTCGTCATACCGGTCACGCCGATACCGGTGAAAGCTGGCACGCCGCTGGGACAGCTTGGCGAATACCACGACTACGAGCGCGCGACACCGCTGCCGCCCATCGCCCGGCGCCAGATACTGCACCTGGAAGTCTTTGCCGACGATGGCTTCAGCGCGTTCCTTGCCAAGAGCCGCACCAGGGCTGCGCAATTGCCGGCGGACCAGCGCAGCTTGCTGGTTATCAATGCCGGGGCAAAGCTGGTGCAGGCCATTCCGGCAGCCGACCGCAAGCTGCGGCTTTACCATGCGGTAAAGAAGGTAGAACCCACCGCAGACAGCCCGACCGGCGGGCCGTGGGTCAAGGTGCAGTCGATGCATCTGGGAAGAATGGATGTCGCCTACCAGTCTGACGGTCCGCCGGTCTGGATCGAGCGCGCCAAGCTGGCAAACGCCGGGGATGACACGCCGGCCTGGAGCCGGTTCCCGCTGGACCTGCAAGGCGTCGCCGAACCGGCCAACGGCTTCCCGCTCATCCTCCCGCGCGGACAACTGGACGCCCTGGAGGCCAAAGACAAGGCCACCGACGACCAGAAGGTCAACTGGTGGCATGTACCGTTCAGCACCGCCGATGGCAAGAATGCATGGGGCTGGGTATGCGAGAAGAACCACCCTGGCACGAAATGGGAAAGCCCGTGGGCCTGGCCCCGCTTCGAAACCGTGGACGCCACGGGCATCCAGATCGCCGATGCCTTCCGGCGCAATCTGGTCATCACCGGGGCTGCCAACTGGAAGGAACAGAAGGAGTTCGAGCCGTCGCTGGCGGCGGTGAACAACAGCGCGCTGTTGCTCAAGCTGGAGCAGACGGTAGCAAAACTGGACGCCGGGGATGGCAAAGGCAAGGGCGGCGGCAGGGTCACGGCGCGAGCCATCCAGTTGGCCATGCGCCTGCCGTCGCTCGCCCAGGCACTATCGCACGTCATCCTCCGCTACGAGAGCGAATGGGGTGGCGACATGAGCCGGTGGAATTCCATCACGCCCTTGATGCGCAATGCCAGGGACAACTGGCTGTGCGACCTGGAGCGGATCAAAAAGCTGCAATGGTGGGATGACGTGAAGGGCAAGGTGGCGGGTTTTCCGGCCAGCGCGACCGTGCTGCATATTCATCCAATCGCGCTGATCAGCAATTTCCAGTCTTCGGGGACACTATCATGCGCACATTGCGGTACAGATCTAAGAATAACGTCTGAAATTCTGAAAAAAATATTCCCCAGCATAAGCGAGCTGAACGCAAACGCGTTCCCTGCAGAATTGAATTCGGCATTCTCAAAATATAAGATAAACACCTGCAACCGCATTTCTCATTTCTTTGGGCAATGTGAAGTTGAATGCGGCGGCTTCACCGCATTCAGAGAGAGCCTGCGTTATAGCGACGGGGACAGATTATGGAGGATATATAATACCGCCATAAGAAATGGCTTGCGCCGACTCCATTCGAACTGGACCGTCGCGCAAATGGAAACTTACACCAAATCCCATCTTGTGAACAACGACAGTGAGTTAGGCGTGGTTCTGTTTGGAGATGACACCTATCCGAATAGAGATTACCGGGGGCGTGGCCTTCTGCATTTGACATGGCTGGCATCCTACAACGAATACAAACAAGCCACCGGCCTTGACATAACAACCGATCCCGCATTGCTTGAAAGCAACTGGCATGCAGTCACAGACTCGTCAGCTTGGTTTTGGAGCAGCCGAAAACTTAATCCTCTGGCCGACGCAAATAATCCAAGATATGTTACAAAAATCATAAATCCGGCATTAAAAGATTTGGAGCGCAGAAAGGCTGCTGCCAGGCGAGCTTTTGAGATACTCAACAAAGACGGGCAGCCATGCAAACATGATTGGGATGCAGCAATAACCGGGGCAAACGGATGGTAAGGAAAACTGCAGCTGCCGTTTTTTTGATTTTAGTTGGCGTAATTTCGCAGTCAATCTCGCTTTCCGCAGGCGAATTATCAAAAATATTCCCAGCAGAGTCAATAAAGCGCGGTTGCGCCTTGGAGTTCAAGCAGGAGCCATATCCGATCGCAATGAATGAACTTGGTACGCAACCGTACAACATAGTGACAAACTGGTTTTGCGGAGATTCTAAATCTTCGGAAATAGATAGATATAATGCAGAAGGAGGAAGTCCACAGATTATTACTGTTCTTTTTTGGAGAAAAGATAGTTTTGTTGTTCTGGTAAAGTGGTCGATAAGTTCTCAAGCCGCCGATTTTCAAGGGGACTTCTACAAGGTTTATATATACAAATACAACCACGATGGAGACGGACCACCATTTATAAAGCAAGAGAAGGTCATGAATAAATTTGGGCAAGGTTGGGACGGAATGAAGAAAGGCGCCGTTGTCGCGTATCCGTACAAGAATGCAAGTTCCATTCGAAGACGCCTCCGGCAATTGGATGGCCGGTGACACTCATTCAGTGGCTCGGCTCAGCCTTGATATTCCATGCTGGAAGGGGATGACAGCGATGTTGTTAGGGACACTGGTGCAATGCCTCGCCGCACCTTGCCAAAGGTAAAGGAAGTATGGAAAAACCTCAAAATACAATGAATTAACGTTACTCCTTATACAATTATCTAATAATGAAAATTGGCTTCCGAACGTACTGCATAACTGATCGAGAGGGGCATGCCAGGCTCCAGAAACGGGGAATGCTATAAGGCAATGGCATTCTTTCAAAACATTCCCGCCTACGTGCTCATTTTCGAAGACGATGACGGAGACGCCTGCGCTGTCTCATCCACCACCGAGCATGGCCGTGCCATCACGTGCTTCCTGTCGCCATTCGATGCCATGCTCGAAGCAGGAATGAGGGGCGCACTCGGGCAGGCCTGCCAAGTAGCGCCAGCATCACTTCTCGATGGAAACTTATTTCGAGACGCGGATGGCGCCGGCTTTATCGCCAACATCCATCTTGGCTGGCCGGCATGTGACGGATGCCTGCTGCAGACGCCACGCGGTGCAGTCGGCAGATACTCCCGCGAGATGCATCACTGGGCGCGCGAGGCGCTAGGGTTCGAAGCGGATGCGGTAACGCTGGCGGAATTTGCCAAGTTGCGCGAAGCCGCAGGCCTGTTTGCCTGGCAAGAAACCAACAGGGAAATCTTGATGTGGGACGCTACCCGCCTGACCACGGCGCTTGAGCGTGCCGCTGAAGCTATCGCCTTTACGCCAGGTGATATTGCCGACTGCAATCAAATCGCCATGTTCGACCCGGAGTTCGGGCAATGGCATTTCGTGCCCAAGCCTTCTCAATTGGATGACGGCAGGCAACCCAACAGCAGCACGACATGATTTCAAGGAATGGACGATGAACCGGCGTCATGACATTTTCAATGGCGACACTACTACGACAAGCGGTACTGTCATTGCGACCTCCCGGGCCGAAATGCTTAACGGTCGGGCGTTAGCGTATGAGGGCGACCCCGTCTGGTGCCCGAAATGCAAGACAACAGGCAAGATAGTGTGCGTGGGCGAGCGGCTGCCCAATCGGGGGCCTGATGGCCGCGAACAGGCGTTGAGCTATGACTGGTGCCTGTGCAAGTGTGATCCGAAGCCGCGCCTGATCGCATCGCAGGGCGAGTCCGTGAGCATTGCATAGGCCCCTGCCGCACGAAATCGCAGAATCCAACCTTTGCCACGGACAGAAGTTTGACGCTGCCAACGATAACTATCTATCGAATATTAGGCATCGAGCTATCTCCACTGGTTATCGCTGCGCGACCGGGGCAGCCGCCACCATCGCCACCTTGCCCGGCGCGGGGTCGTCATAAGCGAATGGTATGCTTGGTCTTTTCAAACACCCGGCGCGCAGAGGGCGCGCACCCTGATGGAAATTGCCATACTACTGGCGCTGATTCTGCTGAACGGCCTGTTTGCGATGTCCGAGATCGCACTGGTCACAGCCCGCAAGGCACGTCTGCAGCGCCACATCGAGAACGGCGACCGCGGCGCCATTGCGGCGATCAAGCTGGGCGAGGATCCCACCCGCTTCCTGTCCACCGTGCAGATCGGCATCACGTCGATCGGCGTGCTCAACGGCGTGGTCGGCGAATCCACGCTGGCGCAGCCAATGGGCATCTGGCTCCAGGGCTTCGGGATCCCGGCTACGACAGCCGGCTATGTGGCAACCGCCATCGTGGTGGCGGGCCTGACCTACTTTTCCATCGTGCTGGGTGAACTGGTGCCCAAGCGCCTGGGCCAGATGGCCCCCGAGGCCATTGCGCGCCTGGTGGCACGCCCGATCGGCTGGCTCGCGGTAGCCTCGACCCCCTTCGTCAAGCTACTGTCCGGCTCCACACGACTGGTGCTGCGGCTGCTGGGCACCAAGGTCGACCGTGGCCCCGGCGTGACCGAGGAAGAAATCCACGCGCTGCTGGTCGAAGGCTCCGAAGCCGGTGTGATCGAGCAGCATGAGCACACCATGGTGCGCAACGTGTTCCGGCTGGACGACCGGCAGTTGGCGTCGCTGATGGTGCCGCGCGGAGACGTCGTCTACCTGGACGTGGAAGAGACGCTGGATGAAAACCTGCACCGCATCGAGGAATCCGACCACTCGCGCTTTCCGGTGGTGCGCGGCGGCATGCACGACATCATCGGCGTGGTCAGCGCGCGCCAGCTGCTGGCGCGCCGGCTGCGCGGCGAAGAAGCCGACCTGAAGGGCGCGGCACAGCCGGCGGTGTTCGTGCCGGAGAGCGTGACGGGCATGGAACTGCTGGAGAACTTCCGCGGCTCGGGTGGCCAGATGGCCTTTGTCATCGACGAATACGGCGAAGTGCTGGGCCTGGTCACGCTGCAAGACCTGGTCGAGGCCATCACCGGCGAATTCAAGGCCGACGCCGCCGGCGAGGAATGGGCGGTGCAGCGCGACGACGGCTCGTGGCTGCTCGACGGCCTGATCCCGATCCCGGAACTGAAGGACCGCATCGGCCTGCGCCAGGTGCCCGAGGAGGAAAAGGAGCGTTACCACACCCTGTCCGGCATGCTGCTTCTGCTGCTGGGCCGCCTGCCTCAGATTGCCGACAGCGTGCAATGGGGCGACTGGCGTTTCGAGATCGTGGACATGGACGGCAAGCGCATCGACAAGGTGCTGGCCCAGCGCCTGCCGCCGCAGGACGGTCCCGAGGAAGAAACCACCGGCTGATGGCCGAAGCCGGCACTGGTCAGGTTGACTGCCGCTGCAGAATTCCGGCGGCAGCGTCAATCGCAAATCACACCCAACTGCTGCCGCATTGACCCACATCAAACGCAGGTTGCGAACCAGTCACCTTGGCGCAATTTGCGATATCTGCTCCCTCCCCTTGGCTTATGATCAGGCTTCGCGGCCCGCGTGCGGCCGCGGCACGCATGGTGTTGCCATGCTGACGAAATCGATAACTAGTACGGGGAGACGCGGGTATGGCAAGGGCTATTGCCTGGCTGTCCGCAACACCATTCATGCATTCTGATGCCGACGAGATCGCCGCGCCCCCTGCCTGGCGCGTGAGTGGCTCGATGCAGCCGTCCGCCGTGGTATCCGCGCTGACCGCACGCCGCGCCCGCGCCGGCCAGCAGGCGGCCATCCTGTCCATCCGCCTGGACCGATTTGCCAGCGTCTGCGAAACCCTCGGCCCCCGGCGTGCGGCCAGGCTGCAGGCCATCGTGCAAGCCCGCATCGCCTGCCTGCTGCCGCCCGGGGCCATCATGCACTGGATCGCGGCGGCGGACCTGGTGGTCATCACCGCACTGCCCGACGGCGTGCCAGATCCGGGCCCCATAGCCAGCCGGCTGGCCGACGACCTGTCCCGGCCGTTTGCGCTCGATGGCTTCGAACTGTTTATTTCCTGCAGCATCGGCGTAGCCATGGACCATCCGGACATCCCGGCCGAGCGCAGCCTGCAGCAGGCCTTCGACGCCATGCTGCGGGTCAACCGCCAGGGCGGCGATGGCCTCGCGCGCGCCGACAAGCCCGCCGCCCCACCCGCCGCCCCGTTGCTGGCGGCGCTGCCCGACGCGCTGGAGCGCGGCGAGCTAAGCCTGCAGCTGCAGCCGCGCGCCGACTTTGCCGGCGCCGCGGTCAGCGGCTACACCGTGCGGCTGCGCTGGCAGCACCCGCTTCTCGGCCGCGTGGCACCGCAGGCTTTCCTGCCCGCGGTGGAATCGCTCGGTCTGGTCGGCCGGATCGGCAACTGGCTGCTGGAAAGCGTGCTGCCGCTGGTGCGCGCAGCCGAGGCGATCGCCCCGTTTCAGTTCACGCTGCTGGCCTCGAGCGCGCAGTTGCACCGCCCCCAGATGGTCGAAGCCCTGGCCCAGGCACTCGACGCGGGCGGCATTGCGCCGCAGCGGCTGTGTATCGAACTGCCAGCCAGCGCGGTGCCGGCCGACGCCGAGATCATCGCCCGCTTTGCCGCCCTGCGCCGGCGCGGCCTGCAGCTGGCGCTGGGAAATTTCGACGACAGCCCCGCCTGCCGCCAGGCGCTGGCGGCGCTGCACCCGGACAAAGTCACGCTGGACGCGCGGGGCCTGGGCCATGCGCGCCAGGCCGGCGACCGTGCGGCAAGCCTGCACGAGGCCTGCCGGCTCGCGCGGCATGCCGGAGCGTCGGTCTGCGCCCAGGGCATCGAAACCCGCCAGCAGCTGGATGCGGTGCGCGCCTGGGACTGCCAGAGCGTCCAGGGCTACCTGCTGGCGCAGCCGTTCCCTGCCGCATGGCTGCTGCAGACCCATGCGGCGATCCAGCAGCGCGCCCGGGAACTGCTGACGCCAGCCACTTGAGCGCCTTGGCGCTACCACGGGTCCGGCTGTTGTGTGAGTTGCACGATTTACAAATTGGCACATACCAGATTTCAATGCCGCTCGCAGCGGCGGTAAAATTGGCGCCAATCCCTGAATCGACGAATCTCTAGATTCTCAAACATCTCAAAAGGAGCCCGGCGTGAAGAAAGGTTGGATCTGGTGCGTTTTGTTTGCCACCCTGTTGGCTGGCTGCAACACGATGGCGGGGCTCGGCCAGGACATTCAGCGCGGTGGCCAGAAGCTCGAAAGCTCGGCGGACCGTCACAAATAAGCCGCCAGCCCAGTCCGATGCGGCCCGGTCCGCGTCGATATGAAAACGGCACGCCACATGGCGTGCCGTTTTTTGTTGCGCTGCAGGTGCTCAGCCCTTGTTGCGCAGCGCCTTCGCCTGTTCGGCCAGCGTGCGGATGCGGCCCCAGTCGCCACTGGCAACGGCGTCCTTGGGCACCACCCATGAACCGCCCACGCACACTACGTTGGGCAGCGCCAGATAGGTCGGGGCCAGCGCGGCGTCAATGCCGCCGGTCGGGCAGAAGCGCAGTTGCGGCAGCGGCCCGCCCAGCGACTTCAGCATCGGCACCCCGCCGGCGGCCTGCGCCGGGAAGAACTTGAGGAAGGTGAAGCCGGCTTCGAGCGCCGCCATGGCCTCGCTGGCGGTGGCCACGCCCGGCAGCAGCGCGAGGCCCGCGCCCTGCGCGCCCTCGGCCAGCGCCGGGGTCAGGCCAGGTGAAACCGCAAACTGCGCGCCCGCGTCGCGCACGGCGTGCAGCTGCTCGACGTTCAGCACCGTGCCGGCGCCGACGCAGGCCTGAGGCAAGGCTGCCGCCACTGCCTTGATCGCTTCCAGCGCTACCGGCGTGCGCAGCGTGATCTCAAGCAGCGGCAAGCCGCCGGTGACCAGCGCCTCGCTGACGTGCAGGGCCTCGTCGACCGAGTGGAATTCCAGCACCGGGATCACCGGCACATCGGCAAGGCGTTGAAGCAGCGGGGAAGTCTGGTTTTGCATGGCTGTCTCGGAGTGGATGGGTTGCAGGAAAACAGGGATTCAGCGCGACTGTGTCACGCGATGACCGACACCGACTGCGCCAGCCGGGCCAGCACGGTCTGCGCATCGGGGATCGGCGCCACCGCGCCATAGCCGGTGGTCGACAGCGCCGCCGCCACGTTGGCATAGCGTGCCGCGTCGAACGGATCGGCGCCCGCGGCCAGGCGCGCGACAAAGCTGCCGCCGAAGCAGTCGCCCGCGCCGGTGGCATCCACCGGCTTGACCGGATACGGCGGCACCAGTGCGCGCGACTCGGGCGTGGCCACGTAGGAGCCCTCCTCGCCCAGCTTCAGCGCGACCAGGCTGATGCCGCAGCCGAGCAGGTAGTCGGCGATGGCGTCGCGGTCGTCCAGGCCGGTCAGCACGGTGATGTCGTCCCAGCTGGGCAGGCACACGTCGGTCATCCTGAAGGCCTCGCGCATGATGCCGCGCGCGCGCGCCAGCGACCACAGGCGCAGCCGCAGGTTGGTGTCCAGCGTGACCTTGGTGCCGGCCTTGCGCGCATGCTCCATCGCGTCCAGGCCGGCATCGCAGGCGCTGGTGCTGATGGCCAGGCTGATGCCCGACAGGTGCAGGTAGCGCGCCGCGGCGATCGCGCCCAGCGGCAGCAGCTCATGCTGGTAGCGGCTGGCGGCGGAGCCTTCACGCAGGTAGTCGAAACGGTGGCCGTGGTTGTCGTGCGAGACAAAGTAGACGCCGGTGGGCGCGCCCGCGTCGATGTGCACGTGGCGGGTGTCGACCCGCTCCTGCGTCCACAGCGCGCGCAGGCGTTCGCCGAAGGTGTCGGCCCCTACCGCGCAGACATAGCCGGTGCTGGCGCCCTGGCGCGCAGCGGCAATGCAGAAATTGGAAGTATCGCCGCCAAAACCCTGCAGGTAGCGAGACGGATCGTCGGGCTGCTGGTTGAACTCCACCAGCGGCTCGCCATAGGCCAGGATGTCGATGCTCATGGGGTGGCCTGCGTCAGAAGAAGGTTTGGATGATGTCGATCACGCGCATGTCGCGGTCCAGCACCGGGATATGGCGCCACTTGTCGAAGGTCAGGCACGGGTGCGAGATATCGAAGGCGATCATGTCGCCGACCTGCACGTCGTCGCCCGGCCTGACCTGCAGGTAGGCGTGCTGGTCCATCATGCCGGTGACCTCCCAGTGCGCAGGGACGTCCACCGGCGCCTCGGTGCCGGGGCGGTACAGGCGCGCGGGGATCGGCATGCCGGCGTCGAAGGCCGCATCGCGCTTGCCCATGCCGATGATGACGCGATCGGGCTCGGGGATCGACTGCACATAAGCCCACAGCTGCAGCGCCGGCAGCAGGCCCTCGCGCATCTTCTGCGCGACCGGGTTGCTGGCCAGGATGCGCTGCTGCGCGGCGCGGTAGATGCCCACGTCGTGCGTCAGGTAGCAGCCGGGGCGCAGCACGATGTCGATCGGCGCGCCGATCTCGGTGCGCGCGAATTCCTCGGCCACCACGTCGTACCAGGCCGAGCCCGCGCCCGACATCACCACCGGGCTGCGGCCGAAACGCCCTTCCTGCGCCAGTTGCCGCGTTACCGCCACGGTGCGCTGCAGGAACTTGCGGATATCGGCCTCTTCCTTGAGCACGCCCTCGTAGATTTCCACGCCGGCCAGCGACAGCGCGTCCGGCCAGCGCGCCAGTGCGTCGAGCACGGCCTGCTGCTGCGCGTCGTCGCGCACGCCGGTGCGCCCGCCCTCCACGCCCAGCTCCAGCAGCACCTGCAGCTTCTGCCCGCGTTCCTGGAAGAACTTGCCGAGCTGGTCGACCAGCGCGGCGGAGTCCACCAGCGCGAAGAATTCGAAATCCGGATCGCGCAGCAGGTCCGCGATGATTTCCATATTGCGGCGGCCCACCAGCTGGTTGGCCATCAGCACGCGCTTGACACCGTGCGCATGCGCGGCCGCGGTCTGGTGCGCGGTGGCCAGCGTGATGCCCCACGCGCCGGCGCCGAGCTGGCGCGCAAACAGCTTGGGCGCCATGGTGGTCTTGCCATGCGGCGCAAGCTGCACGCCATACTCGTTCATGAAACGGCGCATCCATTCCAGGTTGTGCGCAAGCCGGTCTTCATAGAGCACCGCGGCCGGCAGGCTCAACTCTTCCTGCAACAGGTTCCAGCCGGTCTGTCCGGCCGCATCCGGGGCGATGGGGCCTTCCATACGGCCCAGCGCCTTGTTGAGCGGATCGATCACGCCAGCCTGATACTTTATTTCACGCATGCTTGTCATCACCCTGAAAAAATCTGATTGACGTAATGATATCCCTGAAAATAAGATATTTCATCCTTGTTATAAAGTAACATACAGAGGCCGGGAAGGGCTAGCCGGGACGATGCGACGGCCCTCCTCCACCAGGTGCCAGTCACTGTTATAGCCCCTGCCCGCGGCCACTGCAGCTTCCGTCACATTTCGATCCGATTCGCATTTCCGACCCGTCTACCGACCCGACCTGCCCGCCCATGACCGCGCCTTTCGACATCCTGACCCGCATCGCCGAGCGCGGCCCCGCGCTGCGCCTGGCCGAGCAGAAGGTGGCGCAGGTGGTGCTGGAGGACCTGGCCGGCGCCGCCGCCGCCAGCATCAATGAACTGGCGCGCAAGGCCGGCGTCAGCGAGGCCAGCGTGACGCGCTTTGCCAAGGCCATTGGCTGCCGCGACGTGCGCGACCTGAAGCTGCGCCTGGCCCAGGCGACCGCGGTGGGCGCGCGCTTCCTGCAGCCCGGCGCCGCCCCCACCGGTGAAGCCGCCCCGGCCACGCTGGCCGACAGCATCCATGCCGACATCCTGACCGCACTGGAAGTCAATCGCGGCCTGATGGACGCCCAGCGCATCGAACAGGCCGCGCGCCTGTTGCTTGGCGCACGCATGGTCTACGCTTTTGGCATGGGCGGCGGCTCGTCCTTCATGGCCGACGAGGCGCGCCATCGCCTGGCGCGCCTGGGGCAGCCGGTGGCGAGCTACCAGGACGCCCTGCTGCAGACGATGGTGGCGGCCACGCTGGGCCGCGACGACGTGGTGCTGGCCTTCTCGGCCAGCGGCCGCGTGCCGGAGATGCTGGCCAGCTGCGATATCGCGCGCGAGTACGGTGCCCGCCTGGTGGCCGTGACCGCACTGGGCTCGCCGCTGGCCGCGCGCGCCGACGTGCTGCTGCCGGTGCGCACGCTGGAGACGGATTTCATTTTCAAGCCGTCGGCATCGCGCTACGCCATGCTGATGGTGCTGGACGTGCTGGCCACGCAATGCGCGCTGTTGCAGCCGGACCAGAGCAAGGAGCGCCTGCGCCGGCTCAAGTACGTGCTGGACACCCACCGCGGCGAAAGCGGCCCTGGTAAGGGCCCCGACAGCCGCCAGCCGCTGGGAGACTGACCATGCCACACTTGTTCGATACCCTGATCCGCTGCGTCACGCTGATCGACGGCTCCGGCGCCGCCGCGCGCCTGGCCGACGTGGCCCTGCGCGACGGCCGCATCGCCCGCATCGACGAACCCGGTTCGATCGACCCCGATGCCGCCGCGCACGTGGTTGAAGGCGACGGCCTGGTACTCGCACCCGGCTTTATCGACGTGCACACGCACGACGACACCAACGTGGTGCGCCAGCCCGAGATGACGCCCAAGCTGTCGCAGGGCGTGACCACGGTGGTGGTCGGCAACTGCGGCATCAGCGCCGCGCCGGTGGCGCTGGCGGGCGAGCCGCCCGACCCGATGAACCTGCTCGGCCACGCCGACGCTTTCCGCTATCCGGATTTCAAGAGCTACGTCGATGCGGTGGCAGCCGCGCAGCCCGCGGTCAATGTCGCCGCGCTGGTCGGCCACACCGCGCTGCGCAGCAACCATATGGACCGCTTCGACCGCGCCGCCACGCCGGAAGAAATCGCGGCGATGCGCGCGCAACTCGAGGAAGCGCTGCGGCACGGCGCGCTGGGCCTGTCCACGGGACTGGCCTATGCCAATGCCTTCAACGCACCGACCGAAGAAGTGCTGGCGCTGGCCGAGCCCCTGGCCAAGGCCGGCGCGCTCTATGCCACCCACCTGCGCAGCGAGTTTGCCGAGATCCTCGACGCCATGGACGAGGCCTTCCGTATCGGCCGCCATGCGCGCGTGCCGGTGGTGATCTCGCACCTGAAATGCGCGGGCGTGGACAACTGGGGCCGCAGCACCGAGGTGCTGGACGCGCTCGACGGCGCCCAGCGCTGGCAGCCGGTGGGCTGCGACTGCTACCCCTACACCGCCAGCTCGTCCACGCTGGACCTGAAACAGGTCACCAGCGACTTCGACATCATGGTGACCTGGTCCGAAGGCGCGCCCGAGATGGGCGGCCGCCTGCTGGCCGATATCGCCGCCGAATGGCAGGTCGACCTGCACGAGGCCGCGCGCCGGCTGATGCCCGCCGGCGCGGTCTACCACTGCATGGAAGACGCCGACGTCGACCGCATCCTGAGCCATCCGGCCACGGTGGTCGGTTCGGACGGGCTGCCCAACGACCCGCTGCCGCATCCGCGCCTCTGGGGTGCCTTCCCGCGCGTGCTGGGCCACTACGCCCGTGACCGCGAGCTGTTCCCGCTGACGGTGGCCGTCAACAAGATGACCGGCATGTCCGCCGAGCGCTTCGGGCTGCAGGAGCGCGGCTTCGTGCGCGAAGGCTACTGGGCCGACCTGGTGCTGTTCGACGCCGCCACCATCCGCGACGCGGCCAGCTTCACCGATCCCATGCAGCCGGCCGAGGGCATTGCCGCGGTCTGGGTCAACGGCGAGCTGTCATGGCAGCAGCGCCAGCCCACCGGCGTGCGCGCCGGCCGGTTCCTGCCGCGCGGCGCGCGGCCCGGGTTCGGCGCGGCCTGACCGGCGCGCCGCCTCCCTTCTTTCCCATATCCAATACATCCCAGGAGTATCCATGGACATCAAACGATTCGGCGTCGAAGGCGGCACCGGTACCGGCGGCCAGCACATGCCCTTTGCCCGCGCGGTCGCGGCCGACGGCTGGCTCTATGTCTCCGGCCAGGTGCCGATGGTCAACGGCGAAGTCATCGACGGCGGCATCGTGCCCCAGACCCACCAGGCCATCAGGAACGTGCTGGCCATCCTGGCCGAGGCCGGCTACGGCCCCGAGCACGTGGTGCGCTGCGGCGTGTGGCTGGACGACACGCGCGACTTTGCCTCGTTCAACAAGATCTTCAAGGAATACTTCGGCGCCAACCCGCCCGCGCGCGCCTGCGTGCAGTCGAGCATGGTGGTGGACTGCAAGGTCGAAGTGGACTGCATCGCCTACAAGAAGCCGGCGGCCTGAGCCCCATTCCGTCATTCCCGCGAAGGCGGGAATCCAGCGTCTTCCCGTCCCCTGCGGGGATAAAGCCGCTGGGTCCCCGCCTTCGCGGGGACAACGTGTTGGTGCTTGATCGTAAGTCGGGCTCGCCACCATGCATGTCTATCCCCCGCTTGCAACGAGCGGAGAAAAATAACCCTAACCCCCTGCCGCCACAAGCGGCCTTTATTCCACGCAAGGAGACAATATGGGTGCCGTCACCGGAACCACGCTCTTGGTGTATGCGCTGATCGCAGTGATCGCACTGGTGGTGCTGATCGCGCGCTTCAAGCTCAACCCCTTCATTACCCTGGTGGTCGTCTCGGTCCTGCTCGGCTTTGCCGTGGGCATGCCGATGGGCGACATCATCAAGTCGTTCGAAGCCGGCGTCGGCGGCACCCTCGGCCATATCGCGCTGGTGATCGGCCTGGGCACCATGCTCGGCAAGATGATGGCCGAATCCGGCGGCGCCGAGCGCATCGCGCGCACGCTGATCGATTTCTTTGGCGAGAAGAACGTGCACTGGGCGATGGTCACCATCGCCTTTATCGTCGGCCTGCCGGTGTTCTTCGAAGTGGGCTTCGTGCTGCTGGTGCCGATCGCCTTCAACGTGGCCAAGCGCACCGGCACGTCGATGGTGCTGGTCGGCATCCCGATGGTGGCCGGCCTGTCGGTGGTGCACGGCCTGATCCCGCCGCACCCGGCGGCGCTGCTGGCGGTGACGGCCTATGGCGCCGATATCGGCAAGACCATCATGTACGCGCTGATCGTGGGCATCCCGACCGCCGCCATTGCCGGCCCGCTGTTCGCCAAGCTGATGGACCGCTACGTGAAGCTGCCTGACGTCAACCCGCTGGCCGCGCAGTTCACCGAGGAAGACGAAGGCGTCAAGGCCTCGCACCAGCTGCCGGGCTTTGGCATCACGGTGTTCACCATTTTGCTGCCCGTGATCCTGATGCTGATCGGCAGCTGGGCCGACCTGATCGCCACGCCCAAGACCTTTGCCAACGACTTCCTCAAGCTGATCGGCAACTCGGTGATGGCGCTGCTGATCGCCGCGCTGGTTAGCTTCTACACCTTCGGCAAGGCGCGCGGCTTCAACCGCGAAATGATCCTCAAGTTCACCAACGAGTGCGTGGCACCCACGGCCATCATCACGCTGGTGGTTGGCGCGGGCGGCGGCTTCGGGCGCATCCTGCGCGACTCGGGCGTCTCCAACGCCATCGTGGACGTCGCCACCAACGCGCATGTCTCGGTGCTGCTGCTGGGCTGGCTGGTCGCGGTGATGATCCGCATCGCCACCGGCTCCGCCACCGTGGCCATGACCACCGCTGCCGGCATCGTCGCGCCGATCGCCGCCAGCGTGCCCGGCACGCGCCCGGAACTGCTGGTGCTGACCACCGGCGCCGGCTCGCTGATCCTGTCGCACGTGAACGACGGCGGCTTCTGGCTGGTCAAGGAGTACTTCAACATGACCGTGACCCAGACCTTCAAGACCTGGTCGGTCTGCGAAACCATCATCTCGGTGGTGGCACTGCTGCTGACGCTGGGCCTGGCCACGCTGGTCTGAGCGTTTCCTCCCGCGCCCCCGCGCCCCGGGGGCGCGCCGGGCGGCCGGCAGACCCCGGTATCAGCCGGGATTGCCTTGCCTGCGTGGCCCCCATACACTGCCTCCTCGATGCGGCCGCCAGCGCCGCGCGCCAACCGAGGAGACCATCCCATGACCATCGCCCCGCTGCTGCGCGCCATCGCGGCCTGCAGCCTGCTTGCCCTGCTGCCTGCCGCCCAGGCCGCCGAACCGGTCAGGATCGGCCTGATCGCGCCCTTCTCCGGCAGCTTCGCCGACTACGGCAAGCAGATGGAAGGCGGCGTGAAGGCCTGGCAGAAGCTGCACGGCGACACCGTGGCCGGCCGCAAGGTGCAGATCATCATGAAGGACACCACCGGCCCGGCGCCGGACGTGGCCAAGCGCCTGGCGCAGGAACTGGTGGTGCGCGACAAGGTGGACATGCTGGCCGGCTTCGGCCTCACGCCCGAGGCCCTGGCGGTGGCGCCCATCGCCGAGCAGGCGAAAAAGCCGATGGTGATCTTCAACGCCGCCTCTTCGATCATCACCACCAAGTCGAACTACATCGCGCGCGTGTCGATGACGCTGCCGCAGGTCTCCGCGCCGATGGCCACCTGGGCTGTCAGGAACAACGTGCGCAAGGTGGTCACGCTGGTGGCCGACTATGCCCCCGGCATCGACGCCGAGACCGCGTTCAAGACCAACTTCATCGGCGGCGGCGGACAGGTGATCGAATCGATCCGGGTGCCGCTGCGCAACCCGGAGTTCGCCCCCTTCATCCAGCGCATCAAGGATGCCAAACCCGAGGCAGTATTCCTGTTCCTGCCAGCCGGCGAACAGGGCGTGGCCTTCATGAAAGGCTTCCGCGAGCGCGGCCTGGCCCAGGCCGGCATCCGCGTGATTGCCACCGGCGACCTGACCGACGACCACGTGCTGCCGGCGATGGGCGATGCCACGCTGGGCGTGATCACCTCGTTCCACTACTCGATGGCGCACGACTCGCCCGAGAACAAGGCCTTCCTGAAGGCGTTTGCCGAGGCCAATCCCGGCGCCGGACGCCCCAACTTCATGGCCGTGGCCGCCTTCGACGGCATGGGCGCGATCTATGAGGCCCTGAAGAAGACCGGCGGCGCCACCGATGGCGACAAGGTCATCGGCGCGCTCAAGGGCATGAAGATCAAGAGCCCGCGCGGGCCCATCACCATTGACCCGGCGACGCGCGACGTGGTGCAGACGGTCTACATCCGCAAGGTCGAGAAGGTCAACGGTGAGCTGTACAACGTTGAGTTCGACAAGTTTGCGGAAGTGAAGGACTCGGGCAAGTAAGCCGCACGCGCAATTTCAATAGTCGGCGATTCCTGACTCGGCTGCAGGAATCAAACTTCGCCCCGCCCATCGAAATGCGACGTCTCTCATCGATTCCCTTGCACCGGTAGCAAATACTGGTGGCGTCATCCGTGAACGATCCGTCACACCCGCGAACAACCTTGCCTGGATGCTATTTTTGATGCCAAATGACATCAAATCTGATGCAAGGAGCATGATATGCGCACGACCGTCACGATCGACGACGCCCTGTATGAACAAGCACTAGAGGTGGCTGACCCCGGCATGGACAAATCTGACCTTTTTCGTGAGGCAATCAAGACTTTCGTTCGCGTACAAGCCGCCAAGCGCCTCGCGGCACTGGGTGGCGCCGCCCCCGCCATGGAAGACGTGCCACGTCGCCGCATGGAACCTGAAGCGAAATGAGCGTGCTTGTCGACACCTCGGTGTGGATAGACCATTTCAAGAGCCGCAATGACGCACTGTTCAGCTTGCTTGTGTCGGATCAAGCGCTGACCCACCCCATGGTCCTGGTTGAACTGGCTTGCGGGACGCCCCCGGCACCGCGTGCCCGGACACTTGGCGACATCGGCCTGCTGCAGCCTGCAAGGCAGGCGAGCCTGACAGAGGTGATGGCGTTCATCGAGCAAGAGAAGCTGTATGGACTGGGCTGCGGCCTGGTCGAGGTCTCATTGCTGGCTTCCACTTTGATTACGCCAGGCGCGCGGCTATGGACACTGGACCAGCGTCTCGACGATTTGTCAGCGCGTTTTGGTGTGGCGCATCGACCCAGGCTTCACTAGGTCACGCAGCCACGTCACCCCCGCCCACGCTCACCAGCGCATCCAGCCGCGCCTTGTCCGCCAGCAGCACGGCGCTGTCCGACGCATGCACTACCCGCCCCCGGTCCAGCACCATCGCGCGCTGCGTCATCGCCAGCGCCAGCCGCGCATGCTGTTCCACCACGATCACCGCCATGCCCGACTGGCCGATCAGTTGGCGGACCACCCGCTGCAGTTCCTGCACGATGATCGGCGCCAGGCCTTCCATCGGTTCGTCCAGCAGCAACAGCGCGGGGTTGAGCACCAGCGCGCGGGCGATCGCCAGCATCTGCTGCTCGCCCCCGGATAGCTGGTTGCCCAGGTTGCGGCGCCGCTCCTGCAGGCGCGGAAAGACCTCATACACGCGCGCGGCGTTCCAGTGCCCGGGCCGGGCCACCGCGCTCAGGTGTTCTGCCACCGTCAGCGACGGGAACATCCAGCGCTCCTGCGGCACCCAGCCGATGCCGGCCTGGGCGCGCTGGTGCGGCGCCAGCCGCGCCAGGTCCCGCCCCTGCCAGCGCAGCGTGCCGCCGCGCAGCCGCGTCATGCCCATCAGCGTGGCCAGCAGCGTGGTTTTGCCTACGCCGTTGCGGCCCAGCAGTGCCAGGCTGTCGCCAGCGTCGAGCGTCAGGTCGATGCCGTCCAGCACCACGGCATCGCCATAGCCCGCACACAGTCCCTCTACGCGCAGCAGCTCAGTCATGCGCGGCCTCCCCGAGGTAGACCTCCTTCACGCGCGCGTCGGCGGCGATCTCGGCGGGCGTGCCTTCGGTCAGCACCTTGCCGCCGACCAGCACCGTGATGCGCTCGGCAAAGCGGAACACCAGGTCCATGTCGTGCTCGATAAACAGGATGGTGATGTCGCGTGGCAGCGCCGCGATGACTTCGAACAGCTCGGCGCTGTGCGCGGCGGGAATGCCCGCGGCTGGCTCATCGAGCAGCAGGATCGACGGCCGCGTCGCCAGCGCCAGCGCGATCTCCAGCAGCCGCTGCTTGCCATAGGGCAGCCGGCGGGTCTCGGTATCGGCGTCGGCATCGAGCCGCAGGCTGGCCAGCACGGCCATGGCCTCGTCGGCCAGCGCGCGCTGCGAGGCCACTGTGCGCGACCAGATCCGGACCGCGCCGGTGCGCTCGGCCACGGCCAGCACCACGGATTCCAGCACCGTCAGGCCGGGAAACAGCGTGTTGATCTGGAACGTGCGCGTCATGCCCAGGCGCACCCGCGCATGCTGCGGCAGCCGCGTGATGTCCTGCTCCCCCAGCCAGATCCGGCCCGCCGTGGGCGCGATGGCCCCGGTCAGCAGGTTGATGAAGGTGGTCTTGCCGGCGCCGTTCGGGCCGATCAGCGCATGGCGCGCGCCGGGCGCGAAGCTCAGCGAGATCTCGCTGTTTGCGGCAAACGCGCCCCAGTGGCGCGACAGGCCTTCAGTCTGCAGCCGCTGGCTCATGGCGCCTCTCCTTTCCCGCGTCGTGACGTAATGCGGGTGCGTACCGCATCCACCGCGCCCATCACGCCGCCACGCGCGAACAGCACCATCACCACCAGCAGCAGGCCGATCCAGAACTGCCAGTAGACCGGGTTGATGCCGGCCAGCACATCCTGCGCAATCATGAACAGCGCCGCGCCGGCCAGTGCACCGTAGAGGCGCCCGGCGCCGCCCAGCACCAGCATCACCAGCAGTTCCGCCGAGCGCGGAAAGCCCAGCACGTCGAGCCCGACGAACTGGGTGGTCTGCGCCAGCAGCCCGCCCGCCACGCCCGCCACCGCTGCCGACACCGTAAACACCGCACCCAGCCTGCGCGGCACATTGGCACCCAGTGCCGGCATGCGTCGCGCGCCTTCGCGGATTCCGCGCAGCGACAGGCCGAACGGCGACTGCGTGAGCCGCCTCAGCAGCACGAACAGCACGAAGCTCACGGCCAGGCTGTACAGGTAGGCGGTCTTGCCGAACAGGTCGAACCCGAACACGCCCAGCAGCTTGTCCATGGCCACGCCGGACAGCCCGTCGACGCCGCCAGTCAGGAAGGCGGCCTTGTTGGCAGCCTCGAACAGCATCAGCCCGATGCCCAGCGTGACCATCAGCCGCGTCAGGTCGCCGCCGCGCACCACCAGGAAGCTCGACAGCCAGCCCGCCAGCCCCGCGACCGCGGCGGCGGCCATCAGCCCGGACAGCGGCTCGCCCCAGCCATGCGCGGCGAGCAGCCCCGCCGTATAGGCGCCGAGCCCGAAGAACGCCGCATGGCCCAGCGAGACGATGCCCGCGTAGCCAAGGATCAGGTCCAGCGACAGCGCGAACAGGCCGGTGATCAGCACCTGGCTGCCCAGGATCAGGTAGTCCGGCAGCAGGAAGAACACCGCCACCGGCGCCAGCCAGAAGACGAATTCAGCGGGATGCCAGCGCCCGTCTGGCAGTGCATGCCGCGTGCCCGCACCCGGCGCACGCATCGACCGGATCAGCGCCTTCATGCCCGCCTCCCGTACAGCCCGGCCGGGAACAAGACCAGCAGCAGCACCATCATCGCGTAGATCACGAACGCGCCCACCGCGGGCACGTAGTACTTGCCGGCCACGTCGGCAATACCCAGCACCAGCGCCGCCAGCAGCGGCCCGCGCATGGTGCCGGCACCGCCCACCGCCACCACCAGCAGGAAATACACCATGTACTTGAGCGGGAAGGACGGATCGAGACCCAGCACATCGACCCCCAGGCCGCCGCCCAATCCCGCCAGACCAGAGCCCAGCGCAAAGGTCAGGCTGAACACGCGGCCGACGTTGATGCCCAGCCCGCGCGCCGCCTGCTGGTTGTCCACGGCCGCGCGCACCTGCGCGCCGAAGCGCGTGCGCGACACCAGCCAGCCCAGCGCCAGCGTGATCACTATCACCACGCCGACCAGGAAGAGCCGGTAGGCGCCAAGCTCCAGCGTACCCACCCGCACCTGCCCGCGCAGCATCTCCGGCAATTCCACCGGCTGCTGGCCGGGACCGAACAGGTAGTTGGCGCCGGCCATCGCCATGAAGGTCAGGCCGATGGAAAACAGGACCTGGTCCAGGTGGCTGGCCTGGTAGAGCCGGCGGTACAGCGTGCGCTCCAGCAGCCAGCCCGCGGCCGCCGCGCCGGCGAACGCCACCGGCAGCGCCAGCAGGAACGGCACGCCCGCGCGGTTCATCAGCACCACTGCGACATAGCCGCCCAGCATGGCAAAGGCGCCGTGCGCCAGGTTGACAAAGTTCATCAGGCCCAGGGTCACCGACAGGCCCACGCTGATCAGGAACAACAGGCTGCCGTAGGCCACGCCGTCGAACAACACGCCAAGAAGACTCGCCATGCGCGCAGAGGCTCCGGGGAAAAGGTTGGAAACAGCGGTGATTGACACGTCGCCGGCAGGTCCCGGCGCCCCGCAGTGTCGCACGCGGTGCGCCACGATGCACGGCGTGGCTATGTGCGCTCGCATCAACGCAACGGTTTACAAGGCCCCGCACTCGGCCTAAGGTCAACCAGTCAGTGACTTGCCGGGAACCACCCCATGTCGATCGACCGCCGCTCATTCCTCAGCCTGGCCGCCGGACTGGCCGCTGCCGGCCTCGGCCCCGTGCTGCCGGCCCATGCCGCCACCGTCGCCGTCCCCATGCGCCGCAACATCCCCGGCACCACCGAGGCCCTGCCCGTGATCGGCATGGGCACCGCCGACACCTTCAATGTCGGCCCCGGCGCCGATGAACGCAAGCCGCTGGCCGAGGTGCTGGGGCTGCTGCTGCAGACCGAGGGTTCGGTCATCGATACCGCGCCCAGCTACGGCAGCGCCGAAGCCGTAACGGGCGATCTGCTGAGCGCGGTCAATGCCCGCAACCGGGTGTTCCTGGCCACCAAGATCTCGGCCCGGTCCGGTGCACCGGCGCAGGCGCAATGGGCGCGCTCGCTGGCTGACCTGCACGTGGACAAGGTCGACCTGCTGCAGGTGCATAACCTGATCGACTGGCAGGCCAACCTGCGCTGGCTGCGCGAGCTGAAGGAACAGGGCCGCATCCGCTACCTGGGCATTACCCATTACCGCGAGGACGCGCACGAGGCGCTGGAACAGATCGTGCGCAGCGAGCGCGTGGACTTTGTCCAGGTCAACTACTCCGTGGCCGAGCGCAATGCCGAACGCACGCTGCTGCCGCTGTGCGAAGCGCGCGGCGTGGCGGTGCTGGTCAACCGGCCGTTCCAGGACGGGCGCCTGTTCCGTGTGGTCAGGGACCACCCGCTGCCGGAGTGGGCCGGCGATATCGACTGCGGCTCGTGGAGCCAGCTGTTCCTGAAGTTCATCGTCAGCCATCCGGCCGTGACGGCGGCGATCCCGGCCACCTCCAAACCACGCAACATGGCCGACAACCTTGGGGCCGGGCTGGGCCGCATGCCCGACCCCGGCCAGCGCGAGCGTATTGCCGCGCTGCTGCGCTGAGCGTTGTCGATCATGGACGATCCGGCGCGCGCTGCGCCTGCCAGCGGCCTGGCCCGGCTGCGGCGCGGCTTCGGCATCCGTCCCGGCGAGGCCAGCGCCGTGGTGGCCGGCTTCCTGTTCTTCTTCTGCCTGTTCGCCAGCTATTTCATGCTGCGGCCGGTGCGCGAGACCATGGGCATCGCCGGCGGCGTGAAGAACCTGCAGTGGCTGTTCACCGCCACCTTTGTGGTGATGCTGGCCGCGATCCCGCTGTACGGCGCGGTCTGCGCCTGGCTGCCGCGGCGCCGCTTTGTGCCCTGGGTGTACGCCTTCTTTATCGCCAACCTGCTGGGCTTTGCGCTGGCCACGCGCGCCCTGCCCGACAACATCTGGCTGGCGCGCGTGTTCTACGTCTGGCTGTCGGTGTTCAACCTGTTCGTGGTGTCGGTGGCCTGGAGCCTGATGGCCGATGTGTTCCGGCCCGAGCAGGCGCGCCGGCTGTTCGCGCTGCTGGCCGCCGGCGCCAGCGCGGGCGGGCTGACCGGGCCGGTGCTGGGCGGCTGGCTGGTGCCGCAGATCGGCCTGACCGGGCTGATGCTGCTGTCGGCCACATTGCTGGCCGCAACGCTGCCGGGCGTGGGCTGGCTGTTCGGCTGGCGCCGACGCGCCGGCGCAGGCGTGGTGCAGCCAGGCGAAGCCGCCACCGGCGCGGTGCAGGATCCTGCCAAACCGATCGGCGGCGGGCTGCTGGCCGGGCTGTCGCTGCTGCTGCGCTCGCGCTACCTGCTCGGCATCGGCCTGTTCGTAATCCTGCTGGCCACGGCCAGCACCTTCCTGTATTTCGAGCAGGCTCGGCTGGTGTCCGAGGCATTTCCCGAGCGCACCCGCCAGACCCAGGTCTTCAGCGCGCTGGACGCCGCCGTACAGGCGCTGACCATCCTGGTCCAGCTTTTTTTCACCGGCCGCATGGCACGCCGCTATGGTGTCAGCGTGCTGCTCACGGCAGTACCGCTGGCCGTGGCCTGCGGCTTTCTCGTGCTGGCGATGTTGCCAACTTTCAACGTGCTTGCAGGCGCGATGATCCTGCGCCGCGTCGGCGAATACGCCCTGCTGCGCCCCGGGCGCGAGATGTTGTTCACCGTGGTCGATCCCGAGACCAAGTACAAGGCCAAGAACGTGATCGACACCGCCGTCTACCGTGCGGGCGATGCGGTCAGCGCCTGGGTCAAGACAGCAGTCGATGCCCTGTCGGGGCATCCGGCCACGGTGGCGCTGGCGGGTGCCGCGCTGGCGCTGGCATGGGCCGCACTGGGATGGTGGCTGGGGCGACGGCATGAGGGACAGCCGGGACCGACTGACACCCAGGCGGGGAACCACGCAAGCGCGGGCCCCGCCGCACGGGCACCGACATCGCCGCACTAACGCCACCGCGGCTGGCGGCCATGCCCGGATGGCTTCTGCTACCATCGGCCACCACTATGCACGCCAAATCCATCCGCTACTTCGAAGCCATAGCCCGCGCAGGATCGATCCGCGAGGCCGCGCGCAAGCTGCATGTGGATGCTTCGGCGGTCAACCGGCAACTGCTGAACCTGGAAGACGAACTGGGCGCGGCGCTGTTCGACCGGCTGCCCAACGGCCTGCGTCTGACCGAGGCCGGCCGGCTGTTCTCGCAACACGTGCTCCACGTCCTGCAGGACGAGCAGCGGCTGCTTGCCGAACTGGCGCAATTGCAGGGGGTGGAACGCGGCGAAGTGCGCGTGACCGCCGTTGAAGCCCTGAATGCCGACTTCCTGCCCGCCGTGATCGAAACCATGGCGCGGCGCCACCCCAACGTTCGCCTGACCCTGCGCACGCAAGGCTCAGGGGACATCGCCGGCGAACTGCTGGCCGGTGATGCGGACGTCGGCATCGCCTTTGCGCTGGCGCAGCAAGCCGACCTGCAGACCATCGACAGCGGCGATTTCCGCCTTGGCGCGGTGATGGCCCCGTCGCACCCCCTGGCGGGCCGCGCGCAGGTGACGGTGGCGGAGTGCATGGCTTACCCGCTGATCCTGGCCAACCCGGAACTGGCGCTGCATGCCCTCTGCACCCCACTGCTGGCCGGCATGGAAACGGGTGCGCATCCGCCCATCCACACCGGGTCGCTCGAGCTGATGCGCCAGCTGGCCATGCGGGGCGTCGGCATTGCCTTCCAGACCCGCATCGGCCTGGACAGCCTGTGCGCCGCGCACAAGCTGGCGTATGTGCCGCTGGCCGGCACGGCACCCGCGGCGCCGCTGGGCATCCATGTCCGCGCGGGACGCTCCCTGCCGCCGGCCGTCAGCGCCTTCCTTGCGATTGCCCGCGACGAACTGTGCCGGCTGCAGCAAGAAGAAGCCGGCGCGGTGGCCGCCTGAGCACTGCATTTATTGCATCGGCGCGCTGCAAATTTGCCGCTATGCGGCCACGGCGAAGTCCTTTATCTTGCCATCCATGGCTGGCGCGGGCCTTGCCCCGCTCCCCCATCCCGCTACAGCCCTCCACCCGCAAAGAAGAGGACGATGCCAGACTTTGCCATCGACGCCGCCTGCCGGCATGACCGCACGCAACACCAGTTGCGGCGCGTCCCGCTGGCCTGGCGCAAGAAGCACGCCCCCGCTCCGATTGCCTATCGCAACGCCATGCGCAACGCGCCCCCGCGCGGCTGACCTGCACGGGGGCTAGCGCAGCCGCGCCGGCACCCCCGTCTTCCCCGGTGATATCTCTGCGCCGCCGCGTCATGCGGCAGCGGCCGGATCCCTGCATTCGTCAATCGGGAGCATGGCAATGTCCAACGAACCCAATATCCAGTGGCCCCTTGATCTGGTGGTGGCGCAGACCACGCCGCTGACCGCCGAGGTGCGCCAGCTCATCCTGCGCGCCGCGGACGGCGGCGCCCTGCCGGCATTCAGCGCCGGGGCGCACCTTGCGGTCTGCGTGCAGCCCCATGGCACCGGCAGCGCCGCGCAGCGCGCCTACTCGCTGCTCAACAGCACCGCACAGTCCGGCCACTACGAGATTGCTGTCAAGCATGAAGCCCATGGCGCGGGCGGCTCGCGCTTCATGCACGCCCTGGCACCCGGCGACCGCCTGCGCGCCGGCATGCCGAAGAACGATTTCGCGCTGCACGCCGCGCCGCATCATGCGGTGCTCATTGCCGGCGGCATCGGCATCACACCCATCCTGTCGATGGCGCGCTGGCTGGACCGCGCGGGCCAGCCCTTCCAGCTGCATTACGCGGCCCGCACGCCGCGGGCCATGCCCTACCGCGACGAAGCCGCGGCGCTGGGCAGCGCGCGGGCCACGCTGTATTTCGACCACGGCGAGCCTTCGCGCGGCATGCCGCTGGAGCAGATCCTGGGCGCGCCAGCCGCCGGGCGGCATGTCTACGTATGCGGCCCGCGCCCGTTGATCGATGCCGTGGTTTCGGCTGCCCGCGCGTATCACTGGCCGGCAGAGAACGTGCATCTCGAACTGTTCGGCAACACGGTGCCCCAGGCGGGCGACCAGCCCTGCCGGGTGGTGCTGGCGCGCAGCGGCATCACGCTGGAGGTGCCGGCCGCGCAAAGCATCCTCGACGCCATGATCGGCGCCGGGCTGGACCCGATGTTCGACTGCCGGCGCGGTGAATGCGGCGTCTGCGCCCAGCGCGTGCTGCGCGGCGAGCCGGACCATCGCGACTATGCCCTGAGCACCGGGCAGCACGAGGTGGAACGCCTGATGTGCGTGTGCGTGTCACGCGCCCGCGGCGAACTGGTCCTCGACGCCTGAACACCACGTAACGCCATCGAGAACGGAGACCTTTATGTCGACCTTTGTCAGAAACGCCTGGTACGTCGCCGCCTGGAGCCATGAAGTGGGCCGCCAGCTGCTGGCGCGCACCATTCTTGGCGACCCCGTATTGCTGTACCGGCGCGAAGACGGCCAGCCCGCGGCGCTGGTCGACCGCTGCCCGCACAAGCTGGCGCCGCTGTCGCTGGGCGAGCTCAAGGGCGACCATGTCCAGTGCGGCTACCACGGCATGACCTTCGACTGCACCGGCAGTTGCGTGCGGGTGCCGGGCCAGCAGAACATTCCACCCACCGCGCGCGTGCGCGCCTATCCCTTGCATGAGCGCTATAACGCCGTGTGGATCTGGATGGGCGACCCCGCGCTGGCGGACCCGGCGGCCATCGTCGAGGTGCCGCGCTACGGCGAGCCCGGCTGGGGCCTGGTCGATGGCCAGTACCTGCATTTCCGCTCCAACTACCTGAATATCACCGACAACCTGGTCGATCCGGCGCACACCACCTACGTGCACAAGAAGACCATCGGCAACGCCGCCGGCGAGGATGTGGGCGTCACGGTCGAGCAAGGCGATGCGCACGTGCTGGCCTACCGCTGGATCCGCAATGCGCCGCCGGTGCCGCTGGTCGCGCGCATGGGCAACTTCCGCGGCGTGACCGACCGCTGGCAGTACTACTACCTGCACCTGCCGTCGACCTCGTATGTCGACTTCGGCAGCATCGATGCCGGCACGGAGCCCAGCGAAGCCAACAAGGACAGCGGCTTCCGCTCGTTCAGCTTCAACTTCCTGACCCCGGAGACCGAGTCCACCACCCACTACTTCTGGCTGCATCTGCGCAACTACCACCCCGGCGATCCGAAGGTATCCGCCGACGTCGCCAGCCTGATGGCACTGACCTTCCAGGAAGACGCCGACCTGCTTGCCTTCGTGCAGCGCGAACAGGAACGCACCGGCGTGCGCGAATACACCCGCCTGGCGATTGACAACGCGCCGGCACGCATCCGCCGCATGGTCGAACGGCTGCAGGCAGCGGAAGCCACCCCCCCGGGCCCGGATTCCAGGGCCTGACAACGGAGACAGACCATGACATTCTCGATCGGCTGCAATGGCCGCGGCGTGCAGCACACCCGCCCGGTGTCGGTGGACGAACAGTTCCGCATGATGAAGGAGGCACGGGTATTCGACCACTTCGACCGCATGCCGCAACCCGGGCAGGAGGCAGAGTACCTGCGCGCCGCCGACAAGCACGGCATCCCGATCCGCACCGGCCTGTGGTCCTATACCGCCGGCCGCGATGAAGCCCTGCTGGAGAAGAACCTGCGGCTGAGCAAGGACGCTGGCGGCAAGTTCCACAACATCATGCTTTACACGCGCCATGCACGCGGACATGTGGTCACGGATGACGAAGTCGTCGCCTTCTACTTGCATGCCCATGAACTGGCGCAGAAGATCGGCATCGGCATCGGCTTCGAGGTGCACATCTACATGTGGTCCGAGGACCTGCGCCGGATCACCCCGGTGGCGCGGCAGGTACAGGCACGCGGCGTGCCGTTCAATTTCGTGCTGGACCACAGCCATGTGCTGCTGAAGGTGGACAACCCGGAGGAGCAGGACGTCAGCGGCATCCGCGCCGACGTGGAGGCCGGGCACTGCATCATCGACCCCTATGAGCCCGGCAATGTCCTCGACGAGTGGATCGCCATGAACATGACGCACTGGCTGCAGATCCGCCCGGTGTCGCCCAACGGCCCGAAGAACCCGTGGGAGCTGAAGGACGGCGGCACCTGGGGCCGCGCCTGCCAGTACCCCTTTTTCCGCCCGGCGCCGGGCGAGTGGCACCTGCCCTGGCATGCCTACCGCGTGGAGCCGTGCAAAGAGGTGGTACGGCGGGTGCTGCGCCACCACCGCGACACGCCCGGGAGCCCCCTGCGCTTCATCACCACCGACATGATCGATATGCCCGATTACGGTGGTGGCGTAAAGTACTCACTTTTCGAGCAGAATATCGCCATCGCCGAATGGTTCCGCAGCACGTGGCGCGAGATCCAGGCCGAAGCGCCGGTTCCGCCCACGGCTAACCCCTGACACGCCTCACTGAAGGAAACGCACATGAAAACCAAAGCCGCCATCGCCTGGAAAGCCGGTGCCCCGCTGACCATTGAAGACGTGGACCTGGATGGCCCGCGCGCCGGCGAAGTGCTGGTGGAAGTGAAAGCCACCGGCATCTGCCACACCGACTACTACACCCTGTCCGGCGCCGACCCCGAAGGCATCTTCCCGGCGATCCTGGGCCATGAGGGCGCGGGCATCGTCACCGATGTCGGCCCGGGCGTGACCTCGCTCAAGCCGGGCGACCACGTGATCCCCCTGTACACGCCGGAATGCCGCCAGTGCAAGTTCTGCCTGTCGCGCAAGACCAACCTGTGCCAGGCGATCCGCGCCACCCAGGGCAAGGGCCTGATGCCGGATGGCACCTCGCGCTTCTCGATCGACGGCAAGCCGATCTTCCACTACATGGGCACCTCCACCTTCGCCAACCACATCGTGGTGCCGGAGATCGCGCTGGCCAAAATCCGCCCGGATGCGCCGTTCGACAAGGTCTGCTACATCGGCTGCGGCGTCACCACCGGCGTGGGCGCGGTGCTGTTCACCGCCAAGGTCGAAGCCGGCGCCAACGTGGTCGTGTTCGGCCTGGGCGGCATCGGCCTGAACGTGATCCAGGCGGCCAAGATGGTCGGTGCCGACAAGATCATCGGCGTGGACCTGAACCCGGGCCGCGAGGCGATGGCGCGCAAGTTCGGCATGACGCATTTCGTCAACCCGAAGGACGTGGACAACGTGGTCGACCACATCATCCAGCTGACCGATGGCGGCGCCGACTATTCGTTCGAATGCATCGGCAACACGCAGGTCATGCGCCAGGCGCTGGAGTGCTGCCACAAGGGCTGGGGCAAGTCGATCATCATCGGCGTGGCCGAGGCCGGCGCGGAGATCTCGACGCGCCCGTTCCAGCTGGTGACGGGGCGCGAGTGGAAGGGCTCGGCCTTCGGCGGCGCGCGCGGGCGCACTGACGTGCCCAAGATCGTCGACTGGTACATGGAAGGCAAGCTCAATATCGACGACCTGATCACGCATACGCTGCCGCTGGAGCGCATCAACGAGGGCTTCGACCTGATGAAGCGCGGGGAGTCGATCCGCTCCGTGGTGTTGTACTGAGGACGGCGCCGACATGGAACTGATCTCGCAACACGGCTGCCACGGCGGCGTGCAGCGCTTCTATCGCCATGACTCGGCGGCGATCGGGCTGCCGATGCGTTTCTCGGTCTACCTGCCGCCGCAGGCGCAGGCGGGCGGCAGGGTGCCGGTGCTGTTTTACCTGGCCGGCCTGACCTGCACCGAGGAGACCTTCATGATCAAGGCCGGCGCGCAGCGCTTTGCCGCCGAACACGGCCTGATGCTGGTGGCGCCGGACACCAGTCCGCGCAACGCGGGCCTGCCGGGCGAGGCGGATGCCTGGGACTTTGGCGTGGGCGCCGGGTTCTATGTCGATGCCACCGAGGCGCCGTGGAACCAGCACTGGCGCATGGAGAGCTACGTCGCGGACGAACTGTTCGGGCTGGTCACCACCGCGCTGCCTGGCGATGCCAGCCGTGTCGGCATCTTCGGGCATTCGATGGGCGGGCACGGGGCACTGGTGCTGGCGCAGCGTCATCCGCGGCGCTTCCGCTCGGTGTCGGCGTTTGCGCCGATCGCCGCGCCCTCGCGCTGCCCGTGGGGAGAAAAAGCCTTCACCGGCTACCTGGGCAGCGACCGCGCCGCCTGGGCCGCGCACGACGCCAGCGAGCTGATGGCTCGCCAGCAGCAGGCGCCGTTCCCGGCCGGCATCCTGGTCGACCAGGGCCTGGACGACCAGTTCCTGCCAACCCAGCTGCACCCGGAGGCCTTCGCCGCGGCCTGCCAGGCCGTCGGCCAGCCGCTGACGCTGCGCCGCCACAGCGGCTACGACCACGGCTATTACTTCATCGCCAGCTTTATCGCCGACCACATCCGCCACCACGCCGCGCAGCTGTAGTCGCGCGGCTTCAACCCTCGGCCAACCGGCGGTAAGCCCCCGGGCGCGATCCGGTCCAGCGCCGGAACGCCCGGTGGAACGCGCCCGGCTCGGCAAAGCCGAGTTCGGCCGCGATATCCGCGACCGCGCGCCCGGAATGGCTCAGCGCCTCGATCGCCAGGTCGCGCCGCAGCGCATCCTTCAGGTCCTGGTAGCTGACGCCCTCTTCCATCAGCCGGCGCCGCAGCGATGATGCCGACAGGTTCAGGCTGACGGCCAGATCTTCAAAGGTGGGCCATTGATCCGGACGCTGGTTACGCAGCACCCGGCGCACGCGCGCGCCCACGCTGGCGCGGTCGGAGTACTTGACCACCACGTTGTGCGGCGCATCGCGCAGGAAAGCCTTCAGGCTGCGCTCGTCCTGGCGCACCGGCTGCTCCAGCAGCGCGGCATCGAACACCAGCGCCGTCGCCGGCTGCGCGAACGCCAGCTGGCGCGAATACATGACGCGGTACTCAGCGCTGTACGACGGCTCGTCATAGTCAAAAGCCGCCAGCCGCACCGGCACGCGCCGCCGCAGCAGCCAGCTCATCAGGCCATGCAGCATGATCAGCATGGTTTCCTTGGCAAACACGCCCGGCTGCCGTCCCAGGTGCGCGCAGGGCGCGGTCAGCACCAGCGCGGCCTCGTCGCCGTGGCGTTCGAGCCGCACGCCGATATCGTCCAGCAGCAGCCGGAAGTACCGCGTGATCCGCTCCAGCCCCTGCGCAAGCGTGCGGCTGCCGGCCACCGCGTGGCACAGCATGGCAAAGCTGCCGCACTTCATGCTGCGCGAGTCCTGGCCGAAGAATTCATCGTCCAGCGCCGCCGCCACGGCCAGCCACAGCTCGCTGTAGCTGGCGGACGAGACCCGCGCCTGCGGCACCGCCAGCAGCGCCGGTGCAATGCCGGCGCTGCGCAGCACCGGATCGGGGTCGATGCCGCGCGCGCGCAGCCCCCCAATGGCGTGGTGGACGAAACAGATGGCGACACTGCCTTTTTCCATGGCGCTGGCGGGTGGCAAACGAGTTCACGAAGATTGGCGGATTTTGGCATAGGAGCCCGCCCCCGGCGTTCCTACACTGCCCACAGGTCAAACGCCGAGCGCGCATTCTGCCTGACTTGCCGCGCGGCTCCAAACGCCCCACCCCAATCTGCCATGCACAGCGACTACACCGAAGAGCAAACCATGATCCGCGACAGCGCGCGCGCCTTTGCCACCGAGCGGCTGGCCGCCGGCGCTGCGCAATGGGACCGCGACGGCCGCCTGCCCGACGAGGTGGTCGCCGAAATGGGTGCGCTGGGCCTGCTGGGCATGATCGTGCCCGAGGAATGGGGTGGCACCTATACCGACTACGTCGCCTATGCGCTGGCGATCGAAGAGATTGCCGCCGGCTGCGCCGCCTGCGCCACCATGATGAGCGTGCACAACTCGGTCGGCTGCGGACCGATCCTGCACTACGGCACCGATGCGCAGAAAGAACAATACCTGGCACAGCTGGCCAGCGGCGAGATGATCGGCGCGTTCTGCCTGACCGAGCCCCAGGCCGGCTCCGAGGCGCACAACCTGCGCACGCGCGCCCGCTTCACCGACAACGGCTGGGTGCTCAACGGCAGCAAGCAGTTTGTCACCAACGGCCAGCGCGCCAGCGTCGCGGTAGTGTTTGCCTCGACCGAGCCGGAACGCGGCAAGAAAGGTATCTCGGCCTTCCTGGTCCCCACCAGCACGCCGGGCTTTATCGTCCACGCCCCGGAGAAGAAGCTTGGCATCCGCGCCTCGGACACCTGCGCGATTACGCTGGAAGACTGCACCGTACCGCACGACGCGCTGCTCGGCGAGCCCGGCGAAGGGCTGCGCATCGCGCTGTCCAACCTGGAAGGCGGGCGCATCGGCATCGCCGCGCAGGCAATCGGGATCGCGCGCTCGGCCTTCGAAGCCGCGTGCCGCTATGCATCGGAACGCATACAGTTTGGCCGCGCCCTGCGTGAACATCCGCCCATTGCCAACATGCTGGCCGACATGGCCACCGAACTGAATGCCGCGCGCCTGCTGGTGCATCGCGCCGCGCGCATGCGCAGCGATGGCGTGCCGTGCCTGTCCGAAGCCTCGCAGGCCAAGCTGTATGCATCCGAGCTGGCCGAGCGCGTGTGCTCCAAGGCGCTGCAGATCCACGGCGGCTACGGCTACCTGGAAGACTACCCGGTCGAGCGTCACTACCGCGACGCCCGCATCACCCAGATCTACGAAGGCACCAGCGAGATCCAGCGCATGCTGATCGCCCGTAGCCTGTAGTCCGACCTTCCCTTGCCAACAGAACCAGACCTTCCGGAGACAACCATGACTGCCGTGCCCAAGACCGACATTGCCGTGCCGACCGTGCCGCTGCTGATCAACGGCGAATGGGTGGATTCGTCCGCCACCGAATTCCGCAACGTGGTCAATCCCGCCACGCAGGAAGTGCTGGCACGCGTGCCGCTGGCCACCGCCAGCGAAGTCGCCGCCGCCGTCGGTGCCGCGCACCGCGCCTTTGCCACCTGGCGCCACACGCCGATCGGCGCGCGGCTGCGCGTCATGCTGCGCTTCCAGGCACTGATCCGCGAGCACAGCAAGCGCATCGCCGCCATCCTGACCGCCGAACAAGGCAAGACCCTGGCCGATGCCGAGGGCGATATCTTCCGCGGGCTGGAGGTGGTGGAGCACGCTTGCTCGATCGGCACCCTGCAGCAAGGCGGCTTTGCCGAGAACGTGGCCGCCACCGTCGACACCTACACGCTGCAGCAGCCGATCGGCGTCTGCGCCGGCATCACGCCGTTCAACTTCCCGGCGATGATCCCGCTGTGGATGTTCCCGATGGCGATCGTGTGCGGCAACACCTTTGTGCTCAAGCCCTCGGAGCAGGATCCGCTGTCCACCATGGAACTGGTCAAGCTGGCGCTGGAAGCCGGCGTGCCGCCGGGCGTGCTGAACGTGGTGCACGGCGCCAAGGACGTGGTCGACGCGCTGTGCACGCACCCGGACATCAAGGCCGTGTCGTTCGTGGGCTCGACCGCCGTCGGCACCCACGTCTACAACCTGGCCGGCGCGCACGGCAAGCGCGTGCAGTCGATGATGGGCGCCAAGAACCATGCGGTGGTGCTGCCGGATGCGCACAAGGAACAGACACTGAACGCCCTCGCGGGCGCAGGCTTCGGCGCGGCCGGCCAGCGTTGCATGGCCACCTCGGTGGTCGTGCTGGTGGGGGCGGCACGCGACTGGGTGCCCGACCTGGTCGAACGCGCCAGGACCCTGAAAGTCGGCGCCGGCGCCGAGGCGGGCACCGATGTCGGCCCCGTGGTATCGGTGGCGGCAAAGGAACGGATCCTCGGCCTGATCGCCGCCGGCGAGCGCGAAGGCGCAACGCTGGTGCTCGATGGCCGCGGCGCGCAGGTGCCCGGCTACCCGCAGGGCAACTTCATTGGCCCGACCATCTTTACCAATGTGCGGACCGATATGTCGATCTACACCGAAGAGATCTTCGGGCCGGTGCTGGTGGTGATCGGCGTCGATACGCTGGACGACGCCATCGCGCTGGTCAACCGCAACCCGTTCGGCAACGGCACCGGCGTGTTCACGCAGAGCGGCGCCGCGGCGCGCAAGTTCCAGAGCGAGATCGACGTGGGCCAGGTCGGCATCAACATCCCCATCCCGGTGCCGGTGCCCTACTTCAGCTTCACCGGCTCGCGCGGCTCCAAGCTGGGCGACCTGGGCCCGTATGGCAAGCAGGTGGTGCAGTTCTATACGCAGACCAAGACGGTGACGGCGCGGTGGTTTGATGACGCGACGGTCAATGATGGGGTGAATACGACGATCAGTTTGAAATAAGCGAGGCGACCAAAACCTGACGCCGGACGCGAACTGCTTGTTTGGTCCCCGCTTGCGGGAGAGGGGCTGGGGGTGAGGGCCGGCGCCGGCAGGACCTGAGCCTCTTGACAAACCGCAGGCGCACGACCGGCCTGCATAACTGTGCTGACTTGGTAGCGATTGACATCCCCGCCCTCACCCCCGCCCCTCTCCCGCGAGCGGGAGAGGGGAGCAAACCGAGCGGGATTCAAAGCGCCCTTCATCGAAGGAAACCCCATGCATATCGCCTTCATCGGCCTCGGCAACATGGGCGCCCCCATGGCGCGCAATCTGCTTAAAGCTGGCCATACGCTGACCGTATTCGACCTGAACGCTGCCGCGGTGGCATCGCTGTGCGCCGAGGGCGCCGCCACCGCCGACTCCGCCCGCAAGGCGGTGGCCGAAGCGGACTTTGTCATCACCATGCTGCCCGCAGCCGCCCATGTACGCAGCGCCTACCTTGGCCCGGAAGGCGTGCTGGCCGGCGTGCGCGCGGGCGTGCCGCTGGTCGATTCCAGCACCATCGACCCCGCCACTGTACGCGAACTGGCCGCCGCCGCCGAGGCGCACGGCAATGCGCTGGCCGATGCGCCGGTCTCCGGCGGCACCGTCGGGGCACAGGCCGGCACGCTGACCTTCATGGTCGGCGCCACCGAAGCGCTGTTCGCCCAGGTGCGCCCGGTGCTGGCCGGCATGGGCCGCAACCTGGTCCATTGCGGCGGCACCGGCACCGGCCAGGTCGCCAAGATCTGCAACAACCTGATCCTCGGCATCTCGATGATCGGCGTGTCCGAGGCGATGGCGCTGGGCGTCAAGCTCGGCATCGATGCCAACGTGCTGGCTGGCATCGTCAATACCTCCACCGGCCGCTGCTGGGCCTCGGACACCTGCAACCCCTGGCCCGGCGTGATCGAGACCGCGCCGGCCGGGCGAGGCTACAGCGGCGGCTTTGGCGCCGACCTGATGCTCAAGGACCTGGGCCTGGCCAACGACGCCGCGCGCAGCGTGAAGCAGCCGCTGTTCCTGGGCGCGCTGGCGCAGCAGGTCTACCAGGCCGTGAGCCATGCCGGCGACGGCCAGCTCGACTTCTCCGGCGTGATCCGCCAGTACCTGTCCGCAGCGGACAAGGAGAGCAAGCAATGATCGAGTTCGCCCTGCGAGGCCACGTTGCCACGCTGACGCTGAGCCGCCCGCCCGCTAACGCTTTCACCGCCGAAGGCCTGCAGCAGTTGCGTGAGCTGGTGGCAAAGATCGACGCCAACCCCGAAGTGCGCGCCGTGGTGGTCACCGGTGCCGGCGAGAAGTTCTTCAGCGCCGGTGCGGATCTGAACGGCTTTGCCGAGGGCGACCGCGCCCATGCCCGCGTGATGGCACAGCAGTTCGGCAGCGCCTTCGAGGCCTTGCAGAACGCGCGGCCCGTGGTGATTGCCGCGATCAACGGCTATGCCATGGGCGGCGGGCTGGAATGCGCGCTGGCCTGCGATATCCGCATCGCCGAGGAACAGGCGCAGATGGCCCTGCCCGAAGCCGCCGTCGGCCTGCTGCCGTGCGGCTGCGGCACGCAAACGCTGCCGTGGCTGGTGGGTGAAGGCATGGCCAAGCGCATGATCCTGACCAACGAGCGCGTGAATGCCGCCACCGCGTTGCGCATCGGCCTGGTCGAGGAAGTCGTGCCGCGCGGCCACGCTTTCGCCACCGCGCTGGCGATGGCCGAGCGCGCCTGCAACGTCAGCCCGCGCGCCGCCGCGCACAGCAAGCGGCTGGTGCACCTGGCACGCCAGGGCGTGCCGCGCCAGGCCGCGCTGGCGCTGGAACGCGAGCGCTTTGTCGACCTGTTCGACGATGCCGACCAGCGCGAAGGCGTCAACGCCTTCCTCGAGAAACGCGCGCCGCAATGGCGCAACGCCTAGGAACCCGCCATGCGCCTGACTGATGAGACCAAGGCCGCCAACCTGGATGCCGCCGAGCCGGAGGTGCTGTTCCAGGTCGTCAACGGCGTCGGCATTGCCACGCTGAACCGGCCGCGCCAGCTCAACGCCTTGTCATACCCGATGATCGTCGCGTTAGGTGCGCAGATGGAAGCCTGGGCGCAGGACGACGCCGTGCGCGCCGTGGTGCTGCGCGGCGCCGGCCCCAAGGCGTTCTGCGCCGGCGGCGATATCCGCGCGCTGACCGACAGCTACCGCGACGGCACCCCGCTGCACCGGCGCTTCTTCATCGACGAATACACGCTGGACTACCGCCTGCACCGCTTTCCGAAACCGCTGGTGGCGCTGATGGACGGCATCGTCATGGGCGGCGGCATGGGCCTGGCGCAAGCCGCGCACCTGCGCATCGTCACCGAACGCTCTCGTGTGGCCATGCCGGAGACCGGCATCGGCCTAGTGCCGGACGTGGGCGCCAGCCATTTCCTGTCGAAGCTGCCGGTGCAGTTGGCCCTCTACCTGGGGCTGACCGGCGTCACCATCGGCACGGCCGACGCGCTGCTGTGCGGACTGGCCGATGCGGCGGTCGACAGCGCCACGCTGGCCGGCCTGGAGCAGACGCTCGCCGGCATCGCCTGGGGCCATGACACGCTCGCTGACTTGCGCCATGCGCTGGTGCGCGAGCACGTGGCCGGCGCTGCCGACGCGCCGCTGCTGCAGGTGCTGCCGGCGCTGCTGCAGCATTTCCCGGCACACGCAACGCTGCCCGAGATCCTGGCCGGACTGGCCTGCCAGGATGATCCGGCCTACACCGCGTGGGCCACCCGCACGATCGACGTGCTGCGCACCCGTTCGCCCCTGTCCGCCTGCGCCACGCGCGAACTGCTGCTGCGCGGCCGCCGCATGGACTTGGCCGAATGCTTCCGCATGGAACTGGCGGTGGTGGTCAATACGTTCTCGCAAGGGGATTTCATCGAGGGCGTGCGCGCGCTGATCGTCGACAAGGACAACACGCCCCGGTGGCGCACCAGCAGCTATGAGGCGGTCAGCCTGGACGCCGTCCAGGCGCTGTTCCGCCCATGGTGGGCGCCCGGCGAACAGCCGCTGCCACTGGCCATACCGGCCGGGACGGCTGCCACGCCGTAGGCGCTGCGGCGCCCGGGCCTCAGCCCTTCACCAGCCCGTCCGCGCGGAACATCGCCTTGATGCCGCGCACCGCCTGCCGGATGCGAGATTCGTTTTCGATCAGGGCAAAGCGCACGTACTCGTCGCCATAGTCGCCAAACCCGATGCCCGGCGAGACCGATACCTTGGCCTTGGCCAGCAACTGCTTGGAGAACTCCAGCGAGCCCAGCGCGCGGTACGGCTCGGGAATCTGCGCCCAGATATACATCGACGCCTTCGGAATCTCCACCGGCCAGCCCGCTTCGATCAGCCCGCGCGCCAGCACGTCGCGGCGCGACTGGTACTGCGCGGCGATCTCGCTGACGCATTGCTGGTCGCCTTCCAGCGCGGCAATGGCCGCGATCTGCAGCGGCGTGAAGGTGCCGTAGTCGTGATAGCTCTTGATGCGCGTCAGCGCCGCCACCAGGTCCGGATTGCCCACCATGAAGCCCACGCGCCAGCCCGCCATGTTGTAGCTCTTGGACAGCGTGAAGAACTCCACCGCGATGTCCTTGGCGCCCGGCACCTGCATGATCGACGGCGCCTTCCAGCCATCGAAGACGATGTCGGCATAGGCCAGGTCGTGGACCACGAAGATATCGTGCTTGCGCGCCAGCGCAATCACGCGCTCGAAGAAGTCCAGCTCCACGCATTGCGCGGTGGGGTTGGACGGAAAGCCCAGCACGATCATCTTGGGCTTGGGATAGCTGCCGCGGATGGCCCGCTCCAGCTCGGCAAAGAAGTCGATGCCCGGCACCAGCGGCACCGAGCGGATATCCGCGCCGGCAATGACCGCGCCGTAGATATGGATGGGATAGCTGGGATCGGGCACCAGCACCGTATCGCCGCGGTCCAGCGTGGCCAGCATCAGGTGCGCCAGGCCTTCCTTGGAACCGATGGTGACGATGGCCTCCGTATCCGGATCGATCTCGACGTCATAGCGCTCGCGGTACCAGTGCGAAATCGCGCGGCGCAGCCGCGGAATGCCCTTGGAAGCCGAGTAGCCGTGCGTATCGGGCCGCTGCGCCGCCTCCGTGAGCTTGGCCACGATATGCGCAGGCGTGGCGCCATCGGGGTTGCCCATGCTCATGTCGATGATGTCCTCGCCACGGCGGCGGGCGGCCATCTTCAGCTCGGCGGTGATATTGAAAACGTACGGGGGAAGGCGATCGATGCGCGCAAAGCGGCGCTTGCCAGAAGCGGCAGTCATGAGGGGTCCTTTACGTAAGCGCCCGGAACCGTCCGAGCGACGTCGGCAGCCGTTGTCTCGGCCACCGGGGACTTATGTTAGCGGGGATGCGGCGATTGCACAACGGGCAGGTGCAGCCGATCAAAGCAGCTTGCCGCCCGGAGGATGCGTGGGCCGGTCCGCCGGCAGATGCCGCACGATGCAGTCGAGCGCGCGCGCATCGGACTTGCCGCCAAGCGCCGCGCTGACCGAGTCGCGATACTGTGCCGCCGAGATACGCCGGTAGTAGAGCCGCGAAGTCTGATCCAGCCAGTAGACGTAGTTATCGTCACCGTTGCCGCCGTTGGTGCGCAGCCAGTCGCTGATATTGCTGGAGCCGACGACCATATTGGGGCATGCGGTCTTCAGCGAATCGAGATAGGCATTGAAGCCCCTGGCCTCGATGTTGCGCACGGAATCCGGCGCGCACCCGGCCAGCATGGCAACGGACGCGGCAGCGACAGCGGCGATGCGCAACGGCTTGATGGCGGACAGCACGGCGTTTCTCCTGGCGGCAGCGATGCCGCCATCTTATGGCATGCCCCCGCCCGCGTACACCGCAAAGCCTGGTTCAGTCGTCCAGCGTCTCGTGCACCGCCGACGCACCGCGCTTCCAGTAAGCCGATGCCCGGATGCGCTTCTTGTCGATGCCGCGTTCCGTCACCAGGTACTGGCGCACCGCCTTCATTGCCGCAGCCTCACCGGCGGCCCACACATAGCCCTCGCCGCGCGGCAGCGTGAGCTTGCGCAGCGCGGCTTCCAGCAGGCTGCCTTCCGGCGCATCACCACGATGCAGCCAGTGGATATCGCATTTTGCAGACGTCGGCAGCGGGATCTGCGCGGCGGCATCGCCCACTTCCACCACGACGATGGCGTGGGTATCGGCGCCAAGCTCTTCCAGGCGCCGGCCGATTGCCGGCAGCGCGGTGTCATCGCCGACCAGCAGGTGCCAGTCGAACGCCGTTGGCACCACGAACGAGCCACGCGGCCCGCCCACGCCCAGGCACTGGCCCGGCTGCGCCTGCGCCGCCCACGTCGACGCGGGGCCATCACCGTGCAGCACGAATTCGATATCCAGCTCCTGCTTCGCCGCATCGTAGCGGCGCGGCGTGTAGTCGCGCGCGACCGGGCGCGGCTGGCCTTCAGGGGTCGCTTCAGAAAACGGAAAATATTGCACGCTAAGCCACGGGAGGCCTGGCCGAGCGCTGGCTACCGGGCCGCGAAGGCCTGATTCATCTGGCGTGCCCGCTTGACCTCGTCGCTTTGTAGATAAATCGAGGTGGTCGCCACCGAAGCGTGACGAAGGTTGTCGCGCACGCTGGTCAATTCCGCGCCGCGGGCCAGAGCGTGTGTGGCATGGGTATGCCGCATCCAGTGCGGGCTAGCTCGGCACAGCTTCTCGGCCACTGCAGGGTCGTCGCACGCAATCACATCGGCGGCCTGGTCAAAGAAGCGCCGCATCACGTGCCAGAGGCGGGTCCCGGTAATACTGCTCGCGCTATCCTGGTCCAGGCTGGCGAGGAGAGGTGTCTTGGGGTCCCAACGGGCCGGCGTCACCGGCAGTCCTCGTTGCACCAGATACTGGTCGAGCCCCGAGCGTGCCAGTGGCGGTAGCGCCACTTTTCCGGGCCGACTGCCCTTGCCAACCAGATGCAGCCAGTGATCATGGTGTTCATCCACGCGGATGTCGCCCAGGGTTGCGCGGACCAGTTCGCTGGCGCGCAAGCCGGTGGCATAAGCGAAATCCAGGATAAAGCGCAGGCGCTGGGCTGCGGGAGCATCCCAGCCATAGGACCACTCCAGGCCGTCGGCAATGGTACGCACCAGCAGCCATTCGCCCTCGGTAAATCCTCTGGAGGTATCGAGGGCGGCGACGCGAGTGCGGCCACGGACCTTGATCCCCGCAAACGGATTGGCCAACACATAGCGTTGCTCGATCAGCCAGCGGAACAAGGCGCCGAGCACCGATAGCGCGTATGCCGTGGAGCGAGCCGAAAGCGCTCGTGCGAACGGCCGCCAATCGGGGCCGCTACGTGCTCGCGGCGGCCCGACCCACCGCTCGCGCGGCGCTGGCCTTCGCAGAAAGGTGCGATAGGCGATGGCATCTTCTGTGGTGAGCGATGATAGCGCCCGACCCCGTTCGACAATCGCCCACAGGATCAGCCGCTCGGCTTCCTTCCGGTAGGCGCGCTGCGTGGTCGGCGCTTCGTGCAGGGCGAGCCAGGCCTGCACCGCCTCGTAGTCGTTGGACGCGTCGAGCGTGCAGGCCTGCCGCGGCGCCCGGAAACTGCCCCGCGAGCCGTCCACCTCGTGCGGCAGATGCAGCCGCTCCCACGGCACCACCGCACTCGGCGACGTGGTGACGATCAGCGCGCGCGCCCGCTCGGTCAGTTGCGGGTGCGCGCGAAAGAAGTCCTCGATGTGCCGTGCGCTGGCCTGCCCCAGGTCTGGGATCGCACTCCACCAGCGGCGTCGGCGCGGCACCCGCACGGTCAGGTCCGCCAGCGTCTGGATGCCATGGGCGCGCAGGGCGCGAACGGCCCGGGGTGCCAGCCAAAGCCCGATGTCGTCCGTGACCTGAGGCTGCGGGGCTGGAAGGGAACGCAGGACCTCGATCGCATGGCCCACAGCAATGGCGCACTGCAGCCGTTCGCTGACGGGATGCCGCAGCAGATCCGCCAGGTCGGCGCGCTGGCGGTGCTGGGCGAAGGCGATCAGTTGCCGGCGGATCCGGCCAAGCATGCCGCGTGCCGATTCGCCGGGCGCCTTGGCATGGGCCAGATAACGCTCCACCGCCGCGCGGGACGACAAGCCGGAATACCAGCCACGCAGCGCCGCGAGCGCGGCTTCATCGGGGAAGTCGCGGGATTCCGGGATGCCGAGTGGCGGTGTCTGGGGCATTTTCATGGCTACCAGTTTATGCTAGAAACAGGCTTATTACGATAACAAGGATTATCTGAATAGAACGCTTTAAAATGCGTATTCTTTCCTGAAACCTGCCCACTGAAGCCGGCGCAGCACCGACCAAGACCGCTGATTCCGGTTCATCGAAAGCATTGGCATGTCACGCCGTACCGTACTTTCCGCCACCGAGCGGGAGAACCTGCTCTCATTTCCGGACACCGACGAAGAACTCATCCGTCATTACACATTCAACGAGTCGGATCTTGCGCTGATCCGGCAGCGCCGGGGCGCCGACAATCGGTTGGGTTTCGCGGTCCAGCTCTGCTACATGCGCTATCCCGGCATCATGCTGGCGGCGGGCGAGGAACCGCCACAGGCATTGCTGCAGGTGGTGGCGCAGCAGTTGCGCGTTGCGCCCTCGCATTGGCCAGACTACGGGCGGCGTGACCAGACCCGACGGGAGCACCAGGCGGAGCTGCAGACCGTGCTTCGCATGCGCCCATTCACCATGGCCGACTACCGCGCCGCCGTCCAGTCGCTGTCGGAGCTGGCGCAGCAAACCGACAAGGGCATCATCCTCGCCACGGCGTTGATCGATTTCCTGCGCCAGCAGTCGCTGCTGCTGCCGGGCACGAACGTGCTGGAGCGCATATGCGCGGAGGCCGTGACGCGCGCGACCCGCCGCATTTACCAGGTACTGACCGAGCCGCTCACGGAACACCACCGGCGACAACTCGACCTGCTCCTGCAGCGCCGGCCAGACGGGCGGCTGACCTGGCTCGCCTGGCTGCGGCTGCCGCCGGGCAAGGCCAGCTCCCGCCAGATGTTGCAGCACATCAACCGCCTGAAGCTGCTGCGAGCCGTCGGCTTGCCGGAGGGGATCGAGCGGCTGGTTCACCAGAACCGGCTGCTGAAGATCGCCCGGGAGGGCGGTCAGATGACGCCCCATGATCTCGCCAAGTTCGAGCCGCAGCGCCGGCACGCGACGCTGACCGCGATCGTGATCGAGGCCTGCGCGACCGTCACCGATGAAATCGTCGATCTACACGACCGTATCTTGGGGCGTCTGTTCAATCTGGCGAAGAAGAAGCACCGCGAGGAATTTCATCTGTCCGGCAAGTCGATCAATGACAAGATCCGGCAGTACTCGAGAATCGGGCGGGCCATCCTGGAGGCGAAGGAGCGCGGCGGCGATCCCTTCGAGGCGATTGAAGCGGTGATGCCCTGGCAGGTCTTCACCAAGAGCGTCACCGAAGCCGAGCAGCTCGCCCAACCTGAGGCGTTTGACTTCCTGCATCTGGTTGGCGACCATTTCTCGACGCTGCGCCGCTACGTGCCGGAGTTTCTCGATATCCTGAAGCTGCGTGCCGCGCCGGCGGCCAAGGATGTGCTGGCCGCCATTGACACCATCCGAAAGATGAATGTCAACGATGCGCGCAAAGTCCCGGCCGATGCGCCCACCTCTTTCATCAAGAAGCGCTGGGAGCCGCTGGTACGCGCCAAGAACGGCATCGACCGTCGCTACTATGAGTTGTGCGCGCTGGTGGAACTCAGGAACCGCTTGCGTTCCGGCGACATCTGGGTGCAGGGCTCGCGGCAATTCAAGGATTTCGAGACGTACCTGTTGCCCGCCGAGAAGTTCGTCGCGCTCCGACAGAGGCGCCTGCTGCCGCTGCCGATCGCCACTGATTGCGACTGCTACTTGGATGAGCGACGCCGATTGCTGGAACTGAAACTGGCCACCGTCGATCGGCTAGCCACCGCGAACAAGCTGCCGGACGCGATCATCACCCAGTCCGGCCTGAAGATCTCGCCGCTCGACGCCGCCGTTCCAATGGAGGCGCAGACCTTGATCGACCAGACCGCGCTGATGCTACCGCGCGTCAAGATCACGGAGCTGCTGCTGGAAGTCGACGGATGGACCGGCTTCACCCGCCATTTCACGCACCTGAAGACGGGCGAGCCGGCCGCCGACAAGACGCTGTTGCTCACGACTGTGCTTGCCGACGCCATCAATCTCGGTCTGACCAAAATGGCGGAATCCTGCCCGGGCACTACCTACGCCAAGCTGTCCTGGCTGCAGGCGTGGCATATTCGGGACGAAACCTATACTCAGGGCCTGGCCGATCTCGTCAATGCACAGTCGGCCCATGGGTTCGCTGCGCATTGGGGGGACGGCACGACGTCTTCGTCAGACGGTCAGCGCTTCAAGGCCGGCGGCCGAGCCGAGAGCACTGGGCACGTAAATCCGAAGTACGGCTCCGAACCCGGCCGGATGATCTACACGCATATCTCGGATCAGTACGCGCCGTATCACTCCAATCTGGTCAACGTCGGCATCCGTGATTCGACCTACGTGCTCGACGGCTTGCTGTACCATGAGTCCGATCTGCGGATCCAGGAGCATTACACGGATACCAACGGCTTCACCGATCACGTCTTCGCCCTGATGCATCTGCTCGGGTTCCGGTTCGCGCCCCGGATCCGCGATCTCGCAGACACGAAGCTGTACATCCCCGGCAGCCCAGACGACTATCCGGCGTTGGCTCCGATGATCGGTAGCGCCTGCAAGGAGACGCTGATCCGGTCACACTGGGATGAAATCCTGCGCCTGGCCACGTCGATCCGCCAGGGCACGGTGACCGCCTCATTGATGTTGCGAAAGCTCGGCAGCTACCCACGACAAAATGGCCTCGCAGTGGCGCTTCGCGAGCTAGGCCGCATCGAGCGGACATTGTTCACGCTGGACTGGTTACAGGACCTGCAATTGCGCCGTCGCACCCATGCGGGCCTCAACAAGGGCGAGGCCCGCAACGCGCTGGCGCGATCCGTCTTCTTCTACCGTCTTGGCGAAATTCGCGACCGCAGCTTCGAGCAGCAACGCTACCGCGCCAGTGGGCTGAACCTGGTCACGGCGGCAATCGTGCTGTGGAACACCGTCTATCTCGAACGTGCTGTGCAGGCACTGATGGGCCGTGGCATGCCAATCGATCCAGCCTTGTTTTCTTACCTGTCCCCGCTGGGATGGGAACACATTAACCTGACCGGCGATTACGTGTGGCGCCAAAGCAACAAGCTACAGGCAGGGAAGTTCCGGCCGTTACGGCTGCCGGAGCGCTGAGTCGCACTATAAGTGCTCTGATCGCATCAACGAGGCCACGCACTATGCCAGTCGCTACGCGTCGCTACGGTGGTGGTAACTATGCGCCGAACAACGCTGGCGCCATCCATGGATAGATTGGAGCGCTTTGCGGCGCAGGGAGGCGCCTACCGCGCCTACGTGCTCGACGTCGCCGACCACGAGTCATGCCAGAACGCCAGATCGAAAATCTCTAGATCGAGATCGGGTCCATCGCAGGAAGCCCCAAAGACACCGTTGCATCCGCGGCAACCGTTCGCTATGAATAGATGAGAAGCCCAATTGGAAATTGGAACTCGTGTTGCGACGTGCGCTCATTCCCGATGACGATCCCAACGGTGCTTCCGCACTCTGTGAACTGTTGCGGCAATCCGAGTGGGACGCCCAGTGGTGCGACGACGGCGAGGCGATGATGCTGCTTGCCGCGGGCTTTCGGCCGCAGTTGCTCGTGCTCGATCTGGATATGCCCCGAATCACTGGTTTGGAGGTTGCCCGGCGCCTGCGTGCACAACCCTGGGCACAGCAAGCCGTGATCGTCGCATTCAGTGGCGGGCGCGGCGACAAAATGCCAAGCGAAGTCATGGAGGCAGGCTTCGATCATTTCTGCCCCAAGCCCTACCGTCCGGAGTACCTTGAATTATGGGACGCGCCACGTAGTGGCTCGGGTTGACGGAGCCTGGTTCTTGGTTTGCCGGGCGCGTCAAGCCGGCCGAAAGGCTAGGCAGCGATGACATTTCGCGCGCGTTTCGGTCAATGGGCCATGACGCCGAGAAGCGGATCTTCTTGAAGTCGGTCGCGGCAACGCAGCAGCGGCTGGTCGCTGCCCGGCGCGACCATGGCCGCCACCTGCGGCGCCATGTAGCGCAGCAGCCGCACCGCCAGGGCGCTGGTGTAGCTGTACCGCGCCGCATACGGCTCCCTCGCGCTGATGGTGACGGTGCCGAAGAAGTGTTCACCCACGACGAAGACAAAGGTGGCCGAACGGGTCACGGAGCGTGACGCGATCAGCCGCCCGCCCGGGGCATACACTTGGAAGCGCTGGTCGCCCGTGCCGGTCTTGCCGGCCACCGCCAGCGGCGCGCCGCCCTTGCCGGGCATCACGAACGCGCCCCGGATCGACCTGGCCGTGCCCCGCTCCACCACATCCAGCATCGAGCGCCGCACCAGGGATGCCACTTCGGTCGGCAGCAGTCGCTTGCCCGGCGCCGGCTGCAGGACAAAGCGCGTGGCATAGGGAGTATTGGCGGCAAAATCCAGGCTGCGCACCGTGGCCGTCCGAGTGGCCACCCCGCCGTTGAGGAGGATGCCAGCCAACTCCGCCAGCGCGGCGGGTCGGTCGCCCGAGGCGCCGATGGCGGTGGCATACGACGGGGTCAGCGAATCGAAGGGGTAGCCCAGGCGCTGCCAGCGCTTCGCAATGCGCTGGAATGCATCCTGCTCCAGCAGGGTGCGGATGCGGTTGTCCTGGCCGGCCTTGCTGCGGGAGCGGAACAGCCACCGGTACACCTCCTGGCGCTCGGCAGTGCTGTCGCGCAGGATCTGCGCCAGCGTCGCATCCGGATGCTTGCCCAGGTATTCCACCATCCACAGCTCCAGCGGGTGGATGCGCGACAGGTAACCGCGGTCATTGAGGTTGAACTTGTCGTGGCCATACTTGCGGTAGAGCGCGGGCAGATCTTCGCCAGCGAGCCGCTTGTCGGTCAATCGCGAGCGCATGATGCGGATAAAGCTCTCCTCATCCAAGTCCGGCCGCACGCTCAGCAGCGTCACCGACAGGCGCACCGCGGAATAGTGCGGCGTGCTCATGCGCACGCGGCCAAGCAGGGTTGCCAGGCGTTGGTCCGAATTCTTGCCGCGGTAGTGCTGGTAGAAGCCGGTCATGTAAGCGCTGCCCTCCTGGTCGGCAAAGCGCTCCAGGTAAGCGCGGCGCTCGGGCGAGTTCCGGTCTTCGAAGATGTCGCTCATGTCGGGCCTGGCGTGGAACATCTCATGGCGCACGATGTCGCGCATCAGGCGGATGAAGACCAGGTTAACCGAATGCTGGAAACCTTCGCGCACGGTCATGATGCGCTCGCCTTCCCAGCGCTCGAAATTGCTGAAGCTCTGCCGTCCCCCGCCGGTAAAGAAGGCTTCGCCCGGGTTGCCGGAATACTTGCGTTCCAGGGCCGCTTCCAGCATCGGCGTCAGTTCGCGCTCCGCCGGCGCAGGGGCCTGGCTCAGATAATCGACTGCCCAGCGGCTGAGTGCATCCTGCTTCGCCAGCTTTACACCGGCCAGATCGGCGCGGCTCATGCCGGCATAGCGACCGTGCAGCTCGGTGACGATCTCCAGGTAAGTCACCAGCGTGCGCAGCTTGGCGGTGGATCCCAGGTTGAAGCGCCCCCCGCTATTGACGTCGAACGGCTGATCCACGTTGTCGGCCTGCACCCGCACCACACTGGCATTGCCCACGCGCTCGAACAGCGTGAAGCTGGCGGTCAACTTGGACGGATCATCCGGATCGCGCAGCAGGTTGTGGCCGTACAGGCCCATTTTGCGGGCCTCGTCCTTGTCGCGCATGCGCAGCAGGATATCGGTAACAATGCGCTGCGCCTCGCGGTTGATGGTGCTGTCCGCAGTCAGGTCCAGCCGGTCCATGTCATAGCGGCTATCGACGCCGGTCATCCAGCCGATGTCCGCGCGCACTCGGTTGATAGCTTTGCGCGTGACGAAGGGCTGCGGCTCAGGCTTGGGTGGCGGCGCCGCCTTGGCCAGCGGCTGCCGCAGCGCGGCGTCGCGCAACGCGGGCGTGATGATGCGGTTGGTCGCCAGCAGGCGCAGGTAGCTGCCAGTCAGCGCCTCTAGGTTGGTGTCGTCGCGGCGCAGGTGGTAGGAAGGCCGGCGCTGCGCGATGATCAGCGACAGTGCGCGCTTGAACGCCTGCGCCTCGCGGCCGGTGGGCGCGTTCGGGTCCATCTGCGTCATCAGCCGGTTAGCCTCGGCGAAATCCTCGCCATACCAGACCCACAGCGCATCGCCAATGCCGTTGACCTCGCCAAAGCCCACCCGTGCCGACAGCGGCACCGTGTTGAGATAGTCGACCACGATGCGTTCGCGCGCGCGACGCGTGTCCGGCCCGTCCAGGTAGGCGCGCAGCGAGGCCGAGGCCATCTGCCGGAACTTCTCCGCGATCGACTGCGTGCGACCTTCCGGCGAATGCCGATACTTCTCGGTCTGCGTGGCCAGCGTGCTGCCGCCAGGCGATTCGTGCAACTTGTCGGCCAGGCGGATCACCTGGTCCATCACCGCCCGTGACAGGCGTTTCCAGTCGAGCGCCGGGTTCAGGTTCGGGTACTCCGGATTCAGCAGCCCCTGGTTCTCCACGAACAGCAGCGCGCCGACGAGCACCGGCGGCACCGCCGCGAAGTTGTCATATTGCCGCTGCGGATAGCGTTCAAACGCCAGCGTCAGGCCGTTGCAGTCGCGCAGCGCCAGGCCGGCCTGGCTCTTCTCGCGATACGGGGGGAAGATGCCGTAGTCCATCAGCCGAACCATCGCAGGCGACATGCGCGCCTGCTCCGCTGTCACGTAGCCGTGTTGCGTCAGCCGCTCGGTGAAGTCTGGCATCCGACCGTAGCCCAGGCGCACGTCATAGGGGCCGGAATGGGGAAAGCGGATGCTGTCGCTGGCGCCCGGCTGCACCGCGACGCTCAACTGCCTGGCGAAGCGACCAAGATAGTGCGCCTGCCATTGCGAATTGCGCACTTCGTTTGCAACAAGGCCGTAGGCGACATAGCCACCCCCGCACAGGGCGACTGCCACGCCCGCGAAAATCCAGCCACGACGCGACACTTCTTGGCTATCCGAAATGCTACCGGCGCCCGTCGGCACGGGGATCATGCCGGCTCCAAGCGCAAGCGAGGCGGGCCGCCTTCGCGCGCACCGCCTCATTTAATATTAGAAGCGAGCAGGCGCGTTGCAAGCGCCTGATCGTGCGTCACGCTACTAGCCGCGATGGCCTGGCTGAGCGCGGGCTGATCCCCCACCGTATGCCGGGCGGGCACCTGTGGCGGCGCGATAAGGGTGTGCGCCGGCGTCGCCAGCCAAGTGCGCTAAGCTATTAGGGGCGAAGCCGGGCGGGGCCTCGGATTGGTAGGCTTTATGTTCGGACCGCACGTTCGCGGGGGCAGGACGAACACAACGGCACCAAAGAGGAGGGAGCATGAACACGCTGACCTACACACTGGTCACCTACCGTCCCGATGGCGCCAATCAGAGCGCACACGACATTGTCGTCAGCCGAGACTGGCAAGAGGTGGTGCGCCGCACCGCGATCCTGCTCGACCAGAACGCCACGCGCGAGAGTAACCAGCCATGGAAATTCTACCTGCTGGTGGATGGTCAGTTCGCCGGCGCCTACACGCAAGAACGGCTGGTGAAGGCGGCGACCACCTATCCCGGCCGGTGCGAAGAGGACAAGCCCTTGGCGCCGCCTTCGGGAACCATTTAAATTCGGATCAGAGGCACGTCGCTTCAGGCTGCGGCGCCCGCATCCGTACTGGGGTCGGATTCGGCAAGACGCCGCCCCCACCGCATAGGAGACATCGCCATGCACACGACCAAGAGCGATTCGCGATTGGCGAGCGCGAGTGAGATCCGCGAGATTGTGGGTCCCGTTGACGATGAAGTGATCGCACGGATCCAGGACATCGAGCCGACCGTTGAGGATGTGCGGCGGGCCTGCGAATGGTTGCGTGCCGACGAGCCTCAATTGCGCAACCCGGAGTTCGGCTCGGGACGCAAGGCGGAAGAGGTATTCGAAATTCTGGACGACGAGTCGCCGGATTTCGATTCGTCGGGCCGCCCAGGGTAGCCGGCGATCCGGGCATGGCGCGCCCGACGCTCGCCCCACGGTCCAAGCTCATGCGGCCATCAACGCAAACGATAGGCCGAGTGTGGTGCCTGACGCCGTCCGCATAGCCGGCAACGCGGATGAACCGGATCGCCGCGCCGCGAATCGCGTGCTTCGCGACTTTGTCGTCCATCGAAATCTGCCTACACTGGCAACAAATCGGCGCGGCGACGGTGTTCGCTGGCAACCTCGGTTTCTCTCCTGGTTATCGCAATGCAACAGATTGACTTTCCTCGCACCGAACCGCGCTTTCGTGCCGCCGACTTGAGCCTCGAATGCGCTGCTCGCGTGGACGGAACGCCAGCATGCTATGCCATTACTGCGGAGGCGCTTGAGGATCACTTTGGGGCGCGCTCGCATCGGCCAGAGGATCTGGTACAGGCCCTACAGGGACACCGCGATGATATTGAAAGCGTCGCACGCACCCTATTCGACTTGACTGGATCACGCAACATCGTGCTGCACAGTGGGCATTTCCGTTTCGCCCTGTAAGGGCCGTGCATTGGGGATCGGATTGGTCGGGCGCGCCTGAACCGGCACACCAACTCGCCAAGGCAGGACCGATTCCCAAGTTTTGGTTGACCGCCGTGGTGCCAGGTGGAGCACGCAACAGGTATCCTTGTTGCCCTTGGTTCTTTGGCTCAGGCAAGGCGAAGCGGACAACTTCAGCCCACAGCAACGGGGCCCGTGGGGGAATGTGGCCGCAAGCGTGCTGGCGAGGCTCACGCGTGCGGAGGCCCTTCGTGGAGAGAAGGTTGGATGTTGGCTGCCATCGTCCCGGGGCGCGATAGGCTATTGCAGCGGGCATGTCGTGAAACTGCTGGTAAGATACCAAAACATCACCGAGGCCTCGCACGCGCGGTGCGAGCAAATGCTCACCGAGTCTGCCGCGCACTATCTCAAGCGTCATTTCAAACGGTTTTTTGGCGGAACGGTGCTGCTGCGCGCCGATCTCGCGAGGGACGCCGCCCACCCCTCCTATCATGTCAGGCTGCGCCTGGCGCTGCCGCGTGCCACGTTAGTCAGCACAGAAGACGGGAAGTCGATCCGAAGCGCGCTGAGGGCGTCGTTCGTCGACCTTGGGCGCCAGATCGAGCGCCACCTGGCGCGCCTGCGCCGGGAGGATACTTGGCGGCGCAAACAGCGCCGTGAGGGGCTGCGACGACTGAAGGCCGCCACCGCGGCGGCGACCCCGGCGGAATCGGCACGTTTCGACGAACAGGTTCGGGCACTGCTATCGCCGCTGCAACGCTTCGCGCAGCGCGAACTGTCCTATCTGCGGGCGCGCGGCGACTTGGCAGAAGCGGATCCGGCCTTGGACGATGTGGTCGACGAGGTACTGACTCGCGCCCTCGAGCGACTGAACCAGGCCCCGCAGGTGGTACTGAGCGAGGATGAACTGCACGGGCTCGCGCTGGCCGTGCTGGAAGCTGAGGTTGCGCGGCGGCGCAGCGAAGAAGGCCGCTGGGTTTCGCTCGAGGCCAAGGCCACGGTTGTGCCGGCACGCTCTCATGATGACATTGATGACGCGGTATTCGAGTACTGGCAACCGGATGAGTTGCTGCGGATGGAAGATGTGGTGCCTGACGCTGCCATTAGCCCGGACGTGGTAGCCGCCCAGAACGAATTGCACGAGATCGTCGGCGAATTGCTGTCGCAGCTGCCTAACCAGTGGCGTCGAACTGTGCTGCTAGCACGCGTGGACGACGTGCCAGTGCGCAACATTGCGCGCTTGCTGAACACACCGGAAGGCGAGGTACGGAGCTGGCTGGATCACGCCGATGCCTTTCTCAAGGCCAGGCTCGAAGAGGACGGGCTGCAACCCGTGAGCGGGACTGGCCAGAAACGACACGGGCGAGAAAGTGGCGCCGAGACGGAGGGCCAACTGCCTGACACCTAAGCACATGTCAGGATTGGATGGGCACGCCGGGTCAGATCGTAGCAGGGGCGCGATGGGTCGGGATCCCACATGTAGGTTCCAAAGCGAGTCTGAGCTTGATACTTGTAGATTGCCTGTGCATCATGCAAATCCCGTTCCAGAGGGAGAGGGCCGGTCTGACGGATAATCAAGCCATGCCGCCTCCTCGCTGGTCACCCGCCAACCCGTCCGGGCCAATCCTCGTTTCCCGTTTGCCGACCCAACCTGATCATGCCCGACCTGCAACCGGCGCCGCTTCGCGGCCTTGCCGCCTTTCTCCAGCAGAGCCGAACCGCGCTGACTGAGCGGTGGATGCGCGCGGTATCTGCGGATGAAATCCTGACGGAGGCTGACCGGCTGACGTACGAACAGCTCGCAGACCATCTGCCCCAGATTATCCACAGCATCTGCGTGGCGCTCGAGGCGGAAGATCTCGACCAGGCCGAGCCGGCAATCGGACGGGGGGCGCGTCAGCACGGCAATGTGCGCTGGCGCCAGGGTTACCAGATCGTGGAACTGGTGCGTGAGCTGGACCTGTTGGGTCAGGTGCTGGATGACGCGCTCGACGAATATGCGCAGTCGGTCCCGAGCTTCAGCCGGCAATACGAAGCCCGCGCGCGTCGCCTGATCGATGAGGCGCGCAGTTTCGTGACGCTGACATCGATCCGGGAGGTCGTGTCCGAGCGCGAGCGCGAGATCGACCAATATACCGCTCGTCTCGAGCGCGCCAATGATGAGCTCGAACTCAGGCAGCGGCTGCTAAGCGAGCTGCACGAGTCGCGCATGCAGATGACGCGCAGCGTCGTCCACGACCTGCGCAATTTCCTGAACGCGTTTTCGATTGCGCTGCAACTGATCTCCCGTGCACCGGCAAAAACGGAAGCCGGGGTTGCATTGGCGAGCCGGCAGGCTGCCGACATGAAGCAACTGGTCGACCAGATGGTGGAGTATTCAGTTGTCCTCGGCGACGTCTCACCTGTCCTCCCCGAGACGGTTGACCTGGGCGAGCTATTCGACGAACTGGTGGCGACTTCACGTCCGCTGGTTGAAGCCAAAGGCTTGCGGCTCGAAGCCGAGCGTGACCCCGGGTTGAGTGCCGTTCGCTCGCACCGGCTCCGGCTGAAGCAGGTGGCGACGAATCTGCTGTCGAACGCCCTGAAGTATACGCCCGAGGGCGAGGTTCGCCTGACGGTGGGCTGGGTGGACGCGGATCACTGGTATCTGCGGGTGTCGGATACGGGCGTGGGCATCGCGCCATCTGACCAGGCACGTGTGTTCAACGAATTCGAGCGGGCGGCAGACGAGGACATCCCAGGCGCCGGACTGGGACTGGCAATCGTGAAGGAGCTCTGCCGGACGCTTGAGGGCGTCATCCATTTCAAATCGCGTAAAGGGCACGGCACAAGCTTCGAGATCCATTTTCCGGTGAGGCTCAGGGAGCCGGAGACCGACGGGGGGCTGAATGCGGGCGGTGATCACTGTTCTACGCGATGCTGACTGGTCGTCGTGTCCTTCGACTGCTCCGGCTCTGACGGCGCTGACCATGGTAGCAGGCAATCCTCGCGTTTCGTCAGGTCACACGCTGCGCCGGGGCCGAGGCGAAGGAGCTTGCGTGATGTGGGCAATGGTGGTGGGGTCGTTTGCGCGGGCGATTGCGACAATCTTCGTGGCCGGCCACTATCGTCTCGAACATCGTCGTGAGCAGTGGCTCAGGAATCTCGACCACGCCGACCGGCGCCACTGGACCGGCCCCGGCGCTAGTGGCCTTGTCCGGTAGGTCGTACTGGAGTCGAACCAGCGACCAACGGATCAACAGTCCACTGCTCTACCAGTTGAGCTAATGGCCGGCCCACACGATATCCGCCCGCCACCAAGACATTTCTTGCCTGCTTGCCCTAGCCAATATCGATCGTGCGACTCGCGGATCGCGCCGGCTCCGATTTCGGCACGGTCAACGTGAGCACACCATTGTCAAACTTTGCCAGGGTGTGATCGGGGTCGGCGTTTTCCGGCATGGGAATCGTGCGCACGAAGTTTCCATAGGCGCGCTCTAGCCGGTAACAGCCATCTTCGTCGCTGCGCACGTCCTGCTTTTTCTCGCCGCGCAGCACGATCGCCCCGTCCTCGACGCTCACGTTCAGGTCTTCGCGCTCTATCCCTGGCAATTCGGCGGTCACGCGCAGCACCTGCCCTTCGTCGACCACGTCGATGCGCGGCTGGAAGCGCGATGAACTGAAGTCGCCAAACCATCGCTCGAGTGCACCACGGCCGGCAAACGGGTCATGAAAGAACTCCTCCACTGCGCGCCACGGTTCGCGTGAGAACAGTCGCGGAATGTCAGGCAAGGAGGCGCGCCATTGTTCGCTCGCCGGCGGGCTTTCCGGGCTGTCCCCATCGGACTTGCGGGCTGCCCCGCGAAGGAACTTGAAGAGATTCCACTTTTTCGGGTCGGTGTTCATCGTATCCTCCTCTAAGAGGTCTGGCAGGAGAACCGGATTCCAGTTGGTGTCAGCCGCATCGTCGATGATCTATTGACCGTAGGAACCCCCTGATGTGCGGTTTCCCGACGGTATATGAATAGCGCACGGGGAAAACTCCCTGAAGACATCTCGCAGATGGCAGTTGCAGAAAGCAGGACCGGTATATTTTCGGTACGTTATGACAGCCGTAGGGGTTGGTCTTCGGTTCTCTGCGAAGGCGTCAGTCGTTGCTAGCCGGTTTGACAAGCCCCTGGCTGTCGCGGCCACATAAGCGTGTTCTTGGCCGTATATGCCGGCCGCGAAATCATTACAAGAAACACCGACAGAGGCCGCTAACGTACAAAAAAACCGTTTCTTGAACGCACCCAAAAGTTTGACGGACGTCGGCTAATTTACTGCTTGGCGCCCGCTTCTTTGAACTCAACATCCTCCACGTCCTCGCCTTTCTTCTCGGCGCTCGCCTCTTTCGCGTCCGCGGCGCGACCGGAGCCAGTGTCCGGCTGAGCCTGAACGTCCGCATAGACCTTTTCGCCGAGTTTCAGCGAGGCCGTGGCCAGGGCCTGCGCCTTGGCGTCGATCTCGGCCTTGTCGGAGGTCTTCAGTGCCGCCTCAAGGTCCCTGATTGCGGATTCGATCTTCTCCTTCTCGTCCGCGTCCAGCTTCTCGCCGTATTCGGTCAGAGCCTTGCGCGAACTGTGTGCCAGCGCGTCGCCGTGGTTGCGCGCATCGACCAACTCCCGCTGTCGACGGTCTTCGTCAGCATGAGCCTCGGCGTCCTTCACCATGTGCTGGATCTCGCCTTCAGACAGGCCGGAGTTGGCTTTGATGGTGATCCGGTTCTCCTTGCCCGTAGCCTTGTCCTTCGCCGACACGTGCAGGATGCCGTTGGCGTCGATGTCGAACGTCACCTCGATCTGCGGCATGCCGCGCGGCGCCGGTGCAATGCCCTCCAGGTTGAACTCGGCCAGCATCTTGTTGCCCGTAACGATCTCGCGTTCGCCTTGGTACACCTTGATGGTTACCGCCGCCTGGTTGTCGTCGGCCGTAGAGAAGACCTGAGAAAACTTGGTCGGGATGGTGGTATTCTTGGTGATCATCTTGCTCATCACGCCGCCCAGGGTCTCGATCCCGAGCGACAGGGGGGTCACGTCGAGCAACAACACATCCTTGCGCTCACCGGTTAGTACCGCACCCTGGATCGCCGCACCCACTGCCACCGCCTCGTCGGGGTTGACGTCCTTGCGCGGCTCGCGGCCGAAGAACGCTCTGACCTTCTCCTGCACTCTGGGCATGCGGGTCATGCCGCCCACCAGAATCACGTCGTCGATCTTTTCGACCGCGATACCGGCATCCTTGATTGCGATGCGGCACGGCTCCATCGTGCGCTCGATCAGGTCTTCGACCAGAGCTTCGAGTTTGGCACGTGTGAGCTTCAGGTTCAAATGCCGCGGCCCGCTGGCGTCGGCCGTGATGTACGGCAGGCTGATTTCCGTCTGCTGGCTCGACGAGAGCTCGATCTTGGCCTTCTCCGCGGCTTCCTTCAGGCGTTGCAACGCCAGCACGTCCTTCGACAAGTCGACCCCTTGGTCTTTCTTGAACTCGCCGATGAGGTAGTCGATGATGCGCTGGTCGAAGTCTTCGCCCCCCAGGAAGGTATCACCGTTCGTCGACAGCACTTCGAACTGCTTCTCGCCTTGCACGTCAGCGATCTCGATGATGGAAATGTCGAAGGTGCCGCCGCCGAGGTCAAACACGGCGATCTTGCGGTCGCGGCTTTCCCTCTTGTCCAGCCCGAACGCGAGCGCCGCCGCGGTCGGCTCGTTGATGATCCGCTTGACGTCGAGGCCGGCGATGCGCCCGGCATCCTTCGTCGCCTGTCGCTGGCTGTCGTTGAAGTAGGCGGGCACCGTGATCACGGCTTCGGTGACGGGCTCGCCGAGATAGTCTTCGGCGGTTTTCTTCATCTTGCGCAGCACCTCAGCCGAGACCTGCGGCGGGGCGAGCTTCTGGCCTTGCGCTTCGACCCATGCGTCGCCGTTGTCGGCCTTCAAGATCGTGAAGGGCATCAGGCCAATGTCCTTCTGCACTTCCTTTTCCTCGTAGCGGCGGCCGATCAACCGCTTGACGGCAAACAGCGTGTTCTTTGGATTCGTGACGGCCTGCCGCTTGGCGGGTGCGCCGACGAGGATTTCGCTGTCGTTCACATAGGCGACGATCGAAGGGGTCGTGCGCGAGCCTTCGGAGTTCTCAATCACTTTGACCTGGTTGCCTTCCATCAGCGCCACACACGAATTCGTGGTGCCGAGGTCAATCCCGATGATCTTGCTCATGATGTCCAAGCGCCTGGCGCTTCCTGGTAGGAGACTCCCTGTAAATCCACAGCCGTATGGGACTCGCCGCACGCCTTGCGTGTCTCGTCAATACTCCAGCTCCGATGACACCGCAGCGGCTTTGCCGTGGTCTTTTGGCATCTCTGCCACGGTCGCGTCCGTGGTCAGAATCAGTCCGGCGACTGATGCCGCGTTCTGTAGTGCGGTACGGGTCACCTTGGTTGGGTCAATCACGCCCATCTCGAACAGGTCGCCGTATTCACCGGTGGCCGCATTCCAGCCGAAGTTGCCGTCATGTCCGAGTACCCGGCTAAGCACCACCGACGCTTCCTCGCCGGCATTGGCGGCGATCTGCCGCAGCGGCTCCTCCAGGGCACGCAGCACGATTCGGATGCCGGCTTCCTGATCGGCGTTGGCGCCCTGGAGCGGCGCAAGCTGGGCGCGGGCGCGCAGCAGCGCGACGCCGCCGCCCGCAACGATACCTTCCTCGATCGCGGCCCGCGTGGCGTGCAGAGCGTCTTCGACGCGCGCCTTCTTCTCCTTCATTTCCACCTCAGTGGCCGCGCCAACCCGGATCACCGCTACGCCACCGGCCAACTTGGCGACCCGCTCCTGCAACTTCTCCTTGTCATAGTCGCTGGTGGCCTCGTCGATCTGCCGCCGTATGGCCTTGATGCGGGCCTCGATTGCTGCGGGTTCGCCCGCGCCGCCGACGAGGGTCGTGTTCTCCTTCTCAATTTCGACGCGTTTGGCATGCCCCAGATCCTCCAGCACGACATTCTTGAGCTGCTTGCCCGTCTGTTCCTCGATCAGCGTGCCACCGGTCAGGATGGCAATGTCTTCCAGCATGGCCTTGCGCCGGTCGCCGAAGCCCGGTGCCTTCACCGCGGCGGCCTTGAAGGTGCCGCGCAGCGAGTTGACGACCAGGGTCGCAAGTGCCTCGCCTTCCACGTCTTCGGCCACGACGAGCAACGGCTTGCCGGTCTTGGCCACGGCCTCGAGCACCGGCAGCAGATCGCGAATCGCCGATATCTTCTTGTCATGCAGCAGGATATACGGCTCTTCGAGCAAGACGGATTGCTTCTCGGGCTGGTTGATAAAGTAAGAGGCCAGATAACCGCGATCGAACTGCATGCCTTCGACCACCTCCAGCTCGCTCTCCAGCGACTTGCCGTCTTCAATCGTGATGGCCCCGTCCTTGCCGACCTTGGCCATCGCGTCAGCGATGATCTTGCCGATCGCCTCATCAGCGTTGGCGGAGATCGCGCCGATCTGGCCGATCTCCTTGCTCGTAGTGCAGGGCCGGCTCAGCTTGCGCAGCGCCTCGACGACCGCGCTCACGGCCAGGTCCATGCCGCGCTTCAGATCGATCGGATTCAGACCCGCCACCACGTCCTTCATGCCCTCCTGAACCATCGCCTGGGCCAGCACGGTGGCGGTCGTGGTGCCGTCACCGGCCACGTCGGATGTCTTGGCCGCAACCTGCTTGACCAACTGGGCCCCCATGTTCTCGAACGTGTCGCGCAGCTCGATCTTCTTGGCGACCGATACCCCATCCTTGGTGATCAGCGGCGGCCCGAACGATCGCTCGAGGACCACATTGCGCCCCTTGGGGCCGAGCGTGACCTTGACCGCGTTGGCCAGCAGGTTGACTCCCGCCACGATGCGGCGGCGCGCGGACTCCTGAAATTGGATCTCCTTGGCTGCCATGATGAGACTCCTCGCGAGACGCTAGTTTTCGGTTCCTTCCTCTATTCAACGACGCACAGTATGTCCTCGTCACGCATCACCAGCACCTCCTCGCCTTCAAGCTTGACGGTGGTGCCCGCATACTTGCCAAATAGCACGCGCTCGCCAATCTTCACGCTCGGCGCGCTGACATGGCCATCGCCCAGGCGCTTGCCGGGGCCGACAGCCAGGACTTCGCCCTGGTCCGGCTTTTCGGCGGCGGTATCGGGGATGACAATACCGCTGGCCGTCTTGTGTTCTGCGTCCAAGCGTTTGACGATGACGCGATCGTGTAGTGGACGGATGTTCATAGCCTTGCTCCTCGTCCGATCACTGTGATCATGAGCTTGTCCGGCCGATCGGGTCGTGTCCGGGCCGCCGTTCAGGGCATTCACGTGTCAACGCCGGCGTCTGGATTCAAGCCGCTAGCATTATTGGCCAGGAACCGATCCTGGCGCTTCACTGAATGGCCGGCACGGTGCCGAGCTTCTCTGCCAGCATCCGCTCATATACGCCAAAATGCACATCCACCTCTGCCTGACTGACGACGACAACGTCAATCGTGACCTGCTCGGGCGACAAGCCGAACATCGTGGCCAGCGCCACCTCCAGGTGGGGGGCCGCCACTCTGTCCTTGTCGAACGTCGTGCCGATGCTGATCACGTAAGCATCGCCTTGCGCTGTGACGTCGACCAAACGGGCCCGCGCGCTGAGGTTGTTATCGATCGCGACTGTGACCAACTCCGCTACGCGCCGCGTCCGCTCGGTAGGAAAGCCGCGCGTGCACTTGAGCCGCACCCGATGCCTGCCTAGCGTCACCCACTCAGAATCGAATTCCATCGAAGTCTCCATCTCGGGAAGTGTTTGCCGTGAAAATAGAGGCCAGTCCGGCGATTTCAAGACCTTAGCGTGGCACGTGGATTCGCTGCAGTTGCAAGCCAGCACCGCGCGTTCCGAGCGCCGCCTATGCCAGAAAGGGCCTCGGAGGCGCTACCTTGCACGGCCAGCTGGAATCTCCCAGCTGAGCGCAGCAGACTCACGCGAGTGTATTCCCTTGACGCAGCTCGCCATCTTTCGCTCACTTCACCTCGATCTTCTTCACCGCAGATTGCGACGAGCCGGTCTTGGGTAGACGCAGCGTCAATACGCCTCTGTCGAACTTCGCATCGATGTGATCGAGGTCGATGCCATCGGGCAGCGGGATACTGCGCATGAAGGCGCCGTATGCCCGCTCCAGGCGGTAGCAGCCGTTTTCCTCGCTCCGAATGTCCTGCTTCTTCTCACCTCGCAATACCAGGGCGCCATCTTCGATGGTGGTCTGCAGGTCCTCGCGATCCATGCCGGGCAGCTCCGCCGTGATCCTCAGCGCCGTGCCATCATCGACTACATCGATGCGAGGTTGGAAGCGCGACGAACTGAAGTCACCGAACCATCGATCCAAGCCGCCAAAGCCCGCGAAGGGTTCATGCAGAAACTCGCCCATCGCACGCAGGGGATCGCTGGAAAACAGCCGTGAAACGTCGGGCCAGTCCGGTGTCCAGTGCCTTGGCGCGGGAACATTCGACGACTCGCCCGTCGGCTGCCTATCCTCTGTCGATTTGCGTAGGAACTTGAATGGGTTCCATTTGCCCAGGTCTGTTTTCATCTTGTCCTCACCGACGTATGTCCAGCCCATTTCCGCGGGTACTGCGGTGGCGCCCTTGCAGACGCCACCGGTAACCCGGCGACGGCAACTCACGCCACGTTGACTGCAATGCGACGCGGACGCGCTTCGTCGCGACGCGGGATCGTCAGCTTGAGCACGCCGTCCTGCAGGTTCGCCTCGATCTTTGACGCGTCAAGGTCCGCACTCAACGAGAAAGCGCGGGCGAAGTGCGGCTGGCGAATTTCCGCGTGTTGCACCCGCAGCCCTTGGGGGGTGGGCACGACCGCTTCCGCCTCAATATGGAGGTTGCCGTCGTGGACATTCACCTCGAGCTTGTCCTTGGTCACACCCGGAAGGTCGGCCCAGAGGGTGACGCCGTTGCTGTCCTCGACGATGTCGACCGCGGGGAGCAGGGTCATGGTCGGGGTCGACCTGTCCTCCTGACCTTTTGTCACGGCATTCTGGTCGCGTTCAACCATTTGGGTAGTCTCGTTCATGGCATTCTCCTCGCGCTATTGGACCGTGATCGCCCGAGGCTTCGAGGCTTCCCGCTTGCCCACACTAATAGACAAGCAGCCGTTGGCATAGCGCGCCTGGACCTTGTCGGGATCGGCGCTTTGCGGCAATTCGACCACACGCCGGAACGTGCCGGTGAATCGCTCTTGCGCATACAGCCGGACCTCGGGATCGTCCGCAGCTTGCGCCGCTTCGCGCTCGCCGCTGATGGTCAGCAGGCCCTTGTCGATCGACACCTCGAACTGGTCTGGCTTGAGCCCGGGGGCGAACGCGACGATCTCGATGGAATCGTCCGTGGCACCGATATTGACCGGGGGAAATGCCCCGAAGCGGCCGGAGCGGAGGCTGGATGGGAAGCCGCCGAACAAACTCGCCATCTGCCTTTGCATGCGGTCGAGTTCGCTGAAGAGGTCAGTTCCAAAGAAAAGATCGCTCATGGTCGTATCCTCCTTCGATGCAGCAAGGAGGCGAAGGGGCATACGCGCTCCCATCCACCTGCCAAGCCGCTGGCAAACAAACAGAAACACGCAGCGCGCAATGGTCGCGACTGCCTGAGCGAAAATAAAATAGTAATTGCGCAGCCAAATTTCAAGGGGTCCAGCTTGCGCCGTTCCGCGAAAGGACATCGGCCGATTCGTGCTGCCCCCGGTCACGGTTGGGCAGATACGCTTACATTGCATCACCGGGGTTGCTTCCGTTACACGGCGCCACATCTATGTGCCGCATGGAGCGTATTTGTCGCCGCCTGCCCAGCAGAGACGCACAGTTCGACTGGGGCCCTGCCTTGTGGCGTGGCTCGCCGGATAACAGTGGCCGGCTCGGCACGTCTCACGCAGGTCGCGGTCCGCGGACACAGATCAACTAGCTGGCAGCGCAATGTGCTCCTAGCGACACTTTTTAGTTTATGCTCTACACGGCGGCGCCGGCTTGCCTCTCGTTGAGCAGAATTGGCTGAGTCGTAGAATGTGGCCGCGGACCGTCCGGGGTCTCCGCCGGGACACTATCTCCAAATTCTATGGGTCAGGTTCGTCGCCCGGTAGTTGGCGCCCGGCGGGGGGCTAGCGATCGCTTAGAGTGCAAAATTTTCCGTTTTCTGAAGCGACCCCCTTCAGGGAAGTTGATGCCGTCCGGACTGACCTGCGGCAGCACCGGCTTGTCGGCGCCATCCACCGGGAAGAAGACCTTGACGTGGTCATCGAACGACGCCGAGACAAAGTCCTGCAAGTCGGCGCCGCCCAGCGTGACGCGCAGCAGTTGCGGCGACACCTGCGTGGTACGCACCACCTGCAGCAAGCGCATCTTGAGCGCATGGCGCACGCGCTGCACAGTCAGGTCGCGTGCGGATGCCTGGTTGTTTTCACTCATCTTGGAATTCCCTGGATTCAAACCCGGCACCTGCCGGGTCAGGTTGCCGATGGCCGCGGCCAGCGTCAGTGCCACGTATCAGGCCTTGCGGACCGCTTCGATCTCTGCCGCGGCGCGCAGCAGGATCTCCGCGATGCGGCGCTGCTCGTCGACGCCGGCATCGCTGCGCAGCGCAAGCGCGCGCTTGATCGCGGCACGGGCCTGCATCAGCTCGGGCAGCCAGCCACCCTGCTCCGGCTCAGGCTGCGGCTCGCCGCTCATGGCGCGCCGCATCCACTCCACCTTGCGCGCCACGTGGCGCAGCTTGGCGATCATCACCTCGACCCGCTCGCGGTTGGCCGTCAGGTGGGCCTTGCCGGTCTCGGACAACTGGTAGCGCTTCTTGTTGCCTTCCGTATCGACGGTGGCGTAGCCGACTTCTTCCAGATACGTCAGGGCCGGATAGACCACGCCGGGGCTGGGCTTGTAGAAGCCGTTGGTGCGGGTCTCGATCGCCTTGATCAGTTCATAGCCGTGGCTCGGCTTCTCCTCGAGCATGGCAAGCAGCAGTAGCTGCAGGTCATCGGCGCTGAACTTGCGGCCACGGCGCCAGCCTTCGCCGTCGAAGCTGCCGGGGCCGTCGGGGCCGCCCGGGCCGAAGCCATCGTCATGGCCGCCGCCCCAGAATCCGCCGCCGTGGCGGCCCACGGCGTGGCGGGCGAAATGACGGTCAAAGTGCGGCACAAGGCGCATCAGCAGGTGACGGCCCTGCCCTGAAAAGCCGAAAGGGTGGGAATGATGGCGCATGGCTAGCTCCGATATGTCGTAAAACATATCTTACGATATATATCGTACGAGGCAAAGTCAAGCGCTAGACGGTCATGGCCGCCGGCGACTCCTGGTGTGTGCCGCACATACCGGCGTCAAGTGTCGCCACCCCTGGTCAGAACCCCGAGAAGCGAATGCCGATGGAGCCATAGCCGTAGTACCGGTCCATCTTGCCAGCGGTCGCGGCGTTGTAGAGGAACGGGATGGTGCCGACGAAATTGTGCAGAGACGCCTGGCCGCGCACGAACACTTCCATGTTTTTCACGACCGCATACGACAGCTCCATCCCCAGCGTATGGTTCGAGCGTATCGGCGAGTAGCCATAGGTTTGCGCGCGGCTATCGACATTGCTGCGCAGCAGGTACTGGAACTGGTAGCCCAGCCGCGCGGCGAAGTTCTGGTACTTCCAGCGCCATGAGCCGCCCAGGCTCACGTAGCCGGCCGTGTAGTTGAAATCGTCGTTGATATTGAGCCCGAACTGGCTGGCGTCGACCGCGAACGAGGCTGACTGCAGGTTGACGTTGCCTACGCGGCACGGTGCGGCCAGCGCGCCGTTGGCAATATTGTCCGAGCCAATGGCGACATTGAAATTGCAGTTGCCCTGCTGCAGACGCGTATTGATGCCGCCAATGGTCACACGGCTGACACCTAGCCCGAAGAAGCCCGTGAGCTGGTTGCGCTCAGTCAGCTCGCCCGAGAAGATCACGTCGGCCTGGCCTTGAATATCGTTGGCGTTGTTCACCCTGATGCTGTTGAACGTAGTATTGCGCACCTTCAGCGGCGACGAGCGGTCCAGGCTGCCGGAGTGATCTCCCCACAGCGCAAAGCGCATCATGATCCGGTCGCGGGCGCCCGGCTCGGCCAGCGGGTCATAGTGCAGGGCCAGCATCCAGCTGTTGATCTGATTGGTGTCCGGGCCGTAGTCGATGTCGCGGCGCCAGTAGGTGGCCGAGCCCGACCAATGCGGCGAGAACTTATAGCCCAGCATCAGCTTGCCGCCACGATAGTCGCCCGCATTGTCCGGCACGCTGCCCTGGCTCTGGCGCAAGTCGAAAACGTCCACGGCGCGATTGACCATGTCGTAGCTGGCCTCTAGCCGCACGGAGGTAAATTCGCCCGTGGCGGGCTCTGCCTGCATGAATACGTCGTCCGGGGCGGCGCTGGCCGCGCCTGCGCACGATAATCCCAGCATCAGGGCGCCGGTCCGGGCGAACCGGCGCTTGCGATACAACAGCATAGAGACTCCGCGGCCCAAGGCCGGCCTCAGGCATGGCGCGCGGCGGACCCAGGGCCGCCGCGCGCAGACAAAAAGAAGCCGGTCACCCGCTGCAGCGCCCCTTGGGGGCGAGCATCAGCTGACCGGGCATGGCCCTCTCCATCCAGGCAGAGGGCATGACTACGCGCCGGAGATTAGTTGAGCGTGACCGTAGTCTTGATGCCGGCGCCGCTCACCGTTGCCACGCCGCTCTGCACCGACTGCGCCTTCGCATTCTGCACGCTGCCACTGACCAGCGTACCCAGTCTCACCGCCTTGCCGCCCATGCCAGTGACCGCCAACGTCACGGGGAAGGTGCTGACCGACTTCGGCGTGAGCGAGTCGATCTGCGTCTGGCTCAGCGCGCCGGCGTTCTTGAGCTTGCCGAGGAACACCGTGAACGGCAGGTTCAGCGAGCCGCCGTTGGCGCTGTCGTACAGGCTGTCCGCCGTGGCGTTGGTCAGGCTCGCGGCGGTCGACAGGTTGCCGCTGATACGGAACGAGTAGGTCGTATTGGCCGGCACCACCGCGTTGATCAGCTGCGAACCGTTGAAGGTCAGCGTGACGTTCTCGATGATGACGTCGACCTGATTGCCACCGTAGCTGTAGCTCAGGCCGGCACGTACTTGCGATGCACCTCCCGCGAAAGCGTCACCGTTCTGCGTTGCCGCCACCTTGATCGAACTCAGCGTGCCGCCCGTGACCGACACCGTATCGGCAATCGGGTACGGCAAGCCGTTGATCGTCAGATTCGCCAGCTGGATGTAGTTGGTCGGCTTGACCGCATCCGCCACTTTGCTGACCGCGGTGCCATCCACTGCGCTGCCCAGGTCGGTGGCCGCCTGCTGGATCGCGGTGGTGTTGCCGGTTGCCACGGCGTCGCCGAGCTTGGCCAGCTTGGCCGTGTTGGACGCATCGCTCAGCGCGGCCGGCGTCACCGCCGACACCAGCGCCGTGGTCGTTGCCGACTTGGCGCTATCGACCACCGCGTTGAGCGAACCGCCCGACTTCAGCTTGGACAGCGTATCGGTCGGGCTGCTGCCCAGCGTAAGACCATTCAACGCCGTGCTCACGGCCGACACCTGGCTCACCACCGCCGAAGCGGTCAGCGCAGCCACGTTGGCCGCCACCGCGGCAATGTTTGACTGCAGGCTTGCCGGCAGGCCGGCCTGGGCGTTCTGCACAGCGGAAGACACCACGTTCGTCACCAGCGCGGTGCTGGCGAGGTCGGCCGTGCCGGACGCATTGCCCACGGCGGTGGCGACTGCCTTTGCCGCCGCGGCGGCCGCATCCGCGCTGCTCAGCGTGCCGCCCTTGGCCAGGCCAGTCAGCGTCTTGGCGACCTGGTCCACCAACTGCTGCACCACCACGGCCGCCTTGAGCACGGCTGCATCCTGCATCGGGTCCAGCGTGGTCAGGTCCTTGCCCGCCAGGCCGAGCTTGGTCGCCAGTGCCGCGGCCTGGTCCGCGCCGAGTTGCGCCACCAGCGTGGTCAGGGGCGAGACCACTGGTGTCACGCCAGCCTTGTAATCCACCGCCGGTGCCTGCAGCACGCCGGTGAACGGCACGTTGGTACCGATATCGGTGCCGCCGGACACACTGAGGGCGCTCTTGGTGCAACCGGCCGGGAAGGTGAAGTCACCTGTTGCATTCGTCGTCACGGTCTTGTTTGCGCAATCGAGGAAGGTGACCGTCGCGCCCGACAGGTAGAAGTCCACGGCCTTGCCGCTCACGGTGGCCGCAGGCTGGGAAGGCGTCGAGGGAGAATCCGAGCCGCCCCCTCCGCAAGCGACCACAGCCGCCGTGGCGGCTGCCATCATGCCGAGGGTAAAGATATTCCGGGTATTGGTTTGCACGCTTCTCACTCCTGAGATCGATACTTCGATACTTCGATACTTCGATTTGTGGTCTATGGATCTGGCAATCCTGCGACCGTCCACAGCTGCGCCGCGCACCCGCCCCGCCGCGTCATATTGCGCTTCACGGACACGTCAGCCGGGATACGCACGCGGTTCCTGCGGCAGCAACTTGCATTTCGTGCCAGCCCACTTGATAAACAATCCTCACATCGGCGTCATCCCTACTTGGCGGGGGAAAGCCTGCGCTTGCGGACAGTCCGAGGGACCAGTCAGCGGCATCGTCAATGCGCGCCAGCCCGCCATGGCTGGCTACTACCCCACTCGCCTTTGCGCCAGTTGCGTCAATGCCACCTCAGGAAAATCCCCTGGCACCAGCCAGCCAGCAAGGAACTGCCCCATCGCGTCGAGCAGCACGTCCGACGTCAACCCTGATGCGCCGGCCAGCGCCGGACAGACAATCCACGTGGTGCCGTCGCGCTCCAGCACATGCAGGGTCTTTTCCTGGTCAGCGGGCTGCAGGATGTAGTTGGTGACGCTCACGTCCGCAAGCGCAAAAGCCTGCACGAAGTCGTCGAAGTGCCGCCCGCCAAGGCAGACCACCACCTTGGGCCTCCAGTACCGGCGGATGCTATCGATGAAGGCGAAGCGCTCACCGTCGCGGCAAAGCGCCAGGTAGCGCTGTTTGGGCACCAGTTCCGGCTGGCCCCGAAATGCCTTTGACCACGGCGTCTGCCCAATCAGATGCATCGGCAGGGGAAACAGGCTGAGCTTGAACTCGGCGCCGTCGGGCGCGTACAGTTGATGCTGGAAGTAATGCTTCCAGTCCTGCTCGCCTGCTGCCGTGCCGACGACATGCGCACGCGCCGCAGCCATGATCCTGGCAATCTTCTTGTGCGATTGCCAGCGCTCCATGTGGTTGCGGTGCTTGTCGCGGTAAGCGGCATCCCACGCGTTCGGCCCCATGTGCGGGACCAGCGGTGCCACCAGCGACTCTTCCCTCGGATGCGGCGCGCGGTCACAAAACCACACTGCCGCCCCCGGATTTCCCCCGTCCATACCCACGTAGGACGCGAAGAACCTGTCCAACTGCTCACGTGTAAAAACCGTTTTTTCTTCTTTTTCCATGCCTCTACCGCTTTGGTTGAGTAAAAGTTACCCAAACGCCGAGGCTTGTACACGTTCGGGCGAAACACTAAATGACCGCCAAAGATTTTGCGTGCGAATCGCGCATTCTTTTCCCCACTTAGGAAGTATTCGTTGTCATCACGTTTCCCTACATGAGAGGGGTAACGTTCAACTCCCTTGCACGAATCTGTCGCGCGCGATAAAAGCTATCCATGACAGGATGGCGAGCGAATCCGGCATTCAGCCATGGAGGAAGCGGCAAGTTCGCTTGCATGAAGAACGTTCGCTTCGGATCGCAGCCCTGGATCAGCGCAAACTTGATGTATCTACACTCTGTACCGGTCTGAGCCCGCCCGCCGATCATGCCAAACGCTACAGCCAGATCGCGCTGCGTCCGCCGCATCCGAAGCGAACCCGAACGCCTGCCGCATAGCAACTTTGAGGTGGGTACCGGTGGCTTGCAGGCCGCCAAGGGCCAGATCCTTGCATGGCGAGAACGCGTCGGGCACATCATGGACCTGGAAGTCACGCGCGAAAGCATTCGCGCGCCCTTCCAGGGTGGCATTGACCGCTACCTTGTCGGGGATATGTCTTTCACCGACTGCCGCTGTGATGCGGTCACGCTGCAGCGCAGTCTCGCCCGGATTTCGACGGATTCCGTACGGCACCACGTGATGCAGGTTTTCGTCGAAGGCAATGCCGGAGTCGTTTCCGGAGACCGAGGCAATCCACAGCCGGCTCAGGGCGGAATCCTGCTGACTGACCTCGGACAGCCTATCCAGATGCGGCGCCAGGCGTCGCGCGCGCTGTCGTTCTTTGTGCCGCGCGCGATGATGGATGGAATCTTCATGCAAGCTGAGGCCGCGCACGGACGCATCGTGGAAACGAACACGCCATTGAGCCGCCTGGCGGTCGCGCACGCCATGGCACTCAATATTGATCTCCCCACAATGTCACCGGAAGCTGCCGCTGACGCGATGCGCACCGGCGTGGAACTGCTTGCAGCGGCCTTCCGGCGGGGAGTCGGCCTGGACGGCAGTGCGCGCGCCGCTGCCCGCAGCGCCCTGCTTGCACGCGCCCGCCGCCTGATCGACGCCAATCCCGGCCACGCTGAGCTATCACCTGCCACGCTACTCGCAAAACTGGGAATCTCGCGAGCTACCCTTTACCGCCTGTTCGAACCAGAAGGCGGGGTGCAAGCCTATATCCGCAACAGCCGGCTGCGCGCCGCCGCGCGGGACCTGGTGTGCTATCCCCAGCTAGCCGTGAACGATGTTGCCTACGGGCTGGGTTTCAACAGCCCGTCCGACTTTACGCGCGCCTTCCGCCGCGCGCTCGGCATGTCGCCCAGTGACCTGCGCGCCTACGCTACCGACGCCGGCAACCGCGCCTTCTGGCAAGCTGCGAACGCCGCCCAAGGCGAGGATTTCCGGCAATGGCTACTGCGCAGTAGCCCGTGAGGGCACGCCGGCCGTGCCGGAAAATTGCCGTCACACCGCGGCTTCGGGTGCTTCCCATCGATACCGATCGGGCTCTTCCGGCCGCAACTGGAAGTCAGCGATCGTCAGCCACTGGCTGATGAAGCGCCCCATCGCAGTCAGCAGCACGTCCGACGCCAGCCCGGCAGCGCCGGCCACCGCGGGGCTGACAACCAGATGCGTACCCTGGTCCTGATAGACGCGGAGTATCCGCGCCTGATCGGCCGGCTGCAGAACATGCTCGGTGCACCGCAGACCACGCATGCCGAAGGCGTGCAGATAATCTTCCTCGTGACGCTCGCCCAGGCAGATCACCACCTTTGGGCGCTGGCGCCGGCGCAAAGCTTCGATAAAGCGGAACCGCCCGCCATCGCGGCACAGTGCCAGGTAACTGGTCTTGGGATTGAGTTCAGGCTGCATGCCATACAGCCGCTTCCAGGGCGGTCCGTTGTCCGCGCGAATCGGCAGCGGGAACAGACTCAGCTTGAATTCCCATCCGCGTGCACGGTACAGATATTCAGACAGATAACGGTGCCAGTCGCCGGTATCGTGCCGGCCGAACAGCGCCATTTCCCACGCTGCCGACATGATGCGCGCGATGCGCTGGTGCGTCTGCCACCTTGCCATATCCTGTGCATGGTCGGCACGGAAGTTCGCGTCCCAGGCGTGCGGCACTCGCTCTGGAACCAGTGGCGCCGCTAGCGGCGCCACCGCCGTGGTGGGCACCGGATCGCAAATCCAGACGGCCGCCGTCGGATTTCCCCCCTCCATGCCGACGAAAGAAGAAAAATAGGTATCGAGCTGATCGCGGGTAAAGACGTTTCCTTTCATGACCTGCTGCTTCTTGCTGAGGTGAGGGGCATAGATATCGGCATGAGACAGGCATTACTTTAGTGCTGAATGCACGGGGCAGAGCGTAGCCGTGCTTCCCCTTTACACTTAACCGTGCGTCTCAGAACGACAGCGCATGATGCAAAGTTGCCACACAATCATCACCGCACATTCCCTTCCTCTGCAGGGTACCGACAGATCGCGCTGCGCCGCATGATCCGGCCCAGATAAAACGAAGCACACCGGCGCCACCAGCGTGCCGGCAGTAAGAAAGCGTTGCAGTTCCAGGGATCGTCCTCAGACGACGCTGCTGGTGGAGGTCACCACCTGAACGCAGTCACGCCCAGGAACCCACTGCCGCGGAAGCAGTCCTGCACGACTTTGCTTTGTCCATGCCAGGAAGCATGCGCAGACAAGACGCATGCTCTTGGCGAGCCGGGCCGCCAGAGAGCGTCCCCTTCATTTCGGCCAGGGGAAAAAGCATCGGCACCCAAATGGGTGCCAGTGACGCGAATGCTTTCGGGGGAAATCAGTGGGTGTCTATCGAGATATGTTTGCCAGGCATCACGATCAGCTAGCGCTGATGGTGCGCCTGCTGGACGCCGGCGCCATCTGGCTTGCCGCGCTGCTGGCCAGCGAACTGCGCTTTGCCGCCGCGCACGCGCCGATACACCGGTTCGTCCAGTGAAAATGACATCCGCCCTTACCCGCGGGCTACTCACTCTCCCGCGCCGCAGAAAATTCCTTCTGATGGTTGCGGCCGACATACTGGCGCTGCCGCTGTGCTTCTCGCTCGCGCTCCTGCTGCGGACGGGAGGCGCCGAACTGCTGAAGCACTATGGCGTACTACCGCCGCTGGCGATCACGCTCCTGACCATTCCGGTGTTTTACCTGAGCGGTCTCTACCGCGCGGTGCTGCGGTATATCGACATCAAAGTCTTGTTGGTTTCAGGTATCAGCCTGGCCGCCCTGATCGTGCTCACATACACGGTGTCGGTGGTGGTACAGGATGACTACCTGCCGCGTACAGGTCTGCTGATTTACTGGTTCATTGCCTTCGCCTATGTGGTTATTTCGCGCTTCCTGGCGCGCTCGCTGCTGCGCACCTCGCACTACCGAAAGAATCACAGCAAAGTGGCTCGCCTTGCGATATTTGGCGCCGGCGAGGCTGGTTTCCAGCTTGCCCTCGCGATGCGCGCTAGCCCGGATCACCAGGCGCTCTGCTTCTTCGACCACGACGTCACGCTGAATAATAAAACCGTCGCTGGCTTGCCGGTCTATCACGACAGTCGCCTGGTCGAGCAGTTGAGTCGGCTGGGCATCGACGAAGTGGTCCTGGCCATTCCTTCGATTTCACCCCAGCGCCGCCGGGAGGTACTGGAAAGCCTGCGTACGCATGCGGTAGAAGTGCGTACCCTACCCACCTTGCTGGAACTGGTGGATGGCAAGATCACGGCGCAGTCAATCCGGGAAATTCGCATCGAGGACCTGCTTGGCCGCGAGCCGGTGCTGCCTAACAAAAACCTGTTTGCCAGGTGCACGCGCAACAAGGTCGTGATGGTGACGGGGGCCGGCGGCTCGATCGGCAGCGAGCTGTGCCGGCAGATCGCCACGCAGGAACCACGCAAGCTGGTCCTGTTCGAACACTCCGAGTACGCGCTATATACAATCGAACAGGAATTGCGGCAGCTCTTTCCGGGGCTGGACATATCGGCGCGCATCGGCTCGGTGTGCGATCCCGAGGCCGTCACCGCTGCGGTGCACCGGAACCGCGTCGATACCATCTACCACGCCGCGGCGTACAAGCATGTGCCGCTGGTTGAGTCGAACATGCCCGAAGGCATCCGCAACAATGTGCTGGGCACGTTGACCGTCGCCGATATCGCCCACCTGTACGGCGTGGAGACTTGCGTCCTGGTCTCGACCGACAAGGCGGTACGCCCGACCAACGTCATGGGCGCGAGCAAGCGCATGGCCGAACTGGTCTTCCAGGCCGCCGCGGCGCGTCCGCGCACCCGCACCACCTTCTCGATGGTGCGTTTCGGCAACGTGCTGGGATCATCGGGCTCGGTCGTGCCATTGTTCCGCCGGCAAATCGAAACCGGCGGACCGATCACGATCACCCACGCCGACGTGGTCCGCTACTTCATGCTGATCCCCGAAGCGGCACAACTGGTGATCCAGGCCGGCGCAATGGCCAAGGGCGGCGAGGTCTTCGTGCTGGACATGGGAGAACCCGTACGCATCGTGGACCTGGCACGTACCATGATCGATATGTCCGGACTGCAGGAGAAGACCAGGGACAACCCCGGCGGCGATATCGAGATCAAGGTGGTGGGCCTGCGCCCCGGCGAGAAACTCTATGAAGAACTGCTGATTGGCGAGGATGTCATACCCAGTTCGCACGAGCGCATCTTGTGTGCAAAAGAGGACTCCACTGAAGAGGCCACGCTGCACGATCTGCTGGCCGCGCTGTTTGCCGCCTGCGAGACGCGCGATTCGCTCAAGATCCAGAACCTGGTGCAAGCGATCGTGCCGGAGTACGCACCCTACAGCTCGCTGGACGGCAAGAGCCGCAAGGCATCGCGTCCGCGTGTATTGCTCCCCTTCCCCTTCGGGGCCCGTGCGCGCGGGCGGGAGGACGTGCTGGCGGATTTCGCGGAACTGAACGCCAAACAGATCAAGGTGAGCAGCTAGACAGAATGCTCCGCAGCCGCACAGAAACCAGCCGCATACCACTGGCTGGATCAGTATAAATCTGCCGAGTATATTTTTCGGTCGCACCCAGCCAATGCGCTGCACGCTGCCAGAGTGCAGCCTTGGCCGGATTGACCGTGCCATGCATATCGACAAGTACCGCAGCAGCGAGTGGCAACAGGACGAGCGAAGCCAGATGCGCCGGCCGGAAGCTCAGTTGCCAGCGCAGATACGAACAGACTACCGCTCCACCAACGACCAAGCCAGCCAGAGTTTCTGACAGCGTGTGATAGTTTCCGCTCAGTAGGGTTATCGCCATGAACAGGGCTGCAGCCAGCCCCAGATAGAAGCCCCATCGCGCGGCGCGTGTGCCAAATGCGGATAAAATCATCATGAACAGCAGCGGATAGATTGCTGTAGTCTGCATGGCGTGGCCGCTGATGCTGTAGAAGCCAATCGATGGCAAGCTCCAGCCGCCAAGATCGAACACCAGCTTGCCTGCAACAATCATCGCGATGCCGGCGCTGAAACAGACTAGCCAACGCGCTGCATGGGCTCGATACCCTGCAAGCAGCAATGCAAGAGCGATTGCCGCGGCAAGCGGCAAAGTCCACGTGCTATCGCCGAAGGGAACGACATGTGCCCACAGCGTCATAACGAGGTGACCCTCGCAAATAAACGGCCACCATCATCGGGGCAAGCCGCTTGCCGCTCTCCCGCTTTTGCGGGCTTTAGCATGTCAACCACGCGTAGCCCGCTCCACCACCGCGCGAGCCACCTGTGCGGTCCGCGCAATCTCTGCCTCGGTCAAGGTCGGATGCACCAGGAACAGCAAGCTGGTCTCGCCCAATTCCATTGCCGCCGGCAAACGCTCGGCCGGACGCCACCCCGTACCATCGAACGCCTTTTCCAGATACACCTCGGAGCAGGAACCCGAATAGCACGGCACGCCCGCTGCGTTGATCTCCGCCATGATCCGGTCCCGATCCCAGCCATTAGCCAATGCTTCGGGCCGTACGAAGGCATAGAACTTGTACCAGGCATGATCCACGCCTGCCGGCGGCAAAGGAACCCTCAGCGCTTTGCACGGCTTCAGTGCCTCGACCAACGTCATGGCGTTTGCCGTACGCCGTGCGGTCCAGTCCACCATGCGCTTCAGTTGAATACGGCCGATCGCCGCCTGGATCTCCAGCATGCGCCAGTTGGTGCCAAACGACTCGTGCAACCAGCGGAAGCCCGGCGGATGCTCCCGCTCATAGACCGCTTCGTAGCTCTTGCCATGGTCCTTGTAAGCCCACATGCGCGACCACAGATCACGGTCGTTCGTCGTTACCATGCCGCCTTCACCGCCAGTCGTCATGATCTTGTCCTGGCAGAAGGACCAGGCTCCGACATGACCGATTGAGCCTACCGCCCGCCCTTTATAAACCGCCCCATGCGCCTGGGCGCAATCTTCGATCACAGCAAGACCATGCTCCCTGGCCAGCGCCATGAGCGGATCCATATCGCAGGGCCAGCCCGCAAGATGTACACAGAGGATGGCCTTGGTGCGTGGGCTGAGCACCGCCCGCACGGTCTCGGCGGTAATGTTCTGGTCATCGCAATCCACGTCGGCGAAGACCGGGGTGGCACCGGCCAGTACGATACTGGATACGGAGGCCAGGAAGGTACGCGAGGTGACCACCACTTCGTGGCCCGGACCGATATCCAGCGCCTTCAGGGCCACGTCCAGAGCCAGGGTGCCATTGGCCAGTGCGACGGCGTGTTCCACGCCCACCCAGGCGGCGAACTCGCGTTCGAATTCACGGCCTTCCGTGCCGGTCCAGTAATTGACTTTGTTGGAAGCCAGCACGGCTTGCACGCTCGCCATCTCTTCGGGCGAAAAACTCGGCCAAGGTGAAAATCCGGTATTCAGCATCTCTCTATCCTCTCACTTGATCATCGAGCGCGCAGGATTACCCACTACCGTCGCGCCAGCGGGCACATCGCGCGTTACCACGGCACCCATGCCAACCACCGCCCCGCGCCCGATAACCAGCGGCTTGCCTGGCTTGCCCTGCTTGAGTACCGCGCCGGTACCGATGTAGGCGTGGTCTTCAATCAGCACGTTTCCATTGCACTTGACCCCAGGAGCGAAGGTTACGTAATCCCCTATGACGCAATCGTGAGCCACGTAGGCATAGAGATTGGCGTGAAATTGCTTGCCGATCCGGATGTTGCTTGTCAGGGTGACAAAAGGACAAATCACCGCGCCTGCGCCGATGCTGACGTCATCCAGCATCACCGTATTGGATGCAAGTATGTCGATGCAACCAACGCCATCCTGCTCCGCGCGCAAGGCCAGCCGTTCTCGTACCTGGCTGTCCGCAATCGCGAAACCAAGCTGTCTTTTGTCCGCCGGTACCTCCAAAAACTGCGCATATGACAGCACCCGATGGCCATTGCTTAGCGGCGCATTTTCTCCATCGTCCACGAACACCAGCTCAAACGGTCCGGTTCGAGCAGCCGTCAATTGCGCGCGCGCCAGAGGCATGACTTCGCGCCCGAATCCGCTCGCGCCATAGATTCCAATCAACCTCATCGCTTACTCCTTCTGTTCGTTCGTCGGGACACCGGTGAATCGCGTCATGGTAGCTTCGCCGGCTGCGCTGATCCCGTCGCGCACCAGTACCTTCTTTATGGTCAATGCCAGGATCTTCAGATCCAGCCCGAGCGTACGATGGTCTACGTACCACGTATCCAAGACAAACTTCTGCTCCCAGGACAGCGCGTTCCGGCCGTTGATCTGCGCCCAACCGGTGATACCAGGACGTACCTCATGCCGACGAGCTTGCGCGGGAGTGTACAAAGGTAGGTACTCCATGAGCAACGGCCTTGGGCCTACCAAGCTCATATCCCCTTTAAGCACGTTCCATAGCTCGGGCAATTCGTCCAGGCTAGTGGACCGGAGAAAACGGCCAAAAGGCGTTAACCGAACGGCATCGGGTAACAACTCGCCATCCGATCCGCGGCTATTTGTCATGGTACGAAATTTGATCATGTGGAATGGCCGTCCCTGCAGTCCCGGGCGAGTTTGGCGGAAAAACGCTGGGCTGCCCAACTTGCGCCGTACCTGCCAAGTCAAGAGTAGAAGTGGCAGCCCGAAAAGGAGCAGGGCTAAGGTTGCAAGAACGATATCGAAAACGCGCTTCATCAATCAGCTCCCGTCTCAATACATCATTTGTTGATCGCTACGTGCGTCTTGCCGGCGATAGGTAGGGCGCCTTCAAGCCAATCCACCCACTTGTCCGCCAACACCGCCCGGCTAAACTCCCTCTCCGCAAGAGCGCGGCCACGCTCGCCCATAGTCTTGAGGGCAGCTCGGTCATTGGACGCAACTTCGAGCGCGTCAGCAAATGCGACAGGATCGCCAGGACGCACAGCAAATCCGCAGCGATGTTGCTCGATCAACTCTGCCAGCCAGCCCGGGTAGTTGTTCAGTACTGGCAATCCAGACGAAATATAATCAAAGAACTTATTTGGAGATGTGCCGTAGTAGAATGCCGGAACGTTGGACAATATCTGCAGCCCCACATCAGTAGCGGCCATCAGACCCGCTAGGCGAGTCTTGTTGACAGGGTTGTGGAACACCACATTGTCCAGACCCTCGCGCACTGCCCGCTCCTGCAAACCGACTTTCAGTTTTCCCTGACCAATCAGCAGGAGCTTGATATCATCCCGGCCGCGACGCTTAAGTTCGGCCGCAGTATCAAGTACCGCATCCAGCCCGTTTGCCACCCCATGGGTCCCAGCGAATACGGCTAACAAGTCACTTGATTTCACTCCGTCTGGTCGCCAAGGCTCCACCGCGCTGGCAAAAATATCGAGGTCACATCCATTTGGCAACAAAGCGATGCGCTCTGCTGACACACCCCTATGCGCAATGCCCTTTGCAATGCCAGGAGAAAGACCGACAAGCCGGTGAGCGGACTGATAGCTGGCCCATTCAAGCAGCGACATAGCCTGCAACACCAGCGGATTACGAATCACACCCATAGCGCGGGGGAGTTCTGGCCAGAGGTCACGCACCTCAAACACAAAGGGCTTCCCTTTCAGCCAGCGGGCAAAAACACCAGGAATGCCCGCCGTTAGCGGAGTCGTTGTGGCGAACAGTACGTCGTACTCTTCGGTGAAAGCCAAACCAACGCTGCGCATCGCGAACTTCAAAAATGTGAATCCGCGCTTAACAAACCCATCGCTATTGGAATAAGCCAAGTCGAATTCTACGATATCGATACCGTCTACCACCCCTCGTCGGCTCCCCTTGGCGAACGGCAAAGTTAGGCCCGTTTCCCCGCCCCCGTAGCTACCACAGACCATAGTGACTTGGTGGCCTCGGCCCAACAACTGGCGCGCCATTTCATAAGAGCGAATGCCAACTGAGCCTTGCGGGGTAGAAAAATGCTGATGAAAATAGAGAACTCTCATACAGTCCAGCGAAACTCCGTTGTCAAGGTGCCCGGTTGCGTGACTTCAATCTCGAGAACAGGCACGGGGGCTTTCTCAAGATAGTGGCGCGACTCCCAGCCCTCCACCAATTCCAAACGGACTATGGGGACGCTTGCCCGCACTGCCAGCGAACAAGCACCGTTAGTCAAACGATGCCCATCTAACTGCCAATTACCTGGCGCGATACGCCAGCGCAGTACAGCTTTGTGCGCGAAGCCAGCAATCTCATCTATAACCTGCAGATGGGAATCGGCAAGATTCACATGACGACTGTGACTAGCCTTCAGTCTGTCGATGTATGAGGCGGAAAATGTTGAAGTAAGCTGGCCCACCTCTAATTGCGCAACCTTCGTTGTCTTCAACCAATCGCAGAATAGAAATCGGCTCAAACGCGGCATTTGGTCGCGATCGTCAAATTGTACTGTGTTGTGACTCGCGGTACCGGCGAAATAGTTCAACCATCGCTGGTCGGCGTTGTAGCTAAAGGTACCACCATCACGCAGCAGGTTTTCACCATCCACCCAAAAATCGAGATGGAGAGCATCAGCTTGGCTTGGCCGGAATCGAAAGCGGGGATAGCGCAGCATTGCCATAGCATCTCTACGACGAAGAACTGCGAAGCCCCCATCATCCGCGACGCGGCTGCTCGGCCCCGGAGCGCACTCCTCAGGCGTTCGAACTCCTAACCAATGCAGCACGTGATTCCATGGACCGTCCTCCTTATAGGCACACTGCCCTGCAAAAACGGCCATCGCCAGTTGCACAGTCGGGCGATAGTCTCGATAAGCTGTATCGGCTAATTGCAGTAACCGCGCGCCATCATTCGCGCCAAGATTTGGACCATCGCCGCTTGTCGGACTGACCATGTCGTGCAACCAGCGCGCAGCCTCTCGTGCTCTCGTTTCGAAATGATCGGAAAATCTAGGCAGCCTGTTCTCTCTTCGCCATACCTCCACGATACAGAAGGTATCCAGCATCACACGGTGGTAATTCAGTGAATATTGGCTGAAACTCCCTTGGTCCCCAATCAAGCGCCCGGCGCGATTCTCCAGCCAATAGCGCCCTTTATCCTGCCAGCGCACCGCCTCCGTAACACCAGCCCCTGCTAGCCAACTCCCACCGATAAATAGAGCAGCCGCCTCGGATGTCCCATGGTTATTGTCCTGTGCCATTGCATACTGCAGCGTGGGCTCAATGCGCTGTAGGTGAACCCGGAGTAAATCCATTAGCCCTGGCGTCGTCTGCTTCACGTCCCCCAGCATTTGCGCCGCCACCGCCAGTTGCATTACTCGCAGCGCGGCCTCCTGGCCACATTTCCAGTTAGGTCCCAAGTAGGGTGGATTAGACTCACACCAATCGGCTAGCCAAGCGTTCAAACGGCTTAGTGCCTCCGAGTCCCCCTTGTGTGCCCGCTGGGCGAACGCTAGCAGCCAATCCATGCGGGATAATTCCCAAATGACTTTGATGTCGCCTGCCACAGGATCAAAGTCTGGAATTAGCCACCAAGGGCGTTTCGGCGCTGGTATACGCTGGCCATTGAACGGGTTAGCAAGCCAATCGGGTGGCTGCATTGTCAACCGAATCGGCCAGTGGCTAAACAACCGCGCGGATACCTCCCAATCACCGACAGCAGGCGCAGCAAACCGCGTGCCCTCTGACGGTGCCAAGTAAAATGGCCCCTTGGGCACGGTGGCCCGTAGTCGTCGCACTGGGTTCAGGCCTAGCTTGACACCTAAACGATAGCCCGCAACGCGGGCGATGTTAGGTAGTCCCAACGAGAGGACTGTGCGTGCCTTTGTCACGAGCGCGTTCATTGTCTGCGCAATTGTTCAGCCACCCCTATCGTGACCTGTGCAACCTCAAAAATCTCCTCCAAAGGGATGGCGGGAGAACCACTTTCGATCGCCCGGAGAAATGCCGCAGCACACGCCTTCTGACCTTTATCTCGCTTCCAAAGGTTGAACTTATTGAAACCCGGCCAGCCATAGCCTTTGAGCTTACGAAAATTATCCAACTGGAGTACGCGACCAGCAGCAAATACTTCTACCCGCTCCTTTGGAAAGCTAGCTGCCCCGTTAGCGAGATACAAAATGGTACCGAACGAACCGTCTTCGAAGCCGAGAGTAATGGAAGCCTTATCTTCGGTAATTTCCATCCCTGGAGCGTTGCCCATGCGGCGCGCTTGAACGGAGACAATCGGACTACCGGCGAAGAAACGCATCAAGTCAATGAAGTGACAAGCCTCCCCAATGATGCGCCCTCCCCCCACTGCTTCGTCCTGTGTCCAATGGTCAGCCGGAATTGCACCAACGTTCATGGTCATAATGAAGGACTTTGGTTCCTTCACTGCATGCAGTAACGCCTTCATTCTTTGAACCTGAGGCGAGAAACGGCGATTGAATCCCACCATCAATTGCGGGCCTTTCGGGGCATAATGCGCCTCGGCATACGCAGCCTCAACGGCCGCCAGTCCGTCGCGTTGGATCGCTAGCGGCTTCTCCACAAACACGTTCTTACCTGCGCGGAGTGCCTGTGCAACAAAATTCGCGTGAGTATCGTGGCGAGTGGCGATCGCCACCGTATTAATTGCGTTGTCGGCCAACATGGCGCTCAGATCAGTGGAGGCAACTGCAAACCCTAGCTTTTCACCATGGATCACGCCGTTGATCCCACCCGCAGTGACGATCGTGTGCAACTGAGCGCCGGCCGCCTTGAACGCAGGCATCAACATACGAGATGCATAGTTTCCCGCACCGATAAAACCGAGTACGGGTCGCTGTCGGTCGAATCGCACGTTAGTGGAAAGGGCAACGCTACGACCTGCCCGCTCATCAACTGGCGAAGTGTATCGCAAGAGAATGCCCAGCCCACGCCTGTCTTGAGTGAGCGTTTCATAGGCTTTGGTTGCGTCCTCAAATGAAAAGCGGTGCGTTATGAGTTCCCTAACATCCAGCTGACCACTGGCCAGCATGTCAAGCACCGCTTCAAAGTTACGCTGCTCTGTCCAGCGGACAAAACCCCGCGGATAGTCTTGTCCTTTATCCTCATAGTCCGGGTCGTATCGTCCTGGTCCATAGGAGCAGGACACCTGAAAGCTCAGCTCCTTCTCGTAAAAATCTGCACGATTGAGTTCAAGTCCGGTGACGCCTACCAATACGATGCGCCCTCGCTTTCGACTCATCCTGGCGGCTTGGGTTATTGGATCCGTCGATTTAGTAGATGCTGTAACAATCACTCCATCGACACCATATCCACGGCTGAACGCCATGCCCGCAGCGACGGGATCCTCGCCGGCACCTGGATTGCAGGTAGCCGCCCCGTACTTCCGCGCCAAAGCCAACTTAGCTTCATCAAAATCAATCGCCAATACACGACAACCGTGTGCCCGTAGAAGCTGAACGGTCAACAAACCGATAAGCCCGGCGCCTGTCACTACGAAAGACTCGCCCAATGTCGGCTGGGCAAGACGAATACCCTGCAAGCCAATACTGGCGACAACAACAAATGATGCGGATTCGTCATCCACCGAATCCGGAATACGGGCACACAGATTCTTTGGCACTCTGACCACGTCGGCGTGGGGGCCATTGGACACTACTCGGTCACCGCATTTGAAGCCGTCAACCCCTTCGCCGACCTCAGACACCACACCCACATTGCAGTAGCCCAGCGGCAAAGGTTGCATCAATTTTGATTGCACCGCTTCAATTGTGGTCACGAGTCCGTCGGTTCGAACCTTCTCAAGTACCATCTTGACCTTGTCCGGTTGCTGCCGGGCCTTTTGTAGCATCGACGCCCGACTAAAATCCACCAGCATTCGCTCGGTACCTGCGGAAATAAGCGTTATGCGAGTTTGTGCAATTAGACAGTTATAGTTATTGGCCGGCGATGGAGCAACCTTGATCATGGTGCTTCCGTCCTGTAGATTCTGCAGTAGCTGTTTCATTTTTCAGAAGCACAACATTTGTAAAGTTCGAAAAATTTCTCTATCAAATCAGACTTGTCGCCATATTTATAGGTAACTACCGCTGCGGGACGAGGAACCACATTCGATGCTAAAACACTACAATCGAAATGCAAAGCCTCTAGCACACTTACGCTCTCTCCATCCGTCGATGTCAGCCGCAAGAATAGATCCACCTTATCGAATATAGGCCAGAGTTCGCGCTGCCCTTCCAGTACAATCAAATAACCCGTCCGTCTCAATTCCAATAATTGATCCAAGAGGGGCCTCGGAATATTTTCTACATTGAAATCACCGAACGCTACCAGGAATCTCGATTCAATTCCAGCCGACAACAGATGGTTAATTAATAAGACCAAAGAATCTATCCCATACAAATCGCGTCCGTCGGCATCCACGGAGTATCTCCAAGCCGCCGTGACGACTTTGAACGGGCGCGGGTCATTTATGAACTCGACAACTTCTCGGGGATATGTCCCCAAAACTTGCTGCCTCTCACTTTCATTCGGCGGTATAAACGGCGATTCAACGGCAACTTTATCACCACACCCCCTGAGTCCGTACTCATCTACCAAGTGTTGATGCACAACTCTCACGGCCAAGAGTCGCCGAACAAAGAAAATGTACACAAAAGCCAAAAGATTATTGCGCCACAAATGACGGCTTGCGTTGTGATCATATAATATTGTTCGCGAGAGTATCCCGAAAACAAAAAAAACTGCCAGCACTTTAAGGCTTGCAGAATTAAGCAGAAAAACATTATCTCTCCTGGCGCTCAACCTTACCAGACTAAGAATCCATGCCTTCTCGCCAAAATCAATATATTTCCCACCTCGCTCCTTAATACTCAAAAATTTTCTCTGAACGAAAACGCTTACACCACCGAGCGGAGGCGGAAATCTACCTACCACCACCTCAGCCATATCTCGCTCCTAGCTCACAAAGAAACACTTCGATCGCATTCATCGCCGATTTCACAGAAAAATGTCTTTCGAAAACGCCTATAGAGACGTCAGAACCAGGATATGAAAACTCACCAACCAGGATCACATCAGCCTCACTAGAAAACTCTATAATATGACCGGCAACACCAAGAACGGGAGAGTATGACCGGATGGCATTCGTGGTAACGACATTAACACCACACGACAAATATTCTGCGAGCTTTATTGGAGAGGAGACATTATTTATTACATGATCATCCCTGATCAAAAACCCAAATTGCTGGCTCGAAAGAAAATCCTGAACCTCGCTCTTCTTTGACAAAGAGACCACCTTCACCTTACCTAGCAACTCATCACTCGCCACACTGCTCAATATTTTCCAGCACTCTTCCACTTCTTTGGTAGCAACACTGAAAAAAGCCTCAGGATTACCTCTCACCACGCCACTCATCAAACGAACAATTATTTCAAAATTTTGCCACGGAGCCATCCCACCTAAATAGCAATACGAGAAAGGATTCCGATACACATTTTCATTCATGGTCAAATCGGATGTGCAAGGCAAGATCAACGAAGGCTTACTCAGTGATGCGGAACATCTATCACCATATAAACCCCTCATAAACTCCGATACGTATATATAGGCATAAGAAAAATAGAGTGCCATATACTCAAATACCCTCAAAGCCAAGTACCTCACCCGGGACTTATGCTTTAGATAACTCTCCTCCGCAACCAACCCTTGGATCCAGTAGATAACTCTCGCTTTCGACCCAAAAAGCAAAAATCTTATTGCCAGAACCTGCCAAACGTTGAGGCAAACCACAAAGTCAAAAGATCTCAGGCATTTCAAATCAGAAATCGATAGACATCTAAGGCTACCACCAACCAACACTTTCTCCGCATTCGCCCCAGCATCAACGAACTGATTAAAAATTCTGGACCAAGCTAGGCCGACTGCATTTTCTTCCGAAACCCCAGAAAAACAAAATGCGTATCTCATAAAAAAGGCACCGAGATTTTAATGAAAACTACCGCTAATCGCGATTAAGTGGTCACGCCAAAATTAACCGCTATATCTACATAACATAGATTCCCCCATGAGAGGCAGAGCTGCGCACCGACGAATATCCGCGCACACATACAAATCCCATAAATACTATTAAAAAAAATTGATAAAATGAAATTGACATACCCATCAAAAGATATGACAAATAACCAATCAAAATAATTCTATCACTACGCCTTTTTGAGATTACCGAGTAAGCCACAGGGAAGACGACAAATGCAATGTAAATTACCCCTCCGATAAAACCAAGTTCAGCAATTACTTCAATGTAAGTATTATGAGCGGCATCTCCCACATCAGCCCTAAAACCACCTGGCCCAATACCAAAGACGGGCGATTGATTGATTAATTCAACCGCTTTCCCCCAGAACTCAAATCTCCCACTCGCACCATCACTCACCACTGAACTCTGGATTGACCCCAACCGGTCAAATAAATATCCCACCTGGCTGTAAAGAAGAATTACAGCCAATATCATCGCGCTACCTATCTGCAATTTATTCTTCGACTTCATTCCCCCGAATAAAACCAGTAGCACCATCATGAGCAGCAAGGAGACCGCGCCAGATCGACTCAAGGTCCCTAATATCTGCATCGCATTCGCGGCGGCACAAAGCAAGAACAGCAGCTTCCACCTCTTCGCTTTGGCGTACAGGCTAATGGCGATCGCCGTGGGAACGAAGTGAAGAGCGGCGGTGTAGTTGGGTTCCTGCCCGAGCCACAGCAGCCTTTTCACGAACTCCGAATCCAAAAATATCTGGGCCTTCGACTCCCAAGAGGATCCACCATCTACTGCAGCAGATAAAAGTACCGGTGGAATTTCGGAGTAGTAACAGAAAACCTTGTACACAAGCGCGAATGCTGAGGCAATACAGATACTGACCAAGAGATATTGATACTCGTTCTCTCCTCTAACTGACACGCACAACAAAATTAATAGAAAAAAACCTTGAACGTAAATTGACAAAGCCCCCAAACTGGCAATTTCGTTATTTGAAATAATAGCCGAAATTAATGACGCCAATATCAAAGCGAGCAACGATACCGTCCAACTCTTCCCGAAGGAGGAAAATTTCACACTCAACCCATTCCCAACAGCGGAAAACAGAGCATGAAAAAAAATAGCGCAACAGATTGCCATAATCAATGGCAGGTCTGACATCAACGCAACAGGGCTAAAAAATATATACGGTATGGCGCAAACCAGTGCAACTCTGTTCGTTGACAAAATCAACAGATAAATTATGACTACCGCTCGATAAGTTGATTGCGAGCTTGTCATAATCCCAATCAACGAGAGGATGATGAAACCTGCCGCTAGTACACAGGCGACTGTTCCCCGTTTCGGGCTATTCATAGCAATGTCGATCTATTTCACGTGCCACACCAAGCCATGTTTGGAGTGCTGGAGCAGGTAACCCTGTCCTCTCTTCAAGGGATAGGCTGGCGATCTTCTCTGCAATGTCCGCAGGATCATCCGGTTTAAATCTTACTACCCTATCCATAACCGATGCCTCTACGGGAACATGGTTTGAAACTAACAATCGACAACCTGCTGCTGCTGCCTCATAGAGAACCAATGGCATAACTTCGCTGAATGAGGGAAGTATGAACGCTCTGGCTGCAGCATAGGCAGATGGCAGCAACGAATCCGCATTGTCCACAGCCGGCAAGAGATGTATTTTTCTTGATCGCATCTCGTTGATTTTCTCAATGTATGCTTCACTGCCATCTCGAGCAGGCCCTATATTCACATAGCTGAAGTCTGCCAGACCCTGCTCCTCTAACAGTCGAATTGCGCGTACCACGTTTAATTGATTCTTTCTTTCTTCCACTGAGCTTACCTGCAGAAGCATATTTCTAATGTCTGGATAACGTGTCTCGAATTCAGATGGCGTGGAGCAAAAAAACCTCTCGTCTACACCATTAGGAATAATTGATATTTTATCTTCGTTAATTTTGAAACAATCGCTCAGCAGTTCTGCTTCTTGATCGTTCAAAGCGACAACCACGTCAGATACATCAAATAGAGCCCGCGCCACCCTATAGCCGGTGTAAATTCCAGGCAGTCGAGAGGCTGCAATCTTGGCCTTTAGAAGACGCCGACCAACCTCGAATGCATTTAATACCGGAGAGACAACGACTCTTATTCCATACTTTTTTGCCCTCAGTGATAAGTACAAGTTACTGGCATCAATTGAAAAGCAGTGCAATATATTGGCAGTAGAATCCAAATCAGCCCAAGGATTATGATAGATTACATTGTGTCCAAGCTTGCGAAGTGCACCTTCGGTCCGAAGAACTTGTATTTGTAGACCGCCCAAATCCAGCCCAAAACGAGGATACGCATTGAATACTATCTTCTTCATAATCACTTAACCTCAGCCACGTCTTAAATTATTCTAATTTTGAGTTGAAACTAGCCAGTAAGAATTTATGCCGAGTGACAAAACTGCAACCAAGCACATCGATATGATCACCCCTATGAGGCCAAAGGTACTTACCAAAAATGCGTAAACAGGAATCGAGGCGAACAGAATTAGCTTATTTGTAGCCAGATCAAGATCTGATTTCCCCTTAACCACAAGTGCCATTGAACACATATAGTTAGCCAAGCTAAAAATTAGCCAAAAAGATAATCCAATAAACAACGGCGCCGCTACTATGTTCTTCTCGCCATATATGAATACAAATACTCTTTGCAGATATGGACTCAAAACAAACATCAGAAACTGCAGGATGACGATAGTCGTCACCGTGAAGCTCATAAAATTCCTCACCGAAATGCTATTCAATCGCCGAATAAATGACGCTTTCACAAGCTCGAAGATCCGAAGTCCCGCCGCCGGAATCTGCATCGCGATATTGAGCTCACCTACTCGAGCGGCTGGAAGAATGCTCGCAACCAGCATTTCTCCAGACTTCACGTTAATCAAAGACATTACATTACTAAGGAATATATTTGAAGAACGTCTGTAGATCTTTCTAACACCAAAAAATGCGTTAGCACCAACACGGAGATGAGGAATCGTTCTGTACAAAATAATCGCGCCAAACGTCCTCGACGAAATAATTGCAATCATCAAAATAGTAATTCCACTTAACGAAGAAATTTTGCTTAGAAGAAAAACTATTAATAACCTTGTCAACTCGATCGCGACATTAGAAATCTGCGCGAATCTTCCTCTTCCCGTTGCCTGCTCGAATGAAAAAGCATTTGAATACAATGAGACTACGAGGCAAATCAATGCCCCGTAAAGCAGTGCCTCAGTAGTTTCATAAAGAATCAGCCCAAGAACAATGAAAGGTGCAGTCATTAAAATATTAGATTCAGTTGTTCGCCTTGCAATTGCCTCGAAATACAATCTACGTCGTTCGTACCTGCTAATTTTTACCAGGCGTGTCGCATAATACATTCTGCCACCGAGGTCGACTAATATCCCTAAAACTGTAGAAACCAAAAGCGCTATCACGTATTGCCCTATTTGGGATATAGGCATATTTCGCGCGACATATACATTTGTTATCTGGTTTATAATTAAACTCAGACCGGCGCTTCCTCCGAAAACTAATAAATTGCCCATCGCACGGCATTGTTGCTGCATAGATCGAGTTTGAAGGTAAGGGCGACGCTGGTGGTCTTGAATTCATGCGATGCGGACGGACTGAAGGCGAGCGCCGCCATGCGTTTCAGCACGACTTCACGGATCGACACCTTGGTCGCCTGGGACCCGGCCGCGCGCGCCCACAAGCGATTGCCTATGGGCGTCTTGAGCCGGCACATCGAGTTCTCAACAAGCGAATGCCGGGGATAATCGCTGGACTTTTTCCATTCGCGTCGGCCACTTCGCGCAACGTCTTCAATGACCTCATTGCGCCATGGTGCACTGGGCGCGCCCTCGGGCCATAGCATCGCTCCCTCACTCGGCGGAATCGACGGTTGTGCATCGCGCGTGGCAACTGCCGGGTGGCATTGCCTGGAGTCATACGCGCCGTCGCCGCCGATGGTGTCGATCGGCATGTCGCCCAGGGTCTGTTCGAGTTGTTCGGGCAACACTCCGGTATCAGCCACAGGCTGGAGCGGCATCGCAGCCGCGCATATCTGGCTGGTCTGCGCGTCCATCGTGAGATGCACCTTGCGCCAGGTACACCGCTTCGAATGGCTGTGTATACGCGCCTTCCACTCGCCTTCGCCGAAGACCTTCGGGCCGGTGCCGCTGAGCGCCTCACCGGGGCGCAGCTCCCGTATCACCACGTTAAGATCCTGCGCGCGTCGACTCAGCGTCGTGAAGTTCGGCACTGGCAAGTTGGCGAAGGCGAGCTTTCGAAGGCTGCTGACAAATCCCTGCAGGATACGCAACGGCAGACGAAACACTTGCTTGAGCCACAGCAGCATCTGAATGACGACATCCGAGTGGACGCACGGGCGCTCACGCTTGCGCGACTCAAGCTCGGTGTCCTGCTTCAGCTCGCTCATGTCGATCCACATCGTGACGTCACCTCCGGCGATCAGCCCGGCGTTGTATGCCGACCAATTCCTGATTCGGTAAACCCCTTGGGTTCACATCTTGTATTTGCCCTTGCGCATCCTCTCGCCCAAAAAAATCGAAAATCTACGCCGATAGCGCGAAGATGGCAGGGGCGCCCTGCCCACCGATCCGGGATATGCGAAAAAAATGCCTATTCCAACTTTCCTATATTTTGCCTGCCTCTTTTGCGAAATATTCTATCTAATTTAGATTATTAGCAGAACAAGGAAAATCATATTATTCACGCTCGCATTAAAATGTTCGCGCGACAAGCCTTTTAATATCCTTACTCGGTAACAGGGGTTCCTATAGCTCAAGATCTCTTTCGCTTCGTCGACCACATCCCCCGAGTATCAATAACAACTCGCGGCTGCAGACGATCCGCATCGATATTTTCGAATTGCTGGTGGTCCACGAGCAACACAACGATATCAGCCCTATTAAGGGCTCGTTCAGCATCGAGCAGTTCCGCGCCTCCGAGCATGGCGGGCAGTTCCTTTACGTGCGGTTCGACGACAAAGACGGTACCAATTTCCGCCTCGATGAGTTCTCTGACGATATCAACAGCAGGACTCTCTCGCAGATCGTCGATATTTGCCTTGAACGCTAATCCAAAGCAGGCAATTACGGGGTCCTTAAAGCGGCTGGCTGCCTGTTTTATTCGATCTACAACAAAACTTGGTTTGGCATCATTCACCTCGCGAGCTGTACGAATTATTCTCGCACGATCAGGTGCCGCATCGACAATAAACCAGGGGTCTACCGCAATGCAATGCCCTCCGACTCCTGGTCCCGGTTGGAGAATACTGACACGTGGATGACGATTTGCGAGGCTGATTAACTCCCAAACGTTTACTCCGACTTTGTCGCATATCATCGACAACTCGTTTGCGAAGGCAATATTGACGTCTCGAAAAGCGTTCTCGGTCAGCTTGCACATTTCCGCAGTGCGAGCGTCCGTCACGATGCAGCGGCCACGCACAAACAGTTCATATAGGGATTGGGCAGCCGCACTACATTTCAAGGTCATGCCCCCAATGATCCGGTCGTTCTCTACAAGTTCGCGCAGCACGTGTCCTGGCAAAACCCGCTCCGGACAATGCGCGATGCGAATGTCGGACATCTCCCCTTGCTGTTGTGGAAACGAGAGGTCGGGCCTCGCAGCTGCCAGCCAAACGGCTAACTGTTCGGTAGCGCCGACAGGGGAAGTCGACTCCAGAACTACCAGATCACCCTTTTTGAGTACGGGAGCAACGGCTTCCGCCGCCGCCTCAATATAGGAAAGATCGGGACGTTTATCCTCTTTGAACGGTGTGGGCACCGCAATCAAGAAGGCGTCTGCAGGTTCCGGAGTGGTCGTCGCTCGCAAGAATCCCTGCGACACAGCGGCATGCACTAGCATGTCAAGGTCCGGCTCAACGATATGGATCTTTCCCTGATTAATGGTATCTACGGCGTGTTGGTTGACGTCTACCCCAATGACCTTTCGCTGGCGGGCAGCGAAGACTGTAGCTGTGGGCAAGCCGATATAGCCCAAGCCGATGACGGAGATGGTTTTGAAGTCCATTGCTGTTGCCCTCAATTCAAGCGAGATACGAATGAATAGCGTGACTGATGCGAGCGCAGGCGGCGCCATCGCCGTAGGGGTTATGGGCGCGGCTCATTGCAAGGTAGGCGTTCTCATCTTTGAGCAAGACGGAGGTATTGCTCACAATCCGCTCGATGGACGTACCTACTAGTTTTACAGTACCCGCATCGACAGCTTCTGGCCGCTCGGTGGTATCACGCATCACCAGTACCGGCTTCCCGAGCGACGGCGCCTCTTCCTGGATTCCACCGGAATCCGTAAGAATCAGATGGGCGTTATCCATGAGATGAACGAATGGGAGATAGTCCAGTGGTTCTATCAAGTGGACGTTGCCAATATCCTTGAGTAATCGACCTACCGGCTCACGTACATTCGGATTCAGATGAACTGGATACACGACATCCGCTTCCGGGTGTAGCCGCGCGATCTGGGCAAGTGCCGAGCAGATGCGTTCGAATCCTTCACCGAAGCTCTCTCTTCGATGACCGGTCACCAGCACAATCCGGCGACCACGAATCTCGTACGGAATCTGTTGGGCGGTACGCTTACGAAGTGACGAGTCGGACTGAAGGCGCGTTCGAATGCAGAACAGTGCATCGATGACGGTATTTCCGGTTACGATGACGGTATCTTCTCGCACGCCCTCACTTAATAGATTTTGTCGCGAACGCGGCGTGGGGGCGAAATGCAACGCTGCCAATGTCCCAGTTACCTTACGATTGGCTTCCTCCGGCCAGGGGGAGTACAAATTGCCGGTGCGCAAGCCTGCCTCCACGTGACCAACGGGGATTTGCTTGTAGTAAGCCGCAAGGGTAGTCGCCAAGGTTGTGCTGGTATCCCCATGCACCAGCACGAGGTCCGGGGCAAACGAGTCGAGTACCGACTTCATCCCCCCAAGGATGTTGCTAGTCAACTCATAGAGATCCTGCCCCGCCTTCATCACGTTTAGGTCGAAGTCGGGACGGATATCGAACAGACGCAGAACCTGATCAAGCATCTCGCGATGTTGCGCTGTAACGCAGACACCGCAATGCACCCCTTCGTCCTCCATTAGCAACTTGACCAGCGGTGCCATTTTTATAGCTTCCGGACGCGTCCCAAATACGACCAATACCTTCTTCATGGTGAGAATTCCGAATCCATGTATTGCCTATGCTGAACCGCGTGTCGGCGATCGATATGTGACCGCGCGCGTAAGCGGATTCCTGCCCCGTGTCTACGTGCATGTTGGTGGCACGAGGATGTGCCGGTATTTCGCGCGTCAAGCGCCGGTTTGGTCCACTCTGCGATGGCTCGGTGAAGCGACGGAAAGACTTCGGAACACCGACGCTTCAGATAATCCGCAGTCTGACCAAAACCGCGGGACTTGCAACTTAACTGGCTGGACACCCACTCGCGGGCGGCAGCACTGCGGGCTATTAACGCAAGACCTTCATATCAGCTATCTGGGTGTGCTGGCTTGCTCACTGAGTTCCGAAGGGCTTGCTACCTCACTCGCATAGCCGTAGTACGCATACCGATAGCGCCCATACTTCGAGCCATATCCATAACGGTATGCGCTGGCATCCAATCCATTGAAAACCACGCCATTCACGTCCGCATTGGATTGACGCAATTGCTTGGTCGATTCAGTAACTTCGCCAATGGTCGTTTTTTCGAATCGAGTGACAAGGAATACCGTGCCACATCGGGCCGCCAGAATCGCCGTATCTGACACAGCGAGGACAGGCGGGGTATCGATCAACACCAGGTCGTATCCTTCACTCACCTCCTGCAACAATGTCACCATGCGTTCGTTGAGTAGCAGCTCCGCAGGATTGGGGGGCAGAACTCCAGTACTGAGGAAATCCAGATTCTCAAAGACGTTGCGGTGTACGGCTTCGTCGAAGCCGACTCTTCCCACAAGCACATCGGAGAGACCACGCTCCCGCTGTTGCCCGAAATACTGATTGAGATGGCCCTTGCGCATATCCGCATCGACAAGCAGCACGCGCTTTCCGCCGGAAGCCATCACCAGTGCGAGGTTTGCAGAGATGAAGGACTTCCCGACGCCCGGTGTAGGGCCGGTCAGAAGCACGCGATTGTTGTCCGCATCTAGCATGGCAAATTGCAATGCGGTACGCAGGCTGCGCAGGCTTTCGACGGCTGGGTCGTTGGGGTAGCGATCTGCCAGCAGGAAGTTGCCACGTTTGCGAAGACGGATTTCTTCACTGAGTATCGCTTGCTGCTGCGCCAAGGGTACTGTCGCGTAGACGTTCAGGCCGCTATGTTGCTCGATATCCTGTGAGTCGGTGATACCGCCATAGAGTGCGTTACGCACGAAAGCAGCAACCACGCCCAGCAACAGGCCAACAATGCCGGCCAGGGCGATGGTAAGGCCCTTCTTGGGCTTGATGGGTTCCTCGGGAACTGGCGCATTGTCCAGCAGGCGAACGTTGCCGACCTTGCCGGCCTTGACCAGCTTGAGCTGCTGCATATTGTTGAGCAGTCCCACGTAGAGGTCATTATTGACCTGGACGTCGCGCATGAGACGCAGGGTGTCCTGCTCGACATTGGGGAACGTCTTCAACTTGGCAGACATGCCGCCCACCTTGGCGCTCAACGTAGCGATCTGCTGGTCGAGGGCTTGAAGGCTGGGGTGCGTTGCGGCGAACCGGGTCCGCAGTTCCGTACGCTTCTGTTTCAGCTCAAGCAAGCTGGTTTCCGCCGTTACGCTTTCCTGCAGGAAGGCCTTGCCTTCTTCGCTGAGGTTGAAGGTGTTGCGCTTGTTGCGCATTTCGTTGTATTTGACTTCCGCACGCTCAAGCTCTGCTTTTAGCTGAGGCACCAGGTCGCCGAGGAAGACCAAGGACTTCTCGGCTTCGGCCGCTTTGCGCTTGATGTTCTGGGCCACATATTCGTCGCCGATCTCATTAAGGATGCTTGCGGTGAGCTTGGGGTCGGTGCCGTCAAGCGAGGCGCCGATAATGCCACTCTGCTTGCCTTTCTCGGCGATCTTGAGCTGGTCTTGCAGCTTTTCCAGTGTCTGTAAGCGTGAATTGCGTACCAGGTTGAAGGCAATACCGGGCTTGGCTTTGAGAGCCTTCACCAGCAGGGTAAAGCTGCCAACATTCTGATCGGCTTGGAGCATCTCTCCTACGCGGCCTTCCAATGGCTTGTCCAGACTTTTCTGCTCCACGCGGTAGCGGCCTTCACCCAGCGCGACCAGCTTGAACTTCTCGCCTTCCAGGGATTCGGGCACATCGAACCGGTCAACATCGATGGATTCCTTAGCCCAGGCAAAACCGCCGAACCCGAGCAAACCCGGTTCTGATAAGCCTTTCGCCCGGCTGGCAATCCATGCACCGAAGAATGGCAAGTAGCTGGGCTTGGCGTAAATGTACAGATGCAGGTTATCGACGGCCTTGCCCACCACCATGCGCGAGCGAAGAATCTCAATCTCGGCGGTCGCTTCAGCCTTTACGTCGAACAGGCTGGATACGTCCCCGAGCAAGCTCTTCGCGCTGTTAGGGCTGTCTTCGACCTGGACCAGAATGTCTGCCTGATATACCGGCCGGGCCAAAAATGCATACGCAACGCCAAGCGCCAACACCACGGCGGCGATCGTCGCGATCAGCCAGCGACTGGCAATCAATACGTCCAGGTACCGAACGAGATCGATTTCGTCTTCCGGCGGTCCGGTGATAGCAACTGAGGGAGGATTCTGATTCATAAGCTCTACTGCGATTGCTGTTAGCGGAGGGCCCGGATGCGCGGAACCCAAGCTTCCACGCCGCGCTGGATCAACTGCAGCCCGTGTTCAAAGGCGGGGAGCGCCTCGCGATATGGGTCCGGTACGTCGAACCTGGCAATTTCGCCAAGCCGGAATACCCGCCCCGTCGTCGCCGGATACTGTCGCTGGATCTCCTGCTTCTGCGGGTTGTCCATCACCAGGATCAAATCGGCTTGCGTGGCGATCGTGCGATTGAGCTGGCGCGCATGGTGGCCAGTAATGTCCAGGCCCAGGCCGCTCATCAATGCAACCGCCTTCGGATCGGCGGGTTGGCCGACCAGCGCGCCCAGTCCGGCCGACACGACATTCGCTTCAGGCAACGCTTGCTTAAGCAGCGCTTCCGCCATCGGGCTGCGGCAAATATTGCCTACGCAAACCACCAGCACAGTCTTGATCATTTGATCGCGTTAGCCGTAGAGGTGAAGAAATTCCCACTCGGCAGCAACTGGTTGATCACGCGGCTCCAGCGCACCACACCAGCGGCGTCGACATAGACGACGTCCTTGGGCTTGAGTTCGAAGGATTCAGCCAGCGCCAGTGCGACCGGAGATTTGCCGTCAAGGTGGAAAACCTCGGCCTCGCCGTCGCCACTCTTGCGAATCACATACAGTTCCTTGGCGTTGGCCGAGTTGGGGTTGACGCCGCCAGCCTCGCCGATGGCCTCATTGAGCGTCAGACGGCCATTACGCGGCAAAACGCTGACAGGACGCACGACCTCCCCAGTCACGAATACCTTGCTGTCCTCACGTTGCTCCACACGCACGATGTCGCCATTGCGCAGCAGGATGCGGGCGGGGTCGGTGCCCTGCTGCAACAGCGCCGGCAGGTTGACGAAGTAGTTCTTGCCCGCGCGGGAAATGCGGATGCGGCTGTTGTCTCCCGTCAGGACATTGATACCGCCAGCCCGGTTGAGCGCCTCAACCAGGGTCATGGGCACGTCATCGATATTCTGAGGGCCAGGTGTCTTGACTTCACCGTCCAGGTAGACCCGTTTGCTGCGAAAGGCCAGCACGCGCACGGTGACCTGAGGCAGGTTGACGACATCCTTGAGTTGGGTGCTTAGCTGCCCGCGGATTTCGTCCGGCGTGCGGCCGAGAACCTTGACCACGCCGGCATAGGGAAACTGGATGGTGCCCGCGGGACTTACGACGTACCCCGGCACGTTGGCTGCGCCGCTGTAATTCGGTATGTCGTAAGCCGCGCCGATCGAGTACGTTTGCGTGGGGAACACCAGTTCCGGGTGATCCCACACAACGATGGAGAGGATGTCACCAACGCCAACGGTATAGGGTGCCGGCTCTGCGAACAATTCCTCCACGCCAGCGTTGGCCGGCTTCGTTGATGCCTTCAGGCTGCGCACCAGCGCAGGCGTAATCCGGGTGATTTTGGGCACCGATTCCGGATCCTCCGGATCGAGCGGACGCTGTGGATCGAAGCGCATCCCTGGCGCGAGTGCGCAGGATGCCAGCAACGGTACGACTACCAGGCAAATCACCGCCCTGCCCAACGTCAGCATGCTTGAAAACTTTGACACGACTCGATTTTTTCCTTGCGACCCAGAAGATCCCGTTGCCCCCCCGTCTCCTGATCTGGTTTAACGGCGGTGCTTCCCGTTTGTCCAAACAATGCACACGCTCAGCCTTTCCGCTTGCTTGCCATCTATGTCTGCGGACTCTTGACCTGGCGGTGGCAGCTTAGTGTTGTTCCTGGCAGGCGCGCACTCTCTTGCGCTGCATCACTGCGCAGACCGGCGAAGTTTATGGCTCCACGGGGTAGATCTTCAAGGCAACGCACGCGTGTTTAGCGTGTTTTCGATCCCCTCTTAAGAGTGGACCCGACAAAGGGAGGGGTGTGCGTGAACGGGCATTGCGCAAGAATCTGTGGCACGTCGATCTTGGGAAATTCCGTCGACGATGCTCGTTTCATCGGCCTGGGCCAACCAGTCATTCCTGCAGTCTGCGTTCCTCGCCGATGCTCCCCAATCGATACGGCTTTTGCCAAGTACTGGACGGCGCCATCGCTGACGCCGGTCTTCCTGCAAATTCCGGAAATGTCAAAAAAAAGGAAGGGTGTAGGCACGGGGACGACCCACACCCTAACGCTAAGTAGCAAGTCCTGCTTAACGGGGCCGATTATTGACGGGCGCAGTAGCGGCGCTTACCCCGCTCTAGTGGGTCCTACCCTTAGGAGGGGAAAGATTTTGCAGCAACCCGGCAACTACAGATAAATGACAAGGCACAGCTGACCGCCGACAAGATTCTTCAAGCAGGCCACGAACCACGGAATGTGCCCAGTCAACGCATGACTCAAGAACGCCCCATCGACGGCTTTGATCGCCGTGAACTCCGAAAGCTTGTCGTCGCAACATCTCTCGTCAGTGGACTGGAAACGTTTGATTTCACCGTATTCGCCTTCTTCGCAGCGATGATCGGCGATCAGTTCTTCCCTGCGGAAGATCCGATGACGTCGCTGCTGTTGGCAGTGGGCACGTTCGGTGTTGGCTTTCTCATCCGGCCGCTTGGTGCAATGATGATCGGCACCTATGCAGACCGGGTGGGACGCCGCGCGGCAATGACTGCCACCATCACGTTGATGGGCGCGGGGACGGCACTCATTGCGATCTGCCCGCCGTTTGCGATGATAGGGGTGGCTGCGCCACTCATTGTCATCAGCGGTCGGGCGCTACAGGGTTTTGCCGTCGGGGGTGAACTCGGCGTTGCGGCGGCATACGTGATGGAGGCCGGCCCTGTATCGCGACGGGGCCGGCTGGTCAGCTGGCAGTCTGTAAGCCAGGGCGCAGCTGCCTTGCTGGGTGCGTCCCTGGGGGCGCTTCTCACCAGCGTGATGTCGCCGGCCGACCTGGCTGCCTGGGGCTGGCGCGTGCCTTTCCTGGTCGGTCTTCTGATCGTTCCGGTCGGCATCTTTGTTCGCCGCCACCTTCGCGAGGCGCCGGTCCTCGGTGCCAAAAGCAGGGATGCCGCCACGCCGCTTGCTGAGCTGTGTCGTGAGCATGGCAGTACGGTCCTGCTCGCGGCCCTGATCAGGATGGGGTCAACGGTGCCGGTCTACATCGTCGTCTACTACATGCCGAGCTATCTGACGCGCGTGATGCACATGCCCGCCACCATCGCGTTTCAGTCGTCGACGTTGTCCGCACTGATGCTGACAATCATCCCGCCGCTGTCGGGCCTTCTCATCGATCGGCTGCCCCGCCACCGCAAGCCGTTGGCGCTTTTCACTTCGGGGTGCACTGCGCTGCTGATCTACCCGACTTTCCTGATGATTGTGCGTGCAGACAGCGTGCTGCCAATCCTGTTTGGCGCCGGACTGATCAGTGCATTGGTGGCACTTAGTACCGCCGTTGGCATTGTTCTTGTACTGGAAGCATTTCCCGCACAGGTGCGCGCCAGCGGCACGGCGATTTCGCACGCGCTGAACGTTGCGCTGTTTGGCGGCTCCGCACAGTTCATCGTGACGGGAATGATCAAATGGACTGGAGATCCCATGTCAGCAGCCTGGTATATGGTATTGACATGCCTGCTGAGCTTCAGCGCGGTCGTGCTGCTCAAGGAACAGCCCAGGGAAACCTGAACTTGCCTTCAGGTATTCGTCGCTTTGGGCCGGGGCTGGTGGCGCCGGCCACTAGCCCCGTGCAGATCCGGGCGGGATGACGTCAGCGGCTGGACGGGAAGCTGAAGACAGCACCCTCGCGCACGCCCGCCGATGGCCAGCGCTGGGTAATGGTCTTGCGCCTGGTGTAGAAGCGCACCGCATCCGGTCCATAGGCACCCAGGTCACCGAACAACGACCGTTTCCAGCCCCCGAACGAGTGGTACGCAACGGGCACAGGCAGCGGAACATTGATGCCAACCATCCCGACCTGGATGTTGTCGCTGAACCAGCGCGCGGCTTCGCCGTCGCGCGTGAACACGCAGGTCCCGTTGCCGTACTCGTGCGCATCGATCAGGTCCATGGCCTCCTGCAGCGTGCCCGCGCGGACCACGCCAAGCACGGGACCGAAGATCTCGTGCTGGTAGATGGGCATGCCCGGCCTGACGTGGTCGAACAGGCAAGGGCCGAGGTAGTAGCCCGATTCGTGCCCGTCCACCGTGACCGCGCGGCCATCCACCACCAGCGTGGCGCCGGCTTCGATCCCGCGCTCGACAAAGCTTTTGACGCGCTCGAAGTGCTCGCGCGTGACCAGCGGGCCCATGTCGTTGCCGTTGTCGGTGCCCGGCCCCACCTTCATCTTGGCGATCGCTTCGGTCAGGCGGGCGACAAGCGCGGCGCCGGTGTCATCCCCTACCGCGACCACCAGCGGGATGGCCATGCAGCGCTCGCCGCAGGAGCCGAAGGCGGCGCCCATCAGAGCGCTGACGGCGTTGTCGATGTCCGCGTCGGGCATCACCACGGCGAAGTTCTTGGCGCCGCCCAGTGCCTGCACGCGCTTGCCGCTGGCGCAGCCGGTGGTGTAGATGTATTCGGCAACCGGCGTCGAGCCAACAAAGCTGACAGCCTTGACGCGCGGGTCGGTCAGCAGGGTGTCCACCGCTTCCTTGTCGCCATTGACAATGTTCAGCACGCCCGGGGGCAGGCCGGCTTCCAGTGCAAGCTCGGCCATGCGCAGGGTCGAGGATGGGGTGCGCTCCGACGGCTTGAGCACGAAGGTGTTGCCGCATGCCACCGCCATCGGCCACATCCACAGCGGCACCATGACCGGGAAATTGAACGGCGTGATGCCGGCGGTCACGCCCAGGGCCTGGAATTCGCTCCAGGAGTCGATCGACGGGCCGACGTTCTTGCTGTGCTCGCCCTTGAGCAGTTCCGGCACGTAGCTGGCGTATTCGACGTTTTCGATGCCGCGCTGCAGTTCGCCGTGCGCGTCGGCCAGCACCTTGCCGTGCTCGGCGGTGATCAGTGCGCAGAGCTCGTCGGCATGCGTCTCCAGCAACTGCTTCAGGCGGCTCATGACGCGTGCGCGCTTGAGCGGCGGGGTGTTGCGCCAGGCCGGATAGGCCGCCTGGGCCGCGGCGATGGCCGCCTCGACGGTCAGCTTGTCGGCCAGCGCGACACTGCGCGACGCAGTCCCGGTGGCCGGATCGAAGACCGGCTGCACGCGGCTGCCGCCTTCGACGTGCTTGCCCGCGATGAAGTGGCCAATGGTGGCGGTCACGGCGTTTTCATGTTTCATGGAAGTATTCCTGGGAGCGGGGTCAGTCGATAGCGTTGAGGGCTTCGCCCAGCGCATTGATGAGGTCGTCGATCTCGCGCGGCTCGGCAATGAACGGCGGCGCAAGCTGGATGGTGTCGCCGCCGTAGCGCACATAGAAGCCCTTCTGCCAGCAGCGCTGCGCGATCTCGTAGGGGCGGCGGGCGGGCTCTCCGGGCGCATGCGCGATGGTCAGGCCGGCGGCCAGGCCGTAGTTCCGGATGTCGAGCACGTGCTTGCAACCCCTCAGGCTGTGCACGCTTTCTTCGAACATCGGGGCCAGGGCACGCACGCGCCCGACCACATCCTCCTGCTGCAGCACATCCAGCGCGGCGATGCCGGCAGCACAGGCGATCGGGTGGGCGGAGTAGGTGTAGCCGTGCGGGAATTCCAGCATGTAGTCGGGGCCGCCGGCCTGCATGAAGGTGTCGTAGATCTCCTTGCTGGCGATCACCGCGCCAAGCGGCTGGGCACCGTTGGTGACCTGTTTGGCGACGTTCATGATGTCGGGCACCACACCGAACGCTTGCGCCGCGGTGGTCGCGCCGACACGGCCGAAGCCGGTGATGACCTCGTCGAAGATCAGCAGGATGTTGTGAGCCGTGCAGATTTCCCGCAGTCGCGCCAGGTAGCCGGCCGGCGGGATCACGACGCCCGCCGAGCCGGAGAACGGCTCGACGATCACCGCGGCGATAGTCGAGGCGTCGTGCAGCGCGATCAGGTCGAGCAGGCGATCGGCCAGCTCGGCGCCATGCGGCGGCAGGCCGCGCGAAAACGCGTTCCGTGCCAGTTGCGTGTGGGGCAGGAAGTCCGCTTCGAGCCCCTGGCCGAACAGCTTCCGGTTCGGCGCGATGCCCCCCACCGAGATGCCGCCGAAATTGACGCCGTGATATCCCTTCTCGCGGCCGATCAGGCGCGTCTTGCCCGCCTGCCCCCTGACGCGCCAGTAGGCGCGGGCCATTTTCAGCGAGGTGTCGGCCGCTTCGGAACCCGAGCCGGTGAAGAACACATAGTCGAGCCCGTCGGGCGTCATATCGCGCAGCTTGTTGGCCAGCGCAAACGACAGCGGGTGCCCGTGCTGGAAAGCCGGGGCATAGTCAAGCTTTGCCGCCTGGCGGCTGATGGCCTCGGTGATCTCCGGGCGCGCATGGCCGAGCCCCGAGCACCAGAGGCCGGACAAGCCGTCAAAGATCTTGCGCCCGTCGGCATCGGTGTAGTAGGCGCCGTTGGCTTCGACGATCATGCGCGGGTCGGCCTTGAACTTGCGGTTCCCCGTGAACGGCATCCAGTGGGCATCGAGCCAGGCGGCATCGGTGCGGATGTCCGGGTCTTGCGAAGATGGGTGCGTTGAGCTGGTCATGGTGGTTCGCGTGGATCCTTGGTGGTGTGCACCGGGTGCCGGTGGAACGTTGTGTGTTGCCGATTATTGGCAACCGCGATAGTCTTTTAAATATTCAAATATCGATCTTTACTTGTATGACTGCGCAAGTATCCAGACCCGGCACGCAGAAGAGCCGGGCCCTGCTCGGGCAGCTGAGCGACATGGACCTGCGGCTGCTGCGCGTGTTCAAGGCGGTGGTCGAATGTGGCGGGATGGCGGCGGCGGAACTGGAGCTGAACATCGGCATCTCGACGATCAGCCGCCACATCAAGGACCTGGAAACCCGGCTCGGCCTGACGCTGTGCCGCCGGGGCCGCGCGGGCTTTACGCTGACGCCGGAGGGCCAGGGCATCTACGAGGAGACGTTGCGGCTGCTGGCCTCGGTGGAAGCGTTCCGCAGCAGCGTCGACGATATCCACCGCCGCATGGGCGGCGAGCTGCACGTGGCGGTGTTCGACAAGACCGCCACCAACCCGCGGGCGCGGCTGGGCGATGCGATCGCGCGGTTCTGCGAAGCCGCGCCGCATGTCTCGCTGAACCTGCATGTGGCAGCCATCGGCGCGGTGGAACGGGGGGTCATGGAGGGCCGCTTCCACGTGGGCATCATCCCCGTGCACCGCAGCTCACGCAGCCTGGCCTATACGGAGCTGTTCGACGAGACCATGCTGCTCTACTGCGGCGCCCGCCATCCGCTGTTCGGGAAGCCGACCGGCAAGCTGTCGTGGAGCGAGATAGGGGCGTATCCGTTTGCCGGGCTTGGCTATCACTCGCCCAATATGGAACTGAGCCATCGCGCCAGGCTGGCCCGCAAGGCCACCGGCTTCGACCAGGAATCGATTGCCACGCTGATCCTGTCCGGCCAGTTCCTGGGCTTCCTGCCCGACCACTATGCGGCGTATTTCGAAAACCAGGGCCTGATGCGGGCCGTCGAGCCCAGGCGCTTCCGGTACGCATGCCGGTTCGTGAGCCTGCTGCGCCGCTCGCCGGAGCCGTCGCGCGTGGCGCTGCTGTTCCAGCAATGCCTGCAGGAGGCCCACGGCAAGGCTTGAGCGGCGTACCGGCCGTGGCGCAGCCGTTGTGCCAGGCAGCGCCTTCCGGGGAAGGCGCGCCATTGCGGCCTCAGCTCGCCCAGGAAGCCCTGTCGTCGAGGGGAAATACCGGCCTGCTGAGCTGGCGGAACGGAAAGCGCTCATAGCGGGAGCTGGTCACGCCTTCGCCGTCGCACTCGACCACGGCCCTGGCGATCGGCACGAACACCGGCCGGCAGTACATGCGCGATTTCAGCAGCAGGAACCTGGCCCGATGCGGGTCGATGCCGATGTGGGTGAAGATCCCCATGTCCCAGTGCTCTTGCGGCGTCTCGGTCACGATCACCTGTGCCGCGCCGATATCGAGCAACGCGGTGCGTCCCATGCGGATGCGCTGCCCGGTGTAGGTGGGGCCGCTGATGACGTACTCGCCATCGCTGATCGCGGCAACCCTCCCGGTCAGTGCCTTTGCTTGCGGATAGACGCCCAGCTGGGGCAGCGGCACCTTGTCGCCGACCGGCAGCGTGACGCTGGCGCCGACGCCGGCGTCCACCAGCGCTGCCACCGCCTCCGGGTCGCACACGGGCCCGACCGCGATGCCGGTCAGCCCCTGCGCCAGCGCCTCGTGCAGCACGGCCATGTTGTCGCAGGTGCCGCCGGACATGCAATTGTCGCCGTGGTCAAGCAGCAGCACCGGTCTTTCGTCGTCGCTGTCGGCCAGTTGCGCGGCGCGCGCGACGGAACTGGCGAGCGGCTCCGCCTGGTAGGCAAAGGCCTCGCGCTCGGCCCACACCTGCGCCGCGATCCGGCTGGCGACCTGGTCGGCCTTGACCGGGTCGCCGTCGCCGACCACGATCACGCTCAGGCATGGCGCGGCGATATCGGCCAGGCCAAAGCCGGCCAGCACCGATACCGCCAGCATGCCCTCCTCTTCCGCCGCGCGCGCCAGCGCCACGGCGCGCTGCATGGCGCCTTCGTCGGTGCGGCTGCGCAAGGTGTGGGTGATCAGCGGCGGACGGCGCCACGCCATCACCGGCCGCACGCGCCCGGCGATCATCTCCAGCAGCAGGCGGCCGGCATGCGCGCCGGTTTCATACATGTCCACGTGCGGGTAGGTCTTGAAGCTGACCGCGATGTCGGCATGGTCGATCAGCGTCTGCGTGATGTTCCCGTGCAGGTCAAGGGCCACTGCGACCGGCGCATGCGGCAGCACTTCGCGCAGGCGCCGCAGCAGATCGCCTTCGCCGTCGTCGCTGTTTTCCGCCACCATGGCGCCATGCAGGTCGAGCATCACCGCGTCGCAACCGGCGGCGGCCGAGATGATGGTGTCGCACAGGTGGGTGTAGGCCCCGGCGGCGACGCGCCCGCTCGGGTTGGCTCCGGCAATGACCGGGACCACAATCTCGGCGCCGGCCGCCTCGGCCAGGTCGATGAAGGCGGCCGCGGCAGTGCGGGTGCCCCTGGCGGCGCGATAGCCTGCGTCGCCGTAGCGCGGCTCGAACGAGGCAAGCGGCGTCGGCACCGGCGAAAAGGTGTTGGTCTCGTGATTGAGTCGGGCAATCAGGATCTTCATCGGGGCAGTCCGTCCAGGTTTCAGGGCCGCGTGGCGGCATCGAGCATGGCGTGCAGCAGCACGTTGCAGCCAGCTTCAAGATGCTCGGGCCGCGCGTCTTCGATTTCGTTGTGGCTGATGCCGTCCTTGCACGGGACGAAGATCATCGCCGCGGGCGCAACGCGGGCCAGGTAGACCGCGTCATGGCCGGCGCCGCTGATCACATCCATGGCGCAATGCCCGAGCCGCCGCGCGCCGGCGCGCACCGCCTCGACCAGCCGGGCATCAAACGGCTGCGGCGGGAAATACACCACCTGCTGCAGATCGATGGCGACGCCGCTGCGCGCCGCCAGGGCCGCGGCCGCGGCACGCAGCGCCGCGTCCATCGCAGACAGCACAGCGTCGTCGCCAGCGCGCAGGTCGACCGTCATCGCGACCTGGCCGGGAATGACGTTGCGCGAATCGGGATGCACGCGCAGGCAGCCCACCGTGCCGCGGCCGTGCGGCGGATGGTCCAGCGCGATGCGGTTGACCATGCCGACGAGTTCCGACGCGGCCAGCAGCGCGTCCTTGCGCAGGGGCATGGGCGTGGGCCCGGCATGCGCTTCCATCCCGGTCAGCACCACGTCGTACCAGCGTTGCCCGAGGGCGCCCGTCACCACGCCGATGGTGGTGTCGTTCGCCTCCAGCACCGGGCCCTGTTCAATATGGGCTTCAAAGTAGGCGCCGACCGCGCGCGCGCCAACCGGCTCCGGGCCGGCATAGCCAATGGCCTGCAGCGCCTGGCCAACCGATATGCCGTCGCGGTCGAGCTGCTGCAGCACCCCCGGCAACGCGAACTCGCCGATGAAGGCGCCCGAGCCCATCATGACCGGGACAAAGCGCGAGCCCTCCTCGTTGGTCCACACCGCAACCTCCAGCGGTGCATCGGTGACGATGCCGGCGTCATCGAGGGTGCGCAGCACTTCGATGCCGGCGAACACGCCGTAGTTGCCGTCGAACTTGCCGCCGGTCGGCTGGGTGTCGATATGGCTGCCGGTCATCACCGGCGGCAGGGTATCGTCGCGCCCGGCGCGCCGGGCAAAGATGTTGCCGATGGCATCGACGCGGATCGTGCAGCCCGCTGCCGTGGCTTCGGCGACAAAGAAGTCGCGGCCCTGCCGGTCAAGGTCGGTCAGCGCCAGGCGGCACACGCCCCCCTTGGGCGTGGCGCCGATCGTGGCCAGGCGCATCAGTGTGTCCCACAGGCGGTCCCCGTCGACGCGCAGGTCGGCCCGCGCTCCGGCAGTCGCCGCTGCCGTGCGGGCGGCTTGCATGGTAGTCATGAAATCCCTCGTATTCGGTCGGCCGGCATGCCGGCCTGCATGATTGGGCTCAGGCCGCAAGGCCGACGCCGAGATAGCGGTCCTTGACCGCCTCATCGGCGCGGAACGCGTCGTTGCTGCCGGTGTAGACCACCCTGCCCTGTTCGATGATCACGTGCCGGTCCGCCAGCTGCGTGCACACCTCCAGGTTTTGCTCCACCAGCAGGATGGGCACGCCGGCCGCCTTGATGACCTTGAGCTGCGCAACGATTTCTTCCACGATGACCGGCGCCAGGCCTTCGACCGGCTCGTCGAGCATCAGCAAGCGCGGATGGTTCATCATGGCGCGGCCGATGGCGAGCATCTGCTGTTCCCCGCCGGACAGCTGCGCGCCGCCATTGCTGCGCCGCTCGCGCAGGCGCGGGAAGATGCGGTAGATGTCCTGCAGCTGCCATGGCGAATCGCGGCGCGCGGCTAGCCTGAGGTTCTCCTCGACCGTCAGCAGCCTGAAGATGCCGCGGTGCTCGGGCACCAGGCACAGCCCTTCGGCGGCGATCCGGTGCGGCGCCATGCCGGCGACATCCTTGCCGCGGAAGACGACGCGGCCGCCGCCCTTTGGCCCCCTGGGCTTGACGATGCCGGCGATGGCCTTGAGCGTGGTCGACTTGCCGGCGCCGTTGCGCCCGAGCAGCGTCACCAGTTCGCCCTCCCCGACCGCCAGCGAAATGCCTTGCAGGACATGGCTCTTGCCGTAGTAGCCATGAACGTCTTGTACGTCGAGCATCATCCCTTGCCTCCGGTAATCATGTTGCCAAGGTAGGCGGCACGCACGCGCGGGTCGCTGCGCACGACCGCCGGCGGACCTTCCATCAGCACCTTGCCTTGCTGCATCACGGTGACGGTGTCGGAGATATCCATGACGATATCCATGTTGTGTTCGATCAGGACGACCGTGTGGTCCCGGGCAAGTCCGCGGATCAGCCGCTTCATCGCGCCGAGGTCGTCGACGCCCATGCCCGAGGTCGGCTCGTCCAGGAAGATCGCGCGGGGCCGCGCCGCCAGCGCCATGCCGACTTCCAGGCGCCGCTGCTGGCCGTGCGAGAGCACGCCTGCGGCATTGCCGGCCACGCGGGTCAGCTCCAGCCGTTCCAGCACCTGGTCCACGACCTCGCCGCAGGCCAGGTCGCCGGCAGGCAGGCGCCACCCGTTCATCGCCTTGTGCGGCGACGTGCCCAGCGCGGCGAGGCGCAGGTTCTCGCGAACCGCCAGGCTGGGGAACAGGCTGGTGACCTGGAACGAGCGCGCGATGCCGCGCTGGACCCGCTGGTAGTCGGTTTCGCCGGTGACATCCTTGCCGTCGAACATGATGCGGCCCGCGCTGACCTCGCGCGTGCCGGTCAGCACGTGGAACAGCGTGGTCTTGCCGGCGCCGTTCGGGCCGATGACCGAATGGATCGTGCCGGGCATCACGCACAGGTCGACCCCGCCCAGGGCCATGAACTTGCCGTACTGCTTGACGATGCCGGTGGCTTCAAGGATCGGCGTGTTCGTTCGGGTATTCATGCGCGCTCCTCCTGCGTGACTGGCGCGCGGCGCATGCCGCGCAGACGATTCCACACCGAGGCGCCCAGCCCCCACAGCCCGCGCTGCATGAACAGGCTGACGGCAATCAGCAGGAAGCCCAGCAACATCAGCCAGCGCGGCCACAGCGTGGACAGCCAGTCCGCCAGCAGCACATAGAAGGCGGCGCCCAGCACCGAGGCAAAGATATTGCTGGCGCCGCCGATCACGGTCATGACCAGGATCATTTCGCTGGCGTGGTAATCGATATTGGTCAGCGGCGCGATCCCGGTGAGCATGGCATGCAGCGCGCCGGCCAGCCCGGTGACCGCGCCGGAGACCATGAAGGCCAGCAGCTTGAATGTCTTGATGTTGTAGCCGACCGCCAGCGCACGCTCCTCGTTGTCCCGGATCGCCAGCAGCGTGCGGCCGAGCACGGACTCAGTCACGCGCAGCACCAGGAAAAACACCGCCAGGAACATCACCGCGACAAAGCCATAGAACTGCCACGGCGATGCCAGCGAGGCCAGCGCATGGCCGGCCACTGACAGCGGCGGCCGCGGAATGTCCAACAGGCCGTTGTCGCCGCCGGTGAGCCCCGGCGCGGTGTAGGCCAGGAAGTAAAACATCTGCGCGAACGCCAGCGTCAGCATCACAAAGTACGTGCCGCGCTGCCGGATCGCGAACCAGCCCACCAGGGCGGCCGCCGCCGCGCCGATCACGATCGCCAGCAGCAACGCCACCGGCATCGGCAGGTCGGCGCGCGTCAGCGCCAGCCCCGCCGCGTAGCTGCCCAGGCCGAAGAAGATGCCCTGGCCGAACGACAGCAGGCCGGTATAGCCGAGCAGCAGGTTGCAGGCCATGGCCGCCATCGCGTAGATCAGCACCTCAGTGGCCAGCGTGCCGGAGCGCATCGTGAGCGGCAGCAGCAGCGTCACGCCCAGCCAGCCACCAGAAGCGGTAGCGCAAGAACCCTTGTTTTTCCGTTGCCATCATCCCCTCCCCAGCAAGCCATGCGGGCGCAGCAGCAGGACCGCGGCCATGGCGACATAGATCATCAGCCGCGCGCCTTCCGGCCACAGCGTGCTCATCAGGCTCTGCACGACGCCAACGAGCAAGCCGCCCACCAGCGCCCCGGTAAAGCTGCCCATGCCTCCCACCACGACTACGATGAAGGCCACGCCCAGCGCCTCGACGCCCATGAACGGCTCGGCACCGCGGATCGGCGCGGCCAGCACCCCGGCGATCGCCGCAGTGGCGGCACCCAGGGCGAACATGAGGCTGAACAGGCGGAACACATTGATGCCGAGCAGCGACACCATCTCGGTGGATTCGCTGCCCGCGCGCACCGCGCTGCCCAGGCGCGTGCCTTCTAGCAGCCACCACAGGCCGATGGCCAGCAGCCCGGTGAAGCCGATGACAAACAGGCGATACTTGGGATAGACAAAGTCGCCCCACATCACCACGCCCTGCAGCGCGTCCGGCGGCGGCACATCGACGCCGAGCGGTCCCCAGCCGACGATGATGAGCTCCTGGATGGCCAGGGCCAGGCCGACCGTGACCAGGATGTGGAACTCGTGCGGCTGCGCATAGACGTGCCGCAGCATGACCTTCTCGGAGCACCAGGCGAGCGCGCCGATCAGGATCGGCGCGATCACCAGCGCCGCCCAGAAGTTCAGCCCGATCTGCAGCGCCTGGAAGCAGACATAGGCGCCCAGCGCATAGAAGGCGCCATGCGCGAAATTGACGAACCGCAACAGGCCGAACACGATCGACAACCCTACCGCCAGCAGGAAGTAGAGCATGCCGATCCCGACGCCGTTGATCACCTGTAACAGATAGACGTTCATGAGTCGTACGAATGTAGGAAGCCGCCACGCCGCGCATGGCCGCGCGGCGTGGTGCTTCGATGTGCTTCGGTGTGGTGTCTAGTCCACTGAATCACTGAAATTGGTCGGCGCCTGCCATGTCCTTCACCGACCATTTCAATGATTCAGCGGACTAGCGGGGCAGCGCCCCGCGCGGGTCAGGCGATCTTGCACTGGGTCTGGCCGACCGGCAGGAAGGCCTTGCCGACGCTGACGACCTCGGCATAGTCGTCCTTGTCCTTCATGCGCGACCTGGCCTTGCCCTTGAGCAGGTAGTAGTTCTTCAGCACCTGGTGGTCGGCGGCGCGGATTTCCTCGGGCCCGGTGAGGCCGTCGTACTTCATGCCTTCGAGCGCCGCGACCACGGCCTTCGGATCGGCGCTGCCGGCCTTGAGCATGCCGTCCACCATGATCTTGGTGCAGATGTACGAGCCGGCCAGGCTGTAGTTGGGATTGGCCTTGAACTTGTCATTGGTGCGCCTGACCAGTTCGCGGTTCAGCGGCGTATCCACGCCGTGCCAGTACTGCGCGCCGAAGTAGACGCCGTCGCACAAATCGGCGCCGAGCGACTCGAACTGCTCCAGGCCCGAAGCCCACGCCAGCAGGATGGTGGTGTTCTTCTTCATGCCGAAGCTGACGGCCTGGCGCAGCGTGTCGGCGGACTGCGAACCGAAGTTCAGGATCAGCAGGACGTCCGGCTTCGCCGCCAGCGCATTGGTGAGGTAACCGCTGAACTCCTTCTCGGTGAGGGCGTGGTAGCTGTTGCCGACATGCTCGATGCCCTTTTCCTTGAAGATCGCCTTGGCCGCCGACAGCAGGCCCTCGCCAAATACATATTGCGGCGTGATGGTGTACCAGCGCCTGGCGTTCGGCATTGACTCGATCAGCGGCCGCACGGTGCGCTCGATCGCGCCGAAGGTCGGCACCGACCACCGGAACGTGGCGCGGTTGCAGTCCTTCCCCGTGATCTCGTCTGCCCCGGCCGTGGTCACAAACACGCCGCCGAATTTCTCGGCCTCCTTGCCCATCGCCAGGGACTCGGACGACAGGATGCCGCCGGCGAAATAGCGCGCTGCCTTCTGTTGGGCCAGTTCCTGCATCTTGCGCACCGCGGTGGCGGGCTTGCCTTCGGTGTCGAGCACGCTGTAGCGCAGCGGGCGGCCCAGCACCTGGCCGTACTGCTCGAGGGCGAGCCGCATGCCCAGGTCAGCGAACTTTCCGTTGGCGGCAAAGGCGCCGGACATGGGCACCGGGCAGCCGAACTCCAGCGCCTCGGCTGCGGCAAGGGCGCTGCGGCCATGGATCAGGGAAGCGGGGACGGCAGACAGCGCCGCCAGTTTCAGCAGGTCACGACGATTCAAGGCTCACTCCTCGGTATGTGGGGATTGGGCTGCACGGGGCGAAAGCCGTGGCGCGCCAGGTTACCGGCGCTCCACTGTCTCCCCGACATGCTGGTGACTTTCGCCCGGCGCCGACACTGACCGAGCAAGAATCGAACCTGTTTATCCTATTTATAATGATAAATAGGATAGAGTAGAATTATTCTAGGAGTCGGCCGGAAGCCTTGTCAACAAACGGCAGGTCAGGGTTTACGCGCTCGCCTTGCTGGCGTCTGACGAGCTGTTTCCAGCGTGCTGCCGCGGCCGCCGGGCCGCAAAACAGTGCAGGCGCGCCTGGAAACCGGACAGCACGCACCGGGACGGGGCAAGCCGGCCCGCGCAACCCGGCGCGCGGAATGCCGGCCGGACCAGCGCGCCATGCGGGCTGTCCCGATTGCGCTTGGTTAGAATGGCAGCGCCGCCAGTCGGCGCAGTGTGCGGCCTATGACAAGGAAAGAGGTAATGGGGATGTTTGGTGAGGGCAAGACCGGAGCCATCGCGATCCGCAAGCAAAAACGCGCAGACCTGGTGGCAGAAGAGCTCAAGCGGCTGATTACCCAGCGCAATCTGCGCCCGGGCGACAAGCTGCCGCAGGAGGTCAAGCTGCAGCAAATGTTCTCGGTCAGCAAGAGCACGATCCGCGAGGCACTCAAATCGCTGGAGGTGCAGGGCCTGATCAGCGTCAGCACCGGGCCGGCGGGCGGGGGCACGATCGTGGAAGTCCCGCTGGACCGCACCTTCCAGCTGATGCAGAACTACCTGTTCTTCAAGGACGTCGGCATTGCCGACATCTATACCGTGCGGCGCCTGCTGGAACCTGAGCTGGCTGCCGGTGCGGTGCCGCACCTCACCGAGGACGATTTCCGGGCGCTGGAACGTACCATCGACCTGTGCGACCCGGCATCCGCGGCGGCAGCCAGGCCGCTGCTCGACCAGCGCCAGGAAGACCTGACCTTCCACGACATTCTGGCCGCGGCCAATCCGAACCCCATGCTCCGGTTCTGCTGTGAGCTGATCAACGAAATGATCCGGCAGCTGGTGGTGTTCGGCAACGACACGCCCGCCTGCGAGCACGAGCAATTCGGCGCGGCCAACGTGATATTCCACAAGCGCATTGTCGAGGCCGCCCGCCAGCGCGACGCCGAGGCGGTACGTTCGCTGATGTCAGCCCATATGGAAGAGTGCACGCATTACGTCACGCGCATGAACGGCCGCGTGCACGGCCGCCTGGTGCTCGACTCCGAAATGCCCCGGCGTCACCGGATCGTGGCGACGGACAATGACGCCCCCGAATCAGGACGTTAGCCATCCGCGCATGGCTCATCATGGTGGGACCCGCCTCCGGGGATCCTCATCAGATTTTCACTTATTGATGTTTCCGAAATTCACGACAACGCATCTTGCTTGTTGTTCCCGCGCAGGCGGGAATGACTGTGGTTGTTTTTGCACTGTCGCGAATTAGGGAAAGCTCAAAAGTTCAGCCGATACCAATAACACCCGTCAGGGCCGCGCTCGCGCACCGCCTCGCCCCGCTCCAGCAGGTAGTTCAGGTGCGCGATGCTCTCGCCGGTAGCCATCCCCAGCAGCCCGCCACTCCCGGTGATCGGCCGCGAGAACAACTCCCCAAACACATCCACCGCCCGCTTCGGCGTCACCAGCGCCCCACGCAGCCGGTCCAGCGCCTGCATCTGGCTAGCTCGCAGATAGTCAATACGCGCATGCAGCCCGCGGAACGGTTCGTTATGCGCCGGCAGCACCAGCACATCGTCCGGCACGGCGGTACGCACCTTGTCGAGCGAGGCCAGCCAGTCCTGCATCGGATCGGCATCCGGCTCGGTCGGGAACACCGATACGTTGGAGGAAATGCGCGGCAGCACCTGGTCGCCGGACACCAGCAGCTTCAGCGCGGGGCAGTACAGGCAGGCATGTTCGGGCGAGTGGCCGGTGCCGACGATGACTTGCCAGTCGTGCGCGCCGATGCGCACGGTGTCGCCATCGGACAGCCGGCGGAAGCTCTCGGGCAAGGCGTGCACATATTTGCCGAAGCCGCCGAAGCGGGTCCGGTATACCTCTATCGCTTCGTCGTCCCAGCCTGCCTTGCGATAGAACTCGATCGCGTCATCCGGTGCCGCGCGCCCCGTATCCGCAGCCAGCACGCGGCACATCAGGTATTCCAGCCGCGACATCCACAGCTGGCAGTTGAACTTGCCGGTCAGCCACCCGGCCATGCCGATGTGGTCGGGGTGCATATGGGTCACGAACAGGCGTGTCAGCCCGCCGGCCAGCGCCCCGCTTTCGCCGAACAGCGCGCGCCACGCCTGTGCGGTTTCCGGGGTCTGCAGGCCGGCGTCGACCGCGGCCCAGCCACCGCCGTCGCGGATGGCCCACAGGTTGATGTGGTTCAGGCCCAGCGGCATTGGCATGCGCAGCCACAGCACGCCGGGCGCGATCTCTCGGGCGCGGCCGGGTTCGGGCGCGTCGCCACAGGGGTAGTCGAGCTCGGGCTTTTCGAGGGAGATAGGGGCAGCTGCGAGGGCGATGTCGGGGGATTGGGCGCTCATCGGTGTCTGGGCCGGTGGGCCGGCCGTGCTGTGCGCGGTGGCCTGGGCGGCAATGCCCAGGCTCCGCGCGTTCTGGATAGCTGACACCTTAGCCCAGATGGGCGATTCCTGCCACGCGCGCCCTGCCCCCGTTCCGTGGCGTGGAATCCCGGTGCGCTATCGGGCCGGCGCCGGCAGCACCTTGCCCGGATTGAGCAGGTTCAACGGATCCAGCGCCTGCTTCACCTGCCACATCAGCTCCAGTTCCACCTGGGACTTGTAGCGCGTCAGGTCGTCGCGCTTGGCCACGCCGATGCCGTGCTCGGCCGAGATCGAGCCGTTTTCCGCATGGGCCATGCCGTCGACCAGCACCGAGACCCGTTCATACCATTGCGCCAGGAATGCCTTGGCGGGCTCGTCCCTGGGCCGCAGTGGGTTGAAGTGCACATTGCCGTCGCCCATATGGCCGTAGATCACCATGCGCGCGTCGGGCACCAGTTCCAGCACTTTGGCCGAGGCCTCTTCGACAAACGCGGCAATGCGCGACAGCGGCACCGAGACATCGCACTTGATGCTGCCGCCGGTGCGGGTCTGGGCGTCGGAGATCTCTTCGCGGATGCGCCAGAAGGTCTGTGCGTCGGACAAGCTCGCGGCCACGGCGGCGTCCAGCACCAGGCCCTGGCTGAAGCCGGATTCGAGGATCTCCATCAGCGTGGCGTTGAGGCTTTCGGCATCGGTGCCGGAGGTCAGCTCGATCAGCACCATCCAGTCGTGCTTGTCCTGCAGCGGCGAAGCGACGTTGCCAAGATATTCCAGCACCAGCTCCAGCGCGGGGCGCGAGATCAGCTCGAACGCGGTCACGGCCTGGCCGGACAGGCGCTTGGCTTCGCCCAGCAGCGCGACTGCGGCCGCAGGGTCCTGCACCGCGACGAAGGCCACGGCGCTGCTGCGCGGCTGCGGCATCAGCTTGAGCACGGCGCCGGTGATGATGCCCAGCGTCCCTTCCGCGCCGACGAACAGCTGCTTGAGGTCGTAGCCGGTATTGTCCTTGCGCAGGCCGCGCAACGACGAGTAGATGCGGCCATCGGGCAGCACCACTTCGATGCCTAGCACCAGGTCGCGCATGTTGCCGTAGCGCAGCACCGCTGTGCCGCCGGCATTGGTCGACAGGTTGCCGCCGATCTGGCACGAGCCTTCCGAACCGATGCGCAGCGGGAACAGGCGCTGCTCGGCCTCGGCCGCGCTGCGCGCCGCGCTCAGCGTCACGCCGGCCTGCACGGTCATGGTGTCGTTGATGGTGTCGATGCCCGGCACGCGGTTCATGCGGCTCAGGTTGACGACCACGGCGGTGCCGCTGTCGTCGGGCACGGCGCCGCCCATCAGCGAGGTATTGCCACCCTGCGGCACCACCGGTACACGCTGTGCATGGCACCACTGCAGCACCTGGCTGACCTCTTCCGTCGATGACGGCAGCACTACCACCTGGGCCTGGCCGCGGTAGATGCCGCGGTAGTCGATCACATAGGCCTGCGTGTCGGCGTCGCCGCTGCGGCAGGCATTGGCGCCAACGATGGCCTGCATCGCGCGCAAGGTGGTGTCTGGGGTCGGGAGGTCGGCTGGCATGTGTGTAAGGCGAAGGAGATACGGGTCAGTACGCGGCGGAGGGCTTGTCGGCGCAGGCGTCCGACGGCAGGTCACGGAACGATGCGGCAAGCCTGCGCGCGGCGTTAGCGTAGATCATGACGTCCACACCCGTCGCCACGAAGGTGCAGCCCAGGTCCAGGTAGCGACGTGCCAGCGCCGGGTCCGACGTCAGCGTGCCGGCGGCCTTGCCGCTGGCGACGATGGTGCGCATCGCGCCTTCGATGGCGGCCTGCACCTGCGGGTGGCCGGGGCGGCCGCGGTGGCCCATCGAGGCTGCCAGGTCGGCCGGGCCGATGAAGACGCCGTCGATGCCGTCCACCGCGCAGATGGCTTCCAGGTTCTGCAATGCGGTGACGGTTTCGGCCTGCACCAGCAGGCAGATTTCATCGTCGGCCACGTCGAGGTAGTCGGTGCGGGCGCTCCACTGCGAGGCACGCGCAATCGCGCTGCCCACGCCGCGGATGCCTTGCGGCGGATAGCGCGTGGCGCTGACCAGCGCGCGGGCCTGTTCCGCGGTATCGACCATCGGCACCAGCAGGCTGCGGGCGCCGATATCAAGCAGCTGCTTGATCAGCGGCACTTCGCCGGCCACGGCGCGCACCACGGGCTGGACCGGGTATGGGGCCACGGCCTGCAGCGCGTGCAGGGTCGAGCGCAGGTCGTTGGGGGCGTGTTCGCCGTCGATCAGCAGCCAGTCAAAGCCTGTGGTGGCCGACACTTCGGCCAGGTACGGCGTCGCCATCGACAGCCACAGGCCGATCTGCGCCTGGCGCGCGGCCAGTGCGGTCTTGAAAGGGTTGTTTGCGGGCATGGGGTATTCCGGTTCGAAGATCGATGGGCCCGGCGCTTCAGCCGAGCTGGCCCTGGCAAAGGTACTTGGTATGCATGTAGTCGTCCAGCCCGTGGCGCGAGCCCTCGCGCCCGTAGCCCGATTCCTTCACGCCGCCGAACGGCGCCGCCTCGGCCGCGATCGCGCCCTCGTTGATGCCGACCATGCCGGTTTCCAGCGCCTGCGCCACGCGCCAGATGCGGCGGATGTCGTTGGCGTAGAAATAGGCGGCCAGGCCGAACGGGGTGTCGTTGGCGTCGCGGATCACCTCGGCTTCATCGCGGAAGCGGAAGACTGGCGCGACCGGGCCGAAGGTCTCTTCGCACGACAGCTCCATCGCGGGGGTGGCGTCGACCAGCACCGTCGGCGCGTAGTAGTGCGGGCCGTCGGCGGTGCGCACGCGCTTGCCGCCGGTGACCGCGCGCGCGCCCCTGGCGACGGCGTCCTCCACATGGCGCGCGATCTTGTCGACGGCGCGGGCATTGATCATGGGGCCGATCTGCGCGGCCTCTTCCGTGGCCGGGCCGACGTGGAGCGCGCCCACGCGCTGTGCCAGGCGCTCGACAAAGGCGTCGTGCACGGCGTCATGCACGTAGACCCGGTTCGGGCAGACGCAGGTCTGTCCGCCGTTGCGGAACTTGGACGCCATCAGGCCATCGACCGCGGCATCCAGGTCGGCGTCCTCGAAGACGATAAAGGGCGCGTTGCCGCCCAGCTCCAGCGACAGCTTCTTCAGCGTGCCGGCCGATTCGCGCGCCAGGTGCTTGCCCACGGGCGTCGAACCCGTGAACGTGATCTTGCCCACGCGGCTGTCGGCCAGCCAGGCGTCGACCACGCCGGGCGTGTGCTCGCGCGAGGCGGTGACGATGTTGATGACGCCGGCGGGCATGCCAGCCTGCTGCGCCAGCCACACCAGCGCCAGCGCGGTCAGCGGCGTGTCCTCGGCGGGCTTGGCCACCACCGTGCAGCCAGCGGCCAGCGCGGGAGCGATCTTGCGGGCAATCATCGCCAGCGGGAAGTTCCACGGCGTGATCGCCGCGACTACGCCCACCGGTTCCTTCAACACCAGCAGTTTGCGGCCCGGCACGGCTTCGGCGACGATGTCGCCGCAGATGCGGGTGGCCTCTTCGGCAAACCACTCGACATATGACGCGCCGTACTGCACCTCGCCGCGCGCTTCCTTCAAGGGCTTGCCCTGCTCGGTCGAGATGATGCGCGCCAGGTCTTCCTGGTGCGTGAGGATCAGCGCATGCCAGCGCTTGAGCAACTGGGCGCGTTCGCGCGCGGGCCGGCGGCTCCAGGCCGGGAACGCGGCCGCGGCGGCATCGACGGCAAGGCGGGCATCGCCGGCATCGCTGTCCGGCACGTTGGCAAAGGTTTCGCCAGTGGCCGGATCGGCGACCGGCAGGCGGGCGCCAAGGCCGGCATCGCGCCACCGGTCGTCAATCAGGTTCTGGCTGCGCAGCAGCGCTTGCTCGGAAAGGATCAGGGGCATCGGTGTAGGCAGAAGGAGTGCAGATGCAGGGCTAAAAACGTTTCAGTCCCTACCGTCATTCCCGCGAAGGCGGGAATCCAGCGTCTTTAGAAGTCACTGGGTTCCCGCCTTCGCGGGAACGACGGTGCCGCAACTGAATGGCATTCGCAAAATTAATATGGCCTGCTCAGCTGACGATGCCGAGGTGCCACGGCACGAACTCGTTGTCGCCCAGGCCCAGCGCCTCGCTCTTGGTCGGCTCGCCGGAGGCCGCGCGCAGGATGTGTTCGAAGATCCGCTGGCCCATCTGCGGCACGGTCAGCTCGCCGTCGAGCACCAGGCCGCAGTTGATGTCCATGTCTTCTTCCAGCCGGTGGTACATCGCCGAGTTGGAGGCCAGCTTGATGGTCGGCGCGGGCTTGGAGCCGAACATCGAACCGCGTCCGGTGGTAAAGCAGATCAGGTTGGCGCCGCTGGCGATCTGGCCGGTGACGGCAACCGGGTCATAGCCGGGCGAGTCCATGAAGACAAAGCCGGCCTGGTCGATCGGCTCGGCGTACTCGTACACCGCCCGCAGCGGCGTGGTGCCGCCCTTCATGGCCGAGCCCAGCGACTTCTCGAAGATGTTGGCCAGGCCGCCCTGCTGGTTGCCGTGGCCGACCACGCCGTTGAACTGCGCGTTGTGGCCGGCGGTGTAGCGCTCCCACCAGGCCAGGCGGTCCAGCAGTTTCTGGCCGACCTCGGGCGTCACCGCGCGGCGCGTCAGCATGAACTCAACGCCGTGGATTTCCGGGGTCTCGGACAGGATGGCGGTGCCGCCATGGCGCACCAGGATATCCATCGCCGCGCCCAGCGCCGGGTTGGCGCTGATGCCGGAAAAGCCATCCGAGCCGCCGCATTCCAGCCCGATCTTGAGGTGGCTGGCGGATACCGGCTGGCGCACCGCGGCATTGGCCGCGGGCAGCATCGATTCGATCGCGCGGATGCCGGCGGCAATGGTGGCGCGCGTGCCGCCGCTGTCTTGCATCACCAGCGTATGCACCGCGGGACCGGGCTCCAGCCCCTGCGATTCCACCAGCGACGCCACCTGGTTGCGCTCGCAGCCCAGGCCGACGATCAGCACGCCGGCCAGGTTGGGATGGCGTGCATAGCCGGCCAGCGTGCGGCGCAGCACGTCGAAATGCTCGCTCGGCGACGACATGCCGCAGCCGCTGGTCTGCGCGAAGGCGACCACGCCATCGACATTCGGATAGGCCGCCAGCCACTGCGGCGTGAAATGCGCGGCAATCTGTCGGATCACCGTGGACGAGCAATTGACCGACGACAGGATGCCGATGAAGTTGCGCGTGCCGACGCGCCCGTCCGGGCGCACAAAGCCGTTGAAGCTGGCGCGCTGGGCCTCGGGCACGTAGTCCACCGGCCGCACGTCCTGGCAGAACGCCGGGTCGCGGTAGAAATCGACCAGGGTCAGGTTATGCGAATGCACGTGGTCGCCCTGGGTGATATCGCGCGCGGCCACGCCGATGACGGTGTCGAACTTGCGCACCGGCGTGCCGGCCGCGATGGCGCAGGCCGCGATCTTGTGGCCGGCCGGCACCTGCGCGCGCACGCGCACGGCGGGGTCGGCCAGCTGCTGGCCAAGGCTGAGGTCGCTGCGGGCGACCAGCACGTTGTCGTTGGCGTGCAGGCGGATGACAGGATTGGGATTCACTTGGACTTTGCTTTCGACGGCTATCAGCCTTGCTGCAGCAGTTCTTTCAGCTTGAGGCGCTGGATCAGCTGGGTTTCCTGGTCATAGACGCTGGCCACGTACTTCTTGTACTCAGGACCGTCCAGGTACATCACGGGCGCATCCAGGCGCGCCGCCACTTGCCTGAATTCGTTGCTGGCCACCGCGACACGGAAGGCGTCGCGCAGCTTCTTTTCCACGGCGGGCGGCAGGCCCTTCGGGGCGCCGATGCCGTTGGGCGCTTCCACCACCACGTTGTAGCCTAGTTCCTTGAGCGTCGGCGTGTCCTTGAAGCGCGTCGCGCGCTGTTCGCCCCAGGTGGCCAGCAGGCGCGCCTTGCCGGCTTCCACGTGCGGCGCCCATGAGCTGGAATCGGCCAGCAGGTCCACCTGCCCGGCCAGCACGTCCTGCAGCGCCTGGGCGCCGCCCTTGTAGGCGATCGCATTGAACTGCACGCCCGCGGCCAGCGCGAACTGCTCCATGCCGACGTGGGTCGCGCCGCCGATGCCGGCGTGCGCATAGGTGATCTTGCCGGGACTGGCCTTGGCGGCGGCAACCACGTCCTTCAGTGTCTTGAAACGCGAGTTGGCCGGCACGGCGATACCGAAGGTCTGGCCCGAAGTGCGCGCCAGGTAGGTCAGCTCGGTGCGCGGGTCCAGCTGCAGCATGCCGAGCTGCGAAAAACGCGTCACCGAGATGGGGATCTGGCCGATGGTGTAGCCGTCCGGATTGGCGCGCGCCAGGGCCTTGGTGCCGATCATGCCGGAGGCGCCGGCGCGGTTTTCCACCACGATCGACTGCTTGAGGATGCCGCCGGCCAGCTGGCACAGCGCGCGCATCGACTGGTCGGCGGTGCCGCCGACCGGCCAGGGGCAAATGAAGGTAATGGGACGCTCGGGATACTCGGCGGCCAGCGCCCGCGCGGCAGGCAACAGCACGCCTGCGGCGCCCGCGGCAGCACCCGCCGCGGCACCGATGAGCAGACGGCGGCGCTTGAGATCGATGGGGAAACCTTGGGTCATTTGCGGGAGTCTCCGATGTTTTGATTTCCGGCGGGACCGGCGCGGCCAGCCACGTCATGCCCGCATTCTGTCGCCCCTGAACATAACAATCCAATCGAAAATCGGCATTGCTTCATAACCTTCAGCTTAGGTAGACTGCCGGGCATGGTACAGATCGACCGCGCGCTGCGCTCCAATATCAAGCTGCGCCACCTGCAACTGCTGGTGGCGCTGGATGAATTCCGCCACCTCGGGCGCACCGCGGAATTCCTTTCGGTGAGCCAGCCGGCGGTATCCAAGGTGCTGACCGAGGTCGAAAAGATGCTGGGGCTGGCGCTGTTCACGCGTTCCACCCGCGGCACCGAGCCCACCCCCGCCGGCGAATCGCTGGTGCGCTTTGCGCGCTCCGTGCTGGCCCAGTACGAGCAGACCCGCGACGAGATCGCCGCGGTGCAGAGCGGCGCCTCCGGCCGCATCCGCGTGGGCTCGATGGGCGCGGCGCTGCCGGTCTTGCTGGCACAGGCCGTTGGCGCGCTCAAGCAGCGCCACGCGCGCGCCACCGTGCTGGTGGAGGAAGGCGACCTGACCCACCTGCTGCCCAAGCTGCGCCTGCGCGAGCTGGACCTGATCGTGGGCCGGCTGGAGCCGGGCTATGCCGCGCCGGACCTGCTGACCGAGGCGCTCTACGATGAACCGATGGTGGCCGTGGTCGGGCGCGGCCACAAGCTGGCGCGCAAGGCCCGCCCGAACTGGGCCGACCTGGCCGCGATGCCGTGCGTGCTGCCGCCGCCGTGGGCATCGCTGCGCGTGAAGATCGAGCAGGCGTTCTATCGCCACGGCCTGCATCCGCCGCAGGATGTGATCGAGACCTCGTCCTACCTTGGCCAGCTCACTTTTGTCGGCCAGCGCGGGGCGGCCGGCTTCATGGCGGAGTCGGTGGCCCGGTCGCTGCAGGAGGAAGGCCAGTTGCACGTGCTGAAGATGGCCGTGCCGGTCGACCTGCCCCCTGTCGGCATCATCACGTTGCGTGAGCGGGCGCCATCGCTCGGCACCGACCAGCTGGTGGAATGCCTGCGCGAGGCTGCGGCGCAGATCCGGACCGTCTGATCAGGGCCGTCCAAGGGGCACGCGCCAGCAGCGCCACGCCAGAGACGGTCAGAAGTGTCAGCACGATCTTCTGCGCCGCGCAAAACTGATATGGTGTTTTTTCACCGTTGTGATGCTGTTCCGCTCCCCGTGGCTCGGCTAGCATGATTGCCATCGACAAGGGTAGCGCGCCGCGTGAAGCGGCGCCGGCGGCACCGGGTGCGGCGATATGTCGCCCGCACGCCACCGGCAGCAACGCTGCCCATTGCCGCGTGCGCGGCGTACACTACGCTTTACCGCACGCGCCTACGGCCCGCGCCCCGGCGCGCCCTGCCGACGGGCCCGGCCTGCCTCACGGCAGTGCCGCGCTCGTCCAGGGCGTGCGCCAGGCCAGCGCCACGGAGAACAACACAATGTTTGGTTTGACCGCGCTAGACCTCGCCCGCACCCAGTTTGCCTTCACGATTTCCTTCCACATCATTTTTCCGGCGATCACCATCGGCCTGGCCGCCTACCTGGCGGTGCTGGAAGGCTGCTGGCTGCGCACGCAGCGCCCGCATTACCGCGACCTTTATCACTTCTGGTCCAAGATCTTTGCCGTCAATTTCGGCATGGGGGTGGTGTCCGGGCTGGTGATGGCCTACCAGTTCGGCACCAACTGGAGCTTTTTCTCGGAGTTCGCGGGCAGCATCACCGGGCCGCTGCTGACCTACGAGGTGCTGACCGCCTTCTTCCTGGAAGCGGGCTTCCTGGGCGTGATGCTGTTCGGCTGGAACCGCGTCGGTCCGGGGCTGCATTTCTTTGCCACGGTGATGGTGGCGCTTGGCACGCTGATTTCGGCCACGTGGATCCTGGCCTCGAACAGCTGGATGCAGACGCCGGCGGGGTTCGAGATCATCAACGGCCGCGTGGTGCCGACCAACTGGTTCGAAGTCATCTTCAACCCCTCGTTCCCCTACCGCCTGGTGCATATGAGCGTGGCGGCCTTCCTGGCCACGGCGCTGTTCGTCGGCGCGTCGGCCGCCTGGCACCTGCTGCGCGGGCGCGACAACCCCGCCATCCGCAAGATGCTGTCGATGGCGATGTGGATGCTGCTGATCGTCGCGCCGATCCAGGCCGTGATCGGCGACATGCACGGCCTGAACACGCTCAAGCACCAGCCCGCCAAGATCGCCGCGCTGGAGGGCCACTGGGAAAACCAGGGCAATGAAGGCCTGCCGCTGCTGCTGTTCGGCTGGCCCGACATGAAGCGCGAAGAAACGCGCTTCGCGGTGGAAGTGCCGCGCCTGGGCAGCCTGATCCTGACCCATACCTGGGACGGGCAGATCAAGGGCCTGAAAGAGTTCGCGCCGCAGGACCGGCCCAATTCCACCATCCTGTTCTGGTCGTTCCGCGTGATGGTGGGGCTGGGGCTGCTGATGATCCTGCTGGGCGTGTGGAGCCTGCTGCTGCGCCGGGGCGAACGCCTGTACCAGTCCCGCGCCTTCCTGCGCCTGGCGCTATGGATGGGTCCCACCGGCCTGCTCGCCATCCTGGCCGGCTGGTTCACGACCGAAATCGGGCGCCAGCCGTGGGTGGTCTACGGGCTGCAGCGCACGGCCGACGCGGTGTCGCCGCATGGCGTGCCCGAGCTGGCAGTGACGCTGGCGATCTTCGTGGCGGCGTATTTCTTTGTGTTCGGCGTGGGCATTGCCTACATGATGCGGCTGGTGCGCAAGGGCCCGGCCATGGAAGGGCCCAAGCCGGAAGGCGGCCCCGGCCGCGAGCATACGCCGGCGCGGCCATTGTCAGCGGTGGATGACGACGAAGTGCTCGCCCCCGCCACCACTGCACGCACCCGGAGCTGACACCATGGGCATCGACCTTTCGCTTCTCTGGATCGTCATCATCTTCTTCGGCGTGATGATGTACGTGGTCATGGACGGTTTTGACCTGGGCATCGGCATGCTCTATCCGTTCGTGCCGGACCGGCATGACCGCGACGTGATGATGAACACGGTGGCGCCGGTCTGGGACGGCAACGAGACCTGGCTGGTGCTGGGTGGGGCCGGGCTGCTGGCGGCGTTCCCGCTGGCGTATTCGGTGGTGCTGAGCGCGCTCTACCTGCCGCTGATGCTGATGCTGCTGGGCCTGATCTTCCGCGGCGTGGCGTTCGAGTTCCGCTTCAAGGCCAACGACCGCGAGCGTCCGGTGTGGGACGCCTCCTTCATCCTGGGCTCGGCCACGGCCGCGTTCTTCCAGGGCGTGGCGCTGGGCGCCTATATCGACGGCATCAAGCTGGACGGCCACCGCTTTGCGGGCGGGCCGCTGGACTGGCTTGCGCCCTTCCCGCTGTTCTGCGGCGTCGGGCTGATGGTGGCCTACACGGTGCTGGGCAGCACCTGGCTGATCATGAAGACCGAAGGCGACCTGCAGCAGCGCATGATCCGGCTCACCGGCACGCTGGCGTGGGTGCTGCTGGCGGTGATTGCCGTGATCAGCTTGTGGACGCCGCTGACGCACCCGGAAATTGCCGAGCGCTGGTTCCGCCTGCCCAACCTGTTCTGGTTCTCGCCGGTGCCGATCCTGGTGGCGCTGTGCATGGTCATGCTGATGCGCGCGCTGCGGCGCGAGCCCAATATCTCGCCGTTCATGTATGCGCTGGGGCTGGTGTTCCTGGGCTACAGCGGGCTGGCGATCAGCGTCTGGCCCAATATCATCCCGCCGGGGATCTCGATCTGGGACGCCGCGGCGCCGCCGCAAAGCCAGGGCTTTGCGCTGGTGGGGGCGCTGTTCATCATCCCCTTCATCCTGATGTACACGGTGTGGGCCTACTACGTGTTCCGCGGCAAGGTCCGCCACGGCGAGGGCTATCACTGATGGATACAGAGCGCTCGGGTCGGAACGCCGGCAAAGACAGCTGGCTGCGCCGCGTCGGCTGGCTGGTGCTGATCTGGGCCGCCAGCGTGGCGGCACTGGGCGCGGCCGCGTGGGTGCTGCGGCTTATCATGCAGGGCGTCGGCTTCCGCAGCTGACGCCCCGCGCTCCGGTCAGTCGTCTTCAGAGCTGGACCGAGGCCTGGCCGATGCCGTCGAACTCCGCGGTCACGAGGTCGCCCGCGGATGCATCCAGGATGCCGACCCAGGTGCCCGTGGTGACGACCGTGCCGGCCTCCACGCGTCGGCCGTCGCGCGTGGCGTGGCGCAGCCAGGCCACCAGACCATAGGCCGGATCGCCCAGCGCATGGCTGCCGCGACGCTCGATCGTTGCCGCGCCGATCTGCACCCGGCAACGCTGTGTTTCCCAATCACGCGCGGCATAGTCGCGCCACGCGCCCAGCACCAGCGCGCCGTGGGCCTGCAGGTCGGCCAGCTTCAGCAGCGCGGGCGCGCCTACATATTGCTGCCAGCGCGAATCGACGACTTCAATGGACACGGCCATCGCATCGACCAGCGCAGCCGCGCCGGCGTAATCGAGGCTGGCCGCTTGCGCGGCGTCCACGCCCTGCCCCAGCCGCAGCGCGATCTCGGCCTCGATGCCGCGCCATGTGAAGGGCCAGTCGCCGGCTTGCGCGGGGCTGGTCCAGACGCCGGCCGACGGAAGCTGCGCATGGGTCAGCGTGGCCTCGCGTGACGCCCCGCCGGATTTCCAGTAGCCGGCGCCGCCCTCTTGCCAGCCCAGCGAATGCGCCACCATGGACTGGACGGCGTAGGCCTGGCCTGCGTTCTCAATTGCGGTGGCGAACGGCTCCACATCGGCGCAACGGTGCTCACGCCGCGCGCTGAGCAGGGCCTGCGCGACCCGGTCAATATTGCTTGCTGTCATGCCTTGGGTATTTCCTTGAATGAGGGATGCATATCACCCGGTGAACCGCCCCCGGCGAGCGCGCACCGCACGCCGCCGGGAGCGGACCGGTCTCAGGAGCCGCTTGCGCTGGCGGTGCTGCCGCTGACCGCCGGCACGGCTTCGTCGTCGGCAGCGGTCTCGCCCATGGCGCGCCCGAAGGTTTCCGGCGCGAACTGCACGGCCAGCGCAAACACGGCGTACATCGCCGCCAGCATGCTGAACATGCCGCCAACGCCGTAGGTTTCAAACACGCGCCCGCTGACCAGCGGCGTCAGCGCCCCCGCCAGCGTGCCGAGCGCCAGGATCAGCGAAGTGCCGAACGCACGCACGTGGGTAGGATACTGCTCCGGCGCGAAGATCCAGATCGAGGTGTTCAGCAACACCACGCAGAACGTAAAGGCCGCGCCGAACAGCAGCACCAGCGCCACGTTATACGTCAGGAAGCCGAAGCACAGCCCGGCCGTGCAGGCCAGCCCCGCGCCTACTGTCAGCACCCGCTTGCGCGGAATGTGATAGCCGCAGTACGACGCCGCCAGGGCGCCGAACAGGCTGCCGCTCTGCATCACCATGGTGAAGAGAAAGCTCTTGGAGATGGTGTAGCCCTGCGACATCAGGATGGTCGGCATCAGCGTCAGCACCGAGATCTGCGCGCCGTAGGTCATGGACACCGCAATGCCCAGCGCGACCGTGCGCCGTGCCAGGCGGCCCCTGAAGATATCGCTCAGCCGCACCTTGGCGCGCGGGGCCTCATCCTGCATCGCGGCCTTGATATAGGGCGTCGGCTCGCCATCGAGCTTGCCCAGGCGGCCCGATGCAAGCACCGACAGCACCCGGTTGGCATCTTCCACGCGCCCCTTGGACAGCAGGAAGCGCGGCGTCTCCGGAATGAAGCGCCGGTAGAACACCACGAAGAATGCCGGCAGCACCAGGCAGGCAAAGAGCCAGCGCCAGCTGTCCGGGCCCGGGAACATGGCGAAGACCGCCAGGCCGAAGGCGGGAGCCAGCATATTGCCAAAGCCGCCGCTGCCCACGCTGACCAGGCCCACCGCGGTCCCGCGGAAGCGGGTCGAGCACAGTTCGGCCAGCATGGTCACGGCAATCGAGATCTCCCCGCCCAGGCCGATGCCGACGATAAAGCGGCCCGCCGCCAGTACCCCGTAGTTCGGTGCCAGCGCGCAGATGATGGCGCCCAGCGTGAACAGCAGCAGGTTGGCGCTCAGCATCGTGCGCCTGCCGTAGCGGTCCGCGATATAGCCGGAGCCGATGCGTCCCAGCGCGGCGGCACTGAAGGTCAGCGTATTGAGAAAGCCGATCTGCGCCACCGAGATGCCCCACTGCTCGCGCAGCATGGGGCCGATCAGGCCGACGGCGTTCTGCTCGAACACATCGAACATCACGCCGAGCATGATCATGACGATGATCTTCTTGTGCGAGGCCGTCACCCCGATGCCATCCATGGCACGGTCCAACTCATGCTGCTGTGGCGAATTCGACGATTGAACTACAGTTTCTGCGCCCATCTTTGTCTCCTCCTCGGTTCGAGGTTGTCGCGGTGTGTCCGCAACCTTGTCGCCGCCGTGTCCGGCTGGCGTTTGTAGAGCAGCGATAAAACGTCGTTCAGACGCGCGCCTATTCCAGCGCGGGCGTCGAATGCGGCGGCCGGCGCGCGCGCAAGGCCTGCTCGGCCGCATACGCCAGCCGTATCAGCACGGGTTCGGTGAATGGCAGGCCGAAGAGCTCCAGCCCGACCGGCACGCCCTGGGGTGCGTTGCCGTCTGGCGCCGAAAATCCGGCCGGAATGACGATGGCCGGGAAGCCGGTGGCCGACGCAAGCACGCCGTTGCGCTCTGCCTGCGATTCGCCGACCGGCACCACCAGGCGCCGCTGGTGCGGGAATGCCAGGGCATCAAGCCGGTGCAGCGCCATCAGGTCCCGCAGCCACTGGCGCAAGACCTGCTGGCGCTGCAGGCGTTCGCGGTATTCCTCTTCCCGCCCGCTCAGCGCCACTGCCGTGGTGAGGGTTGCTGCGACGCTGGGATGGACCGAACCGGCAGCGATGATGTCCTTCATCGATCGCACCGGCACGCCCGGTGGCAGCCCTGCCAGGTAGGCATCCAGATCGCGTTCCATCTCGTAGTGGTGCACAAGCGTGGAGGCCAGCAGCTCGTCCGGGCTGATGGCATCTTCAATCGCGACCAGCTCGGCGCCTTGTGCCGCGAGGATGGCCAGCGCTTCCTGCATCACGGCGTTGACCGGACGGTGCACATCCTGGTCGCCGAAGAAATGTCGCAGCACGCCGATACGCGCGCCCTTGAGTCCGTCGCGGTCAAGGCTGGCGGCATAGCTCTCGGGGATGTGGGCAGCGGCCTCGCTGGTGACCGGGTCGGCCGGGTCATAGCCGGCGATGACGTCGAGCAGCAGCGCCGTATCGGCGACGGTGCGGGTGATCGGGCCGATGGTGTCCTGCGTCAGCCCGCAAGGGACCAGCCCCGCCCGGCTGATCAGCCCCATGGTCGGGCGCAGGCCGACCAGGTTATTGGCCGACGCCGGCGAGCGGATTGAATTGACGCCGTCGGTGCCGATGCCAAGCAGGCCGAAGCTGGCGGCGATGCCGGCGCCGGTGCCGCCGCTGGAACCGCCGGGCGTACGCGTCAGGTCATAGGGATTGAGGGTCTGGCCAGACAAGGTGCTGACCGTCTCGCCGCCGGAGGCCAGCTCATGCAAGTTGGTCTTGGCCAGGACGATGGCGCCCGCCTCGCGCAGGCGGCGGATGACAAAGGCATCGCCGGTGGACAGGTTGCCGCGCAGGCAGGCTGCGCCGGCGGTGGTCTCCATGCCGCCGCACTCGATGTTGTCCTTGACCAGCACCGGGATGCCATGCAACGGCGCCAGCGCCTGCGATGGATTGCGCGCAGCCACGGCATCGATGTGCGCGGCTTCGTCGAGCGCCTTTGGGTTGATCTGAAGGACGCTGCGCAGGGCGGGACCGTTCTGGTCATAGGCCGCGATGCGGTCCAGGCATGCGCCGGCCAGTTGGCGCGCCGTCAGCGTGCCGTCGCGCATCGCGGCATGCGCGCTGGCCACGGTGGCTTCCACCACGCTGAACCGCGCGTGATGGCCCGGCCCATCCGGCACCGGTTCGTACGAGTTTGTCATGAGAGCCTTCCATGCGCCGGCAAGGGCGCGAAGTGTTTGCGAGGCAATGGGCAGGCGGGGCAGCGGCAAGGTGCCGCACCCCGCTTGGGTCTCGCTATCGGTTGACCAGACGGGCAGGTATTGTCCAGATGCAGAACGCACCCAGCATCAGCATCCCCGCGATCATGAAGTAGGCGCTGTTGCCGCTCTGGGTCACGTCCCGCAGGTAGCCGATCATGTAGCCGCTGGTAAAGCCCGCGAGGTTGCCGATCGAGTTGCTCATGGCGATGGCCGTGGCCGCCGCCGCGCCGCTCAGGAAAGCCGTCGGCAGCGACCAGAACAGCGGCGTGCAGGTCAGGATGCCGGCCGCGGCGATCGACAGGAACACCAGCGACAGCACGGTGCTGTGCATGACCCAGGGCAAGGCCAGGAAACCGATCGCCCCCATCATGCACGGGATGATCAGGTGCCAGCGCCGCTCGCGATGCTTGTCGGCACTGCGGCCGAAGAAGTACATCGCGACAATCGCCGCCATATACGGAATCGCGCTCAGCAAGCCGATATGGAACGGGTCGCTGACACCGGTCGACTTGATGAAGGTGGGCAGCCAGAGCGTGATGCCGTACTGGCCCGTGACATAGCAGAAGCAGATCAGGCTGATCAGCCAGACGCGCGGATCGGCAAAGACCTTGCCGACGCGTGCCTGCGGGTCCGCCGCCTTGACGTCCTCCGTCTTGGCCAGCTCAAGCACCTGCTTCTCCTCGCTGGTCAGCCACTTGGCCCTGGCAATCGAGTTGTCCAGGTAGTAGAAGCAGAAGCACCCCAGCAACACCGCCGGCACCGCCTCGATGAAGAACATCCATTGCCAGCCGCCCAGCCCACCCACGCCGGCCATGCTGCCCATCAGGTAGCCCGACAGCGGATTGCCGATGATGCCGGACAGCGGCGAGCCCATGCAGTAGATGGCCATGATCTTGGCGCGCCGGTGCGACGGGTACCAGCACGACAGATAGTAGACGATGCCCGGCGTAAAGCCGGCCTCTGCCAGGCCCAGCAGGAAGCGCAGCGTGTAGAACTGGGTTGGCGTCTGCACGAACGCAAAGCACGCGGAGAGTATCCCCCATGTGATCATGATCCGGCCGATCCAGATCTTGGCGCCGAACTTGTGCAATGCCAGGTTGCTCGGCACCTCGAACAGGAAGTAGCCGATAAAGAAAATCCCGGCGCCCAGGCCGTAGACGGTCTCGCTGAAGCCCAGTTGCTGCGACATCTGGAGCTTGGCAAAACCTACGTTGACACGGTCGAGATAAGCGATCAGGAAGCAGACCATCAGGAATGGCACCAGCCTCCAGCTCACCTTGCGATAGGTCGCATCCTCGAACGTCCTGATCTTTGCTCCTGCCTGCAGGGTCGTATCCACAGCGTCTCCTCTGTTTTTTTGTCAGGTACGGCAGTGCTGCGCTGATCCGTTGCGATCAGTCCGGCGGGGGCATGGCGCACGCGCCTGCCCCCGTCGCGGATGGAAGTGGCCGCGTCAGGCGGCGGCCTTGAGCGGCAGCGGCGTGGCGTGCGCGGCCAAGTAGTCCATGGCGGCAACGGTGCCGCTTGCGGCGACCGGCACGCCCGAGATCTTCAGGCCCATTTCACAGCCGGCCAGCGTGGCCATCAGCGTGAGGTCGTTGCAGTCGCCCAGATGGCCGATGCGGAACATGCGGCCCCTGACCTTGCCCAGGCCGGCGCCGAGCGACATGTTGAAGCGGTCATAGATGTGCCGGCGCACCACGTCCGCGTCGACCCCGTCGGGCATCATCACGCCGGTCAGCACCGGGCTGTAGACGGCCGGGTCCGCGCACTGGATCTCCAGGCCCCAGGCACTGACCGCGCGGCGGCAGGCTTCGGCCAGGCGCTGGTGGCGGGCAAACACGTTGTCCAGCCCTTCCTCCAGGATCATGTCGAGGGCTTCGGACAGGCCATAGAGCAGGTTCGTGCTGGGGGTATAGGGCCAGTAGCCGGTCCGGTTCATCTCGATGATCTCGTTCCAGCCCCAGAAGCTGCGCGGCAGCCGGGCCGAGCGGGAAGCTTCGATGGCCTTGGGCGACAGCGCATTGAAGCTGATCCCCGGCGGCAGCATCAGGCCCTTCTGCGAGCCCGACACGGTCACGTCCACGCCCCACTCGTCATGGCGGTAGTCGGCGGACGCCAGCCCGGAGATGGTGTCGACCAGCAGCAGCGCCGGGTGCCCGGCCGCGTCGATGGCGCGGCGCACGGCGGCGATATCCGAGGTGACGCCGGTCGAGGTCTCGTTGTGCACCACGCACACGGCCTTGATCGCATGCGCGGTATCGGCGCGCAGGCGGGCCTCGATCATGTCGGCCCGCACCCCGTGGCGCCAGCCCTCCACGCCCGGCAGGCCAAGAAACTCAGGCCGGATGCCCAGGCTCTCGGCCATCTTCTTCCACAGCGTGGCGAAGTGGCCGGTCTCGAACATCAGCACCGTATCCCCGGGGCTCAGCGTGTTCGACAGCGCCGCTTCCCAGGCACCCGTGCCGGAAGCCGGATAGATCACTACCGGGTGTTCGGTCTTGAAGATCTTCTTGATCCCGGCCAGCACCTTCAGGCCCAGCGCGCCGAACTCGGGACCGCGGTGGTCGATGGTCGGGTAGCTGATGGCGCGCAGGATGCGGTCGGGGACGGGGCTCGGCCCGGGGATCTGCAGGAAGTGGCGGCCGGCGGGGTGGAAGTTGAGATTCAGCATTGGACTCCTCTTGTTGCGTTTTGAATGCAAAATACTCTACCAAATGCACGACGGAAATTCAGCGGAAATTTCGCTGGACTCTCCTAGCGTTTACCCCGCATTCACCGCGTACAATAAGGGGTTACTTGCGTTTTTGAGTTTCTGTTAAGCGTCTGCTAACATTGCATTCAATCAAGCTATTGGATCTTTGAATGCAAACAAGCGCCAGTTCCGACACGGATTCGCCAGCCCGGATACTCCCCAAGGTCGAACGGCAACGCTTGCACGACACCGTGGTCACCCACCTGCGCACGCTGATCGTCGAGGGTGCGCTGGAGCCTGGGCGCAAGCTCAACGAACGCGAACTGTCCGAGACCCTGGGCATCTCCCGCACCCCGCTGCGCGAAGCCCTGAAGGTGCTGGCGGCAGAAGGCCTGATCGATATCTCGCCCAATCGCGGGGCGAGCGTCTCGCGCCTGTCGGCGACCGAGATCCGCGACACGTTCGAACTATTGAGCAACCTGGAGGCCTTTTCCGGCGAACTCGCCTGCGAGCGCATCACGGCCGTCGAACTGGCCGAAATCAAGGCGCTCCACTATGCGATGCTGGCCTGCCGCGCCAATGAAGACCTGCCGGGCTACTACCGCCTGAACCACCAGATCCATGACCGCATCAACCTGGCGGCCCGCAACGCGGCGCTGCGCCAGACTTACCTGTCGGTGAACCGGCGGCTGCAGGCGCTGCGCTTCCGCTCGAACTTCCGGAAGCCGAAATGGGACAGCGCCATCCACGACCATGAAGAGATGCTGACCGCACTCGAAGCGCGCGATGGCAAACGGCTTGCCGCAATCCTGCGGCAGCATCTGCTGGACAAGCGCGACGCGGTGCTGCTGATGCAGGCGGGCGAGGCCGACGGCACGCCGCAGGCATAAGACGCAAACGCGTCGCTCACCTCAAGAATCCGAATAGCCCCATCAGCATTCTTTGCCCCGCTGTCACTGCGGTGACAACCCCGGTTCTTACTCTGCGAACGCATTGCGGCAAACGCAATCGGTCACGCGGCCTTTGCCGCTGGCGCACAACAACGCAGATGAACAGGGGAATCAGAGATGGCAAGGGACCTTGCATCGACCACGCTGGCGGCGATTGCTCGCTGCCGTGCGCTGGCCGGCTGTAGCGCCAGCCGCTCCCCTCCCTGAATCCATCAATCCGCCCGGGAACCTGTTTCACCACGGAACAGGATCCTCGCCGGCCTTTACCAGCTTCCCCCCGCCCGATCCTCCCGCAGGAGATTGACAACATGACTTTCCGACCTTCCACCCTGGCACGGCCGCACTGGCTGGCCGCCCTGCTGCTGAGCGCGGCGCTCACCGCCTGCGGCGGCGACTCCGGCGAGAGCCCGAGCGCCTCGCCCGCCGCGGCGCCGACCACCCCGGGCGCCCCTGGCACCGGCGGCAACCCCGGCCAGGGGAATGGCAGCGACCGGCCTGGCGAAACGCCTGCCGCCAAGCCGCAGCTGCGCTGCGCGCCCTGAAGCCGGGCCCGGCCTGTCTTCCTTCCCGAAACCACCCGGCACAGAATCCATGAACCCGCAAAGCAGACGCAACTTCCTCAAGCTCGCCGGCGGCAGCGCCGCCGCCACCGCCGCGCTGGCGGCCTTCCCGCCGTCCATCCGCCGCGCACTGGCGATCCCGGCCAACAACGCCACCGGCACCATCCGCGACGTCGAGCACGTGGTCATCCTGATGCAGGAAAACCGCTCGTTCGACAACTACTTCGGCACGCTGCGCGGCGTGCGCGGCTTTGGCGACCGCTTCCCGATCCCGCTCGCGGGCGGCCTGAACGTCTGGCAGCAGACCTATATCAACGGCAGCACCACCCGCACCGTGCTGCCCTACCACCTGGACAGCAGCGCCGGCAACGCGCAGCGCGTCAGCGGCACGCCGCACTCGTATCCCGACGCGCAGAACGCCTGGGACCTGGGCCGCATGAACAAGTGGCCTACCTACAAGAAGACCCAGTCGATGGGCTACTACACCGAGGCCGAGCTGGACTTCCAGACGGCCCTGGCCAATGCCTTTACGCTGTGCGACGCCTACCATTGCGGCTTCCACGGCGGCACCAACACCAACCGCCTGTTCCACTGGACCGGCACCAATGACCCCAGCGGGGACAACGGCGGGCCGGTGATCGACAACAGCGGCGATTCGTTCACGGGCTCGAACAAGCCCTATACCTGGACGACCTACCCGGAGCGCCTGGAAGCCGCCGGCGTGAGCTGGAAGGTCTACCAGAACATGCCGGACAACTTCACCGACAACCCGCTAGCGGGTTTCAAGCAATATCGCGACGCCAACGCCGCGCGCGGCAACCAGGCCAACGGCAGCCCCTACCCGGCCTACACCAGCGCCGACGACACCATCAGCCCGCTGCTCAAGGGCGTGGCCAACACCATGCCCGATGGCGGCTTCCTGCAGTCGCTGCGCGACGATATCGCCGCGGGCAAGCTGCCGCAGGTGTCGTGGATCGTGGCGCCGGCCACGTACTCGGAGCACCCCGGGCCTTCCAGCCCGGTGCAGGGTGCCTGGTACACGCAGGAGGTGCTCGATGCCCTGACGGCAAACCCCGCGGTCTGGAGCAAGACCGTGCTGCTGATCAACTTCGACGAAAACGACGGCTTTTTCGACCACGTGCCGCCGCCGTGCGCGCCCGCCTTCGACGGCGACACGCTGGCCGGGGCCACCACGCTCGATCTCGACCAGGTCAGGCCGGAATACCACGTCGACAGGCACCCCTACGGCCCCGGCCCGCGCGTGCCGATGTACGTGGTGTCGCCCTGGAGCCGCGGCGGCTGGGTCAACTCGCAGGTGTCCGACCACACCTCGGTGCTGCGCTTCCTGGAAGCCCGCTTCGGCGTGGCCGAGCCCAATATCAGCGGCTTCCGCCGCGCGGTGGCGGGCGACCTGACCTCGGCCTTCAATTTTGTCAGCCCGAACACCAACCCGCTGCCCACGCTGCCCAACCGCGACAAGGCCAGCGCCGACGCCATCCGCGCCGCGCAAGGGGTGCTGCCGCAAGTGCCGCTGCCCGCGGCCGGCAGCCAGCAGATGCCGCAGCAGGACACCGGCACGCGCCCGTCGCGCGCCCTGCCCTATGAGCTGCACGTAAGCGCCCGCGAAGACGCCCGCGACCAGCGCGCGCTTTGGCTGCTGTTCAGCAACACCGGCACGGCGGCGGCAGTCTTCCACGTCTACGACCGCCTGCACCTGGACCGCGTGCCGCGCCGGTATATGGTCGAGCCGGGCAAGGCGCTGAATGGCAGCTGGGATGTCTTTGCCACCGACGGCGGCAAGTACGACCTGTGGGTGCTTGGCCCCAACGGCTTCCACCGCGCCTTCCGCGGCAACGTGGCGGCCGTGACGGCGGCGGGTGCCTGCGCGCCGGAGATCCGCGTCTGCTATGACATCGCCAACGCCGCGGTGTACGTGGACATGATCAACACCGGCAGCGCCCCCTGCACCTTCACCGTGGCGGCCAATGCCTACCGCACGGACGGTCCGTGGACCTATGAGGTGCCGGCCGGCATGCAGCTGCAGCAGCACTGGCCCGCGGCCCGCCAGGGCAACTGGTACGACTTCACCGTCACCACCGCGCAAGGCGGCTTCACGCGGCGCTTTGCCGGGCGCATCGAGACCGGCAAGGACAGCGTGTCCGATCCGGCGATGGGCCTCGGCGGCTGACGCTGCAACCGCCTGACGGGCATCACCGCGCCCGCCCCGGCCGATGGCCGCGGGCGGGCGTAGCCGTTTTGTCATATTGGCCCGCTAGACTGCGCGGTCGTCCGGGCCTGTCCGGCCCGTTCCCCCAACTTCCCTGCGGATAACCATGCTCGGCGACCTGCTGATGACCTTTTTCGAAGTGGCGCGCCAGGGCAGCATCACCATGGCGGCCCGGCAGTTGCGCATCAGCCAGCCCACCGTCACCGGCCGCATCCGCCAGCTGGAAGAGACTTATGGCGTCGAACTGTTCCACCGCCGCGCCAGCCGCGTCGACCTGAGCGACGTGGGCGTGGCGCTGATGCCGGTGGTCGAACAGCTGATGCAGCAGGAAGGCAATGCCGACTACCTGCTGCGCAACGCCGGCAACCTGCGCTTGGGCAACCTGCGCATCGGCGCCACCGGCCCCTACTACATCCTGCGCGCGATGGCGGCGTTCCGGCAGCGCTACCCGGCCATCGACGTCAGCCTGGACATCGGCAACTCGCAGCAGATGCTGGAGGCGCTGTTCGAATACCGCATCGACGCGGCGGTGTCGTCGCACCCCGTGGACGACGACCGGCTCGCCTGCATCAGGCTGGCGTCGGACGCGATGGTGCTGGTGGTCCATCCGGACCATGCGCTGGCACGCCTGCCGCAGGTTGCGCTGCCGCAACTGAGCGGCTGCCACCTGCTGGTGCGCGAGCACGGCTCGATGACGCGCAAGGCCACCGAGACGGCGCTGGCCGCATGCGGGCTGGAGTTGCCGCCGCATACCGTGATCGGCAGCCGCGAGGCTATCTACGAGGCCATCCGCCAGGGCCTGGGCGCCAGCGTGGTGCCGCTGGGCGAGGTGCCGCGCGACCCGCTGCTGCGCGTGGTGCCGTTCGCACAGGGCGCGCCGGTGCTGCACGAATACCTATACTGCCTGCAGAGCCGTCGCGAGACGCGGCTGGTCGGCGCCTTCCTGGAGTGCGTGGCGCCCGAAGCGCCGGCTGCCACGGCCCGCGCCGCCTGAAGCCCGCATGCCTGAAGCGCCGGTCAAAGCGCCGATGCCGGCATCGGAAAACTTGAGTCCTTCATCACCGCGCGGTCACCACGCCGCGCCAAGCTTGCCGGTTTCGCCTACGGAGCCATCCTGCATGCCCGCCGCACCCCGACTTGCCCTGTTTGACCTGGACCACACCCTGCTGCCGCTGGACAGCGAGTATGAATGGGCACGCTACCTCGTCGCCGTGGGCGGCGCCGATGCAGCCGAGATCGACGCGCACAACACGCGCTGGCTGGCCGCCTACCAGGCGGGGCGCCTGGACTTTGCCGCCCATGCGCGCTTTGCCCTGGGCCTGCTGGCGCGCCACCCGCGCCAGCGCCTGACGCAATGGCGCGCGGACTTCATGCGCGAGGTCATCGTGCCCGCCATCCGGCCGGCCGCGCTGGACCTGCTGGCCCGCCACGTCAGCGCCGGCGACCTGTGCTGCATCGTCACCGCAACCTGCCGCTTTGTCACCGAGCCGATCGCACGGCAGCTGGGCGTGCCCCACCTGCTGGCGGTGGAGGCTGAACACGACGCCCACGGTGAATTCACCGGCGCGCTGGCCGGCGTGCCGGCCTTTGGGCCGGGCAAGGTGCTGCGCGTGATGGCGTGGCTCGATACGCTGGGCATTGCGCACACGGCGCTGGCGCAGGCCACGTTCTACAGCGATTCACGCAACGACCTGCCGCTGCTCGACAGCGTCGGCCACCCGGTGGCCGTCAATCCGGACCCCACCCTGCTGAACACGGCCAAGGCACGCGGCTGGCCGGTCTTGCAGCTGTTCGACACGGCAGGCGTTCCGGCCGCCTGATCCCATGCACCCGCGCGCCGGCCTCCCCGAGTATGACCAGCTGCTGACCTTGCTGGATGCAGGCAGCCACGTGCTGGATACCCGGGTGGTGTGCGAGACCACCGTGCAGGGCCGCCGCTTTGGCGTGCATGTGGCCACGCTCGGCAGCCGCGATGCCGATGCCCCGGCCATCGGCATCTTCGGCGGCATCCATGGGCTGGAACGCATCGGCACGCAACTGGTGCTGGACTACCTGCGCTCGGTGCTGTGCCGCCTGGCCTGGGATGAGCTGCTGCACCGCGAACTGCAGGCGGTGCGGCTGGTGTTCATGCCGATCGTCAACCCCGGCGGCATGTGGGCCGGCACGCGCGCCAACCCCAACGGCGTGGACCTGATGCGCAACGGCCCGCAGGATGCCGATGCGCACGTGCCCTTCCTGGCCGGCGGCCAGCGCATCGGCGCCTGGCTGCCCTGGTACCGCGGCCCGGCGGGCGCGCCGATGGAAGTGGAAAGCCGCGCGCTGCTGCGCGTGGTGCAGGAAGAGCTGCTGCCGCGCCCGCTCAGCTTCGCGGTGGACTGCCATTCCGGCTACGGCTGGCGCGACAGCATCTGGTTCCCATACGCGCGCACGCACCGGCCGATGGCGCACCTGCCGGAGATGTACCTGCTCAAGACCCTGTTCGAGCAGGCCCACCCGCACCACGGCTATACCTTCGAGCCGCAAAGCCACCAGTACCTGCTGCACGGCGACCTGTGGGACCACGCCTATGACCTGGCGCCACACGGCAACCTGTTCCTGCCGATGACGCTGGAGCTGGGCTCCTGGCTGTGGATCAAAAAAAACCCGCGCCAGCTGTTCTCGCGCGAGGGCATCTTCAACCCGATCAAGGCGCACCGCACCGCGCGTGTGCTGCGCCGGCACGTCAGCCTGTTCGACTTCCTGGGCCGCGTCGCCTTTGCGCCGGACCGGTGGCTGCCGCTCGGGGCGCAACGCGACGAATTGCTGCAGCAGGCGCGCGCGCACTGGACGGAGCCGACGTGATGAGCCGATGGGTATTTTTGCGGGGACTGACGCGGGAATCGCGCCACTGGGGAACATTGCCGGCGCAATGGGAGGCGGCCGGCCTGGGACACCCGCTGCTGCCGGACCTGCCGGGCAACGGCGCGCTGTCCGCGCAGCCGGCGCCGTGGAGCGTGCGCGAGATGGTCACGGCGGTGCGGCGCCAGTTGTCGGCCGCCGGCGTGCCGGGGCCGTACCGCGTGCTGGCGATGTCGCTTGGCGCGATGGCCGCGACCGAGTGGGCCAGCGCGTATCCGGAAGAGATCGACAGGCTGGTGCTGGTCAATACCAGCATGCGGCCCTTCTGCTCGCCGGCGCAGCGCCTGCGTCCGCGCAACTGGGGCAAGCTGCTGCGCGTGGCGCAGCGCTGGCACGATCGCGCGTACTGCGAGCGCACCATCCACGCCATCACGTGTGCGCGCACCGATTCGCTGGCAAGCGATATCGCCCGCTGGCAGGCGATTGCGGCGGACGCGCCGGTGACCCGGCAGTCAGCGCTGGCACAACTGCTGGCCGCGGCCCGCTACCGGGCACCCGCCGGCGCGCCGCACTGCCCGGTGCTGTTGCTTGCGTCGGCAGCCGACCGCCTGGTCAACCCGGCATGTTCGGCGCATATTGCGCAAGCCTGGGGCGCGCCACTGCTGACGCACCATTGGGCCGGGCATGACCTGCCCCATGACGATCCGCAGTGGCTATGCGACGCTGTGGCGCGCGCTGTGTCAGGCCTCGGCTAGCGCTTCCTCTGCCGGCATGGCGCTGGTCAGCAGTGCCGCCGCGGCGTCGAGCCGGTCCGGCGTGCCGAACAGCCGCGCGCTGATCAAGCCGTTCTGCAGCCCGCCGTACACCACCTGCGCCAGCTGCTGCGGGGGCACCGGATATGGCGCCTTGCGCTGCGCGGCGGCGCGTTCGAACAAGCGGGCCAGCCATTGCTCATTGAGGCGGATAAAGTCCTGCATCGCGGCGCGCACGGTGTCCGGCAGCATCAGCACGTCGGCCGACAGCATGCCCACCAGGCAAGCCTGACCGGTGCCGGCGCCCGTGCGCAAAGGCGCAAGGTATTGCCGCGCCTGCTCGGCCGGCGGCAGGCTCGCGTCGATCGTCCGCAGGCGCGCCTGCCTGCGGGCGCTGTATTCGCGCACCGCTTCCAGCACCAGGTCGTCCTTGGACGGGAAGTAATAATGGATGCTCGAGGTCTTGACCCCGACCAGTTCGGCCAGGTCACGATAGCTGAAGCCGTTGAACCCACTGCGGCGGATCAGCACCAGCGCATGTTCGACCAGTTGCTCGCGTACGGATCGGGTGTTCATGGCAACAGCTCCTCGTCTTGCCGCCGCGCGGCTCAAGCCGGCAGCGTTTGTGCGATCACGGTGATGAGGGACCCGCTCACAAGGCAAAGCCCTACCCATCCGCCAAGGATCAGCGCAGTGTCACGCCAACGCATGATCAACTCCGGTGGCCGGGGCGCTCGCTTGCGCCCCGGCGGTTTTCAAGGGCCGGCGTGGAGCCGGCCGGCTATCAGGCGACGGCGCCGTCGGTATAGGGGTCAGCCTTGCCTACGCGCGCACCGTCGGTGTACGGGTCGAAGCTGCGCGCGGGTTGCGCCGACACGCCGCTGCGGTCCAGGCCGGCTACCGTGCGGGCACCATCCGTGTATGGGTCAGACTTGCCAACGCGCGCGCCGTCGGTGTACGGGTTGAAGCTGCGTGCAGGTTCAGCCGAGACGCCGCTGCGGTCCAGGCCGGCTACCGTGCGGGCACCGTCGGTGTACGGATCGGCCTTGCCAACGCGCGCGCCTTCAGTGAACGGATCGAACTTGCCGGTGCGGGCGCCATCCGTGAAGGTGTCGAACTTGCCGGTGCGGAAGGTGTAGCCATACTTGTCGCCAGTGAAGGTGCTGTTCTGCACGCCGGCGGCTTGCGCCACGCCGCCAGCAAGCGCGGCGGCAAGGGTGGCAGCGGTAATCAGGGTCTTGGTGATCTTGGTCATGATGGGCTCCAGGGTGCGATGTTTCGGGATCGCGTCAATTCGGTATCTGTGGGTGTTGCAGTCGCTCTTTCGATCCCGCATCTACTGGTAGATAGATAACCAGTCTCGAAAAAATGACCGCTTCCGGTCATGCAATGGGATCGCCACGTTTCCGCCTTGTCTTGCCTGTTGCTGGCGGTGCAGCGCTTCCATGGGTCTTATACTATCTACTACTAGGTAGAGAGTCAAGGAAAAACTTTCCTATGAGCCCGATAGCCTTTCCCCTTCTGGATCTATACCCTTGTTTTAGAACGATTTTCCGCCGTTCTCAGCCAATGTGTGATGCTTCTGCAGCCCGCCATCAGAAAAACCGCCATGCAGCTTGCGCCACATGACGGCTTCAAACGCGCCACTGATATCGCGCGAGAAAACTCAGCCGGCGACGGCGGCCATCAGCGTGTCGGCCGCGGCCTCGACCCGGTCAGACGTCCCGAACAGGCGCGCCGCAATCAGCCCGCTCTGCAGCGAACCAAACACCACCTGCGCCAGCCGCGCCGGCGGCACCGGGAACGGCGTGCTGCGATGGGGCTGGGCGCGCTCCAGCAAGCCGGCCAGCCATTGTTCATTGAGCAAATAGAAGCCCTGCAGCAGCTTGTGCACGGGTTCAGGCAGGCACAGGGTTTCGGTCGACAGCATGCCGCACAGGCAGATCTGGTCCGAGCCGCAACTGGCGCGGAACGGCGCCAGGTAGATGGCGGCCTGCTCGGTGACCGGCAGGCTGGTGTCGATGGACCGGATGCGCTCGGCCAGGCGGGCGCTGTATTCCTTTACCGCCTCCTGAACCAGGTCCTCCTTGGTCGGGAAGTAATAGTGGATGCTGGAGGTCTTGACCCCCACCAGTTCCGCCAGGTCGCGATAGCTGAAGCCGTTGAAGCCTCGGCGGCGGATCAGGACCAGGGTGTGCTCGAGCAGTTGCTCGCGTACGGATTGCGTTTTCATGAAAGCAGTTTATCTACGCGAAGATAGACGCTCAAGTTCAAATGCCCCTTGGCTGGGGTAATTCCCTAGCCAAGGGGCATGTGCTTTATACAAATCAGCCAGGGAGGACTTGCGCGGCGAAGGTGATCATCGAGCCACTCGTCACGCAAAGCACCAGCCATCCGCCAAGCAACAGGATGCTGTCACGCAAACTCATGATGGACTCCATCGGACGGCAGTCCCCGGACTGCCGCTGTATGGTTGTTGGCCGCCGGCCTGTGGCCGGCGGCAATCAGGCCAGGGCGCCGTCGGTATAGGGATTGGCCTTGCCGACGCGTGCGCCGTCCGTGTTCGGGTCGAAGCTGCGGGCCGGCTCGGCCGAGACGCCGCGACGATCCATGCCGGCCACGGTGCGGAAGCCCTCCGTGTAGGGATCGGCCTTGCCGACGCGGGCGCCATCGGTGTACGGATCGAACTTGCCGGCGCGCGCACCTTCCGTGAACGGATCGAACTTGCCGGTGCGGGCGCCTTCGGTGAAGGTGTCGAACTTCCCGGTGCGGAAGGTGTAGCCGTACTTGTCGCCCGCGGCGGTGCGGTCCTGCGCGCCGGCGGCTTGCGCCACGCCACCAGCCAGTGCTGCGGCAAGGGCGGCGGCGGTAATCAGGGTCTTGGCGAACTTGGCATTCATGATGGGCTCCTTGGGGGCGATATATCGTCAGTCGGTATCAGTGGCTTCCAGCCGGTCGCTTCACAGACTCGCATCTACTAGTAGATAGATTGCCGGGCCTAAAAAAATGACCGCTCAGGTCATGCGATGGAATCGCCACGTTTCCGCCCCTTGTTGCTTGTCGGCGGCGGTGCAGTGGTGCCATGAGGTAGATACTATCTACTACTAGGTAGATAGTCAAGGGAAAAATTTCCAATGGCCTCGGCAGGCACTCCCTGTCATCTCCACTGGCGCACCCGGCATCACGATGAGAAATGGCGGCAAATGAACATTTCTTCACTTGAATGCCGTGGCCTGCTAGCCTGAAGAGGACAACCCGACCGACACCGCCCATGCCTTCCGGCCCCCGCTCCGATCACCCGCCGGCCCGTTACCGCTGGCTCGCCGCCGCCGTAGGGCTTGGGCTCGCTGCCGGTGTGGCGCGGCATCTGCTGTTTCGTGCGGTAGAGCGCAATGCCTTTGTCACCCCGACGGATGAAACAAGCGACGCCGCGCCACCGGACAATTCAACCCCTGGCGTGCGCCATGCCACGTTCGCCAGCGGTGACCGCACCCTGCACGCCGCGTTCGGGCCGGTTGCCGACGCAGAAGCACCGGCGCTGATGGTGTGCCATGGCGACAACGAATGCCTGTCTGACTGGGCACCGGTGCAGGCCATGCTGGCCAGCGCGGGCATTGCCTCCTACGTGTTCGATTACAGCGGCTACGGGCACAGCACCGGCCGGCCCAGCGTGCGCCGTCTGCGCGAGGACGCACTGGCCGCTTACCGGCAATTTATCGCCGCCACGCCCCAGGCAAAGCGGCGCGTAGTGCTTGGGTTTTCGCTGGGCTCTGGCATCCTGCTGGACGTAGCCCGGCGCTTCGATCCGCAGCCCGATGGCTACGTGATTGCCGCAGGTTTCAGCTCGGCGCGCCTGGCCGCGGTGCAGACGGGGGTCGTGCCCGCATGGCTCGCCTGGCTGCTGCCGGATCCGTGGAATAACGCCGCGCGCGCGAGCAAGCTGGAACGGCCGCTGCTGGTGGTGCACAGCCGTGACGATGAGGTCATCGTCCCACCCCACGCGGAACGCGTCGCCAGCTCGGCCCGGCATCTGCATGCATTGGTCATGCTGGATGCCATGCCGCATGACGCGGCCATCCTTCCCGGGCATATCGAGGCGTTCTGGCCGCCGATCATGCGCTTCATGCGCGCGCAGGACGGCGAGGCCGCGCAAGCTGTGTTGGCGCGAAACGACACCAGGCAGAATGCAAAGCAGGAAGGCAACTGGCGCAAGGCCGGGGATAGTGCTGGCACGCTGGCCGCTGCAGGCGGCGACCGCAGGGAATAAGCCCGCAGCATCGTCACAGCGCAGCGACAAGACGGCCGGGCCCCGCCGATTAATCTACCGCAGACTGCAACGAGCAGCAATCATCCTTGTGGGCGAGGCACTACGGCGAGATGCCCGAGAGACTTTTTGCCGATTTCTTGTCTATATTGGTCCTCATGGCAAAAACATCGCAATCTCGCTGTTGACAGCTCTGGAGGTACTGCCATGCGTAGGCTTGCAAACTTGTTCAGTCCGCCGACCCCGGAAAAGATCGCCGAAAGGGAACTGCAAGACATGAGGCTGACGCTATTCCAGGCCGAACGGCGCTTGCTAGAGGCGCAGATGCAGGTCGCCTACTACCGTGACATGGTGGCGTTCCTGGAAGACGTCTCGGCCCGGGGCGTGGAAAACGTGGTCGACAAGCGCCGCGCCACCACGCCGCCGATGCAGGAGCCGCCGGCACGCACGTCTGGCCTGACCACGGTCCCGATCGTTCCGTCCGCAGCCTGACGGGGACTGCCCCCCGCCGGGGCATGGCCCTGACCTGTGCGATACTCGCGCTGCCTGGCGCCCATAGGGCGCAGGCGCACTGTCCACAGGAACCGGCCCCATGAGCGAACTGCTGCCCGCGATCGAAATTGAAACCGCGCCCAATCCGGGCTGCGCCGTCATCTGGATGCATGGGCTGGGCGCAGACGGCGGCGATTTCGCCCCGGTCGTGCCTGAGCTGCGGCTGCCGCCCGCGCCCGGCGTGCGCTTTATCTTCCCGCACGCGCCTGCCATCCCCGTGACCTGCAACGGCGGCTATGTCATGCCGGCCTGGTATGACATTGCTTCCCTGGACGAAGCAGGCCGCCGCGCCGATGAAGCCGGCATCCGCGCCTCTTGCGAAGCCATCCGCGCACTGATTGCACGTGAGAACGCACGCGGCATCCCGACCGATCGCATCGTGCTGGCCGGGTTCTCGCAAGGCGGCGCCATTGCCTATGCCGCCGGGCTGACACATGCCGAGCCGCTGGCCGGCATCGTCGCGCTGTCCACCTACATCCCCGCGCCCGCGGCGCTGGCAGCGCAAGCCAACGCCGCCAACGCCACCACGCCCGTCCTTGCCGCCCATGGCATGCAGGACGAGGTGGTGCCGCTGCCGTTGGGTGTGGCCGCACGCGATTTCGTGCGGGCGCGGCAAAATCCGCTCACGTGGCACACCTACCCGATGGGCCATTCGGTCTGCCTGGAAGAGATCGCCGACATCGGCGCATGGCTGGCAGCGCGTCTTGCGCAGGCCGGCAGCACGCAGTCCTGAACCGCCCTTCAGATCAGATGATCGCCGGCCGCTGCGCCGCGCATCGCACCAACCCGTAAGCATGACCCTCGCCCCATCGCACAGGATCGATTTCAATACCCGCAAGGCGCTGCTGTTCGCGCTGGCAGCCGAACGCCTGTCAGCCTTCTACGAGCATCGGCAATGGATGACCGACGCCCAGGGCGCCACGCTGGCCGGCGAGTGGTTGTCGCGATCGAAGCTGCAGTTGCCGCTGTCCGAGCGGCGCCTGCTGTCCGGGCTGAGCGACCAGTTCGCGCGCCAACTGGCCGAGACCCTGTCACGCGAGGCCGGCCTGTACGCCGCGCACGAGATGATGGAAGCGCTCGATCCCAACTACCAGTCGGCGTTTGCGTACGACATGCTGGAAGAATGCGAGCGGCTGCTGCGCGAGCATGGCGTGACTGAATAAGGGCGCTCCGGCGGTAATGCTTCAGCCGGCCTGCCGCGGCCACTCCATGCCTGCCAGGGCAGCCAGCGCCTGGTAGGACGTAGCCAGGTGATAGGGCGAGGTCGATGGCATCTCCGCGCGGACTACATCACCGGACGGCGCCAGGCATTCATGCCAGCCCTGCGCATGCAGGAAACGGTTGCGGAACTGGCCGGCCCAGTCGGCAAGCGTAGCCAGTGACTGCGCCTCGCCATGCACGGCCAGTGCGCGGGCAAACTCGGTCTGTGCCCAGATCCGCTCCGTGCCGTCCAGCAGTGCGCCGTTTGCATCCAGCGCAGCGCCGACACCCAGCGTGCCGGCAGCCACGCCGTGCTGCTGCGCGAACGCAAAGGCCCGGCGCAAGGCATCGGCCAGCGGCAGGTCGCCGAACAGATCGGGCTTGCCGGCCACCAGAGAAAACCACTCGAACTGATGGCCAGGCTCGATGCGATTATCCGCGCTGCCTTGCGGCAGCTCGGCAACGCAGCCGCTGGCGGGGTCGACAAAGCGTTCGTGCACGGCCATCGCGATCTCGCGCAGGCGTTCCGCGTACCACTCATCGGCGGTCGCATCCAGCGCCGCCAGGTAGGCCTCGGTCAGGTGCATGATGGGGTTCTGCAGCACGCCGGCGCCCTTGGGCCGGAAATGCTCGGTCAGCGCGGCGTGGTACAGGCCCTGGTCGTCAGCAAAGCGGTCCTCGACGATATCGACGGTTTCGTCGAGCACGTCAAGCGCATCCGGGTTACCGCAGCGCGCGTGGTACGTGGCGCAGGCGAAAATCACGAAGGCGTGGGTGTAGAGGTCGCGCGTGGCATCGAGCGGCGAGCCGGCCGGGTCGACGCTGTAGATCCACGCGCCCTCGCCATTGCCGAAGTAGGCCTGCAGCGAGCCGAACAGCGTATCGGCATGCGCCTGCCTGCCGGCCAGCGAGAACACATAGAGCTGGCGCGCACAGGCCATGGCGCGATAGCGCGCCGGCGGCAGCGGCGCGGCGCTGGCGCCATCCAGCGCCTCGTATGGCAGCAGCAGGCCGGTATTCCAGCCGCTGGCGGTCCATAGCGGCAGCACGGCGGCATCGTAATGTGCCGTCAGGGCGGCAATCCGTTGGTTGAGCTCAGGCGAGATGGGCATGTTCGGGCGACGTAATCCGGGCGGCGAAAGCCGCAAAGGCCGTATCTTGCCATGCCGCGGCCGCAACACAGTCATGGCATTTGCGGCGTCCAGTTGCTAGCATCAATGCGCCCCACCCGCGAAAGGGCGACTCCCGGGAGATACCCATGTCGACTTTGCCCCTCACGCTGACTGACGATCACCGCACTCTGGTGCTCCACATCCTCGAAGATGCACCGGGCCAGTTCACCTGGCGCATCATCATGGAAGAACGCTGTGGCGCCGCAGACGAGGATTGCACGGTCGCGGCGCCTGACAGCTACGGTTCCTATGCAGAGGCCGAGGCCGCCTGCTGGGCCGCCGGCAACGGCATGCTGAACGGCCCGCGCGCCGCAGGCGAACTCCGCACCACCTGAACTGGCCGCGGCCTCGCGCAACCCTTGCGCGAGGCGCCACGCGTGTCCTAGTCTGGAAGCGTGGCAGTGGCAACGCGGGGTATGCATTGCCCGCGATTTTCCGTTCCGGCCACGTCCCGGGCAAGCAATGCTGCCCGGTGCGCTTCCTGCCACCTGCCTGTCATATTCCTGGCCTTAACTGACCTGGTCGCCATGCAGCCCACAGAACCGGGCACGGCGGGCAAGGCCACAGGAGCATGCAATGGATAAGCCGGTCGTCACGCCGCAGCGCTTCGTTGAACTGATGAACGAGCGCCTCACCAGGCATCCCCTCTTCCGCGAGGGCATGCGCGTCTATGCCATTCCGCAGCACACCGACCACCCCCGCAGCCTGGTCTGCGTGGGGCCGCGCGGCACCGAATGCGTATGCGCCACCATTGAAAACATCGTGCGGGGCGAATGCGAGGTATTCCCCGACATCGAACAGGACTGGCACCGTCAGCGCCAGGCCGGTTCCCACACCGAGATGCGGGCGCGCTGAGTTGTCCCGGCGCGCCTCACGCGTATGCCCAGCGGATGGCATGACCAGAACGTGACGTACCGCGGCCACCGCATCCATGTCGCGTCGCTGCGCTATGGCGGGCAGCATGACGGCTGGTGGACGCTGCGCGCTGAAGTCTGGCACCACGGCATCAGGCTGGCGCTGCCCTGCCCGGCCGCGCCGATGCACTTCGGCTGCGCGGCCGATGCCGCGCGCGCCGGCATCGCCTGGGGGCGCGAGGCCATCGACGCGCGCATCGCGGGCCAGCACGATACCGAGGAAGCGGCGCTGCAATAGCGCCGCTTCAGCCCGTCAGACGTCGATTGCCGTATCGGACTTCACCTTGCGGCGCAGTTCGAACTTCTGGATCTTGCCAGTGGAGGTCTTGGGCAAGGGACCGAAGTACACCGCCTTGGGCACCTTGAAGCCCGCCAGCAGCGTGCGGCAATGCGCGATCAGTTCTTCCGCGCTGACGCTGGCGCCGTCCTTCAGTTCGACAAACGCGCATGGAGTCTCTCCCCACTTGGCATCGGGCTGCGCCACCACCGCGGCAGCCAGCACCGCAGGATGCCGGTAGAGCGCGTCTTCCACCTCCACGCTGGAAATGTTCTCGCCGCCGGAAATGATGATGTCCTTGCTGCGGTCCTTGATCTTGACATAGCCGTCGGGCATGCATACGCCCAGGTCGCCGGTATGGAACCAGCCACCGGCAAAGGCCTCGCGCGTGGCCTTCTCGTTCTTGAGGTAACCCTTCATGCAGATATTGCCGCGGAACATGATCTCGCCGATGGTCTCGCCATCGGCCGGCACCGGCTGCATCGAATCGGGATCGAGCACCGCCACCTGCGACTGCAGGTGATAGCGCACGCCCTGGCGCGCCTTCCTGACCGCGCGGTCCTGCTCCGACAGCGTGCTCCAGTCGTCCTGCTCGGCGCACACTGCGGCTGGGCCGTAGACCTCGGTCAGGCCGTAGACATGGGTCAGCTCGAACCCCATCGCCTCCATCTGCGCCAGCACCGCAGCCGGCGGCGGCGCGCCGGCCACCATGCCGCGCACCGGACCGCGCACGCCCTCGCGCCACGCGGCGGGGGCATTGACCAGCGCGGCATGCACGATCGGCGCGGCGCAGTAGTGGGTCACGCCCTCTGCGCGCATCAGGTCGAACACCAGCCTGGGCTCGAACTTGCGCAGGCACACATTGACGCCCGCGCGCGCCGCGACGGTCCACGGAAAGCACCAGCCGTTGCAGTGGAACATCGGCAGCGTCCACAGGTAGACCGGATGCTTGGGCAGGTCCCATTCGAGGATATTCGACACAGCATTGATGGCCGCACCGCGGTGGTGGTAGACCACGCCCTTGGGGTCGCCGGTGGTGCCGGAGGTGTAGTTCAGTGCAACCGCTTCCCACTCGTCGGCCGGCATCTGCCATGCGTATTCCGGGTCGCCGCCGGCCAGGAACGCTTCATAGTCGGTGTCGCCGAACGGCGCCTCCTGCGGGCCCAGCACGTCATGCACGGCGATGACCTTCAGGCCGGGGATCTCCAGTGCCATCTGGCGCGCCAGGTCGGCAAACTCGGTATCGGCCAGCAGCACGCGCGCCTCGCCATGGCGCAGCATGAAGACCAGGTTGGCGGCATCGAGCCGGATATTGAGCGCATTGAGCACGGCACCCGCCATCGGGACGCCGAAATGCGCTTCCACCATGGCCGGCGTATTGGGCAGCAGCGCGGCCACGGTATCGCCCCTGCCGATGCCGGCACGCGCCAGCGCGCTGGCCAGGCGCCGTGCGCGCACATAGGTGTCGCGCCAGTTCTGGCGCAGCGGGCCGTGCACGATGGCCAGGCGCTCGCCGTACACCTCGGCGGCGCGGACCAGGAAGTCAATGGGCGTAAGCGGCACGAAGTTGGCCGCGTTGCGGGCCAGGCCGCTGTCGAAATCGGTGGGCATTGCTTGTGTCTCCGCGTATCTGGCGCCGTTGGCGGCGGGGCCGCGCAACAGGCCGCGTGATGCTGTCGTTACGCTGCAAGGATGCAGCGACGGCCGGGGCGAGGTGACCATGGTCCGCGCCATCCGGCGCTGTCACTTTTTCTGTTGCAAGGCTATCATCGCACACGCTGGCGCACTGTCGTCCAGACGACAAACCTGCCGAAAACCCGCGCCAGGCAAGGCTTACACGATTCTTACAGGGACCCGGCCCGATCCGCGCGCCCATGCCATGAGCGACCTCGCAGAACCGATTTCCGTCCCTGCCCCAGTCCTTGCCGGACATGCCTGGTTCAGCGCGCTCGCGCCCGAACACCAGGCCCTTGCCGCGCGCGAAACCCTGCTGCAGTCCTTTGCCGCCGGCACCTTCATCGCCCGGCGCGGCGAGCCCTCGCGCCACTGGATCGGCGTGGACAGCGGCCTGATCAAGCTGGCGGTGTACACCCCCGACGGGCGTGGTTGCACCTTCTCGGGCGTGCCCGCCGGCGGCTGGTGCGGCGAAGGCAGCGTGATCAAGCGCGAAGACCGCCGCTATGACGTGATCGCAATCCGTGATTCACAGGTGCTGCTGGTGCCCGAGCCGGTCTTCAACACCCTGCTGGCGCAGAGCCTGCCGTTCGCCAGCTTTGTCGTGCGCCAGCTCAACGAGCGCATGGGCCAGTTCATCGCCACCGTGCAGAACGACCGGCTGCTGGGTGCGGATGCGCGCGTGGCGCAGGCCATCGCGCAGCTGTTCCACCCGGACCTGTACCCGCGCACTAGCCCCGTGCTGGAACTGTCGCAGGAAGAAATCGGCCTGCTCACGGGCCTGTCGCGCCAGCGGGTCAACCAGGCGCTGCGCCGGCTGGCCGATGCCGGCATGGTCCACCTGTCCTACCAGAGCATCCGCGTGACCGATCTGGAGCGGCTGCGCCACGTCGGGCTGTCCGAGCTGTAACGCCGCCGTCACCGGAGCGCCGTCCACGTCAGACGGACGATGACCGCGGCCTTGCGCGCCCCGCCGAATCCTGCGACAGTTACCCGCCGCACCGCCGCCTAGCTTCCGGGTTGTCCTCCGCATGCCGCTTGTCAGCCGTCACCACGTCCGCATTGCCCGCCTGCGCTTCCCCTTTGCCGTGCACGTACAAGCCCTGCACGGCACGGCGAGCCTGCGCGACGCCAATGCGCGGCGCGAGGTACGGCCCGGCGACCCGTTCGTGGTGCACGCCTTCGCCCACTTCGACTGCGACCTGCCAGGTACCTGGCAGCAACCCTGCGCCATCGTCCTGACCGCCGTCCCGGACAGCGAATGCCCCCGGCTGGCCGGCAAACCCGCCGACCGGCCCTGGTCGCGCCAGCTTGCCGGCCTGGTCTTTTCCCGCCCCGACACCGACTGGAACGCCGAGCGCCTGGCTGCGCAATGGCGGGTGCCGGCCCGCATGGTGCGTGCCAGGCTCTTTGCCGAGGGCGAGGCGCTGCATCCCCTGCTGCGCGAGCAGCGTGCCGCCCATGCGCTGCACGCGCTGGCCGGCGCCGCCGGCCCGGCGCCCTCGCTGGACCGGCTGGCCGCGCATGCCGGCCTGCGCTCGGCCGGCGCGCTGGCGCGCGGCTGGCAAAACTGGTTCGGCATCGATGCCGCGCGGCTGATAGAGGATTGCGGGGCTGGCAGCCGCACGCCTTCGCCCCCGGCAGCCTGGCCGGGTCTCGTGCAGGCGGCTGCCTGACACCGGTCAACCGCCCGTAATTCCGCTCCCGCGCATCAATCCGGACAGCTGCGTCCGGACGACGACTCAAGCCGGCGCCGCCTTTGCGGTGCCGGCTTTTTTCGTTCCCGCTGCTGCTGACTGGAGAGGCGCTGAGACTGCTGATCAACTTTTGTAGTAAATACAAATCATTCCCATTACAATCACGCAGCTTTGTTACCGCATATGACGCACATCATTCCGTTGACCTGACCATCACCATGCATACCGCAACACACTCACTGACCCCGGCAGTGGCCGGCCGCCGCCGGGTACGTCCGCTCGCACTTCTTGTGGCCGCCATCGGCGCGGGCTCGCCTGCGCTGGCCGAGGCGCAGGGAGTACCCACAGGGTCCGCTGCTGCCTCCACCGGCACCTCCGGTGCGGGCGCGAAGCCGCACAGCACGTCCACCCAGGCCGACGGCGGCGAGCTGAACGCGGTGGAGGTCAGGGTCGACCGGATCAAGAGCGACCTCGTCAGCCCGACCCGGCAGGTCACGGTGCTGGAGCGCGAGGAAATCGAGGAACTGAAGGTGGGTTCCAACAATCTCGCAACCATGCTGAGCAAGCTGATCCCGGGCATGGCGGACTCCAGCCGCACGGTCACGGACTTCGGCCAGACGCTGCGCGGCCGCGGCACGCTGATCCTGGTCGATGGCATTCCGCTCAACACCAACCGGGATTCGGCGCGCAACCTCGCCACCATCGATCCCAGCAACATCGAGAAGATCGAAATCATGCGCGGCAGCAGCGCGATCTATGGCGCCGGCGCCAACGGCGGCATCATCTCGATCACGACGCGGCCCGCGGGCGGCGCAACCAGCGCGGATACCGCCGTGACGCTCGGCACGCCACTGATGCGGCTGAGCAAGGAAGGGCTCAGCGCCAATATCCAGCAGCATTTCTCCGGCAGCCAGGGGCCGGTCGACTACGCGTTCCACCTGGGCGCGCAGCATATCGGCAGCCCCTATGACGCGCACGGCCAGCGCATTGCGCCGGAGCCCAGCCAGGGCGACCTGTTCGATTCCAACGTCTACAACGTCAGCGGCAAGCTGGGCTTGCGCATCGACAGCCAGCAGCGCATCGAACTGAGCGTGAGCCAGTACCAGGCAAAGCAGAATACCGGCTACGCCTCCGATCCGTCGGTGGCAAGGCTGCCGCCGGGCACCGCCGCCGCGCGGGCAATCAAGGGGCTGCAACTGGAGAACCAGAACGAGTTGCGCAATACCGTGGTCAACCTGGGCTACCAGAACCTGGACCTGCTCGGCAGCACGGTGTCCACACAGATCTACTACCGCGACTACTTCACCCGCTTCCCGCCGTTCGATGCGCGCGCGGTGGCCACGCGCGGCGGCAACGTCGACCAGGTCAGCCAGAACAGCGACGTGTTCGGCGCACGCCTGACCATCAGCACCCCGCTGGGTGCCGACAAGAAGACCAGGCTGCTGTGGGGCACGGACTACAACCAGGAGCGCAGCGACATGCCGCTCGACGTGTTCGATCCGCGCGCCTATGACCGGAGCGGCGGCCTGGTCTTCAACAAGACCGGTTCGCTGACCTACATGCCGCCGCTGACCACCCGCAGCGGCGGCGCCTTCGGGCAGCTCCAGCACAAGTTCAACGAGCAGTGGTCGATGGAGGGCGGCGTGCGCTATGAGCGCGCCAGTGCCACGTTCGACGACTTCGTGCCGCTGTCGCAATCGCGCGTCAGCAACCCCGTGGCGGTCCAGGGCGGCACGGTCAACTACGGCGCCTGGCTCTTCAATATCGGCGGTGCGTACGCGCCCGTGAAAAACCAGGAGTTCTATGCCTCGTTCGGCCAGGGCTTCCAGTTGCCCGATATCGGCCTGCAGATCCGCAATGCGCGCCCGGGCTTCAATATCAATTCGTCGAATCTTGAGCCGGTCAAGACCAACAACTATGAAATCGGCTGGCGCGGCGCGTTCGGCAATACGATGGGGAGCCTGGCGCTGTTCTACACCACCTCGCAGCTGGGCGACGTGCAGAGCTTCAACAACGGCCTGATCCTGACCCGCACCAGGGAGCACATCGCGGGCGTGGAAGCTTCCGCCGACTACCTGAGCGACAACGAGACCTGGGGCGCCGGCGGCACGTTTACCTGGATCAACGGCCGCGAGCAGCCGCAAGGCAGCAGCGGCTTCCAGAACATGACGGGCTACCGCATTCCGCCGCTGAAGCTGACCGCCTACGTCCAGTACCGGCCCATCAGCACATGGAGCAATCGCCTGCAGATGACGTACTACGGCGGCCGCGACTACCGGCTCAACGACCAGAACGGCTTCGGGCGACGCGAGGTCAGCAGCTACACCACCGTCGACCTGATCAGCCGCTACCAGGTCGGCAGGAAGGACACGATCACGGTGGGGATCGAGAACCTGTTCAACCGCTACTACTACCCGTTGTACAGCCAGTTGATGCGCAACAGCAATAACACCAGCCGCCTGCCGGCTGCGGGCATCACGCTGACCGCGATGTACCAGCACCGCTGGTAAAGCCGCCGCCGGACGGCGATGGCCTTGTCGAACGCCCGCGCATCGGCCGCGCAGGGCGAAGACAACCCCGGCCGTCAGGCGGCCGTGGCAAGGCAAGCGGGGCCCCGGTTCAGTGCGGGGCCGGGGGCATCAGCCGCCCGAATGCAGCGGCGACAGCGAATAGGCCAGCACCAGTCCCGCCACGATCGCCGGGGAAGCCAGCCGGATCGCCGCGCTGCGGGACAGCGAGCCCAGATACACGTACAAACACACCAGCACCATCGCAGTCACATACAGCAGGCTGTCATAGACTTCCATGGACGTCTCCCTTGCCATTGTTCTTATTGCTTTACTTCGGTGGGCTGCCGACGGGGCGTGATGCGGGGGTCTTGCGGCACTGCGTGGGGGGCGCTCCGTCGCCAGCGTGCTATGGCTGTCTGTTGAAATCATAGTCACCACTTCGGCGGAGCGTGGCAATCATGGAAATCCCTTTGCGGCACTGCACCAGTCATGATGCAGCGCCGCAAAGCAATGTCTTGATACAAGAGGTTTGTGGGCACATCACGGCGCGCACCAGCCGTAGTCAATTCGCGGGCAGCATCTCGGGATTCCACGCGATTTCCCACAGATGCCCGTCGGGATCCTGGAAATAACCGGCGTACCCGCCCCAGAAGGTGTCCTGCGCCGGCTTGACCACGCTGGCGCCCGCGGCCAGCGCCTGGGCCATCACCGCATCCACCTCTGCCTTGTCGCCGACGTTATGCGCCAGCGAGAAATCGGTCTGCGCGCGCGGCGTCACCGGCAGTCCGCTGTCATGCGACAGACTGGCGCGCGGCCAGACCGCCAGCTTCAGCCCGGACTGCAAGTCGAAGAAGGCCACTGCACCGTGCTCGAACTGCTCGCCGACAATGCCGGCGGTGGGCAGGCCCATGCCGTCGCGATAGAAGCGCACCGCACGCTGCAGGTCATCGACACCCAGCGTGATCAGCGTAATCCGGGGTTTCATGCGCATGCCTCCTGTTTTGACCGGCAGCCTAGCGCTGCCCGAACGCTGCGCCGGCGAACAGGTCCTTCAGTTCGCGCGGCTGCGACCGCCAGTATTGCTTCGGCGCCTGCACGCTCGCCCCCAACCGCGCGGCCGCATGCCAGGGCCAGCGCGGGTCATACAGCATGGCGCGGGCCAGCGACACCGCATCGGCCTCCTGGTTGGCGATGATGGCCTCGGCCTGCTCCGGCTCGGTGATCAGGCCCACCGCAATGGTTGGCAGGCCAACCTCGGCTTTCACGCGCTGCGCGTAGGGCACCTGGTAGCCCGGCCCGAGCTTGATCGCCTGCTGCGGCGACACGCCGCCGGTGGTCACATGGATCGCCGCGCAACCGCGCGCCTTCAGCGCCTTTGACAAGGCCACCGTTCCTTCGATATCCCAACCGCCCGGCACCCAGTCGGTCGCCGAAATACGCATCCACACCGGACGCTCCGCCGGGAACGCCTCACGCACGGCATCGAACACCTCGATCGGGTAACGCATGCGGTTTTCGAGGCTGCCGCCGTATTCGTCATCACGATGGTTGGCCAGCGGCGACAGGAACTGGTGCAGCAGGTAGCCATGCGCGGCATGGATCTCGATCCCATCCAGCCCCAGCCGCGCCGCGCGCCTGGCCGCCGCGACAAAGTCATCGCGCACCTTGTCCATGCCGGCACGGTCCAGCGCGACAGGCGGGACCTCTTCCGCCCCATGCGGGACCGCGGAGGGCGCCACCGCATGCCAGCCACCGGGCGCATCGGGCGCGATCTGCTGCCCGCCATCCCACGGCGCGTGGCTCGACGCCTTGCGGCCCGCGTGCGCCAGCTGGATCGCAATGGCGATCGGCGCATGCGCGCGCATCGCCTTGACCACGCGGCCCAGCGCCGCCTCATTGTCGTCCGAATACAGGCCCAGGTCCTGCGGCGTGATGCGCCCCTCAGGCGAGACCGCCGTGGCTTCCACGATCAGCATGCCGGCCCCGGACAGCGCGAGCGAACCGAGGTGGATCATGTGCCAGTCGCCCGCATTGCCGTCCTGCGCGGAGTACTGGCACATCGGAGCGATGGTGATGCGGTTGGCGAGCGTGAGGTTGCCGATGGCGAGGGGGTCGAAGAGGTGGGGCATGGGGGCGCTCCTGGCGAAGAAGGCTGGCCCGTCCGGGCCCGAATGCGAGATTCTAGGCCGACGCCGGATTTGGTGCAGGGGTTCTCCCGCGCATGCCGGATGCTTATCCATCAGGCACTGCGCGATCGATGCAACGGCGCTGGCTCTCGCCGGTGGCGGGGCTGCGCCTCAGGTCCCGGCAGGCACCGTTCGCGACAGCGCCTCGGACAGGCCCCGCAGCGCGGGATGCGCGGCGGTGACCACGAAGACCGGCAGTGCCTCCAGGTACACGCGCATGCGCCCCTTGGCAAGGAAGCGCTGGCAGAACGGCGAAGCCCGCAGTGCGCCGACAAAGCGCGGGACGATGCCGCCGCCAATATAGACACCGCCGCGCGCGCCGAGCACCAGTGCCACGTCGGCCGCCACCGAGCCCAGCAGGCCGCAGAACACGCGCATGCTGCGCACGCACAGCGGGTCGCCGTGCTGCAGCGCGCCCGCAGTGACCTGCTCGGGCGACAGTGGCGCCAACGGCAACTCGCCCGCTGCTGCGGCCAGTGCAGCATGGATCAGCGACAGGCCGTTGCCGGACAGCAGGCGCTCGGCCGAGACGTGGCCGAAGTCCCGGCGCGCGGCGTGCCAGGCCACCCATTCGTCATCGGTCTCGGGCATGACTTCGATGTGCCCGCCCTCGCCCGCCAGGGCGACCGCGGATGCGCCGACATGACCGGGCACCAGCCCGGACACGCCCAATCCCGTGCCTGGGCCGATCAGCACGCACGGCGCCGAGGGCTGCGGCTCGCCCGCGCGGAGTTGCGCCAGCCCCTGCGCCGGCAGGTGCGGCAGCGCCAGCGCCAGCGCGGTGAAGTCGTTGATGGCCAGCAGCGTGTCCAGCCCCAGCGAGCGGCGCATGCCGTCCACGGAAAAGGCCCAGCTATGGTTGGTCAGCTTGACCTGATCACCAGTGACCGGATTGGCCAGCCCCACGGCGGCGTGGCGCGGCGCCTCTCCCGCGCTGGCCAGGTAGTGGCGCACGGCCGCTTCCAGCGACGGAAAATCTGCCACTTTGAGCGCGGTGATCGGGCCAAGTTGCATCGGCGCGCGCTCCAGCGTGAAACGCACATTGGTGCCGCCGACGTCGGCGAGCAAGCGTGGAAAAGTGCCAGGCAGAGACATGATGTGCAGCTGTGGTTGGATGCGCGCGGCGCGTGGATGGCGCAGCGCGCCTCAGACTTCCTCATGCCACAAGGCGCCGTCGCGCGACAGCAGCGCCGACGAGGCCGCCGGCCCCCAAGTGCCGGCCGTGTAGGGCTTGGCCGGCACCATGCTGTTGCGCCAGGTGTCCAGGATGGGTTCGACCCAGCGCCAGGCCTGCACCTGCTCGTCGCGCCGCACGAACAAGCCCAGGCGCCCGCGGATCACGTCCAGCAGCAGGCGCTCGTAGGCGCCGGCGCGGCGCGCCCTGGAGGACGTGGCCAGGTCGAGGTCCAGCGAGGTGGGCGTCAGCGCCAGCGTGTCGCCCGGCTGCTTGACCAGGCAGTACAGGCGGATGCTTTCTTCCGGCTGCAGCCGGATCACCAGCCGGTTCTGCGTCGACAGGCCAAGCGGCCGGGGGAAGATCGGATGGGGCACTTCGCGGAATTGGATCACGATCTCGGCCACGCGCGACGGCATGCGCTTGCCGGTGCGCAGGTAAAAGGGCACGCCCGCCCAGCGCCAGTTGGCGATCTCGGCCTTGATCGCGACAAAGGTCTCGGTGTGGCTGTCGGGCGCAATGCCCTGCTCCTCCAGGTAGCCCGGCACTGGCTTGCCGCCGATCGCGCCCGAGCGGTACTGGCCGCGCACCGTATTCCCAGCCACGTCCTGCGGGGCGATCGGCTTGAGTGCCTTGAGGATCTTGATCTTCTCGTCGCGGATGGCGTCTTCGCTGAGGCTGGCCGGGGGCTCCATCGCCACCATGCACAGCAGTTGCAGCAGGTGGTTCTGCACCATGTCACGCAGGGCGCCGGTGCCGTCGTAGAAGTCGCCGCGCGTTTCCACGCCCAGTTCCTCGGCAATGGTGATCTGCACGTCCTGCACCCATTCGCGCCGCCACAGCGGTTCGAACAGCGCGTTGCCGAAGCGGATCGCCATCAGGTTCTGCACCGACTCCTTGCCGAGGTAGTGGTCGATCCGGTAGATCTGGTCCTCGCCAAAGAACTTCGCCACGGCCGAGTTGATCGCTTCGTTCGATTCCAGGTCATGGCCCAGCGGCTTTTCCAGCACGATGCGGACAGTGGGCCTGTTCAGCCCGGTTCGCGCCAGCTGCTCGCAGATCGGCACAAAGAGATGCGGAGCGGTAGCGAGATAGCAGACCACCGCCCCGGGCTTGCGCGACAACACCTTCTCCGCCAGCGCATCGAAATGGGCCGGCACGCGTGCATCGGCATGCACGTAGCAAATGCGGGCGCAGAATTTCTCCCATGACTCGGGCAGCGCATGGGCCGGACGCACGCTCTGCTCGAGCGAGGCGACGTAGTCCCCGGTGCCAAGCGGCTGGCTGCCGGTGGCGAGAATGCGAGCCGACGGATGCAGCAAGCCCGCGTGATGGGCATCAAAGAGGGAAGGCAGCAGCTTGCGGCGCGCCAGGTCACCAGTGCCGCCAAACAGCACCATGTCGAAATCGGGCTTGTTCACCCAAGGCTCCTTGTCTGTCTCAACCTGCGCGCGCGGGCTTGCGCAACACGCGTTCCGGCAAGGTTCACGTGCCTTGCCCGGTTTTGCTTTGCCTTGATATGGGACTGACGGCAATGCAAGGGTCCAGGCCAGCCCAAAGAATCCATGCAATTGACAGCGCTGTCAATGCGGGTTTTTGCGGGCTGCCCGGCAATGCGATCTGCGGCATGCCTCCTGCCGACGCAGCGCTTTGCCTGAGACGCCGCGGATAGCGCTGGCCAGCACGCGCAAACTTCGGGCAGGGGTGACGTCGCGACGCGCCAAGCCTTAAAATCCGGGGGTCCATCTCATCTTCACCGTCCCCATGAGAAACAGCAGAACCCTCGGTTCCATTACGGTAGACGATGTCGCGGCAGACGCCGGAGTTTCGATCAAGACGGTTTCGCGGGTTCTCAATCACGAACCCAACGTCAGCGAGAAAACGCGCCTCAAAGTGGCCGAGTCGATGGAAAGGCTCGGCTACCGTCCGAACCCGTCGGCCCGGGGCCTGGCCAGCAACCGCACCAACATCATCGCGCTGGTCTACGACAACCCCAGCGACAACTACGTCGTCAACCTGCAGCGTGGCGCCCTCGATGCGTGCAGCGTGTATGACTACAGCCTGCTGCTGAGCCCATGCAACTACCGTGCGCCGGACCTGAGCGCGCAGATCGTGCAGAACGTGCGGCAGCGCGCGCTGACCGGACTGATCCTGACCCCGCCCGTCTGCGACGTGGCGGACCTGGTGCGGGCACTGGATGAGGTCGGCATCGACTATGTCCGGCTGGCACCGATCGACCGCGAACGCAAGGGCTTGTCAGTGACCTGCGACGACCGCTCGGCGGCGCGGGACATGACGCTGTACCTGATCGGGCTGGGCCACCGCCGCATCGGCTTTGTCATCGGCCATCCCGACCACGGGGCGGCGCACGAGCGTCTGGAAGGCTATCGCGACGCGATGAAGCAAAGCGGCATCCCGATCGACGTGGACCTGGTCGAGCAAGGCACCCATTCATTCGAATCCGGCGTCGAGTGTGGCCGGCGGCTGCTCGCGCGCTCGCCGCGCCCGACCGCGATCTTCGCCGGCAACGACGACATGGCAGCCGGCGTTCTCTACGCGGCGCACGCGCAGGGCATCGACGTGCCCGGCGCGCTGTCTGTGGCCGGCTATGACGACACGCCGCTGTCGCGCCAGGTCTGGCCAAGCCTGACCACCGTGCGCCAGCCGATCCAGGGCATGGCGTATGCGGCGGTCGAACAGATCGCGGCCGGCCAGCGCCCGCAGCACCCCGGGCTCAGGCAGCAGTCGCCGCACAAGACGCTCGGGTACGAGATCGTCGTGCGCGACTCGACGCGCGCCCCGTCCGCATAGACGGGACGCGCGAACTGACAGGATGCTAGCCCGCGATCTGCCGATAAAGATTGTCCTGCGGCGCATAGCCGAGGTACTGCCGGGCGCTGCCGAGATCCCAGTCCATTTCGCCATTGTCGGACACGCCGTTGACGATGACCGAGCCGGCCGGCCAGCCCGCGCCATCGGCGCCCACGGCGGCGATGAACAGGCGGCGCAGGTCGCCGTTGGACAGCCACATATTGCGGAACCAGCGCAGTGCGATGCGGCTTTCCTCGTCAATCGTGGCGCCGGGGGGCGGGGTGTGCGCTGCGCCGGCGTAGTTGATGTCGTTGGGGTCATTCTCGCCAGGCAGGGTCCAGCCGATGCGCAGCGCCACGCTGGTCAGCCCCCCTCCCGAGAGCGCGGCCACCGCCGCACAGAGCCGCTCGCCCATGGCTTTCGAGGTGGCGTAGGCGGTGGAATCGACAGCCTCGACGCCGTTGTGCCAGTGCGTGCCCGGCGCCACGGGCAGCGAGGTGGTCAGCTTGCCCGGGCCGAGCCGGCCGGCCAGCGGCTGATCCTTGTAGCCGCCCATCACGTGGTTGGACGACGCAAAGACGAAGCGGCGCACGCCCTGCTCCGCCGCCGCGCGCAGCACGCTGAGCGTCATATCGTAAGAGGCCATCGCCTGTTGCCAGGTCGCCTCCGGTGTTGGCTGAACGGCGGCGAGATGCACCACGGCGTCGGTGCCGGCCATCAGGCGGGTCCACGCGCTGTCGGATTGCGTGAGATCCGCCGTGACGAATTGCAGGCGGTCGCGGACTTGTGCAGGAAAGCCGGCCGCGTTGCCGGCGTGATCGACACCGATGATGGTGGTGCACCATGGCGTGGAAGCCAGCGCTTCGACGACCTTGCGGCCAAGGTTGCCGGCCGCGCCGGTGACGAGAATGCGGGCAGGTTTAACGAAATCAGTCACGATGTCAGGGTCGATGTCAGGGTCGATGTCAGAATCCCGGTCGGGGGAGCAAGCAAAGGCAGGCGGGAGATTGCAGCCGATAGTCGCGGCCGGCGTGCGTCAGGGCGCCGGTGCGCGCATCGACGCGGAAGATCCGGATCAGCGCGTCGTCCTGCGCTGCCGCCAGCAGGAACGCGCCGTCAGGCGTCAGGACGAAGTCGCGCGGCGTGCGCCCGCCAGCCGGCCACCAGCCGGCTGGCACCAGGCTGCCGGTGGCGCGATCGACCCGCAGCGCGGCAATGCTGTCGTGTCCGCGGTTGCTGGCGTAGACCCAGCCGCCGCCGGGATGAACGCGGATGGCAGCCGCGGTGCTGGCGCCGGTCCAGGCAGGCGGCAGCGTGCTCGCCTCGCACAGCTTGCGTGCCTCGCCCGCGTCGATCCGGTACAGCGCGACGGTCGACGACAGCTCGTTGACGATGAAGAGGAAGTCGCCGGATGCGTCGAAGGCGAGATGCCGCGGGCCTGCGCCGGGCGTGGCGCGCAGTTCGAGGTCTGGCGCCGTTGCGACATGGCCGCCGCGGATCGGATGGCGCGCGACGGTATCAGTGCCGAGGTCGCACAGATAGACACTGGTCCCGTCCGGGCCGGCGACCGCGCAGTGCGCGTGCGGCCCCTCCTGGCGGTCCTTGCGCGGGCCGCTGCCATGGCGGCGCAGCACCACGGGCTCAGCGCGCGGCATACGGTCTGGGTCGAGGCTGAACGCCAGTACCTCGCCGGAGGTGTAGTTCGCCACATAGAGCCGGTTCGCGCCATCGTCCACGCTGAGGAAACAGGGGTCGGCGCCAGCGACAGGAATGCTGGCCAGCGGGCGCAGGCCCGCCCCACCCTCCTCGATGGCAAAGACATCGATCGCCGCGCCGTCGGCGGCGCCGAGCTCGCGCACGCCGTACAGGCGGTCACCGCGCGCGGACGCGGCCAGGTAGGACGGATTCGGCGTTGCCGCGTGGAGCGCGACCTCCTTCAGGGAAACGTCGGCCGGGTCGAACGCGAGCATGTGGATGCCAAGCCCCTTGCCATCCACGTGCGGCATCGCCTGCGTATAGGTGCCCACAGCAAGCAGGATCCGGGCATGGTTCATCTGCCTCAGCCCCGGTTGGAGCCCGACAGCACGTCGATCCAGACCGCCAGCACAAGCACGAAGCCCTTGACGATCATCTGCCACGAGCTGTCGACGTTCATCTGCTGCATGCCGTTGTCCAGGCTGGCCATCACCAGCGCGCCAATCAGCGCGCCGTAGACCGTGCCCGAGCCGCCGCGCATCGACGTGCCGCCGATGAAGCAGGCGGAGATCGCATCCAGTTCGCCGCCGATGCCGGCCGAAGGCGAGCCCGCCGCCGAGCGCGCGGTGGTGATGATGCCCGCGAACGCGCACATCAGCCCCATCAGCGCAAACACCGCCAGCTTGACGCGGTCGACGTTGACGCCGGACAGCCGGGTCGCCTCCACGTTGCCGCCCACGGCGTACACGTGGCGGCCGAACACGGTCTGCATGGCGACATAGGAGAACGCCGCGAGCAGGACCAGCAGGATCAGCACCGGAATCGGCACACCGTTGGCGCGGTTCAGCACCGTGACGAAACCGACCACGGCGACGGCGATGGCCACGATCCGCAGCGCGTCGGCCCAGGCCGGCGCGGACTGGAGTGCCAGCCGGGCGCGGGTGCGCCGCCGCTGCACGGTGAGGAAGCCCGCGGTTGCTACGATTGCCGCCGCCAGCCACCAGGAGATCGCCGGCGGCACGAAGCCCTGGGCGATCATCACGAGATCATCGGGCACCGGCGCAATGGTCACGGCGTCGGTCCCCCATTGCAGCAGGCCGCGGAACGCGAGCATGCCGCCGAGGCCGACGATGAAAGAGGGAATCCGCATGCGCGTCGTCACGAAGCCGTTGGCCGCGCCGATCAGCACGCCGGCGGCGAGCACGGCGGCCACTGCAAGCCATGTGTTCCACCCCAGGTTGACGGTCAGGACCGCCACCAGCCCGCCCAGGAGGCCCAGCAGCGATCCCACTGAGAGGTCGATCTCCCCCGCGATGATGACAAACACCATGCCGCATGCCAGCATCCCCGTCACCGACATCTGCAGGAACAGATTCGAGAGGCTGCGCGGCGTCAGGAAGGTGCCGCCGGTCTTGCCCCAGAAGAACAGCCAGATCAGCGCCACGGCCAGCAGCAGCGCAAGAATCTTGTAGCGCACGAAAATCTGCTGGATCTGGCGGGCATCGATGCGCAGCCCGCCTGAGGCCTCGAGCGGCCGGCTACCGGCTTGGGATTGGATTTTGTTCATGGCATTCAGGCAGCGCGCTGCAGAGGTTGGGTGTTGAGTGCGGCGGCCAGGATGTGCTCCTGGCTCAGCCCCTGGTTGGCGAAGTCGCCGCGCAACTGCCCTTCGCCGATCACGAGCACGCGATCGCTCATGCCCAGGATTTCCGGCAGTTCGGACGAAACCATGATGATGGCCACGCCCGTCGCGGCGAGATCGAAGATCATCTTGTAGATATCGTACTTGGCACCGATATCGACGCCACGGGTCGGCTCATCGAGAATCAGCACCCTGGGCTTGGCCAGCACCATCTTGGTCAGCACCGCCTTCTGCTGGTTGCCACCGGACAGGCCTGCGATCGACAGTGCCGGGCTGGCCGTCTTGATCCGCAGTTGCCTGATCGAGCGGTCGACAACCGCGAGCTCGGCGTTCCGGTCGACGTGTCCGCCGCTGGCGTACTGCGCAAGCGTGGCGAGGGTGATGTTGTCACCCACGCCGAGCAGCGGCACGATGCCGTGGCGCTTGCGGTCTTCCGGCACCAGGCAGACCCCGTTGGCGATCGCCTGCGCCGGTGTCCTGATCTTTACCGGCTTGCCGTCTATCTCCAGCTCCAGCGTCGAGCGCCCGGGATAGGCGCCGAAGATGGCTGAGACGAGTTCGGTCCGGCCGGCGCCGACCAGCCCGGCAATACCGAGGATCTCGCCGCGCCGCACACTGAACGACACATTGTCCGCGCGTTTTCGGCTCGGATTGGTCACGTCCCAGCAGGTGACATTGCGCGCCTCCAGCACGACCTCGCCGATCGCGCGCTCGGTCCGTGGAAACAGCGAGTTGATCTGGCGACCCACCATCATGGTGATGATGTCGTCGACGCTCATTTCCGCGGCCGGGCGGGTGCCGACGTGCGTGCCATCGCGGATCACCGTGATGGTGTCGCAGACGCGCGCCACCTCGTCGAGCTTGTGGGATATATAGACGCACGCCACGCCGCTGCGCTTGAGGTCTTCGATGATCGTCAGCAGCACGTCGATTTCCTTGGCGCTGAGCGAAGACGTCGGCTCATCCAGAATCAGCAGTTTCGCGTTCTTGGCCAGGGCCTTCGCGATCTCGAACAACTGCTGGTGGCCGCTGCCATAGTGCATGACCGGGGCGGCGACGTTGACGTCCGTCAGCTTGAGCCGCGCCAGCAGTGCCTCGGTCTCGCGGTACATGGCGTCATAGTCCATGCGGCCGCCAGGCAGGGTGATCTCATTGCCGAGGAAGACGTTCTCCGCCACCGACAGCTGCTGCACAAGCATCAGCTCCTGGTGGATGATGACGATGCCCTCGCGCTCACTGTCGCGCACCGAATGCGCCTGCAGCGGCTTGCCTTCGCACAGGATCTCCCCATCGAACGTCCCATATGGGTAGACCCCGGACAGCACCTTCATCAAGGTCGATTTGCCCGCGCCGTTCTCGCCGCACAGTCCGACGCACTCGCCCGGCCGCACGGCCAGGCTGATGCCGTCCAACGCGCGCACGCCGGAGAACGTCTTGACGATGTCGCGCATCTCCAGGAGGTAGCCGTTGCTCATCCTCGCCCCCTTTTCATCCGTTTGCCGTAGCGTTTACTTGCCGAAGATCTGCTGGCGCGTGTAGAAGCCATCCTGGATGACGACATCGATGTTCTCTTTTGTCAGCAGCGTCGGCGTCAGCAGCACAGTGCTGACCTTCGTCTTGCTGTTGTCGAACTGGGCGTTGAACTTGGGCGTCTTGCCCTTGACCAGATCCACGGCGAGCTGCGCCGCCGATGCGGCGATGGTCTTGATCGGCTTGTAGACCGTCATGGCCTGGGTGCCCTCGACCACGCGCCGCACGCCCGCGAGATCGGCGTCCTGGCCGGACACCGGCACCTTGCCGGCCAGCTTCTGGCCCGCCAGCGCCTGAATCGCGCCGCCGGCGGTGCCGTCGTTGGAAGCGACAATACCCTGGATGTTGTTCTGGTTCGCGGTCAGCACGTTCTCGACAATGCTCTGCGCCTTGGCCGGGTCCCATTCGGGTGTCCACTGCTGGCCGACGATCTTGATGTCGCCCTTGTCGACCAGCGGCTTGAGCACCTTCATCTGCCCTTCGCGCAGGATGCGGGCATTGTTGTCGGTCGCGGCACCGCCCAGCAGGAAATAGTTGCCCTTCGGCGCCACCTTGATGACCCCCTGCGCCTGCATTTCGCCGACCTTCTCGTTATCGAAGGAGACGTAGCCATCGATATCGGCGCCGAGGATCAGCCGGTCGTACGACACCACCTTGATGCCGGCCCGCTTGGCACTGGCAATCACATTGCCGAGCACCTTGGAGTTGAACGGCACGATGACAAGCGCGTCCACGCCCTGGGCGATCAGGTTCTCGATCTGCGCGATCTGCCGCGATTCATTGGCATTGGCCGACTGCACATTGACGGTGGCGCCCAGCTTCCTGGCCGCATCGACGAAGTAGTCGCGATCATGCGTCCAGCGCTCGACGCGCAGGTCGTCGATCGAGAAGCCGATGACGGGCGCCTCCTTGCTGGCGTGGGCCTCGGCGACAAAAACGGCGTTCCCGGCGGTGAGCGCTGCGGCAACGGCAATGGTCTTCAAGAGTCGGGAAATCATGGCGTGTCTCCTGTCTGCGGGTTTTGTTGTGGGGTGGTGCCGGGCGCGCCGTCTAGAAGGTTACGCCAGATTTCAGGCCCACCACGAACGCATTCTTGTTCTGCGTGGTTCCGCCCGGATGCAGGATGTACTGCAGGTTGGGACGGAAGTACACCGACGGCACGGGCGACCAGCTGTAATACAACTCGCTCACGTACTCGTAGCCATCGCCGACAACGGTGCTCTGGCCGGTACGGGCGTTGGTCTGGCGCACGAAGTCTGCGTGGCGGCCGTTGTTGTGCGTCGCACCAACGGCAAAGCCGATGGTGTCGGCGAGCCGGTCGAACGGGCCCTTGTACTGGACGCCCAGCGCAATCTGGCCGTCGACCTGCGCCGTGTTGCGATCGGCCTGCGAGATGTTCAGGAACACCGTCGCGCCACGGCCGCCGGCGGTGCCCGTGACCTGCTGCTGAAAGTTGACGTATGCGCCATACTGGCCGCTGCGCTGGAGCGGCGCCAGGCCCGTAATGCCGCGCGGGTTGTGGTTGACGTCGTAGTACAGGTCGTTGCCATTGGACGTGTTGTACCAGACGCCTGCCTTGTACGAGCCAGGCCGGCCGCCGAGACTGGGGAGCCAGCCGGCTTCCAGAGGAATCAGCGCCCCGGTGGTGCCGCTGGGGTTGTTCAGCTTCCAGCCGCTATGGCGCGCATAGCTGTCATCGACGTATTTCGGGTTGACCTGGTACACGCCGGTCTGCACATAAGTTTCCTGCGACGTCTGATACTTGACGCGCGCCGCCCATTGGCTGGTCGGCCAGTTGACCCAGTAGTTGCCGACCAGGTTGCCCGGCTGTGAACCACAGAAGGTCAGGTTCTGGAAGTCGCACGAGAAGCTCGCGAAGTCCTCGCCCACGGTCAGGCGGCCGAGCTTGATCTGCAGTCGGTCGTCCAGGAGTTTCTGGTTCAGCCAGAACTGCGTCAGGTGCCAGGTCTGGCCACGTCCGTAGACTTCCTGAATCAGCATGTTGTTGCCGATGTTGGCGTCGGCGCCCAGGTTGCGGCCATTGCGGTCCGTGACCGTGGCCTGGAACGTGGCGCCCTGCCAGCCCCACAGCTTGTTCAGGTCAAGGGTGGTGCCAAACACCCATTGGTCGGTATAGCGCGTCAGCCGGTCGGTGCCGCCGCTGAAGTTGTGCGCCAGTTCGCTGCCGTAGCCAAGATTGAACGTGACGCCCTGTTCGGCCAGGCGGGTGCGCAGGCCGCCCCAGTCACCCAGCAAGTATGGGCTGGTCGTGATGTCGTAGGCATGGGCGCTGGCGGCGCCGATGGCGAGTGCCCAGATCATGCCTTGCACCATCTTGCGTGCGGCACGGGCCCCCTGTGATCGAGATGTAATGCGACTCCCGGAATCCATGAAATGTCTCCTGTAATTGACCCGCCGCGGCTGGCGCGTCGGGCCGTGATTTTGTCTTTTTTCGCCGGGGGCGCCGCCATCAACGTCCCGCGAGGCTAGAGAATCCATCGGAATTGACAGCGCTGTCAACCAAGGGATTTCCCGACCATCGCAGACAGCAAACAGGGGAGGCGTGGAGTTGCCGCCGGGATCGCAACCCGCATACGACGCCGGGCTGGCAAACGCCAACGGACAGGAGAAGTTGAGACGCTGGTCTCGCGAGCGCCACGATCGGCTTCATGGTTGTGAGCGCTCGAGCATTGCGCTCACAACCATGGAATAGTGTGGAAGTCCTTCGACGCGCCAGGGATTCGCTTCGACTTGAGATCCCGCAATGTCGCCTCAGCCGAAGGGCGGGCCTGCGCGCCGGCCCGGATCGTGCGCGCCAGCAAACGGGCTAGCGATCAAAAAATATGGCGGACTCCCACAGCGGCACCGAACATATTGTCCGTCCCGGTGCCCGGAAAATACCCATTGGCAAAGCTGATCGCGGAGGTATCAAAGTTCAGGCCGGAATGCTTCGAGTAAGCCGCCGTCAGGTAGATGTCAGTACGCCTGGACAACCTGTAATCAGTGATGAATGTGAGCTGCCAGGGATTCATGACGTTGATGCCGGCAAGGCTCTTGACGTCGTCATAGTAGTAGGCAAGCGTCAGGCTCAGTGCCGGCGTAGCCTGGTAGGCGCCGCCGATCCAATAGTAGTTGTCGCGCAGCATGGTGATGTCGGTGGCATTCTTGTTCTGCCCCCAGCGATATCCCCCCATGATCCGGGCTGGGCCTGAGGCATAGCTGCCCCCAATGGCGGCCTTCCTGAAAGCACCGGTCCCACCTCCCGCAGCCAGCGTGGGATTGTACTGGTCATAGGCGGCGGTCATGCCAACCGAACCATTCGTGTACACCACTGCAGCACCGTAGCCGCTATCGGCCCGGAACTGGCCGGGTACCTCGCCACCGCCAGCCACGCCATTGCCGAACGACCAATGAGCAATGATCGTCATGCCGCCGAACTGGCCGTTGTACTTGACAGTGTTGTCCGAACGGAAATTCAGGCCCGTCTGAGCGGCGATGGGTTCATACTGAGTCGAGTAGGCGGTGGGCGAGAAGTTGGCAAGCCCTTCAAACAGACTGGTGTACTGGCGGCCGAAAGTGAAACGCCCGACCTGGCTGCGCTCGATGCCGATGTAGGCCTGACGACCGAACAGGCGGCCACCCTGCTGTGACTTGCCATCGTCCAGGCCAAAACCGCTTTCCAGTACGAACAGGCTTTTCAGACCACCGCCCAGGTCCTCGACGCCACGCAGACCGAAGCGCGAACCGGAAAGACCACCGGAATTCATGCGCACCAGGCTGTGTGCGGGACCTCGGCCAAAGGCATTGGCTGCCGACGGAGTGACACTGGAGAAATTGTTGACATACTCGATGTTGGCGTCAACTACGCCGTATAGCGTCACACTTGACTGGGCCTGTGCCGTCCCGGCTATTAATGCTGCGCCCCCAAGCACCATGCCCATCGATTGATTCCAGCGTTGATGAATCACTTTCATTTCTCGCCTCCTTGTCTTATTGGAAGATTTTTGCGAGTTCAGCTTTGAATGCTGGTGAACGGTGCGACCCCACGTGCCTTGGCACGGCGCACAAACCGTAAGTTCAGGTGCCGGGGCAGCTTGACGGTATTCAGCTATCCGTCATACCGCTGACAAGTTGCTGAAGGAGCTCCCCACCACCCCAGTCCCGACGCCCGCCATGCTCTGCCGCATGTACGAGAGCCAGTGCCATGGCATTGCACGGTGCGCTTTGACCAAGTGCCTTCGCTAACGCCACGACCTCGCCATTCAGATAGTCAACCTCGGTTGGCCGCCCATGCTCCAGGTCTTCCCACATCGACGAGCGCGCTGCAGCGTCGATCTTCTGCCGCGCTCCGACCACCAGTTGGTATTCATCGTCCGGCAAGCGCAGCAGTCTGACCATTTCCTCGGGCGGCACTGGCCCGACAGCCCGGGGTCTGATCCCGGCGCCGTTCAGGCAGTGAAGAGCTTCCTCCACGCAGAACGCGAGGCAGCGCCGATAGGCTGCCTGCGCAAGCTGTTCGCGAAGCGGCAATCCGGACAAGGCGTTGATCGGGTTATTCAAGTTCAGCAGCAATTTTCCCCATTGCGTCGCGGCGATATCGGCGCTTTCTGTCACTGGCAGGCCGGCTTGCGCGAACCATGGCAGATAATCTGCCAGCAGCGGGCTGGCCTCGATTTGCAGATTGCCGCTGGTGCCGCAATGCCAATGGCCCGGCCCCCGATGGACGACGTTGAACGGAACCATGCCGGCGAGCACCCGTTTGTCCCGCAAGGCAGCACGCAATGCTGTTGCATTGCGCAGGCCATTCTGCAAGCTGACGACCAGGGCATCCTGCCGCGCATGGCGCCGGATCTCCTCAGCCGCGGCCTGCGTTCCCAGACTCTTGACTGCCACCAGGATCAGCCTGGCCTCTGACAGTACCTGCGGGTCGGTTCGGTAGTCGACTTCACGGGGCTGAAACCCGCATTGCCGCCCCTCCTGGCCGGTCAGCAACATGCCGTGGGCGGCGATTTCCTCACGGATGCCGGAACGGCCCAGATAGATGACCGGCGCACCGGCCGCTGCCAGCCATCCGCCGATGTAACAGCCAATCGAGCCTGCACCATGGATGACGATAGGTCCTGGATTGCTCATGCATTACTCCTGGTTCTTGCGAAGGAATTCTGGCCTGCCTGCGAATGCCATCAGAAGGCTGGCCAAGGCCACAAACAATGCACACAAGGCCACGCCGCCCGCCATGCTTCCGGTCGAGGATTTGATGGCCCCGATCATCGTCGGTCCGGTAAAGCCTGCAAGATTGCTGACCGCGTTGATGATCGCGATGCTTGCCGCGGCCGCCGATCCCGGGAACCGCTCGGTGATGAGGCTCCACATGACTGGCAGATAACCGGTGAGCGTGCCCGCGGTGATCGCCAGGAGCACCCACATCGGTATCGTCTGATTTGGCATCGCGCTATGCCGCAGCCATGCGCAACCGAGCAAGGCTGCGGCACCGACCGCGCCCAGCACCACGACATGCATGCGTTGCTCCCGAAGGCGAACTGAGCTGTGCGCGATCAGAATCGTGGCCACGATAGTGGCTAACCCAAGACCACCCGAGAGCAGTCCGATTCTGGCGATGTCGGAGACCCCGCTCTCTTTGATCAGCTGTGGCGAGAAGAACGACACCACGACGCCGCCAAACTGGAAGCCGAGGTACATGAGGCAGAACACCCACAGGCGTGGGTCCGCCAGTACCCGCATCAGCGGCATTTGGGTTCGCGCAGCGCAGTCCTGGGCGATATTGTGTTGCAGTACTGCCTTTTCCTCGGGGGACAGCCATTTGGCATCCTCGATCCGGCTGTCCAGATAGCGCCAGACCAGGACACCCAGGACCAGCGTGGGCAGGGCTTCGGCCACGAACATCCACTGCCAGCCCGAATACCCCCAGACGCCGTGCAACCCCGTCATGATGTAGCCCGACACCGGCCCCGCCACGGTAAAGGCAATCGGCAGGCAGACAAAAAAGGCGGCCAGAACTTTAGTTCGCCGCGCCGATGGAAACCAGTAGGTGAGATAGAGGATGATGCCCGGGAAGAAGCCAGCTTCAGCAGCGCCGAGCAGGAAGCGCAACGCATAGAACGACGCCGCGCTCTGCACGAACATCATGGCCGCCGAAATGAGGCCCCACGTAATCATGATGCGGGCGATCCAGATCCTGGCGCCGACCCGCTCGAGGATCAGGTTGCTCGGCAACTCCATCAGGAAATAGCCGATAAAGAAGATGCCCGCGCCGAGTCCATATACCGCATCGCTCAACCCGAGCTCCGATGCCATCTGGAGCTTTGCAAAGCTGACGTTGATGCGGTCGATGAAGGAAAAGCCATAGCACATCAGGAGCAATGGCATCACGCGCCAGATGACGCGTTTGTAGAGCGCATCCTGCTGGAACTCAGTGAATCGGCGGGTCGATTCGCCTCGAAGCAACGTCATCGTGTCGACCTGGGCTTGCGCTGGGGACATTAAGGATCTCCTCATTCCTGATTGGCATCGTGAGAGGGGCTGCACGAATGGAACCCCGCTCCTGGCGGGCGCACTACCGGCGGAAAGACGGATCCTTGCGGTCGAGCCGGCGCAGCAAGGCCGGCCACGCCAGATCCCCGAACTTCCCCAGGGTAGTGATCTTGCTGTCGGCCTGAATCGTGTCCAGCAGCGCGGGTGATACCGGCGTCAGCGGCATGCCACCCGATTCAGCGAGCACCTGAATCCGGCAGGCGGCTTCCAGTGTGTACATGGCCAGGAACGCATCGGGGATGGTCCGGCCAACGGCCAGGAGGCCGTGATTGCGCAGAATGAGCAAGGGATTGCTGCCCAGATCGGCCACCAGCCTCGCCTTCTCGTCGGCGCGCACCGCAAGTCCCTCATAATCGTGGTAGCTCACGGAACCAAAGACATTGAGCGCCTGCTGGGACACCAACGTCAGGCCACTCCTGCGCGTCGAGATCGCGACGCCGTTCAGGCTATGGGTATGCAGCACGCATCTGGCATCATCGCGTGCTTCATGGATGGCACTGTGGATGGTGAAGCCGGCGGGATTGACGGGAAACGGTGAATCGATGACCGGCTGGCCGTCAAGGTCCACCTTCACCAGGCTCGACGCGGTGATCTCCTCGAACAGCGCGCCATAGGGATTGATCAGGAAATGGTGCTCCGGGCCCGGCACGCGGGCAGAAATATGCGTGAACACCAGATCGTCCCAGCCATAATGGGCGACCAGCCGATAGCATGCGGCCAGATCAACGCGCAGCTGCCACTCCTCGTCTGAAACACGTTCACGCACATCTGCACACTCGGAGTAGGTTAATGGGTCCATGCTCAGGTCTCCTTCTTGTCCGTTATCAAGAAAACGCTGTGCTATATTGGACCGGCCCGAATTCCGGGATTGCCAGAAAGATTGCAATTGGCGTGTTTCCGCCTGGAAATCAGATCCGGATTTTCCCTAGGAAATGTGCATGAGCCCGTCGGACAAAGAGCAATTTCTCGCGCACCACTGGCTGCAAGGCCTCGACCCCGCCATCATTGCCGACGTGGCCTCATGCCTGCATTTGTGCCGACATCGCAATGGGGCTGCGCTATATGCGCTCGGTGACCCGCCGGAATGCCTCTATCTCGTGGTCTCCGGGAAGGTGAGGCTGGGAGGGCAGAACGCGCGCGGCGACGATATGCTGCTGCATATCGTCGATGTGGGCGCGGAGGTGGGCATGCTGTCGCTGCTGGACGGGAAGGCGCGCCGCCAGTTGGCCCACTGCGTTGGCGATACTTCCCTGCTGGTATTGCGTCAGGCGGATTTCCTCTCGCTCATGAAGCGGCATTCGGCGCTCCAATGGCGGATCATTCAGGAGTTGTGCGCGACCGTGCGCACTTTTTGCGAGGTCACGGAGGATACGGTCCTGCTAAGGCTGTCCGCGCGTCTGGCCAAGCGCTTGCTGACGTTGATGAGCCAGCACGGTACGCCTGGTACCGGCGGCATTGTCATTAACCTCCCGCTGTCCCATCAGGAGCTCGCCAAGATGTTGGGCGTCACGCGCCAGAGCATCGGTCTGGTCATGTCGCACTGGAAGCAGAAGGGATGGGTCCAGCAACGCTATCGGCAGCTTGTCGTCAGTGATCCAACCGCGCTGGAAGCGGTGATCGTGTCGAATTCTGACGAGTGACCAGTAAGCCACGATACTTCATCAGTGCTGCAACTTCATGGGCGGCCACGCAGCGTATGAAGATTTCTCCGGTACCAGTGGCCGAAGGGGCCACCCTTCGTTGCCGCGCCCGGTCACGCACTTGAGCCGGAGCGGACCAGCTTGGTCTTGAGTGGCCACGGACAAGTGGCAAGCAGCCAAATGCAGAGTAGCGGACCAACGAGGGGAAGGAGCGCCAAGTATGCATAAGGCCAGCTGAAGTGGGCAGCCCTGAATACCTTTCTGAAGGGGAGGAACCACAGAGCCTCAAAGAGCAGAAATCCGAGAAGGTAAATTGACATCGCCGTGCGTCCTGCTTCCTGTTCCGCTTAGGGTATTGGTGTGTCCTGCGATGCGACATTGTAGTTCTCATTCGAACTTGCATAATCCCCTAATATTGGGGGATTTCATCTTGCAAACGGGGCGCGCTAATATTGATTATCCAATCATGCACATCCTGGCGAGATCCTGGAAATGACAAGAGTATTACTGCTTGAGGACGAAACTGAGTTGCGCGAGGAGATCGCGAGCTTCCTGCAAAAGCGCGGCTGGCATGTCAGCCAAGCCGGTACCCTGGAGGAATTCCGGCCGCTGGCACTTCAAGCGGATATCGCGGTTGTCGATGTCATGCTGCCGGACGGCTCCGGCTTCGATGCCGCCAGCTGGCTTCGGGAGCAGCGCGCGGCTTGCGGCATCGTCATGCTCACGGCGCTAGGCGATACGCGCGATCGTGTGCGTGCCCTGACAGACGCGGCGGACCACTATCTGGTCAAGCCGATCAAACTGGTGGAATTTGAAGCGGTCCTGCATGCGCTGAGCCGGCGCGTGGTCACCAGCTGGCGCCTCGACCGCCAGGCCAGCACCCTGCTGGCCCCGGCAGGAGACCGGCTGGTCGTGTCCAGCAATGAAAGCAAGTTGCTCGAACTGCTGGCTCGCCAGCCAGGCCAGCCGGTCGAGCGCAGGCACATCGCCGAGGGCTTCGGCATTAGCTGGATGCGCTACGACGAGCGCCGGCTGGAAACCCTGGTCAGCCGTCTGCGCCAACGCTGGCGCAGCGAGGCGGGATCGGAACTGCCGCTGAAGACCGCGCATCGCCAGGGCTACGCCTTTGCCGCACCGCTGTCGGTAGAGTGAGCGCAGTCCGGATCATGCCGGCTGCGGCGCTGCGCCGTCGGGGGCGGGCGCGCTTGGGCGCGGCTCGGCCGGAAGGAAGATGCGCACAAGGCAGCCATGACCCGGCGTACTTTCCAGCGTGAGCGTCCCCCCCTGGATCTCGACCATGCGCTGTGCCAGCGGCAGCCCCAGCCCGGTGCCTGGCTTGCGGCCAGCATTCCGGCCGCGATAGAAACGCTCGAAGATATGGGGCAGGTCGGCCGGCGGGATGCCCGGGCCGTCGTCTTGTACCTCAAGCTCGACGCCGTGCGCCACGGTGCGTCCGCGCAGTGTCACGCGGCTACCGGCCGGCGTGTACTTGACGGCGTTGTCGGCCAGTGAGCGCAGGACCAGTCGCAGCAGGCTCCCGTCGCACTGAAAGTCCTTGGGCAGTGCTTGTGCGTCCACGTCAGGCGTGTGCCCCTCGGAGAGCAGATGCGCCGCGGCCGCAGCGTCCTCAAGCAGCGAGGCCAGGTCAACGGGTGTGGGCCGCGCGCCCTTGTGCAGTAGTTCAAAGCAGCTCTCGTGGAGCGAGTCGTTGAGCAGCAACGTCATGCGTTGCGTGGCGCGCAGGATCTTCTTGTATCGCGCTGACGTTTGCGGGTCGACTTCGGCATCTTCCAGTTCCAGGTTCTGTGCCGTGATGTCGATCACGGCCAGCGGCGTGCGCAACTCGTGCGAGACCGTGGCCAGAAACTGCCGTTGTTCTTCCTGCGCCTGCCGCTCCAGCGACAGCGCCACCTCCACGTGCGCCATGGCCTCGCGCAGTGCCTGGGTGCGCAGGGCTACCTTGGCCTCCAGGTCGCGCTCGGCCTGGCGCGCGACTCGCAGCGCTTCGGTCTGGGCCAGTTCCTTCTGCGTAAGCATGTCATTGTACTGCCGGCTGATGGCCGAGTTCATGATCAGCAGGAAGGCCATCATGCCCAGATAGTTGGCGTTGTCGACGAACACGCCCGGATCGATCCAGCCGACATTGCGCGCGAGCCGCAGCACCGTGCCGCCGATCAGCAGCGTCAGCACCAGCAGGATCACACGTGCCGGCCGGTCGCCGCGCCAGGTCATCCAGCCTGAGAGGTAAAGCAACACGCCGATGGCGATTGTTTGCCAGAGCACCATCAGCGGCCGCAGCCACCAGATGTTGACGACCACGAGGAAGGGGGCCGCGAGGGCGGCGATCACCCAGGTCAGCTGTGAGAAGCCGCGCACCCAGCGCCGCCAAGGCGAGTCAAAGAGGCCGAGATAGTGCAGCGTGAACAGCGCGCCCAGCGGCACGGCGACGAACCAGCTAACGACATACAGCGCATCGGCGAGCAGCGGCCAACCCGGCAGCAGGTATTGGTACGTAAAACCCTCGGCCGAGAGCGAAGTGAACAGGTTGGCCAGCACGGTCAGGCTGAACAGCCCGAACGAGCGATGTCGCGTCACCCAGTAGAACCACCCGCAGACCATCAGCAGGATCAGGTGCGTGGCGTAGAACAGTCCGAACAGCAGTTGCTCCGTACCAATGACCCCGATGAACGCATCTGGCGACCAGATTGTCAGCGGGAAGCTCAGCGTGCTCGTACTGCGCACGCGCAAGTACACGGTGACGGGATGCTCGGGCGGAAGGTTCAGCAGGAAGACTGGCGTACGGTGGAAGATGTCGCGCCCCGCGATCGGTTGCCGGTCGCCGGCGACATGCACGCTATAGCCGCCGCCAGGCCGGGGCGTGTAGAGCGTGACGTCGTCGAGCAGGGCCGACCGCAGCTGCAGCAGCCATTGCGGTGAGGCCTGCGCCGGTCGTGACAGCGTGATCCGTAGCCAGACGCTGCCGTGCCGGTAGCCCAGCGCCGGCGGCGCGGTCTGCGGGAGGAAGGCGGCGGCGATCTCGGGCTGCGCCATCTGCTCGACGCTCAAGCTGTCCTGTGGATCGAGCAACAGCTCCCAATGACGGTCAAGTGCGATCTGCCCCGAAGCGGGCAGGCGCAACCCGGCTTGCGCCTCGCTCGGGATGAAGACGCACAGCAGGACGATGCAAAACGAACAGATCATGGCCTTTACTGGGCCGAGGCCCGCTTGCCCGCCTGCTGCATTGTGCCGTTTTCGCCACCCGCCTCTCTTCAAATCTTGCTCCAGTCACTGCGCATTTTGCCGCCAGAGCGCGACGCTGCGTGCCGCGACGATTGCCGCCGCCGCGGCACGCAGGACTATAGCCCACCCGAAGCCGCTCTTGGTGCCGCCGGCACCCATGTCAGAACTTGACAGCTTTTCCCGCGTACCGCCGGATAGAGTCCGCATCATCTATAGAAAAGTCTCTGTTTCATCTCCCATGCGTAATCCTGCCTTCTGCTCTGACGGCCGCGCGCCCGCACGCGCGCGAAAACTGGTTGGATAACCTTTCGCTTCGCGGGGGCTGGTCAATCGGCAAGAACAAACAATGCAGCTACCGCTTAAAGAAAGGGAATTTAAAGAAAGTCCGGACCAGCGCAAGGGATGCTTGTCGTCTCTCCCATCCATTCAGCCGGCCGGCGGTTACCAATAAGAACAATACGGGTTTCCGAGCAACAAGGCGATTTCCCCGGCACCCCTCTTTCATGGGGTGAGTCCAGGGCAGCCATTGGCCAGAATATTCTCAATCCATTCAAATCGCAGTCGTAATGAGCAAGACATATCGCCTCGTCTGGGGCAAGCGGCACCACACCTTTGTCGCCGGCGCCGAACTGCTCAGTGCGCGCGGCAACGATGGCGGTGGCGAGTCGCCAGTGCGGCCGGCGCAGACGGACGAACAAGGGTCCGGCAGCTTCATCACGCGGGCCAGGTTTGCCGGTGCCGCACCGCTGACCATCACGAATAGTGGTAACGATGCTTCGGCCTTTCTCGATCTCGCGTCCCTCCCAGAGTGGGGAATAAATCCCCCCTAATACGAGCCACGATATGATAAAAATCACACGTTTTTCATTCCAGCACGGCAATGAATACCACATATCGTGACGGGGGAATCGAGTCAGTGCTACGGCTGACACGGCGGTCCAGGCCGGTCATCCACGCCGCGAGGCTGGAAGAATTTCCAGGCCTTGGCATTGCTGCCGCGCATTGGTGGTGCAAGTCGGCATCGGCATAAATATCAAGAAAACGGTCCGAACGACAGGAAACGCAGCCATCCCCCGCCTTGCCATGCCAACCGGTCGAGCCGGCAGCAAGCAAGATGCGGAAGCGGTCGTCCATCCATGTCTTTCGATTTTGCGCGATTAATCACTGACGGGAAAATCGCGGGGCAATTCTTTGCCGAAAAAAAATAAATCAGAACGGGAGAAATAATATGAATAAGGTCTACCGCCTTGTCTGGAACAAGGCCCTCAGGATGCGGGTTGTGGTATCGGAGAACACGCGTTCGCAGGGCAAGGATGCGGGTGGTGAGGGAACTGTGATCGGCAGCACGGGCCATACTCGCAAGACGAGCTTTGCGCTGACGAAGTCAGCCGTGGCGGCTCTGAGTCTGATACTGGCGCCGGCCATCGCCCACGCAAGCTCAAACCTCATCAGCAACGGAGACTTCTCCACCGGTAACTTCAGCGGCTGGTCCATCTCAGGTAACACAGGCTTTACTAGTGTCAGTTGCGGCGGCTCCGGCGCCTATACCTGTTACGCGAACATTGGGCCGGTCGGATCGCTGGGCTACCTGACCCAGAGTTTTTCCGCCACCGCAGGCGACTACCTAAAGATCAGCTACTCCTTTCGGAGCGACGGCGCGACGCCGAACATCTTTCAGGTATCGTTCAACGGGAGCTACCTGTTCAACATGAACAACGGCCCCGCGATCGCGTTCACCGATTATTACTTCTACGTCCAGGCCTCGGCGGTCAATACGCTCCAGTTCGGCTATCGGGACGACCCCGGCTTCCAGCAACTGACCAATATCTTCGTGGCCGATGTCGGCACGACCGCGCCGGGGCCGATCGGCCAGCCCAGCGAAGGCGGAGGCAGCACGCCCGCCACGAACATCAATCAGCCGGGCATGAATGCCAGCGGCCTGGCATCCAATCCCGCATCGCTGCAGCCCGTCTTCGACGGCGGCACGCTAGTGCTTGACGGCACAGCGCTTGGCGGCAACTACAACCTCTCGATTACCGGCAACAACGGCACCATAGACCTGGCCGGCCGGAGCGCGTCGATCTCGACGCCGATTACGAATGCCGCGGACCCGACCCCGGGCGGCATGACTATCGCCAACTCGGGTAGCGGCGGCATGCTGACTTTGAGTGGCAACAACACCTACACTGGCTCCACCACGATCGCCAGCGGAGCCGCGCTGGCCCTGACTGGCAACGGCAGCATCGCCAACTCCGGCAAGGTCACCGATAACGGCACCCTCGACATCTCGGGCACCAGCAATGGCGCGTCGATCCAGTCGCTGGCCGGCAACGGCAGCGTGGCGCTGGGCAGCAAGGACCTGACGCTGACCAACGCGGGTGACACCTTCGCCGGGACCATTGCCGGCACCGGCGGCGTCAATGTCAATGGCGGCACCGAAACCCTGTCGGGCAGCAACACCTACACCGGCGCGACATCCATCGGCAATGGCGCCACGCTGGCGCTGTCCGGCAACGGCAGTATCGCCGCCTCCAGCAAGGTCACCGATAACGGCACCTTCGATATCTCGGGCACCAACAACGGTGCCTCGATCCAGTCGCTGGCCGGCAACGGCAGCGTGGCGCTGGGCAGCAAGGACCTGACGCTCACCAACGCGGGCGACACCTTCGCCGGCACCATCGCCGGCACCGGCGGCGTCAACGTCAACGGCGGCACCGAGACCCTGTCGGGCACCAACACCTACACCGGTGCGACATCCGTCGGGGATGGCGCCACGTTGGCCCTGACCGGCAACGGCAGCATCGCCAACTCCAGCAAGGTCACCGATAACGGCACCTTCGATCTCTCGGGCACCGGCAATGGCGCTTCGATCCAGTCGCTGGCCGGTACTGGCAATGTCGCGCTCGGTGGCAAGGACCTGACGTTGACCAGCGCGGGCGACACCTTTGCCGGCACCATCGCCGGCACCGGCGGCGTCAAGGTCAACGGCGGCACCGAAACCCTGTCGGGCACCAACACCTACACCGGTGCCACCACGGTCGGCAACGAAGCCACCCTGGCGCTGTCCGGCAACGGCAGCATCGCCAGCTCCAGCAAGGTCACCGACAACGGCACCCTCGACATCTCGGGCACCACCAATGGCGCGTCGATCCAGTCGCTGGCCGGCAACGGCAGCGTGGCGCTGGGCAGCAAGGACCTGACGCTGACCAACGCCGGCGACACCTTCGCCGGCACCATCGCCGGCACCGGCGGCGTCAACGTCAACGGCGGCACCGAGACCCTGTCGGGCACCAACACCTACACCGGTGCGACATCCATCGGCAACGACGCCACCCTGGCGCTGTCTGGCAACGGCAGCATTGCCGCCTCCAGCAAGGTCACCGACAACGGTACCTTCGACATCTCCGGCACCACCAGCGGCGCCTCGATCCAGTCGCTGGCCGGCAACGGCAGCGTGGCGCTCGGCGGCAAGACCCTGACGCTGACTAATGCGGGCGACACCTTTGCCGGCACCATCGCCGGCACCGGCGGCGTCAAGGTCAACGGCGGCACCGAGACCCTGTCGGGCACCAACACCTACACCGGTGCCACCACGGTCGGCAACGAAGCCACGCTGGCCCTGTCCGGCAATGGCAGCATCGCCAGCTCCAGCAAGGTCACCGACAACGGCACCTTCGACATCTCCGGCACCACCAGTGGCGCTTCGATCCAGTCGCTGGCCGGTACTGGCAATGTGGCCCTGGGCAGCAAGACCCTGACGCTGACCAACGCCGGGGACACCTTCGCCGGCACCATCGCCGGCACCGGCGGCGTCAAGGTCAACGGCGGCGCCGAAACCCTGTCGGGCGTCAACACCTACACCGGTGCCACCACTGTCGGGGATGGCGCCACGCTGGCGCTGTCCGGCAATGGCAGCATCGCCAGCTCCAGCAAGGTCACCGACAACGGCACCTTCGATATCTCCGGCACCAACAACGGTGCCTCGATCCAGTCGCTGGCCGGTACTGGCAATGTCGCGCTTGGCGGCAAGACCCTGACGCTGACCAATGCGGGCGACACCTTCGCCGGCAGCATCGCCGGCACCGGCGGTGTCAACGTCAACGGCGGCACCGAAACCCTGTCGGGCGTCAACACCTACACCGGCGCCACCACTGTCGGCAATGGCGCCACCCTGGCGCTGTCCGGCACTGGCAGCATCGCCAGCTCCGGCAAGGTCACCGACAACGGCACCTTCGACCTCTCGGGCACCACCAGTGGCGCCTCGATCCAGTCGCTGGCCGGCAACGGCAGCGTGGCGCTCGGCGGCAAGACCCTGACGCTGACTAATGCGGTCGACACCTTTGCCGGCACCATCGCCGGCACCGGCGGCGTCAAGGTCAATGGCGGCACCGAGACCCTCTCGGGCAGCAACACCTACACCGGTGCCACCACGGTCGGTAATGGCGCCACGCTGGCCCTGTCCGGCAATGGCAGCATCGCCACCTCCGGCAAGGTCACCGACAACGGTACCTTCGACATCACCGGCACCACCAGCGGCGCCTCGATCCAGTCGCTGGCCGGTACTGGCAGCGTGGCCCTGGGTAGCAAGACCCTGACGCTGACCAATGCCGGCGACACCTTCGCCGGCACCATCGCCGGCACCGGCGGCGTCAAGGTCAACGGCGGCACCGAAACCCTGTCGGCCACCAACACCTACACCGGTGCGACGTCCGTCGGCAATGGCGCAACGCTGGCGCTGTCCGGCAATGGCAGCATCGCCGCCTCCAGCAAGGTCACCGACAACGGCACCTTCGACCTCTCGGGCACCACCAGCGGCGCCGCGATCCAGTCGCTGGCCGGCAACGGCAGCGTCGCCCTGGGTAGCAAGACCCTGACGCTGACCAATGCCGGCGACACCTTCAGCGGCACCATCGCCGGCTCGGGCGGCGTGACGCTTACCGGCGGCACCGCAACCCTTTCGGGTGCCAGCACCTATACCGGTGGGACCAACGTCAACGGCGGCGCGCTGAACCTGACCGGCTCGCTGCAAAGCAGCACAGTCAGCATCGCCAGCGGCGCAGGACTGAACGACGTGAACGGCGGCCTGGACAGGGCCAGTTCCGTCAACAACAACGGTACGCTTACGCTGGGCGCCAATCAGACGCTGGCCACCCTGTCGGGCGCCGGCACCGGCCTCGTCGGCCTGAACAACAACACGCTGACCCTGGCAAACGCCAGCGGCACTTACGCCGGCGCCATCGCAGGCACCGGTGGCCTCACCCTGGCCGGCGGCACCGAAACCCTCTCAGGCACCAGCATCTATACCGGCGCGACCAACGTCAACGGCGGCACGCTGAACCTGACCGGGTCGCTGCAAAGCAGTGCTGTCAACATCGCCAACGGGGCCCGCCTGAACGACGTGAACGGCAGCCTCGGCAGCACCAGCGCGCTCAGCAATAACGGCACCCTGGCGCTTGGTGCGAACCAGACGGTGGCGACGTTGTCGGGCGCGGGCGTGGTCGACCTGAACAGCAACACGTTGAGGCTTGCCAACGCCAGCGGCAACTACACCGGCACCATCACCGGCACCGGCGGCCTCAGCGTGACGGGCGGCACCGAGACGCTGTCGGGCACCAACACCTATTCGGGCGGCACGCTCGTCAGCGGTGGCGCGACGGTCAAGGTGTCCGCCGATGCCAACCTGGGCACCGGCACGCTGGGCCTGAACGGCGGCACGCTGCAGAACATGGCCAGTTTCGCCAGCAGCCGCAATGTCGTGCTCGGCAGCGGTGGCGGCACCTTCAACACCGATGGCAGCACCACTTTGACGCTGAACGGCGGCATCTCCGGCAGCGGCATGCTGACCAAGGCCGGCACCGGTACGCTGATCCTGGCCGGCGACAACGCCGGCGGGCCGGCACACAAGCCGAACACCGGCTGGACCGGCGGCATGACCATCAATGGCGGCCTGGTCAAGGTGACCAATGCCTGGGGCCTGGGCTGGGGCAATGTGGTCGTCAATGGCGGCGCCATCAACACCACGGTCGACATCCTGACCGGCCAGACCATCGCGCTGGGCGGCGGCACTGCGGTGAACACGGCCGCCGGCACGACCACGACGATGTCGGGTACCATCGGCACCGCCTCGACGGGCAGCGGGTGCTTTATCAAGAGCGGCCAAGGCACGCTGAACATGACGGGCAACGCCAGCCTGTCCAACGGCACCTGCGTGCAGCAGGGTACGCTGCTGGCCAACGGCACGATCAACGGCGACGTGTCGGTGACCTCGGGCGCCGTGCTCGGTGGCGCCGGCACCATCCACGGCACGGTCAACGTGCAGGGCACGCTGTCTCCCGGCAACTCGCCGGGCTACCTCACCGTCACGTCCAACGTGAACATGCTGTCCGGCAGCACCTATCGCGAGGACATTGCGGGCACCCTGCAGGCGGGCGCCTCCACCCCGATCGGCGCGCCCGGCTACTACTCCTACCTGCGCGTGGTCAACGGCGGGCAGTTCACCATTGCTGCCAATACCACGCTGTCGCCGCAACTGCGCAACCTCTTCAGCCCTAGCGAGGCAGGGTATGGCAGCCTGGCGTACACGCCGGCGCTGGGCAACACCTTCCGCATCGTGACTGCCGACGGCGGCATCTCCGGGCGCTTTGCTGCGCTGGCCCAGCCCGACGGCATGGCCGACGGCACGCGCTTCGCCGTGTTCTACAACGTCTTTGGCAGCAACAGCATCGACCTGAAGGTGCTGCCCACGTCGTACGCGCAGTGGCTTGCCGGCGGCAACCAGAACACGCGCGCCGCCGCAGGCGTGCTCGACCGCATCCTGGCGAGCGACCAGGCTGGCGTGGCAAGCGCCGCGCAAGACAAGTTGCTCTACGTGGCCGCCAGCCAGAGCGCGGCAACGCTGCCCGGCTTCGTCCAATCGCTGGCGGGCGAAGTGCATGGCGCCATGGCCGCTGCGGCGCCGCAGGCCGGACAGCGCCTGAACAGCTCGGTCATCCGTCAGTTGGGGGATGCCAATGCCCTCGCCATGCCGAACGCCGGGGGCGAGCCGCCGCGCAGGCAGGCCCTGTGGGTCGACATCGGCGCGGACCATGGCCGCTGGGATGGTGACGGCAGTGCCTCGCAATTCACCACCAACCGCACACAGGTCGTGCTTGGCGCGGACCTGCTGCGTGGCGAGTCGACGCGCGTGGGCATGGGCTTCTCCTACAGCAACACCAATGTCGGGGCGACGGCCGGTTCGGGCTCCATCGAGGAGTACATGGGCTTTGCCTATGGCCAGACCACCGTGGGACCGGTGGCGGTGGACGGCATGGCGGGCTTCGGCAGCAACGACTGGAATACCCAGCGTGCCGACCCGACCGGCCTCTCCGCCAGTGCGTTGAAGACCTCCGCGAGCGGACACAGCACCCAGGTGGGCGTCGGCGTGCGCAAGCCGCTGCAACTGGGCATGACGACGCTGGAACCGTTCGCCCGCTTCCTGTGGCAGAAGAGTGCCCGCGGCGCGGTGGACGAGGGCACGGGTACGCCGGCTGCGCTGAGTCTTAACCAGTACGCCGCCACCGGCAACCGCGTCACGCTTGGCCTGTCGGCCCGCTCGGCCAACCGCAACCCGCTGTCCGACACGTTGAGCTACCAATTCAGCGCCGGCATCGGGCGCGATAACGGCAACCTGGCGCAGACCACGGTGCAGGCCAACCTGGCCGGCATCGGCATGAACATCGTGTCGCCGCAGGTGGGCCGGCTGTTCGGGCTGGCCAGTTTCACGGGCACGCTGCGGCTCGGCAAGCAGGCCTATGCCTATCTGGGCCTGAACGGCGAGGTGCGCCGCGGCAAGAACGACGTCGGTGTAAACGGCGGCCTGCGCATCAGCTTCTGATGCCCTGCAGCGCCCCTCGTGCGCCGGCCGCCCCGCCGGCGCACCAGGCGCTGCAGATGCGGCCCGGCCGGGCATGGTCGAGGTGCGCTGGGATTCCCGCATTCTCGGTCAGGGACGGCATTGGCCAGCCGCCCGGCTAACGCGAACTGGCCCTCAGCGCTTCCATGAAGGCGTGCCGCAGCGCCGTCTGTTCGGCATCTCTTCGCCGAAGCACGCCAACCATACCCTCGCGGCGGTACGGCAGCTTCAGCGCCACCACCTGACCCAACTGGCTGAAGAACTCCGTCATCCGCCCTGACATCACGGCCAACAACTGCCCTTGTTGCAGCAGCGACACGTTGGCCAGCACCATCGCGCTCTCGATCCGCACGCGTGGGGCCGGTTCGCCGGCCAGCGCCAGCTCGTAGTCCAGCTCGCGCCGGATCTGGCTGGTCACGGGAGGACCCACCCAGGTGTACGCGCGCGTGTCGGCCCAACTGACCTTGCGCTTGCGCGCGAGCGGGTGCCTGGGGCCGGCGATCACGCGGATAGTCTCCGGATACAGCAGCTCGCAGCGCAGCGCGCCGTCAACGCCCTGTACCTCGGTGCGTCCCACGACGAAATCCAGCCGCCCTTCCCGCAACGCCGACAGCATGTCTTCGACGGTTCCTTCGGCCAGCGTCAGATGCGCGTCGGGAAAGTGCTCGCGGAACAGGCGGATCGCTGACGGCAGCAGGTCAACCGCCACGGTTGGCGTCGCGCCGATCGCGAGCTGCCCCGAGGCGCCGTCGGCCATCACGCGGATAGTGGCCTGCGCGCGCTCGATCTCGCTGAGGACGGCGCGGGCGTGCACGACCAGTGCGTCGCAGAAAGGGGTCGGCACCAGTCCGCGCGAATGCCGCTCGAACAACGCCACGCCCAGCTCCCCTTCCAGCTCGACGAGCCAGCGCGACAGCGCGGGCTGGGTCATGTTCAGGCGCGCGGCAGTGCGGCTGACATTGCGCGTTTCATGTAGTGCCACCAGCACGTGCAGCTGCCGGATTCGCAGCCGTTGGGTCCAGTCCATGGTATGAGTTTTATGTGATAGTGGAAGCCATATTAATCATTTCATTGTAATCGCTGGCGATGCCATAATTTTCTTCAACCCTCGCAGTCCCGACGCCATTTCCGGCGCCTACAGGCCAAGCCGTAGTGACCATGACCCAATCCAGCGATCCGACCAGCGCCCGACCCAATTTCCTGCTGTTCATCACAGACCAGCATCGCGCCGACCATCTCGGCACCTATGGCAACCGCGTCGTGCAGACTCCCAATCTCGATCGGCTCGGCAGGCATGGCTGGCTGGCCGAGCGCTGCTATGTGGCGTCGCCGATCTGCATGCCGAACCGCGCATCGCTGATGACCGGGCGCATGCCATCGGTGCATGGCGCGCGCCACAATGGCATTCCACTGCCGCTGTCGCAGACGACCTTCGTCGAGCGGCTGCGCGATGCCGGCTATCGCACCGGCCTGGTCGGCAAATCGCACCTGCAGAACATGACCGGTCTTGCGCCGGTCTGGCCACGCCCCGGTGATCCGCGCACCGAGGGTGAGGCGCGCCGTCCCGAAAGTGGACGCTTCGACCAGGAATGGGGTCCGGCCTGGCGGGACGATCCGGACTTCGGCATGTCACTGCCGTTCTACGGCTTTGCCGACGTGCAACTGGTGACCGACCATGGCGACACGGCCGGCGGGCACTACCGGCGCTGGCTGGAGCAGCATCATCCCGAGGTGGCGCGCGCATGCGGACAGGAGCACGCTATCCCGACACCGGACTGGGCCCTGGCTGAAGCGCGGCAGGCGTGGCGTACCCGTGTTCCGGAAGCCCTCTCGACCACGGCGTGGATCGGCGATCGCACGATCGACCTGCTCGAGCAATATGCACAGGGCGAAGCGCCCTTCATGATCCAGTGCTCGTTCCCGGACCCGCACCACCCGTTCACACCGCCGGGCAGGTTCTGGGCTATGTACCGGCCCGAAGACATGGACTTGCCGGCCTCGTTCAATGCCGATCCCATGCTGGCGCCGCCCCATCTGCAGTGGATGCATGCGCAGCGCGACGGCGGCCGCGCGGTCAAGCATACGCCGGCAATGTTCGCCTGCACGGAGCGCGAGGCCCGCGAGGCGCTGGCGCTGAACTACGGCTCGATCACCCATATCGACGACACCATTGGCCGCGTGATGGCACGGCTGGCAGCGCTTGGCCTGGATCGCAATACCGTCGTGCTGTTCACGAGTGACCACGGCGACTTCTTTGGCGATCATCAGCTGCTCTGGAAGGGTCCGCTGCACTACCAGGGGCTGATCCGCACGCCGCTGATCTGGTCGGAGCCCACCGCGCGGGCCTCCGCCCAGCCTGGCGCCGCGCGCAGCCAGTCGCTGTGCTCGACCATCGATATCGCGCCGTCTATCCTCGCGCGCGCCGGCTGCCTGCCGTACAACGGCATCCAGGGCCTTTCGCTGCTGCCCGCGATCGCCGGCGGAACACTGCCACGCGAGGCCCTGCTGATCGAGGAAGAGAACCAGCGCACCCTGTTTGGCTTCCCGATGCGCACGCGCATGCGAACGCTGCAGACCGCCCGCTACCGGCTGAGCGTCTACGAGGGCGCGTCGTGGGGCGAACTCTACGATCTTGAAACGGACCCCGCGGAAACGCACAACCTGTGGGATTCGCCCGCGCTGTCGGCCACGCGCCAGGAACTGCTGCACCAACTGCTGCTGACGATGATCTCGCACAGCGACGCCAGCCCCAACCCGACCGCGCTGGCCTGAGTCCGGTCCGCCCGCATGGCGGGCGGCTGTGCCCCACAACAACGACATCCACGGAGACAATCATGATTCGCCTTTCCTTGCGCAGGCTGATCGCCGCAGCCATGCTGGCAGCTGCGGTACCCGCCGGCGCTCAAGACGCCTACCCGACCAAGCCGGTTCGCCTGATCGTCAATTTTCCCGCCGGCGGCCCGCTCGACACGGTGGCGCGACTGGTTGCCGAGCGTGCTTCGCGCGAACTGAAACAGCCGGTCGTGGTCGAAAACCGGGCCGGAGCCGGCGGCAATATCGGAGCGGAAGCGGTGGCGCGCGCGGCGCCGGACGGCTATACGCTGTTGCTGTCGACGGACACGCTGGTCACCGTCAATCCGTTCGCCTACCGCAAGATGTCATTCGATCCGGTCCGCGACCTGCAGCCGGTTGGACTGGCCGGTACATTCAATCAGGTACTGGTCACGCATCCCAGCCTGAAGATGCATGACCTGGGGCAGTTCTTGACCGCCGGCAGAACCAGGGACCTTTCCTATGCATCGGCAGGCCTTGCCTCGCCCGGCCACATCACCTTCGAAATGCTGAAGGCGCGCGCGCAGATCCGCGGCACGCACGTCCCTTACAAGGGCAATGCACCCGCGCTCAGCGACGTGCTCGCTGGCCAGGTGCCGGCCGGCTTCCTGGCCACGCCTGCTGCCGTTCAATACATCAAGAGCGGCAAACTGGTCGCGCTCGCCGTATCCGGTGCCAGGCGCGATCCCTTGCTCCCTGATGTGCCGACCGTGGCAGAAGCCGGCATCGCCAACTTCGACGCCGAATTCGCCTTCGTGATGTTCCTGCCCTCCGGCACGCCGGCGGCGATCCGCGCTCGCTGGGAGACGCAACTCAAGACGGCCTTCGCGGACAATGAGTTCCAGAAGAGGCTGTTGGCGCAGGGCGTGCGGCCGCAGACAAGCAACGGCCCGGCCGCGGCGCAATGGCTTGGTGCCGGGCGCTCGCGTTGGGGCGAGCTGATTCGCAAGCTCGGGGTGTCGCTCGACTGAACGCGCATGAAAAGGGGGCACGGTGAGCGCCCGGCGAACCCGCCTCGATTTGATCAGCGGTTCGCAAGGGCATAGTCGCGAGCGGCATGAATGACCCCGATGGCTCTTTCAGCGCCGCCGCTCCGCCTGCCTCTCTGCCTCCATCTGCTCAATAATCGCCACCCGCTGCACACAATCCCCCGGCACAGCTCTGCACAGCGTCCCATCATCAAGCCTGAGCTTGCGCTGCAGAACGCGAAACTTGACCAGATAGGCGTGTGCCGCACGCTCAGCCCCAGGCAACGACAGACGGGCTGAGTTGTTAGCCCCTATCCACGCATAGTAGTAATGTCCTAGCAATCGGGCCGCAGAATCAGCCGTCCCCCGCGGCATCGCGCGCGCCACTGCGTCGATGCAAGACTGGTATTCGTCGGCATCTTCATGCATGTATTCCTGGCACGCCGCCATGGCATGCCGGGCCGCCTGGGCAACAGCCGGCGGCGGTTCGGTGGTGGCAGCCTGGCCGATGCCCGCGCAACAGGCCAGTGTGCAGGCGATCAGATATTGACGCATGTGAGGTCGCTCAAGGGGTTCTGTCACGCTTCAGCGTAACGTCCTTGCGTGACATCCACGCGTCATGATGTAGTCACGATGAGCCAATAGAGTGGCGGCCTGCTGTCCCCCTCTGAAAGGAAAGGCCGACATGACACGCAAACGGTATCTCATCGCGAGCCTGAGCGCGCTCGCCCTCGCCGGGATCATTACCGCCTGCGGTACCGGCAGTGACGGCGGCAGCCCTGCTCCGGCTGCCGATGCCGCGATCTCGGTCAAGATCATCGGGCTGAACGATTTCCACGGCAACCTGGAAGCGCCTGGCGGCAGCGTGGTGGTGCAGGATGCCGCCAATGCCGCCGGCACCAGGGTGTCGGCTGGCGGCGCGGCCTATCTGTCGTCGCTGATCCAGGCGCTGCGCGCGAAGAATCCCAACAACGTGGTGGTGGCGGCCGGCGACATGGTCGGCGCTTCTCCGCTTGTTTCCGGGGCCTTTCATGAAGAGCCAACCATCGATGTGCTGGGCCAGATGGGCCTGGAGATCTCGTCGGTCGGCAATCATGAGTTCGACAAGGGCCGGGATGAATTGCTGCGGCTGCAGAACGGCGGCTGCTTCCCCAAGTCGGCGGACGGGCGGCGGGGCATTGTCGGCGTGGATACCTGCATGACCAACGGCGCCTACGCCGGGGCGAAGTTCCAGTACCTCGCGGCCAATGTCATCGACCAGGCTACCGGCAAGCCCTTGTTGCCGGCCTACAAGATCAAAACCTTTGGCTGGGCCAAGGTGGCCTTTATCGGCATGACGCTGAAGGATACGCCCACGGTCGTGACGCCCGCGGGGACGGCCGGCCTGACGTTCGAAGCCGAGGCGGACACGGTCAACAAACTGATTCCCGAGCTCAAGCAGCAGAATGTCAATGCCATCGTGGTGTTGATCCACGAGGGCGGATCGACCACGGCCGGCATGGTCAATGACAAGACCTGCCCGGGACTGAACGGCCCGATCGTGTCGATTGCCGACAAGCTCGATCCGGCGGTGGATATCGTGATCAGCGGCCACACCCACCAGGAGTATGTGTGCACCCGGCCTGACGGAAAACTGCTGACCCAGACAGGCTTCTACGGCCGCCTTGCCTCGGAAATCGATATCACCATCGATCCGGTGACGCGCAAGGTCTCGTCCAAGGTGGCGAACAACCGCGTGGCGGTGAACGACCTCGTGATCAAGGACAGCAAGGGCAATCCGATTCCGCTGCCTGCCGGCTACACGGCGCTGGCCAGGGACAGCGCCGTCGATGCGCTGGTCGCGCGCTACGTGCAACTGACCGCCCCGATCAAGAATGCCGTGGTGGGCGCCATCACCGCCAGCATCGACCGCACCCAGACTGCCGCGGGCGAGTCGGCAATGGGCGACCTGGTGGCCGACGCCTACCTGGCCGGCACCTCGGACGCCTCGTTCGGGCCCGCGGTCATGGCATTTACCAATCCGGGCGGCCTGCGCCAGAACCTGGTGTACGACGCCGCCAGCAATGGGCAGACCACCTTTGGCCAGCTCTATGCCGTGCTGCCGTTCGGCAACAGCATGGTGACGATGAGCCTGACGGGCGCGCAGATCCTGCGCCTGCTGGAACAGCAATGGGAGGCGCCGCAACCGGCAGGCGGCCGGGTGCTGCAGGTTTCCAGCGGCTTTACCTATACCTGGGACGCCAGCAAGCCGGAGGGCGCCCCCGCGGGACAGGGCAATCGCGTGGACCCTGCGTCGATCAAGCTCAACGGCGTGGCGATCGACCCGGCCAAGTCCTACCGCGTCACGGTGAACAACTTCATGGCATCCGGGGGCGACAACTACACGGTGCTGAACCAGGGCACGAACCAGCAGGCCGGGCCGGTCGACATCGATGTCTTCGAAGCCTACTTCAAGGCAAAGTCCCCGGTCAGCCCGGGCACGACGAACCGGATCACGCGCCTGAACTGATCCGTAGCGGGAGGCTTGGGCGGGTGGCCGCATCGGTCAGCCCGCTACCTGCCCCCTCCCTACGCCCGCGGCGCCGCCAGCCGCATCCAGCTCGCCACCGCCGCGACCCCGGCAAACCCCGCACCCAGCGCCAGGGCCAACCCCGGCCCGTGATTCCCGGCGATGCCAAAGCACAGCGCCACCAGCGCCGCACCGGTGGCCTGCCCCAGCAGCCGCGCCGTGGCCACCACGCCGCTGGCGCCGCCGCTGCGCTCGCGCGGGGCGCTCGTCATCAACGCCTTGAGGTTGGGCGACTGGAAGAAGCCGAAACCCGCGCCGCAGATGCACATGCGGATGCCGATATCGAGCGCGCTGGGGTCGGCCGGCAGCATGGCCAGCGACAGCATGCCGGCGCTGAGCACCGCCAGCCCCACGCCGCCGAGCACGGCAGGCGGATAGCGGTCAGACAAGCGCCCGGCCAGCGGCCCGATCAGCGCCACCACGACGGACCATGGGGTCAGCAGGAAGCCGGTCTCGACCTGCCCTCGTCCCAGCACGTGCTGGAAGTAGAACGGCAGCGACACGAAGGCCAGGCCCTGCGCGGCGAACGAGCACACCGCGGTCAGTGTCGACAGCGCGAACATGGGCCGCCGGAACAGGTCAACCGGCAGCATCGGTGCCGGATGGCCGCGTTCGCGCCACAGCAGCATGCCGAACGTCACGGCGAAGATGCCCGCCGCGGCCAGCGACAGATGCAGCGGCGCGCGCTGCGCGCCTTCGCCCAGCGCAAGAATCAGCGCGGCGAAGGCAATCATGCTGAGCACCGCGGCGACGCGGTCGAAACCGTGCGTGCTGCGCGCCGTCTGCGGCAATGCGCCGCGCCCGATCGCCAGCGCCAGCAGGCCGATCGGCAGGTTCACGGCGAACAGCCACGGCCATGTGCCGAACGAGAGGATCACCGACGCCACCGTGGGCCCCACCGCGAACGAAACGCCGACCACCAGCGCGTTCAGCCCCAGCCCGCGCCCGAGGCGGTGCGTGGGAAAGATCGCGCTGATCAGCGCCGTGTTGACGCTCATGATGGCCGCCGCGCCGATGCCCTGCAGCACCCGCGCCGCCGCCAGCGTCGGCAGCGACCACGCCAGCGCGCACACCACCGAGGCAGCGGTGAACACCAGCACGCCGCCAAGGTAGATGCGCCGGTGGCCCACCACGCCGCCCAGCGCCGCAAACGGCAGCAGCGTCGACACCATCGCCAGCTGATAGGCATTGATCACCCACACCGAGGCCGCCGGGGTGGCGCGCAGGTCGGCCGCGATCGACGGCAGCGCCGTATTGGCGATCGCGGTATCCAGGGTGGCGAGGGCGACGGCGATGAGGATGGCTGCCATGCCCCGGCGCTCGCGCGCAGTCATGGCGGCGTCCGCGGCGGAGGCGGACTGGAGGGGTGCTGTGCTGGACACTGTCTTTACCGGTTGCCGCCATGGCCGGGATCGGTGATGCAAGGGCTGCACGCTGGCATGGCGATCGTCAGACAAGACGATACGGGAAAACGCTTCAACGTGCTGAAGGCGCGTTCATATGTCTGCACATTGTCTACCCCCTGCCCGGCCAATGCCGCTGCGGCACTGGCCGGTTACCACGCACCTGGTTACTGCACCGACAACCCGCCATCCACGCCGATGCTCTGCCCGTTGATAAAGCGCCCGGCCGGTGCCGCCAGCAGGACGGCAAGCCCAGCGACGTCGCCGGCCTCGCCGATGCGGCGCATCGGTATGCCCGCCGCCAGCCGCGCCTCGCGCTCCGGATCGCCCCACAGCGCCTCGCGCGAGAACTCGGTGCGCACCGGGCCGGGATTGATCGCGTTGACGTTGATGCCGGACGGCCCCAGCTCCAGCGCCAGGCTGCGTACTGCCTGGTCGGTGGCGGCCTTGGTCACGCTGTACATCCCCAGGAAGGCAGAGCCGCGCTTGGCGGCAATGCTCGACATGAAAATGATGGAGCCGTCACGGCGTTCGATCATCTGCGGGGCCAGCGCGTTCACCAGCACCAGGTTGCCACGCACGTTGCCCGCCATGGCGGCATCGAACACCTCGGGCCCCTGGCTCAGCATCGACCCAGGCTGGCCGCTCGCGGCGGCATTGAGCACCAGCGCATCGACGCGCCCATACGCCGCCAGCGCCTGCCCGGCAAAGGCCCGCACGCTGTCCTCGTCGGCGATATCGCAGGCGATGCCGGTGGCGCGGATGCCCTCGGCCTCAAGCTGCCCGGCGGCTTCGCGCGCCACGGCCGCATCGCGCCCGGACACCACCACTGCGGCGCCGGCCGCGCCAAGCGCGCGCGCCATTTCCAGGCCCATGCCGCGCGTGGAGCCGGTGATCACGGCAACGCGGCCGCCAAGGTCGAATAGGTTCTGCATGACTGGTCACTCCTGTGAGGATGGGGAGCCGGCACTTGGACAGCACATCGGCACAAATGCGGCGAAAGGGATACAACACATAGATGATGCTTGTCATCTATTGAATAAAGTATGGCCATCATCTAAACTCCGGTCAAGCCAGATTTTTCGGAGGGGCCTCAGATGGCACGCGCATCACGCGAACAAACCGACAAGAACCGCGAGGCGATCGAACAGGCGTCGTCGCGCCTGTTCCGCGAACGCGGCCTGAACGGCGTCAGCGTGGCCGAGCTGATGGCCGACGCGGGTCTGACCCATGGCGGCTTCTATGGCCACTTCGCCTCCAAGGACGCGCTGGCCGCGCAGGCCTGCAAGCGCGCGTTCAAAGAATCGAATGCCCGCTGGGAGCGCCGCCTGGCCCGCGCCGACGGCGACCGCAAGGCAATGCTGGCCAACCTGGTGGAGCCCTACCTGACCGCCGCGCATTGCGCCAACCCGGGCGTGGGCTGTGCTGCCTCGGCCCTGGCCGTGGACGTGGCCCGTGAACCCGCCGGCAAGCCCGTGCGCCAGGCCTACGTGGAAGGCCTGCGGACCATGGTCGATGGCATGGCGCAGACCGTGGACGCCGACGATCCACAGGAACGCCACGATGAAGCGCTGGTGCGCATGGCCTTGCTGGTCGGCGCCCTCACACTGGCGCGCGCCACCGATGGCGATCCGCTCTCCGACGACATGCTGAACGCAGCGCGGACCCGCCTGCTGGGCAGCACGGGCTAGTTTTGAGCTTTCCCCCAAGCGTGACCAACACCTCCTGCCACCGCCAGTCGTAGCGGCGATGGCATCGCTTCGCCCTTTGAACCCGCCAGACCCTGATCACGAGACATCCATGTTCGCGCAAGCTCTTTCCAGCCGGCTCGACCGGCGCGGCATCCACTACGCGTGGCTGGTCGCCACCCTGACCTTCCTGGTGATGCTCACCACCTCGGCCGCGCTCGGCCTGCCGGGGGCCTTCCTCAAGCCGTTGACAAAGGAGATGGGCTGGAACACCGACCAGATCTCGTCGATCCTGGCCTTCCGTTTTGCGCTGTTCGGATTGATGGCGCCGTTCTCGGCGATGCTGATGGACCGCTTCGGCGTGCGCAACGTGGTCTGCGCCGCGCTGGCGCTGATTGCCGGCGGCATGGCGCTGGCCACCGTGTCGACCGAACTGTGGCAGCTCTTTGTCGCCTGGGGCCTGATGCTGGGCGTCGGATCGGGGCTGACCGCGCTGGTGCTGGCAGCCGTGGTCGCCAACCGCTGGTTCAGCGCGCGGCGCGGCCTGGTGATCGGCATCCTGACGGCCAGCGCCGCCACCGGGCAGCTGGCTTTTCTGCCGGTGGCCGCGTGGCTGATCGAACATATGGGCTGGCGCGTGGCCGTGCTGCCGGTGCTGGCTGCCTGCGCGGCACTGGCGCTGCTGGTGTTCGGGCTGATGCGCAACCGGCCCGCTGACGTCGGCCTGGCCGCGTTCGGCGAAGTTCCGGCTCATCCAGCCACGCCGCCCGCCGCGCAACCCGTCGCGCCATTCACGCTGAGCGGGCCTTTCAGAGTGCTGCGCGACGCTGCCCGTACCCAGGCCTTCTGGGTCCTGGCGGGCACCTTCTTCATCTGCGGCCTGAGCACGAACGGGCTGATCCAGACGCACTTCATCTCCCTGTGCGGCGACTTCGGCATGGGTCCGGTGCCGGCGGCATCGGCGCTGGCGATGATGGGTGCCTTTGACTTTGTCGGCACCATCATGTCGGGCTGGCTGTCGGACCGCTACGACAGCCGCAAGCTGCTGTTCTGGTACTACGCGATGCGCGGCCTGTCGCTGTTCTGGCTGCCGCATTCGACCTTCACGCTGTACGGACTGTCGATCTTTGCGATGTTCTATGGCCTGGACTGGATCGCCACGGTGCCGCCCACGGTCAAGCTGGCGGCCACCGCTTTCGGGCGCGAGCGCGCGCCGATGGTGTTCGGCTGGATCTTCGCTGCCCACCAGATCGGCGCGGCCGTGGCGGCGTTCGGCGCGGGGCTGAGCCGTACGCTGCTGCTGACCTATACGCCGGCGCTGTACGCAGCGGGTGCGGCGTGCATGGTGGCGGCGTTGCTGGCGTTGATGGTCAGCCGGACACGCACGGCGGCGGCAACCGAGGCAGCGCGGGCATAGCCTGCGCTGCCTCGGTGCCAGCCTCAGCCGAGGTAGTCCGCCAGTTGCACCAACTGCACCGCCGCAGCCGCGCGGCAAGGACCCGCCAGCCTGCTGTTATAGCCCAGCTTTGGCGCCCCGGCTTCCTACTGTACGACGACCACTTCCACGCGCCGGTTCGCCGCGCGGGCGGCGGGGGTCTTATTGTCCGTCAACGGCTCGGTGTCGCCCTTGCCGATGGCTTCGAGGCGCCCCTTGGCGACGCCCTGGCTGGCGAGGTATTCGCTGACCACGGCGGCACGCTCCTCGGACAGGACCTGGTTGGACGGGTAGCGGGCGCTCTTGATGGGCCGGTTGTCACTGTGGCCGATCACCTGCACATTCCCCTGCACCTGATTGATTTCGCCGGCCACCTTGTTCAGCGTCGCCATCAGCTTCGCGTTGACCTCGGTCCGGCCCGCGCCGAACATGTCGTCGCCGCGGAACACCACGGTGCTGCGGTGGCTGTCGTCCTTGACAGCGACCACGCCGCGCGCGATCTCGTCCTTGAGCAGCTCGGCCAGGCGCAACGCCTTTGGTGCCGGGGGCGGCGTCAGGTTGCCAATGGCCTCGATCTGTAGCACTACGTCACGCTCCTGGTGCATCAGCTGGTACTTGTAGTATCCGGCCAGGCCAGCGACGGCCAGAAGCCCCGTTGCGCAGGTCATCCAGACCGGGATGCCACGCAGGTGATGGAAGCGGCCAGGCGGGGCGGGCTGCGAGTGGGGAGACAGTTCCCTGGGCACTGGTCCTTTGTGTTTGCTGATCACATCGAGCAGGCGTCCCCGGATCGTGTGCAGTTGCTGGTCACCGTCCGCCACGCCGCGATACCGCCCCTGAAACCCCAGCGAGAGGATGTGATAGTAGACCTCGATGGGGCCGATGTTCTCCGCCACCGATTCCACCAGCCGGCCCAGGATGAGGAACACCTTGGTGCCGCCGTCGCGGTCCTGGTGGAAGGTCGAGGCCAGGGCGCTGCCAGGCCATGCGCCCAGCGAAGCCGCACTGCCGCCGCCCCACTCGGTATGGCTCGCGGCCTCATCCAGCGCGGTGCAGAGCGCGTAGTGCGCGGCCGTGGTGTGCTTGCGGTCGATGTTCAGCCGGTCGCAGACCGCCTGGAAGGTGCGCAATTCCTGTTCCAGCAGGGCGCGCAGACATTCCACCGCACCGCGCTTGTCCAGCCTGGGCGGGATGTCTGCCAGTGCGCGCAGCAGCGGTCTGGCGGCCTTCAGCAGGGGATTGGGCGCACCCTTGATCGCGGCGATGCGGGCCTCGATGGTCTTGGCCGCAGGGAGAAGCTTCGTGGCGGGTTCCCTGGCCTCCTGGCCGGTTACGGCCTGCCTGGCAGAGGAGCCGGGCTTTGGCGGCCGTGGCGGTTGCGGCGCGGGATCATCTTGGTCTAGCCATGCTGTCATGTTGGTGTTCCTCCAAGGATTGACGGATGCGGCATGAGAGGCGCGTTTGCCGTCACGCGCACGTCACAGCCTTGGCATCGGGAATCCCGAGGGAATGACTCTTTCCATTGCCCGCTTGCCCTGATCGATGACTGCATCCCGGGCGGCATCCGCTGCGCGCCCTGCGGCGTCGCCCGCTGCCCGTATCGCCCTGTCCTTGGCGGCATCGATTTCGTGCTCGACGGCCAGAGCGGTATCTTGCAGCTTGTCCAGCACGCCCTTTGCGCGCATGCCGAGGTGCCGCACTGCCTTGTTGTCGCCGACAAAGAATGTCCTGGCCCACCCGTAGCCGCCTGGTGCGTACTCGTGGAAGTTCGGCACACGGAACCAGGCGCGGCTGTCGTGGATGTAGTTATCGAACAACTCAATGGCCGCCTTCTCGCCCAACGCAAAGTCATCCACGGCTTTGGCAGAGGTCGTGGCCTTCAGGTAGGGGATCATCTCCGGCGCAGGTTCCACCAGTACGTCATCGATGGGCCAATAGCCGCGCACTGCAGCGCTTTTGGTCAGGATATCGTCGTCGACCATAACGAGCAGCTTCGAATCCGTGCGTGGACGCTCTGCGCGGGGAGTCGCCAGGTACCTGAAACCCTTGGCGACCCCTTCCGCTGCCCCGATGGGTGAAAAGACCGGCCGGGCCATCATTTCCTTCCGCACATTCAGGCCGGGCTGAAGTTCGGGGTGCAGGTATCCCAACAGCAACTGGAATTCCTCAGCCGCCTCCAGCAAGTCGGTGCGGTCATTGGTGACGAACTCGTCGGCACCTTCCCCAGGGCGGCAGTCGGCCGGGTCCTTGCCAACCGCCTCCGCCATCAGCGCATTCTCTCGCGCAGCGATGGCGGCATCGTTCGCGGCAACCTTGGCCTCCAGGGCCCGGCGCTTAGTCAAATCCGCCATGACCTGCGAAGTCGTCTGGGGAAACATGGCGCGGTCCCTGAGTTGCTGGACTTGAAGCTTCAACTGGATGTTTTCCTGTTCCAGCTTCCGGATGACAGGATCGGCTTTCTTTGTCTTATCGACTTCCGTGCGCAGTTGCTGGGGCGTCTTGCTGTCCTCACGCTTGTTCGCCGGCTCGGCGCAATAGCGGTAGAACTCCTGGTTGGTAACGTAGGTGCCGGTGTGCCAGCGTGCGCGCAAGGTGCGCCATTGCAGGCTTTGCCGCAGGCCAAACTCGAGGGCCTTCTCCACGCCGTCCATCGCGGGCAGCGCCGCCCGCCAGTCGTTGAAAGCCTTGGCGACGGCAGGGTCGATGGCGAAATCTGCCAAACTATCTGCATCCATCTGGTTCGCAGTGCCTTTGTCGTCCAGCGTCAAGGGAACTCCAGACTTCAGGGCCTCGACATACATGTCGTGCAGCGGAATCTTGCCCAGCCGGTGCCCCTCGCCCTTGACCGACTTGCCCTGATCACCCGGCACATAGCTGCCACCCACATCTGAGTGGACGCCCGGATAGGGCACCTCAAGCAGCTTGCTGTCGCCTGCCGGGTAGCTCGTCCCCTTCCGGATGGTATCCAGCGGGAAGCTCATGCGTTGTTCATGCATGGAGAAGAAATGCACGCACCGCCGCACCTGGGCGGGAATGTTCAGGGCGCCACCCCCTGCCGCCCAGAAATGCCCGTCGAAGTATTCCAAAGCCACGGCGGATTGAAACGACTCGGGCGGGCCGACCGACGCGACCGTATCGAACAGCCCCATGAAGTTGACTTCATAGTCGATCTTGCCCGCCAGCTTACCGGCCTTGGCCCAGTAATTGATCAGCTTGCTGACGAACACCCGGGCGCCCGCCGCGCCGCGCGAGAAGCCGAAGACGTTGATGTAAGCCTTCTTGACGAGACGGTTGCGCTTGCATTGCTGAACCAGCGACTCGTGCAGGCTGCCGAGGTGCTTTTCCTTGGTGGTGAGTAGGGAGGAACCCAGGTTCCAGTCGAGCTTTTCGCAAATTTTCTTAGCTTCGTCGCCGTTGATCAGATCATCGCCGCGCATGCCGATCATTGCTTCGTGCGCGGCGTTCAGCACGCGGGCGTAGCCCCAGGCACAGCGTTTGGCAAAGCCGCTGGCAAAAGCCTTGCCACTACTGCTATAGGTGTGTTCGCCCAGATCAGGGAAAAGCGTGCCGACTCCCGCAATGTAAGAACTGAAGATTCCCTGCTGCGGTCGGGTAGGGCAGGCCCTGAACAACCGCGCCACATTGGTGTGTGTCTTGTGGGTCGAGTCCCGCCAGCGGGCAGGAGTCTTGATGTCATCGTTGTTGTTGGTGCCATCGAAGAACAGGTTGATGTGAATCGTCTGTTCGCAGTCGCCATGGGGATCGTCCACGGTGGTTTTGCCATTCTCGTAGGCCCGCTTTCCCTCGGGAAGGCGACCCTTATCCGTTTCCGGCATGGCATTGGGCAGGCGAAAAGCGGTCATCATTGGAACCTCTTCAGTGCTTGCTGGGTCAGGGCCTCGTCACGCATTCCCTTGACAATGAAAGGATCGTCGTCGGCAGGTCTGACGTTGAGATCGTTATGACCATTTGCATTGCCGTCCGCCACCATGACTTTCACGCGGTCTCCTGGCAGGAAAATCGGCCAAAAGCCTGATGTTCTTGCCGCGTATTCCGGCACTGTGACAGTAGCGGTCAGCACCGCCAGCCCGCTTCTGTCCTTGTAGTCAAAGGGCTTGCGGTCGCGCTCCCATTCGATGCGTAACTGTGTGCCCGGCTTCCATGGCTGAGGGATGCCGACGCAACACATCTCGCCAGGCTCGGCAGGCCCTTCCTCAAAAGCCGGGCTCATCTTGCCGCCCCCTCCATTCATTCCACGTGGACCCGTGACGTAATAGCTATAGATTGCATCGGACGAGTAATTCAGACCGCGAGCGCTGCCGGGACTTATGTGCTCCTTCTCAGCTCCAACGATGGTTTTGGCCGCCAAGTCAGTCCGCGATTCTCCCGAGCATGCGGACAGGGCTCCCAGCGCGCCCAGCAACACCAGTGCGGCTTGCCATCGATTTACGCCCTTTCGCTTCAACCTACTTTTTGTCATCGCCCTTCTCCGTTTGTTGATCGTTCACCATGGCCTTGCCGGTCTCGTAAGCCCGTTTTCCCTCGGGAAGGCTGCGGGTTCGCGTTTCCGGCATGGCAATGGGCAGGCGGAAAGCGGTCATTATTGGAATCTCTTCAGAGCTTGCTGGGTCAGGGCCTCGTCACGTACTCCCTCGACAATGAAAGGATCGTCGTCGGCAGGTCTGACGTTGAGATCGTTATGACCATTTGCATTGCCGTCCGCCACCATGACTTTCACGCGGTCTCCCGGCAGGAAAATCGGCCAAAAGCCTGATGTTCGTGCCGCATATTCCGGCACGGTGACCGTTGCGGTCAGCACCGCCAGCCCGCTTCTGTCCTTGTAGTCAAAGGGCTTGCGGTCGCGCTCCCATTCGATGCGTAACTGTGTGCCCGGCTTCCATGGCTGAGGGATGCCGACGCAACACATCTCGCCAGGCTCGGCAGGCCCTTCCTCAAAAGCCGGGCTCATCTTGCCGCCCCCTCCATTCATTCCACGTGGACCCGTGACGTAATAGCTATAGATTGCATCGGACGAGTAATTCAGACCGCGAGCGCTGCCGGGACTTATGTGCTCCTTCTCAGCTCCAACGGTGGTTTTGGCCGCCAAGTCAGTCCGCGATTCTCCCGAGCATGCGGACAGGGCTCCCAGCGCGCCCAGCAACACCAGTGCGGCTTGCCATCGATTTACGCCCTTTCGCTTCAACCTACTTTTTGTCATCGCCCTTCTCCGTTTGTTGATCGTTCACCATGGCCTTGCCGGTCTCGTAAGCCCGTTTTCCCTCGGGAAGGCTGCGGGTTCGCGTTTCCGGCATGGCAATGGGCAGGCGGAAAGCGGTCATTATTGGAATCTCTTCAGAGCTTGCTGGGTCAGGGCCTCGTCACGTACTCCCTCGACAATGAAAGGATCGTCGTCGGCAGGTCTGACGTTGAGATCGTTATGACCATTTGCATTGCCGTCCGCCACCATGACTTTCACGCGGTCTCCCGGCAGGAAAATCGCCCAAAATCCTGATGTTCTTGCCGCATATTCCGGCACGGTGACCATTGCGGTCAGCACCGCCAGCCCGCTTCTGTCCTTGTAGTCAAAGGGCTTGCGGTCGCGCTCCCATTCGATGCGTAACTGCGTGTCGGGCTTCCATGGTTGAGGAATCCCGATACAGCACATCTCCGCACCTCCGCCGGATGGCCCGTTCTTGCCCGCTGGACTGATATTCGGGCCGCCGCCGTTCATGCCACGTGGCCCGGTGACGCTGAAGCTATAGATGGCAACGGACGAGTAGTTCAGCCCGCGCACGCCACCCCCGAAGATTTCTTCCTTGCCGGCCCCACCAGCGGGATTGGGTGAGATGTCAGACCACGACTCCCCCGAGCATGCCGAAAGGGCACCGAGCGCGCCCAGCAACACCAGTGCGGCTTGCCATCGATGTGCACGCTTTCGAATCAAGCTATCGTTAGTCATCGTTCTTCTTTGTTTTTTGATCGGCCTGCCTGGCAATCACACGCTTCCACACATAGTCATGAACCTGCGCCAGGCAGGCGTTGAAGGTGCCGCCCTCGTGCATCCGTTGCTCCAACGCCCAGCGCACCTCCGGATCCTGATCAAAGTCGGCCCCATACCGGTACGAGTATTGGCAATACCCCAACCGGTCGGCGGGCTCGATGAGCCGCCAGCCTGCCACGCGCTTGTAGCGCGCAATGAAATCCAGGAAGCGCGGCAGGTAGGGACCATCGCCCGGCACGGTGCCGTCTTCAACGAGGCCCGCCAGCATCTGGTCCGGCTCGCAGTGCGCCATGAAGTCATCAACCTGCTGCTGGTCGAATGTGATGGCAACTGGTGCCGTCTCGAACTGATTGCCGTGCAGCGGCCCGTCCAGTCGCGTCCACTCCGTCTCATGCCCGCGGTATTTCCACTGGAGAATGGGCGCCATCAGCTTGCTTGTCGTCTCTTCGCCCCACAGCGCCATGACCGCGCGCAGGTTGCGCGGATCGAAATAGCGCACCAGGGCGTTCAGCCCGTCGCCGAGGTCGGCGATCAGGAACTGCCGCAGGTGCGTGGCGAGCGCGTCGATGCCGACGCGGCTCCAGAGCAGGGTCATGCAGGGGGCGAGCAAGTCCAGTTCGTCCAGCCTGGCAAGCCATGGCTCGTCGGCGTCGGTGATCAGCGCCAGGAACAGCGAGGCGTCGCCGGCTTCTTCCTCGGGAAGGCCGGCATACACGTTGCGGTGCTCGGTGGCTTCCCGCATCAGGTCACCGATCAGCAGCGGGTGCTGGGCGCCGTCGGCAAGCGCGTAGATGTAGACAAGGTTTGGTTCGGTTGTCATCGCTGGCCTCGGGTCAGCGCAGCAGCAGACCGGTGTTGCGCCTGGCCGCCTTCAAGAGGCATTCGAGGCATACCTGTCTGGTACTCAGTTCTGTCGGGATGCTGTTCGGCCCGGTCAGCAGCGTGCTGGCGGCGTGGACGGTGAACCTGCCGTTGGTGCCGTGCTCGATATTGCCGTCCAGTCGCAGGTAGCTGCCGCCGCCTGCCAGCAACAGCTTCTGCCTGGCCTGGATGGTGATCTCGTCGGCCGTCAGCGTGATCTTGAGCTTCGCCAGCAGGTTGATATTGTTCTTCAGGGCTTGCAGGTCGATGTCCCCCATGTTGGCGACCAGCTTCATGCCCGCCTCGTACACAAACAGGCGCAGCGCCTTGCGTACGCTGGCAAAGAACCCGCCGCCAGTGGTGACCGACAGGTGTTCTCCGGTGGTCAGTGCGGTATCGCCGCCGCTGGCAATGTGGGTCGAGCCGGCTGCCGTGGAGACGATGCCGGCGGGGCTGGCCGATACCAGGTGGGGGGCGGTAAATTCCTCCAGTTCGCCGCCGCCCCGGATTTGCTCCAGCTGCTTTTCCAGCAGTTTCGCAATGCCGGTCTGTTCGCCGTCCTGGGTCTGGGCTTCAGTCGCCTTCTGTCCCAGGGTGGCGGCAATGCCCTGTGCCTTCTCGAGCAACTGGACGACATCCCGCACATTCATCGCATTGCCTTCGGCATTCAGGCGCGAGAAGGTGGTGATGAGCAGGCCAAGTGCGGCGCGTAGCGCCCCATGCGCGTCGGTGCGCAGTTCGAAGCCCTCTCCCCGCTTATCCTTGCGCCCCTCCCAACCCTGCACCCGGACATTGTGGCCCAGGGCCAGCAGGCTGTTCTGGTAGTCCGACCCGACCTGCACCTGCTGCTGGCCCTGCGTGTCGTCGTAGAGGGTCTGGTTGCGGCCTTCGCCGAACAGTTCCTTGCTCTGGTAGCCGGACAAGGCATGCTGGCTGGGCAACTGCCACGGTGGCAGGTTCAGCCGGTTGTTGACAGGCCCGATGATGATTGGCCGGTCCGGGTCTCCGCCCTCGTATATGACAATGACTTCCTGGCCGATGCGCGGCAGATGCGTGTTGCCGAAACGGCCGCCCGATGAGAAGCCGGTTACGCGAATCCAGCAGGAGCTGTTCTCGTCGCAGGTGCCATAGCGGTCCCAGACAAACTGACAGCGCACCCGGCCCAGGTCATCACTCCAGATCTCCTGTTTGGCCGGCCCCACGACCCGGGCGATGTGATGCCCGCCGATGAAAGGCTTTTCGACCCGCTCGGGCCGGAACACTTCGCTGGTGGGCTGGGCCTCGAATTCCACCTCGCAGCGCCATTGCTGGTCGCTGCCCGCGAACTCGCCCACGTCCTCGATTAGCAGGCGCGTGGCGAAGATCAGGTATTCGCAGTTGGCCTTTGCACGCAGGAAGCGCTTCAGCGTAAAGGTGTGGCCCGGCGCCATTGCGCGCACATTGCCCTGGCCGCGCACCCGCACGCCGTGTTGCCGCAGGCGTTCCATGTTGATGCGCGCCAGCATGTCGCCTTCCTTGCGGGCGTCATTGCCGGTCTTGGGCTGAACGTAATCGCCCGGCCAGCTGTACAGCTCATAGCTGGCATGGCTGGTGTCGCGGGGGTCGTCGGCAGAGACATTCAGGTCGGCGCGGGGCTGGTTGTAGTCGTAATCCCCGTGCGCCCATGCGCCCGAAATCAGGCGATCGCGTACCTCGAATTGGTGAAGGTGTTCTTCGTCGACCCGGTCCGAGGAGGGATACCAGTTGATGGTGTGGTAGGCGGGGCTGGGGATGTTCTGGAAGGCGCCATTGCCATCCGTCAGCACCATGCGGTGATGGCCGTTCGTGTGCTCCCAATGGAAATTCAGGCCCCACTCTGCGAGCAGCCGGCGCACGAACTGGTAGTCGGTCTCGCCGGGCTGCAATTGATACTCGCGCCTGGGATACTCGATCAGTGAAAGCCGGCGCTCGACCGGAAAGGTATATTGGCTAAGCACCGCTTCCACGATTTCCAGGACATTCATGTTCTGGAACCGCTTGAAGGTGCAGGTGAGCGTGCCGAGCCAAAGCCAGGGGCGCAGGGTCAGGCGGTAGAGAATGCGTTCGTTTTCGTGGTAAGGGCCGCGCACGTCGGTGACGATGCCGGTAATCTCGCGCTTGCCCCTGCCAAAGCCGCCTTCCAGGCCGCTGCCGGAGCCGTCCAGTTCGATGCTGACGGTCAGCTCCTTGCCTTGCATGGCTTCGAGGTCGAAATCGCCCGCCGGGCCATACAGGACGTTGCGGTCGTCCGGCGTCTTGAGTTCGAGCTCATACTCGAACAGCGAATTGATGCCCTCGGTGCCGGACAGCCTGGAAAATACCAGCAGCGGCTGTCCCAGGAGTTCCGGCAACCCATCGCCGGATACGGTAACGGTACGGAAGGAAAACGGTAATCGGCTACCCATGCTAAGCACTCCGTGGAGTTGAACGCTTGCATGCCGAAAGGAACCAGTGGCTGAATACGTTGCGTCTCGCGGCACACTATCGCTGCAGCGTTCGTCGAGTGACGGCACTGCAACGCAACATGGATAGTAAGAACGGTGCCGTCGAAAAATAAATCAGGCGATTCTTATTTTTATCTTCAAAAATAAGAAAGACAGAGTTCGAAGAACCTGAATTCACCCACGACCGGTGTATCCCTGCCCGTCTACCGCACGCGGGAGAGAGGAGCAAGCCAGCGGCATGCTGCCTTTGCCGGCAGCCTGACCGCCGGCGCTGCTTGCGCTGGCCCGTCAGAACTTCGGAATGCGCAGCGTCTTGCTGACCATCAGCGTGCCCGACAGCGCGAACAGCAGCACCAGCGGATGCAGCACCGCGGGGCCCAGCACCCACGCGCCGCCCGGCAGTTCTCCGCCCAGCTGGCCCTGCCAGGCGCACCATGCCAGCACCGCGGTCAGCAGCACGCTGGTCGGGATCGGCGTGCCTTCGAAGTACGCCACCTTGCCACTGTCGCTGTCCGCCGCCAGCGATTCGGCGGTGACATTGAAGCGCGCCAGCCGGCTCACGCCACAGCAGACAAAGTAGATCAGCACGATCAGGTCCCAGCCGCCGCGCGTGCCGGCGGCAAAGGCCAGCGTGGCCGGCCCGACGCCGAACGAGATCACGTCGGCCAGCGAATCCAGCTCGCGCCCCAGCGCCGAATGCGCATGGCGCCAGCGCGCGATGCGGCCGTCGAGCACATCGAAGATAAAGGCCAGCGGCGCCAGTGCCGCTGCCGTGAAGAAATGCGACAGCTGCCGGTCGGCCACGAAGAACATGGCGAAGAACACCGACCCCATGCCGCAGGCCGCGTTGCCCAGCGTGAAGACATCGGCCAGCTGCAGCTCGCGCAGCATCGAGAAATGGCGGGGACGTTCCGGCCGGGTGCTCATGGCGCGCGCTTACAGGACCTTGGCTACGTGATGCACGTTCGGCGGCGCGGCAAAGGTCTCGCCAACCAGCGCGCGCCATTGCTGGAACTCGGCCGATTCGCGGAAATGGACCATGTGGTCTTCCACGGTCTCCCATTCGACCACCAGCGTGTAGTGTTCCGGCTGCTCGATCGAGCGGAACAGCTGCACGCCGTGGCAGCCGCGCGAGCGCAGGAACAGCGGCGTGGCCTGGCTCACGCCCTGCTCGAACTGCTTGTCCATGCCGGGCTTGATGGTGATTTGTGCGATTTCCTTGATCATGGCGGTTTTACCAGTGGAGTAGATGCCGGCGCACCGGCGGGTGTCTGCTACCTTAGCACGATCGCGGCGCCACATGCCTGCTGCAAGCATTCCGTTACACGCGGCGGTTAGCATGGTCCACCCTGCCACTACACGCCGATCACGCCATGCGATTGCCCCTGCATCAGCGCCACCCTGTCCGTGCCATATTGCCGGCCCTTGCCTTGACCTGCCTGGCAGCCGCCCTGCCAGGCGCGCGTGCGGCATCGCAGCCATGCGGCACGCCCGCGACACCGATCGCCGAGATCCAGGGCAGCGCCGGGGCGTCGCCGCTCGCGGGCCGCGTGGTGGAGGTAGAAGCGATCGTCACCGCGGATTTCAGCGGCGACGGCGGGCTGCGCGGCTTCTTCCTGCAGACCGCGGACGCGCAGCGCCTGCACCGGCCCGGCGTCTCCGAAGGCCTGTTCGTCTATGCGCCGCGCACCACGGCACGCGCCGGCGACAGGGTGCGCGTGTCCGGAATGGTCGAAGAGAAATTCGGGCAAACGCAGCTGGCCCTGTCAGGCGTGCTGGCGGTCTGCGCGCGCGGCTTGACGGTGACGCCGCAGACGTTGACCTTGCCGGTGGCCGGCGAATCCGACCTGGCCGCGCGTGAAGGCATGTTGCTGCGCCTGCCGCAGACGCTGACGGTCGCCGATACGCATGAACTGGGCCGGTATGGCACGCTGACGCTGAGCGAAGGCCGCCCGATCGCGCCCACGCAAATGGCGATGCCCGGCACGGCCGCGCTGCAAGCGGCCGCCGCCAATGCGCGCAACCGGCTGCTGCTCGATGATGGCTCTACGCGCCAGTATCCCGCCGTGGTGCCCTACCCGCCCCCGCAGCTGGCTGCGGACAATCCGGTGCGTGCAGGCGACACGGTCACCGGCGTGCAAGGGGTGCTGGAGAAACGCCACGGGCAGTGGCGCCTGCAGCCGGTGCCCGGTGCGAGTGCGCCGGTGTTCCAGGCCACCAACCCGCGCCGCGGTGCGCCGCCGCGCCATCCGGCCACCGCGCTGCGCGTGGCCGCCTTCAACCTGCAGAACTACTTCAACGGCGACGGCCAGGGCGGCGGCTTCGGGGCTTCAGGCAACCGCGGCGCGCAGAACGCTGAAGCGCTGGCACGCCAGCAAGCCAAGCTGGTCGCAGCGCTGCGTGGACTGGACGCCGACGTGATCGGCGTGATGGAGGTGGAAAACAACGGCTACGGCCAGTACAGCGCGATCCGCCAGCTGGCCTCACGGCTGGGGCCCGACTGGCGCGTGCTCGATCCCGGCACACCGGCCCTTGGCAGGGATGCCATCGCGGTCGGGCTGCTGTACAACGCCAGCACCGCCGTGCCCGCTGGCCGCGCGGCCACCACGTGGCTGAGCGAGCGCAGCCGCCAGCCCTTGGCCGGCACTTTCCGCGCAACGGCCGGCGGCACGCCTGTCACGATCGTGGTGAACCATTTCAAGTCCAAGAACTGTACGGAGGCCGCCGGGGCGCAGGCCGATCAGGGCGATGGCCAGGGTTGCTGGAACCCCGCGCGCGTGCAGGCGGCCGAGGCGCTGGCCGAATGGCTGGGCGCCGCGCCGACGGGCGTATCCGGCGCAGGCGTACTGGTGATCGGCGACCTGAACAGCTACGCGATGGAAGACCCCTTGCGCGTGCTGGCGCGCCGCGGCTATGCCGACATGCTCGCGCAGTTTGCCGGACGGCAGGCCTACAGCTATGTCTACAACGGCCAGGCCGGGTATCTCGACCACGTTCTTGCCGATGCCGCCGCGGCCCGGCATGTGGTGGCCGTTCATGCGTGGCATATCAATGCCGACGAGCCCGGGGCCTTCTCCTACGCCCCGGCACCGGGCGCGCCGGCGGCGGCGGCCTACTATGCGCCCGGCCCTTATCGTTCTTCAGATCATGATCCGTTGGTGGTCGACTTCGCCACCAGCCCGCGCGCGAGGTAAAGCACCACCAGCAGGTTGGCCGCCGCCAGCCCGCCATGGAGCCAGCTGGGGTGGACAAAGGCCTCGTACAGTTCCAGCGGGATATAGATCCCGCCGGACCACACGCCGATCCAGTTGCCCCATGCCAGGCCGCGCCACAGCCCGTACGCTTCGGCAAATCGCATCAGCACATAGACCGCCGCCGAACCGCCGATGGCCCACAGGCGCCCGTTGCCCGGATGCTGGAGCAGCGACAGGAAGATGGTGGGATAGCGGCTGGCCGGATTGACGTGCAGGCGCTGGATGACGGCCTCCGCCAGCGCCTGGGCGTCGCGGTGCAGCAGCGCTGCCAGGCCCAGGCCGGCAACGATCACGAGCAGGCCCTTGGCAGCCTCGAACAATGCGATCCCTTTCAGGCCCAGTGCGCCCTGCTTTGCCATGCGGTGTCTCCGGTCGATGCAAGAATTGCAAAGCCGGTATTGTGCCGCACAGGCGGGAAAAGGGCCTCAGCTGAGCCTCAGGTCTGGCTTCAGCGGCCGTGCTCGCGCTCGCGCATCGGGCCGTCGGCATCGATGCCGCCGCTGGCGGCGATGGGACCGTCGACGGTCAGCGGCCCGGCCACGGTCAGGTCGCCCTGGACCACCATGTCGCCATGCACCGTCACCGGGCCATTGAAGACCTTGAGATAGCCACTGCCATATGGCAACCCCCGCGCTTTGGCTGGTCCGGTGAAGTACGCCGCGGTGAGCGGGCCGCTGGCGAAGACGTTGCCGGCGACAACCAGCTTGCCATGCACGGTCAGCGGCCCCTGCACCTGCGCCGAACCACCGACGGTGATCGGCCCGGACTCATGGGGCTGGGCGCGCAGCGGGCCGGCCCAGGCCAGCAGCAACAGGGCCGCGGCCGCCGCCAGCCGCCATGACAGCCCGCCGGCATCGATGCGCGGCATTCGGTGCGACATGTCGTGACCTCCGGCAGCCCTGCCTACCGCTGCAGCTTCTGGTAAGTGCCGACCAGTTCCGCGTTGGCCAGCACGTGTCCCTTCATCGCCCGCTCCAGCGCCGCCTTGTCGGGCTTGCCGAGGTCCGGCAGCGCCACGTCCAGTGCATACAGCTTGAAGAAGTAGCGATGCCTGCCGATCGGCGGGCATGGGCCGCCATAGCCGGTGCGGTGCCAGTCGTTCAGCCCGCCACGCGTGCCGGCGGGCAGCCCGGCCTTGGCGATGTCCGCCGGCAGGGCCTCCGCATGGGCCGGCAGGTTGTAGAGCAGCCAGTGGACCCAGGTCATTCTGGGCGCGGCGGGGTCCGGCGCATCGGGATCGTCGACGATCAGCGCCAAGCTGGCCGTGCCGGGCGGCAGCCCGGTCCAGGCAAGCGGCGGGGAGATATCGGCGCCTTCGCAGGTGTGCTCCGCGGGGATCTCGCCACCCGGGGCGAATGCGGTCGATTGCAGCTGGAACGGCATACGGGCCTCGCTGGACGCACTGTGGGATGGCTCCAACTTAGGCCGGATCGCCCCGCCACGCAAGGCAATGGCGGCGGCAGGCGCCTCCAGCAGCGCCTTGAGCCGGCGCACGGCTTCGGTGGATTCGGCCTGGACTTGCGCGCGCAGCATCAGGCGGTTGATCAGCGCGAAGAGCAGCGTGGGCGACCGGTAGCGGAACTCCCGCTCAATGCGCGTACGTTCGGCTGTGGGGGTCAGCGACGGCGTCATGGCGGGCGTAAGCCGGTAAGTGATGGTGCCGACCCGGCGCCCTTCGGCCACGCCTTCGATCGACCACGTGCGCGGACGCTGGCTTTCGATGACGGTCCAGACCACCGCGCCACCGCGCTGCGCGATCATGAAGGTCTCGGTCACGCGCTCGCCCTGTCCCAGCGGATGATCGGTCGCCCCCGCCACCGCGAGCGAGGCCGGATGCCATTTGGGCCAGTGCAGCGGCGTGGACACGTAGTCGAAGACCTGGGACTGCGGCCGGGCGATCACCACCTCGTCATGGATGGCGGTGCGCTCGGACCAGGGCAGCGGCGCCAGCAGCATGCCGACGGTGATCGCGGCGAAGATCAGTCCCCAGAACGGTTTCCTGTGTCGAACAAGCATGGCGGCGGGACAGGACGCATCCGGGGCGCACCCGTGCTCCCTGTACGCATGGCGCGATGCTTCCAGTGTAGTGACTGGGAAGCATCGCGCCAGTCCCGCCCGCGCCTAGCGTGCCTGCGAGGCCGGCGCGCCCCCGGCTGGCGGCGCCGGCACGGCCGCCACCGTCTCCGGCAACGGGCCCCAGCCACCGCCCAGCCGGCGCACCAGCGACACCGTTGCGGCCGCGCGCAGGCCGGCCACCTGGTTGGCGTCGCGCTGCGACTGCAGCACGGTGCGGTCGGCATCGATCACCGTCAGGTAATCGACCGCGCCGGCGTCATAGCGGCTGCGCGAGATCCGCGCGGCGCGCCGGGCGCCGCCGAGTGCGCTGTCCAGCGCGCCGGCCTGCTGGCTGAGCCAGCGCACGTCCGCCAGGCTGTCTTCCACCTCGCGGAAGGCCACCAGCACGGTCTGCCGGTAGCTGGCCACGGTTTCCTCATGCGCGGCGCGGGCGCCGGCAAGGTTGGCGCGGTTGCGGCCGCCGTCGAACACCGTCTGTGCGATGGTGGAACCGATCAGCGGTCCCAGCGCCCAGGTGCGCGACGACCACTTGAACAGGTTCGACAGATCCGCCGACTCAAAGCCAAGCAGCCCGCTCAGCGTGATGCGCGGGTAGAACGCCGCCTTGGCCACGCCGATGCGCGCGTTGGCCGCGGCCATCTGCCGCTCCGCCGCGGCGATGTCGGGGCGGCGCTCCAGCAACTCGGACGGCAGCCCCGCCGGGACCGCGACCGGCGCGGCGTCCAGCGGGCGCGCCGGCAGCGAGAACGCCGCCGGCGGCACGCCGGTCAGCACCGCCAGCGCATGCTCCTGGCTGGCGCGGCGGCGCTCGATGCCGGCCAGGTCGGCGCGCGCGGTGCCGAGTTCGGCTTCAGCCCGGGCCGGATCGAGGTCGGTGGTTTCACCGGCGTCATAGCGCTTCTTCAGCAGCGCCAGCGCATCCTCGCGCAGCTTGATGGTGGCGTTGAGCAGGTCGCGCTCGCTGTCCAGCGTGCGCAGCGCGAAGTACGCCTGCGCCACGTCGGCCTGCAGCGCCAGCTGCACCGAGCGGTACAGGTCTTCCGCCGCCTCGCCGTCAGCCCGCGCGGCATTGACGCTGGATGCGACGCGGCCGAACAGGTCCAGCTCATAGCTGGCGAAGGCGCGCGCCTTCAGCACGGTCTGCGGCGCGACCCGCGTGCCGTCGGGCAGGCCCTGCGAGGCCGCCGACGGCTGGCTGCGCGTCGGGTCCAGCCCCACGCTCAGCTGCGGGTAGAGGTCCGCCTCGGTTGCGCCGGTGAAGGCGCGTGCCTGCTTCAGGCGGGCCGCTGCAATTGCCAGGTCCTGGTTGGAGCTGCCAGCCGCGTCGATCAGGCGGTCCAGCTCGGCGTCGCCAAAGATCTTCCACCAGTCGCCGCGAGGCTGGCCTTCGGCCGGCGTCGCGGTCTTCCATTGCGCGCCTTCGGCCTGGGCCGCCTCGGCTTCCTTGAAGGCCGGCACGGTGGCGGTTTCCGGCACCTTGTAGGTCGGGGCCAGCGAGCAGCCCGCCAGGACTAGTGCTGCAGCCAGTGTCGCCAGTTTAGGCAACCAATATGTTGTCGAAAATGCAGGGGCATTCATGTTCATCACCATTATTCAGCCGATGCAGTCAGTTGCGCGCTTTGCTCCTGCGCAGCCGCGCGGCGCTGGCCGCGCGTGGCCAGCAGGCGCAGCGCCACATAGAACACGGGCGTCAGGAACAGCCCGAAGAAGGTCACGCCGAGCATGCCCGCGAACACCGCCACGCCCATGGCATGGCGCATCTCGGCGCCGGCGCCGGTGGAGATCACCAGCGGCACCACGCCCATGATGAACGCGAACGAGGTCATCAGGATCGGGCGCAGGCGCAGGCGGCTGGCTTCAATCGCGGCCTGCACCACGGTGCGGCCGTGATGCTCCAGCTCGCGCGCGAACTCCACGATCAGGATCGCGTTCTTCGCCGACAACCCGACCAGCACGATAAAGCCGATCTGCGTGAAGATGTTGTTGTCGCCACGCGTGAGCCACACCCCGGTCATCGCCGCCAGCAGGCTCATCGGCACGATCAGGATCACGGCCAGCGGCAGCGTCAGGCTTTCATACTGCGCCGCCAGCACCAGGAACACCAGCAGCACGCACAGCGGGAAGATCCACACACCCGCATTGCCGGCAAGGATGTCCTGGTAGGTCAGCTCGGTCCATTCGAACTTCATGCCCTTGGGCAGGGTCTCGGCGGCAATGCGCTCGGCTGCGGCCTGAGCCTGGCCCGACGAGAACCCGGGCGCGGGCCCGCCGTTCATGTCGGCGGCGGTAAAACCGTTGTAGCGCACCACACTGTCGGGACCGAAGCCTTGCTTGACCTGCACGAGCGACGACAGCGGCACCATGTCGCCGGCGGCGTTGCGCGTCTTCAGCTGCAGGATGTCCTCGGCATGGGCGCGGAACTGCGCGTCTGCCTGCACCTTGACCTGGTAGGTCCGGCCGAACTTGTTGAAGTCGTTGACATAGGCAGAGCCCAGGTAGGTCTGCAGCGTATCGAACACCTCGGTCACCGGCACGCCCAGTTGCTTGGCCTTGACCCGGTCCAGCTTGACGTCGAGCTGCGGCACGTTGACCTGGTAGTTGCTGAAGATGCCGGTCAGCTCGGGCGTGGCGCGTGCCTTGTTGGCAAACGCATTGGTGGCCTCGAACAGCGCGTCATAGCCCAGCGCGGCACGGTCCTCGATCATCAGCTTGAAGCCGCCGATGGTGCCCAGGCCCTGCACGGGCGGCGGCGGGAACACCGCGATAAAGGCATCCTGGATAGCCGCGTACTTCTGGTTCAGGTCGGCCGCGATCGCCGCGCCGGACAGTTCCTTGGTCTTGCGCTCCTCGAACGGCTTGAGCGTGGCGAACACGATGCCGGCGCTCGGGCTGTTGGTGAAGCCGTTGATCGACAGGCCCGGGAAGGCCACCGCGGATTCCACGCCCGGATGCTTGAGCGCGATCTCGCTCATCTTGCGGATCACGTCCTCAGTGCGGTCCAGCGTGGCGCCGTCCGGCAACTTGGCAAAGCTCACCAGGTACTGCTTGTCCTGGGCCGGCACGAAGCCCTTGGGCACTAGCTGGAACACGCCCCAGGTCAGCACCAGCATCACCGCGTAGACCCCGAATACCGAGCCCTTGCGGCGGATCACACCCTTCACGCCGCGGCCATAGTTCTCGGCGCTGCGGCCGAAGAAGCGGTTGAAGCGCTTGAAGAAACCGCCGAGCACGCGGTCCATCCAGCGCGACAGCCAGTCCTTGGGCGCATCATGGCCGCGCAGCAGCAGGGCCGACAGCGCCGGCGACAGCGTCAGCGAGTTGAACGCCGAGATGATGGTCGAGATCGAGATCGTCAGCGCAAACTGCTTGTAGAACTGCCCGGTCAGGCCGGTCATGAAGGCCAGCGGCACAAACACGGCGATCAAGGTCAGCGCGATGGCGATGATCGGGCCGCTGACTTCGCGCATGGCCTTGTAGGTCGCCTCCTTCGGTGACAGCCCCTCCTCGATATTGCGCTCGACGTTTTCCACCACCACGATCGCGTCATCGACCACGATGCCGATCGCCAGCACCAGCCCGAACAGCGACAGCGCGTTGATCGAGAAGCCGAACACATGCATCAGCCCGAAAGTGCCGACGATCGACACCGGCACCGCCAGCAGCGGGATGATCGACGCACGCCAGGTCTGCAGGAACAGGATCACCACCAGCACCACCAGCGCGATGGCCTCGAACAGCGTATGCGTCACCGCCTCGATCGAGTGGCGCACGAACTGCGTGGGGTCATAGACGATGCTGTAGTCGATGCCGTCCGGGAAATTCTGCTTGAGCTCTTCCATGGTCTTGCGCACGTCATCCGAGATCTGGATGGCGTTGGAGCCCGGCGCCTGGAAGATGGGGATGGCCACCGCGGGCTTGTTGTTCAGCAGCGAGCGCAGCGCGTATTCCGACGCGCCCAGCTCGATGCGGGCAACGTCCTTCAGGTAGGTGACGGCACCGTCGGCGGAAGTGCGCACGACGATATCGCCGAACTCTTCCACCGTGCTCAGGCGGCCCTGCGCATTGACCGACAGTTGCAGGTCAGCACCCGGCAGCGCCGGCGACTGGCCGATCACGCCGGCCGCCACCTGCACGTTCTGCTCGCGGATGGCCTTGATCACGTCGCTGGTGGCAAGCTGGCGCTCGGCCATCTTGTCGGGGTTGAGCCACACGCGCATGGCGTAGTCGCCCGAGCCGAACAGCTGCACCTGGCCCACGCCCTGCAGGCGCGCCAGCCGGTCCTTGACGTTGATCACCGCGTAGTTGCGCAGGTAGGTCATGTCATAGCGGTCGTTGGGCGAGACCAGGTGGACCACCATGGTCAGGTCCGGCGAGCTCTTGACCGTGGTGATGCCCAGGCGGCGCACGTCTTCCGGCAGGCGCGGCTCGGCTTGCGAGACGCGGTTCTGCACCAGCTGCTGGGCCTTGTCCGGGTCGGTGCCCAGCTTGAAGGTCACGGTCAGCGTGAGCAGGCCGTCGCTGTTGGCCTGCGAAGACATGTACAGCATGTTCTCGACGCCGTTGATCTGCTCTTCCAGCGGCGAGGCCACCGTCTCGGCAATCACCTTGGGGTTGGCGCCCGGATACTGCGCGCGCACCACCACCGACGGCGGCACCACTTCCGGGTACTCCGAGATCGGCAGCTTGAACATCGAGATGGCGCCAATCAGGAAGATCAGCACCGACAGCACCCCCGCGAAGATGGGGCGGTCGATAAAGAATTTAGAGAGATTCATCTTGGTCTCTGCAAAAACGCTCCCCTGGCGGCCCGCCATGGCGGACACCATCAACTGCTTGGGAAGCGATAAAAACTAGGGGTGCACCAAAGCCGCCCGAACTAGCCTAAGCAAGGTGTTCTCCCTCTCCCCTCAAGGGGAGAGGGCCGGGGTGAGGGGTGGTCTAGCAAGGAACCACAACAAACGAAGCCAACGGTTTTAACCCACGGGCCTCAGCCGTTGACGCTCCTGCCCTCACCCCCTGCCCCTCTCCCGCAAGCGGGAGAGGGGAGCAAACCATCGGCTCGCACGACTCAGCTCACCGGCTTCACTGCAGCCTCGCCCCTCTCGCTGGCGGCCTGCTTGCGGTCGGGCGCCACGGCGCGCGGCTCCAGCTCGCTGCGGAAGGCCATGGCCACCGCCCTGGGCTGGACCGTGTCGCCCGGGCGCACACGCTGCAGGCCATTGACGACGATGTTCTCGCCCGGCTTCAGGCCCTTGCGGATGACACGCAAGCCATCATGGTTGGGCCCCAGTTCCACTTCGCGGTAGACCAGCTTGTTGGCGCGGTCGACCACCAGCACGAACTTCTTGCCCTGGTCGGTGCCGACGGCGCGGTCATTGACCAGCACCGCCGCGTGCGGCGCGCCGCCGCCCAGCTTGACCTTGGCGTACAGGCCCGGCAACAGGCGCCCGTCTTCGTTCTGGAACACCGCCCGCACGCGGATGGTGCCGCTGCGCGGGTCCAGGCGGTTGTCGACCGACTGGATCTTGCCTTCGTGCGGATTGCCGTCCTCATTGGCCAGGCCCAGGTAGACCGGCAGGTTGGCCTGGCCGCCGCCGGCACCCGGCGCGGTGTAGCGCAGGTAGCTCTGCTCGTCGATCTCGAAGCTGGCATAGACCGGCGACACCGACACCACCGTGGTCAGCGCCGGCGAGGTCGCGCCCGGCGCCACCAGGTTGCCCACGGTGATCTCGGCGCGCGACACGCGCCCGGCCACCGGCGCGGTGATGCGGGTGTAGGCCAGATTCAGGCGCGCGGTTTCCAGCTGCGCCTGGGCGGCGCGCACGTTGGCACTGGTTTCGCGGGCGGAATGGATGCGCTCGTCGAACTCGCGCCGCGAGATCGCGTTGTCGTCCAGCAGCCGCTGGGCGCGTGCCTGCTCGCTCTGGGCGTGGGCGGCGCGCACCTGCGCCGCGGCCAGGTCCGCTTCGGCGCGGGCAACTTCCGCCGCATACGGGCGCGGGTCGATGGTGAAGAGCGGATCCCCCTTCTTCACCAGCGCGCCTTCGCGGAAGTGCACAGCGTCGATGGTGCCGCCGACGCGCGGGCGTATCTCGACCCGCTCCACGGCTTCGAGCCTGCCGGAGAATTCATCCCACTCGGTGATGGTCTGGCCCACCACCGCGGCAACCTCGATCGCGGGCGCGGGCGGCGGCGTGTTGGCGTGGGCTTCGCCGCTGTGCCAGGGGCGCAGGATCGAACCGGCCACGCCGGCGCCCAGCACCACGACGATGGCGAGGGCAATCAGGGTACGTCGTTTCTGCTGCTGCATTTCTCAAACTCCTGGATCGGGTTTTCTTCAACCGGAAAAGCAAATGGCCGAACGCCGCCTGCCGGTCCGCGTGGGCGGGCCGGAACCATGGCCAAACTGATGGTCGGACTTAGGACCGCCCGTGCATGGCGGAGGTCCTGGCTCTGGCCGAAACAGAGCCGGCTGGCGGTTTTCTGGAGCGGCTCAGCCGGCGGGCTTGGCTCCAGGCCGGCTGGTCTTGGCACCAGCGCGGCGTTCAGTCACGGATGAGGCATCGTCGTCCGCGGCCAGACATCGCCGCAGGAACCGCGCACCTTCGTCGACCCATGCCTGACAGCTGTCATGGGCCTCTTCCACGCCGTCGCCACAGGCGCCGGGCATGATCATGGCCTGGGCCGGCACGCCGGCCTTGCTCAGGCGCCCGGCGAAGGCTTCGCCTTCGGCACGCAGCGCGTCGTATTCAGCCACCTGGACCAGCGTGGGCGGCAGCCCGGCCAGGCGCGAGGCCAGCGCCGGGGCGGCATACGGATGCACCGTATCCGCCGGCGTCGGCAGGTAGTCGCGATAGTTGTCGGCCAGGCGCTTCAGGGTTTCCATCGGCACCTGCCCGCCGCCAAACCCCGCGCAAGAGGCATGCTGCAGGCACGGGTCCGTCACCGGGCGGATCAGCCATTGCCCGCGCGGCTGCGCGGTGCCGCGGTCGCGCAGCATCTGCGCCAGCGCGATCGCCAGGTTGCCCCCGGCTTCCTCGCCAACCAGCGCAAAGCGGGTCCGGTCCAGCTTCAGGCGCCGGGCATTGCGCAGCACCCACTGCACCGTGCTGTGGGCGTCCTCGGGCGCCGCCGGGAACGGATGGTCCGGCGCCAGCGAATACGCCGGCGTTACCACCACCGCCGGCACCGTGTTGGCCAGGCCCTGCACCAGCTGGCAGGCGTGTTCCACGCCGCCTTCCACGAAGCCCCCGGCATGCAGGTACACCAGCCAGGGCAACAGGGCCGCGCCCTCGGCGCCCGGCGCCGGATATCCCGCCGGATAGCACACCCGCACCAGGATCTCGCGCCCGTCGCTGGTCACCGTATGCTCGGCCACGCGTGCCAGCCCCTGACCGGCTGCCGTGGAGGCAGTGGCGGCGCTGGATGCATCCGGGCGTTGGCCTGGCTTCTGGGACATGGCATCGGCGCACGACGGAAACAATGCGCTTGAGTGTTGCGATGGAACGAATTATGGTGATTGACGAGGATGGGATAAAGCGAGCGATCGCCAATGCACTGTTCCGGGATTGGAATAATCGCAAACAACCCCTGTCATGCCTGCGGAAGGGGGAATCCCCACGCGTGACAGGGTCTTGCGTTTTGTGATTCACTCCGCGTCTCGGCCGGTCCGGAGCGGGGAGATTCCCGCGGCGCCGGACACCCAGACAAAGCCATGCCGGAACCCGCGCCCAGCCAGCGCGCCGTCCCAGTGCCAGCCAGCCGGCAGATTCCCCGCAACAACAACCAGGATGGCCGCGCGCGCCACGAGTGCGGGCGGCACGCCGTTCGGATCTATCGTCGGAACCTCATCATGGACCGTCTCGTATCAATGCAGGCATTCACCCGGGTCGTGGACGTCGGCAGCTTTGCGCGCGCCGCGGAATCGATGGACCTGCCCAAGGCAACGCTGACCCGCCTGATCCAGAACCTGGAAACCCACCTGGGCGTCAAGCTGCTGCACCGGACCACGCGCCGCATCAGCGTGACCAACGACGGCGCGGCGTACTACGAACGCTGCGTGCGCATCCTGGCCGATGTCGACGAGGCCGAGCAGTCGCTGACGCGCCAGAACAACTCGCCGCGCGGCACGCTGTCGGTCGACACCACCTCCGTGCTGGCGCAGCTGGTGCTGGTTCCCCACCTGCATGAATTCCTCCAGGCCTATCCGGACCTGAAGCTGGAACTGACCATCAACGGCAAGCCGATCGACCTGCTGCAGGAGGGCGTGGACGTGGTGCTGCGCGTGGGCGTGCCGCTGGATGAGGCCATGGTGGCCCGCCGCATCGGCAACGTGAAGCTGGCGTTCTATGCCTCGCCGATCTACCTGAACCGCTTCGGCACCCCGCGCGACCTGGCCGAGCTGGCGCAGCACAAGGCCGTCAATTACCTGTCCAACCGCACCGGCCGCGAAATGCCCTGGCCGATGGCGCGCGGCATGGAGCGCAGCGAGGTGTTGCTGCCCTCTGCCATTTCCACCAACGACGCCGACATCTACCTGGGCTGTACGCTGGAAGGCCACGGCGTGTCCCGGATTTCGCGCGCGATGGCGGAGCCCTATGTGGCCAGCGGCCGGCTGGTGGAGATCCTGCCCGACTGGCAGACCGATGAGCTGCCGATCTCGGCGATGTATCCGCAGAACCGGCACCTGTCGGCCAAGGTGCGGGTGTTCGTCAACTGGGCCGCGGAGCTGTTCTCGCGCCATCCGCATTTTGGTGCGGCACAGCAGCAGCTGGCCGTCGCGGCCTGACCCGGCGCGATCGGCCAGCGCTGCCTGTCCTCTGCGGCAGGTAGGACAAAACCGGAAATCGGTTCAACGCCCGCCGTTCTATACTGTTTCTTCCGAAATCACGACAAGAAGAGGATTCCGATGAAACAAGTGCTTCCCCCCCTGGCGGCGTGCATTGCCGCGACTGTTGCACTGGCCGGCTGCGCCGGCTCCGGCATGACCTCCTCGTCCGCAGCCAGCGCAACCGCCGCGCCCAGCACCAGCACCAGCACCAGCACCAGCACCAGCACCGGCGCAGGCGCCGGGGCGACGGCAAAGCTCCAGCCCAAGAGCGGCACCGACACTGCGGGCACCGTGACCTTCCAGCAGCAGCCTGGCGGCGTGATGATGACCGTCGCCATGACGGGCCTGCCGCCAAACTCCGTGCACGGCTTCCACGTCCATGAGAAGGGCGACTGCTCCGCGCCTGACGCGATGAGCGCCGGCGGCCATTTCAACCCGACCGGCAAGCCGCACGGTCAGATGACCATGCCCGACCATCACGCCGGCGACATGAACAACCTGACCGCAGATGCCAGCGGCAACGTGCGCGTCAGCATGCTGCTGCCGGACGTGACCGTTGGCACGGGTGCCAACGGCGTGATCGGACGTGCCGTGGTGGTGCACAAGGACCCGGACGACTACAAGACGCAGCCCACCGGGAATTCGGGCGGCCGGATCGCTTGCGGGGTGGTGGCGGCTTCGTGAGGTAGTTGCGAACGCGCCCTCAGATCTGGTCGATCAGGCTGCGCACCACGTCGGCCAGCCGGGCAGCACGCTGGCGCCCCTTGACGTCCAGCGCCATGCCGCTGCCGCCGGCGAGCGCCTTCAGGCCGAACAGCGCGTCGCCCACATCGCGCCAACCCGGAAAGTCGGCGTGGATCTTCTCCAGGGCGGCGGCCCCCGCCGCCACCTGCGCGGCCGCGGGCGTGTTGCCCGCCGCCAGGTCCTCCAGCGCCATGGCCGCGTCGAGCAAGCCTTTGCGATTCATCTCCGTCTCCCCTGCCATGTCTCTTTTGTCATGGCCGCCGCATGCGGGCAGCCACGACACTGTAGCAGGCTTGCCGGATGGGGGCCGCTGGCAACGCAAGCCTGGCGGCACCCCTTGTCTCGCCGCTCAATTGCGCCCGATATCCTGCAGGATGCGGGTCATCAGGTACAGGCGCGGCACGATCGAATCGAGCTCGATGTACTCATCGCGGGCGTGATAGCCGAAGCCGGCCAGCCCGAAGCTTTCCACCACCGCGGGCTTGCCGGAGCGCGCCGCATAGCTGGCGTCGGTGGCGCCGCCGGTGCTTTCGGCCAGCGCCAGCGTGCGGCCGTCCAGCTCGGCGTAGATCTCCTGCGCGCGCTTGGCCAGGGCGCGCCCGCGCGCGTCTGCCACGAACGGCGGGCGCCCTTCTTCCATCGTCACCGTGGTCTGCGTATCCGGCACCAGCTGGCCGGACTTGACCTTGTCCTGCAGCGCCACCTTCAGCTTTTCGGCGGCACCGGCCGCAGTGGTGCGCACGTCGCCGTAGGCGACAGCGCTTTCCGGGATCTGGTTGCGGGCCGCGCCGGCCTGCGCCTGGGTCCAGTTCAGCTGCGAGCCCGGCACCAGGCTGGCGGTGTCACGTGTCTGCTGCAGCTGGTGGGCGAGTTCGAGCAGCGCATTGCGGCCGCGCTCCGGCGTGGCGCCGGCGTGGGCGGCCCGGCCCTTGACCTGCATGGTGGCAGTGGCGGTGCCGGAGGCGCCCAGCAGCAGCGACTCGGCCTTGACCACATCCTTTGCCCCGGTGGGCTCGCACGACAGCACCACGTCGTGCTGCGCGGCCAGCGCGGCAATGGTTTCGCCGGAGCCGACCGAGCCGACTTCTTCGTCCGGGTTGAACAGCACCGTGATCTGCGCGTAGTCGCGCCAGCCCTGGTTCTTCAGGATCTCAAGCGCATGCAGGATGACGGCGATGCCGCCCTTGTCATCGGCAATGCCCGGGCCGTAGAGACGGTTGCCTTCTTCGCGGATCGGCTGCGTGGCGAGCGTGTGGTCCGGGTACACGGTGTCCATATGGGCAATCAGCATGACGCGGCGCTTGCCGGTGCCGGTGAAGGTGGCCTTGACCATGGTGCCCGGGCCCTTGGACACCGGCAGACGTTCGACCTTTGCGCCCAGCGCCTGCAAGCGCTTCTCGGTATAGCCGGCCATCTGCGCCAGCCCCTTCGCATTGGCGCTGCCGGATTCGATCGACACCATCTCCTTGAGCGACTGCACCACTGCGGGTTGGGCCGCCTGCGCGGCGGACAGCAGCGCGGCATCGGGCTGGGCGGCACTGGCCAGGGTGCCGGCCCCGGCAAGCGTCAGGGCAGCGGCAAGGGCAACGTGGCGAACGGAAAACGGCATGAAATCTCCTCGGTCTGGTTTTGTGGGGGCCATGCCGTGGCCCACTGGCGGCGCCGCGGCACAACTGCACGATCCTAGTCCTTGCCAGAAACAAAGGGGAGGATCAATATCGCCAATCCGGATGCCGATCCCGCCACGGCATCCTGCCGCCTCCATCGCCCCACGCACCTGACTACGCCCCCAGGCATGCAGACCACCATCGCGCCGCCCTCACAGAACGCCCCGCTGAATGTCCGCCTGCTATGGCTGCCGGAAGCCATGCCGGGCAGTTTGTTCACCGCGCTCGACGTGCTGCGCACGGTGGCCGGCGTGGCCAGCCTGCAGCGTCCCGACGCCGCGCCCACGCTGAGCTGGCAGCTGTGCGGCGCCAACGGCCGCACGCTGGCAACGGCCCTGCCCGGACTCGTGTCATCTACCCGGCGCACGCGCGCCGCAGACAGCCGCACGCTGCTGGTGGTCCCGGCCCTGCTGGCCAACAGCGCGCCACAGCTTGGCGAGATCGTGCAGCGCAACGCCGCGGCGCTGCGCCTGGTGGAACGCCATGCCCAGGCTGGCGGCTGGATCGCGGCGTGTTCGTCGGGGATGGTGTTTCCGCTGCAGCTGGGGCTGCTGGATGGTGCAAGGGTGGGCGCGCCGTGGATGCTCCAGAGCTGGATGATGCGCCAGTATCCGCATTGCGACCTCGGCAGCGACAACGCCATGAGCGTGCACCGGCAGGTATTCTCATGCGTCGCGCCAGCCCTGCAGGTGGAATTCATGCTGCGCGTGCTGGGCCACCTGCATGACCCGGACCTGGCGCAGGCGGCGTCGCGGCTGATGCTGTTCCAGCCCGAGCGCCAGCGCAGCGTGCCGGCACTGGTTTCGCAACGCTGGCTCGGCCGCACCGCGGACAGCCCGGTGTATCGGGCCATCCAATGGCTGCAGGACCATGTGTCCGAGCCCTACAAGCTGGCCGCGGTAGCGCAGGCGGCGGCGGTCAGCGAACGCACACTGCTGCGGCATTTCGGCCAGGTCACCGGCATGACACCGCTGGACTACCTGCACACGCTGCGCGTGGAACGCGCCCGCATGCTGCTGGAGGTCACGCTGCACGGCACGCATGCGATTGCCGAAGCCTGCGGCTACAGCGACGCCGCCGCGTTGCGCCGGCTGTTCCAGCGCACCGCGGGGATGTCGATGTCAGACTACCGCGCCCGCTTTGCGCTGCGGGCGCGGCGGCGCTACTGGCGCATGGAAGACACCGCGGCCCAGCGCGGCGCGCGCGCATAGCCGCCGGGTGCCGCTCAGGTGCGCAGCGAGATGTGGTTGACCACGTCCTCCACGCCCTGCACATACCACGCGTCGCGCTCGGCCTGGCGGCGCGTGTTCTCGTTGCTGACGCAGCCCTCCAGCGTCACCACGCGGTTCTCGGTATGCACGCTGACCTGGCCGGCATCGACAAAGGGATCGGTCTCCAGCACCAGCATCAGCGCCTCGGTGATTTCATCGTCGCGGTCGGCCTCGGCCGGCGCCACCACCAGCTCATTGACCACGCAGCGGCAGCCGCGCGACCACCACGCCAGCACCCCGGCCAGGCGCATGTGCGACAGGCTGATCACCTGCCCCCACAGCGTCACCACGCCGTCGTGCGCTTCGACTTCGATCCAGCCGCTGCGTTCTCCCACGGCCTCGCGCATGGCCTCGGGCTTGCCCTTGACGCGCGCGCAGATCTTGCAATTGCGGAAATCGACGGCATTGAGCAGGCGCTCGCACACCGCGTCGCGCAGTTCGCCGTCACCAATCTGCATGCCGCCGTCGGCCACGCGCAGATGATCAATCACGTTGGTCACGCCGTCCACGCGCCGCAATGTCGCCGCGGCCCGGGTCTTGTCGACAATATCGGCCACCTCGCCTTCCAGGATCAGCGCGCCGTCGGAGAGCCGCAACTGGATGGTGGGATGGAGGACATGACCTTGATAAGGCACATGCGCCAAGGCCGCGCGCGCCTGCGTCAGCACCGCTTCGCTAGTCTGCATTTTGTTCGCCTCGCCGGATTGGTCTGGAGATGGAGGGTGCGCGCCCGCCTGCAGGCGCGCCTGGGGCGGCGCAGCAGCCTCCTTCACCCCCGGGGCCCCTGGCAACCGCTTCCTCATTATAGGAAGCGGTCCGCCGCTGGTTCAGCCCGGGAACCCGGCTCAGGTGGCGGCCGCCTCTCGCGCGCGGGCCACTTCCTGATTGCGCAGGATGAAACGCTGGACCTTGCCGCTGGGGGTCTTGGGCAGTTCTGCGACGAATTCGATCTCGCGCGGGTAGGCGTGGGCGGCCAGGCGGTTGCGCACGTGCAGGCGCAACGTCTCAGCCAGCTCCGGCGAGCCGCTGTACTGCGGGTCCAGCACCACAAAGGCCTTGATCAGCTCGGTGCGCTCGGGGTCGGGCTTGCCGATCACCGCGGCCTCGACCACGGCCGGATGCTCGATCAGCGCGCTTTCCACGTCGAACGGGCCCACGCGGTAGCCTGAGGTGGTGATGACATCGTCGGCGCGGCCGATAAAGCTGATGCTGCCGTCGTCGTTCAGTTCGGCGGAATCGCCGGTCAGGTAATAGCCGCCGGCAAACGCGCTGGTGGGCGTGCCGTGATAGCCCCCGAACCAGCACATCGGCGAACGCTTCAGGTCCAGCGCCAGCGTGCCCGGCTGGCCGGGCGGCAGCTCGCGCTGTTCGTCATCGACCACCACCACGCGGTGCCCCGGGCTGGCAAAGCCGGCCGCGCCCATGCGCACCGGATGCGCCAGCGCATGGTGATTGCACAGCACCATGCCCAGTTCGGTCTGGCCATAATGGTCGTGGATGGTGACGCCCAGTTCGCTGGCGAACCAGCGGATCACTTCCGGGTTGAGCGGCTCACCTGCGCTGCTGACGGCGCGCAACTGCCCGCGCAGCGGGCCTGAGACGGCCTCGCCCGCCGCGATCAGCAGCCGGTATGCCGTGGGCGACCCGGCCAGGTTGGTGATGCCGTACTTGCGAATCATGCGGCAGGTGCTGTCGACGCTGAACGGCCCATCGTAGAAGGTGGTGGCATGGCCCAGCGACAGCGGGCCGGTGACCGCGTAGTACAGGCCGTAGGCCCAGCCCGGATCGGCCAGGTTCCAGAATGCGTCCTCATCACGCAGGTCGACTGCGTCGCGCATATATCCGGCAAACGCAGCGATGGCCTTGAGCGGCACCAGCAGCGGCTTGGCCGGGCCGGTGGTGCCGGAGGTGAACATCATCAGGAAGGGGTCGTCGCCGCGGCGCATCACCGGCTCGAACGATGCCGGCTGGCGCGCCAGTTCGGCCCAGAAGCTGAAGTCGCCCTGCGCCACGCCGTGACTTGCCGTGTCGCCCTGGCCGCCGGCCACCGTGACGATGGCGGGACAGTCAGCCACCTCGTCCAGCTTCGAACGGTTGACGGTATCGGTGACCACCACCCTGGCGCCGGAGGCATTGAGCCGGTGCTCGATGGCCTTGGGGCCGAAGGCGGTGAACAGCGGCTGGTACACGGCGCCGGCGCGCCAGGTGCCCAGGATCGTCACCAGCAGGGCCGCGTTGCGCGGCAGCAGACCCGCGACGCGGTCACCGGGCTGCACGCCCTGCGCCTTCAGGAAGCCGGCGAACTGCGCGGACAGCGTCTGCAGTTCGGCAAAGGTCCAGCTGCGCGCATTGCCGTCGCGCCCTTCCCAGTACAGCGCGATGCGGCCGGGCTGGGCATGCCGGTCGCAGCATTCGACGCAGGCGTTCATCGCCTCCGGGCTGCCGTGCAGTTGCCGTGCCACGGCATCGTCATAGGAAAATCCGTCGAAGGCTTGGGCGTAGTCGCGCATGGTGTCTCCAGTATTCCGGCTTGTGCCTTGTAGTAGGTGGCCAGTGCGCGGTGCCGCGCAACGGCTGCCGCAAGAGTGTGCGCCAGGCCCCGTGGCGCAGGCAATAACCGATTCCGCCACTGCGGCTGACGGTTTTTGCCATCCCTGCCGTGAGTCCTGAGACTCCCCTGGTGCACCCTTGACGCGGACCCGCGCGCCGCCGACGATACCGGCATCACCGTCAGGAGACTGCGCATGTGCACCAACTACGCTCCGGTCCAGCGCCGCATCCTGCGCGAAATCTTCGGCGTGGAGCCGCCGCCGGGCGTGTACAAGGCCGAGACCTATCCCGACTACGCCGCGCCGATCGTGCGCGCCAGGGACGACGGCGCACGCAGCGCCGACCTGGCCTCGTTCGGCATGGTGCCGCGCCTGCGCATTCCATCCGGCGCACGGCGCTACGACACCACCAATGCCCGCAGCGAAACCGTGGGCGAGCGCCCGGCCTTTGCGCGCTACTGGCGCCAGGGCCAGCTATGCCTGGTACCCGCCACCGCGTTCTATGAGTTTGCCTATCCCGAAGCGTCAGTGCCCGGCGGCCCGCCCGGCAAGCCGGTGCGCTGGCGCGTCTGGGTGCCCGGCGAGCCTGCCTTCGGCATCGCCGGCCTGTGGCGCGCCTGGCCGGACCAGGCACTGTCCTTCACCATGCTGACCGTCAACTCCGGCCAGCACGCGGTGATGCAGCGCTTCCACAAGCCTGGCGACGAAAAGCGGTCGGTGGTCATCGTGCCGCGCGAACAATGGGACGACTGGCTCGCCTGCCGCGACCCGGAAGTCGCGCGCACCTTCCTGAAGCTCTTGCCGGCGGTGGCCATGCAGGCCGAACCGGCGCCCAAAGTGCAGGGAGCGCCGATTCCTGATGCGGACTAAGCTGGCTTCGCGCGTCTGGACGCGCCGCTACAGAGTGATTGGATTTCCGCTTTTCTATTACGCCAGGTTTAGTTTTAACGCTGTAGCATAAAAATGTTGCCCGAACATATTTTTTGCTGCTACAGTAAATCCGAATGGAAATCGAGTTTGACTTGGCAAAGGACGCTATCAACCAGCGTCATCACGGGTTGTCACTGGCCGCCGCGGGGTTGATGGACTTTGGTCGCGCCCTGCTGAAGATCGATGACCGCAAGCCGTATGGCGAAACCCGCTACATCGCATATGGTCCGATTGGTCCGCGCTTGTACTGCCTGGTTTTCACCATACGCGGAGACACGCTGCGGGTAATCAGCCTGCGTAAAGCCAACTCCCGAGAGGTGCGAGACTATGAACAGGAAATCTGACCTCACCATGCCCACGCCCGCGGAGGATGCCGCCATTGCGCGCGGCATTGCCGCAGACCCCGATGCGGTGTCGTTGCCGACAGAGCAAATCAAACGGATGCGCCCGGCGCGCGAGGTCCTCGAGCAGGTCATCGGAAAAGAAAAAGCGGATGCGCTGGTGAAACACCGTGGCAGGCCGGCTAAGCCGGCTGGCGAGCGCAAGGTCAACCAGACGCTGCGGATCGATCCCGATGTACTGGAGGCCTACAAGGCAACCGGCAGCGGCTGGCAAACGCTGATGAACGACGCACTGCGCGACTATGCGAAGTCGCGCCGGATGCTGCCTCGGCGCTAAGCCGGACGAAGGCGCACCGGAAGTTTCGGACGATACCGGACGGCCAAGCTGACGAACCGGCCGTTATCCCAGAACCTCTGCTGCCAGTTCCGCTTCCAGCCATTCCCGGAAGCGTCGCACGCCGGGCCGCGCTGACGGCGCCTCGACAATGCGGTACGTCATGCCGTACTCCACGTGCGCGGGCAGTACCACCGCCAGCTTGCCGCTGGCTAGCAGCGGCAATACCAGCGGCGTGCGCCCGATCGCCACACCCGCACCCTGCGCCGCGGCATTCAGCACGTGCTCATACTGCGAGAAGTACAGGCACGGCTGTCGCGGCGAATGCGCCAGTTGCAGGCGCGCCAGCCATTCGCTCCATGACATCCAGGGAAAGCGCCCGGCCGGGTCATGAAACACCAGCAGCGGCGCCGACACGAGATCTGCGGCGGTGGCGATGCGCGCGGCCAGCGCCGGTGCCGCAACCAGCATCAGGCGCTCCTGCAGCAGCGGAACCTCATTAGCAACAGGCGCGGCAAGCCGGATGGCCAGGTCGAAGCCCTCGCGCTCCAGGTTGGCGTAGGCCTCCGACGCATCCACCCGCACGTCGATGTCGGGCGCCAGCGCCTGGAAGCGCGCCAGCTTGGGCACCAGCCAGAGCGAGGCAAACGATGGCGTGGTTGTCACCGCGATCGAGACCCGGCTGGCGACCAGCACGCGATCCACGGCGTCGCCCAGCTGGCCCAATGCCGCACGCGTGGCATCGTAGAGCTGGCGGCCCTCCGCGGTCAGGCTCAGCCCCTTGCCGCCGCGCAGGAACAGCGCGACGCCCAGCACATCTTCCAGGCTCTTTACCTGCTTGCTGACGGCGGACTGCGTCAGGCAGAGTTCCTGCGCGGCCGCCGTGAAGCTCAGCGTGCGCGCGCTGCATTCAAAACCGCGAAGGGCCTCGAGCGAGACCGCGCGCAGGGCGTTGGCAGAAGCAGGACTCAGAAGTGGCATGACGGCGAGGAATACCCGGGTTGAAAACACTTCCGGCCACCACGGCCGGCGTGCGGCAACAATGATGTCATGGCCTGGCGATTGCGTCAGGCGCTTCGAGGAGACCGCCATGAAGCCATTTCGCCGCTGGCGCATCGAGGGCCGCGCGCCCATCGCCTTCCGGCTTGCAGCCGGCGATCAACTGCGTTGCGTGCAAGGGCTGGCGTGGGTTACCCAGGCACCCTTAAAACCGGGCCACGATCGGGACCGCACCGGTGGCGACTTCGTACTGGGACCGCGCGCTCGCCTGAGCGCCGCCGAGCCGCTCACCTGCTTTGTCTCCGCGCTGTGCGGCAAGCCGGCCTGGATCGTCTTGTCCGGCACGGCGCAAGCCGTCGCCACCCTGCCACCGTGTTCAACGCAACCACTGGAAGCCAACGCATGACCGCACTGATCGAAACCGAACGCATGGGCCAGCATGCCCTGCTGGTACTGAACCGCCCTGAAAAGCTCAACGCGCTCAGCTACGCACTGATCGACGCCCTGGCCGCGCACCTGCAGGCATGCGAGGCGGATGACACCGTCCGTTGCGTGATCCTGACCGGCAAGGGTAGAGCCTTCAGCGCGGGGGCGGACATTGCCGGCTTTGCGCCGGATATCGCCGCTTCGCCTGAGCGCGCCCTGCGCGAGTTCCTTGGACGCGGCCAGGCGCTGACGCGCCAGCTGGAGAACTTCCCGAAGCCCGTGATCGCCGCGGTCAACGGCCTGGCGTTTGGCGGCGGCTGTGAAATCGTGGAGGCCTGCAGCCTGGCGCTCGCGGCGGACCATGCCACCTTTGCCAAACCCGAGATCCGGCTGGGCTTTGCGCCCACCTTCGGCGGCACCCAGCGGCTGCCACGCCATGTCGGCCGCAAGCGCGCCAACGCCATGATCCTGACTGGCGACGCCATCGACGCAGCCACGGCCGAGCACATCGGACTGGTCAATCGGGTCGTGCCCGCCGACGGGTTGCTGCCGGCTTGCCTGGCGCTGGCGGACCGCATCGCGCAACATTCGGCAGTTGCCGTGACAGCGTCGCTGCGCGCCGTCACGCGCGGTATCAACGTGCCCATCGACGAAGGGCTGGCCATCGAGGCGGCGCAATTCCGCGTGGCCGCGGCATCAGCGGGAGCCCGGGAAGGCACGCAGGCATTTCTGGACCGTCACCGCGGCTAAGCGGCTAGCCCTGCAGCCGCCCCAGCAACCGCCGCCCCGCCTCGACCACCGCCGCATCCGGCCGCATCTGGTAGCGCACAATCATGCCTTCGATGCACAGCATCGCTTCCCCGGCCACGGCTTGCGGCTGCTCCAGGCCGAGGCGCGTGGCAATCTCGGCGATGAACCCCTCCAGTTCGGCCTTGTGGGCCGCCGCCTGCTCCGCCGCGCGCGTGTCCCCGCCCGCCTCGGCCACCACGTTGATAAAGGCGCAGCCGCGAAAGTCGCGGCCGAACCACTCCGCCAGCGTGTCGGCGATCACGTCCAGGTGCGGGCGCACCGCCAGACGGGTTTCCACGTCTTGCCGGAACCACGCCATCCATTCGTCATGCCGGCGCGCCAGGAACGCCGAGATCAGCGCGTTCTTGGAAGCGAAATGGCGGTAAAGCGACATCTTGGCCACGCCGGATTCGGCAATGATCCTGTCGATGCCGGTGGCGCGGTAGCCTTCCTGGTAGAACAGGCGGGCAGCGGTGTCGAGGATGCGGTCGCGGGCGGAAGGCGTGGCCATGTAGCGGAAGAGTCGGTAACGGGCGCGGCCGGGAGCGCCCTCGCGCCGCCCGGCCCCTACAGGCCGATACTATGACAGACAGATCTGTCTAGCAAACGATGCCCGCTCAGGCGTCCAGCTTTGCCGCCGCGTCGCGCAGCGCGGTGCGCAGGCCCTCTTCCACCACCGGGTGGTAGAACGGCATCGCCAGCAGCTGCGCGATGGTCAGGCCCTGCTGGTATGACCACGCCAGCAGATGGGCGATGTTCTCGGCACGCGGGCCGGTCCATTCGGCACCGAGGAAGCGGCCCGTAGTCTTGTCGGCATAGACGTGCATCAGCCCGCGGTGCTTCAGCATCACCCGGCTGCGGCCCTGGTCCTCGAAACTGACCTCGCCGGTCACGAAGGTGCCTTCGGCAAGGTCGGCGAAGCGCTGGCCGACGATCGCGATCTGCGGGTCCGTGAACACCACCGCGATCGGCGCGCGGCGCGCCAGCGGCTTCACCTGCGGATAGCTTGCGGCGTTCTCGCCGGCGGCCTTGCCTTCGTCGGCGGCTTCATGCAGCAGCGGCAGGATGTTGTTGGCGTCGCCGGCGATGAAGACCGGCGCATTGCCGCACCGGAGCGTCTGCGCATCGAACAGCGGCACGCCGCGCGCATCCAGCGGCAGGCCGGTGTTCTCAAGGCCCAGGCCGCGCACATTGGGCGTGCGGCCGGTGGCAGCCAGCGCGTAGTCGAAGCGCTCGGTCACGCTGCGGCCTTCGCGGTCGAGGTAGGTCACCACCGCCTGGTCGCCGTCGCGGCCCATGTCAGTCACCCTGGCATCCGGGTCGAGATAGAACTCGTCGTTGAAGGTCCTGGCCGCATAGGCACGGATCACCGGGTCGGTCAGCGGCCCGAGCGAGCCGCTGACGCCGAACACGCGCACCCGCACACCCAGGCGCGACAGGGCCTGGCCCAGTTCCAGCCCGATCACGCCGGGGCCGAACACCACCACGCTGGCGGGCAGGTCCTGCCACGAGAACACATCGTCATTGACGATCAAACGGTCGCCGAACACCTGGAACGGCGGCGGCAGCGTCGGCGTGGAGCCGGTGGCGATGACCACGCGGCTGGCGCGCACGGTGGTGTGCCCGTCCACTTCCAGCGTGGTGTTGTCGATAAAGCGGGCATAGCCGCGGATGCGGTCGGCTTCGGGGATGTTCTCCACGCCGCGCACCACGAAGCCGACAAAGCGGTCGCGCTCGCTGCGCACGCGGGCCATCACCTCGCGGCCGTCGATGCGGATCTGGCCATCCACGTGCACGCCGAACGGCGCGGTGTGGCGCAGTTCATGCGCGGCCTCGGCGGCGGCGATCAGCAGCTTGGAGGGCATGCAGCCCACGCGGGCACAGGTGGTGCCATAGGGGCCGCCTTCAATGATCACGGCGCGCTTGCCCGCGGCAATCGCGGCGCGGTAGGCGGCAAGGCCGGCGGTGCCTGCGCCGATCACGGCGACGTCGGTCTGGATGGTGGTCATGGCGGTCGGTTCCTTTGTCTTCTGAAGCGTCAGACTGGTGTCAGTCAGCGGGCTGGATGGCGCCCCGCGCGCTGGTTTGCGGGCAAGGGGGCGCCATCGGGTCCGGCGACTGCCGGTCCCCGGATGGGGAAAAAGAGATCTGGCTTAGTTGCCCAGGTACTGCTGCAGGGCCTCGGTGCCGCCGATGAGCTTGCCGTTGATGAAGACCTGCGGTGCAGTCATCTCGCCCGACACGGCGCCCAGCACCTTGCCGCGCACCTTGTTGTCCAGCGGCACGTCGATGTAGTCGAAGCCGTTGTCGTCCAGCAGCTGCTTGGCCTTGGCGCAGAACGAGCAGCCGACCTTGGAGAACACCACCACCTGGTCCGGCTTGCGCGCATTCGGGGCGATGTGGGCCAGCATGGTGTCGGCGTCGGACACTTTGAACGGGTCGCCCGGCTCGTCCGGCTCGATGAACATCTTCTGCACCACGCCGTCCTTGACCAGCATCGCATAGCGCCAGCTGCGCTTGCCGAAGCCCAGGTCGGTCTTGTCCACCAGCATGCCCATGCCTTCGGTAAATTCACCATTGCCGTCGGGGATCATGGTGATGTTCGCGGACTCCTGGTCCTTGGCCCATTCGTTCATCACGAAGGTGTCGTTGACCGACACGCACAGGATGTCATCGACGCCGTGCCTGGCGAACACCGGCGCCAGCTCGTTGTAGCGCGGCAGGTGGGTCGAGGAGCAGGTCGGCGTGAAGGCGCCCGGCAGCGAGAACACGACCACGGTCTTGCCGTTGAACAGCTCGCCGGTAGTGATGGTCTTCCACTCGTTGTCTTCACGCACGCGGAAAGCGACATTGGGAACGCGTTGGCCTTCACGGGATTGCAGCATCAGTTCACTCCTTGGTCTGGATCGAGTTGGTTTCGGCTGCGGGTTGCAGCGAAGGCCCCATTCTGTCGACCAGGATGTGATTTGTACAATTCATCGTTTTAACTGCGATGATTGCCTGAAACTATCAATGGAGGATAGGCATCGCCTATCATCGTGACAGGGCGGCTTCCGCGCGGACGCAACAGCATTTTTTTCGGGAAAGCCGCGGGGAGTGCCCTATCATGCGGCATCCTCTCAGACTCCGTTTTGTCCGCAATGACCCGACACTGCCGCCTGCCGTCCCTGTATCGGTGGGCACCGATGCTCGCGATAACTCTGGTGCTGGCCCAGCCGGTGCAAGCGCAAACCCTGAAGAAGCCGGCGCTGGAAGCGCTGACCAGCGGCACCAGAACTGCTGCCCAGGCCGACCTGCAGGCCTTTATGGCCGCCGCGGGCAAGGCCGAACCCGCGGTCGCGCCGGCGGTGGCCGCGTGGCAGTCCAGGACGCCGCTGTCAGGCGACAACCTGGTCAACATCGCCCGGCTGCTGGGTGTCTACAACCGTGTGCACAACGAGACCGCGGTGATCGACGCCATCGGCAAGATGGTAGCGCTGCGCACCGTGCGCGACGAAAAGATCCCGCAGCACGAGAACCCCGCCATCATCGAATTCGGCAAGATGATCGAGGCCATGGCGCGCGATTTCGGGCTGGCCTACCGCAATGTCGACAACCGGGTCTTTGAAGTGACGCTGGCCGGCGGCGGCAAGGACACCTTCGGCATCCTGACCCACGCCGACGTGGTGCCGGCCGTGGCCGAGGAGTGGGTGCTGGACGACGGCACCAGGCTTGATCCGTTCCGCATGGCGCGTGTGGGCGACATCCTGTACGGACGCGGCACCATCGACGACAAGGGCTCGATCGCAGCGGTCATGTATGCGATGAAAACCGTCAAGGAAAGCGGCGTGCCGCTGGAGCGCACCATCCGGCTGATGATCGAAACCACCGAGGAAACCGGAGGCGACGGCATGAAGTACTACCGCCAGCACACCACGCTGCCAGAGTACAACGTGGTGCTCGACAGCAAATATCCGGCCGTGGTCGCCGAGAAAGGCTCCGGCACGCTGACGGTCTCGTTCGGCATCAAGGCGGCGGACGACAAGAGCGCGCAAGGCAAGGCCGGCTACAAGGGACCGGCCATCGTCGCCATGCGCGGCGCGGCTTCGGCCAACGCCATCCCTGAAACCGCCACCGCGCGCATCGCGGGCGGCGACCCTGCGGCGTTGGCTGCCGCGCTGGAACATGCGCGCACGGAATTCCTGCGCCGCTACACGCCGCGCGGGAAGTTCTCGGTCGACGTGAAGCGCGACGGCAACGACGTCGAAGTCAAGGTCACCGGCGCCTCGGCCCATGGATCCCGCCCCGAGGAAGGGGTCAACCCGCTGCCGCGGCTGGCGCTGTTCCTGCAGGCCAGCGGCGTGAAGTTTGTGGAGAACCACTACCTGCATGCGGTCCGCTACCTGAACGACCTGTACGGGCTGGACTACCTGGGCACCAGGATGGAGGTGGCCTACCGCGACCCGTTCATGGGCCCGCTGACCATGTCGCCCACGCTGGTGCGCGAGCGCGGCGAATATGTCGACGTGGTCACCAACGTGCGCATGCCGCGCGGCCGCACGCCCGACGAGCTGGGCGGCAAGATCACCAAGCGCATTTTCGGCTGGGCCGCCACCCATGGCCCGGTCGAGATCAAGTACGACCAGGGCAACTGGATGGCGCGCGACCCCAAGGGCGCGTGGCTGTCCACGCTGCTGAACATCTTTGGCGATACCACCGGGCTGGAAGCCAGGCCGGTTTCCACGGCCGGCAGCACCACCGCCAAGCTGATGCCCAATGCCATCAACTTCGGTCCGGCCATGCCGGGCAAGAAGTACACCGCGCATAATGCGCGCGAGTACAAGGAAGTGGCCGACCTGAACCTGGATATGCAGATGTTCACGGAGATGCTGGTGCGGATCGGGAACCTGGAGAAGATGCAGTAACGAGGATTTCAGCGTGTCCCTCGACCGCTTGTTTGCTCCCCGCCTGCGGGAGAGCGAAGACACAGCCCTATAACTTATCAGTGAAGCTTTGTCCACCAGACAGTCCAGGAGGCCTTCGCATCGGGCTGTTGGAAACATACAAGGGGCAGGGGGTGAGGGCAGGCGCTGGCATACCATCAGCCCGCACTTCGTCGATACCCCCGCCCTCACCCCAACCCTCTCCCGCAGGCGGGAGAGGGAGCTGGCTTGCGGTAGCCAGCGAACATCGCCGTACCGCCACCCAAAAACCTTACAACCCCAGCTCACTCAACCCCGGATGCGCATCCGGGCGCCGGCCCAGTGTCCAGTGGAACTTGCGGTCCGCCGCCCTGATCGGCGCATCATTGATGCACGCAAGGCGCCTGCGCATCAGCCCCGCCTCGTCGAACTCCCAGTTCTCGTTCCCGTAAGACCGGTACCAGTTGCCGGAATCGTCGTGCCATTCATAGGCAAAGCGCACCGCGATGCGGTTGCCATCGTGCGCCCATAACTCCTTGATCAAGCGGTAATCCAGCTCCATCTGCCACTTGCGCTGCAGGAAGGCGACGATACCGGCGCGGCCATTGACGAACTCCGCGCGGTTGCGCCAGGCGCTGTCGACGGTATAGGCCAGCGCCACGCGCTCGGGATCGCGGCGGTTCCAGCCGTCCTCGGCGGCACGGACCTTGGCGGCAGCGGTTTCGTGGGTGAACGGGGGCAGCGGCGGACGGATTTCGGCTTGTGCGGACATGCGGGTGCTCCTTTGCTGGAAACGGGTGGGGTCGGGCAAGAACAGCCTGCTCATGATGATACAGACCTGTCTCATTATTTGTAGACAGACCTGTCTTGTCAAGGCAGGATGGCGGGCAGAATTCAAAAGCAAGACCCGGAGTGTGAGGCGCACGCGCACGGCCTAAAGTTGGCACCATGCAAGCGAGAGACAGGAGATTCGCAGTGAGCATCAGCCAGATACAACGTCCGGAAATGGCCGTGGCAGGGCCGCGCAGGCCGACACCGCCGGCGCGCGGCACGGCGCGACAAGATGGGTCCGGAACCGATATCGCCACCCGCGTCGATGGCACCGACTGGGCCGCTGTGGCACGCGATCTCGACGATTACGGCTGCGCCGCGATCCGGGGCCTGCTGTCCGCGGCCGAATGCGACGCGATCGCTGCCGGCTATGCCGAGGACGCGCTGTTCCGCTCGCGCATCGAGATGCGCCGGCACGGCTTCGGCCAGGGAGAGTACAAGTACTTCCGCTATCCCCTTCCCGGCGCCGTGGCTGCATTGCGCACGGCGCTGTACCCGCACCTGGTGCCGGTGGCCAATCGCTGGAACGCCGCCATGGGCATCGACGTGCGCTACCCCGCCGCGCATGCCGACTATCTTGCCCGCTGCCACGACGCCGGCCAGTTGCGCCCGACGCCCCTGCTGCTGCGCTACGGCCCCGGCGACTACAACTGCCTGCACCAGGACCTGTACGGCGCGCACGTGTTCCCGCTGCAGGTTGCCATCCTGCTGTCCGAGCCAGGCCGCGACTTTACCGGCGGGGAGTTCGTGATGACCGAGCAGCGGCCGCGCATGCAGTCGCGGGCCGAGGTGGTGACGCTGCACCAGGGCGACGCGGTGGTATTCGCGGTCAGCCAGCGCCCGGTGCCCGGCAGTCGCGGCAGCCACCGCGTGAACTTGAGGCATGGCGTCAGCCGGCTGCACGCGGGCCAGCGATACACGCTGGGCATCATCTTCCACGACGCCACGTGAGGCATCCCATGACCCGATCCATGACGCGAAACACACCGCAGCCGGAAGCCAGCGCCATCGAGCGCGACCCGCGCTGGGCCCGCGTGCTGGCGCGCGATCCGGGCGCCGACGGTGCCTTTGTCTATGCGGTCAAGACCACCGGCGTGTACTGCCTGCCGAGCAGCCCGTCGCGCCTGCCGCATCCGGCCAATGTCGAGTTTTTCGACAACGCCGCAGCGGCCGAGGCCGCCGGCTACCGGCCCAGCCGCCGTGCCGCGGCGCCGGCGCTGGCGGCCCAGCACGCGGCCATCGTGGCCGATGCCTGCCGCCGCATCGAGACTGCCGACACCCTGCCCACGCTGCCGGAACTGGCCAGCGCGGCGGGCGTCAGCCCCTATCACTTCCATCGCCTGTTCAAGGCCGCCACCGGCGTGACGCCGCGCGCCTACGCCGCCGCGCACCGCGCCAGGAAGCTGCGCCAGCAACTGGGCACAAGCGAGTCGGTGACCGAGGCGATCTACGACGCCGGCTTCGGCTCCAACAGCCGCTTCTACGAGACCTCGGACGCGGTGCTGGGCATGACCCCGTCACGCTACCGCGCGGGCGGGGCCGACACCGATATCCGCTTTGCCATTGGCCAGTGCTCGCTGGGCGCGATCCTGGTGGCGCAAAGCGAGCGCGGCGTCTGCGCGATCCTGCTGGGCGACGATCCGCAAACGTTGCTGCAGAACCTGCAGGACCAGTTCCCGCGCGCCAACCTGATCGGCGGCGATGCACAGTTCGAGCAACTGGTGGCGCAGGTGGTGGGCTTTATCGAAGCGCCTTCGATCGGCCTGGCGCTGCCGCTAGATGTGCGCGGCACCGCGTTCCAGCAGCGCGTGTGGCAGGCCCTGCGGGAGATCCCTGCGGGCAGCACCGCCAGCTATGCCGAGATCGCGGCCCGCATCGGCGCGCCGCGTGCCGTGCGCGCGGTGGCGCAGGCCTGCGCGGCCAACCACCTGGCAGTGGCCATCCCCTGCCATCGCGTGGTACGCAGCGACGGCAACCTGTCCGGCTACCGCTGGGGCGTGGCGCGCAAGCGCGAATTGCTGGAGCGCGAGGCACAGGCCTGAGCGGCTCGGCGCTCAGCGCGCCACGGCGGCCTGAACCCGCGCCAGGTAGTCGTGGATCTGCGCCACCACCGCCGCGCCCTCACCCACCGCCGCGGCGACGCGCTTGGTCGAGCCCGCCCGCACGTCGCCAATGGCAAACACGCCCGGCACGCTGGTCTGCAGCGGATACGGCACCGCGGACGCACAGCCCAGCGAGCCCCCGCCGGTGCGCACGAAGCCCTTGTCGTCGACTTCCACTTTGCAGGTGCGCAGCCACGCCGCATTGGGATCGGCGCCGATAAACAGGAACAGGTGCCGCACGTCCAGCGTGACGGGGGCCGGACTCTCTTCCCGGCACTCGTAGCACACCGAACTGAGCCACCCTTCGCCCGCCAGCGCGCTGATCTGCGCGTGCGCGTGCAGCGTGATATTGGGCAGCGAACCGATGCGGTCGATCAGGTAGCGCGACATGGTGGCCGCCAGCCCCGGCCCCCGCACCAGCATATGCACGTGCGCCGCGTGCGAGGCCAGGAAGACCGCCGCCTGCCCGGCCGAATTGCCGCCGCCCACCAGCATCGCCGGCTCGTTCTTGCACAGCTTGGCCTCCACCGGCGAGGCCCAGTAGTAGACGCCGCGCCCTTCAAAGTGCTCCAGCGCGGCGATGTCCGGGCGCCGGTACTGCGCGCCGGTGGCGATCACCACGGTGTGGGTCGGGATCATGCGGCCATCGGTCAGCTCCAGCCGGATCGGGTCCGCGCCGCAATGCAATGCCTTGACCTCCAGCGGGATGGCGATATGCGCACCGAACTTCAGCGCCTGCACGAACGCACGCCCGGCCAGGGCCTGGCCTGAGATGCCGGTCGGGAAGCCAAGGTAGTTCTCGATCCGAGCGCTTGCGCCGGCCTGCCCACCCGGCGAGCGGCAATCGAACACCGCAATCGACAAGCCTTCGGACGCGGCATAGACGGCCGTGGCCAGCCCCGCCGGTCCGGCCCCGACCACCACCACGTCATAGATGTGGTGCGGATCGAACTCCGGCAACAGCCCCAGGCACGAAGCCAGCTGCCCTTCGTCCGGCGCGCGCAGCACGCGGCCGTCGGCACAGATCACCAGCGGGAAGTCGCTGGCGGGCGCGCTGGCGTAGTCGAGCAGCAATGAGCAGTCGCGTTCCGCGTCGATATCGATGACCGTATGCGGGTAGCCGTTGCGCCGCAGGAAGGCTTGCAGGGCCACCAGTTGCGGCTCGGTGCCGTGGCCGACCAGCACCGGCCCGCTGCCGAACTCGATCAGCCCCACGCGGCGCAGGATCAGCGCGCGCATGATGCGCTCGCCCAGCTCGGCCTCGGCCACCAGCAGGGCGCGCAGCCGCTCCGGTGTGACCGCATAGCCCTGGGTATCGGTCACGGCCACGCCGTCGACCAGCGCCGGGCGGCCGCTGAGCGTGCCGACCTCGGCCAGGAAGTGGCCTGGCCCTTGCTCAGTGATCTGGTGCTCGCGCCCCAGGCCGTCGCGCCGTATCAGGCGCACGCTGCCGCTGATGATCAGATACATGCCCCGGCCGGTGTCGCCGATGGCAAAGAGCTTCTCGCCCGCGCGCCAGCTCTGCGGCGTGCCAAAGCGCCGCACACGCTGCATGTCGTCGGCGCTGAGCCGCGGGAACATCTGGTGTGAACGTGACTCCAGCGTGGAATATGGCGCCTCCAGGCCGCCGCCAGCCTCCGGGCCGCTGTCCGCTTCCGATGCCATGTCCTGCGAAATCGCCATGCTCGCTCCCCGTCTGGACCCGTGCGCCCCTGGCTGACTTTTCCGGTTGCCGCCGTGCGGCCTATCGATAGTAGACAGTGGCGCGCAGAATGCGAGGACCGCACGGCGCAGTTGCGGAATGTGCCGGCTTGGGATTGAATGAGCGCCTCGGCGTGGCGGCATCCGCCGCCCCCGTCAGCAAACAACAAGCCTTGATGCATTCCTACCCTGATTCCGACGCCAGCGAGCCTGGCGACCGTCGCGCCCGTCCGGCGCTACGCCCCCTGACCCCTGCGGAAGGCCGCGTGCTCGGCGTGCTGGTCGAGAAACAGCACACCGTGCCCGATACCTACCCGCTGTCGCTCAATGCGCTGGCCTCGGGCTGCAACCAGAAGACCGCCCGCGCCCCGGTGATGAACGTCAGCGAGGCCGAGATCATGGAGGCCATCGACGGCCTCAAGGGCCTGAGCCTGGTCTTTGAAGGCAGCAGCAGCCGCGTGCCGCGCTTCGAGCACAATATGCAGCGCGTGCTGGCCGTGCCCAAACAGTCTGTCGCGCTGCTGGCCATGCTGCTGCTGCGCGGCCCGCAAACCGCCGCGGAGTTGCGCCTGAACACCGCGCGCCTGCACGGCTTTGCCGATATCTCGTCGGTGGAAGCGTTCCTTGACGAACTGGCCAGCCACGCACCGCCCTTTGTGGTCCGGCTGCCTCGCGCCCCGGGCGCGCGCGAAAACCGCTGGATGCACCTGCTCAGTGGCGAAGTCAGCGCCGCAGCGGCTGACGAGGATTCCGTGCGCGCGACGGACGGCGCCACGGCTTCGCCGGGCGAAATCGAACAGCTGCGCGCCGGGCAACAGGCCCTGACCGACAAGGTGGCGAAGCTGCAAGGCCTGGTCGAACACATGGCCGGGCAACTCGGCATCTCCGTGGACGAGTTTCTCGACTAAGCCACGCCCCTGCGCAATCCCGGCCATGCCGCTACTAGCCAAGGCAGGCGAGCGGGGTAAATTCCTGGCGGTTAATTGCGTAATTGACGATCGAAAACGCGCCTTGCACGAGTTGCAGCACTTGCCGCAGGCCCTGCAGTGGAACGACGCCACCGCCGCGCCGGTGTCCTGTGCCATCACCATGGCCGCCGCACCGAATCGTTGAAGCGAGTCAGGATGAAGCCCTTTACCGTATCGGCGTGCAGACTGCGCACGGTGGCGGCCACCCACGGCGCCTCGCGGTCCTGTGCACGCACGGCCAGCACATTGGCAAACGGCACGCGCGCGTCCTCCATGCCGATGGCGTCGCGCGCGGGCGCCAGGCCCGCAGCGGCCGCCGCATCGAACGGCATCGCCACCAACGCGGTGTTGGCAAGCGCCGGTGCCAGCCGCGCCTGCGCCAGGGACTGAAACTTCAGCCGGCGCGGGTTGGCACGGATGTCGGCGAGCCGCGGTTGCAGCCCTGCCGACGTATCCAGCCGGATCAGCCCATGGTGATGCAGCAGCAGCAAGGCGCGGCCCTGCCCTTCGGCATCGGCAGGCAACGCCACGCTGGCACCCGCAGGCAACGCCGCCAGCCGGTCCGCATTTCGCGAGTAGAGCCCCATGGGGTAGGTCACGGTATGGGCGACCGCAACCAGCGCGCTGCGCCCGCTGGCGTGCACGCGCGCCAGCGCCGGCGCATGCTGCGCGATGCTGGCATCGATGCGCCCGGCCACAAGCGCGGCGCCGGCCTGCGCGCCATCAGCAAAGCGCACTGACTCGATACGCACCCCATTTCTCAGCCCGGTGGCTTGCGCCGCGGCCAGCAGTTCGGCATCGGCATCGCGCGCCACGCCGATCCGCACGATGCGCGCCCCCTGCCCCTCGGCTGCGCTTGCCAGCGCCATCAGCGCCAGGCCAGCCAGCAAAATCCGTCGTCGATCAACCATCGCGCAACACCGTCCTGAAGCCGATATGCGACGCGGGCAGGTCGCTCTCGGCCGGTTCGCGCGCCGACGCCCGGTAGCGCACGCAGAAGTCCGGCGCGCACAGGAACGAGCCGCCCTTGATGACGGCACTGCGTGCCGCCCGCTGCCTGCCGGCAACCGCCGCGGTATCGCCATTGGCATGCGACTGCCGCGGCCCGGTGTAGGGGTCGGCGGTCCATTCCCAGGCGTTGGCGATCATGTCGTACAGCGCGAAGCCGTTCGGCGCATAGCACCCCACCGGCGCCAGCCCGGCAAAGCCGTCGCGCGAAGTGTTCAGCACCGGAAACACGCCCTGCCAGTAGTTGGCCGTGGGCGTGCCGTCAGCCGTTTGCGGCGCGGTTTCCAGCGCGGCATCGCTGCGGCCGGCCTTGGCTGCGAACTCCCATTCATCCTCGGTCGGCAGCTCGCGCCCGAGCCAGCGCGCGTAGGCCAGCGCATCGGCCTGGGTCACCAGCGTGACCGGCTGGCTGGCACGTGCCTGCCAGCCGTCGCCGCCCGCTTCCTGCCCCGCCGCGCGGCCTTGCGGATGACGCCAGTCGGCGCCGCGCGCCATCGACCACCATGCATACGGGCGCGCGCGCAACTCGGCGTCAGTGGGCTGATGGAAGACCACGGCGGCGCCCTGGCGCTCGGCATCGGTGACATAGCCGGTGGCCTGGACGAAGGCGGCAAACTGCGCCACCGTGACCTCGGTCTGGTCGATCCAGAACGGGCGCACGCGGACCTTGCCCGCCGGGCGTTCGTCGGGATAGCCCAGCGTCGTGCCCGGCACGAACTCGCCACCGGCCACACGCACCATGCCGGCAGTGCGCGACTGGCCCCAGCCTTGCGGCAGCCCGGCATACGCCGCGCACTGCTGCGGCGTGCCGAGTTGCGCGCGATGCGCCGTGCCGCCGGCCGGTACCGCCAGCGTCGCCGCCAGCCCGCCGGCAAAGGCCAGCGCAGCGACCGCGGTCATCGCCGGCACGCGCCAGGACTTTGCCTTGAGCTTCATGCCTGCCCCGGTCAGTAGATCATTCCCGGCACCTTGGGCAGCACCGCACCCACCCTGGCCGCATAGTCGCTCCACCTCGCCTTCAGGTCTGCCAGCACGTCAGGCCGCTGCGCCGCCAGGTCGTTGGTTTCGCCACGGTCCGCGCGGATGTCGTACAGCGTCCATTCGCCATGCGCCGGTCCGAACGGCGGCTCGATCCACATTGCCTTCCAGTTGTCGCTGTAGACATAGGTGCGGCCGTACAGCTCTTCGGCAAAGGTGGTGCGGCCGGTGGCCTCGGCCTTGCCCTGCAGCGCCGGCAACAGCGATACCCCGGTGATCGGATAGACATTGCGGCCGTCGTACACCACCTTGCCGGCATTGCGGTTCACGCCCTTGCTGTCGTACAGCGGTGCGGCAGGCGTCGATGGCGCGCTGATGCCGGCCAGTTCCAGGAAGGTCGGCGCCAGGTCGACCACATGCGTGAAGGCCGCCACCTTCGGCTGCGACGCCACCGGTGCCGCGCCCGGCAGCTTGACGATGGTCGGCACCGAGTGGCCGCCCTCGGACGGGAACGACTTCCACAGCTTGAACGGCGTGGCGCTGACTTCGGCCCAGCGCTGGCCGTAGTCCAGGTTGGCGCGGCCCTTATAGTCAGGCGTGCCCAGCGTGGGGAACACGGCGGGATCGGCATTGCGCAGGTTGTACGACTGGTCGTAGTTGCCGCCGAATTCGTAGTAGCTGGCCTCCGGTCCGTTGTCGGACTGGAACACGATCACCGTGTTGTCGTATTCGCCGATGTCCTTCAGGTGCTGCACCACGCGGCCGATGTTGTCGTCCAGGTTCTCGACCATGGCCGCGTAGATTTCCATGTAACGGGCCTGCGCCTTCCTCTCGTCCGCGCTCAGGTTGTCCCACTTCTTGTTCGCGTTCATCACGCGCGTATCCACGCCGCCCTGCGCCGCGCTGCGCGTGGCCGACACATAGCTGGCCTGCGCCGTGCCCCAGTTGGGCGTGGCCGGCGTGACCGCCTGCGTCTCGTCGCGGCCGGGGTTGGGCGTGAAGTCGGCGGGGATCAGGCCCAGCGCCTTCTGGCGCGCCAGCCGTGCGGCGCGGATGGGCTCATAGCCAGCGTCGTACACGCCCTTGTAGCGGTCGAGGTAGGCCGCCGCTGCCTGCAGCGGCGAGTGCGGGGCCTGGTAGGTCAAGTAGGCGAAGAACGGCTTGCCGTCGGCATTCCTGCCCGTGCTGGAATCGATGTAGCGCAGGATCGTGCTGGTATAGAAGTCCGTCGAATAGAAATTGGTGGTGTTGGGCGTGACGTAGTGGGCGTCTTCCACATAGGCCGTGGCGCCGTTGCGGCCGAAGTGGTCGCCGCCGCCGCCCAGCAGTGCATAGCTCTTCTCGAAGCCCCACGAGACCGGCGTCTGGCCCGGTGCCGTGGTGCCCACCGCCGTGCCCTGGTTGGTGGCATTGGGCAGGCCGCTGCCCAGGTGCCACTTGCCGGCCATATAGGTGTGGTAGCCGCCATCCTTGAGCAGCTGCGCGATCGACAGCGCGCGGTCGTTCAGGTACCCCTCATAGCCGGGAATGGGCTTGCCGTTCTCGTCGATGTAGTTGGCGTCGGTGTTGGCCATGGTGCCCTGCCCGACCAGGTGGTGGTCGGTGCCGGAGATGATCATCGAACGCGTGACCGCGCACACCGCCGCGGTGTGGTGGTTGGCCAGCAGCCGGCCGTCGCGCACCAGCTTGTCCAGGTTGGGCGTGCGGATCTCGCTGCCAAAGGCGCCCAGGTCCGAATAGCCGAGGTCATCGGCCATGATGAACAGGATGTTGGGGCGCCGTGCCGCCTGCGGCGGCGTCGTTGGCTGGATCGTCGAAGGCTCGCCGGCACTGGCCGGGGGGTTGTCGTCGCTGCCGCAGCCAGCGGCCAGCGTCAGCACGCCCAGGCACGCGGCGGCCAGCAGCCGGCGCCTGGGGGCGTGAGAGGTTCGAAGGGACGCTGCTCTGCTTGTTGTCATACGCCTGTCTCGCTTCAGTGGGATGGCTCGGGAAAGGCGTCATCCTAAGAACGCGTCACGCATCACAGAACGAATGCTTTCGCATATGCTTTTGCGCGGGACAACCAAGGCAGGCCGGACAAGCGCTGGCCGGGTCTATCACGTCTGCGTGATAACGGGGATGCCCCGCCCGCCCGCGCGCCAAGGCCCCTGCCGCCGCCCTGCCCGCCGGCGTGGATGTCGCCTATCCTTTGCTCAGGACAGCAGACAGGAAAAGGAGACCGGCGCAGCCATGGACAAGACAGCCTTTGTATTTGCCGGCGGCGGCAGCCTGGGCGCCATCCAGGTCGGCATGCTGCGCGAACTGGTGGCGTGGGGCGTGATGCCCGATATCGTGATCGGCGCCTCGGCCGGCGCCATCAACGGCGCCTACTTTGCCTGCAATCCGGGCGTGGCCGGCGCCGGCCGGCTCGACACGCTGTGGCGCGGCATCCGGCGCTCGGACATCCTGCCGTGGAGCTGGCGCAGCGTGTGGAGCATGTTCGGCGGCAACCGCGGCCACCTGGTAGAGGCGGCGGGGCTGCGCGGTCTGCTGGCCCAGCACTTCGGGCCGCGGCGGCTGGAGGCGGCGGAACTGCCGCTGCATGTGGTGGCCACCGACATGCAAAGCGGCGACGAAGTGCTGCTGTCCAGCGGCAGCATCGTCGATGCGGTGCTGGCCAGCGCGGCCATCCCCGGCGTGTTTCCCCCGGTGCAATTCGAAGGCCGCACGCTGATCGACGGCGGCGTGGCCAACAACACCCCGGTATCCACCGCGATCGGGCTGGGCGCCACGCGCGTGATCGTGTTGCCTGCGGGCTTCACCTGCGCCGAGCGGCGTCCGCCGCGCGGCGCACTGGAGCATGCGTTCAACGCGCTCTCGTTGCTGGTCGCGCGCCAGCTGGTGAACGACCTGCAGCACTTCGCCGACCGCGCGCAGATCAGCGTGGTGCCGCCGCTGTGCCCGCTCGATATCTCGCCTTACGACTATTCCAAATGCGGCGAACTGATCGACCGCGCCGCGGCCATGACCGCGCAGTGGCTGCAAGGCAAGGGCCTGGACAGCCAGCACATACCGAGCGCGCTGGCACCGCATTCGCACGACGAAGCGGCACCCAGCTGCAGCGCCGATATCCCGGCGGCTGCGCCCCACTGACGCCGCTCGGCGCAGAGCTTGCGGTCCATCGCAACTGCAACTCGGCTCGGAACGGAATGGAATGGATCGCCGCATGGCGGTGCGGCGGGCGCAGCAAACCGCCGGCCCAGCATTGCTACAATCCGTCACATGCCCACCCAAGCCGAACGCAGCGCCAGCACCCGCCAGTCCCTGATCGACGCCGCCGCGACCCTGCTCATCGAGCAAGGCTACGCAGCCTTTTCGGAAGCCCGCGTCTGCGAGCTCGCCGGCAGCAGCCGCGGCTCATTGCGGCATCATTTCCCCGAAGGGCGCTATGACCTGCTGCCGGCGATGCTGACCTGGCTGCTGGAACGCGAAGCGGCCCGCCTGGCCGCACTGGGCCCGCTTGGCCCTTCGCTGCGTCTGCACCTGATGCTGCATATCCTGGCGAGCCGCCCGCAGCGGCATGTATCGTTGGCCATCCTGGAAGTCTGGATGGCAACGCGCGGAGATACCCGCCTGGCCACGGCCGTGCACGCGCCGCTGGCGGCAGTGCCGCAGATGCTGTTCGGCGAGCCGCCGGACACCCCGCCGCAACCTGAATGGCTGGCGCTGCGTTGCTTCCTGCACGGCGCCACCCTGCACAGTTTTGCGTCCGGCTACGACGGCCGGGCTTTGTCCGAAGCAGTACGCTGGCTGATCGCGCGACTGCCGGCCCCCGACGGGCTGGACGCCGCGCTGGCGCGCATGCACGCGGCGCCGCGTTAGTGTCAAGGCAACCGCGCCAGCAACCGGTCGGCTAGCGTCGGCGGCAACGCCAGGCGCCCTTTCCTGCCCGGTGCTGCGGGATCGAACACCACGGCCTGGCCGTCCCAGCTGAACTGCACCGGCCCGGTGCTGGTGAAGGTACGATGGGCCAGCAGGCGGTCGCGCTCCGGCCCGTAGATGCGCAACAGCACCCGTTCACGGCCCAGGTAGCAATATTCCGCCGCGTAGCGGGCGGCCGCATCCACCGCGGGCAAACGGCGGCAGTTGTGCGCGCCGGCCCGCTCCGAGGCACCGTGGCCATAGACGATGGCGGTCCAGATGCCGCCGAGGGCCAGCAGCCGCCCGGCACTGACCAGGGCCATGCGCCGGGCACGGGTCTTGCGCCCGTCGGCGGCTGCCATCACGTAACAGACCGCGCGAAACGCGGCCAGCCCCAGCAGCAGCAATGCCACCGCGGCCAGGTGGAAATAGAACGCCGAATCCGGCATTGACGCCATGACCTGGGCCACGCCCCCCGCCTCCCTTCCCGGAAAATACCGGCAGCCCCCGGAATTGAAAATCCGGCCGCATGCGGCGCCGCCAGTATCCGCGCCACATTAACCCCGCCTTGAATCAGTTCCGTCTCAAATTAATCGGCACCGCTTATTCCCGGATATTGAAAATTGGTGCCGACATGGATTCCAGAATAATCAACCGAAGGCATTGCGCCAATTCGGTGTAATCCCTGCCCGGTATTTTTTCGACGGCAGCCTGTCGATCATTCCGCTGCCGGCAGGGTGGCAAGCAGGCCGAGCAGCCGCACCATTGTCGGCTCCACGATCGCCACCAGCGCTGTGGCGGTGGCGGCGTCGCCGTCGCGGGCAGCGTGTTCCAGCCGCTGCGCCATCAGCCGCAGCGCATGGCAGCCGACGTAGTGCGCGGAAGCTTTGAGCCGGTGGGCGATGCCTCGCACCATAGCCAGGTCATCCGCTGCCGCCTGCAATTGCGCCAGGTCGATCCGGGTCGAGCTCATCAGGGCCTGCACCAGCTCCGCGGCAAACGCTGGATTGCCGAAAGTCTGCGCGGCGATGGCCTGCGCGACACCCGCGGCCTCGCGCACGGTGAGTGCAAGATAGTGCTGGCTGGCCAGCAGGCCAAGGATAGCGGCTTCAGTCACTGGTTCGCGCAGGCAAGCCACTCCGGCCTCGCTGCAAGCGCGCGCGTGCACCGCCCCTGGCGCCAGCACCAGGGCGCAGACGGCGGCGCCGCGCCATGCGCCCAGCAGGGTGTCGGGAATTCCGGTGCCGGCATCGGCAATCACCAGGCCAATGTCCGCGGTGGCAGACGGCACGGGCATGCCCGTCTGCACCGCAAAGCCGAGGTCGCGCAGGATCCGGGCGACACTGTCTACCCAATGCGTGTCACCGGGAACGGCAAGCAACAGCGCGCCATTCATGGACAGCTCATTGGCAGCCTCGCCACTACCCGACCGCAATATGGTTGCGCCGTGCAAAATCGATGACATCGACGATCGATCTCGCCCCCAGCTTTTCCATGACCCGGGTCTTGTGCGTGCTGACTGTCTTGTTGGAAATAAACAGGACTTCGCCGATTTCCTTGTTGGACATGCCCTTGGCAAGCATCTGCATCACCACCAGTTCCTTGTCGGAAAGCGTGGCCAGGCGCTCGGCTTCCCCGGCATCCCCGGATTTTCCGTGGCCGATCTCCGGCATCACCGTATAGCCGGCCAGCACGGATTCGGCGCACCGGACGATCTCGGCCAGTTCCTGTGTCTTGCTGACAAAGCCATGGGCGCCGGCCTGGCGCGCGCGCGGAGCGAATGTGTTCTGGTCCTGGCCGGAAATGACCAGGATGCGCACCGCCGGATGACTGGCCTTGAGGCGGGGAATCACGTCCAGCCCATTGATCTTGGGGATATCCAGATCCAGGATCACCACGTCGGGAGTGTATTGGCGCACGATCTCGATGGCGGCCTGGCCATTGTCGGCCTCCAGCACGTGGGTCACGCCCAGCACCTGGGACAGGTGCGTCTTGAGTACTACCCGCACGGGTGGGTGGTCATCGACGATCAGGATTGTGGGCACAGCTTGAACTCCATAGCAAAGCGCCTCGATGTCCGGGCGACTGAGCACATCATTGTGCTCAGCAATTGCGCCGGACGGCACCAGAAATTTCCGAGGGACGATTCGTTTCTTCTGATAACCCGGCCATACCCATGGCAGACCGGCAGTCACGTGATCCACGGCGGGCATGCCAGATCATAACGCCGCCGTCACACCCAGGAACGCCATCCCGCGAAGTCAGCGATCAAGGCTTTTCGGTGACATGAGCGCGATCCGGTTGCAGCCATGGGGGCGCCCGCTTCCGCTCCCCCTGGGGCGCCACAGGGGCAGGCCGCGATTAAAACACCACCAAGATTGTGTCCGATATGTGACGTGAAAGGCGTCGGGCGGACGTGATTCCGAAATTTCCCCCTCAATTTCAGATTCGTCTTAATGAGCTGACGAGGCCGCGCGCCTAGAGTGAAGACACTTCACTTTCTTTGCCAACCCGCTTGCCGTTCCACCCACACTCCCCCGCCACATCGGCTTTGGCCACCACGCCCCCGCATCGCGCTGCTGACAGTTCGGCCCTGCCTGCCACGCCGCAAGCACCGGCCGGCTGGATCGTCCGGGCGCGGCGCCGCGCGGCGCGCGGCTGGCGGCTGACGTGCGCCGCAGCGTGGTGCGCTGGCCTGTCGGTCTGCGCCTGCGCCGGGCCGCTGGCGGCAGCAGCGCAAACGTCCGGTGCAAGCCCATCCCCGCCGGCGCAACCGGTGCTGGAGATCCCCGCGTGGGCGCCGGGGATGGCGCTGGCAACGCCAGCAAGGCACCAGCCGCATATGCGGCTGCTGGGCTGGTCCACCGCCCTGTTCTGCTGCGTCACGCCATGCCTGCTGATCTGGATCCTTGCCCTGTACCGCGAGGTACGCCGTCGCCGGGCCGCTGAAAATGCGCTGAAGGACAGCGTCGCGATCCAGTCGGCCTTGCTCGACGGCATTCCCCAGCCGGTCTACCTGCGCGACGCCTCGCTGCGCCTCATCACCTGCAACCGCAGCTATGAAGAACTGCTGGGCGCCACGCGCGACACACTGCGCGGGCAGCCGCTGGACGCCACCCTGCAGGCCCACCCCGTTGCCGTGGACATGGCGGAAGTGGCGCGCGACTACCGCAAGGTAATCGAAGACGGCGAGCCGCTGCTCAAGGACAGGTGCCTGCGCCTGGGCGGGCGCATTCACCATGTGCTGAACTGGCTGACACCGCTGCGCGGCGCCGATGGCAGCGTCAAGGGCCTGGCCGGCGGCTGTGTGGACCTGACCGAGCGCCATGACATGCTGGCCGAACTGGCACACGCCAAGGCCGAAGCCGAAGCCGCCAACCGCGCCAAGTCCACCTTCCTGGCGTCGGTCAGCCATGAGATCCGCACCCCGATGAATGCCATCACCGGCATGCTGGAGCTGACGCTGGCGCGTTGCCAGCTGTCGGAGGAGCAGCGCCTGCAACTGGTCACCGCGCACAAGTCGGCGCTGGGCCTGCTGGCACTGATCGACGACATCCTGGACCTGTCCAAGCTGGAGGCGGGCAAATTCAGCATCCACCCGGCGCCTGCATCGCTGTCAGGGCTGGTCAAGGACACCCTGCTGATCTTCGGCCCGGTGGCCGCACAGAAAGGCCTGCCCCTGACCAGCGGCATCGGCGCCGCGCTCGTACCGTTGCATCAGGTCGACGCGCTGCGATTCCGGCAGATCCTGGCCAACCTGGTGTCCAATGCGGTGCGCTTTACGGACACCGGCACGATCCACGTCAGGCTCGACGCGCAAGCGCCCCACGACGGCAAACAGCAAGTCATGCTGACCGTCTCCGACACCGGCATCGGCATCCCTGCCGCGGCCCAGGCGCGGTTGTTCGAACCGTTCGAGCAGGTGCACGGGCGCTCGCACCCGCGGGCGGGCGGCACTGGCCTGGGCCTGGCGATCTGCCGGCGCCTGGCCAGCGCAATGGGTGGCCAGATCACGCTGACCAGCCAGCCTGGCCGGGGCACGCGCGTGGTGGTGTCACTGCCGCTGACGGTTGCCGTCGCGGCAGAGCCGGCGGAACCGGCGGCGCCCTTGCCCATGGCCGGCTGCGCGCGGCGCCAGGCCTGCATCCTGGTGATCGACGACCACGCGCCCAACCGGCTGCTGCTGCAGCGCCAGCTGGAACACCTGGGCCACCGCGTGAGCACCGCCTGCGACGGGCGCGAGGCGCTGGCCAGTCTGGACCGTGGCAGTTTCGACGTGATCGTCTGCGACTGCGCCATGCCGGTCATGGACGGCCTGGATTTCACGCGCGCCGTGCGGGCCCGCGCAGACGCGCACGGCCGCGTACCGATCATCGGCTGCACGGCCAGCGCCGTCACCGGCGACCACGCCGCGGCCCTGGCTGCGGGCATGAACGCCGTGATCGTCAAGCCGGTTGGCCTGCAGGCGCTCGATGCCGCGGTCTCGCAGGCCTGCGCCGGCGGGGTCCAGCCGCAAACGGTGGCCGTGCCAGTGGCGGGGCTGGCGGCGCGCAGTGCGCCTGAGTCCGGCAACCTGCCCGATCAGGGCACTCACTGCGGCGTCACGCCCGGCTCGCGGCCATCCTGGTGCGCCGTGTGCCGCGCCATGAATGTCCAGTGCGACCGGCGCGACGCGCAGCCGGACTGAACCGCCGGCTTCAGCCTTCCATCGGCACCGCGCTGGTGCACTTGATCTCATCCAGGCACACGCTGGACTTCACGCCGCTGACGCCCGGAATCCGCATCAGCGTGTCGAGCAGGAAGTCGGACAAGGATTTCAGGTCCTTGGCGACCACCTTGAGCACGTAGTCGATATCACCGGTCACGGAGAAGCATTCCTGGATCTGCGCCAGTTCCGCCACCAGGCGCTTGAAGTTGGACAGGTCGCGAATATGGCCGCGTTCCATCGTCACATGGATAAAGGCGACCACGCCGAAGCCCAGTGCGGCCGCGTCCAGCCGTGCTTCATAGCGCTTGACCAGCCCGGCCTCTTCCAGGCGTCGGTGGCGGCGCAAAGTCTGCGCCGGTGACAGCGCGATCGCCTCGGCCAGTTCCAGGTTGGAAGCCCGCCCCTGCTCCTGCAACACCCCCAGCAAGCGGCGATCGGTACGGTCCAGTTCGATCGATTGCACTTTGATTTCCTCATCTCAGCGATTCAAGCAATTCGATTTCATAATCTAGGGTTTCCCTGCCTGTTTTACGAAATCCAATTTTGTCGTCAGGAATATACACTGCATCCCAAGCAAGCGCACTACAGGCCTGTCCTGTCGCAGGTTTGTGCCGAGCCGGGTAGCACCGGCCCGACCTCATAAGCAAGTGCTGCTGCCACAATATTATTTCCCGCCCCTTCTAGTTCTTACTGAGTAAGCCATGGCCGACCTGTTTGACAACCCGATGCAGCTGATGGGCTTCGAATTCGTGGAATTCGCCTCGCCCACCCCCAACGTGCTTGAGCCGCTGTTCGAGCAGATGGGCTTCACGCTGGTGGCAAAGCACCGCTCCAAGGACGTGGTGCTGTACCGCCAGGGCGACGTGAACTTCATCGTCAACCGCGAGCCGCACAGCCACGCCGCCTACTTTGCCGCCGAGCATGGCCCGAGCGCCTGCGGCATGGCTTTCCGCGTCAAGGATTCGCACAAGGCCTACGCCCGCGCGCTGGAACTGGGCGCCCAGCCGGTGGAGATCCCGACCGGCCCGATGGAACTGCGCCTGCCCGCGATCAAGGGCATCGGCGGCGCCCCGTTGTACCTGATCGACCGCTTCGAGGAAGGCAAGTCGATCTATGACATCGACTTCGAGTTCATCGAGGGCGTCGACCGCCACCCGGTCGGCCACGGCCTCAAGCTGATCGACCACCTGACCCACAACGTCTACCGTGGCCGCATGGCTTATTGGGCCAACTTCTACGAAAAACTGTTCAACTTCCGCGAAATCCGCTACTTCGACATCCAGGGCGAATACACTGGCCTGACCTCCAAGGCCATGACCGCGCCGGATGGCAAGATCCGCATTCCGCTGAACGAGGAATCGTCCAAGGGCGCCGGCCAGATCGAAGAGTTCCTGATGGCCTTCAACGGCGAAGGCATCCAGCACATCGCCTTCCTGACCGACAACCTGATCGAGGTCATCGACCGCCTGCAACTGGCAGGCGTGCCGCTGATGACCGCGCCGAACGACTACTACTACGAGGCGCTGGAGACGCGCCTGCCCGGCCACGGCCAGCCCGTCGAGCAACTGAAGTCGCGCGGCATCCTGCTGGACGGCACCACGGAAGGCGGCAAGCCCCGACTGCTGCTGCAGATCTTCTCCAAGACCGCGCTCGGGCCGGTGTTCTTCGAGTTCATCCAGCGCCGCGGCGACGAAGGCTTCGGCGAAGGCAACTTCAAGGCACTGTTCGAGTCGCTGGAACGCGACCAGATCGAACGCGGCACGCTCAAGGTCGACGCCTGACCGGCATCGGCCCTCCCTGACCGGCTGCCTTTGACAGGCGCAGCCGGCTCCGGAAAAGCACACCGCCCGCGGCAACACCCTGCCGCGCGGCAGGTGACGTCCCCCAGGCCCAAGCGTCCGACTCCGACAAAAGCCAGAGACGCGGGCCCGCATTCCATGAGAATGGGTAGAGGAAACAACTGCATGCATTCCAGCAACAATGACGGCACGCTCAAGCGCGGGCTGAAGAACCGGCACATCCAGCTGATCGCCCTCGGTGGCGCCATCGGCACCGGGCTTTTCCTGGGCATCGCCCAGACCATCAAGATGGCGGGACCCTCGGTCCTGCTGGGCTACGCGATCGCCGGCATCGTGGCCTTCTTCATCATGCGCCAGCTCGGCGAGATGGTGGTGGATGAGCCCGTGGCGGGCTCGTTCAGCTACTTTGCCGACAAATACTGCGGCCACTTCGCCGGCTTCCTGTCGGGCTGGAACTACTGGGTGCTGTACATTCTGGTGAGCATGGCCGAGCTTTCGGCCGTCGGCATCTACGTGCAGTACTGGTGGCCCGAGATCCCGACCTGGATCTCTGCGCTGACCTTCTTCGTGGTCATCAACGCGATCAACCTGTCGAGCGTGAAGTCCTTCGGCGAGATGGAGTTCTGGTTCTCGATCATCAAGGTCGCGGCCATCATCGGCATGATCGGTTTCGGCGGCTACCTGCTGATGTCCGGCAACGCCGGCCCGCAAGCCAGCGTGGCCAACCTGTGGCAGCACGGCGGCTTCTTCCCGAACGGGATGGGCGGCCTGGTGATGGCCATGGCGGTGATCATGTTCTCGTTCGGCGGCCTGGAGCTGGTGGGCATTACCGCGGCCGAGGCCGACTCGCCCGAGAAGACCATCCCCAAGGCCACCAACCAGGTGATCTACCGCATCCTGATCTTCTACGTGGGCGCGCTGGCAGTGCTGCTGTCGCTGTACCCGTGGGAGAACGTGGTCACCGGCGGCAGCCCGTTCGTGCTGATCTTCCACGCGCTGAACAGCAACTGGGTGGCCAACGTGCTGAACGTGGTGGTGCTGACCGCAGCGCTGTCGGTCTACAACAGCGGCGTGTACTGCAACAGCCGCATGCTGTACGGCCTGGCCCAGCAGGGCAATGCCCCCAAGGCACTGCTCAAGGTCAACCAGCGCGGCATCCCGCTGACGGCGCTGGCGCTGTCGGCCGTAGCCACCGCGGCTTGCGTGGTGATCAACTACTTCATGCCCGGCAAGGCCTTTGAGCTGCTGATGGGCCTGGTGGTGTCGGCGCTCATCATCAACTGGGCGATGATCAGCCTGATCCACCTGAAGTTCCGCGCCGACAAGCGCCGCGCTGGCGAGGCCACGAAGTTCCAGAGCTGGGGCTATCCCCTCACCAACTACCTGTGCCTGGTATTCCTCGCCGGCATCCTGGTGGTGATGTACCTGACACCCGGCCTGCGCCTCTCGGTGTACCTGATCCCGGTATGGCTGGTAGTGCTCGGCGTGAGCTACCTGGTGCGCCAGAAGAAGGCCGGCACCGCCCTGCAAGGCGGCGTGGCCGCCCAGCAGCTGCGCTGATGCGGCAAAGGCGGCGCCTGCAGGCTGCGGGCGCCGCCGGTTAGAATTCAGGCTGCGCGACGCCCCCGCGCCGCGGCAGCTGCCCCCCGACCCAATTCCATCGCATCCCATGTTTGCACACATCGAGGCATTTCCCGGCGATCCGATCCTCTCGCTCAACGAGGACTTCCAGCGCGACCCGCGCACCGACAAGGTCAACCTGAGCATCGGCATCTATTTTGACGACGAGGGCCGCCTGCCGGTGATGCAGGCCGTGGCAAAGGCCGAGGCCGCGCTGCTGGCCGACATGGGCCCGCGCCCCTACCTGCCGATGTCGGGCCTGGTGGCCTACCGCAACGCGGTGCAGGCACTGGTGTTCGGCGAAGACTCGCCGGCGCGCGCCGCCGGCCGCATCGCCACGTTGCAGACGCTGGGCGGCTCCGGCGCGCTGCGCGTTGGCGCCGACTTCCTCAAGCGCTACTACCCGCAGTCGCAGGTGTGGATCAGCGACCCCAGCTGGGAAAACCACCGCGTGGTGTTCGAGCGCGCCGGCTTCACCGTCAACACCTATCCGTACTACGACGACGCCACCGGCGGCCTGAAGTTCGACGCGATGATGGACGCGCTGCGCACCATCCCCGCGCGCAGCATCGTGCTGCTGCACGCCTGCTGCCACAACCCGACCGGCGTGGACCTGAACCAGGACCAGTGGCGCCAGCTGATCGCGCTGCTCAAGGCCAATCAACTGCTGCCGTTTGTCGACATGGCCTACCAGGGCTTCGGCGCCGGCCTGGAAGACGACGCCTTCGCCATCCGCGAGCTGGTGGCGCAGGACGTGCCCTGCCTGGTGGCCAACTCGTTCTCGAAGAACTTCTCGCTGTACGGCGAGCGCTGCGGCGGCCTGAGCGTGTTCTGCAACACCGCCGGCGAAGCCGCCAACGTGCTGGGCCAGCTGACCGGCGCGGTGCGCGCCAACTACAGCAACCCGCCCACGCACGGCGCGCGCGTAGTGTCCAAGGTGCTGACCACGCCCGAGCTGCGCCAGTTGTGGGAAGAAGAACTGGCCCAGATGTGCAGCCGCATCGCGCGCATGCGCGAAGCGATCCACCACCACCTGCGCGACCATATCAGCGGCGAGGCTCTGTCGCGCTACCTGACCCAGCGCGGCATGTTCACCTACACCGGCCTCACCGCCGACCAGGCTGAGCGCCTGCGCGAGCAGCACGGCGTGTACCTGCTGCGTTCGGGCCGCATGTGCGTGGCCGGGCTGAACGAGCGCAATGTGGGGATCGTGGCCAAGGCCATCGGAAGTGTGCTGAAGGGCTGAGTGTCTTGCTCCCCTCTCCCGCTTGCAGGAGAGGGGAGACAACAAACCGGCAACCGAACGTGTTCAGCAGGATTAAGCGGCGCCATCAGGCGCCGCTTTTCTTTTGCCCGCACGGGTTGCGCGCCCCGCCATCCAATGAAAAAATGTCGCCACGGGCCCCGCGCCCCCCAAACTGACTGCCCGCCACCCGGGCGTGGAGACAACCGTGCCCGAGCTTTACTCCAAGCGCCCGCCGTCGCGCATGACCCTGCTGCTGGCCGCCGGCGCCATCCTGGCCCCTGGCCTGGCCAGCGCCCAGACGCCGGCGCCGCTGGCCGAATGGCAGTTCTCCGCGGGCATCCCCCTGGAAAAGCTGTTTGAGGAGGAGATTCCGGTCTGGCAGGTGCGGCTGGGTGGCGCGGGCATGGTGCGGCCGCGCTACGATGGCTCCTCCGACTACATCTTCATCGCCGGCCCAAGCGTCGATATCCGCTACCGTGACCTGGCGTTTGCCTCGATCGGCGAAGGGCTGGGCGTGAACCTGCTGCGGGGCAAGAACTGGCGCGCCGGGATCGCCTTGTCCTATAACCTTGGGCGGCGCGCAGAGGAAAATTCCCCGATCCTGGACGGCATGGGCAATATCAACCCGGCGCCGGAAGGCAAGCTGTTCGCGGAATACGCGGTCTCGAAGGAATTCCCGCTGGTGCTGCGCATCGACGCGCGCCGCAGCCTGGGCGGCACCGACGGCTGGGTTGGCGACATCGGCGCCTATATGCCGCTACCCGGCAGCTCCGAGAAGTTCTTCTGGTTCGCCGGCCCCACCGTGACGCTGGCGGACTCGCGCTACATGAACGCCTGGTATGGCGTCAGCGACTCGCAGGCCCGGGCCGGGCGGCCCGCCTACCATGCGCGCGGCGGCATCAAGTCTTACGGCTTCGGCGCCAGCGCGGTGTGGTATTTCACCAAGCACTGGTTTGCCACCAGCGACGTCGCGATCTCGCAACTGGCCGGCAAGGCTGCGAACAGCCCGATCACGCGCAAAGCGACCAACGGGGTCTTCGACCTGTCGGTCAACTACGAATTCTGACGCCGCCACCAATCGTCTCTGCAGCAGCTCGCTGCTATTGCCCCGGGAAGCGAGCCGGGCTACAACTCCGGCGCCACAATCGACCATATTTCGTCGGTAACGTGAATGCCCTGCTGTTCGCAAGATCGATTGCTCCTCGTTTCCATCTCGCCGGGAAGCAGTACTTCTGTGAATCCCTCCGCCACCGGGGTGTCTTTGACGCGATCAAGAAACGTGTCCGCTGCCCGATCGTAATTCCTGTTGCCGAATGCCGCTATATCCAGGAGAACCAGCAACCAGTTGAATTCCTTGGGCTCGGCGAGCATCGCGCACCCGACCAGTTCCGCGATGATGGCCATGCCCGAACCCTTGGGGCCTGCGGCGGGCAGCAATGCGCCGCCTGAGAAAAAATCCTCAGGATTGTTGGAAGGTTTCCCATCCTTATCGACAATGCTTCCGGCGGGCAAGTTCTGCTTCTTCACCCGGTTGATTTTGACCTTGCCTTCGGCAACGGCGGAGGTGGCGAAATCCACGTAAACCGGTCCATATTTTCGGCTCGCCATGGATAGCGCGTACGGATTGGTGCTCATGACCGGCTTGGCGCCTCCGAACGGCACGACCTTGCTCCAATCCTTGCCATTGCCCCCTCCACCCATGGTGATGGCCATATACCCATTGCGAGCTGCCCGTTCAGCATACGCTCCCAAACGACCGGTATGCCCGCAATTCACGATCGCCGCGGCGAAGCACCCATGCCGGCGAATTCCGTCCATCGCAAGATCCAGTGCATATTCGAACGCCGCAATCCCCAGCCCACCGCCTCCGTCCACGACGCTGACCGCCCCCGCGCTGCGCGTAACCGATGGCGTCGCATTCGTGTTGATTTCCCCCATTCGTGCGAGCTTCATGTAAGACGGAACGCGTACTAGGCCGTGAGAGAACACTCCTTTGCTTTCTGCATCGACCAGGTGATTGGCAATGATTCTGGCCTCTCGCTGCCTGAAGCCTCCTTTCAGAAAGCCGCCAGTTACCTGGTCGACAAGGTCTTCATACATAAAGATTGGCATCGTCGCAGCTCCCGTGCGGCCTATTAAGTGTCATCGACATAAGGCGTCAGTTTTCCGGCTGGCGCCTGGACAGTCACGCGCGTTCCTTGCTGAAGTCGTCGATTGGTTAAGCAGGACGTAAACGCGGACTTGAGGAAAGCAGTTGCATGAGCAGTCCGTAATGGCTGCGTCGCAGGTCCTTCCGAACGTGTACTGCCCGTGTATTTGCTGCCCCTCAGTATTGCCACCGGTGCAATCTTCGGCAAGAAGCGAATTTGATCCCCTCCCCCACATTTTTTTTATGACGAATGCTGCAGGTTTGCAGCGCCGACGATGGGCAAGAGCAGCCCCGTCCAGCCTCATAAGAAATTTATGGCCACTCGGGCGAATTTCTTTTCGTGTCGCTCGTCGGCTGCCACACTACACTTACAGCATTGCCAACCGGAGGAACGTTAACGATGATGATCGGCGAAGCCGCAAGCGGTAACGATCACAACCGTGCCCATGTGAATGTTGTACTTGGCGACAAGATGGGGCCGTTGGGGACAGCCTTCGCCAATACGATGGGTCGCGGGCAACCGGGCCAGATGCCATTCACTGTGGTCGTCAAACCTGGGATGATTGCCCGCCCAATTACCCTGTTCGTAAATAAGCGGCCTTGTACCAGCGAGTTCCACACGAAGTTGACCTACGGCGCCGCCCAAATGGGCGTGTCCAAGGCGTTGGTGGAGTCTTTCCGGGATCTTCCATTTCCCGACGGCGCAAGAGAAAACTGGGTCGCCATCGTTGCTGTTCTGGTGCCAGACGATGCCGACGACGAAGATGCCGTATTCCTCAACAACCTTTTCGCAACCCGCACAGCCATCAAGAATGGGTTGCGCGGCGCCCCTTCGTTCGACGAATGCCTTGGCACGCTTGAAGAACTCGGCAATCGTTTCTACAAGCCAAGTGCAAGCATGAGGGCTCGTTGAATCTCGAGCGTCTCGGACAACGGCAACGCTGATATTTGCATCACACAGCGCGCAGCGGTCATGTGGGACTCGAATTCCCACTACATCACGAAGAACTCCCGCTTTGGCATAACAAGCCATTGATAAACAGGATTGCGATTTGGATCCCGGACTCAGCAAGCGAACGGGCATCTTATATCACGGGGTCTGCGATTCGAGTCGATGGGGGGACGATCGCCAGAATTTGAGTGCAGTTCACCATTGGCGGCGCGACACCGGGCATACGTACCGCATTGCGGTCACATGGATAGATGACTGAAAGGCACGGTACGATATCGGTTCGACCGTCAGGCCCCCGCCTGAGGTTGAGTCACCGCACGCTTGGCGATGCGCTTTGTACGAGGCTGACGATGTTTCGCCTTCCCCCCTTGAACTATCTTCGCACGTTCGAAGCCGCTGCCCGCCATCTGAGCTTCACCCAGGCCGCCGATGAATTGAATTGCACCCAGGCATCTGTCAGTCAACAGATACGCGCGCTGGAGCACTTTATCGGCAAGCCACTGTTTCAGCGATTGCCGCGCGGCATTGTCTTGACCGAGGTCGGGCAGGCTTACCTGCCTGCGGTCCAGGCCTCGATCCAATATCTTGCTGCCGCAACCGTTGGCCTGGTGGGCAGAGCCCGTACGCAAAATCTGGTGATATCGTCCCCCGTGGCCTTCGGTTCGTGTTGGCTCGCGCAGCACATTCAGCAGTTTTGCGCCCAGCATCCGAACGTGAACGTGACCGTCAACTGCACCATATGGGACGATCCCAGTCTCGAATCCGCGGATCTTTTCATACGCCTGGGAAGTGGAAACTGGCATGAAATGCGGTCGAAGCGGCTCACGCGGGAACGCGCCCTGGTTGCATGCTCACCGGAACTGTTGCATGGCGAGAATGCGCTGAAAAGGCCGGAAGACATCAAAAGGCATCGGCTCATCCATGTGTTGTCGCGGCAAGACAATTGGAGCCGTTGGGCTGCCGCTCAGGACGTTCACAATCTGGAAAAATGCCCGGCGATCTGGGCCGACAATTCGATTGTCGCGCTCGAGCTTGCAGCTTCTGGGGCCGGGCTGGCGTTGACGCTTGAGACCTTTGTCGCCTGGTCCGTCAAGCGCCAGGCCGTGGCTTGCCCATTTTCTGAAGCGCTCGATATCCAGCAAGGACACTTTCTCTTGCGCCCGTTGAACAAGCCATCAAATTCCGTGGCGGAGGCCTTCATGGACTGGCTGCCTGGCATCGAATAGTGCCTGACCAACCCGTTTGCACGGAAGTATTATTGTGAGTCGTGCAGGACGGCCGATTGCACGGCAACGCCGCCGATCAGTGGTTGGCAATCAGCAAGCGGGGCAAGCCCGCCTACCGGTCGTGATGCGGCATGCGTTGAACCGCGAAACTGCGCAGTGTGAGCAGCGCCAGCGTCGATGTCACGATCATCGTGAACAGATATGGACCCGCTGGACCGGTCATTGCCATCGCGAGCGACGCGAGGGTCGGGCCGGCGATGCCGCCGACGGAAAAAATCAGCAGCAACCCTGCACTGACCGCAACGCGTTGCAAAGGTGGGATGAAGTCGTTGACATGCGAAATCACGATGCCATAAATGGTGAAGATGAGGCTCACGTAGACGTAGGAGAGTATTGCGAGCGGTCCGCTAGCGCGGAACAGCAGGAGCATCAAACTGCAGAGGGCCGACAGCAGCGACACGGCCAGAAGAACGATTCGACGATCAAAGCGGTCCGAGAGCCGCGCGATCGGCCATTGTGGAAGAAGCGCCGCAACCAGGGCAATCCCCATAAAATGGGACACGCTCGCAACCGAATAGCCAACACTTCGCATGAACACCGGGTGCATCGAGTAAAACGCGCTGTTGAGCAAGCCCGCCGCGAGGGCACCCCACAAGCCCAGCGGGGCCGACCGCAAGACCGTGCGCAGACCATGCCGCCCGGCTTCGCACCTCCCATCCCCACCGTGCGCGCTGTGTGTGGCGCCGTGGCTACTGGCAAGGGTGACGGGTATCAGTGATGCCGCAAACAGGCCGCCGACAAGCGTGAAAAGCTGGAATCCGGACGGATCCGCGAGATTGATCAGGAACTGGCCGGTTCCCACGCCGAGATAAGTGGTAATCAGATACGCGGAGAAGACGCGCGCCCGCGTCGCGTTGCCCGCCGAGGCATGCAGCCAGCTCTCCATCACCGTGAAGACGCCGACCAGGCAAAACCCTGTGGTAAAGCGCAGGCAGATCCAGAAGAAAGGCGCCGTGATGAGGGCATAGCTGAGTGCGCTGCAAGTCGCCACCGCAGCAAAAACCACGAAGGCGCGATGGTGCCCAACGCGAGCGATCAAGGAGCCGCACAATATCGCGCCCAGCATAAAACCGACGTAGTACGACGACTGGACAATCCCAAGCACGACCGGTGGAACGCCACTGTGTACCATCCGCAGGGAGATCAGCGTGCCGAGCAAGCCATTGCCGGTGATCAGTACCGCGTAGCCGATCAGCAAGCTGAGGATGGCGGATGCGATTCCCTGGGCGACGCTGCCGCCATCGGGTTGCGTGCCGTCCGAACCCGGTTGCGCGTCGTGTATCGATGTTTCACTGCGCATGCGTGTCCTGACTAGGGCGATGCTGACCAAGTCCACCATCCCCGTGGCCCAACCGCTGCAGATCGGTGGACATGACCCGACAAACGCAGCGGGTTGCGAGGAAGGCTCAAGGTAGAAGCACCACCTTGCCCGTGACCTCGCGCCGCAGCAACGCGCGCAAGGCATCGACTGCACGCGCCAACGGATAACGCCCACCAATGAGCGGCGTCAGCTTTCCGGTGGCGACCCAGTCGAGCAACTGGTCGATATTCTCGCGGTAGCGCGCCGGCTCGCGGCGGGAAAACTCGCTGCAGAATACGCCGACGACCGCGTAGCCTTTGAGCAGCGGCAGATTAAGCGCAATGCGCGGGATCTCGCCTGCGGCGAAGCCGACGACGAGGAAGCGGCCGTTCCACGCTACGCTGCGCAGCGCCGGCTCGGTGTAGTCGCCGCCGACAGGGTCGCACACGACATCCGCACCGCGACCGTCGGTCAGCGCGCGTACGCGCTCCTTCAGGTCCTCGCGGGCGTAGTTGATGACGCTGTCGGCGCCGCGGCTCCGGCACACGTCGAGCTTTTGGTCAGACGAAGCGGCGGCTATCACCCTCGCGCCGAGCAGCTTGCCGATCTCCACTGCGGCGAGCCCGACACCACCGGCGGCGCCGAGCACGAGCAGCGTTTCACCGGCCTTGATTTGCGCACGATCCTTGAGCGCGTGCAGCGCGGTCCCGTATACCGTCAACGATGCCGCCGCGACTACCGGGTCGGTGCCCGCAGGCAGCGGGAAAACCGCCGCGCTGTCGACCAGCGCCTCCTGCGCGTAGCCGCCATGCGCCGCGAGTCCGATCACGGCATCGCCGGGGCGAAGGTGCGCAACGCCTTCGCCGACTTCCTTGACAAGGCCCGCGAATTCGTTGCCGGGCGCGAACGGAAGTGGAGGCCGCAGCTGATATTTCCCCTGCACGAGCAGCGCGTCCGGAAAATTCACGCCAGCCGCCTGGACGCTGATCACGATCTGCCCCTTGCCGGCCACCGGTGATGGCACGTCCTCGAGCACGAGCCGTTCGATCGGGCCAAATTCCTTACATAGCATCGCTTTCATGTGATGTCCTATCGAGTGTTCAGGGCAGCGCAAGCAATGCTTCGCCTGCCGTCTTGACCTCACCGAATTGATCCGCGGCCTGGATCTCGACGCGGACGAGCTTCTCGCCGTCCCGTTCCTCCTTCTCCATGATCATGCCGGTGCAAGTGATCACGTTGCCGAGATGCGTGATGCGGACGAAACGCACATCGAGCCGGCGTAGCGCGGCCTGCGGCACCCAGCGGATGATGAGGCGCCCGAGATACGCCATTGACAGCATCCCATGGCCGATCACATCGGCCATCCCGGCCTTGCGGGCAGCGTCGGTGTCGATGTGGTAGGGAAAATGATCGCCCGAGGCCCCGGCGAACAAGGCCAGCGTCGTCCGGTCGAGCGCGGGCACTGTCAGCGGCGGCAGCGTGTCGCCGACCCTTACGCTGGCAAAGGAGAGTTCAGCCATGGCGTTATTCCTCAATGGCGAACGACGAGAACGTGGCGCATTTCCGCGACCAGCTTCCCGTGCTGGTTGGTGACGACCGATTTCCTGATGACGAACTCGAGCGCACCGTTCTTCTTGTCATAGATGTCAGTGATCTTCGACTCGACCGTGATCGTGTCTCCGGCGCAGATCGGGCTGTGATACGAGAAATGCTGCTCGCCGTGCAGGGTACGCGCGAGGTCGATACCCAACGCCTTCATTGCCGGCTCCACCGTGCCGGCATCGAGCTCCGCGGCATAGATGAATGTCGGTGGCGCCAGCAACGAAGGGTATCCGGCAGCCTTCGCCGCGGTCTCGTCGGTGTAGACCGGATCGGTCTCGCCGATCGCCTTCGCGAAAAACCGCAGCCTGCCCTTCTCGATCTCGAGCACCGCTTTCGGCAACTTGGTTCCGATGAATTTCCGGTCGATCATGATTGATTTAGATTGCCTGGAGCCCTGTACGAGCCATGTTTATGGTGCTGGCTGCTTCGGTTACAGGTTAGACGGAAGGTGATTTTCTTGCTTAACATGGGATCGGCATTGTTTGTCACAAATGCGACGTGCGCCAACTCCGCCATTGTCGGACACGTCAGTCCGCAAGAATTGCGCGCGCCAGGTTCTGGTGCGAGTTGAGTGCCAGCGTCGAGCGCAACATCCGCGATCACACCCACCCTGTTGACCAAGATAGAGATGCTGCATACCACCCGTGCGCACTACCCCGCGCTACAGCCGCTCTTTCGCGTTGCGTTCCTGGCCGGGTGTGCGGTTGAAAAACTTCCGGTAGCACCGGCCAAGATGAGACGCGCCAGTGAATCCGCAGCGCATGGCGATGTCGAGTAGCGGATACGTCGATTCGTGAAGTAGTTTTTGTGCCGCCTTTAGTCGCAGTTCCAAATAGAATTGCGAGGGCCCCACCTTTAAATGCTTCAGCCATAACCGTTCGAACTGGCGGGGGGATATGCCCGTCAGCGAAGCGATGGTCGTGATTGGGATCGGCCGCTCAATGTTCTGTTCCATCAACGTAATAGCGTGGACGATGCGTCGGTCGTCGATGCCGTACCGCCACTGGATCGCCATTTTCTGGCTTTCCTCGGAGCCGCGCATGCGCGCGTGCAGGAAATTGTCCGCCACTTCGGCCGCGAGTCGACGGCTATGCTGATGCGCGATGAGATCGAGCATGAGGTCCATCGCTGCCGTGCCGCCCGCACAGGTCAAGCGATTGCCGTCAACACAGTACAGGTCACGGGTCACCACGATCGACGGAAACTCGTCGGCAAACGCCCGCAGGGCTTCCCAATGGATCGTGCAGCGCCGCTTGTCGAGCAGACCGGCGCGCGCGAGGATCATCGTGCCGAGGCTGATTCCGCCCAGCGGGCGGCCTGACGCGGCGTATCGCCTCAGGAAGTCGAACACTTGCGCGTTGCGATAATCGTCGACGCCGATGCTGGCCACCACAAAAAGATGGCTGAACTCGGACGACGATGTCATCGCAAACTCCGGCAAGAGGGAAAAGCCGGAACTCGAGGATACCGGTTCGCCGTCCGCGCTGATCAGGTGCCAGCTGTAGAGCGGCTTGCCGGAAATCCGGTTGGCCGCGCGCAGAGGCTCTGTCGCCGAACTGAGCGCCATCATCGAGAAATGCGGCACGAGAAAGAATCCCATGCGCTGGGTCGTCGGATCGCCTAGATCGCTTTCTGACAGGGCCATGGGCAAGCGCGGATCTTTCACGGGGGGGAGGCTGTGTGCAGGCTGTTCGCGCGCGTCCTCGTCGCCTGGGCAGCGATGGGCGCGCACATCGATCCAGAAAATTACACCCGGATCTCGCCAAGCACCAGATCGAGTAATGGCGCGATCGGGGCGTCACTCGAGCCCAGGTCGTCGATGCGGCTCTCGAGATCCTTTGCCTGCCGTGCGACGCAGGCGCCTTCGGCGAGCTGACGGAACTTCTGTCGGATCGCTGCCGCGCCGAACGGGAGGTCGGGATCGCCGCGTGCCTGGGTCGGCCCCGAGGTAAGGACGCGGCCGTCGTGCAGTTCCACGCTCACGTCGGCCATGCGCTCCTTGGGAAAGCGGGAGGTGAATTCGCCCCGCTCCTGCGTGCGTATCAGGTGACTGAGTCGCAGCACTTCGGCATCCTTGAGGCCCGCGCCCTCGATCGCATCAAAACTGACCCTGCCGTACTTCAGCGCCACGGCTACCGAAAACAGCAAACTGTATTGCGCTTGCTCGGTGGTCGCGGGCCGCGCCTGCGCGAGCCGCGTGGCATGATGGAAAGTTGCGACGCGCACGGCGCGAATCGCCTCGCTCGCAAAACCGTACCGCTGCTTGAGCGCCAGCGCCGCGTCGATGGCCGGATGCGCCCAGCGGCATACCGGTTGCGGCTTGAAGTACTGCTCCATGATGCGCCAGCGCTGGCCGAGATCACTCCAGTACTCCTGCGCCTCGGGCTGCTCGACGGTAAGCGCCGGCGCGCCAGTGAAGCCCTGCTGGGCAAGAAACCCGGCGCTGAGCCCTGCCATGCATCCCCAGCCCGAGCCGTCCTTGACCATCGTCGGATGGTCGATGCAGCGCATCATCTGGCTGCGCGGCCCATGGTATTCGGCAATGCCGAGTGCCTCACGCGTCTGTTGCGGATCGAGTTCCAGCACACGCGCAACCAGCGAGGCCGCAGCCAGCGCGTTCCACGCACCCGACGTGTGATAGTCGCAGGCGCTTGCATGCAGCGCAATGCCCGCGCGCGTGCCGATCTCATACCCCAGCACGAGATTCGTGAGGAACTCGCGACCGCTCATATCGGGCCGCTGCTCCGCCAGCGCAAGCAGCGCCGGGAGCACCGTGACACCGACGTGTCCTTTCGTCTCGGCGTGGCCATCGTGACCGTCGCAGCTGTCGATCGTCATTGCGCCCGCAAGGCCTGCGCCGACGGGACTGGCTACTCGCCCGTCGAAGAGAATGCGCGAGCGCAGCTTGCCAGCTGCGAAGAATTCGACCGCGTGGTCGCTCGCGATACGCGATAACGTGGCGGTTCGGCCGGCCAGCGCGACACCCAGCAGATCGAGCAGGCACAGTCTGCCCTGCTCGACGACGTCCTGGGGCAAATCGCCGAACGTCAGATGATGGATGAACGGAATCGGGAGGGTGCGCATGGGTCAGTCTCCGGTGAAATGGGCTGGCCGCCGCTCGAACGTCGCGGCGAGGGCCTCGCGGTGGTCGGCGGTGCGGTGGGCGATGCCCTGGAACGCAGCCGAGAGCTCCAGCAGGCTAGGCAGATCCATGCGTTGGCCTTCCCTGATGAGCCGCTTCGACATCCGCAGCACACCGGGCGGATTGCTGGCAATTGCCCGGGCGAGCGTGCGCGCCGCATCCATCAATTCATTGTCCGGCACGATCCGCGACACCAGTCCCAACTCGTGTGCGCACTGCGCGTCGATCGGCGTGCCGGTGAAGATCATTTCACAGGCACGCGACAGCCCTATCGCGCGGGGCAGCAGCCAGGCGCCTCCGTCGCCGGGGATGATGCCGACCTTGGCGAAGCTTTCGGCGAACACCGCACTCGCGGCGGCAATGCGAATATCGCACATCAGGGCAAGATCGCAGCCGGCCCCATGCGCCGGGCCGTTGATCGCGGCGATGCAAGGCACGTCAAGTTCATGGAATGCCCTGGGAATGCGCTGGATGCCGCGCCGATAGTTCTCGCGGATCTGTGCCGAGCCGCCTGCAAATGTGCCCTCGTCGTCGCGCATATGCTTGATGTTACCGCCCGACGAAAAGGCGGTCCCCTCGCCCGTCAGGATGATCGCCCGCACGGTGGCGTCCGCCTGCGCACGCTCGAGGCTGTCCACCAGTGCGTCGACGACCTCCATCTCCGTCAGCGCGTTGCGCGTGGCTGGTCGGTTCAGGGTCAGCGTGACGATCGTTTCGTCCAGCTCATACCGCACTGCGTCGTTCATTGCGAGGCTCCTGTCGTCAGGCGTTGATAAACTGCACCGGCCAGCTCGTGCCGCAGCACCTTGCCGCTCGGGTTCAACGGCAGTTGATCGACGAAGAACACCTTTTTCGGACGCTTGTAGGGGGCGAGGTCGTCGCTCGCCTTGCAGAACGCGACGACGGCCTCTTCGGTGAGATGCGCGTCGCTGCGCACCACAAACGCGGTGACCGCCTGGCCCCACTTCGGATCAGGTACCCCGATCACCGCAGCCTCCTGCACACCGGGACAGTGATACAGGACTTCCTCGACCTCGCGCGGATAGATGTTTTCCCCACCCGACACGATCATGTCGTCGGCGCGGCCATGGAAGTGAAAATACCCGGCTTCGTCGACGCTGAAGAGGTCGCCCGTATACAACCAGCCGCCCTTGAATTTCTTGTCCGTCTCGACCGGATTGTTCCAGTAGCCGGCAGCCAGTTGCGGACCCTTCACGAGGAGCTGGCCGACCTCGCCGGTGGGCACGGTCTCGGCCGGCGACACGGTTCGCTCCGGATCTTGCTTGACGACGCAACAGGTGCTGATCAGCGTCGGCTTGCCACACGAGCCGAGATAGGCCACGGCGTCGCGCGGATGCAGCAGCAACGTCAGGCTCGCCTCCGTCATGCCATAGCCGTTGAAGATATTGGGGCAGAACTCCTCGATCACGCGCTGCATGGTTGCAGCCGGAATGGCCGCGCCGCCCGTCGTGATCATGTGCAGGCTGCTGACGTCGATCGAGGCAAAGTCAGGATGGAACAACATATCCTGGATTTGCGTCGGCACCGCGAACAGCGTCGTGATGTGATGGCTGGCGATCGCCTCGAGCGTGGCCAGCGGTTCGTAGCGCGGCAAGATTATGTTCGCGGCGCCCACCATCATGTGGGGCACGAAATAAGCCTGCATGCCGCCCACGTGATACAGCGGCGCGATATGCAATGCGGCGTCTTCGCTCGTCAGGCTGTATTCCATCACGCAGTTGGTCGCGATCGCGACGTCGTTACCGTGCGTGTGAATCGCGCCCTTGGGGCGGCCGGTCGTGCCAGACGTATAGACGAGCGCCGAGATGTCGTCCGGCTTTACGCGGGGCAGCGGCGCGTCGAGCGACTCGATACCGTCGATCAGCGACTCGAAAACATGGTGATGCTTCGGCAGGCAAACCGCGTCGGCTGGAGCCCCACACACGCCGGCGAAGGTGCGCAGCTCCGGCAGTGCGAGCTCGATCTTGCCGATGACGGGCAACATCGATTCGTCGTAAATCACGATGCGTGCGCCTGCATCGCGCAGGATGAACGCGGCCTCGTTGGCCGACAGGCGGTAGTTCATGGGCACGGCGATCGCACCGAGCAACTGGCACGCCATATAGGCCGTCGGCGTCGCATCGGACGTCTTTTGCAGAATGGCAACCCGGTCCATCGGCCGCACGCCGAGGTTGAACAGCGCCTGGGCAAAGCGCCTGACACGCAGACCCCATGCCGCATAGGTAAGGGTGGTGTCGCCGCAAACGAGCGCTAGTCGCTCAGGATACTTTGCGACAGTGTTTTCAAACAGTGACGTGATGGTAAGCATGGGACGGGATGAAACTCTCTAAAGATTGATCCGGATATCCGGGAGGTCGCGGCTGGCAATCAGGTATTTGGCGACCTCGGACGTGCCGCCGACAATCGTGAGCGCACGGGCATCGCGATAGAGTTGCTCGGCACGGCCGTACTCCTTGGTAAGGCCATCGCCGCCCAGGATCTGCACCGTTTCGTTCGCGCAGAAATTCGCGGTCTCGGTCGCCACCAGCTTGGCCATGGCCGCCTCCTTCATGAGGGCCTTGCCGTCGATCCCGGCGTCGTACATCTTGGTGGCCCGATAGGTAAGGAGTTCGGCCGCGTCGATGCGCCAACTCATTTGCGCGATCTTGTCCCAGATCAACTGTTTGCAGCCCAGCATCTGCCCAAACGACTTGCGCCGCTGCGCGTGCGTCGTGGCTATGTCGAACGCACTGCGCGCGACCCCGAGGCCTGAGCCGCCAAGGATTGCCCGCTCGAAATTGAACATGCCGCGCATGATGCGAAAGCCGCCCCCGCGCTCGCCGAGAAGGTGATCGGCCGGTACGCGGCAGTCGTTGAATTCGACTTCGCCCACGATACAACCGCGCCGTCCCATGAACGTATAGTTACGTGGGAAGCGGACGCCGGGAGCGGTCGCCGGGACTGCGACGGCCGTCATGCCCGCTTGAGCCGGGTCGGCATCGGTCGCGATGCCATACACGATGTACACATCGGCAACCGAGGCGTTCGAGATATAGCGCTTGAAGCCGTTGACGACCCATTCATTGGTCTTCGCATCGAAGTCGATCCGCGTTTCCATGCCGGCGGAATCGCTGCCGACATTGGTTTCCGTCACGCAGATCGCACCAATCGCGGTGCCATCCAGAATCGGCGCCAGATAGGTTTCGCGCAGTCGCTCCCCCGCATGGCGGTGCAGTGGGTAGGCGCAACTCAGTGCGGTCGCTATGGTCGTTTCAAATGCGTAGTTGATGTATGCGGCCTCCTCCGAGAGCACCGTTGCATGGGTGAGGCCCGGCTTTGCGAGATCACCTCGGTACAGATCGGGAAACATCAGCCGCAGGTAGCCGGCCTCGCCCAGCGAGCGCACCACGTGCTTCACGGCAGACCAGTCCTGCCGCTCTTCAATGTCATTCGCTCGCGGGGCCAGTTCGCGCTGCAGGAAATCGCGCACCTCGCCCCGAAACGCGCGATCGGCGTCATCAAGCAGAAAGTCTCGCATTGTCATGTCTCAGTCGGGTTGGGTGGCGAGGTCGCGCCGGCTAGTGCGCTGGCGCAGCGCGAACGCCCGTGCGTCGCGCACGGTCGGCAACAAGAACCGCGCCTGACGGATCGACGCATAGTCCAGCGCACCGATGACGAGGCCCTCTTCCGTCTCCGAGCCGAGCGCCACGATCTTGCCGAACGGGTCAAGAATGCGCGAGCCTCCCCAGAACGTCATCATGCCTTCGGTGCCGACGCGATTGGCCATGACGATGCCCACGCCGTAGGTCAGCGCGTAGAAGCGCAGGTTGACGTCCCAGCCATTGGGATTGTCGAAGCCTTCGCCGACCGCTTCGCGAGCCGAACTGATCGATGCCGCAATCAGCGTAACGCCATCGCAGGCGAGCGTATGCACGAGCGCCGGGTTCCACAGATCGGCGCAAATCGGCGTCGCCACCTGCCACCGATCATTCAAAGGGAAGCTCTCGAGCGCCGTGCCGGCGGCGAAGTACTGGCCATCCCGAAGCTTGCCGTAGGTCGCGAGCTGCGCTTTGCGGTGTATGCCGACAATCCCGCCATTCGACACGGTCGCCGTGCTGTTGTAGAACTGTCCGGCAGGAGCCTCTTCGATGAACCCGAACACGGTATGCAGGTCCGTACTGGCTTGAGCGAGCGCGGCGATCGCCGGGTCGTCGGCGGTCATGGCGAGCCGCAGGGTGTCCTTGCCGGCACTGTGGCCGCATAGTGAGAGCTCAGGGAAGACCAACAGGGAAACGCCACTGGCGCGTGCCTGCTCCACATAGTCAAGATGCCTCGCAAGGTTGATGTCGACATCGCCGTACGCGCCGTCGATTTGTGCGGCGGCCACCTTGATCCGGTTTTGCTGCGGTTCATTTCTGGTCATCGAGTGCATTTCCGATCTCTCGCGTTGCCTGCGTAAGCGTGCTCGTCGGGCATCAGAGCAGGCCGGCCTGTTTCAGGAAGTCGCGGGCAACGTCGCTGAAGGACTTTTTCGACACGTCGACGCTTGCATTCAGGCGGGCCATCGTGGGCACATCGAGCTTGGCCGACAGTGCATTCAGGATCGGCCCGAGCGACGGGTTGGCGTCGAGCACGGCCTTCCTGATCACCGGCGTGAGCGCGTAGTCCGGGAAGAATCCCTTGTCGTCCTTCAGAACCACAAAATTGAGGGCCGGCACGCGGCCATCGGTAGCGAACACCAGCGCGATGTCCACCTGCCGGTCCTTGAGGGCCTGATAGGTCAGGCCCGTGTCCATCCGCTTGATCTGGTCGCGGTTGAATTCAAAGCCATAGGTCTTCTCGAGCGGACGCAGGCCATCGGGGCGCGCATAGAATTCCGAATTACACGCGAACGTGAGCTTCTTGCCGTCGCGGACCGCCTTGGCGAGATCGCTCAGGGTCACAATGCCGAGCTTTTTCGCTTCGTCGGGATTCATCGCAAAGGCGTAGGTGTTGTTCGCTTTCGAAGGATTCAGCCACACCAGCCCCTTGGCGGCATCGAGCTCCTTGACCTTCCGATAGGTTTCCGCTGGACTGAGGCGTTCGGTCACCTTGTTGTAGGTAATCAGCGACGTGCCGGTGTACTCCCAGTACACGTCGATCTGGCCGTTTTCCTGCGCCTGGCGCAGCACCGCGCTGCCCATGCCGTCCTTCTTGGTCACCGTGAAGCCCTTCGCTTCCAGCAGCTGCGTGGTCATCTCCGCCATCAACTGCTGTTCGGTAATATTTTTGCCGCCAACCACGATCGGCGCGGCCGACGCAGGGGTCATCCAAAATGCTGCCGACATTGCACAGATCAGCGCGAGCGCGCGCCCAAAGATGGAATGTTTCATGGTCTCCTCGATCAATGAATGAGAACGGGCGATGGTTCAGCGTTGCGGAGTGACGCCGCGCGAGACGAGCCGGCGCTGCAGTTGCCCCACCAACGCGTCGGTCAGGATTGCCAGCAGCGCCGTCGGAATGGCGCCAGCCAGCAACATGGTGAAATCGTTGAGGTCGATGCCGGTGAAGATCAGCTCACCGAGTCCGCCGCCACCGATCAGGAAGGCCAGCGGCGCCGTCCCGACGGTAATCGCCAGGGCCGTGCGGATGCCCGCGAAGATCACGTACAGGGCGTTGGGCAGCTCGACGCGCCACAGGATCTGCGCCGGCGTCATGCCCATGCCCGTGGCCGCCTCGATCAGTGGCCGCGGCACCGCGCGCAACCCCTCGTAAGTGTTCAGTGCAATCGGCAGCAGCGTGGCCACCCACAGGCCGAAGATCGCCGGCACGGCGCCGATGCCCAGCACGCTCATCGCCAACGCGAGCAAGGCGAGTTTCGGAATCGCCTGGCCGACGTTGAGCAACTGCATGACCGCGACCGCACCGCGCCGCTGTGACGGCCGGCTCAGGTAGATGCCGGCCGGCACTGCCACGGCGATCGCGAGGACCCCGGCAATCGCGACCATGGTCATCAACTGGATCGACTGGTACACGACGTCGCTGCGATACTGGGCGAGGCCGGACCACCAACTGTCCGCGCGAGCCCCGGTACACGACAGCGCGAGCGCCAGGCCGAGCGCGGCTCCGATCCGCGTGGCCGTGCCAAGATGCCGTTCGACTTTCATGCCTGCTCTCCCGTGGGCACGCGCAGCAGGTCGACGATATGGGCCTGGCTGACATAGCCGACGAAGCGGCCATCGTCATCGACGGTGGGCAACCACGAGGCGCCGCTCGCAAACATCGAGGAGACCACCGCGCGCAGGTCATCGTCCGGATTCGCGGTACTGCGCACCGGCATGGCGTGGGCCGCGCTCAGCGCGCCCTCGACCGCCTGCAGCTGCGCTGCCGTGAAATAGCCTTGCGGCTTGTCGGCGGCATCGAGCAGCACGATCTGCTCGACGCCGTGCTCGGCCATCACCGCCTTGGCGCGCGCGCTGCTGTCGCCAACCCGCACGGCGCACTTTCGCGCCGACAGCGCATCGCCGGCGCGGATCAGGCGCAGGCGCTTGAGCGCACGGTCGGCGCCGACGAAGCCGGCGATGAATGGACTGGCCGGGCGTGCGAGGATGTTGTCGGGCGTATCGAACTGCTCGATCCGGCCGGCGCGGAATATCGCGATCTTGTCGGCCATCTTCACCGCCTCGTCGATGTCGTGGCTGACGAAGATGATGGTCTTCTTGACCTGCTGCTGGATGCGGAGAAACTCATCCTGGATCATTTCCCGGTTGATCGGGTCAATCGCGCCGAATGGTTCGTCCATCAGCATGACAGCCGGGTCAGTCGCGAGCGCGCGCGCTACGCCGACGCGCTGCGCCTGGCCGCCCGACAGGTCCTTCGGGTAGCGCGTCAGGTAGATCGCCGGATCGAGCGCGACGATCTCGAGCAGCTCCGCGGCCCGCCGGCGCGCCTTGGCCTTGTCCCAGCCGAGCAGGTGCGGCACCACGCAGATGTTCTCTTCGACCGTCATGTTCGGAAACAGCCCGATCTGCTGGATCACGTAGCCGATGCGACGGCGCAACTCGACCACATCGAATTCGTCGGTATCACGGCCTTCGAGGTAGATCTTGCCGGACGTAGGCTGGATCAGCCGATTGATCGTCTTCAGCGTCGTTGTCTTGCCGCAGCCCGAGGGCCCCAGCAGCACGCAGATTTCGCCGGCACCCACTTCCATGTTGATGCCGTCGACCACCGGGCCGCTCGCGCCGTCATAGCGCTTGGTAACGTTAGAGAGCTTGATCATGATTATTGCGCGTGTCGTGGATGTTTGCGAAAGCCCGCCAGGGCGCCAAGCCGCAGCGCGAGACCGGCGACGCGGGAAGGGCTGCGCAGCCCCTTTGGCGTCAGGCGCCGCTGCACCCAGGCCAGGCCGAAGTCGGCGGCGATGGCCAGCACGCTCACCAGGATGGCGCCGGCGATTAACTGGCGCGGGTCCGATTGCGAGATGCCCCGGCTGATCAGCTTGCCCAGGCCACCGGCGCCGATGTACGCCGCGATCGCCGCGACGCCGACGTTGATGACCACCGCCATGCGCACGCCGGCCATGATGATGGGCAGCGCGATCGGGAGTTCGACCCTGCGCAACCGCTCGCCGGTGGTCATGCCCATGCCGCGGGCCGCCTCGCGCAGCGCGGGGTCGATATTGGTGATGGCAGTGTAGGTATTGCGCACGATCGGCAATTGCGAGTAGAGGAAAAGCGCGATCACCGTCGGCAGGAAGCCGATTCCCTGCCCGATCACGGACAGCACCGGAATCATGAGGCCGAACAGCGCCACGGACGGGATCGTCATGATGATCGACGCGACGTACAGGACGATTTTGGCGACGCGCTCGTTGAGGGTGATCGCAATGCCGAGCGGCACGCCGGTCAGGATCGCGAAACCGACACCCACGCCGACGATCTCAAGATGCTGGACCGTCATCGTGGCGATGCTCGCCAAGTTGCCCAGAATGAAAGCAAGGGTTTCCACTATGTCTCCTGGCCCTCATGGGGCCTTGTTTATCGTGTTGGCTGCTTTGGTTACAAAGATAGACGCGGTATGCGCTTTCCCGTTACCACGGGATCGACACCGTTTGTCACGAAAGCGACATGCGCCAGCCATAGCGCCCCTTTTATCCATGCAAATCAACGATATATAGGGATATCCCGTAGCTCGAAATTGACAAAGGCCGATATCCTTGGGGCCGCCAGCTTCTACGATTGCTGGAGCGCTACCGGCAGGAAGGCCCGTCGGGACTGGTGTCGAGCCGCGGGCGAATGGCACTGCCCTTCCCTACGCCATCTACGACCGACTGTCGGGGGTGTATCAAGGGGCGATCGTCGATAACAAGCGGCTCGGGCACGTGCTGCAGATGGCGCAGTATGTGTAGGAGAAGCAGGACAACCGGCGCTCTCTAGCCGTGCCAAGCACTGGTGGGACACCACGCAAATCCGGCCGACCGCCCGGCAAGAAGGCGAAGCTCACTGGACCAGAACGACAAGCTGAAAGCATTGAAGCGGCTGCTGCAACTGTCATGGCCGCTCTACGGAACTGAGAATTGACGGCCTCGCGATGCGCCTTACAACGCGAAGCTATCAGCCGGCTGGTCGACCATCGAGTGTCATTTCGAGACCGGTTGTCACGAAAGCGACATGCAACAACTTGGGGGAGGCCGCTTGAGAAGCCCCGCAACGACGAGTGCAGTAGACAGCAGCAGTTGCCACGACAGAAACTGACGCGATGGATAGTTCGATGGCCGCCAGTTCCCGTTCGCACCGCGCGGCGCCCGTGGCAGGCGGCATGACAAGGGTCAGCTGGTGATGGTCTCCCGGCGGACTTGCCTCAGACGCGGAATCATGGCAGGCAAGCCACCGAACGGTCGAGTTCGCTCGAACTCTTAGAAAATGTGGCGGATCCCAGTGACCACGCCGATCTGATTCTTGCCCTGGGTCACCGCGGTCGAGCCAAGATCCAGCGTATTGCCGGTGGGCAGCGTCCCGCCGTTGATGCCTGTGACGCCGAGCGCGGAGCCATGCCGGTTCCACGCATACGACAGCACGGTGTAGAGGAAGGTTCGCTTCGACAAGCCATAGTCGGCGGCCAGCACGAAGGACATCGGATCGGCGTTCGTTCCCTTGAAATCCTGGTAGTAGACCGACCCGGTCATCGCCAGTGCCGGCGTCACCGGCACCTTCACGCCGGCCCACCACAGGTTGCTGCCGCTCGATTGCTGCCCGAGCCTGCCGTCATACCAGCGGTAGCCGAGGTAGGCCTTCGCCTTGGCGAAATCGTAGCTGGCGGCGACGAGCGCGCGCTGCTCGCGATCGCTCTGCGTGGCGACGCTCCGGCCGTAGATGATGTCGTAGGTCGTGGCGATCCGCAGCGGGCCGTTGGTGTAGCCCAGCGTCGCGCCCATTTCGCGTCCGACCTTGCTGTTGCCCGGCACTTCGCCGGCGCCTGCAGTCGTCGCGTTGTAACCGAAGCTGTACAACGCCTTGACATCCACCGGCCCGAAGTTGCCCGTGTACTTGACCGAATTGTCCGCGCGCCCGCCCAGCCACTGGTCGTGCGCGATCAGGCTGTAGCGGGTGGCGATGCCCATCGGGTCGAGCTCGACGGTGAACTCCCAGAGCGTGTTGACGTGGCGCCCGAGCGTGAGCTGTCCCAGCTGCGCATCCTTCAGACCGACGAAGGCATTGCGCCCAAACAGTCGCCCGCCCTGCGACGAGGTGCCGGTGTCGGTGGCGAATCCGCTTTCGAGAACGAAGATGCCCTGCAGCCCGCCGCCGAGATCCTCGATACCCCGGAGCCCCCAGCGCGATCCGGCGAGGTTGCCAGTGGTCATGCTGAACAGGTTGTTGCCGGCGGCATTCACATGCGTGGCGTATTCGACGCCAACGTCGATCACACCGTACAGGTTCACGCTGCTGGTCTGCGCCGATGCGGCGCCGCTTACCCCCAGGGCTACGAGCCCCAACCATCCCCTGCCAGTCATATCTCCTCCTTCTTGCCTTCTTGTTTACGTGTTTTGGAACATCCACTGCGGTGTGAAGCCAACTGCGTCACTGCCGAGCATTAACCGCCGCGTAGTACAGGCGGTCCGTCACCTTGCCGTAGATGACTAACGCCACCTTGCGCTGCGCTAGCAACCTCTTGCGGTCCGGGCCCCAGCGGCCACTGCTATGACAGGCCGGGTAACGGCGGCCGAAGGACGTGTGCGTATACCCGCGCTCGCCTCGGCCAGCCCGCCGATGAGCGCCTGGTCCGTCCGCAGCGCCAACTGAAAGACATCCTGGCCAACCCCGTGACCAGCGGCAAGCGCCGGCGGCCTCGATGAGCAGGCGGTCGTTGTGGGCGCCGGTCAGATCAGGCCGAAGAACCTCATTGAAACATCGACGCTCGTGTTCAGGCGGGCCAGTGCAACAGATGCCTCCCGGTTGTCGCGAGTTCATCAGGCGTGGTATCGCCACGAACTTGGCCTGCCACCCGACTATAAGAGAGACGCCAGCCCGATGGATAACCTGGTTACGACATCTTTTGGCAAAACGGCGACATGAGTGTGGGCGCAGCCCAAGCGGTGGAGATGATCCGCACGAGTACGACCGCGCAATTGGCGAGATTGCGAGATTGCGAGATTGCGAGATTGCGAGATTGCGAGATTGCGAGAGAGAATGAACGCTGCAGGCGCCTGATGCAATTGCGCGGTATTGGGTCCAACTACCGCCAGCGCCTTGCTTTCCGGCAGTCGCGCGGGACATGACTTCCAGAATGGCCGCTAGGTGGCTGCATAGCTCGGGTTGACGCCAGGTCATTACAGCAGCTGCGGCAAAGCTGCTGGGCAGCGTCACGAAGGCAGGAGACGCGCAATCTGCGCGGCTCCGTCTCTCGCAGTGCCGCGATAGGCCCCGCAACGACGAGTGCAATAGACGCCAGCAGCTGCCACGACGGAAACTGACGCGCGATGGACAGTTCGAACGCGCCCGCTGGCACCGGCCCAAGGGCCTGGATCGCGAGCATTACCGGTGATGCGTGGCTGGAGACAAATCGCGGGGAGACCATCGCAGCGCCGACCAGTACGGATCGCTCACAGGTCACGCGCCCAGATTTGTCCGACCAGATCTTTCCCGAAGCTGTGATGCGGCTCCTCTTCGATCAACTCGAACCCGGCCTTTTCATAGATGTTGCGAGCATCGGCAAGCACGCTGTTGGTCCACAACATCATCCTCTTGTAGCCGGCGAGGCGAGCAAAGCGAAGGCATTCGTCCACCAGACGACGGCCGATACCCAGGCCACGCGCACTGGCTTCAACGGCGAGCAAGCGTAACTTGGCAGTCGTTTCATCCTGTCGGACGACAAATACTGAACCGACCGCCTTTCCTTGCTTCTCCGCGATCCAGCATCGTTCCGACTTGGGATCGAACTCCCGCACGAACCTGGCCACGATGTCGGCCACCAGTGCCTCGAATTCTGCATTCCAGCCGAATTCCTGCGCGTACAGAATCGCCTGACGGTGGACAATCCAGCCCATGTCGCCCGGCTGTGGGTCACGCAGTATGTAGCCCGGCTCCGGATCGCTAAGAAGCGTCTGGATTTGTTCCATTGACTCGACCAGCTGATACTGTGCGGACTCCGGCATGCGTTCGAGCATGGCAACGACTTCGCGCTGCGATGCGTCGCTCAGAGGTTCAAACGTCGCACGCCCTTTTTCCGTCAGATCCAACTGGGCAACGCGCGCGTCCGTTGTCGAACGCGTCTTGGCGACCAGTCCTTTCTTCTCAAACCCCGAGATAACCCGGCTCAGATACCCTGCATTGAGGCCCAACTCCCGGCACAGGTCCGAAGTCGTGAGTCCCGCGCGATGCGCCAGTTCATAAAGAATGCGAACCTCGGTCAGCGAAAAATCGCTTTCCAGAAGGTGTTCGTGAAGCACGCCGATCTGGCGCGTGTAGAAGCGATTGAAACTGCGGACGGCTATTGCGCGCTCCTGAACTGTGGATGTCGACATAAATGAGCCCATTTTGTTTGCCTAAGGCACATTATTATTTGCCTAAGGCAAATATGTCAACAAAAGACCCAAGCTGTGTAGAGGCACTAGCAAGCGGCGAGCATCGCCTGGTCGGCGACGATACGCGACCAGGGCAGGTGATCCCACGGTCGAGCCACGACTTCCGGCCGGCTGCTACCAAGCACCGCCTCGCTAAGGTATGCTTTTCCCCCTCGAAACGATCTTCTCCAGAGGGGCAAATGCGGCGCGTCGTATTCAATCAGAAGGGTGGGGTCGGCAAGTCGACTATCGTATGCAATCTCGCGGCGATCAGCGCCAGCGAAGGCTTGCGCACCCTGGTCGTTGACCTGGATGCGCAAGGCAACTCGACCCAGTACCTGATGGGTGCGCAGGCAGGAGAGGCAGGTCCGACCGCGGCGAACTTCTTCGAGACGTCCCTGACCTACAATTTCAGGCCGGTGGACGTTACGTCCTTTGTCCGCCCGACGCCGTTTGAGAACCTGGATGTGATGCCGGCGCATCCTGACCTGGACGCTCTGCATGGCAAGCTGGAATCCCGCTACAAGATCTACAAGCTGCGCGACGCCCTGCTTGAACTGGATGCTGTTTATGACGCCATCTACATTGACACGCCACCAGCCCTGAATTTTTATACCCGGTCCGCACTGATCGCCGTGGAGCGCTGCCTGATCCCGTTCGATTGCGATGACTTTTCGCGCCGGGCCCTTTACACGCTGCTCGACAATGTGAAGGAAATCCAGCAGGACCACAACGACGGGCTGCAGGTCGAGGGCATTGTGATCAACCAGTTCCAGCCGCGCGCCAGCTTGCCGACGAAACTGGTCGAAGAACTGGTAAGCGAGGGCCTGCCGGTGCTTGAATCGCGGCTCTCGTCGTCGGTGAAGATCCGGGAATCGCACCAGCACGCTACCCCCATGATCCACCTGGATCCGCGCCACAAGCTGGCGCAGGAATATCTGGCGCTGCACCGCGAGCTGGCCGGCTAAAGCGTCGCCAGGGCGCCGGTCGCCGCGGTATGCCGGTGCCTGGCCGCATCCGGGCCCGAGATGAAGTCCTATGGTAAGGTTGGCGCCATGAGTTCATGGACTTCAACTGGTGATGCATGGGCCTCACCGGTGTGATGCTTGGAGAGTGATGCAGCGTGAGTGATGCGAAGCAGGAAACGCGGCGCACGCTGCGGACTGAGAGAAATGCAATCAGCAGCGCGTTGCGCCTGAGCGTGCCGCCAGAGGCCAGGCCTGCACCGGTCAACGGGAAAGACTGGCTGCGACAGAAGAAAGAGCAATTGCAGGCGGCCCGTGCCGCTGCCAGGCAAAGGCGCGATCTGCTAAAAGCCGAAATCATGGCGGCCGCGCAAGAGGTTGCCCGAGAGGAACGCACTGCTGCGCGGCTGGAAGCTGAACGCCTGAAGGTGGAAGCCAAGACCGCGCAGACCTACGCGCGGGAAGACGCACGCGCCGCCGCCAAGTTCGAGCGCGGCCAGCCAACCCGCCCGGCGCCCAAACGAAAGATGCTTGCCAATGAGAAACGCAAGCTGGTCTCTTTTGCTGATCTGTTGCGGATGCGCGGATGATCTGGCGCGCGGGGAGTGAGAGGAAAAAAGCGATGCCGCGTTCGGGCGGGGGCGCTCGGCAGGTCCTGCACTGAGCGCCCCCCCCCTGAAAGAGACAAAACACCCGGAATCTTGTCGCCCCGTCGTTTCGGAACGGCTCTGCTCGATCCGCGGTACGTCGCCCCTTTCCCGCCTCCCTGTCAATCGGCTCACATGGCGCAGGCAAGGTTGACGGCGAGACCGCCCCAGTCGGTGGCCTGGTTGTTGTCGACCTGGACCTGCAGCTTGTCGTTGTGGTTGACGGTCCCTGACGGGACCGTCTTCGAACAGTTCTGCAGGCCGTTGGTGATCTTGCAGCTCAGCTGGCTGATCGGCGTGATGGTCGCTGAAGCGCCGGATCCGGTCACCTTCTGCACCGAAACGTCGAGCGATCCCTTCACCTTCCCGAGTGTGGTGGCAGTAAGCGTGACACGGGTGCAATCGCAGGGAATGGCGACGCCGAAGTCCGACGGCAAGGCAACCGCCCCACCGGCCCCGGTCATGACATAGTGGCCGCGGCTGAGCGTGTCCGGCACGTTGAAGTTGCCGTTGTAGACAGTGCCCGTGGTCATGGTCACACCCGAAGTCGGCCACTTGCCCCCCTGCTTGGGCCCGTACAGCGTCGAAGTCGCGGTGTCGAAATAGAAATCGCCGTCGACGCCGATGTCATCGGTCGGCGCACCACTACCGGTCAGCATGTGAGCACCACTGCCCCCAATGCTGGCGCCTGTGCCACTGGTGCCACTGGTGCCACTGGTGCCACTGGTGCCACTGGTGCCGCTGGTGCCGCTGGTGCCGCTGGTGCCGCTGGTGCCGCTGGTGCCGCCGGCCGACTGGCCGACCAGCGAAACCCCGGCCGGCCACACGTCATTGGCCTTGGGTCCATATAACGTCCACGTGTTGGTGTCGAGGTAGAAGTCGCCATTGTTGCCCACACTGTTGGCGGGCGCTCCCGCGCCCGACAGGACGGCGCCGCCACCGGTGGTGAGCGAGCCACTGCCCAGGGGTACGCCCGGCGGCCACGTGCCGTCCGCCTTGGGCCCAAACAGGGTCGAGGTGGATGTGTTGATGTAGTAGTCGCCATTGTTGCCGACGCCAGCGGTTGGATCGCCCGAGCCGGACAGGATGGTGTTCCCCGCCGCGCCGGTATTGCCGGTCGCCCCTGAGTTGCCCTTGGTGCCCGCCGGTCCTGCCAGCGAAACCCCTGCTGGCCAGACGCCGTTTGCCTTGGGCCCGAACATCATCCAGGTCACCGTATTCAGGTAGTAGTCCCCGTCTTTACCGACATCGGGCCCCGGATCGGCGGTCCCCGACAGCAAGGCGCTGCCGGCCGCGGTCTGCGTTGGCGTCGTGGGTGAGGTTGGTGTTGACGTCCCGGTTCCCGTCCCCGTTGCCGTCCCCGTCCCCGTCCCCGTCCCCGTTCCCGTTCCCGTTCCCGTTCCTGGAGCTGTGGTAGTTGCGGCAGCGTTGGCTGGCGCCGAATCGCCCCCGCCTCCTCCACAGCCGCCGACCGTGAAGACCAGGCAAGCAAGCGGCAAGGCCGCCAGCTTCATGTGGATGCGTTTCATGGATGCCCCCTCGCTTGTGTCTGAGCACTTGAACTTCGATGGCTTTTGCAAGTGCAACGATGAGGTCAATCTAGCTGGCGGAATTGGAATGGAAAATCGGCTCTATGGATGAGCTGCGTATATGCGGGGTAAGGCCCTGCGGCGCGATTAAAACGCACTGCGCCACTGGCGGACAGGATAATACGGAGCGCAAGGAACTAGTTACGGAGTAGTGTCGCCCAGGGGCTGCAGGCTTCCCGTTAAGCCTTGCGGGACAAGGCATTGCCGACCATGCAAGCTAGTTGCCGGAGATTCCGGCAGGCACCGCGGCGGCGCTACCCGAGGCTCCAAAAAATGCTGTCAAGCCCCACTGTAGTGGAATACCGGCGCGTGCCAGGCAGCCAATGCGTAAGTATTAGGAAATCCGTCAAAACGAGTATGTACCGAAAATGAAACGTCGTGCCGCGCCAGGCTTTAGGGAAGCGCTTATGTGGACGCCGGACGGGGAGTGGCTACTGTGCGACCGGCCTTCGGCCGAACCGGACGCTGAGGTCCGAATAAACGCTGCTAGACTGCGGACAAAGCCCCCCGCTTAGAACTCAACTGTTCGCCATAGTGACATGACTGAAACCCCTCTGACGTTTATCAGCCAGATCGAATGGGAAAGCTGGTTAGCGCAAAACGGCAGCACGTCGACCGGAGCATGGCTGCGCCTGGCAAAAAAGGGGGCCGAGCAGCCAACCGTAACCTACGAACAGGCGCTGGAAGGGGCACTCTGCTATGGCTGGATTGATGGTAAAAAACAGGCCGAGAGCGACAAATACTGGTTGCAACGCTTTACTCCACGCTCTGCAAAAAGCATCTGGTCAAAGCTCAACAAGGACAGGGCTGACGCACTGATCGCGGCAGGCAGAATGCGCCCGCCTGGCATGGTGCAGATCGAAAGAGCCAAGGAGGACGGCCGCTGGGAGGCAGCTTACACGTCAGCAAGTCACTCGATAGTGCCGGACGACCTGCAACTAGCCTTGGATGCAAATCCGAGAGCCAGGAAGTTTTTTGCAACACTGAATAGCCGCAATCGCTATGCCATCCTGTTTCGCGTACAGAATGCCAAAAAGCCAGAAACCCGGGCGCGTAAAATCGAGGAGTTCGTGAACATGCTGAACCGTGGTGAAGTCTTCTATCCCTAGATTCGACCCAGAACGGTCAACCGATTGGTCTTGTGCACGACCTGATCCGGGTCGTAGCAGCAATCCGATCATCTTTTTTTCAACGGCGTTCGATTCGCGCACGACGGTGCTCTCGCTCGCGGATGCCTTGCTGTTGCTTGCCTGGCATTTGCTGGCATTTGGATAGTTTGGGGCAGCGATTCGAACTCTACCGGCCCAACTCAAGGTGATTGGCCGGGCGAAAGAAAGAGGCTCGCCATTCTGTAGCGATGAGCCTTCGACTCAGGGAAAATCATCTATGCAAGAGATCGCGACGCTGGTCGTCTCTCTCATATCTGCAGGATGATTTTCTGCAGCAGGGCAGTTAAATCTCGACGCTGATCTATGATCAAGTGCACATAAATGATGTCGTGCCTGACTTCATAGATAATTCGAATCTTTCCACAATGCACTTCCCGGAATCTGTTCGCGGTTAGCCCACTGAGTTCATCGACAATGTGACCGCATTCCGGAAACTCCCGGATGCGAGTGATGGACGCCTGGATCTGAGCATATGAGTCTTCCCAGATGGTCATGCCAAAGGCGTCGACGACGTAGCGGCGCACCCGCTTCAGTTCGGCTTTACCGCTGTCGAGAAGCTTCGCCTTCAGCAATTTGGAGGCCATCAGCGCCGCTTCTCTTGGCGGTCCAGTTCGTCCAGTTCTGCGAACACATCATCGATGTCGGCAAGCTTTCCCTGCTCGATCTGCTTTTGCCCAAGCGCCAGAATCTTCAGCAGGGCCAATGTCTGCCGGTCGGATTCGTAGCTGCGCACGTCTTGGACAACGAGCTTGGCTTCGCCGTTTTGGGTGATGATCAATGGTTCACCGGATTCAGTGAGGTCCTTAACGATCTGCGCGGCTTCACTCTTGAGATAGCTGATCGGCTTGACGTGACCGGCGATCCGCATCGGAGGCTCCCGTGAATGGCATGGGTAGACCGAATATAGTCCGATAACAGTCTTTCGTCAACTTTGCCTGAATGGCACGCCGCCGCGCAGCCGAGCGCGGCCACGATCTTCGAGGCGACTGCGCGCGCATGGCATTCCGGAGGAGGTTGTCCAGCCACTGCTGTAGCACAATCCGACGGAGGTCGGGCGGGGTTGACGGCGCCCTATTCAGCGCACATGTCCGCCAAACAGACCGAGCAGGCCGATGACAATAAGGTAAATGGCGACGATGTAGTTCAGCAGCCGCGGCATGACAAGAATCAGAATTCCTGCGATCAACGAAATGAGCGGGCCAGCGCTGGTGATGATATTCACGATGACTCCATGGGATCGGCGGACTTGAGCGGTAATGCTGCCGGCGCCCTGCATGCGCCTGTTCATTTGATAATAATTCAGCGTACGCCCACACGTGCGGGATTGCAGTACGGGAACGTACAGAGGGCCTGCGGGCCTGGGCGGCCGCTCGCCCTGCGGCAACTCAAGTCCCGACCAGAAACTGCCGATATCCGCAAGGAACCGGCCAATTCCATAGTGCGCGTTGCCACGGGCCGGCAGACCAGGAGAAGTACGACCGTGACGATGATCGAGCCGTTTGCCGCGAACACAGCGGCAGCCGTTTCCATTGACGACCCGGCAGTCACGGCGGCAACGCCGACAGCGGCCGCCGGCGATGCCCCCGGTATCCGGGCGCAGCCTGCATCCAGCACCGAGATCCATATCTCGGCACCGGGGCATGCCCTTGCCGGAGGCGGCCAGGCGCCGGCGGTGCGCGACAACAGCGACGTCGACAGCAGCGGCCTGCCCGACCAGGCCAAGGATGCGATCAAGCGCCTGCGCGAGCTGCGTGCGCAGCTGGAACGCAAGCTGCAGGAGCTGGAGGCAGTGAAGAATGCCACCACCGGCACCCCCGACCAGAAGCGCGTCCGCATCGCGGCCCTGCAACAGGAAATCTCCGGCCTGGGGGCGGCCATCAACAGCACCACCGCGATCCTGAATCAGGCCATCCGCAAGCTCTCAGCCGAGCAGCAACTGCAGGCGGGCAGCCTGGCGATGAACTAAGCGCGTACGGGAACCGCCTTGCTCCTGACTGTCCGCTGTCGGTCTCAATGAAAATCCCGGCTCCCCACCATCAACCGCCCCAGCAGCGGGCTTAAATCCACCAGTTCCTTGGCCACCAGGTGGCGCACGTCGCCCTGGCGCTGCCAGGTGCCGACCACGCCCAGCAGCGTGGCGCCCAGCACCTCCTTGCGCTGGCGCTCGATCAGGTCGGGCCACAGGATCAGGTTGATGGAGCCGGTCTCGTCCTCGATGGTCGCAAAGATGGTGCCGCTGGCCGTGGCCGGGCGCTGGCGCACGGTGACGATGCCGCAGGCGCGCACGCGGCGGCCGTTGGCGCAGCGCGCGAGCTGGCTGGCGGTGGCAAAGCGCATCGCCGCCAGCTTGTGCCGCAGCAGCGCCAGCGGGTGCGACTTGAGCGACAGGCCCAGGCTGGCGTAGTCCGCCGCCACGTCCTCGCCGAGCCGGGGCGCGGGCAGCGCCAGCGCGGCTTCGGCGGGTGGCGCTTCGTACAGCAGGTCGCGGTGTGCTGCATGTGAGGCGGCGGCGCGGGCCTGCCAGCGGGCCTGGCGGCGGTTGCCGGCCAGTGCCGTCAGCGCATCGGCCGCGGCCAGCACGTCGATGTCGTGCCGGTCCAGGCCGGCGCGCAGCGCCAGGTCCTCGACACTGTCGAACGGACGCTGGGCGCGCGCGGCCTCGATGCGCAGCGCGGCGGGTTCACGCATGCCCTTGACGCGGCCCAGGCCCAGGCGCACGCGCGGATGCTGCGGCCGGGTGCGGGCCTGCGCGTCAGCGACATCGATCTGCCCCGCGTGCTCCAGCGTGCTGTCCCAGCGGCTGATGGTGACATCCACCGGCAATACCTGCACATCATTGCGGCAGGCGTCCTGCACCAGCTGCGATGGCGAATAGAACCCCATCGGCTGGCTGTTCAGCAGCGCGCACAGGAACGCGGCCGGATGGTGGCACTTGAGCCAGGCGCTGATATAGACCAGCTTGGCAAAACTGGCCGCGTGGCTTTCCGGGAAGCCGTACTCGCCAAACCCCTCGATCTGCTTGCAGATCGCCAGCGCGAAGGATTCCGGGTAGCCGTTGCCGGTCAGCGCGCGCACCAGCGCGTCCTGGTGCTGGCGCAGGTCGCCGCGCCGCCGCCACGCCGCCATCGAGCGGCGCAGCTGGTCGGCCTGCCCCGGTGAAAAGCCCGCCGCATCGATGGCCAGCTGCATCACCTGTTCCTGGAAGATGGGCACGCCCAGCGTGCGGCCCAGCACTTTCTCGATCACCTTGTTGAAGTAGACCGGCGGCTTCTGCGTGCGGCGGAAGGCCTCGCGCCGCTTCAGGTAGGGGTGCACCATGCCGCCCTGGATCGGCCCGGGCCGCACGATGGCAACCTCCACCACCAGGTCGTAGTACTTGCGCGGCTGCAGCCGCGGCAGCATCGATTGCTGCGCGCGCGATTCGATCTGGAACACGCCGATGGTCTCGGCCTTGCAGATCATGTCGTAGGTGGCCGGGTCTTCCTTGGGGATGTCTTCCATGCGCGCCGGCAGCCCCGCGCGTTGCGCATCCGGGTTGGGGATCATCTGCAGCGCGCGCCGGATCGCCGACAGCATGCCCAGCGCCAGCACATCGACCTTGAGCAGGCCCAGCGACTCCAGGTCGTCCTTGTCCCACTGGATCACGCTGCGGTCGGCCATGGCCGCGTTCTCGATCGGGACCAGCCGCGACAGCTTGTGCCGCGCGATCACGAAACCGCCCACATGCTGCGACAGGTGGCGTGGAAAGCCGCGCAGCTGCGCGGTCAGGCTGGCCCACTGCTGCACCGCCGGCGAATCGGGATCGAGCCCGTAGCGGGCGATCTTCTCGACAAAGCCGTGGCCGCCGTCCCACCACGCCTGGCCCTTGACCACCTGCTCCACCACGCTGGCGTCGATGCCCAGCGCGCGGCCCACGTCGCGCAAGGCGCTGCGCGAGCGGTAGGTGATCAGCGACGCCGCCAGCGCGGCGCGGTGGCGGCCGTATTTTTCGTAGATGTACTGGATGACCTCTTCGCGCCGCTGGTGCTCGAAGTCCACGTCGATATCGGGCGGCTCATCGCGCTCGCGCGACAGGAAGCGGCCGAACAGCAGGTTGGCCTGCTCGGGGCTGACCTCGGTCACATACAGGCAGAAGCACACCAGCGAATTGGCAGCCGAGCCGCGCCCCTGGCACAGGATGCCTTCCCCGCGTGCAAAGCGCACGATGTCGTGCACGGTGAGAAAGAAAGGCTCGTAATGCTTTTCCTCGATCAGTTGCAGCTCTTCTTCCAGCTGTTTCTCCCACTCCGGCTTCAGACCGTTGGGAAAGCGCTCGCGCTTGCCGCGCTCAACTTCCTTGCGCAGGTAAGAGATCGGCGTCTCGCCGGCCGGCACCAGTTCCTCGGGATACTCATAGCGCAGCATCCCCAGCGAGAAATCGCACGACCCGGCAATCTTCAGCGTCTGCGCCAGCGCCTCGCGCGGGTACAGGCGCGACAGCACCTGGCGCATGCGCAGGTGCTGCTCGGCATTGGGCGCCAGCGCCATGCCGCATTCGGCCAGCGGCTGGCCCAGCCGGATCGCGGCCAGCACGTCGGACAGCGGCTTGCGCGAGCGCACGTGCATGGTGACCGCGCCGGCCGCCGCCAGCGGCACGCCGGTCTGTGCCGATACCGCTTCCAGGCGCGCGCGGTGCAGCGCATCGGCATGGCCTTGCAGCTGTTCCAGTGCGATCCAGGCGCGCTCGCCGAAGACTTCGCGGCACCACACGGCCTGCTCACGCAACAAATCAGGATCGGCGCAATAGTCGGGCAGCAGCAGCGCCACGCAGCCGGGCATGCCGCGCAGGTGCGCTTCGTCAGCGGCGGGCGCGGACAAATCTTCGGGATGCAGCCGGTATGTGCCCTTCTGCGCGCGCCGCCGGCCCAGCGTGATCAGCTCGCTCAGGTTGCCGAAGCCCTCGCGGTGCTGGGCGATCAGCACCAGCCGCAGCGGCGGGTGCTCTGAACCATCCGCAGGCGTCAGGCTGAAGCGGCTGCCGATCAGCAGCGAGAAGGCGTCGGCGGCGCGAGCCAGCGCCTGCAGCCGCTGGTGGCGGCTGGCGTGCGCGTGGGGATCGTCATCGCCGGCGTCAGACTCTTCGCCATGGTCCAGCAGCGGCTCATCCACGCCCTCCTCTCCGCGTGCCGCGCTACGCGCCACCGCATCGTGCAGGCGCTTGCGCAGCGTTTCGATGGCATCGTGCGCGCGCGCGGTGCCGGCCACCGAGCATTCATCGGTCAGCGCCAGCCCGCTGTAGCCCAGGCGGAAGGCGCGCTCGATCAGCTCGCCCGGGTGCGAGGCGCCGGTCAGGAAGGTGAAGTTGGAGATGCAGTGCAGCTCCACGTAATCCGGCAACGCCGGCAGCAAACCCGGCAACGAGGCAGGCAAGGAAGCAGGCAAGGACGGCGCGCTCATGCGAACAACCCATGCAGGAACCAGCGGTACTCGCCGCCATCGTCCTGCGCGCCATGGCCCGGACGTTCGCGGAAGATCCAGCAGCGCAGGCCGTCGGCGCGCTCGGCGATAAAGTAGTCGCGCGTGGCCAGCGCGCCGTCCCACCAGCCGGCCTCGATGCGCTCGGGCCGGCTCAGCAGCGCCAGCGGGCCGCCGTGGCAGGGCCGGTGGCGCTGCATCGGCAGCGGCAGCGGTTGCGGCAGCAGCCACAGCGGACGCTCGGGCTGCGGGCCCGGCAGGCTGGCGGCCTTGTTGCCGCCGGGCTCGTCGACCGGGCACCAGCGGTTGGCGCGCTCGGGCCGGTGGTCAGGCAGCGGCCGCGGCTGCAGCACGTTGTCTCGGCCCAGCCGCGCCATCAGCGTATCGAGCAGGCGGCCCAGGTCCTCCGGCGTGCCGCCGGGCTCGGGGAACAGCGCATCGCTTTGCGGCACGCATGCGGCCATCGCCTCCACCCGCAACGCCAGCCCGGTCACCGGGGCGTGGAAGTTGAGCTTGTCGAGCTTCTCGCGCAGCAGCCGCGACAGGTGCGCGGGGTCGCGGCTGGGCTGGGCCAGGCCCACCGGCACCTCGGTGCCGTCGGTATCCACGCCGCGCCGGTAGCGCTCATGCTCCAGCACCAGCACACAGCGCGTGACGCCGGCCTGCTGCACCGCCAGCCAGCCCGCCAGCGCCAGCAGCAGGCGCTGCGCGCCGGCCAGCACGCCCTCGGCGGATTCGATGCGGCCCGGCAGGTCCATGCGCTGCGCAAACGCGGGCGGCGCCACAAACCAGGCGAAGCGCGCCGGCGCCTCGCCATAGGCCTGGTCCAGCCGCGCCAGCAGCGCCGGGCCCAGCCGGCGCGTCAGGCCCGCGCGCGGCAGGCGCCGCACCTCGCCCAGCGTGCGGCAGCCGATGCCGTCCAGCCAGGCCGGATCGGCCAGCGTATGCAGCGCCTCCACCGGCAGGCGGTCCAGCAGCCGGTGCAGGCGCGCCATGCCCACCGCGCGGCGCCCCGGCCGCACCACGCCGCGCCGCGTGCGCCGCAGCGGCTGGCGCGCCAGCCATGCGGCGCCGTGCGCGGTCGGGCCGGAACCCACCTGGGCAAAGGTGCCAAGCTGGCGCACGCAGGCACGCACCGCGCGGCACAGCGCGCGGTGGCCGCCAAACAGGCGCAGGCTGGCGGTGACATCCAGCATCACCGTGGCCGACTCCGATTCCTCGTCGACGGTCACGCCCGGCGTGAAATTCAGCAGCGCCAGCGCCACCGCCTCCATCAACGAAGCTTCCGCGGCCAGGTCGCGCTCCAACTGCACGATATCGGCCGACAGCGCCTGCACGCCGCCGCGGCGCATGCCGTAGCGCACGCCGAGCTGCATCGCCGGGCCGTTGGCCAGCACCACCTGCTCGCGCGCCATCACCGCCACCGGCAGCGCATGGTGCAGCGTGGCGGTGGCGGCAGGCGGGCTCACGGCGGGCGCCAGTTCAGGCCAGTTGGGCTGCAGGGCGTCCAGGGGCAGGCGCGGCAGGTGCACCGCGATCCAGTACGGCATCGGAAGAAGACTGAGAAGACGATTCAGAAAAAGCAGGTGCGCCTGCCGGAACAGGCCAGGCGGCCGCGCGCGTGGCCGCCGCCATCCCGTCCAGGCGCAGCAGCAACGGCGTGTCCCGCACCGACCCGCGCCGCTTGTGGAAGGCGATCGACAGCACATTGCCGGGCAGCGGCGCCAGCAGCAGCCGCAGCACCGCCGGCGACGACTCGCGCAGCGCCGTGGCCGGACGCAGCGCCCATACCACCGCGTCGCCAGCCTGCGCCAGCACCTGCAGCCGCCGCAGCGCCTCAGGGCGGGCCGCGGGCAGCCACACCAGCACGCCGCCGAAGGCCTGGCTGCGCAGCACCTGCTCGGCCGCCCACAGCATGTCGGCCTGCTGCGCGGCCTTGGCCGATCCGGCCGCGGGCCGCATCCAGTAGAGCTGGCGCGCCGGCAGCCCGGCCGCGGCCAGCCCCATGGCATTGGGCAGGTAAGGCGGCGCCACCAGCGCAATGCGGCGCCCCGCCCCGGCCAGCGCCCGCAGCGCCGGCAGCAGCAGGCGCAACTCGCCCGCGCCGCCCTGCGCCGTCAGCAACTCCGTCAGCGCGCCCGCCGGCCAGCCGCCGCCGGGCAGCTCCGCCGACAGCGCCTCATACCCGGTCGGACATACCGCCGCGCTGCCGGCACGGCCCAGCTGGCCGGCCCGCCACAGCCCGGGATAGCGCTGCTCGAGCGCCGACAGCGCCTGCTGGCGCGAGGCCGGGGCGGGCGAGGCAGGCGCCGGCGCAGGGAAAAGAAGACCCTCCGCCGCCATGGGCGGGGCTGCGTGCGATTGCGCAGTCATGTGAAGTTGACATCGCTCGCCAGGGACGGCGAGGATCTAGGATGTTTACGATAACTGTATATTTATACAGTATCTGGTGCCAGCGCAAGAGGTTGTGGTGAGGGGTGGCTCGAGGGACACCGGAGAGTGGGGCCGGCGGTCAGTCAAACCGCTCCAAGATTCCCATCCGCTTCGTCCCAGGGCAGTGTTTGCATGAGCGATTCATTCTGTAGCATTACTTCTTATCAACAAAGCTACTATCGAATGAATAATCCCTCACCATCGCTGCGAGGATGTATCATGTTAAAGCATGCAGACACCAATAAAATAATGCTATGTCATTAGTTTCCCAATGCCGTCAGTTGCGTGAAGCCAGAGGCAAGACCTTGATCGACATCGGACGGGTATTGGGCATGGCCACCCAGAACCTGTCGGCAATCCTGCTCGGAAAGAAGGACAGCCGCGCCTCGACCCTTGAAGCCCTGGCGGCAGCCCTGGACGCGCAATGGGTCCTGGTACCGAACGAGCGTGCCCAGGAAGTCAGGCAAGTCCTGGAAGGCAAAGGCAGCGGGCCTGACCGCAGCGCCCGCGGCGCACTCGACGTCTTCCTGGACAAGGAATGAGCTACGAACTCCATCCCCGCTTCCTTGAGGTCCGGTTATACGACCGGCTGTGCGGCTACCTGTGCGAGGCCGGCGGCAATGTCCGGTTCGTGCCGGCCGAGGCATTCCGGGGCGACACGGACCGCCCCACGCTGAGCCTGTCGATCACGGTCCCGACTGAAGCCGGCCGCAAGGCCACCGCCGAGGTGCTGGACAACCCCTTCCATCCCGCGATCTACAGCACCGGCCATGAGCTGCCGCCCTACTTTGCCGGCCTGCTGCCCGAAGGCGAACTGCGCAAGCGGCTGGAGGTCACGCGCAGCAATCCCGAAGACAAGGACGACTTCGGCATCCTGGCATCGGCCGGCAACGACCTGCCGGGGGCCGTTGTCATCAGGCCGGCGGACGTCAGCGCCCTGCCCGCGTATGCCCGGGCCTATGGCGTGACCGGCGGCGCCGACAACCTGGAGATCGCCGTGGTCGAGGGCGCCACGCAAGGGGCCGCGTCGGTGTCCGGCGTGCAGAACAAGCTGGCCCTGTCGACGGTGCAGGACGGCAAGCGCTACACCCTGCCGACCAGAGGCAGGCTGTCCGACATCATCGCCAAGCTGCCTGCCAGGAACGATGACTCGCAGGTATTCAACGAATCGATTTCCATGCAGCTCGCGGCCGCTGCCGGCGTGCATGTTGCGGCGACGCGGGTCTTGCCGGTTTCGACCATCGAGGTAGAAGGGCTCGCCGAATCCCTGGGCGAGAACCTGCACTACCTGGCGGTCGACCGCTTCGACCGCACCCCGGCCGGGCGTGTGCATGCCGAAGACGGGTGCCAGATGCTGGGCCGGATGCCGGCAAGGAAGTACGCCAGCATCGAAGGTTATGTTCAACTCGTTGCCACCCTGTACCGGCTGAGCCCAAGCGGGGTCGACCATGTCCGGCAGTTCTTCCTGCGCCAGGCGGTCAACACGCTGATCGGCAACAGCGACGCGCACCTGAAGAACTTCTCGGTGATCTACCACAACGGGGTCTTGCCGGAACTATCGCCGGCGTACGACATCGTCTGCGTGGCCGCGCTGCCCGGTTTCGCGACGTACGGCCAGAACGTCGCCATCGACAAGTTGCAGCGCGAAGAGACCTTGGCAACGTATGAGTCGATCGCGGAGAAGGCCGGCGTGCCGCGCCGCATCGCCACCGCCGCCGTCAAGGAAGCCGTAGCCCTGGCGCAGGCCAACTGGCCGCGCATGCTGGATGAGCTGGATGCGCCGCGGGCAATTCGCGACGCGGTAACCGGGCGCCTTGAGACGCTGCCGCTTGCGAGGGCAGGCAGGTCGGGCAGGTGACCGGCCTGCCCCGATAGCGGGGGGCCGCAAGTTCATTGCCCATCGCCGCAATGGCGGATAATGCGCATTCCTCAAGCGCACCCCACCCCATGCCCGCAAGCAGCAACAGCACTGGACGCATCGACTGGACGACCCTGTTCCTGCTTACCTTCCCGCCGCTGAGCTGGGCCGGCAATGCCATCGTGGGCCGCCTCGCTGCCGGCACGGTGCCGCCCGTCACCCTGAACTGGGTGCGCTGGCTGCTGGCCGGCATGCTGCTGGCCCCCTTTGCCTGGCGCGGCGTGATCGCGCACCGCGCGGCACTGCGCCGGCACGCCGGCGTGATCACCGCCATGGGCATGCTGTCGATTGCCAGCTATAACGCCCTGCAGTACCTGGCGCTGACCACCTCGACGCCGATCAACGTGACGCTGATTGGCGCGTCCACGCCGCTGTTTCTGATCGTGATCGGCACCCTCTGCTTCGGCGAACGGGTGAAGCCATGGCACGTCGCCGGCGCGCTGCTGTGCATGGTGGGTGTGACCTTCGTCCTGGTGCGCGGCGAACTCAGCCGGCTCGCCCAGCTGGACCTTGTGCCCGGCGACCTGTTCATGCTCGCGGCCACCATCTCCTGGAGCGCCTATACGTGGCTGCTGCGCAAGCAGCGCCCCGCCCTGCCCCTGCCCGTGCTGCTGTTCGCGCAGATCGTCACCGGCGTGCTGGCGAGCGCGCCGGTGACGGCATGGGAGCTGATGACACTGGACCAGCCCCTGCAATGGAGCGGCAAGGTCGCGGCCATCCTGCTCTATGTGGCAACCATCCCGTCGCTGCTCGCCTACTTTGCCTGGGACCGCGCCATCGCCCGCGCGGGCGCGCAATTGCCGGTGTTCTTCATCACGCTGACGCCGGTGTTCGCGGCGCTGCTGTCCACGGTGCTGCTGGGCGACTGGCCGCGGTGGTATCACGCTGCCGGGCTGGCGGCGATCGCGGCGGGGATCTGGCTGGCGCAGCGGCGTTGAGGGGGGCGCTGCCATTTGTCGGCCTTTCCGTTCGCCTGGGTCGACGGACGGACGTGCAAAGCCCCAGATCTAGCGGGCCAACCGAGATCTTTCCGCGACCGCCAATTTGATTTGTGGAATCACAATGCTCTCGAGGCCCGCGACACCATGGCCTTGCGCCCAGATTTCCTTATCGACTGCAGCAAAGAATGCCGGAGTCCCGCGAGCGCGAAGAATCGGTTTCCCGTCAGGCCGGTCCCCAGCCGCCCAGGCGAGGTGCTCAGGAAGATCCCTGCTCCGGACGTTGGAGTTAAACCCGCCGAGGCTGATCTCGGCGTACTCGATCTGGTCAAATTCCGGCAACGACTTCCGCATCTTGTCCATGGAGCCAAAGTACTCTGCCTTGTAGCCACGGCATGCCACGCAGTTGACTGCCCCAAGGTAGACCAGACTGATGCGTGACCTTGCCACGACATGCAGCGGGCCAGACGACGGATAGCGCCCGACTCCTCCTGCACCGGGCATGACGTTGGACGCCATCGCAACGACCTCTTCAGCAGAAAGTCGCGTCATCCGAATGGCGGCATGCTTTCCGTTTGCGCCATCAAATGTCCCTTCGAGGCTGTCCTCGCCTGACCGCAGAGATACTGCGATTCGCGAGCCGGCAATCGTGACGAAAGAAATCTGCAATCTGTTGCCGGTGACTCGCCCGTCAAATTCAGTGACCCGCCACAGCGACTTGGCATCGACCCAGCCATACCTGACATCACCCACCTGGATCTTCCCCGCCTCCGCAGAGGCTCCCACAATTCGAAGCAGTCGCTCTCTTTTCTCGCCGTCGACGACAACCAACCAAGTGCCATCGAGCGCATCGCTGATCTGGTCGGCGCCCGTTGCCGTCGACGGCAGTAGTACCAAAGTGGCCCTGATGAATTCCCGGCGGTCCATTTCTTCCCCTTTCCGCGGAGGCGAGGGATGAAGTATGGACCCCTGGTCAATCTCTCGCCATCTTCACCGCCATCACAGCCCCCAAAATCCGCGTCCCCTGCCGAATCTGCTCCACCGTCAAACTCGCATACCCCAGCACCAACCCGGCCGGCCGAGACCGGCCATGCGCCTGTGCCCCCGCAAACAACGGCGATACCGGGTACACCCCCACACCTTCCCTGCGCGCAGCAGCCACCAACGCTACCTCATCCCGGGGCCGCAGCGACGGCAACCACAGCACAACATGCAGCCCCGCCGCCGTACCGCTGACCTCGGCATCCCCTGGCAGGTAGCGCGCAACGCCATCCAGCAAAGCCGCCCGGCGCCGCTCGTTTTCCCGGCGCATGCGGCGCACATGGCGCTCGTAGGCACCGCTTTCGATCAGCGACGCCAGCGCGCGCTGCTCCAGCACGGGTGCATGCCGGTCGGTCAGCCGCTTGGTCTGCCTGAACACCGGCACCAGCTCAGGCGGCAGCACCAGGTAGCCGAGCCGCAGTTGCGGGGACAGCGCCTTGGAGAAGGTGCCCACGTAGATCACGCGGCCGTCGGTGTCGATCGAGCGCAGCGTGTCGATCGGGCGCTGGCCGTATCGGAACTCGCCGTCGTAGTCGTCCTCGATGATCCAGGTGTCGTGGCGCCGGGCCCATTGCAGCAGGTCCAGACGACGGCCGATTGGCAGCACGCCTCCCAGCGGGAACTGGTGCGACGGCGTCACGTACACCAGGCGGACACGATCGTCCTTGGGAAGGCTGGCGGTATCCAGGCCAAGCCCGTCCACCGGCGTGGCCACGCATCTGGCGCCGGTGGCTTCGAAGCAGAGCCTTGCCATCAGGTAGCCAGGGTCTTCGAAGGCAAAGGCATCGCCGGCATCCAGCAGCAGCCGCGCGCACAGGTCGATGGCCTGCTGCGAGCCATGCACCACCAGGATCTGCTCAGCCTCGCAGGCAAGTCCCCGGGCACGCCGCAGATAGCCCTGGAGGGCGCGTCGCAGCGATGCCTCGCCTTCGGGCGGGGCATAGGACAGGCTGTCTTGCTGATGCAGCAGTTCGGCCTGGCAGGCACGCCGCCAGGCCAGGGTTGGAAAGTCCCGGGAAGCTACCGCCCCATACAGGAAGTCGAAGCGAACCGGTTCAGCCTGCGGCGGTGCAGGCATCTCGAGCCCTGCCACGCGGCGCCCGAACTCGGACAGGGTTGGGGCAGACCTGGCGCGTCGGCCTGCGGCCAGCCCGGCTGGTGCGGGCGCCACCAACGGGCTGGCGATTCGGGCCACCCGCCCCATGGCCGTGACGAGGAAGCCCTCGGCCGCGAGTTGTTCGTAGGCGGCGGTGACGGTGGTACGCGACACCCCCAACTCGGATGCCAGGGCTCGCGTGGAAGGCGCCCGCGCGCCCGGTGGCAGCGTGCCGTCCGCGATCTGGGCGCGCAGCAGGTCGTAGATGCGGCGCCCCGCCCCCGTGGCGCCGGGACGGTTACCGGCTGGCTGGCGTGACTGGCCCATAAAGAATCCTGAAAACTGGACCTTCCAATTGTGCCAGTTGTGGGCGAGAGTATCGAACATACCACCGCTTCCGATTCCGCACGATGTACATTCCTGCCCACTTTGCTGAAAACCGGCCCGAGGAACTCGGCCGCATCATCCGCGAGCACCCGCTGGGGATGCTGGTCACGCAAGGCAGCGCCGGACTGGATGCCGACCACATCCCGTTCGAGTTCGACGCCGACGTGGGACCACACGGCGTGCTCACTGCCCACGTGGCGCGCGCCAACCCGCTCTGGCAGCGTTGCCCCACGGGCACGCCGGTCATGGTCGTCTTTCGCGGCGCCGAGGCCTATGTCTCGCCCAGCTGGTACCCGAGCAAGCATGAGACGCACCGCCAGGTGCCGACCTGGAACTACGAGGTGGTACACGCGCACGGCACGATCACCGTGCATGACGAGGAGCGCTTCGTTCGCCGACTCGTTGCACGCCTGACACGGCGGTACGAGGCGGCCGAACCGAAGCCCTGGAAGATGGGGGACTCCGCGCCAGAGTTCATCGACGGCATGCTGCGCAATATCGTCGGCATCGAGATCGCCCTCACGTCGCTGGTGGGCAAGGTCAAGCTCGGCCAGAACAAGGAGTCGCGGGATCGCATCGGTGCCGCCGACACCCTGGAGGCGCGGGGGTATGGCGAACTTGCGCAGTCCATGCGCAAGGCAAGCTGCGCGGAATAAATCGCCGCCGCGAAGCGTTTACTGCATTGACAGGATCGCGCCGGCAGCAAGGCGCGGGTGCCTGGCGTCGCTTTCGAGGCGAAATTTTGCTGCTTGCACGGCTTGCCCCCTGGAGACCGAAATGAAAGTGCTCCGTCTGATTTCAGGCCTGCTGCTTGCCGCAATGGCAGTGGCCGCGTGCTCCACCGACAGTGGCATGGATCCCTCCGGCAGTGCGGCTCAATCCCGGGGTCGCAGCAGCCAGGGCACGGGCGGCGGATATCGCGGCGGCTACTGATACGTCCTGGCGAGGTCGACCTCGAGGAGAACGCATCCCGGTGAGCTTGCGCGACGACCTCGCCGTCTGCCTGCCGCACTTGCGCCGTTATGCGCGCGCGCTGACGGGCGATGGCGCATGGGCGGACGACCTGGTGCAGGACACGGTCGAGCGCGCGCTGGGGCGCACCTCGCTGCTGCGCGCCCATAGTAATACGCGCGCCTGGTTAATGACCATCTTGCGCCACCTCTATATCGACCAGCTGCGCAAGCGCCGCGAGCTGGCACTGGATGCCGATGCCCCGCTGTGGCAGCGGCTGGGAGCGCCAGCCGTGGAGGTCGACGGGCTGTTGCTGCTCGAAGTGCAGCGCGCGCTCTATCGCCTGCCGCTGGAGCAGCGCGAGGTGCTTCTCCCAGGGATTTCGCCCGCCATGCCGACCTCGCCTATGCGGTCTACGCGCCGGAGCAGCGCCATCCGGTGGAAGTGGCCGCAACCGACCAGGCGCATCTGGTGGCATGGCTGTCGCGCCGCCTGGGGCGCACGCTGACCATCCCAGGGCTGGACGAGTACGGCTACACGCTGATGGGCGGGCGGCTGTTGCCGGGCGCGGCCGGTCCGGCGGCGCAGATGATGTATCAGAACCAGGCGGGCGAGCGTCTCACGCTGTACATCACCGCGGCCGCGCCGCAGCGCGCCTCTTTCCGCCTGCTGCGCCAGGAGGATCGGCGCACATTCTACTGGGCCAGTGCGGGTGCCGGTTACGCACTTTCTGGCCAACGCAGCGAGCCGCGCCTGCGCGACATCGCGCTTGACGTCTGCAGCAGCCTGGGCGGCAATCCGCAGGCATGGCAGTGAAGCCCGCGGCCACGTCGCCACATGGAATAAAACGTGCCTCAGATCCGTTTACTACATGCAGGACCGCCATGGCAGCGAATGCCCGGCGCGGGCCAGCAGGCAAACCGACGTGCCAGGAGATCCGCGAGGGCGCATACGTCGGGACGTTGAGGACGGAGTAACCATCATGGGCAAGGCTTTTGCGGCCGTGGCAACAGTGTTCGCGGGCCTCAGCCTTGGCGCAGCGGCGCCGGCCGAGGAACTGGAGTCGACGCCTTGCCAGCAGGTGGTTGGACAGGCCGAGATCGGCGGGGTGCTGCAGGATATCTCCGGCGTGGCCTGCCTGCAGCCGGACGGGACCTGGCAATTGGTTGACAGCGCCAGCGGAGTGGTCACCTATGCACCCCCGGCCTATTACTACGATCCCTGGTACTGGGCGCCGGTCGGCGTGGGCTTCGGTGCCGGCGTGATCTTCGTCGACCGCTTCCATCGCTTCCACCCTATGCACCGGGTGTTCTTCCGCAGGTCGGGAGTGATCGTTCACGGTGGCTTCCATGGCGGCTTCCACCGGGGATTCCAGGGTGGGGGCGGTTCGCACGGCGGCTTTCATGGTGGCGGCATGCACCACTGAGGCGGGCGGACATCGCATCTGAATGTATTGCAACGCTCCACTGGGCTGGGGAGGCACTTTCCATTCGGAAATTGACCGGCTAATGTTGGACTATGCTGCGGGCAGACGAGGGAGGCGGCCATGAGCATGGTCTCAATAGAACCCGGCAGCTATCACGTTGCGCCGCCGCAAAACCCCGCTGAAGTCATCGACCTGATCCGGACGCACGCAATCCAGGTCGTTGACCTCAGGTTCACCGACCTGCCCGGCGTGTGGCAGCACTTCTCGATCACGCTGCCGGAAGTCAACGACGATCTGTTCTCGGCCGGGATCGGCTTCGACGGGTCTTCCATTCGCGGGTTCCAGGAAATTCACGAATCCGACATGCTGGTCAGGCCTGACCCGGCCACGGCCTTCATCGATCCGTTTTGCACAGCACCGACGCTGGCGCTGATCTGCGACGTGCTGGACCCTGTCCTGCACCAGCCCTATTCTCGCGATCCGCGCTACATCGCACGAAAGGCGGAGGAGTACCTCCGGCAATCCGGCCTTGCCACGGTTTGCTACGTTGGCCCCGAACTGGAGTTCTTCATTTTCGATTCCATTCGCTTCGGGCAGGACCAGCACTCGTGCTACTACCACGTCGAATCCGCCGAAGGCGAATGGACCTCGGGCCGCGACGAAGGCGCCTATGGCGGCGGCAATCTTGGCTACAAGCAGCGCTACAAGGGCGGGTACTTTCCCGTGCCGCCAAGCGATACGCTGCAGGACATCCGCTCCGAAATCGTACTCGCACTGATGCAGGCCGGCATCCAGGTCGAGGTGCATCACCATGAGGTCGCCACGGCGGGCCAGAATGAAATCGACATGCGCTTTGCGCCACTGACGCGCATGGCGGACAACGTGATGATGTACAAGTACATCTGCAAGAACGTTGCGCGCCGCCACGGCAAGGTCGCCACCTTCATGCCCAAGCCCCTGTTTGCCGACAACGCAAGCGGCATGCATTGCCACCAGAGCCTCTGGCGCGACGCCGAGAACCTCTTCTATGACGCGAACGGCTGGGCGCAGACGTCCCAGCTGTGCCGTTGGTACATTGGCGGCTTGCTCAGCCACGCCCCCGCGCTGATGGCTTTCTGCGCGCCGAGCACAAACTCCTACAAGCGGCTGGTGCCCGGATACGAGGCGCCTGTCAATCTGGCCATGTCGCAGCGCAACCGATCCGCCGCAGCCCGGATTCCAATGGTTTCGGACTCCCCGGGCGCCAGGCGCGTTGAATTCCGCTGTCCTGACCCGTCCGCCAATGCCTACCTTGCCTTCTCGGCAATGCTGCTCGCCGGCCTTGACGGCATTGAAAACCAGACGGATCCCGGCGCCCCGCTCGACAAGAACATCTATGAACTGCCACCGGAGGAAGCCGCCAGCATCCGGCAAGTTCCGGGTTCCCTCGAAGAATCGCTTCGCGCGCTGGAATCCGACTCAGCGTTCCTGCGAAAAGGGGATGTCTTCACTGAAGACCTGATCAGGACCTGGATTGATTACAAGCGCACCCGCGAGATCGATACTTTGAAGTTGCGGCCACACCCCTGGGAATTCCAACTCTACTTCGACATCTGATTACCTTGCGCCAGTGCCAGCTAAAACGCTGGTGGTGCTGGAACGACCAACGCTGGAAGCCCGGCCGGCCGGCACGCCAAAGCGCCAAGCCGCCGCGGATGCCTGCCACTGGTCGAATATCCGATAATGCGGCCGGGGCCCTTCGTTCTTTCTGCCACACTACCTCCCCCACCTGCCCCAAGGCAGGCTGGTGTTTTTTTGCGCCAGCGTCTATAACGGAACGCCTGCGAGTCCTGCAACCGGAATCTGTTGCCTGGCGGCACGACTTCTGCCAAGCCTCGCACGGCCCTGGCACGTCGCGCTTTGCTCACAACCGGGTTGCATCAACAAAATAGCGGCAGGGGGCGTCACGTCATGGAACTCCTTACGAAATTCGCACGGCGTTGCAGGATGGCCGCGCACTATGCGCTCGCCTGTCTCAGCATCAGCCTGGTACTTGGGGGATTGGTGCCTCCTGCGTTGGCAGGCGACAACACTCCCCCCCCTCCCTCCTACAGCTACTTTGCGACCGGCACGCAGTACTTCGCGACTGGCAATCCCGTCCCGGTGCGGGATCTCCCCGCACCTCGGCCACAGGCGGTGCAGCCGGTGGTCATCATGGGTGGCGGGCCCGATGTCGATGAAGCCTATCGCTGGATGATTCAGCAGGCGGGCATTACGCAAGCCACCGGCGGGCGCTTCGTTGTCATTCGCGCCAGCGGTACCGATGCGTATGATCCTTACTTCTACTTCAGCGACAAGAAGAACGCGACCAATATTCCCGCAGTGGACGGCTTTGTCGGCGGCGCGTATCTCGGCCTGACTGCGGCGGAAACGCTGATTATTACCAATCAGGACGGGGCAAACGACCCGTTTGTGAATGCGGTAGTCGGCAGCGCGAATGCATTGTGGATTGCCGGCGGCGATCAGAGCAAATACGTCAGTCTCTGGAAAGGTACGAAGCTTAACGCCACTATTGCCGCGCTCATGCAGAAGAATGTTCCTGTTGGCGGGACCAGCGCCGGGGCCAATGTCATGGGCGAGTTCATTTTCTCGGCCCTGAATGGGACGGTCACGTCGACGCAGGCGCTGAGCAATCCGTACAACCAATACATGACCCTTGACCCGACACCGCTGTCCGGCCGCAGTTTTCTGAACGTTACTGCGCTGGCCAATACGTTTGTCGACCCGCACTTCGACTCGCGCGACCGCATGGGCAGGCTGGTCACGTTCGTGTCAAGGAGCATCGCTCCATGGTCCGGCTCGGGCTGCGAGGGGGGAATCCTGAGGACCCCGTCGGCCGCCAGAGGAATTGGGCTTGATGTCGAGACCGCGTTGGAGATCCAGAGGATTTCGGACCGTTTCATTGCACAGCGTGTGACCAACCTATCCACCAAATCCAGCAGCGCTGTGCATTTCCTGAGGCCGCTGACTTCGCCCGCAGTCTGCGCGAGCGGCAAGCCATTGACCATTTATGGCGTCCATGTCCAGCGGCTGGACGACGCAACGGCCTTTGACATGACCAACTGGTGGAATGGCGGCAACGCAGGCCTCTACCAGTACATCGTTGACGAGAACGCCGGCGTCCAGAGCCCCGGCACCATACCTTACTAGGAAGAAAGCGTGGCCGCCCGCGCCAGGGTTTCCGTGCTACTGAACGGCATAACACCCAGCGCGTGCCACTTCGCCGGCTCGCGCCTTCCGCGAGCCGGCGCCTCTCAAGCCGCAGCCCGCCGTGCAGCGCCGCGATACTGCGCCAGCAATGCCTCCCGCCGAACAGCTGCCGCGTGCATGCTGGCCTCCTTCACGTGGCCGTAGCCCCGGATATCCTCTGGCAGCACGGCAAGGGCCAGCGCGGTGTCGACGTTGTCCGCGCTCAGTGAACCGGCGAATTCGCCGATCATGGCCAGATACTCGTTGACCAGCGCCCGCTCGGCGCGGCGCTCGGCAGTCTTGCCGAACACATCGAACGCGGTGCCACGCAAACCCTTCAGGCGCGCCAGCAGCCGGAATGCCGTCATGGTGCGCGGGCCAAAGCGGCGCTTGACCAGGAGGCCCTTGTCATCGGTCTTCGCCAGCGACGGCGGCGCCAGCCAGAAACTGAGCTGGTAGTCGCGGCCGGGCTCGCCCTCGAACTGGGCGCGCAGCTTGTCCAGGAAGGCGGGATCGGTGTAGAGGCGGGCCACCTCGTACTCATCCTTGTAGGCCATCAGCTTGGCCAGGTTGCGGGCCACGGCCTCGGTCAGCGGCAGCTTGCGTTCGATGCCCAGTTGCTGCTCCGCGGCGCGGATGCGCTCGACGGCCTCGCGATAACGGGCGGCGTACGCGGCGTTCTGGTAGTCGGCCAGCATCGCCTCGCGCTTGCGGATCAGGGTGTCGAGCGTCTGCGGCATCGACACGACCTGTGCGGTCGGAGCGGCCGAAGCGTTCGGCAGGGTCGCCTTGACCGCAGCCTCGCCATGGTGCGCGATATACCGTCCCCACTCGAACGCCAGCCGGTTCTTCTCGATCGATACCCCATTGAGTTCGATCGCGCGCAGCAGGCTTTCACGCCGCAGCGGGATCCAGCCCTTCTGCCACGCAAAGCCCAGCAGCAGCGGGTTGGAGTAGATGGCGTCGGCCAGCAGGGTCACCGCCCAGGCGCTGGCGTCGAAGAACGCGCAGGCATCGCCCACGCTGGCGCGCAGGTCCTGCTCCGCGCTGGCACCGGGGAACTTCCACTTCGGGTTCTTGATGAATTCCGCGGTGGGCGTATTGGCGCTGTTGACCACGGCGGCGGTCAGGCCGTGCCGGACCTTCGACAACACTTCGGCCGAGGCCGAGACAATGGCGTCGCCCCCGATCACCAGGCGTGCCTCGCCCGTGGCGATGCGGGTCGCATGCAGGTCGTCCGGGCCCGGCGCGATCTGCACGTGGCTGATCACCGCCCCGCCCTTTTGCGCCAGGCCGGCCATGTCGAGCACGGTCACGCCCTTGCGTTCGAGGTGCGATGCCATGCCGAGCAGGCCGCCAATGGTGACCACGCCCGTGCCGCCCACGCCGGTGACCAGCACACCATACGGCCGGTCAAGGGCCGGCAAGCGCGGCAACGGCAGGGATTCGAAGTCGGCCCCGGTGCCCTTGCCACCCGCCGCCGCGGGCTTGCGCACCTGCGCGCCCTCGGCGGTGACAAAGCTGGGGCAGAAGCCGTTGACGCAGGAGAAGTCCTTGTTGCACGACGACTGGTTGATCCTGCGCTTGGTCCCGAGTTCGGTCTCCAGCGGCTCCACCGACAGGCAGTTGGACTTGGCCGAGCAATCGCCGCAGCCCTCGCAGACCGCGTCGTTGATGAAGGCGCGCCTGGCGGGGTCAGGATAGGTGCCGCGCTTGCGGCGGCGGCGCTTCTCGGTCGCGCAGGTCTGGTCGTAGATCAGGATGGTGACGCCCTCGGTATCGCGCAGCTCCACCTGCACGGCATCGAGCTGGTCGCGATGGAACACGGTCACGCCCGATGGCAGCATCGCGCCATCGCCATACTTCTCGGGCTCGTCGGTGACGACCACCAGCTTCTTCGCGCCCTCGGCCAGCACCTGGTGCGCAATCTGCGGCACCGTCAGCACGCCGTCGAAGGGCTGCCCGCCGGTCATCGCCACGGCGTCGTTGAACAGGATCTTGTAGGTGATATTGGCTTTGGCCGCGATCGATGCGCGGATGGCCAACAGTCCCGAGTGAAAATACGTGCCGTCGCCGAGGTTGGCAAACACGTGCTTGTCACCGGTGAAATGCATCTGGCCGGTCCATGCCACCCCTTCGCCCCCCATCTGGCTGAAGGTGTCGGTATTGCGGTCCATCCACAAGGTCATGTAGTGGCACCCGATGCCGGCCAGCGCACGCGAGCCTTCCGGCACGCGCGTGGAGGTATTGTGCGGGCAGCCCGAGCAGAACCAGGGCTTGCGCTCCACCACAATGCGGGGCTGCGCGGCCTCACGCTCCTTGGCCTCGATCAGCGCCACGCGCGCGGCAATGCGCGCTCGCACCGCTTCCGGCAGGTCCAGGCGTTCCAGCCGCCGGGCGATGGCCTTGGCGATCAGCGCCGGCGATAGTTCATAGTGCGCCGGCAGCAGCCAGTTGCCACGCGGCACCGACCACTCGCCGCCATCGTTGCCGCGCTGGTCAAACTTGCCGAACACCTTTGGCCGCACATCCTCGCGCCAGTTGTACAGCTCTTCCTTGAGCGCGTATTCGAGGATCTGGCGCTTCTCTTCCACCACCAGGATCTCTTCCAGGCCGGCGGCGAACTCGCGGGCGCCATGCGCCTCCAGCGGCCACACGCAACCCACCTTGTAGACGCGGATGCCGATGCGGGCGCAGGTGTCATCGTCCAGGCCGAGGTCGGTCAGCGCCTGGCGCACGTCCAGGTAAGCCTTGCCGGCGGTCATGATGCCGAAGCGCGCGTTCGGCGAATCGAGCACGACGCGGTTGAGCCGGTTGGCCCGCACATAGGCCAGCGCCGCATACCACTTGTGGTCAAGCAGCCGCGCTTCCTGCTCCAGCGGGGAATCGGGCCAGCGGATATTGAGTCCGCCCTGCGGCACGACAAAGTCCTCCGGCAGCTTGATCTGCACGCGGTCGGGGTCGATCTCGACCGAGGCGGTCGACTCCACCACGTCGGTGACGCACTTCATCGCCACCCATAATCCGGAATAGCGGCTCATGGCCCAGCCATGCAGGCCGTAGTCGAGGTACTCCTGCACATTGGCGGGATACAGCACCGGGATGCCGGCAGCCTGCAGCACGTGCTCCGACTGGTGCGCCACCGTGGAGGACTTGGCGGCATGGTCGTCGCCGGCCAGCAGCAGCACGCCGCCATGGCGCGACGAGCCGGCCGAATTGGCGTGTTTCAGCACGTCGATGGACCGGTCCACGCCCGGCCCCTTGCCATACCACATCGAGAACACGCCATCGCGCGTGGCGCCGGGAAACAGGTTGACCTGCTGGCTGCCCCAGACCGCGGTCGCGGCCAGGTCCTCGTTGACGCCGGGCTGGAACACCACGTCGCTGGCCGCCAGGTGCTGCTTGGCCTTCCACAGCGCCTGGTCCACGCCGCCCAGCGGCGAGCCGCGGTAGCCCGAGATAAACCCGGCGGTGTTCAGGCCGGCGGCGCGGTCGCGCGCCTTCTGCAGCATCGGCAGGCGCACCAGCGCCTGCACGCCGCTCAGGTAGACGCGGCCCTTCTCCAGGGTGTACTTGTCGTCCAGGCTGGCGCTGGCCAGGGTTTCGAGCAGGGCGGGGTTCAGCGGGGCATTCACGATGTCAGTCTCCGTGCTTGTTCTCTTGTATTCGGAGCAGTTTAGAAATCCGTGCCGTCATCGTAAAATCATGAATTCCAACACCTGATATCTGCGAAACGGATACCTCGGAGACCACCATGTTCAAGGCGCGCGAAGGCTCGGAAAGACTGGCCAAGGAAGTCACGCTCAGGCAATTCCGCTATTTCGTCGCAGCTGCGGAGACGGGGCAATTCTCGATGGCCGCGACTGCGGAACATGTCTCCCAGTCGGCCATCACCAACGCCGTACTGGCGCTGGAACAGCGCCTGGCCGTGCGCCTGTTTGAGCGCCGGCCCCACGGGGTGACGCTGACGGCGGAAGGCCACCTCTTCTTCCAGCATGCCCGCCAGATCCTGGATTCGGTCGAGGATGCGCTGCGCGAGCCGCGCTTCCAGGTGCACGGGTTGCAGGGCAGCGTGCGCCTGGCCGCCTCGTACACGGTGCTGGGCTACTTCCTGCCGGGGCTGCTGGCGCGCTTTCGCACCAACTATCCGGACATCGAACTGGATCTGCTCGACATGGACCGGCCCGACATCGAGCGGGCCGTACTCGCGGGAGAAATCGAACTGGGTATCGCGCTGCTGTCCAACCTGGAGCGGCCCCAGCGCTTCCAGCGCCATACGCTGATACGTTCCCGGCGACAGCTATGGACCTCGGCCAGCCATCCGCTGCTGGCCGTGGAGCGGCCTTCGCTGCGCGATATCGCGGCCTATCCGTATCTGCTCATCACTGTGGACGAGGCCGAGGACTCCACCCTGCGCTACTGGCGCAGCCACCGGCTCACACCCAACGTCGTGTTCCGGACCGGCTCGATGGAGGCGCTGCGCGGGCTGGTGGCGCATGGCTTCGGCGTCACCGTGCTGTCCGACATGGTGTATCGGCCCTGGTCCCTGGAAGGCAAGCAGATCGAGGCCAGGCCGATAGCCAATGCCGTGCCGGACATGGAGGTCGGCATGCTGTGGCAGCCCGGGCGCAAGCTGGACAAGCCAGCCGATGCGCTGCGGGAATTCCTGATTCACGCCTGCGGGAGCTGAGGTTGCTTGTGCCGTCACATCAGGGAGGCTGAATTATCCAAAAGAAATGTTGCAGCGCAACATATAAGCACCTATCCTTGCTCATATGCTGCTTCGGCGAGACATAGCGCCTGCCCGGCCCCTCAGTCGAGTGCAGCCCGCTTGGCGCTGCCTGACTCGAAAGAGATTCCGGCGGTACACGCCTCCCATCTGACCCAATGTTTACCAGGTGTCCGTATCAAGCGAACGCCCAAGGAAAAGCCCTTTGCCCTCCTCCGCCCCCTCGCAGCCTGTCATCGACGTTTCCGCCAACTCGTCGCGCCTCTTCAGTGAAATATGTGAACTGCTCCAGGCATCGATACATGTCGTCAGCGTTCGCACCACGCGCATGGCGATCGCCGGTCCCGCGCCTGACGAGCAAGACCGGCGCGAATTCAGCCTGATGAGCGTGGAAAAGAGCGAGGCCGCATCCGAATCGCTGCTGGCGATGGGATCTGGATGGTTGAACCTGACCATGACCCTCGCAAAGGACACCAGCGATCACCTCTGGGCAACATCCGCAGCCGCGGCAACGCTGGCGTCCAGCCGTTCCGCGGCGCAATGGTTCGAGCGCCAGGCAGAGCTTCTGCACCTGGCGGCCTGGTTTCCCGGCAACCCGCTGCAGTTGGCCGGCCTGGCGACAAACCTGATGCAGGAGATCCTCGCACCGATCCACGGCCGTGCGATGGCAAATGCGCAACGCCTGGGCGCAGCATGAAGGCTGCCGGCCCCGCGCGGTGGCATCGCCAGCGATCGGGGCGCTGCCATCACGGCTGTGAAAGCGCGAACTCGTAGTCGGCAGTATCGAGCCGGGATACGCGATACTCGATGCGCTCATCCTGATACGACGACGCAACCCGCAGGATCTTCAGCAGGGCGCTGCCGACGGGAACGCCAAGCAGTTCGTGGTCATCCTCGTCGGCCAGTGCCGCGCGCAGCCGCTCTTCCGTCCGAATGATATTGACGCCGAAGGCGTCCTGGTAAAAGTTGTAGAGCGTGTTCGGCCGCTCGCGCAACTGCTTCTCTGTCAGCCCCTTGAAGCGTTCGGCCGGCACCGTGATGGCGTCGATCATGACCGGCCGCCCTTCCAGCGCGAGCACATTGGTGAACCGGAACACGGCATCGCCGATCGACAGCTCCAGTGCAGCCGCTTCCTCTTTGTCTGCCCTGGCACGGCGGAACCTGGCCAGCCGCACCGTCGGATACTCGCGGTACCCGTCCTGGCGGACGATACGAAAGTAACGGAAGAAATGATCCGCCTGCCGATGCGTCGCGACATACGTCCCACGCCCCTGGTGGCGGATCATGATGTTCTCCGCGACCAGTTCGTCGATGGCCTTGCGCAGCGTGCCGATCGAAACCCCGAACCGCTCGATCAGCTTGCGCTCCGGGGGAATGGCTTCGCCTGGCTTCCACTCGCCCTCGGCAAGGGCTGCAAGGATGGCGTGCTTGACGTCCTTGTACAGCACGCCGCCAATGGCAGCGCCGGCATCAAATCTGGAACCCACGTTAAATGTCCTTTGCAACGCCGCCTGCGGGGCGGCCGGCCGATCCATGACTAACTCATATAGATAAGACTAATCATACTATTGAGCCTTCCCTAATTAGCGACAACATGAAAACAACCACCGTCATTCCCGCGCAGGCGGGAATCCAGCGCCTTCACGTCCCCTTCGGGGATAAAGCCACTGGGTCCCCGCCTGCGCGGGACGACGGCAAGCCAAAGCTGTCGTGAATTCTGAAAACATCAATAAAGCCGGTCGGCACCCCATCAAAGCCCGTGGCCACGGGGCCTGCCGCTCCTGGCGGCCTGCAGCAAACCGATGCTATTCGACCCGGATGTGTTTCTCTTCGATCAGCCGCGCCCAGCGTGTCACTTCGCCGCTGAAGTAGTCGGCAAACGGCGTGCCGCCCTGTGCAGCCGGTGTGAAGCCCGCCGAGACGATCCGCCCGCGCACCGCGTCGGATCCGAGCATGCGTGCCACCGAGTGCGCCACTTTGTCGACGATCGGGCGCGGCGTGCCGGCTGGCATCATCAGACCGGTCCAGTTCTCGACGATCAGGTCCGGATAGCCGGCCTCGGCGACGGTGGGTACGTCAGGCAGCAGGGGATGGCGCTCGCGCGTCGTGACCGCCAGCGCGCGCAGCTTGCCGGCCTTCACGTAGGCGAGGGATTCCGGGAAGTTGGAAAAGACCACGTCAATCTGGCCGCCGATCAGATCGGTCATGGACGGCGCGCCACCCTTGTACGGCACATGGGTCAGGTTGGTCCTGGTCTGGCTCTCGAACAGCGCGAGCGTCAGGTGCGGCGGCGTGCCGTTGCCGCTCGAGCCCGCGTTCAGCGTCGACTTCTGCGCGGCCGCCGCCAGATCCTTCATCGACTTGATCGGCGAGTTCGCCGGCACCACCACCACCATCGGCGACGACGCGATGCGCGCCACCGGCACCAGGTCCTTCTGCAGGCTGAACGGCAGCTTGGGGAACAGGGTCACGTTGGATGCGTGGGTCAGCGTGACGGCCAGCCAGGTGTAGCCATCCGGCGGCGCCTTGGCGACCTGCTCGGCGCCGATGTTGGCGTTGCCCCCTGGCTTGTTATCCACGACGATGGGCTTCTTCCACGCCTCCGAGAGCTGGTGGCCGACCAGGCGGGCCATGATGTCGGTCAGGCCGCCGGCCGCGAAGGGCACGACATACCGGATAGGCTTGTTCGGATAGTCCGCCGCCGAGGCATCGCCCACGCCCTGCGCGGCGGCGGGCAATGGCACCAGTCCGATCAGGGCCGATACAGCCGAACATGCCAGTAGCGCGCCGGTCAGGTACCTGCGCGCGCCGCAAATCATGCGTCGATCCATGTTTAGTCTCCGGTAGTTGTCGTCGGCCCATCTTGCGTGGGTCCGTTGTGAGGGAATTACTGCCGGGCGCCAGCCTCCTCGCCCGCGAGGGATTGCAGTTCGCGCCACAATGCGTCGGGCACTTCAACGCCGCGCGCGGCCGCCTCGGCCTGGGCCGTTTCGCGCCGGGCGCCCGGCACGCGCGTGCCCTCGTCGTCCAGCATGGCCGCAAGCAGGGCTTCCACGCGGTCCGCGTAGACCTGCGAGCCGGCGAAGGCGCCTGGGTCCAGTACCAGAAACAGCTGGCCGATGCGCGGGCGGTTGCCCGAGTCGCTGAAGAATGAATCGGCCTCGGCCCCGAACTGCGCGCCAGCCAGCGAGGTCACCAGCAGTTCTACCATCAGCGCCAGCATCGCGCCCTTGACGCCGCCGGCCGGCAACATCGACCCGCGCAGCGCGGCCTGGGCGTCGGTGGTCGGCCGTCCGGCATCGTCGAGCGCCCATCCCAGCGGGATTGGCTTGCCCTGCTTTGCCGCGACCATGATCTTGCCGCGCGCGATCTCGGACAGGGACAGGTCGATCACTACCGGCGCCCGGCCCTGTCGCGGGAACACCGCCGCAATGGGGTTGGTGCCGAACAGCGGTCGCTTGCCGCCCCAGGCTGGCATGGCGGCGGGCGAATTGCCCATGGCAATGCCGATCATGCCGGCGCGCGCCACAGCCTCCAGCGGCAGCGCGGCAGCGCCGAAGTGGTGGCTGTTGGCGACCGCAGCCACGCCTACGCCGGCTTGCCGCGCGCGCTCCATGGCCTCGGCGATGGCAAGGTCGCACGCGGCGAAGGCGAAGCCGCAACGGGCATCGACCAATACCGAGCTGGCGCGCGTACTGTGCGCAACAGGCTCAGCGTTGCCATCGACCCGATCATGCTGCAGATGCGCCACATACATGGGAACGCGCGACACGCCATGCGACGGCAGCCCCGCTGCGTCGGCCCGCACCAGCGCTGCAGCCGTCGCCTGCGCCTGCCGGTCACTGGCACCGGCCCGCCGCAGGGCCGCTGCCGCCACACGCTCCAGTTCATCCGACGGCACATGGTTCATGCGAGTTCCTCCAGCGACTGTCGTACCTCACGGGCGATCATCATCGAAACGCGAGCGTTAGCCTCGCGGGTAACGCCACCGATATGGGGCGTCAGAATCAGGTTAGGCGCGCCGGCGAGCGGGCTGTCAGCCGGCAACGGCTCTCTGGCGAACACGTCGAGTGCGGCGCCGCCGAGGTGTTCCGCGCGCAGCGCGTCCGCGAGGGCTGCCTCGTCGACCACGCCGCCGCGCGCGGTATTGATCAGCACCGCGCCAGACTTCATCGACGCGAGGCGCGCAACGTCGATCAGGTTGCGGGTGGCGTCGACCAGCGGTACGTGCAGACTGACCGCATCGGACTGCGCAAGCAGCGCGTCGAGCGACACGCAGCGCACGCCGGTGGCGGCCCAGACCGGATGGCCGGCCGGCAGCATCGGATCGTGGGCGATCACCTCCATGCCGAAGGCCCGCGCCAGCGCGGCCGCCTGCCGGCCGATGTCGCCGAAGCCGACCAGGCCGAGCGTCTTGCCCAGCGCTTCCCGGCCCTCCGACAGCTTCGGGCGCGGCCACTTGCCAGCGGCCACCTCGGCACTGGATAGATAGCCACCGCGCAACAGCACGGCTGCTGTCGTCACCACATACTCGGCGACCGAGCGGGCATTGGCGCCCGCGGCGGGAATGACCCGAATGCCACGCTGGCGGCAGGCGTCGACATCGATATTGTCGAGCCCGACGCCGAGCCGCCCGACCACCCGCAGCGCGGGTGCGCTTGCCAGCAGTCCGGCGTCGACCTGCGTCCGGTTGCGCACGATCAGCGCGTGCGCCCCGTCGAGGACTTCAAGCAGATCGTCGCGGCGGTCCACCCAGGCCGGCTCGTACCGCAGGTCGAAGCCGGGGGTCAGCGCCTGCACCGCGACGGGGTCCATGAACTCGCTGATGCAGATGCGTTTCATCATGCCGACTCGTGGATGCGGGTCAGCACGAACTCACGGTGGCCGAGCGCCTCGGCTGCAGTCCAGCGGCCGTTGACGGTCGCGAGCATGCATTCCAGGAGCTTGTCGCCGGTCTGGTCGAGCGTCTGCTCACGCTGCAGCAGGCCGGAGCAATCGACATCCATGTGTTCGCGCATCAGGCGCACGGTGCGCGGGTTGGCACACAGCTTGATGACGGGGACGATCGGGTTTCCGATCACGTTACCCTGGCCGGTCGGGAAGAAATGGACGACGTAGCCGGCGGCGGCGCACAGGGTCACCATCTCAGCGGCGGCGGAAGAGGAATCCATGAACCACAGGCCCGGATGGGTCGGCTCCTCGGCCTTGTCCAGCACGCCGTCGACGGTGCACTTCTTGCCGATCTTCTGGATATTGCCCAGCGCCTTTTCCTCAATGGTGGTCAGGCCGCCGGCGATGTTGCCCTTGGTCGGCTGCGACTCGGAAAGGTCGGAAGTCTTCCAGCGGTCGATCATGCCCTGGTAGCGCTCGAACATCGCCATGAACTGGTGGCGCACGTCGTCGTTGGCGCAGCGTTGCGCGACGATATGCTCGCCGCCGGTCAGTTCCGAGGTCTCCCCGAACACCAGCGTGGTGCCCAGCGGGTGGAGCTTGTCAAAGGCGTTGCCGACGGTCGGATTGGCGCCGCAGCCGGAGGTAGTGTCCGACTCGCCGCACTTGGTCGACACCCACAACTCGTTGATCGGGCATTCCACGCGGTGCAGCGCGGTGGCGTACTGCACGAACTCCCTGGCCGCCTTCGAGGCACGCATGATGGTGTCGTGGTCGCCGTGGCCCTCGATGCCGAAGCCGACCACCGGCTTGCCGGTCTTGGCGATGCCGTCGACGACCTTCTTGGTCCAGCCGTCCTCGATGCCGATCACAACGACCGCGGCAACGTTCGGATTGCTGCCCGCGCCGATCAGCGTGCGGAAGTGCAGGTCCAGGTCCGGACCGAACTGCAGGCGGCCATACGGGTGGGGGATCGCCATGGTGCCCTTGATGGCGACGGCGACGGCCTCGGCGGCGGCGTTGGACAAGTCGTCCAGCGGCAGGATGATCACGTGGTTGCGGACGCCAACGCGACCGTTGTCACGGCGGTAGCCCCAGAAGGTGGTGTTTTGGTCGATCACGGACATGACGGGGTCCTCGGATGCTTGGATGGGGAAGTCAGGAAAATTGAGACTGGCGCGGCTCGTGAGACTTACCAGCGCTTGGTCTTGATGTTGTGGACGTGGGCGTGCTCGCCGGCCTTGATCGGAGCAACGACCTTGCCGATGTCGACGCCGTACTTGTAGACCGTCTCGTTCAGGTCCATGTCGCGCAGGGCGACCTTGTGACCAATGGGAATAGGCTGCAGCGCCGTCACGGTCACGATCTTGTCCTCATCCATGATCCAGGCGTTCAGTTCGGTGCCCGGCTCGATCCCTTCCACCACAGCCACCGCAACGGTGTCCTTGGCGTCATGAAGCACTACGTGGATCATTTTTGTCTCCTCTGTGTGGGTCGTCGATGAAATCATCTTAGGTCGATAAATCATCCATGTCAACCAACTCATATATATGAATTTGCTGACGTCTGCGGCACGGGCTTGGATGTGCCCAGGCGGGGTCAGGCGGGGTCAGGCGGGGTCAGGCGGGGTCGGGCGGGGTCAGGCGGGGTCGGGGATCAGCACGACCTTCCCGGCCGCTACGCGGCCGGCGGCGAGGTCCGCAAAGGCGGCGGGGCCATCGGCAAGCGCGCGTGTCTCCACCCATTCGAGCGAGCCAAAGCTGCCGTTCTCGAGGGCGTGGACGGTCGCGCGCATGTCGGCCATCGTGTAAGTGTAGGTGCCCAGCAACGTCAGCTCGGCTAGGGTCAGCTTGCGCATGTCGATCTCGCTGGACCAAGCCTGCAAGCCGATATGCATGACGACGCCCCCGGGCCGCGCCGCCGCAATGGCCATGTTCCGCGTGGGCGCAGCGCCTACGGCGTCGATCACGACATCGTAAGCCGACTCCGGTGGCGGACTGGCCAGCGGGTCCACCACTTCGCAGCCAAGATGCCGCGACACGGAGGCCCGCCGCAGCGCGTTGGTCTCTGCCACGCAGACACGCCGGCAGCCGTACGACGTCACCAGGGCGGCGCTCAGCATGCCGATGGCCCCGCCGCCGATGACCAGCACGCGCGCCTCAGGTAGCGGCCGCGCCATCGCGCTCATGGTCAGGTTGACGGCATGCAGCGCGGTGGCTGCGGGCTCGGTTAGCGCCGCGCGAACGCTGGCCAGCGAGTCCGGAATTGGAATGGCGCAGCGGATCGGAATCGCGAGGTACTCGGACAATGCGCCAGGCCGGCTCATGCCGATCATGCCCCGGTACTCGCACAAGTTGTCGCGTCCCTGGAGACAGTAGTCACAATGCCCGCAGGTCACAAGCGGATTGGCCGTGACGCGCTGCCCCACCGGCATCAGGGCCTCGTCGGACGCGGCGACCACCGTACCCGCGAACTCGTGGCCCAGCACGAGGCCCGGCTTGCGGCGCGGATCGTGGCCGTGATACGCATGCAGGTCGGAGCCGCAGATGCCGCTCGCGTCGATGCGCAGCAGGATCTCGCCAGGCGCCAGAGCCGGCATGTCGCGCTCAAGGACGGCGACGGCGTTAGGTTCGGTATAGACGATTGCTTTCATGGCCTGGCCATCCGGAATCGGTTGGGGGTGGGGGAAGGTTAGGCGCTGGCCTTGGACGGAGCTAGCTCTCTGCGGCCCGCGTGGCCCGAACGAAACGCGATCCACATCGTGCAAACGGCACTGAGGATGCCGATCGCCAGCACGTAGCCGCACAGATACCAGGGCTCACCGCCGGCCTTTGCACTGAGCCAGGTGGCGATGATCGGGGTCAGGCCGCCCGCGAACACGCCGGCGAACTGGTAGACGAAGGAGATGCCGGTATAGCGCACGCTCGGGTCGAACACTTCGGAGAACATCGATGACATGGTGCCGAACACGGCGGCGTGGAAGATGCCGAACGGGATGATGATCGCCGTCCACACCAGCAGCACGTTGCCGCCGGAATGCTGCATCAGCCAGAAGGCCGGGAAAGCCGACAGCCCCGCCAGCAGCGCGCCGGTACCGTAGACGAGCGGCCGACCGACGCGGTCGGAGACGGCGCCCCACAACGGGATGAAAAACGTCATGACGCCAGCGCCGATCAGCACGCCGAGCAGGGCATCGTTGCGTGAGAGCTTAAGCGTCTGGGTCAGGTAGGCCAGCGAGAACACCCCAAACACGTTGAAGAAGACACCGTCGATGAAACGCGCCCCCATGCAAGCCAGTACCACGCGGGGATATTGGCGCAGCATGGCAAGGAACGGCAGGCCAGGCGCAGCTTTCTGGGTGCGCTGCGCCGCCTCGAACTCTGGCGATTCCTCGACGTTCGAGCGCATGTAGGAGCCGATGATCACCATCACGGCACTCAGCAGGAAGCCGACACGCCAGCCCCATGCCAGAAAGTCCTTGTCCGACAGCAGCAGCGACAGCAGGGCGATCACGCCGCTCGCCAGCACGAGACCGAGCGACATGCCGGTTTGCGGCAGGCTCGCGAAGAAGCCGCGACGGTTAGCTGGCGCGCTCTCGAACGTCATCAGCACCGCTCCGCCCCACTCGCCGCCCAGGCCGATGCCTTGCGCGATCCGGCACACGAGCAGCAAGATCGGCGCCCAGATGCCGATCTGGCCGTAGGTCGGAATCAGGCCGATGGCCGTCGTGGCGATGCCCATGATCATCAGCGTCAGCACGAGCATGCGCTTGCGGCCGAGGGTGTCGCCGAAGTGGCCGAAGATTACGCCGCCGAGCGGGCGGGCGACGAAGCCCGCCGCAAAGGTGGTGTAGGCCAGCAGCGTGCCGACGACGGGGTCGGTCGACGGAAAGTACAGCTTGTTGAACACGAGGCCGGCGACCACACCGTACAGAAAGAAGTCATACCACTCCACCATTGCGCCTATCGTGCTTGACGTCACGACCTTCCTCAGCCTGTGGCCTGACTGCTGGCCGGATATCTGCATCGTCATGCTTGTCTCCTGTAGGGACTGGTCCCGTAGCGGCGCGTATCGCGCTCTGCTCTTCGGTACGAGGCAGGGGCAATGTGGTTCGCCCTGCCGTCTTGGATCATCTTCGGTTCATGGCGCCGCGGTCATCTCGACGTGTACCCGCCGTCCACCATGAAGGTCTGCCCGGTGATGTACGCGGCCATGTCGCTGGCCAAGAAGGCGGCCAGTCCGTGCAGGTCCGCGAGTTCCCCATTGCGGCCAATGCAGGTGCGGCCGGCGTGGTACTCGGCGAGTGCGGCGTCCGCGAACACGGGGCCGGTCAGCGCGGTCGGGAAGAAGCCCGGGCCGATGGCATTGCAGGTGATCCCATGGCGAGACCATGCCTCGGCAATCGCGCGCGTGAGTTGGACGATGCCGCCCTTCGCCGCACCGTAGGGCGCACTGTTGGCGAAGGCCCGGTACGACTGCAGCGACGCGATATTGAGTATGCGCCCCCAGCCCTGCGCCTGCATGGCCGGCGCCAGCGCCTGCGTGAGGAAGAACGGCGCGCCGAGGTGGGTGTCGAGTTGCAATCGCCACGATGCCGGAGTGACATCGGCGAAAGGCTCACGCAGGTTCATGCCGGCGGCGTTCACGAGGATGTCGACGGTCCCGCGGCGGCGCTGCAATTCAGCGGCGGCGGCCGGGACGGCGTCGAGGTTGGACACGTCGAACACCTGCGTGTCGACCGCTATGCCCATCGCGTCGAGCCGCGAGGCCGCCGCATCGAGCTGGGACTGGCGACGTGCCGCCAGCACCACTCTCGCCCCGGCCTGGCCCAGCGCCACGGCGATGGCCTCGCCGATGCCGGAACTGCCGCCGGTCACCAGCGCCTGCCGTCCGGACAGGTCGGGCACCGGCCGCGCGGGCACATTTTGCAGACGCGCCATTGTCACACCTCCACCGGAGCGCCCATCTCGAAGCGGGCGTTTGGAAAGTACTTCGCCATACGGTCGTCGGCGGTGCGGGCGTGCGCCTCCATGCCTTCGAGGCGCGAGATGCGCGCCGTCACCTGGCCGATCTGGCGGGTGGCCGCGCGCGTCATCTGCTGCCACGTCAGCGTCTTCATGAACTTGTGGACCGACAGGCCGCCCGAGTAGCGCGCCGCGCCCTTGGTCGGCAGCACGTGGTTGGGCCCGCTGGTCTTGTCGCCGAACGCCACCGTGGTCTCCTCGCCGAGGAACAGCGAGCCGTAGCAAGTCAGATTGGCAAGCCACCAGTCGAGGTCTTCGTTGTGGACTTCGAGGTGCTCGGATGCATAGCGATCGGACACGTCGACCACTTCCTCACGGCTGTCGCAGACAATCACCTCACCGTAGTCGCGCCAGGCGGCGGTGGCGGCGTCGCGCGCGGTCGGAGGCAGCTTGGCAATCAGTTCCGGCACCAGCGCGATGACCTGGTCGGCCAGCGCGCGCGACGTGGTGAAGAGCCACGCCGGCGACTCGTGGCCGTGCTCGGCCTGCCCGACGAGATCGCTCGCGACGATGGCCGGGTCGGCGCTGTCGTCGGCGATGACGGCGACTTCCGATGGCCCCGCGAACACATCGATGCCGACCTGCCCGTAGAGGGTCCGCTTGGCCTCCGCCACGAACTTGTTGCCCGGGCCGACCACCACATCAGCCGGTTTGCCCGTGAAGAGGCCGTAGGCCATCGACGCGATGGCCTGCACGCCGCCGAGCGTCATGATCAAGTCGGCGCCGGCTGCCTGGAAGGCGTAGAGCACGTGCGGGTGGATGCCCTGGCCCCGGAACGGGCTCGAACACGCCACCACGGTCTTCACGCCGGCCGCCTTGGCCGTCGCCACACCCATATAGGCCGATGCGATGTGCGCATAACGGCCGGCCGGCGCGTAGCAGCCGACCACGTTGACCGGGATCACGCGCTGGCCCGCCGTCACACCCGGATGCAGCTCGACCGAGAACTCCCGCAGCGACTCGCGCTGTGCCAGCGCGAAATCACGCACTTGGCGGATGGCAAAATCGATATCGGAGCGCACCGATTGCGGCACGTCGCGGATCTGCTGGCGGATCTGATCCTCGGTCAGCAGGATGTCGCCACCCCATCCGTCGAGCTGCTTTGCGTATTGGCGCACCGCGCCCTCGCCGCGCGCCTGGATCTCTGCGAGCATTTCGGTCACCACTTTCTGCGCGGTGGCCGTTTCGGTCTGCGGCGTCTTCTCTGCTTTCTTCAGGTACGTGATCATCTATGCTGGTCCTTGTGAGTGGCGATACAATGTAAGCGCTATCATTTTTAGACGAATCGGCGATTCCTTCACTTATATCGTCATCATCGCCCACAAATGAAAGCGCTTTCATACAAAGAATAGTTGCTCGGCACGGGACTGCAAGGAAGGGTTTTTCCCGAGGAAAGCAGACGACGTCATATACCGCGCCACGCTCGCACCGGTAATCCGGACAGCACAAGATCGGAGACAATGTCACTACTTGGTTTGGGGACTGGAAAGTGCGGCGAACGAGACTTGAAGACGTAGCGAAGCTGGCCGGGGTGTCGATGGCGACCGTGTCGCGGGCGCTCTCGTCGCCCTCCCTCGTGCGCGAGAAGACGCTCGTGCGCGTGCGCAACGCCGTCGAGGCGCTCGGCTACGTTCCGGATGCCTCGGCCCGGACCCTCGCGTCCGGCCGCTCCCGCACGGTCGCCGCAGTGGTGCCGACGCTCGATAACGCGATTTTCTCGCATGCGATCCAGGGCATGCAGGAGGTGCTAGGCGCGAACGAATACCAGCTACTGCTAGGCTCCCACAACTACAACCCTGACACCGAGATCAATGTCGTCCGCGCGCTATCGGAACGAGCCGTCGACGCCATGGTGCTGGTCGGCGCCGACCACGCCCCCGAAACGCTCTCGATCCTGCGCCAGTCCGGCACGCGAACCATCCTCACGTGGTCGCTCTCGAACCAGTATCCGTGCGTCGGCTTCGACAACTTCGAGATCGGCGCTCAAGCGGCACGCTACCTGTTTGACCTCGGCCACCGCCGGTTCGGCATGATCTCGGGCATTGCATCGCACAACGACCGCGCCAGACTGCGCACTGAGGGCTTCGTGAACACCTTGCGGGCTCTGCGCGTCGAACTGCCTCGAGGTTCCTCGTGCGAGCAGCCCTACACGTTCGCGGGCGGCCGCACCGGCTTGCGAACTGTTCTTGAGCATGCGCCGACGCGGCCCACGGCAATCTTCTGCGGCAATGATGTACTGGCCCTCGGCTGCCTGTTCGAAGCGATGGCACTGGGACTTCGGGTGCCGAAAGAGCTTTCGATCGTCGGTTGCGACGACCTGCCGATATCTGCAGAGGTCACCCCTCCATTGACGACAATTGCATTGGAAAGCGGCCTGCTAGGCAGGAAGACCGCGCAAGCACTGCTTCGCTGGCTACAGGAAGGCGTTGAGCCGGGTCGGACAGAACTGCCCGTCTCATTGGTACAGCGAGACACTGCTGCACCACCGCCCCAGTAAGACCCGCCTGCCACGTCCGCGAATTGAGCTGGTAGCGCTCTATCCCGAAGACCGAGGTTGCTCCACCTCGGCAGAGCAGCGTCTCCTCGTCCCGGTCCAACCCGTTAGCCATCATGCGATCATTGCAAGCACTTTGACAGGGTCAAACATTTCGCCGTGGCACTGCGGCATGCGAAGCAATTGCAGGCGCAACCCCAGTGCAGCATTAACATCAAATGGTGTGTGGCACTGCGGGCGGGTGAGTAGCGCCGGGGAGTTTCACCCCGAGGCTACTCACCTGCCCCACGGAGCGCCCAAGGACGGCAGGTTTGCACGCCTTGGGGCACCATAGTGATGGAACTACCTGAATACGCCCATTGTTAGAACGAAGTGCGCAGACCTGCGGTGAACGCCCATGGTTTGAATCCCGGCTGTACGGACGCAAAGCTTGGGCCTAGCAGAGCAAAGCCCTGAGTCGATTTCGAATTATTCGAGATGTATGCGCCGTATGTGTAAAGCTGTGTGCGCTTGGACAGATAGTGCACGTATCCGATGTCGTACGCCATTGCACGCGCGCCGCCGTTCTCGATGCGCCGGGCCGCGCCAATATTGATGTCTCCGAAGCCCAGGGGAATCTTGGCATTCAGCATTTCCGCCGAAGCAAAGAAATTGGTAGCGTCGGTACGTTTCGTATAGAGATAGTTGCCGCCAATGACAACTTTGCCAAGGTCGTAGGTACCGGACACCACCTGTGTAATCTGGGAGGATGCATCTGGCGTCGTCGGCGTGAGGTAGTACTGGTAGCGGTTGACCCCGTAGGCCAGATACAGCGGACCCTTTGTATACTGGGTGCTGAAACCCACATTACGACCATCTTGGGATTGATTGCCGACCTTCTCGGCGCCGAACGAATAACCTAGTTCGGCCGTCAATCCGCCCATGTTCGGCGTGCGATAGCGCAGGGCATTTGGGTAGAAGCCACCAGTTCCAGACCTGCCGAGTGTGACCGTATGCTCGAGGCTCATAATAGCTGCAGGATTCGACAAGCCATAGGTAGATACATCCGAACCCAGGAACGCCCAATAAATAGGCAAGTACATGTAGCCAAAGTCCATGCTGCCATATGGTGTGGACAGTCCCACGGCGGAGCCGCGATTCCATAGAGTGGAGCCGCCGGCTACCCCGGTATAGGTATTGAAGCCTGCCTCCAACTGGAAGTTGGCTTTGTAGCCACCGCCAAGGTCCTCACTACCTCGAAAGCCAAACCGGGATGCCTGCAAGTTGCCGCTAGCGGCCTGCAAGCTTGGCGACACGGGACGATCGAATTTCACATATTGCAATGACGAGTCGACGATGCCGTAGATTGTCAGTGACGACTGCGCTTGTGCCGCGCTGGCGAACAGCATCGCGAGGCACGCGCCTCCCCATGCTGCCCCGCGAAGGCCTTTGCGACCGCTGTTAGCCGAGATACCCCTATTTTTCATTTGCTCCGCTCCTCCTCTTGGTTGCCGTCGGATGGCTATTGCGTACTGCTCTTGTGCTCAGCGCCACATGGTAGCGCTATCGTCATTTTTCGATGATTCGCCGCTCCGCAATGTGGATAGGCTCTGTTATCAATACACCCGATCGTGGCTGCGCTACGTGACCTCAACCCACAACGGAAACCTGCGCCAGCCCCGCATCGACAATGATGCTTTGGCCTGTCACAGCGGCGGCCTGGTCGGACGCCAAAAACAGCGCCATGTCTGCGATATGTGACGGTTCAACGCGAAACTTCAGGCACTGCAGCGCTATGAAACGCTTGTCGGCCTCTTGATCGCGCCAGAGCGCCTGCTGTCGTTCGGTCAACACGGCGCCAGGCAGCAAAGCGTTTACGCGGATGTTGTCCTCACCCAACTCGCGCGCAAGCGTGCGCGAAATGCCGCTGATGGCCGCCTTCGACGCGGTATATCCCACCAGGTTTGGTCGTCCGCGCAGCCAGGAGATCGACCCGAGATTGATGATGGAACCGCCACCCGCCGCTGCCATGCCCGGCGCGACATGCTGCGCAGCAAACACGTGATGGGTCAGGTTGACGGCTAGGATGTCGTTCCATCGTTCCGGCGTGAGTTCCTGAAGGCTGTGTCGGTCATCCCGCCCCGCATTGTTCACCAGTACGCGAATCGGTCCGAGCGCTGCAGCGGCATCGGCCAGCACCTGTTGAAACGCGCCCACGTCGCGCACGTCGCAGCGCTTGAACCAAGGCCGCGCCGCTTCGGCGTAGCGCGCGCATAATGCCGCACCGCCCCCCTCGTCAAGATCGCAGAAGGCAACGCGAGCGCCTTGTTGCACAAAGGCGTCGACCAGTGCCGCGCCAATACCGGAAGCCCCGCCGGACACGAATACAACCTTTTGTGCGAGGCTCGGATAAATAGCCATTGTCATGAACTTTCCTTTCCCGTCATCAATCTGACAACGCGTTTGCATCTGTTCCCCATGCCTTGCGGCACTATTCCCCGTGCTCTGCCATCAATGCCTCCAGTCGCAGCTTGCACGTCATCGTTTCGCCCGGCGCGAGCGTGCGCATGGGCACAGTGTCGGATGGCTTATCAAAGTGCAGAGCGTCGTTCGAATGGCTAACCGGCTCCAGCGCAAAGAATGCCTCGCCTGGTGGCCGGAATAGCACCGCAGCGGGCGTTCCTTCGGCCATGACGCGAAGTCGATAGTCCGCTTCGAAGATCGTGGCCTCGCCCCGCCAACCGGTAAAACAATGATCGACGCCCAGGTTCTCCAGCGAGCGTGGCGCGTCAAAACGCCATCGGTCCGGTACTGGCTCCGTGGTGCGCGGCAGCCTGTCATCCCCGGTGACTAGCACGGCATTCCAGCCGGTTTGGAGCCGCGTTTGCGGTGTCAGCGGAAAGTACGGGTGCCAACCTAGTCCGCCCGGAGCCGCTCTTGAATCGCGATTGACCAACGTCAGCTCGAGATGGAGACCATCGTCTCTCAGCGCGATGCGCTGCGTGACAGAGCAGGCGAAAGGCCAGTCGGCGTCAGGACTATGATCCAGGACCAACACTGCATACGCCGCCTCAAGTAGCGCGACCCGCCACGCGCGCTGCCAACCGAAGCCGTGGATCGCATGCGGCTCGTCCGCGAAGTTGAGGCGCAACCGGTGCTGACGCCCTTCCCAGTCGAACGCGCCATAGCCGATCCGATTGGAGTACGGCACCAGCGGATAGCAGGCGGAACGCCGCACGTTGTGCTCGGCCAACGCCTCCCGCCCGCAATCACGCAATACTGCCCGGCCACGCCACCAGACACCGGTGAGCGCGCCGCCAAGCCCGGCGCAGAGCTGCACGCGCCAGTCGCCATGTAACAGCTCGATGGCAGCCAGCGGCGCTTCCAGTGCCTGCCTGAACTGGCTCATCCCTTCAGCCCTCCCGCCGTCAGCCCGCCAATCACGCGTTTCTGGAATACCGCCATCAACACCGCCACGGGCACAATGGCTACCACCAGCGCCGCGGAAATCAGCGGCCACGGAAAAGCGTATTCGCCTTGATACAGCGTGATGCCCACGGGAAGCGTACGGAATCCGGGTGCCGAATTCAGTGACAGCGCCAACAGAAACTCATCCCAGGCGTTAACAAAAGCCAGAATGGCGGCAGTAAAGACCCCCGGACCGGAGAGCGGAAGTACGATGCGGCAAAGAGCCCCCACTCGGGTGCAGCCATCGAGCATGGCGGCGCTTTCCAAGTCGCGCGGGATAGCCTGGAAGAAACTCACCAGCACCAGGGTACACACCGGCAAACTCAGCACCGTATAGGGCAGAATCAACGCTGCATAAGTATTGAGCAGGCCCAGGCCACGCATGATCTGGAAAATCGGCACCAGCAGCGTCACTAGTGGGAACATCGACGAAGCAATAATTGCCGACAGTATCAGGCCGCGCCAGCGCAGCTCCAGCCGGGCAATCGCGTAGGCCGCACCGGCCGAGATCAGCACCGCGAGTACTGTCGAGCAGAGTGAAACAACGAAACTGTTAAACAGGAACAGCAACAGTGGCTGGTCTGTGAAGGCATGTACATAGTTGGTCAGGGTAGGCACAGCCGGCAGGTACGTGATCGGCTTTTGCACCAGTTCCGGTTCTGCCTTGAGCGAGGTCAGCAGGATCCAAAGCGCCGGAAAGAAGCCATTGACCACGACCAGCGCGCCAGCGATCCAGCGTAGCCGGGCGCCGCCAAATATGACTTGGAACGTTTTCATTTGGCCTCTCCGCGCACAAATTTGAGATACACGATGCTGACCACCAGCGAGATCAGGAACATGATTACGGCCTGGGCCGAGCCGTAGCCCACGTCGAGGTAATCAATAGTCGTGGTATTAATCAGCATCGCTAGCGTGGTGGTACTGTTGCCAGGGCCGCCGCGCACCATGGTGAATGGAATATCGAAAGTCTGTAGTGCGGTGATGGTCCGGAAAATCATTGCCACTACGATGGACGGCACCAACATGGGCAAGGTAATGTGGAAGAACTGCTGCAGCTTGCTCGCGCCATCCACCTCGGCCGCTTCATACAGCGAGCGCGGAATCGTCTGCAATCCGGCCAGCAGGATGAGCGCCACAAACGATGACGTCTTCCAGATAGTCGTCACACAGACCGCCGCAAAGGCCCACCCCGGGCTGAGTAGGAAGGCCACTGGCTGGAAGCCAAGGCGGCGCAACAGATCGTTGACAATGCCGTAGTCAGTATTGAAGAACCACGCAAAGATCAGCCCCGAGAACGCCAGCGGCAGCGCCCACGGCAGTAGCAGCGCCAGCCGGATCGGCCAGCGCATGCGGAACGGCAGGTTGGCTAGCATGGCGAGTGGCAGGCCAATCAGGAAAGCGCCCGGCACTGTAATCAGGGCGATCAGCAGCGTGTTCTTGGTGGCATTCCAGACCTCGGGATCTTCCAGCGCGTCCGCATAGTTACGCAGCCCAACGAACGCCTCCAACGCACCGCCCGACAGGCGAATCTCGAACAGGCTGTTGTAGATCAGCTTGCCAATCGGATAGACGACGATCAAGGCGAGCAGCATGCCGGTGGGCGCCAGCAGGAGCGCTGCCAGTTGCCGGTCCGAGGGATCCAGCCAGCGGCGCGATCGCCGGGCCGGGGCGAAGCGATCTTGCGCGGACGTAGCGATGCTCATGTGAGTCTCCCGTCTTACCGCAGCACGCGCCGCAGCTTACCTTCTATCTGGTTGACACCATCGGCGATCGGCATGGAACGTCCCAGCATGGCCGAGGTATTAGTACGGATGGCGTCCGACACCTCGCTATAGCGCGGGGTGACTGGGCGCGCGCGGCCCGTCTGCGCCAGAATGTCACCTGCAGACTTGAACCAAGGGTTCTTAGCGAGCACCTCGGCATCCTGATAGGTAGCCGGGAAAACGGGCAGCAGCGAGCCCTGTACCGCGAGCAGCTTGGCCACTGGGGGCGAAGACAAGTAGCGGATCAGCTTGGCGGCTTCGGACTTGTGCGTGGAGAACGCCGACACCGCCCATTGCCAGCCGCCGACGCAAGTCGTGCGCTGACCGCCAGTCACTGCCGGAAGCGGCATCACGCCAACCTTGCCTTTCACGGCCGAGTCGGCCGCGGACTCGAAGTGGTTCCAGGCAAAGCCCCAGTTGACCGCGAACAGCACTTGGCCGGCTTTGAATTCGTTGACGGTGTCTGCCGTCTTGACTTCGGCGACATTCTTCTTGATCACGCCGGCGTCCATCATGTCAAGCCACACCTTCATGCCGGCGGTCGCTGCGCCCTTGTCCAGGGTAAGCTTGCCAGCAGCGTCGGTGAGTTCCTTGCCCTGGCTCCAGTAAGGCAGCAGGAATGTACACACCGCGCCCTCTGCCGGCGCACCCTGAATCGACAGGCCCTGCAGCGAAGGATTCCGCTCCTTGTCCATCACCAGGCGCGCAGACTTGGCCAGTTCATCCCAGGTCTTCGGCTCGGGCAGCTTATATTTCTCCAGCAGATCCTTGCGGTAGTACATGAACATGCCGTCGGCAAAGCCCGGCAGCGCAGCCACCTTTCCGCCGACAACGTTAGCCTTGGCGTAGACTGGCAAGTAGGCCTTCATCGCATCCGCAGCCGGACCGACATAAGCGTCCAGCGGTGCAATCCATCCGGCGTTCAAGTACTGTGCCGGATTGACGATATCGATCATGAACACGTCCAGCGACTGGTCCTTCGCGTTAAGCAGCGTCGAGAGGTACTGGCGTTGCTGTTCCGAGGTGGCTCCGCCAGTTTCCATCGCTACTTTCACGCCTGGATTGCTCTGTTCGAACGCATCGAGCGCCTTGCGCACCAGGTCCGGGCGCTGGCCGGAGCCACCGGCAAACACGCGCAGTGTGGTATCGGCCTGTGCGCCTGCCGCAGCCAGCACGCAGGCGATGGCGATCGCCGCCATGGCAATGTTCTTGTGCATTCCGGTCTCCTTGTTTCTTGATTTCGTGTGTTCTTGTCCCGTCGAGCGACGGTCTTACGCTGCCCGGCGCTGTTGCAGTGCGTTGCCGGTGCTAGCGTCAAACCAGTGCGACTTCGCCAGCGAGATACGGAGCGTCGCCGCCGCGCCGGGTTCGAACCGGGCATCCGCGGCCAGTCTGGCAACCACCGACTGCCCGCCGACGTCAAAGGTGCAGAGCGTTTCCGCTCCGAGCGGCTCGGTCACGACCACGCGCGCCTTCAACGTGCACGTTTCGCCTGGGAGAGATTCGCCCTGGTCCCCATGAAACACGCACTCAGGACGCACGCCGAAGGTAATCTGCTGCCCCGCGGCCGCATCAAGGCGACTGAGCACTTCGTCGGGCACGGGTACCTCGATGCCCTCCGCGCGCGCGCGCTTACCGTCCACCCGTAGCTGCAGCAGATTCATCGGGGGTGAGCCGGTGAAGCCCGCAACGAAAGTGGTGCGCGGCGCGTTGTAGATGTCGTCGGGTGTGCCATACTGGACCACATAACCGCCTGACAACACCGCGATGCGATCGGCAAGCGTCATGGCCTCTACCTGGTCATGGGTGACGTAGATCATGGTCGCGCCTAAGCGACGGTGCAACTTCTTGATCTCCACCCGCATCTCATTGCGCAGCTTGGCGTCCAGGTTGGAAAGCGGCTCGTCGAACAGAAATACCTTGGCGTTGCGCACGATGGCTCGCCCCATAGCCACACGCTGGCGCTGTCCGCCAGACAGGTTGCGAGGCTTCCGGTCAAGCAGGTGCCCGATCTGGAGAATCTCCGCCGCCTGATTCACGCGTTTCTCGATTTCGGCCTTGGGCGTCTTGCGCAGCCGCAGGCCGAACGCCATATTCTCGAACACTGTCTTGTGCGGATACAGTGCGTAGTCTTGGAACACCATGGCGATTTCTCGCTCACGGGGCGCCAAGTCATCCACGCGCTGCCCGTCAATTGCGATCTGCCCCCGCGTGACAGTCTCCAGGCCCGCCAGCATGCGCATTAGCGTTGACTTGCCGCAGCCAGACGGCCCAACAAACACGACAAACTCACCATTCTTGACATCGAGGTTAATGTCGTGCAGGACTGTCACCCCGTTGTCATACGCCTTAACCACCTTGTCGAAGGTTACCGTGGCCATTCTTGTCTCCTTGCCCACTTCACGCGAAACGGGTCGCTAATTCTTGGCAGCGTGGCCGCTCAGTACGGTCCGGCGTTTGCGGGTCCTGACGACTGTCGGTTGAATGCGGCAAGGAACGCGCTGGCCTGCCGCATCATCATGCCCATGTCCGAGGCGACGGCGACGAAGTGATAGCCGGCGTCGATGAACGTGGAGACCATTTCAGGCGTAGGGCCGACGATGCCGATGGGCACCCCTGCGGCACGTGCGCGCCGGGCCGCGTCCCGAATCATTTTTTGAACCTCCGCGTGCCCGATATTCCCAATGTTTCCGAGCGCAGCCGAGAGGTCGCCCGGGCCAATAAACAGCGCGTCAACGCCAGGCACCGCAGCAATTTCCTCCAGCCGTGAAACTGCCTCGGGTGTTTCCAGTTGCACAATGCAGACGGTGGCATCGTTTGCCTGCGTGCCGTACCGGGACCAAGTTCCATACCGGCTCCCCCGATGCATGGCCGCATAGCCGCGCATGCCCTGTGGGGGGTATTTGACCGACGACACCGCACGACGCGCTTCTTCAGCGTCCTGCACGAACGGGAACATCAGCGTGCGCGCGCCCATATCGAGTGCCCGTTTAGCTAGAACCGGATCATTCGCAGCCAACCGCACCACCGGAATCGCCCCACTACAATCGACCGCTTGCAGCAGCTGCAAGGTATCGCGAAACTCGACCGGAACGTGCTCCATATCGATCACCAGCCAGTCGAAGCCCGCATACCCCAGAGCCTCGGCAGTGCTGGAGGCCCCCGACATCAACCACGTGCCGATTGGAACTTGGCCCGTCGCCAGTCTGGCCCTGAATGCGTTAGCTGCCGGATCATTGTTTTGCATTTGTCTGTTCTCCCCTTAATAGATCGAGGGTTCGACGGGCGTCTCCCGTCCCATCAGGAAATCGAAATCGCAGCCTTCGTCCGCTTGCCGGACGTGCTCCAGAAAGATCTTTGTGTAACCGCGCTTGCGCGTAGCCGGCGTCGGCTGCCAGGCGGCGCGTCGCCTGGCAATCTCCTCCTCGGTCACCAGCATGGCGATCCGTCCCGCCTCCACGTCCAGCTCGACCAGGTCTCCGGTGCGGATCAGTGCGAGTGGCCCGCCCGCCGCGGCCTCGGGCGCAACGTGCAGTACGCATGTACCATAATGGGTACCGCTCATGCGCGCATCCGAGATGCGCACCATGTCGCGCACGCCGGCTTCAAGCAACTTTCTCGGGATTGGCAGATTGCCCCACTCCGGCATGCCTGGCGCGCCTATCGGTCCCCCGTTGCGCAGCACAAGCACGGTGTTCTCGTCGACCTCAAGGGCGGGATCATGGATGCGCGCGTTCATTTCGACGATAGAATCGAACACCAAGGCCGGTCCTGTGTGCTTGAGGAACTTCGCACTCGCGGCACTCGGCTTGATGACCGCACCTGACGGCGCCAGATTGCCGTGCAGCACCGCCAGCGCTCGGCCCTCGGTAACCGGGTTGTCTGGCGAGCGGACAGTTTCTGTATCCGTGCACTGCGCATCGCGCAGGTTCTCGCCCAATGTCCGCCCGTTGACGGTGCGGCAATCCAGCGCCAAATGCCCTTCTATTTGCCGCAACAGCGCGGGCACCCCGCCGGCATAGTAGAAGTCCTCCATCAGGCGGTTGCCGGATGGAAAAACATTGGCCAACACCGGCACACCTGCACCCTGGCGGCCGATGTCATCAAGCTTCAGCGAAACGCCGCCGCGGCCGGCAATGGCGATCAGGTGGATAGCTGCATTGGTGGACCCGCCTAACGCCATATATGTGACGATGCCGTTGCGCACCGCGGCGGCATTGAAGAAGGTGCTCGGGCGGAAGTCCTCCCATACCATCTGCACGATGCGCTCGCCGCTGGCCGACGCCATCCGCGTATGCGCGGAGTCCATCGCCGGAATGCTCGACGCGCCCGGCAGCATGAAGCCCATCGCCTCAGCGATTGAAGTCATGGTGCTAGCAGTGCCCATCGTGTTGCAAGTGCCGGGGGCACGTGTCATGCGTGCTTCAAGCCCGATCCACTCGGCCTGGTCGATATTGCCGGCTTGGTACTCGTCCCAGAACTTCTTGGTATGTGTACCCGCACCTACCGCCGTGCCACGATGACGGTCATTGAGCATTGGACCGGCCGGCACGAAGATGCACGGCAGGTCTGCGCTCAGCGCGCCCATCAGCAAGCCCGGCGTGGTCTTGTCGCAGCCCCCCATCAACACCGCGCCGTCGATCGGCAGCGAGCGCAGCAATTCCTCAACTTCCATCGCGAGGAAGTTTCGGTAAAGCATCGTCGTGGGCTTGACCATCACCTCGCCCAGCGACATCGCGGGCAGTTCAAACGGCATCCCTCCCGCGAACAGAATGCCGCGCTTGACTGCCTCCGCGCGCTCGCGCAGGTGCGCGTGGCATGGTGAAAGATCGCTCCAGGTGTTGATGATCGCAATCACCGGCCGCGACATGAATTCGTCCCGCCGCAAACCCATCTGCTGTAGGCGCTGCCGATGTGCGAATGAGCGCATGTCATCGGGAGCGAGCCAGCGCTGGCTGCGCAGTTCTTCTAGTCGTTTGCGTTGTTTATCCACTTGATGCCTGCATTCGAGGTGCTGAGCCGCAGCGCTGCCGACAAGCGGCGCCGGCAGGTGCTACGGCCATTACATGTTACCGCTACCATGATTTAGTATGTGTTACCGCTCTCATCGAGTCAACCTCGCTCGCCTAAGGATTACCCTGATCTTATGACCCAGCCCACTCGCAAACGCCGCGGCTCAGGCCGCGTCAAACTGCGCGAGGTCGCCGAACTTGCTGGCGTCTCACCAATGACAGTTTCCCGTTACTTTAGTCAGCGTGACCTGGTGGCCCAGGAGGCGCAAATGCGCATTGCTGCCGCCATCGAGCAGACCGGGTATGTGGCCAATGTTTTCGCCGGCGGATTGGCTTCAGCCCGCGGGAAGTCCGTTGGCATGGTGATCCCAAACATCTCTGGTGGGGTGTTTGCCGAGACCGTGCAGGGCGTCACCGATACACTCCGCCCGCATGGCTACCAGTTACTGCTGGCGTCGAGCAACTACTCAGGGGACGAAGAAGAAGAGGCCGTGCGGGCCTTCATCGGCTGGTCGCCGGCCGCGCTCATCCTCACCGGTCACCGGCACACCCGCGGCACCAACCAACTGCTTGCCAAGTCCGGTATCCCGGTAGTGCAAACGTGGGACCACAAACCATCGTCCGAGCACATTCAGGTAGGGTTTTCTCACATTGATGTGGGCAAGGACTCCACACGTTACCTGTATGAGCGCGGTTATCGGCGCATTGCCTTCGTGCACACCGGGCAACTGGAGGATTTTCGCGCTATCGAGCGCGCCAATGGCTACGACATCGCGATGAGCGAGTTAGGCTTGACCCCGACGACGTTCAAGTCTCCTCCACTCGCGCCGCTCGAAGCCGGCAAGTTGGCGTTCCAGTCGCTGCTACGTGGCCGCTGGCCGGCCGAGGCAATTATTTTCGCCAATGACAACCTGGCCGCCGGAGCGCTTCTGTACTGCTTGCGTGAGAAGATTGAGATACCCCGGGAATGTGCGGTGATGGGCTTTGGTGACTTGTCGATCGCCGACAAGCTGGTTCCCAGCCTGACGACGATCCGCCCACCGCGCTATGACATTGGCTGCGTTGCCGCTCAGCGCGTGCTTGAACTACTGCGCGCCGAGGATGGCGAGATCCCGGCGGATACAGTGCAGCGCGACAACGTACTGCCCTACGAGCTGATTGAACGCGAAAGCACCTGATCAGGCTAATTGCCAGTCCCGCGCATAGCGAGCGAAGGTTTCCGCTTCGCGCGTGGCCCACGCCTCGTCGCGCCCCAACTCCTCTGCCAGGATCCGCGCTACTTCCGGCGCAGCGCGGCTTGCCGCCTCCGCATTGAGGAAGAGCGCACGGTTGCGACGCGCCAGCACATCCTCCACCCCACGCGCCAACTCGGCGCGCGCTGCGAACCGCACTTGCGCCTCCGTCAGACCGCTGGCATTGTCCAGTTCCCGCCTGGCGCCAGGCAAGCGCCCGACAATCGCCCCATCCGTGCCATAGTATCCGGGGCACGCAACGACGCCTTGCATCTCCCTCGACACTGCGACAGGTGCTGCACCGTGCAGCCGCATGTGATAGGTCCGGCATGGCGCCGATGGCAACATATCTCGCGCGATAGCCACATCCACGACTTCCTCAGCCATGCGCCGGTAGGTGGTCCATTTGCCGCCGGTCACGGTAATCACTCGACCCGGGTGGCATTCGATGGTGTGCTCACGCGACAGCGTGGCCGTATGCGCGCCGCGGTCGGCCTTGACCAATGGACGCAGGCCCGCCCAGACGCTCTTCACATCGGCCCTGGTCACCGGCCGGTCCAGATAGCGCGCGGCCGTGCTCAGAATAAAGTCGATTTCCTCCTCGCTGGCACGTGGCTCCGTCGGCAAGTCGCTGCGGGGCGTATCGGTGGTGCCAACAATGGTTTGTCCGTGCCACGGCACCATGAACAGGACGCGGCCGTCAACAGTCTTCGGCACTAGAACGGCATGCCGACTGGGCAGGAAGTGCCCCGGCAACGTGAGGTGCACGCCCTGGCTAGGGGCGACGATCGGCTTTGTATCTGGCTCGGCCATTGCACGGATGGCATCAACCCATACTCCTGTGGCATTGATTACGCACCGTGCCCGGACCGGCAGTTGGTTGCCACTCTCCCTGTCCTCCACCGTCACCCACGCCGGTCCGCCTTGTGGGTCCGTAGTAATGCCCTTGACCTCGGCATAGTTCAGCGCCAACCCGCCAAGGTCGAACACGGTGCGCATCAGGCTGATTGCGAGGCGTGCGTCGTCAAACTGACCATCAAAATAAAGCGTGCCGCCGCGCAACGGGCGGCCTTCTATACGGTCTACCAGGGTTGGCACCTCGGCGCGCGTCTCAGCCGCGCTCAGACTGCGGCTGCCGGCCAGGTTCAGTGAACCGGCGAGCCAGTCATAGAGCTTCAGGCCTGCGCCGTAAAATGGCTTGTCGCTCCAGCGATAGGCCGGCACGACGAACCCCAACGTACTAACGACGTGCGGCGCGTTGCGGGCAAGCAGGCCGCGCTCGCGCAGCGCTTCGCGCACGAGCGGCAGGTTGCCCTGCGCCAGATAACGCACGCCACCGTGCACCAGCTTGGTCGCTTTGCTCGAGGTTCCCTTCGCGAAGTCGCGGGCCTCGACTAGCAAGGTGCGATAGCCGCGGGCGGCCGCGTCGACCGCGGTGCCGAGGCCGGTCGCACCACCGCCGATAACCACCATGTCCCACAGCGGGGTGTGCTCAATTTCACGAAAGATATCGGCCCGTTCCGGGGGATTCCTGCCTGACATGTTATTCCACGTTGGTTGGGGTTGTGTCCGACAGGTCCCAAGCGCGCGCGCGCTCAACGGCCCGCCGCCAGTTGTCCACGCGCGAGGTGCGTTCGCCGTCGGAAATCGATGGCTCGAAGCGACGCTCGGCGCGCCACTGCTGGGCGATTTCGTCCAAACCGGACCAGAAACCTACCTGCAGCCCGGCCAGGTAGGCCGCACCTAGTGCGGTCGTCTCGGTTACGTGCGGGCGCACAACAGGCTTACCTAGTACATCTGCCTGGATCTGCATCAGTAAGTCGCAGCGGGAAGCTCCACCATCGACGCGTAGCTCGCGCACAGATATGCCAGCATCCGCTTCCATTGCTCCAAGCACATCAACGGTCTGCAGCGCGATCGCATCAAGCGCTGCACGGGCGATGTGCACACGCCCAGTGCCACGTGTCATGCCCAGCAATGTGCCGCGCGCGTGAGGGTCCCAGTACGGCGCACCCAGGCCCGCAAAGGCGGGGACCAGCGTTACGCCGTCGCTACTCGGACACTGCGCGGCAAGCGCCTCGACCTCGGACACCGTCTGCACAATGCCAAGGCCGTCGCGCAGCCATTGCAGCGTCGCTCCCCCCATGAAGACCGACCCCTCGAGCGCATAGGTCGGCTTCGCGCCGAACTGCCAGCCGAGCGTGGTGAGAAGTCGATGGCGGGACGTTACGGGCGAACTGCCAGTATTCATCAGCAGAAACAAGCCTGTGCCGTATGTGTTCTTCGCCAAACCGGGCGCGAGGCAGGCCTGGCCGAACGTGGCAGCCTGTTGATCCCCGGCGATGCCCGTGACTGCCACCGCCGTGCCGAACAGCGAGGCTTCCGTCTCGGCCACTGCCGCGCTGGAAGGCACCAGTTCCGGCAGCACGCTGCGAGGAATGCCGAATAGTTCCAGCAACTCGTCATCCCAGCACAAGGTGTCGAGATTGAGGAGTGCGGTGCGTGCGGCGTTGGAGACATCGCTCACGTGCCGCCTGCCACCGCTGAGGTGCCAGACCAGCCAGGTGTCGATCGTGCCGAAGGCAAGTTCGCCGCGTGCCGCTCTATTGCGTGCACCCGGTATGCTGTCAAGTAGCCACGCCAGCTTTGTTGCGGAGAAATAAGGGTCCAGGCGTAAGCCGGTGCGGCGCTGGAGCATCGTGCTGGCCCCCTGCGCCGCGAGCCGCTCGCATTGCGCGGCGGTGCGTCGGTCCTGCCAGACGATCGCGGGCGCTAGTGGCGCGCCGGTGGCCCGCTCCCACAACACGGTCGTCTCGCGCTGGTTGGCAATGCCAATCGTCGCAATCTGCGTGGCGCTAACGTCCGCGCGGCGCATGACCTCGTGCGCAACCGCCAGCTGCGATTGCCACAGCTCCCAGGGATCATGCTCTACCCAGCCAGGCTGCGGATAGTACTGCTGGAATTCCTTCTGCGCCGAAGCGACCGGCGTGCCTTGCCGGTCGAAGAGGATAGCGCGCGAACTCGTCGTGCCCTGATCCAGCGCCATAACGTAACGGTGCGTGCTCTTCACGCGAAAACTCCTTGCAATGAACGCACCAGCGTCATCAGCGTTGGCACCACCAGGCAGCCGCCAGCAACCAGTAACAGTACAAACACAACGCGGCGCACACTGGCCGGCGACCATCGTGGAGGGTATCGCCGGGCCATCCAGGTGAGTCCCAGGACGACGGGCAATGCTTCGAGGCTTAGCCGAGCCGAAGGCATGTCGAAGCTGTCGTGCGCCGCTACCAGCAGCAAGCGCAAAACTGCATTGACCGCAAACAGCAAGACAAGCGTCTCCTGAATTACCTCACGCTTGAGCGGCTGTCGGTACATATGGAAGACCATTGGCGGCCCCGCACTTGCGAATAGGCCACCCATCACTCCCGACAGCCAGCCAAACAACGCAAAGGATGCAGAGGTCGAGATGCGCTCCCGCCTATGCTCCTTTAGTATCAGCAACGAGCTGCACACCAAGATGGCCAGACCAAGCCCCACCCGTAGCTCGTTCATAGCGTGGTCGCTCAGCAAGGACAGCAGCCAGACGCCGGTCGCCACACCAACCAGACTGCTGAGGAGGATCGCAATCGGCAACGGCGATGGTAAGCGCGGCCAACGGCGCACCACCATCGCAGCATTGACGAGCACCATCACCGTCACTACGTTGGCCGCAACCGTCAGCGGAACCAGATGAAACTGCGCAACGAGCCCAAGCAGCACCAGACCAAATGCAAAGCCAGTCAGGTTCTGCGTGAACGTGGCCAGGCCAACGCACAAGAGAAACAGGCCATGTTGCCAGACGCTCATTCCGACCTCAGCATTGCGCAAGCGCGAGCAACTGTGCCTGTGCCGGCGATCCCTCACGCACGAATACGGGCGGCTGGCCCAACGGTGCGGCCACCGTCACGCGCGCTCCTCCCTCGTAACTTTGATCGCTCCACAAATGGATCCAGCGCGCGCCGGCAGGTAAGTAAGGGGTCCAGCTATCGCGTCCGGCCTCATGCACCGGAGCGACCAGCAAATCCTCCCCATACAGGTACTGGTCCTGGATAGCGTAGGTCTGGCGATCCGCTTCGAAGTGGAGGAACAACGGGCGCTGCAACGGCAGCCCTCGCTCAGCCGCCTGCTGGCACAGCCCTCGCACATAGGGAGCCAGCGCAACATAGATGCGCGTCATGCGGGCAAAATGGGCCAGGACGCCATCGTCCTGCCAGAACTGGAAGTTCTCGTCCGGACGATTGCCCTCATGTGTGCGCATGACCGGTGTGAACGCAGCCATCTCGGCCCAACGCTGGAATAGCTCTGGCGTACGGCAATTGCCGAACAGACTGGTATAGCCGCCGATATCGCTGTGATGATAGGCGTTACCGAGCAGTCCCGACGACAACGCGCCACAGATCACTGTCTGCAAGCCGTCGTGGCGAGAGAAGTCGACCGATTGGTCGCCTGCCCACAGTAAGGGACAGTGGGCCTGCACGCCCGTAAAGCCTGCGCGCATGAAGAACAACGCATCGTCTCGCCGGCCCGCGCCGGCAATGGCATCCGCATTTACCTTGGCCCACAGTGTTGGCCAGGCGTTGTGCATCAGCATGGCGTCCACACCGTTCGACAAAGTCACGTCGGTCGGGAGGTATTCGCCGAAATCGGCCATCCAGCCATCCAGGCCGGCCTCCAACATCTCGCGACGGATGACGCGTTCTGCAAACCACCGCGCTGCTTCCGGGTTGGTGAAGTCGACCACGCCACACCAGAACTCGCCGAAGTCGACCAGGTACTCTGCGCCTTGCATATCGGTCGCCAGATAGCCAGCTGCAAGTGCCTCTTGGTAAAGCGTGCCGTCGTTACACAGGTAGGGGTTGACATAGCCAAGGAAGCGCACGCCATCGGCATTGAGAGACCTGACCCAGTCGCGGGCCTGCGGATAGCGCGTCTCGTTCCAACGCCAGTCCCAGAACAGTCGCTTGCCGAAGGACGTCTGTCGCAGCCCCACCCAGTCCTCGCACCATAGTGCCGACACTTGCACGCCGCGCTCGCGACTCAGGTCGAGAATGCGTTGTGCGTGCTCACGACCATTCTTAAGGCCGAGGATCACACCGTTGAATACCCAGTCCGGTAACATCGGTTGTCGACCGAACCGCGCGGAGATGCGCCCGACGAGCTCCTGCAGACTGTCGCTAGCTAGCAACTCGATGCGGTCGGGAACCGCCCAGAACTGGAGTTCGTGAAAGGTCTCGTGGCGGAAGTCGAAATTTGCGTAGGCGGTAGTCTCCGCGTGCAAGCAATAGCGCGCCGAGGAAATAAAGGTCGGTTGCGGATAGTTAGTGTTGTAGTAGTCGCCACCAGACTTTCCACTCACGTCCGCCTGCCACGTCAGGTAGGTGGATTTGTCGCGCCCCACGCCGGGTTCTGACGTCCACAAGGGGAAAGCGCGCCCCCGCAAGTCGAAGTATGACATCTGCTCGCCACAGCCCCAGATATACTCGTCCGATTGCGCGGCGACGCGCCACCACACGCGATTGATCGTGGGCGCAGCTTGCGCGAAGGCAATTTGCGCACCGTCGTCGTCGGCGCTTACATTCAGCACGAGTTCCGGCTTGTCCCCCTCAGTCCGCGATAGCGCGATGCGGGCCGTACCCCCCTCCGCCCGCACCGAGGCGAACCGCAGCGGCACACGTTCTTCGACATAGTCCGAAATGTCGAAGTTGCCGCGATACATCTCCACGGAGCCAGTGCCATGTCCGACATAGCAACAAGGATTGGCATGGCTGTGCTCGATGATGATGCGGCCGGCATGGCGTAGCGCCCAGGAATGTTGGTCGGTGACGAATTCCATCGTGGTCTCGGTGAGATTGATTGATTGGCCGGCGTGTTTAGAGCCTCGGGACGCCAGCGGCCATTGACCGCTGCGCACGGGTCTTATGAGATGTCAGACGCCAGGCCAAGAACAGCGCGGCTGCCCATACCATCGCCATAGCGACTGGATACCCGGAGGACGGACCCTGCCCTCCGGCGATGCCAAAGCGCGAAAAGGTGAGGTAGACACTGACGAGCAACGCCACCAACAGCACACTCATGCTGCGTGCATAGGGCCACGGGGTGATGTCGGCATGTTCGCGCAGCGCGGCAGCGTATGGCGTGGTGCGCGCGCAGCGCTTGCGCAATACGAGCATCAACGCCACTTCCATGACGAACAATGTACCCATCAGGTGAATAAAGTGGATACCGTATTGCTTGTCCACGTTGAGCACGAAGACCAGCAGCGTGTAGATCAGCACATGCGAGATCAACACTATCTTGGCCGGACGGGCATTGATATCGCGCGTAAAGAATCCCACCAACACGACAGCGATGATCGGGATATTGAAGAATCCGGTGAAGCGCCGCATTACGGCATAGATGCCGTCCGGAGCGTAGATCAACAGCGGCGCAATCAGCAGCGAAATCAGCGCAATTGCCACACTCACACGCTTGCCCACGCGGATCAGCGCAGCGTCATCCGCTTGTGGGCGCATTGGCTTATAGAAGTCAAACGCCACTAGCGTCGCAGCGCTGTTGACCACAGCGTTGAAGTGGCTCATCACCGTGCCGAAAAGCACCGCGACGAAGAAGCCCTTGGCCCAGAACGGCAGGAGGTCGGAGACCAGCCTCGGATAGGCCAGGTCCGGTCGCGACAGAGGATCAGCGCTATAGAGATGGTAGGCAATCACACCCGGCACCAGCATAATCAGCGGCACCAACAGCTTGAGCAGGCCAGACAATAAAACACCCTTCTGACCTTCCGCGAGGCTACTCGCCGCCATTGTGCGCTGTACGATAGACTGGTTAGTGCACCAATAGAACAAGTTTGCGAAAATCATGCCGGTGAAGATCGTGCCAAACGGTACGCTGTCATGAGCTCCGCCGATAGCGTCGAGTTTCTCCGGTGAATTTGTCAGCACATGCTCGAGCCCGGCTTGCATGCTGCCGTGACCGAGGGCGAGCAAGCCCAACAAAGGGATCATCAGCCCAGCCACCAGCAGACCAATGCCGTTGATCGTGTCCGACACAGCCACGCCGCGCAGCCCACCGAACACCGCGTACAGCGCGCCGATTACACCGCTGGCCATCACAAGGACGGAAATCGCAGCGGGATAGGAAATCCCCAGCAGTTGTTGAACACCAAAAATTTGATTGAACGTGATTGCACCGAGGTACAGGCCCGATGGGTTCACTACGAGCGTATAGCCGATGATGAACAACGCACTGACGATTCGGCGCGTACTGGCGTCATAGCGCTCCTCCAAGAACTGCGGCAATGTAGTGAAGCCCCCGCGCAGGTAACGAGGAAGGAAGAACAATGCAAGCGCCACGGTCGACACGGCAGCCGTGCATTCCCAAGCCATGGCTGAGAGATTGTGCTTGTAAGCGTCCCCGTTGAGCCCGACGAGCTGTTCGACGGACAAGTTCGTCAGCATCATCGATCCGGCGATGAACCACCCCGAGAGTCCGCCGCTAGCCATGAAATAGCCGTGCGCACCAACGTCTTTGGCATGGCGCGTGATGCGCCAGGACACGACCCCCACCAGCGCCGTAAAGAACACGAAGCTGCCGAGTGTAAAAAGATCCGTCTCCATATCTCTACTTGAATTTTTGGGTCATTGATACCGCGGCACTCCGCTTGGGCGGGCCGCAGCCGGCGGCTGGAAGCCGCCGGGCAGGCGTTGCAGGCTCAGTACAAGCCCATGCACAGGTACTTGATCTCGAGGTACTCGTCGATGCCGTACTTCGAGCCCTCGCGCCCCAGGCCGGACTGCTTGACCCCGCCGAACGGGGCTTCCGCAGTCGAGATCAGCCCAGTATTGATGCCCACCATGCCGAATTCCAGTGCCTCGGCCACGCGCCACACGCGGGCCAGGTCGCGACTGTAGAAATAGCTTGCGAGCCCGAACTCCGTATCGTTGGCGAGGCGAATCACGTCTGCCTCACTGTCAAAGCGGATCACTGGAGCAATGGGGCCAAAGATCTCCTCCCGCACGACTCGCATCTCGGGGGAAATCTCGGTAAGTACCGCGGGCGCGAAGAATTGGTCGGCCATCCCCGGCATAGCAACTCGACCACCGCCGAGTTTCACCTGCGCGCCATGAGCGACTGCGTCTTCGAACAGCGCTTCGGTTTTGGCGAGCGCACGGGCATCGATCAGCGGGCCAATCTGCACGCCGGTATCGGTGCCACGGCCAACCTTAAGCTGCGCCACGCGGGCACACAGCTTCTCGACGAAAGCATCATGCACGGACGCCTGCACGTAGAGCCGGTTAGCGCAGACACAGGTCTGGCCGGCGTTGCGGTACTTTGAGATCAGCGCGCCCTCGACCGCGGCGTCCAGGTCGGCGTCCTCAAAGACGATGAACGGCGCGTTGCCGCCCAGTTCGAGAGACAGCTTCTGGATGTTCTTGGCGCCGGCGGCCATCAGCTTTGCGCCAATCGCCGTGGAGCCGGTGAAAGTCAGCTTTCGCACCGACGGATTGTCCGACATCTCGCCCGCGATCAATTCCGCCGCCCCGGTCACCACCGCCAGGCAGCCTGCCGGCAAGCCGGCACGCTCAGCCAGCACGGCCAGCGCAAGCGCGGTAAAAGGCGTCTGCGCTGCAGGCTTGAGCACCATTGTGCAGCCAGCGGCAAGAGCCGGCGCGGCCTTGCGCGTGATCATGGCGGCAGGAAAGTTCCACGGCGTAATGGCGGCACACACACCGACCGGCTGCTTAATGACCAGCAGGCGTCGGTCCTGCGCAGGCGGCACGATCACATCGCCGTCGATGCGCCGGGCCTGTTCGGCGAACCATTCGACAAAGCTCGCCGCAAAGGCAATCTCGCCTCGTGCTTCGGCGAGCGGCTTGCCTTGCTCAGCGGTCATAATCCGAGCCAAGTCCTCCTGGTGCTCCAGCATCAGGTCATGCCATTTGCGCAGCACCTGTGCACGGTGCTTTGCGGTGGTAGCGCGCCAAGCCAGGAAGGCCTTCTCGGCAGCGGCAATAGCACGCCGTGTTTCAGCGGCGCCCATGGCAGGCACGGTGCTGACCCGCTCGCCAGTAGCCGGATCTGTCACGTCAAGGGTTGCGCCACTGTCGGCGTCGCACCACACGCCATCGATATAGGCTTGCTGGCGCAGCAGGTCGGGGTCTTCAAGTTCAAGCATAAGGATCAATTTCCAGTCGGGTGTGGTCGGTGTCTTGGCGCCGGGTTTCAGAGGGCGGTTCGCAGCAAGCTGCGGGGCTCGGGCAGGCCAGGCACCGGCACGCGCAAGGCAAAGAGACCACCGGACTCCGGCAGTGCCTCGAGTTCGGTAGCCGGTCGGCCGTGTCGGGCGGTGGTCACATACAAAGTGCGCAACCCTGGACCGCCGAACGCGCACATGGTCGGACAACGCGCCGGCAGTGGGAACTCCGCAACGATCCGTCCGTCGGGTGCGACGCGGATGACACGCCCTCCCTCGTACAGGGCGCTCCAATAATGCCCCTCGGCATCCACTGCCGCGCCGTCGGGGCGGCCGCGGTCCTCTGCAGACGGCGACAGGCTCAGCCATTCCTCACGGGGGCCGACTTTACCGGTCCTAACATCAAACGCGCGCCGATAGACGGTAAAGCGCGGTGTATCGGAGTGATAGAGCCAGCGCTGGTCGGGGCTGAACGCCAGGCCGTTCGACGTCAGAAAGCCCTGGTCAACCGACGTCAGTGTGTGATTGTCGAAGCGATAGAGTGCGGCATTCCCATCCGCTCGGGGTTCATCAATAGTGCCCGCCCAGAAGCGCCCCGCCCCATCACAACGACCATCGTTAAACCGGCTGGTGCGAGCATTTTCGGGATTGGCGCAAAGCTTTTTCAAAGGGCGACCGTCGGCGTCGAGAAGCCAGATGCCACTCCGCATGCCGGCCACGAACCCCCCATCGTCGGTTAGCGCGAAGCAGCCGATATGCTCGGGCATCACCATTGCGCGATCCTCCCCGGAGTCGGGATCGAAACAGTGCAGGGCGGGAGCGAGGATATCGACCCACCATAGCAATCCGCGCCGCTCGTCCCAGCGAGGGCATTCGCCCAATGCCGCATTGGCAGGTAGTACACATTGGAAAGACTGCATCTCAGACCTTACTGTCCCGAGCAATGCGTCGACAGATGCCTCGCCTCGGGTTCCCGGAGGGCCTCAACGGCAAGCGCAAGTGGGCATGCTCAAAACTTCTCATTTGCATCAGCTAGCTAAATGGTACCGCTACCATTTGCAAAATGGTAGGTGCCTGCAATGACTATTGCAAGGCAGGGAAACCACTAGTACCGTTCACGATCGTCGACTACCGCGATCAGGATGTCCTGGCAGCCTCGATTTTTGAGTTCATTGAAGACCTTGAGCCAGAACTTGACGTCTTCGGTCTGCTCGCCCCACAGATCCAGCACATCGCGTTGGCCGTCTGCCTGGATTTCCAATGCCAGATACACGGCCTTATTGCTGACGATGCCGTCAAGCATTGCAGCTCATACCTTGTCATGGATTCCTTGCATGACTCCTCCCTTGCCGACCTGGACCATGTCCGCGCCAGCTGCGTGACGTCGACCGCGCATCAACCCCATATTCACCGCCGGAACCACAACATCGAAAGCCCGCACGCCACCGCCAGCAGCAACACAGAGGCCGCGGCAAACAACGCCCCCACCTCGGTTTCCCTGCGCTCGAGCGCAAAGCGGGCGCTGAGCTGCCGATACACCTGGCTCAGGTCGGCAGCCGACCCTGCCTGGAAGTACTCGCCGCCCGTGATCGTCGCGACCGCGCGCAAGGCGGGCTCATCAAGCTGCATGAAGAAAGACAGGCTTGGCTCCATCGCAGCGGCCCCCTGGGGCGAACCGAAGCCTACGGTATAGACGCGCACACCACGCTGGGCGGCCATGCGCGCAGCCTCGATGGGGTCCGGGCCGGTGGTGCGCCGGCCATCGCTGAGCAAGATCACGGCGCCGTGCCGGTAGGCGCCGGGCTGTGCCGCCGGCTGCTCCTGCTCGCGTTTTCTGCGGGCGGCGTCGGCCGCGGCGGCCTCGTCAAGCGATGCGCCACGACCGGAGCGGTCCGACGCGCTGCCGAACAGGATCACCTCCAGATCGATCCCGGCGTCGGGAAACAGCACGGCCAGTGCCTGGAACAGTCCGCTGCCGGTCGCCGTGCCGCGCTGGAGCTGGAAGCGCTCGATCGCGTCGAGCATGTCCTGGCGGTTGTCGGTGGGCGGCAGCACCACGGCCGCCGTCGCGGCGAAGGACACGATGCCCAGCCGCACGCTGGCCGGCAGCCCCACGATCAGGTCGCGGGCGGCCTGCTGGGCGGCGCTGATGCGGGTCGGGGCCACGTCGGTGGCCTCCATGCTGCGGGAGACGTCCATGGCCAGCACCAGCGTGACGGTGTCGGCCGGCAGGGTAACGGTTGCGCTGGGGCGGGCACAGGCCAGCAGGGCCGCGGCCAGCGCAAGCAGGAACAGCAAGGGCGGGATGTGGCGCCGCAGCCGTTGGCGCGGGCCCAGGGCGGCGCGCGGCAATGCAAGGCTTGCATAAAGCACCGCGCCCTTCTTGCGCCGCGCGAGCAGATACAGGTAGGCGGCTGCCAGCACCGGGAGCACCAGCAGCAGCCAGAGCATTTGCGGCCAGAGAAACTGCATCCCCTGCTCCTTGGCGCGTGGGTAAGAGGATGGTACTGTATTTTCCAAGGCGGGACGGGACCTCGGGGGCGGCGATGAAACGGGCGACGATCTACGGATGGGTCTCGGCAGCCGTCGCAGTGATGGTCACGGTAGCCGTGGGTTCCGCCTGGCTGCTGCAGCCCAGGCAGCGCATGCTTACGCAACGAGACATCGACTCGGCGGTGCTGCACACGCTGGAGAGCAAGCGCCTGCCATCGCGCACGGCCAGGGCGGCAGAGGCGGTACGCGAATCGGTGGTGGAGATTCGGAGTTTTCCGTCAGCCGGGAAAGTGTCGGAGGCGGCCTCCTCCCCCCAGGCCAGGCGCGATGTCCCTGCCACGCCACCTGAATCGTCCGCGCCGTCCCCATCCACACCGCGCGACGAGCTCGCCTCAGGCGAGCGCCCCGAAGGCAAGTCAGAACCCCTGCACATCGGATCGGGCGTGGTCGTGACCGAGCGCGGCGTCATCCTCACCAGCTACCACGTCATCGCCGGCGCCCGGCGCCTGGAACTTACCTTCCACGACGGGCAGACGTCCGAGGCCTCGGTGCTGCAGGCGATCCCCGAGAAGGACCTCGCCGTCCTCCAGGCCAGGTCCATTCCCGACGACCTGCCCGCGGCGACGCTCGGTTCCAGCCGGGATCTCGCGCCGGGTACCGAAGTCATCGCGGTCGGCTTCCCGTTCGGGATCGGCCCGTCGGTGTCCGCCGGCGTGGTATCCGGACTCGACCGCGAGTTCGTCTCGCCAGACCACAAGCTGCGCCTGGACAAGCTCATCCAGTTCGACGCCGCCGTCAATCCAGGCAACTCGGGCGGGCCGCTGGTGAACCTGGACGGCGAGGTGGTGGGAATCGTCACCGCCATCCTCAACCCCGGCAACGCCGGCACCTTCATCGGCATTGGCTTTGCCACCACGATCGAAAACGCCGGCATCGCCATCGGATCTTCTCCTTTCTAGACGCGGGGGCCTATGAACGACCAAGCCCGGGGCGCTGCCGACAGCGCCGACCTGATGGAACGCCTGCTGTATGAGGTGAAGCGCGTGGTGGTGGGGCAGGACCACTTTCTCGAACGGGTGCTGGTGGCCATCCTTGCCGGCGGCCACCTGCTGGTGGAAGGCGTGCCGGGGCTGGCCAAGACCCTGACCGTCAACACGCTGGCCAGGACCATGAGCGGCTCCTTCAAGCGCATCCAGTTCACGCCGGACCTGCTGCCGGCCGACCTGATCGGCACCCGCATGTACAACCAGGGCACGGGCGAGTTCTCCACCGTGCGCGGGCCGGTTTTCGCCAACCTGCTGCTGGCCGACGAGATCAACCGTGCGCCGGCCAAGGTGCAGAGCGCCCTGCTGGAAGTCATGCAGGAGCAGCAGGTCACCATCGCCGGCGAAACCCATCGGGTGCCCGCGCCCTTCCTGGTCATGGCCACGCAGAACCCGATCGAAACCGAAGGCACTTACCCCTTGCCCGAGGCGCAGGTCGACCGCTTCATGATGAAGGTACTGGTGGGATATCCCAGCGAGGAGGAAGAAGTCGTCATCGTCAACCGCGTCACCGGCCCGCGCATCAGCGTCAGCCCGATCGCCACGCCCGAACACCTGACCAGCCTGCAGGAGGAATGTCGCAAGGTCTACGTGGATCCGAGCCTGGTGCAGTACGCGGTGCGCGTGGTGGCGGCCACCCGCAAACCGGGAGCCCACGGCCTGGCCGATCTGGACCGCTACATAGCCTTCGGCGCCAGCCCGCGCGCCACCATCGGCCTGATCGAGGGCGCACGCGCCCTGGCCTTCCTGCGCGGCCGGGACTATGCCCTGCCCGAAGACGTGACCGACCTCGTCCCCGATGTCTTGCGCCACCGCCTGTCGCTCTCTTACGAGGCCATGTCCGATGGCGTGACCGCCGACCAGCTCATCACCCGCATCACGCAGGCCCTGCCGGCCCCCGAGCGGCCGCTGGAATCCCATGTTCGGGCGGCTGCGGACTAGGCGCGGGCGCGGCCCGGACGCGGCCGCACCCGCCGGTGCGCCTGCCAGCGTCGGCGCAAGCCAGGCCGATGCCTTGCTGCGCCGGCTGGAATGGACCGTGGTCCGCCGCCTCGACGGCCTGCTGCAGGGCGACTACCGCACGCTGTTCCGCGGCTTCGGGCTGGACCTTGCCGACCTGCGCGAATACCACCCTGGCGACGACGTGCGGCATATCGACTGGAACGTGACTGCGCGGCTGCAGACGCCCCACGTGCGTGAGTACCAGGAAGACCGCGACATCTCGGTCTGGTTCCTGCTGGACCTGAGCGGATCGATCGACTTCGGCTCCGGCAGCGTGCGCAAGCGCGACCTGCTGAGCGACTTCACCACCGTCATGGCCCTGCTGCTGACGCGCTACGGCAACCGCGTCGGCGCCGTGCTCTACGGCGGGGCAACAGACGTGGCGGCGTCGGTGGTGCCGGCGCGCTCGGGGCGTCGCCAGCTGCTGCACCTGCTCCACCGCATGCAGGCCACGCCCGCCGCATCCCCCGGCGACACACGCTTGCGCGACCTGCTGGAACGCGCGCGGGCTGTCGCGAAGCGGCGCTCGGTGATGTTCGTGGTCTCGGACTTCATCAGCGCCCCGGGCTGGCAGGCATCGCTGGGCATGCTGGCCCGGCGCCATGAAGTCGTCGCCGTGCGGCTGGTCGATCCCCTGGAGACGGCCTTGCCCGACCTGGGACTGGTCGTGCTGCAGGATGCCGAATCCGGCGAGCAGATGTTTGTCGACACGCACGACCCGGCCTTCCGCAAGCGCTTTGCCGCAGCCGCTCAAGCGCGCGAGGCCGAGCTGCGCCTGGCCTTCGCGCGGGCCGGCGTGGAGTGCCTGACGCTGTCGACCTACGCCCGCCTGGACCTGGCGCTGCTGCACTTTGCCCACGAGCGCCGCCGCCGGCAGGGAGCACCCAGGGAGCCAAATGTGGCGGGCGTCGTAAAGGGGGCGGCATGACCGATGCGGTGAGCCGGTTGCCCGTGTTCAGCTTCCTGTGGCCCGGCATGCTGTGGCTGTTCGCCTTCGTCCTGGTACTGGTTGCCGCTTATGTCTGGCTGGACCGGCGCCGCCGGCGCGCGCCCGTGCACTACCCCGCCCTGAAGACCGCCGGCCTTGCCATCCGTGGCGGCGCGCCCTGGCGCCGCCATGTGGCACCCGCGCTGACCCTGCTGGCGCTGAGCGCGTTGACCGTCGCCATCGCCCGTCCCCAGGCGGTGATGATGCTGCCCTCGCGCATCGAGACCGTGATCCTGGTCCTGGACCTGTCCGGCAGCATGCGGGCGCAGGACGTCAAACCCAGCCGGCTGCGCGCCGCCCAGCAGGCGGCCAAAGTCCTGCTGGACGCCCAGCCAGCCGGGGTCAGTGTCGGGGTGGTCGCGGTGGCCGGCACCGCCGCCGTGGCGCAGGCCCCCAGCCGCGCCAGGGAAGCCGTGGCCACGGCCATCGACCGTCTGCAGCCGCAAGGCGGCACCGCCCTGGGCAACGGCCTGCTCATCGCGCTCACGACACTGCTGCCACAGGCAAGCGCCGACGCCGAGCGCCTCATGAACGACGACACCGCGCCGTCCCGGAAATCACGGCCATCCGGCAACGCGCCTGGCGGGCTGGCTTCTCCCGACGACGACGCCGTGGCGCCCGGCTCCTATGCTTCCGGTGCCATCGTCTTGTTCTCCGACGGCGAAAGCAACGCCGGGCCCGCCGCGATCCAGGCGGCGGAACTTGCCGCCGCGCACGGCGTGCGCATCTACACCGTGGGTGTCGGCACCACCGAAGGCGTGGTGCTGTCTGCCGACGGCTGGTCGGCGCGCGTCAGGCTGGACGAAAAGGTCCTGAAACAAGTCGCCGAGGCAACCGGGGCCGAATACTTTCGGCTCGAGGATGCCGCCGGGCTGAAGAAGGTGTACCGGGCGCTCAACGCCAGGCTGGCGTTCGACAAGCGCAGCCAGGTCGAGATCACCGCGCTGTTCGCCGCGCTGGGCGCGCTGCTGGCGGCCTGTGCGGGGCTGCTGTCGCTGTGGTGGTTCGGGCGGGTGATGTAGGAACAGACCGCTCAGCGGGCTTTCCTGGGCGTAACGGAAACGGCAAGGGCTTCGGTGTAGACGGCCTGCACTTGCTCACCGGGGCGAACCGCCTTCAGTTGCTTCGGATCCCCGACATGCACGTCCACCATCCTGCCCCTTGGCCCCTTGAGCGTTACCATGCCGGTCTTGGCGTTGACCGCCACCACATCGGCGGTGACCATCACTTCGCGCCCGACCATGCCGCCCGGCTTGCCGCCAGGAGCGGCCCGGTCCGAGATCTCGCGTTCGGTGCTGGAGCGCATGCCGCTCTGCCTGGTCAGGCTCACCGACAAGGCCTGCGTGTATTCGACGGTGACCCTGTCGCCCACGCGCAGCTGCTCGAAATTGCGCACGTCCTCGCCGACCTGTACGTCGGTGATCTTGCCGTGCTTGTTCTTGAGCGAAACGGTGCGCGTGGCGGCATCGATGGCGACCACCGTGGCGGTGGCCTTGACCGTGCCGGTGGTCTTGGACGCGCCCATGCCCGACACGACATCCACGCGGGTTTCGGGCTGCGCCATCACGGCACAGGCTGCGGCCGCAAACGCGGCCGCCACGATCAGCTTGCCGGGATTCATGTGGTTCTCCTTGACTCCCATTGTGTCGCATACCGTCGTTCGGCCGCACGGGACACTACGCTGGCGCCTGCACCGGGAAGGCCTGTTAACCATAGCAGACGAGCGGTGAAATTCGCATGGCTTTAGGAAGTCCGGAAATTTACTTCGAGCCGATGGAAATCCGGCCTCCGGCAGTGGGGTCCACCACTGTATCGCATTGCGTGCGCCCGCATCGACGCCCATCAAAGAGCGTAATGCAATCGCCTTTTACCCGCGTGACCCGCCGGTTTCGGCGTGCGCCGATATCGATTGCGGCGTACAACGCCAACAGCCGCCGTGGGCGAAGTTTGCCGGTGCCATGCAGATATCGCGAGATGATGTCGAAATTGAGCGCACATGGGACGGACATGACAATCACCAAGGATCAAATCTGGGCAGCAGCAGACGAACTCGACGGCGCCAGCAACACGGCTAAGACACGTCCCTTTTAGTCGGGGAGCGTGTGCAAACGCACTGAATTTATTGACTATAAATCGTGAAATCTGCCGACCACTGTCTCGGGGAGCAGGTTCTCTATGGTTGCCAGTCGGAGGAAACACGCTTTCCACCGACCGGGGGAGCATCGAGCTTTTTGGCTTGTACTCAGTGGGCTGGTCGGTAGGCATCAAGCGCTGAGAGTTGCGTCCAAATCGTTTGAATAGGAGGTCACTGTGAAAACCACTTCGCTCTTAGCTGCTTTGGCGCTTTCATTTGTCGCGCCAACCACAGACGCGCGAGCTGCCGGTGGCGCCGACGCGGCCGCTGCGGCGAGCGCGGCGAGCGGCAATAGACCTAACACCGTCACGAGCCGTGGTACCTCGGTCCGGCTGGATAGTGCGACGGTGAATAGTGATTGACGCCCAGTAGCTCGGCCAGGGGCAGTCTGCCTTACCCGCGGCTTACGTGCCGTGCGGCTCCCCAGCGCACACAGCGACACGTGCCTGACTCCATTACTACTCTGCGCTGGCGCATTGCCGCCTACATCGCCCAACGACTTCATCGATGCCCGTTTTGCGCAGGAGCTTAAACTAATGAGCTTTCCCTAATTCGCGACAGTGCAAAAACAACCACAGTCATTCCCGCGCAGGCGGGAATCCAGCGTCTTTGAAGTCACTGGGTTCCCGCCTGCGCGGGAACGACAAGCAAGAAGCGTTGTCGTGAATTTCGGAAACGTCAATACTGACACAGTAAGACTAGCCGGCACAGGCCACATGCGCCGCAGGCTCGGCCCGGAATAGTTCGTCGACCAGGCCGGCGCGGCGCGCGCGGGTCGCGGCCTGGTTGACGTAGCCCTTGTCGGCAATCTCATTGGCGTCGATCGATGGCGGCTCGGCCATCAGCAGCACGCGCTTGACGCTGAGGCTCGCGCCGCCGGTGGCGCGCAGGCGTTCGCGGATGGCATCGACGACACGGGGATGGCACACCAGCGCCGGTGCCTCCAGCTCGGCCAGTTCGGGGTGCAGCGCGCGGCAGGCGGCAATGTTCGGCCAGGCCAGCGCGGCCACGTAGTGCTGGTCATGGCCGCAGATCACGGCATCGTTGAGCAGCGGCGCGCACTGTTCGACCAGCCCCAGCCGGACCGCGCCGACCCGTACCCAGGTGCCGTTGACCAGCTTGAAGTCCTCCACCACCCGCCCGGCAAAGCGAACGCCCCTGGCCGGATCCCCGGGATCGGCGAGGCGCACGGCATCGCCCAGGCAGAAGTAGCCCTCGTCGTCGAAGGCGGCGGCGGTCAGGTCGGGACGATTGATGTAGCCGCTGAACAGGAACGATCCGCGCATGCGGATTTCGTAGCGGCCATCGCCCCCTTCCAGCGGCACCAGCTTGACCTCGGCGCCCGGCATCGGCACGCCAACGTTGCCGGTACCTTCCGTGGGCCAGCCGCAGTAGATGCCCATGCCGCTGGTTTCGGTGCAGGCCAGGCCCGAACAGAACGTGATGCGCTCGCCGACAGTGGCTTCGGCGGCGCGGTGGATGCGGTCCCACACGTCGCGCGGCAGGCTGGCGCCGCCGTAGGCAAAGTTCACGACATTGGCAAACAGGCTGCGCGCCAGTTCGGGATCGCGTTCGATCTCGGTGGCCAGCATGGCCCAGGCGGCGGGCACGCTGGAGAATATCGTCGGCGACACCTCACGCAGGTTCCGCACCGTGCGCGCAAACTGGCCCGGCAGCGGCCGGCCGTCGTCGATGTAGTGCGTGGCGCCAAGCGTGACGGCGCGGCTCAGGTTGAGGATGCCGCCAAGCCCGTGGTGCCAGGGCAGCCAGTCAAGGAACACCGGCTGGCGCTGCAGCAGGCCCTGATAGGTGTCGTAGAAGTAGGCCGCCACGGCATGGAGGCTGCCATGGGAAATGGCCACGCCCTTGGGGACGCCGGTTGAACCGGAAGTGAACAGCACCCGCCCGAGGTCGGCGTCGCGCACCGCAAGGTTCGCCGCCCTGGCCGCCGCGCGGCGGCCCGCGGTGGGTTCAGCGTGTGCCAGCGCAGCCCAGGGCAGTTGCCCGTCGCCGGCGTTGCCTGCCGCGATCACCGGCGTCCCCGGCAGGGACAATGCCGCCAGCGCTGGCGCGAACGCTTTGCCGTCCTGCACGAACAGCGCCGCAGGAGGCGTCAGTTCCGCCACACCCCGGAGGCGAATGAAATCCTTGCTGACCAGCGAATATGCCGGCGACACCGGCGCGGTCGGCACGCCCACGTATTCTGCGGCCAGCAGCAGCACGGCCTGCTCGATCGAATTGCCGGACAGCAGCATCAGCGGCCGCTCAGGCCCCAGCCCGAGTTCCAGCAGGCGGGCCCCCACCGTCTGCACCTGGCGCCATAGTTCCGCCCAGGTGATCGCGCGCCAGTCCCCATTGCCATCGCGCTCGCAGAAGGCGGCGACGGCCGGGCGGCGCTCTGCCCAGTACGCCACGAAATCCGGCAGGCCGCGCTGTGCCAGTTCAGGTTGCGGTGCCGCGCTGCGCAGCACCAGAGTGCCGTCCGGGCGATGCTCGACCAGGGTCTCGCGCTCGGCGAAAACGGTGGCACGGTATTCCGCCGCGGGCCGGCGCGCGGACACTGTAGTGGTCATGGGTGGTGTCTCCTTAGCCCCGGCTGTCGTGCCGGTTGTCTGTGCTGCCCGTCCCTGGCCGGGAAGGCATGTGTGGCTAGGTTAGATCGCGCATCGGCCGGCTGATACCACCCACGTCAGGTGGCCGGTGGCGCATGCGGCGAAAAGCCGCTCACAGCGGCCCGGGCAGCGTCTTCAGACCGACCCAGAGCACCCCGATGACAACATTGACCGGCACGCAGAGCGCGCCGGGCACGTAGAAGAGCGCGGACAGCGCAGGCGCGGACAGCACCAGCTCCATCACGCTGCCCAACCCATAGAAGAAGACACCGCACCAGAGCCAGCGCCGCATGTACGTCAGCAGCCAGTGCGCGCGCGCCTTGTTGAAGTGCCAGGCCAGGGCCCGTTCGGCACGGTTGCCCCGGCTGGTGTCCCGGAACAGCCAGCTGAAGAAAAAGTAGCGGTACAGCAGGGCGCGAAAAGTCAACTCTTGCATGATCACTCCTTTGGCCGCTGCCAGCCGGTGGAGTGCAAAGGTCACTCAAGCTTACGACGCATGCAGTTTTGACAGCGGCACGTACACCATCAGCGTACCAAAGAAGTGGCGGGAACCGGAGCAACGGATGGCCCCACATGCCGCCAGTGGCATGGGCAGAAACATCCGGCACCGGAATCGCCGCGAGCGGCAAGACTTCATCGCTTCTCCGTGTAAACCCCAGTGCTTCAGCAGGCATATTGACAGTTTGCTGACAGCCTTCCCCCCTAGAATCTGCCCCCTTGCCAGCCGGATCGGCGACTAATGCCGGAAGCGCAGTGGCCGGCCAGCGAAACGCTCACTTCACGACAGGAAAGCAAATGGAAAACGGTGCACGCGAACAGATCCCGGCCACGCTGATCCCCGGCGACGGCATCGGCCCCGAAGTGGTGGACGCCACCGTCAGGGTGCTGGATGCGCTTGGCGCCCCGTTTGCCTGGGATCTCCGGCGCGCGGGGATGGCCGGCGTCGAGTACAGCGGCGACCCCATGCCGGAAGACACGCTGGACAGCATCCGCCGCACCGGCCTGGCCCTGAAGGGGCCCCTGACCACGCCGGTGGGCGGCGGCTTCCGCTCGGTCAATGTGCGCCTGCGCGAGGCGTTCAACCTCTATGCCAACGTGCGCCCGGCCCGCACCCTGGTGCCGGGCCGCTTCGAGGATATCGACCTGGTGCTGGTGCGCGAGAACGTGGGCGGCTTCTATGTGGCGCACGACTACTACATTCCGGTCGGCGACGACCCGCATGCGGTGGCGGTGTCCACCGGCACCAACACGCGCGACGCCTGCCGGCGCATTGCCCGCTTTGCCTTCGAGTACGCCGTCAGGAACGGCCGCAAGAAGATTACGGTGGTGCACAAGGCCAATATCCTGAAGGCGCTCACCGGCATTTTCCTGGAAGCGGCGCGCGAAGTTGCCACGGACTATGCCGGCCGCGTGGACATGGACGACATCATCGTCGATGCCTGCGCCATGCAGCTTGTGCTCAACCCGTGGCGGTTCGACATGCTGCTCTGTACCAACCTGTTCGGCGACATCCTGTCGGACCAGATCGCCGGCCTGGTCGGCGGGCTTGGCATGGCGCCGGGCGCCAACATCGGCGACCAGGCAGCGATCTTCGAGGCGGTGCATGGCTCGGCGCCCGACATCGCCGGCAAGGGCATTGCCAACCCGATCTCGCTGATGCTGGCCGCCGGCCTGATGCTCGACCACGTGGGCCGCCAGGACCTGGCCACGCGGCTGCGCTCGGCCATCGAGCTGACCCTCGGCCAGGACCAGGTGAAGACCGGCGACCTCCGCGGCACGGCCTCCACGCTGCAGTTTGCGGACGCGGTAGTGAAGCGCATCGCTGCCGCCAGCTGACCCACACCCGCGCGGCCCGCATGCGGGCCAGCGCACAAGACGGCCCCTCCTCCGCGGTCATTCCATAGCCGGCATGCGCTGACGTGCCGGCGGGACCGGCCTCGGCCCTGACCTCGTGTGCCAGACGGACGCACACATACCCGCCCCCAAGCGCTCCACGCAACAGGGCGGCAAAGAGATACAGAAGAAGATGTTGACCCTGCTCGCCTATTCGATGGTGATCGTGTTCATGGCACTGATCATGACCAAGCGGCTCTCCGCCATGGTGGCGCTGATCCTCGTCCCGATTGCGTTCGGCGCGGTCGGGGGTTTCGGCCCGGAACTCGGCCCGATGATGCTCGACGGCGTCAAGAAGCTGGCGCCGACCGGCGTGATGCTGATGTTCGCCATCCTGTATTTCGGCGTGATGATCGATGCCGGCCTGTTCGATCCGGTGGTGCGCGCGATCCTGAAGGTGGTGGGCGGCGATCCGGTCAAGATCATCATGGGCACCTTCGTGCTGGCCGTGCTGGTGTCGCTCGACGGCGACGGCTCGACCACCTATATGATCACCTGCGCCGCGATGCTGCCGCTCTACAAGCGGCTGGGCATCAGCCGGCTTGTGCTGGCCTGCGTGATCATGATGGCGGGCGGGCTGATGAATATCCTGCCCTGGGGCGGCCCGACCGCGCGTGCCGCCAGCGCGCTGGGCGTGGACGTGGGCGCGCTGTTCGTGCCGATGATCCTGCCGATGATCGTCACCGGCATGTGGGGCCTGTTCGTGGCCTTCCTGCTTGGCCGCCGCGAACGCAACCGGCTGGGCACCATCGCCATGATGGCGGCCGGGTTCGCTCATGACGGCCATGCCGCGCCGGAAGTTCACGCCGGCGATCCGCAGATCGCCAGGCCGAAGCTGCTGTGGTTCAACTTCCTGCTGACCATCGGGCTGATGGTGCTGCTGATTCTCGGCACCTTCCCGCTGCCTGCCCTGTTCATCGTCGCAGCCGCGATCGCGCTGATGGTCAACTACCCGAGCCTGCACGAACAGAAGGAGCGGATCAGCGCACATGCCGCCAACGTCGTGCCGGTGGTCTCGCTGATCTTCGCCGCCGGCATCTTCGTCGGCATCCTGTCGGGCACCAGGATGGTCGACGCGATCGCAAACAGCGTCATCAGCGCCGTGCCGGACTGGATGGGCCCTTACATGGCCATGGTGACCGGGGTACTCAGCATTCCGTTCACGTTCTTTGTCTCGAACGACGCGTTCTACTTCGGCATCCTGCCGATCCTGGCCAAGGCCGCCGCGGTGTATGGCATCGGGGCGGCGGAGATCGGGCGCGCGTCGCTGATCGGGCAGCAGGTTCACCTGCTGAGCCCCCTGGTCGCGTCGACGTATCTGCTGGTTGGCCTGGCCGAGGTCGAGTTTGGCGACCACCAGCGCTATACGCTGCTCTGGGCGCTGTCCGCGGCCGGGGTCATGATGCTGGCCACCGTGGCCTTCGGTGTGATTCCTGTCATCGGCAAGGTTGCCTGACAGCGCGGACCCTCATCGCCGCGCCGATCGGCACCCCCGCCAAAGGCGTTAAACCGGCTTGCGCAGGAAGCCCTGGTTGCCACCGTTACGATTGGGCGCGAAGCCATTCTTCTGAAGCGTCTCGTCCGCTGTGTCGTAGAAGACCCCGATCTGCATGATCTCTCGTGCCTGTTGCGCCGTCGCGATGGGGCGGCCAAATTCGCCGGCGATACGCACCAGTTGCTTGATCTGCTCGACGGAGGACATCTTTCCGGTGCGGGTCTGGTTCCAGAGTACGTCCTCGATGCCGCACCGCACATGCAGGCCCAGAGCGATGCCGATCATATTCACGGGCAGCACATTCAGCACCGAACTCTCCACCGTGATCACCGCGCCATCGGGCGCGGCACGCAGGAAGTTGGCCAGGTTGTAAATGTTGGCCTGATCCATGCCGCCGCTGATCGCCACCCAGTTCATCACCAGTGGCCCCTTGTAGACGCCGCGGCGAATCATCCGCTCGATCGTTTCAAAGCTGTTGATGTTGTAGCACTGGAACTCACTCTGGATTCCGGCGGCTGTCAGGCGCCGGATGTGCTCCTCGACCCAGCTGGGATTCGAGGGCACGATCATGTCCTTGTAGGTGGAATAGAGGTGCGGGAATCCCCGCGACACGCCCTTGAAGTCATCCAGGCCAGCATGCTCCGTCACATTCATCTGCGTGGTGTTGACGGTCACCGTCACCTGGTCGGGCTTCGGATCGAGTTCGGCCAGCATATGCCGCGTGTCATCGCTAAGCCATTTGGCGGCCTGGCCTTCTTCCGGCGCGAAGCTGATGGAGCCACCCACCTGGATAACCATTTCCGGCACGCGGGCACGCACCCCGGCGATCAGCTCATTGAACATGGACAGGCGCTTGCTGCCCCTGCCGTCGGGTTCGCGCACATGCAGATGCAGCACGGTGGCACCGGCTTCGTAGCAATCCACCGCCTTCTGGATCTGCTCCTCCATCGTCACAGGGATATCTTCCGGGAAGTCTGAGGGGATCCAGCCCGGCGCATAGGGAGCGGCTGTGATGATCAGAGGCTGCTGGTTTTCCGGATACAGGTGGCCGTCAAGGAAGTTCATGATGATGGATATCCAAGTTGAATGTGAATATTGGGAATGTCGAACCAGATGAGAAAGCTTTAGAACCCCGTTTGCAGCACCATCTTCGGCACGGCGGTGCCCAACGCGTGAATCATCTGGCCTCGCACCACTTCCCGCTTTACATTGGATGTCTCGAACTTAACCCTTCACGACAACCACGCGCCCGGCTCACCAGAGTGGCTTATCGGACACCGGAGACCCTGCCCGCGGCGCGGCGGCGACCTGCGTTGCCTATGCTAGACAGACGCGGCGACCGGCGGGGCAGCCGCGTGTCCCATCCCATGACAAGGAGATAACCATGAACAAGCGCTTGAGCGAGGACGGCATGGATCTGATCTTTCGCGAGGCACGCACGCACAACGCATGGCTGAACCAGCCCGTGAGCGACGAGACCCTGCGCCAGCTCTATGACTTGATGAAATGGGGGCCGACCAGCGCCAACTGCTCTCCCGCGCGCATCCTGTTCCTGCGTACTCCCGAGGCCAAGCAGCGCCTGTTGCCCGCGCTGGCGCCGGGCAATGCGGAGAAGACCATGGCCGCGCCGGTCACCGCCATCATCGCCTATGACGTCAAGTTCTATGAACTTCTGCCCAAGCTGTTTCCGCATGCGGACGCACGCTCATGGTTCGCCGACACGCCGGAACTAGCGCTCACTACCGCGCGGCGGAACAGTTCCCTGCAGGGCGCGTATTTCATGATTGCCGCCCGCTCGCTGGGGCTCGACTGCGGGCCGATGTCCGGCTTCGACAATGCCAAGGTCGATCACGAATTTTTTCCCGCGGACCCGAAGGAGAATGCCTTCCAGCTCGAACATTTCCCGGACAGCCATGTGAAATCGAACTTCCTGTGCAATCTGGGCTATGGCGACCCTGCCAAGCTGTTTCCGCGCAGCCCTCGCCTGGAATTCGACGAGGCCTGCAAACTGCTCTGAAGGCGGGAGAACGCGCCGCCGGTCAGTCACGGTGCAACGTGAGCCGCGGCCGGCGGCGCTGGCCGGCCCGCAGGGTGCCGTGCGCCACACCCTGCCAGCGCCGGAAGGCCTTGTTGAAACCGGTTGTCCGCTGAACGCGGACGGGTCTCCGGCCACGCACACCCCGCACAATCGAAGCCGTCAGGCTGATTGGTCCCAAGCAGTGCAATCGGTGCCTTTACGCTATCCATCTGCAACCGGATAGCCTGCGTCGTCGCGCGAAGCGCGCCCCTGATGGACAAGATGTCCGCGCGCAAGCCCGACTGGCGGGTCAATCTGTCCGTCCTGGACCCTCGACACCTGCTGAATCTGCTCACCTTCGCCAGAAAGCCGTCACTTAATGGATGACTTATGGGCGGGCAAAGAATCGCTGAATTTACCTTAAGGGGCCAGGCGGATATCTTTGGGCGAAAGGTGCTGGTCTTGCCGGTGATTCTCCGGGCCGCTGTGACGCTTCCCAACGCCTGGAGGCGATCCATACGCCGACCCCGGGGGACGAGCCAGTTCAAGGTGGCTCTCACTTCAACCGCGGAACTCCGTGCGTAGAAGCTTCGGCACACGCGTCAGCAAACCTTGTCAGACATTCAAAAAAATAACGGAGACCCCCAACCCTGCTAGCCAGGATGGGCGGAAGAAGACATGACGATGAGACCACGATGACCTACACCACCAATATCGGACGTCGCCAGTTCCTCAAGATTCTTGGGGTGGGGTCGGTTGCCGTTACGGCTTCGGCCCTGGGCATGGGTACAGCCCGGGCACAGGCTCCGGCCGGCGTGCGCCCCTACAAGCTGCTGCGTGCGAAAGAGACGCGCAACAATTGCACCTATTGCTCGGTCGGGTGCGGGCTTTTGATGTATTCGCTGGGTGACGGCGCCAGGAACGCGAAGCCCCGCATTTTCCACATCGAGGGGGATCCCGATCATCCCGTCAGCCGTGGATCGCTCTGCCCCAAAGGGGCGGGGTTGCTGGACATCGTCCATTCGAAAAACCGGCTGCTGTATCCGGAATACCGCGCGCCGGGGTCGAAGGAGTGGGTGCGCATCAGTTGGGACGATGCGACCAGGCGCATTGCCCGCCTGCTGAAGGACGACCGCGACAAGAACTTCATCGCGCGCAACGACAAGGGCCAGCTGGTGAACCGCTGGCTGAGCTCGGGCATGCTCGCCTCGTCGGCGGCCTCCAACGAAACCGGGGTTCTCGACTTCAAGTTTGCCCGTTCACTCGGCATGCTGGCGCTGGACTGCCAGGCGCGCCTGTGCCACGGGCCAACGGTCTCTGCGCTGGGGCCGTCCTTCGGCCGCGGCGCGATGACGAACCACTGGGTGGACATCAAGAATGCCAATGTCGTCATCGTCATGGGCGGCAATCCGGCCGAAGCCCATCCGGTCGGCTTCAAATGGGTGATCGAGGCCAAGATCAGGAACAAGGCCAAAGTCATCGTCATCGATCCGCGCTTCAACCGCACCGCCTCGGTTGCCGATATCTTCTCGCCGATCCGGGCGGGCTCTGACACGGCCTTCATGATGGGCATGGTTAACTGGCTTCTGCAGCATGACAAGATCCAGCATGACTATGTGCGCGCCTACACCAACGCGTCGCTGATCGTGCGCGAGGATTTCGGATTCGACGAAGGACTGTTCTCGGGCTTCAATCCCGAGAAACTCGCCTATGACAAATCCTCCTGGAACTATGAACTCGACGAGCGGGGCAACGCGAAACGCGATCCCTCGATGCGCCACCCGCGCTGCGTGCTGAGCCTGCTGAAGCAGCACGTCTCGCGCTACACGCCGGAGAAGGTCGAGGAGATCACCGGCGTCAGGCAGGCCGACTTCCTGCAGATCGCCGAGATCGTCGGCTCGTGCTCGGCGAAGGACAAGACGCTGACCTGGCTTTACGCGCTCGGCTGGACGCACCACACCGGCGGCGCGCAGATCATCCGCGGCGCGGCGATGATCCAGCTGCTGCTGGGCAATGTCGGCATGTCCGGCGGCGGCGTGAATGCGCTGCGCGGACATTCCAATATCCAGGGCTATACCGACCTTGGCCTGCTGTCGTTGCGGCTGCCGGGCTACATGGACCTGCCCACCGACAGGCAGCAGACGCTGAAGCAATACCTGGCCGATGCCACGCCCAAATCCGTGCTGCCCGACCAGGTGAACTACTGGAAGAACCTGCCCAAGTTCTTCGTCTCGCTGCAGAAGAACCTGTTTGGCAAGCATGCCACGGCGGAAAACAACTGGGCCTTTGACCTGCTGCCAAAGTGGGACCGCAGCTACGACATGCTGGCGTACTTCGACCTGATGTACGAAGGCAAGGTCAACGGCTATGTCGTCCAGGGATTCAACCCGCTGGCAGCAATGCCTGACAAGAACAAGTCCTCGGCCGCGCTGTCGAAGCTGAAGTTCCTCGTGGTCATCGACCCGCTGGTGACCGAGACCTCGAACTTCTGGCGCAACGAAGGCAAGTTCAACGACGTCAAGACCGAAGAGATCATGACCGAGGTCTTCCGGCTGCCGGCGAGCTGCTTTGCCGAGGAAGACGGCACGGTCGTAAATTCGGGCCGCTGGCTGCAATGGCACTACGCCGGCCAGCAGCCGCCGGGCGAGGCGCGGCATGATCCGGCCATCCTCGGCGGCATCATGATGGAGCTGCGGCGGCTCTACGAAAAGGAAGGCGGCGCCTGCCCTGAACAGGTGTTGCACATGACCTGGGACGAGGAGACCTATCACGATCCCTACAGCCCCCATCCCGAGGAAATGGCCAAGGAGGCCAACGGCTACGCGCTGGCAGACGTGTTCGACGAGACCGGGAAGAAGATCCTGCGCAAGGGCCAGTTGCTGGATTCGTTCGCGCAACTGCGCGACGACGGCACGACCTCAAGCTACTGCTGGATCTTCACCGGCTCCTGGACCGAGGCGGGCAACCAGATGGCCAGGCGCGACAACACCGACACGGGCCTGGGCAACACGCCGGGCTGGGCCTGGTCCTGGCCCGCGAACCGGCGCATCCTCTACAACCGCGCCTCGATGGACGAGATGGGGAACCCCTGGGACCCCAAGCGCAAGATCCTGCACTGGAACGGCGAGAAATGGGTGGGCGCTGACGTACCCGACTTTCCGCTCAATGCGGCGCCCGGCACGCCTGTCGGACCCTTCATCATGCTGCCCGAAGGCGTGGGGCGCCTGTTCTCGGTCGGCGGCATGATCGACGGCCCCTTCCCCGAGCATTACGAGCCGGTCGAGAGCCCGATCGCGAAAAACCCGCTGCACGAAAAGATCACCCACAACCCGACCGCCCGCATCTTCCAGAACGATGCGCAGCGCATGGGCCACCGCACCGAGTTCCCCTATGTCGCCACGACCTATTCGATCACGGAACTGTTCCGCCACTGGACCAAGCACTCGCATCTGAACGCCATGCTCCAGCCCGAGCAATTCGTCGAGATCGGCGAGAAGCTGGCCGCGGACAAGGGCATCGCTCATGGCGACACGGTGAAGATCACGACCAGGCGCGGCTACATCACCGCCAAGGCCGTGGTGACCAAGCGCCTGCGCACGCTCCACGTGGCCGGGCAAACGGTCGAGCAGATCGGCATCCCCTGCCATTGGGGCTTCGAGGGGGCGACCCGCAAGGGCTATCTCGCCAACACGCTTGCGCCAGGCGTTGGCGACGCCAATTCGCAAACGCCGGAATTCAAGGCATTCCTCGTGAACATTGAAAAAGTAGCCGGAGCACAGGCATGAACTCACAGAACATCATCCGCCGCTCGGCCTCGTCGGAGCTGACACCGGCCCCTCGCATCCGCGACCATCAGATGGAAGTGGCCAAGCTGATCGACGTGTCGACCTGCATCGGCTGCAAGGCGTGCCAGGTCGCCTGCAACGAATGGAACGACCTGCGCGGCGACGTGCAGGAGAATGTCGGCGTCTACGACAATCCGCGCGACCTGTCGCCCAACACCTGGACCCTGATGCGCTTTACCGAGCATGAGGACCAGGCGGGCAAGCTGGAATGGCTGATCCGCAAGGACGGCTGCATGCATTGCGAGGATCCCGGCTGCCTGAAAGCCTGCCCGGCGCCCGGCGCCATCGTGCAGTATGCAAACGGCATCGTCGACTTCCAGTCCGACCTGTGCATCGGCTGCGGCTATTGCGTCGCGGGCTGCCCCTTCGACGTGCCGCGCATTTCCAAGAAGGACAACAAGGCCTACAAGTGCACGCTGTGCTCGGACCGCGTCTCGGTCGGGCAGGAGCCTGCCTGCGTCAAGACCTGCCCGACCGGCGCCATCGCCTTCGGCTCGAAGGCGGAGATGCAGTCCCTGGCCGCCGAGCGCGTGGCCGAGCTGAACGAGCGTGGCTATGCCAAGGCCGGCCTGTATGACCCGGCGGGGGTCGGCGGCACCCACGTGATGTATGTGCTGCAACATGCCGACGACCCGAAGCGCTACGCGGGCTTGCCGAAGGAACCGGGGATCAGCTCGGTCGTCTCGGGCTGGAAGGATGTCTTGAAACCCACCACCGCCGTCGTTGGCGCGGCGGCGGTCGTGGGCATGGCGGCGCATTTCATGGCGGTCGGCCCCAACACCACTGAAACTGACGATCACGACGCCCCGACTGACGGCACGGCATAAGCGGAGACCGGAAATGGCGACCAACAACGACATGATCCTGCGCACGAAATTCGCCGAGCGGCTGTGTCACTGGGCGATCGTGTTCTGCTTCTTTCTCGCGGCGGCGTCGGGAATCTCATGGTTCTTCCCGACGGTGAGCTGGATGAGCGGCTTCCTTGGCACGCCGCAGATGGCGCGGCTGCTCCACCCGTTCCTCGGGATCGCGGTGTTCGCGGGGCTTTGCTACATGTTCGCGCGCTTCGTGGGCTACAACATGCCCGCGCGCACCGACGCGATCTGGTTCCGCCGCGCCAGGGAGGTGCTCCTGAACCGGCATGTCGGCGAACCGCTGCAGATCGGCAAGTACAACGCCGGCCAGAAGGTGCTGTTCTGGCTCATCATGGCTTCGATACTGGCCCTGCTGCTGTCCGGGTTGATCATGTGGCGCGCCTATTTCGCCGAATACTTCCCGATTCCCGTGCTCCGCCTGGCGATCCTGGCCCATTCCGTCGCGGGGATCGGCTTGATCCTGCTGATCGTGGGCCATATCTACCTGGCGATCTGGGTCCGCGGCTCGATCACGGGCATGGTGACGGGCTACGTCTCGCGTGCCTGGGCCAGGCAGCACCATGACCGCTGGTATGGCGAACTGAAGGCAAAAGAGTCGAAAGCGAAGGGGAACGAGGCATGAGCCAGCATCCGACCACGCCGGGAGCACCGCAATCGGACCAGGCCTCCCGCCATTTCATGCCGGTGATCCAGCCAGACCTTGCGGGTCTGTACAGCCGCCGCGCCGCGCGTTTGCGCGCGCTGGCCGAAGGGCACGACCTTGCCGATTACCTGCGCCTGGCCGCCCGCGTGGCCGAGGTGCAGGCGTCGCTCCTGCCCGCGGCAGGTGGGTCCGGCGCTACCGACGCCACGGCCATCCCTCAGGCGGGGCATTGGGGTCCCCTGCTTGACCGCATGCTTGAGCGGCTTGCACACGATGCTCCGGCGACGGTCGCCCCACATCTTGCGGCGCTGCGCGACCTGCCTGCGGATGCGCGCCTTGGCGCCGCCCGGGCGCTGGCCGAAGGTCGCTTTGACGCGGTTCCGGCCGCAATCGCGCCCTTCCTGTGGGCATCGCTATCGCTGCAATGTGCCAGCGCCGCGCGGGCGGCTCCCGTGCCCGTCAGCGGCCCGGCCGAGCACGCGTCTTGCCCGGTCTGTGGCACCGCCCCCGTGGCAAGCCTGATCCTGACCGGCGATCGCCAGGGCATGCGCTATCTGCATTGCGCGCTCTGCGAGAGCGCGTGGCACATGGTGCGGGCGAAATGCACCAATTGCGGCGAGGCCTCTGACCTTGATTACCTCAGCTTGGACACCGCCGAAGCCACGGTGCGCGCCGAAAGCTGCGGCGTATGCCACGGTTATCTGAAGGTCATCTCACTGGAACGCGACCCGCAAGCCGAGGCCGTGGCCGACGACCTGGCCACCCTGGCCCTGGACGATGCCGTGACGGCGGAGGGCTATCAACGCACCGGGTTCAATCCCTTCGCTCTGCCGGGATGAGGCCGCATTCGGGAATTGCGGCGCCAATGCGCGCTCAATGCCCTGTGAGCCGCAAGCCCAGCAGCAACATGACCGAGAGCGCCAGCAGCAGCGTCAGTGACTGCCAGAAGCGCACTGGATTGCGTTCAAGAAGCGGGATCGGACGGCGGCTTTGGTATTGACGTGCGGGGGTGTGCAGGTCTTGAATGAACTCGGACAGCGCTTCGTGCCGCTTGCGCCCGCACGGATGCAAGGCTCTGCGCAGCACACCGTCGATCCACGGGGGCAATTCTGGCCGCCGCTCGCGCACAGGGATATAGCGCAGGCTCCGAAGATCACGGGGAGTGCGCAGGCGTGTTACCTGCAGGCCATAGGGCAATTGCCCGGTCAGCATCTGGTACGTGATCACTGCCAGCGAGAACAGGTCGGACGCAGGACTGCCACCCAGCCCAAGGAAATACTCCGGAGCGGCATACTGCAATTCGCCGACCGGCGCCTGCGCGTATGGGGTGCGCGTGCCTTCGGCCAGGCCCGCCACATGCACTGCCGCAAAGTCGATGATCCTGACCGTGCCCGCGCGGTCTATCATCACGTTCTCCGGCCGCAAGTCCTGGTGCAGCATTTCCCGGTGATGGAAGGCCTGCAGCCCTTTGGCGACTTGTCCCACGATCCGGCGCACGGTGTCCAGATCCGGGGCCGGGTAGTCTGTCATCCATTGCGCCAGCGTATGTCCGTCAATGTATTCCATCGCAACATGCAGATACTGTCGCGGACGGTCGGCTGCATGAGGCTTGAGCACATGTGCGTTATCGATCCTGCGTGCCACCCACTCCTCCAGGAGAAAGCGGTCAAGGTAGTCCGGATCCTCGCGCAAACCGACGGATGGCGTTTTCAGCGCAACATGACGGCCGCTGCGCTGGTCCACTGCCAGGTGCACATGGCTGCGTGAACTCGCATACAGCTCGCGCACAATGAGATAGCCATCGAAGTGCATGCGCGGCTGCAACGGAGGTGGCAGGGCCAGGCACCGGCGTTCGGTATGCAGGTCCTGCGTGTCGAGGTCCGGCAACTCGTCCACGCGCACCAGCTGGACAGTGACGTTATCCTCGCTGCCCCGCGCCAGCGCGACAGACACCAGCATTGCCGAGGCGGCGTCAAGGTCATCGGCATGCGCTGCAAGGGCCTGGTGCACGGCGACGCTGTCAAGGTATTCATAGGCGCCGTCAGTGGCAAGGATGTAAACCTCGCCGGCTTCGGCTCGCCAGCTGCGGTAGTCGATCTCGACGGTGGGCCCAACACCGAGCGCCCGGCCCAGGTAAGACTCGACCGAAGACACGCGGATGCGATGGTCTTCCGAGAGTTGTTCCCAGGCCTGCGGATGCAGCCGGTAGATGCGCGAGTCGCCTATATGAAGCAGGTGTACCTCCCGCCCCTTGAAGATCAAGGCGCTGAAGGTACAGATGTAGCCGCGGTCCTTGTCGAAGCGCGCATCGCTGCGCTGGGTCTGCGCGTGCAGCCAGGAATTGAGTGCCGCCAGCACGCGTTGTGCCGACCGCCGCACGGTCCATGTTTCGGCGGTGCAATAGTAGTCGTCCAGGAAGCCGTGCACGGCGGCGGCACTGGCCACCTGGCTGACCGCGCTACTGCCGATGCCGTCGGCCAGCGCAACGGCGATGCCCTTGGTGCTGAGCCGCGGCTCGGCAGGCAGCGCCGCGCCATGAAAATCCTGGTTGACGCGCTTGCGCCCGGCTTGCGAACACTGGCCGACTGAGACGCGCAAGATGCTCATTTCAAGCCAGGACGCGTTTCGGTGCGGTCTTGTAGTGGGTGGAGTACAGCGCCGCGCCGACGAACGTCAGGCCACCGACGATGTTGCCGAGCACGGTAGGAAGTTCATTCCAGAGCAGGTAGTCCATCAGCGTGAACTTGCCGCCGAGCATCAGGCCGGAGGGGAAGAGGAACATGTTCACCACGGAGTGTTCGAATCCCATGTAGAAGAACACCAGGATGGGCATCCACATGGCAATGACCTTGCCCGAAACCGAGGTGGACATCATGGCTGCCACGACGCCGGTGGACACCATCCAGTTGCACATGACGGCGCGGATGAAGAGGGTCAGCATGCCCGCCGCGCCGTGGGCGGCGTAGCCAAGGGTGCGGCTCTCACCAATGCTGCCTATCTTCTGGCCGATCACGTTCGGGGCCTCGGTGAAGCCAAAGGTAAAGATGATGGCCATGAATACTGCCACGGTGAGTGCGCCGGCGAAATTGCCGCAGAAGACGAGCCCCCAGTTGCGAATCACGCCGCCCCAAGTGGCCCCTGGACGCCTGTCGAGTACGGCGAGCGGAGCCAGCGTGAAGACACCGGTCAACAGGTCAAATCCCAGCAGGTAGAGCATGCAGAACCCCACCGGGAACAGCAATGATCCGATCAGGGGATTGCCGGTATTGACGTTGACGCTGACCGCGAACGCGGCAGACAACGCCAGGATTGCGCCAGCCATGTAGGACCGGATGAGGGTGTCCCGGGTGGACATCAAGAGCTTGGATTCACCAGCATCGACCATCTTGCCGACAAACTCGGCAGGAGCTAAATAGGCCATCGCGCATTCCTTTGAACGGTGAGATCAAAATAAAAAGCGTCCGCATCCGGGGCAGCAGCCCATGCTGCTGCCCCGGATGCGGACGCCGTTGTCCACGTGTCCCGGTCCGCCGCTTCACCGACGGCTGGGACCGGCACCAAGCCGCCATTGACCTGATGGCAAGCAGCCATGCAACTCCCATGCCTGGGTGTGACACGACTGTATGCCTGTCTTCCGGGGCACTTGCGCCGGAGGACCTGCACGGCTCTGGTGCGAGTGCGGGCGCGAGTGCCCGAGACAATCCCAATCCTGGTGCGGGCTCAGCCGCGCCGGCGCCGCAAGGTCGGGCGATGCACATCGCCACGTAGTCCACTGAATCACTGAAATTGGTCGGTGCCTGCCATTTCAATGATTCAATGGACTAGCGGTAGCGCTGGGCCAGCTTCTCCATCGCCACCGGCTTGATCCGCGAAGCCTGTCCGGCGCAGCCGAAGGCCTCGAAGCGCAGCTTCACCACGCTCCTCGCCCCCTTCTTGGCCGCCAACAGTGCCTTGCGCGGGTCGAACTCGCTGCGGTCTTCAGCCAGGGACTTGCGGATGGCCCCGGTCATGGCCAGGCGGATATCGGTGTCGATATTCACCTTGCGCACCCCCATCCTGATGCCGCGCAGGATCTCCTCGACCGGCACGCCGTAGGTCTCCTTGATGTCGCCGCCGTACTGGCGGATGATCTCCAGCCATTCCTGCGGCACCGAGCTGGAGCCGTGCATGACCAGGTGGGTGTCCGGAATCTGCTCGTGGATCTCGCGGATGCGGTCCATCGCCAGGATGTCGCCGGTGGGCTTGCGCGAGAACTTGTAGGCGCCGTGGCTGGTGCCGATGGCAATGGCCAGCGCATCCACGCCGGTACGGGCCACGAAGTCGCGCGCCTGAGCCGGGTCGGTCAGCATCATGTCGTGCGACAGCGTGCCCGCCGCGCCCACGCCGTCCTCTTCGCCGGCCTGGCCGGTTTCGAGCGAGCCCAGGCAGCCCAGTTCGCCCTCCACCGACACGCCGATCGCATGCGCCATCTCGCACACGCGCCGCGTGACGTCGACGTTGTAGTCGTAGTCCGACGGGGTCTTCATGTCTTCGCGCAGCGAGCCGTCCATCATCACGCTGGTGAAGCCGGAGCGGATCGACGCCTGGCAGATCGCCGGGCTGGAGCCGTGGTCCTGGTGCAGCACGATGGGGATGTCCGGATGGGTCTCGGCCGCGGCCAGCACCATATGCCGCAGGTAGGCCTCGCCGGCGTACTTGCGGGCGCCGGCCGAGGCCTGCAGGATGACCGGGCTGTCGGTTTCCTCGGCCGCTTCCATGATGGCGTGGATCTGTTCCAGGTTGTTGACGTTGAAAGCCGGCACGCCGTAGCCGAACTCTCCCGCATGGTCCAAAATCTGGCGCAAGGAAATGAGTGCCATGGTGAAGCTCCTTTACGTGATGCAGAAACGGTGAGGTCGGGTTCAGGTGGCGGCGCGCTGCGCCAGCACGGCCAGCGCGGGCAGCGTCTTGCCCTCCAGGAATTCCAGGAACGCGCCGCCGCCGGTGGAGATATAGCCCACGCGGTCGGCAATGCCGTACTTGGCGATCGCGGCCAGCGTGTCGCCGCCGCCGGCGATCGAGAATGCCTTCGATTCAGCGATGGCCTGGGCCAGCACCCTGGTGCCGTTGCCGAACTGGTCGAACTCGAACACGCCCACCGGGCCGTTCCAGACGGTGGTGCCGGCGGCTTTCAACTGCTCGGCCAGCATGGCGGCAGTCCTGGGGCCGAGGTCCAGGATCATGTCGTCGTCGGCCACGTCCTTGACGTCCTTGACCGTGGCCGCGGCGCTGGCGCTGAATTCCTTCGCGCACACCACGTCGACCGGAATCGGCACCGAGGCGCCGCGGGCGGCCATGATGTCGATGATGGCCTTGGCATCGCCGGCCAGGTCGGCTTCAGCCAGCGACTTGCCGATCTTCAGGCCGGCGGCCAGCATGAAGGTATTGGCAATGCCGCCGCCGACGATCAGGTTGTCGACCTTGTCGGCCAGCGACTTCAGGATGGTCAGCTTGGTCGAGACCTTGGAGCCGGCCACGATCGCCACCAGCGGGCGCGCGGGCTGGCCCAGCGCCTTGCCCAGCGCGTCGATCTCGGCGGCCAGCAGCGGGCCGGCGCAGGCGATCGGGGCGTATTTGGCAATGCCGTGGGTGGTGGCTTCGGCGCGGTGGGCGGTGCCGAATGCGTCGTTCACGTAGATATCGCACAGCGCAGCCATCTTCTGCGCCAGCTCGTCGCTGTTCTTCTTCTCGCCCGTGTTCATGCGGCAGTTTTCCAGCAGCACCACCTGCCCGGGCGGCACCTGGAAGCCGCCCTCGGTCCAGCCGGACAAAAGCGGCACCTGGCGGCCCAGCAGTTCCGACAGGCGGCGGCCCACCGGGGCCAGGCTGTGGCGCGGGTCGGGCGTCCCCTCCTGCGGCCGGCCCAGGTGCGAGGTGACCATCACCGCAGCGCCCGCCTGCAGGCAGGCCGCGATGGCAGGCACGGAAGCACGGATGCGGGTGTCGTCGGTGATATCGCCCGCGGCATCCTGCGGGACGTTGAGGTCGGCGCGGATAAAGACACGCTTGCCGGCCAGCCCGCCAGCGGCGAGCAGTGCGGCCAGCGTGTGCGCCGCCGGGGGATTCGTGTGCGGGACCGCAGCATGGGATAGGCTCATCATGGCAACCTGCTAGCGTGCATGGGCCAGCGCCACCGCGGTATCCAGCATGCGGTTGGAGAAGCCCCATTCGTTGTCATACCAGGCCGACACCTTGACCAGCGTGCCGTTGACCTTGGTCAGGGTGGTGTCGAAGGTGGACGAAGCCGGGTTGTGGTTGAAGTCCACCGAGACCAGCGGCGCGGTGTTGTAGTCCAGGATGCCCTTGAGCTCGCCTTCGGCGGCTGCCTTGAGGATGCCGTTCACTTCCTCAACGGTGGTCGGCCGCGCCGCCACGAAGGACAGGTCGACCAGCGACACGTTGATGGTCGGCACGCGCACGGCAAAGCCGTCCAGCCGGCCGTCCAGCTCAGGCATCACCAGCCCGACCGCGGCGGCGGCGCCGGTCCTGGTCGGGATCATCGACATGGTGGCCGAGCGCGCCCGGCGCAGGTCCTCGTGGTAGACGTCGGTCAGCACCTGGTCGTTGGTATAGGAATGCACCGTGGTCATCAGGCCGTTCACCAGGCCCAGCTTCTCGTGCAGCGGCTTGACCAGCGGCGCCAGGCAGTTGGTGGTGCACGAGGCATTGGAGATCACCGTGTCGGCCGCCTTCAGCACGCCATGGTTGACGCCATAGACGATGGTGGCGTCCACGTCCTTGCCGCCGGGGGCGGAGATGATCACCTTCTTCGCACCGCCCTTCAGGTGGGCCGAGGCCTTTTCCTTGCTGGTGAAGAGCCCCGTGCACTCCATCACCACGTCCACGCCCAGTTCCCCCCACGGCAGCTCGGCCGGGTTGCGCTGCGCCAGCACGCGGATCCGGTCCCCGTTGACGCGCAAGGCATCGCCGTCCACCGAGACCTCGCCCGGGAAGCGGCCGTGGACGGTGTCGTACTGAGTCAGGTGGGCGTTGGTGGCGGCGTTGCCGAGGTCGTTGATGGCGACGATCTCGATATCGTGCCGCTTGCCGCCTTCATAGTGGGCGCGCAACACATTGCGCCCGATGCGCCCGTAGCCGTTGATGGCAACCTTGATAGTCATGCTGTCTCCTTTACTTGTCTTGGTATCCTTGCCGGTCGCGCCGGCGCAATATCAGGCGGCTGGTGCCAGCCGCGCCAGGGTCAGCAGCGCCGGCAGCGCCTCCAGCGAATCGACCAGCGCGTCAGCGCCCAGCGCCGCGGGCCCGCCGGGGCCGGCGTAGCCATAGCGCACCAGGCAGACCGGGATGCCGGCCGCGCGCGCCGCCGCCACGTCCACGGCCGAATCCCCCACCAGCACGCCGTGCGCCGGATCGACCTCGAGCAGGTTGCAGGCATGCCGCAATGGTTCGGGGTCGGGCTTCATCTGCGCAATCGAGTCGCCCGCCACCAGCACTTCCAGGTATTGCGACAACCCGGTCAGCGCCAACAGCGGCACCGCCAGCGCGCGCGGCTTGTTGGTGACGCAGGCAAGCCGGTAACCCTGCCGCTGGAGCGCGGCCAGTCCGGCCTCCACGCCCGGGAACACTGAGCCGAGGCGGCCGTTGGTCTCGGCATAGTGGCGGTGGAACATCGCCTCGGCGTCGGCGGCGTCCAGCCTTGGCGCGAGCTGCGCGGTCTCCAGCACACGCCGCACCAGGTTGGGCACGCCACGGCCGATGAAGCCGGCCACGGTGCCGAACGGCAGTGCCGGGCTGCCGAGGTCGGCCAGCATGCGGTTGGCGGCCTCGACAATGTCGGGCGCGCTGTCGACCAGCGTGCCGTCCAGGTCGATCAGCACCGCGGTGCAGGGCATGGATACGGTAGCCATCACGCGTCCTCCAGCAGCGCGCGCGCGGCGGCCGCGACATGCGCCGGGGTCAGGCCGAAGTGCTGGTACAGCGCCTCGGCCGGCGCGGATTCGCCGAAGGTGTCGATGCCCAGCGCCAGGCCCTGCTCGCCCACCACGCCCCGCCAGTACCAGGTGGCGCCGGCCTCCACGCTGATGCGCGGCAAGCCTGGCGGCAGCACGCTGTCCCGGTACGCCGCGTCCTGCGCGTAGAACAACTCGACGCAGGGCATGGACACCACGCGCGCGGCGATGCCGCCGTCCGCCAGGTCCAGCGCCGCGCGCATGGCGATTTCCACCTCGGAGCCCGTGGCGATCAGCACCACGCGAGGCGCCGGCACATCGCGCAGCACATAGCCGCCACGCGCGATATCCGCGCGCTGGGCCGCACCGCGCTCGAACGGCATCAGCGCCTGCCGCGACAGCACCAGGCAGGTCGGGCCATGCTCACGCTGCAGCGCGGCCAGCCACGCATACGCGGTCTCGGCGCCGTCGCAGGGGCGCCAGACCTGGTTGTTGGGGATCAGCCGCAGGCTGGCGGCGTGTTCCACTGGCTGGTGGGTGGGACCGTCCTCGCCAAGCCCGATCGAGTCATGCGTCAGCACGTGCACCACGCGCAGGCGCATCAGCGCCGCCATGCGGATGGCATTGCGCGAATAGTCCGAGAAGGTCATGAAGGTGCCGCCGTAGGGGATCAGCCCGCCATGCAGCGCAATGCCGTTCATGACGGCGGCCATGCCGAACTCGCGCACGCCATAGCTCACGTAGTTGCCATGCCCGGCATGATTGACCCAGACCGACGCCTTGACATTGGTCAGGTTGGAGCCGGTCAGGTCGGCCGAGCCGCCCAGCAGCTCGGGCAAGGCGGGCGTGAGCGCCTCCAGGCAGAGCTGAGATGCCTTGCGCGTGGCGATCTTGCCCTGCAGCGGCGAAGGCGCGTCCAGCAACGCCATCAGTTCCGCATCGAAGCCTTCCGGCAAGCAGCCATTGGCACGGCGCAGGAATTCCTCGGCCAGCTCGGGGTGCGCGGCGCAATAGCCAGCGAAGCGCGCTTCCCATTCGGCCTCGCGCGCAGCGCCCTGCGCGCGCGCGTCCCAGGCGTCAGCCACATCCGCCGGCACGGTGAAGGGCTCGGCTTCCCAGCCCAGCGCCGCGCGCATGGCGGCGATCTCCGGCGCGCCCAGCGGTGCGCCATGCACATCGTGCCCGCCGGCCTTGGCCGGCGCGCCCTTGCCGATCACGGTGCGGCAGCAGATCAGCGTAGGCCGCTCGCGCTCGCCTTTGGCCTCGTGCAGCGCGGCGTCGATGGCCTGCACATCGTGCCCGTCAACGGCGATCACATGCCAGCCGTATGCGGCAAAGCGCTTCGGCGTGTCGTCGCCGAACCAGCCAGCAACGTTGCCGTCGATGGAGATGCCGTTGTCGTCGTACAGGCAGATCAGCTTGCCCAGCCCGAGCGTGCCCGCCAGCGAGCAGGCTTCGTGGCTGAGCCCTTCCATCAGGCAGCCATCGCCGAGGAAGACATAGGTGTGGTGGTCGACGACGTCGAAACCGGGCCGGTTGAAGGTGGCGGCCAGCAGCTTCTCCGCCAGCGCCATGCCGACGGCATTGGCCAGGCCCTGCCCCAGCGGCCCGGTGGTGGTCTCCACGCCCGGCGTCACGCCAAGCTCCGGATGCCCGGGCGTGGCCGCGTGCAGCTGGCGGAACTGGCGCAGCTGCGACATCGGCAGGTCGTAGCCGGTCAGGTGCAGCAGCGCGTACTGCAGCATGGAAGCATGGCCGTTGGACAGCACAAAGCGGTCACGGTCGGGCCAGGCCGGGTTGGCCGGGTTGTGGCGCAGGTGGCGCCGCCACAGGGCTTCGGCCATCTCGGCCATGCCCATGGGTGCGCCGGGGTGGCCGGACCTGGCCTGCTCCACCGCGTCGGCGGCCAGGAAGCGCAGTGCGTTGGCGCAGCGCGCCGCGGAATCGATGCGTTCGGGGGCGTTCATCTAATGGATCCTCACAAGACGGTGTTCTATTGAGCTTTCCTTAAATCGCGACAGCGCAAAAACCACTACTGTCATTCCCGCGCAGGCGCGAATCCAGCGTCCTAAAGACACTGGGTCCCCGCCTGCGCGGGGACGACAAGCAAGATGCGTCGTCGTGATTCTCGGAAGCATCAGTAGGTGACGGGGCATTACAGCGCTGCGCGCTTGCGGCGCTCCATCATGCGCAGCACGAAGGGCGTGAAGATCAGCTGCATGGCCAGTTCCATCTTGCCGCCGGGCACCACGATGGTGTTCGCGCGCGACATGAAGGAATCGTGGATCATGCTCAGCAGGTACTGGAAGTCGATCCCCTTCGGGTTGGCAAAACGGATCACCACCATGCTTTCATCGGGCGCGGGGATTTCGCGCGAGATAAAGGGGTTGGACGTGTCCACGCACGGCACCCGCTGGAAATTCACATGCGTGCGCGAGAACTGCGGGCAGATGTAGTTCACGTAGTCAGGCATGCGGCGCAGGATGGTGTCGGTCACGGCCTCGGTCGAGTAGCCGCGCTGCTTCTTGTCGCGCCACAGCTTCTGGATCCATTCCAGGTTGATGACGGGCACCACACCGATCAGCAGGTTGGGGTACTGGGCAACATTGACCTCGTCCGTGACCACGCCGCCGTGCAAACCCTCGTAGAACAGCAGATCGGTATCGGCGGGCAACGGCTCCCACTGAGTGAAGGTGCCGGGCTCCTGCCCGAACGGCGCCGCCTCCTCCGGGCTGTGCAGGTAGTGCCGGTGCATGCCCGTGCCGGACTCCGCATAGGTGCGGAACAGGTTCTCCAGCTCGCCGAACAGGTTGTTCTCCGCGCCGAAGTGGCTGAAGTTCATATTGCCGGTGCGCTCGGCCTCGGCCATCTTGACCTTCATCTCGGCGCGGTCGAAGCGGTGGAAGCTGTCGCCTTCGATCACCACCGACTTCACACCCTCGCGGCGGAAGATGTTCTCGAAGGTACGGGTCACCGACGTAGTACCGGCGCCCGAGGACCCGGTGATGGCGATAATGGGATAACGTTCTGACATGGCCAGGCACCTCAGGCAGACGCGCGGAACAGGCTGCGCTCGTTGAACAGGGGACTCGGAAGGTCGGGGTCGGTCTGGTTGGTGTGGTAGCCCTCGATCCGCTCCACTTCATGGCGCGAGCCGAAGATCACGCCGATGCGCTGGTGCAGCGCGCCCGGCGCCACCGACATCAACGTCTGCCGGCCCGTGCTGGCGCGCCCGCCGGCCTGCTCCATCAGGAAGGCGATCGGGTTGGCCTCGTACAGCAGGCGCAGGCGGCCCGGCCTGGCGGGATCCCTGGTGTCGCGCGGGTACATGAAGACGCCGCCGCGCATCAGGATGCGGTGCGCCTCGGCCACCATCGACGCGATCCAGCGCATGTTGAAATCCTTGCCGCGCGGCCCGCTCTTGCCGGCCATGCACTCGGAGATATAGCGCTGCACCGGCGCTTCCCAGAAGCGGCTGTTCGAGGCATTGATCGCGAATTCCTGGGTATCGGCCGGCACCCGCAGGTTGGGGTGGGTGAGAAAGAATTCCCCCAGATTGGGATCGAGGGTAAAGCCATTGACCCCGTTGCCGACAGTCAGCACCAGCATGGTGGTAGGACCGTAGAGCGCGTAGCCGGCCGCCACCTGGGCTGTGCCAGGCTGCAGGAAGTCCTGCTCGGTGACGGTGCCGGAGCCGTCAGGGGCGCGCAGCACCGAGAAGATGCTGCCCACCGAGACATTGACGTCGATGTTGGACGAGCCGTCGAGCGGATCGAACACCAGCAGGTACTTGCCGCGCGGGTAGTGTCCCGGGATCTGGTAAGGCGCCTCCATCTCCTCCGACGCCATGCCGGCCAGGTATCCGCCCCACTCGTTGACGCGCAGGAAGGTGGTATTGCTCAACACGTCCAGCTTCTGCTGGATTTCGCCTTGTACGTTGACGGCCCCCTCTTCGCCACCCTGCGCGCTGGCCTTGCCGTGCAAGCCCCCCAGCGCGCCGAAGGCCACCGCGCGTGCAATTTCCTTGCAGGCCATGGCGACGTTGAGAATCAGGCCGTTGAAGCCGCCGCTGGCTTCCGGATAGCGGCGGCGTTCCTCGATCAGGAACTGCGTCAGGGTCATCCTTTGGACTTCAGGCATGACAGGTCTCCTCTGGATTGGCTATGTGTTCTTGTGTAGTGCCGGTGCGGAAGGCCTACGTGATGGTGGCGGCCTCGCGCAGGCGGCGCAGGATGCTCCGGTAGCCGCCGCCGGCATCCGGCGCGCCGAACACGGCGCTGCCGGCCACGAAGGTGTCGGCGCCCGCGCGGGCAATCCCGGCGATGTTGTCGGCCTTGACGCCGCCGTCGATTTCCAGCCAGACCGGCCGCCCGCCGGCGTCCACCTGCCGGTCGATGCGCGCGCGCGCCTGGCGCACCTTGTCCAGCACGCCCGGAATGAAGGCCTGGCCGCCGAAGCCCGGGTTCACGCTCATCAGCAGCACCAGGTCGAGCTTGTCCAGCGTGTGGTCCAGCCAGCTCAGCGGCGTGGCCGGGTTCAGCACCAGGCCGGCCTTGCAGCCGTGGTCGCGGATCAGGCCGATGGTGCGGTCCACATGGCGGCTCGCCTCCGGATGGAAGCTGATGAGGTTGGCGCCGGCCCTGGCGAACAGCGGGATCAGCGCGTCGACCGGCTCCACCATCAGGTGCACGTCGATGGGAATGGAGACCAGTGGCCGGATCGCCTCGCACACCAGCGGGCCGATGGTCAGGTTGGGCACATAGTGGTTGTCCATCACATCGAAGTGCACCAGGTCCGCGCCGCCGGCCTCGATCGCGCACACCTCTTCGCCCAGGCGCGCGAAATCGGCCGACAGGATCGATGGCGCCAGGCGGATGGCGCGCTGGCCGCCGTGGCCGGTGTTGGGTTCCTTGGCATGCATGTCAGGTCGCCTCGATCAGCGTGCCGTGGTGCCAGGCGCGCAGTGCGGCAAGATCGGCCCAGCGGTGCGCCGCGCCGGGCACGTGCTGGGGCATGGGTTCGCCGGGATCGCCAAGATGCGGCAGCACCAGCAGCGCGCCCTCGAACGAGTCGTGCGCACTGAACGCGGTGGGCGTGACCACCGTGGGGATGCCGGCCGCGCGGGCGGCGCGCAAGCCGTTCTCCGAGTCCTCGATCGCCAGGCAATCACCGCCCTGCAGGCCGAGCCGCTCCAGCACGGCCAGGTAGACATCGGGCGCCGGCTTCTTGATGGCCGTGGTGCCGGCATCGCCGATGGCGGCAAAGCGCCGGCGCCAGTCCGCGCCAAGCGGCGCCTGCAGCAGCGCGTCGAGGTTGGCCGGCGTGGTGGTGGTGGCAATCGCGAGCGGGAGGCCGGCCTCGCCGGCCTCTGCGATCAGGCGGGCAATGCCCGGGCGCAGCGGCAGGCCGCCCGCCCCCACACGCTCGGCATAGTGGCGGGTCTTGATGGCGTGCACGGCGTCGATGGTTTCCTTCACCTTGCAGCCGCGGGCCTCTTCCGGGTCGACCATGCGCCAGTAGTGCATCAGGCGCTCCTTGCCGCCGGCCACCTTGAGCAGGCGCGTGTAGAGCGGCGCGTCCCAGTGCCAGTCCAGGCCGACCTCGGCAAAGGCGGCATTGAAGGCTTGCAGGTGGGCGCTTTCGGTATCGGCGAGGGTGCCGTCGACATCGAAGATCAGGGCTTGCATGGCTTACTCCTTGGCCGGGGCCGGCGCATCCGGTCCAGCCTTCGAAAACACGCGGCTGGAAAGCAGGTCGCCCGCCGTGATCGTGGTCAGGGTATGGTCGTCGACCACCGTGCCGGCGTCGTCCAGCAGCCGCGAGGCATGGCGCAGCCGCGCGCGGTCCAGCGCATTGCGCACGCTGCGGGCATTGGCGAAATGCGGCTGCGCCATGCGCCGGGCCAGGTAGTCGGCGAACACGGCCCGGCTCTGGTCGTCGAAGCGGTACTGCATCTCGGCCAGCATCAGGTCGGCGATCTGGCGCAGCTCCTCGAGCTGGTAGTCAGGGAAATCGATATGGTGGGCAACGCGCGAGGACATGCCCGGGTTGGACTCGAAGAAGCGGTCCATGCGGTCCTTGTAGCCGGCCAGGATCACCACCAGGTCTTCGCGGTTGTTCTCCATCACCTGCAGCAGGATCTCGATGGCCTCCTGGCCGTAGTCGCGCTCGTTCTCCGGGCGGTAGAGGTAGTAGGCCTCGTCGATGAAGAGCACCCCGCCCATGGCCTTCTTCAGGATCTCCTTGGTCTTGGGCGCGGTATGGCCGATATACTGGCCGACCAGGTCGTCGCGCGTCACCGCCACCAGGTGGCCGCGCCGCACGTAGCCGAGCTGGTGCAGGATCTGCGCCATGCGCATGGCCACCGTGGTCTTGCCGGTGCCGGGATTGCCGGTGAAGCACATATGCAGGCTGGGCGCGCCGGCGCTGAAGCCGCGCGCGGCGCGCAGCTTGTCCACCAGCAGCAAGGCGGCGATATCGCGGATGCGCGCTTTCACCGGCTTGAGCCCGATCAGTTCGCGGTCAAGCTGGGCCAGCAGCTCGGTGATGCCCGAGCTGGCCAGAGACTCGGCCAGCGATGCGGCCTGAGCAACTGGCGGCTGCAGCGGTGCGGTCGTTTCAGGTGCGGACATGGCAGGCTCCGTGAGGATCATTCGAGCATTCGGCTCGATAGATTCGAGGCGCAACTCCCCCGGCGCGCAGCCTTGCGGCGGCGCGGCCGTGGGATTGCACGATCAGGAAATTGCCGGCGGCGGCGCCGCGCGGCGGTTCAGCCGGTGCCGCTCAGTAGCGGCTGCCCTCGGGGCGTGCCTGCACGGCGTAGCTCTCGATCGAGTAGCGCATGGTGCGGCCGGGTTCTTCCTGGCGCACCAGGCGGAAGCCGGGCTCGTCGGCAGGACGATTGACGATGAACGACATCACCACGGACTCCACCGTATGCGTCGAATCGAAAGCCGTGACGCGGATGTAATGGTCGGGGAAGGTGGCGCGCGCGTTGTTGATCTCCAGCAGGATGCCGGCGGCATCGCGCAGGTCGAACATCGGCAGGCCGAACATCTCCCAGTAAGTATTGCGCGGATGCGGGTCGTCGGTGTACTCGATGCCGACCGCCCAGCCCTTGTTCAGGCAGTATTCAAGCTGGCTGGTGATCTGCGCGTCGGTGAGTTCGGGCAGGAAGGAGAAAGTGCCTTGAGTAATACGCATGATGTCCTCTCGTTCTTTGGGTTCGCTCTACGTGCTTTGGTGGCGTAGTCAGGCTCAGGCCACCGACGCGGTGGGCACGAAGTCCGAGGTGTCGGTCGGCGTGTAGTTGAAGCTGATGTCGCCCCAGGTATCGAGCGCGGCCCGCAGCGGTCCGCACCAGCGCGCGGCCTCGCGCAGGATCTCCGGCCCTTCGTTGAGGATGTCGCGGCCTTCATTGCGCGCCAGCACCATCGCTTCCAGCGCCACGCGGTTGGCCGTGGCACCCGCCTGGATCCCTTGCGGGTGGCCGATGGTGCCGCCGCCGAACTGCAGCACCACGTCGTCGCCAAAGAGGTGGATCAGCTGGTGCATCTGGCCGGCGTGGATGCCGCCCGAGGCCACCGGCATCACCTTGCGCAGCGAAGCCCAGTCCTGGTCAAAGAACAGGCCGCGGGTCAGGTCGGTATGGGTGTAGGCGTCGCGGCAGACGTTGTAGTAGCCCTGCACGGTCAGCGGATCGCCTTCCAGCTTGCCCACCGCGGTGCCGGTGTGCATATGGTCGACGCCGGCCAGGCGCAGCCATTTGGCAATCACGCGGAACGACACGCCGTGGTTCTTCTGCCGGGTGTAGGTGCCATGGCCCGCGCGGTGCAGGTGCAGGATCATGTCGTTCTGGCGGCACCAGTTGCTCATCGACTGGATACAGGTCCAGCCGACGATCAGGTCGATCATGATGATGACCGAGCCCAGCGACTTGGCGAACTCGGCGCGCCGGTACATCTCTTCCATGGTGCCGGCGGTCACGTTGAGGTAGCTGCCCTTGACCTCGCCGGTGGCGGCCGAGGCCTTGTTGACGGCGTCCATCACGAACAGGAAGCGGTCGCGCCAGTGCATGAAGGGCTGCGAGTTGATGTTCTCGTCATCCTTCATGAAGTCCAGCCCGCCCTTCAGGCCCTCGTACACCACGCGGCCGTAGTTGCGGCCCGACAGGCCCAGCTTGGGCTTGGTGGTGGCGCCCAGCAGCGGACGGCCGAACTTGTCCAGGCGCTCGCGCTCGACGATGATGCCGGTGGACGGGCCAGCGAAGGTCTTCACATAGGCCACCGGGAAGCGCATGTCTTCCAGGCGCGCGGCCTTGATCGGCTTGAAGCTGAAGACGTTGCCGATGACCGACGCGGTCAGGTTGGCGATCGAGCCTTCCTCGAACAGCGACAGGTCATAGGCCACGTAGCAGAAGAACTGCTCGGGGTTGTTGGGCACCGGATCGACCCGGTAAGCCTTGGCGCGGTACATGTCGCAGGCCGTCAGGCGGTCGGTCCACACCACCGTCCAGGTGGCGGTGGACGATTCACCGGCCACCGCGGCGGCGGCCTCGACCGGATCCACGCCGTCCTGCGGCGTGATGCGGAACAGGGCCAGCAGGTCGGTGTCCTTGGGCTCGTAGTCCGCGTCCCAGTACCCCATTTCCTTGTACTTCATGACGCCGGCGTCATAGCGCTTGCGCGGCTTGGCTTGGACCGGTTCAGGTGCGTTCATGCTTGTCTCCTTGCGTGGTTGAGCGGCGTGTAACTGCGTTGATGAAAAGATATAAGCTCACCCACATAAGGTAAATTCAGATATTCTTAGTGCCTGTATAAGCAATCCCTTAAGTGCGGACAAAAATGCACATCGCCGGGATTACGAAGGCTGCCCCTTCAGCTCAACGCCGGTCAGTTAAGCCACCGTGATTCCTGCGCGGGAATGACGGTAGGGGTGGATGTGTTATCCGAACGCAATGCCCCCACTGCCCATGTCCTTCCTGCGCGCCCTCACCCTTCGCCAGTTGCAGATCTTTGTCACCGTGGCCAGGCACGCCAGCTTCGTGCGCGCAGCCGAGGAACTGCACCTGACCCAGCCAGCGGTCTCGATGCAGGTCAAGCAGCTCGAATCGGTGGTCGGGCTGGCGTTGTTCGAACGGATCAAGGGGCAGCTCACGCTGACCGAGCCCGGCGACCGCCTGCTGCACCATGCCTCCCGAATCCTCGGCGAGGTCAAGGACGCCGAGGAAGGCTTGCAGGCGGTCAAGGACGTCGAGCAAGGTTCGATCACGATCGGGCTGATCAGCACGGCCAAGTACTTCGCGCCCAAGCTGCTCGCCGGCTTTACCGCGCTGCACCCGGGCGTGGACCTGCGCATCGCCGAAGGCAACCGCGAGACGTTGCTGCAACTGCTGCAGGACAACGCCATCGACCTCGCGCTGATGGGCCGCCCGCCGCGCGAACTGGACGCCGTGTCCGAACCGATCGCCGCGCATCCGCACGTGCTGGTGGCCTCGCCGCGTCACCCCCTGCACGACGCAAAGGGATTCGACCTGCAGGAACTGCGTCACGAGACCGTCCTGCTGCGCGAGCCGGGTTCCGGCACCCGAACCGTGGCGGAGTATATGTTCCGGGACCACCTGTTCACGCCGGCCAAGGTGATCACCCTGGGCAGCAACGAGACCATCAAGCAGGCCGTGATGGCCGGCATGGGCATCAGCCTGTTGTCGCTGCACACGCTGGGGCTGGAGCTGCGCACCGGCGAGATCGCGCTGCTGGACGTGGCCGGCACGCCGATCGAGCGCATCTGGCATGTCGCGCACATGTCCAGCAAGCGTTTGTCACCGGCCAGCGAGAGCTGCCGCGCCTATCTGCTGGAGCACACGGCGCAGTTTTTGGGGAAGGAATATGGGGGGCTGATGCCTGGGCGGCGCGTGGCCTGACGGGTCCGCTTTTCGGTTCTACGAAGGGCTGATTCGTACCTGTCAGCCGTTTGACTTCCTCCGCGGATGGCTTCGCATGTGTTCATGCGCCGGCTGACTGCCCCGGCCCACCGTCCTCACGCAGCCACACGATAAACTCCGCACCCTGCCCCGGCGTGCTGTCCACGGTGATGCGGCCGCCATAGCGTTCCACCAGCGCATAACTGATGGACAGGCCCAGGCCGGTTCCCATCTGTTTCCTGGTGGTGAAGAACGGATTGAACAGGTTGGGCAGGTCTTGCTCCCGGATGCCCTGGCCGGTGTCGCGCACATGCAGCGTCACGCCCTGCCTATCCCAGTCCCGCGTGGCAATCGTCAGCGTACCGCCTTGCGGCATGGCGTGGATGGCATTGGTCAGCAGGTTGACCACGACCTGCTGCAGCTCGCTGCGGCTGATTTGCACTTGCCGGGTCGCCCGGCAGTCCAGTTCGACCCGGATCGCCGCGCCCCGCAGCATGTGCTGGACCAGGTCGACGCAGCCTGCCGCGACCTCGCCCGCGTCCAGGCGCTCCGTATTGCCGGCGTATGCCTCTGGCCGGACGAATTGCAGCAGCCGGTTGGTCAGCAGGTGGATACGCCGCACCTGCTCGTCGATCAGCTTCAGCTCGTGCCGGACGGGCTCGGCAGCCGGGCCAAGGATGTCGCGGGCCACGTCCAGGTTGCCCTGGATTACCGCGATCGGATTGTTGATCTCATGTGCTACGCCCGCCGTAAGATGTCCTGCGACAGCGAGCTTCTCCGACGTAATCAGCTGCTGCCGAGTGGCGCGCAGCTCGGCGTTTGCGTCTTCCAGCTCGCGCGTGCGCTCTGCCACCTTGCGATCGAGCGAGTCCGCCCACTCCCTGAGCTGGTCATTGCGCTGCCGCAGCGCCGACAGCAGTTGGTCGAACTGGCTGGCGAGCTGGCCCAGCTCGTCAGCGCTGCGCACCGGGCCCACGCGCGCATCGGCATCGCCCGCCTTCAGCGCTTGCATGGTGCCGACCATCCGCGTCATGGGCGTGAACACGCGTCTGGCCCAGAGCAAGGCCAGCAACGACCCCGCCACGCCCAGCAGCAGGAACAGGCCCACCAGCACCCCAAAAGCCAGGTTCTTCACCTGGCCGATGGGCCTGGCAAGATAGCCAACATACAGCATGCCGATACGCTGGCCGCGGCTGTCCGCGATCGGCTCATACGCGCTCATGTACCAGTCGCTGACCACGAACGCCAGGTCCAGCCACTTCTCGCCACGCAGCAGCACCTTGTCGCGCACCTCGCGCGAGACCCGCGTGCCCAGCGCCCGCTCGCCATGGAACAGCCGCACATTGGTGGCAATGCGCGTGTCGTCCAGGAACAGGGTTGCCGTGCCCTCGCTGCCAAGAGGCAGGGATTCCGGCTGGTAGACCAGCGCGTTGATCGTGTCGATGAAGCCGAGGTTGTTGTTCAGCAGCGTGCCGCCATGCAGGATCGCCACCAGCGTTCCTGCTTCATTGAACACCGGTGCGGCTGCGTGCATCACCATGCCGCGGCTTTCCTGTGTCCTGTCGGTCGCTGCCGCATTGGCGGTGGGGCGTAGCGCAACCTGTGCGCGTCGGGCAAGCTCGCCGGAAACGGCGGCCAGTTGCGTGGCGGACCATGCGTCCGTGGCGGCGTCTGCGCGGCCGGCCGCGGCGCTAGCCACCACGCGCCAGGCGGCATGGTCCGACCCTGCCGCGCCGGCCGGCGCGGCGGCAAGAAGCCGCCCTTGCGGATCCAGCAACTGCAGGAAATCGAGCCCATGCGTGCGCCGCGCGTCGGCCAGGATGCCGGGCATGGCGCCGCGGCGGCCAAGTCCGTCCACCAGCGCATATGACCTCGCCTCCAGCAGGACCCGGTCTTCCACGCCGCCCACCATATGCTCGAAGTACTCGTGGGCGACCAGCAGGTCGCTGTTGACCTTGTACGCCAGCAATGCCTGGAACGCGCGATTGCCCCACACCCCCGTGATCAGCAGCAGCGCAACCAGCGCCACCAGCAGGGGCGCGACCACGATGGACACAAGCTTGGCACGCAGCGAGGCGCGATAGCGGCGCAGCAGCGCAGCCGGGCTCAAGGACGCAGGCCCCACTGCAGGCATTTCCGGTCCAGCGTGCGGCGCGAGATGCCCAGCCGGCGCGCTGCTTCCACCCGGTTGCCGCCCTCCGCCGCGAGCACCTGCAGGATGTGCCGCCGCTCCACCGCCTCCAGCAGCGCGGCGTCGTCGGCCGGCGTGGCCCCGTCCTCACGGGCCTCTTCCGCCAGGCCAGCCTGCGCCGGATCCACCTGCTGCGCCAGCAACTCCACCGGGTATTCGCCCAGGATCAGCGCCCGCTCCACCAGGTTGCGCAGTTCGCGCGCATTGCCTGGCCAGTCGTAGCCCTTGAGCAGCCGGACCAATGAGGGCGACAGCGGCACCGGGGGCAGGCCAAGCTGGGCGGACAACTGCTCCGAGAAGTGCTCGGCCAGCGGCACGATGTCTTCCGGCCGCGTGCGCAAGGGCGGGATCGCGACGGACACCACGTCGAGCCGGTAGTACAGGTCCTGGCGGAAACGCCCGGCAGCGACCTCGCTGGCAAGATTGCGGTTGCAGGCCGCGACGATGCGCACGTCGACGGCGATCTCGCGCTCGGTGCCGAGCGGCCGGATGCGCCGGTCCTCGATCACCCGCAACAGCTTGGCCTGCATCGGCAGCGGCAGTTCCGAGACCTCGTCCAGGAACAGCGTGCCGCCGTCGGCATAGAGGAACAGCCCATGCCGCGCCCCGGCCGCGCCGGTAAAGGCGCCCCTGGCGTGGCCGAACAGTTCGCTTTCGATGATCTCGGGCGCCATCGCGCCGCAGTTCAGCGGCACGAACTGGCCCTGACGTCCGCTCAGGCGGTGCAGCTCGCGCGCCACCACTTCCTTGCCGGTGCCGGACTCGCCCGTCACCAGCACGGTCGACGGCATCGGCGCCACCCGCGCCACCAGCGCCATCACCTTCTTGATCGCATCCGAGTCACCGATGACGTGCTTCTGGACGGTGTACTTGTCCAGCTCGCGGCGCAGCAGGTAGTTCTCGCGCGCCAGCCGCGTCCGGTCGAAGCAGCGCCGGATGGCATTGAACATCTGGTCGACGCGGAACGGCTTGACGATAAAGTCCGCCGCGCCCGAGCGCAGCGCGGCAATGGCCGTGTCCATGTCCGCGAAGGCGGTCATCAGGATCACATCGGCGGGGTTGCCTGCCGCGCGCAGAGCCTTGAGCCATTCCACCCCGCTGGCACCGGGCAGCGCCACGTCCAGCAGGATCAGGTCGAAATGGCGTTGCTCCAGCAGCGCCGCGCCGGCTTCGGCGCTGTCGGCGGTCACCACGCTGTCGACCTTGCCTGCCAGCGCGCGGGACAGGAACGAGCGCATGCCGGCCTCGTCGTCCACCACCAGGATGGCGCGGCGCTGCCAGTTGTCGGCTTCGGCCGGGTTGCTGTGTCGTTCGCTCATCACTTTGGTTATTGCCGGGGCAGAAGGAGAGTCTAGCGACAGTCGGCTCAGCGGCTGTATTGGGAGTTAAACCGAGCCGCCCGCAGCCGCGCTGCCGCGCTGCCGCGCATGGACATTTTGGCCCGGGCAAGGGGCCGCCGCCCGGACATTTTGTCCAAGGCCGCGTCCCGGTGCGCGGGCCGCGCCGCGCAATCCGTTGAGGGCAAAGGGGGGGCGCCCTGGGCACAGCTCTTGCTGAACGAGGCGCTCCAGCCCATCGCACCACGCGCAAAAGAGGCTGCCACTTCCAGGTAGGAGACAACTTCATGTCATACCCCGCGCAAGCGCAGACGCCCTCGCAATCCACGCAACAGCGGTCCCGGCAGGCGCCGCCGTCCCGGCCAGCGCCGCGCCCGTCGCCCTTCTCGAAGGAGGCCATCATCGCCCGCCCGGGCTTCAACCGCTGGATGGTGCCGCCCGCGGCGCTGGCGGTGCACCTGTGCATCGGCCAGGCCTATGCCTTCTCGGTCTTCAACGAGCCGCTGACCCGCATCCTCGGCGTCACGCAGCCGGCGCCGGGCGACTGGCAACTGACCACGCTGGGCTGGGTGTTCTCGCTGGCGATCTTCTTCCTTGGCATCTCGGCCGCCTTCGCCGGCAAATGGCTGGAGAAGGTCGGGCCGCGCCGCACCATGTTCACGGCGGCGTGCTGCTTCGGCGGCGGCTTCCTGGTGTCGGCGCTGGGCATCTGGCTGCACCAGATCTGGCTGCTGTACCTGGGCTACGGCGTGCTGGGCGGAATCGGGCTGGGGCTGGGCTATGTGTCGCCGGTCTCCACGCTGATCCGCTGGTTCCCGGACCGCCGCGGCATGGCGACCGGGATGGCGATCATGGGCTTCGGCGGCGGCGCGATGATCGGCGCGCCGCTGTCGGTCGCGCTGATGAACGCCTTCAAGAGCGCCACCAGTGCGGGCGTGGCACAGACCTTCCTGGTCATGGGCGTGGTCTACTTCATCTCGATGTCGATCGGCGCACTGGCCATCCGCATCCCGGCCCCAGGCTGGGCGCCCCCGGGCTACGTTCCCACCACCAAGGCCCGCAAGATGGTCACGCACGCCCACGTGCATATCGACCAGGCGCTGAAGACGCCGCAGTTCTACCTGCTCTGGCTGATCCTGTTCCTGAACATCACCGCCGGCATCGGCGTGCTGGGCCAGGCTGCGGTGATGATCCAGGAAATCTTCAAGGGCAGCATCACGGCGGCGGCCGCCGCGGGCTTCGTGGGGCTGCTCAGCATCGGCAACATGACGGGGCGCTTCCTGTGGAGCTCCGCCAGCGACTACTTCGGCCGCAAGCTGACCTATGCCATCTTCTTCGCCTTCGGTGCCGCGCTGTACATGGCCGTCCCGGCCGTCGGCGCGTCCGGCAACGTGGCCTTGTTCGTGGTCTGCTACTTCCTGATTCTCACCATGTATGGCGGCGGCTTCAGCACCATTCCCGCCTACCTGGCCGACATGTTCGGCACGGCCTATGTCGGCGGCATCCACGGCCGCCTGCTGACGGCCTGGGCCGCCGCCGGCATTGCCGGGCCGGCGCTGGTCAACTATATCCGCGAGCACAAGCTGGCCATGGGCGTGCCCAGGCCGGAGGTCTATGTCGACACCCTGCACATCATGGCCGGCCTGCTGGTAGTGGGCTTCGTGTGCAACCTGCTGATCCGGCCGGTGCATGAGCGCCACCACCTGCGCGAAGTGGCCAGAGCAGCCTGAGAGCGCCCCCCCCGCTTCCGATACCAATACACCGGAGACACCACCATGCAAGACGACCGAACTTTCGGCAAGTCGCTGTTGCTGCTCGCGTTCTGGGCCTATGTGCTGATCCCGCTGGGCGCGGGCATCTGGTCGACCCTCGGCAAGGCCATGAAGCTGTTCAGTTGAGCGCCCGCTCCGGCTGCCCGCTGCATCACGATCCGTCCTTGCAGCGAGCCCTGGATCGTCGATGCGGCGGGAGCCAACCATGACTGTGATCCTGCTCGTTAGCGCCATCTGTGCTGGTGTCGCAAGGTGCCTGGCCGGCGCGAATACCCATCAGTTGAGCCACCGTCGTTACCGCGAAGGCGGGAACCCAGTGACTCTTGAAGACGCTGGATTCCCGCCTGCGCGGGAATGACAGTAGTGGTTGAATCGTTACCTGAATTGCATTATCTGCCCAGCTAACTTGCCCGCTGAACAACTGAGCTTGAACAGTTCCACAAAAACTGTATCCCTAGCGGGCAGGCTGTAATCCTTACGCTTGTCCGTAGTGTCGCGCGACACGCCGTCGTGCCGGCGGCAACCCCACGGAGAGCACATCGATGCACGGACTCACAGCCCTGGAACTCGCCCGGATCCAGTTCGGATTCACGGTTTCCTTCCACATCCTATTTCCCGCCATCACGATCGGGCTGGCATGTTTCCTGGCGTTCCTGGAAGCACGCTGGCTCTACACCCAGGACACGATATACAGGACCCTGTACCAGTTCTGGATCAAGATCTTCGCCCTGAACTTCGGCATGGGGGTCGTTTCCGGCCTGGTCATGGCCTATGAGTTCGGCACCAACTGGTCCGGCTTCTCGCAGTTTGCGGGGGGCATCACGGGACCGCTGCTGACCTACGAGGTGCTGACCGCCTTTTTCCTCGAAGCGGGCTTCCTTGGCGTGATGCTGTTCGGCTGGAACCGCGTCGGGCCGGGGCTGCATTTCTTTGCCACGGTGATGGTGGCGCTCGGCACCATGATTTCCTCCACCTGGATCCTGGCGTCCAACAGCTGGATGCATACGCCCGCCGGCTACGTCATCGTTGCCGGCAAGGTGGTGCCGACCGACTGGCTCGAGGTGATCTTCAACCCTTCGTTCCCCTACCGCCTTGCGCACATGGTCATCGCCGCGCTGCTGTCCACGGCGCTGTTTGTGGCCGCTTCCTCGGCCTGGCAACTGCTGCACGAGCGCGCCGTGCCGGCCGCCCGCAAGATGCTGTCGATGGCCCTGTGGATGGTGCTGATCGCGGCGCCCATCCAGGCGATGGTGGGCGACGCCCACGGCCTGAACACGCTGGAGCACCAGCCCGCCAAGATCGCGGCGATGGAAGGGCACTGGGACACCGCCGCAAGGGATGACAAAAGCGGCTTCCCGCTGATCGTCTTCGGCATCCCCGACATGGCGCGCGAGGAAACCCGCTATGCCGTCGAGATACCGCGCCTGGGCAGCCTGATCCTGACGCACAGCCTTGACGGCCAGATCCGCGGCCTGAAGGACTTCCCCAGGGGGGACCGCCCCAATGCCACGGTGTTGTTCTTCACCTTCCGCGTCATGGTTGGCCTGGGCGTGGCGATGATCCTGTTCGGCCTGCTGGGATGGGTGCTGCGCCGCAACGGCGCGCTGTACCGGTCCAGGGCATTCCTGCGCCTTGCCGTGCTGATGGGTCCCGCCGGCCTGATCGCGCTGCTGGCTGGCTGGATGACCACCGAGATCGGCCGGCAGCCATGGGTGGTCTATGGACTGCTGCGTACCCATGACGCCGTTTCCGCGCATGCGGCTGGCCCGGTGGCGCTGTCGCTGGCGCTGTTCGTGGTGATCTATTTCGTCTGCTTCGGCGTGGGCATCCGCTACATGCTCAAACTGGCCAGCGCCGGCCCCGTCCCTGATGCGCATCCGCACGACCAGCCGTCGTACGGCCCCGGCAGCGTCGTTCCCGCCGCCATCGCCGCGGCTTGCGCACCCCACGCGATGGCCCGCCACGGCCGCCGCGAATCCTGAACAGGTGATCGACATGGGTATCAACCTTCCCGTTATCTGGGCCGCCCTGATTTTCTTCGGCGTGATGATGTACGTCATCATGGACGGATTCGATCTTGGCATCGGCATTCTCTTCCCCTTCGTCGGCGACCGTCATGACCGCGACGTCATGATGAATACGGTGGCACCGGTCTGGGACGGCAACGAAACCTGGCTGGTGCTGGGAGGCGCGGCGCTGCTGTGCGCCTTCCCGCTGGCCTACTCGGTGCTGCTCACTGCGTTCTACCTGCCGCTGATGTTCATGCTGATGGGGCTGATCTTCCGCGGCGTGGCCTTCGAGTTCCGCTTCAAGGCGAGCGACCGCAGCCGCCCCTGGTGGGACGCCGCGTTCACGTGGGGCTCGGTGGTCGCGGCCTTCTTCCAGGGCGTGACGCTGGGCGCCTATATCGACGGCATCGCCATGGAAGGCACCACCTTCACCGGCGGCGCGCTCGACTGGCTGGCGCCGTTCCCGGTCTTCTGCGGCGTGGGCGTGGTGATCACCTACGCCTTCCTCGGGGTTACGTGGCTCATCATGAAGACCGAGGGCCGGCTGCAATGGACCATGCTGCGCGTGACCAATGTGCTGACCGGCGTGATGCTGGCGATGGTCGCCGCGGTCAGCGTGTGGACGCCGCTGACCCATCCGGAGATCGCGCAACGCTGGTTCGCGCTGCCCAACCTGTTCTTCTTCCTGCCGGTGCCGCTGCTGGTGCTGCTCTCGGCCTTTGGCATCTACCGCGCCCTGCGCAACCACCCCAACGTGTCGCCGTTCCTGTACGCGCTGCTGATGATCTTCATGGGCTATACCGGGCTGGCCATCAGCATCTGGCCCAACATCATCCCGCCGTCGATCTCGATCGTCGATGCGTCGTCGCCGCCGCAAAGCCAGGGCTTCGCGCTGGTCGGCACGCTGTTTATCGTGCCGATCATCCTGGCCTACACGGCCTGGTCCTATTACGTGTTCCGCGGCAAGGTCAAGCGCGGGGAGGGGTATCACTGATGTCCAGGATCCTGCATTCAACGCTGGCGGCCCGCCTGGGCTGGCTGCTGGCTTTGTGGCTGGCGGGCGTCGGCACGGTCTTCGTCTGCGCCAGCCTGATGAAGCTGCTGATGCGCGCAGCGGGCCTTGCCAACTGAAGCCATGCCGTCCTCCAACCCGCTCCCCCACCCCGCGCTGCGCGCGCGCAACGCCAGCGTGGCCGACACGCTCGCGGCAGCCTGGGCGGGCGCGCCGGATCTTGCGCCGTGGCTCCATTCGCTGAAAGTGTTCGGCGCGGCGATGCTGGCGCTCTACGTGGCGCTGGCGCTGGGCCTGCCGCGGCCCTACTGGGCCATGGCTACCGTCTACCTGGTGTCCAGCCCGCTGGCCGGCGCCACCCATGCCAAGGGCACTTATCGCGTCATCGGCACGCTGCTGGGCGCCGTGTGCGCGGTGGCGCTGGTGCCCTGGCTGGTCGACGAGCCCGTGCTGCTGATGGCCGCGATTGCGTGCTGGACCGGCACCCTGCTTTACCTGTCCCTGCTGGAACCGGCGCCGCGCAACTATATCTGCCTGCTGGCCGCCTACACGCTCCCGATCGTGGCGTTGCCGACGGTCGCCCATCCGGCAACGGTCTTCGACGTGGCGCTCACCCGCATCGAGGAGATCGTCATCGGCATCGTCTGCGCCAGCGTGGTCAGCGCGGTGGTCTTTCCCGCCCGCACCACGCCGGCGCTGGCCGCGCGCGCGTCGGCGTGGCTGGACCACGCCTCGCGCTGGATCGCGGATGTGCTGGCCGCCGGTGCCAGCGCGGGCCAGCGCCATGACAGCTTCAGCCTGCTGGCGGCCGATATCCAGGCAATTGAAACCCAGCTGGCCCAGCTGGGCTATGAAGCCTGCGGCGCGCAGACCCTGCGGCGCGCGCGTGCGCTGCACCAGCGCATGACGGCCGTGCTGCCGCTGGTACTGGCGCTTGCCGACGCCGCCAGCGCCTTGCAACGGCATCCGGAGGGCATGCCCGATGCCGTCGCGCAGCGCCTGCGTGCCACGCTGGCGTGGATCGCAGGCGACGCAGGTGCGTCCCGGCCCAGGCCGTCCTGGTACCCGGCAGGCACCACGCCGGGCGCAGCCACGGACTGGCATGCGCGGCTGATCGCGGCCACCTGCACCTACCTCGATGAACTCGGCGATCTCTGGCAAGACTGCCGCCTGCTGCAGGCCAGCCTGCGCCAGGGCGGGAGCGGCCCGGCCGCGCTGCGCTACCGGGTGGAACCCGCCGGCCAGTCCCGGCACCATGATCACGCGCAGCTGTTGTTTCGCGGCGCCACCGCCGGCTCGGCCACCTTTGTCGCCGGGCTGCTGTGGATGGCGTCAGGCTGGCTCGACGGCGCCGGCGCGGTCGGCCTGGCCGCGCTTGCCAGCTGCTTTATCGCCACCACCGCGGAGCCGCGGCTGATGGCCGGCCGGGTGATCGCGTGGAGCATCGCCTGTGCGCTGCTGTCCTGGTACTACCAGTTCGTGGTGCTGCAGCTGGCGCATGACTTTGGCTCGCTTGCCGCGCTGATGTTCGGCCCCTACCTGGTCATCGGCGCCATGACGACGCAGCCGCGCAATGCGCTGTTCGGCGTCCTGCTGGCGGTCACGGCGGCGTCATTCCCGGGCCCGCAGCATCTGACTGCCGCCAGTTTCGCCGACATCTTCAACAGCAGCCTGGCGAGCCTGGCTGCGCTGGTCTTCGCGGCCTTGTGGGCCGTCCTGATGCAGCCGTTCGGCCAGCAGCTGGTGGCGTACCGGCTCGCCAGGGCCAACTGGGATGCCATCGCGCTGGCCGCGCACCCGCGTGCGCCGGTCAACAGCGCCCGGCTGCGCGGCCGCATGCTGGACCGGCTGCTGCGCCAGTGGCCGCCGCTGACCCGCCGCAACAATGCCAGCAGCAGGCAGGCGGACAGAGCCGTTGCCGACTTCCTGGTCGAATCCGCCGCGCTCGCGCTGCGGCGCGCCCCGGCCGGACTGCCTGCGCCGCGCCGCCGTGCGGTGGAGCGCGTGCTGGCAGGCGTGGCGCGCCACTACCGCCAGTGCGCGCGCGCCGGCCATGCCAGCACGCCCGCGCCGGCGCTGGCCGCGCAGATCGACGCGGCCTTCGCGGCGCTGACAACAACGGCTTACGGCAGCCCGCGCGCCGCGCTGGCGGCGCTGGCCACCTTGCGGCTGGCCCTGTATCCGCCTACAGAAGGAAGGCCCCATGCACGCCACTGAGTTCGACCTGTACGGCGTATTCGTGCCAGCCACCTTGGCGTGGATGCTGGCGGCGTTCGCCGTCACCGCCGGCGTGCGCGCCGTGCTCGCCCGGATCGGCTTCTACCGCATCGTGTGGCACCGGTCCTTGTTCAATTTCTCGCTTTATATCCTCGTGCTGGGCGCGATCGTCGCGCTCGTCTGGCAGGCCCCATCATGATTCGCAAGCTTGCGCTGCTCGGCCCCGTTGCGGTGACCCTCGCGGCCGTGGTCGCCGCGGCGCTGACCGCCTGGCATTTGTGGCAGTACTACACCGAGGCACCCTGGACCCGCGACGGCCATGTGCGCGCGGAAGTGATCCGGGTCGCGCCGGATGTGTCCGGCCTGGTCACGGCCGTGCTCGTCGGCGACAACGCCCGGGTACAACGCGGCCAGGTCCTGTTTGTGGTGGACCAGGACCGCTTCAGCCTGGCCCTGAAACAGGCGCAGGCCGAGGCCGCGTCGGCGCGCGCCGCGCTGGCACTGGGCCGGCGCCAGGCGGCGAACGCGGCCGCGGCGCAGGCGCGCGTCGACGAAGCCGATGCCGCGGTGGACGTGGCCAGGCTGAACCTGGCCCGCTGCCGCGTGACCAGCCCGGTCGACGGCCATGTCAGCGACCGCCTGCCGCGCGCCGGCGACTTTGCCACCCGCGGCAAGCCGGGCCTGTCGGTGGTGGCCAGCGGCTCGCAATACGTGGAGGGCTATTTCGAGGAAACCAAGCTGCCCGCGATCCGCGTCGGCAGCGCCGCCGAAGTGCACATCATGGGCCAGCGCACCCCCTTGCGCGGACATGTGCAGAGCATTGCGCCCGGCATCGAGGACCAGGACCGCGCCGTCGGGCCGAACCTGCTCCCCAGCGTCAGCCCGACCTTCAACTGGGTGCGCCTGGCGCAGCGCATACCGGTGCGCGTCGCGCTGGACCAAGTGCCGGCCGGGGTACACCTGATCGCCGGACAGACCGCCACGGTCCGCATCCGGGCGCCGCGCGAATGAGGCCGAGAGGACGTTGGCCGAACTGTTCTGCTTGCGCGCCTGCCGATGTGTGCGCCTGCCGGGCGGCCATCGGTCCCTACCATGGACGACATGGGATGCGCCATGCCCGACCCCATTGCCCCAGGGAGATTCGCCATGCAAGCAGCGCTTGTGCAAGAAGTGCCCGCCGCCCGCGGTTTTGAAACGCCCGAGCCGGACCAGGCATCGTCCGCCTGCCGCGACCAGCTGGGCCGTCCGCTGCGCGACCTGCGCCTGTCAGTGATCGACCAGTGCAACTTCCGCTGCACCTATTGCATGCCCAAGGAGCGTTTCGGGCGCGACTATCCGTTCCTGTCCCCCGGGCAACGCCTTTCCGATGCCGAACTGCTGCGCATCGTGCGCGCCTTTGTCAGCCTGGGCGTGGAGAAGGTGCGCCTGACCGGGGGCGAGCCGCTGCTGCGCAAGGGCATCGAGTCCCTGGTCGAACGCATTGCCGCGCTGCGCACCCTTGACGGCGGCCAGGTGGAAGTGGCCATGACCACCAACGGCAGCCTGCTGGCCCGCAAGGCGCGCTCGCTGCGCGACGCGGGCCTGGGCCGGGTCACGGTCAGCCTCGACAGCCTGGATGACGGCATCTTCCGCGCCATGAACGATGTGGATTTCCCGGTCGGCCGCGTGCTGGAGGGCATCGACGCGGCCTGCGCCGCGGGCCTGGCACCGGTCAAGGTCAACTGCGTGGTCGAGCGCGGCACCAACGACGCGCAGGTGCTGCCGCTGGTGGAACACTTCCGCGGCAGCGGCGTGGTGCTGCGCTTTATCGAGTATATGGATGTGGAAGGCCCGAGCGGGTGGTCACACTCGCGCGTCGTCCCCTCCGACGAGATCCGCGGCCTGGTCGAACGCGCCCATGCGCTGCTGCCGCTCGCCAGGCGCGACGGCGAGACCGCCAGCAACTACCTGCTGGCCGACGGCAGCCTGAAGCTGGGGTTTATCTCCAGTGTGTCGCACCCGTTCTGCGGCGATTGCACCCGCGCGCGCGTTTCGGTCGATGGCCGGCTCCACCTGTGCCTGTTCGCCACCAGCTCGGTCGACCTGCGCCATCACCTGGGCGCCGCCCGCCCGGACGACGCCGTGGCGGATGCGGTCCGGCAAGCGTGGCAGTCCCGCGGCGACCGCTACTCAGAGTTGCGCGCGGAACGGCTGGCCAGCCGCAAGCGGCAGTACCCGACGGTGCGCATGTCGCTGGTTGGGGGCTGAGCCGCGGGCGCGGCTGCCGGCCACTCAGTCAGGATTCGGGAAAGCCTGCGCGGCAAGCTCCGCGCCGGCCGGCGTCAGGCTCGCGTGACCGCGGCCTTCCTCGTCGATCGCCACGTCGGCCAGACCGGCGGCCTGCAGCTGCGTCAGCACACGCCGCAGCACGCTCATCGGCAGTTGCGACCGCTTCGCCAGCTTGGCGAGCGACCAGGGGCTGCTGCCACCCTCTCGCCCAGCCTGCCACAGGACCTGGAGCGCCGCGACGATAGCGGGATCGATATCAGCGTTTTCCATCTAGTGCTCTTCCTCGCCCGGCGCGCGGCTGCGTGCCAGCAGATGCTGCGCGATCTTGCCCAGCGTCTGCACGGCGGACTCGATGCCGGGCGACCATTCCCCGCTGTAGTTCAGCCGGATGCAATGGCGGTAAGTGGCCCCGGGCGCAAACATATGCCCCGGCGCAACGGTGATGCGGTGCTCCAGCGCGGCGTGGTACATCTCCATCGCGTCGATGCCCTCTGGCAGCTGCACCCACAGCACATAGCCCCCCGCCGGCCGCGACGTGGTGGTGCCGTCCGGGAAGAACCTGCGCACCGCGGCGGCCATGATGCTGGCCTGCTGCGCATAGGCCTTGCGCACCCGCCGCAGGTGGAAGTCGTAGCCGTCGTTCTTCAGGAACTCGGCAATCGCCAGTTGCGGGATGGCGGGCGTGGTCAGTGTGTTGAGGAACTTGAGCCGCTCCACCGCTCCGCGGTAGCGGCCCGGCAGCGCCCAGCCGATGCGGTAGGCATTGGTGAGCGTCTTGGAGAAGGACGAGCAATGCAGCACGATGCCGGCCTTGTCATAAGCCTTCAATGAACTGGGATGGGCCTCGCCGTAATAGAGCTCGCCGTAGACGTCGTTCTCAATGACGGGGATGTCCTTCGCGGTCAACATGGCCACCAGCGCGCGCTTCTTCTCGTCGGGCATCTGGAAGCCGAGCGGGTTCTGGAAGTTGGGCATCACCATGCAGGCGGCCACGCCCTTTTCGTCGATCAGCCGCGCCAGCGCGCCGATGTCGATGCCCTCCGCCGGATCGGTCGCGACCTCGATGGCGCGCATGCCCAGCCGTTCGATGGCATGGAGCATGGCGTAGTAGGTCGGTGATTCCACCGCGATGGTGTCGCCGGGCTTGGCCACCGCCTGCAGGCAGAGGTTGATGGCCTCGGTCGCGCCGATGGTGACGATCACCTCGTTCGGATCGATGGCGTAGCCGTTTTCCAGGTAGCGGCGCGAGATCTGCCGGATCAGCTCGGGGCTGCCGGGCGGCAGGTCGTCCAGCATGGTCCACCTGGCATAGCGGCGCGCGATATTGTTGGCGTACTGGTTGATGCGTTGCCACGGAAACAGCGAAGGGTCCGGATAGGGCGAACCGAGCGGCACGGCGTCATCGGAGCGGATCGAACGCAGCGTGGAAAGCACCAGGGCGCTGACATCCACCGCCGAGGGCTTGGCACTGGGCCTGGACGGCCGCAGTTCGAACACGGGCTCGCCCGGCCGCGCGCGCACGAAATAGCCGGACTGCGGCCGGCTTTCGATGATGCCGCGGCTCTCCAGCATGACGTAGGCCCGGATCACCGTGGTAATGCTCATGCGGTGGTGCTGGCTGGTCTGCCGCACCGACGGAATCCGCTCGCCGGGCAGCAGTACCCCCTGTTGCACCAATGCCTCGATATCCGCAGCCAGTTTTTCATAGAGTTTCACGCTGCGCCCCCTGCTCGCCATGTCGCTTCCGCCCGGCCGGGCACTGAGCCAGCCCTTCACCGGGCTCCGTCAGCCAAGCCAACGATGAAGATCATAGTACGGCAGCGGCACAATTTGGAGTTGCCCGGCCTCATGTTGACGCCACGGCAGATCAGTTCGCCGTCGGCCGAGCCTGGGCCTCGTCGAAGTTCAGCATGTTGCGCCTCCCGGTATCGCGCCTGCGGCTTGCGCATGGTTGCCGCCGGTGTAATCGACATACCCGCCCTGACGGCAGAAACTGAGCAGGCGCAGACCGGCCTGCTCGGCGATGCGGATCGCCAGCGAGGTCGGCGCCGAGATCGTCGCCAGCATCTGGATATGCATGCGCGCCACTTTGCGCACCAGTTCATAGCTGGCGCGGCTGGACAGCAGCACGAAGCCGTCGTCCATCGCCACGCGCTGCATTGCCAGGTGGCCGATCAGCTTGTCCAGGCCGTTGTGGCGGCCCACATCCTCGAACACATGCAGGATCTCGCCACCCGCATCACACCACGCCGCGGCGTGGACACCCCCGGTGGCCTGCATCAGCGGCTGGTGCGACGGCAGCGCCGCCACGGCGCGCTCGATCATCTCGCGCGACGGCGTCAGCCGGGTGGCCGGCTCGGGCATGCGCGCGGGCCGCAGGTCGAGCAGTTCGATGCTCTCGATGCCGCAGACGCCACAGCCAGTACGCCCCGCCAGCGCCCGCCGGCGGGCACGCATGGCGGCAAAGGCGTGCTCGCTGATCTCCATCTGCACCTCGGCGCCGTACTGGTGCACGCGCACTTCCAGGTCGTGGATCTCCGCATTGCGCCCGACGATGCCCTCGGTCAGCGAGAAGCCGACCGCGAAGGCCTCCAGGTCCAGCGGCGTGGCCATCATCACGGCGTGCGAGATGCCGTTGTACACCAGCGCCACCGGGACTTCTTCCGCCACATTGTCCGTGGCCGGCTGCGCCACGCGGTGTTTGTGCCGCACGATGCTGCGTGCTTCATAGCCTGAGTGCTCAACCAGTCCGGTGCATTCCATGGGGGTCTCTCGCAAAAGAACAGATGCCGCAGCAGCGCAGGATCAGCACGCCGCCGCGGGCTGGCGACGGGACGGGCTCAACAATACGGGCACCGACTTCGACGTGGGCGTGCCGCAGCCATCGCCGGTGCTTTCCAGGGGCACCAGGGGATTGGTCTCGGGGTAGTACGCGCCCAGGCAGCCTTGCGGAATGTCGTACTCGACCAGCACGAAGTCCTCGACATGGCGCTGCACGCCGTCGTCCCAGACACTGGTGATGTCCACGTGCTGCCCGGCCTTCAGCCCAAGCCGCGCCAGGTCGGCCGGATTGATGAAGACCACCCGGCGCAGGCCGAAGACCCCGCGGTAGCGGTCGTCCAGGCCATAGATGGTGGTGTTGTACTGGTCGTGCGAGCGCGTCGTCATCATCACCATCAGCTTGTCGCCATACTGCTGGCGGGCACGGTTGATGGGGGTGTCCTTGTCGATCCGGTTGACCAGGAACTGCGCCTTGCCCGACGGCGTATGCCAGACCCGGTTGCATGCCGCGGGCGTCAGGTGGAACCCGCCCGGCACCGCGACGCGCTCGTTGTAGCTCTCAAAGCCATCGATCACCTGCTCGATGGCATCGCGGATGCGGGCATAGTCCTGCGCATACCAGAGCCAGTCGATCTTCTCCGAGCCGAGCGTTGCAGCCGCCATGCGCGCAACGATGGCGATCTCCGACAACAGGTGCGGCGACGCCGGCGCGTTCATGCCAAATGAGATATGGACCATGCAGACCGAGTCCTCGACGGTCACGCCCTGCGCCACGCCGTCCTGCCGGTCGATCTCGGTGCGGCCAAGCGTGGGCAGGATCAGCGACGCCTTGCCGTGCACCAGGTGGCTGCGGTTGAGCTTGGTGGCGATGTTCACGGTCAGGTCACACTGGCGCAGCGCGTCGAACGTGCGCGGCGTGTCCGGCGTGGCGGTGGAGAAATTGCCGCCCAGGCCGACAAAGACCTTGACCTTGCCCTCGAGCATCGCCGAGATGGTGTGGACCACGTCATACCCATGCTGGCGCGGCGGCTCGAAGCCGAAGGCGGCCTGCAGGCGGTCCAGAAAGGCTTGCTCGGGTTTTTCCTCGATGCCCACCGTGCGGTCGCCCTGCACGTTCGAATGCCCGCGCACCGGCAGCAGCCCGGCGCCGGGGCGGCCGATGTTCCCGCGCATCATCATCAGGTTGGACAGGATCTGCACCGTCGGCACCGAATGCTTGTGCTGCGTCAGCCCCATGCCCCAGCAGGCCATCACACGCTTGCCACGGGCATAGACCTGGGTCAGCGCATCGATATCCTCCTGCGAAACGCCCGACTCGGCGATGATGTCGGCCCAGCTTTGCGCGCGCAGGTCCTCGACAAAGCCGTCGAAGCCAGTGGTGTGCTCGCGCACGAAGTCCACGTCGATCAGGCGCTCGCTGCCATGCCGGATGGCCTCGCCGTCCAGTTCGACCAGCCGCTTGGCCATGCCCTTGATCAACGCAAAGTCACCGCCCAGCTTGGGCTGCACGAACATCGAGGCAATCTTTGTGCTGGAGCCGGTCAGCATTTCAACCGGATGCTGCGGGCTGGTAAAGCGCTCGACCCCGCGTTCACGCAGCGGATTGATCGACACAATGGTGGCACCGCGCCGCGCGCACTCGCGCAGCTCGCCCAGCATGCGCGGATGGTTGGTGGCCGCATTGTGGCCGAACAGCAGGATGGTATCGGCATGCTCGAAGTCGTCCAGCACCACGGTGGCCTTGCCCACGCCGATCGTCTGCGGCAAGCCCCGGCTGGTGGCCTCGTGGCACATGTTCGAGCAGTCCGGGAAGTTGTTGGTGCCATAGGCCCGCACGAACAGCTGGTACAGGAACGCGGCCTCGTTGCTGGCACGGCCCGAGGTATAGAACACGGCCTGGTTCGGGTCCGGCAGCGCGCGCAGGTGGCGCGCGACCAGCGCAAAGGCCTCGTCCCAGGCGATCTCGCGGTACTTGTCGGTCTGTGGGTCGTAGACCATGGGGTGGGTCAGCCGCCCGTGCTGTTCCAGTTCGAAATCCGTCTGCGCCATCAGCGACGTGACCGTGTGCTGCGCAAAGAATTCGGGCGTCACGCGCATGCTGGTGGACTCTGCGGCCACGGCCTTGACGCCGTTCTCGCAGAACTCAAAAGTGGAGGCGTGCTGCCGGTCCGGCCATGCACAGCCGGGGCAGTCAAAGCCATCCGCCTGGTTCTGCCTGAACAGCATCTTGTACTTGCCACCGGCGACCTTCTCCTTGATCAGGTTGATGGCGACGTACTTCAACGCACCCCAGCCGGCGGCGGGGTGGGTATAGGGGGCGATGTGGCCTGCTTCAGGTTTCGGGGAGCTCATTGGCGTGGTGTCCTGTAACGACGGGGGCAGTCCGGCCGGCCCGTGCTGCGTGTGGGTCGGGGTTCGGATCGTTGCGGTGTCACCAGATTAGATTTCCCGGGTGCCCCCCGGTACGTACAAACAGGCGCCTGCCAGGGAAGCACAGTTTTGCATTGCGCACCGCCGGGGCGAGCACAGCCGCCTTCGCGCCGTGCAGTTCCTTCGGTTGCTTGCCTCCTTGGGTGCCAAACATTCTATTGACATACATTATATCGTTTTATATAATATAGTTAAGCAAAGTGCTGGATGACCCATGGACCAGGCCCACGCAACGATCGACCTCGCCACGATGCAAGCCGCTGCGACAAACGCCTGTGCGCTGCTCAAGGTGCTGGCCAATCCGGACCGCCTGCTGCTGATGTGCCGCCTGTCCCAAGGCGAGCTGTCTGTCGGCGAACTGGAGGAACAGCTCGGCATCCGCCAGCCAACGCTGTCTCAACAGCTCGGCGTGCTACGCGAGCAAAGCCTGGTGACGACGCGCCGTGACGGCAAGAACATCTTCTATTCGGTAGCGAGCCCCCAGGCGCTGGCCGTCATGACGGTCCTCTATGAACAGTTCTGCGCCAACCCCAAGGACCGGACATGCTGATTGACCTCGCCAACTTCACGCCCGGCCTGTCACTGGCCGGTGGTCTCATCATCGGCGCGGCGGCAGCCGTCCTGGTGCTGTTCAACGGCCGCATCGCCGGCATCAGTGGCATCTTCGGCGGCCTGCTGAGCCTGCCGCGCCACGACATGGCCTGGCGCCTGGCCTTCCTCGCCGGTCTGGTCGGCGCCCCTCTTGTTGCGGGCCTGTTGGGCATGCCCGCCGTTGCGGATATCCAGGCGGGCTGGGGTGAAATCCTGGCCGCCGGTTTCCTGGTAGGCCTTGGCACCCGCTACGCCAGCGGCTGCACCAGCGGCCACGGCGTGTGCGGCATCTCGCGCGGCTCCATCCGCTCGCTGGTCGCCACGCTGACGTTCATGGCGACCGGATTCCTGACAGTTCTGGTCCAACGGCACCTGATTGGAGGTTGAGATGACCGCCATGACTGCACTCCTCGCGGGCCTGCTGTTCGGCATTGGCCTGATGGTCTCCGGCATGGCCAACCCGGCCAAGGTGCTGGGCTTTCTTGACCTTGCAGGCACCTGGGACCCGTCCCTGGCTTTCGTGATGGGCGGCGCGATTGCCTTGGGCTCGCTCGCCTTCCTCATTGCCAGGCGCCGCAAGCGCTCGCTCCTCGGCTTGCCGATGCAATTGCCGGCAAGCGCGAACATAACGCTGCGGCTGGTGCTGGGCAGCGCCACGTTCGGCATCGGCTGGGGCCTGGCGGGCTTTTGCCCGGGCCCCGCATTGGTGGCCCTGGGTGCGGGCTATCCGAAGGCCATCGGCTTCGTGGCCGCCATGGTCGCCGGCATGCTCGTCTTCGAATTTGTCGAGCGCGCAAGGGCAAGCACGCAACTGCCGTCGCCGCGCGCATGAACTGGCAAGTTGGCGTGCCGTTTGCTGCCGGCGCCATGGGGGCCACGCGGGGAGGCCGGCAAGGGGCAAGATACTTGGGTAGCTCCTCAGAGAGCCCAAGCCAGTGTCATAGGCTCTGGAGCAGAAAGACGGGTCCAAACTAGCTGTTTGCGATCAGGTCGATGTTGAGCGGATTGAGCACTCGAACACCCGCTTCGCATCATCGGCGGCGCTGATGCCGCCGCGCTGGAAGTCGGCCGAATTCAGCTTGACCGAGAGCGCTTCTCTACTTCCTCGACGCCGTCGTCGGTGCCTGCACGCCTGGCTCAAGCCCGGCGGACAGCAGCAGCGACACGCCGCTCAACGCCGCTGGCAGCACCGCAAACGCGCTACGTACCAGACCATCTGCGTCGAGGTGCCCATGCGCAGGATCAAAGCCGAGCCAGGCCAGCCCCCCGTAGATCAGGCCGACCGCCACGGCTCCCGCGATTTTTTGCGTAAGTTGAAACACCGCATAGGACGCACCTGCGCTGTCATCCCCCGTTTGCATCGCGTGGCGATAGATCTGGTCGGCCAGCAGGGAGCGCAGAATCATGTATTCGGCCCCCCAGGTCAGTCCCCGCGCCACCACGAAGCCCAATAGCGGCGCCAGGTGCCCGGCAGGAATCAGCAGCGCCATCAGGGGGACGACCGTGTCGACGACCAGCACGGTGCGCAGCGCCTTGGACTTACCCTGCTTTCTGGTCATCGCAAGCCACAGGGGAATAGACACCAGCCCGACGGCAGTTTGCACGAGCAGCAAGCTGGTGGCCCACCGATCCAGCCGGAGCGAATAAGTCACGAAGAAGACGTAGAGCCCGGTGTTGGCCGCTTCCGAACAGGCAATCAGGGAATTCAACGCGCCCAAGCGCATGGAGTCGGGCTGGCGCAGCCAGTATCCATAGTGCTTCAGGGCGGCGACCAGGCCGCGCGGCTTCCGTGGCGGAGCGGCGCCGACCTCGGGAACGTTCGCAAGCAGGCACGCGACTGTCAGCGGCGTCATCACCACGTACAGCAGGCTCAGAGCCTGGAGTTGTCCGGCGATGTCCCAGTGAAGTACCCGTTCGAGCAGGCTGGGAATGAGCGCGGTCAGGGGTACGCCCGCTGCGACCATCCACATCTTGACAGCAACAATGCGTGAACGCTCGTGATAATCGGCCGAGATCTCCGCCCCCCACGCGTGGTACGGAATCAGGAATGCGGTCACACCCACATAGAAGACCATGAGGGCGCCCAGCAGGTACACAGGCGTCACCGGACGCGCGGGCGAGAAAAGAAGCCAGATCCCCGCCACAAGCACCGGCACGCTTGCAAGCATCCATGGTCGCCTGCGCCCCCACCGCGTTCGGGTGTGGTCACTCATCCAGCCCACCAGCGGGTCGATCAGAACATCGAAGATGCGGCCGAACATGATGATCTGTCCGACCGCCACCAGGCCCAAGCCTAGCGTGTCAGCGTAGAACGGCTGGATCAGGAACGAGAAAGGGACGAACATCGAAGCTGTGACCAGCGACGGTATTCCCATCGAAACCAGTTGACGATGCGTCAGCCTGGTCAGCTTGTGCACGATCACAATTCAACGCCCTCCCCGTCCGGGATTCCCTGTTCGTGGCGAGTGCCATGCAGGTACTCCGGACGAATGCTCCAGATTCACCTGACGAAGGCAGATGCCTGGCGAAAACCGTGAAGGCGCCTGCTGGCGCCTTCATAGCGTGGACGCCGCCCTTTACAACGGAGTGACCTGGATTGCAAAACTTCCGGCCGGCAGATCGAGGCGTGTGCGTGACTGGAGGATCGGCGACGGCAGAACGCCTGGCTGGGTGACCTGGTTCACCTTGTTCAGCACAGCACTCCACTTGTCCTTCGTCACCGTGACACTCACATAGCCAATTGCGTCGAAGTCGGTATAAGCTAGTTCCGGGTTGTACTGCCTGGCCGTCGCATCCCAGATATTCTTCATGGTGCCGTCCGCCTGCTTTTGCTGGACCAGCGGCGCCATCGCTGGTTCTGCCTGTACGAACATTGTCTTCAGGAGGCTATACATCGTCGCGGAGCTGATGCCTGCACTGACGAAATCGGTCATCACAGGAGACGGGCCGGGCGCATCCTGGTCGTCCATCACGGTGCCCGCCATAAAGGCGTGAATGTCGCCCGAGACCGACACCACATTGCTAATCCCGTTAGCACGAATGAACTTCGTGATGTCCTTCTTATGCAAGGGATAACCTTCCCAGCTATCGCCGTAGACGACGACTTCCCGCTCGCCCCCCTGCGGCCCCGTGTTGGGCAGTTGCACGTTGAGCTTCAGGAACGTGACTTCACTGCCCCATACCTTCCAGGTCGCGGTGGAGTTCAGCAGGGCGTCTTTTAGCCAGGCCGTTTGCGCAGTGCCAAGAATGCTCGGCGGACTGCCTGTCGCCGCTGTGAGCTTTGCATCGTAGTAGTCGAGGGTTGCTTTGTCGATCAGGTACCGCGAGCCCTTCGCCAGGAAATTGGTGGGAGGCGGCACCGCCCCCTCGGGGACGGGGTGATCCTCTCGAAACAAGCGCTGATCAGTAATAACAAGATCCATCACGCTGCCAAACGAAAAAGCACGATTGAGGCGGATATTCTGGAACGATGACGACGACGGATCGTACTGCACGTCGTTGATATCGACTGCCATGTACTCGAACCAGGCTTGCGTGGCGTCACGGCGTCGTTGCGGCTGGGCTTCCTCGGAACCCGTATAGGTTTCATGGTCGAGCCAGCAGTCGTCCGCGAACTCGTGATCGTCCCAGATCGAGATCATCGGAAAGCGGGCATGCAGCTTCTGCAGCCGAGGATCGCTGCGATAGGTCTGGTAGAGGTATCGATAGTCCGCCAACGTGACTGCGGTCGTCAGCCGATAATTCGGGGCGCCCGGCAGGGGGAAACTGAAGCCATCCGGCAGCTTCAGGGGGGGATGCGCCGCTTCTACCCGCCCCGAGGCGGAGGTCAGGTCGTAGATGTAGTCACCAAGGTTCACCACGAAGTCAAGATCGTCCTCTTCCGTGATCAGCCGCATGGCTTCCCAATGGTTCGCGGTCCAGGATTGGCAATTGAGAACGGCAAACCTGACTTGCTGCGGCTCACCGTCCGTTCCTGTCAGCGGCGCCGTCTTCGTGCGGCCGGTCGGGCTGACATCGTTGCCGGCGATGAACCGGTAATAGTAGTAGCGATAGGGTTGCAAGCCCACGACTTTGTGGCGCACCGTGGAGTCAAAACTCTGGCTGACGACAACCGGCACATCCATCAGGAGCTGCGCGAAATCCGCGCGCTCCGATAGCTGCACGCGTACCGAGACGTCAGCACCGGAAGACCCGCCGGCCACGCGCGTCCAGAGCACGACGCTGTCTGCGCGCGGGTCACCAGAACCAATGCCTTGCGGATAGCTGTAGGTGCCAGCAGGCATGGCGGAGACGGCTCGCTGCTCCTCGCCGCCGCCACAAGCCCCCATGAGGGTGCCGGCGGCGGAAACGGTGAAGTATCCGCTCAGCTTCAGGAAAGTTCGACGATCCAGTGACATGAAGAGTATTCCTTGAACAATTAGGGTCGACCCGTTTGACGATCGATGCCCGGAAGGCGAGCCAGCACGGATCACCTGAAATGACAACCGTTGCCCCGGCTGCTTGCTTTCAAAGCAGGCTCGTTCTCTTGAGCTGCCGGAAGCCTGCCATCGGCTGGCGCGTATTCTGTCGCGGGATCATGACGCTGTTGTTACAGTCGTACCAAGCCGAATCCCCACCACTTTTTCGAGTTTTTTTCTTTTATTTCATGTATTTATGAGCATGCGAATTGCTTAAAATATACAGTTGTACCAATTAATTTTGAGTATCTTGTTGTGCACTGAGGGCAACACCAACGGTACTTGGTCGGTGTTCAGGGCTATAAACTTCGGATCGGCAAATTGAGGACAGCGCAGGCAGGCCCTCGCACATCGGTGCGAGGCCGAGCCCAGCCAGTTCGCGGCGTCTACAAAACAGGAGCACTACTTGGCGGACTTGCTGGAAAAGGACAACCTGGCCCACCTGATTTCGACAGGAACCGCGATACTCGGTACGTCCGGCGAGGTTGCCATCACGGTGAGGTCTCTGGCCCAGCTTGCAGAGGTCTCGCCGACCACCGTGCAGCACTACTTTCCAACCAGAGCGTGCCTGCTGGCCGCCATCTACGACGAAGCCATCAAGCGAGACATGTCGAGACTGGCGCAGTTGGATGCCGCTGTCAGGCAAGCGGGCGTGCCAAATGTTGAAGCTGCGCTCGGTCTCGCCCAGGGGCTCATTGCCGACGCGTGCGGCGCAAACAGCGAGCGCACGCTGGCGAGAATCTCGGCTCTGATCGGCATCGGCCGGGGCGGAACGACTGGCGGGCGCCGGACGGCGAGGACCTGGGCCGCGCGCAGCCGCGCACTCCTCGCACGTGCGCTGCGGGACATCACACCAGCCCCGAGAAAGGCATCCAGATTCCTGCTTGAATTCTTGACGGGCATTGAACTGGCGTCGCTGGGTTGCCGCCAGAATCCGTTACTCCCGCTCCTGAATGCCGAGTTGGTGACGCATGGTCTCGAGGTAGCGATCGGGCGGGCGCAGCCGCGCTGCCCGGCGTGGTTCAATCTCTGCGCAGCACAGGCGTTGCAGCAGTCGCAGGAAGAAAGCGCGAAGTCTGGCACTGGCAAGGCGCCTCGCGCGCTTCAGGACATCCTCGCCGCAAGCGCCAGGATACTGGCGGGCGACGGGCCCGGAGAACTGACTTACCGGAACGCGGCGAAAGCAGCCGGTGTGGCGACCTCACTGGTGGGCTACCACTTCCGATCGAAGAATGACCTGCTCTACGCTACGTACCGCTACATTCACGACCGGTTCGCAAGAGACATCATGGCCGCCAGCGTACCGTCGAAGAGCACGGGATTGCAGGCCGGCCTGGATCTTGTCATCGACACCCCCGCCGGCCCGAAGCCAGCTTACATTGCATCACTTGAAGCCGTTGTGGCCTCCGCCTATGAAGCGGGAATGACGGATCTGGCCTGGAAAACCCGGATGACGCGCGGCGTGTACTACTTGCATCCGCGCTGGAGCGCCGATTCGCGCTTAGGCGATGTGGATTTCACTGTGCACGCACTGTCAATCTGGACGCTGGGGGCCACCTTGCTCGCCGAGTCGTGTTGCCGGCCGCCCTCAACGATCGCCTACCTGCGCAGCCGCTTCGCCGAAGCCGAGCATGTTTTCCCGAATGTAGGGGGCGCGGGAAAGAACTAGGGCCTTTCACATATAGAAAGAACGCGCGCCACGCATGCCCCTTGCCCCGCCGTCCCGGCCTTCCGATCTCACATCCTGCGCCGAATATTCAACTGCGGGTCAGCGCGGAAGACTCCTTCGAGATACTTCATCGTCTGCCGATATGTCATGAAAGCCTGACAGGAAGTCGGGGACTAGCCGATGGAATAAACCCGACCTGTCAGCCGTTTACTAAGATAGCAGCACAGAGTCCGCTCAGGCCAGGCGCGCCCGGGGGCCTTGCCGGTGAGCCGTCACGCCCCAAAATTTCCGGGCCTCCATGGCCGGCGCCGGATGCGTCAATCTGGTATCAAGACGGGGAACACATCATGAACGGGCGCAGGCTTTGCAAGATCGCCCTGGCATTAGTAGCAGGGGCGGCCATGGCCATCGGCGGCCCGACGCTGGCCGGCGGTCGTGGCGGTGGTCATGGTGGCGGCGGTGGCATGCACGGCGGCGGCTTCCACGGCGGCGGCTTTCACGGCGGCGGCTTTCACGGTCACGATGGCTTCCACCATGACGGTTTTCACCATGATGGTTTTCACCATGGGCGCGCGCACGTGGCATTCCTGGTAGGCGGCGGCTGGCCGGGCTGGTGGGGATATCCATACTACGGCTGGCCATACCGCGATTCCTACGCCGGTTACTACGCGCCCGCGGCGCAATACATCGAGCAAGGCGATGGGTCGGTCGATGCCTCGGCGAACGCGTGGTGGTACCGCTGCGACCAGCCCAGCGGCTACTACCCGTATATCAAGAACTGCCCGGGTGGCTGGCAAACGGAGCCGGCCCAGCCATCACCGTAATGCAGAGGTACTGATGAAGCCGCGTTGCATTCCCCTCCTGATGTCGGCCGCGCTCGTTGTGGGCGCCTGTACTGCAATGCCGTCGGGCCCCAGTGTGATGGTGCTCCCGGGCAGTAACAAGACGTTCGACCAGTTTCTCGGTGACGACCGCAACTGCCGCCAGTTCGCGCTGGGCAGGGTTGGCGGCGTGAGCCCGCATCAAGCCTCCGACACGGCGGCGGTGAGCAGTTCGGCGGGCGGTGCCAGCACTTTGAGCGACTCAGAATACAGCGCGCAGTACCAATACGACGCTGCCTACATTCAGTGTATGTACGCCAGCGGACACCGGGTCCCGGCCTACGGCCAGATGCTTGTGGCGCCGCCCGCGACGCCGCCTGCCAACTACAAGCCCTACTCCCCGCCGCCGGCACCGCAAGGGTACGGCCCCTGAGGGTTCTGGCGACGGCCGTCGCCGTCGGCCAGCAGCTGACCTCGGCGAGGCTCTCGCGAGGGTCCGCTTCAGACTGGACGGACTGGTGGGAATATCGAACTGGCAATTTCGTCGCCTTCCGTGGAATGATCGCCACTCGATTGACTGTCAGGTCACCGAGGTCAACTGTGCCCGCAAGCGCCGTGCCTTTCTGTTCCAATAGCCCCTCCATCTTGTCGGCGTCCTCAATAAGTCGCGTGCAGGCAGTAATATGAGCGTTTCCCCCTAATTTGGAATACCGCGATGCAAGTACTGGTTGACGCAGACGCCTGCCCGGTTGTCATCAAGGAAATGTTGTATCGGGCCGCGCAGCGTGTCGAAGTGTGCGTCACACTGGTGGCGAACCAGTATTTGCGCACGCCGCCTTCCCGCTTTATCAAGGCACTGCAAGTGCCGGCGGGTTTCGACGCCGCCGATGAGCGCATCGTCGAGCTGGTCAGCAATGGTGACCTCGTGATTACGGCGGACATACCGCTTGCCGCCGCTGCCCTCGACAAGGGCGCCTGTGTGCTCGACCCACGAGGAAGCTGGTTTACCCGTGAGAATATCCAGGAGCGCCTGACCATGCGTGAGGTGATGGACCAGCTCCGCGGCTCAGGAGTCGATACCGGCGGTCCGGCACCGTACACCCAACAGGATAGCAAGGCATTCGCCGGCCAATTGGATCGGTTCCTGGCACGCCATGCGCCGCCAGGTGCGGTCGCCTGAAGCTTGGCCAAAGCATGGCATCAGTCCCCCAACGATTCGGGCTTCCAGGTGGCAGTGCGCTCAATTGCGGCTGGCATTGGCCGCGCCAGACCGGTAGCGCAGCAGATGGTCGGTGCCGGACTCGGACAGCCAGACTTCTCCCGGGCGGCCCATCATCTGGCGTACATTCGCGTGCAGGCGCGGTAGCGTGAGCACTTCGAATCGCTCGGTGCGCGGGTCGAAGCGCACCAGCGCGTTGGCGCTCCATTCGCTAAGCCAAACGATGTCCTGGTCGTCGACAAATATCGCATACGCATGCGGGTCGTGGCCGGGCAGGCGCCATTCGCGCCATTGATGCGTTGCCGGGTCGAACACACCGACTTTCCCGGCGGTCCACTCGCTGACCCAGATGCGCCCTTTCGAATCGGCCCATACGCGTCGCGCACCCTGACCTGGCGTCGGTGGCTCGATGACCTGCGCCGCGCCGCTGGCGGGATCGATACGGCCGAGATAGCTGCCGGCCAGCGACGCGAAGTACAGGCTGCCGTCCGGGCTCACGCAGATGCCGTAGGGGCCGGGCCCGCGCGGCGCATCGAAAACGCGCATGCTGGCGCGCGCCGGGTCGAGCTCGCCGTAGATGCCGCTTTGCCCCGTGAACCACAGGTGCCCTTGCTTGTCGAAGACCGCTGTATTCAGATTGGCGTTCGGCCGGTCCTTCGGTAGCGGGAAGCGTGTCACGGCAAGTGTCTTCGGGTCGACGCGCACGATCGCATTCTGGCCGCCGTCAGTGATCCACGCCGCCCCATCGGGACCGACGATCACGCCGTGCGGCGCCGACCCGGCGCCGAGCTGCACCCTGGCGGCCTTGCCGCTGCGCGGGTCCAATCTTCCGGCCGCGCCCTGTGCCTGCGCGGTGTACCACACGGTGCCGTCGGGCGCCGGCGCGACGTCGTGCGGCGCACTGCCTGCGGGAACGGCAAACGTCTCGAATAACGGAGACTGCGCCTGCGCCGAAGCCACTGCGAACCAGACGCTCACGAGGGCCGCCGATGCACGTAACAGCGCCCGCATGGACTCAGGAATCCTGCCCACCGCTGCCACAGTTCTTGATTTCCCGACTTCCAGCATGTCCGCCTCCATGGCCGAGGATGCGTCGCAAGGTGCGCCGACGGCCTCATTGTTGCACTGATCCTGGCCGGTGGGCCAGCCCTCTTGCCCCCAGGGGAGTCATACTGCCTAATAAGCATGTCCGGGCGCCGGCGTCCGTTGATTACCTGTCAGGCGTCTAAACGGAGGCAAACGATGACACGAGTTCGCGTTGCGGGCTTCACCATCTCGCTCGACGGATACGGAGCAGGTCCGAATCAGGACATCAACAATCCGCTCGGCGTTGGCGGGGCGGAACTGCACCAGTGGCTAGTCCCGACACGTACGTTCCAGCGGGCCTTGTTCGGCAAGGACGGCGGTACGACCGGGGTTGACGATGATTTCGCCGCCCGTGGCTTTCAGAATATTGGAGCCTGGATTCTTGGGAGGAACATGTTCGGACCCATTCGCGGGGACTGGCCGGACACAAACTGGAAAGGCTGGTGGGGAGATAATCCACCGTATCACGTTCCAGTCTTCATCTTGACCCATCATGCTCGCCCCCCCATCGAGATGGAAGGCGGCACGACGTTCCACTTCATAACAGGAGGCATCCGAGAAGCGCTCGACCGTGCGCGCGAGGCCGCTGCCGGAATGGACGTGCGGATCGGCGGCGGGCCGGGCACAATCCAGCAGTATCTTCGCGCTGGCCTCGTTGATGAACTGCACATTGCTATCGCGCCGGTCCTGCTCGGCCGGGGAGAATCGCTGTTCGAAGGGGTTGACTTGCGGGCTCTGGGATACGAATGCGTTGAATCCGTAGCGTCGGAAAAGGCCACGCATGTCGTCCTACGGCGCCAAGGGCACACGGACGCCTGACCACTCGCTGAAGGCCGACGTCCCTGACTTGCCGCGGCGCCGGCTCGCAGGCCTGGCCGCGCTAACGGACAACGCTCACGCCTTGGAACGCGATGGCATGGCTTGGCTCTGGACGCGCATCGCACGGCGCCCGTTTTCCACCAGTTCAGGAGGAAGACGCTATAACCGCCATCGCCAAGAGCGGCGCATCAGGAACTATCGGCCGAACGCAAAGACGATCTCGTCGATCGTCACGCGTATGCGCGCGGTGTGCCGCAGATCCTGATGCGTGACCAGCCATATCTCATATGACGCGTCGTTCGAGCGGTCTGGCCAGATCCGCACGAGCCCGTCGCGTTCGCCCATCGGCACGGGTATCTCGCTGATCCCGAGTCCGGCCTTGAGCGCCGCGCGCAGCGTCAGATTCGTGTTTAGCCGTGCGACGATGCGACCGTCCGTCAGCGGTTCGCCGACGAACGACGGCGCGCGCGCCTTGGCGAAATACGGCTGGTAGACGACGAGATCGTGTCCTGCGAATCGCTCCCCCGGCACCGGTTCGCCATGGTGCCGCATATAGTCTGGCGACGCGAACAGCCCCACCTCCCAACGCGCAAGGCGGCGCGCGAGCAGATCCGGATTTCGCGGCTTGACGGTCCGGATCGCGATGTCTGCTTCACGCTTCGCGAGATTGAGCACATGGGTGGTCGTGTCGAGCACCACCGATACGTCCGGGTGCTTTGCATGCAGGCGCTCGATCGCCGGCACCACGTATTCCTGCGCAAGCGCGTCAGTCGTCGAGAGCTTCACCTCGCCGGCAAGGCGCTTGTCCATGCCTTGCGTGTGGCGCACCAGATCGTGCGCCGACTGCTCCATCGCCTCGGCCGCGCGGATCGCGATCCTGCCGACTGGCGTGAGTTCATAGCCATTCGATGTGCGCAAGAACAGCGTCGCGCCGAGCGCGTGCTCGAGCACGGCAAGCCTGCGGCCTACCGTCGCCTGGTCGATGTCGAGCGCGCGTGCGGCGGCCCGCAAGGTCCTTTCCCGATAGAGTGCAACGAAGACGCGTGCGTCGTCCCAGTTCATGTCGCCTCCCGCATGATGCAAATTTGCATCATAGGGTCGGAGAATCGCTGCGTGTCAAGTACCTGCGGCGCCCCTACACTTCCTTCAACCGATGCGGCGATTTGGCAAATGCCTCGAATCCGCAGTGCATCCGGCATGTTGAAAGGATGAAGTCGTGACACATACAACGCATACCATTCCCGCGGCGATGACCGCAATCGGCATCACGCGGCCGGGCGGCCCCGATGTCCTTGCGCCCGTGCAGCGGCCTGTTCCCGCGCCGGCTGCCGACGAAGTCCTGATCCGCATCCACGCGGCCGGCGTAAATGGTCCCGATGTCATGCAGCGCAAGGGGTTGTACGATCCGCCGCCGGGCGCGTCGGACATCCCCGGGCTCGAAGTCGCGGGCGAGATCGTGTCCGTCGGCCGTGACGTGACCCGGTTCGCGGTCGGCGATCGTGTCTGCGCGCTGGTCCCGGGTGGCGGCTATGCGGAGTACGCAGTCGCGCATGAGAGCAACACACTTGCGATCCCGGAAGGTCTCTCAATGGTCGAGGCGGCTGCGATGCCTGAGACCTTTCTGACGGTATGGCTGAACCTGTTCCAGCGCGGCAATTTCGTGGCAGGCGAAAGCGTGCTGATCCACGGCGGCGCATCCGGGATTGGCACCACGGCGACGATGCTCGCAAAGGCGTTCGGCGCATCGAAGATCATCACGACGGTCGGCTCCGACGCGCAGCGTGACGCGAGCATTGCGCTTGGCGCAGATGTCGCAGTGGATTACCGCAACGAGGATTTCGTCGAGGCGGTCATGCGCGCGACGGGCGGGCGTGGCGTCGATGTGGTCGTCGACATCATTGCCGGCGATTACGTCGCGCGAAATTACGCCGCGGCTGCGATGAATGGCCGCATCGTCCAGATCGGCGTGATCAAGGGACCGGCGCAGTCACTCGACCTGGTCCCAATGCTGGCGAAGCGCCTCACGCACATTGGCTCGACGCTGCGCTCGCGCACACACGAGGAAAAGGCGGCGTTGATCGAGGATCTCGAGCGATCAGTGTTTCCGCACATGCGGCGCGGTGCGGTGAAGCCCTTGATGTATCGGACCTTCGATCTCGACGATGCGCGCGGCGCGCATGCGCTAATGGATTCGGGCACCCATATCGGCAAGATCGTGCTGACGACCCGGGCGGCATGCACAGCCTGATACGCAGCCCCCGGCACGCCCCCGGGGTGATTTATCCGGCCAGGCCCTTGTTCGGGTTGATCAGGTACTTCTCCCCAGTCGCGCGCTTGTTGTAGACGGCGATCACGTCCAGGTCCAGCACCTCGGCCAGCGAGATCTCTTTCGAGTAGTGGCTGGCAAAGGTGGTCTTCAGCTCCGCCACCACGCGTTGCTTCAGCGCGTTGGCCCGCTCGCGCCCGATCTTCTGCAGGAACGAAAACAGCAGCCAGCCGCCCATGCCCCACGCCATGCCGAAGTTGCGGTTGAACTCGGTCGGGCTTGTATCCAGGCCGCCGTAGAGGTAGACCTGCTTGTGGGTGGCCGAGCCATAGCGACTGTATTCGCGGGCCGTCCTGTTCAACGCCGCTTCCATGCAGGTGAGGATCTGGCCGCCAAGCTTGCCGCCGCCCGTGGCGTCGAACGCGATCGTTGCGCCAGTGGCGACGAGTGCCTCGGTGAGGTCCTGCATGAACGTGGGCGACGCGGTGTTGCAGACGTGGACCGCGCCTTGTGCCTTGAGCAGGTCCGCCTGCTCTTGCTTGCGCACGATGTTCACCAGCTTGACGCCATCCTTGAGACAGATTTGATTGAGCATCTGGCCCAGGTTGGAGGCCGCGGCGGTGTGCACCAGGGCGCTATGTCCTTCGCGCCGCATGGTCTCGACCATGCCCAGCGCGGTGAGCGGGTTGACGAATGACGACGCGCCGTCAGCAGGCGTGGCGCCTTCGGGCAGGACCAGGCACTGGTCCGCGGGAATGCAGCGGTACTGCGAGTACATCGCGCCGCCGATGGCAGCCACGGTCTTGCCCATCAAGGCTTGCGCCGCAGGGGACGAGCCTGCCTCGACGACCACGCCCGCGCCCTCATTGCCAACCGGCATGGACGCATCCAGGCGGCCCGCCATGCTGCGCATCGCGCCTTCCGGAACGCGCGCGGTGACGATGGGGCGCCCGGCCGTGCCGCTGGCCCTGGCCGTGCTCATGTCGGCCGCACCGAACAGCAGGCCGAGATCGGACGGGTTGAGGGGAGAGGCTTCAATGCGGATGAGCACTTCATCCGGGCCAGGGTGCGGTGTGTCGATGCTGTCTAGCGACAGCTCGAGTTCACCGCTGCTCTTGATTTGCGAACGAAGTTGAAGTCCTGTGTGCATTCGATGTCTCCGAGGCCTGTCGGTTTGCGGTGAGCGGGGCAGCAGCGTGGGGCCGTTTGCGCCGGCAGTCAGCAATGTAGCAAGTTCCTGCGAATCCCGTACCGGGCCGGAAATTCAGGTCATGCGTCGGCCGACAGGCCATCATGCATCGCACTGATAGCGGTGGATATGTCAATCACCTGGCGGTCTCGCCAGGCCTGGAGATAGACGGGAATCGCTGGCTGGTGGGGATGGTCAAGCAAAGCGCCAACGAAAAAACGCCCTGCTGCCAGCAGCAGCGTCTCACATTCGTCAGAGTCAAGATGCCGCCGACTGCAAAAGTTCCTCGACGCCCGGCTGCTCTTTCGTCCGGCTTTGGCTAGTCTTGTTGACGTAGTGCTCCGTAGCGCATTCGCTTGGCAAAACGCCTTGGTTGCGAAGGTGGGCCGCGACCATCTCGCACCATTTGAGCAACTGGTGCTTGTCAAGATCCGCGACCACGTCTTCACCGAAAAGATTCGAAAGCTCAAGCGCGACGCCTGAAAATGCGGCGCCGTCATCTCGAATGGTCAATACCCCGTCGCCATCTTGGTCGCACATCTCAATCCTTGTGGCAGTCATATCCATTACCTCCTGAAGCTTCGTAACCGTCACTTGACTCGTAACCATCATCTCAGGCGTTCCCTGCCTTGTCGGTCGCTTGGCCAGATCGCAACGAGGTACAGGATGATCAGCTTGAACGTCAGGACAGGAGCCATTTGCAGCGCCCGACCCAATAACGGCGACAGAAGGCTACGTTAGTTCGAGGTCCGAAGGGACCCCCACCTGTACTCTAGGCGAATTGCGTCATAAGGATGACTCTCAGGAACCCCTCGATGACGTCCGGTCGGCCCCGGCGCGAATGCCCGCTGCGATGAAGGTCACCAGGTACTCGGACTTGCGTCGCGTGTCGCCGGCCTTGACCTTGCCGCCGGAGACGCGCTCGATGCGGCTGTCGAACACGCTCATTACCAGCGCCCCCACCGCAAACAGATAGGCCCAGTGCGCATAGCTGGCTCCGTTGCCTGGCAGGGTCTTTCGGATCGCCTTGACAAATTCAAGGGCAAAGGGGTCGAAGTAGTCCGCAACGATGCCTCGCTCAGCTTCTCTTGGATCCGATGCCTCGCGTGCGACGAGCTTGGCGTAGGCAATGCCGGCCTCCGTGTCCTGGATCCGCATGACTGGCTGCACGAACGCACGCACGATGTGCTCCACCGGATCCTCGCCGGCGATCAGGGGTTCGTGTAGCGCCGCCAGCCGGGCCTCGAACAGCGTCTTGCGCCGTTCAAAGAGCGCGCGGTACAGATTTCGTTTGGTCTCGAAGTGATAAACGATCAGCGGCAAGCCAACGTCCGCGGCCGCCGCGATATCACGCATCGACACACCGTCAAAGCCGCCCTCGGCAAAGAGCCGCTCCGCTGCCTCGAGCACGCGTTCGCGCTTGCTCGCTTCCGGGATCGGCAGCCCCTGCGCGTCTTCCCGCGCCCTGCCCCGCGCCCCGACCGCCGACTTCCGCGCTGCCCTGCCTTCCATGCTGCCTCCATATAGTCGCGTCATTGTAGCGAACCTCACTTTGCCACATTCGCATCCGCGTTTACCCCAGTGCAACGTTTGACTGTACGAGCGTACAGTCCGCCCCGTACCATACTGAACGATCGTACAGTCAGTGTAAAACGGGTGCGTCACCTGCTTCGGCCAGGGGGCGCCAAATCAGGAGACCCATCATGCCCCCCAATCCTGCCTCGCTGAAGTGGCGCGTGCTTATCGGCTGCTTCCTGAGCTATATGTTCGACGCGGTGGACATCATCATCCTTGCCCTCGCCATGCCGGCCATTACCACGTCCCTTCACATCACACAGGCGCAGGCCGGCTTGCTGGTCACGGCCACGCTGCTCGGCATCGGGCTGAGCAGCGTGGTGATGGGGAGGCTGGCGGATACCATGGGCCGCCGCACGGCGCTGCTACTGTCGCTGGTGACTTTCGGCGCGCTCACGATGGCTGTTTCCGGCGCCACCGACTGGCGCCAGATCCTCTTCCTGCGCTTCCTCTCAGGCCTCGGCCTGGGCGGGGTCCGTGGCGTCTCCGCCTTTGCTCCGCTGGCGCTGGGTTGGGCAGCGACTGCGTTCGGCTTTGCCCCTGGTATCGCGCTGTGCGGCGGCTTGTTCCTGCTATCCGCGATCGTGGTTGCCCTGCTGCCACGTGAAATTGCCGAGCAGGACACCGGCGCCCACGCGCGCAAGGTGCCGGGCGCCGAACCGTCCCTCGATGCCCGTTGAGCTCGCCCCCCATTTCACGTATCTGCGCAAAGGACTTGTCACCATGACACGCCGCTTCGTCGATCTCTCGATCTACCTGGAAAACGATGTCGTTTCCGACCCTCCCGGCTATGGCCCCCAGATCGAGTACCTGTCGCATCGTTCCACCGCCGAGCAGGTCACGGCATTCTTCCCGGGATTGAAGCCATCCGACCTGCCAGATAGTGAGGGCTGGGCGATCGAGCGCGTCCAGCTCAGTACGCACAATGGCACCCACCTAGATGCTCCCTATCACTTCCACAGCTCCATGAATGAGACCTTGGGGCAGCGCGAGCGCGCCATCACCATTGACGAGGTACCACTGGAGTGGTGCTTCCAGCCGGGCGTGAAGCTAGACTTCACCGGTCTGGACGACGGCTATGTGGTCACCGCCGACGACGTCGAGGCGGAACTCGCCCGTATCGGGCACGCGCTCAAGCCGCTGGAGATCGTGGTGGTCAACACGCGAGCGGGCAAGCGCTACGGCCAGCCTGACTACGTCGCCTCCGGCTGCGGCATGGGACTCGACGCCACCATGTACTTGCTTGAGCGTGGCGTACGCCTGACCGGCACCGACGCATGGAGCTGGGATGCGCCGTTCGTGCATACGGCAAAGAGGTATGCGCAGACGCACGACGCCTCCTTGATCTGGGAAGGCCACAAGGCGGGCCGCAACATTGGCTATTGCCACCTGGAGAAGCTGCACAACCTCGAGGCCCTGCCGCCGGATGGCTTCTACATCTCCTGCTTCCCGCACAAGATCCGAGGTGCCTCCGCTGGCTGGACGCGCGCTGTGGCCATCTTCGACGACGCGCTCAACGCCGCGTGACAACGCCATGGAACTGAACCACACGCATGATGTCGCTCGCCGCAGTTGGCTGACACAGGCCAATGCGCCCGGCTCCGACTTCCCGTTGCAGAACCTCCCGCTCTGCATATTCCGTCGGCAAGGCAGCGCCGAGGCCTGGCGTGGCGGCGTAGCGATCGGCGACCAGATCGTCGACCTGGCCGCGTTGCATGGCAGGGCCTGCCTGCAAGACCTGGCCGCCGAGGCCCTGCAGGCTGCCGTGGCGCCGACGCTGAATGCGCTGCTGGAACTGGGTCCGAGCGCCTGGCGGGCATTGCGCCACGGAATCTTTGCGCTGCTGGAGGCTGGCAGTGCGCATGAGAGGCGAGTACGGGAAACGCTGGTGCCGCAGGCGGCGGCCGAGTTTGCGGTACCGGTACGCATCGGCGACTACACGGATTTCTATACTTCGCTCGATCACGCCGTGAATTGCTGTCGCCAGTTCGGGCTGGAGGTGAACCCCAACTTTGACTGGCTGCCGATCGCGTATCACGGCCGGGTGTCTTCCATCGGCGTCAGTGGCCAGCAGGTCTACCGGCCGATGGGGCAGTACCGCGCCGATCCGGGCAGCGCACCTGTGTATGGATCTTGCCAGCGTCTGGACTACGAACTGGAAGTGGGCGCGGTGATTGGCATCGGCAATGCACGTGGTACGTCCATCCCTCTGGCAAAGGCGCAGCAGCACATCTTCGGCCTGTGCCTGCTCAACGATTGGTCCGCGCGCGACATTCAGGCCTGGGAGATGCAACCGTTAGGACCTTTCCTGGCCAAGAACTTCGCCACCACATTGTCGCCCTGGATCGTCACGCTGGAAGCCCTGCTGCCTTACCGCACGGGCTGGACGCGCGCCCCAGGGCGCCCGCAACCGCTCGACTACCTTCGCTCGGCGGACAATGCCGCGGCCGGCGCCTTCGACATCCAACTGGAGGTCTCGATACTCAGCGCGCGCCAGCTAACACAGGGCCGGCAACCGCGCACGCTGACCCATACCAGCTTCCGACATCAGTACTGGACGCTGAGCCAGATGATTGCCCACCACACCATGGGCGGTTGCAACCTACAGTGCGGCGACCTGCTGGGCAGCGGCACGATCTCGGGCCCTGCCCCCGGCGAGGCGGGTGCGCTGATCGAACTCACAGTATCCGGGACGCAACCGGTAGATATCGGCGACGGCGAACAACGCGGCTTCCTTGAGGATGGCGATACCGTCGTGTTCCGTGGCTGGTGCGAGCGCGATGACTATGCGCGGATCGGCTTCGGCGTCAACTATGGGACCGTGCTGCCGGCCCCTGCGTCCGCCTGACGGTCTCCAACCCACTAGTGCCCCGCCGCGCGCGCCGCTCCCCGCCGATGATGGGCTGCGATGCCGTGGTGAGTGGGGCCTCGCGCTCAGCTGCCTCCGGCGAATACGGGCACTCGCAATGCCGTAGAAAAGGACGACCGCCCCCGTCAGTGAGGCTGCTCATGCGCCAAGACCACGCTGTTCATTTGAGGTGATCGAAGTCAATAAAACGGAGGAGATCAATCTTGTACAAGGAACGACAAGCAAGCTGTGCCGTCTATGACAAGGCAGGTGGCGAGCCGGGCGGCTCACGGAGGGCGCAGTCGATAGCAAAATTGTATGCGCTGGCACTCTTTGCGCTGCCTTGCGCGTCCTACGCGACCAACGCACAGCTATATGGACTCGCGGACGCATATGTCGGCGTTACCCATCTCAGTGGACAGCGTTCTGCAACGGGCGTGGAGAGTGGAGGTCTGCAGACGTCATTCTGGGGCATGACAGGAAGCGAAGATCTGGGAGCCGGTCTTAAGGCGAACTACCGCCTCGAGGGATTCTTCCAAATGGACACGGGTGCCAATGGGCGCGCTCCCACGGATGGCCTCTTTTCCCGAAATGCCTACGTCGGTCTGGAGAGCGGCTTTGGCGAAGTGCGTCTCGGGCGGCTAGCAAATCCGACGTTCCTGGCGACCGCGCTCTTCGATGCGTTTTCCGGGTCGACGAAGTTTTCGCCTCTCCAGAACGTCCTGTGGACGCCCCAGCAGGGCCGATACATTGCCGGCGATACCGCGTGGAATAACGCGATCGGCTACTACTCACCGGAATTCGCGGGGATTTCGTTCCGGGGCTTGTATAGCCTTGGCGAGCAGCCGGGCACGAATTCGCAGAACAATGCTGTCGGCATGCTGCTCTATGATCGCGGGCCATTATCGGCGAGTTTTGCCATCCAGAGAACTCGGCTCGGTCCCGGACTTCCTGCGGGAAGCTGGGCGCAGACAGCGATGGTCGGGGGATTGTCCTATGACTTCAAGGCCATCAAGCTGCTGACCGAGTATGCCCATACAAGCACCAGCGGTGCAGCGACAAGGACCGAGACGCTGCAGGTGGGTGCACACATTCCCGTCGGCAGTGGAAAGATCCTGGCCTCCGCGGTGTCGTCACGCGTACGTAGCGATGTCATGGCGGACTATCGGCGTCACGGACTTGCCGGTGGTTATGACTATGCCCTGTCGAAACGCACGGACGTATACGCTGTGACGATGTTCGACAAGGTTACCGGAAAAGGCAGCGGCACCAGCTTTGCGCTGGGCATGCGCCACAAGTTTTAGCCGCTTACAAGATAAACCGATCAGGAGACAGCCATGCAAATCGAGTGGGATGTTGAAATCCCCATGGACGATGGATTGGTGGTTCGGGCCGACGTCTTTCGTCCGACACAGGAAGGACGCTACCCCGTGTTGATGTCGTACGGACCATACGCCAAGGGACTGCCGTTCCAGGTGGGATTCCCCGCACAATGGCAATCGCTCACGACTAAGCACCCGGAAGTTCTGAAGGGCAGCAGCGGCAAGTACGCGAACTGGGAAACCGCGGATCCGGAGAGATGGGTGCCGTTGGGTTACATCTGCATTCGCGTGGACTCGCGCGGCGCTGGCCGATCGCCGGGCGTCATCGATTGCTTCTCCCCGCGCGAGGCGCAGGACTTCCACGATTGCATTGAATGGGCAGCGAAACAACCGTGGAGCAACGGGAAGATCGGCCTGGCCGGTGTTTCCTATTACGGCGCCACGCAATGGCTGGTGGCAGCGAAACGCCCTCCGCATCTGGCCGCGATCTGCCCGTTCGAGGGGTTCTCCGACTACTATCGCGACGCCTGCCGGCACGGCGGCATCCTCAACACGTTCATGGTGGCCTGGTATCCGAAGCAGGTGGAAAACGTGCAGCACGGCCTGGGGCGGCGCGGGGGTGTGAACCCTCACAACGGGTTGCCGATCTCCGGACCGGCAGAGCTCAGCGACGGAGAACTGCTCGCCAATCGCGTCGACATCAACGCGACGCAGTTGAGCGCCGAGCTTATCACTGATAGCTACTTCGACGGCCGCCGTGCAGATCTGGGGGCGATCGAGGTGCCCGTGCTTTCCTGCGGCAACTGGGGTGGCCATGGCCTGCACCTGCGCGGCAATGTACAGGGCTACCTGGGAGCCGGCTCGAAGCATAAGTGGCTCGAGTTGCACGGGCTCGAGCATTGGACGGAATTCTATACGGACTACGGCGTGGCGCTCCAGAAGCGGTTTTTCGACCGCTTCCTCAAGGACGAGGACAACGGCTGGGATCGGCAGCCGCCGATCAAGATGCAGGTGCGCCACGTGGATCGTTTTGTGGAGCGCGACGAGCATGAATGGCCGTTGGCGCGCACCGCATGGACGCCCATGTATCTGGACGCCGGCGCACAGAGCCTGCGATCGGAGCCGAGCGGGACAGCTTCCCACTTCTCGTTTGACGGCATGGCAGGCAAGGTAAGCTTCAGCACTGCACCCCTCGAGCGCGAAACCGAGGTGACCGGCCCGCTGTCTGCCACGCTCTGGATCTCCACGACGGCCCGCGATGCGGATCTGTTCCTGACACTGCGGGCTTACGCTCCGGACGGCAAGGAGCACCTGATCCTGGGGGCGGTCGAACCCAATGCACCCCTCGCGCAAGGCTGGCTCAGAGCGTCGCACCGAAAGCTGGATCCTCAAGCCTCCAGGCCGTATCAGCCCGTGCACATGCACCAGGAGATCCAACTTCTCGAACCGAACGAGATCTACGCGCTGCAGGTCGAGATCTGGCCCATGTGCTTCGTCTTTCCGAAGGGCTACCGGCTGGTGCTGACCGTGGGCAGCTCGGACTTCGAGCACGACCTGCCCGGACCCTATCCGCAGATCTATGGCAAGTCGATGCGCGGCTCGTCGGTGCTGCTGCATGATCACCCCGACGACCGCAGGCCTGACCGATTCGCCGGTCAGACCACCGTTCACACGGGCGAGGAGTACGCGTCATTCCTGCTTCTCCCCGTCATTCCCGCTGCATGCTGAACGGCCAAGCCGCAACAATTACTCTCTAGGCCAAAGGATCAATTGCGTGTTGCGAAAACTAGCGATCAGGGCATTGTCGCCCCCGCGACGGACCTCAGCATCCCAGACCTGAGTGGTGCGTCCTTTGTGGATGGGTCGCGCGGTGCAAATCACAATGCCATCGCGGGCCGTTCCAAGCATGTTGCTCTTGAGTTCCACGGTGGTGAACCCGCTGGCCCCTGACGGCAAGCTTCGCACGGTTCCGTAGCCGCAGCATGTATCCGCGAGCGAGACTACCGTTCCCGCATGCAAGTAGCCATTCCAGGCTCCCAAGGCACGACGTATTTCAAGCGTCGCCACTACCTCGTCTGGCTCCACTTTGGCAAAGCACATGCCAAGAAGACCAGGCAAATAGTCAGCACCGGCCGCATTCCATTCTTCCAGCGTAACGGGAGGAGCAATGTCCATTAGTCACCTCGATGTCAGACAGGGCGGCCTGCCATTTTACTGGCCTTCCCGGCCAGCCAACGCGGCGGTCGGGGAATCACGCGCTTTAGCGCTCGTGGCACGCCGCTGACTCAGTGTGTTATCTCCCGTCGGCGGACTTGATGGCCGTGGTACGTGCGATCGCCGACCTTGGAGCATTGTCGGGCCGAACGGCAGAGACGGGTCGATCAGCGACCACCTGCAGTGGCGCAGACTGGTTTCCCTTCACCTGAAAGGAGACCATCATGGAAACCACCCCTCCCGACCAAACGCGTCACGTACCATGGACCAAAGGGAGGCTGACAGGCCAGAAGCCTGCACTGCAACTTGCCTTTGCCTCCGACAGCTGAAAGCGCGTTTCACATTGCGGAATTCACTCCGAGTTTTCCCTGCGCTATGTTTTCGCCCCTTAAAAATTCATTCCACATCGCGAAATTTGCATCCTATCTCATTGAAAAATAAGGATAAGCTAACTCTTATGTCTTATATAAGACTTGGCCGCGACGCGTCAAAACGGCCATACAATGAGTCCACGCTGCTTGCTTCGACATCCGTAGCGGCACACGCAACCATTTCGTCAATCGCGCTTTCTTCTTAGGAAATTCCCATGGCCCAGTATCAAGACGACATCAAGGCAGTTGCTGGTTTGAAAGAGAACCACGGCAGCGCATGGAATGCCATCAACCCCGAGTACGCCGCTCGCATGCGTGCCCAGAACAAGTTCAAAACGGGCCTGGACATCGCCAAGTACACCGCCAAGATCATGCGCGCCGACATGGCCGCCTACGATGCCGACTCGTCCAAGTACACCCAGTCGCTGGGTTGCTGGCACGGCTTCATCGGCCAGCAGAAGATGATCTCCATCAAGAAGCACTTCAACAGCACCGAGCGCCGCTACCTCTACCTGTCCGGCTGGATGGTGGCCGCGCTGCGCTCCGAGTTCGGCCCGCTGCCGGACCAGTCGATGCACGAGAAGACCTCGGTCAGCGCGCTGATCCGCGAGCTGTACACCTTCCTGCGCCAGGCCGACGCCCGTGAACTGGGCGGCCTGTTCCGCGAGCTGGACGCTGCCCAAGGCCCTGCCAAGGCCGCCATCCAGGCAAAGATCGACAACCACGTCACCCACGTCGTGCCCATCATCGCGGACATCGACGCGGGTTTCGGCAACGCCGAAGCAACCTACCTGCTGGCCAAGCAGTTCATTGAAGCGGGCGCGTGCTGCATTCAGATCGAAAACCAGGTGTCCGACGAGAAGCAGTGCGGCCACCAGGACGGCAAGGTCACCGTGCCGCACGAGGACTTCCTGGCCAAGATCCGCGCCATCCGCTACGCCTTCCTGGAACTGGGCGTGGACGACGGCGTCATCGTGGCCCGTACTGACTCGCTGGGTGCCGGCCTGACCAAGCAGATCGCCGTGACCAACACGCCGGGCGACCTGGGCGACCAGTACAATTCCTTCCTCGATTGCGAGGAACTGTCGGCCGACCAACTGGGCAACGGTGACGTCATCATCAAGCGCGACGGCAAGCTGCTGCGTCCCAAGCGCCTGCCCAGCAACCTGTTCCAGTTCCGCGCCGGCACGGGCGAAGCGCGCTGCGTGCTGGATTGCGTCACGGCCCTGCAAAACGGCGCCGACCTGCTGTGGATCGAAACCGAAAAGCCGCATATCGCCCAGATCGGCGGCATGGTCAGCGAGATTCGCAAGGTCATTCCGAACGCCAAGCTGGTGTACAACAACAGCCCGTCGTTCAACTGGACCCTGAATTTCCGCCAGCAGGCGTATGACGCGATGAAGGCCGCGGGCAAGGATGTGTCGGCATACGATCGCGCCCAGCTGATGAGCGTTGAATACGACCAGACCGAACTGGCGAAGCTCGCCGACGAAAAGATCCGGACCTTCCAGGCCGACGCGTCGCGCGAAGCCGGTATCTTCCACCACCTGATTACGCTGCCGACCTACCACACCGCCGCACTGTCGACCGACAACCTGGCCAAGGAATACTTCGGCGACCAGGGCATGCTGGGTTATGTGGCTGGCGTGCAGCGCAAGGAAATCCGTCAGGGCATCGCCTGCGTCAAGCACCAGAACATGTCCGGCTCGGACATCGGCGACGACCACAAGGAGTATTTCAGCGGCGAAGCGGCCCTGAAGGCGGCGGGTAAAGACAACACCATGAACCAGTTCTGATACCAGTCCCCCCCAAGCAAAACGCCAACCCATGACGGGTTGGCGTTTTTTTTGTCCGCCGAGATAGCTGGCGGGGGGACTCATCGAACGATTTCTTGTGCGCTTACATGCAGATGTCTCGGTGGAGAACGACGAGCGGCGGATTCGCAGACGGCGATTCGATGAAGAAAATTGCGAATCCTCTGATCGTCAGGCGCGACGGCAACGGGAACACTAGACCCATCACCGAAACAACGGTGATTGGGCGTAGCAACCCGTTCCTTCTGTCAAGGATGGCCGTTCATGCGGCCAAGTTCGCGCGTGCACGCCACTCACTCAATGGCGGGCCGGACGGGGCAGCCGCTAGGCTGGCCGGGTTACTCCTTTGGCGGACCGGTATTGCTACCCCCGCTGCCAGGTCCGCCACCCTTCACTTGCATCAGGCAGGTCTTCCAACCTTTCAAAGGAGTTCGCAATGCAGGACCGCGCCACATCGAAACAAGACACCGTGTTGACCGCCATTCCCGTAGCCTGCATCGATTCGCTTGCGCGCATCAGCGCAGGCATGGGCTGCATCTTGTCGCTGCTGGAATTACAAAGCGAACGCTCGGAGACGTGCCATGGCGCCTATTGCCTGCTGGCGATGCTGAAAGCGGAGCTGGATCAGGCAACGGAGAAGCTCCGTCCGGAGGACTGGCCCGAGAGCCTGCCGCTGCGGGCACACGACGAGGCCTGAGCGGGTTAATGCGCCGCAGCAACCAAGAACCGCAGCTTCGGCTGCGGTTCGTCATTTTGGGCGTCTCGGCACATAGCGCTACGCGGCCACCGATGCCTTGCGCTCCCTGCCCGCACCGCCTGCCCCTTGCGCATTCGGCCCCGCCGCCCCCTGCAACAGCCAGCAGCAGAACTGCACCGACCTTGCCATCAGCTTGCGCCGGCCCGCGGCATCGGCCTCGATATAGTCGATGCACTGCTGGAAGAGATAGGAGACGATGCACGCGCAGACGTCGTCCACCACCGGGCGTGACAGCTTGGGACACAGCCCCAGCCGCTCGATGTCTTCCGCCATCTCGGCGGCGATGTCGTCCAGCACCGCGCGGATGGCAACGCGCAGCGCGGGCTGCGGGCCGGTGATGCCGCACGCGCCGACCAGGAAAGCATCCCGGTGATGCTGGGCATACCGGAACAGGGCATCGCAGGCCCGGCTGGCCACCTCCCCCGGATTGTTGCGGGCGGCGGCCCAGCGGATGGCACGCAGCATCGGCCGCAGCTCGGCGCCTACCTCGGCCATGGCGGTGATGGCCAGGTCTTCCATGTCGCTGAAATGACGGTAGAACGTGTTGGGGTTGAGGCCGGCCTCGCGCGCGATCTCGCGCAGGCTGAGCGCGGCGAAGCTGCGCTTGGCCGCGGCCAGCCGCAGCGCGGCGTCGATCAGGCGGCGTTTGCCGTCGGCAATGGCTTCCATGACTGCGGTTCTAGTAGTGGGGCTCGGTTTTTGGCCGACACGCTGCGTTGACACCGTGTCTACAGTTGTCTACGCTTGCGCCGGTAGACAGATGTCTACGTTAAATGAAATGGACGCACGTGGCAAATCGCGTGCGGGAACCGTTCAGGAGACACTGCCCCGCCATGCCCCCGCCAATTGAGTTGTCAAGCGCCGAGCAGGCTGCTGACACGCCATCCCCCTCCCCTGCCGGCACTGCGCGCGAACCGATCCCGGTCGATCCCGGCTTGCCGCTGGTGGGCAACCTGCTGCAGATCAAACCCGGCGCGCTTGGCCAGCACCTGCTGGCGCGCAGCCGCCACCACGACGGCATCTTCGAGCTGAATTTTGCCGGGCGGCGCGTGCCGTTCGTGACGTCGGTGGCACTTGCCAGTGAGGTGTGCGACGCCACGCGCTTTCGCAAGTACATCGGCCCGCCGCTGTCATACCTGCGCGGCATGGCCGGCGATGGCCTGTTCACCGCGCACTCCGACGAAGCCAACTGGGGCAAGGCGCACCGCATCCTGATGCCGGCGTTCAGCCAGCGCGCGATGAAGGGCTACTTTGACGTCATGCTGCGCGTGGCCAACCGGCTGGTCGACAAATGGGACCGGCAGGGCCCGAATGCGGATATTGCCGTGGCGGACGACATGACCCGGCTGACGCTCGATACCATCGCGCTGTCCGGCTTCGGCTACGACTTTGAATCGTTCGCCAGCGCGGACCTGCACCCGTTTATCGAAGCCATGGTCGGGGCGCTGGAAGAGGCAATGGGCAAGCTGACGCGCTTTGCCCTGCAGGACCGCTTCATGCACGCGGCGCACCGGAAGTTCGACCAGGACACCCGCTTCATGCGCGACCTGGTCGATGACGTGATCCGCCGGCGGCGCGCGGACGGCGCCGCAGGCCCGGGCCACGGCACGAAGAACGACCTGCTCGGCCTGATGCTGGAAGCGCGGGATCCGGACACCGACCAGCGGCTGGACGACGAGAACATCCGCAACCAGGTGATCACCTTTCTGATTGCGGGCCACGAAACCACCAGCGGGCTGCTCACCTTCGCGCTGTATGAACTGCTGCGCAACCCGGGCGTGATGGCGCAGGCCTACGCAGAGGTGGATGCCGTGTTGCCCGGTGACGCGGCACCGGTCTACGCCGACCTGGCGCGGCTGCCGGTACTGGACCGTGTGCTGAAGGAAACGCTGCGCCTGTGGCCCACGGCGCCAGCCTTTGCCGTGGCGCCGTTTGAAGATACGCTGCTGGGCGGCCGCTACCTGATCCGCAAGGACCGGCGCCTGTCGGTGGTGCTGACGGCGCTGCACCGGGACCCCAAGGTGTGGGCCGACCCGGAACGCTTTGACATCGACCGTTTCCTGCCGGAGCGGGAGGCACAGTTGCCGCGCCATGCGTACATGCCTTTCGGCAACGGGGAGCGCGCATGCATCGGCCGCCAGTTTGCGCTGACCGAGGCCAAGCTGGCCCTGGCGCTGATGCTGCGCAATTTCCAGTTCACCGACGCGCACGACTATCAGTTCCGCATCAAGGAGACGCTGACGATCAAGCCGGACGGTCTCACGGTGCGCGCCCGCCGGCGGCGGCCCCATGAGCGGATCGCCGCGGCGCCGGCTACCGCGACCATGCAGGCAGCGCAAGCGGGCCCCGAGGTGCTGGGCGGCGGCAGGCCGCTTGCCGTCCTGTGCGGATCCAGCCTGGGCACCGCGCGCGAACTGGCCGAGCAGGTGCATGCCGGCGCAGTGGCAGCGGGCTTTGATGCGTCCTTGCGCGACCTCGACGAGGTGGCCGATACGCTGCCGACCACCGGCCTGGCCGTCGTCATCGCCGCCACCTACAACGGGCGCGCGCCGGACTCGGCGCGGCGCTTCGAGGCGCTGCTGGACAGCGGCACTGCAAGTGGCTACCGCGCGCAAGGCCTGCGCGTGGCCGTGCTGGGCTGCGGCAACTCGCAGTGGCCGACCTACCAGGCCTTCCCGCGCCGGGTCTATGCCTTCTTCACCCAGGCCGGCGCCACGCCGCTGCTGCCGCGCGGCGAGGCCGATGGCAACGGCGACTTCGACCAGGCCGCGGAACGCTGGCTGGCCCTGCTCTGGCAGGCGTTGCAGGCCGGTGACGGCGCGGGCGGTCCGGCCCACGGCACGCCGTCGGTCCGCGTGCAGGTGAAAGACGTCGCCGAGATCCGCGCGTCCACGCTGCCGGCGAACACCCAGGGCTTCACGGTGCTGGCGAACACCGAGCTGGTGAACGATCCAGCCGGCCTGTGGGACTTTGCGCGCGAGGCGCCACGGACGTCCACGCGCGATATCCGGCTCAAGCTGCCCGACGGCGTGCGCTACGCCACGGGCGACCACCTGGCTGTCTATCCGCAGAACCAGCCCGAAATCGTCACCACCCTGTGCGAGCGGATCGACATCGACCCGGACGCCATCGTCACGCTGTCCACACCCGGCGGGTCCGCGCGCGGCCTGCCGCTGGGCGAGGCGCTGTCCGTGCGCCAGCTGCTGACGCATTTCGTTGAGCTGCAGGACGTGGTGTCGCGGCAGACCTTGCGCCTGCTGTCGCAGCATGCACGCTGCCCGGTGACGCGGCAGGCGCTGCAGCAACTGGCCTCAGACGAGGCCGAGACCGGGTACGCCACACAGGTGGCAACGCGCCGGCTCGGGCTGGCCGACGTGCTGGACCGCTTCCCCGCCATCGAACTGGACCTGGCCGGCCTGCTGGCCTGCACCGTGCCGATGCGGCCCAGGTTCTATTCCATTGCCTCGTCGCCGCTGGTCTCGCCCGACGTGGCGACCATCACCGTCGGCACGGTCTGGTCCCCGGCGCTGTCGGGCCGTGGGCTCTTCCGCGGCGTGGCTTCCACCTGGCTGCAAGGCCTGGCGCCCGGCGCCATGGTGGCGGGCGCCATCCGCACGCCCAATCCCGCTTTCGCGCCCGCGGCCGACCCGGCCACGCCCATGATCCTGATCGGCCCCGGCACGGGCATTGCACCGTTCCGCGGTTTCCTTGAGGAACGGGCAGCACAACAGGCGGCCGGAGAGGCGGTGGTCCCGGTGCAGCTGTACTACGGATGCCGCCACCCCTCGCACGACTGGCTGTACTGCGACGACGTGGAGCGCTGGCGCGCACAGGGCGTGGCGCAGGTGCACCTGGCCTGTTCCGTCGTCGATGGCGAGCCGCGCTACGTGCAGGACCTGCTGTGGCAGCGCCGGGCCGATGTCTGGGCCCGGCTGGGCGAAAGCGCAATCGTCTACGTCTGCGGCGACGGCCGCCACATGGCGCCCGCGGTCAGGCAAGTGCTGCTGCGGATCGGCGCGGAGCAAGGGGGGATGAGCCCGGAGGCGGCGTCGGACTGGCTGGCGGAACTGGTCAGCGCGGGCAGGTACCGGCAGGACGTCTTCAACTGACGGCGGCACCCCGGACCGGCCGGGTCGCACCGCCGCCGGTCCGGTACTAGCCTTGAAAGGGCTTGCCCATCGGCTTGAGACGGATGCCGGGTGCCAGCCTGGTCCAGGGCAGGTCCGCCGGATCGGCTGTCATCGGGCCGGGCGCCTTGGCCACCAGCACGGCATGCGCGATGCCCTGGAAATCGGCGCGGAAGTGCACCGAGCTCTTGTTGACGAGGATCTTCATCGCCTCGGGCTCCACCCCGCCCACGCGGAACAGGTTGCGATCCAGCATCTGGGCCTTGCCGGCACTGACGACCACCAGGACATCGTCGATACGCAGCAGCGCGACGGGCCCCACATCGGCCAGCATGCCGTTCATCATCGGCCCGCCGTAGCGGCACACGCCATCGGACAGCTTCAGCACCTCAAAGCGCCCCCGCAGCGGCTCGTCGCCGGGCACGCCGGATACGCCACCGAGGGCGACGTCGATGGTGGCACCCACCCCGGCGCGGTGCGCCTCCGCCGCCACGGCGGGGTCCCAGATCAGCCCGATGGCCGCGTGCCGCGCGCCGTGGCGCAGCAATGCGCGCAGCATGCCGGTGGTATTCGAATCGCCTCCGGCGCCGGGGTTGTCCTGGGTGTCGGCAATGACCACCGGGCGCGTCGCGCCCTCGGCCAGCCGCATGGCCTCAAGCACGGCTTCGTCCGGCGAGAGGAACGGGACCTCCCAGGCCGGCTCGTCCGCCAGCATCCTGTCGTACAAGGCCTGCACCGCCGCATCGACCGCGCCGGCATCTTCCCCGTAGCCCCAGATCACCGGCCCGCACTCCGGGAAGTCGGCCGCCGGAAAGCCCGGCGCGAACGAGAGCGACACGACCGCGCCGCCTTCCCGCTGCGCCAACAGCGAATACATGGCGCTGGCAGGCTCCAGCATCGTGCACATGCCGTTGATCGGGATCAGGAAGGGCAGCCGGCGGACCGCGTGATGCAGCGGTCCCCTGCCCTCCAGCAAGCGCTGCAGCAATGCCGCGGCCCGCTCGCCGGTCTCGGCCATGTCCACGTGCGGATAGGTGCGATAGGCCACCAGCGCGTCGGCGGCATTGAGCATGGCCTGCGTGACATTGGCATGGAGGTCCAGCGACGCGACCACCGGCACCGCCGGCCCCACCACGGCACGGATGCGCGCAAGCAAGGTGCCCTCGCCGTCGTCGGTATGCTCGGCCACCATCGCGCCATGCAGGTCAAGGTAGACCGCATCGAAGCCGCCGGCGCGCGTGGCTGCCACGATCTCGCCGGCAATCCGCTCGAACGCGTCCTCGGTCACATGCGCGGACGGGCTGGCGCCGGTCCAGATCACCGGCAGCAGCGCCCAGCCGCGCCGCTCGGCGGCGGCGATGAAGCCGCCGGCGGGAATGTTGACGTCACCCAGCGACAGGACGTCGGCCCCGCGCACCATCGCCGGGAAGCCCTCGCCGCGCTCGAAGCTGGCATAGGTGGCCTTTGACGGCGCAAAGGTATTGGTTTCGTGCTGGAAGCCGGCGAGCAGGATCCGTGTTGCCAAGGTTCTCTCCGTGCATTGCATGGCGCGCCTCAGGCCGGCTAGACCGCGCCTCGGGGCGAAGGCATCCGGTTGGCCACCAGAACGGCCACTCCGGCCACCAGCAGCGCCACCATCACCAGCAGGCCTGCCTGCGAGCTGCCGTGATGGCCGGGCTGAGGAAGCCGCCGATCATCGAATACAGGCCGATCTGCATGGTGTCCGTGACGCCGTCTGCTTTCAGGATAGACCGCAGCCAGAAACTCACCGCGTAGATGCCGCAGATCACGGTGAAGCAGGCAAACTCGCGTGTCGCAGCCGCAAGACTGCCTTCGATGTCAGGCACGGCATGAGTACGATCCAGCCAATCAAAAGAAGACCAATGATAAGGGAAATCCGCGTAAGGAACATTGTTGCCTCAATCGGGTCCACTACTGCGCAGCTCGCGCCGCGTCGGAAAAAGTACCCAGCCATATCGCTGCTGTACGTAACCCCACAGCCCTTGCTTGAAGAACAACGTGACGACAATGGCCAGCAGGCCAAGGCCCATCAGATACCAGGTGCCCCAGTCGCTGAATAGCTTGTTGAGTAGGAAGAACACCAGCGTGCCAACAGCGCGCCGAGCAGCGTGCCCCAGAACGAGCCCATGCCGCCGATGATCACCGCCTCGAACGCAAACAGCAGCAACAGCAGGCCATCGCTGGGCGACACCGTGGTGCGCATGGCCTGGAGGACACCGGCCACCGCCACCAGCACAAAGGCCAGCGCCGTGGCCAGCGCGTACACCTTCCGGGCCTCCAGCCCCATCAGCTCGGCAACCTCGCGGTCATCGGAAACGGCACGGAACGACCGCCCCACCACCGTCCTGGCGAACAACGCTTGCAGCCCTGCCGTGCAGGCCAAGGCTGCCCTTGGTCCATGATTTTTCGTGTGAAGTGAAAACACCGAACCCGTGCGTGCATCAGTAGCGGCGCGCGGTGTCCCTCGCGAGCCACGGATAGCGCGCCGTATCGGCGCCGGCATAGTCCGGGTCGAGATAGATGTGACACCGCTGGATCTTGAAGTCGCGGATTTCGAACACATCGCACCAGCGTCCCGCGTGGGAGGTGCCCGCGCGCCACGTTTCGCCGCTTTTGAGCCGGCCGTGCGAGGTCGCTTCGACCACGACGAGATCGCCCTGCTGGATGAAATTGGCATACGTCATGTCATGGCCGATTTCGGCAAGAATGCCGAGCAGGTCGTCGAACAGCCTGGCGATCTCGACGCGGCCGCTGGCGATCCCCCACTTCGGGAAATAGACTTGGGCATGCTCGTCAAAGAGGCTCAGGATCTCGTCGCCGCGATCCATGCGCTTGAAGTATTCGAGTGCCACGGCCTTGCGTTGCTCATCAGTCATCGACTGGATCTGCATGGTTGTCTCCTTGAAACGCGCAACGGATAGCAAATGCCGCTGCGACGGGGTCATATGAACGGCTTGAAGGTGTCCATTCGGGCTCGCGCTCAGCCGAGGGCGGCTTCGGCAGGCGCGGTCTGCTTGATGGCTTCGTCGTGCGCCGCGTGGGCCGCGCGCCACGCGAACGCGATGATCGGTCCCAGCGTGCCGCCGCCCGCCCAGTAGGCGCGCGCGGAGGCGGAGGCGATGCAGTTGCCCACGCCGTACAGGCCGGGAATCGGCTCGCCGACATCGTTCAGGACCTGCGCGCTGGCATTGGTCAGCGGCCCCCCCTTCGTGTCCAGCGTGCCGCCGGCCACCAATGCGGCGTAGTAGGGCCCCGTGTCCGAGAGCGGGTACATCGTCGGGTTGCCGTTATCCAGCGGCTCACCGGTCGGGCCATTGAACATGCGCTCGACGAGGCGCTCGCCGCGCTTGAAGTCGCTGTCCTTGCCGACGTGCGCGAATGCATTGAAGCGCGCGATCGACGCGCGCAGATTGGCGCCAAATTCGATGGACAGCCGGGCGTTTCCGGTGAGGTGCGTGTATTTCTGCAAGCGGCGATCGATCGCGTCGACAAGCTCGTCCAGCGTCTCGCCACGCAGCTCGAACGCTTCGTTGGCGCTCGGACGAATCAACCGCCCGTACTCGCTGCTGGCCGAATGATCCTGACTGCGCTGATCCCAGATCGCGATCTGCACGAAATTCGGATACTCCGCCTTCTGCGCATCCCACTCGAAGAATGTCTGCGCGATTTCGTTGTAAGCCAGCTTTTCGTTCACGACGCGATGTCCGTGCTTGTTCACCCATAGCATCGAATCGCCGCCGACCGAAAACGTGCCGGTGAAATCGTCGCCGCCGGCCGCCACGTGCTCCAGTGCAACGGGACACATCCATGCGTAGTTCATGTTGCGCAACTGCGTCCCCAACGCGCTGGCGATTCTGATGAAATCGCCTTCGTTCGAGCGCGCCGCGCATCCGCCGACGAACGGTGCGTGGAGGAAATTGGCGCGCTGTACGGGGTCGTGCGTGAAGCCGCCGGTCGCGAAAATCACCGCCTTCCGCGCGCCCAGCGTGATCGTCTCGCCGGTTGAGCGCGTGCCTTGAATGCCGACCACCGCGCCGTCGTCGTTCCGCATCACGCGTTGCACGCGCGTGCCGGTCATCACCGTCACGCCGTCGCGCAACGCCGCCGCATGCATCGATTCGACAGCGACCTTGCCGCCATCCGACATCGATTCACAGGCGTCCGCCGGCAGCAGCACGCGTCCGCGGGGCGCCCGGTTTTCCGGCAACTCCGCCCAGTAGTCGGTCACGTCCGCGCAATGCCGGTAGCGTAACGCGCCGCGCTCCTGCAGCAGTTCGGCCGCAGGGGATGCGCTGTCGTAGATGGCTTCGAACGCTTCGTATTCCCACTGCTCGAGGCCCAGAAACGGCGCGGCGGCGTCATAGCGTTCGGGACGAGCCAGGCGCGCCATATAACGCAGACAGTCGGCCTTGTCGTCGACGAGGCCGGCTTCACGCATCGGACGGTTGTTGGGCACCCAGTACCAGAACGCGGCCTTGCGCGCGGTACCGCCGACGATATCGGCCTTTTCGACGAGCGCCACCGAGTTTCCGAGCCAGCACGCGAATAACGCGGCGGGCAGACCGCCCCCACCCGCGCCGACGACCACGATGTCGAATTCGCCATCGAGCGTGGCGGGCACTGCAACGGGCGAGGCCGCTTCGCGCCCGGCCCATTGACGGAGTCGCTGCATGTGTCTTCCTCCAGTTGTTGTTGATCTCGGCCGGTCACCCTGTTGGGGCGAACCGAATCCGATCTGGATCATATGTATACAAAACAAATATATACAAAAAATAAAAACTATCGAAGCAATAGCGAACGTTCTGGCGGCCGCACGGACGCGGCAACGGTCGGGATTGGCCGGAAGTGGCGCACCGCCCGCGGTGAGCCGGCGGCTATCGGGAGCGCGCCTGCTGGCGTGCCACGACCGCCTGCTCGGGCCACGGCGGGCGCGCCGCCTCGCCATTTCGTCGTCGATCTGTTCATATACAATAAGCAATGAAGTCTGGCTTTGGATCTTCCAACCCTTTCTCTCGCATATGAAAGTTATTGGCGATCCAGAACATACCCGCTGATTTCGCGGATGTCCCACCGAACACCGGTGACTTCTCAAGCATCAATACCCGGCTGCCGTTTTGATGAGCCGTCAGTGCCGCTACCGCTCCCGAGGCCCCACCGCCGACCACGACGCCGTCTGCCTGCCTATCCCAATGAACAGCAGCCGACGCATATCAGCGCCCAGCGTGAGCACTCCAAGCGTGGTAGCCGTGACACCAGCCCCGCCAGCACGCAGAAAATCCCGCCGCGATACACGCGAGTTTGAGCTTTCCCGCCTATTCATTCGGCCCCTCCAAAAAGTATTGTTTTGATCCATCACTGCACACCGTCGATGAATGTAACGTTAGCGCGCAAATACCCTTGACAGTGAAAATAGGACGCTACTATCTGGCAATCACTATCAGTGATTTCGAATACGTGGCGCTTACCTCTGCGAATGGCTTTCCCGAGCATCATCGTGATCCTGCAGGTACCAGACCCTGCCAGGTTAGCGTCGTTATTCCCTTGGAGGATGGGCGGCATGCTCCTCGTATGCAGTGCAAGGGTGTCCACCCCCCGCGCACGCCGGTGGACACCTTGCCAGTGTTACTTGGCGATCGATTCCAGCGCGCTATAGGTCATGTCGCTTTCCTTGATCTTCGCCTCGTTGAGCTTGTAGTTGCGGAACAGGAAGATGGAAGCGTGACGCGCCTTGAAGTCGATGATGTCCCCCTGGATCGAAGACGAGTACTTCGTGCCGTCCTCACCCACCGACGGCGTCATATGGAAGTTGATGAACTTCCAGAACTCGCCCTTCTTGTCATAGGCTTCGCCCATATAGACGCGCGGATAGTTCACGTCCATGTAGACCACCTTCTTGCCGTAGGGGTGTTCCGTCGGGGGCGTGCCTTCAATGACCCAGACCTCACGCGGCTGCCAGGTCTGTGCCGGGTTCCAGTACGGCGCGTTCTTCAGGTCCACCGTCGCCCACTCCTCCGGTGTGCCCTTCTTTGACGGCGTGTAGCCAAGCTTCGCATCCGAAATCGCCAGAATCCAGCGCCGGCCCACCACCTTGATCTTCGGATACCAGGAGGGTCGGGCATTCCATACATAGATATCGTCGTTCAGCATGTCGAGACCACCAACCGGGTCCATCCATGCCCCGCCAGACAAGCGACGGGTGCGCCGCGCCGATTTGATGTAGGCCCAGCTGTCCTCCAGCTTCGAACTGTCGTAGCGGATGGTAAAGGTGCCCACCCCCTTGATGTCTTCCGGCGCCGTCGCCACGAACAGTGTCTTGCTGAGGGTGCCGCCATCGCCCAGCACCGGCTTGTCGCCGCTGATCCGGCCCTTCATGTAGTACCGCTCGAACAACCAGTCCTGCGTCGACTCCAAACCTTTGTCGCCGTTGATCATCAGGAAGGTCGCCTTGTTGTTGATGACGTCGCCCTCCGGCGAGGCGTAGTAGAAGTTCCAGATCAGCTTGTCGCCCGCGTGCGGGTCGTTCTGGCTGACGTCGGGGAACGGGACGCCTGCCACCCAACCGGTGACCTCGCGCGTCTTCTCGTCGAACTGCGCCTTGCCCGCATTCTTCTTGGTGGCCTCGAGATACTTAGGGTCCAGCTGTACGGGCTTGGCGTGGCCCAGCGGAATCTTCAGGCCGGTATTGCGAATCTGCCACTCGAGCTTCTCGGTCAACAGGCTCGCAATGGTGTGGCCATCGAACGTGTCGCTCTTGACCTTGTCGATGTTGGCCTTGTCGATCACGGTGCCGGCGGGTAGCTCCGCGGCCAGCGTTGCCGCCGGGCCGGCGCTGAATGCCGCGAGCATGCACAGCGCGAGCGTCTTCTGGATGCGATTCATGGTGTGTCTCCTACTTAGAACTGTCGTGTCAGACGAACAAGGAACTGATCATTGCCGGCAAACGATCCGAACAGACCGGTCGAGTTTTCGATCTGGCCCGGTTGCCGCTTGTGCTTCGAGAAAAAGAGATCGGCCTCCAGGACCAGTCTCCAGTGGTCCCCATAAACGAACTCCACGCTTGGGATCAGGAAGGCGCCGCCGCCCTGCAGCGATGCGCCGGCCGCCAGCTGGGGATTGATCTTGTCGTTCTTGTAGTTCAGGCCAAGGATGACGGTGGCGATGGTCGAATGCTGGCTCGCCGCCCTGCCGTACCCCACCATGTTGACGATGTCATCCGAGCGCTTGTAGTTCTGGATCCACTTGTCGAACACCTGCACCGAGAAGAACGACGGCCGGCTGGTGCCCAGCAGCCTGGTCAGGTTCAGGTTCTTGTCCATCCGGACCATGGCGGTGACCAGATCCTTCTTGATGATGCCGCCAAATCCCGGCAGGGCGCCGCCAAAGAAGTTGGTGCCTACGTTGTAGGGCGCATTGCGCGTGTAGACCAGTTCCGTGCTGAGCACCGAATCGATGGCCGGGACGTAGCCGCTGACGGTAGCGCCGAACAGGTCGATCTTCGGAAAGATGAAGTCGCCGAGCGCACCGGTTGGCGCCTGGCCCGACGGCGCGAAGGCCGAGTTCACCACCGGGTCGTTGCTGAACGTCTTCAGGTAGGCCAGCGAGTAGTTGACCGGCCCGGCGATGCCTTCCCAGCGGACGCCACCGGTCTTGTCGCTGACATTGGCGCCCGGCTGGCGATAGTTGTAGTTCAGCGCGCCGGGAGCGAGGAAGTCCACCCCCTTGTATGGCTGGCCGGCCCAGCGGCCGCCATACAGATCGTAGCTGTTGCCCACGTCGCGGTTCCGGTCGATGCCAGGGCGGAACAGCAGCTGCAGGCTGCCATCCGCCTCCGGGACATTCACCTTGGCCTTGAGGAGGAACAGCGGCTTGCGCAGTTCATCGCCCTCGCGCTCCAGGAAGGAGCGCCAGCGGTAATCGAAGCCGTTGACCAGGTCGAGCGCGCGGAAGAAGTCGGTCTCTCCCCAGACCACCTGCTGCTTGCCGATGCGGAGATTCACGCGGTCTACGGGCGAGAAATCCATGTAGTACTCGCGCAGATCGGCCTGGTCATACTGGTCCATCAGGTGGCTGCCCGGGCCCCCGGGGGAATTGGTCCGGTTCAGCTGTTCCAGGTCCTTCAGGTACCGCGTCTTGTATTCCCCGTCGGCCCGCCCGACGACTTTCCAGGAGACCGGACCGGTCTTTGCGTCGGCATCCAGCAGCAGCGAACCACGCAGCATGGATGGCGAGAATCTGTCGTTGCGGCTGGTCTCCGGCGGATTCTGCAGATTGAAAGACGCCCAGGTGCGGGCGTATCCGCCCAGGTGGAAGCTGTAGTCCTCCGAGCCGCCCTCGCGCTCCGCCGGCCGGTCCGCGCTGACCGCGGCCGGCTCCTCCGGCTCCGCCGCGACGGCACCTGTCGATGGTGCCAGGAATGCCAGCGCCAGCCCTGCCGCTCCGGCCTTCATGCCAAGTTCATACCAAGCGTTCACTTTCATTCTCTCCTCCATTGATGTTTTACTTCTTGTTCTCTTCCCCGCAAGAACGGGTTCTAGACTTCGTGCGCCGTGCCCATGGCTACGCCGGGGTGCTGCGACGCCTGGCTCTCCTCCGTCTTGACGATGAATGCGGGCCGGAATACCAGCACCATGGCCGGCATGATGAACAGAGCGCTCAGTGCCGATACGAACAGCCAGATCGCCATCAGCACGCCCATATCCGCCTGGAAGCGCAGCGAGGACGCGCACCAGAGCACCACGCTGGCAGTCAGCGTGAGCGCGGTCACCACCACGCCGCGACCGGCGCCGTACAACGACGCAACGGTGGCCGCGGGCAGGTCCTTGCCCTCGCCGAGCTTTTCCTTGATGCCGTCAACGATGTAGAAGGCGTAGTCCACCCCGAGGCCGATGCCCAGCGCCGCCACCGGCAGCGTGCTCAGGTTCATGCCGATGCCCTTCCACGCCATGTAGCTGAAGGTGATGGTGTTGGAGAGGATCACCGGCACCATGAAGAAGATGCCGGCCGTCATCGAGCGGTAGGCGACCGCGCAGCAGATCACCAGCACCAGCAAGGCGAGCGCGATGCTCTCGATCTGCCCGGCAAGAATGACCTCGTTGACCGCCGCCAGCACGCCAACCAGGCCGCCCGCCAGGCGGTATGTGCCTTCGGCGAGCGGGTGGGCATCGACGTAGGCCTTGAGCCGCGCCATGGCGGTGCGGATGCTTTCGCCCTGGTGGTCGCGGAAGTTGAACGTCACCGAGGCGTCTTGCGCCTGGACATCGGTGAAGCGCGCCATGTCGCCCGGATCGGAGCCCGAGACGAACATATACATCAGCTCGCCGTTCTCCTGTGCCGTGCTGCCCAGTTCCTGGTAGCGCGGATTGTTCTCGTTCAGGACGCGCCGGACCATCGGGATGACGTCGGCGATCGAGAGGCTGCCGCCGATCTCCGGCTGGGCTGCCATGTAGCGCTGCAGCCCAATCATGCTCGCGAGCACATTGGGTTCCTTCACCGCATTGGGCTTGTGGCCAGAGAACACCGCGTACAGCCGGTCGGCGCCCTGGAACTGCCGGTTGATCGCCGCCGCATCGCGGTTGTATGCAGAGTCTTGCCAGAGAATGGGCGAGCCGGGTTGCGCGTCCCCTACCTGAATGCGGGTGGCATACCAGGCGGAGACACCAAACACGGCAACCGCGCCGGCAAGCACGCCATAGCGCCAGCGCGTGGTGGCGCTGCGCACGCAGACACGCAGGATGCGATCGAGCAGGGGCCCGAGGTCGAGGCGATGGGCATGTCCGCGCGGGTAGCGCACCCAGGAAAGCAGGACCGGCGTCATCACGCAGGCGCTCAGCGCGATCGTCAGCACCCACACCGTGCCGATGATGGAGACCTTGTGCATCAGAGGAATCGGCGTCAGCACCACGACCACCATGCAGCCCGCGTCGGCGATCACGCCCAGCATGCCCGGCTTGAACAGTTGCAGCATGCTTGCCCTGGCCGCCGCGTGGGTGGTCTGCGCGCCTGCGGCAATTTCTTCATCGAAGCGCGACACCAGCTGCACGGAATGCGAGATGGCCCTGGCCGTGATCAGGAAGGCGATCACGATCACCAGCGGATCCAGATTGAAGCCCAGCAGGCGTGCCGCGCCCAGCGCCCAGATGGCGCTGCTCAGTCCCGCCAGCAGAGGCAGCAGCGTGCCGCGCCAGGTACGGGCAATGATGAACAGCAGCAGGACCAGGCAGCCGATCGTGAACAGGAAGATGTGCAGGGTCTCCGGCAGGAAGTGGTTGACCCAGCCGTAGAGGATGGGCTCGCCGGTCACGCGCACCCGCACGCCGTCGCCGCGCGCCGCATCGGCGATGGCCATCACCTGCGGGAAAATCTTGTTGTAGTCGGCTGCGTTCTCATAGAAATCCACCGTGACCAGGGCAGCCTTGAGGTCTTTCGAAACATAGACGCCATAGGCCAGCGGATTGTTCAGGACCGCCTGCTTGAGGGCATCCAGCCCCGCCTGGTCGTGCGGGACATCGGGCCACATCAGCGGCCTTGAATCGATGGCCTCGGTCGAACCGCGGATCTCCTTGAGCTTGCGCGATGCCAGCGAAACAATCTGGAACTGATTCGCGCCGTCGACCTGCTGCAACGCGGACGTGACCGTCTTGATCTTGGTGAGGAAGGCGGTGTTGAAGATGTCCCCTTTCTCGGACTCAAGCACGATGCTGACCACGTTCGAGCCGCCGAACGCCTGCTTGTACTTCTCATGGACCTGGATATAGGGGTGGCTGCCCGGCAGCAGGTCTTCGAAGACGGTTCTGACCTCCACCCTCAGGGCGGCTACCAGCATCGCTGCCGTCACCAGAAGGAAGATGCCGGTCACGTAAGCCCGCCGGCGTATGCAGGCCTCGACGAAGCGTTCGAGCCTGCCCTGTTCCATCGTATTCATGTTCTCCTCCAGATTCCTGTTGACCGGCGTTACAAGGCGGCCATCTCTTCCATGGCAAGGCGCGATCCGGCGACGTAGTACTTGCCGCCTCGTGGCTGCACCCTGGTGTACCAGCCACGGTCCTGCGGGGCGAAGCGGGTCTGCCGCCAGTTGCCGGCATCGTCGCCGGCCACCAGGACGATCCCCTTGTCGCCCACCGCGATCCATTGCCTGCCATCCCAGGCAACATCGAAGAGGTCCTCCTGTGTCGCCCTGGCGGCCTGTTTCCAACTGGTGCCGCCGTCATGGCTGACCAGTACCGTGCCGCCCAGGCCGACGGCTACGGCGTCGCTGGCGCCCCGGAACCTGACCGACATCAGGCTTTGCTTGACCGGGCTGGCGACGCTGGTCCAGCGCTCGCCGCCGTCGCTGGAAATGCGGATCTGGCCGAACTCGCCCACCAGGCATCCAAGTTGCCCGTCAAAGGCAATGCCATTCCACGCGGTGTCCTCGCCCTGCGCCGCAGATTGCCAGGTCTTGCCATAGTCACGGGAACGCAGCAACGCCCCGCCACTGCCGACCGCCCAGGCGCCGCCGTCCTGGCTCACTTGCACCCGCATCAGCTTGTTGCTGATCGCCGACTTCGGGGCTTGTGCCGGCGCCCAGGTATGCCCGGCGTCGTCCGTGGTCAGGACCACGCCTTCATTGCCGACTGCAACGGCCCGGCGCCCATCCCAGGCGGCGACATCCTGCAAGGTCTCGTGGCTGGCCGTGCCCTGCCTGCTCCATTTCTGCCCGGCATCGTCGCTGTGCAGGATCTTGCCGTTGGTGCCCACCGCCCACATCTGGCCACCGGGCAGGACGGCGATGCCGTAGAAGGCGTCACCTCGTTCGACAAGCGGCTGCTCGACCGCCTTGCCGACCGGCCTGGGCTTGACGAACAGGCCGGCATAGAGAAGGCCCCCAATGATGGCGAGCGGCAAGCCCGACAGAATGATGCGTTTGATACGTTTCATGACTCATGTCCACTTTCTGAAAAGGTCACCCAACCGCTGCTTGTGCACACGGCATGCAGGACGCGCTGGCAATGCCCCCGCGACTTGCCCTCGCGTGCGCACACACCTGCCGTGGGCGCACGCCGCCCTGCAGGGTTGCACTGCACTTCTTTGCTTGAACTGGTAAATGCGCGCTCGCGCCAGCCGCAGACCCGAATCGTTGCCGCGGCGCCTAAGCGAACACTAGGTCCCCCCGGGTATCGGCACTCGTGCCGAGTATGTGAAATCGATTGACGTGGCGTCTCCTGGCCTTTGGTTGGCAGCGGATGCACGCACGCGCTCCGCCGTCTTGTTTGGTTTTGTCTTTGCGCCGTGCGCGGCAATCCGGCATGGCGCCGCGCCTGGCACCCTCAATTCACTACTGAACTGATCTCCAACTCCACAGCGGGTCTAGTCCTTGGATACCTTGGCTGAGTCCGGCCACTGTGCCGGGAGAGCAACCATGCGAGTGCGCCCCAAAATCTCTTTACGCAACGGTCCGGTCAAGATGCGCAGGATCGGTGACCGCCACGGCTATAACATCGATACCTTGCAGGTCGGCGCTGGTTACAGCGATTGCTTAGCGGCATACCTACTAAGATCCAATTGCTCGGAAAATAGCAACTTTTCCCCCTACTATTTTCTGCATCGTGGTCGATCAGACCTCAGTATTTTCGATGAAATATCGAGGCAATTCCGAGCCCCAGAGGTAGAGCAAGTCTTCGGGTGGATAATCGCCAGCCGGCCAGACCAGCCCCGCTGCCAATGTCTGGCCGCCAGCCAGCTTCTGGATCAACTGGCCAACGTCGGTGGCCAGCGTGCTGGGCAAAGAGGACACGGTATGGGCGTCGAGAACCCCGACACGTTGCTCGCCATTGAGCAAGAATGGCTGGCCGAGGGCGCGGCGGCGGGAAACGGACTTGAGCATGGGACGACTCCTGAACATTCGGGATGAGCGGCGCCCTGCAGCCTGACGGCTGCATCGGCAACGGGCAAGGGGGATTTCAGGCCTCGCTGTTGTGGATGAAGTAGTCCGGTAGTTCCGGCCCCCACAGATACAGCGAATCTTCGATCGGGTAGTCGCCCGCCGGCCAGGGCGTGCCGGTGGGCACGAAGTCAATGTCGGCCGAATACTCGGCAAACGACCCCCAGGGGTCACGCACGTAGTAAAAGTAGTTGGAGCCAAGCACGTGCCGGCCCAGGCCCCAGCCCTCGGCATAGCCAGCCTTGCGCATCTGCTCGGCGCCCTTGCCGACCTCGTCGACACCGTCGACATCCCACGCGCTGTGATGCCAGCCCCGGGCCGAACTCGCGGCGAAGGCCACCAGGTGATGATCCGAGCCATGCCGAGCATGCATAAAGGCTACCGCGTCGCGCGAGCGGTCCGACAGCCGCAGGCCCAGCGCATCGCGATAGAAGGCGATCGAGCGATTGATATCGGCGCTGAACATCAAAATGTGCGACAGGCGACGCGGCCGTACGCGCGAGCCTTCGCTGCGGCTGCGCACAGCGCGCTGGCCGGCGCGCCGCGCCGTCCCGGACTGCGGACTGGGGGCGGTGGGCGTGGTCTTCTGCCCGACTTTGACCTGGAGCAGGTTCCCGTCCGGGTCGAGGAACCAATAACCGTTGCCATCAGCGCGGCTGCCGGCCGGCGCCGGCCGTGCGCCGTGGGCCTGAATCTGTGCGACCAGGTCCTCGTATTCGTCGGCCCAGCAATTGAAGCTCAGGTACGCCAGGCACTTGCGCGCGCCTTCGTCCACCCGACCCCATACATGCGCATTGCCGAAGGTCCTCAGTTCGATCCCGTGGCCAGCGCTGCCGACATCGAGACCAAAGTTTTCAAAAAAACGCCGGGCGTCGTTCAGTGACGGCACCTCAAGCGCGAAATGATCGACCGAATGAACGCCGTAGCGGGATTCGCCGGCTTGATTCCAGGACATCGTTGTCTCCTTGATTGGCAACAGGCTTCAGGCGCCGGCGGGCAGCGCCAGGATGCCGCGCAGCACGTCGCCGAGGCGATCCATCTGGCTTGCGTCGACCTGGCGCCAGGCCACGTGGCGATCCGGACGCACCAGCAGGCAACCGGCATCGGAAATCTCCGACCGCTTGTGCCAGCGGCCGTAGACGTCGTGCGCATCGCAGTCGGGGCCGCCGATGGAGACCACGTCGATCGGCATGCCAAGTTCTGCCGACACCTGCGCCGCCGCCTCGCGCCACGCCGCACCACCCACCCCAGTGAGCAACGTGAACCGGCCTCGACCGACGAGGTCGAGCGTGGACAAGCGCTCCTGGCCGCGCTGCAGCCACGCATGCGGAAGGCTGGCGCCCGGATGCGTGGTCGGCTGGTGGTAAAGCTCAGGGTCACGTGTGGGCGTGGGCCTCAACGTGCCGTCCTGAACGATGGCGGCTGAGGTGTACATCTGCCCAAGCTCGACGCCATGGCAGTTGAACTGGTAGTTCTGCAGCTCGACCGCGTCGCGCAGTATCTGACGACGCTCGCGGCCGTGCGGCGTGTCGCTGAACAACTCATGGACGTTGGCCCACCCGGCGGCCTCGTCCTGCCCCGGCGCGAAGCCAAGCGCCTCCGAGATCGGCAGCATGTTGCGCACGGATTTCATCGCGCGGTTGACCACTTGCTCTGCAACCGGCTGGCGCTCGTGGGTATAGGTGTCGAGCAGTGCCGGCCCGGCCTGGCCCTTGAGCACCAGCGCAAGCTTCCAGGCCAGGTTGAAGGTGTCCTGCACGCAGGTGTTGGTGCCCAGGCCGTTGGCGGGCGGGTGGCGGTGGGCGGCGTTGCCGGCAATCAGCACGCGGCCTTTATTCATGTTCTTGGCCACCACCTGGTTGATGGTCCACTTTGACACGGCCTTGATCCTGAGCGGAATCTCCGGGTCGCCGATGGTGGCGCGGGCGCGTTCGGTCAGCGCCGCTTCGCTGAGGTCGGGTTCGCCCTGCGACGGGTCGTACATGAACAGCAGCACCCACTCGTTCCATGGCCGCACGCTGATCCAGGTGCCGCTGCCCACCCAGTAGTTATTGCCGGGCTGGGTCATCCAGTACAACACGCCCGGACGATGCGCAGCGTACTTCGCGAGATCTGCTTCCACCCATACGTTGACCGCAGCGCCCAGGCCCATCTGGCCTTCGGTGGGAAATCCGATTTCTTTGACCACGACGCTGTTGTCGCCGTCCGCGCCGATCGCGTACTGCGACACCACCTCGAACTCCTCGCCGGTGATGCGGTCACGGCAGAGCGAGTAGACGTGCTCGGCGTCCTGCTTCATCGAAATCAGTTCGGTGTTGAACAGGAACTTGCCGCCACGCTCGCGCGCCACGTCGAGCAGGATGGGCTCCATCAGGTGCTGCGGGATATTGCACATGCCCGAGGGGCTGGCCAGCTCGTAGTCGGCTTTCCGCTCGGGCAAGGTGCCCCAGGTCTGCAGCCGGGCGATCTCGGTGCCGGCAAAGCTGGTCGCCCAGACGTTGTTGCTCATCAGCTCGCTGGGCGTGGCAGCCTGCATCACGCGCGGCTCGATCCCGAGGTCGCGGAAGACCTCCATCGTGCGCTGGTTGGTGATGTGGGCGCGCGGGGAATTGGCCGTGCCTGGATAGCGGGTGATGGTCAGCGTCTCGATGCCTTGCGTGGCCAGCAGGCAGGTCGATGTCAGGCCGGTAGGGCCAGCACCGGCGATAAACACAGGAACTTCGATCTTGCGCACGGGTTATCTCCTTTGGTTCGACAGGGTTGCACTGGGCGGCGTGGGCTCAGGCGCGCGTCTCGTCGCGGATCGCGTTGCGCAGCAGGCCGATGCGCTCGATCTCGACCTCCACCTTGTCGCCGTCGTGCATGTAGAGCTTGGGCGTGCGGCCAAAGCCGACGCCGGCGGGCGTACCCGAGAAGATGATGTCGCCAGCCTGCAGCGTGATGGCCTCGCTGACGGTGGCGATGACCGTGGCGACGTCATAGATCATGTCGTCGGTGTTGGACGACTGCACGGTCTGGCCGTTCAGGCGCGTCTCGATCTTCAGGCCCTTGCCGCCCGCGGGAAGCTCATCGGCAGTGACCACGTAAGGCCCCCAGGCACCGGTGCCATCGAAGTTCTTGCCTACTGTCCACTGCGGCGACTTGAACTGGTACTCGCGCACCGAGATCTCATTGCCCACTGCGTAGCCGAAGACGCACTCCAGCGCCTTTTCCTTTGGAATGCGACGGCCGCCCTTGCCGAGCACGACCACCATTTCGCCTTCAAAGTCCAGCGAGTCGCTGACCAGCGGACGTTCGACCGCCGCGTCGTGCGCCGTGAGGCTGGTAGCCACGCGCAGGAACAGCGTCGGGTACTCGGGCTGCTCATACGGGCTCTCCTTGGTGTGATCGGCGTAGTTCAGGCCAACGCAGATGATCTTCGGCGGCTCGGCCACCGGCGGCAGGAACGTGACCGCGGCCGGATCCACGAGGTGCGTGCTGCGCGCCAGCATCGTCTGCAGCACGGTCAGGTCTGCACCGCGGCGCAGCAGATCCCCGAGATCAGCGCCTGCGGCGGTGTCAAGCACGGTCAGGCCGCGCTCGGTCAGGGCACCGACGCGGCGCTGGCCGTCAAGCAGGAAGGTAGCGAGTTTCATTGGGTAGCCCTTTCAGAAAGCGGCCGCACGGAGCGTGCAGGCAGGTGATCGATGGCTGGATAATATGCGATCCATATAAAATATATATTCTCGGTTTCCCTATATAGATGGCGGAGATGCAGAGGTTGCGCTACATTTGCATATAGTCAGATGGATCCCAGCATGCAAACCAACTCCACGACCTCCCGGACCATGGCCTCGACTCTGGCCGCCAGCATCCGTCTGGACATCATCAACGGCACATTGCCGCCCGGCTCCAAGCTGCAAATCAGAGAACTGTGTGACCGTTACAGCGCTGGTGCCATCCCCATGCGGGAGGCACTTTCGCGACTAGCCACAAGCGGCTTCGTCATCGCCGAGGACCAGCGCGGTTTCCGTGTGGCCGAGGTCTCCGCCGAGGAACTGGCCGACATCACCGAAGCGCGCATTCATATCGAATGCGAGGCGCTGCGGCGTTCGATCGAGCATGGCGACCTGGATTGGGAGGAGAAGCTCGCCGGGGCACACCATCGCCTGAGCCGCCTGCCGATGCTGGCCGAGGGGGCTGCCGGCGTTGACGCCGAGTGGGAACGCGCGCACATGGCTTTCCATTCGGCGCTCATCGGCGGGTGCGACTCCAAATGGCTGGTGGCACTGGCCGAACTGCTGCGCGACCAGACCGCTCGCTACCGCAACCTGTCGGTCGCAAACTCCCCCCGACCAAGCAAGGGCAAGGGCAAGCGCGCCGACGCGACACGCGACGTGCGCGCCGAGCATCAGCAAATCGTCGATGCCGCGCTGGCGCGGGACGCGCACCGCGCCAGTACGCTCTTAGCCGAACATTTGCGAGCTACCACCCAATTGGTGCTCAGGCGCACTGCCTGAGGGGGTTCGGGCGCAGCTTCACGGAGCGCTAAAGCGCGGGACACGGCCAGGTCGGTAGTGCGAAGCGTGCAGGAAAGCGAAAGGCTGCCTGGCATCACTGAACCAATGTTCCGGGCAGGCCGGGCATCACGCTGATCGTGGGGGCGCGGCTTATCGTGAATTTCAGGCTCGCGAACTGGTGACCTTGCCGATCACCCACCCGCTGTTCGAGGCCGCCAAGGTGCGCCTGCTGGTGAAGGCAGGCCGGCCCATGGGCGTAGCGGCCTATACGCTGCCGGACTGCATCCTGCGCGACATGTCGATGTGGAAGGCCAAGTCACACCTTCCTGACAAACTCCGACTTCAGGCTCATGGCGCCGAAGCCATCGATCTTGCAATCGATATCGTGATCACTGTCGACCAGGCGGATATTCTTCACCTTGGTACCCATCTTGACCACGCCGGCCGAGCCTTTCAGCTTCAGGTCCTTGATGACGGTGACGGTGTCGCCGTCCTGCAGCACATTGCCGGCTGCATCGCGATGGACCCTCGCCTCTGCCTCTGCCGGTGCAGTGGCCTGCGCCGACCATTCATGCGCGCATTCCGGGCAGATATAGAGCCCCCCGTCTTCATAGGTGAACTCGGAGTGACATTGCGGGCAGGGAGGGAGTGCGCTCATGGTTCGGCAGGCTTGGTAAAAGCGGTGAAAGTACCGGAGTATACTGCCCTCCCCGTTCCGGCTATTCCGGCACGAAATGAATCGACCGCAGCAGTTCCGCCTGGCGCTCATAGGCGGCGCGCGCATCCTTGGACAGCGCCTCGCTGCTGAGCGGCTGCCCGGTGTCCATGCCCATGGTCGTCATGTGCTCGCGGTAGCCAGGCTGCTGCACGATGGCCAGGGTGGCATTGCGGATCTTCTCCTGCACCGCCGCCGGCACGTCCGGCGGCAGCCACACGCCCATCCAGCCAGGCTCCGTCATCGCCGGGTAGCCGACTTCGGCAAAGGTGGGCACATCCGGCAGCGCGGCAATGCGCTTCGGGTAAGCCACGGCATAGGCCTTGAGCTTGCCGGTCTTGATCAGCGGCAGCGACGTGGCCAGGCTGTCGAACATCAGCGGCACGTGGCCGCCCATCACGTCCTGCAGCGCGGGCGGCGAGCCCTTGTAGCCGACATGGGTCATGTTCACGCCCGCGAGGCGGTTGAACTGGACGCCGATGGTCTGCCCGCGCATGCCGGTGGCATACGAGGCATAGTCAATCTGCCCGGGCTTGCTCTTGATGTAGGCAAGCAGCTCGGTAAGGTTCTTGGCCGGCAGCTTCGGGTTGCCCACCAGCACCAGGCCGGTGCGGGCCACCTGGGCGATGGGTTTCAGGTCCTTGAAGGGATCGAACGAAACCTTCTGCGCCAGCGGCGTTTCGGAGACGATGCCACCCTGGATCAACAGCAGCGTATGCCCGTCGTGGGGTGCGGAAAGCAGCGCGCTGACCGCGATCGCACCGGCGCCGCCCGGCTTCTGCTCGACGATCACCGGCTTGCCCAGCGACTGCGTCAGCCCCTCGGCCAGCAGGCGCCCGAGGATATCGGCGGTGCCGCCGGCGGGGCCGCCAACCACGATCCTGACCACCTTGGTCGGCCACGCCTGGGCATGGGCGGCCAATGGGAACGCTGCCGGCAGCGCAACCGACAGTGCAAGGCCGAACATGCATGACAGCGACGCCCTGCGGCGCGCCGACGGTTCTGCTTGATTCATATTTGTCTCCGAGTGTGCGAGGGTTGATCAGGGCAGCAGCCGGCTTCGTCGTGAGCCGTTGGCTTGCCGCCCTTGCCCTTCTGCTGGCTGATCGTCAGTGCCAGCCGGTCCGGCTCAGGCCGCCTTGCGCAGGAAGCCTTGATTGCCGCCATTGCGGTTCGGCGCGAACCCGTTGGCCTCCAGCGTCTCTTCGACCGTGTCGTAGAACACGCCGATCTTCTGGATGTCGCGCGCTTCCTGGGCCGTTGCCACCTTGCGGCCGAACTCGCCCGCGATGCGCACCAGCTGCTCAATCTGCTTCACGGTGCTCATCTTGGCCGTGCGCGACTGGTTCCAGAGGCAGTCCTCGGTCCCGCAGCGCACATGCAGGCCCAGGGCGATCCCCATCATGTTGACAGGCAACACGTTGCGCACCGAGCTTTCGACGGTCAGCACCGCGCCATCCGGGACGGCACGAACGATGTTGGAAAGGTTGAAGACGCTGGGCGCATCCATGCCGCCGCTGATTGCCACCCAGTTCATGACCAGCGGGCCCTTGTAGACGCCTCGCCGGATCAGCCGCTCCACGGATTCGAAGCTGTTGATGTTGTAGCACTGGAATGCACTCTGGATGCCGGCGGCGGAAAGGCGGCGGATGTGCTCTTCGACCCAGCCAGGCTGGGCGGGAACCGTCATTTCCTTGTACGCGTTGAAAATCGCGGGGTTCTCGCGCGAGGTGCCCTTGAAATCCGCGAGCTCCGCATGCTCCGTGACGTTCATCTGCGAGGTGTTCACCGTGACGGTCACCTGGTCCGGAACGGGGTCAAGCTCGGCAAGCATGTGGCGCGTGTCGTCGGACAGCCACTTGGCGGCATCGCCTTCGTTTTCCGGCGCAAAGCTGATCGATCCGCCCACCTGGATGATCATCTCCGGCACGGCCTTGCGCACCCCGGCGATCAGCTCGTTGAACTTGGACAGGCGCTTCGAGCCCTTGCCGTCGAGTTCGCGCACATGCAGGTGCAGCACGGTCGCGCCGGCGTTGTAGCAGTCCACGGCCTTCTGGATCTGGTCTTCCATCGTCACGGGGATGTCCTCCGGGAAATCGGAGGGCAGCCAGCCCGGTGCGTAAGGTGCCGCGGTAATGATCAGCGGCTGCTGGTTTTCAGGGAACAAGGACCCATCGAGGTAGTTCACGGCATGTCTCCATTTGTTAAGGCACGTGGCAAGGCCCGGCCTGGGGGGCGGCTGGCGCGCCTCAGAACGGCTTGTCGCCGATGATGGCTGCGCGCTCCATCTTGCGCGGGGCCGGCCAGTAGTCCTGCACTGCGTAGTGCTGGGTGCAGCGGTTGTCCCAGATGGCCACGCTGTTGGGCTCCCAGCGAAAGCGCACCTGATATTCGGGGATCGCCGCCTGGCTGATCAGGTAGTTCAGCAGGTGGCTGGCGCCCGGGGTCTTGTCCTGCCCGTAGCGCACGTTCTCAGGGGTGTGGAAGTTGACAAAGTGCGTGGAGAAGCCGCAGACGTAGAGCACCTTCTCGCCGGTTTCCGGATGCGTGCGCACCACCGGGTGCTCGACCGCGGGGTACTGGGCGGCCAGCTTCGCGCGGTTTTCCGGGCTCATTGCCGCGCCGAACGAATGCTCGATGCCGTGCTTGGCGCGCAGGCCGGCGATACGCTGCTTGATTTCCTCGGGCAGGTGCTCGTAGGCGGCCGCCATGTTCACCCAGATGGTGTCGCCACCGACCGGCGGGGACTCGATGCAACGCAGCACGCAGCCCATGGGCGGGCATTCGCGCCAGCTGCCGTCGGTGTGGTAGCTGTTCTCGTAGTTCTCGCGCTTGTCGCTGCGATAGATCTGGACCAGGCCGGGATGGTCGGGATCACTGCCGGCCACGGGATGGTCTTCCAGTTCGCCGAAGCGGCGCGCGAACGCCACGTGGTCGGCGCGCGAGATCTCCTGGTCGCGCAGGAACAGCACCTTGTGCGTGAGCAGCAGGGACTTGATCTCGGCAAACAGCGCTTCGTCGCGCGCGGCATCGGCCAGGCTGACACCCCGGACTTCGGCGCCGATGGTGCAGGTAAGAGGTTGGACTCGCATATTGACGCTCCTTTACAGCACAAAGATCGAAGACCCGGTGGTCTTGCGTGACTCCAGGTCCCGGTGGGCCTGGACGGCATCCTGCAGCGCATAGCGCTGGTTGATTTCGATGCGGAGTCGGCCCGCGGCAACGTGGCCGAAGACCTCTGCGGCCAGTTCGGCCTTTTCGGCGGGGTCCGCAATGTAGTCGGCCAGGGCCGGACGGGTCAGGTAGACCGAACCCTTCCGCGCCAGCAACTGCGGATCAAACGGCGGGATGGTGCCGGAGGCCGTGCCCACGCAGACCATCAGCCCGCGCCGCTTCAGCGAATCCAGCGACGCCATGAAGGTGCTCTTGCCCACGCTGTCGAAGACCACGGACACGCCCGCGCCGTCGGTCAGCTCGCGCACCCGCTTGGCCACGTCTTCATGGCTGTAGTTGATGATGTGGTCGCAGCCATGGGCACGCGCCAGCTCTGCCTTGGCCTCGGTCGAGACGGTGCCGATCACGGTCAGGCCGAGCAGCCTGGCCCATTGCGAGACGATCAGCCCCACGCCGCCGGCAGCCGCGTGCAGCAGGATGGCCTCGCCCGCCTGGAACGGATAGATGCGGCGCATCAGGTAGGCGCAGGTCAGGCCGCGCATGGTCATCGCCGCGGCGGTCTCGAAGCTGATTGCGTCCGGCAGGCGGATCAGCGGTGCGGCGGGCACCAGGCGCTCCGTGCTGTAGGCGCCCAGCGTATTGATAAAGCCGGTATATGTGACGCGATCGCCCTCCGCGACATGGGTCACGCCGGGCCCGACCGCCTGCACTACGCCGGCTGCCTCCACGCCCATGCCGTTGGGCAGTGGCACCGGGTAGGTCCCGTTGCGGAAGTAGGTGTCGGCATAATTCAGCCCCACGGCGACGTGGCGGATCCGTACCTCGCCCGGGCCCGGGTCGCCTACCTCGGCGTCCTCATAGCGGAGGACTTCGGGCCCTCCGGTTTCGTACATGCGAATGACTTTTGCCAAGGCTGTCTCCTGATTGTCGTGTCCTGCCCGCGCCGCTATCATTGGCGCGACGGGAACGATTGTCAGACCGCCATGGCGCAGCGCCCTTGACCCATCGCGCCAGGATTTGACATTTGATGACGCCCCCGACCAACGCCCCCACTCTCGCGGCAGCCTTATGACCGTCCTTGTTCGCAGCGCTTCCCTGACCAAATACCTGGCGATTGCCCGGGGCGCGGGCCTGGATCCGGCGCGCATGGTGGCCCAGGCAGGCCTGGACCAGGCCTGCCTGTACACTCCGGAACTGCGCATCCCGGAAGCGCGCCTGGCCGACGTGCTGGAGGCATCGGCGCGGGTGACGGCCTGTCATTCGCTTGGCCTGATGGTGGGGGAATCTTGGCGCCTGTCCGACTTCGGCCCGGTCAGCCTGCTGCTGCAGCACCAGCCCACGCTGCGCCACGCGCTGGCGGAGATCGAGCGCTACCGCCACTGGCTCAGCGACTCCGTCTCGATCCTGGTCACCGAGTATCCCGATATCGCGGTGCTGCATGTGACGTTGCAGACAGGCCGGCACCAGCCCGGCAGGCAGGCCATGGAACTGACCGTTGCCGCCTTGTACAGCCTGATCCGCGCCATACTGGGCGCGTCCTGGAAGCCGCACAGCGTGCACTTCGCCCATGCGGCGCCGGCCGACCTGCAGATCCACCGGCGCCTGTTCGGGCAACATATCGAGTTCGGGTCGGAATTCGACGGGCTGGTGCTGGCCAGCGGCGACCTGGATCGCGTCAACCCCATGGCCGATGCCAGCCTGGCCGGGTACGCCAGGGGATTCCTGGACCTGCAGCCGGGCGCCGGCAAGCCTTCGATTGCGGCCGACGTCCGGCGCAGCCTGCACCAGCTGTTGCCGCGCGGCCGCGGCGCGGTGGAACAGGTCGCGCAGAGCCTGGGCATCAGTCCGCGCACGCTGCAGCGCCAGCTGGAACAGGATGGCGAAACCTTCTCGGCGCTGGTCAATGAAGTGCGCCGCGAGCTTGCGCAACGCTACCTGCAGGATCCGCAGCGGCCGCTCACCCAGGTGGCCACGCTGCTGGGGTTTTCGGAATCCAGCGCATTCTCGCGCTGGTTCGCGGCACAGTTCGGCAAGTCGCCGACGCGCTGGCGCCAGGACGGCGCCTGAGACGCGCCGTCTACTTCAGGTACTTCATCGTGGCAACACCCGTTGCCACCAGCAGTTCCCCGTCCAGCCACACCTCTGCACGCGAAAAGAAGATCGAACGCCCGCGGCGGTCGACCATGCCTTTCGCCGTCAGCAGCTTCCCCGTGCCGTTGCTCAGGAAGTTCGAGGTCAGCGACAGCGTGACCGCGTGGCGCGGGGCCTCGCCCGGCGCCGAGTAAAGGCCGGAGTAGCCGGTGGCGGCGTCGAGCAAGGTGCAGATCGTGCCGCCATGCACCACCCGGCTGCGGTTGAGCATATTGGGCGCGAGCGGCAGTTCAAGCTCTACATAGTCGTCGCGCCACTGGGTGATCCTGACGCCGATGCTTTCCAGTGCCGGATTGTCCAGGCAGAATTCCTCGCCCACGCCTTCAGGTTTCACCGCTTCCATTGCCTGGTTTCCATTTCACTCGTCATTGCCCGCATGCCGGCATCGCATGTGTGCGAACCGGAGGCATCATTTCTGCGCGATCTACTGCTTTTCGTAAATCTGTATTTCGCAAACCGGACCTTTTGCGCGCATGAATCCCCGCCCTGCCGGAGTGCTTGCGGCTTTGACTCAGGTTTGAGAACGACCTAGGCTAAGTAGGCTTCCCCTGCACCTCGGCCATGCGCTACGGCCAAGTGATGCGCCGGCGATGTCGCGACGTCCAGCAAAACAAGGAGGGCTCACCATGAATATGCGGCCAGATCCGACGTTTCACGCCTCGCCGGAACTTGCGATCGGCGCACCGGCGGAATCCTTTGCCTATACGGTGCTGCTCAGCCCCGACGCCTCGCAGCCGGACGCGCTCGCGGTCATCGACGCCAAGCCCGGCTCGCCGACCTACAGCCAGGTCGTGCATACCGTGCCGATGACCAACAAGGGCGACGAGCTGCATCACTTCGGCTGGAATGCGTGCTCGTCGTCGCTGTCGCCGCTGACCGGCCATGCCTTCCTCGAACGGCGCTACCTGATCATCCCGGGCATGCGGTCGTCGCGCCTGTATATCGTCGACACCAAGCCGCATCCGACGCAGGCACGCATCCACAAGATCATCGAGCCGGACGAGATCTTCCGCAAGACCGGCTACTCCCGGCCCCATACCGTGCATTGCGGTCCGGAAGGCATCTATGTCAGCACGCTCGGCGGCAGCGGCCCGGATGGCACCGGCGGCACGCCCGGCATCTTCATCATGGACTGCGAGACCTTCGACGTGCTGGGCCGCTGGGAGATCGACCGCGGCGAGCAGGAGAAGCACTACGACTTCTGGTGGAACCTGCCGCGCGACTACATGGTGTCCAGCGAATGGGCCCTGCCCCCGCAGTTCGAGAACGGGCTGGTGCCCGAGGACCTGCTGGGCAACCGCTACGGCCACAAGCTGCATTTCTGGGATTTGCGCGCGCGCCGCAACGTGCAGACCATCGACCTGGGTGCCAACCACCAGATGGCGCTGGAAGTCCGGCCGGCGCATGACCCGATCCGCGAATACGGCTTTGTCGGCGTGGTGGTCGATACCACCAACCTGGAAGGTTCGATCTGGACCTGGTGGCGCGAGGGCGGCAAGTTCCACGCCGAGAAGACCGCAACCATCCCGCCCGAACCCGCCGACGCAAGCCTGCTGCCGCCGCTGCTGCAGGGCTTCGGCGCCGTGCCGCCGCTGGTGACCGATATCGATTTGTCCCTCGACGACAAGTTTCTCTACGTGTCTTGCTGGGGCACCGGCGAGATGCGGCAGTACGACGTAAGCGATCCGCGCAACCTGAAGCTCGCCGGCTCGGTCCATATCGGCGGCATCGTCCGCCGCACGCCGCATCCCAACGGCAAACCTTTCACCGGCGGCCCGCAGATGGTCGAGATCAGCCGCGACGGCAAGCGCGTCTACTGGACCAACTCGCTCTACTCCAGCTGGGACAACCAGTTCTACCCCGGCGGCATCCCCGGCACCCAGGTCATGGCGCATGCCGGACCGGACGGCGGGCTGACGCTGGCCGACGACTACTGGGTCGAGTTTCCGCAAGGCTACCGCGCCCACCAGATCCGGCTGGAAGGCGGCGACTGCTCGACCGATTCGTTTTGCTATCCGTCGGTCAAGGCTTGACCGGTCACGCCTGGGAGCAGATCGGCCTCTGGTCGGCCGTGCTGGCCAGCGGCCTCTATCACGGCATCAGCCCGGCCATGGGGTGGCCGCTGGCGGTGTCGAACGGGTTGCTGGCGCAAAGCAGCCGCGCCCTCGTTGCCGCGCTGGGGTATCTGGCTTTCGGTCATGCGCTGGCGATACTGGCGGTGACGCTGCCCTTCGGCATGCTGTCCGCCCTGGTCGCGTGGCAGGCGCAGATCCGCATCGGCGCCAGCGTGCTGCTGATCGGCTGTGGCATCGTGCTGCTGCTCAGGCGGGGCCACCCGCGGGCACTGGTGCGCATCGCGCCATCGCGGCTCGCGCTATGGTCGTTCGCGGTGGCAATTGCGCATGGCGCGGGACTGATGCTGGTGCCGGTCTACCTCGGACTCTGCCGTGTCAGGACGGAGCCAGGACACCAGGCAGCCGCCACGCTCGCCAGCGCCAACCTGGGCATGGCGCTGGTCGTCGCCATCATCCACACGCTGGCGATGTTCACCGTGGGCGGCGGCATGGCGTGGCTGGTCTACCGCTACCTGGGGTTGAAGTTCGTCTCGCGGAGCTGGTTCAACCTGGAAGCGGTCTGGGCCCTCAGCCTTATCCTGGTGGGGATGCTGGCGCTGGGCCTTGAAGCCTTTGGATAAGCGCCGGACTCAACCGGCCAGCCGCGCCTCCAGCCGTCCCCGCGTGATCGCCGCGATCTGTGCCAGCGCTTCGTCCAGTTCCTGCTGCGTGCTGCGGCCGATGCGGCGCTCGAACGCGGCGAAGATGCCTTCGCGGGTGTAATGGCGCACGCAGATGATGAACGGGAAGCCATGGCGCGCCTGGTAGTCCGCGTTGAGCTGGTCCAGGGCGGCTTCCTGCTGCGCCGACATCGCATCCAGGCCGGCGCTCTTCTGCTCGGCGTTGGAGTCGGCCGTCATCGTGCCCGCGCGGATATTGCGTGCCGACAGCTGCGGGTGCAGGTTCAGGAAATCGCGCTGGCGCGGCTCGTCGAGCTTGCGCACCACGTCCATCATGGCGCCGTGCAGCGCCGTTGCCGACGCGAACGGCCGCTGCGCCCAGGCGCCTTCGGCGGCCTGCGGAAAGTGTTCGAATACGCTGCCGAAGGCATCGGCAAAAGCCGCTTCGTCCAGGGCATTGACCGACGCCAGGTCGAGTGGTTGAGACATGGATGCTGCTCCCGTAGGGATCCCGCGCACTGGGAATCGTTGGATACGGGGCCGAGTATAGGAACGGCTCGCCGCAGCGGCGAGAGCCCGCGCCCTATAGATCGCATAACAGAAACCGATACCGCTAGCGACGCATATCGCGCAAATCGCGCAACTCCCGCGACGCGGCAGTCAGCATGCCGCGCAGCCAGACATGCGCGGCCGAGCGGTGGCGCGACGGATGCCACAGCTGGTAGAAGCGCATGAACGGGAACTCGATTGGCGGCTCCAGCACGGCAAGCGGCACATGCTGCGCATGGTAGTTGGCGAAGTGGCGTGCCGTGGTCAGGATCAGGTCGGTGCCGGGAATCAGGCTGGGCGCCAGGTTGAAGTAGGGACAGCTGACGCGGTTGTCCCGGTGCACGCGCATGGTGCTCAGGCCGGCATCGACCAGACCGCGCTGGTCGCGCGAATACGGCGTGGGCACGATATGCGACGCGCCCAGATAGGCCTGGGCGGTGAACTTGCCGGGCTGCGCATGCACGCTGTCCTGCGCCACCACGCACACCACCTCGTCTTCCAGCAGCACCGACAGGTGCAGGTGCTCGGGCGGGTTGGGCCAGTTCCCGATCACGATATCGACCGAACCCGCCGACAGCGCCTGCTCATAGTCGAAGGTGGCCCCCAGCGGCAGCGCCGACAGCCGCGCGTGGGGCGCCGCGCGCCGCATGGCGCGCACAACGTGCGCAAAGAACGGCGGCGCCAGGTAGTCCGGCATTGCCACCACAAAGCTCTGCTCGGTGGTGGCGGGATCGAAGCGGTCGTCCGAGACCAGCAGGTTGTCCAGCGCGCTGAGCGCGGCCTGGGCATTGCGCGCGAGCTGCAGCGCGCGCTCGGTCGGCACCATCACGTTTTTCTCGCGGGTGAGCAGCGGGTCGTTGAAGATCGCGCGCAGGCGCTTGAGCGCGGCGCTGATGGCCGGCTGCGACTGGTTCAGTCGGATCGCCGTGCGCGACACGCTCTGCTCGGCGATCAGGATGCACAGCACGCGCAGCAGGTAGGTATCGAACGGGTCGTCGGCGCGAATCATGTTGGGTCCGTGGCTGGAATCTGGAAGGCCTGGCGGGTGCGGCCGCCGCCGCTCCGGGCGGCGGTGGCGTGCCAGGCAATGGCGACTTTGTAGCGTGTCGCGCACCGCACGGCAACCGGTGGAACGCGGACAAGCGCACCCGTCCCGCGTGCCGCCCCGCCGGGAAACGGCCTGGCTAGGGTAATCCATAGGTCCGCGGAGGCCCGCCCGCGCCACCCGCAAACCCGCATCAGACAAGGGATTGCGGCCCATATCGGCGCTGCTATGGGCCCTATACCAGCCCCCTCGTTTCGCATTGGCGAGCCATTCATATACTTGCTTCCAACCCGGCGGTCGGCATGCACCGCCGCCAGGCAAGACCTGGCAGAACACCACAAGACAGGAGACATCATGTCGATCACGAAGCAAGGCGTCCCGGTATTTGCCGGCATCGCCGACGACGCCCAGGACAGCGTCTACCGCAAGGTTAGCTGGCGCCTGCTGCCCTTCCTGGGGGTACTGTGGGTGCTGGCCTGGCTGGACCGCGTGAACATCGGCTTCGCCAAGCTGCAGATGCTGGATTCGCTGGGCTTCAGCGAGGCCGTGTACGGGCTGGGCGCCGGCATCTTCTTCCTCGGCTACTTCTTCTTCGAAGTGCCGTCGAACATGCTGCTGCAGAAGATCGGTGCCAAGAAGACGATCATGCGCATCACCATCTGCTGGGGCGTGATCTGCCTGCTGCAGACCTATGTCACCACGCCCACGCAGTTCTACATCCTGCGCTTCCTGCTGGGGGCGTTCGAAGCCGGCTTCTACCCTGGCGTGATCCTGTACCTGACCTACTGGTACCCGTCGCAGCGCCGCGCGCGTGCCTTCGGCACCTTCATGTCCGCGTCGGCCATCGCCGGCGTGCTGGGCGGCCCGCTGGCCGGCTGGATCATGACCCGCATGGCCGGCGTCAACGGCATGCACGGCTGGCAGTGGCTGTTCATCGTGGAAGGCATCCCGTCGGTGCTGGCCGGCGTCTTTGCCTGGTTCTACATGACCGACAAGCCCGAGCAGGCACGCTGGCTTTCCGATGCCGAGAAGCGCGTGGTGCAGGAGGCCCTCAAGCGCGACAACGCCGCCCTGGGCGAGCGCGGCGACGACTGGCGCACGCTCTTCACCAACCCCAAGGTGTGGCTGCTGATCGCGATCTTCTTCTGCCTGCTGTGCGCCAATTCGACACTGACCTTCTGGATCCCGACCATCATCAAGGACGTGGGCTTCACCACCCCGATGGCGGTGGGCTGGATCGCGGCCGTGGCCTACCTGTGCGGCGCCGCCGGCATGATCCTCAACGGCGCGCATTCCGACCGCCGCGACGAAGTGCGCTGGCACTTCAGCGGCGCGGCGCTGGTCGGCGGCGGTGCCATGGCCCTGCTGGCCGTGCTGCTGGGCGCGCAGGTGCTGTCGCCGGTGATCGCGCTGCTGGCCATGACCGCCGCCCTGGTCGGCACCATGAGCGCCATCCCCGTGTTCTGGCAGCTGCCCAACCGCTACCTGGCGGGCAGCGCCGCCGCAGTGGGCGTGGCCCTGATCAACTCGGTCGCCAACCTGGCCGGCTTTGGCGCGCCCTATGTGATGGGGCTGATCAAGAACACTACCGGCAAGCTCACCTCCGGGCTGTACCTGGTGGCGGTGATCGAAGTGCTGGCCGCGGTGCTGGTGCTGGTCGGCATCCGCCAACTGGGCGGCAAGCAAGCCAGGCAAGGAGCCTGACATGGACGACCAGTCTTTCGATCCCGCCCGCCGGCGCTTCGCGCTGCAATCGATGTCGCTGGGCGGCGGCGCGCTGCTGGCCGGCGCCAGCTGGGGCGCCACGCCCGACGCCGCAGCCCCCAACCAGACCGCCGCGCCAGTACAGCAAGGCGGCCTGAGCCCGCGCCTGACGCTGCACGCGCTGGACACCTACCACGGCACGCCCGCGGCCGGCATGCGCGTGGACATGTTCCGCATCGACAATGGCCAGCGCACGCCACTGCAGACCATCACATTGGCCGCCAACGGCCGCAGCGAACCGCCGCTGCTGATCGGCGACAGCTACCGCACCGGCACCTACGAACTGATCCTGCATGCGGACGAGTACTTTGCCGCGCGCAAGGCCTGCCTGCCGCAGCCATCCTTCCTGTCGAAGATCCCGCTGCGCCTGCGTGTCACCGACGCCAGCCAGCGCATCCACCTGCCCGTGCTGTTCGGGCCGTGGAGCTACAACTACTACCGCGGCAGCTGACGCCACGGCCCAACCCGGAGACAAACGCATCATGGCAGGCATCAGCACACATGTGCTCGACGTATCCCTGGGCCGCCCCGTGGCCGGCATGCAGGTGGAACTGTTCGACGTCGGCACCCAGCCGCCCCGGCTGATCGCGCGCGCCCGCACCAACAGCGACGGCCGCACCGACGCGCCGATGCTGCCGCCGGCGCAGGCGCGTTCGGGCGAGTTCGAATTGCGCTTCTGGGTGGCGGACTACTTCCGCACCCCCGATGTCTTCGCCGACATCGTGCCCGTGCGCTTCACCATTGCGGACGCGGCGCAGCATTACCATGTGCCGTTGCTGTGTTCGCCCTGGAGCTTCGGGACGTATCGGGGTAGCTGAACGCAAAAGAAAGTCGCCCGTACTTTCAGCACGGGCGACGATAAGGCGCTACCGGGCCTGGCAATGCCGGGCCCTTTTCCTTCACAGGGATCTATCCGCGCCGCGGCGGCGCCGACACCGGCACCCGGCTCACTTCGTTGTTGGCGTCGACAACACGCTTGAGCATCTTCACGAACGCCGCCTTCTCCGCCTTGGTCAGGCCGGTCAGCATGCGGTCCTGGGCGCGCTCGGTGCCCGGGTACATCTGCTGCAGCAGCGCCTTCCCCGCTTCCGTCAGATACAGCAGCTTGGTGCGCCGGTCGGTGCCGGTCTCGCGCGAGACCAGGCCCTTGGCCTCCAGCCGCTCCACCACCCCTGAAATCGTGTTGCGGTCGAAGCCGATCGCCTGCGCCACCCTGAGCTGGTCGATGCCCGGGTGAGCACGCACGGCCGCGAGCGCACCATACTGCACCGGCGTGGTGTCGAAGCCGGCCGTTTCCTCCAGGAAGACGGTGGTCGCGATCTGCTGGAGCCGGCGGATCAGGTGTCCGGGCTTGTCGTACAGGATCACTTCAAGGCTGTTGTCTTCCATTTCCATACCAGGGCGTTGCAGGCGATGCCGCATGGTACCTCAGGTTAACCCCAGTACTGATAATCACTATTGTGACTATCATATCGGTGACGAACTACCCGAGGACGTGACATGCATCACCCCGCCGCAGCGTTGTCTGCCGACTACCGTAAAAAGCTGGCCGCCACTGGCCTGACCCCGCTATGGGAGCACCTGTCCGGCGCCTTGCCGCACGGCCGCCCCGCCGGCCTGACCGTTGCCAACCTGTGGCGCTACCGGGATATCCGGCCCCTGCTGCTGCAGGCCGGAGAGCAGGTGCCGGTCGAGAAGGCCGAGCGCCGCGTGCTGGTGCTGAGCGACCCCGGCCGCGGCCCCGCCGCGATGCAGGCCACCGGCGGCGTCTATGCGGGCATTCAGCTGATCCTGCCCGGTGAAACGGCACCCACGCACCGGCATTCGCCCAGCGCCGCACGCGTGGTCATCGAAGGCAATGGCGGCTTCACGGTGGTCAATGGCCAGCGCTGCGACATGGAGCGCGGCGATGTCATCCTGACGCCGTCGGGCCAATGGCACGACCATGGGCACCAGGGCACTGGCCCGGTGACATGGCTCGACGTGCTCGACCTGCCAGTGTTCACCGCTGTGGAAGCGTCCTATGCGCAGGCCGGCACGCCCGGCTGCAATGCCGAGGACACGCTGGCCACGCTGCAAAGCCGTCTGCTGGCTGACGGGCTGGCAATTCCGCCTGCCATGCAGCGCGCCCATCCCTACCCGATGTTGCGCTTTCCGTGGCAGCGCACGCGTGCCGGCCTGCTGGAGCTTGCCCGGCATGCCGCGGACGGCGCTGCAGTCGAGCTTTCCTATGTCAACCCGGAGACCGGCCAAAGCTGCCTGCCGGTGATTGGTTTCACCGCCACGCTGCTGCCCGCCGGCCGCGCACGCACCCCGGTTCCGCGCTCGCCGGCCGCCGTGTTCCACGTCATTGAAGGCAATGGTGAATCCACCATCGACGGCCAGTCCTTTGCCTGGAGTGCCGGCGACACCTTTACGGCGCCCGCCTTTGCCGAAATCTCACACCGTGCCGACGTGCACGGCGGCCCGTCCTGCCTGCTGCGTATCGACGACGAGCCCCTGCACCGGAAGCTCGGTTTTTTCCAGGAACGGCACTTCGCCTGAGCTATCGATCCCTCTTATTCCGGAGTCATCCATGCATATCTGTCGCTTTGACAACAACAAGCTCGGCCTGGTCCAGGGCGATGAAATCCTCGACATCACCGCCGCCCTCGAGGTCCTGCCAACCCATCGCTGGCCAGTGCCGCAATGCGACCCGCTGATCGCGAACCTGCCGCAGGTCATGAAGGCAGCAAGAGAGCTGGCTGGCTCGGCAAGCCGCTTGCCGCTGGCCTCGGTGACCCTCAACAGCCCGGTGAGTTACGCCACCAAGCTGCCGGCGGCGCCGGTGAACTACCTCAAGCACATGGCCGAGGCGCAGGGCGACCCGGCCACGTTCCATGCGCACCACCTCAAGCGCATTGAAGAGGTTGGCCTGTTCCTGAAGGCCAGCAGTTCCCTGGCGGGTCCCGGCGACGGCGTGGCGCTGCGCCACCTCGATCGGCGCAACGACCATGAATTGGAGTTGGCGGTCGTGATCGGCAAGCCCGCGGACCGCGTTCCGGTTGCGCAAGCGCTGGACTACGTGGCCGGCTATGCCATCGGCCTGGACATGACCGTGCGCGGCCCGGAAGAGCGATCGCTGCGCAAGTCGATCGACAGCTATTCGGTACTCGGCCCGTGGCTGACGACGGCCGACGAGGTGGCCAACCCAGGCGCCCTGGACATCGAACTCCATGTCAACGGCGAACTGCGCCAGCGGGCCAACACCCGCGACCTGGTCATCGGCATCCCTGAACTGATCGCATGGGCCTCCACCTATTACACGCTGCTGCCCGGCGACGTGATCTTTACCGGCACCCCCGACGGGGTCGGGCCGGTGGTGCCCGGCGACGTCATCAGTGCGCGCATTGAGCACGTCGGCCAGATGCAAGTCCAGGTGCGCGCGGCCTGACGCGCCCATGCCTGACGCCCCAGCAGCAAACCGGAAATCAGTATGAGCCAAATCAACACAGTCGCCACCCTGGTCGTGGGTGGCGGAATCGGCGGCCTGGCCGCGGCACTCGCGCTGGCGCAGCAAGGCCAGCAGGTCCATGTCATCGAACGCGCCGAGGCCTTCAGCGAAGTCGGCGCAGGGCTGCAGCTTGCGCCCAACGCATCGCGCGCGCTGGACCGTCTCGGCGTGCTCGCCAATGTGTGGAAGACCGCCGTCTTCCCGCAGCGCCTGGTCTGGATGGATGCCCTCTCGGGACAGAGCGTGACGGCGATGGACCTGGGCGACAGGTTCCAGGCGTGCTATGGCTACCCCTACGTGGTCATGCATCGCAGCGACCTGCTTGAAGCCCTGCTTGACGCCTGCCTCGAGCACCCCCGGATCACGCTGGAGACCAACCGGCACGTGACCACGGTAACCGACCATGGCGACACCGCCGAGGCGCGCTGCGCCGACGGCGCGGTCTACCGATGCGACGCACTGATCGGCGCGGACGGATTGCGCTCGGCCGTGCGTAGCGCGCTGGCCGGCGCGCGCGAGCCGGTGTGCTCGCACTACGTGGCCTACCGCGGCACGATCCCGATGGCACGCATGTCGGCCCACGCCGGCAGCGACAACGTGATGATGTGGACCGGCCCCGACATGCACCTGGTGCAGTACCCGGTGCGGCGCGGCGAACTCTACAACCAGGTTGCGGTCTTCCGCAGCGACCGCTACTCGCCGGATCACGACGACTGGGGCAACCAGGCGGAGATGGCCGAGCGCTTTGCCACGGCCTGCCCGGAAGTCCGCGATGCACTGACCATGATCGCCACCAACCGGCGCTGGCCGCTGTTCGACCGCGAGCCCATCCCGCAATGGACACGCGGGCGCATTGCCCTGCTGGGCGACGCCGCCCACCCGATGCTGCAGTACCTGGCACAAGGCGCGGCACAGGCCCTTGAAGACGCCTGCACGCTGGCCGATGCCTTCGCTGCGAACCCCGGCGACCCGGCCGCGGCGCTCGAGGCCTATGCCGGTGTCAGGCGGCCGCGCACGGCCCGGGTCCAGCATACGGCCCGGATTTTCGGCGAAATCATCCATATGGAACCGGTGGGCGCCAGCGTGCGCAATGCGCTGCTGGCAGGCCGCCAGGCCGACGACTATTCGCCGGTGAACTGGCTTTACGCCGCACAGGCGTAGCGCCAGGAACGAGGGCGGCCATGCGCCCTGCGCCAAACCCGCGCCTCACCCTGATGGCGCGCACAACAATAACGGGAGACAACATGCATCAGGAAACCGCTGCCAGTGCGAGCAGGCTTGACGCACTGATCCATGACCGCGACATGTCGTGGTTCCAGATCGCCGCCGTCGCCATCTGCGTGGCGATCAACATGCTGGACGGCTTTGACGTGCTGGCGCTGGCGCTGACGGCGCCATCCATCGCCCGGGACTGGGGCCTGAAGCCGACCGAGCTCGGCGTGCTGTTCAGCGCCAGCCTGGCCGGCATGGCCATCGGGTCGCTGACGATTGCGCCCATCGCAGACCGCGCCGGACGGCGGCCGACCGTGCTGGCCTGCCTGGTGCTGCTTAGCGTGGGCATGATCGCCTCGGCCTTCGCCGCGAACGTGACCCAGCTTGGCCTGCTGCGTTTTGTCACCGGGCTGGGCATTGGCGGCGTGCTGCCGAGCATCAATACGCTGGTGGCCGAGTACTCGTCATCGAGGCGCCGCGACCTGAATATCAGCATGATGACCGTGGGCTACTCAGTCGGCGCGACGATCGGCGGGCTGGCTTCGGTCTACCTGGTCACGCACCATGGCTGGCGCTCCGTGTTCCTGACCGGCGGCATGCTCTCGATCCTGATGTTCCCGGCCGCCATGGCATTGCTGCCGGAGTCGCTTGGCTTCCTGGTGGCCAGGCGCCCCGATGGCGCGCTCGACGCGGTCAACCGCATCCTGTTCCGCCTGGGTCACGCGCCGCTCGAGGCCCTGCCCGAGCCGCGCACCGGACCGGCACGCCCGAGCTTCGCTGCGCTGTTTGCAGGCGCGCAGCGCCGCAGCACCGTGCTGGCCTCGGCAGCGTTCCTGCTGGTCATGCTGACGTTCTACTTCCTGCTCAGTTGGACGCCGAAGATGCTGGTCGACATGGGCATGACCGTGGAGAGCGGCATCTCCGGCTCGGTGGTGATGAACCTGTCCGGCGTGGTCGGCGGCATTGCCCTGGGCTGGGCCACGGCACGGTACGGCCTGCGCCGCATGGCGATCGCCTACCTGGGCTTATGCTTTGCCAGCGTGGTGGTATTCACGCTCATTCCCGCCACCACTGCCAACCTGATCGCCATGGCCGCGCTGATCGGCTTCTTCATGAACGGCGCCGTGGTCTGCCTGTATGCGCTGGCCCCACGCGTGTTCCCGCCCCAGGTGCGCACCACGGGCACAGGGCTGGCGCTGGGCTTCGGGCGCCTGGGCGGCACGCTCGGGCCCTACCTTGCCGGCGTGCTGATCGCCGCCGGCTGGTCGCGCACGGCTTACTCGGCCGCACTGGCGGCGCCCATGCTGCTGGCCGCCGTGCTGTTTGCCATTGCCCTCGCCAGCGAGGCGCGCACCGCCGTGACTGCGGCCACGGTCCCATCCTCGCCCGGACACTGATCCCTGGAATGCGGCGCCGGCCCATGCCGGGGTCCGCCGCATCCCACATACCCATCCAGGCCTTCCCGCCGTTTGCTGCAAACACGCAGGAAACCGCACACACGCGCGCCGACGGCGCCGCCCTTCCTCTCAAAACCACAACCAAGGGACTTCATGCTTCGCCATGCATCGGCCGCGAGCGCCCTCGCGCTGGCCTGCGCACCCGCCTGCGCCCAATCGGTCACGCTTTACGGCGTGGTCGATACCGGCATCGAGTATGTCAACCGCGTCGGCAGCGGCCATGACAGCGTTCTGCGCATGCCCAACCTGTCCGGCACCGTTCCGTCGCGCTGGGGCCTGCGCGGCACGGAAGACCTTGGCGGCGGGCTGAAGTCGCTGTTCGTGCTTGAATCGGGCTTTGGGCCGGTCAGCGGCGCCGCCAACCAGGGTGGCCGGCTGTTCGGCCGCCAGGCACTGGTCGGCCTCTCCGGCCAGTGGGGCCCTGCATGACGACCGCCTGACCATCAACGGCTACGTCTTCGTCGCCAATGCCAAGATCGGCGCCGGCTGGATCCGCCGCGACAATCGCGCCGGCACCACGCCACGCAGCGACCTGTGGTACGGCGGCGCCTCCTACCCGGTCACCGCTGCGTTCAGCATCGACGCCGAGGCGTTCTACCTGCGCTTTCACGCCAGCAGCAACAAGGCCTGGCTGTTTGCGGCGCGCGGCGTCTATGCCTTCACGAAGCGCACCTCCGTCTATGGCACCGTTGGCTATATCGATAACCGCGGGACGTCGAACTATTCGGTCAGCTCCGCTGCCGTCGGCGCAAATCCGGCGCCGGGCGGCAACCAGTTGGGCGCGATGATCGGGATGAAGACGATCTTCTGAGCATGGCGGGGCGCGGACGTCGGCAATGTGTGGCGGCTTGGCATTGACTGGCCTGCCCTGACTACCGCGGCTTGCGCACCTCTGCCCCCCGGGCAACAGGACATCACCGTCGCAGGTCCGGGGCGTCATTTGCGGCACCGGCTCCCTGGTCCGCTTCTCCACCATCCGCGAGCGGCGCTCGCCACGCGGCGGTTCATGCCGGCGCAAGCAGACAAGACGTAAGGTTCTGCTGGAAGGGCTGGCACCTCAAGGCCCATCAACCCCTCACTCAGGCTCGATTCCCGCAGCCTTGATCACCTTGGCCCATTTCAGGGTTTCGCTGCGTACAAAGGCCGCCAGTTCCTCGGGCGTGGACGGCGCAGGCTGGCCCCCCGTGCGGGCAAAGTACTCGGTGGCCGCCGGACCGGTCAGCCCCTTGCGCATCAGTTCGCTCATGCGGTCCACCACGGGCTTTGGCGTCCCGGCCGGGAAGAAGGCTGCCGCCCACGCCACCATCTCATAGCCTGGCAGGCCGCTCTCGGCCATCGTCGGAACATCCTGCAGTACCGGATTGCGCTGCGCGGTGGTCACCGCAATGGCGCGCAGTTTGCCACCCTGGATCAGCGACATGGCTGGCGAGATATCGCTGATCATGAAGTCGACCTGGTGTCCCATCAGGTCGGTGAGCGCCAGCGGCACCCCCTTGTACGGCACATGCAGCGCCTGCACGCCGGCCAGCATCTTGTAGAGTTCACTGGCGATCCGGGTCGATGAACTGCCGCTGGCAAACGTGAGCGCCCCCTGCCTGGCCTTGGCCAGCGCCGTCAGGTCCGCCAGCGTGCGGACAGGACTGTCGGGCGGCACCACCAGCACCAGCCCGCTCTTGACGATCAGCGATGCCGGAGCGAAATCCTTGATCGGGTCATAGGGCAGCTTCTTGAACAAGGACGCATTGGCGGCATGCGTGGTGTTGGTCGTCACCAGCATGGTGTAGCCGTCGCCGGTTGCGCCGGCGACAGCCTTGGCGGCAATGAAGCCATTGGCGCCAGGGCGGTTGTCCACCACCACGGGCTTGCCCGTCTGCGCGGTGATCTGCTCGCCGACAAAGCGCGCGCTGCTGTCGGTGCCGCTGCCCGCGGGAAACGGCACGATGACGCGGACCGCCTTTTCAGGGTATTGGCCGGCGTCCGCGGCCTGCGCCGTGCCGATAGCTGCCGTGGCAGCAGCCAGCGGTAACAGCAGTCCGATGGCCCTCTTGCGCATGCATGGATGAATCATGGTTGTCTCCTCGTGCCTTGGGCATCTGTTGATTGTTCGTGTGCCGACAGGGGGCGGGGGTCACCCCATCGGTATGGTTCGCCGGGGGACAGGCGGGGGATAGGCGGGCACATCGGCGGCGCGTCGTACGCATTGCAACGTCATGGGTTGTCTCCTTCTTCTTCCCGGGCGGCAGCTTTCGGTATGGCCAGTTCGGGGTAGCGCTCGGTCAGCTGAGCAGGCATTTCCACGTCAAGGATGAAGCGGTCGCCGCGATACCAGAAGCGGCCCGCCGTGAGCACGTTACCATCGACATCCAGCGTCGTGCGGACGATGCGCGCCACCGGTGCCGCAAAGGCATAGTCCAGAAAGCGCGCCAGCATGACGTCGGCGGGCTCCACGGTCATGGTCTGGCGCATCATGCCAAGGCGGTCGCCCAGTTGCTCCCGCAGCAGGTGTGCAATCTTGTGGTACTTCTCGCCGCCGCGCGGGAACCTGGCGAACACGGGTTCCGCCACATACAGCTCGATCAGGCAAAACGGCATGCCATCATGCACATGCAGCTTGCGCAGCATCACGTAGCGGTCCATCAGCACGCCGCAAGTGGCAAGCCCGGGCGGCAGGCTCGCACCCTTGCGCTTTTCCAGGATGCGGATTTCGAGATCACTGGCGCCGACCGAGACATCATTGATCGCCGTTCGCATGCCTTCGCCCGGCCCGGACGGCGCCATGATGACGTGCGTGCCCCGCCCCCGCTGGCTGCTGATCAGCCCTTCCTCGGTCAACAAGGCATAGGCCTGCCGCACTGTGACTTTGGCAATGCCATACGCCTGTGCCAGATGCTCCACCGTGGGCAGCTGGTGCCCGACCGGATACTCGCCCGCGACGATCTTGTGGCGCAGCACGCTGGCCAGTTGGCGGTAGCGGGTGACGCCGCCGGCGTTGTCGTCGGTCAGCGCAATGCCGTCATTGGCGGCGATACTTGCCGTGGCGCGCGTCATGACAGCAGGCTCCGCGGCACGCGCACAGGCATAGCCAGCAGGATCTGCGCCATCCCCTTGCCAAGCGGGTCATTGCGCAGCGATGCCATGCCGCCGCCGTCAAGGGCTGATTCGCAAACGAAGTTCATCGCGTCAAAGCCCGGCAAGTCATAGCGTGTGACGGGCCCCTTCACCAGGTGACTCAGCCAGTCAGCCACCCGGTCGGCCGTGATTTCCGCGCGCAACACAGGAACGTATTCCGGCCGACGCGCGATCAGGCCGATATTGGAGATATCGCCCTTGTCGCCGCTGCGCCCGTAGGCCAGCCGGATCAGCGGGACTTCAATGCTGTCGCCGCCAGCCGGGACGGCGCCGGAGGCCGGCTCCTGCGACCTGGTTTCATCCGTCGCCGTGTGCGCCGCCGGGAGGGCAACGGCAGTCCGCGCGCCGTCCATCACCACCGTGGGCGCCAGCACCGCCTTGTCGAGCAGGAAGGCATATTGCCGGATCGACGGCGATGGGCTGGCCCTGCCGCCGCCTGATCCCGTGGTCCCCGGCGACCAGCTCGTGCCGGCTGCGGCGATTTCGCGCGCAAACAGCTCCAGCGCCGCCTTCTCGGGATGCATGACCGCCAGCCGCATGATTGCCTCGCGGGTATGGCGCGTGGCGGCATGCGGCCCGAAGCAGGATTCAGCACCCAGCACTTCCACCCGGGTCCGGGTGTAGTCGCCCCAGCCGCCTTCCGCAAAAAGCCTGCGCGTGCGGGCCAGGATCGCCTCGGCCGTGCGCTCTGCCTTGGCCACGGCGTCGATACCGACGATGGTCAGCTGGGCGTTGCACCGGAAGCCGTCCATATAGGTGGCACTGACCTTGTAGCAGTTGCCCGGGGCTCGCCCCCGCGCGCCGCGCACCTCGACCAGGTCCGGCCCGGCCTGGCGCAGCGCCACCTGCGTGAAATCGCAGGTCACGTCCGGCAACCGGTAAGCTGCGGGGTCGCCGATCTCATACAGCACTTGCTCGCCCACCGTGGCCGTGCTGACCAGCCCGCCCGTGGCAGGCGGCTTGCCCACCAGGAAGCTGCCGTCGGCCCGGCACTCGACCACCGGATAGCCGATGTTCGGCCAGTCGGGCACCTGCTCCCAGTCGGTATGCAGCCCGCCAGTCGCCTGGCAGCCGCACTCGATGATATGGCCGGCCAGGCTGCCCTGCGCCAGCCGGTCATAGTCGTCCGCCTGCCAGCCGAACTCATGCATCAGGACGCCCAGGGTCACGGCGCTGTCCACGCAGCGGCCCGTAATGACGATCTGCGCGCCCTGGTCCAGCGCCTGGCAGACCGGCTGCGCGCCAAGATAGGCATTGGCACTGACCAGCCTGTCCGGCAGCGGCAATCCCTTCTGCATGTCCACGATGCCTGCCTGGCGCAGCGATGCCACCATCGGCATGACATCGTCGCCCTCCACCACGGCGATGCGCACGCCGATGCCCTGCTCGGCGGCAATCGCCGCCAGCGCCTGCGCGCAGCCTTGCGGATTGATGCCGCCGGCGTTGCTGACCACACGGATATTGCGCTCGACGATCTCCCGCAACAGACTCTTCATCGTCACCGTCACGAAGTCGGTGGCATAGCCGAGTTCCGGCTTGCGCAGCCGCGCCGCGGCCAGTACCGACATGGTCAGCTCCGCCAGGTAGTCGAATACCAGGTAGTCGATTTCGCCATGGCGCACCAGTTGCGGCGCGCCCACGCTGCTGTCGCCCCAGAAGCCTGACGCACCGCCTATGCGGACTGTCTTGTCATGCATTGCCCTGTCTCCTTGCCTACTTGCCAGTCCAGTTCGGCTTGCGCTTCTCGCGGAAGGCGAGCTGCCCCTCGCGCGCGTCCTCGGTCATGGCGAACAGGCCGATCTGGCTTTCCGTGAATGCCATCGACTGCTCGAAGGACATGGCGTCGATGTGCTTGAGCGTGTAGAGGCCACGCCGGATCGCGGCGGGCGACTTGTCCAGCAGCCGGCCCAGCAGCCATTCGAGCTTGCCGTCGAGATCCGCACTGACATGGTTGACCAGTCCAGCCGCCAGCGCTTCCTGCGCGGACAGCGGCTCGCCGCACAGGCAGAGTTCGTTGAGCACGCGCCGCGGCACCAGGTGCTGGAGCACGCTCAGCACCTGCGCCGGGAAGACCCCTACCTTGACCTCGGGCAGGCCGAACACGGCCCGATCGCTGGCCACCGCCATGTCGCACATGGCCATCAGGCCCATGCCGCCGGCCATGCAGGCGCCGTTGACGCGCGCGATCAGCGGTACATTGGAACGCCGCGCACGGCGCAGCAGGTCCGCAAGCCGCTGGCCCGGCTCCGAATAGTCGAAGGCAAACGATGTTCCAGTCTGCAGGTCGGCGCCCGCGCAGAAGGCCTGGTCACCCGCGCCAGTGATGACCACGGCGCGAATGCCATCGTCAGCATTGGCACGTCCGATTCCCGCGTGCAGGCCGTCCAGTACCGCCGGATTGATGGCGTTGCGGCGCTCGGGCCGGTTGATGGTCAGCCAGAGGACAGCGCCGCGGACTTCGCCCAGAAGTTCTTCATGCATGGTCAGTCCCCGCTTGCGCCGACGCCGGGCGCGGTTCGCACGATGCCCCGGACGCCATCAGACTGTCGATATCGGCCTCGTTGTAGCCGGCTTCGCGCAGCACTTCGCGGCTATGCTCGCCCAATGCCGGTGCGTGGCGGCGCTGCGACGGCGGCGTGCCATGCCATTCGCTGGGCACCGCCATTTCGCGGATGCGGCCCACCGCCGGATGATCGGATTCATTGAAAAAGCCGATGTCGTTCAGGTGCGGATCATCGAGCAGCGATGCAAAGGTATGCATGGGAAACACCGGAATATCGGCCTCCTTCAGCAACACCCGCCATTCCTCAGTGGACCGCTTGGCCAGTTCGTCGCTGACCATGCCGTAGAGCTCGGTGATGTGCGCAGTCCGGGTGGTGATGTCAGCGAAGCGGGGATCGCCGTCGTACAGATCGGGCTTGCCGATGACCTTGAGAAAGGCACGCCAGTGGTGGTCGTGATAGATCAGGCAGCAGACATGGCCATCTTGTGTCCGGTAAGGCCGACGCTCGGGAGACAGCAGGCGCGGATAACCGAATCCGCCCTTGGCTGGCACGAAGGTCTCGCCATAGAGATGGTCGCCCATCACGTAAGGCACCATCGTTTCGAACATCGGCACATCGACGCGCTGGCCACGGCCGGTGCGCTCGCGAGCATAGAGCGCGGCGCAAATCACGCCGAAGGCATAGAGCCCCACGGAACGGTCCGCGATCGTCAGCGGAAGATAGCGTGGAATATCGCCAGTCCCCAAGGCCACTGCCTGCGGCAAGCCGGTCGCAGCCTGGATCAGGTCATCGAACGCCGCCTGCGGGGCATAGCGCCCGCGCTGCGAAAAGCCGAACATGCCGACATAGACCAGCCGCGGATTGATCTGCGCCAGCGTCTCGTAGTCCAGGCCCAGGCGCTGCATCGCCTGCGGCCGCACGTTGTACGCGAGCACGTCCGCATCCTCGACCAGGCGCAACAGCGCTTCCCGCCCCTGCGGAGACTTCAGGTCCAGCACGATGCTGCGCTTGTTGCGGTTCAGTCCCAGGAAGAGCGGCCCCATCTTCTCATTGCCGCAAGGCCCGATGCCTCGGGTGCTGTCGCCGGCGGGCGGCTCCACCTTGATTACGTCCGCACCCAGGTCACCAAGCATTTGCGTGGCCGAGGGACCCATGAATACCGCCGTGATATCCACGACCTTGACGCCAGCCAGCGCCCCAGTCCTTGCCTCCATCCTTGCTCCTGTATTATATCTATAGTTCTATATATAGAACTATATGGCAGACTGATCGGGGATGCAAGGCCCGTAAGCCGGCGTCGACGTGAACGGTATTCGACAAGAAAGCCGTAGAATTCCGGCTGGCAACCTCTATCAAGACCGTGAAAGCCCTTTCCCGCCTCAACCTGAAGCAGTTCACCCTGCTCTGCGCCGCGCTGCTGGCATCCGTTTCCACCCACGCGGCCTCCCCTGCCCAGCCTGAAGCCGCTGGCAACACCGCTGCGCCGCTGGGCCTGGAACTAGGCAAGACCAAATGCTCGCGCCTGGCGCCGCCGCAAAACCACGCAAAGACCGGCAAGTCCGAGTGGGCGGGCGGCGATACCGTGGAGCTCAAGCATCTGGAGCGCTTCCACCTTCCCGGCCTGACGCGCGTGGTCCTGAACTGCGATGCCCAGGATGCCGTGGCGCTGATCACCATGACGTTCGAGCGCCCGGCACTGGATGAGGTGCGCAAGAAGCTCGATGAGCGCTATGCCTCACTGCGCAAGACCGAAGCCGCGGCCGAGAACGGCTACGCCGAATGGGGGGCGGCCAATGGCAGCCTGGAGCTGCTCTACGGGCGCGACAGCAAGCACTTCACGGTGGCGTACTGGGCCAAGGGTGCCAAGGCCAGGTATTTTTCATACAGCGGCGGCGGCAACCAAAAGCCCGCGGCCTCCGCGCCTGCCGCGCCGCCCCAGCCTGCCCCGCTGTAACCGACGGCCCCAGGCCGCGCGGGTTTCATGCAGTGCGTGGCCGTGTGCCCGAGGTAGCGGCGCAATCACTGCGGCACCTTGATACGCGGAATTTCTCAATGTGAAAGGTGCTCGATTCCTCTGTAAGGAAGGCGTCGTGTCGCCTATGCTGTCCAGTGCGGCAGATAAAAATATCTGCTCAGATCCCATACCGATCTGACAACAAGAAGGGGAAAGTCCCCGAAACGGGTGACGCCACCCAGATGGCGCTACCCGTGCGTTTGCGTTTGCCTTGGCCGAGTCACGGGGTGATACCATCGCACGCGGGCTTGTTGGAAGCTCGCGGGCGGGATACACCGTTGACGACAACATGACAGACGAATTCCTGTTCAGTAAGCCGTTCACGTTTCTCGCCTGCGCCGGCATGACGGAAGTCCGGGACGGGATCGACGTGCTGGAAGCCCTTCCCGGGCATCTGTTCTGGCTCGAGAACGAGGACTTCATCCGCCGGGTCTACGCGCCCGATTTCCTGCAACAGAGCCGCGCCGCCCTCGAAGCGGCGATGCCGGGCGGGCCGGCGCTGGTCGACGCGATGGCGGACGAGATCCGGCGCAACGCAGACCTGCTGCCCGAGCTGCAGCGCCTGGCGCCTGAGGTAGCGGCTGCTGCGCACTCGTATTGCTATTGGCGCCACTGCGCGGATGTGGTCGGGCGGGCGCAGGGCATTCCACGCAGCGCCATCGAGCGCCAGTTCGAGCGGGCAGCAGGGCCCCGCGACGGCGCGCACAAGCTGCAATGGATCTGCCCCTGCTGCGGCGGGCTGGCGCACTATCAGGTCGACGGGCTGCTCGCGACGCAGCGGCCGGCACGTCAGGGCGGCTTTTCACTCGAATGCGGGCACTGCGGACACCGGGAACGGCTGTACGCAGGCTTTCTGCATGCAGGCCGCCTTGAGTGCGGCTGCGTGCTTTGCACCAGTTTCGTTCAGACGCTGGCCGGCCAGTTGGCCAGGGCTGCGCGCAAGCTGTGCGCAAACCTGGAGGACTATGCCTGGATGCATGCGGTGGATACTGCCGCGGAAATCCGCGAGCTGAAAGAAGCCTCCCTGCAGCTGCTGGCACATGGTGACAAGCCATCTGCCAACGCGATGGCCTTTGCATCGGCCGTCCAGTCTGGCGAGGCGCGCTCCATGCCGGAGCTTCTCGCCCGGATAGACCCGACCCTCGACGGGCGGCTCGACAAGAACCCAAGGGCCTGGGTATTGCTGTGCGAGTTGCTGCGCGAAGGCGTGGCGGACGGCGAATGCGCGATCTATGATCACGACGGCCGCAAGCACGTGGCGCTTGAGATTGCCTTGCTCGAAGACGATCAGGCGCTCGACGGGCGTTCTGCGCAGATCTATCTAGAAACCCTGCTCAGGGGCTACCAGCCGTCGGAGCGGGATGCCTTCGTCAACTGGCTGAAGGCCCTGAAGCGGTTGCGGCTTTGCACCGGCAGATTCAATGCCGCCGTCGACGTTACGTGGACGGCCAACCTTGAGCACTGCCGCATCCTGACCGCACGATGGCCGGATGAACACGCAGCGCCCGCGCCGCACGCTGGCGCCGCGTGGCTTCCGGCGGCGCCGCGCGTACGGCGCCCGGATCACCCGGTGTACCTCGACGCGGAGCTGGAGGCGGTGCAGTTGCTCAAATCGCTGGGCTATATCATCCTCAGCCCCGAAGAGATCCGCTCGCAACGAGACCCCGCGGAGTCCACCAAACTCTGATGCTCCCTGTCATGACGGTTGCGGCGCCTGCCAGACTTCCGTTTTGTACCGCATTGTATCGAGCGCACGGAACGATACATGTCCAGACAGAAATGCCGAAAGGGCGCTACAGCCGCCCATCTCCGCTGCGGCCCTGGTAAAGCTGCGGTGATGCCCGAGACAGGCAAACCAGGCCGCCAAAGCCGTCGCGAAGGATCCGTCGGTCAGTTGTCAGGTTTCACTTACTCTGCCGGGACGCCACCCCGGACGTGCAGCGCCGAGACTTCCTGCAGGTCAAGGTCGCGCTCCATATGGCGCAGCAGTTCGTCGGTAAGCTGCCCGGCGCGATGCATCTTCAGCAGTTCGGCCCGGGCCGCGGCTAGCCCCGGCGAGCACCACCGCAAAGTGGGCCGAGCGTTCGTCGTCGGGAAACTCGGTGTCCTTGTAGCGGTTGGTGATTTGTGCCCGGTAGTTGTACTGCTCCCACAGCCGGGGGTGCAGCAGGTCGCCGTTGGCGTCGAACACGAGCGGACGGATCGCTTCCACCTGGATGTTCTCGAGCCGCGCCCAGGCCTGGGCCTCGGTCAGCTTCGCGACGCCGCCCTGCTGGATCTTGCGCACGTCAAACAGACGGATCAGCGGGCCGATGGTGGCGCCCTGCCCCAGCACCGTCACCAGGATCACCGCAAACGCCGCCACCAGGATCAGGTCGCGGCCCGGCATGGCCTCCGGCAGGGCCAGCGCAATCGCCAGCGTGACCACGCCGCGCATCCCCGCCCAGCTTACGATCGTCGCGGAGCGCCAGTCCGGTCCCTGCGAGTCCCTGCGCAGCAAGCGGTTCCATGCCGCCTTGAGCCCTTCGCTGGCAAACACCCAGATAAAGCGCGAGAGCACCACCGCCGCGATCACCACGGCGACCGGCTGCGCCAGCTGGGCCGCGGCATCGGCCGTGCCGCCGAGCCGCCCGATCACACCGCGCAGCGACAAGCCGATCAGGATAAAGACCAGCGCTTCAAGCAGGAACACCATGAACTGCCAGAACGCCGTGCCGCGCGTGCGTGCCGACGCCGAGAAGACCTGGTGCTGGTGCCAGCCCAGCAGCATGCCGGTGGTGACCGTGGCGATCACGCCCGACACCTCCAGCCATTCGCCGGCGATATAGCTGATCCACGCCGACAGCACCGATGCCGTGATCGCCAGGTACTCGTCCCTGAGCAACCTGAGCAGGAGCACCAGCGCGACACCGACCGCGCCGCCGACCGCGACGCCGCCCACGGCCAGCACGCCGAATTCCATCGCGGCGTGGCGCATGCTGAAGGCGCCGGTCAGCGCGGCCGCCAGCGCGAAGCGGTACAGCACCAGCCCGGACGCGTCGTTGAGCAGGCTTTCGCCTTCCAGCAGCGCCGTCATCCGCCGCGGCAGGGACAGGCGTTCCAGCACAGCCTTTGCCGCCACCGCATCCGGCGGCGAAACAATGGCGCCCAGCGCAAAGCATGCGGCCCAGGGCAGACCTGGCACCACCAGATGAACCAGCACGCCGACGACCAGGGTCGTGAACAGCACCGCCCCGATCGCCAGCATCAGGATGCCGCGCAGGTTGCGGCGGAACTCATCCCAGACGGAAAAGTACGCGCCGTCCATCAGCAGCGGGGGCAGGAAGACGACCAGGACCAGGTCCGGGTCAAGCTCCACTGCGGGCAGCCCCGGCACGAACGCCATGGCGATGCCGCCGACAAGGAAGGCAGCCGCAGGCGGCAGCCGCAACCGGTTGGCCAGCAACTCCAGGCCAACGATGGCTACCAGCGAAAGCAGCACCAGCTTGAATGCCAGGACCGGCGACATGGCACTTCCCCTGTAGTTCGGCGTTCCCGCGATTATCCATGAGGCATTGCGCCGGGCGAGTTGCCGAAGGAGGACGCGCACTGGAAGCGCATCTCGCCGTTGTCGAAGGCATCCTGATTGCCCACTGCGCCGCGCATATCGAATGCCGGAATTATTTGTTTGTGTTCGCGCGGGGCCGGCGTACGTTCATGGGTTCTTGCAGCCTCCAGAACACCATGACCGCTTCCCGACGACAGTTCCTGCGCCAGGGCGCCGCCGCCACTGCGGCGCTGGCCTCCGGCCCCATCCTGACCTTCACCACCTTCGCCGCCGGCACTGCGCAAGCGCAGGGACGTGCCGAGCAGCAGCGCACGGCCGGTTTCTACCAGAAGGCGGGGCTGCTCAGGCAACCGCTCGACGTGCGGCAAACCTTCGACCCCGGGTTCTCCCTTAGCGCCTGACCGCCGCCTGCGGCGCCAGGCCGCGCGCCGGCCGTCTTGACGACCCCGGCAAGTGCCTTAGGCACGGCCCTGGCCGCGTCCGAGGCCGCTACAGGATTTCCATGATTGACGCATCACCGCGCCACCGCTCTTCGCGGCCCGGCGCGGCCTGCGCCCACGCGGCCTGCTCTGGCCCCAGCGAATTCCGGCAACTGGTCCTATAGGCCCGGAATCGCACTCACCTATAAAGCCGTCACCCCCAAACCTATTTTTCCTTCCGAGGAGCACAACCATGCGGTGGATCAAGCAGATTGCAACGTGTGTAGTCCTGGTGGCGGCGCTGGCGCCGGCCGCACACGCCGAAAGCAAGAATGTAGTGATTGCTTACCAGGACATGGTGGTGCCCTGGCGCTATGCGCAGGACATGAAGGAGCTGGAAAAGCAGACCGGCTACACGGTCTCGTTCCGCCAGTTCGGCGGCGGCGGGGATGTGATCCGGGCCATGGCCTCGGGCCAGATCGCCATCGGCGAAGCAGGGACTTCGCCGATCGCATCGGCCCTGTCGCAGGGTCTGGACGTTGAACTGTTCTGGATCCTGGACGACATCAACGCGGCCGAAGCCATGGTCGCGCGCAACGGCAGCAAGATCACCAGCATCGCCGACCTGAAGGGCAAGCGCGTCGGGGTGCCGTTCGTGTCGACCACGCATTACCACACGCTGGTCGCACTGGAGCGCGCCAAGATCAATCCGAAGGACGTGCGCATCGTCAATATGCGTCCGCCCGAAGTCGCCGCCGCCTGGGAGCGTGGCGACATCGACGCCACCTTTATCTGGGACCCGGTGCTGGCCAAGCTCAAGCAGTCGGGCACGGTCCTGATGACCTCGGGGCAAATCGCCGCCGACACCGGCAAGGCGACCTTCGACGGCATGATCGCCAACAAGAAATTTGCCCGTGAAAACCCCGAGTTCATGGTCAAGCTGGTGCGCGTGCTGGCCGCCGCCGATGAGAACTACCGCAAGAACAAGGCATCCTGGACTGCCGACTCGCCCATGGTGAAGGCGGTGGCCAAGATCTCCGGCGCCAAGGCTGAGACGGTGCCCGCGAGCATGGCGCTGTACAGCTTCCCCACGCTGCAGGAGCAGGTCTCCGAGCGCTGGCTGGGCGGCGGCGCGGCGCGCGCGCTGCAGTCCGCAGCGCAGTTCCTCAAGGAGCAAGGCACCATCCAGACCGTCCTGCCGGACTACAGCCCCGGCGTCAATGCGGAATGGGCAAAGCGGGCGTTGCGCTGAACGCGCCCCCCGGTTGCTGAAGACGGCCGCCGCGCGCCCCGTTCGTGCGGCGGCCCCGGAAGTCCAGTTGCGGAAGCCCATCATGTACAAACTCGAAATCGATAACGTCAGTGTCAACTACGGCACGGCCGGCGGCGCGAAGACGCTGGCCCTGTCGCAGGTCAACCTCACCATGGAGCGCGGCGACTTCGTCGTCGCGCTGGGTGCCTCCGGCTGCGGCAAGACCACCTTGCTGTCATGCATCGCAGGCTTCATGGAGCCCTCGGAAGGCGAGATCCGGCTGAGCGGCAAGCCCGTGCACGGCCCCGGCGCCGAACGCGGCGTGGTGTTCCAGAAGCATGCCCTGATGCCTTGGCTCAGCGTGGAGGACAACGTAGCGCTGGGGCTGCGCCTGCGCGGCGTGGCGCGCGCCGAGCGCCTGCGCATCGGCCATGAGAAGCTGGCCGCCGTCGGCCTGGAAAGCGTCGCCGCCAAGCCGGTCTACCAGCTGTCGGGCGGGATGCAGCAGCGCGTCGGGATTGCCCGCGCGCTCGCCTGCGATCCGGCGGTGATGCTGATGGACGAACCGCTGGGCGCGCTCGACGCGCTCACGCGTGAGTCGATCCAGGCGCTGATCCTGAAGCTCTGGGCACGCGAGCAGAAGATCGTCTTCTTCATCACGCACAGCGTGGAAGAGGCGCTCTTCCTGGCCACGCGGCTGATCGTCATGACGCCCTCGCCCGGGCGCATCGCGCATACCTATGAACTGCCGTTCGCGCGCCGCTTCATCGAATGCGGGGACGCCCGCGCGGTCAAGTCCGACCCGGAGTTCATCCGCTACCGCGAAGAGATCGTCGACCTGATCCATGCCACTGCCTGAGGAGACCCCAATGTCCGCTTCCGTCCAACGCATCGAACCCCCGCCAAGCGCCCCGGCAGTGGCCCCGGCCGCGGCCGCGCCCAGCCGGCCCATGAAGACTGTGTCGGGCTACCGCCTGCCGGGCGAGGGCTCGAGTTCCCGCATCTCCACCATCACCGTGGTGGCACTGCTCGCACTATGGTGGATTGCCAGCCATCTGCGCTGGCTGCCGCCGCTGTTCCTGCCGACGCCTGAATCGATCTTCACCGCTTTCATCGATGCCTGGCAGGGCAACCTGCAAGGCGGCCAGCCGCTGACCGAGCATTTCGCCGCCAGCATGGTGCGCGTGTTCGGCGCCTTCGCGCTGGCCGTGGCCACGGCGGTGCCGATCGGCGTGATGATGGGGGTGTCGCGCGTCGCACGCGGCATCTTCGATCCGCCGATCGAGTTCTACCGCCCCCTGCCGCCGCTGGCCTACCTGCCGCTGATCGTGATCTGGTTCGGCATCGACGAGACCTCGAAGGTGCTGCTGATCTTCCTGGCCTGCTTCGCGCCGCTGGCGATGTCGGCCCAGGCCGGCGTGCGCTCGGTCACCATCGAGCAGATCAACGCGGCGTACTCGATGGGCGCCACGCCGTGGCAGGTGGTGCGCCATGTGGTGATCCCCGCGGCGCTGCCCGATATCCTGACCGGCATGCGCATTGCCATCGGCTTCGGCTGGACCACGCTGGTCGCCGCCGAGATGGTCGCGGCCACCGCCGGCCTTGGCCAGATGGTGCTCAATGCGTCCAACTTCCTGCGTACCGACGTGGTGATCATGGGCATTATCCTGATCGGGCTGATTGCCTATGTCTTCGACCTGCTGATGCGCAAGCTGGCCAAGTGGCTGGTGCCCTGGAAGGGACGGATGTGAGGTAAGCGGCAGGGCCAGGCCGTCTGGCCCTGCGCAAGCGCAGCTTTTGCAGTGTTGCAATTTCCTCAACGATCCCGCGACACAACTGCTATTGTTCCAGCCATAGCATAACCCCAGAGGATATTGCGCTGTAACATTGCGGGGAACCCACGCCGGATCTGGTCTGGCACCCGCAAACCCGTGTCATGACCCTCCTCATCCTCCTCGCCCGCCTTTGCCTGGCCGCCGCCGGCCTGACCTTCCTGGGTGCCGCGCAGGCCACCGACATCGACTGCGATCCATCGGCCAAGCCCGCCGGCACCAGCCAGGCGCAGCGGCTGATCTGCGAATCCGCGCTGTTTTCCATGGGTTATCAACGCATCTATGCCGACCAGCAGCGGCTGCTCAAGGCGGGGGCCATTTCCGCGGCAGACATTGCGGCGTTTCGCCAGAAGCGGGACCATTGCGATTCCGCCGCCTGCCTGGATGCGGTGTTCCGGGAGTGGCGGGCTTCGGCAGCCCGGGCGCGGCCCAGGCCGTAACCGTCCGGTCCGCCACGATCCTGCCGGACATGCCGGCGGCCCAGCCTTGCTACAATCCCGGTTCATACAACGGCAGACATCATGGGCTTTGAACAACTCGCAGCACTAAGGGACCAACTCGCGAAGAAGGCGGCCGCCGAATCGGGCAAGGGCGCACGCCAGGGCGCACGCAAAGGCACGCCCAACGGCGAACGTACCGGAACCCGTGACGGCGAACGTACCGCCGCTCGCTCCGGCGCGGGTGCGGACGCCCCCGCTGGCGCCAAGGGCCGGCGTCCTGCGCCGACAGCCGCGCAGGCGAAGCCGGTCGATCCGGTGGTGCATTCCATTGCACGGCTGCAGAAGCACTTCCCCAAGGCCTTCCCGAAAAACCCGGCGCCCAAGGTGCCGCTGAAGGTCGGCACCTTCGAGGATCTGACTCAGCATGCGGCCAGGCTTGCCCTGAACGAGGCAGAACTGCGTGAAGCGATCCGCACCTGGTGCAGCGGCGCACGCTACTGGTCCTGCATGGTGGAAGGCGCCAAGCGCCTGGACCTGGAAGGCAATGAGGCCGGCGTCGTCAGCGAGGCGGATGCCAAGCGTGCCCGGCAACTGAAGGCCCGCCGCGCCGGCGGTTCCCGCCCCCCGAAAGCCAAGCCTGCCACGGCTGCCACGCCTGCCACGCCTGAAACGCCCGAAACACACGCCGCGCCCTGACCCCGCAGCCGCGCTGGAAGTCGTGCGATCACAGGCGGCTCAAGACTTCGGCTGTGGCGTGCTGCAGAACCCCTGGCGTTTGTGCGAGCCATCGCAGAACGGCTTGTTGTCAGAATGGCCACAACGGCACAGCCAGACCTGATCGCCCTCGAAAGCGAAGCTGGCGCCTGCCGGGGTCACGATCCTGACGGGACCTTTTATACGGTACGGGCCGTTGTCTTGTACCGTGACGGTGACAACCGTGTCTTCGTCCATGATGCACCCCCTCCCTGGCGACGGACACGCTGACTCCCCGGAAGCAGGCAGCCAGCGCAGCCCTGTGTGCGCCTGTCCGTTTAAATCTACTCCGGTTTGTGGCGGACGTTAAATAGACTGGCTGTAGGGCTAATCCCAGTCAACGTGCGACCGTCGTTCCCGCGCAGAATGGCCAGCATCAGGCACTTCGTCCCGGGTTGCCCGCCGAATCCGGGTGCCATCCCGGGCACAACCGCATGGAGGTGGCGTTCGATGAAGCCTCGTCTCGGTCCACAGGCATGGCGCCGCTTCTATATCCTTGATGAGAAGAACCAGCCAATCCAGGTAAGCGACCACGACGAATGGTCCCGCTGGATGGCGGAGAACGACCTGGTATTCCGCCGCACCCTGCTGGAGCAGTCCGGCGGCATGGTGACAACCCGGTTCCGCGGCGTGTCGGAGGCCGCACCGACGGACACCCCATTGTTCATCACCCGCGTGACCGGGCTGGCCGGGCAGGACAATGAGAGTTATGGCGCGCACACGCTCGAAGCGGCGCTGGAAGAGCACGAACGAATCGTGCAGCTGTTGCTTCGCCAACTGCTATCCGGACGGTGACTTGCCGCCCCGACAAGCACGCGCCGCTACCTGAGCCCTGGTCGACTGATCATGCGCCCCTTGCTGGAAGCCCGCCTCGTCAACGATGCCTTTGGCGACCCGGGACTGTTCGTAGACTTCCTGGACGAACGGCGTGCGCTGCTGTTCGACCTGGGCGACATCGCCCGGCTGATGCCGCGCGAGCTGATGCGCTTGTCGCATGTGTTTGTCACGCACGCGCACATGGATCATTTCTCTGGCTTTGACAAGCTGCTGCGGGTGCTGCTCGGGCGCAAGCCGCACATCGTGCTGGTCGGCGGGCCGGGATTCCTGGCGCAGGTCGAACACAAGCTGCTTGCCTATACGTGGAACGTGGTGCATCGCTATGCCACTGAGCTGGTCATTGAAGCGATCGAACTTGGCCTGGACGGGCAGATGCGGCGCGCCGGCTTTTCCAGCCGTCACGGCTTTGCCAGGGATGACCAAGCGCCTGCCGAGAGAACCGGCGATATCGTGCACGACGAGCCGACGTTTCAGGTGCGCGCCTGCTTTGTCGACCATGGGATTCCATGCCTGGCCTACCTTCTGGAGGAAAAGGCCCGGCTCGGCATCAACAAGGAACGCCTGGCGGAATCCGGCCTGACAACCGGCGCCTGGCTGCGCCAACTCAAGCATGCCGTCCTGACCGGAGCCGCCGCCGATGCGCCGATTCTTGTGCAGTGGCGGGACCGCAGCGGCGACCATGCGGCGACGCGAACCGTCGGAGAGCTAAGCCGGCTGATCCTGGATGTCAAGCCCGGCCGGCGCATCGGCTATGTTACCGACCTGCGTTATACCAGCGAGAACGTGCAAGCGCTGTCGCAACGGATGCAAGGCGTCGACCAGCTTTTCATCGAGAGCGTGTTTCTGGATGCCGACCGGGAGCACGGCCTGCGCAAGAACCACCTCACCGCTGCCCAGGCCGGACTGATCGCGCGCTGCGTCGGGGCCCGCGCGGTGACACCGTTTCATTTCTCGCCACGCTACCAGGGGCGCGCCAATGAACTGGTTGCAGAAGTACAGGATGCCTGGGCACCCTGAGCGCCCCCGCCCTCGGCTATCCAGCGGCGTCTACGCCAGCACCGCGCGCGCGATCACCGTCCGCTGGATTTCCGACGAACCCTCGTAGATGCGCAGGATCCGCGCATCGCGCACCAGCCGCTCCAGCGGCATTTCGCGCGTGAAGCCATAGCCGCCGTGGATCTGCAACGCGGCATCGGTGACAAATCCGACCATCTCCGAGGCATAGAGCTTGGCCATCGACGCCTGCTCGGTGAAGGGCTCGCCGTCCCGGCGCCGCACCGCGGCCTGCAGCGTCAGCAGCCAGGCTGCCTCCAGGCGCGTGCGCATGTCCGCAAACATCCATTGCAGGCCTTGCTTGCGCGCCAGCGGCTCGCCGCCGACCTGGCGCTGCCGGGCCCATTCCACCGAGCAGGCCAGCGCCGCCTCGGCGATGCCCAGGCTGGTGGCGGCCACGTCGAGGCGGCTGTTGTCCAGCACCTTCATCGCGGTGCGAAAGCCCGTGCCCTCCGGCCCCAGCCGGTTGGCGGCGGGCACGAAGCAGTCCAGCGCCACCTCATGGGCCGGCGCGCCGCGAATGCCCATCAGTTTCTCGGCGGGCGCGATCTCCACGCCTTCGCTGTGCCGGTCCACCACGAAGGCGCTGATGCCGCGCGTGCCCGCAGTCGGGTCGGTCTTGGCGTAGACCACGATAAAGTCCGCCGCATCGGCGTTGGAGATGAAATGCTTGACTCCGCGCAGGCGGTAGCCGTCGCCGTCCGGCGTGGCGCGCGTGGCCATGTCGGCGGGGTTGGAGCCGGCGCGCGGTTCTGTCAGCGCGAAGGCGCCCAGCCGGGTGCCGGCGGCCGCGCCGGGCAGGTAGCGCGCACGCAGGCTGTCGTCGCCGCCGATCAGGACGGAGTCTGTGGCCAGATAGTGCGCGCCGATCATCGACGAGGTCGAGGCACAAGCTGGAGCTGGCGCGCGGCATGGTGGCGAACGGACTGGGCGCGGCGCTGCTGATCACGCAGGCACCCGCCTCGTCCCAGGTCACCTCCGTCGTGGAAAAGCCGATACGGGAAGACACCGTGCGCCAGCCGCTGGTGATCGCGCGCGCGGCCCGCGCGACGCGCACGCGGGCGTCAGAACTGCTGGCCGAATGCGTGCGCGCGGCTGTGGAAGAGGCGACAGCGGCAAGGCCCCGGCCGCTCAAATCCTGAGCATGCTCCGCCGCTCGCCGTTGCGCGTGGCGGCATTCCGCGACTGTGATAGCGTTGAGCCTTCCGACTTACCGCCACCCATGACCGAATTCGACGCCGACGCCCTGAAGCGGCTGGTCACAGTCACCATGCCTTTTGGAAAGCACAAGGGCACGCTGATCGCCGACCTGCCGGGGAACTACCTGAACTGGTTCGCCCGCGAGGGCTTCCCGCCGGGGCAGATCGGCGCGCTGCTGGCGCTGATGCACGAACTGGATCATAACGGCCTGTCGCATCTGCTCAAGCCGTTGCGCGGGCGCACGTAGCGCGTCAGACCCGCGGCTCAGGTCACCGGCGCCGGGTTGAACAGCACCAGCGCATTGCGGATCTTCCAGTGCTCGGCCCAGGATTTCCTGCCGCTGGCCACGGCCAGCAGCGCGTGGAACAGCTCCCAGCCCACTTCCTCGATGGTGGCCTCGCCGGTCGCGATGCGGCCGGCGTTGACATCCATCAGGTCGTGCCAGCGCCGCGCCAGGTCGTTGCGGGTGGACACCTTGATCACCGGCACTTCGGCCAGCCCGTACGGCGTGCCGCGCCCGGTGGTGAACACGTGCAGGTTCATGCCGGCGGCCAGCTGCAGCGTGCCGCAGACAAAATCGCCGGCGGGCGTGGCGGCATAGATCAGCCCCTTCTGCGCGACCTTTTCGCCCGGGCCGCTGACGCCGTGGATCGGGCCGGTGCCGGACTTGACGATCGAGCCCATCGCCTTTTCCACGATGTTGGACAGGCCGCCCTTCTTGTTGCCGGGGGTGGTGTTGGCGCTGCGGTCGACCTTGCCTTGCTCCAGGTAGCGGTCGTACCAGGCCATCTGCCGCACCAGCGCCTCGGCCACCTCGGGCGTGGCCGCGCGCGCGGTGAGCTGGTCGATGCCGTCGCGCACCTCGGTCACCTCGGAGAACATCACCGTGGCGCCGGCGCGCACCAGCAGGTCGGTGGCGAAGCCCACCGCAGGGTTGGCGGTGACGCCGGAGAAGGCATCGCTGCCGCCGCACTGGACGCCGACCATCAAGTCCGACGCCGGGCAGGTTTCGCGCCGGCGTGCATTCAGGCGCGCCAGGTGCTTTTCCGCGGTGGCCATGATCGCATCGATCATCGAGGCAAAGCCCACGTGCTGCTCGTCCTGCAGGCACACCACGTCGGGCTCCCCTTCCTTCTGGATCGGGATAGTGACGGCGCCGATCAGGCGCGCAGGCTGCAGCTTCTCGCAGCCCAGGCTGACGATCATCACCTCGCCGCCAAAATTGGGGTTCAGCGCGATATTGCGGATAGTGCGGATCGGGATGCCGGCATCGGGCGCGTCGATCGCCACGCCGCAACCGTAGGTGTGCTCCAGGCCCACCACGTCGTCGACGTTGGGGTACTTCGGCAGCAACTCTTCCCTGATGCGGCGCACGGCAAGCTCCACCACGCCCTCCACGCACTGCACCGTGGTGGTAATGCCCAGGATATTGCGCGTGCCGACCGAGCCATCCGCATTGCGGTAGCCCTCGAAGGTATAGCCGTCCAGCGGCGGCAGTGGTGCCACGCGCGTGCCGACCGGCAGGTCGTGCAGCTCGGGCGCGGCCGGCATGCGGATCACGCGCTCGTTGACCCAGCTGCCGCGCGGCAGGTCTTTCAGCGCATAGCCGATCACCACGTTGTAGCGGATCACCGCGTCGCCCTCGCGCAGGTCGGCCAGCGCGACCTTGTGGCCCTGGGGCACGGCCTCAGTCAGCACCAGGCCGCAGGGGAATTCCGTTCCCGCCGACAGGCCGCCGTCGTTGGCCACGATCGCGACATTGTCGTTCGCGTCCATCGCGATGTAGAGGGGGCGCGCCGGTTGCCCGGGCGCTGTCGGCATCGCTGCCATGTCATCTCCAAACCCGGCGCGCTCACGCGGCCGCAGTGTTATGTTGTCAGACAACACTCTATCTCCCCGATGATACAAAAGGTCCCGGTAATTCCCCTACCTCCCACCCATTGCGAATCAATTGTTCGCCACTTCCCCGGGGTGCTGTACGACAACCTATGATAAACAGGCGCCAGGCACGCTCGGCGAAATGCCGGGCAGCCGATATTCTGCTGCACCGCAAAATGACCGCCCCCTGCGACATCGCCTATAAGGGTGCAACCGGTTTCATGCCAGGTGAGCCGGATAAAGACACCCCGCGTGGCCACGCACATCGCGCAGCGTGTCCCGCTTACGACCCACACCGCCCGGCCGCTCCTTCGGCCACGCCTACGACAGGAGGCATGACTCATGCGCTGGAAGCAACGTCCGCAAGGTTCCAACTGGGGTGACTTCGGCCCCGATGACCAGCTTGGCCGCATCAACCTGATCGGGCCGGAGCAGGTCGTCAAAGGCGCGCGCGAGGTGCAGGCCGGCATCAGTTTCTGCCTGTCGCTGCCGCTGGACTACCCCGGCGGCAACAAGCTCAACCCGCGCCGGCACCCGCCGGTGCTGCGGCCCACCTTCCGCGACGACACGCCCTTCACCAACTTCCCGCTGGCCAGGGTGGACCCGGCCGCCACCGACGTCATCAGCGACGACCAGGTGCTGCTGTGCCTGCAGTACAGCACGCAATGGGATGCGCTGGCGCACGTGGGCGCGCTGTTCGACGCCGACGGCGACGGCCGGCCCGAGCGCGTCTATTACAACGGCTACCGCGCCAACGAGCATATCGTCGGCCCGGTGGACTATGCCGAGGACGACAACTTCGCCGCGCACCCCTGCGGCCACGACCACAGCGCGGCGCACGCGCTCGGCATCGAGAACTTCGCGGTCAAGGGCATGCAGGGCCGCGGCGTGCTGCTGGACCTGGCGCACACCTTCGGCATGGACTTCCGCAATGTCGGCTACGATGACCTGATGCACGCGCTGGACGCCGGCAAGGTGGAAGTCGAGCGCGGCGACATGCTGCTGCTGCGCACGGGCTTTGCCGAGGTAGTGCTGTCGATGCAGCGCGAGCCCGACGAAGCCGTGCTGCACCACAGCTGCTGCGCGCTCGACGGCCGCGACGACAAATTGCTGAACTGGATCACCGACGCCGGCATCGCCGCGCTGATCGCCGACAACTACGCGGTCGAACGCTACCCCGCGCGCCCCGCGCCCGACGGCGACAAGCGCCACCCGCTGCTGCCGCTGCACCACCACTGCCTGTTCAAGCTGGGCCTGCCGCTGGGCGAGCTGTGGTACCTGCGCGAACTGGCGGACTGGCTGCGCGCCAATGGCCGCACGCGCTTCCAGCTGACCGCGCCGCCTCTGCGCCTGCCCGGCGCGGTGGGGTCGCCGGTCACGCCGATCGCCACGGTATGAGCTAAACACAAACTATAGTTTGTACTCAACAAATACAACCCAGATTGCGTATCACCAGAAAACAGCATATTCTTTGTATATAGTAAATACAATCCATACGTTGTATGCCCGACTACACGCTACGCACCCCTGAGCAGCTTCCGACCCTCCTGCAGGCGTTCCGCAAGGATGCCGGCATGACTCAGGCGCAGGTGGCAAGGCGCCTGGGCGTTACACAGCAGACGTTGTCCGCGCTCGAGCGCAACGCCGAGGCGGTGAGCACCGGCCGGTTGATGCGTCTGCTGGCGATCCTGGGTGTGGAGCTGGTGTTGCGCAAGGATGGTCAGGCCCCCGCGGCGCCAGCCGGCCCGTCAGGCGTACCGTCCGACCAACCATGGTGATGCGATGGGACGCCGCTCGCATACTCGGGCCCTGGGCCTGTGGATGAACGGTGCCCATGTCGGGACCTGGCAAGTCAATCCGCGCCAGGGCGATACCCTGGTGTACGCCCCGGAATGGGCCGCCTCGGCGCATGGCCGCCCCCTGTCGCTGTCCTTGCCGTTCACCCCCGGCAACGCGCCTCTTCGTGGCGAGAAGGTGCGGTCGTATTTTGACAACCTGCTGCCGGACAGCCAGGCCATCCGGGAACGAATCGCGCGCCGCTTCCAGGCCAGGACCGCTGAAGCCTTTGACTTGCTGGCGCAGATTGGCCGCGACTGCGTAGGGGCCCTGCAAATCCTCCCGGACGGCGCCGTGCCAGTCGGCGTGCAGCGCGTGGAGGCGCAATCCCTCAGCGAGCAGGAGGTCGCACAGATCCTGCGCGCAACCGTCGCACCCCCGGCACCTGGCGGCGTCCCTGGCGATGACGAGGACTTCCGTATCTCTATCGCCGGCGCTCAGGAAAAGACTGCCTTCCTGCTGAATGAAGGCCAGTGGTGCCGGCCGCACGGCGCAACGCCAACCACCCACATCTTCAAGCTGCCGATGGGGCTGGTGGGCAACATGAAATTCGACCTGACCGAATCGGTCGAAAACGAGTGGCTCTGCTCCCTGATTCTGAGGGCCTACGGATTGCCCGTGGCAAGCTGCGAGCCATTGCGCTTTGAAGATCAGAAGGTGCTCTGTGTGGAACGGTTTGACCGGCGCTGGTGGGAGCGCGGGGGCCGATGGCTTATCCGTGTGCCCCAGGAGGACATGTGCCAGGCAACCGGCACGCCTCCACACCTGAAGTACGAATCCGACGGCGGTCCAGGGGCAGGCCAGATCATGGGACTGCTCGATGGCTCCATGCATCGCGATGCCGACAGGCTGCAATTCTTCCGGGCGCAGATCCTGTTCTGGATGCTGTGCGCGACCGATGGCCACGCCAAGAATTTCAGCCTGTTCTTGCGCCCGGGCGGCACCTATATGCTCACCCCGCTGTACGACGTGATGTCGGCCTACCCTCTGCTTGGCGAAGGACCCGGCAAGCTCTCGCCGCACAGTGCCAGGATGGCCATGGCTGTGCGCTCGAAGAACGCACACTGGCGGATGCGCGAGATCCTGCGCCGGCATTGGCTGGGCGTGGGCCAGCGCCTCGGCATCGTCGCGCCCGACGGCAAAGACGTCGGTGTCGTCGTGGATGACTTGATTGCCCGCACGCCGGGGGTTGTGCATGCGGTGCGCGCCCAGCTGCCTGAAGACTTCCCCCCGGGGCTTGCGGACAGCATTCTGAACGGACTGCAGGCCGCGGCCAGGAAGTTGAGCAACTGAGCCCAGGCAAGCGCTCGATTTGCCGCTGCCGCTAATCCCTGGTCAGGTTTTCCAGCCACAGGCTCATCAATCCGGCACGGCCCCTGACGCCGAATTTCCGGAAGATGCCGGTCACATAGGAATGGGTCGTTGAAACCGCCAGCCCGAGGCGCTGGGCGATCTGCTTTTCCGATGCATCGGTCAACAGCAGCCGCAGAACCTTCTGCTCGTGCGGTGCCAACGGAACCGAAGAGAGCGCCAGGGCCAGTTCAAGCACCCGATCTTTCTTCAGTGCCGTGATATCGCGGGCAACCCCGACCCGCAGCCGTTCCGACTGGAGCCATCCGGCAGACCACATGATATGGACGGCGCTGCCGTTTTTGTGGCGATAGCGGTTTTCAAAACCGATCCGCTTCTGCCCGGACATGACCTGCTTGACCTCGGCAATGGTCCGGTCCTGGTCGGCAGGCATGACGAGATCGATGATGAACTCGCCCGTCATATCCCTCGGCTTATAGCCAAAAATGCCTTCGCAGGCCGCACTGACATACTGGATGCGGCCGCCGGTGTCGACCAGGAACACGGCGTCCAGCAACTGGTCGGCAAACCCGGTGATGTCTTTTCCGATCTCGATACTCATGGCAGTCCAGAACCCCCCGGTACTGGTAATGCCGTTCAGTTAAGGTATCAAACGCTACCGTCATTCCCGCGCAGGCGGGAATCCAGCGTCTTTCACGTCCCCTTTGGGGATGAAGTCACTGGGTCCCCGCTTTCACGGGGACGACGGTGGTTAACTGAACGGCATTACCCCGATACTGGCGCTTTGATTAGCCCCTCCGCCCGGATTCACCTGAACGCGGGTCAACGTGAAGACTAGACCACGCGCCAGCACCTGTACAGTGGGTGGCATCGATAAAACCCGTGCAGGACCCGCAAGCCGGAAAGCCTTTGACCGCGCCGCTCATGCCTGCGCGCCGTCAAAGGCACCCTCCTGTATAGCAGGGTATGACTTTTGTACGATTTCGATATCATCATGACCATCATTTGCCCGTCGTCGGCCACATAACAATGGCCCCGCCAGGGGCTTCCAAAGCCATAGTCAACGAGAGGCGGCCAAATGAGCCAAACCTCGGCATTGCCTGCCTCTTGCGAGGGGGCAGTCGAGGTCAGGAGGGGAGCGGCCCGGCCCGCTGGCGGAGGCGGCAGCGGCCTCTGTCAGCGGGGTCCGTGCAACGCTGCGGCATAGCTGCCAGACGCGCTCGTCTGCGGAGATTCATCGGCCACCACGCCGTTGTCGATTGCCAGGCCGGCCTCCTGCGCCAACACCACATCAGCCTCGATGCCGCCAGATGAAAGGCGCAGGCCGCGTTACAGACTGCACAACGGCACGGATATCATTCGCGGACGACCAGCGTCCTTCCCTCGCGAAGACTCATCCGGATGATTGCCCTATGAACAGACCTGCCTGCTTTGCCATCGGCAAGCGCATCGCACCCGCACGCTTTCTGCTGTGCGCAGCCATCTTGATTGCCGCGACCGTTGCCGCGGGCGCGCTTGGCGCGGAGCCGCGCATCGCCCTGCTGGTCGGCTTCGATATTGCGGTTCTTGTCTTTCTTGCCGCCGCGCTGCCGCTGTTGCGCGCGGATCCCGCGGCCATGCGGCGCACGGCGGAGGACAACGATGCCAACCGCGTGGCATTGCTTGCGATCACCGTGCTGCTGTCGATGGTCGTCCTGGTCGCAATCGGCACGCTGATCGCTCGCCCAGAGAAACCGCACTGGGCCGACATTGTGCTGATCGTCTCCACGCTCATCCTGTCCTGGCTGTTTGCCAACACCGTTTTCACGCTGCACTACGCGCATCTCTTCTACCTCCAGACCGCCACCGGCGACCAGGGCGGGCTGCAGGTGCCGGGCGTGCAGGAGCCCGGCTATTGGGACTTCCTTTACTTCAGTTTCACGCTGGGCATGAGCTTCCAGACTTCGGACGTGACCATCGCCGGCGCCCACATGCGCCGGGTGGCCCTGGGCCATTGCATGGCCGCGTTTCTGTTCAACATGGGGATTCTGGCATTCACCGTGAACGCATTGGGTGGCTTATAGGATACTTTACCTTTGCCAATCAGATCATGGCCGCCGACCGCCTTGCATCCATCCGGATACTGTATATATTTACAGTACCTGTATGGATGAACAGTAGGAGGCGTGCCCATGGAACACCTGATTCGGGTGCAAAACGACTATGACCGCCAAGTGCTGGCCTGGCTGCGAGGCCGCATCGGCGATGCCGCGCTGCAGACCGCGGCGCTGCGCCTTGGAGGCCAGCGCAAGCCTTACCTTTCCACGATCTGCCGCAGCCTGGGCATCCGCCCGCCCAGCCGGCGCCAGTTCGCGGCCGAGGCGGCACGCATGCACCGCGCGGTGGGCGACAGCTACCTGGCCCGCATCCGCGAAATCCTTGCCCAACCGGCTGCCGAAGCCGCGCCGCGCGCTTAAGCCGTTGCCGATCACCGGCCACGCCGCCGCTGCCATCCGCGCGCCGCGCCGTATCATGAAGCCCCATTGCCTTGCCGCCGCACGCCCCGGGGCTTTTTTCCGCATCCTTGCCAAGGTTGGGTTCAGCTGCAGCTCGCCGGCCTGCCAGGCCAGCACGTAGCGCGGGATCCTGCGCCGGGGCCGCTGTCTGCGCTGGCGTGCGACTGACTATCATCAGAGATGAACCCGGCGTCGTGCGCGACGCGCGGCAGGGCTGGCGCCTGACCACTACCGGACACTGACATGAGCAAGATCGGCTTTATCGGACTTGGCGTAATGGGTAAGCCCATGGTGCAACACCTTGTCGACGGCGGGCATACCGTGTTTGCACACACGCGCAGCGGCGTGCCGCAGGACCTGCAGGATGCTGGCGTGACACCCTGCGCCAGCGCCGAGGACGTGGCAAGGCAGTCGGAAACCATCATCCTGATGCTGCCCGACACGCCCGACGTGGAGCGCGTGCTGTTCGGCGAGAAAGGGGTTGCTGACGGCCTTGCCGACACGGCGGGCGGTGTCACGGTGATCGACATGAGCTCGATTTCGCCGATCGCCACGCGCGAGTTCGCGCGCTGCATCGAGGCCATCGGCGCCGACTACGTCGACGCACCGGTTTCAGGCGGCGAAGTCGGGGCCAAGGCGGGCACGCTGTCGATCATGGCCGGCGGCAAGCAGGAAGTGTTCGACCGCGTGCTGCCGATCCTGCAGCTGATGGGCAAGAACATCACGCGCGTGGGCGAGGCCGGCGACGGCCAGGTGGCCAAGGTGGCCAACCAGGTGATCGTGGCCCTGACCATCGAGGCGGTCAGCGAGGCCCTGGTGCTGGCCGCCCGCGCCGGCGCCGATCCCGCGCGCGTGCGCGAGGCGCTGATGGGCGGCTTTGCCAGTTCGCGCATCCTGGAAGTGCACGGCGAACGGATGATCAAGCGCACCTTCGCCCCGGGCTTCCGCATCGCGCTGCACCAGAAGGACCTGGACCTGGCGCTGTCCACTGCGCGCCAGCTTGGCGTGGGCCTGCCCAACACGGCGTCGTGCCAGCAGCTGTTCAATGTCTGCAGCGGGCTGGGCGGCGCGGGCTGGGATCATTCCGGCCTGGTCCGCGCGATCGAGCACCTGTCCTCGTTCGCCATCGGCGATGAGCCTCCGGCCGGCTGAGGCGGCTACGCCTGCCCGCATGCCGCACGCCAACACCGTCCTGCTGACGGTGCTGGCGATGCTGGCGTTTGCTGGCAATTCCCTGCTGTGCCGGCTGGCGCTGAAAGGCACCACCATCGACGCGGGGACGTTCACCCTGGCGCGGTTGGCGGCCGCAGCGGCGGTGCTGTGGCTCATCGTGATGGCGCGGCGGCAGGTGAGCCGCGCCGGTATACGTGGGATTTCGCTGGGCGGCAACTGGGTTTCCGCGCTGGCCCTGTTCTGCTATGCGGCGACGTTCTCATTCGCGTATGAGCGCCTGAGCGCGGGCATCGGGGCGCTGCTGCTGTTCGCCGCGGTGCAGGCCACCATGGTTGGCTATGGCCTCTATGCCGGCGAAGCGCTGCGCGCGCAGCAGTGGAGCGGCCTGGCACTGGCCCTGGCCGGCCTGGTATGGCTGATGGTCCCGAGCCTGGCCACGCCGCCGCTGGCCTCATCGCTGCTGATGATCGCGGCGGGCATCGCCTGGGGTGTCTATTCGCTGCGTGGCAAGCGTGCCGCGGATCCGGTCGAGACCACCGCGGGCAACTTTGTGCGCGCCGTGCCCATGGCACTGGCGCTCGGCGCGGCCATCCACGCGCAGCGCTCGCTGGACAGCGCGGGACTAGCCTATGCGGTGCTCTCCGGCGCCATCACCTCCGGGCTTGGCTATGTCATCTGGTACACCGCGGTGCCACAGCTCAGGGCGGCCACCGCCGCAACGGTGCAGTTGAGCGTGCCGGTCATCACGGCAGTGGGCGGCATCGCGCTGCTCGGTGAAGCGCTGACCTTGCGGCTGGCACTGAGCGCGGCGGCGGTACTGGGCGGCATTGCGCTGGTGATCACAGGCAAGCGCGATGAAGCAGGCCAGGGTACCGTCGATCGGCACCATGCCGCAGGGAGCACGCATGAATGACGACGGCCCGCGCCTGAGTGCGGGCCGTCGTCATTCATGCTGCAAGCGGGGCCAGCAGATGCTTACATCTTCTGCTTGGTGCTTTCCGCCGCGCCCTGCACCTTTTCGCCGCCGCGCTCGATATCCTTGCCCGCACCCGCCATGGTGTTGCAACCGGTGACCAGCAGCACGCCAGCGAGGGCAAACAGTGCGTATAGCTTTCTCATGGTGATCTCCTTGCTTCGTGTGGATGCGGCATGCGCCGCCGGGATGGAATGGGTAGGAGTGGCTTGACCGGGCAGCCTCTTGCCCAGCCGGCAATTGGATCGTAGCAACCGCGGACAGCGCAAAAAGTCGGCTTTCGTCCTACCGCGGTGTCAGCAGAATGCGCAACATGCCACCACCGCAGGCAGCGCCATCGCGGCGCCGCTGCCATGGCACCGGATATGCTGGCCGCACTGGCTGGCCTCGCCGGGTCAACCAGCCGGCCGCTCCCATCATTTCCCCCCGCGCCTGCTGTGCAGGCGGGCCGCAATGGTTCATTGCGCGAAACGCATTGAGTCAGGTCAAGTGCCCCACATCCACTGATGAAAACCACGGGTCCACCGCCAATACTGGAAACAGGCAGAAAGCCGCTATCCAGAATCAACCGAGACCCGTGATGCGCCTCCTCCTCAGATACCGTCCGCTGGACATTTATCCCGACCCACTCGACGCCAGGGTTGCCGAACTGCACGCGATTGCCGAAGACGTCCAGGCCAGGCATGCGCGCAAGTGGCGCCGGCATGGCACGATGCTGACGCCGCGCGACGGCACGGATCGCAAGTTTCCGGCTGGCGATCCCGAAACGCGCCACTAATGCCCCATCCTGGCGAATTTTCTTTCCACTGCCAGGAAATGTGAACAAGTGTCATATCCGGTTGGCAAGGCCATGACCCCTGCGAAAGAATGGGTACCCCTACGCGGCGGGCCCGATCGGCGGGCCCGCCGCTGCACCATTTTCCTGACGCAGCGAAATGAATCGAACCACCCGGGATTGCGTGATGGCCTTGATTTCCAGCCTGCGTGCCAAGGGGCCCATGCCCCGGCACCGGCTTGCCGCCGCCAGCCGCCTGAGCGCCGCGGAACTGACCCGCGCGCTCAAATCGGCCCGCCAGATGGGCGTCGTGGCCTACGCAGGCGAGCCGGACTCGCCGCCTGAAGCCGACACCCCGCTTGTCCTGACTGGCCGGCCCTTGCCACCGCCGCGGCGCGTGACACCCGCCCCGCGCGAAAACACACCGCATTTTGAGCCGCTGCTGGACGTCTGGGGCATCGCCCGCCCCGCCGCCCTGCCGCGCGGCCACGCTTCGTAGCGGCCGGCACAGCGGGAGCGCGCACCGGAGCCCGGCGCGCCCCCCGCTCCCGGAGGCTTACCGCTGGCGGCGATAGCTGGCGCTCATGATCTGAGTCCACTCGCCGCTCTCGGCCTGCATGTAGGACGCCAGGTCGCGGTGGTCATCGTCCTTGAAGGTGATCACGTCGCGGTAATGGGCCATGCGCCCGTTGCCCGAGCAGTCCGGGCCCTCGGCACGCAGCGTCAGTTGCTGGCCGCCGGTGTCGAGGTCGCCCTCATAGATCCACAGATGGGTCATCATCGAGCCGATGAAGGTCCCGACAAAATGCTTGCGCGCCGGGTCGTAGCCCAGCGTCATGACCGTGGTGGACGGCCCGCAACCGGGCATGTCCCCCTGCGTCACGCATTGCACCCAGACGCCGCCGACGCTGCTCACCCGCTCCGGGATTTCCCACTTCTGCACCGGCTGGCCCGGTCCCATCGCTGCCTCGCCTTCGGCAAGCCAGTTGCCCACCAGCCGTTGCAGCCAGCGGTGCTCCTTCTGTGCTTCGGTCTTCATTCGCAGTCTCCCTGGTGTTTCAAAAGCGTATTTGTGGATACCGTACACATAAACTAGCAAACGGGATGGACAGTGTCCACATTTAATTAATCGAGAGTCAGCCGGATGGCCGAAAGAGGCGGGTGAACGAGGGCTATTGCGGCAGCCGCAGCTTGGGCACGACGAACTGGTTGCCCGGCGTACGCTGCACGTCACACTGGACCATGGCTACGCGCACCGCGCCGTCCGGCGCCAGGTATTCGACATCGGCTACCACGCTGTAGGCGTCTTTGTCGACATTGCGGATCGTGGCGCTGACCCACTTGAAGCTGCCGGGATTGGGCAACGCCGCCTTGACGGCCTTCTTGCAGGCGGCCTCAGGAGCCGCTTCCTTGCCATGCGGCCCGGCCGCTCCGGCCTTTGCGGCTGCGAGCGCCACCGGCGCGCCAGCGGCTGACAATACCAGCACCAGCGCGGTGGACAAAGAACGTGGGAGAAGGGGCGAAAGCATCGTGGACTCCTGCGACGGGGCGGCGCGGGACTGCACCACCCTGGCGCCGGCCCCGATGCAGCTCAGGCCACGGCGCGCTCGCGAAAGTTCCCTTGGCGCCACTGCCGACGGCCCGAGGGCCTGTTCACCTATAAAACGTGCGCGTACGTTTTATAGGTGAACAGGCTAGCGCCGCACGCAGGCCTTGTAGGTGAACTTGTCGCCACGGAACATGAATTCGGAATAGGCCAGCGGCTTGTCGTCGATATCGTGCGGCGTAAAGCGGATGCGCAGGAGCGGCTCGCCCGGTTCCACCTTCAGCCGGCCCGCGGCTTGCGCCGTGGCGGGGATTGCCGCGCTTTCCGTGTGCAGGTACTTGAGGCGATAGCCCAGGCGGGCCTCGACGATCATCAACGCGTCGTGGTTTTCCAGGTCGTGCTCCAGGATGGCGCGCATCAGGGGTTCGGGCGCCATCGTCATGCCGACCGCCACCGGTGTGCCGGCCACGGACTTGAGCATGGTCACGCACAGCAGCCTGGTTCCCGGCGGCAGCCGCAGCGCATCGGTGGCGATGGCCGGCGCCGCAATCAGCCGGGTCGACAGCAGCTTGCCGTGCGCTTCGTGCCCGCGCGCGCGCATGTGGTCGTAAAAGCCGGTCAAGGGCCCCAGGTCCGCCTGCCCCGCCGGACGGCTGACAAAGCTGCCCTTGCCGTGGACCGTTTCGATCAGCCCCTCCGCAAGCAGCGACGCCAGCGACTGGCGCACGGTGATGCGGCTGACGCCGAACTCAGCCATCAGCTCGGCTTCCGACGGCAGCTTGATGCCCGGCGTCCATTCGTTGTTGACGATGCGCTGGCGCAGCGCGACTTCGATCTGCTTGAAGCGAGGCAGGGAGCTTGTTGTCACGAAATTGGCGGTGTTCATGGGGTGGCCCATGCGGGCATCTACTTATCATAACAACGTTGACTCATCATAACATGTCATGACAACATGTTCGGACACAGCCATGACAGGAATCGCGGCGCCAGCGCGGGTGTGACGAGCTGATGATGCCGTGGTGACCTTGTGCGCGACGGACAAGCGCAGCCGGTCATTGACAAAAGCCGACGGAGACAACGCGATGAACCAAGCCACTGCGCCCTTCCTTGCCGGCGCGCCCATCGACACGCCCCAGGAGGCCCTGACGGTTGCGGCAGCGCTGCCGCTGGTGGTGGCCACCTATCCGCTGTTTGAAAGCCTGCGCACCTGCCGCCTGCAAACGTCCGTCGCGCAAGCCACCGGCTACGGGCGCGCGCCCGTCAACACGCTGTCGGCCAGCAAGCAGCCGTGGACGCACCTGGACCGCGACATCGTCACGCCGGCCAATGACCTGCTCTACTTCTGCGCCTGGATCAACCTGGCCGATGGTCCGGTCACGCTGCACGTGCCTGCGCTGCCGGATGCGAGCCGCTATTACGTGGTGGAGTTGCTGGACGCCTGGACCAACAACTTCGAGAACCTGGGTCCGCGCAACGTGCCCGCCACCGGCGCTGACATCGTGCTGGCCGGCCCCGGCCAGCACGCAGAAGGGCCACATGTGGTGCATTGCCCGACGTCGCTGGTGTGGATGCTGGGCCGCGTGCTTGTTACCAGCGCCGACGACCTGCCGGCAGCCAGCGCCTTCGAGAACGGCTTCCGACTGTCTGGCGGCACCCGCCATCAGCCCGCGTGCGTGCGCGACTGGCAGGACGGCGGCGGCCCGGCGCTGGACTTCTTCGCCAATATCTTCAACGCGCTGCGCGAGTATCCGGCCGAGCCTTCCGCCGCTGGCCTGCTGTCGCTGCTGCGCAAGTGCGGCATCCGCGCCGGCGAGCCCGTCGACGTGGGCGCGCTGCGGCCCGCGGTGCAGCAGGGCCTGGCCCGCGCCTGGCGCGAAGGCATGGCGCTGATCGAGGCCAGTACCCGCAGCCATGCGCGCAAGAGCTGGACCTACAGCCTGGTGCTGGGCCGTTATGGCAATGACTGGATGCAGCGCGCCGTCACCGCCATGAAAGGCCTGGGCGCGCTGCGCGCCGACGAGGCCGTCTACGCCGCCGCCGACTACGACGCCGACGGCGAACTGCTGCATGGACGCCACACCTACGCCCTGCACTTCCCGGCGGGCCACCTGCCGCCGGCGCAGGCATTCTGGTCGGTATCTCTCTACGGGGCCGACCGCTTCTTCACCGACAACGCGATCGGCCGCTATGCGCTGGGCGACCGCAGCCCGGGCCTGCAATACGATGCCGACGGCGGCCTCACGCTGACCCTCTCGCACCAGCGCCCGGCACAGGCACAGCAGAACTGGTTGCCGGCGCCAGACGCCCCCTTCTACCTGATCCTGCGCCTTTACCACCCCACCAACGGCTTCATGGCCGGCGACTACGTGATCCCGCCGCTGCGGCGCGTGAAGGAAGCATCATGAATCAGCCCTCTGTCTTCGCCCGAGCCTTGCTCACTGCCGGCCTGGCGATGCTGTGCCAGGCCAGTCCCGCGCACGGGCAAACGTATCCGTCGCGACCGGTCAAGCTGGTGTCGCCCTACGGTGCGGGCGGCTCCAACGACATCTCCGCCCGCATCCTTGCCGAGGCACTGGGCCACAAGCTCGGCCAGCAGGTGGTGGTCGAGAACAAACCCGGCGCCGGCACGCGCCTGGCCACCGAGCAGGTGGCTCATGCCGCGCCGGACGGCTACACGCTGCTGTGGGCCGCCGCGCCCTTCGCCATCAATACCGCGGCAGGCATCGCGCAGCGCTACGACGTCCACAAGGACTTCGTGCCGGTCGGGCCGCGTGTGCTGGGCCCGGTCTTCCTGATCGTCAATGCCAGTTCGCCGGCGCGCACCGTCGCCGACTTCGTGCGCATGGCGCGGGACAAGCCGGAGGGCGTGACGCTGGCATCGCCGGGCGCGGGCTCCGGCCCGCACCTGACTGCCGAACTGTTCGGGCAGGTCGGCAAGTTCAGGCTGCTGAACGTGCACTACCGCGGCGACGCCACCGCCTATACCGAACTGCTGGCCGGCCGCGCGGACGCCACCCTGACCGCCATCACCTCGGCGCTGCCGTTCATCAAGGCCGGCAAGCTGCGCGTGCTGGCCGTGGCCTCGGAACAGCGCTCGCCGGTCTATCCGGATGCGCCCACCTTCGCCGAACAGGGCTACCCGGGCATGGTCGGCTACGGCTGGTTCGGGCTGGTCGCGCCAGCCGGCACGCCGCCCGCCGTCGCCGAGCGGTTGAACCGCGAGGCCTCCGCCGTGCTGGCTGACGCCGATATCCGGCAGAAACTGCTGGGGCTGGGTCTTGAGCCGCACCCCGAGCCGGGCAGCACGTTTTCCGCCTTCATCGACCAGGAGATCGGCAAATGGGGCCAGCTGATCAAGGCGCGCGGCATCAAGCTGGAGTGAGACACCCCTTAGACGTACGGCAACACGTGACATCCCACCCCAAGGAGACAACGCCATCATGATGACCGCTGCCCCTGTTCTGCACCGGCTGCGCGGCACGCTGCTGCAAGCCACGCTGCCCCTGCTCGCCGTCGCGGCCCTCGCCGTTGCGCCCTTGCCCGCCGCCGCACAGGGCGCCTACCCGGCCAAGCCCGTCCACCTGATCGTCGCCTATCCGCCGGGCGGCCTGACCGACACGCTGGCGCGCGCCATCGGCGACGGCCTGTCGCGCCAGCTCGGCAAGACCGTGGTGGTCGAGAACAAGGGCGGCGCCGGCGGCATCATCGGCACCGACTACGTGGCCAAGTCGGCACCGGACGGCTATACGCTACTGATGACCATTCCCGGCCCGATCACGTCCAACCTGGCGCTGTACAAGAAGCTGCCGTACGACCCGCGCACCGACCTGCGCCCGATCTCCGACATCGCCACCGCGCGCACCGTGCTGGCCGTCAACAGCGGCGTGCCGGCCAGGACCGTTGCCGAACTGCTGGCCTATGCCAAGGCGTCGCCCGGCAAGATGCGCATGGGGTCCTGGGGCCCGGGCACGCAGCCGCATACCATCCAGACCTACTTCGCCAGGCAATACCGGGCAGACATGCTGCACGTCCCCTATCGCGGCGAAGGGCCGATGGTGACTGATTTGCTGGCCGGCCAGGTCAACGTGACGGTGGGCTCGGTGACGGCGCTCAGGCAACACTTCGCCACGGGCAAACTGCGCCCCCTCGCCGTCACCGGCACGCGCCGCGCGCAGGGCCTGCCCGACGTGCCGACCTTCACCGAAGCCGGCTACGCCGACGAACCGTTCCGCCTGACCGGGCCGATCACGCTGATGGCGCCCGCGAAAACGCCGCAGGAGATCATCGACCGCCTGGGCCGCGAAGCCGTCAGCCTGGTCGCCAGCGCCGACATGCAGCGACGCATCCTGGACATGGGCGCGGAGCCGCTCGGCAACACGCCGGCACAGGCGGAGGCTGCTTACAAGGCCTACTTGCCGGTGGTGCTGAAGCTGACGGCGGATACGGGGGTGACGCTCGACTGAACTGCGCCGCGGGCTGCTAGGCCACGGTAGCGTACTCCAGCGTCTTCGGCGTCTTGACGATGACTTCCGGACGGTCGCCCACCACCACGGTGTCGTCCAGCCGGAAGCCGCCGAGGCCGTAGACATAGAGGCCCGGCTCCGCCGAATACACCTCGCCGGCAAGCAGCGTGCGGGTGTTGAAGGCCATGTCCTCCGGGTATTCGTGCAGCATCAGGCCGACGGCATGGCCGGTGCGGTGGAATACATAGTCCCCGCAGCCGGCCTGCTCGATCACGGCCTGCGCGGCCGCATCCATATCGCATACGCGCTTGCCGACCACCGCCGCGGCGACCGCGGCGTCGGTGGCCCTTGCGGCAACCTGGTAGAGCCGCGCCTGCTCGTCGCCAGGCCGGCCGCAAAACCAGGTGCGCTCATTCTCGACATAGAGCCCGTTCAGGCGCGGCAGCACAAGGTTGACAATGGTGTCGCCAGCGCAGATCCGTGCGCCGCAGGCGGCCCCGTCGCCGTGTGGCGATGCGGATGCCGGCCCGCTCAGCGTCCAGCACTTGAGGATGTCGAAATCCTCGCCCGGGAAGCGCAGCGCCGCCTCTTCCGACATCAACGCCGCCATGGCGTGGTCGAGTTCCTGCACCAGCCGGCCGGGCCGGATGTTCTCGCGATACCGGTCCTGCACCCAGTCCGTCAGTGCCCCAAGCTCGCGCATGACCTGTAGTTCCTCCGCATGCTTGACCCAGCGCAGGCCGCGCATCTCGGCCATCGCCGGACGCAGCGTGAGTTCGGGCAGGTAGCGCTGCGCACCAGCCAGGATCGGATGCTGGACATCGACCGCAATGCGCGACATGCCAAGCCCTTTCGCGCCAAGCAATGCCGCGACGACCTCGGGCAATTGCGACGGCAGCGGCAGCCGGTTGGACACGCGCGGATGCTCGGTGTAGAAGGTCACGTCCGTCAGCCAGACCGTGCCCTTCTCGGTAGCAAAGCGCATGTGATTGGTCGACAGTTCGTTCATCACCGCGAAGGTGTCGCCATGGCGCGGCACCACCACGAACACCGGCCGCTCCCACGGCCAGACGTCGAGCTGGAAGTTGGTGGCGTATTGGAAGAAGTCGGGCGTGCCGAACACCAGCGCGTCGACGCGCAGCTTGTCCATCAGCCTGTGCATGGCCGCCAGACGATAGTCGCGTACGGCTTTGGTGAGATGTGCCATGGCAGCGGCCCTCAGAGAGAAATAGCGAGTTTGCGGATGATGGGGCCCCAGGTGTCGGCGTCGCGCTTCATGTAGCGCTCGACCTCGGACGGCGGCCCCTTGATCGCTTCCAGGAACTGGAAGCCGAGCTTCTCCTGGAAGTTCGGGTCGTCCAGGATCTGGTTGATGTCGGCATTGACCTTGCTGACGACCGCCGCGGGCGTGCCCGAGCGGGCAACGATCGCGTACCACCCGGGTACCTGCACATCGTAGCCAAGCTCCTTGAAGGTGGGCACCGCCGGCAACGCCGGCAGCCGCTTGTCGCCGGTGACGGCCAGCGGAACCAGTTTCTTGCCGGCAATAAAGGGCTGCACGCCCGCGAGGACATTCATCATCACCGGCGTCTGCCCGTTCATCAGGCTGGTCGAGCCGCCGGTGCCGTTGAACGGCACATGCTGCAGCCGGATGCCGGTGCGCTGCGCGACCAGTTCCATGGCCAGGTGGGTGGAGTTGCCGATGCCACCTGAAGCAAAGCTGATCTCGCCCGGCCGGGCCTTGGCCATCCGCACGAAATCCTGGAACGTATTGACCTTGAGCGCCGGCGCCGCGACAAAGACGAAGGGCGAGTTGGCAAGCATCGCCACGCCGGCCAGGTCCCGGCCCGGGTTGTACGGCAGCTTCGGATACAGGAAGGGATTGAAGCTCAGGTTGGACACGCCGGCGAAGAACAGCGTGTAGCCGTCGGCGGGCTGCCCGATCACATAGCTGATCGCCAGCGTGCCGTTGGCCCCGGGCTTGTTCTCTACCACCACCGGCTGGTGCCAGGCGCGGCTGAGCTGCTCCGCCAGCGCGCGCGCCAGCACGTCATTGCCGGTACCCCCGGCCTGCGGCACGACCAGCCGCACGGGTTTCGAAGGGAAGGCCTGCGCCTGCCCGATACCTGGCAGCGCCATCGCCACCGCGGTTCCGGCCGCCCAGGCCAGTAGTTGTCGCCGATCCATATTGCACCCTGTTGGTTTGCCACGATTCGCCCTGCTCCCGCAGGCGTGGATCGAAATGTACCATGTGGTACATCAAAGGGTATAATGAGGGTTTACGCCGATGCCAGCGCAAAAATGCCGTTACTTGCCGGTTTGGGGAGGTGCCGCCATCATGGCGGCGAAATACTTCAGCGCGGCTGTCGTGCCCTTGCGGTCACCGGTGGTAACCAGGTCCAGCAGCAGCCCGCGCACGGTGGCAAGCTCCACCCGCGCGCGCAGCCTGGCCTCGGCCGCGCTCAGGCCCAGGTCTCGCTGCAGGCGTGCCGCCAGCGTGGTCGTCCAGCTGCCGACGACATCTTCGAGAAAGCCGCTGAAGCGCTCGCGGTCGTGGATGGCCCTGCCGTAGATCTCGAACATCAGCTGCATGATCGGCAGGTAGCCTGGCGCGGCATAGCGCTCCCACGCCGCCTCCATCGCGGCACCGGGATCCATGCCCGCCAGTTCCACGCGCTGGCGCGCCGACTGCTCCGCGTGTCGGATGCGATGCAGCAGCGCCTGCCAGAAGCCATCCCCGGACCCAAAGTAGTAGATCAGCATGCGGTGGCTCGTGCCCAGCGCCTCCGCAACGCTGCGCAGGGAAAGATCGCCCAGGCCGTTGGCAAGAACATGATCGGTGGCGGCATCCAGCAACTGGATGGCCTGCTCGCTGGCGGAGCGGTCAATGACGGGGGTTTTGGCTTTGGGCATGGAGGAATGGCAGGTGCGCCAGCCCCGGATTCTACGATAACTGCCGTCGCCGGCGCGCATGCCTCGTGCCGTACGCGAAGCACCGGAACCCGCGTGATACAGTCTTCCACGTACGGCACAGGGCCGCACATGGCTCACGCGCAAGCATGAAAACGCTGCTGATCGTCTATCACACCATGACCGGAGGCACCCGGCAGATGGCCGAGGCCGCCGCCGCAGCGGCCCGCCGGCAGCCCGGCGTCACGGTCGTGCTCAAAACCGCGGCCGAGGCCGGCCCCGACGATGTCCTTGCCGCCGACGGCTATCTCTTCGCCACGCCGGAGAACCTGGCCGCCATGGCAGGGATGATGAAGGACTTCTTCGACCGCTGCTATTACGCCGCGCTGGACCGCATCAACGGCCGTCCCTACGCCACCATGATCTGCGCCGGCAGCGACGGCCAGAACGCACTGCGCCAGATCGACCGCATCGCCACCGGCTGGCGGCTCAACTGCGTGGCGCCCGGGCTGATCGTCTGCACGCATGCGCAGACGCCCGAGCGCATCCTCGCGCCCAAGCAAATCGAAGCACCAGACCTGGCGCGTTGTGCAGAGCTTGGGGAAGGGTTGGCGGCCGGGTTGGGGCTTGGGGTGTTCTGACGCCACAAGGCTGGGAACCGCCTGGAATCAGGCGAGCAGGGGCATGAGCCCATGCGGGGCCTCGTCCTCTTCTTCCTGCACGATCAGCGCAACGCCGCGCCGCCTGGCCGCGGCCAGGCCGATGTTGACGACGATGTCACGATCGTCGCAATGAACCAGGCCCCTGCGGGCACTTTCGACCGTCAGCTCCCAGCCTTGCGCCGTCCGCCTGATCAGGAAGTTCGCAGCCATGGGTCGCTCCGTGCCGTGGATGTTCTTGCAGCGTAGTGCATCGGTAAGATCGTTAAATCGGCGTCCGTCCGATAGCGTGGGGGCGCTTCTCCTACAGCCAGGCATGGACTGTGCAATGCATGAGAAGCATCAGGCCCAATCAGTCGCCGCCGATAAGTGGCACCAATATGCGGCACTGATATGCGTGGCCAGCAAATATGGAAATCCGACCGTTGACGCAGGTCATGGTTATAACCCCCTGACCGATCAAAGAATCCTCCTCGACTACGAAAAACCTGAGCCCCAGGCCCTCGACAAACAGTGCCGTGCGCTGCGCGGGCCATGATTATCGGAGACGTGCGGGACAAACCGGTTGCTGACTGGTATCGGCCCGCGCCCCGTCTCGGACATATCCCCGGAGGAGACCATGGACGCACGAACTATCGCCGGCACCCTCATGCCCGGCAAGCCGGCGGCAGCGGCACCACACCAAATGCTCCCGCCAGCCGGCAAGAGCGTGCTGCAGGATATGGAGCAGACCCGTCTGGCGATCGAGCTGATCGGCATGGGCGCGCGCCTGCAGGTGCTGGAATCCGAGGTGTCGCTCCCACGCGTGCGACTGATCCGGCTGTACAAGGAACTGTGCGGCGTGTCGCCCCCCAAGGGCATGCTGCCGTTCTCGACAGACTGGTTCGTGACCTGGCGCCCCAACGCCCATGCCTCGATGCTGCTTGGCGCTTACCGCTTCATGACGCGTGCCGGCAGCCTGGACGGTATCCGCGCGACCCTGTCCAGCTTCCGCATGTACCGCGAGCACTTGTGCGTCACGGGCGAAGCCGCGCAGCTGAGCTTTACCCGTGCCTGGATGCTGGTTCGCTTCTATGAGCACGGCATGCTGCAACTGGCGTGCTGCCAATGCTGCCGCGGCAACTATGTCGTGCGCGCCAACGATGCGCGCCGCCGCTACGTCTGCGGGCTATGCCTGCCGCCGGCGCGCGCGGGCAAGGGCCGCAAGGCCATGCCCCCGCATGATGACGGGCTGACCGGCGCATGATCGCGCATTGTCTGCTGGCGCACAGTCCGTCCACCCGCGCGCTTTCATGATGGATACATTCGACCACCCCGCCCCCGGCACTCCCGGAGCCTCGCCCATGTTCAGAATCCATATGCTTGGCAAGATGCTGGGCACCGCGGCGCCCGAAACCGGCAGCCAGGAGCGCGGCGCGCCGCAGCCCGCGCCGGCCGGCGCCAACGGCACCGGCATGCCGGAACAGATTGCCCACAACCTCAAGACGCAGGGCGACGCCATGATCCAATATGGCGCCCGGCTGCTGGTGATACGCGAGCTGCTGTATGCGCTGGTCGTGGCCCTGCCGCCCGCCGAGCGCGCCAGGGCGCAGCGCCGCTTCTGCCTGCGCATCAACCAGTTGCTGTCTCTGACCGATGATCACGTCCTGCCGGCAGAATTCCACAGCGCACTGCTGGCGGAGGTCAACTATTATCTCGGCGAGCTAAAGAAAACCTGACCCGATTCGGTCGGGCGTTTCTGCCGGTATCCAATCGAAGTCCGGTCGATTAATCGCTCGCACATTATCGCGGGCGTTGCGAGGCCGCCCGTGAAAATAGCGATTCGCCACAAATCGCTATTTTCCTGCCCTGTGCCCCTCTCCGGTTGCTACGGGCGGTAACTGTCGGCCTTGAACCGTGGCATCGTGCTACAGTGCGCCCTCAGCGAAAGCCTGCGCAGCGACGCATAGCGCACTCAAGCGGCCCCAATCATCCCCTGCGCCGCGCCGGGGATGGGGCCTTGCGTCCCGCCTGGCTTTGTCAGCCCCCGACGCGCACACCGTGCCGCGCCAGGCGCCAGGCATGTGCCGGGGGCCGGCCCTTGCTCTTCCCGCCTTCTTGCGCGCATCCCGCCCGCCACCAGCCCGTGGCGCCGAATCATTGCCGCGCAGCCGCCTGCCCCGGGGCCGCCGCCCCGACCGCCGCTGCCGCTCTCCAGGATCTTCATGACCCACCGGCTCCAGACTGCACTGACCATCGCAGTCTTCAAGCTCTTCGCCGCCTTGCCGTATGGCCTGACCGCCCGGCTGGGCGACGCCATCGGCAAGCTGCTGTACCGCATCCCCAGCCGCCGCCGGCGCATTGTCCATACCAACCTGGCCCTGTGCTTCCCGGACATGGACGCGGACGCGCGCGAGCAGCTGGCGCGGAACCACTTCGGCCATGTCCTGCGCAGCTACCTGGAGCGCGGCGTGCAGTGGTTCGGCAGCGCCGAGCGCCTGGGCAAGCTGGTCGAGCTGGATACGCGCATTGACCTGGCCTCCTGCGCGGAGCATCCGACCATCTTCATGGGCTTCCATTTCGTCGGCATAGAGGCCGGCTGCATGTACTACTCGATGCGCCACCCCGTGGCCTCGCTGTACACCAGGATGTCGAGCCGGCTGCTGGAAGAGATCTCGCGCACGCAGCGCGGGCGTTTCGGCGCCGAGATGATCCCACGCCATGGCAGCGGCAAGCAGGTGGTGCGCGCCCTGCGCGCCGGCTGCCCCGTGATGCTGGCGGCGGACATGGATTTCGGCGTCGCCGATTCGGTGTTCGTGCCGTTCTTTGGCGTGCCGGCCTGCACGCTGACCTCGGCCTCGCGCCTGGCCAGCATGACCGGCGCGCGCGTGGTGCCGTTCACCACCGAGGTGCTGCCCGACTACCGCGGCTACCGGCTGCGCGTATTCGATCCGCTGGAAGGCTTTCCTTCCGGCAGCGTCGAGGAAGATTCGCGCCGCATGAACGCCTTCCTCGAAACCCAGATCGCGACCATGCCGGAGCAGTATTACTGGATCCACCGGCGCTTCAAGAACCGGCCGCAGGGGATGCCGTCGGTGTACTGAGCGGGCCTGCCATTGCACGGGGTGAACAGCGGCTACCCAGGGTAGTTCGCACTTTTGCGAACCGATTCGGCATTACCTATACTCTTTCGAGAAGAACCACTTTAGCGTCACTTCTAGCGCCAACAAGCGCATTTCGAGTGCCCGGGGGAGGCTGCCGGCGGTGCCGGCACCGTTCAGGGGCGCGCATGCGTTGGCGGTCCTCGCGTTTGTCCGTATTACGCCCACGTTCCATTGCGATGGGACGAGGCGAGGCTTTGTCACGTCATGTCATGCCAGTGCGGGCGCAGTCCGGCATCAGGGTCCTGGCGGCTGAACCGAGGCTCGTTCCCATCCCTGCGCATAAGACAAAAATAAATGGCGGCAGCATTGGCCCCGACAAGTCCTGCGATATCGATAGCTTCAAAAGAGCTACCCGGCAACCATAAGGGAGACCGGGATGACACGCATTATCCTCACGCATCTATCGGGCTCCAAGGCCCATCAAATCGAGCAGTTCGAGGTGGATCGGTTCGACAAACTGATCCTCGGCCGCGACCCGGCCGCCACCGTCATCTTCGATCCGCAACGCGACGATCTGGTGAGCCGCCAGCACGCCGCCATTCAGATCAGGCAAGACGATGCGGCGCGCTACATGCTGGTCGACCTGGGCAGCAGCAACGGCACATTCCTCAACGGCCGCCCGGTCAAGGATGAAACGCCGCTGCAACCGGGTGACACGATCGAACTGGGCGAAGGCGGACCGCGCCTGGCCTTCGATCTGGAACCTCGGCCGGCTTCCGTTTCCGCTCCTGCACCGACACGCCTGAACGCGAAAGCCCTAGTGGAAACGCGCGCGGGACATCCCGCGGCTGCGGCGCCCTCCGCGGTCTCGGCGACAGCGCAGGCCAGAGCACACGAGGGGGGGATGCACGAAGTCCGGGTGGGGCAGCCCCCGGCGGACGCTGTCCACTCGGCGCCGACTCCGGCCGCGGATGATCGCGTCGGCAAGCAGACCGTACTGCGGATGATGACCCAGGAACGGCGCTCCACCGGGCGCAGGCTGATCATCGGCGCTGGCACTGTCGCCGCGCTCGCGGCCATCGTCGTCGGCGCGCTTGCGCACTTCGGGATCCTGTTTGGCAAGAGCCCCGAGGCAATCGTCGCGGACTTCGGTGCGGCAACGGTGGTCGTGGAGGCACGCTGGCACATCGTGGACAAGAATACGGGTCGGCCTGTCTATCAGCGTATTTGCATCGTCGAGAACCTGCGCCTCCCCTGCTTTCTCCAGATCGACAACAATCCGGTGCAGCGCTGGCTGACGACTGACGACGATGATCATCGCGGCATTCCGATCGAGGTAGGTGGGCGCGGCAGCGGTTTCGTGGTCAAGGACCAGGGCTTCATTCTGACGAACAAGCATGTCGCGCAAGGTTGGAAGGTGCCGGGCTGGATGGATTTCGACTCGAATGGCGGCATCTTGATCCGCATCTCGACGAGCGGCCAGGGTGAAGTCAGCATGGCGCGCATCAACCCGAAGGCCTACCGGCATCTCAAAGGCTGGGACTTCGACCACCCGGTGAAGCTGGTCAGGCCGAACTTCGCGGCACCAGGGGGCATGGGGCTCGGGACCATCTCCATGGCCCATCTCGAGGGGCGCAATGAAAGCTTGTCGGTACGCTTCCCCGATACGCGGGACAGCATCGAGGCACGTCTGGTCAAGGCGTCGGCCGAAGCGGATGTGGCGGAAATCAAGATTGATGCGACCCGCAAATTACCCACGATCAACCTGGCATCGGTGGGTTCGCGACCGCGCGTGGGCGAGCGGGTGACAGTGCTTGGCTATCCGGGCATATCCGAAGAGAAGCACGCCATCGTTCAATCCAGCGAAGGCGGCAATATTACCAATCTCCTCGAACTGATTCCTCAGCCCACCGTGACCGAAGGCATCATTGCCAAGGTCGGCGACACGGTCAAGTCTGAAAAGAATGTCCAGACGTTCGATGACCTGGGTGATGTCTATCAGCTTACGGTGACCGCGACAGGCCACGGCAACAGCGGGGGCCCCGTGTTCGACCGCGACGGCAAGGTAATCGGGCTGTTCACCTATTCTCGCTCGAGCGGCGACGAACGCGTGACGTTCGCGGTCCCGATCAAGTACGGGCTCGACTTGCTGCTTAACTGAGTCCAACGGGGAACGTTGCCATGTGCGCCGGCCAGGCCCGTCAAGCAGATCGATCCCGACTGATGGTCAGGTGTTCGATGCTTAGCGACGTCGGTTGCGTGCGCAGCCAGAACGAAGACGCGATCGGCTGCATGATTCCTCGCGAGGACGATCCGTTTGCGCGCGCCGGCACACTTGCCGTCGTGGCCGATGGCATGGGGGGGCATGCGGCAGGCGAAGTGGCGAGCCGGATTGCGCTGAGCACGGTGCTGCACGAGTATTACCGCAATCCGGGCCTGCCCACGGATGCGCTGAAGCATGCATTTGCCGTTGCCAATCAGGCGATCGGGAAACTGGCCGCGGACGACCCGAGTTGCGATGGCATGGGAACCACCTGCAGCGCGCTTGCCATTGTCAATGACCTGGCTTATATCGTCCACGTCGGCGACAGCCGGATCTACCTGCTTCGCCAACGCGAGTTTCGGCAATTGACGGAAGACGACTCCATGGTGGGTGAACTGTTCCGCCAGGGATTGCTCACGGCTGAAGAGGCCAACAGACACCCCGACAAGAATGTACTGCTGCGGGCCCTCGGAGCGCCGGACCACGAGCCAGCGATTTCGCTGGATGGGTTTCCCCTGGAACATGACGATTTCCTGATGCTATGCACTGACGGCATCAGCGACCAGATCGACGACACGACGATCGCATCGGTGATCATGAGGTTTGACCTGTTCGAGGCCTGTCAACAGCTGATTGAGCTTGCCCGCCTGGCGGGAGGGCTGGATAACGCGTCGGTCGCCATCTGCAGTGTGCAGCAGCTACCGCCGGCGCCTGGCGCGTCAGTTCGCTCAACACGCGAGACCAGCGCTTTCTGAACGTATTGGGTTGATGGATTCGCCATGTCAGTCAGGCAGATCGGCCACTACGAAATTCGCACCCTGCTGGGGCGTGGCGGGATCGGCGAAGTCTATGGCGCCTTCGATACCGAGCTTGAGCGTGATGTGGCGATCAAAACCCTTCGGCCTGAACTTAGCCTCGACAAGGGATTCCTGGACCGCTTTCGCGCTGAGGCGACCAGCCTTGCCAAGCTGAACCATCCGAATATCACCACACTGTATGCGCTGTTCAAGGATGGCGACACCATGTGCATGGTGATGGAGCTGGTTCACGGCGACACGCTGGAGACCATCCTGCAGCGCATCGGCAAGTTTCCCGTGCGGGACAGCCTCGCGGTCATCGTTCAAGCCATCATGGGCCTGCGCTACGCGCACAAGATGGGCGTGATTCACCGGGATATCAAGCCGTCCAACCTGATGCTCACGGAAAGCGGCACGCTGAAAATCATGGATTTCGGCATTGCGCGCATTCAGGGTTCGCAACGCCTCACGCAACAGGGCGATGTCGTCGGCACACTGGCTTACGCCTCGCCGGAGCAATTGCGCGGCCACGAGGGCGACGGCCGCAGCGACCTGTATAGCCTTGCCACGGTTCTGTACGAACTGGTATCCGGGAGACTGCCTTTCAACGCGACCAGCGACTATGAGCTGATCCGCGCGCAGGTAGAAGCCGTACCGCCCTCGCTGGCCCCATTGTGTCCGGACCTCGATCGCGGCGTCGAAAGCGCACTGATGCGCGCGCTTGCCAAGGCCCCTGAGGAGCGCTTCGACACGGTGGAGGACTTTGGCCGCGCACTGGCGGCTTTGCCGCTGTTTGCGGATGCGCCGGATATCGTGCGCGAGGGCGTGCTGCAGACCTACAACACGCTAGACCTTCTGGCGACCCGTACTGCAGGCGTGAACACAAGCACGATCCAAAGCGTGAACACTGGCGTGAACCCGGACGTGAGCACCAGTGTGAACCCAGACGTGAATACAGGCACCCGACTGCGCAGCCATGTGGATTGCGCTCAGTGCACGGCCAATGCCGCGGCATCGTCAGTACCTCCGGCGGCTGCAACAGAACCGCATTCCCGCCCCATTGCGCATCCGACAACCTTCAGCACGTCCATCAGGCCGGATTCGGTCCTGGCGCGCCCGCGCTCTCGCGTTTTCGCCTTGGGCGCGACCGCCGCCGGCCTGATCGTCGGCGCAGGCATACTCATGACGGTACTGATGCGGCAGCCGCAACCCTCCCCCCCATCGGCCTCCTCGGCCGAGGATGTTCCGCACCAGATTGCCGTGCCCGAACCACCGGCGGAGGAGCAGCCGATCAACCTTCCGCCGATCGCCCTGATCCCGACGCCATCGACCCCGGCGAGCCCGTCGTTGCCCCCGAGAGGACCGAACAGTAGTAATCCGCCAGCGCAGCAAGCCAGGCCAGACCTTGAGGGAAAGGTCGCCCAGGTCCTGGATTCGGGAGCACTGATTGTCTCAGGGAAGATCGTCAACCTGTCCTCCATCCGGGGTGAAGACGGAAAGCCGGCCCAGGCTATGCAGCGTTACCTCAAGGGCAAGGGCAACCAGCTGCAGTGTTTTGCCAAAGACAAGGGCTTTCAGTGCTTCGCGGATGGGGAAGACATTGGCGAGCATGCCATTCGAAATGGCTGGGCGCGCTCAAGGGACGGTGCGCCCGCGCGATACGTCACTGCCGAGCAGGAGGCAAGACGCGCTCGCGTCGGTGTCTGGGCATTGTAGTCATTGAGGGAAATCCTACCGGGTAGTCAGAGGGAGAATGCCATGAACAATTGGACCATTGCCATTGGCTGCGCCGCGGCCGCCAGCGCGATTCTTGCGGGATGCGCGGAGGGCCAGTCCACCGGCATGAACAAGACCACCTCCGGCGCGCTGATCGGTGCTGGTACGGGCGCTGCGCTCGGTGGCATTCTCAGCCATGGCAACACGGGCGCCATCGTCGCGGGCGGCCTGGCCGGTGCGCTGCTTGGCGGCATTATCGGCAGGGAGATGGATGAACGCGACCGCGAAGCGCGCGAGGCCGCTTTGAAGCATGCCTTGCAGACCACCCCGAACAACCAGCCAAGGACCTGGCATAACGCCAAGACGGGAAATTCCGGCACCATCAAGCCGCTCAGTGGGTATTCGAAGTCACCGAGTGCCCAGACCTGCCGGAAGTTCAGCGAGACCTATGTGAAAGAAGGCAAGACGTACGAACAGACCTCACAGGCATGCCGTAACGCCAACGGTGAATGGGTGCTTGCCAGCCAGTAGTCATTTTCCGCATCTGGTCATGCACCGAGACGCACGTTCCTTACTGTTGTCCCTGCTGCTGGCAATGGGGTGGATCGGTATCTGGAGCGTGTGCGCGGGAGCGGCGCGCGCCGAGCTGTTCGATAACGGGCATCTCGTCGCCGGCATGGACGCCGCGGGCACCACGGAGCTTGCAAGCCGCGCCGACGGGACGGGAAAGCGCCACGACGGGATGCTTCGCAGTGGCACGGCGTTCTTTGTCACCCAGTCTGGTGAAATGCTGACCAGCGCGCACGTTGTTCGCGGATGCCAGCGGATCAACGTCTGGCCGCTCGACATGACGAGCCTGCATGCAACCCTGGTGGCAATCGACGAGCAACTGGATGTGGCGTTGCTCGCAACGAACCACGCCGTGAAGATGCCTGCGCGACCCCTCGCCGTCTCCGTCCATCAGGGCATGTCGGTCTATACGATCGGCTTTGGCCTCACGCCGTCCTCGCCGCTCGAGCCTGTCATGACCCGTGGATACTTGCGCGGCACCGCACAGCCCAAAGGCCATCGCCTTCTGGTACTGCGCGCCGCCTTGCATGAAGGCAACAGCGGCGGCGCCGTGGTCGACGCAAGCGGGGTACTGGTTGGCATGATCGTGGGCCGGTATGCCAACAACCCGGAACTCAGCGTCGCCGTTTGCGCAGAGGACCTTGCACGGTTCCTCAACGCCAGGCAAGGCGCGCCGGTGCCTTCCACGCTTGAGGTTCCGGAAATGAAGCCAGGCACAAGACTCCGCCAGATTTCTGCACTTGTTCAATGCCTGGAATAGGAGTCATTGAACGGGACTGGCGCATGCCATCGGCTGCCCCTGATGATTGGCGACGTTCGCGGCGGCGCGTCGCATTGGCGTGGAAGCACGCAAATACCTGGAGATCCAACATGGCAAAGATCACGCATGTCACTATCGGTGTGCAGCGCTGGCTGCGCATGCCGATCATGGCGCTCTGCATCCTGGCTGCCTGGCCTGCCGCTCGCGCCGACGACAGGATCATGAACGAGCAGGACATCAACGAGGAGACCATCACCAATGCCCTGACTCCGGCAGGGGAGGCCGACAGGGATCAGACGCTTGGCATCATGCACCGCGATGTCTATGCGGCGCCGGAAGCTGCCAGGCCGGCAAAGGATCCATCCGCACAGTTGCTGATCACCTTCAAGAGCAATTCCTCGAAACTGACCGAAGGTGCGCGTGCCGCGCTCAGCAAGGTCGCCCGCGCGCTGCGCTCGGAAAGGCTCTCGCCATACAAGTTCCGTATCGAAGGGCATGCGGACCCGCGCGGCTCGGCAAATGCCAACTTGAAGCTTTCCGAGAGCCGTGCGGTGAAAGTGGCGGAGTACCTCACAGCGGAGGGGGGGGTCGCCGCGGATCGGCTGACGCCGCTCGGCAAAGGATCTACCGAGCCGCTGAATCTGCAAAACCCCGCTGCACCTGAGAATCGTCGCGTGACCATCGTCACCGTGCAGGATTGACCGGCTTTGTCGCCAGCGCGGGCTACCCAGCGGCTCGGCGCCAGGCCTCCTGAATGTCCGCCACCAGCCGCGCCAGCTGGACCGCATAGCGGGCGTTGTCGCGGCTGCGCTCGCTCTCGCTGTGCGGGAAGCTGATATTGAGCCCGTACAGCTGCTGGTCCGGGCCAGAGAAAGCGGCCCCCACGGCCAGCAGATGTCCGGGCTGGTAGGCCGCGGTGCAGTAGCCGCGCCGTTGCGCCTGCGCAATGCCGCGCAGCACCTGCGCCCGCATGCCGGCCCAGGCTTCACCCTGGCGCGCGGCGATGCCGGCCAGCAGATCCTCCCGCACCCCTTCCGGCTGCGCCGCCAGCCATGACAGCCCGATCGCCGTCATCTCCATCGGCACGCGCGAGCCCGGCACCACGCGCCGCGTGCGCGAGACACTGTCGCGGCTGTGCCGGATCGATGCCAGGTACACCATCTCCAGCTGGTCCCCCACGGCCAGCCCCACGTTGACCTTGCCGGCCTCGGCCACCTTGCGCATCAGCGGCAGGGCAATGTCCGGCGCGCGGCTGGACTGGTGGAAGGCGTCGGCCAGGCTCAGCACCACCGGCGCCAGCCGGTAGGCGCGCTCGTTGACGTCATAGCGCAGGAACCCGGCATCCACCAGCGAGCGTGTCAGCCGGCTGACGGTGGGGCGCGGCAGGCCGGTGCGCGCCGCCAGCTCGGCATTGGTCAGGCTGGTGGTGCCGACCCGGAAGGCCCGCAGCAGTACCAGCCCGCGCTCCAGCGACTGGCTGCCCGCGGTGTCGCGGGTGAAGCGGCCGGTCTGGTGGGTCACGCGGCGGGTGGAGGCCTCTGGCAGCACAGGGTCCGGCATCGTCCATAATTTCAGTTAGTGAAATTTTAGTATAGCGGCGCGGCGGCGCAGCGCGAATACTGTGTGCATCCCGGCCCTGAAACCGAATGAGCCGGCACACCACAGAGGAGCGCCCAGCATGTCATCCCAAGCCGATATCCAGGTCACCCGCGAGGGCCACGTCGCCCGCATCGTCCTGTCCCGCCCGCCGCACAACTTTGTCGATGCCGACATCATGCGGCGCCTGGCCGACACCCTGCAGGCGCTTGACGATGACGACGAATGCCGCGCCATCGTGCTGGCCTCCGGCGTCAGCGCGTTCTGCGCCGGCGCCGACTTCAGCGGCGCCGACCAGGGCGAGGTGGCCAACGACCCGGCCGGCTTCTACGCGCATGCGATGAAGCTCTACCGCAACCGCAAACCCATCGTGGCCGCAGTGGAAGGCGCCGCCATCGGCGCCGGCATGGGGCTGGCGCTAGTGGCGGACTTCCGCGTGACCTGCGCCGAGGCGCGCTTCAGCGCCAACTTCAACCGGCTGGGCTTCCACCCCGGTTTCGGCATGAGCCTGACGCTGCCGCGGCTGGTGGGCGAGCAGCAGGCCGCGCTGCTGTTCTACACCGGCCGGCGCATCACCGGCGCCGACGCGGTCGAGATCGGCCTGGCCGACGAACTGGTGCCCAAGGCCGAGGTCAACGCCCGCGCCATGACGCTGGCGCAGGAGATTGCCGCATCCGCCCCGCTGGCCGTGGAATCCACGCGCGCGACCCTGCGCGAAGGGCTGGCCGACCGCATCGCCGAGATCAACCAGCGTGAGCTGGCGATCCAGCACGGACAGTTCCGCAGCGAAGACTTCCGCGAGGGGGTGGCCGCCATGGCCGCGCGTCGCGCCCCTGTGTTCAAGCGCCGCTGAGGGAGTAAGCCTGATGAGCGAACAAGACACCCGCGCCACCCCGGCCGGCCCGCTGGACGGCATCCGCGTGCTGGACCTCACCGCGGTCGTGCTCGGCCCGCTGGCCACGCAGGTGCTGGCCGACTTTGGCGCCGACGTGATCAAGGTCGAAGGCCCCGAGGGCGACCTGATGCGCGCCAACGGCGTCTCGCAGCACCCCGGCATGAGCTCGATTTACCTGGCGCTGAACCGCAACAAGCGCTCGGTCGTGCTCGACCTGAAGAGCGCCGAGGGCGCCGAGGCGCTGCGCGGGCTGATCGCCGGCGCCGACGTGCTGGTGCACAACATGCGTGTGGCCGCGATCGAGCGGCTGGGCTTTGGCTATGCCGAGGTGGCGCGCATCAACCCGCGCATCGTCTACTGCGTGGCCACCGGCTTCGGCCAGGACGGCCCGCACCGCGACAAGCCGGCCTTCGACGACATCATCCAGGCCGGCTGCGGGCTGGTCGCGCTGGGCACCACCACCGGCGAGCGCCCGGAGTACGTGCCCAGCCTGCTTGCCGACAAGACCACCGGGCTGGCGCTGGCCAATGCCGTGCTGGCCGCCCTGCTGTACCGCGAGCGCCACGGCGTCGGCCAGTCGGTGGAGGTGCCGATGCTGGAGACCATGGCCGCTTTCGTGATGGCCGAGCACCTGGGCGGCCTGACCTTCGATCCCGCACCCACCGGCGCCGGCTACGCCCGCCTGCTGCAAGGCGGGCGCCGTCCCGCGCCGACCCGCGACGGCTGGATCTGCGCCCTGCCCTACACCGAGCGCCACTGGCAGGCCTTCTTCCGCGCGGTGGGCCGCGACGATCTGGCCGAGCGCTACGAGGTGGCCGACCGCGCGCAGCGCAACGCCAATATCCGCGCGCTGTATGGGCACCTGGCCGAGCTGACGCCCGCGCGCACCACCGGCGAATGGATGGAGCTGTTCGAGTCGCTCGACATCCCAGCCACGCCGATCTACGGCCTGGATGCGCTGGTCGACCACCCGCACCTGCGCGCCGTCGGCCTGTTCCAGGAAACCCGGCACCCCACCGAAGGCCCGCTGCGCGAAGTGCGGCCCGCCGCGCGCTTCTCGGCCACGCCGCTGTCGCTGCGCCGCCATGCGCCGGCGCTGGGCGAACACACCGCCGAGGTCTTGCAGGAACTGGGCATCGCGCAGGGCGCGGGCCAGCGATAACGAATCAGGAGAACACAGTCATGAACTTTGAACTGGACCAGGAGCACCGGATGCTCAAGGACCTGGTTGCGCGCTTTGTGCGCGAGCAGCTGATCCCGCTCGAACCGGCGGTGCTGGCGCGCGAAGCCGCTGGCGGGCAGATGACACTGCTGCCGGAAGAGCACGCGCGGCTTGACGGGATGTCGCGTGAACTGGGCCTGTGGGGCCTGGATGCTCCCACAGAGATGGGCGGCTCCGACCTGCCGGCGGTGGCGATGGTGGGCGTCAATGAAGAACTGGGCAAGACCATCACGCCCTACGAGTTGCCGCCCGACTCGCCCAACCTGCGCATGCTGATGCTGACCGCCAGCGAAGCCCAGCGCGAACGCTACCTGGCCCCCTACGCGCGCGGCGAGACCGTGTCGGCCATCGCCATCTCAGAGCCCGGCGCCGGCGGCGACCCCGCCATGATGACCACGCGCGCCGAGCGCGACGGCGACCATTGGGTGCTGAACGGCCGCAAGATCTGGATCAGCCGCGCCGCCCGCGCCGACTGGACCATCGTCATGGCCGTGACCGACAAGGCCCGGGGCGCGCGCGGCGGCATCTCGGCCTTTATCGTCGAGCGCGGCACGCCGGGCTTGCGCGTGGAGCGCCGCATCCCGATGATCGGCGGGGCATCGACTTACGAGGTGGTGCTGGAGGACTGCCGCATCCCCGCCGCGCAGCTGCTCGGCACCGAAGGCCAGGGCTTTGCGCCGATGCAGGCGCGGCTGTCCACGCGCCGCGTGCAGATGGCCGCGTGGTGCATCGGCCGGGCGCAGCGGGCGCTGGACATGATCTGCGAGTACGCGCCGCAGCGCCAGACCTTTGGCGCGCCGCTGGCGCAGCGCCAGGCGATCCAGTGGTGGGTGGCCGACGCCGCCACGCGCATCCACGCCTGCCGCCTGATGACCTACGAAGCCGCCAGCCGCATCGACGCCGGCGACGAGGCGCGCACGCAGGTATCGATGATCAAGGTATTCGCCACCGAAATGGCCTGGGACGTGATCGACCATGCCATGCAGACCTTCGGCGCGATGGGCATGACCAAGGAGCTGCCGCTGCAGCAGATGGCCAACGAGACCCGCCTGATGCGCATCTATGAAGGGCCCAGCGAGGTGCACCGCTGGGTCATCGCCCGCGACCTGCTCGGCCTGCGCCGCTGAGCCCGCGTTTATCCCCTTGCACCGGCGGAAACACGCCGGGCTTTCCACGCTCAGGAGACACCATGCCACTTTCCTTCCGTTCACGCCGCCGCTTTCTTGGACTGGCTGCTGCCGCGCTGGCGGCCATCGGCACGGCAGCGCCGCCGGCGGCCTTCGCCGCCGAACCCGCCGACGCCTTCCCGGCTCGCCCGATCCGCTTCATCGTGCCCTTCCCTTCCGGCAGCGGCACCGACACCACCGCGCGCATGTTCGCCAAGAAGATCGGCGAGCTGACCGGCCAGGGCGTGGTGGTGGAGAACAAGCCCGGCGGCAACGGCTTTATCGGCGTGCAGACCGCGCTGAACGCGCCGCCCGACGGCTACACCGTCTTTATCGGCAGCAATTCCACGCTGTCGACCAATGCCGCCACCTTCCGCAAGCTGCCGTATGACCCGTTGGCGGACTTCGCGCCGATCACGCTGCTGTCGCGCGGGCCATGCGTGATCATCGTGCCGGCAAACTCGCCCTACCGCACGCTGACGGAACTGCTGGAAGATGCCCGCAAGCGCCCAGGCGCGCTCAACTACGGTTCGGGCTCGATCTCCTACACGCTCTATTCGGAATGGCTCAACGAACTGGCCCGGATCAAAACCACCGCCGTGCCGTACAAAGGCGCGGGCGACGCCATCAACGGCGTGATGGCGGCCAATGTCGATTTTGCCGTGGTGGACGCCACCGGCGCCATCGAACTGGTCCGCGGCGGCAAGGTGCGCGGGCTGGCCTTCACCGCGCCGCAGCGCTCGCCGCTGCTGCCGGACGTGCCCTCCATCGTCGAGGCCGGCCTGCCTGACTTCCTGGCCTACAACTGGGTGGCCGCGGCGGTCTCGGTGAAGACGCCGCCGGCGGTGGTGAAGCGGTTGCAGGACCTGTTCGCGCAGGCCGGCAATGCCCCGGATGTGCGCGAGTACTACACGCGTCAGTCGACCAGGCTGATCCTGTCGTCGCCGGCCGAGATGCGGCAGTACCAGAAGGACGAAATCCAGCGCTGGAAGCGGCTGGCCACGGTGGCAAAGATCCCGCTGCAGTAGCAGCGCCCCGCATCCTCCTTGTGAACTTTGATGGAACAGAGCCGTATCAGGGAAAGACCTATGTGGACGCCTCTCGGATTGCGAGCCGATTGACATCGTGGTCGACAGGTGAAGGCAGCACGCTGATACCCCATTTCCACCGTCCAATCTTCGGGCCACGGAAGTGCGCTGAAGGGCGTTCCGTCGCTCAATGATCCGAGCACCAGCCTCAATTATTCAAATGCAGGGTTGTTTGGTATTTATATAGGAGCCCGTTATAAAAACCGTCGGCATAAAGGATCAACTCGCCGGAACTGTTGCGGAACCAGCGCTGGATACGAAGGCCAGGAGTACCGTTCTTGACCTGCAGCGCACGAGCCGGATGTCCCTTTATATTGAATGCACTGACTGTTTGCTGGATGTCGGACGGACGATCGCCGAATTGTTGCCCAATCTGCTCGATAAAGATGACAACGGGGGAGATCCGATTGAGGTGGAGACCTTGAGCGACGCCCGAGTACATGGGATGAATCCATAAATGGCTAAGCATCGCCGGCGCTTCCTTGTTACCGCTTGTCCAGCGCAGGACTTCAAGGTGCCGCCAGTGTTGACCAACAGCGCAACCAATGGTGCTAGCCAGCGTCGGATCAGCGGCGATATCGGCGCTTGCGGTGATCATCTGCTGACCGCCTTCGGCGAGCTGAGCAAGATCACCTAGCGACGTCAGCCTTATGGTCTGCTGGTCTTCGGTACTGTCTGCGATTACCCGCGTTCCGATTGGCCTCTGCTTTCGAACATATCCTCGGTCCTGCAGCGCGCGTAGCGCAGAGCGAACGGTGAAACGGCTAACTCCGAACATCGTGCATAGGGCTTCCTCTGTGGGTAAGAGAGATTCCACCGGATATCGGCCGCTGCGGATATCGGCGAGGAGCGACTGCGCCAGCAACAGATGTTTGGGCGGGCGGGATCCGAGATTGTCCAGGCTGGAATGTGGCGTGGGACTCATCACTGATGTTCCTCGCCCGGACGAGCGTTCGTTGACAACCGGATCGCCGCGGCGGTCCTTTGGCCGTAGTGCGACCGAGCCGCGCAGCTCAGGCCGTGCTCGAGGTCACGCCCGTTCCTACGTGATACATGTGCTGGTATAGAAGGCCGGGCGCGCGGGCACGTCATGCTGTGTTGAATATGTTTCACGGTCGTCGCGTTAGCGAATGTTGAGGTAAGCATCCGGGGAGTCGAAGTGGCCATCCATCGGGATGGTCACCAGTTTCGTTCGTCGCCAAACGAAAGGCGATGTTAGCGGAACCACAGCCTTGACGCCAGAAACGCTTCGCCCTATCATTGTCCGGACAATCAAATGATAAACGAAACCACCTGCGAGACACAGCAATGAATCTGGAACTACGTCTGAAAGACCCGGCCTGGGCTTCTTCCGCAATCGAGAACATTCGGGAATTTGCTGGGGTCATCCAGGGCGACATGGCCAAGGCAGCACGTGAAGGCGTGTTTCCTCGTCAGGCGTTCAATGAACTCGGGCGGCGAGGCCTTCTCGGAATGCTTACACCCCGGGAGTACGGGGGGTTGGGTTTCGGTGTGCCTGAGTACTGCCTGGTGGAGGAGGAACTGGGCCGCTACGGCCTGGTAAGTGGGCAGACGCAGGCCCAAGGCGAACGCTGGCTGAACGACTGGGGAACACCGGAGCAGAAGTCGAAGTACCTCCCTGGGCTGGCAAACGGGAGCATCCTGTTTTCTGAATCGATATCCGAACCATCCGCCGCCTCATCCTTGAAAAATCTTCAGACCACCGCCAGGCGTGAAGGTGGCGGGTGGCTCATTAGCGGAGAGAAGTGCCACATCAATATGGGTGTCGAGAGTGACCTGACGCTCGTCTACGCGATGGCTCCGGAAGGGCTGACCGCATTTCTTGTAGATACTGATCAGCCTGGTGTTCGGCGCGAACATACCCATCCCATCGGACTTCGCTATTCGCCGACAGCGAACATGTACTTTGATGATGTTCGCGTTGGAGACGGCGCGATTCTTGGCGAGGTAGGCAAGGGCCTTGCAACCTTTGTATCCACCTTCAATGTGAGCCGGCTAGGGAACGCGTCTACGCTGATCGGTATCGCGCGGCGTGCTCTTGCCGAAGCCTCCAGATATGCGGTTACCCGCCCGGTCGGGTCCGCTGTCGTCGCAGATTTTCAGGGGAACCAATGGACGATTGCCGAATGCTATGCGGAGATCCACGCCGCGGCATTGGCCCGTGATCACGCAGCCAACCTCGCACAACAAGGTCACGACCACGCGATGCAAACCAGTGTCGCGAAGCATCTCGCGATCAAGGCCGCCGAGCGAGTTGTGAGCGACGTCTACGCCTTGATCGGTGGATATGGTTTGTATGAGGAGCAGAACTTCGGCCAGTACATGCTCGACGTGAAACTGCTGCGCGTGGCCGGTGGATCGAGTGAAATCCTCAAGAATCACGTCGCAAAATGCATTCTGAAGGATGCTCAACTGATGGGGCTGGCATGAACAATCTGACCGAGCTGATCGAGGTTGCAGCCCTCGATCATCCCGACGCATCCTTCGGTACCTTTTCACAAAACGACTCATTGCATCGATTTGTTGAACGGGCTCGAACAGTCGCGGCTCAATTTCGCGATGCCGGCTTCCGGAGAGGAGACCTCGTAGCTTTCATCGGTCCTAATAGCGCGGGGTACCTTGTCACCTGGATGGCAGCCCAGTTCGTGGGGCTGCAGACGGCATTGATTAACCCATCATATCCCGATGAATTGCTTGGCGCGATGCTCGACAACCTGGGCGCGCGTGCCATCTTCTGGCTGGGCCGCAGTCCAGGAGGATTGGTTGACAGGACTGAAGCACAGTTGGATTTGACGGGAGCATGGCAAGGTGAAGTTTCCGTGCAAAGGCCCCTCCTCTCCCGCGTCGACCTGGTGTCCGATAGCGATGGACGCTGCGCAGACCCCGCCGACGTAGCGGCCTATATCCATACATCGGGAACGACTGGACTGCCGAAGTTCTGCGCGCTTAGTCATGGCTATTTCATTCGGTTGGGCCGCTTTATTGCCGATTCGCATGGACTCTCACATTACGACCGGGTCCTCTCGCCGTTGCCGCTGTTCCACATCAATCCGATGGGGTACGGCGTCGTGGGTTCGCTCACGGCGCGTGCGTCGTTGCTTTCGATGGATCGCTTCCAGGCGCAAGATTTCTGGTCGCTGGCCAAGGCGCACCACATTACCGCGATGATATTGCATCAGCCGCCGGCAAATCTGTTGATGGCCAAAACGACGCGAGCAGAAGCACAGGGTCACCAGATCAGAATAGCCTTCGGGTGCGTGCCGGATTTTCTTGAAAAATTTGATATCCCGATCGGTGTGACGGGGTATGGATCAACGGAAGCTGGCGGCCTTTGCCATACGCGCATCGTGCGTCCGGACGACGCCGAATTTCCGCCGGAAGGTCCGTCTAGCATGGCAGGCCAGCCCCGCTCAGACGTCGAATATCGCATAGCCGACGACGGCGAAATCTGGGTGCGTGGGTTGCATCATCAGACCTTGTTCTCAGGGTATCTACGAGATGGAGAGGTACTGGCGCAGACCGACGCCGAAGGATGGTTCAGGACAGGAGATCGTGGGCGTCAAGACTCGTGTGGAAATCTCATCTTTATTGAGCGAATGAGTGATTCCATTCGCGTTAACGGCGAGTATGTTCCGATCGGATTTGTTGAGGAGCGGTTGAAGCGGGTCACGTCTCTCGGCGAGTTCGCACTTTGGCGGACAGATTCCCCGGCGCGTGGACACGAGGTCGTGCTCTACACGACCGCGCATCCTGTCCTCGAGTCCGAAGTGCATGCGGCGCTGTTTGATTTGCCGAAATACATGCACCCCACGCGGCTCATTCGAATTGAAAAGCTTCCTCTGGACACCGGAGTCGGTAAGGTACAGCGGCGGTTGCTCAATGATCAACCGAGAATCAGTGAAGTTGAAATTTGAAAAGCCGAACGTCAATCGAGCAATCTCTTGAGATGTGAATCCAAAGGAAGCCGCCAATGTTACGCGTGGTATTGACAGGAGAGTACGGGAAAGTTTTTCTTGACCCGGTGAAACATGCCGTAGGCCAGGAGAGCGTTGTAGACCTCTGGATGCCCTCCGAAGGTGCAGAGCGGATGGTGGAGATCGCAAGGGAAGCTGAAGTGATTGTCGCGTCGGCCGAGTGGGTACTCCACGAAAAACGAACGCTGTTGAAACGAACGCTCCAGAATGCCGAGAAATTAAGGCTGCTACTGGTGCCATTTTCCGGAATGGATTGGCTCGATCGGGCATGGTTGCCTACGGGCTCAGTGGTCTGCAACACGAATGTTGGCATCGACCCAATTGCGGAGTACGTGATGCTCGCGATGCTGCAGTCAGCCATACCCCTAAGGGAGATGGACAGCGAGTTGCGCGCAGCTCGCTGGGGGTGGGGAGGTGCCTCGGTACTTGGCCGCAAACATCAGGAACTTCAGGGGCGCACCATCGGACTGGTGGGGTACGGTCGTATTGGCCACCGCGTAGCGGAGTTAAGCAAGGCTTTCAGAATGCGAGTCATTGCTGTCAGCCGCAACCCGGGGATCGATCACAGTCTCGAGTGGTACAAGGGGGCCGATGGTCTCGACGATCTGCTGGCGCAAAGTGACTATGTTCTCTTGTCCGTACCCGGAGGGCCAGAGACGCAAGGACTGATCGGTGCGGCACAACTGGCGCGCATGAAAGCAGACGCAGTCCTGATCAATATCGCGCGAGGATCTGTCGTTGACGAAGATGCGCTGTACGAGGCATTGCGAGAGAAGCGAATCCGCGGCGCTGTGATCGACACCTGGTACCGCTATCCGGAGGCGGGCGAGAAGATTTGCGCACCGGCGACGCGGCCATTCGCTGACCTCGACAACGTCGTCATGACTCCACATGCGGCGGGCTGGACGGAGGAACTCGAAGCTCGTCGAATCAGCGCTATTGTTGCCAACGTAAAGCGATTTATGTCTGGCGATGCACTCTTCGACATTTACCTGCGCGCATGAGCAGGCCAATCTTACGGTACGGGATTTGAGTATGTCCATCGTGGATCAGGAAAGTCTGCCGCCGCCCGAGTCCTATACGACGCCCACTTTCGTCGTGCCGGGTGGGGCATGGGATTGCCATTCACACGTGACGCCGCGCGGGAACTGGGCGCTCGTCTCTGACGCCAGCTATCTCCCTGCACCGGCTCCACCGGAGAAGCATAGAAAGATGAGGGCAGCGCTAGGCCTTCAACGAGGCGCTGTTATCCAGGCGAGCGTCTTTGGCACGGATAACACTGGCGTGATCGAGGCACTTACTGATGAACCCGGCATCCTACGCGGTGTGGTAGTTGCGGGTCAGTCGATTGATGACGCGGAAATCGAACGCTTGCATGGTATCGGCGTGCGCGGGATGCGCTTTATCACCAATGGGCTCGGTGGCACCGTAGGAACGCAAGCGATGGTCGCGCTTGCGCCTCGCATTGCCGAGTTCGGTTGGCATGCGGAAGTACTTCCTGGTCCAACACAATGGCCAGAATTGCTGCCTGTATTGGAAGCGTTGCCGTGCAAAATCGTCATCGATCATATGGGTGGCTTGCCCCCAGAGTTCGGAGTAGCTCATCCGACAACTCTGGCTATCCGAAAATTACTCGTCGAGCGAGGAGCATGGGTAAAGTTGATCGGCTATCGCTTGTCGGACGACCTTATGGATAGTCGCGTCATTGAACGCGCCCACGTCTTCTATGGTGATGCGCCAGGGCAGGTGATTTGGGGAACGGACTGGCCACATGTAGGTATTAAGAAGCCGGTGGATGCTGGCCAGCTCCTCAACGCTTTCGCACGCTGGTTCGACAACGACTCGGAAGTAATTCATCGCGTGCTGGCAATGAATCCGGCGTGCTTGTTCGATCAGCACGATTCAAACTGAGACCTTGGCGATGACTGCTGCTGGCTTTGCTATCCACCCTACGCGGACCCCGCCCCTGCCGACCTGCTGGACGCTCTCCGGCGGCCCGCGCCTTCTTCAGGTGATCGACCGAACCATTCAGATCGAGGAGGCTATCAGGGCCGAAATCGCCAACGGAATGGTGGAGCAATCGTGGCTCGCCAAGGCACTTGGTCCTTACGGTCTTTGATCCAACGCATCACTCAACTCACGTCCGCTTCGTATCCGGAGGACTTCATGAAAACCTTGCTGGCCCACCGCCTTGACGGCGTCAAGCCTTCGCCAAGCATGGCGGCCAAGACGCGTGTCGATGCGTTGCGCGCGGCAGGTCGGAGCATCGTCGACTTTACCATCGGCGAGCCCGACTTCCTGACACCGAAGCACATCGTGGACAGCGGCATAGCCGCCTTGCTATCGGGACAGACGCGTTACACGTCGCCCAGCGGAACGCTCGCTCTGCGGCAGGCAATCGCCAGCAAATTTCGGCGCGAGAACACGCTGGAATTCAAGCCCGAAAACATCGTTGTCGGGAATGGCGCAAAACACATCATCTACAACGCCTTCGCAGCTACCTTGAATGAGGGAGACGAAGTCGTGGTGCCTGCACCGTACTGGGTTTCGTATCCAGACATGGTAGCGCTCCATGGGGGCAAGGCCGTCGTCGTATCCAGCGATGCAAGCCACGGATTCAAGCTGACGCCGGAGGCTCTGGAATCAGCGCTGTCTCCTCGCACGAAGTGGCTGGTGTTGAACACACCCAACAACCCGACCGGAGCGGTGTACACAGCCAACGAACTGGTCGCATTGGGTGCCGTACTGCAGCGGCATCCTCATGTCTGGCTGATGACCGACGAGATCTATGAGCATTTCGTCTATGGCGAAGTAAAGCATGCTTCTATGCTCCAGGTGGTTCCGGAACTGGCGGAGCGGACGCTGATCATCGATGGCGTTTCCAAAGCCTATGCGATGACGGGCTGGCGTATCGGCTACGGCGCAGGCCCAACGCCGCTGGTGCAGGCAATTGCGATGTTGCTGTCACAGAGCACGTCGTGCCCGAATGCCATGGCCCAGGCGGCGGCTGCGGAGGCACTCAATGGGCCGCAGCAATGCGTTGCAGATGCGGTGGCAATCTACGGCCAGCGCAGGGATCTCATTGTGGAGCTCCTGAAAAAAATCCCTGGTATCGACTGCGTGTCGCCAGACGGCGCGTTCTACGTCTTCCCCAGTGTGGCAGGGCTTATGGGGCGGGTGACGCCTGAGGGAGGGGTTCTTTCCTCCGATGTTGACGTCATGCGCTACTTTCTGGAAAACGCAAGTTTGGCAGTGATCGACGGAACATCCTATGGGATGCCCCAACATCTCCGCATCTCCTTTGCCACTTCCGTCGAATTGATTGAGCAAGGTTGCAACTTCCTTCGGGATGCTGTGAACGACCTCTCCTGAGCGTCACCCATCGCGAAACCGTCTGGAGAAGACACCATGAAGACTTCTGTTCTGGCTCTCGTAGCCAGTGCCGCCCTGATGCTGCTGGGCAACCCCGCGCGCGCGGACCAACTGGCGGACATCAAATCAAAGCGGGTGTTCGTCTGCGGGACGCTCGGTACCGCCGAGCCCTTCAGCTTCTCCAATACGAAAACCCGCGAGGTTGAGGGCTACGACGTGGACTTCTGCAGGGCCTTGGCAAAGTCCCTCGGTGCGCAGCTAGAGCTGAAGCTCATTTCCGTGGCAGCACGCGTCCCTGAACTTCAACAAGGTCGTGTTGACGTGGTCATTGCCAGCCTGGGGTGGACCGCCGAACGCGCTGAGCAGATTGCCTTCAGCGACCAGTATTTTGTGAGCGAGCAGAAGATGGCGGCACGCAAGGACAGCGGATACAAATCCCTCCAGGATGTGTCAGGAAAGCGCGTCAGCGCTCTCAAGGGCTCCAGTTCCGAGATGCTTGTGCGCAAGGCAGTTCCCGGGGCTACGACCATCACCTTCCAGGATCCACCGAGCGCCTTTCTCGCGATGCTGCAAGGGAAAGTAGATGCCTTTGCCATTGGGGAACTCTACCTCGAGAAGTATCGCCTGCAATCCGAAAGCACCGTCCCCATCGTGAAGCTCGAGCCATCACTGGCGTCTGAACCGTGGGGAATCGGCATGCGCAGAAGCGAGCCGGGCTTGATCAGGCACGTGAACGCCGTGCTGCAGGCGATGGAGAAATCGGGAGAGGCGCAGCAGATCTTCGACAAGTGGCTGGGTAGCCAGACCATCTACAAGATGAAGCGCGGCTTCAAGATTGAGCCGATCAAAGGCTGATCCACATACTGCAACAGGAAACTGACCGTGGATCACAAGCTCGACTTTTCAGTGTTGCTGCGAGGTGACTATCCGAAATGGATCCTTGACGGCGTCATCACAATGTTTGAACTCACGCTGGCGGCGTGGTTGCTCGCGATGGCCTTGGGGACCATGCTTGCCGTGGCACGCATGAGCAACATCCGAATAGCAAAGATTGCGGTAGCGATCTATGTTGAGTATCACCAGAACGTGCCCATGCTGGTTCAGGTTTTCCTTTGGTACTTCGGCATTCCCGCGCTCTTGCCGCTGCCATGGCAGCAGTGGATCAATGCACATAACAGCGCATTCGTGCTGGCTTTCATTGCAGGGGGGCTGTGCATGGCAGCCTATGTTTCCGAAGGGTTGCGCGGGGGGATCCGATCCATTCCAAAGTCTCAGTTAGAGGCCGCGCGCGCCATCGGCCTTTCCTATCTTCAGGCAGCGCGTCTCGTGGTGATCCCTCAGGCGCTGCGGATTGCACTGCCTACCCTGGTGAGTTATACGGTACTGCTGTTCAAGAACACCAGCCTGGCCATGGCAATTGGCGTTGCGGAGTTGACTTATGCAACCCGTGAAATTGAGAGCCAGTCGTTCAGGACCGTGGAAATTTACCTGCTATCCACTGTGATCTACCTTGGATTTTCCTTGGTGATCATGAAAGCAGGAACATTTCTTGAAGGTCGCTATCGGATTAGAGCGAGGTAGACTGTGGATAGCATTCTTCTCATCCTGCTTGACTATGGCACTTTGCTGCTCGTAGGTCAGTACCCCAATGGGCCGCTCGGGGGATTGGCGGTCACACTGCTTCTTTCCTTGCTTGGCTTGACGCTCGCCCTTCCGATTGGCGTAATGATCGCACTCGCACGCCTCAGTCCCTTTCGCTGGCTGCGCTGGCCTGCGAGTGCGCTGGTCTATGTCGCGCGCGGCGTACCGCTGCTGATGTTCATTTTCTGGGTGTACTTCTTCGTCCCTTTGCTCATTGGCCGCACGGTCACTGGTTTCACGACCATGGTGGTGACACTTGTGATCTACCAAGCGGCCTACCTGTCCGAGATCGTGCGATCCGGTATTGAGGGCATGCCCAAGGGGCAAGCCGAAGCAGCGCGTGCCGTGGGGCTGAGCTACATCCAGGCCATGAGGAAGGTAATCCTCCCCCAAGCCCTCTACAACATGATTCCGGCCTTGGTCAGCCAGTTCGTTTCAACGATCAAGGAAACCTCGCTGGGGTATGTGATCAGCGTGAACGAAGTCACCTTTGCGGCGACGCAGATCAACAGTTCGCTCATGACGCAGCCATTCCAGGTGTACTTCATCCTTGCCGCCATTTACTTCTGTCTCTGTTTCTCGCTAACGCAACTGGCGCGCTTCCTTGAGCGCCGAATCACAGCTCGACGCGAAGGAAGCCGCCAGTCCGTGGTGGCTGTTGTATCACCCTCTACCACCACTACGGAGACAGCCGCGTGAACATGAATCTCAGGAAAGAACCTCTCCTTTCCTTCAAGGACGTCAGCAAGTGGTACGGGGAGTATCGCGCGCTAAGCAGCATCAGCGCTGATGTCCACAAAGGTGAAGTCGTTGTCGTGTGTGGGCCATCTGGCTCAGGGAAGTCCACGCTGATTCGAACCGTGAACCGCCTGGAGGAGATCCAAAGTGGAGCAATTCATTTCGACGGCAACGACGTACATGCGTCATCGGTCGATATCAACAAGCTTCGCAGCCAAGTTGGCTTCGTATTCCAGAGCTTCAACCTGTTTCCGCATCTTTCCGTTGCCCAGAACATCATGCTCGGACCGGTCAATGTACGCAAAGAGCGGCGCGCAGAGGCGAGAACCCGTGCTCTCGAATTGCTCGATCGTGTCGGTCTAGCATCGAAGGTCGACGCATTTCCTGGACAACTTTCGGGAGGCCAGCAGCAGCGTGTAGCAATTGCGCGAGCGTTGGCGATGGATCCCCCCGCCATGCTGTTTGACGAACCGACCAGTGCCTTAGATCCTGAGATGGTTGGCGAGGTGTTGCAGGTGATGAAGTCACTGGCGCGCGATGGCATGACGATGATGTGTGTCACACACGAGATGAATTTTGCTCGGGAGGTTGCGGACCGGGTGTGGTTCATGGATCAGGGGAGTTTGGTCGAGGTCGGAGTACCGGACGAGTTTTTCTCGAAACCTACTAGCGAACGAGCGCGCAAGTTCCTTTCTGACCTGCGTACTCACTAGCAAGTTGCTGAAGTACCTCGACCCCGAGTCAGCGCATCGACAGGTCGAAACATTGATCTGAGAACTTGGCACGATTTACTCTCCAACATTGCATGTGCGGCGCAGACACCCTCACTGAAAGCTTGTTCACCATGCGGCGGCTGGACGAATACGTGATCGACCATGCCATGCAGACCTTCGGCGCGATGGGCATGACCAAGGAACTGCCGCTGCAGCAGATGGCCAACGAGACCCGCCTGATGCGCATCTACGAAGGGCCCAGCGAGGTGCACCGCTGGGTCATCGCCCGCGACCTGCTCGGCCTGCGCCGCTGAGCCCTCATCGATCCCTTGCACCGGCGGGAACACGCCGGGCTTCCACTTTCAGGAGACACCATGCATCAGGCTTTCCGTTCCCGCCGCCGCTTCCTTGGATTGGCCGCAGCCGCGCTGGCGGCCATCGGCGCGGCTACGCCGCTGGCGGCCTTCGCCGCCGAACCCGCCGACGCCTTCCCGGCTCGCCCGATCCGCTTCATCGTGCCGTTCCCCTCCGGCAGCGGCACCGATACCGCCGCGCGCATGTTCGCCAAGAAGATCGGCGAGCTGACCGGCCAGGGCGTGGTAGTCGAGAACAAGCCCGGCGGCAACGGCTTTATTGGCGTGCGGACCGCGCTGAACGCGCCGCCTGACGGCTACACGGTCTTTATCGGCAGCAATTCCACGCTGTCGACCAACGCCGCCACCTTCCGCAAGCTGCCCTATGACCCCTTGACGGACTTCGCGCCGATCACGCTGCTGTCGCGCGGGCCATGCGTGATCATCGTGCCGGCAAACTCGCGCTACCGTACGCTGGCCGAACTGCTGGACGATGCCCGCAAGCGCCCTGGCGCGCTCAACTACGGCTCTGGCTCGATCTCCTACACGATCTACTCCGAGTGGCTCAACGAGCTGGCCCGCATCAAGACCACCGCCGTGCCGTACAAGGGCGCCGGCGACGCCATCAACGGCGTGATGGCGGCCAACGTCGACTTCGCCGTGGTGGATGCCTCCGGCGCCATCGAACTGGTCCGCGGCGGCAAGGTCCGCGCGCTGGCCTTCACCGCGCCGCAGCGCTTGCCGCTACTGCCGGACGTACCCTCTATCGTCGAAGCCGGCCTGCCGGACTTCCTGGCCTACAACTGGGTGGCCGCGGCGGTCTCGGCAATGACCCCGCCGGCGGTGGTGAAGCGGCTGCAGGACCTGTTCGCGCAGGCCGGCAATGCCCCCGACGTGCGCGACTACTACGCGCGCCTGTCGGCCGAGTTGATCCTGTCGTCGCCGGCCGAGATGCGGCAGTACCAGAAGGACGAAATCCAGCGCTGGAAGCGGCTGGCCACGGTGGCAAAGATCCCGCTGCAGTAGCCCAATCCCGCTGGCGCCGGCTCAGCGGCTGTGCTCGCGCAGCAGCACCGTCAGGCGCTGCGCCAGCGGCGACAGGTAGGCGCCCTCGCGCGAGATCACGCCGATGCTGCGGCGCAGGTCCAGTTCTTCCACGCCCAGCGGCAGCGCACGCAGGCCGTGCTGCATGGCATCGCCGCCTTCATTGGCAATGCTCAGCATCTGCGTGCCCTGCATCAGCGCGAACAGCGAGGTGCTGCCGAAGTCGATCTCGATGCGCGGCTTGATCTCCGGCAGGCCGTGTTGGCGGAATGCCGCGTCCACCTGCTGGCGCAGCGTGATATGCCCTTCGGGCAGCAGCCACTCCTGGTCCGCCAGATCCGCTAGCCGCAGCTTGCGCCGCCGCAGCAAGGCGTGACCCTCGTCAGCCACCACCACCAGCCGGTCGTCGAAGAGCGGCTGCACCGCAAAGGCCGTCGCCAGCGCGCCGGACGGCGTCGGTGCCACGGCAACGTCCAGGTCCCCGGCCGCCAGCAGGTCCAGCAGGTCCCGCGCCAGCCGGTGCCGCAGCCGTAGCCGTGCCACGGGCCGCTCGCGCATCAGTTGCCGGCAAGCGCCCAGGATCACGCTGCCCGGGATTGACGGCGAATAGCCCATGCGCAGGACGCCCTGCTCGCCGGTGCGGATGCCCAGCATCTCCTTGATGCCGTCCTCGTATTCCAGCTGGATGCGCCGTGCGCGCTCCAGGAAGCGCGTGCCTGCATAGGTGGCGGTCATGCCGTTGGCGGTGCGCTCGAACAGCGGCAGCCCGGCCTGCGTCTCCACCCGCTGCACCGCCTTGGTCAGCGCCGGCTGGCTGATGCCCAGCGCATCGGCCGCCCGGCCGATACCGCCATGCGCCGCCACGGCGAGGATGTATTCGATATCCCGCGTCTCCATTGCCTCACATTCCTGATGGTTATGACTTTATAGCCAATGCGTCATTGTGGTGATGCCTGCCATCTTACAGACTACGGCGCACGAGCACACGCTAAAACGCTCGCCAGAATCATCAAGCATCAACGGAGACAGCATGGGTTTCGCGTATTTCCTGCGCCGCGCCGCGCGCTACTGGGGCGACCAGCCCGCCATCCTCTACCAGGACCGGGTGGTGACCTATCGCCAGCTGGACGAACGCTCCACGCGCCTGGCCAATGCGCTGCTGGCACTGGGCCTGCGGCCCGGCGACCGCGTCGCGGTGCAGTCGCGCAACCGGCCCGAGCTGGTCGAACTGGAGTGCGCGCTGTACAAGTCCGGGCTGGTCAAGGCGGCGCTCAACCCGCGCTTCACCGCGGCCGAGGCCAGCGACGTGGTCGAGAACTGCACCCCGCGCGTGCTGATCGCCGGCCCCGGCTACACCGGCTATGCGCGCACCACGGCGGGCTTCGGTAGCATCGAGACCTTTATCGCCATCGGCGACGCCCCGGCGGGCTATGTCGAATATGAAGCGCTGCTGGCCAACGCCGGCACCACGCTGCCGGAGATCGCCCCCGCGGCCGACGACCTGGCCGTGCTGCACTTCTCGTCGGGCTCCACCGGCAAGATCAAGGCTGCCATGCAGAGCTACGGCAACCGCATGGCGGCGCTGCGCAAGATGGTGACCGGCATGGACCGCCCCGCCCGCCCCGGCGACCGCCTGGCGCTGATCGGGCCGGTCACGCACGCCTCCGGCATGCTGATGCAGCCCTACCTGTACCTGGGCGCCACGCTGGTGCTGTTCGAGAAATTCGAGCCCGCGCACTTCCTGGCCGAGGTGGCGCGCCTGCGCATCACCCATGTCTTCATGGTCCCGGCCATGATCAACATGCTGCTGGCCGAGCCCACGCTGGCGCAGGCCGACCTGTCCAGCCTGAAGACCCTGGCCTACGGCGCCGCCCCGATGGCGCCGGCGCGCATCCGCGAGGCCTGGGAGCGCATCGGCCCGATCCTGTCGCAAGGCTATGGCGCCAGCGAATCGACTTCCGGCGTCACGCGCCTGTCCACCATCGACCATGCCGACGCCATCGCCAACCACCCCGAACGCCTGGCCTCGTGCGGCCGCGCCCTGGGCGAGACCGAAGTGCGCGTGGTCGACGAGCAAGGCAACGAAGTCGCCGTGGGCGAGATCGGCGAGCTGGTAATCCGCGGCGAAGACGTGTTCCACGGCTACTTTAACGAGCCCGGGCTGACGCGCGAAACCGTCATCGACGGCTGGCTGCACACCGGCGACATGGCGCGCGTGGACGAGGCCGGCTACCTGTACCTGGTCGACCGCAAGAAGGACATGATCATCTCCGGCGGATTCAACGTCTATCCGACCGAGGTGGAAGCCACGCTGTACCAGCACCCCGATGTGCTGGAAGCCTGCGTCATCAGCGTGCCGGACGACACCTGGGGCGAAAGCGTCAAGGCCGTGGTCACGCTGCGCCCCGGGCGTGAGGCCACCGCGCAGCAGCTGATCGCGCACTGCCGCGAGCGTATTGCCGACTACAAGTCGCCGCGCTCGGTGGATTTTGTCGCCGAGCTGCCCAAGAACGCCAGCGGCAAGCTGGCCCGCAAGATCGTGCGCGAACGCTACTGGCAAGGCGTCGCGCGCCGCGTGAATTGAAGGAAGCCGCCATGTTCGAGCACCTGACCAATCCCGTACTGCTGGAAACCCGCGCCGGCATCCGCAGATTTATCGACGAAGAATTGCGCCCGCTGGAACAGGAGCTCGGCCTGGGCGCCGAAGACCCGTGGCCGCGCGAGACCCTGCGCAATGTCTGGCGCCGGTCCAGCGAGCTGGGCTTCTACGCCGCCTGCCTGCCGACATCGCTGGGCGGCAAGGGCCTGAATATCCAGGAACAATGCGCGCTCAAGGCCGACCTGGCCGCCAGCGGCGCCACGCTGGCCGCGCATGTGCTGGGCGACCTGGGCGGCCCGCCGCGCGTGGGCAATATGCTCAAGTACGCCACGCCGGACCAGCTCAAGCGCTACTTCGAGCCCGTGATCCGCGGCGAGAAATCGACCTGCTTCGCGCTCACGGAAACGCATTCCGGCTCCGACGCGCAAAGCATCAAGACCTCGGCCGTGGCCGATGGCGATGAGTTGGTCATCAACGGCGGCAAGCACTACATCAGCGGCGCGCCGTTCGCTGACTTTGCCATCGTCATGTGCGTGACCGACGCCACCACCACGCCCCCGGCCATCACCGCGGTGCTGGTCGACCTGGACCTGCCGGGCGTGACCGTGACCAATGAATACGTGCCGATGTCGGGCCAGCATATCGACGGCGACATCCGCTTCGAGAACGTGCGCGTGCCGCGCGCCAATATCTTTGGCGGCGAAGGCAACGGCTTCAAGCTGGGCATGTCGCGCATCAACGTGAACCGCCTGCTGCACTGCCCCACCATGCTGGGGCTGGCCACCAGGGCGTATGAGTCGTCGGTGGAATATGCCGGCCGGCGCCGCCAGTTCGGCGGGCCGATCGCGCGTTTCCAGGCGATCCAGCACATGCTGGCCGACATGGCCGCCGCGCTGTGGGCCTGCGAAAGCATGATCGCGCATACCGCCGCGCTGGCCGATGCCGGCGCCGACCTGCGCATGAAGGCCGCGGCGTGCAAGCTCTTTGTCTCGGAGCGCTGCTTCGAGGTGGCGGACAAGGCCGTGCAGATCCACGGCAATGTCGGCGTCACGCGCGGCCACCCGGTGGAGCAGACCTTCCGCAAGCTGCGCATGTTCCGCATCTTCACCGGCACCAGCGAGATCCAGCGCAACACCATTGCGCGCGCCATCCTCGAACCGCTGCAGCAGCAGAAGGCCTGACCGTGCCGGCGGCACGGTCGCCGCCGGCATCAGGACATTACGACAAGACCTCGGAGACCACGCATGAACCGCCGAAACTGGCTTGCCACCGCCGGCGCCGCCGCGCTGGGCAGCCTGCTGCTGCCGGCCCGCGCCGCCATCGCATCATCCAGCTACCCCAACCGCCCGATCCGGCTGATCGTTCCGTTTATCGCCGGCAGCACGCCAGACAACGTGGCCCGCACGCTGTCGGCGGAGCTGGGCAAGATACTCGGCCAGCCGCTGGTGGTCGAGAACATGCCCGGCGCCGGCGGCATCATCGGCGCCAGCGCGCTGCGCCGTGCCGCTCCCGATGGCTATACATTGGGCATCCTGGCCAATACGCACGTAATCAACGTGCACATGTACCGCAAGATGCCGTACGACCCGGCGCATGACTTCACGCCGATCACCGCGCTGTCCGGCGGACCGTCCGCGCTGGTGGTGCCGGTCTCGTCGCCCTGCAAGACCGCTGCCGAACTGATCGCCGCGATGAAGAAGGCGCCGGGCAAGTTCAACTACGGCTCCGGCGGCAAGGGCAGCATCGCCCATCTTGCGGTGGAAACCATGCTGCACCAGACCGGCTGCGAAGCCGTGCATATTCCCTACAAGGGCGCGCCGGAAATCATCACCGCCATGATGGGCGGGCAAACCCAGTTCGGCATGCCGGTGCTCGGCACCGCGACGCAGTACGTGCGCAATCACCAGGTCAGGGTGCTCGCCGTCACCGCCGCCGCCCGTTCGCCCTTCTTCCCCGACGTGCCGACCATGGCGGAAGCGCTGCCGCCGGGCTTTGTCATCGACAACTGGAGCGGCCTGTTCGCACCGGCCAATTTCCCGGCCGAACTAACGCAGAAGTTCCACGCTGCAGTCAGCGCCTTGCAGGCGGCAGGCGTGTTCGACGCTCAGCTCAAGGCCAATGCCGGCGAGCTGCGCCGCAGCGCCTCGCCCGCACAGTTCGGCACCATGGTTGCCAGCGACAACGCGCGTTACGGTGAGCTGATCAAGTCGATCGGCATGGTCGGCGACCTGGGCTGAGGCGCCTGCCCGCCCCCGCCGCACGCCACCTTGCGCGCGTGCGCCCCCTCTCGCTGTCTTCCCGCAAAGGCCCGACATGAAGCCAGAATGGTCCTGCCTCAAGGACGTCACCATCATCGACATCAGCCAGTTGCTGCCCGGTCCGCACGCATGCAGCCTGCTGCGCCAACTGGGCGCCAATGTCATCAAGGTCGAACAGCCCGGCACCGGCGATACCGCACGGCAGCTTGGCCCGACGGTGTTTGCCCAGTTCAACCGTGGCAAGCGCTCGGTCGCGCTGGACCTGAAGACCGATGCCGGCCGCGACGCTTTTCTGGAACTGGTCCGCAATGCCGACGCCGTAGTCGAAGGCTTCCGCCCCGGCGTGATGGCGCGGCTCGGGCTGGGCTATGAAGCGCTGGCGGCGGTCAATCCCGCCATCGTGATGTGCTCGGTGTCCGGCTTCGGTCAGACTGGCCCCTACGCCAGCCATGCAGGCCATGACCTGAACTACCTGGCGCTGGCCGGCTACTGGGCGACACCGGTGCAGGTGCACGACTCGGTCTCGCGCCCACGCGTGCGGGTATCGGACTATGCCGCCTCCGGCTACGCGGCACTGTCGCTTGCCGTGGCGATCATGAGCGCGCGCCAGAACGGGCAGGGGCAGCATCTGGATGTTTCGATCCATGACGCGATCCTGTCGTGGACCGCCCATGGCGCGTGGGCCGCGCGCGGGCATGAGGCATCGCCGCAGGCATCGCCTACCGTGATGCCGGAGAACGATCTCTTTGAAACGCGCGATGGCCGGCATCTGGCGATGGGTATCCTGGAGAACAAGTTCTGGGTCAACCTGTGCGAGGCGCTGGGCGACGAGTTTCCGGCCTTGCGTGATCAGCGCTTTGCCACGCGGGCCGGGCGGTATGGGCACAAGGTGGAGGTCAATGATTTGATGGCAGGGGTGTTCCGCACGCGCGACCTGGCCGATTGGGAGATGTTCTTCGGGCCGCTGGATATTCCGTTCTCGCCGGTGCTGGGGGCTGGCGCGTTGTTTGAGGATGCGCATGTGCAGGCGCGGGCGGTGGTGCGGCCGCTGCCTGAGGAAAGCGGGATTGCTGTGAATTTTCCGGTGAAGTTCTCGCTGGGCTTGCCGGAGGGAGAGGATTTTGTGGCGCAAGTGGGCGAGCACAACCCGGAGTAACGGCAGAGTACATCCGTCAGGAAGATACTTTTGCGTCGCTCAAACGGGATGGACGCCTTCCACGCACATGGTTTATTGCGAATTATTGTTTGGCTATAATTATTGAAATCCAATAATTCACGATAAGTGCATCATGACAAACATCTATCGCCGCCCAGCACTGGCCGACCAGATGGCCCGGCAATTGTTGCACCCCGGGGTCTTGGATGAAGGTTTGCGCTCCGGCCTGTTCTTGTCCGGACTGCGGCGCACCGGCAAGACGACGTTCTTGATCAATGACCTCGTTCCGGCTCTTGAGGCGGACGGCGCGATCGTGATCTATGTCGACCTCTGGAGCGACACCCAGCGCAGCCCCGCCGCACTCATTCTGGCAGCGGTGAAAAGGACATTGACCGAGTTGGAGCGGCCTGGCTCCAATGCACTCAAGCACCTCAAGCGGGTATCCGGCGCTGACGTCGGCGCCTTGGGCTTCAAATTCGGATTCAAGCTGGACAGCGTAGGCGAGCCCGGAGGAGCCACGCTGGCACAGGTGCTGGCGGAGGTGGTCGACAAGGCAAAAACCAACGTCGTGCTGATCGTAGACGAGGTGCAGCACGCCATTACGTCCGACGAGGGTAACCGGATGCTGTTGGCGCTCAAGGCCGCGCGCGACGCCATAAACCCGCGCCCCGGCACGCCAGGGTACTTTCTCTTCGTAGGCACTGGCTCGCACCGGGCGCTGGTGGGCGAGCTCACGGCACGCCGCAATCAGGCTTTCGCTGGCGCCACCTCGGTCTCTTACCCTGTACTGGGCGAAGACTATGTCGCGTACCTGCTGGGCCGCCTATTGGCAGAGGGGTTCAGTTCCCTTCCTTCACGGGAGGTAGCAGTCCAGGCATTCCATACGTTGGGAAGCCGTCCGGAAGAGATGATCAAGGCGTTACGGCAATTGCATTTTCACCTGCCCCCGGGCAGTGATCCGGATGAACACCTCCCTGTCATCGCCAACACGCTCCGATCGACCGCCGCGGATCTGGAACTGATGAAGCTCGAACAGTTGGGTGGGTTAGCCACCGCGATCTTCAATCGCATTGCCTTGTCTGACGGAGACGCCCGCGGATTGTTCTCCGCAGAAGCCGCCGCCGCGTACTCCGCAGCAATCGGACGAGAAGTCCGTATCGAGGAGGCTCAGCCGGTGGTCAATGAACTGATGGCGACGAACTTGATCATGCGCAAAGGGCATGGCATCTATGGCGTCACGGATCCGTTCGTGCAGGAAATCTGGATGGAACGCAAGTCGATCGAAGGGAAGCTGTAGTGCTGCACCGGGTGGCGCTCGAGATTGAGTCAGTGCTGAAGGTTCCCTTTGTACATGTTGTCGACCCCACCGCGCAGGCGCTGGGGCCTCTCCGCCCTTCCTCCAACTCGGTGCGGCCTTTCGCGGTGTACTGTGTTGGCTGGGGCTGTTTCGTCGGCGTAGCCGGCAGGTTTGCTGCTGGTTGGCTTGCTTGGGTGTGTCGGTCGGGTTCGATGTTGTCGTAGGTTTTACGGCCTGGTTCCGCCCTGCTGGGCGGGTCACTTTTTGTCCGAGCGGTGTGTGTCAAGGTAGTTGTCGCGTTCGCCGTCATGCAGCTTTCCGGTATTCCTTGGGTTCCTGTTCAGCTCGCTCGGGGTTCAGGTAGACCACTGGCTCCAGCTTCCAATTCCGGATTCCCCGCGACCAGCGCTGCGGATGTCGGGTGCGGGCTGCCTGATACAGCATCGTGCGTCGCGCCAGCAGGGGCACCGCTTCCTCGCGGTGCCGCTGGTTCGGCGTGACGTACTTCAGGCCACTGTGGCGGTGCTCCTCGTTGTACCAGTGCACGAACCGATGGACCCAATCGCGCGCTTGCTGCAGCGTATCGAATGGCCGATCCGGCCACAGCGGGCAATACTTGGCTGTGCGGAACAGCGCTTCTGCGTAAGCGTTGTCATTGCTCACGCGCGGGCGACTGTATGAGGGCTGCACGCCCAGGTAACCCATCGTCGCCAGCATCGTCCCTCCTTTCATGACGCTGCCATTGTCCGAATGCAGCACCAGCGGCCGCCCGGCGGTCTGCTCGCGCAGGCAGCCTAGCGACAGCAGTTGGCTGGCATGTTCAGCCGATTCGCTCTCGTGCACCTCGTTGACTACCAGCTTGCGGCTGTAGATGTCCTGCATCATGTACCAGTAAAAGAAGCGACCTTTCACCGTCGTGGGCATCCACGTGATGTCCCAGCACCACACCTGGTTCGGTCCGTCGGCGCGGTGTGTAGTCAGCGGGCGCGAGGACTTGGCATTGTGGCTGCGCCCGCGCCGGCGCGCCTGGCCTTCGGCCTTGAGCACGCGGTAGAACGTCGACTCCGAGGCCACATAGCGGCCTTCGTCGGCCAGCTTCGGCACGATCTGGTGCGGCGTCAGGCTCTCGTAGCCGCGCTGGTTGGCCGCGGCCAGCACGGCCTGCCGCTCCGCCTCGCTGAGCTTATTGGCCGGCACTGGGCGCTGCGCGCCCGGGCGGCCATCCGCAGGCACATGACGCCAGCGCTGCAAGGTGCGCTCGTTCAGGCCCAACTCCCTGCAGGCGCTGGCTTGACGCGCACCGCTCTTTACCGCTTCATCGATCAACATGATGGCTTCGCGGCGATCCGAGACGTTGATCAGTCCTCCTCGTCCCTTCCCCAGATCGCCTCGGCTTTTTTTCGCAGCACCAGCAGCGCCGCTGTCTCCGCCAGCGCCGCATTCTTGCGCTTGAGTTCGCGCTCCAGATCGCGGATCCGTTTCTGGGCAGTCTCTTCCTCGCGGCGCTGCGCCAGGCCGGGCTTGGCCAGCGTCTTCGCGTTAGCCTGCTCACAGGCGGCGCGCCACTGCCGGATCTGTTCCGGCTGAATGCCCTTCCTGCGGCAGTATTCGGACAGCTCCGCCTCGCTCAGGGGCGCTGTCTCCAGCACCACCCGGAACTTGTCCGCACTTGACCACTTGTCACTCTGCTTGCCGTTGCCTGGCACAACCTGTCCTTGCTCTCGGGCTTCGTTGCGCCACGTACGCAGGCTCACCGTCGTGACACCCGTCTCCTTGGCCAACTCCACAACCGACCGATTCAAGGGCGGCATCATCTGCTCAACCACCCATTCCTTGTACTCCGCCGGATAACGCTTCATCTTCCAACCGTTACCGCCCTCCATTGTCCTTCATCGAAAGGCGGCGAGGCGACAACTATCCTGACATGGAGGGCTCGGACAAAAAGTGACCCGCCCAGCAGGGCGGAACCAGGCCGTAAAACCTACGACAACATTGAACCCGACCGACATACCCCAAGCAAGCCAACAAGCAGGAGGCCCGCCAGCTACGCCGGCGAAACAGCCCACGCCCGTCAAGCATGGCAACCTGCCATACAGCGACCACCTCGCATTTCAATACTCAGCGATTCCCCACCCACCTGCGTTCCGGCAAGCTTCGCCCGCCCCTTCCGAATGCGACTTCTCTTATCGCCTGCATGACTCCGGCAGGAAATACTGACTGCGTCATCGGATCGCCGATGACCGGGCGTGGAAACCCGAAGGTCGGAACAGGGACAGGCGTTGCGCTTTCAAACGGCAACGCCTGTGCTCGCACGAACATGTTTGGTTCTATGGCGGGCCGAGCGAGGCAGCTGCAAGGCTGGCCAGGTTCTTCCCTGTTCTGACCGGGTTTCCACCCTCGCTGTCTGGCCCGCCACCCTCACCTTCAAATGAGTGGCGCGCATTAACCTGGTAAGGAGTCAGTAATGGTCGATGCAATCGAAACCAACGCGTGCCTGCATGAAGTGCGCGCCGGCATTGAAGGCGTACTCGTACTGCTGGAGCAGCAAAGCGTGCGCTCGGATGCGTGCTTCAGTGCGCTCTGCCTGCTTGAAATGGTGAAAGCAAAGCTGGATGCCTTGATGGCAACCGGGCCGCTTGCAGCATAGCAATGCCTCTGGTCTGACGGTGCTTCGGCACCGTCGGGCAGTCCTCGTGAAAGCCGCACAGGCATGAACCAATCCATCCCTGAAAATCCGGACTACGCAGTCATCCACGATGACATCGTTACCCTGCCGGCGGTTGCTCACCATACGACTGCGCGTAGTATCAACGCGTGCTCATATTGCCAACTTGAGCAGCAGGCCATGTCGGCCTGACTCAAGCCAAGAGGCCTCCACGAAAGCCGGAGCGGTTCAGCTGGATATTCGCAACCTTGTGATCCCACGATCGCGGCGGCGCCCAAAGTGCCCAGGCCCGGCCAACTAGCTTATGATGTGTAGAGAACCTGTGCCGCCAAGCCACGAATCCCGGCGGCATTCTCCGTAACCGCCTCGTGACCAATACTTCTCCTGACCTCTCACCGCCGGGCCCTCCCCCGGCACCGATCGTTGGAATCGGCGCTTCCGCAGGAGGACTCGAAGCACTGTCGGAGTTTCTCGCGAGCATGCCCGCCGACAGCGGTGCGGCATTCCTGGTCGTCCAGCACCTCGATCCGTCCCGGGACAGCCTGCTGCCGGGCATTCTCTCGTCGCAGACCAGGATGCAGGTCCTGGAAGGCGCGGACGGGCTGCGGATTCTTGCCAATCACATCTACGTCATCCCGCCCAATACCCGCATGCTGGTGGCCCAGCAACGGATCCGCCTGCAAGCCCGCGACAGGACGCTCGGGCCTCCCATGCCGATCGATGACCTGCTCGATTCACTGGCTTCTGACCTCGGATCGCATGCCATGGGAGTCGTCCTTTCGGGCAGCGGTTCCGATGGTGCGCTCGGCTTGCAGGCAATTCAGCGCGAAGGCGGATTTACCTTCGCCCAGGATCCGGTCTCTGCAAAGTTCGACAGCATGCCCCGCGCGGCAATCGGCACGGGCGCTGTCGATTATGTCCTGCCGCCGCGCGATATCGCTGCGCAGGTCCAGCGGATCATTGCGCGGCCGCAGGGCTTGCCGGACGGACACCAGACAGCGAGCCACGAAAACGACCCGGCCGATCGGGGACTGCAGCATGTGTTCTGGCTGCTCCACAAGGCCTGCGAGATCGACTTCAGTCATTACAAGCGCGGCACCATCGCACGCAGGCTGTCACGTCGCATGGCGTTGCGGCAGGCGGCATCGTTGACGGATTACATCGGCATACTGGAAGCCGATCCCGCCGAGACGCTGGCCCTGGGTCGCGACCTGCTCATTCGCGTCACCGAATTCTTCCGCGACCCCGAGACGTTTGAAGCGCTCGTGCAGAACGTTTTCCCACGCATCCTGGGTGAGCGGCGGGCAAACCTGCCGGTGCGGATATGGGTGCCGGGCTGCGCCAGTGGCGAAGAGGTCTATTCCATTGCGATCTGCCTTGCCGAGTATCTTGGGTCCCGGCTTGCCGATACGCCAGTCCAGATCTTCGGCACGGATATCAGCCTGGATGCGCTCGAAGCGGCCCGCGCCGGCCGGTATATCGAGAACATCGCTCGCAACGTCTCCCCCGAGCGGCTTAAGCAGTACTTCGTGCCCGATGGCGACCACTATCGCATCGACAAGTCGATTCGGGACCTGTGTACCTTTGCGCGCCACAACGTGGCCCAGGACCCGCCGTTCTCACGCATGGACCTGGTCAGTTGCCGGAACCTGCTGATCTACCTGGACCCGATACTGCAGCGCCATATCCTGCCGCTTTTCCATTACGCGCTTCGTCCAGAAGGGATCCTGATGCTTGGCCCGTCCGAAACTGTCGGCGCTTTCTCGGAATACTTCGGGGTGCTGGAGAGTACGCGGTCAAAGGTCTATATCAGGAAACCGCGGCCCGATCGCGCGCGGGGACCCTCCATGGGGAGCATGACGGCGCCACGTGCGCAGGACAGCGCCAGTGTGAGCGCCCCCACAGTCCAGGAAACCGCCAGCGAGGCGCAGTTGCGCGCCGAGGCCGACCGCAAGGCACTGCGGCGTTACGCCCCGCCTGGCGTTGTCTGCGACGACGATCTCAACATCGTCGAGTTTCGGGGCGATACCAGCGCATGGCTGGTCAATCGCGAAGGCCCGCCAAGCAACAACTTGCAACGGCTGGCCAGGCCAGAAGTATTCCTTGCGGTGACCGAAGCCATCAAGCAGGTACGACAGGACGGCGTGCCGGTTCGCAGGTCGGGCTTGCGCCTATCCGCCACGGACGGCACGACCACTGATGCCAGCCTGGAAGTGCACCCCGTGCAGATCGCCGGAATCGACGCCCGCTGGTTTCTGGTCTTCTTCGAAGCCCCGCAGCAGGCAGGAATGTCACCAGAAGGCGCCGGTGGCCCGCTCAGGACGTGGATGCTCCAGGCGCTGCAACAGCGCATCGGCCGCAGTGCCGCCCGCTCGCGCGACGACAAGGACGAAGAGATCGCGCGGCTTGCCACGGAACTCAACGCTACCCGGGAACGGCTGAGGGCGGCGCTGGAAGAGCATGAGAGCGCTCGCGAGGAACTGAAATCGAGCGAGGAAGAGCTTCTGTCCAGCAACGAGGAGTTCCGCAGCACCAACGAAGAACTGGAAACCGCCAAGGAGGAACTCCAGTCGATCAATGAAGAGCTGTCCACCACCAACGACGAACTGCGCTTTCGCGTGCGCGAGCTCAAGGAACTGCATGCGGACGTGGCGCGTAGCCGTGATTTCGCCGAGGCGATCATCGAGACCATCACCGAGCCCATCCTGGTGCTCAGTGGCGACCTTCGGGTCAAGCGTGCCAACACCGCCTTCTGCCGCGTGTTCGCGACCACGGCCGAAAGCACGATCGGCACGCACCTGTACGCGCTTGGGAACGGCCAGTGGGATATTCCGGCGTTGCGCGAACTGCTGGAAGACATACTCCCCCAGCGGACCGTGGTGCACGATTACGAGATCCGCCATGCGTTTCCGCACATCGGCATGCATACCATGCGGCTGAATGCGCGGCGCCTGGACTGGCCCGCCCAGGCGCTGATCCTGCTGACGATCGAAGACATTACCCAGCAGCAGGCGGATTTCTCCAGGCTGCAGGAAGCTGACCGCCAGAAAAATGAGTTCCTCGCCATGCTGGGTCATGAATTGCGCAATCCCCTCGCTGCGATCCGCAATGGACTTCTGTTATGGCAGCGGGGTACCACCGATGCCGCAACGGTCAAGGCGACACAAGCCGCCATGCAGCGGCAGCTGGACCACGAGATCAGCCTGGTGGATGATCTGCTCGACGTCTCCCGGATCACGCGGGGCATCATTACCCTGAAAACCGCCCGCGTCGATTTCAAAGAGGCGGTCGTCCACGCCGTCGAGGCATTGCGCCCGCTCGCCGACTCTCATCAACAGCAGCTCGTGCTTTCCTTGCCGGCCCCCCCCCTGGTGGTCTTCGGCGATTCCTTGCGGCTGGAGCAGATTGCCAACAATCTGCTGTTGAATGCCATCAAGTACACACCCGACGGCGGCCGCATCGAACTGGGCCTGCTGCGCCAGGGGGAAGAGGCCGTCATGACTCTTGCCGACAATGGCATCGGGATGGAGCAGGAAGTCATTGCAAGAATCTTCGATCTCTTTGTCCAGGCGGCCCCTTCCCCTGAGCGGCGGGCAGCGGGCCTGGGGGTGGGACTGGCGTTGGTGCGCAAGCTGGTCGAGCTCCATGGCGGCACCGTGGAGGCTTACAGTGAAGGCCGCAACCGCGGCAGCAGGTTTGTCGTACGGCTACCGGTGATGTCCGATGAAACGTTGCCGGCGCGCCAACCCGCAATAGATGCCAGGCCCGCGCAAGCAGCCCCCCGCCGCCGCATCCTGGTGGTCGACGATAACGACGACGCCGCCCAAAGCACGGCGGCATTGCTGCGGCTTGACGGTCACGAGGTTCTCGTGGCGCGGGATGGCCTGAGCGCGATCAAATGCCTGAAGCGCTTCCGGGCAGAGGTCCTCTTGCTGGATATTGGCCTGCCAGACCTTGACGGGTATGAAGTGGCACGACGGATCCGCTCGATGCCGGATCAGTCCAATCTGCTGGTGGTAGCGCTCAGCGGGTATGGAAAGCCTGACCATGACCGGCACAAGGAAACCGCAATCGATCACTACCTGGTCAAGCCGGCTGACCTGCGTCAACTCAGCGCACTGATCGCCGAAGGCCGCAAATAGCGTGGGCACGCCCGTGCCGGGCCCGGCTACTGCCGCGTCGACGACGGGCGCAGCCTGCTGATATCGAGTTGCCCTTTATTCGATGTGCAACACCATATGTGCGCCAATTAACCGAAATGACATATTTCCTCATTGTCCAGGCGTGATCCGAATCTATACTCACGGAATATGAATAAGTGACTGCCAATCACTATTTTCTGACAAGAAGGGCTGGTGATGAACGCCTTCGACAGCACCATCATTCACTTCCTGAACCAGTTTACTTTCCGCTGGCCCCTCTTCGACCGCGCTCTCCTGGCCACGACCCAGTTCTACATGCTGCGCGGCCTGCCCATGATTGCGTTGTTATGGTGGATCTGGTTTCGTGACCGCGCCGACAAGCGGCGCGATCATGAAATCGTGGTCGCGACAATCGTTGCCGGTTTTTGCGTATTGGTGCTGGGACGCGTCATGGCACACTGGCTGCCATTCCGCGCCCGTCCCCTGGCCGATCCCGAGTTGGGACTGCGCTTTCTCCTCGGCTCGGAAGACACCGTGCGAACATGGAGTTCGTTTCCGAGCGACCACGCAATGTTGTGGTGCGCCGTGGCAACCGGCGTGATGGTCGCGTCCAGGCGGATTGGCATGCTGGCACTGGCGTATGCCATCCTGTTTATCTGCATGGCACGAGTTTTTGTCGGACTGCATTATCCGACCGACGTGCTGGGCGGGGCCGTACTGGGCGTATTGACTTGCCTGCTGCTGACTCAGACGCGGTACCGCGAGCCGATCGCGGCACCTTTCCTGAATTTCTCCGAACGGCACCAGGGCTTGTTCCATGTGGGCATGTTCCTGCTGAGCTTTGGCCTGGTCACCAATTTCGACGAGATCCGCACGGCGACCTCCTTCCTGATGAAGGTCAGCTGAACCTGTCCGGCGGCACCGTGGCGCCGAACTGCTTGCGGTAAGCAGACGGAGAAACGGCAAATGCCTGGGTGAAGCGCTGCCGGAAGGAAACGGCGGATCCAAACCCGGCCAGCTCCGCTATCAGGTCGACACCCTTGTCAGTCGTCTCCAGCAAACGCTGGGCCGCCGTCAGCCGATGGTTTGCGGGCCGCTCCGGCAAAACGGCGCGGCCAGTTCCTCCGCGCTCAGAACCGATGCCGCATCCCCACCGCCACCGCCGTCATGCTGCGATGCCCGCTGCCAAGGAAATACCCGTTGGCAAAGCTCACCGCCGAGGTATCGAAGTTGATGCCGGCATGCTGGACATAGGCCGTGGTCAGATAGACGTCGGTACGCTTTGACAGGCTGTAGTCGGCGATAAAACTCACCTGCCAGGGGTTCTTCACATTGCTGCCGGCCAGCGCCTTGACGTCGTCGTAGTAGTACGCAAGCGTCAGGTCCAGGCTGGCGGTGGCGCGGTAGTTGATGCCGGCCCAGTAGTAATCGTCACGCACGATGGTCGCGCCATCGGCCGACTTGTTGAGCCCCCAGCGATAGCCGCCCATCAGCTTGACCGGACCGTTGCGATAGCTGAGCGCGGCGCCGGCCTTGCGGAAGTTGCCGACGGCGCCACCCGTCGCCAGCGTCGGGTTGTAGCGGTTGAACGCCAGCGCCGCGCCGAAGCCACCGGCAAAGTAGTTGAGGCCGGCGCCAAATCCCGTATCCCGGCGCGATTGCCCCGCGACCTCGCCGGCGCCGAACACGCCGTTGCCGAACGAATAGTTGCCGATGGCGGTCACCCCCCCGAACGTGCCCGTGTACTTGACGTTGTTGTCCGAGCGGAAGTCCAGGCCTAGCTGCGCCGCGATCGGCTCATACTGGGTCGAATAGCCACTGGGCGAGAAGTTGGAGAGGGCATCGAAAATTGACGTGTACTGGCGCCCGAAGGTCAGGCGGCCGGCACGCTCGCTCTGCAGGCCGACAAATGCCTGGCGGCCGAACACCCGGCCGGATTGCGTCAGGCGGCCATCGTCGATGCCGAAGCCGCTCTCCAGCACGAACACCGCCTTGAGGCTGTCGCCCAGGTCCTCGGTGCCGCGCAGGCCCCAGCGCGAGCCGGACAAGCCGCCGGAGCTCAGCGCCACGCGGCTATGTCCCGGCCCCGGAAAGCCCGCCTGCGTCGGCAGCGTCGCCGACAAGTGGTTGACGTATTCGATATTGGCATCGGCCACGCCATATAGCGTCACGTCCGCCTGCGCGGTGCCGGCCAGCATGCCCAGCGCCGCCGGCAGCATCAGCTTTTCAAGCTTGACTTTCATGGTCTCCATCCTGTTTCGTTGTGGTTGGTCATCGCCACGGCGAAGCTGCCGATGGCTGGATCGCGGACTGCACAGGCGTGCGAGGATTACCGGACAACAACGGTCCGGCATTACGCCGCTGCAGGCGCGCAGCTATCCTCCGCACGACTTGGCGGCGTGCGTGAGAAGTGAGTCGGGAGGCGTTGCCGGGCCCTGCCCGGCGTCGCTCAGCGGCTGACCACGCGATGGATCGCGAGCGCCGCGGCCACCATGACCTCGGCGGATTCGAGCGCGCGCGCCGGATCGTCGCGCTTGCGCACCCCGGCAGCGCTGGTTGCACGCGCGGCGCCGTCGGGGCTGGCGGAGAACTTCACCACGGTCAGCCCCTTGGCCGGGTTGATATAGATTTTCTGCCCGAAGCGTCCGCTGGCCTCGATGCTGCCGTCGCCGTCGTTGCGCTGGAACCAGTAGTTGCGATAGCCATAGCCGTCGCGGCCCGGCATGGCGTTGCCGCGCGCAAAGCGGGCCTGGTTGCCGGCAGGCTGCAGCGCGATACGCACCGCCGCCGGCGAGATCCCGCCCGAAGCATCGCCCGCCGCCGCCCGCCGCACGGCCTCGGCAAAGCGGGCGGCGTCACGCAGCGTGGAGTTCATGCCGCCGCTCGCCATTTCCGTGCCCTGGCGGTCCACCTGGGTGTAGGCATCATCGTCGGCAAAGCGCGACCACAGCCGCTCAGTCACCAGTTGCGCCCAGCTCTTGCCGGTAATGCGCCGCAGCGCCCATGCCACCGCTTCCGGCGAGCCGTTCTGGTAGTACCAGATGCCGCCCCCGCCGCCCGCATCGCGCCCGCCGGTGGCGTGGACGACCTTGAGAAAGTCATAGATGGTGTCGGGCGCATCCGCCTTGCGCGGCACGATCCCCACCGCCCCGAACAGCCCCAGGTCCGGCGGGAGCGCCTCGGGGTAGCCCACCGGCACCTCCATGTCCAGGTTCTGCTGCACCGTAGCCTCGCCGAACGGGTTGCCGGCCAGCTCCGGCACATACTGCGCCAGCCGGGCCTGCGGATCGAGCTTGCCCTCCTCCACCAGCATGGCGGCCAGCAGACCGGTGACCGACTTTGTCATCGAGGCCCAGATATGCGGCTGGTGGGGATCAAAGCCGGCGAAGTAGCGCTCATAGACGACCTTGCCCTGGTGCAGCACGATAAAGCCGTCGGTATGGGTATCGCGCAGGTAGTCGGCCAGCCGGATGGTGTTTCCCGCGATGGCAAACGTGGTGCCGTCCAGCCCGGTACCGGGCTGACCCGCCAGGGCCAGCGGCTGGCTGGCGTGCCGGATACCCGCCGTGAACGACATCTCGCGCGCATGCCGGAACGCCCAGCGCATATATGGCGGGCGCAGGCCGTTGCCGCGGCTGACTTGCTTGTCGGGCGGCGGCGGAAAGCCCTGCATGACCTCGTCCGCGGCAACGGCCGAGGGCTGGCCGGCGCCCTGCGCCAGCGACACGCTCATCGGCGTCACCAGCAGCGCCACCGCCAACCACACCAGACTGCGCCTGAGTCCCGTCCCGCGCGACACCGAAAGCCCTTGCATGCTGTCTCCATCCTTGTCTAAGCGGCTGCACGCACGGTGCGCCGCCTTATGTGCATGAGATGCTAGCCCGCGTGGTGCAGGCCGCAGGCGCCATGTTGCATGGCCGCGGGACATGACCACAATGATCTATTCGGAATGGAGGCATAACCCGGCGGAATGTCGGACGGCAGCAGCAGGTGCCGCAGTGTGCGGCGCAGCGATTGGTGTCGTTCCACTACACCGGCACCGCAAGCCGCATAATGGCGAAACTGCTCCTCCCCAACGTCCGCCATGCAGCTTCCAGACGCCCGCGTCCGCGACCTGCTCCGTCATCCGGGGCGCTTTGCCTGGCACACGCTCAGGCAGTTCCGCGCCAACCAGGGCCTGCTGCTGGCCGGTGCGGTGGCCTACTACGCGCTGCTGTCGATTGTGCCGCTGCTGATCCTGATGGTGATTGCACTGTCGCACGTGATCGAGCCTGCGCTGCTGCTGTCCACGCTCGCGCGCTACCTTGAGTGGGTGGTGCCGGGGCAGTCCAGGGCGCTGATTACCGAGCTGGCCGCCTTTCTGCGCAACCGTGGCACGATCGGCTGGGTGCTGCTGGGCACCATGCTGTTCTTCAGCTCGCTCGCCTTCACGGTGCTGGAGAACGCCATGTCGGTCATCTTCGAGCACCGCGTGGCGATCCGGCGCCGGCATTTCCTGGTCTCGGCGCTGCTGCCCTATTGCTACATTGCAATATTGAGCGTGGGCCTCCTGCTGGTCACGGTGGTGTCAGGCAGCCTGCTGGTCATAGGCGAACGGCATGTGGAAGTGCTGGGCCACGACTGGTCCCTGGGCCGGCTCTCGACCGGCCTGCTCTACCTGCTCGGCTTCATTGGCGAAGTGCTGATGCTCACGTCGATCTACATGGTGATGCCGGTTGGCAGGCTGTCGCTGTGGCATGCACTGTGCGGGGCGTTGATGGCGGCGGTGCTGTGGGAGATCTCGCGCCATGTGCTGGTGTGGTACTTCACCACGCTGTCGCAAGTCAGCCGGGTCTACGGCTCGCTCACCACGGCGATCGTGGTGCTGCTGAGCCTGGAGATTGCCGCGACCTTGCTGCTGCTTGGGGCGCAGGTGATTGCGGAGTTCGAGCGCGGCGACTGGGGCAGGCCGCCAGGCCCTCATGGCTCGCCGGGCGAGTTACATACCTGAAGCGCTGGTCCGGGGGACACCGCATTGCAGGGCACTGGCAGCGCGGCTCAGGCCAGCGCGGCCTCCATGCAAGCACGGATGGCAGGTTCCGCCGCGGCATCGAAGGCACCGATGAAGACCAGCGCCGAGCCAGGCGATTCGGCGGGCCCCGCCTGCCGCAGCCGTATCCTGCCGCCGACAAGATGCACCTCATGCAGCCGTGCGTCGGCCTCTAGCCGGACCAGCCCCTTGGCACGCAGCAGGCGCACCGGAACCGTCGCCAGCGCCTGCCGCAAGCGCGCCTTGTCGAAACTGCGCGGGGTCTGGTAAGCGATGCTGCGGATGTCTGCATGCGTGGCATCCGGGAGGCGCTGCCAGCCCGCGCCGCTCAACAGCGTCGCGGTTCCCCGCGCTGCCGGCACGGCCGCATCGACAAAGACAGACAACGGCAGCTCGCCCGATTGCGCGATCAGGACCGCTGCGCGCGGTGCCAGCGCGCCCGCCGTGGCCGCGGCCTGCGCCACTGCCTCGGCCTGGGCAAGATCGGCCTTGGTCAGCACCACCACCGAAGCGCCCGCGACTTGCCGGCGCACCATGTCACCGACCAGCGGATCGCCCAGGCTGTCGTGCACGCCGGTCACGTCCACCGCGACCAGCACCGCATTGAGCCGGAATGCCGGATCCAGCAGGCCCACCTGGGCAATGCGCTGCGGGTCGGAAACCCCGCTGGCCTCGATCACCAGCAAGTCAGGCCGCTGCTCCCGCGCGGCGATCGCCACCAGGGCCTCGGCCAGCCGGCCGCCGATCGAGCAGCAGATGCAGCCATTCTCCAACTGGATCACGTCGTCGCTGCGTGCGCGGATCAGCGCGGCATCGATATTGATCTCGCCGAAGTCATTGACCAGCACCGCGATGCGGCGCCCCTGCGCATTGGCCAGCAGGCGGTTGAGCAAGGTGGTCTTGCCGGCGCCCAGGTAGCCGCCGACCACCACCAGCGGAATCGGGGGCCGCGCGTTCATCGTGCCGGCGCCGGGAACACGCGCCCGCCCAGCACCGTGCCCCAGACGCGCACGTCTTTCAGGCACTCGGGCGCCACCGCGGTCGGGTCATCTTCCAGCACGGCAAAATCAGCCAGCTTGCCGGGCGCGATGCTGCCGATGCGGTGATCGAGCTTCAGCGTATAGGCCGCGCCCATGGTGATGGCGTAAAGCGCATCCGCGACCGACAGACGCTCCGTTTCGCCCAGCACGCGGCCGGAAGCCGTCTGGCGCTGCACCGCGCACCACGCCGTGAACAGCGGGTTCAGCGGCGTGATCGGCGCGTCGGAATGGATTGCGAACGGAATGCCCAGCCGCCGCGCCGTGCCTGCCGGGTTCATGCGCGCGGCCCACGCCGGTCCCACGGTCTGGCCGGCATGCGCATCGCCCCAGTAGTACAGGTGGTTCGAAAAGAAGTTGATGCACAGGCCCAGCCGCGCCGCGCGCGCCAGTTGCGCCTGGTCGGCCAGCTGGCAATGCTGCAGCGTATGGCGATGGTCGGCGCGCGGGTGGCGTGACAGCATGGCTTCGAGCGCGTCCAGCACCACCTCGGTCGCTTCGTCGCCATTGGTGTGGATATGCAGCGGCAGGCCGGCCAGGTGGAACGGCGTGAAGGCGTCGAGCAGCTGCTCGGGCGGGATCAGCCACAGGCCGTTGGCCTGGCCGCCGGCATACCCCGGCGCGCGCAGGCGCGCGGTAAAGCCCTGGATCGAGCCGTCGACGATGAACTTGACCGGGCCGAAGTGCAGCTTGCCGGTGCCCGCCGCCGCGGCGGCCTGCACGCGCGCCGGGCCGCCCTGGGCATTGCGCTGCGGCGAGAACGCCGGAACGATGCGAAGTGGGAAGCCGGGGTCGGCAGTAACCGACTGCAGCGTTTCCAGCCCCTTGGACGACAGGTCGTTGACCAGGTCGGTCGCCGTGGTCACGCCAGCCAGTTGCGCCACGCGGCCGAAGCGGCGCACCGCCTCGGCGTCCTCGGCCGCCGCCAGCGACAGGCCGCTGCCAAGCACGCGCTGCACCGGGAACATCGCCGCAAACTCCTGCAGCTCGCCGGTGGGCAAGCCCTGCGCGTCCTTGTGCACACCGTCGATATCGGTGTCCTCGTCGATGCCGGCCTGCGCCAGCATGGCCGAATTCACGTTCATCAGATGCACGCTGGCATGCATCACCACGATGGGCCGCGTGGCCGACACGCGATCCAGCTCGCGCACCGACAGCCGGCTGGCGCCGAAGTAGATCGGGTCGAAGCCCCAGGCCAGCAGCGGCGTATCCGCGTCGTGCAGCTGGCTTTGCGCGCCCGCCAGGCGGTCGATCACCTGCTCCAGCGTGCGCAGGCCGCGCCACAGCTTGCCGTCCGGGTCGCGGCGGTCGAAGTAGCCGACATAGACCGCATCCCACATCGCGCCTTCCATCAGGTGGCAGTGGCCTTCCACCAGCCCGGGCATCAGCACCTTGTCGCGGAAGGTGTCGACCTGCACCGCGTCCGGCCAGCTGGCCATCTCGGCCGCGCCGCCCACGGCAAGGATCTGGCCGTCGCGCACCGCGACGTGGGTGGCCTCGGGCTGCCCGGCTTCCATCGTCAGGATCTTGCGCGCCACGAATACCTGCGTGCGCGCCGTGTCGTCTTGTGTCATGGATTGCATGCGTCCGGTCATTCAGGCTGCCTGCACGCGCGCCAGGCGCGGGGCGTAGTTCACCAGCGCAGTCACCAACAGGTTCACGCCCAGGCTGATCAGGCCAAGGTTGATGCCGCCGAAATCGGCCTGATGCACATACAGCACGATCGCCAAAGCCTGGCCGGCGACGATGCCGAGCGCAATCGCCAGCGGCCGCACCTTCAGCGAGAACAGGATCACCAGCACGCCAGGGAAGAACTGCGTCACGCCGTAGTAGGTGGTGTTGATCAGCGTCAGCATCAGGTTGGGCGTGGCCAGCGTCATGGCGATGGACAGCACCAGGTAGATCACGATCACTACCTTGGCGCCCTGCTTCTGGCGCGCCTCGGGCATGCCCGGCAACAGGTTGCGCGTGACGATGGGCCCGATCGCCAGGCAGATGCCGGCCAGCACCAGCAGGCCGGACAGCGCCGCGCCGGCAGCCACCAGGCCCAGCAGCCAGCCTGGCAGCAGCCGCACCGCCGCCGCGAAGAAGGCCTCGTTGGGCGACGCGAGCTGCAGGTTCTGGCTGATGGCGTAGTACGACGCCAGCACCAGGAACGGATACATCAGCATGTACAGCGGCATGGCCACCTGCGTGCGCCGGATGGTGTTGGCGCTCCTGGCGGTGAAGAAGTTCTGCACCGCGAACGGCATCACGTAGAAGCCCAGCGCCTGGAACAGCATGGTGCTCATCGAGAAGCGCAGCTGGGTGTCGTTCATCTGGTTGCTGACGTGCAGGCTGGCGGCATGGAACACGTCGCCCACGCCAGCCTTCCAGCCCACCGCAACGCCGGTGGCGACGATCGCCACCACCATCAGGATGTCCTTGAGGATGGCGATATAGGCCGATGCACGCACGCCGGAGATGGCGATGTAGGTAAAGGCCAGCGCGGCGGAAATCATCACCAGGTATACCGGATCGAACTCCCAGCCCAGTCCCTTGAGCGCCGCCACCAGCCCGGTGAACTGCAACTGGCCCCAGGGCAGCAGGAACAGGATCGACGAGCCTGCCACGATCAGCTCGAGCGCGCGGCTGCCGTAGTGGCCCTTGAACAGGTCGGGCAGCGTGATGGCGTTGTAGCGCGCCCCGGCCTTCCAGATCTTCGGCCCGATGAAGTAGCCGAGCGGATAGGCCAGCAGGATGTAGCCGAGGAACCAGACGCCATAGGTCGGTCCCTTGGCATAGATGCCGCCCGGAAAGCCCACCATGGTGCCGATGCTGTAGATCTCGCCAGCCGCCAGGAAGAACACCAGGAAGGCGCCGAACTGCCGCGACGCCACGAAGAAGTCATGCATGCTCTGCGCGCCGCGGCCTTTTTTGGAGCGGATGGCGAGGTAGAGCGAGAAGACAATAAAACCCAGGAATACCGCTGTAGTCATGACTGGCTCCCGGTTCAGGCTTCGTGCGCCGCGTCGGCGGCGTGGCGGTCGAACAGCAGCCAGCACGCCAGCATGCAGGCAGAGGTCAGCACGAACCACGCAAAGATCCAGGCGTAGATAAAGGGCACGCCCAGCACGAAGCGATCGACCGATGCCACCCAGGGCAGCATCCCGATCACGCCGATGTACGGCAGGCCTAGGCCGATAAACAGCTTGAGCATGTCTTGTCTCCGGTTTCCGATGAACGGTTGGCGGTATCCCTCGTTTGGGGTCCGCTCTTGTGTTGCGCTCATCATAGGGAGCGCGGAGGTATGATTCAAATGCAAATGTTTAACCGATGCCATAACTAACACGCATGGATTGCCGCATGGACACACAGAAACTTCTGCATCTGCTCGCCGTGGTCGAGCACGGCACGTTCTCCGAAGCGGCCCGTGCCGTACATCTGACGCAGCCGGCGCTGAGCCGCAGCATCCGCGCACTGGAGGACGAGCTGAAGGCGCCACTTTTTGACCGCGGTGCGCGGCGCGCGCGCCTGACAGTGTTCGGCGAACTGGTAGCCGACCGCGCGCGCCGCATGCGGCTGGAAGAGCGCCAGCTGCGGCGCGACCTGGACCTGCTGCGCGGCGGCGAGGAAGGTTCGCTGACGATCGGGGTGGCGCCGGCACCGGCGGCGCTGCTGCTGACGCCATTCCTGATCCACATGGCGCAGGCCCACCCGCGCATCAAGGTGCGCACCGAGACCGGCGCCACCAGTGTCCTGCTGGAGGCCCTGCGCAACGAGACCATCGACGCCATCGTCGGCGACGCCTATGTGCTGCGCGCCGCCGACGACATTGACGTGGAGCCACTGGGTGAGTTGCCCGCGGGCCTGGTGTGCCGCGCCGGGCATCCGATCCTGCGCGAGCGCCGCATCGATATCGAGACGATCCGCGCCTATCCGGTGGCGACCACCACGCTCAGCACCATCGTCAGCCGCCAGCTGGCGGAGCTATGGGGACCAGGCGCCGCGCCCGACAAGCTCTTCACCCTGCACTGCGACAACCTCGACATGCTGCGCAGCGTGTCGCTGGCCAGCGACACGCTGCTGTTCGGCGTGCTGTCGATCACGCGGCAGGAACGCGCCGCCGGGCTGATGACCGAAGTGCCGATGCCGCCCGATCCGCGCCGCTGCGGCCGCTATGGCATTGCGCGCATGGCGGCGCGCTCGCTGTCGCCGGCGCTGGAGGTGCTATATGGATTCACGCGCGAACACTGGAAAGAGCTGTCGTCCGAACCCGGCGGTGCCAACGGGCGCCGCTGAAGCTGTCGCACGGCGGCCGCTGTTGTATGCTCCGCCCTGAACCATCGCCCACGTCCCGCATGACCGCATCCACGCCAGACCGCCCTCGCCGCATCACCATCCACGACGTCGCCCGCGCCGCAGGCGTGTCGCTGACCACGGTGTCGCACGCGCTGAACGACCGCGGCGTGCTGGATCCGGCCACCCGCGCACGCGTCAAGCGCGTTGCCGCCGAACTGGGCTACCGGCCCAGCGTGCGCGCGCAGCGGCTGCAGTCGGGCCGCGCTAACTGCATCGCGCTGCTGTCGTCGATGCCGTTCGCGGTGGCGGGCGGCACGTCGCGGCTCGGGTTCATGATGGAGGTGGCGGCGATTGCCGCCGAAGCAGCCATGGGGCGCGGCCTGGGCGTGGTGCTGGTGCCGCCGCTGGAAGGCGCCGGGGGACTGCTCGATACCCTGGATATCGACGGCGCGGTCGTGATCGAGCCGATCGCGGGCGATCCGCATATCGCGCGGCTGCGCGAGCGCGGCGTCAGCATCGTGTCGATCGGACGCGAGCCGCTGACCGACACACCGGTGCCATGTGTGGACCTGCAATCGGCCCTGACCGGGCAGCTGCTGCTGGAACATCTGCACGGGCACGGACGCCGGCAGATCGGCCTGATGATCGGCGCCGCGCCGCGGCAGTCGTATGTGGAGACTGAACGCGCTTACCGCGAGTTCACGCAGGCGATGGGCCTGCCCTGCCATATCGTCAAGGCGGCCGAGGAACACGGCGAAGCCGCCGGCGCCGAAGCCTGCGCCCAATTGCTGGCGCAGATGCCGGCGCTCGATGCGCTGTGCGCGCCGGTGGATGCATTTGCGGTGGGCGCCATGGCCCACCTGCAAGGATTGGGCAAGCGCGTGCCCGACGATGTGCTGGTGGTGACCCGCTACGACGGCATCCGCGCCCGCAGCGCGCAGCCGCCGGTCACCGCCGTCAACCTGCACCTGGAGCGCGTGGCGTCGCTGGCGGTGGAGCTGCTGTTCGCGCACCTGTCCGGCGACCGCAGCCGCAACGTGATCACCGGCCCCGCGCCGGAACTGGTGGTGCGGGCATCGTCCACGCCAGACGCCTAGCCGCGCAGCAGCACTACCGCACCGGAGACCAGCGCGAACACCAGCACGCCGATGCGCAACATGCGCTGGTTGATGCGCTTGTGCACGAGGTGGCTGGCCACCATGCCGACGATCAGCACCGGCAGCAGCCCGATCGCATAGAGCACCTGCTCCATGCCAAGCCGGTTGCTCAGCGCCAGCACCGCCAGCGAGATCGTTTCACCGACCAGGAAGCACAGCGCCACGGTGGCGCGCAGCGTGGCCACGGGCGCATGCTGGTAAGCCAGCGCCAGCGGCGGACCGCCCACGCCCGTGGCGGTCTCGGTCACGCCGGTGATCAGGCCGGTGGAGGCAAAGGCCAGCCGCCCCGGCGTAAAGGCCGGCGCCAGCAATGACACCACCGCCGCGGCGATCGTGCTGCCGCCGACCAGCGCGTTGAGCCACGCCATCGGCATCGCCACCAGCACCCACAGCCCGCCAAAGGTGCCGGCCAGCCGCCCGGCACTGATCCAGCCGGCCCCGCGCAGATCGATGGCATGGCGTTCGCGCCAGGCCACATAGGCGTTGAGCGGCAGCATCGCCAGCAGCAGCGCACCGGGCAGCATCGCCGGCGCGGCCAGCGCCAGCACCGGCACCACGATCAGCGCGAAGCCCATGCCGGTCGCACCCTGGATCAGCGCGCCGGTAAAGACCGCCACGCCGACGCTGAACAACGTCATGTCCATGGTCAGGATGCCTCCCTGTCGACATGACGGGCCTGGCGCACGCGGTGCACATCCGCGGCGTCGTGCAGCTTGCGGATCGGGGCGTTGGCGACGGTGTCCTCGGCCATGGCGTGAATGGACCGCATCAGCGCGCGGGCGTCCCAGTCCGTGGGCCAGCCCTGCCACAGGCGCAGGCTGCCATCGACAAAGACCGCGCGGATCTGGTCGCGATTGGCCAGGCGCACCAGCTCCCAGGTCAGGTCCCAGGACGGCGTCAGTTCCGGCACGTCCAGGTCGACCAGCAGGAAATCGGCGCGCTTGCCGGCGGCGATTTCGCCGGTGAGCGCGCCCAGGCCCGCCACATCGGCCGCGTCGTGCGTGGCCATGTCGACCCAGCGCCAGCCCGCGCCGCAGGAGGAATCGCCCACGCCGATGCCGAAGGCAAAGCGCTGCGCGGCCTCGGCATAGTCCAGCAGGCGGAAGCCGTCGCTGCGGGTGCCGTCCGTGCCCAGGCCCAGGCGCACGCCGAAGGTGGCCATGGCCTCTGCCGGCGCCACGGCGTTGCCCTTCCAGGCGCTGGCCACCGGGTTGTAGGCCACTGCCGTGCCGGTGTCGGCCAGCAGGCGGATCTCCTGCGGCGTCACCAGCGTGGCATGCGCCAGCAGCGCCGCCGGGCCCAGTGCGCCGACTGCGGCGAGATGTTCGATCGGGCGGCGCCCGCACGCATTGAGCGAACGCTCCACCGCCACCAGGTGCTCGTTGGCATGCGTCTGGAAGATGCGGCCGGACTCGGCGCACAGCTGGTAGACGTGGTGCAGCATCGCGTCAGAGGCCACCTCGGGGATCGAGATCGCCAGCGACGGGGCCACCAGCGGATCGCTGGCGTACTTGCCCAGGTGCGCGGCGGCGCGGCGCAGGATCGGCGCCGCGTCGAGCGTATCGGTGCCGGGCTTGTCGTTGCAGATCAGGCCCAGCACGCAGCGCACGCCGGCATCGGTGACCGCGCGCGCGACCGCATCCAGCCCGGCATCGCTGCGCGTGCCGGCATCGACCACGGTGGTAAAGCCACCGCGCAGCGCTTCCAGCGCCGCCAGCTTGGACGACAGGTACAGGTGCTCCGCCTTCAGGCTGCCTTCCAGCGGCACCCACACGCGCCGGAAGATCTCCGACGGCTCGCCGAACACCAGCGACTTGCCGAACGACTGCGTCAGGTGATGGTGCGTGTCGATCATGCCCGGCATCAGCAGCATGCGCGGCAGCGGCAGGGTTTCCAGGTCCGGGAAGCGCGCGGCGACTTCCCCGGCCGTGCCGACGGCCGTAAAGCGGCCGTCCTCCACCACCACCGCGTGCCCGCGTACCGCGCCCTGGCGCAGCAGGGTCCATTCCGGCAGCAGGATGCGCGGGCGTTCAAAGCTGTCCGGCCGTATCGCCGGGTTCAGGTCGCCGGGCCAGGCCGGCGTCGATGCATAACGTTCAGTCATTGCGATTCAGAAAGCAGGGTCAATGCGTGGCGGCGGCATCGTCGCGGCCTACGGGCCTCGCTGCCGCGGCCCGCAGACCGGTATGGAAAAACAGGAAGTTGAGCAGCGCCGCGGTGATGGCGCCCATGGCCACGCCATTGCCCACCAGGATGCGCAGGTTGCCGGGCAGGCCGCCGTAGATGCCGGGCACCAGGATCGGCAGCAGGCCAACGGCCAGCGCCACGGCCACCACATACATATTGGCGTGGTCGCGCAGGTCCACCTTGCGCAGCATGTCGATGCCCATGGTGCCGACGATGCAGAACACCACCAGCCCGGTGCCGCCGACCACCGCCTCGGGGATCGCGCTGATCAGCGACGACACCGGCACCAGCAGCCCGAACACCACCAGGATCGCGCCCGACATCGCCGTGACAAAGCGCGAACGCACGCCGGTGGCACGCACGATGCCGATGTTCTCGCCGCTGGTGATGATCAGCGAGGTGCCGAACATCCCGCCCAGCAACGATGCCAGCGCATCGGCGCGGATAGTGCGCGGCACGTCGCGCTGCTGGTCCACCGGCCGGCCCACGGCATCGCTGATCGCCAGCGTCTGGCCGGTGGCCTCCACCATCGAGATCACGGCAAACACCATCAGTGGGATCGCGGCCACCACATCGAAATGCGGCCAGCCGAACGGGAACGGCGTGGGCAGCGCCAGCACCGGCGACATCGACACAAGACCAGGCTGGAACGCGCCGGCCAGCCCCGCCACCAGTGCACCGCCCAGCAGCCCGAGCAGGATCGCCAGCTGCGCCAGCATGCCCGACAGCAGGCGCGATGCCGCCACCGTGCAGGCAATGGTGGCAAATGCCAGCAGCAGGTTGAGCGGTTCCACGGTGCTGCCCGCGGCGGGATGGCCGGCAACCAGCTTGCCCGAGACCTGCGCCAGGTTGATCGCCACCAGCAACAGCATCGTCCCCACCACTACCGGCGGGAAATAGCGCAGGCAGCGCCGGAACACCGGCAGCACGCAGAAGTAGAAGACACCAGTCAGGATCACCGCGCCGGCCGCGGTCTGCACATCGGTCTGCTGTGCGATCAGGATAAACAGCACGATCGGCGCGCCGCCCGGCAGCATCACGAACGGCAGCCGGGCACCAAGGCCGCGCTTGCCCAGCGACTGCAGCAGCGTGCCGAGGCCGCAGACCACAAAGGTGGCGCTGAGCAGCTGCACCGCCAGCGCGGGCGGGAAGTTCAGCGCCTTGCTCATCAGGAAGACCGACGCGATCGGCGACGCGGCCATGACCAGTACGTGTTGAAGCCCGAAGACAAACAGGCGCCGCCATGGCAGCCGTTCATCCACCGGCGCGGGGGCGGGGTGGGACATGCTTTGCTCCTCGTTTGGTGTATGGGCGTTGTGCTGGTGGCGTGAAAACCACTTGCTGCGTCTGTGCGCAATTCGCCGCAGATGTTATCGATTTCCGCTAACAAAAACGTTTTTGTAAGTGTAGGGAAACGATATTCCTGATGCAAGCGATTTCTCGGCGCGCCGCCCGTGGTCTTCCCCTATATTGATTGAATCGATAAGTACTAGCGGCAAAACACGTTTCACAAGTTGACGCAGGAGCCTCAAAGTACGCCCCATAGCGCCTTGCGCCACACAACACTCCAGAAGGAGACGCCCCATGCGAGACAAGAACAGTCCGGCGGAATCTGCCAACCAGGTCCAGCCACACCCGGCCCGGCGCCGCCTCGTCCAGGGCGCGGGCCTGCTCGCGCTCAGCGCCTCGCCGCTCGGCGTACTGGCCGCCCAGGCCGCGCGCGTCAGCGACGGCGTCACGCTGGCCGACGGCCCCCGCCCGCTGGTGCGCTATCCGGGCAAGCGCCCGCTGGTGCGCGTCAGCACCCGGCCGCCCCACCTTGAAACGCCCTTCTCCGCGTTCAATGAGGGGCCGATCACCGCCAACGATGCCTTCTTCGTGCGCTACCACCTGGCCAACATTCCGCTGTCGGTGGACCTTGCCACGTTCCGACTGTCGGTCGGCGGCCATGTCGACAAGCCGCTGAAGCTGTCGCTCGATGAACTGAAGCAACTGGCCGACCCGGTGGAGATCGTCGCCGTGAACCAGTGTTCAGGCAACAGCCGCGGCTTCTCCGAACCGCGCGTGTTCGGCGCGCAACTGGCCAACGGTGCCATGGGCAATGCGCGCTGGACCGGCGTGCCGCTGCGCAAGGTGCTGGAGCAGGCGGGCGTCAAGGCCGGGGCCAAGGTGGTCACGTTCAACGGGCTCGATACGCCGGTCTTGCCGAGCACGCCGGACTTCCGCAAGTCGCTGGATATCGCCCATGCGATGAACGGCGAGCCGATGCTGGCCTGGGGCATGAACGGCGAAGACCTGCCCCTGCTCAACGGCTACCCGCTCAAGCTGGTGGTGCCGGGCTACTTCGGCACCTACTGGGTCAAGCATGTGTTCGAGATCGAGGTGCTGGACCACCCCTTCGAAGGCCATGATGCCTTCTTCATGACCTCCGGCTACCGCGTGCCGGACAACGACTGCCAGTGCGTGGCGCCCGGCACGCCGGCGGCCAAGACGCGGCCGATCTCGACGCTGGCGGTTCGCAGCTTTATCACCAGCGTGGGCACGGGCGGCGTGCTGCCCGCCGGACGCACGGTGGAGCTCAAGGGCATTGCCTTCGATGGCGGCTCCGGCATCCGCGGCGTCGAGGTCTCGGTGGACGGCGGGCAGAACTGGCAAGCTGCCACGCTCGGGCAGGACCTGGGCCGCTTCTCGTTCCGCCCCTGGCAACTGCCGGTGAAGTTCGCGCGCAAGGGCCCGGCGGTGCTGATGGTGCGCGCCACCAGCAACCAGGGCGAGGTGCAGCCCGCCAAGGCCAACTGGAACCCGGCCGGCTATCGCCGCAACGTCATTGAATCCACGCCGGTCACCATTGCCTGAGGAGCGCGCCATGCATCGATCCATTCCCTCCATGCTGCTCGCGCTGGCCTTGCTGGGCGCGGGTAGCGCATCTGCAGCGCCGCAAGACATCAAGCTGCCGCCGGAAACCGTCAAGCTCAAACCCGCGAAGCTGCCCGGCTACGGCATCGCCATGCAGAAATGCGCGATCTGCCATTCCGCCGACTACGTCGCCTACCAGCCGCCCGGCCTGACCCTGACGCAGTGGACCGCCGAGATGAAGAAGATGAAGAGCGCCTATGGTGCGCCGATCGACGATGCCGAGGTCGAGCAGCTGGGCGCCTACCTGGCGGTGGCCTACGGTTCCGCGAAGATCACTGATCCGGAGATCGTGGCGATCGCGCAGAAGGCGGGCCAGCCTGCGGCAGCGGCTCCTGCCCCTGCCGCGACTGGCAGCGTGGATGTACAAGGCCTGCTGGCCAAGAACGCCTGCCTGAGCTGCCATAGCGTGACGCAGAAGGTGGTGGGCCCGGCCTATCACGAAGTCGCCACCCGCTATAAGGACGACGCGCAGGCGCAGGCCAAGCTGGAAGCCAGCATTCGGGGCGGCAGCACCGGCAAGTGGGGATCGGTGCCGATGCCTCCCTTTGCCGGACTGAAGCCGGACGAAGTCAAGGCGTTGGCGGAATACGTGCGGCAGCAATAGCCCCCACCCCGCTCCCCTCCATGCAAGGCGCCCCGGCTGATCCCGGGGCGCCTTGCATTCTGGCCTTGCGGTTCTCCGCCATTTCCATATACTTAGCCATATGGCTAACCATTTTGCCGAGTTTGCAGACGTGTCCCAGGCTGTCGATATTTCCCCGCTTTCCGACGTGTTCTACGCGCTGGCGGACCCGACCCGCCGCGCCATCGTCAGCGTGCTCGGCCGCGGGCCGGAAACGGTCTCGGCGCTGGCGGCACCGTTCACGATGGCACTGCCCTCGTTCATGAAGCACCTGCAGGTGCTGGAGCGCAGCGGCCTGATCCGCTCGCGCAAGACGGGGCGCGTGCGCACTTGCGAACTGGTACCGCAACCGCTGTCAGACGCGCAGCAATGGCTGGCCGATCAGCGCGCCATGTGGGAGGCCCGTACCGACCGCCTCGCCGCCTTTGTCGAAGCCCTACACCAGGAGGAACAGTCAGATGCCGAATGAAAACGCCGCCAGCCCTGAAAACCAGGACCTGGTCATCTCGCGCCTGCTCAAGGCCCCGCGCGCCAAGGTCTGGCGCGCATGGAGCGACCCCAGGCTGCTCAAGGAATGGTGGTGCCCCAAACCCTGGACCACCGAGGTCCTGGCCTTCGACATGCGCCCGGGCGGCGCCTTCCATACCCTCATGAAAGGCCCGGACGGCGGCACCAGCGACAACCCGGGATGCTTCCTCGAGATCGTGCCGATGGAGAAGATCGTCTCCACTTCGGCCCTGGTGGCCGGATATCGGCCTGCCAAGCCGTGGCTGTCGATGACCGCGGTCATCACCATGGCTGACGAGGGGGACGGTACCCGCTACATTGCGCGCGTGATGCATCCGGATGAGGCTACGCGCAAGCAGCATGAGGAGCTGGGGTTCCATGAAGGCTGGGGGACCTGCATTACGCAATTGGATGAGTTTGCGCAGCAGTTGAAATAAGGCTGCGGCACGCAGGCGCCGGGCGGATGGCCATCCGCGCGGCGCCATGTTTTTCTGATCTCATGCCGCGACCTCACGCTGACCAGCCCTACTTCGCCTGTAGCCCCGCCACCTTCACCACCTCGCCCCACGCGGCCAGGTCGGCGCTGACCAGCTTGCCCAGGTCAGCCGGGCTCGACGGCGCGGCCGGCTGCAGGTTCATCGCGGTAAATTTCTCGCGGTCTGCCGGCGTCTGCAGGATACGGTTCACCTCGGCATTCAGCCGGTTGACGATCGGCGCGGGCATGCCCCTGGGGCCGAAGATCGCGACCCAGCTGGCTTGCCGGAAGGGCACGCCCTGCTGCGACATGGTCGGCACGTCCGGGGCCGTCAGCAGCCGCTCCGGCCCGGAAACCGCTATGCCGCGGATGCGGCCGGACATCAGGTGCGGGATCGACGAGATCGCGTCGGTGATGCCGATGGTGACGTGGCCCGCGGCCAGGTCGTTGCTGCACTGGGTGGCGGTCTTGTAGGGGATGTGGCGTAGCTGGATGCCGGCCTTGGCCTTCAGGTATTCCATGGCCAGGTGGCCGCCGGAACCCACGCCCCACGAGCAGTAGGCCAGCTCGGTCTTGCTGGTCTTGGCATACGCGATCAGCTCCTGCAGGCTGTGCACCGGCACGCTGGCACTGACTGCCAGCAGGTTGCCGATGGGTTCGCTGGGGCGCGCAATGGGCGTGAAATCCTTGAGCGGGTCGTACTGCAGCGACGGCGTGGTCCACGGGTTCACCGTCATCGTCGCGGCGTAGGTGAACAGCAGCGTGTAGCCGTCGGGCGCGGCGCGCGCCACGGTCTCATTGGCGATGATGCCGTTGGCGCCGGGGCGGTTGTCGACCACCACCGGCTGCTTGAGCGCCGCGGTCAGGCGCTCGGCCACCAGCCGTGCGGTCTGGTCGGTCACGGTGCCCGCGCCCGAGGGCAGCACCATGCGGATAGCCCGGTTGGGGTACGGCGATTCGGCGTGCGCGCTTGCCGCGCCCGCCAGGGCCAGCGCCGCGGCCAGGGCGGCTGCGCGCGTGATACAGGCCCTGCGGGCGCCAGTGTGCTGGCTGCTCATATTGCTGTCTCCGTTGCGGCGCATTGGCCGCGCATGCCGGTACGTTGCCGGCCTGTCATGGGCGGGCGCGCCGGGCAGCGGCCCGGGCGCCCTGGCTGAACCGGCTCAGGCTTGCGCCTGCGCCGCGTGATCGAGTGCCGCCAGCCGTTCGTAGTGCCAGTCGGCATCGCCGAACAGGTTGGCATGGGCGGCCAGGCGCTTGTAGCAGTGCCCGATTTCCATCTCTTCGGTCATGCCCACGGCACCGTGCAGCTGCACCACGTCTTCGCCGAGCGCGCGCCCGGCGTCCGAGACAAAGGCCTTGGCATGCGACACCGCGCGCATGCGCGCCACCGGATCGCCAGGCAGGGCCTGGGCAGCCAGCTCGGTGATGGCGCGCGCCTGCTCGACGCTGACGTAGAGATCCACCAGCCGGTGCCGGATCACCTGGCTGGCCGTCAGCGGCCGGCCAAACTGCTCGCGCGTCACCAGGTAGTCGCGCGTCAGGTCGAACGCGCGCGACATGGTGCCCACGGCTTCGGCGCAGGCCATCACCGTGGCCTGGTCGATGGCGGCTTCGACCAGTGGCCACGCACCATCCACCGGGCCGATACGCGCGCTGTCCGGCACGGTGGCGCGGCGCAGCGTGACGCTGGCAGTCTGGCGGCCGTCGTAGGTCGGCAGCGCATCGACGCTGACGCCGCGCGTGCCGGCCGGGACCGCGAACAGCGTCAGGCCGTTGCGGTCGCGGCGCTGGCCGCTGGTGCGCGCCAGCACGAGCAGCACGCCGGCACTGCCGCCGCCCAGCACCAGGGTCTTGCGGCCATCCAGCATCCATTGCCCCGCCTCATGTTGTTGCGCGGTCGTGCTGATATCGAAGGCGTCATAGCGCCCCTGCGTTTCCCATGCGGCCAGCGCCAGCAGGGCGCCACCCTCGGCCATCGCCGCTGCGGTGGCGGCCTGGGCGGGCTCGCCGCAGGCTGCCAGCAGCGGCGCGCACAGCGCGGCATTCGCCAGCCAGGGCTCGGCGGGCTGGGCACGGCCCAGTTCCTCGGCCAGCAGGGCCTGGTCCGAGGGATCGCCAAGGCCGCCACAGGCCTCGGGCAGGCCCACGGCCAGCCAGCCCATTTCGGCAAACGCCTGCCAGTGCTTGCGCGAAAAGCCATCGGGCTCGGCCAGCGCCGCGCGGCGCTGTTCAAAGCCGTAGCCGCGCTCGACATAGCGCCGCACGCTTTCCTGCAGCATGCGGCGATCGTCCCTTGAATCGCTCATGTGTTCCGTTCCTTGTCCTGGGTTGCGGGCACGGTTGCCGGCACTAAAGGCCCAGCACCTGCTTGGCCAGCAACTCGTGCTGGATTTCGCTGGAGCCGCCGGCGATGGTGTAGCCGCGGGTGACGAAGCGGCGCGCCGATGCCGCCGCGGCGTATGCCGACTGGCCCGGTTGCGGCACGGCGGGCTCGAAGTGCGCGGCGCGGTCATAGGCCAGCGTGTCCGGCCCCAGCGCATCGACCGCCAGGTTCTCGATGTCCTGGATCAGCCGGCTGCCCAGCAGCTTGAGCATGCCGGTCTCCGGCCCCAGCGTTTCCCCTGCGCGCGCACGCTTGCGAAAACGCAGCACGGTTGCAGCCAGCGCCTCGAGCCGCACCTCCAGCGCGCGCAACCGGCGCGCAAACCACGGGCGCTGCGACAGCGGCTGGCCGCCCTCTTCCAGTTCTTCCCCGATGGCGCGCACCTTGGCCAGGCGGCGGCGGTTCTCGGCCACGCGCGCCAGGTTCAGCCGCTCATGCTCGAGCAGGGACTTGGCGATGGTCCAGCCCGCGTTCTCTTCGCCGACGCGGTTTTCCACCGGCACTTCCACTTCGTCGAAGAACACCTGGTTGAACAGATGCCAGCCATGGATGCCCACCAGCGGCCGCACGCTCACGCCGGGGCTTCGCATGTCGATCAGGAGGAAGCTGATGCCCTGCTGCGCGCGCTCGCCGGTATCGGTGCGCACCAGACAGAAGATCCAGTCGGCGTACTGCGCGTAGGACGTCCAGATCTTGCTGCCGCTGACCACGTAGACCTCGGTGCCGTCGGGCCGCGTCTTGCGCACCGCGCGCGTCTTCAGCGAGGCCAGGTCCGAGCCGGAGTTGGGCTCGGAATAGCCCTGGCACCACCAGTGCTCCTGGCTCAGGATGCGCGGCAGGAAATATTGTTTCTGCGCCGGCGTGCCATAGCGGATCAGGATCGGGCCGATCATCTCGAAGGTGATGCCGCCGCTCTCGGGCGCATGCGCCAGCACCAGCTCTTCCTGGAATGCGGCGCGGCGCTCGGCGCTCCAGTTGCAGCCCTGCCACTCAGGCGGCCAGTGCGGCACCAGCCAGCCGCGTTCGGCCAGCCGGTGCTGCCAGTCGACCAGCTCCTGCTTGCTGACTTCCAGCCCGAGACGGACCTTCTCGCGCACGGCATGGGGCAGAGATCTGGCGACGAACTTGCGCACCTCGCGGCGGAAATCCTGCAGCGACCCGTCGTCGTCGGTGGGGATGGAATCTGTCATGAGATTTCTGTCCTCAGGAGTTCTTGTCGCGTGCACCGGATGCCGTGCGCATTGTTGCGGCACGCATACCGCCCTTGATCGCGGCCACGCCTTCGGCCGGAAAGCCGCCGATGGTGGCAGCCAGGCCGCGCGCGCGGTCCAGCACCTCGGCGTCTTCGACCAGTTCGGTGGCAATGCCCAGCCGCAGCAACTCCGGCGCGGGCACACGGTCGCCAAGCAGGGACAGGCGCGCGGCCACGGCTTCGGCATGGCGCAGCGCCAGCCAGTCGGCATTGCGCGGCGCGGCCATGCCCAGGCGGATCTCGCCGATCTGCAGGAAGGCGCCGGCGCCGCATACCAGCAGGTCGCCAGCCAGTGCCAGCGCCGCGCCGCCGTTGATGGCATGGCGCTCCAGCGCCACGATCCATGCCTTGCGGCTATGCAGCAGGCCCAGGTGGACGCGCTCCCAGACCGGCGCAAACGCGGCCAGACCGCCCGGCTCCGCCTGCAGCGCCTGCAAGTCCAGGCCGGAACAGAAGGCGCCGTCGGCGCCGCGCAGCAGCACGGCGCGCACGCTGTCGTCGGCGGCCAGGGTCTCGATGGCGTCGCCCAGCGCGCGTGCCAGCGACATGTCAACGGCATTGCGGCGGGCCGGGCGGTTCAGCACCAGCTCGGCCCAGCCGGCATGGCGCTGCAGGAGCACGGGGGACTGGGGCGCGTTCATGCCGGCTCCTGCTGGTGGTCTTGCTCGATGGACTCGACGCCGATCGCGCCGGCGCGGGCCATGGCGTCGATCTCTGCTTCGCTGTAGCCAAGCTGGGCCAGCACCTCGGCCGTATGCTGGCCGAGTCGCGGCACCGCGGGCGTGCTGCCTGCCGGCAGGCTGGCCATGGTGAACGGCAGCCCGGGCAGGTCCAGCTGGCCGCCTTCGCCATTGTCGACGGGCCGCAGGATGCCGTTGGCGCGAACATCCGGGCTTGCGTTGACCTGATGGTAGTCACGCACCACGCCCACCACCACCTGGTGGCGCTCCAGCAGCGCGCGGGCGGCGTCGCCGCTCAGGTGGCGCATGGCGTCGTGCAGGATGGCCAGCAGCGCCGGGCGGTTCTGCACCCGCAGCGCGTTGCTGGCAAAGCGCGCGTCCTGCGCCAGCGCCGGTTGGCCGATGCCCTGGCACAGGCGCGTCCAGTGTTCATCGAGATAGGCCGACAGCACGATATGCCCGTCCGCCACCGCGATCACATCCGCGGCCGGCGCCGCCTTGGGCTGGCTGTTGCCGCTGCGCACCGGCAGCGCGCCGGAGCACTGGTACTCGGCCCACAGCTGGGCCTGCAACTGCACGCCCACCGACAGCAGCGAGGTCTCGATGGTCTCGCCGGCGCCGGTGCGCTCGCGCCGGAACAGCGCCGCCAGGATGGCATTGCCGGCCGCCAGCGCGGTGGCCGCGTCGATCAGCGCAAATCCGGCCTTCAGCGGCTGCCCGCCGGCCTCGCCGGTGACGGACATCATGCCGCTCTCGGCCTGCGCGGCAATGTCCAGGCCGGGGCGCGTGCGCGACGGCCCGCGCGTGCCGAAGCCGCTGATGGAGGCGTAGATCAGGTCAGGACGCGCCGCGCGCAGCGTGGCGGCGTCCAGCCCCAGCGCTTCCATCACGCCCGCGCGGGTGTTGTGCAGCACCACGTCGCTGGCCAGCGCCAGCCGCCGCGCGGCATCCAGCCCGCCGGGCGTGCGCAGGTCCAGCGCGATGCCGCGCTTGCCGCGGTTGTAGGCCAGGTACATCGGGCTCTGCGGGCTGGTGCCGTCAAAGCGCCGCGAGCTGTCGCCGCGCAAGGCCTCGACTTTGACTACATCGGCGCCCAGGTCGGCCAGCATCATGGCGGCGCCCGGCGCCGCGATGAACTGCCCGAACTCCGCCACGCGTATGCCTGCCAGCGGCAGGTCTTGCTGGTTCGCCATGCGATCCACTCCTCGGTGATGCCGGCGCGGCCGGCGGTTTGCGACGATGTGGCGCGATCATGCGTTAGCACCGCGCATCACGGCAGATGGCAGTTTTGCGTCAGTGCAAACCAGTGGTTAGCACCCTGGGGTTATCCCGGACCCGCCGTAATGCCGCTATGCTGTGCGCCCAGTGCATCGTCTGAACGGGGGCAATCCATGCGTCTGAGCCAACTCCAGGACTTCATCGCCGTGGCCGAGCACGGCAGCATCCGCGCCGGCGCGCGCGCACGAGATGTGTCGGCACCGGCACTCACCAAAAGCATTCGCCAGCTGGAAGAGGAGTTGCACGTGCCGCTGCTGACGCGCACCACCCGCGGCGTGGTGCTGTCGCGCTATGGCGAAGCCTTCCTGCGCCGCGCGCGCCTGATCGCCACCGAGGCGCGCAAGGCCAGCGACGAGATGAGCCAGATGCTGGGCGCGCGCAACGGCGTGGTGCGCGTGGGCGCCACCGGCGGGCCGGCTCACCTGCTGCTGCCAGCCGTGCTCACGCGCTTTCGCGCCCAGCATCCCGATGTGCTGGTGTGCATCGACAGCGGGGTCTACCCGACCCAGCTGGACGACCTGCGCGCGGGGGTGATGGACATGGCCGTCACGCCGGTGCCGGACGAGGGCATCGAGCGCGAGTTCACCTGCGAGCCGCTCTACTACAACGACTCGGTGGTCGTGGCGCACCGCGAGCATCCGCTGCGGCACGCCCGCCGCCTGCGCGAACTGATCGGCTCGGACTGGGTGCTGACCGGCCAGCGCATGCACGGCCCCGGCGCCGCCATCCTCGACGCCTTCCGCCAACACGACCTGCCGCTGCCGCGCGTGGCGGTGCGCTGCGACACCTTTGGCATGATCCAGTCGCTGCTGCAGGATCGCCACCTGCTGTGCATGCTGCCGCGCCAGCTGGTACCGGGCCAGCTCGCCGCCGCCGGGCTGGTGCCGCTCCCGATCGAAGACAAGCTGCCCAGTCACATGGTCAGCCTGATCTACCGCGCCGATTCGCCGATGACGCCGGTGGCCGCGCAGTTCGCCACGCTGCTGCGGCGCGAAGTGCACTATCTGTCCAATATGCCCGACAGCCCCCTGCGCCGCCCGGCCTGAGCGCGCCACTACAGCAGGGCGCGCCCGCGGGGAACTCTCTGTGTCCGTGCGGTGCTAACCAGCGGTTTACACCTGAAATTCCCGAACCCCTGCCGTGCCGCACCGGCGCTCGGATTGCGGCCGGTACGCAGCATCCCGGCGGGATTTTCCCCAATCCCTGCGCAGCGCCTTCCTGCGTGACAGTGGCGCTGGAGACGAACCAGATCGCAGGGGGCAGGCATGCAGGACATCGAAGACAGGCCGGCGGCACTGGTCACCGGCACGGGGATCGACAGCGCCGGCGACGGCGTGTGGCTGCTGCACGGACAAGGACAAAGCTTTGTCGCCGACGTGGGCGAGGGCCTTCTGGTGGTCGACAGCGGCCCCGGCGGGCGCGTCACGCGCGGCATGATCGAGGCGCTGCGCACGCAGACCGGGCTGCCGGTGCTGGCGATCTGCTACAGCCACGGGCATATGGGCTACAACGCGGGCCTGCAGCAATGGCTGGACCACGCCGCCGCGCGCGGCGAGCCCGCGCCGCGGGTGCTGGCCCACGTCAACGTGCTGGCGCGGCAGGCGCGCTACCGCGAGACCCGGCGCATGCAGGAGCGCATGGCCGAGATCCAGTTCCGCCAGCCGGCCGGCGCGCTGGCGGGCAAGCTGGTCCATATCGAACCCACCGAGACCTTCGCCGACGGCCTGACGCTGGGCCGGGGCGAGCGCCGCGCGGAAGTCCTGTGGGCGCCGTCCGAGACCGACGACGCCGTGGCCGTCTGGCTGCCGGGCCGGCGCCTGCTGTATGGCGGACCCGCGGTCATCGATTCGATCCCGAACATCGGCACCCCCTTCCGCACCATGCGCGACACCGTGCGCTGGGCCGACACGCTGGAACGCCTGGCCGGGCTGCGGCCGCGCACCGTGGTGCGCGAGTTCGGCGCCACGCTGCAAGGCGAGGAGGAATGCCGGCGCGTGCTGTGCCAGACCGCCAGGGCCCTGCGCTGGCTGCGCACCGAGGTGGTGCGGCTGATGAACGCCGGCTGCAATGAACGACAGGTGCTGGCCGCGCTCGAGCCGCCGGCGGAGCTGTTCGACCAGCCCTGGATGCGGCCCACGTATGGCGACCCAAGCTACATCGCGCGCGACATCTACCGCTCGGAGAATGGCTGGTGGGACCGCAATGCCACCACGCTGCATCCGGCCCCGCCGCAGCAGGCCGCCGCCGAGATCGCCGCGGCCGTGGCCGACCACGCCGCCCTGATCCGCCACGCCCAGGCCCTGGCCGCGCGCGGCGACACGCAGCTGGCGCTGCACGTGATCGACGTGCTGGCGCTGGCGCCGGATGGAACGCCCACCGTGCGCGAGGCCCGCCAGCTCAAGGCCGCCTGGCTGCGCCAGCGCGCCACGCAGATCCGCAGCTATGTATCGCGCAGCCTGTATGGCGCGGCCGCCGACGCGCTGGAAGACGACGCGGCGGACAACTTCGGCATGCATTAATCAGGGAGATCCCATGCCACGAGCAACCCATCCGGTGACGACGAAACTGCCTGGCAACGCGAGCCGCCGCGACGTGCTGCGCGGGCTTGCCGCACTCGGTCTCGGCGCGGCGGCGGGCCCGCTGTACGCCAGCAATGCCTGGCCCGCCAAGCCGATCCGCCTGGTGGTGCCGGCTCCGCCCGGCGGCGGCACCGACCTGTTCGCACGCACATTGGCCCAGACGCTCGGCAAGGCGCTGGGCCAGACCATCGTGGTCGACAACAAGCCGGGTGCCACCGGCATCATCGGCAACGACGCCGTGGCCAAAGCCAGCCCCGATGGCTACACGCTGCTGTTCACCTACGCCGCCACGGTGGTGATCAACCAGACCCTGCAGCCGAAGATGCCCTATGACGGTCTGCGCGACCTGGTGCCGGTGGCGCAGATCGGCGCGGGCGGCAATTTCCTGGTGGTGACGCCGGACTTCCCGGCGCGCACGCTCAAGGAATTTGTCGCCTACATGCTCAAGCACCCGGATGCGTACGACTACGGCTCCTGGGGCATCGGCTCGGGCGGCCACCTGACCATGGAAGCCCTCAAGATGCAGACCGGCATGAAGCTGCGCCACGTGCCGTACAAGGGCGTGGCGCAGATCCTGACCGACATGCAGGGCGGCGTGGTCAAGGCGGCCTTTGTCGATACCTCGTCGTCGCTGCCGCTGATCCGCGCCGGCAAGCTGCGCGCGCTGGCAATCAGCGGCACGCGCCGCGGGCCGGTCACGCCGGACGTGCCGACCATGACCGAGCAGGGCTACCCGTTTGAAACCGACAGCTGGTATGGCCTGTTCGCGCCAGCGGGCACCAGCCCCGCCATCGTGCATCGGCTCAATGCGGAGGTGAATCGCCTGCTGGCCGACGCGCCCATGCGCGAGCGCTTCCTGCAGCTGAACATGGGCATGGCGCCGGCCAGGAGCGCCGAGCAGTTCGCGCAGACCGTGCGCGGCGACGTGGGCGCGTGGGGCAAGGTGATCCAGGCCAATCACATCACCGTCGACTGAAGCCCACCAGGGGCGCAGCCGTCAGCGCCCCTGGCCTCGTGCCCGCGCCGGTCCGCATTCAGTGCGAGAACAGCACCGGCACCGTCATCGACTCCAGCACCAGCCTGGTCACGCCGCCGAGCACCAGTTCGCGCAAGCGCCCGTGGCCGTAGGCCCCCATCACGACCAGGTCCGCGCCAAAGTCCGATGCACGCGACAGGATCAGCTCGCCGACTGCCAGGTCGGACCCGCCCGGGCCGTGCGCCACCTCCACCGACACGCCGCGCCGCTCCAGCAGGCGCACCGCGTGGCTGACCGGCGTGGCGTCGGCACGGGGCTCCCTTGCCCCGTTGCCGGCGCTGAGCATGCACGCCCGCGCACCGGCCACCAGCGGCAAGGCATCGTGCACGGCACGCGCCGACTCGCGGCTGCCGTTCCATGCCACCAGCACGCGCGCGCCGACTGAGGGGAAAACGCCGGCGCACGGCACCACCAGCGTCGGCCGCCCGCTTTCAAGCAGCAGCGCTTCCAGCAATTGCCGCGCGACGGGCCCTTCGGCATTGTCGGCATCGTACTGGCCGGAAACGATCAGCCCGGCCTCGCGCGCCTCGCGCAGCGCCAGCGTGACCGGGTCGCGATCCACCGTGCGCCAGTCGCACGCCAACGGCAGGTCCTGCGTGGCGGCCGCGAAGGCACAGCGCATGTTCTCGCGCCGCAGCCGGCGTCGCTCCTGGTCTTCGGCCAGGCAGCGCTGGGCATTGTTCATGAGGTAGAACCAGCCGGGATCCGGCACGCGCCCGGCCAGCAGGCCGATCAGCGGACACTGGCTGGCGGTGGCAAGGCGTGCCGCGATCTGCAGGCGCTGCATGGCCTGCCGGTTGCCATCGAGATGGACCAGGATGCTGTCGTATGCCATGGTGCCCTCGCGTCCGAATCGTCTGCTTTCAGTCTAGGGCGCTGCCGGGCCGCGCAGGCGGAGCAGAATGACTTGCCGATCACGCCAGTGGAAACCTCAGGTTGCCACGGTGGAATCATTTTCTGGACTCCCCTGCCCCCAAACCCAGTCCTAGACTGCGTTCCAAGCCCGCTACTGCTGGTGACACCCTTTTCTTCCTCTCCCCCCGGCAGGCGGATCATGACTACACAAGACTTCTCCCGCGGCGCCGCCTATGTCGACGGCGCCTTCGTGCCGATCGGCGACGCACGGATCTCAGTACTGGACTGGGGCCTGACGCGCTCCGACGCGGTATACGACGTAGTGCACGTGGTGGACGGCGCCTTCTTCAGGTTGCAGTCGCACCTGGACCGCTTCAGGCGTTCGATGGCGATGCGGCACATGGATGTGGGCATGACGGACTGCGAGATCCGCTGCAACGTGCATGAGGTGACGGCCCTGTCCGGGCTTCGGGATGCTTACGTGGCCATGGTGGCATTGCGGGGGCGCCCGCGCATCTATGGCTCAAGGCGCCCGGCGGATTGCCAGAACCACCTGGTCACCTATGCAATCCCGTGGGTGGACGTGGTGCCCAGGGAGGTCCAGGAGCGCGGTGCCAGCCTGCTGATCGCGGATGTGCCGCGGGTGCCGGATGCCAGCGTCGACCCCACCGTCAAGAACTACCAGTGGAGCGACCTGACCACCGGGCTGCTCCAGGCCCATGACGAGGGCTTCGACTCCGTCGTCCTTTGCGATGCCGATGACTATGTGACGGAAGGCGCGGGCTTCAATATCTTCTCGGTCTGGAACGGGCATGTCTGGACCCCGGACCACGGCTGCCTGCAGGGCATCACCCGCGCGACGGTGCTGGAACTGTGCACCGAGCTGGGCATCCCCTTCACCGTGGGCCGGCTGCGGCGCGCGGAACTGGAAGGCTCTGACGAAGCCTTCATCACCTCTTCGGGAGGCGGCATCATCCGGGTGCGGCGGATCAACGACAAGACCCTGCCGCAGGCCGAGGAGAGCCCTGTCTTCAAGCGGCTGCGGCAGGCCTACTGGGATGCCCATCGCAACCCGCGCTTCCACGAGCCGGTCGGGTATCACGCCTACGCCTGAGTGCCGGGCAGCCTGCTGGCAAGGGCCGCGGCCCTATGCCGCAGGGTCGTCGTCGCGCGCGGACTTCAGCGTGCCGATCAGCCAGTCGCTGAAGCGGCGGATGGCGGGCTCATCGGCGCGGTCCTTGCGCACGATCAGCACATAGGTGCCCGCGCGCGGCATGTCCGGCACCACTTGCTGCAGCACGCCGCGGGTCAGCCGCTCATCGGCAAAGATATCGGCAAAGAGGCCGGGCCCCTGGTCCAGGTGCACGGCCTCCAGCACCGTGGTGAGCGCGCCCAGCCGCGGCCCCTGCAGCGTTCCCACGGCCAGGCCCAGCGCCTCGAACCAGCTGCGCCAGACATCGGTAAAGCGCTCATGGACCAGCGTCTGCGCCAGCAGGTCCCTGGCCGTCTTCACGTGCGGATGCGCCCTGATCCAGGCCGGCGATGCAAGCGCCATCAGCCGGGGACGAACCAGCGCGATGTTCACCAGTTCGGGATCATCGCGAAACCCGTAGGAAATCTCGATATCGAAGCTGTTCTTGTCGAACTTGCGCGCCTCCATCGGGATGATGTCGAAGGCCACATTGGGCATGCGGCGCTGGATCTCATGCAGCCGGGGGAGCACCCAGAACGTCGCAAAGCCCGGGGGCGCGCATACGCGAAGCTCTTCCGTCTGGCCGGGGGGCCGGATCTCGGCGGTGGCGTCCGAGATCAGTTCGAACGCCTGGCATAGCGCCTTGTGGAAGCGCACGCCCTGCGGATTCAGCACGGTGCCGCTGGCGCTGGTTTCGACCAGTGCGGCCCCCAGCCAGGATTCCAGCTGCCGGATCTGCCGGACCACAGCAGTATGCGTGACATTCAGCTCCGCCGCCGCCCGGCGCAGGCTGCCGGCCTTGCCCAGCACATAGAAGCATTTCAAGGCCGTCAACGGCGGCAGGCGCAACGAATCGGTCGGCATAAGGGGGCGATGCGTGACTGGGCGCGGTAGTTCGCCTGGCTCCGCCGCTGGCCCTGGGCTCGGAAGGCAAGCGCATCTTATCGCAGGTCACCAGCCATGCCCACAGGGCGCTCAGTACCCCGCGTGCCGGTCCACCTGGTTCAGCAGTGCACGCCCGTCGCGCGCGCGCCGCAGGTTCTCGATGCACTGCCGCGCGACCAGTTGGTATGAAGGATCCGCCGCGATATGCGGCGTGGCCTCGATGCGCGGATGGTTCCAGACCGGATCGTCCGCCGACGGCGGCTCCTTGGCGAAGACATCCAGCGCCGCGCCGGCAAGGTGGCCTTCGTCGATCAGTGCGACCAGGTCGGGCTCGACCACATGCTCGCCACGGCCGACATTGATGAAGAACGCACCTCTGGGCAGCCGCGACAGCGTCTGCCGGTTCAGCATGCCTTCGGTGCGCGGCGTCAGCGGCAGCGTGCAGACCAGGATGTCGCTTTGCGCCAGCATCGCCTCCAGCCCGTCGTCGCCGGTGAAGTCCGTCACGCCGGGCAGATGCTTGGCGCTGCGGCTCCAGCCGCTGACCGGGTAGCCGATGGCGGCGAACAGGCGCGCTACCTCGCTGCCGATCTCGCCCAGCCCGAGCACGCCCACGCGGCAGCGCGAGACATCGCGCCCCGGGTGGCGCTTCCATTCGCCGCGGCGCTGCTGTTCGGCGTACAGGCCGAGCGCGCGGGTATGGCGCAGCGCCATCGCCAGCGCGAAACGGGCGATGCCGGCCTGCTGCCCGGGATCGACAATGCGCGTCACCGGCATGTGATCGGGCAGGTCCGGCGCGGCCAGCAGCTTGTCGACGCCCGCGGTGGCGGCGCAGACCAGTCGCAGCTTCGGGTAGGCCGGCAGCACGCCGGGCTTCAGGCCCCAGGCGATGATGGCTTCAACGTCTTCCGCGACGGCGGCTTCGCGGCCGTTCCACACGGTGATATCCGGGGCGGCTTCGCGCAGCGCAGCGGTAATTGGCGCCGCCATGAACGACGGCAGGTGAACGAGGATGGCCATGGTCAGTTGCGGTAGTCGGCGTGGATGCGGTCGAGGCGGCGCAGCAGGCCCGGCCAGGCCAGGCTGGAGCCCTTGCCCTTGGTGGCCTGGCGCGCCTGCTGGCCCATGTTGGCGCTGGCGGCCTCGGGCACCATGGTCAGCGGCGTGCCGCCGCTTTGCGCCAGGATCTGGATGCGGCAGGCGGACTCCAGCGTGTACATGGTCAGGAAGGCATCGGACACGGTGCGCCCGCATGTGAGCAGCCCATGATTGCGCAGGATCATCTGCTTGCAGCGGCCCAGGTCGGCCACCAGCCGCGCCTTCTCGTCCTCGCGCAGCGCCACGCCTTCATAGGCGTGATACGCCAGCCCGGTCAGCGCAAACATCGATTGCTGCGAGATCGGCAGCAGGCCCGCCTGCTGCGCGGACACCGCGACGCCGTGCGCGGTATGCGTGTGCATCACGCAGCCGACTTCGGGGCGCGCCTCGTGCACGGCGCTGTGGATGATGAAGCCGGCCGGGTTGACGTCATACGGCGTTTCCAGCACGGGTTGCCCTTCGTGGTCGACCTTTACCAGGCTCGATGCCGTGATCTCGTCGAACATCATCCCGTACGGATTGATCAGGAACTGGTCCGGCGCATCGGGCACGCGTGCCGAGATATGGGTAAAGATCAGGTCGTCCCAGCCAAAGTGGGCGACCAGGCGGTACGCGGCCGCCAGGTCCACCCGCATCTGCCATTCGGCGTCGGAGACGCGGTCCTTTACGGATTCGACAAGCTGGATTTGCGCCATACGCGTACCTCCCGGGGGCATGTTAGTCATGGATCCGATGCATTCTCCGGGCGCGCCGCGCCAAAGTCTGTTAAGTATTGGACAATCTCGGCTCCTGCAGGAGAGCGATGTGAAGGGTCAGGTGAAGAGTGCCTTGAAAGCGGTGGAACCAGTGCGCACGCTGCCGCGCAGCGTGCTGGCCAGCGGCTGGCTGTGCAACGCGCCGCCAGGCGTGCTCGATGCCGTGGCGGATGCCGCACGCCGCCTGCGCTTCGGCGACGGCGCGATGATCTTCGCGCGCGGCGATCCGCCCACCTACTTCTGCATGGTGCTGTCCGGGCGTGTGCGCATGAGCCGGGTCAGCACCGGCGGGCGCGAGTCGGTGTACTCGGTAATCGGGCGCGGGCGCTGGTTCGGCGAGATCTCGCTGCTGGACGGCAAGCCGCGCACGCACGACGCCTTCGCCATCGGCAACACCGAGTTGATGGTGCTGGGCCAGCGCGATTTCCACCGCATCCTGGCCGCGCATCCGGAAGGCATGCAGCTGATCGTGCAGCAGATCTGCGCGCGCCTGCGCGTGGCCTTCGACCATGCGCAAAGCGCGGCGCAGGCGCCCATCGACGCGCGCATGGCGGCACGCCTGCTGGAACTGGCCGACCGCACCGACCATGTCGTGCGCATCAGCGCGGAAGACCTTGGCGACATGGTCAACCGCTCGCGCCAGACCGTGGCCAAGTACCTGCAGGCGTGGGAGGACGCGGGCCTGATCCGCCGCGAGTACCGGCAGATCGAACTGCTCGACCCCGCGGCGCTCAAGCGCGTGGCCAGGCGTTGACAGCCACGCGCGGTCTGCAGGCCGCGCGCGCAATTAACCTGCACCGGCCCCGATGGCAAGGGTGGTTAACGACCGTTGCAAAATCAAACAGAATGTCAGGTGCCTCGGCGCTACAGTGGCCATTCCCTTGCCTGTAGGCGTTCTAGGAGGTACACGAATGAAGCAACATCTGGCGAAATCCCTGGTCATGGCTGGCGCGATGATCGCGTCCTGCCCGCTGTTTGCGCAGCAGGGTCAGCCCTTGCAGCCGAGCCAGACCATGCCGATGACGCAGCCGATGCAGCCGATGCCGTCCACCCAGCCGGTGCCATCCGCCCAGCCCGTGCAAGCCATGCCGTCGGCCCAGATGGCACCCGTGGCTGGCGGCAGCTATGGCCAGGCTCCTGTGCAAGCGGCGCAGCCGGGCATGGCGGCGGCCGCCGCCGACCCGACCATGGCAAGCAACCCCGCCTTGGCCATCGACCCCGCCAGCATGAGCCTGGCCCCCGATGCGCTCGGCACGCGCCTGGGCCGGCGCAACCCGTTCCTCGACGGCGCCTGAGCGCCCGTCAGCGCAGGCCCGCATCGCGCGGGCCGCGCGCAGGACTCATCCCGCAGCCGCGCCCCCGCTGCGGGTCTGCGCGGCCGCCTCGCCCTGCAGCTGCGGCCATTCCAGGAATGCGCGCCAATGCAGCGGCTTGTCGGCATGCACTACGGATCTGGGGCGCGCACGTGACGCGCCAAGGCATGCTGGAGGTGGGGCCGTGCTTGCGGCATGAATCGGGCGGCATTCAAGGTTTAAGAGACATGAACAAATCTTGCAACCGACGGTATCCCATTGGAGTCGATAATGAAGAGCATATAGTATCCTGGCGGCACCAATGAACTGGATGCAGGTATGGTTACCTGCAGATCTCCAGGGCCATTCACTGTATATTGCAAATTGATGAAGCGCTGATGCATATCATTGGCATGCGTTACAGCACCTGGAGCAACCAACGTAACACTGGCAATATTGGGGACACTCGCTGCGACGGAAAATGTTTGCCCCAGGCTTAATTCGCCTGGCACACCGGTGATATCTGGACGAGTTCCCTTGAACAGGTATGGTGGAGAATAAACTTGCGCCTGGTGCGTGCTGGCTGCCGAGGGATCCATGTCATCCTGGGAAAGCAAGACCGTGGCATCAGGCAAAAGAATGGCGCTCGAGTGATACGCCGCCTGTATTGTATTTGGACTCATCTGGACCCAGCTGCCACTCTGATCGCTGGCAGGATTGCTGTAGAGTTCACTTTCAAAGAGCGGATTGTCATAGTCCCTCTCCGAACCATTTCCGCCTACCGTGAACAACGTGCCATCCGGCAAAATAACGGTATTCGCATTATGCCGAGCCTGCAGCCACTGCGGAAACTGCCTCCAGCCTGCAGCGGGGTTGGCGACATCAAACCATTCGTTATTGCTGATCGCCACGTGCTCCTCAACGCCACCTGCAATCATGATTACCTGTTTTATGGGCGTCACCGAGGCGTCGGTATAAAGAATGCCATTGCCCCAGCCATTGTGTGAGCTAAGCATGTTCGGGATGTTGCTCCAGGACCAGGCATTCGGGGCCAACAGCGCGGCATTGGTCACACTTGGGCCCACTTGCAGCAATTGACCGGACGAAACCAGGTATTGATAAGGATAAAGGCCGCTCGGATCGTGAAAAGAAACAGTGCTAATGGTGCCGACTCCGTCAATACCGGCGGCAGGCGTGAACAACTCCACAGCGTCCGTAGTATTCCCGGATCCGGTCTGGTCGAGACCGCTGGTGATCACGACTCTGTTGTCCGCGAGCTTGGTGACAGTCGGATACCAGCGGCCTGTCGCCATATCTGGCTGCGCAGTCCAGGTTTCCGTAACAGGATTGAAAGTATAGTTGCCGAGGGACCCCTCGAAGTTTGTCTGCCCCGGCGCCGCATTCGGGTCAGGATATCGTAAATTGCCACCCGCAACGTACACCCGGCCATCGCTTAATATCGTTTGTCCGCCACACCAGATGTTCTCCGGCGGCGTAATGGAGTGCCCGGTTCTTGTCACAGGGTCCCAGACATAGGCGACGCCCGTATTAGATGCGTCCGGGTTCCGGTATTCGGTCGGTTCATACGACCAGAACAGAACCTTGCCGTTGTGCAACAACACCGAGGTAATTCCTACTACGGGGATTACGAAAGGTGCACTCCACGCGCCAGCCGTATCGACCGCCTGGGTTCTGGCGGCCGCAAGCACTTGGGCATCCGGCGTGGCCACCGTTGCCAGGCCCATTGCTACCCTGCACTTATGGGCACGTGCCCTGGCATGATCCTCGGCATGGCTCGGGCCTAACAGGGCGGTTTCTCGCCGCTTCAGCCTGGCTTCCGCTGCTGCGTTCGAGCACGCGTCATTATCAGGATTGACGCTCGGTTTTGCGCCAATGGGCGGAGCAACCAACAACACGCCAAGAACGGTTGCCCACAGCTTTTTCCGCAGATCCGTTAGTTGACACATTTACATCACCTCCCGCGGTGACGGCATTGCTATCGGTGCCATTTCCGGGTCGCCTCTCCATCTGCCATCCTGGCGGTGGTAACGTCGCCAGACCGATTGATTTTCTGTGAGAGACGGCCCCGGCAATCTCCGGAGCCTGCGAGCAAGCATCAATACAAGACCGTCATCCCGCCAGCAAGATAGGCAAAGGCCCAGCGGCGCAGGTCGCGGGGGGAAAATTACACGATGGATGCAGGGGGCATTCGCCATCGCGCCCTTCTAGCTTAGTGGGGGAATCAGCACGGCAATGTGGGCTTTCGCACAGAGCAATTGCCATTGGAAACTTGCATTGCGTCGAACCGCATGCCGCGCCCGCCGTGATGGCCTTGCGCTCGCCCAGCAGCATCGACCGGAGTTCGGTGAAGCAGCCGTCGCAGGCAGGCCGGCGCCTTGCCGGCCCGGCTTGCTCAGCGGCGGATGAATGCCGCGATCACGGCGCTGATGATGCAACTGGTCGCGACGATCGGGAACACCATCGAGGTATTGCCCGAATGATCCAGCATGCGGCCGATCAGGGGCTCGCCCAGGCCGGCGAGCAGGTAGGAGAAGAAGTTCAGGATGCCGGTGGCAGTGCCGGCCCGCCCGGCGCCAACCAGGTCCGGGCACAGCGCCCAGAACGACGAGGCCGGGCCGTAGACGAAGAAGCCGGCAAGGAACAGCGCGGCGATGGCGCCCATGCCCGTGGGCAGCTTGTACATGACCATTGACGCCACCGCGCCCAGGACCATGTACAGCATGATGGCCTTGCTGCGGCTGGAGCCGAACAGGCGATCAGAGAATCAGGCCGTAGCGGGCGGCATTCTGGAAGCCGATCGACAGGCCCGCGATCAGCAGGCGCGGATTGCTGAGCACCGCCTTGTAGCGGGACCACGAGCTTTCCTGCGCGTTGGTGGCGGCAGCCGCGGGGTGGCCCGCATCCTCCGCGTTGGCCACGCCGGTATCCGGCGACCTGAAGCCGAAGAGGCCATGCAGTTCCTGCAGAGCGCGCACAAGCTCAAGAGCGGGCTGGTGCGCGTGGGCGCGGTGTCACCGCCGATCGCGCTGGGGCTGGCGCAAAGCTTCCGCACCGCGCATGCCGCGCTGGAGCTGACAGTCGCCATCGGCTCGGAAGCCTCGGTGCTGCGCGGGCTGCAGGATTTCGATATCGACGTCGGCATCCTCGCCGAGCCCGATCCGGTCGAGGGCCTGCATATTGCGCCCTACCGCAAGGAGCGCATCGTTGCCGTGATGCCGGCCGGCCATCCACTGGCTGCGCGCGCGGCCATCACCGTGCACGATGTCGCCGGCGAAGCCGTGATCCTGCGCGAGCCGGGCTCGAAGACGCGCCACCGCGTGGAACGCGCCTGCGCGCAACACGGCGTCGCGCTGAACTGCGTGATGGAGATCAACAGCCGCGAGGCCATCCTGCATGCCGTGGCCAACGGCATGGGCATCAGCTTCGTCACGCAGATCGAATGCATCCCGCTGCCGGGCCTGCAGGTGGTGCCGGTCGACGAGCCGCTGTTGTCGATCGACTATTCGCTGTGCTGCCTGGAGGTGCGCAAGGAGCGGCCGCTGATTGCGGCGCTGTTCGCGGTCGCGCTGGGCGGCGGCTGACCACCGCCGCACCCTGCCCTGGTGTGCCCGCCGGCATCCTCACGGAGCCTGCATCGATACCCCGTACCCGGCAAAGATGCGCGCCAGCTCGCCATTGCCGCGGAGCGCATTCAAAGCCTTTTCCAGCGCGTCGGCCAGTTCGCGCTCGCCGGCCTTGACCGCCATGCCGACGGCCCATCCACGCGGCGGCAGCAGCGGCGCGCTGATGTCCGTGGCGGCATAGCGGCCGGCGGACTGGCCGCCCGCCTTGAGCGCGTTCTCGTACTGCGCGCGCGTCACCATTGCTGCCGCGATCTCGCCCGAGAACAGCGCTTGTAGCGCCACGTCGGCCTCGGGGTAGATCTTCACCTTGTCGCGCAGGGCACCGCCCGCGCCGGACAACAGAGCATTGGCGCCGGCCGAACCCGCGGCCGCGCCGGTCGGCTGGCCGGCGAGGTCTTCCGGGCCGCGCACGGCCGGCACGCGCTCGCGGTCGTGCACCAGCACGAAGGTCTCGCGGTAGTAAGGCGCGAAGATCAGCGCCTTGTCGTTCTCGCGCATGAATGCCCGGTCAACCGGCACATGCAGCATCACGTCGGCCGGCCCGTAGCCAAGGTAATGGCCACGCCAGACCATGGCCCGCAAGTCGTCGGACATGCCGTCATCGGCATCGAACGGCATCAGCGCCACCGACAAGCCCAGTTCCTTGCCCAGCGCCTTCGCCAGGGCCACGTCGATGCCGGCGTACTGGCTCCCGGCCGTCGATGAAAACGGCGCCAGGCCTTTGTACACCGCCACTTTCAAGGTACCGGCCTGGCGGATTTCGGCCAGGCCGGCCTGCGCCGGCTGCATGCCGAACAGCGCGGCGCCCGCCAGCAGGGCGCAGCACAGCCAGCGCAAGGCGTGGGCCGGCGCCGCCGGCAGGGGAAACACGGAAAGCCTCGGGCGGCGGACAGGGCGGGCAGGCATGGGCTCTCTCCTGGACAAGGAATGGGCCCGGCGGTAACGGGCCGGGACTGGACCATCGGACGGTGACGCCGCGACGCGCTGGCTCACTCGTGGCGCGATTCCAGGTAGGTCTTGATCGCCCACACCGCCTCCTGGCTCAGCACGCCGTCGAATGGCGGCATGTACACGCGGCCATCGCGCGTGCGGCCCTTGCGCACGGTGGTGGTGTAGTACTGCGAGATCTCGCTCATGCACGCCTGTTTCTTCCTGGCATCCGCCAGGGCGACGCAGTCGCCGTCGAGCTTGCGCAGGTCGGGGGCGATGCCGCCGGACACCGCCTCCAGCCCATGGCAGCGCGCGCAGTTCTGGTTGTAGGCCGACGAGCCGATGCGCAGCGCTTCCTTGTGCGCATCGCCACTGCGGTAGGGATTGTCCGGACGCCATTCGTCGCCAAGCTGCGGCAACGCCTTGGTATCGACAGCCTGGGGCGTGACATCGCCATGGGCCAGCGCGAAGCCGGTGGGGAATGCGCTCAGGGACGCGCAAAGCGAGAGCAAGGCGAGCAGGCGGCGCTGCGTTTTCATGGATGTCTCCTATGTTGATGGGGCTATCTTTGTTTGCTCCATTTCCGCAAGAGCCATACCAACGCGGCGAGACGGCGTGAACGCCGGTTTTCCCGGGCCTCGGCCGCCTTTGCAACGCAGCATCGCGACGCTGGTGTCCCGGAATGCCACACCCTGGCAAGTGTCTTGCTTCATGACGCAACACTGTCGACCATGTGCCCGGCGAAGGCGCCGACAGCGACCCGCGCAAAGATCGCGGGCGGACGTTCCACAGGAGACATTGAAATGACCTTCCAACCGGCACCGGCCCGCTCCACGGCGCACGCCCCGGGCGACGCGGGCCAGCCCGAGCGCACCGAACTGATTGCCCAGGCCCACCAGCGCTCCGAGTCCTACGGCCTGCGCACCTATGAATCGCCCGACTTCTGCCCGGTGCTGCAGAGCGAGCTGAAGACCCGGATCGAGCGCAGCCAGTCGCTGTTCGCCTATGCCCTGCCGGTGATGGAGACGCTCTACGACCAGATCGTCAACACCCAGAGCATGGTCATCCTGACCGACGCGGACGGCCTGATCCTGCACTCCATGGGCGACGACGACTTCCTTGTGCGTGCCGACAAGGTCGCGCTGCGCCCTGGCGCGGAATGGTCGGAGGCACGCCGCGGCACCAACGCCATCGGCACGGCATTGGCGGAGAACCGGGCCACGCTGGTACACGGCGCCGACCACTACCTCGAGGCCAACCAGTTCCTGACCTGCTCGTGCATGACCATTCTCGACCCTTACGGCAAGACCGTCGGGGCACTGGACGTGACCGGCGACCAGCGCGGCTTCCACAAGCACACCATGGCGCTGGTGCGGATGTCGGCACAGATGATCGAGAACCAGCTGTTCGGCAATGCCTTCCGCGACATGGTGTGCATCCGCTTCCATTCGCGCGCCGAGTTCCTGGGCACGCTGGTGGAGGGCATTGTCTCGTTCACGCCCGGCGGGCGCTTCCTGTCGGCCAACCGCAGCGGGCAGTTCCAGCTTGGCCTGTCCAACGGCGCGCTTCAGGCGCACACCTTCTCCTCGCTGTTCGGGCTGTCGATGTCGCAGCTGTTCGACGCGGTGCGCGCGGCGCATGCGGGCATCGTCCAGCTGCAGTTGCCCAGCGGCGTCAAGGTCAGCGCACGCATGGAATGGAAGTCGCCCGCTGCCGCGCTCCACGGCAGCAGCACCGAGGCCAGCCAGGCTGGCGCGCACGACGCCGCCGCGGTGCCGCGCAGCCTGGCTGCCGGCCCGGCCCGCTCACCCGGGCTGGACGACCTTGACACCGGCGACGCGCAGATCCGGGCGGTCATCGGCAAACTGCGCAAGGTCATCGGCAAGGACATCCCGGTGATGGTGCTGGGCGAGACCGGCACCGGCAAGGAACTGATGGCGCGCGCCATCCACGCCGACAGCGCGCGCCACGCCGGCCCCTTCATCGCGGTCAACTGTGCCTCGATCCCGGAAAACCTGATCGAATCTGAACTGTTCGGCTATGAGGAAGGCGCCTTTACCGGCGCCCGCAAGAAGGGCGGCATCGGCAAGATGCTGCTGGCCAACGGCGGCACGCTGTTCCTGGACGAGATCGGCGACATGCCGCTGCACCTGCAGGGCCGCCTGCTGCGCGCGCTGCAGGAGCGCGCGGTCTCGCCGCTGGGCAGCAGCAAGGTCATCCATATCGACGTCTCGGTGGTGTGCGCCACCAACCGCAACCTGCGCGAGCTGGCCGCCAACGGCCAATTCCGCGAAGACCTGTACTACCGCCTCAACGGGCTGGTGGTGCGGCTGCCGGCCCTGCGCGAGCGCAGTGATCTCGACGTGGTGGCCGGCAAGCTGCTGCGCCTGGACCAGGGCGGCACGGCGGATGAGCCACCCCGCATCAAGGACACGGTGATGGCGCTGTTCCGCCGCTACCACTGGCCGGGCAATATCCGCCAGATGGGCAACCTGTTGCGCACCGCGCGGCTGATGGCAGAAGGCGAAGCCGAGATTACCGAGGACCACCTGCCCGACGACTTCCTCGACGACCTGCGCGAGCCCCAGGCACAGGCGGGCGCGCCCGCCGGTCATACGGTGCCGGGCGCGCAGCCCACGCGGCTGGCGGATGTCGAGGCGATGGCGATCGTCGCCACCGTCAAGGCCCACAACGGCAATATCTCGGCCGCGGCCAAGGCGCTGGGGATTTCGCGCAATACGGTCTACCGGAAGATGGAGGAGGCGCGCGGGGTGCCGCATCAGGCGGGCTGAGGCCGGCCATGCACCAGGGCAGCCGCGCTCTCGCCGCCGCCCATTGCCGCGCCGCACATGGCGCCAACCCCGCCGCGAGGCCTCTTGCCTCACTTTTGCCATCCGGCGGCGCGGATGGCGCCTGCCAGCGCGTCGCGCATGGCACCGGTGGCCTGGTGTCCGCCCTCCACCCAAACCAGACTGGCGTCCGGCATGGCGTGCTGCAGGCGCCGCGCATTGGCGGGACGGCAGACCGAGTCGGCGCGGCCATGCAGCAGCGTCACCGGCAGGCCATGCGCGGCGATTTCCCGCGCCGCCCGCAGCACGGCCGGCTTGCCCAGCCCCGCGCGGTTGCGCAGGTAGTGCGCCTGGATGCGGTACTTGTTCACCGTGGCCAGGCGCTCACGGGGCGGCTGGCTGGATGAATGCGATGGCGCCGCCACGCCGAGCAATGCCAGTTCGTGCCGTCGCCACGCTGCTGCGGTGTCCTGTTTTTGAGCAGTCGTCCCACTTTGGAACAGTCGTGACACCGTGAGCAGCCGGGCACGCGCCTCGTTCAGCCGTTCGCCCCGTGGCTCGACGCGGCGCAGCATATGACGGCCCCCATGGCGCGGCGAAAACAGCGCGAGCACATCATCGCGCCCGGTCAGGAAGGCGCCGCGCAAAACCAGGGCCGCCACGGCGCCCGGGCATCGCGCCGCGTACGCCAGCGCAAGCGCCGCGCCCCATGATCCGCCCACCTCGCCCCAGCGCTCGATCCCCAGGACCACGCGCAGTTGTTCGAGGTCGGCCAGCAACGCGCCCACGTTATTGCGGCGCAGGCAGCCTGTCGGCCTGGACCGTCCGGCGCCGCGCTGGTCCGGCATCACGACGCGGTGCTGTTGCGGGTCGAACCATGCCGCCATCGACGCCGAGCAGCCGCTGCCGGGCCCGCCATGCAGGACGAGCCACGGCTCGCCATCCGGCGGGCCGCTCACGCGCACATGCAGGCGCTGTGCGTCCGGGGTGCGCAGGTAGAAGCCAGCGCAAGTCTTGGAAGCGTCGGGCATGGATGTTGCCTTTCAGAGCGTTGCGGCAGCCACGCTGCCGTGCCACGACGATATTCACTAACCATGCCACCCAAGGAGAGACACATGAACTGGACCACGCCCGCCTACACCGAGCTTCGGCTTGGCTTTGAAATCACGATGTACATCGCCAACCGCTGAGCCGGCCGCAGTGCGTGCGCGCAGGCGCCGGTGCCGGCGTCTGCGTCGTGAAGCCCGCAGTGAAAACATAACCTGCCATCAAGCGCTCGCGCCATGACAACCATCCGCGTACTGGGGTCGGCCGCCGGCGGCGGCTTTCCCCAGTGGAACTGTAATTGCCGCAACTGCGACGGCGTGCGCCGCGGCACCGTGCGTGCCACGCCGCGCACGCAATCGTCAATCGCACTGACCAGCGACGGCCCGGACGCGATCCTGGTCAATGCTTCGCCCGACATCCTGCAGCAGCTGCGCCAGACGCCCGCCCTGCAGCCCGCCCGCGCCCGGCGCGACACCGCCATTGCCGCGGTGGTGCTGATGGATGCGCAGATCGACCATGTCACCGGCCTGCTGATGCTGCGCGAACACCGCCAGGCGCTGCCGGTCTATGCCACCGCCAGCGTGCTCGACGACCTGGGCGCGGCCTTTCCGCTGACCCGCATCCTGTCGCACTACTGCGGGCTGCAGACACATGCCCTGCCCTGCGACGGCACGGCGTTCCGGGTCCCGCCGCTGGACGGCGTGACGCTGACCGCGATACCGCTGCAGAGCAAGGCCCCGCCCTACTCGCCCAACCGCCATGCGCCGCGCCCCGGCGACAACATCGGCCTGCGCATCGAAGACCGCCGCAGCGGCCGCAGCGCGTTCTACGCGCCCGGCCTGGGCGACATCGACGACCACGTCTTCGCACAACTGCGCAGCGCTGACATCGTGCTGGTCGACGGCACCTTCTGGCGCGACGACGAAATGCAGGCGCTTGGCTTCTCCGCCAGCACCGCCGCCGACATGGGACACCTGGCCTTGTCCGGCCCGGGCGGGATGATCGAGGTGCTGGACCGGCTGCCCGCCAGCCGCAAGATCCTGATCCACATCAACAATACCAATCCGGTGCTGGCGGAAGACTCGCCGGAACGCGCCGAGCTGGCGCGGCACGGCATCGAACTCGCCTACGACGGCATGGAAATCGCGCTATGACAACCACCATCGCATGGAGCCCGGCGGAGTTCGAAGCCCGCCTGCGCGCCCGGGAAAGCGGCTACCACATCCACCATCCTTTCAACCGGCGCATGGCGGCGGGCGAGTGTTCGCCCGGCCAGATCCGCGCGTGGGTGGCCAACCGCTTCTACTACCAGGCGAACATCCCGCTGAAGGACGCCGCCATCCTTTCCAACTGCCCCGACCGCGCCACGCGGCGCGAATGGGTGGTGCGCATCCTTGACCACGACGGCACCGACACCCGGCCCGGCGGCATCGAGGCATGGCTGCGCCTGGGCGAGGCGGTAGGCCTGGAACGCGAGGCGCTGCTGCATCACCAGCACGTGCTGCCCGGGGTGCGCTTCGCCGTCGACGCCTATGTCAACTTCGCGCGGCGGGCGCCGTGGCAGGAAGCGGTGTGCTCCTCGCTGACGGAGATGTTCGCGCCGCAGATCCACAAGGAACGCCTGGCTGGCTGGCCCACGCATTACCCGTGGATCGAGGCCGGCGGCCTGGATTACTTCCGCTCGCGCATTCCGCTCGCGCAGCGCGACGTCGACCACGGCCTGCGCGTGACGCTGGACTACTTCCGCACCGCGGCGCAACAGCAACGCGCCCTGGACATCCTGCAGTTCAAGCTCGACGTGCTCTGGTCGATGCTCGATGCCATCCAGCTAAGCAACCCATGACCGCCACCACGCAAGACCTCGCCACGCCGACCCTGCACCGGACCTTCCGCCTGCAATGGGAGGAATCCCAGCAAAGCTGGGTGCTGCTGTATCCGGAAGGCATGGTCACCCTCAACGACAGCGCCGCCGCCATCCTGCAGCGCTGCGACGGCAGCCATACACTGGACATGCTGATCGACGACCTGCAGGCGGCATTTGGCGTGCAGGGCATTGCCCCGGAGGTCCATGCCTTTGTCAAACATGCAATCGAACGCGGCTGGCTCGTCTGAGTGCGCGCCGGCACCGCCGGGCCCGCCGCTGTGGCTGCTGGCGGAACTGACCTACCGCTGCCCGCTGCACTGCGCCTTCTGCTCGAACCCGGTGGACTACGCCCGGCATACCGCCGAACTGGACACCGCGCAGTGGTGCAACGTCTTCAGCCAGGCGCGGGCACTGGGCGCCGTGCAGCTGGGCCTGTCCGGCGGCGAGCCGCTGCTGCGCAAGGACCTGGAGACGCTGGTCCGGCATGCGCATGGCCTCGGCTTCTACACCAACCTCATCACCTCCGGCGTGGGCCTGACCGACGCCCGCCTGGCCGCCCTGCGCGAAGCGGGCCTGGACCATATCCAGCTATCGTTCCAGGACTCCACCCGCGAGCTCAACGACTTCCTGTCCAGCACCCGGACGTTCGAGCTGAAACAGCGCGTGGCCAGGCTGATCAAGGCGCACGGCTACCCGATGGTGATGAACTGCGTGCTGCACCGGCACAACCTTCCGCATGTCGGCACCATCATCGAACTGGCCCTGCAGCTGGGCGCGCAATACCTGGAACTGGCCAATACGCAGTATTACGGCTGGGCCTGGGAGAACCGGCTGGCACTGATGCCGACGCAGGAACAACTGCGCGAGGCCGAGGCCGTGGTCCGGCAGTACCGCGCGCGCATCGGCAAGCAATGCCAGATCCTGTTCGTGGTGCCGGATTACTTCGAGGCGCGGCCCAAGAAGTGCATGAACGGCTGGGGCACGACCTTCCTGGGCGTGGCGCCGGACGGTACCGCGCTGCCGTGCCATGCTGCGCGCATGCTGCCGGATCTGGTGCTGCCCAACGTCCTCACGCAGCCGCTGCGTGGCATCTGGCAGGACAGCGATGCATTCCGCCGCTTTCGCGGCACGCAATGGATGCCGCATCCGTGCCGGTCATGCGAGCACAGTGAGGAAGATCTCGGCGGCTGCCGTTGCCAGGCCTTACTGGTCACGGGTGATGCCGCGGCGACAGATCCGGTCTGCGAGCGTTCTCCTGCGCATGGGCGGATCCAGGAGATCGTGCTGGAAGGGCGGCTGGCCGCTGCACAGGCGCGGGAATATCCGATGGTGTTTCGTGGTGATGGGAACTCGTTGCGATTGAGTCGGGGGCGGGGGTAAAAGAAGTGTCGCTGATGCGGTAAGGAGTTGCTGCGCCGGCTCATGACACTGTTCGTCGGAACAGATGTCTGCAAAGTCCCCCAACTATCGTTGCTCGAGCCACCCGTGCTTGCCGCTGCCTCCGACAGCTGAAAGCGCTTTTCACATTGCGGAATTCACTCCGAGTTTCCGCTGCGCTATGTTTTCGCCCCTTAAAAATTCATTCCACATCACGAAATTTGCATCCTATCTCATTGAAAAATAAGGATAAGCTAACTCTTATGTCTTATATAAGACTTGGCCGCGACGCGTCAAAACGGCCATACAATGAGTCCACGCTGCTTGCTTCGACATCCGTAGCGGCACACGCAACCATTTCGTCAATCGCGCTTTCTTCTTAGGAAATTCCCATGGCCCAGTATCAAGACGACATCAAGGCAGTTGCTGGTTTGAAAGAGAACCACGGCAGCGCATGGAATGCCATCAACCCCGAGTACGCCGCTCGCATGCGTGCCCAGAACAAGTTCAAAACGGGCCTGGACATCGCCAAGTACACCGCCAAGATCATGCGCGCCGACATGGCCGCCTACGATGCCGACTCGTCCAAGTACACCCAGTCGCTGGGTTGCTGGCACGGCTTCATCGGCCAGCAGAAGATGATCTCCATCAAGAAGCACTTCAACAGCACCGAGCGCCGCTACCTCTACCTGTCCGGCTGGATGGTGGCCGCGCTGCGCTCCGAGTTCGGCCCGCTGCCGGACCAGTCGATGCACGAGAAGACCTCGGTCAGCGCGCTGATCCGCGAGCTGTACACCTTCCTGCGCCAGGCCGACGCCCGTGAACTGGGCGGCCTGTTCCGCGAGCTGGACGCTGCCCAAGGCCCTGCCAAGGCCGCCATCCAGGCAAAGATCGACAACCACGTCACCCACGTCGTGCCCATCATCGCGGACATCGACGCGGGTTTCGGCAACGCCGAAGCAACCTACCTGCTGGCCAAGCAGTTCATTGAAGCGGGCGCGTGCTGCATTCAGATCGAAAACCAGGTGTCCGACGAGAAGCAGTGCGGCCACCAGGACGGCAAGGTCACCGTGCCGCACGAGGACTTCCTGGCCAAGATCCGCGCCATCCGCTACGCCTTCCTGGAACTGGGCGTGGACGACGGCGTCATCGTGGCCCGTACTGACTCGCTGGGTGCCGGCCTGACCAAGCAGATCGCCGTGACCAACACGCCGGGCGACCTGGGCGACCAGTACAATTCCTTCCTCGATTGCGAGGAACTGTCGGCCGACCAACTGGGCAACGGTGACGTCATCATCAAGCGCGACGGCAAGCTGCTGCGTCCCAAGCGCCTGCCCAGCAACCTGTTCCAGTTCCGCGCCGGCACGGGCGAAGCGCGCTGCGTGCTGGATTGCGTCACGGCCCTGCAAAACGGCGCCGACCTGCTGTGGATCGAAACCGAAAAGCCGCATATCGCCCAGATCGGCGGCATGGTCAGCGAGATTCGCAAGGTCATTCCGAACGCCAAGCTGGTGTACAACAACAGCCCGTCGTTCAACTGGACCCTGAATTTCCGCCAGCAGGCGTATGACGCGATGAAGGCCGCGGGCAAGGATGTGTCGGCATACGATCGCGCCCAGCTGATGAGCGTTGAATACGACCAGACCGAACTGGCGAAGCTCGCCGACGAAAAGATCCGGACCTTCCAGGCCGACGCGTCGCGCGAAGCCGGTATCTTCCACCACCTGATTACGCTGCCGACCTACCACACCGCCGCACTGTCGACCGACAACCTGGCCAAGGAATACTTCGGCGACCAGGGCATGCTGGGTTATGTGGCTGGCGTGCAGCGCAAGGAAATCCGTCAGGGCATCGCCTGCGTCAAGCACCAGAACATGTCCGGCTCGGACATCGGCGACGACCACAAGGAGTATTTCAGCGGCGAAGCGGCCCTGAAGGCGGCGGGTAAAGACAACACCATGAACCAGTTCTGATACCAGTACCCCCCCAAGCAAAACGCCAACCCATGACGGGTTGGCGTTTTTTTTCGGCGAGATGGTTCGCGGGGTTCTCATCAGACGTTTTCTTGTGCGCAGGTTGCCCGCCCGCTAGCGACGGGGTCGGTCGGATGCCTTCGGCTGCGCTTCGCGCCGCCTTCACCCAACACTCAACACCCACTCCGCCAACTTCTTTGCATCCTCCTCCCCAAGATTCCCATGCGGCGGCATCGGAATCCTTCCCCACCCCCCCTTGCCGCCCTCTCTGATCTTCCTCGCCAGCCGCTCAGCCGCCTGGCTGTCGCCCTTGTACCTGGCCGCCACCTCGGCAAACCCCGGCCCCACCAGCTTCGACTGCATCCCATGGCAGGAAAAGCAGCCGCTCTTGTCGGCCAGGGCCTGCATGTCGGCGGCAGTACCGGCCAGTGCCGCACCCGGCAGCAACGCAGAAGCCACCGCCAGCCCCATCCATGCTTTCTTCATACGTGTATCTCGCTTGATCCTGTTGCTACTCCGCCCGGCGCGCGCCGCGCACCCCTGATGCGATGCAGGCATGTGCCGGGCGGTGTCGTCACCTTCCCGCTCAGCTCTTATGCAGCTTGAACACCCAAACCGAGCCACCCTGCTCCAGGAAGTTCACGCGCTTGGCCACCTCCCCGCCCCACAGCGGCACCGCGCCGCCCCAGCCGGACACCACAGCCACGTATTGCTCGCCGTTCTCTTCCCACGTGACCGGAGGCGCCACCACGCCGCTGCCGGTCTGGAACTGCCAGAGCTCCTTGCCCGTCCCGGCATCCGCGGCCTTCAGATAGCCTTCCGGCGTGCCCCAGAACACCAGCCCGCCGGCCGTGGTCATCGCACCGCCCCACAGCGGCGCGTTGTTCTTGACCTCCCAGACGATCTTGCCGCTCTTCGGGTTGATGGCGCGCAGCGCGCCGATGTAGTCATCGTTCAGCGGATGGATGGTGAAGCCCGCCCCCAGGAAGGCGGCACCCTTCTTGTAGCTGGCGGGCTCATTCCAGATATCCATGCCCCATTCATTGGCCGGCACGTAGAACAGACCCGTCTGCGGACTGTAGGCCATCGGCTGCTGGTTCTTGCCACCGAGAAATCCCGGTGCGGCGAACACGGACTTGCCCTTGTTCTCATCGCTGCCGGCCGCCGGGTCGCCGGGGCGGCCTTCGGCGATATAGTTGGGACGGCCGGTCTTCAGGTCGATGCCGGTGGCCCACGTGATCTTCTTGACGAAGGGGAAGGCGTTGACCAGCTTGCCGCTGGTCGCGTCGTTGACGTAGAAGAAGCCATTGCGGTCGGCCTTGCCGCCCATGCGCTTGCCGTCCAGGTCGAACGTCACGAACTCATTGACGCCGTCGAAATCCCAGCCGTCATTCGGCGTGTTCTGGTAATGCCAGACGATCTTGCCGGTAGCAGGATCGAGCGCCACGGTGGAGGCGGAGTAGAGATTGTCGCCCTTGCGGATATGGCTGTTCCACGGGCCGGGATTACCGGTCCCAAAGTAGACCAGGCCGGTTGCCGGATCATAGGTGCCACCCAGCCACGTCGCGGCACCGCCGGTCTTCCAGGTCTCGCCGGGCCAGCTGGCATTCTGGGTCCCGGTCACGCCGTTTTCGGTCTTGTTGCCGTCCTTGTCGTACTTGTAGCCCATGTGGCCTTCCACCACCGGCCGCGACCACACCAGTTGCCCCGTCCTGGCATCGCGGGCCTCGACGCGGCCAACCACGCCAAACTCGCCGCCCGAGATACCCGTCAGCACCATGCCCTTGACAACCAGCGGCGCCGCCGTGTACGAATAGCCGGCCGCATAATCTTCCAGCTTCTCCTTCCACACCACCTTGCCACTCTTCTGGTCCAGCGCCACCAGCTGCGCATCGAGCGTGCCGAAGATCACCAGGTTGTCGTAGAGCGCCGCACCGCGGTTCACCACGTCGCAGCACGGCATGATGCCTTCCGGCAAGCGGTGCTCGTACTTCCAGAGCTTGCGCCCGGTCTTCACATCGAGGGCGTAGATGCGTGAATACGAGGCCGTCACGAACATCTTGCCGTCGTGGATCAGCGGCTGCGATTCCTGCCCGCGCTGCTTCTCGCCGCCGAACGAGAACGACCACGCCGGCACCAGCTGGCCCACGTTCTTCGTGTTGATGCGCGACAGCGTGGAATAGCGCTGGCCCTGCGGGCCCATGCCCCACGACAACACGTCGCCGGGAGTCTTCGCGTCGTTTTCAATCATGGCATCGGTCACCGCTGCCTGCGCGGCAAGGCTTGCCGCGGCAGCCGCCGCCGCCATCACTACTCGTAACGTCCTCATTGCCATCTCCTCTCTTGTTTTGGGGTTCCCTGGTGCGCCGCTGCGCCACACACCAGCATGCAATTGGCAATTCCCATGCCAGCGGGCTGCCCGCGCAAACAGGCGGTCCGCGGGCCGACCGGGATTGCCGCGGGGGCTGCAAGCCGGCCGCCCAAGGCACGGTACGAAACCTGCTGAGGGCCTCCGGTCAGGCGCTACCCAATGCAGGTATGCGCCGCCCTTCCGGAGGAGACAGCACATGCCAGCCAACCCGCACCCTGCACCGCCAGGTCAGCCGCCCTGTGACCCCGCGGCCCGCCGCGGCAGCCTCGCCGGCGCGCTCCCCGCCATGGTGGCAGTGGCCATCGCGCTGCTGACCCAGCGTCCCGCTGTTGCGCAACAGGACACCGCTGTCCCAAAGCAGGACAGCAACCTGCTGCCGGAAGTCCTGGTAGTGGCCGCCACGCCGCTGCCGGGCATCGGCGTGGCCAGCGACCTGGTGCCCTACACCGTGCAGACCGTGCGTGGCGGCGACCTCGACGGCTCGCGCGCCGGCAACCTGGCCGAATACCTGAACCGCAACCTGGCCGGCGTCAACGTCAACGACATCCAGGGCAGCCCGTTCCAGACCGACATCACCTACCGCGGCTTCCGGGCATCGTCGATCCCCGGCGTGCCGCAGGGCCTGTCGGTGTACCTGGACGGCATCCGCGTCAACGAGCCCTTCGGGGACGTCATCAGCTGGGACATGATTCCGGAGGCGGCGCTGGCGAGCGTGTCGCTGGTGTCCAGCGCCAACCCGGCCTACGGCCTCAACACCCTGGGCGGGGCCCTCGCCATGACCACCCGTTCCGGACTGGACTCGCCCGGCTTCACCGCCGACTTGTCCTACGGCAGCAATGCCCGCAAGCGCGCCGACCTGTCCGGCGGCGTGCGCAGCGACAGCGGCTGGCATGCATTCGCGGCCGGCACACTGTTCCAGGAGAACGGCTGGCGCGACCAGTCCGGCGGCCGGCTCGGCAATGTCTTCGCCAAGGCCGGCTATGCGGGCGATACCAACAGCTGGGACGTCTCCGTGCTGCATGGACGCAGCACGCTGACCGGCAATGGCCTGGTGCCCAGTTATCGCGCCAGCGGCGGCGGCACGCTGCCCGATCTCTACCAGGCCAACCGGCGCGCCGTCTACACCTACCCCGACCAGACCCGCAACCAGGTGACCCAGGCCACGGTCAACGGCCGCCACTGGTTCGACGACAAGACCAGCGCCGCCGCGCTGGCCTATGTGCGCACCAGCCGCCGGGACACCACCAATGGCGACGTGAGCCCGGACTATGCGGCCTATGTCGAAGCCTGCGAGGACGGCTTCAACGCCGACGGCAGCCCGCGCGGCGAAGGCTGCGGCAGGACCCGGGCGCAAGGCGCAGCGCTGCATCCGGCCGTGCTCAACACCACCCACATGTGGCAGCAGACCGTCGGCATGGCGCTCAGCGCGTCCAGGGAGACCGATCGCCACCTGCTCAATGCCGGCCTGACCCTCGACCGCAGCCGCCTGACCTATTCGCAATACACGCAGCCCGGCACCTTTACCGACGACCGCGGCGTGGTGGCCGACCCCACTGAACCCAACGCCCTGTTCTCCGGCGTCAGCGGCACCGCGCGCATGCTTGGCCTGTATCTGTCCGACACCTGGTCGCTGACGCCCACCACCTTCCTGACGGCCTCGGCCAGGTGGAACCACGTCACGGTCAGCAATACGCTGCGCAACAGCGACGGCAGCGAACAGCCGCGCGAGAGCTTCACCTACCGCCGCCTCAACCCGGCACTGGGGCTCGCGCAGAAGCTTGGCGGTGGCGTCACGGTGTTCGGCGGCTACGCCCAGAACAACCGCGTGCCTACCGTGCTCGAACTCGGCTGCGCCGACCCGGCGCAGCCATGCCGCCTGCCGGCCGGCCTTCAGTCCGACCCCTACCTCAGGCAGGTGGTCTCACACTCGTACGAGGCCGGCGTGCGCTGGCTCCCGCGCAAGGACACCGAAGTCACCGCCTCGCTCTACCGCATCGACAACCACGACGACATCCTCTTCCTGCGCGCGCCGAACACCCAGCTCGGCTACTTCGCCAACTTCGACCGCACCCGCAACCAGGGCCTCGACCTCACCGCCCGCCAGCGCCTGGGCGACGTCACGCTGCGGCTGGCCTACAGCTACCTGCAGGCCACCTACGAGTCCGCCGGCCAGCTTGCCGTCGGCGAACGCACCATCGACATCCGCCCGGGCATGCGCATGGCGGGCCTGCCCCGCCATACGCTCAAGCTGGGCGTGGACTGGCAGGCCCTGGCCGGCCTGACGCTTGGCGCCGACCTGGTGGCAGTGTCCAGCACCGTCTCCAGCGGCAACGAAGACGGCCTGCGCAGCGACCCGCAGGCCGGTACCGCGCCAAAGACCGCGGACTGGCATGCGCCTGGCTACGCCACCGTCAACCTGCGCGCGGCGTACAAGGCAAGCAAGCAGCTTGAGATCTATGCGCGCGTAGCCAATGTGTTTGACCGGCGCTATGAGACCTACGGGCAGGTCGCGAACGATGTGTTCCCCGGCGGCAGCCTGGTGCGGCCGCACGTTGCCCCTGGCGATGCGGCCACCGCGCTCTTCGTGGCCCCGGGCGCGCCGCGCAGCTTCTGGCTGGGCGTGGTGTTCCGGATGTAGCCGTCACAGGGTGCGGGCGAAGCGCAGCTGCCCGCCTTGTTCATCCCTCCGGAGACGGATAGCCGTGTGCTAGATTAGGCCACGGCAATCCTTGGCGGGGAGTGACAGTGTGGCGGGATTCGGATGGACTCACGCATAGCGGCCGCGGCGCTCGCGCTTGCCGCGGGTGACCCGCTCGGCGTCACCTTTGACGGCCGGCAGGTCTGGTTTGCCAGCGGCGACAAGCTCAATGCGCTGGACCCGGCCAGCGGCAGGACGCTGCGCGCGCTGGAGGTTCCGGCCCATGCGGGCACGGCCTTCGATGGCCAGCACCTGTTCCAGATCGCCGAGGACCGCATCCAGAAGATCGATCCGCAGAGCGGGCGCGTGCTGGCCACGATCCCCGCGCCGGGCGGTGGCGGCGACTCAGGGCTGGCCTGGGCCGAGGGCACGTTGTGGGTCGGGCAGTACCGGGAGCGCAAGATCCACCAGGTCGATCCGCAGACCGGCGCGGTCCTGCGCACCATCAGCTCCGACCGCTTCGTCACCGGCGTCACCTGGGTCGATGCCGAGCTCTGGCACGGCACCTGGGAGGGCGACCAGAGCGAGCTGCGGCGCATCGATCCGCAATCGGGCGCGGTGCTGGAGGCCATTGCCATGCCGCCGGGCGAGGGGGTGTCCGGGCTGGAGTCCGATGGCGGCGACCGCTTCTTCTGCGGTGGCGGCAACAGCGGCAAGCTGCGCGTCGTGCGCCGGCCGCGGCAGGCCGGCAAGGTTGCGGCGGACAACGGCAACGACTGAAGCGATGCCGCCCGGGCCTGGGCGGACAACCCCGGCGCGGCCGTCTTCACGATTCCTTACAGACAGCCGCGCTGGCACAATCTATTCTCCTGTCGCAAACGGATTCCCCCACAACAAGGAGAAATCAATGAAATCCGCCCTGGCCCTTCTGATTGCCTGCAGCGCGCTGCTCGGCGGCTGCGTGGTAGCCCCCTATGACGACTACGGCGGCGGCCCCCAAGGCCAAGGCTGCCCGCCGGGGCAGGCCAAGAAGGGCAACTGCCGCGTCGACGCGTACGGCAACGAATCCTTCTGTCCGCCGGGCCAGGCCAAGAAGGGCCGCTGCTAAGCGCTGGCGGACGGCGTCAGCCGGTTGCGTGGGCCAGCCCGGCGGCGGGACAATAGCGGATGCGGGCATCCCGTCCGCAGGAGAGCGCCATGTCATCCCGGCTCATGCCAATCAGATTTATCGGCAAGATGTGCGTTGCCGCTGCCGCGCTCGGCTCGCTCGGAGCCTGTGCGACGTTGCAGCCCGAACAGACCGGCAGACAGATGATCGGCAGCCCGGAAAGTGCCGTACGCATTACATTCGGGCAACCCACCGAGACCTTTCGCCTGGCCGACGGCACCACCCGCTGGCTCTGGTCGCGCCAGCCCTTCGGGCATGAGGTCTACGCCGCCGATTTCGATGCCGGCGGCAAGCTCACCAGCTATCGCCAGATGCTGACCGAGCCGGAGATCTATCGCGCCCAGGTCGGGGTCTGGACCAAGCAGGACGTGCAGGAGCGCTTCGGCCTGCCGCGCGAGCCGGTCCAGTACTACCCGCTGATGAAGCGCGAGGCCTGGTCATGGCGGATGTACAAGGACGGCCTGCAGACCGCGCATTTCAGCTGCTACTTTGATGACGCCGGCGTGCTGCGCCAGACCATGATCATCGTCGATCCGCTCGGCGGCGACAGGCGCCGCGCGCGCTGACACGGCACCCGGCGCGGCGGCCGGTGCCAATGCCGGCAGCAGGGACTCCCCGGCCAGGGCACCGTTTTGCGCGCAGAATGGTGGGGATGCGGCAATGTCCGCCAACCCCTCCATGCGGAAAACGAACGTGACCACTGCGATCCTGCTCGAGAACATCCACCAGAGCGCCAACGCCCGCCTGACTGAAGCCGGCCTGCAGGTCGAGCGCCGCACCGGCGCGCTGGCCGGCGCCGACCTGCGCCAGGTGCTGGCCAGCCATGACGTGGTCGGGATCCGCTCTGCCACCCACCTGCGCGCGGACGATATCCGCAGCGCCCCGGGGCTGCTCTCGATCGGCTGCTTCTGCATCGGCACCTCGCAGGTCGACCTGGACGCCGCGACGGCCGCCGGCATTCCCGTATTCAATGCGCCCTTCTCCAATACCCGCTCGGTGGCCGAGCTGGTGGTGTCCGAGGCGGTAATGCTGCTGCGCCGGATCCCGGAGAAGAACGCGCTGGCGCACGCCGGCAAATGGGCCAAGGGCGCCGCTGGCGCGTTCGAGGCGCGCGGCAAGACCATCGCCATCGTCGGCTACGGCAACATCGGCTCGCAGGTAGGCGTGCTGGCTGAATCGATGGGCATGCACGTGGTCTACTACGATGTGCTCGCGCGGCTCTCGCACGGTTCCGCGCGTGCCGCCGGCTCGCTGGAAGAAGCGGTGTCGCAGGCCGAAGTGGTGACCCTGCATGTGCCGGCCACGCCGCGCACGCGCAATATGATCGATGCGCGCATCCTGGCCGCCTGCAAGCCGGGCGCGATCCTGATCAATGCCTCGCGCGGCAGCGTGGTGGATATCGCCGCGCTGGCGGTGGCGCTGCGTGAAAAGCGCCTGGCCGGCGCGGCCATCGACGTGTTCCCGGAAGAGCCGAAGACCAACAACGACCCCTTCGCCAGCGAACTGCAGAACCTGCCCAACGTCCTGCTGACCCCGCACGTCGGCGGCAGCACGGAAGAAGCGCAGGAGAACATCGGCACCGAAGTGGCGGCCAAGCTGGCGCACTTCCTGGCCACCGGCGGCACCATCGGCGCCGTCAACTTCCCCGAGGTCGACCCGGGCCCGCTGCACGCGCCGGCGCGCCTGCTCAACGTGCACGGCAACGCGCCGGGCGCGCTGGCGGCACTGAACACGCTGCTGGCGCAGGAAGGTGTGAATATCACCGGCCAGCACCTGCAGACGCGCGGCCACACCGGCTATGTGGTCACCGACCTCGATCGCGTGCCGTCCGGGCAGCTGATGCAGGCGCTGCGGGACCATGCGGGCTTTGCCCGCTCACGGCTGATCCTGCGCGGCGCCGCGTAGCCACAAGCGGCCATCACCAAAGCGATACCAGGGCAATTGTCACAAAAGTGCCTCAACCCTTAAGAAAGTTCTGATCACGCCGCTATGCTTAATGTGGCCCACGCGCGGATCCGTGGGCCCGCACTGAGCGCGATCTGCGTGGCGGCCCGCATCGGCGCCACACTAACAATAATGAGGGTCAACATGTCGCTTGAACGGAGCAGGAAGGCCGCCGGCGTTGCCGGCCGGCTGATCGCAGCAAGTCTGCTGGCCGTGGCGGGTACCGCGGCTGCGCGTGCCGGCACCATTACCTTTCTTGGGGGGATCTCGTACCCGTCTTGCGGCTTCAGTCCGTCGGCCGGACTGCTGCAGGCGCACTGCCAGCAGCCATCGGGAAAAATCGTCTCAGCGCCGGTCGCGGTGCCGCCAGCCCGGCTGCTCGGGCAAACGCGGATCGGCGCGGCCAGGCTTGAGATCGAACCCGCCCATGCCGTGCCGGACGCGTACCTCGTGGTGGTGACCTATCAGTAGATGACACAGCGGGCAGGCGCTCGCGCAAGCGGGCCCCTGCCTGTTCGAGTCCAGCGTGCCGGGCCAGCCGCGCGCGCAGCTGTGCAACGCCCGCTACCCGACGGCGCGATCGCGCCGTAGTGCTCAGGCAGCCAGCGTCGCCCTCAGGTTGGCCAGCATGTCGGCCACCATCTCCTTCAGGCCGTACGCCGCCTGCCACCCCCAGTCCGCGCGCGCCACCGAATCGTCGATCGAATCCGGCCAGCCCTGCGCAATCGCCTGGCGATAGTCCGGTTCATAGCGGATCTGGAAGCCCGGGACCTGCTCGCGGATGGCCGCGGCGATCTGCGCGGGCGTGAAGCTCATGCCGGCGATGTTGTAGCTGCCGCGCTCGCCGAGCTTGTCGGCCGGCGCTTCCATCAGTTCGATGGTGGCGCGGATGGCATCGGGCATGTACATCATCGGCAGGGCCTCGTCTTCCTTCAGGAAGCAGGTATAAGGCTCGCCCTTCACCGCCGCATGGAAGATATCGACCGCATAGTCCGTGGTGCCGCCGCCGGGCGGGGTCTTATGCGAGATCAGGCCCGGATAGCGCACGCTGCGCACATCCACGCCGTGGTTGGCGTGATACCAGCGGCACCAGCCCTCGCCCGCCTGCTTGGAGATGCCGTAGACCGTGGTGGGCTCCATCACGGTCTTCTGCGGCGTGTTGTCCGACGGCGTGGTGGGCCCGAACGCCGCAATCGAACTCGGCCAGAACACCCGCTCCAGCCCGGTCTGCCGAGCCAGCTCCAGCACGTTGAGCAGGCTGGTCATATTGAGGTTCCAGGCCCACTGCGGCGCCTTCTCGCCGGTGGCCGACAGTGCCGCGGCCAGCAGGTAGACCTGGGTGATGCCATGGCGCTCGACCACGGTGGCCAGTTCGCCCCGGTCGGTGGCGTTGAGCATCTCGTGCGTCAGGTGCACGTGGCGGCCGGTCGGCACCACGTCGGAGGTGATCACATTGGTGCGCCCGTAGCGCTCGGCCAGTGCCAGCGCCAGCTCGGAGCCGATCTGGCCGTTGGCCCCGACGATCAGGATCTTCGGTTTGCCGTCTGCCATCAGATCAGCCCCAGTTCGCGGCCGGCCTGGCCGAAAGCATCCAGCGCCGCCTGCAGCGCGGCCTCGTCATGCAGCGCGCTCATCTGCACGCGGATGCGCGCCTGGCCCTTGGGCACCACCGGGTAGAAGAAACCCACCACGTACACGCCCAGCTCCAGCAGCCGCTGCGCAAGCTGCTGCGCCTTGTCGGCGTCGTAGACCATGATCGGGATGATGGGGTGGTCCCCCGCCTTCACGTCGAAGCCCAGCTTGTCCAGCCCCGCGCGGAAGAATCTGGTGTTGCGCGCCAGACGATCGCGCAGCTCGGTGCTGCCTTCCAGGATATCGAGCACCGCGATCGACGCGCCCACGATGGCCGGCGCCACCGTGTTGGAGAACAGGTAAGGCCGCGAGCGCTGGCGCAGCAGCGCCACGACTTCCTTGCGCGCGCTGGTGAAGCCGCCCGAGGCGCCGCCCAGCGCCTTGCCCAGCGTGCCGGTGATGATGTCGATCTTGCCGAACACGCCGCGCGCCTCATGCGTGCCGCGCCCGCGCTGGCCCATGAAGCCGGTGGCATGGCATTCGTCGATGCCCAGCAGCGCGCCGTACTCGTCGCAGATCGCGCGCATCTGGTCCAGCCGCGCCACGGTGCCGTCCATCGAGAATACGCCGTCGGAAAACACCAGCGTGTAGCGCGCGCCATCGGCCCGCGCCTGCTCCAGCTGCGCGCGCAGGTCGTCCATGTCGTTGTGGTCATAGCGATAGCGGCGCGCCTTGGACAGGCGGATGCCGTCGATGATCGAGGCATGGTTGAGCGCATCGCTGATCACCGCGTCCTCCGCCCCCAGCAGCGTTTCAAACAAGCCGCCATTGGCATCGAAGGCCGAGCCATAGAGGATGGTGTCCTCGGTGCCGAGGAAGTTCGACAGCCGCGCCTCCAGCGTCTTGTGCAGATCCTGCGTGCCGCAGATAAAGCGCACCGAGCTCAGCCCGAAGCCGTGCGTGCGCAGCGCCTCGTGCGCGGCCTCGATCACCTGCGGATGCGACGACAGGCCCAGATAGTTGTTGGCGCACAGGTTGATGACCTCGCGGCCATCGGTGGTGCGCACGCGCGCGCCCTGCGGCGTGGCGATCACGCGCTCGTTCTTGAACAGCCCCGCCTCGCGGATGCTTTCGAGTTCGGTGCGGATGGATGCATAGAATGCCTCGGCATTCGACATGGCTTGGCTCCCGTTGGTGTGCGAGGGATGTGCTACGATCTGATCGATAAATCGAACGCGTTCTTTATATCGAACGTTTTGAGCAATATAACGAACATCCATCCATGACGCAAGCCCTCGTCCAGACCCCACCGACCGACGGGCCGCCCGCGGTCGGCATGGCGCTGCAGGCGCTGCGCCAGCAGCAGCGGCTGTCGCTCGACGAACTATCGCGCCGTGCCGGGGTTTCCAAGTCGATGCTGTCGCAGATCGAACGCAACCTGGCCAACCCCACCGTGGCGGTGCTGTGGCGCCTGGCCAATGCGCTCGGCGTGAACCTGGCGGATTTCCTCGCGGGCGGCGCGGCCGAGCGCCCCGGCGGCGGCATCGCCGTGGTCCAGCCGCACGCGATCCCGTCGCTGAAAAGCCCCGATACCCGCTGCGACCTGCGCATCCTGGGCCCGATCGACCTGGCCGGGCGCTTCGAGTGGTATGAACTGACCATCCAGGCCGGCGGCGTGCTGGCGTCCGAGCCGCACGAGGCCGGCACCCAGGAACACCTGTCGGTGCTGAGCGGATCGATGACGGTGCGCGCAGGCACCGATGAAAAGAAGCTGCGGCACGGCGAGACCGCGCGCTATGCGGCAGATGTCGTACATGCGATCTCCAATGGCGGCAAGACCACTGCCACCGCACTACTGGTTGTAGTGCATCCGGGCTGACGCGAAAAGGGAGGCGGCTGCGCGCCGCCTGTTGCCGCGCAGCGCGCGCACGGCCCAAATACGCCCTATAACAACGGACGCCACCATGCGCACGCACGCTGACCTATAGTCCCGAGGCCCGCACCACATCCGCCTGCACGGGCCAGGCCTCCATGGAGACAACGCGTGTCGACGACAGAAGCCTACCTGCTTGATTCCATCCGCCTCGCCATGGAGAACGTGCGCGAACGCAATACCTGGCCCTTTGGCGCCGTGGTCGTCAGGGACGGCAAGGTGCTGGCGCGCGCGGTGAACGAGGTGGATGCCAGCTGCGACCCGAGCGCGCATGCCGAAATGCAGGCCGTGCGCGCCGCCAGCCGCGCGCTGGGCAAACCCGACCTGACCGGGTGCACTGTGTATGCCAGCGGCTACCCCTGTTCGATGTGCCTGTCGGCGATGTTCCTGGCCGGCGTCGAAGCGGTCTACTACGCCTACTCCAACGAGGACGGCGCACCCTACGACCTGTCCGCGGAACGCGGCTACATCGAGCTGGCCCGACCATTGGAACAGCGCGAGATGAAGCTGGCCTACGTGCCGGCGCGCGCCGAGGGCATCGACCTGTACCAGGCCTGGCGCGAGCGGCAGGGCCAGTAGGCGAGGCAAGCAGGTACGGGGCGGTAGGCTGCCGCACCAATTCCACAGCGCCGGCATGGCCATCGCATTGTCACCATAGATGGTTAATATTGGCGATGACGGCGCTGCGACGCCCGATCACATGTAACGGCCAGCCGTTGCACGGAACCGCGCGCTGCCTGCCTCGTCAAACCAACTGATCGCCGCAGACAGGCGCCGCACTGCAGCATTTCACCGCAATGCAGCACGCGCAGCCGGCATGTGCCGCATTGTCTCTCCGATCGCTTACTTCTTCCAGCGCCCGGCGCAATTGCGCCGCGCAGACTCCCAGCAAACGCCCCCCTCTTGCCAAGGAGACGAACGTGCTGAGCCCGCATGAACTTGCCACGCTGCTATTGCTGAGCGACGGCCCGGATTCCCTCGATTTCAGCGATTCCCGCCAGATCGATCCCATCGACCTGAAGGCACTGGTCGAAAAGCAACTCGTAAAACTTGAGATCCTGCACGGCTCCCACCAGGAGCCGCGCATCACCAGCCACGGCTACTCGATGCTCAAGGCGATGGGGCGCTGACGTCCCGGCGCAACGCTTCAGCACGCGCCGCAAGGCACACCCGCAACACGAAGCCCACGATGACGGTGCGTCCGCCTATTGGCGCCGACTGCACGGCAGACGCCGACGCGGCGCGCCGCCGCTTCCTGCATGACCTGGGCAGCCTGCTTGCTGCCGCCGGCATCGCGCCCGGCACGGCAGCGGCCACCCCGCCCGCCGCGTGCCTGCTGACGCCCGCCGCCACCGAAGGCCCCTTCTACCTGGACGACGCCCTGGTACGCGCCGACATCCGCGATGACCGCCCCGGGCAGCCCTTGCGGCTGCGCATCCGGGTGGTGGACGCCGGGCACGCCTGCGTGCCGGTGCCGGGTGCGCTGGTCAGCATCTGGCATTGCGATGCCGACGGCAGCTACAGCGGCGAAGGCCCCGGCAACCGCCAGGCGCGCTTCTTGCGGGGCGTGCAGCCCACCGGCCCGGACGGCGTGGCGACATTCACGTCGATCTATCCGGGCTGGTATGCGCCGCGCGCCATCCATATTCACTTCAAGGTGCTGCTCGGACACACCGAGGCCCTGACCAGCCAGCTGTACTTCAGCGATGCGCTGAACCGCGAGGTGCTGGGCACGCATCCGGCTTATCGCTCGCACGGCGTGCCATCGCGCGCCACGGCGCAGGATCCCATCGCGGGCCCTCGCCCAAACCTGATGCGCGTGCACCAGGCCGCCGATGCAGCGGGGCTGCTGGAAGCCGAGTTCACGGTCGGCATCGCCCGCGCCTGAGCCGACGTTCCTGCCGGTACCGCTGAGCGCGGCGTCAGCCGCTTGCCGCGGTTTCCTATACTGGTTGGCAATGCCAACCGATACCGCCCTCGCCAGCGTCGCTGTCGACACTGCATTCCGCACCGACATTCCCGGGCGGCTTGACCGCCTGCCGTGGTCGCGCTGGCATTGGCGCGTAGCGATTGCGCTGGGCGTCGCCTGGGTGCTCGATGGCCTGGAAGTCACGCTGGTCGGCTCCGTCGGCGCCGTGCTGGAGCGGCCCGATACGCTGGGGCTGACCGCGACGCAAGTGGGCTGGTCGGGGTCGCTCTATATCGCGGGCGCGGTGCTGGGGGCGCTGGTGTTCGGGCGCATGGCCGACCGGCTCGGGCGCAAGCGGCTGTTCCTGGCCACGCTCGCGGTCTACATGGCGGCGACGCTGGCGACCGCGTTCGCGCCCGGCTTCGCCTTCTTTGCCGCGTGCCGCTTCCTCACCGGCCTGGGCATCGGCGGCGAATACGCGGCCATCAATTCCGCCATCGACGAACTGATCCCCGCGCGCGTGCGCGGGCGCGTCAACCTGGCCATCAACGGCAGTTTCTGGCTGGGCGCGGCGCTCGGCGCGGGACTGAGCCTGGTGCTGCTCGATGCGCGCGTGCTCGGCCCGGTATGGGGCTGGCGCGCATGCTTCGCCCTGGGCGCGGTGCTGGCGGTGGCGATCGTGCTGGTGCGCAGGCACGTGCCCGAGAGCCCGCGCTGGCTGGCCACCCACGGCCGCCTGGATGAGGCCGGGCGCGTGATCGCCGCGATCGAGGCCGAGGTACGCGCCCGCCACGGCCAGCTGCCGCCGGTGGCACCCGATTGCGTCGCGCTGGCGATGCGCCGGCGCGCCGCGCCGGGCGTGGGCGAAGTCATGCGCCTGCTGCTGCGGCGCTATCGCCAGCGCAGCATCATCACGCTGGCGCTGATGGTGGCGCAGGCCTTCTTCTACAACGCGATCTTCTTCACCTATGCGCTGGTGCTGTCACGTTTCTATGCGGTGCCGCAAGCGCGCGTCGCACTGTATATCTTTCCGTTCGCGCTGGGCAACACCCTCGGGCCGCTGCTGCTCGGCCCGCTGTTCGACCACATCGGGCGCCGGCGCATGATTGCCGCCACCTACGTCCTGTCCGGCATCGGCCTCGCACTGACCGGCTGGGCCTTCGTTGAAGGCTGGCTCGATGCGCGCACGCAGGCGCTGTGCTGGTCAGCGGTGTTCTTTCTGGCCTCGGCCGCGGCCAGTTCGGCCTACCTGACCGCGAGCGAAGTGTTTCCGCTGGAAATGCGCGCGCTGGCGATCGCCGTGTTTTACGCCGTGGGCACCGGCACCGGCGGCTTCGTCGCACCGCTGCTGCTGGGCGCGCTGATCGAAAGCGGCAGCCGCGAAGCCGTGGCAGCGGGCTATGGCTTCGGCGCGGCGCTGGTGATCGTCGCCGGACTAATGGCCCTGCGCTTCGGCATCGATGCCGAACGCCGTCCATTGGAACACATCGCGCCGCCGCTCACTGCGGACGACTAGCTGCCGACGCTGCACGGCATGCCATGTTAATCCCGTATTAAGCAGTGCTACAGCCTCCTCTTACACATTTTTACAGCAAGCGAAGGGGTAACTGACTAGCCTTAACTCACTCGCGGCGGCCTGACTGCGTGAATCCTTGCTTCAACGGGCTGCCATTTCTTGGCCATTGACTGGCCATTGTTCAACTCTGCCTGGATGAAGCCGGGCAAATCCACGGGCCGCATGCCGCCGCATGCAGTGTGTCGGCCCGAATGCAAAGTGCGCCGATACGGCTCAGCCACATCGCGCGTGCTGCAGACAACAAGCTGAATTGGGGACTAGGCAAGCCCGGCATCGCGCGACAGCACTTGCGCAGCGCCACTCGCTTGCCTGGAAAAACGCTCGTCCGGATTGCGCCTTGCGCAGCCGGCGGGGATGCTTTTTGACTTTGCTTGCCGGAGAACAACACCATGGCCGACCAGCGCAACAATCCGCCACCCATACAACACCCGCTGACACCGGCACCGCTGCGCCAACCGCATGGCGACGGACTGGTGCACCGCCCGCAACCCGTGGCCGTGCCGCTATGGCATATCGTGCCGCGCATGGCCGGTTACGGCGTCGTGCTGTTCATCATCTGGGCCGTGCTGACAATCATGTTTCCAAATGTGTTTACGCGCTCGTCGGAGCGGGCCGTCGTGAACAGTCCCGTCAGCCTGGTGACTTCGCCGGTGGAAGGCGTGGTGATGAAACAGATGGTGGCCGCGGGCCAGCCGTTCACGGCCAACCAGCCGCTGATGATCGTGCAGAACCCGAACGTCGACCGTTCGCTGCTGGTCGATCTGACCGGCAAGAAGCTCGACAACCAGCAGCGCTACGACTCGGCCAAGGCCAAGCTGGAAAGCAACCGCAGGCTGATGGCCGCCACCGAGCAGGACCTGCAGCGCTACAACAGCGCGGCGCAGCGCGAACACGCCACGCGCGTGCGCGCCCTGGAGGCGCGCCTGGCATCGGCCAAGGCACAGGAGGACCAGCAGACGGAAGTGGTCAACCGCAACCAGAGCATGCAGTGGGCCGGGGCCGTCAGCGAGGCCTACACCAATGCCTCGCGCTACCAGCTGTCGATGCTGTCCAATTCCAAGGCTGCGGCCAGGGCCGAGCTGGATAACGCCGTCGGCGAGAGCCAGGCGTCGCGCAACAAGGTCTATGCCTCGTCCACCGACGGCCCCAGCGCCGCGCTGGCGCAGCGGCGCCAGGTGCTGAGCGCGGAATCGGCGCAGCTGACGGCCGAGCTGGAGCAACTGGAAGCCTATGGCAAGTCGGTCGACGAGATGCTCGCCACCGAGCAGGAACGCATCGAGCGCCTGTCCAACCTGGACATCCGCTCGCCCGAGCCCGGCACCATCGAGGACATGATTGCGCAGCCCGGCATGCGCGTCGCCGCCGGGGCCACGCTGGCGCGCGCCAGCAACTGCGCGCAGACGCGCGTGGTGGCGGTGTTCCCGCGCAGCCTGAGCGACAACCTGCTGCCTGGTGCCCGTCTGAACGTGCAGGTCGACGGCATGCCCACGGCACTGCCGGCCTCGGTGGCCGAAGTCCTGCCGCGCGCGCCGGACGGCGACCAGGCACGCTACTTCGTGCCGTTCCCGCCGATCGAGAAGAACGAGATCTATGTGATCGCCAAGCTCGACCGTCCGCTCGGCAACCTGCCCGGCAAGGCCGGCGCTGCGTCAGGAACAGGGACAACGCCGGGAACGGCGGGCACGGCCGCGGCGGCAGCGCCAACCCAGTCCGGCCACTGCGGCATGGGCCGCTGGGCGCGCGTGACGCTGAACCAGAGCTGGCTGGGTCAGCTGCGGGCATCGCTGTAAACGCCTGCGCAGGCAAAGGAGAACCGGATGCAATTGCCGATCCCGACTGCACGCCTGCCCCGCCTGGTTGCCGGCGCGCTGCTTCCCGCCGTATTCGCGCTGTCGCCATGCGCGGCTCGCGCCGCTGAACCTGCCCAGCAAACGCTGCTGGCCGATGGCTGCAAGACCCTGGCCGAGCGCGTCGGCCGTGAAGGCGGCAACGGCCCGGTCTTCCTTGCCAGCTATGAACCCGCGCCAGGCGGCGAGCCGCTGGCGCCGGCGCTGCGCAATGCCGCCTTCGTCTACGACAACGCGCTGGCCGGCATCGCACTGGTGGCCTGCAAGCGCCCCGCCGAAGCGCGCCGCATCGCCGACGCCGTGCTGCAGGCGATCCGCCAGGACCGCCACTTCCGCGATGCGCGCCTGCGCAACGCCTACCGCGCGGGGCCGGTGCCGGCGGGACCGGTGCCGCTGCCGGGCTGGTGGGACGAACCGAGCAAGCGCTGGTTTGAAGATGCCTACCAGGCGGGCACCGCCACCGGCAACGTTGCCTGGGCCGCGCTGCTGCTGCTGGCCGTGCATGAGGCCACGCGCGATGCGCGCTACCTCGATGGGGCCGCCGCGCTGATGGGCTGGGTGCATGCCACCGTGCCCGACACCAGCGCGCCCGCCGGCTACGTCGGCGGCTTCTTCGGCCATGAGCCCAGGCAGGCGCGCCAGGGCTGGAAATCCACCGAGCACAACGTCGATACCTATGCCGCCTTCAGCTGGCTTGCCAGCCAGCGCAACGATCCGCGCTGGCGCGACGGCGCGGCGCGCTCGCGCGGCTTTGTCAGCGCCATGTGGCAGCCGCGCGAGGGTCGCTTCATCATCGGCACGCGCGACGATGGCCGCGCGCCCAATGCCGGCCCGTCCGCGCTGGATGCGGTGCTGTGGCCGCTGATCGCGATCCCGGATCCGCCGCAGGACTGGCGCCGCAGCCTGGCGTGGGTAGAGGCAAAGCACCGCGCCGGCGCGGGCTACGGCTTCAAGGGCGGTCCCGACGGTATCTGGACCGAGGGCACCGGGCAGGCGGCGCTGGTGCTGCAGGCCGCCGGGCAGGCGCAACAGGCGCAGCCGCTGTGGCAGTTGCTGCAGTCGCAGCGCGCGCCGTCCGGGATGCTCTACGCCACGCCTGAAGCGCGCATCAGCACCGGGCTGTCGATCGGGCCCACCTCGACCACGGAGGACTTCAACTACTTTCACCTGCCCCACCTGGGCGCCACCGCGTGGGCCGTGCTGGCCGCCGCGCGCTGGAATCCTTTCCGTCCGGGCGGGTGCATGGAACCGTCCTGCCCGCCACCGGCGATTGCCGCCGTGCCGGCCGATGCAACCACCACCAAGGACTGACGATGTTCGCCCTCTTCCTGGAAAACCAGACGCTGCTGGTCATCAACGTCGGCGTGCTGCTGGCAACGGTGTTGCTCTCGATGCTTTGCCGGCACGAGCGGCCGGCGGACCGCATCCTGTTCGGCGGCGTCACCGCCCTGCTGCTCGGGGTGTATCTGACGTGGCGCGTCCGCGCAACGCTGCCGGAGTGGCAGATGACCTTCACCAGTGTATGGGCCCATGTGTTCTTCGCGTTCGAATGCATGACGCTGGCCTATACGCTGCTGTCGATCGTGGTGCTGGCGCGCACCAGCAACCACACGCCCGATGCCGACGCGGGCGAGGCCGCGCTGCGCCGCGCCGCGCACGTGCCGCCGGTGGACATCTTCATCGCCACCTACAACGAAGGGCTGGAGATCCTGGAGAAGACCATCGTCTCCGCGCTGGCGATCGACTATCCCGATTTCCGCGTCTGGGTGCTGGACGACACCCGCCGCGACTGGCTGCGCGAGTTCTGCGAGCGCGTGGGCGCCAACTACGTAACGCGCCCGGACAATGCCCACGCCAAGGCCGGCAACCTCAACAACGGCCTGCGCCAGAGCGCTGCGGCCGGCGGCGCCCCCTACATCCTGGTGCTGGACGCCGACTTCGCGCCCCATCGCAATATCCTGCTGCGCACCGTGGGCCTGTTCAACGACCCGCGCGTGGGCGTGGTGCAGACGCCCCAGTTCTACTACAACGCCGATCCCATCCAGTACAACCTGCGCGCCACCGAATGCTGGGTCGACGAACAGCGGGCGTTCTTCGACGTGATGCAGCCGGCCAAGGACGCGTGGGGCGCGGCCTTCTGCATCGGCACCTCGTTCGTGGTGCGGCGCGACCTGATCGACCTGATCGGCGGCTTCCCCACCGGCACGGTGACCGAGGACATCCACCTGACCTACCGGCTGCTGCCGCACGGCTTTATCACGCGCTGGCTCAACGAGCGCCTGAGCGTGGGCCTGTCCGCCGAAGGCCTGCCCGAATACATCAGCCAGCGCAGCCGCTGGGGGCTGGGCACGATCCAGGTGGCGCTGACCGCCGACGGGCCCCTGCGCGGGCGCGGCTACACCGGGATGCAGCGCCTGCACTATGTGCACGGCCTGCTGCACTGGCTGTCGCGGCCGTTCACGCTGATGCTGCTGGCGGGGCCGCTGCTGTACTGGTATTTCGGCGTCTCCACGCTCTATGGCGAGCCGCTGCAGTTCCTGGCCTACGGCCTGCCCGCGCTGGTGGCCTACTGGGCCTACAGCATCTGGATCACCGGGCAGCGCGCGCTGCCGATCTTTACCGAGGTCACGCAGATCGTCGCGGCGCTGGCGGTCAGCGCGTCGCTGGTCAGCGCAATGTTCAAGCCATTCGGAAGGCCGTTCAAGGTCACCAACAAGGGGCTGGACCGTTCCAGGCTGGTGATCCACGGCAAGTTTGCGGCGCTGTACGCTGGCCTGCTGGGTTTCTCCGCGCTGGGCCTGGGCCGCGCACTGGTCATGGACCCGGACGCGCAGGGGTTGGCCTTCAATACGATCTGGACCGGTGTGGCGCTGATGCTGTATCTCGCGTCATTGCTGGTGTGCGTGGAGCTGCCGCGCCCGCGCAAGGAAGAACGCTTCCCGCACCGCGCGGCGGCACTGCTGCGCGTGGATGGCCGCGAGTACCGCGTCACCACCGAGGATCTTTCCTGCAATGGCGTGGCCGTGACCACGCCGCTGGCGCCCGCCTTCCGTCCCGGCGCCGAGGGCGCGCTGTGGCTGGCGCAGACCGGCTGGATGCCGTGCCGCGTGGCGCGCCGCGACGGCCAGTTGCTGGGTATCGCACTGCATACCAGCATGGCCGCGCGCCACGCCCTGATCCGGCTGCTGTTCACCGATCCCGCCCACAACATCGCCCGTCAGGGCCAGCCCAAGCTCGCGATCTCGCGCTTCATGCGGCGCGCGCTGATGGGCTGACCCCGCCTGCTCCCAATCACTCTCTCCGGAACCATACATGCGAAGCCTGCCCCGTCACCGTATCCTGCCCCCGCCGCGCCTGCTGCTGCCCTGCGCGCTGGTGCTGGCCCTTGCCGCCTGCACGATGGAGCCGCAATACCAGCGGCCCGATGCACCGGTCCCGTCGGCATGGCCGGAAGGCGCGGCCTACCGCACCCCGCAGGCCAAGGCCGCAAGCGGTGCGGCGCAGCCCGGCCAGCCTGCGCAGCCCGCAGGTCCCTCCGCCGCCGACCTCGGCTGGCGCGATGTCTTCATCGATCCGCAACTGCGCCAGCTGATCGAGCTGGCGCTGGCCAACAACCGCGACCTGCGCATGGCCACGCTGGCCATCGACGAATCGCGCGCGCTGTACCAGATCCAGCGCGCGGCGCAGTTCCCCACGGTGGAGGGCAGTGGCGGCATGGTGTCGCAGCGGCTGCCGCCACGGCTGCGTGCGGCGGGCCAGCCGCCGCAGATCACCACCTACAACGCGGGCATCGGCCTGACGGCGTTTGAGCTCGATTTCTTCGGCCGGGTGCGCAGCCTCAAGCATGCCGCGCTGGAGGAATACATGGCCACGGAAGAGGCGCGCCGCAGCGCGCAGATCAGCCTGGTGGCGGAGGTGGCCAACGCCTACCTGACGCTGCGGGCCGACCGCGAACTGCTGAAGCTGTCGCAGGACACGCTGAAAATCCAGCAAGACGCTGCGGAGATGATACGGCGCGGGAAACAGGCAGGCGCGATGGCGCAACTGGACCAGCATCGCGCGCAAACCCAGGTGGAGACCGCGCAGGTGGGCGTGGAGCAGTACACGCGGCAGGTGGCGCAGGACGAGAATGCGCTGGCGCTGCTGATCGGCGGCCCGTTGCCCAAGTCCGTGACCGATGCCGGCGCCGCTGCCACCAACCCCAATGCCCCCGCGCAGGATCCGCTCGATGCGCGCATGCTGATGAGCGAGTTCCCGGAAGGCTTGCCGTCCAGTGTGCTGGTGCGCCGGCCCGACATCCTCGACGCCGAGCACCGGCTCAAGGCGGCCAATGCCAATATCGGCGCGGCGCGCGCGGCCTTCTTCCCGCGCATCTCGCTGACCAGCGCGCTGGGCGTGGCCAGCAGCAGCCTGGCGGGGCTATTCTCCGGCGGCATGGCGTGGGTGTTTGCGCCGCAGCTGACCGTGCCGATCTTCGACGCCGGCCGCAACCGCGCCACGCTGGATGCGGCCAACGTGCGCAAGGACATCAATGTGGCCAACTACGAGAAGACGATCCAGACCGCGTTCCGCGAAGTGGCCGACAGCATGGCGGCACGCGCCACCTACGAGCGCCAGGTGCAGGCCCAGGAGGCCCTGGTGCGCGAAGGCAGCGAGACCCGGCGGCTGTCGGAAATGCGTTTCAAGAACGGCGTCGACGATTACTTCGGTGTGTTCGATGCTCAGCGCCAGCTCTACACCGCGCAGCAGGCGCTGATCACCTACAAGCTGGCCGGCCTGACCAGCCGCGTGTCGCTGTACAAGGCGCTGGGCGGCGGCTGGCGCGAGCTGAGCGAAGCCGCCCCCGCGCCCAATGGCGGCGCACGCCAGGCACCCGCCGCACGGCCGCAAGCGGCGGCACAGCCCCAAGGCGTGGCGCGGACGCAGTCCGTGGCGCCGACCCAGGCCGCTGCCCAGCCCCAGGCTGCAGCGCAACCTCAGGCGCCAGCGCAATCTCCAGCGGTGGGACAGCCCGCACCCGTCGCGGCTACGCCGCGCTGAGCCGCAGCGGCGGCCCGGGACCGCTGAGCGGCGGCGTGCTCCGGGCACGGCCAACTGTACTGAGCCACTGGCCCGCACCTGTATATGGCGCCCGCGCCTTGCCTGCCGCATGATGCGGCAGCATTGCACAGGCCACGCCATCAGACAGGATCCCCAAATTGCCGCAAACCGCTGCCCACCGCCGCTCGACTCTGATCGCCGTGCTGGCCCTGACCGGCTCGATGGTGTCGCTGTGCGTCGGCACCTCGTTTGCCAAGAGCCTGTTCTCGGCGCTTGGGGCGCAGGGCACCACGGCACTGCGGGTGAGTTTCTCGGCGCTGATCCTGCTGTGCGTCTGGCGCCCGTGGCGCATGCCGCTGACCCGGGCCAATGCGCGCGCGATCGCGCTGTACGGCGCGGCGCTGGGCGCGACCAACCTGCTGTTCTACATGTCGCTGCGCACCATCCCGCTGGGGCTGGCGATCGCCATCGAGTTCACCGGGCCGCTGACGGTCGCGGTGCTGTCATCGCGGCGTGCGATCGATTTCCTGTGGATTGCCTTTGCGGTAACCGGCCTGCTGCTGTTGCTGCCGGTGGGGGGTGCCGCCGGCACGCTCGATCCGGGCGGCATCGGCTATGCACTCGCTGCGGGGGTGGGCTGGGCACTGTATATCGTGTTCGGGCAGATGGCTGGCAACGCCCACGGCGGACAGGCCACTTCGCTGGGGCTGACCATGGCAGCTCTGGTGGTGATGCCGTTCGGGCTGGCGCATGCCGGCACCGCGATGTTCAGCCCGGCGCTGCTGCTGTTCGGGCTGGCAGTGGGCATCCTGTCGAGCGCGATTCCCTACTCGCTGGAGATGGTGGCGCTCAAGCGCCTGCACCGGCGCACCTTCGGCATCCTGCTGAGCATGGAGCCGGCCATGGGTGCGCTGGCTGGGCTGGTGTTCCTGCATGAACAACTGAGCGCGGTGCAGTGGCTGGCGATCGGCAGCATCATCACGGCCTCGATCGGCTGCACCATGACCGCGCGCGGCAAGCGCGAAGCCAGTTGATCAGCCCGCGCTGAACCAGTCCGCCGGCAGTTGCTGCGCGCCGCGCGTCGGCCCGCCAAGCGCCAGCGTGACTTCATGCAGGTAACTGTCCTGCGGATTACGGCGGCTGGCAAAGCCGAAACCCCGCAGGATCGCCAGCATGCGGCGGTTCTCGCTGAGCACGTCGCCGCGCAGCCCGCGCAGCCCCGCCGCGCGCGCCAGTTCGCACAGCCTGGCGATCAGGCGGCGCCCCAGTCCCCGCCCTTGCCAGCCGTCGGCAACGACCACCGCGAACTCCCCGATCTGCCCGGACACCACGTATTCCGCACTGGCGACAATGACTGATACACCATCTTCGTCCGGCGCCTCCAGCACCAGCGCCACGCCGCCCGGCCCGGGCACGGCCAGCCCCTGGACGATCTCATCGACCACCCGCCCGCCGGTCAGGAAGCGGAAGTAGCGGCTCTCGCGCGACAGCCCGTCCACCAGCGCGCGCAGCGCCCCGTCATCCTGCACCCGCGTGTTGCGCAGCGTCACCTGCACGCCCCGCCCCACTGTCCAGCTTTCCGCCACGGCTGCGCGGGCTTCGCTTTGGAGATCCATTCTGCCACCATCTAACTTCATTATTTGTAGTTAGAGTATAGGAAATAACCTGACTTTTTCAAATGAAGTCAGCATGCTATGCTTGCCAGCATCATGAGCTTCAATGCGTCCGACCTCCGCCACTGCTCGATTGCCGCCACGCTGTCGCTGATCGGCGAGAAGTGGACCATCCTGATCCTGCGCGACGTCTTCCACGGCGTGACGCGCTTCGATGACTTCCTGCGGCGGCTGGAATGCTCGCCCGCGGTGCTGTCCGCGCGGCTCAAGACGCTGACGGATGCCGGACTGCTGCGCAAGGTCGGCTACCGCGAGCCCGGCGAGCGCGAACGCTTCGAATACCGCCCCACCCGCGCCGCGGTGGAGTTGCTGCCGGTGCTGGTTGGCCTGATGCAATGGGGCGATGGCCACATGGCCCCGGCCGGCGCAGGCCCGGTGCAGATCCGTTCGCGCGCCAGCGGCAAGCTGGTGCGCGCGGCGCTGGTCGACGAAAATGGCGCGGAAGTGTCGCCGCGCGACATGCAAGTGATCCCGGTCCGCCCCCTGCCCCATGGCTCCGGCCAGTAGCACCGGCCGGCGGCGTGCTGCACCGCACCGGCGCGGCCCACCGCACTGCACCATGAGTGTGCCGCCAGCCCGGCGGCCGCCCCACCACAGCGCATCCCGGCGTCACTCCGCCGTACCTCGGCGCAACAATCCCCCATTCACCGTCACTTAAAGGGCTGGCACACCCCTTGCGTAATAGGGTCCAGGCCCGTCAACGGCGATCGGCCTACCCCACATACACAGCCCCTATCCCATGTAGTGGCTGTCAGGACAACGGCGTCCCCTGAACTGGCCTGAACGGCCTGGTTTGCGGGACGCCATTTGTTTTTGGAGCCTAGGACGATGACCGGCAAAGCCACCCGCATCGAGCTGTTCAGCTTGAGCACCCCGCAGATGCGCGCCTTCCACCTGACCTGGATGGCGTTCTTCGTCTGTTTCTTCGCGTGGTTTGCCTGCGCGCCGCTGATGCCGGTGCTCAAGGGCGAGTTCGGCCTGACCCCGGGCCAGATCGCCAACATCAATATCGCGGCGGTGGCGGTGACCATCCTGGTGCGCCTGGTGATCGGCCCGATGTGCGACCGCTTCGGCCCGCGCAAGACCTACACCGGCCTGCTGGCGCTGGGCGCGCTGCCGGTGCTGGGCGTGGCGCTGGCACGGAACTACGAGACCTTCCTGATCTTCCGCCTGCTCATCGGCGCGGTCGGCGCCAGCTTCGTGATCACGCAGTACCACACCTCGGTGATGTTCGCGCCCAACGTGGTCGGCACCGCCAACGCCGCCTCGGCTGGTTGGGGCAATTCCGGCGGCGGCGCCGCGCAGGCCATCATGCCGCTGCTGCTGGCCGCCGTGCTGATGCTGGGCGCCGACCACGCCCTGGGCTGGCGCCTGGCGCTGCTGGTGCCGGGCGTGCTGATGCTGATCATGGCCGTCGTCTACTGGCGCTTCACCCAGGACTGCCCGGAAGGCAACTACTCGGACCTGCGCGCCCGCGGCATCGCGATCAGCGGCAAGGACGGTGGCAAGGGCGGCGGCTGGGCCAGCTTCCGTGCCGCCAGTGCGAACTATCGCGTGTGGCTGCTGTTCATCACCTACGGCGCCTGCTTCGGCGTGGAAATTTTCATCCATAACATCGCCGCCTCGTACTACGTCGACCGCTTCGGCCTGAGCCTGAAGGCCGCCGGCCTGGCCGCCGCCAGCTTCGGCCTGCTGGCACTGTTTGCCCGTGCCCTGGGTGGCTGGCTGTCGGACAAGGCAGCGCGCCGCCGCGGCCTGGATGCGCGCGCCACGCTGCTGTTCGTGCTGATCATGGGTGAAGGCCTGGGCCTGCTGTGGTTCGCGCAGGCCGGCAGCGTAACGCTGGCCGTGGTCGCGATGCTGCTGTTCGGCCTGTTCACCCACATGGCCTGCGGCGCGACCTACGCCCTGGTGCCCTTTATCGACCGCAAGGCCCTGGGCGGTGTGGCCGGCATCATCGGCGCGGGCGGCAACGTTGGCGCCGTCGCCGCGGGCTTCCTGCTCAAGGGCCTGGGCAGCGTGCAGCAGACGCTGACGGTGCTGGGCGTGCTGGCCACCATCGCCGCGCTGTGCGCCATCGCCATCCGCTTCAGCGCCGAGCACAAGGCCCGCGAGCAGGCCCTGTACGACAGCGCACTGGCCAACTGATCCTGAAGCATCGCCCCCACAGCACAACAAGCAGCAAAGACTGACTACCGGACAAGGAAAGCATCATGAAACTGATCATCGTCGGCCACGGCATGGTGGGTCACAAGTTCCTGGAATGCCTCGCGGAAGCCGGCGCGCAGAACGTGGAAGTGACCGTGCTGTGCGAAGAACCGCGTCCCGCCTACGATCGCGTGCACCTGTCCGAGTTCTTCGCCGGCAAGTCGGCCGAGGACCTGTCGCTGGTGCCCGCCGGCTTCTTCGAGCAGCACAACAATATGCTGCTGCGCCTGAACGCGCGTGCGGTGGAAATCGACCGCGCCGCGCGCACGGTGACGGTCTCGACCGGCGAAACCCTGTCCTATGACAAGCTGATCCTGGCCACCGGCTCCTACCCCTTCGTGCCGCCGGTGCCGGGCAAGGACCGCAAGGACTGCTTCGTCTACCGCACCATCGAAGACCTGGAAGCCATGCGCGAATGCGGCGCCCGCTCGAAGACCGGGGTGGTGGTCGGCGGCGGCCTGCTTGGCCTGGAGTGCGCCAAGGCGCTGCGCGACATGGACCTGGAGACGCACGTGGTGGAGTTCGCGCCGCGCCTGATGGCGGTGCAGGTCGACGAAGGCGGCGGCCGCATGCTGCGCCAGAAGATCCACGGCCTGGGCGTGACCGCGCACACCGGCAAGAACACCGTCGAAATCGTCGACGGGGAGAACGGCACCCACCGCATGGTGTTTGCCGACGGCACCCACCTCGACACCGACATGATCGTGTTCTCCGCCGGCATCCGCCCGCGCGACGAACTGGCCCGCGCCAGCGGCCTGGCGGTGGGCGAGCGCGGCGGCATCGTCGTGGACAACCAGTGCCTGACCTCGGACCCGGACATCTACGCCATCGGCGAATGCGCGTTGTGGCAAGGCAAGATCTACGGCCTGGTGGCCCCGGGCTATGACATGGCCCGCGTCGCCGCGCGCCACCTGCAGGGCGAAGCCGCCGAGTTTGCCGGCGCCGACATGAGCACCAAGCTCAAGCTGATGGGCGTGGACGTGGCCAGCATCGGCGACCCGCACGGCACCGTGCCGGGCGCGCGCTTCTACCAGTTCTGCGACGACCGCAAGGAGGTCTACAAGAAGCTGGTCGTGTCCGACTGCGGCAAGTACCTGCTGGGCGGCGTGCTGATCGGCGACGCCAGCGAGTACGGCACGCTGCTGCAGATGATGCTGAACAAGATCGAATTGCCCGAGTCGCCCGAGTTCCTGATCCTGCCCGACAGCAGCGGCAAGGCCAAGCCGGCGCTGGGCGCCGACGCCCTGCCCGACACCGCCCAGATCTGCTCGTGCAACAACGTCTCCAAGGGCGAGATCTGCGCGGCCGTGTGCGACGGCGCCACCAGCATCGGCGCGCTCAAGACCTGCACCAAGGCCGGCACTGCCTGCGGCGGCTGCGTGCCGCTGGTCACGCAGATCATGAAGGCCGAGATGAAGAAGCAGGGCATGGCCGTCAACAACCACCTCTGCGAGCACTTCCCGTATTCGCGCCAGGAGCTGTATCACCTGGTGCGCGTGGGCCAGCACAAGACCTTTGAAGGCCTGCTGCATGCGCACGGCAAGGGCCTTGGCTGCGATATCTGCAAGCCCACCGTGGGCAGCATCCTGGCTTCGTGCTGGAACGAGTTCGTGCTCAAGGAAGAGCACGCCAGCCTGCAGGACTCGAACGACTACTACCTGGCCAATATCCAGAAGGACGGCACCTATTCGGTGGTGCCGCGCATGCCGGGCGGCGAAGTCACGCCCGAGGGCCTGATCGCGGTCGGCCAGGTCGCCAAGAAGTACGGCCTGTACACCAAGATCACCGGCGGCCAGCGCGTGGACCTTTTTGGTGCACGCGCCGAGGAACTGCCCTTTATCTGGGAAGAGCTGATCGCCGCCGGCTTTGAATCGGGCCATGCCTACGGCAAGGCGCTGCGCACGGTGAAGTCGTGCGTGGGCTCCACCTGGTGCCGCTACGGCGTGGGCGATTCGGTGGGCCTGGCGATCGAGCTGGAGAACCGCTACAAGGGCCTGCGCGCGCCGCACAAGATCAAGTTCGGTGTGTCCGGCTGCACCCGCGAATGCGCCGAGGCGCAAGGCAAGGACGTGGGCGTGATCGCCACCGACCGCGGCTGGAACCTGTACGTGTGCGGCAACGGCGGCATGAAGCCGCGCCACGCCGAGTTGCTGGCGAGCGACCTGGACCACGACACCCTGGTGCGCTACATCGACCGCTTCCTGATGTTCTACGTGCGCACCGCGGACCGCCTGCAGCGCACCAGCGTCTGGCGCGACAACCTGGAAGGCGGCCTGGACTACCTCAAGGCCGTGGTGCTGGACGACAAGCTGGGCCTTGCCGCGGAACTGGAAGCCGAGATGCAGCACGTGGTCGACACCTACGAAGACGAGTGGAAGAAGGCCGTGACCGACCCCGAGACGCGCAAGCGCTTCCGCCACTTCGTCAACAGCGACCGCCGCGATGAGAACGTCGCCTTTATCGAAGAGCGCGGGCAGATCCGGCCGGCCACGCCGGAGGAACGGAAATTGCGTCACTCCCGCCTGAGCCACATCCCCGTGGTTGCCGTGCCCGCAAAAGCAGCCTGATCCCAAGGAGAACGTGATGAGCCATCCCCACTATCCCGAAACCTGGACCGCCATCTGCACCGTGCGCGAGATCGTGCCCAACACTGGTGTGTGCGCACTGGTCGATGACAAGCAGGTCGCCGTGTTCCGCATCGGCCGCGGTGAAGAGGTCTTCGCCATCGACAACTTCGATCCCAACTCGCAGGCCGCGGTGCTGTCGCGCGGGCTGGTCGGCAACCTGGGCGAGCGCCTGGTGGTGGCTTCGCCGATCTACAAGCATCACTTCGACCTGCGCACCGGCGAATGCCTGGAAGCGCCCGAGCATTCGGTCAACGCCTACGCCGCGCGCGTCTATGACGGCAAGGTCTGGATTGCCGCCGAAGTGCTCATGCGCGAGGCCGAGGAAGAACTCGCCGCCTGATACCGGCGCACATTCGCAGCGCACATTCGATGCTCCCCCTGTCCACCAGCCACGCCAACGGAGATGCCGGCATGATGCCTTCCGCCAACCCCCAAGCCCGCCCGCGCCTGGTCGTCGTCGGCAACGGCATGGCCGGCATGCGCACCGTGGAGGAGTTGCTGCGGCTGGCCCCGGACCTGTACGACATCACGGTGTTCGGGGCCGAGCCGCACGGCAACTACAACCGCATCCTGCTGTCGCCAGTGCTGGCCGGCGAGAAGTCGGTGGCGGACATCATGCTGAATACGCGCGAGTGGTATGACGAGAACGGCATCGAGCTGCTGGCCGGCGACCCGGTAGTGGCAATCGACCGCCCGCGCCGCATCGTCCGCTCGGCCTCGGGGCGCGAGGTGCGCTATGACCGCCTGCTGCTGGCCACCGGCTCCAAGCCTTTCATCCTGCCAGTGCCCGGCCACCAGCTCGACGGTGTGATCGCCTTCCGCGACATCCAGGACGTGGAGACCATGCAGCATGCCGCGCGCAACCACCGCCACGCGGTGGTGATTGGCGGCGGCCTGCTCGGCCTGGAAGCCGCCAACGGGCTGCTGCGCCAGGGCATGGACGTAACCGTGGTACACCTGCCTGACAGCCTGATGGAGCGCCAGCTCGACAAGCCCGCTGCCGCGCTGCTCCAGTGCGCGCTCGAACGCAAGGGCCTGCGCTTCCTGCTGGGCGCGCAGACCGCGGAGATTCTCGGCACCGACCGCGTCACCGGCGTGCGCTTCAAGGACGGCAGCGAGATTCCCGCCGACCTGGTGGTGATGACTGCGGGCGTGCGCCCCAATATCGAACTGGCAGCCGGCGCCGGCCTGCACTGCGAGCGCGCCATCGTCGTCGACGACACGCTGCAGACCTACGATCCGCGCATCTACGCCGTGGGCGAATGCGTGCAGCACCGCCAGGCCACTTTCGGCCTGGTGGCGCCGATCTGGGACCAGGCCCGCGTGTGCGCCGCGCACCTCGCCGGCGCCGGCCATCGCCGCTACGTGCAGCAGGCCACCGCGACTAAACTGAAAGTGACCGGCGTCGACCTGTATTCGGCCGGCGACTTCATCGGCGGCGAAGGCAGCGAAGACCTGGTGCTGCGCGATGCGCGCCGCGGCGTCTACAAGCGCCTGGTGCTGCAGGACGGCTGCCTGGTCGGCGCAGTGCTGTACGGCGATGTGCAGGACGGCCCCTGGTACTTCGGCATGATCCAGCGGCGCGCGCCGGTCGGCGCCCTGCGCCAGCGCCTGCTGTTCGGCCAGGCGCAGTGCGATGCGCTCGCCGCCTAGATTGCAAACCAAGACAACGCCCCCGCACGGAGAACGCGTGAACCTGTCCGATATCCCGGTCGTTTCGGCAACGCTGACCACCACCACCGCCACCACCTGCCCGTATTGCGGCGTCGGCTGCGGCGTGCGCGCCACCGTGCGTGCCGACGGCCAGGTCGAGATCGCGGGCGACGCGCAACATCCGTCCAATCACGGCCGGCTGTGCGTGAAAGGCTCGGCGCTCGGTGAAACCGTGGACCTGGAAGGCCGCCTGCTCCATCCCAAGCTGCGCGGCACCGATGGCTCCCTGCAGCAAGTCTCGTGGGACCGTGCGCTGGACACCGTGGCACAGGGCTTTTCGGACATCGTGCGCCGCCACGGCCCGGATTCGGTCGCGCTCTATGTCTCGGGCCAGTTGCTGACCGAGGACTACTACATCGCCAACAAGCTGATGAAGGGTTTCATCGGCAGCGCCAATATCGATACCAACTCGCGCCTGTGCATGTCGTCGGCCGTGGCCGGCCACAAGCGCGCCTTCGGCGAAGACCTGGTGCCGGGCAACTACGAAGACCTGGAACTGGCCGACCTGGTGGTGCTGGTGGGCTCCAACACCGCGTGGTGCCACCCGATCCTGTTCCAGCGCCTGTCCCAGGCCAAGGAAGCGCGCCCCGACATGAAGATCGTGGCGATCGACCCGCGCCGCACCGCCACCTGCGAGCTGACCGACCTGCACCTGGCGATCCGCCCGGGCACCGACGTCTGGCTGTTCAATGGCCTGCTGAGCTACCTGGCGCGCGAGGGCCGCTCTAACGCCGCCTTCATCGCCGCCAGCACCGCCGGGCTGGATGAGGCCCTGCAGGCCGCGGACGCGGACTGCGCCGATCCGGCTGCCGTGGCCCGCGCCTGCAAGCTGAGCCTGCAGGACGTGCTGGCCTTCTACCAGCTCTTCGCGGAAACCGAAAAGACCGTGACGGCCTTCTCGCAAGGCGTCAACCAGTCGTCGGCCGGCACCGACAAGGTCAACAGCATCATCAACTGCCACCTGCTCACCGGCCGCATCGGGGCCCCGGCCATGGGCCCGTTCTCGCTGACCGGCCAGCCCAATGCGATGGGAGGGCGCGAGGTCGGCGGCCTGGCCAATATGCTGGCCGCGCACATGGAGCTGGCCCACCCGCTGCATCGCGACGTCGTGCAAAGCTTCTGGCAGTCGCCGGTGGTAGCCGACCGTCCCGGGCTGAAGGCGGTGGAACTGTTCGAAGCCATCGAAGCCGGCCGCGTCAAGGCGGTCTGGGTGATCGCCACCAACCCGGTGGTAAGCCTGCCCGACGCCGACCAGGTGCGCCGCGCGCTGGCCAAATGCGAGCTGGTGGTCGCGAGCGATATCATCGAGCGCACCGACACCAATGCCGCCGCGCACGTGCTGCTGCCCGCGCTGGGCTGGGGCGAGAAGGACGGCACCGTCACCAACTCGGAGCGGCGCATCTCGCGCCAGCGCGCCTTCCTGCCCGTGCCGGGCGAAGCGCGCGCCGACTGGGACATCCTGTGCGACGTCGCGCGCCGCATGGGCTTCAGCGGCTTTGACTATGCCGGGCCGCACGAGATCTTCGACGAGCACGCGCGCCTGAGCGCATGGCGCAACGACGACGCGCCGCGCGTGTTCGATATCGGCGGACTGGCCGGGCTGGACAAGGAACGCTATGACGGCCTGGAACCAGTGCAATGGCCTGTACCCGCGCATGCGACGACTGACTCCCGGCGCCTGTTCCGCGACGGCCGCTATGCCCACGCCGACGGCCTCGCCCGCTTTGTCGCCACGCCGCCGCGCGCGCCGGCTCATGCCCCCGATGACGACTTCCCGCTGATCCTCAACACCGGCCGCGTGCGCGACCAGTGGCACACCATGACGCGCACCGGCAAGTCGGCCAAGCTGGCCGACCACCTGCCCGAGCCCTTCGTCGACATGCACCCGCAGGACGCACTGCTGTGCGGCGTCGGTGAAGGCAAGCTCGCGCGCGTCAGCACCCGCTGGGGCGCGCTGGTGGCACGCGTGCACCACGGCGGCGGCATCCCGCGCGGCAGCGTATTCGTGCCGATCCACTGGAACGGCCAGTTCAGCTCCGACGCGCGCGTCGGCGCACTGGTTAACCCGGTGGTGGATCCGGTGTCCGGCGAGCCGGAGTTCAAGCACACGCCAGTGCGCGTGGAGCCGTTCGGCGTGAACTGGCACGGTTTTGTGCTGAGCCGCGGCGCGCTGCCCGCGGATGCGCTGACCTACTGGACACGCGTGCAAGGCCGCCAGTTCCAGCGCTATGAATTCGCCGGCCGCGACGCCGTGGCCGATCGCACTGCCTGGGCACGCGAGCTGCTCGGCGTGACCGATCCGGACGCCGACTGGCTCGAATACGAGGACCGCACCGCCGGCATCTACCATGCAGGCTATGTCGTCAACGACCGGCTCGAGGCCTGCGTCTATGTGTCGACGCGGCCGGAGCTGCCATCGCGCGCCTGGCTCGCCGGCCTGTTCGGCCGCGAGCGCCTGGAAGACGCGGACCGCATCGGCCTGCTGCTCGGCCAGCCGATGGAGAAAGGCGCCGACACCGGCCCGACGGTGTGCTCCTGCTTCGGCGTGGGCCGCAACACCATCTGCGATGCCGTGCGCAAGCACGACCTGAAGACACCCGCGGAGATCACCGCCTGCGTCAAGGCCGGCGGCAACTGCGGCTCGTGCGTGCCGGAGCTGAAGAAGCTGCTGGTGGAGGTGCGCGTGGCCGAAACGGCCTGATCTTTCACCATGCATTAGCCACCCTTCACGAGAACCAGATTGCGGTCGCCGCGGCATGCCCCCATGCTAGCCGCGCAACCCCGACAAGCCGCCCCGGACTCACGGTGCGGCACCAATCTGGAGACAGCAATGAAGGATGTGAAGTATCTGCATGCCGGACCGCGATGGCTGGCGGGTGTACTGGTGACGGCTTCGGCACTTGCAGGCGCCAACGGCGCGGCAGCGGCTGACGCCTATCCGAGCAAGCCGATCACCCTGGTCGTCCCCTACTCTGCCGGCGGCCCGACCGATGTCGTCGCGCGCACGCTGGCGCATGCCATGTCCCAGGATCTCGGCCAGAGCGTGGTGGTGGAAAACCGCACTGGCGCCGGCGGCACCGTTGCTGCGGCCTTTGTCGCCCGCGCCCAGGCGGACGGCTACACGCTGCTGATCCACCACAACGGCATGGCGACCGCGCCGGCGCTGTACAAGAAGCTATCCTACGCGCCGCTGAAGGATTTCGAGTATGTCGGCCAGGTCGCGGACGTACCGATGACCCTGATGGGCCGCAAGGACCTGCCGGCGAAGACGGTGCCGGAACTGATCCGCTATGTGACGCAGAACAAGGACAAGGTGTCGCTGGCCAATGCCGGCCTCGGCGCCGTATCGCAACTATGCGGCGTGCTGTTCGAGCAATCGGTCCACGTGCAGCTGAATTCGATCCCTTACCAGGGCGCGGGCCCCGCGCTGACCGCGCTGCTTGGCGGCCAGGTCGACCTGCTATGCGACCAGACCACGGCCACGCTGCCGCATATCCAGGCCGACCGCGTGCGCCTGTTCGGCGTGACCACGCCCGCGCGGATCAAGGCACTGCCCAGTACGCCAACGCTGCAGGAAGGCGGTCTCAAGGGCTTTGACGTCAGGGTCTGGCACGGTATCTATGCGCCCAAGGGCACGCCGCCGGCTGCGGTGGCGCGGCTGACCAAGGCGCTGCAGAAGGGGCTGCAAGATCCGATGGTAATCAAGAAGCTGGATGGCCTCGGCGCGGAAATCGTGCCGGTCGACAAGCAGACGCCGGAAGGGCTGCGTACGATGCTGAAGGCTGAAAGCGACAAGTGGCAGCCGCTGTTGAAGTCGATGAAGATTGAGGCCGATTGATTATTTGGCCGCGCCAAAGCAAAAACCCCCAGCCTTTTGGGGCTGGGGGTTCTGCGGGATAAGAGCCTGGCGATGACCTACTTTCACACGGGTAATCCGCACTATCATCGGCGCAAAGTCGTTTCACGGTCCTGTTCGGGATGGGAAGGGGTGGTTCCAACTCGCTATGGTCACCAGGCATAAGGGGGTGCAGCGCTGAGGTTGAGGTCAACGCTGCGAATAGGGATGTAGTCTTGGTTGTGCGTATCGGTGGCACAGGCGATCAACTCACCAGGCAAAACACACTGGTTATAGGATCAAGCCTTACGGGCAATTAGTACTGGTTAGCTTAACGCATTACTGCGCTTCCACACCCAGCCTATCAACGTCCTGGTCTCGAACGACCCTTCAAGGCGGTCAAGCCGCCAGGGAATCCTCATCTTCAGGCGAGTTTCCCGCTTAGATGCTTTCAGCGGTTATCTCTTCCGTACATAGCTACCCTGCGATGCCTCTGGCGAGACAACAGGTACACCAGCGGTACGTCCACTCCGGTCCTCTCGTACTAGGAGCAGCCCCCGTCAAGATTCCAACGCCCACGGCAGATAGGGACCAAACTGTCTCACGACGTTTTAAACCCAGCTCACGTACCTCTTTAAATGGCGAACAGCCATACCCTTGGGACCGGCTACAGCCCCAGGATGAGATGAGCCGACATCGAGGTGCCAAACACCGCCGTCGATATGAACTCTTGGGCGGTATCAGCCTGTTATCCCCAGAGTACCTTTTATCCGTTGAGCGATGGCCCTTCCATTCAGAACCACCGGATCACTATGTCCTGCTTTCGCACCTGCTCGACTTGTCGGTCTCGCAGTTAAGCACGCTTTTGCCATTGCACTTTAGGTACGATGTCCGACCGTACCAAGCGTACCTTCGAACTCCTCCGTTACACTTTGGGAGGAGACCGCCCCAGTCAAACTGCCTACCATGCACTGTCCCCGACCCGGATTCACGGGTCAAGGTTAGAACCTCAAACAAACCAGGGTGGTATTTCAAGGACGGCTCCACGTGAACTAGCGTCCACGCTTCAAAGCCTCCCACCTATCCTACACAGATCGGTTCAAAGTCCAATGCAAAGCTACAGTAAAGGTTCATGGGGTCTTTCCGTCTAGCCGCGGGGAGATTGCATCATCACAAACACTTCAACTTCGCTGAGTCTCGGGAGGAGACAGTGTGGCCATCGTTACGCCATTCGTGCAGGTCGGAACTTACCCGACAAGGAATTTCGCTACCTTAGGACCGTTATAGTTACGGCCGCCGTTTACCGGGACTTCAATCAAGAGCTTGCACCCCATCATTTAATCTTCCGGCACCGGGCAGGCGTCACACCCTATACGTCCACTTTCGTGTTTGCAGAGTGCTGTGTTTTTATTAAACAGTCGCAGCCACCATTTTATTGCAACCCCTTCACCCTTCTGGCGCAGGCCAGTCAAGCTACCAGGGCGTACCTTATCCCGAAGTTACGGTACCAATTTGCCGAGTTCCTTCTCCCGAGTTCTCTCAAGCGCCTTAGAATACTCATCTCGCCCACCTGTGTCGGTTTGCGGTACGGTCTCGTATGACTGAAGCTTAGAGGCTTTTCTTGGAACCACTTCCAATTGCTTCGCAGCACTAGGCCGCTCGCCCCGCATCCTTGAATCCCGCGCCCGGATTTGCCAAAGCGCCTTCTCCAATGCAGGGACCGGGACTTCCAACACCCGGACAACCTTCCGCGATCCGTCCCCCCATCGCATCATACGACGGTGCAGGAATATTAACCTGCTTCCCATCAGCTACGCATCTCTGCCTCGCCTTAGGGGCCGACTCACCCTACGCCGATGAACGTTGCGTAGGAAACCTTGGGCTTACGGCGAGGGGGCCTTTCACCCCCTTTATCGCTACTCATGTCAGCATTCGCACTTCTGATACCTCCAGCATCCTTTACAAGACACCTTCACAGGCTTACAGAACGCTCTCCTACCACGCACATTGCTGTGCGTCCGCAGCTTCGGTGACTGGCTTAGCCCCGTTACATCTTCCGCGCAGGACGACTCGATCAGTGAGCTATTACGCTTTCTTTAAAGGGTGGCTGCTTCTAAGCCAACCTCCTGACTGTTTTAGCCTTCCCACTTCGTTTCCCACTTAGCCAATCTTGGGGACCTTAGCTGGCGGTCTGGGTTGTTTCCCTCTTGACACCGGACGTTAGCACCCGATGTCTGTCTCCCGTGATTGCACTCTTCGGTATTCGGAGTTTGCTATGGCGGGGTAATCAGCAATAGACCCCCCAACCATGACAGTGCTCTACCCCCGAAGGTGACACACGAGGCACTACCTAAATAGTTTTCGGAGAGAACCAGCTATTTCCAGATTTGTTTAGCCTTTCACCCCTATCCACAGCTCATCCCCTAACTTTTCAACGTTAGTGGGTTCGGTCCTCCAGTACGTGTTACCGCACCTTCAACCTGGCCATGGATAGATCATCTGGTTTCGGGTCTACACCCAGCGACTCAACGCCCTGTTCGGACTCGCTTTCGCTACGCCTTCCCTAATCGGTTAAGCTTGCCACTGAATGTAAGTCGCTGACCCATTATACAAAAGGTACGCCGTCACCCGTTGCCAGGCTCCGACTGTTTGTATGCATGCGGTTTCAGGATCTATTTCACTCCCCTCCCGGGGTTCTTTTCGCCTTTCCCTCACGGTACTGGTTCACTATCGGTCGATCACGAGTATTTAGCCTTGGAGGATGGTCCCCCCATCTTCAGACAGGATTTCACGTGTCCCGCCCTACTTGTCGTACACCTAGTTCCACAATCGTGTTTTCGCATACAGGGCTATCACCTGCTAGGGCCGGGCTTTCCATCCCGTTCTGCTAACACCACTGCTAAAGAGTACAAGGCTCTTCCCATTTCGTTCGCCACTACTTTGGGAATCTCGGTTGATTTCTGTTCCTGCAGCTACTTAGATGTTTCAGTTCGCCGCGTTCGCTTCGCTGACCTATGTATTCAGTCAGCGATGACCCATACGGGCCGGGTTTCCCCATTCGGACATCTCCGGATCAAAGCTTGTTTGCCAGCTCCCCGAAGCTTTTCGCAGGCTACCGCGTCCTTCATCGCCTGTGATCGCCAAGGCATCCACCACATGCACTTGTTCGCTTGACCCTATAACGAGTGTGTCTCGATGACTCGAAACGTCGCTACAGGATGAGTTCTCGCATTTGTGCCGTATTCCAAGTCATCTTTCGATCACTTAAATACATTTTGGTTGATACAATCACAACCCGGTATCGCGTTTTGTACTGCAGCGTCTCATCAACGCTTCGCGACACCTTTACTACATCCCATATTGTTAAAGAACAGCCGATCATCAGATCGCTTGGCAATGCCAAATGCAAACGCTCAAGGCTAAGCGCTTGCATTTGACTACCAATCCAAGGTACCAGGCTCACTCGTAAGTGATGGTGGAGGATGACGGGATCGAACCGACGACCCCCTGCTTGCAAAGCAGGTGCTCTCCCAGCTGAGCTAATCCCCCTTCCGGATAACTTGGTGGGTCTGGTAGGACTTGAACCTACGACCCCCGCCTTATCAAGACGGTGCTCTAACCACCTGAGCTACAGACCCTTGGCTGTAACAGCAAACAAACCGATAAGTGTGAACGCTAGGCTTGAGACACAAGCCTCTAGAAAGGAGGTGATCCAGCCGCACCTTCCGATACGGCTACCTTGTTACGACTTCACCCCAGTCATGAACCCTGCCGTGGTAATCGCCCTCCTTGCGGTTAGGCTAACTACTTCTGGCAAAACCCACTCCCATGGTGTGACGGGCGGTGTGTACAAGACCCGGGAACGTATTCACCGCGGCATGCTGATCCGCGATTACTAGCGATTCCAGCTTCACGTAGTCGAGTTGCAGACTACGATCCGGACTACGATGCGTTTTCTGGGATTAGCTCCCCCTCGCGGGTTGGCAACCCTCTGTACGCACCATTGTATGACGTGTGAAGCCCTACCCATAAGGGCCATGAGGACTTGACGTCATCCCCACCTTCCTCCGGTTTGTCACCGGCAGTCTCTCTAGAGTGCCCTTTCGTAGCAACTAGAGACAAGGGTTGCGCTCGTTGCGGGACTTAACCCAACATCTCACGACACGAGCTGACGACAGCCATGCAGCACCTGTGTCCACTTTCCCTTTCGGGCACCTGATGCATCTCTGCTTCGTTAGTGGCATGTCAAGGGTAGGTAAGGTTTTTCGCGTTGCATCGAATTAATCCACATCATCCACCGCTTGTGCGGGTCCCCGTCAATTCCTTTGAGTTTTAATCTTGCGACCGTACTCCCCAGGCGGTCAACTTCACGCGTTAGCTACGTTACTGAAGAAATGAATCCCCAACAACTAGTTGACATCGTTTAGGGCGTGGACTACCAGGGTATCTAATCCTGTTTGCTCCCCACGCTTTCGTGCATGAGCGTCAGTGACGTCCCAGGGGGCTGCCTTCGCCATCGGTATTCCTCCACATCTCTACGCATTTCACTGCTACACGTGGAATTCTACCCCCCTCTGACATACTCTAGCCTTGCAGTCACAAGCGCCATTCCCAAGTTGAGCTCGGGGATTTCACGCCTGTCTTACAAAACCGCCTGCGCACGCTTTACGCCCAGTAATTCCGATTAACGCTCGCACCCTACGTATTACCGCGGCTGCTGGCACGTAGTTAGCCGGTGCTTATTCTTCCGGTACCGTCATCGACCCCGGGTATTAACCAGAGCCATTTCTTTCCGGACAAAAGTGCTTTACAACCCGAAGGCCTTCTTCACACACGCGGCATTGCTGGATCAGGGTTGCCCCCATTGTCCAAAATTCCCCACTGCTGCCTCCCGTAGGAGTCTGGGCCGTGTCTCAGTCCCAGTGTGGCTGATCGTCCTCTCAGACCAGCTACTGATCGTCGCCTTGGTAGGCTCTTACCCCACCAACTAGCTAATCAGACATCGGCCGCTCCTGTAGCGCGAGGCCTTGCGGTCCCCCGCTTTCACCCTCAGGTCGTATGCGGTATTAGCTAATCTTTCGACTAGTTATCCCCCACTACAGGGCACGTTCCGATGTATTACTCACCCGTTCGCCACTCGCCACCAGGCCGAAGCCCGTGCTGCCGTTCGACTTGCATGTGTAAGGCATGCCGCCAGCGTTCAATCTGAGCCAGGATCAAACTCTTCAGTTCAATCTCTGTGTGGAAGCCTCGCGGCTCCCTCGCTCTTTCGAGCGGTCGCTCACTCTCAGAAAACTGACTGACCAGATCCGAAGACCCAGTCACGTTTTGCTGTGCGAGCACTGTATAACTTGTGAAGCAACACTGTCCGAAGACAGCGGCGTCCGCTACCCAGCGCCCACACTTATCGGTTGTTTGTTTGTTAAAGAACTACGCTACCGGCTTTGCCGTTTGCGTCGCTGCGTTTGCTGCAGCAGAGAAACGAGATTATGCAGAGATTTCTTCGTTTCGTCAACCGTTTCAGCAATCTTTTTTTGCTGCGGCCGGCGCGCCAACTTCGCTGCGCCAGCCTTCCGGCTGACCCCGCAACCCTTGCTGCGTCTGCTTTGCAGCGCTGCGTTGTGTTGCGAGGGGGCGAATAATATGCGAGCGCAGCGGGGTTGGCAAGGGGTTTTTGAAAACTTCTTCGTGCCACCATCAGCGCGCCTTTAAAATCGGCAAATGCCTGACCTGCCTACCTATATGCCGTCGCGCCTGCCAGCGGACGGAATCCGCCTGCTCGACGCCCAGTCTCTCGCCGCGGCGCTGTCGCGCCCGATTGTCTTTGTCGACCTGGAGACCACCGGTGCGGATGCCCAGCGCGACCGCATCACCGAGATCGGCGTGGTCGAGGTTGGCCCGGACGGTATCGTTGAGTGGGATACCCTGCTCGACCCCGGCATGTCGATCCCGCCGTTTATCCAGCGCATGACCGGCATCAGCGACGACATGGTGCGCGGGCAGCCGACCTTCGAATCCCTGGCCGAGTCGCTCGCCGAACGCCTGCAGGGGCGCCTGTTCGTGGCCCACAACGCGCGCTTCGACTACGGCTTCCTGAAGAACGCGTTCCGGCGCGCCGGCGTGACCTTCCGTGCCGATGTGCTGTGTACGGTAAGGCTGTCGCGCTCGCTCTTCCCGTCGGTCGAGCGTCATGGCCTGGATGCGCTGATCGCGCGCTTTGGCCTGACACCCAAGGGCAGGCATCGCGCGCTGGCCGATGCCGAACTCCTGTGGCAGTTCTGGCAGAAGATCCACGCCACCTATTCCGTCGACCTGGTGGAATCGGCCGTGAGTACGCTGGTGCGGCGCGCGAGCCTGCCCGCCGGCCTGGAGGAAACCGCGCTGGAAGACGTGCCGGCCACGCCGGGTGTCTATATCTTCTATGGCGACCAGGACGTGCCGCTCTATATCGGCAAGAGCGTGCACCTGCGCCAGCGGATCGGCGCCCATTTCTCCGGCGACTACCGCTACGGCAAGGACATGCGGCTGGCCCGGCTGGTGCGTCGTGTCGAATGGCGGGAAACCGGCGGCGAGACCGGGGCGCTGCTGCTGGAGGCGCAACTGGTGAAAGCCATGCAGCCGGTGCACAACCAGCTGCTGCGCCGGAATACCCGGCTCTATGCCTGGGAATTGCCGCAGCAGCTCCCGGTGCCGCGCCTGCGCACCGACCGCGACACCGACTTCTGCCGGCATCGCGACTTGTTCGGCGTATTCGGCAGCCGCGGCGCGGCCGAGGCACGCTTGCGCGCGCTGGCGCAGGAGCACGGCCTGTGCATGGCAACGCTGTCGCTGGAGAAGACCACGCGCCGCGGCAGCCCCTGCTTTGCACGGCAGGTCCACCGCTGCGCCGGGGCCTGCGTCGGCGCGGAATCGCCGCGCGAGCACCGCGCCCGGCTTGCCGCCGCACTGGCGCCGATCGCACTGACGCCATGGCCCTTCGACGGCCCGGTCGCCTGGCGCGAGCAACACGGCGCGCGCGCCTGGTGGCATGTTGCCGACGAATGGTGCTACCTTGGCTGCGCCGCCACGCTGGAGGAAGCGCACGCGCTGGCCGCCGCGCCGGCGCATTTCGACCTGGACACGTACCAGATCCTGGCGCCGCGCATGGCGCAATGGACCCCGGAGGCGGTACCGTTGTCCGTGCAGCGAGCCTTCACGCTGACCGCAACCGAAGCGCCCGCCGACGCCCCACGTCCGGCACGCAATGCTCCGGAGCAGACTGCGCGCAAGGCTTCCGCCGCAGCCGACCTGCAAACCCTGGGCTTGTTCGCCGACTAAGAACCCACTCACAATCTGTGCGTCATCGCCCAGAACGCGCTTGCAACGGGTGTTACGGCTCCGCTAGTCTCCACACACCGGCCCTTGCCACCGGCTGCGCCGACGCGGAGTCACCATGCCTGCCAATCCAGCCCGACTTGCCCAAGCCGCCAGCAAGCGCGCGCGCCTGGCCCTCCTGTGGGTGGCAGCCCTTGCCGGCGCTTGTGCCGGAATCGGGACCAGCGCCATGCAGGACATCGTCGACTCCTGGAAGAACGTCCCCGTCGACGAAGCGAAGCGCCAGTGGGGTCCGCCGGAGGGGGTGCAGGCCCTGCCCAATGGCACGGCCTACGTCTGGACCGACACGGTGCCGGCCGCGCGGCCGCCGGGCAGCGGCCCGCGCGATGCCGGCGTGGAGCGCACGCCGGTGCCGGGCCATTGCCAGCGCAAGCTGGTGGCCGGCCCGGACGGCATCGTGACCGGTGGCGAGTGGCGCGGCAACGCCTGCTGCATCACCACGCTGGTCGGCCGCTGCGCCGGGCTCAGGTACCGGGCGCGCGGCTGAGCGCGCGGACCTGGCTATTGTGACGGCCCCGGGCTCAAACCCTCGGCTCAGTGCGCCGGCCACGCACCCGTGTCAGCCAGTACAGGCGAATATTCCCGAAACCCGAAGCGCAGCGGCAGCACCGCCGCACGCCGCACCACGCGCTCGACGTGCAACCGCACCAGCCGCTCGGCGCCGGCGAATGAGGCCAGTTCCTCGCCCTCCCAGATCACCTCCGCGCGCCCGCCCACATGCAGCAGCGAGCCCTTGGCAAAATCCGGGACCGCGATCCCGGCACGGGGATTGGCCAGCAGGTTGCCGACGGTGTTGAAGAAGTTGTTGCCGTTGAAGTCCGGGAACGTCAGCGTATGGGCATCGTCCACGCGGATAAAGCCCGGCTTGCCGCCGCGGTGCGAGACATCGGCGCCGCCGGTGTGCTCGCCTTCGTCCTGCGGCGACGCGGTGTGGCTGGTGGCGATGAACAGCGTATCGGCACCGCGCAGCCAGGCGATGGCCGGCGCGTCGAGCGCGTCGCCGTGCCAGGCCGGGAGCGTGGCCGCCGGCTCGGCAACGGTCACGTCGCGCAACTGGATATAGCGCGGGCAGTTGCCGAAGCTCTGCTCGACCTCGACCGTCAACCCGCCCTCGTCGCGTGCCACGATGATCCCGTTCATGCGGTTGCGCCGGCGCGTCGGCAGCTCGATCCCAAGCAGGCCGATACGCGCACCCTGCGCCAGGGCCGCTGCCGCCGGGTCTCCGGGCAGCGGCACGGTGTCGATGCGCAGGTGCGTGGCGTCAGCGGTATGCGCGAACCCCGGCGCCCCGGCCAGCATCGTGGCCCAGGGCAGCCCGTCGGCATCGACCGCGCCCACCAGCAGGAACGGCAATTGCGCAAAGAAGGTGCGGTGCTGCTCCGGCATCTCGCCACGGATCACGCGCGGGCCGGACGCGGCCATGCGTTCGCGCTTGCCGGCGCGCTCCTGCGCAGCCAGTTCGCCGGCGTGGAACGGCAAGCCGGCGTGCGGCCATGTAGTCAGGTCCATGATGGGCTCCCTCTGCTTGTCGGACGGATAGAAACGCTGCGCGAAACCTGCAGGCGTTACGCCGCCGCCCCGACGTCCGATACCAGCATCGGCACGAAGCCGGGCAAGGCTTCAATGCGGCGCAGCCAGGCATTCAGCGCCGGGTACGGCGCCAGCGGCACCTTGCCTTCCTCGGCGCGGGCGATATAGCTGTAGGCGGCCACGTCGGCAATGGTGGCGTGGTCGGCGGCCAGGAACGGCTGTCCGGCCAGCAGCGACTCCATCAGCGTGAACAGCCGCTGCGCGCGGGCGACGGCATCCTCCATCGGCACCGGCCGCCCGAACAGTACGCCCAGTCGCGCCGCCGCCGGTCCGAAGGCGATCTCGCCGGCGGCCACCGACAGCCAGCGCTGCACGCGCGCCGCGCCCACCGGGTCGCGTGGCAGCCAGCGGCCGTCGTCATGGCGCGTGGCCAGGTAGACCAGGATCGCATTGGAATCGCCGATGACCACGCCGTCATCGTCCAGCACCGGCACCTGGCCAAACGGGTTCAGGCGCAGGAAGGCCTCGCTGCGCTGCTCGCCGCCGCGCAGGTCGACGTCGACCAGGCGGTGCGGCAGGCCCAGCAGGCCCAGGAACAGTTCGGCGCGGTGCGCATGGCCGGACACCGGCGAGCGGTACAGCACCAGCGGCTTGGCCGGCTTGGCGGGGCGGTTCGTCTCTTGCATGGCACTCTCCTCAACGGTTGCGATAGGCGGATTCTGGGCGCCGACGCCGCTGCAATAAATAGGCCTATTGATATTTGACTACTCCAGAAAATGGAGTAATGTGTGTCGCCATGGACAAGCTACGCGCGATGCAGACCTTTGTGCGGATCGTCGACGAGGGCAGCCTGACGGCGGCCGCCACGACGCTGCATACCTCGTTGCCGGCGGTGGTGCGCACGCTCGCGGCGCTGGAATCCGAGCTGCAGGTGCGGCTGCTCAACCGCACCACGCGGCGGCTGTCGCTGACCGCCGAGGGGCGCAGCTACCTGGACAGCTGCCGGCGCATCCTGGCCACCATCGACGAGGTCGAGGCAGGGCTGACCGCCAGCCATGTCGAGCCCAGCGGCCAGCTCACGCTGACCGCCTCGGTGCTGTTCGGGCAGATGTACGTGGCGCCTGCAGTCACGCGTTTCGTGCAGCGCTATCCGCGCGTGCGCTGCCGCCTGGAATTCACCGACCGCGTGGTGAACCTGCTGGAGGAAGACCTGGATGTGGGCGTGCGCATCGGCCCGCTGGCCGACTCCACGCTGGTGGCACAGACCATCGGCCGCATTCGACGCGTGGTGGTAGCCACGCCCGCCTACCTGCGCAAGCACGGCGTGCCGCGCCATCCCGGGGAACTGGCCAATGCCAACTGCGTGCGCTTCACCGGCAGCCAGGCGCACTGGTGGACCTTCCACGAAGGCGACCGGGAGTTCCATGTGCCGGTGTCGGGCAACCTGGAGTTCAACCAGACCGCCCCCGCCGTGGCCGCCTGTGCTGAAGGCGCGGGCTTTGGCCACTTCCTGTCGTACCAGGTCGCGCAACTGGTGCAGGAGCGCAAGCTGCGCATCGTGCTGGAAGCATTCGAGCAACCGGCCTGGCCGCTGTCGCTGATCTATCCCCATGCGCGGCTGTTGCCGGCACGCACGCGCGCCTTCATTGAATGGATGCGCGATGACCTGGGCCCGCGTTTCAGCTAGCAAGGTGCGCGGCGGCCAGCGGCGCGGCTTGCGCGCCGCATTGCCACCTCCCGCGCGGCCCACCCACCCGCCGCGCCCGGGCACCACCCGACAAAGCCCTTGACGCGTCGCGGCACGCACCGGTATTTTCAAAAATCGAATCCGAATTCGAATACGGAAAATGCCTATGTCTGCCACTCAATCCGGCTTCCCCGCGAACGCCTCCTTTCCCCGTATCGATACGCCCTCGATCCTGCAGCCGCCGCGCCAGCGCCGTGCGCGCGAGACCGAGCAGGCCTTGCTTGGCGCGGGACGCGAACTGCTTGCCTCGCGTGACTTTGCCGCCGTGTCGGTGGCGCAGATCGCCGCGGCATGCCAGGTGTCGGTGGGCGCCTTCTATGGCCGCTTTCGCGACAAGATGGCCTATTTCGAGGCGCTGCGCGCGCTGGTGATGGAAGAAACCTCTGCGTCGATCGACCGCTACCTGGCGCAGGAGCGCTGGGAGGACGTGCCGACGCCGGTGCTGCTGGAGAAGGCCGCGCGCTTCATGGTGCTCGGCACGCTGGCCAACCGTGGCGTGATGCGGGCATCGCTGCGGCATGCGTCCACGCGGCCCGAGGAATGGCTGCCCCATCGCCAGAGTGGCGAAGCCATCGTGGAGCGCATGGTGCAGCTGCTGGTGCCGCGCCTGGAACTGCCGGCGGACACCGCAGAGCTGCGCGTGCGCTTTGCCATGCAGGCGGTATTCAGCGTGCTGGTCAACGCCGTGCTCAATGAATCCGGTCCGCTGCACCTTGACGACGAGCGGCTGATCACGGAACTCAATCGCCTGCTGGCCGGCTATCTTGGCGTCACCTGCGCAGAGCCGGACTAAGCACACCACTGGCAAGCGCCACCGGAGGTAATGCAGCCGGGCCATGGCTGCTATGAATTGCGCAGCGCTTGCTTGGCTGGCGGGTCCGCGCTCCCTAGAATGTGCGCACGCCGTGCCCAGTGCCCGGCGCAGCCCTATCCGCCTTAACGTTCACCGGGACCGCTTCATGGCCACGCTTTTCCTCGTCCGGCACGGACAAGCCTCGTTTGGCGCCGCCAACTACGATTGCCTGTCGCCGACCGGCCGCCAGCAGGCGCGCTGGCTGGGCGAGTACTTCCGCGAGCGCGGCGTCAGCTTCAGCCGGGTAGTGGCAGGCACGCTGGTGCGCCAGCAGGACACCGCCAGCGAGATCCTGGCCGGCATGGGACAGCCGCGGGCAGAGATCACCTCGCACCCGGGCCTGAACGAATACGACGGCGAAGCGCTGTATCGTTGCCACACCGGCGGCGCCGACCACCGCGCCCATCAGAACGGCAACTACAACGACTACTGGCGCACCTTCCGCGCGGCCTACGCCGCCTGGACCCAGGATGGGCTGGCTGACATGCCGGAGAGCTGGGCGGATTTCGGCGCGCGCATCGCCGGCGCACTGGCTCAGGCCAGCGAAGGCACCACGCGCGAGGATGCCATCCTGGCAGTCAGTTCGGGCGGCGCGATCGGCCGTGCCACCGCGGACCTGCTCGGCGCGCCGGCACAGGCCGCGATCGAATTGAACCTGCAGTTCCGCAACACGGCCTTCTGCGAGATCATCGTCGGCCGCGGCGTGCAGCGCCTGCTCAGTTTCAATAACGTGCCGCATCTGGAACGCGCAGACCGCCGCAGCGCCGTGACCTTCGCCTGACCGGCATTGCGCCGGACTGCCAACGTAAGCGGGCCGCGATGTTGCGGCCCGTTTCGCTTCTGCTGCGGTCCCGGCTGCTGGCGCGGGCACTGTGACATGCCCGCGCCGCCGGTCCTTCTCCCTTTACTGCCCTTTACTGCCGCATACGCTTTGCTGCTGCAATCCTTGCGCGGCGTGCCGGCGCGGCACACCGCGACTGTCATCGCCTTACAGCCGTTCGATAATGGTCACGTTGGCCATGCCGCCGCCTTCGCACATGGTCTGCAGGCCGTAGCGCTTGCCCTGCGCATGCAGCGCGTGCACCAGCGTGGTCATCAGCTTGGCACCCGAGCCGCCCAGCGGATGGCCCAGGGCAATCGCCCCGCCATTCACGTTCAGGCGTTCGGGATCGGCACCCGTGGCCTTCAGCCATGCCAGCGGCACCGGGGCAAAGGCTTCGTTGACTTCGAACAGGTCGATGTCGCTGATGCGCAGGCCCGCCTTCTTCAGCGCAACTTCCGTGGCAGGCAGCGGCGCTTCCAGCATCACCACCGGATCATGGCCCAGCACCGTCATGGTGTGCACGCGCGCCAGCGGCTTGACGCCCAGCTTCTTCAGGCCAGCCTCGTTGACCACCATCAGACCCGCGGCACCATCGCAGATCTGGCTGGCGGAGGCGGCGGTCACGCGGCCGCCTTCGGCGATCAGCTTGACGCTGCCGATGCTTTCCAGCGTGGCGTCGTAGCGGATGCCTTCGTCGGTGGTGTGCATTTCACCGTTGGCGCCGTCGGCGGTGCGCACTTCCACCGGCACGATTTCGGCCGCGAAGCGGCCCGCCTTGGTGGCGGCGATGGCGCGCTGGTGGCTCAGCAGCGCATAGGCATCGAGCTGTTCGCGCGACAGGTCGTACTTGCGCGCGATCATTTCGGCGCCGGTGAACTGGCTGAACTGCACGCCGGGGTAGCGCGCCTCGACACCCGGGCTCTTGGGCACGCCGAAACCGTTCTTGGCCGGCAGCTGCGACGACAGGCCCATCGGCACGCGCGTCATGCTTTCCACGCCGGCGGCAATGACGATGTCCATCGCGCCCGACATCACGGCCTGTGCGGCAAAGTGCAGCGCCTGCTGCGACGAACCGCACTGGCGGTCCACCGACGTGCCCGGCACGCTTTCAGGCAGGCGCGAGGCCAGGATGGCATTGCGCGCCACGTTGCCGGCCTGCTCGCCGACCTGGCTCACGCAGCCCATGATGACGTCTTCGACCAGCGCGGGGTCGGCGCCGGTGCGCTCCACCAGCGCGTCGAGCACCTGCGCGGCCAGGTCGGCCGGATGCCAGCCCGACAGCTTGCCGCCCTTGCGGCCGCCGGCGGTACGGACCGCCGCGACGATATATGCCTCTGCCATGTGATCTCCTTGGTTCGGTGCGGGCCGCCGGGGCGGCCGTTGTGGTGTGCGGGCTGCCGGCGTAGGTGCCGGCAGCGTCAGGGACTATTGTTGCGCCGCGGGTGGACTCGGGCGTCGTCGGAAGCGACGAAGTTGCCGCAAGCCTCAGGCGCGCGGCGCCAGCACGGCGAAGATCGCAGTCGCGCGCAGCAGGCAGCGCTCGCCGCTGACCACCCGGCAGGTGCCGTAGCGCAGGCGCGAGCCCATCTTGTCCAGCTCCACGCGGGCTTCGACCCAATCGCCCGGGCGCGCGGAATCCAGGAAGTCCAGGCTCAGGTTGACGGTCACCCCGCCCCCGGAGCGGCCGGTTTCCAGCGACATCATCATGCCGACCGCGGTGTCGGCCAGCGTCGCCAGCATGCCGCCGTGCGGGATGCCCAGATTGTTCAGGTGGTTCTCGTCGATGCGCACCGCCAGTGTGCGGCGCTCGGCGTGCAGGTAGAGCTGGCCGAAGCCCGCCATGTAGCCGCTCATGCGGCGCAGCGGGACGAAGCCTTGCGGCACGTCCGCGCCGCCGGCTGCGCCCGGCTCGGCGATGGCCCGGGTCATCGCCGCCTCGATTCCGGCCTCGGCCATGGCGTCAGGCGAAGACGCGCGAGGCCACGCTGAGATGCTCGCGGCAATCAGCCACCATGCGCGCGATCAGTTCTTCGCAGCTGGGCACGTCGTCGATCAGGCCCACGCACTGGCCGGCGCTGATGATGCCGCCGTCGGTCTCGCCGGCCTTGAGCGCGGCCTTGCCGCGCACGCCGGCGACCAGGTGCTTGACGTCCTCGAACTGCGCGCCGCCCGGGCGGCGCTCAATGCTCACCACTTCGTCGGACACGGCGTTCTTGAGCACACGCGCGGTGTTGTGCAGCGTGCGGAAGATCAGGTTGGTGTCGCGCTCGCTGGCTTGCACCAGCGCCTGCTTGACGTTGTCGTGGATCGGCGCTTCGCGCGTGGCGCAGAAGCGCGTGCCCATGTTGACGCCCTCGGCGCCCAGCACCAGCGCCGCGGCCATGCCGCGCCCGTCGGCGATGCCGCCCGAGGCGATCACCGGCACCGACAGCTTGCGCACCGCCTGCGGGATCAGCACCATGCCGGGCACGTCGTCCTCGCCAGGGTGGCCGGCGCACTCGAAGCCGTCGATCGACACCGCATCCACGCCCAGGCGCTCTGCCGACAACGCATGACGCACCGCCACGCACTTGTGGATCACCTTGATGCCGGCGGCCTTGGCGCGCGCAATATGCTCCTTGGGATTGTTGCCAGCGGTTTCCAGCACCTTGACGCCGCTTTCGATGATAACGTCGAGGTAGCGCGCGTACGGCGGCGGGTTGATCGACGGCAGCAGGGTCAGGTTCACGCCGAACGGCTTGTCGGTCATCTCGCGGCAGCGGCGGATCTCGTTGGCCAGGTCCTCGGGCGTGGGCTGCGTCAGCGCGGTGAGGATGCCCAGCCCGCCGGCGTTGGAAACGGCGGAAGCCATCTCGGCGTAGCCAACCCATTGCATGCCACCCTGGATGATCGGATAGCGGATGCCAAGCAGTTCGGTGATGCGTGTCTTCATGATGGTCCTTTTGCTGTCTGCGCCGGCAGGCGCGCGCGATGCTGTGTGCCGGTCCTGCCGCCTGATCGACGTCAGTCTACGGCGAGGCGCCGGTGCCGGGCCTCGTCGGAAGCGACGATTGCAGGCGGCGCATTCCGCACTAGTGTTAGCCAGGCCCTTTTGCCTAATGCCGTTCAGTTAGCGGCTGTCGTTCCCGCGCAGGCGGGAACCCAGTGACTTCATCCCCGAAGGGGACGTGAAAGACGCTGGATTCCCGCCTGCGCGGGAATGACGGTAGGGCTCGAGACCTTAACTGAACGGCATTTGGCCCTTTTGCCCCATTTTTTCCGCTATTTCCCCCTTCTCTCCCGGTCCTTTCAGCAGGAGTCCCCATGACGCAAGCCACGCCTTCGTTCGAAACCCTGCGCTACGCCGTTGAAGACGGTGTCGCCACCATCACCCTGCACCGCCCCGACCAGCTCAATGCGTTTACCGCGCAGATGATGCATGAGCTGATCGCCGCCTTCGACGCCACCGATGCCGACGACAACGTGCGCGCGGTGATCGTCACCGGCTCGGGCCGCGCCTTCTGCGCCGGCGCCGACCTGTCCGGCGGCAGTGCCACCTTCGACTTCGAGAAGCGCTACGGCGCCAGCCCCGACACCGCGCACCGCGACGGCGGCGGGCGCGTGTCGCTGCGCATCTTCCGCAGCCTCAAGCCGGTGATCGCCGCGGTCAACGGCGCCGCGGTCGGCGTGGGCGTGACCATGCAGCTGCCCATGGATATCCGGCTGGCGTCCACCGATGCCAAGTTCGGCTTTGTCTTTGCGCGCCGGGGTATCACGCCCGAGGCGGCGTCTTCCTGGTTCCTGTCGCGCGTGGTCGGGATCTCGACCGCGCTGGAATGGTGTTATACCGGCCGCGTGTTCTCCGCCCAGGAAGCGCATGAGCGCGGCCTGGTGCGCTCGCTGCACGCCCCCGAGGACCTGCTGCCGGCCGCCCGGGCCATTGCCCGCGAGATCGCGGCCAATGCCGCGCCGGTCTCGGTGGCCATCTCGCGCCAGCTGATCTGGCGCATGGCCGGCGCCAGCCACCCGATGGAAGCGCACAAGCTGGACAGCCGCGCGATCCAGTCGCGCGGACGCTCCGCCGACGTGAAGGAAGGCGTCAACGCCTTCCTGGAGAAGCGTCCCGCCGCATTCCCGGAGACCGTGTCGCACGACATGCCGGACTTCTTCGACTGGACCAGCGAACCGCCCTTCATCTGAAGCGCGCCCGCCGACCAATCTTTCCGGAGTCCGCATGAACGTCAGCCAGGCCATCGCCAGCCGCAAATCCGTCCGCGGCTTCCTGCCGCGCGCCGTTGCGCCCGACACCATCCGGCGCGTGCTCGACGCCGCCGCGCGCGCCCCCTCCGGGGGCAACCTGCAGCCCTGGCATATCCATGTCGTCGGCGGCGAGGCGCTGGAGCGCCTGCGCGGCATCGTGCGCGAGCGTATTGCCGAGGCGCCCACCGGCGAAGCGCGCGAGTACGACATCTACCCGCGCGAACTGGTCTCGCCCTACCGCGACCGCCGCTTCCAGGTAGGCGAGGCGCTCTACCACTACCTCGGCATCCCGCGCGAGGACAAGGCGCGGCGGCTGGCGCAGTTTGCCAGCAACTTCACCTTCTTCGGCGCGCCGCTGGCGCTGTTCTGCACGGTGGACCGGCGCATGGGCCCGCCGCAATGGTCGGACCTGGGGATGTACCTGCAGACGGTGATGCTGCTGCTGCGTGAAGAAGGGCTGGACAGCTGCGCGCAGGAATGCTGGGCGATGTACCCGCAGACCATTGGCAAGTTCCTGTCGCTGCCGGCCGAGCGGATGCTGTTCACGGGCATGGCGATCGGCTACGAGGACGCCGAAGCGCCCGCCAACCAGTTGCGCGCAGCGCGCGCGCCGCTGGCGGAATTCACGGAATTCATTGGGATTTGACCCTGCGGCGCGGCATCCGCGCCACGCCGCCCGCGCCGGCTCAGAGCAGCCCGAGCTGGCGCGCGATGGCCACCGCCTGGGTGCGGTTGCTGGCGTGCAGCTTGGCGCTGATATTGCGCAGGTGCGTGCGCACCGTGGTCTCGGACACGAACAGGCGCTCGGCCATGGCCACGTTGGAGTAGCCCTCGGCCAGCAGGTGCAGCACTTTCTGCTCCTTGGGCGTCAGCGGCTCCACCAGCGCCGCCGGCGCGGGCCGGCCAGCGCCGGCGTGTGCCTCCCCGCCGCTGCCCTGGCCGCACGCCTGCAGCAGCTTTTCCACATACGGAGCAGGCAGGCTGGCCGACTGGCGCGCGCAGGCATCTGCCACCAGCCGGCGCACATCGTCGCCCTCATCCGCAAAGATGCGGACAAAGCCTTCGGCGGCGCCGAAACGCAGCGCCTCGCCCATCACGACCAGCGCGTGCGCGCCGTCGCCGGTGCGCTGGCACGCCTGCGCCAGCAGAATGCGCAGCTTGAGGGCCCGGCGCATCAACTGGTTGCCGGAGGCGGCCGCCAGTTCGCGCTCAATGGCCTCGCGCACCGGCGTGCCGGGCCGCGTATGCAAGTCCAGCCGCAGCCGGCCGAGGGTGATGTCCTCGACATCGCTGGCAAAGGAGCTGACCCCGGGACGCGTGCGCCACAGCGCCGGATCGGCGGCGCGTTCGATGGCCTCCTGCGCGGCGTGCACATTGCCCTGGCGCAGCGCCAGGCGCGCGCGCTCCAGCATCGCGGCCAGCACCAGACGCGTCAGCCCGCGGTGGTGTCCCAGCGCTTCGAGCTGTGCCAGCCATTCATGCGCCTGGTCGGCTTCGCCGCGCTCGAAGGCAATGCGGGCCAGCACCGTGTGCGCGGTGATGATCTGGTCGGGCAGGCCGAGGTCGCGCGACAGCGGCAGGTAGACGTTGAGCAGGCGGCTGGCGCGCTCGCTGTCGCCGCTCTCGTACAGGCCCTCGGCCAGCAGGATGCCGGCCATGGCGTTGCCGTTGGTGAGCCCGAAGCGGTTCGGCAGCATGGTGCTGGCGGCAATGCGAAAACGCCCCAGGGCCTGCTGCAGCCGGCCCTGGCGCAGGTCGATCAGGCCTTCGACCGACTCCGAGAAGATCTTGTTGAAGTTGCTGTCCGAACCGCGCACCGCGTGCCGCGCCACCTGCAGCAGCCGGCGCGACTCGGGGTAATCGCCGGCGACCGCTGCCAGGCGCGCCATCGACGTGGCCAGGATGGCATCGGGGAAGGCATAGCCCATCGGCAATGGCGGCAGCTCGTTGCGGGCAAAGGCACGCGCATCGTCGAAGCGGTCCATCATGTTCAGCAGCATGTGGCGCAGCGCGCGGATATGCGCCAGCAGGTCGCCGGCCGCACCCTCGGTGGGGATCGCCTGCAGGAGCGCAATGGCCTCAGCCGGCCCGCGCGTGAACGACACGGACCAGACGCGCGCGATCTGCAGCTTCGGCCAGCGTGCCAGCTCCCCGGCCGGCACGGCCTCCAGCCAGCGCGTCAGCAACCGCATGCGGCCCTGCGCGAGCAGGTCGTCCGCGGCCCCGTCGAGCAACTGTAGGGCGTGCGCGAGCGCACCGGCAGCAAGCGCGTGTTCGATGGCGGGCACCGGGCGCCCTTGCGACTCATACCAGCGCGACGCCGACAAGTGCAGCTGCGGCACGGCCTCGGGCATGGCCTGCGCCAGCTGGCCGCGCAGGAAGCCGGAAAAGAGGCTGTGATAGCGGTACCACTGCTCGGGCGCCGCGCCGGAGCCGCGCTCGCCGTAGCGCTCGCTCTCCAGCGGCAGCAGGAACAGGTTGGCGCGCTCCAGCCAGGCCAGGATCTCGTCGCTGCTGCCAGCCGCGGCGGGCTGGCACACGGCGTCGCACAGCGGGCCGCACAGCTGGTCCAGGATCGAGGTGCGCAGCAGGAAGTCGCGCACCGCCTCGGGCAGATGCAGGAAGACGTCCTCGACGAGGTAGTCGGCGATCGCCGCATTCGAGCCGGAGAACCCGGCGATAAAACCCTCCGGCTGGCTGCGCCGCTCCAGCGCCACCGAGGCCAGCCACAGCGCCGTGGCCCAGCCTTCAGTGCGCCGGTGCAGCGCGCTGACGGCCGCGGGATCCAGCTTCAGGCCGCGCGCCTGGCGCAGGAAGGAGGCGGTCTCGCCGGCGGAGAAGCGCAACTGCGCGGGTTCGATCTCGAGCAGTTCGCCGCGCGCGCGCAGGCGGCCCAGGCCGGTCTCGGGCACCCAGCGCGTGCCGATCACCATGCGGCAGCCGGGCGGCAGGCTGTCCACCAGCTGCCAGACCAGTCCGGCCACGGCATCGTTCTGGATGGTTTCGAAATCGTCGAGGAACAGCGTGAAGGCGCCGTGGTGGCTGGCCAGGCGGTCAATCAGGGCCAGCGCCTGTTCGCCGGGATCCTGTGCCAGCGTGGCGTGCGCCGGCCGCCCCGGCGCGCCGCCGCTCAGGCCCTGCGCGATGGCAGCCTCGACCGAGCCGAGAAAGCGCGAGGCGTCGTTATCCGAGCGGTCCAGCGTCAGCCAGGCGGTGCGCCCTCCCGCTGCCTCCAGGCGCGCGCGGCACTGGAGCATGGCGGTGGTCTTGCCGAAGCCGGCTGGTGCGCGCACCAGCACAAGCTTGACGAAGCCGGCCGCGCACACCGCCTCGCAGATCGCGGCGCGCTCGACCTGGAACGGGGTCAGCAACGGCGGACGCAGTTTGGCTGCCAGCGATGCGGTGGTGGACGGCACGCGCCGTCCTGTGTCCTCGATACTTGCCATTGGCTGTTGTCGTCTCCCGCGCATCGCTGCCTTGCAGAACGGCGCAATGCGCCCGCCCGTGCTGCGGATGCAGCCGGGCGGCCGTGGCTATGATGTAACGGGGGATTATGACGTAAACCGCCGCACCGCCGGAAACCGCGCACGGCGGACGGCGGGCTTACACCAGCTTGCTGGCATGGCTGGCCCAGTAGCGGTCGCGCAGCAGCCGCTTGAGCAGCTTGCCGGTGGGCAAGCGCGGCAGCTCGGCCTCGAAGTCGACCGAGCGCGGGCACTTGATGGCGGACAGGTTGGCGCGGCAGAACGCGATCAGCTCGGCCGCCAGATCGGGCCCGGCCAGGCCCATGTCGGCCAGCTGCACCACCGCCTTGACCTCTTCGCCGAAGTCCTCGTTGGGCACGCCGATGACGGCCACGTCCATCACCTTGGGGTGCGTCATCAGCAGGTTCTCGGCCTCCTGCGGGTAGATGTTCACGCCGCCGGAGATGATCATGTTGGCCTTGCGGTCGGTCAGGAACAGGTAGCCGTCTGCGTCCACGTAGCCGATATCGCCGATGGTGCTCCAGTCCGGGTGCTGCGGGTGGCGCGACTCAGCGGTCTTGGCGTCGTCGTTGTGGTACGAGAACACGCGGCCTTCGGCAAAGTAGATCGTGCCCGCTTCGCCCGGCGGCATCAGCGCGCCGTCCGGGCCGCAGATGCGCAGCTTGCCGATCATGGCCCGCCCCACCGTGCCCTTGCGCTCCAGCCACTCCGGCGTGCTGACCACGGTCACGCCGTTGCCCTCGGTGCCGGCGTAGTACTCCCAGATCACGGGGCCCCACCACGCGATCATGGCCTCCTTGACCTGCACCGGGCACGGCGCGGCGGCGTGGATCGCCACCCGCAGCGACGATACGTCATAGGCCATGCGCCGCGCCTCGGGCAGCTTGAGCATGCGCGAGAACATGGTCGGCACCAGCTGCGTGTGCGTGATGCGGTGCTGCTGCACCTGCCGCAGGTAATCCTCGGCGTCGAAGTGCTCCATCACCACCGCGGTGCCGCCCAGCGCCTGCACGGTCATGCAGTAGCGCAGCGGCGCGGCGTGGTACAGCGGCGCGGGCGACAGGTAGCGGGTCTCGGTACCCATGCCATAGAGCCGCTGGCACAGGCTGGTCAGCGAGGTCGGCGCCTCGATGTCCGTGCTGGCGGGCGGCGCGTACACGCCCTTGGGCCGTCCCGTCGTGCCGGACGAGTACAGCATGTCGCCGCCGGTCTCTTCGTCGTCGATGCGCGTGACGGGGCAGCGCGCCAGCTCGGTCTCGTACGCGTCATAGCCCGGCACCGTGCCGTCCAGCATCAGCCGCCGGCGCAGCGCGGGAGTCTGCCCGGCCAGCGCCGCGGCGACCTCCGCCTGCGCGTGGGTGGTGATCAGCATGGTCGCGCCGCTGTCGTTGACGATGTAAGCCGCGTCGGCCACGTTCAGGCGCGTGCTGAGGCAGATGTAGACAATGCCGCTGCGCTGCGCGCCCCAGCACAGCTCGAACAGGCGCGGATGGTTCTCCACCATGAACGCCACGCGGTCGCCGGGCCGCAGTCCCTGGCTGCGGAACAGGTGCGCGACCTGATTCGAGCGCTCGTCAAGTTCGCGGTAGGTGACGACCTCGCCGCTGCTGCCCATGATGACAGCCGGTTTGTCGGGCGTGCGCTGCGCGTGGATGTGGGGATGCATGGCGTGGAACTCCTCGACGGGTGTCGGTGTGTTGGCGGATGCTGAACCCGCATTCTCGGAACCCCGGGCGGTTCGACAATCGTCGGAAGCGACGAAGCGGCACCGCCGTCGTCTGCTGCAGTGCCACAAAAACGCGCGGTGCGCGGGGGCAGGCGCAGCTTCGTCCGATGCGACGATGCGCCAACTGCCCGGCTGGCCGGATGATGCCCGCCAGACTACCGCAATCACGCCGCATCCCCATTCCGAAGGAGCCAAGGTGGATTTCCAGTTCAGCGAAGAACAGTCGATGCTGCGCGACACGCTCGCGCGTTACCTGGCCGATCATTATGACTTTGAAGCGCGCCGCGCTGCCGTGCAGTCCGCCGCGGGCTGGCGCCCCGACTGCTGGCGCGCGTTTGCCCGCGAGCTCGGCCTGCTCGGCGCAGCCTTCCCCGAAGCCCTGGGCGGCCTGGGTGGCGGCGCAGCCGAGCACATGATCGTGATGGAGCAGTTGGGCCGCCATCTGGTGCTGGAGCCCTACCTGGGCACCGTGGTGCTGGGCGGCGGCGCGCTGAGGCACGGCAGCCCCGAGCTGGCCGCGCAGTGGGTGCCGGCCATCATCGGCGGCGAGGCCACCGCCGCCTGGGCCCATGCCGAACCCGCCAGCCGCTACTGCCGGCACGACGTGCAGGCCAGCGCCACGCGCCAGGGCGACGGCTACAAGCTGAGCGGCCACAAGCAGGCCGTGGCCGGTGCGCCGTTCGCCACCCATCTGGTGGTCAGCGCGCGCACGTCCGGCGCGCGCCGCGACCGCGACGGCATCAGCCTGTTCTGGATTGCGCGTGACACGCCGGGCGTGACCCTGCGCGAGTACCCCACCTTTGACGGCCAGCGCGCCGCCGAAGTGCTGCTTGACAACGTGCAGGTGCCGGCCAGCCAGCGCATCGGCGCGGAGGGCGAAGCCTTTGCCCTGATCGAACAGCTGTGCGACGACGCCATGGTCGCGCTCTGCGCCGAAGCCAACGGCGCCATGGCCCGGATGCTGGCCGACACCATCGACTACGCACGCCAGCGCAAGCAATTCGGGGTGCCGATCGGCACTTTCCAGGTGCTGCAGCACCGCATGGCCGACATGTATATCCAGCTGGAGCAGTCCGTGGCGCTGACCCAGATGGCGGCGATGCAGGCCACCAGCGCCGCGCCGGTGCGGGCGCAGGCGGCGTGCGCGGCCAAGATCCAGGCCGGCCAGGCCGGTGCCTTCGTCGGCCAGGCGGCCGTGCAGATCCACGGCGGCATGGGCGTGACCGAAGAGCTAGCGGTAGGCCACTACTTCAAGCGCGTCACCGCGATCGACCTGCAGATGGGATCGGCCGAGCACCACCTGCGCCGCTACGCCGACCTGCTCTACCCCGCCGCGGCCTGAAACCGCCCACAGAACACAGACGATTACCCAGCGAGGCCCGTCGATGAATCTCGATTTCTCCCCGCAAGACCAGCAGTTCCGCGAAGAAGTGCGCGCCTGGATCGACCAGGCTTTTGACCCCGAACTGCGCGCGATGATGGCGCAGTCCAAGAACGGCTACCTCGACAAGGCCGGCCAGGTGCGCTGGCAGAAGGCGCTGCACGCGCGCGGCTGGGCCGCGCCGAACTGGGCCAAGGAATACGGCGGCCCGGGCTGGACCCCGACCCAGCGCTTTATCTTCCAGTCGGAACTGGGCGCCGCAGGCTGCCCGCCGGTGTCGCCGATGGGCCTGAAGATGGTAGCGCCGGTGATCATGAAGTACGGCACGCCCGAGCAGAAGCAACGCTTCCTGCCGCCGATCCTGAGTTCCGACGAATGGTGGTGCCAGGGCTATTCCGAGCCCAACTCGGGCTCCGACCTGGCCTCGCTGCAGATGCGCGCGGACCACGGCACCGACAGCGACGGCGAGCACTACATCCTGAATGGCTCCAAGATCTGGACCACGCATGCGCAGTGGGCCGACTGGATGTTCTGCCTGGTGCGCACCAGCCGCGAATCAAAGCGCCAGGAAGGGATCTCGTTCCTGCTGCTGGACATGCGCACGCCGGGCATCACGGTGTCGGCGCTGCCGACCCTGGACGGCCCCGTGCCCGGCCAGCAGGAGGTCAACCAGGTCTTCTTCGAGAACGTGCGCGTGCCGGTGGCGAACCGCATCGGCGAGGAAGGCCAGGGCTGGACCTACGCCAAGTACCTGCTGGAGTTCGAGCGCGGCGGCGTCTACAGCCCGATGCTGCGCAAGCAGTTGTCGAAGATCGCGGACATCGCCGCTGAACAATCGGCCGATGACGGCGGCCGCCTGCTGGACGATCCCCTGTTCCGCCACAAGCTGGCCGCGCTGCATCTGCGCACCGCGGCGCTCGAGGCAGTGGAGTTGCGGGTGTTCTCGAGCGTGGAATCGGGCACCTCGGTCGGTGCGGCGTCTAGCATGCTCAAGCTCACCGGCACCGAGGCGCTGCAGGCCGCCAGCGAGCTTGCCGTGGAAACCGCGGGGCCGGCGGCGTTGCCGTTCGTGCAGGATACCTGGGCGGAACTGCAGGGACGCGAGGCCGCGCCACGCATCGGGCCGGACTATGCGGCCGTGCTGGCGCCTCGCTACTTCAACTATCGCAAGGCGTCGATCTACGCGGGGTCCAACGAGATCCAGCGCAATATTATTGCCAAGCTTGTGTTGGGACTTTAGGCAGTTCGGGGAGCGCCTTCGTACGCGCCCCCGGTTTGCCGGACTGGCAATATTTCAAGTGCAGCCGCCATGTGCGGCTGTCTTCATTCCGCACGACGTACCGCATCGGCCTCGGCGCTGGACTCCCTCCACAGAAACCCTAGTCGGGACCGCGGCAATTTGCCGGTAAGATTCGGCACCGGGTCCGCGCCATGGCGCGGACCTGTTGTTTGTCCGGGCAACCGGGCAGACGAGGCCCGGCTGCAACACAATTGCCGCCCGGCCGAAACACGATGGCAGCCGCCCCGGCCGCCATCGCCACTGCACCGCCTTGCAACCCAAAGCGGTGTACCAGGAAGGCAAGGTTACCCCTTTGCATTCCGCCTCGTCATGGAGAAGACGTTTTGACCGACCGCATTTCCCTTGAGGCCGCCGGCCGCCTGTTTGGCACTGGTGAAGGCCCGTCCCACGAGCGCATCACGCTCGCCAGCGATCCCGAGTCCGGCCTGCAGGCCATCATCGCCATCTACAACACCAGCCTCGGCCCGGCCTTCGGCGGCTGCCGCTACTGGACCTACCCGGCCGAAAGCGACGCGTTGACCGATGCGCTGCGGCTTTCACAAGGCATGGCGTACAAAAATGCCCTGGCCGGCCTGCCCTTTGGCGGCGGCAAGGCGGTGATCCTGCGCACACCGGCGCAGACTGACCGCGCCCGGCTGTTCCGCGCCTTCGGCCGCCTGGTCGAATCGCTCGGCGGCCGTTACATCACCGCCGAGGATGTCGGCACCACGGTCGAGGACATGCGTGCCGCGCAGGCCGAGACCCGCTACATCAGCGGCATGCCCCGCACTGACGGCTTTGGCGGCAACCCCTCGCCCAAGACCGCGTATGGCGTATTCGTCGGCATTGAAGCTTCAGTGCGCTACGCGCTGGACCGCAACAGTCTGGACGGCATCTCGGTTGCCGTGCAAGGCCTGGGTTCGGTGGGCTGGGACCTTTGCCGCCGCCTGCATGAGGCCGGCGCGAAGCTGATCGTGGCCGACATCAACGGCGCCAGGGTCGAACAGGCACGAGCGCAATTCGGCGCGCAAGCCGTGCCGTCCTCTGACATCACGGGCGTCGCCGCCGACGTGTTCGCCCCTTGCGCGCTGGGTGCGGTGATCTCGCCGGCCGTGGCGCAACAGTGCCAGTTCAGGATCGTCGCCGGTGGTGCCAACAACCAGCTGGCCTCCCTCGAGGAAGGCGACACCCTGCAGCGGCGCGGCATCTTCTATGCCCCCGACTTCCTGATTAACGCGGGCGGCATCATCAGCTGCGCGCGCGAATACCTCGGCGGCGCCGACGAGGCTGCTGTGCTGGCCGAAGTGGCACGCATCCGCGAGCGCGTGTTCGCGTTGGCGCAGCGCGTGGAGAAGAGCGGTGAAGCACCCGCACGCGCCGCAGTGAGCTGGGCGCAGGAGAAGATTCTGCAACCAGCCATGCAGGTCCGGAAGGATTGACAAGAAAGGCGTCCGGGCCGGGTGCTGCTGGTGGCAGCACTCGGCCCGGACTATCTTCGGCACCCTCGCCAGTGACGCCACCGCCCCTAGGGTTCACCCTTGGTTGACGCATTCCCTTCGCGCTCATAGACTTTTATGAACATATCATTCATTTTTGAACATTCATGGCGCTAGCAGCCGAACGTCTGCCAGCCCAACTCCCAGCAGGTAGACAAAAATGCCCCTGAAAATCGGAATCAACGGCGCCGGCATCGGCGGCCTGGCCGCAGCCATCGCCCTGCGCAAGCTCGGCATGGACGCCGTGGTCTATGAACAAGCCCCCCGCTTCGCCCGCGTGGGCGCCGACATCAACCTGACCCCCAACGCCGTCCGCGCCCTGGACGGGCTGGGTGTGGGCGACGCGCTGCGGGAAACCGCCGCCCGCCCCAGCCACCGCATCAGCCGCCTGTGGGACACCGGCGAAGAAACCTCGCGCCTGCCGATGCAGGAGGAAGCCGAGCGCCGCTACGGCGCGCCGCAGCTGACCATGCACCGCGCGGACCTGATGACCGCGCTGGAAGCCGCGGTGCCGGCCGAATGCGTGCGCCTGGGCCACAAGGCCATGGCGATCGCGCCGGATGCCGATGGCGCCACGCTGCGCTTTGCCAATGGCGCGGAGGAGCGGGTCGACGTGCTGGTCGGTGCCGATGGCATCCACTCCACCGTGCGCACCGCACTGTTCGGGCAGGAAAGCCCGATCTTCACCGGCGTGGTGGCCTACCGCGCGGTGGTGCCGGCCGAGCGCCTCGCCGGGGTGCCCAACCTGGGCGCCTTCACCAAGTGGTGGGGCTCGGACCCAGCCACGCAGATCGTCACCTTCCCCCTCAACCGCGGCCGCGACATCTTTGTCTTCGCCACCGTCGCGCAGGAAGCCTGGCGCAATGAATCCTGGACCACGCCCGGCCGCGTGGAAGACGTGCGCAGCGCCTATGCCGGCTTCCACCCCGACGCGCGCGCGCTGCTGGATGCCTGCGACGACGTGCTGATCTCCGCGCTGTACGTGCGCGATCCGCTGCCGGCGTGGTCGGTCGGCCCGGTCACGCTGATGGGCGACGCCTGCCATCCGATGATGCCGTTCATGGCGCAGGGCGCCGGCATGGCGATTGAAGACGGCGTGGTGCTGGCCCGCTGCCTTGCCAATGCCGCGCCCGATGGCGCCGCAGGCGTGCCCGCCGCGCTGGCCCGCTACCAGGCTGCGCGGCACGCGCGCACCAGCCGCATCCAGATCGGCTCGCGCAGCAATGCCTGGCTGAAGGAAGGCGGCAATGCCGACTGGGTGTACGATTACGACGCCTGGCATGTCGCGCTCGGCTAAGGCCGCACGACCACAGGATCTTGAGTCGCCCATTGGGTGCTCCCTCTCCCGCAAGCGGGAGAGGGGAGCACCCCAGCAGGGTGCGAAAACCCATCTGACGGCCGCCTGCGCGGCCGTTGTCCATTGCCAGCAAAACCAACCATGCCCAAGTCCCGCCCGCCGACCGAACCTGACCTCGACGACAGCGCAGACCCCGAAGACGCCCGCGAAGCCCAGCTGGTCTCCCCCGTGATCCGCGGCCTGCGCCTGCTGCGCTTCATCGCCGAGGGCGGCGCCACCGCCAACCTGAGCGAAGTGGGCCGGCGCATCGACGTGAACCGCGTCACCGTGATGCGGCTGCTGGACACGCTGGAACATGAGGGCATGGTGGAACGCCTGCCGCAAGGCGGGCACCAGGTCGGCTTCAACTTCCTGAAGCTGGCCTCGCGCGTGCTGGCCACGAATGACCTGACCAGCTTTGCCGGGCGCGTGCTGGCCCGGCTGAGCACGTCGCTGCAGTTGTCGGCCTACCTGGCCGTGCGCGATGGCGGCCATGCGCTCTACCTGCTGCGGCAGATGCCCGCGGCCTCGCTGGTCAGCAATATCCAGGTGGGCAGCCGCGTGGCAGCGCATCTGACTACGCCCGGGCGGATGCTGATTGCCGAGCTGCCGCCGGAGACGTTGCGCGAGCTGCTGGGACCCGAGCCCCTGCCGACGGTCACCGGCCAGAGCCCGGCCACGCACGCGCGGCTGGCCGATATCCTGGCCGCCGACCGCGAACGCGGCTGTGCGTGGAGTTTTTCTGCCTATGAGCCGGGCATCGACTCGTGCGCGGCACCGGTGCGCGGCGCCGACGGCGACGTGATCGCCGCCATCAGCGTGGCGGGGCCGCAGCAGCGCTTTGAAGCGGATGGCACGCTGCGCGAACGTGTGGAAAAGGAGGTCAGGCAGGCAGCGCGCGACCTGTCGGGGCTGATGGGATACCGCTGCGCTGCTACTCCGCGGTAATCCCGTATGCCTTGATCAGTTTCGCCCACGCCGCGGTTTCCTCGCGGATGCGGGCGTCGAGCGCCTGCGGCGTGCTGCCCACCGGCTCCATGCCCTGGCGCTGCAGCTCGGCCCGCACCGCGGGCGTGGCCAGCAGCGCGCGCACGTCGGCGCTGAGCGCATCGGCCGCCGGCTGCGGCGTGGCCTTGGGCACCAGCAGCGCATACCAGGAACTGACGTCGATGCCGGGCACGCCCTGCTCGGCCAGCGACGGCACGTTCGGCGCGGCCGGCGAGCGCTTCGGCTGCGTCACCGCCAGCGCGCGCAGTGCACCGGACTGGACGAATGGCGCCAGCGTCGGCCACGTGCCGAACAGCACCGGCACCTGCCCGCCTACCACGTCGTTGAGCGCCTGCGTGGTGCCTTTGTAAGGCACGTGCAGCAGCGTGATGCCGGCCTTGTTGCGGAACAGTTCGCCAGCCAGGTGCAGGCCGCTGCCGACGCCCGGGCTGGCGTAGCCCAGCGGCTTGCCTGACTTCTCGGCCTCCTTTGCCAGCCTGACCAGGTCTTGCACGGAATTCGCCTTGACCGACGGATGCACCGCCAGCACGTTGGGCGAGCCAGCCAGCAGCGACACCGGCCGGAAATCGCGCTCGACGTTGTAGGTCAGCGCGGGCATCAGCGTCGGGTTGATGGTCAGGTTGCCGGCCGGGGCCACCAGCAGCGTGCAGCCGTCGCCCGGTGCGCGCCGCACCGTGTCGATGCCGATATTGCCGTTGGCGCCAGGCTTGTTGTCGACCACGAAGGCTGTGCCGCGCCGCTGCTGCAGCCCGTGCGCCAGCGTGCGCGCGAGCTGGTCGGCCGGGCCACCGGCGGGGAACGGCACCACGATGCGCACGTTGGCGCAACCCGCGGCCTGCGCGGCCTGCCATGGCAGGCTTGCCGCCAGCGCGACGGACAGCGCCGTGCCGGCCAGCCATTGCCGCCGGCGTGGCGACACGTTGTATGTCTTGCGTTCCTGCATATTGCTTCCCCTCGGGTGGCAGTCGGCGCCTTGCCATCAGGCAAACGGCGTCGGCGCCTCCGGCCGGTAGTCGAGCAGGCGCGACAGCTCGGCCGCCGCCCGCCTGACCTGTTCCACCACGTCGTCGAGCTGGTCCGGGTCAATGTGCGAGGCCGGGATGGTCGCGCCCAGCGCCGCCACCACCTTGCCGCTGCGGTCGCGCACCGGCGCCGCGATGGTGGAGATGCTGGCCTCGAAGAAGCCTTCGTGCAGCACATAACCACGCTCGCGGTCGCGCTGGACCATCTCGTACAGCTCTTCGACGGTGCGCGGCGTGCTTTCGGAATACACCTCCAGGCGCTCCTCCGGATACAGCGCGCGCAGCGCCGCCAGCGACAGGTCCTCCAGCAGCACACGGCCCAGCACGGTGGCGTGCGCCGGCAGCCGGGTGCCGACATTGACCGTGCTGGCAAACGGGCGCGAGGCCACCGACTTGGCCACATAGACGATGGAGCGTCCGTCGCGCACCACCAGGTTGCACGGATAGTGGATCGCGTCGCGCAGGCGGTCCAGCAGCGGGCGGCCCAGCTCGGTCAGCTCCAGCGAGGCCAGGTAGTCAAAGCCCAGGCGCAGCACCGCCATGCCCAGGCGGAATTCGCGCCCGCCGTCGGTGCGCTCGACGAAGCCCATCATTTCCAGCGTGGCCAGCAGCCGGAACACGGTCGAACGGGGCACCTTGAGCCGGCGCGCCAGCTCGGCCGCCGACAAGGTGCGCTCGCGGCTGCTGAATTCGCCCAGCAGCCGCAGGCCGCGTTCCAGCCCCGGCACGATGTACTTGTCCTGGGCGCTATCCTGGGCGCCCTCCTGGCCGCTTTCCTGCGTGTCTTCCTGCGGCGAATCGGTCGTCATGGTCTGTCTCTGCAATATTCGGTCTTGGCGTAACGCTCTCATATATCACGCCTGCACCCCGTAGGGTACCCGTATTGCCGGCAGACCCCGCCCTGGCGCAGCCTATGCCCCCGGGCGCAGGTAATCGCGCAGCCACGCCGCGCACTGCTCGCCCTGGGCCGCGGGCCAGCGCACCACGATGGTCTCGTCGCGGCGGCGCAGCTCGACGCAGATGTCGGACAGCGGCCCGCGCGCGGCATCCCCGCGCCCGAACAGCCGCGAGAACAGCCCGCCCGCGGCAGGTGCCGGCGGCGCGGACTGCGCCGGCGGCACCGCATGGCCATTGACTGCCGCAGCGGATACGACTGCCCCCGCCGGTGCCGCAGGTGCGGCCTTCGCCGCCGGTTCGGGCAGCGCCTGCGCCGCGCCCGGCGACAGCCGCGCCAGCAGGCTGGCGCCGAACTCGTCCCACATGCGGTCGGCCTTGGTCTTCATCACGCTCAGGCCGAAGGTGCCCAGCCGGCCCAGCACGTCCACCTGCACCCTGATGCGCAGCTGCGTGCCGCCATCGTCCAGCGCGGTCAGGAACAGCTCGCTCGACTGCCGCAGCGAGCTTGCCACCGAAGCATCCTCGCCAGTGCCCTCCGTGCGCAGGTAATTGGGCGCGCGTGTCTCGACGATCTTCGTATGCAGCCGGAAGCGCGCGTTGATGAAGGCGATCTTGACCGCCATGTGCGCGATGTACTCGACATCGCTGAGCACTTCGATCGATTCCATGCCGGGCACGCACGCGCCCATCACGTTGGGGTCGAGCAGCAGCTCCCACACGCGCGCCGGCGGCGCCGCGGTGACCAGGGTCTTTTCAATTTCCACGCATTTTCTCCGCGGCGGACAGGACCGATTCGACGATGCCGACATAGCCGGTGCAGCGGCACAGGTTGCCGTTCAGGCCGTGGCGGACTTCGTCTTCGGTCGGGTTGGGGTTGTTGGCAAGCAGCGCGCACGAGGCCATCAGGAAACCCGGGGTGCAATAGCCGCACTGCAGCCCGCCGTTGTCCATGAAGCACTGCTGCAACGGATGCAGCTGGCCGTCGGCGGCCAGCCCTTCCACGGTCATCACATGGCGCCCGCGCGCCTGCACAGCGAGCATCAGGCAGGACTTGACCACCTCGCCGTCGACCAGCACGGAGCAGGCGCCGCAGATGCCGGTCTCGCAGCCGCGCTTGGTGCCGGTCAGGTTCAGGTCGTCGCGCAGCAGGTCGGACAGCAGGCGCCGCGCCGGCACCTCGACCTGGTGTTCTTCACCGTTGACGGTGAGTTCGATGCTGATTTTGTCCATGGGAACTCCTTACTCCGAGGCCACGCCGAACAGCCCGGCAATGGTGCGGCGCGCGACCACCCGCACCATCTCGCGACGGTACGCCTCGGACCCGCGCATGTCCGAGACCGCGTTGATGTCCGCAGCGACGATGGCGGCGGCTTCCGCAGCCAGTTCCGCCGTCACGTTCTTGCCGGCCAGCAAGGCTTCTGCGCGGCGCAGCCGGGCCGGAATCGGCGTGGAAGCGCCCACCGCCAGCCGCGCCTCGACGCAGAACGCGCCCTCGCGCCGCACCGCCAGCGCCACGCTGGCCAGCGGCCGGTGCTCGGCGGCCGTGCGCAGGAAGCGCGAATAGCGGCCATCGGCACCCGCGCCCGGTGCCGGCAGGCGGATCTGCGTGACGATTTCATCCGGTGCCAGCGCCGTGACGTAATAGTCGACGAGGAAGTCTTCGATATCGATCACGCGCTCGCCGCCGCGGCCGCTGACCACGATCTGCGCGCCCAGCGCCATCAGGCAGCCGGGCGGATCGGTGGCGGGGTCGGCATAGCAGAGGTTGCCGCCGATGGTGCCCTGGTTGCGCACCTGCGGATTGGCCACGCGCGCGGCCATGCCGGCCAGCATCGGGTAGTGCGCCTGCACCAGCGGCGAGCGCGCCACCTCGGCATGCAATGTCAGCGCGCCGATGCGCAGGCCATCACGTGCATCGAAGGTGATGCCGCGCAGCGCATCGAGCCGGCCCAGCGAGACCAGGTGGCTCGGCGTCAGCATGCGCTGGCGCATGCCCAGCATCAGCGCGGTGCCGCCGGCAAAGATGCGGCAACGGTCGCCTAGGTCGGCCAGCATCTGGCTGGCCTCGGCCACGGTGCCCGGCTCAAGGAAGGCAAAGTCACGCATGGGCGTCCTCCTTCTCCTTCAGTTCGCGCAGGCCGGCCAGCACCTTTTCCGGCGTGATCGGCAGCGACTGGATGCGCACGCCCACGGCGTCGAACACGGCATTGGCGATCGCCGCCGCGCCCGGCAGGATCGCGGTTTCGCTGGCGCCCTTGGCGCCGTAGGGGCCGTTGGGGTCGTTCGATTCCACCACGTCGGTGCGCAGCATCGGCACGGCGTCGGCGGTGGGCATGGTGTAGTCGGCAAAGTTGCCGTTCATCAGGCGGCCATCCTCGTATTGCAGGTTCTCGTACAGGGTCCAGCCGATCGCCTGCACGGTCGCGCCGTGGGTCTGGCCGTGCACGGCGAGCGGGTTGATGGCCTTGCCGCAGTCGTCGGCGACAAAGCTGTCGACCACCGTGACCTGGCCGGTGCTGGTGTCGACCTCCACCTCCACGGCCTGCACCGCGAACGAATGCGCGGGCGCGACGTTGCCGTAGTAGTCGGCGTCATGCATCACGGTGGGGGCGTCGTAGGTGGCGCGCACGTGGATGCCCTCGCCGCCGTGGCGGAAGATGTGCAGGCGCGCGATCTCGGCCAGCATGGCGGACTTGTCGGGCTGGCCCGGCGCGGCGATGCGGCCATCGGCAATCACCAGTTGTGCCGCATCCACGCCGAGCTTTTCCGCGGCGAGTGCCAGCAGCTTCTGGCGCGCCTCGCGCGCCGCGCGCAGCACCGCGTTGCCGGCGATGATGGTCACGCGCGACGCCAGCGAGCCCAGGCAGAACGGTGCGGTGTCGGTATCCGGCGCCATCACGGTGACGTGCGACAGCGGAATGCCCAGCTCCTGCGCGCAGATCTGGCTGAGCATGGTGTTGGCGCCCTGCCCCATGTCGCACTCGCTGGTCTGCAGCATCACGCGGCCGTCCTCGTTGACCTTGAGCAGGACGGTCGAGCCATCCCAGTTGCCCAGCGTGCGGTTGCCGCTGACATGCATGGCCGCGGCGATGCCCACGCCGCGGCGGCGCGTGCCGGTGCCTCGCGGCGCCGCGCGCTTCGCGTCCCAGCCGATGGCCTGGCGCGTCATGTCCAGGCATTCGGCCATGCCGGTGCTGCTGATCTTCCAGCCATGCACGCTGGTCTCGCCCGCGCCGATCGCATTGCGCTTGTGCACTTCGATCGGGTCGATGCCGAGCATGCCGGCCAGCACGGTCAGGTGGCAGTTCAGCGGAAACTGCATCTGCTGTCCGCCAAAGCCGCGGAAGGCGCCGCGCGGCGGGTTGTTGGTGTAGGCCATCACCGCATGCGAGCGCACGTTCTGCACGCGGTGCATGTTGTCGCTGCGCATGGCGGTGACGTGCATCACGTCGCCGGCAAGCCCGGAGTAGGCGCCGCATTCAGCCGTGATGCGCACGTCCTTGGCCAGGATCACGCCGTCGGCCGACAGCCCCATGCGCAGCCAGACCCGCATCGGCACGCTGGCGCGCGCGCCCTGGAAGTCTTCCAGCCGGTTGTTGACCAGCCGCACCGGGCGCTCCAGCCGGCTGGCCAGGAAGGCGCAGATCAGGCTGTTGTTCTCCTCGACGATCTTGCCGCCGAAGCCGCCGCCGGTGGTGGCCTGCACCACGCGGATGGTCGAGACCGGCCGGTCCAGCGCCTCGGCCAGCCGCGCGCGCGCCAGGAACACCGACTGGGTCGAGGCCCACAGCGTGAGCCGCCCGTTGCCGTCCTGCGCCGCGACCGAGGCCATCGGCTCCAGGTAGCCCGGGTACTGCGAGTGCATGTCGTAGGTGGCCTCGTACACCGCCGCGCAGGCTTCGAACGCGGTATCCACGTCGCCGCGCACGATGTGCATCTCGTGGCCGATATTGTGCGTGCCGGCGTGGATCTCGGGCGCGCCCTCGGCCAGCGCCGCGGCCGGCGTCAGCAGCGCCGGCAGCGCCTCGTATTCAATGCGGATCAGGTCCAGCGCATCGCGCGCGATCTCCTCGCTCACCGCCACCACCGCGGCCACTTCCTCGCCGACATGGCGCACCACGCCGCAGGCCAGGATGCGCTGCTCCTTGCGGTGCGGGCCCCAGTTGCGGGTGGGCACGTCCTGCCCGGTCACCACCAGCTTCACGCCGGGCAGCGCCTTCGCCGCGGAAATGTCGATGCGCACGATGCGCGCGTGCGGGTGCGGGCTGCGCAGCACCTTGGCGTGCAGCATGCCGGGCAACTTGATGTCGCCGGCATACTGCGCGCGCCCCATGACCTTTTCGCGCGCGGTCACCTGCGCCGTGGAGCTTCCCACGATGGCCTTGCTCATGCCGGCCTCCTGCTTGTCTTGATGCATGAATGCGATGCGGTGCCCTGCGTCATTCCGCCGTGATGGCCAGGTCGCGGATCACCTTGCCCAGGCGCTCGTAATCGGCTGCATTGACCTTTTCCAGCGCGGCCGGCGCACCGCCCACGGGGCTGGCGCCGAAGGTGGCCATCTTCTCGGTCACGTCGGGCAGGCGCAGCACGTCGTTGAGTTGCTGGTTCAGCACCTTGACCACCTCCGGGGGCGTGCCCTTGGGCGCCATCACGCCGTGCCATGCGCCGACCACCACGTCCTTGTAGCCAAGCTCGGCCAGCGTCGGCACGTTGGGCAGCAGCGGCGAGCGCTTCGCGTCCGTAATCGCCAGCGGGATCAGCCGGCCGGTGTTGATGTACTGCGCCACCGGGCCCAGCGTGACATAGGCAAAGTTCACATGCCCCGCCACCACGTCGTTGACCGCCGGCGCCACGCCTTTGTATGGCACGTGCTGGATCTTCACGCCCGCGGCGCGGTTCAGCATCTCGCCGGCGATATGCATCGGCGAACCGGCGCCCGGGCTGCCGTAGGTCAGCGTCTTGCCGCCCTTGGCCGCGGCAATCATCTCGCCGACGGTCTTGATGCCCGCCTGCGGATTGGCCACCAGCAGCACCGCCTGCACGGCGGTCTGGATCACCGGCGTGAAGCCGTGCAGCGGGTCATAGCTCGCCGACGGCGCCAGCTTGAGCACCATCGGGGCCAGCGTAAACGGGTTGGGCGTGTACAGCAGCGTGTAGCCGTCCGCCGGTGCGCGGCTGACAAAGCTGGCGCCGAGCACGCCGCCGGCGCCGGGGCGGTTCTCGACAATGACCGGCTGCTTCAGGCGCGCCGACAGCTTGTCGGCATAGAGCCGGGCCATGGCGTCGGTGTCGCCGCCGGGCGGATAGGCCACGACCATGGTCACGGTCTTGGCCGGATACGCGGCGGTGGCCAGCGCGCTGCCCGCGGCAAGCGCGAGCGCGGCCATGGCAGTGGCGGCAAGGAAAAGGCGGCGGGGGCGTTCGTGTCTCATCGACAGCTCCTGTGGGGGCGCATTCGCGGTTGGAGTGGGCTGTTGTGCGCACCGCGAAAACAGGGTTGGCTCGGGTTACAACACTTTCGGTTGTTTTATTAGTAAAACGTATGCTCACATCATGAACACGAGTAATCCTAGGTCGCCAATATTGACAACTCAACTTACGTTAAACCCCAATTGACATATCAAATTTCTATAATTTCTCTTCGCTGCCATGAACGCGACACACGATGGCGGATTTGGCGAGCGGCTATGAGACAATCTGGCCCGCCAACCGGCCCCGCATGGCGGCCGGCAGACCAGATCAAGAGGACCGCATGCCCCGTCACGCCGCGCCCGCCAACGGCAAGCCCGCGCCAGACGCCGACACTAGCCCCTGGACCGACCTCGACGAGGCCGGCAGCGGGCTGACCGTCGACAATTTCCTGACCACGATGCTGAGCCAGCTGGTCACCGCCCTGCGCAGCACGGTGACCAAGCCTTATGCGGAACAATTCGGCCTGACCGTGCCGGAGTGGCGCATCCTGGCGCTGCTCGCGCACGCGCGCGAATTGCCGTTTGCCGAGCTGGTGACGCAGTCGACCTCGGACAAGGCGCTGGTGAGCCGCACGCTGCGGCTGCTGGAGGATCGGGGGCTGGTGCGGCTGACTTCAGCCGGCAACACGCCCCGCAAGAAGCTGATCTGCACGATCAGCGAAGCCGGTGCCGCGCTGCACGACCAGGTGATGCCGCTGGCGCGGCGCGGGCAGGCACAGGTGATCCGGCAGTTGTCGCCGGAGGAGCGGGAGGCGGTTTACCTGGGGCTGCGCAAGCTGTTGCGCACGCAGGAATAAAGAAAGGGCCGCACCGGATCCCGGTACGGCCCCCAGGGGAACAGGACGAGCACGCGCCCGTTCAGATCTCCAGTTCTTCCAGCACCCGCCCCTTGGTCTCGATGCCAAGAAAATGCACGGTGACTGCCGCCAGCGCGGGCACCACGGACAGCGCGAAGAAGGCAATGCTGAGGTCGCCGCTGCCGATGGTGCTCGCAATCAGCCCCGGCGCGAAGATCGCCGCCAGCTTGAGCCACGCCCCGCCCAGCCCGCACCCCATCGCCCGCACGCTGGTCGGATACAGTTCCGGCGTATAGACATAGGCAGTGATGAACCCGCTGGCCAGGAACCCCATCGCCAGCGCACAGAAGGTCGCGACCACGTACACGTTCGACGCGTGGAACACCCCCGCCAGCACCAGCGACAGCGCGCACAGCAGGAACGACACATTGATCACCGGCTTGCGCCCGACCTTGTCGACAATCATCGCGCACACCAGCGAACCGACCACGCCCAGCACCGAGGCACCGGCGGCGAGGTTCAGCGCCAGCTGCAGCGGCGCGTGGTAAACGGTCTTGTAGACCGTGGGCAGCCACGTCGACAGCCCGTACTGGATAAAGCCGCAGGTCGCCCACAGCATCCACACCGCCAGCGTGCGGCCGATATAAGGCTTGCTGACCAGGTCGCGCACGCGGCGGCGCGGATGCTGGGCCATGCGTTCGTAGGCGCTGGTGTCGCCCAGAGGCGGCAGGGGCGTTTTGGCGCGCGCCTCGAATGTCCGCAGTGCGGCGTCGGCCTCTTCCAGGCGGCCCTTCTCGGCCAGCCAGCGCGGCGATTCTGGAATCACGCGGCGCAGGATGAAGAACAGCACCAGCGGCACGCCGCCGAGGAAGTACATCACCTCCCAGCCGTAGTGCGGCACCAGCCAGGCGCCGATGCCGTTGGACACCATCAGCCCGATCGGGAACACCACCTCGTACAGCAGCACGAAGCGCCCGCGGCCATGGGCGCGCGTGACCTCGTTGATATAGGTGGCCGCCACCGGCAGCTCGCCGCCCAGGCCCAGGCCCTGCACGATGCGCAGCAGCGCGAAGATCTCGAACGACGGAGCGAAGCCGCAGGCCAGGCTCATCAGGCCGATAATGCCCGCGCTCCATCCGATCGAGCGCAGCCGGCCGAAGCGCTCGGCCAGCCCCGGGAACAGCAACGCCCCGACCAGCTGCCCGACCGACGGCGCCGCGATCAGGAAGCCGATCTGGCCCGGCGTGAGCGACCACTGCGCGATCAGCAGCGGCAGCGTGGCGGCGATGGCGATGACGTCGAAGCCGTCGAAGAACGTGGCCAGGCCGATCAGCAGCCGGGCGCGGATATGCATGGCGTTGCCCGGCATGCGCTCGATGCGGGCGACGATATTGCCGCGCGTGAGCGTGCCGCTGCGGGCGGCTGCGCCCTGGCCGGCGCTGTCGGCCGTGGTCACGATACCTGCGGTGGCGGCCACCGGTGCGCGGGGGGGCGCTGTGTCTTGTCTCTGAGTCAACACGGGGCTTCTCGGTTTAATTTTGGGGCGGCCCGGCATGCGGGAGGTTTGCTCCCCTCTCCCGCATGCGGGAGAGGGGCCGGCGGTGAGGGCCGGCGGTTCTGGTGGCGTGGTGCCTTGCCAAACCACCCTTCACCCTGCCCCTCTCCCCATGAGGAGAGGGGAACACCATCGGTGTCCAAAGGCTGTGCGGCAGGATTACAAGTCCAGCACCAGCTTGCTGCCCTTGCACCCCGATACGCAAACCATCATGGTCTTGTTGCTGGCGCGCTCGCTGCTGCTGAGCACGCTGTCGCGGTGGTCGGGGCAGCCTTCCAGCACAGCGGTCTCGCACGAGCCGCACACGCCTTCGCGGCAGCTGTAGTCCATCTGCACGCCGGCATCGAGCAGCGCGTCCAGCAGCGACTTGCCGGACGGCACCTTGACGATGGTGCCGGTGCGCGACAGCGACACGGTGTACTCGCCCTCCTGCACCGCCTCGGTGGAGGGGTCGGCGGCAAAGCGCTCGATGTGCACGTTCGCGTAGCCGTGCGCCTCGCAGGCCGCCTCGAACGCCTTCAGCATCGGGCCGGGGCCGCAGCAGTAGAGGTGCGTCTGCGCATCCTGGCCGGCCAGCATCGCGTTCAGGTCCGGCGGCACGCCGGCCTCGTCGTCGAAGTGAAAGCGCACGGCATCGCCATGGGCGGACAGCTGTTCGACGAATGCGGCCTCGGCACGCGAGCGGGCGCAGTAGATCAGCGTGAACGACTTGCCCAGCTCGGCCAGCCGGCGCGCCATGCAGACGATCGGCGTGACGCCGATGCCGCCGGCGACCAGCACGGTGTGCGCGGCGCTCTCGTCCAGCGCAAAGTTGTTGCGCGGCGCGCCCACGGTCAGGGTGGTGCCCACGCGCAGCTGCTCATGCACGTAGCGCGAACCGCCGCGGCTGCCGCGGTCCAGCAGCACGCCCACGGTATAGCGCTGGCGCGTTTCAGGTGCGCCGCACAGCGAGTAGCTGCGCACCAGGCCGTTGCCCAGGTGCAGGTCGATATGGGCGCCCGGACTGAACTCGGGCAGGGTCTTCCCTTCGGGATCTTGCAGTTCGATGCTGACCACGCCACGCGCTTCAAAACGCATGGCCTGGACGCGCAGGGTCAGGGACTGGTGGGCACTCATTGCTGCTTCCTTCGTCTGTCATTCCCGCGAAGGCGGGAATCCAGTGACTTTCGCCTTTCGTCAGCGCTTCAAAGACGCTGGGCTCCCGCCTTCGCGGGAGCGACGTTGGTTATGCTTACCGCTTCTCGGTCAGGAACTTGCCTGCCGGTCCGCCCGCGTTCTTCTGGCGGCGGGTATTGCCGTCGATGCCACCCTCGATCGCCCACTCGGCGAACATGGTCGGGCCCGGCTCGAACGCGCGCGGCTCCCAGTGCTCGTCCAGCTGGTCTTCGTCGGCGTAGTACTCGATCAGGCCGCCGGCCGGGTTCTTGAAGTACCAGAAGTAGGCCGACGAGATCGGGTGCCGGCCCGGGCCGAGCTGGGTGTCCCAGCCCTTGCGCGAGACATGCATGCCGCCGCCGAAGACTTCATGGATGTCGCGCACCGTGAAGGCGACGTGGTTCAGGCCGCTCTTCGGTTCCGGCAGCTGCAGCAGGAACAGGTCGTGGTGGCCGCCCTCGGGCGTGCAGCGCAGGAAGGCGCCGCGGTCCGGATAGCGGTCCGACGGCACGAAGCCGAACTTCTCGACATAGAAGCGCTCCGTCGCTTTGACGTCCTTGACGAAGAACACCACGTGGCCCACTTCGATCGGGGTGGCATGGTCGTAGATCGGGCTGCGCTGGTTCAGGCGCGGCTTCTCGTTCCACGTGTTCATCAGCGCGCAGTCGACCTGCACGTCATGCTTGCGCGTGACCTGGAAGCGCACGGCCAGGCCGTTCGGATCGGTGCAGCCGATGCGCAGGGTGTCGCCCTCGCCCTGGCGCACGAAGCCCGGTGCGTCGGCGATCGCCTTGGCGATGTGGTCCAGCGAGGCTTGCGATTCCACGCCCCACACCACTTCGCGCAGCGTCGGGCCGGCCTCGATGGCGGGCGGCAGCATGGCGTCGTCGATGCGGCGCACCAGCACGCGGCAGCCATTCAGCGTTTCGAAATCCAGGCCCTGCGCGTCGTCGCGCCTGATGGCCAGGCCCCAGTCGGAGAAAAAGCCACGGCAGGCGTCAAAGTCATCCGCGCCGTAGACGATCTCGTCGATCCCCAATACCTTGATCATTGTCTCTCTCCAGCCTGCCGGGTTCAGTGGTTGGCCCACGGCAGCGGTTGTTCGTTCAGGCCCCAGTACACGCTCTTCTGCTCCATGTACTGCAGGATGCCAAGCCGTCCCTTCTCGCGGCCCAGGCCACTGTCGCGCCAGCCGCCGAACGGCGTGGCGATCGAGAACTGCTTGTAGGTGTTGATCCACACATTGCCCGCCTGCACGGCACGTGCCACGCGCCAGGCGCGCTTGTAGTCGCGCGTCCAGATGCCGGCGGCGAGCGCGTAGACGCTGTCGTTGGCCTGCGCGATCAGGTCGTCCTCGTCGTCGAACGGGATTGCCACCAGCACCGGCCCGAAGATCTCTTCCTGGCAGATGCGGGCGTTGTTATCCAGCCCTTCGATGATGGTCGGCGTGTAGAAGTAGCCATTGGGCAGGCCAGCCACATCGGGACGCAGACCGCCGGTGCGCAGCTGGCCGCCCTCTTCCACCCCGGCCGCCACATAGGACTCGATGCTGTCGCGATGACGGTCCGTGATCAGCGGGCCCATCTGGGTGCGCTCGTCGGTGGGGTCGCCCACGCGCAGGTGCGCGGCGCCGGCAGCGAGGCGGTCCATGAAGGCTTCGTACTGCGAGCGCGCCACGAACAGCCGCGAGCCGGCGATGCACGACTCGCCCGACGAACTGAAGATGCCGTACAGCACGCCGTTGACCGCGTGGTCCAGGTCGGCATCGTCGAATACCATGGTCGGCGACTTGCCGCCCAGCTCCAGCGACACCGGCATCATCTTGTCGGCGGCGATATGGGCGATGTGCTTGCCGGTGGTGGTGCCGCCGGTGAACGACACGCGGCGCACCAGCGGATGCTTGGTGATGGCATCGCCGATCACCGAGCCCTTGCCCGGCAACACGCTGATCAGGCCCTTGGGCACGCCGGCCTCGTCGCAGATGCGCGCCAGTTCCAGCGCCATCAGCGGCGTGACCTCGGCGGGCTTGACCACCACGGCGTTGCCGGCGGCGAGCGCCGGCGCCATCTTCTGCGCCTCGCTGGCGATTGGCGAATTCCACGGCGTGATCGCCGCGACCACGCCCATGGGCTCGTACACGCTCATGGTCAGGCAGTCGCCGCGCTGCGGCGTGATGGTCTCTTCGAGCGTCTCGCAGGCCGCCGCAAAGAACTGGAAGGTGCCGGCGGCGCTGGCCACCAGGGCGCGGGTCTCGCTGATCGGCTTGCCGTTGTCCAGGCGCTGGCGCTGCGCCAGCTGCTCGCCCTTGGCGCGGATCAGCTCGGCCACGCGGTACAGCACAGCGGCGCGCTCATGCGGCTTGCGCTGGGCCCAGCCGCTGGTGAGAAAGGCCTGGTGGGCGCCCTGCACGGCTTCTTCCACGTCCGCCAGGCTGGCGGCGTTGAGTTCGGCCACCACTTCGCCGGTGGCCGGGTAGCGCGTGCCGTAGCGGTCGCCGGTCCCCAGGCGCCATTCGCCGGCGATGCAGATGGGGAGTACTTCTTGCGTCTTCATTGTCGTTGCCTGCTAAGTCTGTGGGGCGTGGCTGCCGGGGCTAGATCGATACCGCGTGCGCCCGGTTGCCCAGCGCGCGCACCACGCTGAACACCGTCAGCGCGGAAGTCTTGGGATTGGCCGCGAGCGGCTTGCCGCGCATGGTCAGCTCGAAGCCGCCGAAGGCGCCGCGCGCTTCCACGTGGTGCACGTTTTCCACGGCGTGCGGATCGGCCAGCAGCTTCACCGAGGTGTGATCCAGGCCGAGGCCTGCCAGCGATACCGTCGCGGCCACGTTGGCGTTCTTGGGATACAGGCGCGCCGCGTCGCGGGCCGTGCCTTCGAAAATCACCGTCGCCTCGGTCAGCGCGTCCAGGTCGAACAGCTGCTCGGCCGGCGTGCCGATCCAGGCGCGCGCCGGCTTGCGGCCGGTGTAGATGACTTCGTCCAGGCCGCCGACACGCGCCGCTGCCAGCGCATCGATGGCGCCGATCGCGCCAGACAGCAGCTGTACCTGCGTGCCGCCGCGGCGCGCGGCCGCTTCCAGCCGCTCGGCCATGCCGGGCTCGGACAGCGCACCCACCGACACCACCATGCAGGGGATGCCGCGTTCCAGCGCCGGCACAATGTGCTCTTCCAGCGCATGGTGGCCGGCACACTCGACCAGCAGGTCGGGGCGGCGCTCGTCCAGCTGCGTCGCCACGCGGGCGCTCGGCGCCAGCGCGGAGACCGCGTCGCGGGCCTCGTCCATCGTGTGCTCCGGCACGATCACCACGTCGAACACCACGTCAGGATCGCTCTTTAGCAATTCCATCACGCCGCGGCCGATCGCGCCGCAGCCAACCATGGACACATGCAGCATCTCCGGTCTCCCTCAGGCGGTTACAGTGGTTTGTTCACGCGCCGTCTCTTCCTTGTCCTTGTTCACCGGCGGGCCGGCAAACACGGTCTTGAAGCTGCCGATCGACAGCATGTCGATTTCCAGCAGGAACGGACCGGACTCGGCCGTGGCCTGCTCCAGCGCCGTGCCGACATCGGCCAGGCTGCTGACGCGGGCATGGCGCAGCGACAGCGAGCTGGCCAGCGTGGCGTAGTCCGGCGTATGCAGGTCCACATAGTGGCGGCGGCCGCCGTACTGCGCATCCTGGATGTTCTTGATCACGCCGTAGCCCTTGTCGTTCATCAGCACGATCACCATGTCGGCGCGTTCCTGCACCGCGGTGGCCAGTTCGCCCAGGTTCAGGATGAAGCCGCCGTCGCCGGCCAGCGTGAAGGTCTTCTTGCCCGAAGCCGTCGCCGCAGCGCCGATCGCAGCGCCGATACCCATCGCCAAACCCTGGCCGATGCCGCCGCCCAGTGCATGCACGCCGGCACGCGAATCGAAAATGCGCAGATGGCGGTTGCCCCAGGTGCTGTTCGACACGGTCACGTCGCGCACCCAGTTGAAGCTGCGGCCGACCGCGGCCTGCAGCGCCTGCACCAGCGCCGAGTACGGGCCAAGGCCGTCGACCAGGCCGTTGACGGCGGTGTCGTGCGCGCGGCGCAGGTCGGCGGCGAAGGCCGGATCGACTTGCATGCGGCTTTCCAGGCGATCCGCCAGCGCGTCCAGCGCCAGCGCGGCGTCGCCGCTGACAAAGTAGTCGCTCAGGTAGCAGCGGCCTTCGGCGGCCGGGTCGGCGTCGATGCGCAGCAGCGGACGCGGCAGCTTCAGTTCGTACTTCAGGGTTTCATTGCCGCGCAGGCGCGAGCCCACCACCAGCATCGCGTCGCAGGTCTGGTAGAAGTTCTCGACCGGCTTGTGCAGGTTGAAGGCACCCAGCGAGCGCGGATCGTCTTCCGGCACGATGCCGCGGCCCTGCGTGCTGGTGACCACGCCGAAGCCCAGGTCCAGCAGGCGCTGCACCTGCTTGCTGGCGTGGCGGGCACCGCCGCCCAGCCACAGCAGCGGGCGCCTGGCCTTGACCAGGCGCTCGGCCAGCGCGTCCAGCGCATGGGCCGACGGCACGTGCTGCGGCACCGGCAGCGGCTGCAGGTCGGCCGGCAGGTCGATCAGCGCGGCCTGGATGTCGATGGGGATTTCCACGCTGACCGGGCCGGTCGGCGCCGTCAGCGCGGTCTGCACGGCCAGCTTGATGGTGCTGATGGCGGTGTCGGCGCTGCGGATGCGGAAGGCGGCCTTGGACACGGCCTTGAGCATGGTGAGCTGGTCCGGGGCCTCGTGGATGTACGCCAGGCTCTGGTCCAGGTAAGGCGTTTCGATCTGGCCCGTGATATGCAGCATCGGCGTGCCGGCGGTCAGGGCTTCGACCATGGCGCCGGCGGCATTGCCCGCGGCGGTGCCGGTGCTGGTCAGGCACACGCCCAGACTGCCCGTGGTGCGGGCATAGGCGTCGGCCATATTGGTGCCGCCCGCTTCGCCGCGCGCCGGCACGAAGCGGATCTTGCCGCGTTCGCCCATGGCGTCGAGGATCGGCATGTTGTGGATCGAGATCACGCCGAAGGCGGCCTTGACGCCGCACTGCTCGAGAAACGCTGCGATGGCGCAGCCGACGGTGACCTGCTGTTGTTCGTACGGTTGTTGGTTAGGCATGACGGGAGTGTCCTCCGGAGATATCAATATGGCTGCCCGTGGTGTACGAAGACAACGGCGAGGCAAGGAACAGGATGGCGCGGGCTGCCTCGACCGGCAGGCCCAGGCGGCCAAGGGGAATATGTTTCTGCTGGGCCAGGCGCGCGGTCCATGCGGCCCAGTCCAGGTGGCGGTCTTCTTCCGGGCGCGCCTCGAAGCGGCGGCGCCACTGGCCCGATTCGACCAGCCCGATCAGGATGCCGTTGACACGGACACCCCTGGGCGCGAACTCGGTGGCCATCGAGCGCACCAGGTTCAGCACGCCGGCGCGCGCGGCGGAAGTCGCCACCATGTGCGGCTCCGGCTGCTGCGCCAGCAGCGAATTGACGCAGACGACGGCGCCCTGGCCCGATTGCTCCAGCTGCGGCAGGAAGGCGCGCGTCGGGTGGATCACGGAAAAGAACTTCAGCTGCAGCTCTTCCATCCAGGCCGCGTCTTCGGTATTGGCGAAGGTGGAGACGCGCCCCTGGCCGGCGTTGTTGACCAGCATGTCGGCGTTGCCCAGCGTGGCCTGCACGCTGGCGGCAAAGGCAGCGACCTGTTCCGGCCTGAGCACGTCGCAGGTGGCGGCATGCAGCCGGCACCCGGGGAACTTCTCGCGCAGCTGCGCTTCGGCGCTGCGCAGGCGGGTCTCGTCGCGGCCGCACATGGCGACGGCGGCACCCGCTTCGAGCAGCAGCTCGACGGTCGCCAGCCCGATGCCGGAGGACCCGCCGGTAACGACGGCAACCTTGCCGTCGAGTTCAATCATGGACATTGTCCTCACTCCCGATACAGATTCACCACCTTGGCGCGGCTACTTTGCAGCGACGGGCGGTAGTCAAGCAGGCGCGACAACTCGCCCGCGGTATCCCTGACCCGCTCCACCATCGCGTCCAGTTGCGCCGGATCGATATGCGCGGCGGGGATGGTGGCGCCCAGCGCCGCCACCACCTTGCCGGTGCGGTCGCGCACCGGTGCGGCAATGGTCGAAATGCTGGCTTCGAAGAAGCCTTCCTGCAGTACGTAGCCGCGTTCGCGGTCGCGCTGGACGATCTCGTGCAACGCTTCCACGGTGCGCGGCGTGTTCTCGGAGAACACCTCCAGCTGCGCCTCCGGATACAGGCTGCGCAGTTCGTCCAGCGACAGGTCTTCCAGCAGCACGCGCCCCAGCACCGTGGCATGCGCGGGCAGGCGCGTGCCGACGTTGACCGAACTCGCAAACGGCCGCGGCGACACCGCCTTGGCCACGTAGACGATCGAACGCCCGTCGCGCACCACCAGGTTGCTGGGGTAGCCGATCTCGTCGCGCAGCCGCTCCAGCAGCGGGCGGCCGAGTTCGGTCAGCTCCAGCGACGCCAGGTACTCAAACCCCAGCCGCAGCACGGCCATGCCCAGCCGGAAATCCCGGCCGCCATCGGCACGCTCGACAAAGCCCAGCATTTCCAGCGTGGCCAGCAGGCGGAACACGGTCGAGCGCGGCACCTTCAGGCGGCGCGCCAGTTCCGCGGCCGACATGGTGCGGTCCTTGCTGCTGAACTCGCTCAGCAGGCGCAGGCCGCGCTCCAGGCCCGGGACGATGTACTTGTCCGGGGTCTCGCTGGCGGCGGGCGTGGCCGGGATGGGGTTGATGCTCATGGCTTCGGTGGCGGCGCGTTGACGGACGGCATCAGCGCTTGATCTTGGTCAGCGGATGCTCGGGCGGGTAGGTCGGCGTGATCGGCTTCTTGGCACCCAGCATCACGCACATCAGCGCGTCTTCCTCGCCGATGTTGATTTCCTCGCGGTAGACGCCCGGCGGCACCGATACCAGGTCGCGGTCGGTCAGGATGGTCTCGTAGCGCTCGCCGTCCTTTTCCAGGATCAGCTTGACCTTGCCGCGCAGGATGAAGAACACCTCTTCCACGTCGGTGTGGATATGCGACGGGCCTTCATGGCCGGCCGGGATGATCATCGTGGAGAAGGTGAAATTCTCTGACGGCACGGTATTGGTGTCGGCGGCCACGCCGGTGCCGCCGGTGCCCAGGTAGCGCATCTGCGCGCGGCGGTACTTGGGGTCGTAGTCGGCCTGGAACTTCAGCGCATCCCAGTCGTACTTGCGTGTGGAGAAGCGCGCCACGCGGCCTTCCATCCACTGGTCGAACGAGGCGCCGTCCGGTTGCTCCCACGAACGCTTGATGTCTGCTGGTTGGGAAAGATCGCTCATTTGGATTCCTCTTGGTTTCTGTGGATCAGTGCATCAGTGCATGACAAAGCCGCCGTTGACCGCCAGCGTCTGGCCGGTCACGAAACGGGCGAGGTCGGACAGTGCAAACAGCACCGCGCCGCAAACATCGTCGGGCAGCTGCTCGCGCGAGATCGCGCGCTGCTCGCGGTACAGGTCGTGCCGGTGCTGCGGCACGTATTCGGTCGCTTCCACCAGCGTCAGGCCCGGGGCCACGGCGTTCACCGTGATCTGGTCACGGCCCAGCTCACGCGCCAGCGAGCGGGTCATGCCGATGATGGCGCTCTTGCTCGCCACATAGGCCAGCAGGTTGGGCGCGCCCCACAGCGGCGTGTCCGAAGCCAGGTTGACGACGGCGCCGCGGCCACTGGCGCGCAGCGCCGGCAGGCAGGCGGTGGTCATCAGCCAGGTGCCGCGCACGTTGACGTTCATCACGCGGTCCCAGGTAGCAATGTCGATGGCGGCAGCGTCACGGCCGCCCGAGTCGGTCACGGCAGCGTTGTTGACCAGGCCGTCGAGTCCGCCCAGCACCTTGACCGCGGCGTCGGCGCAGGCCTGCACCGAGGCCGGGTCCGACAGGTCCAGTGTGACCGGCACCACCTTCAGGCCACGGGCGCGCAGGGCGTCGGCTTCCTGCTGCAGGCGCTCGGCCAGGATGTCGGCCATCGCCACCGTGGCGCCGGCTTCAGCCAGCGACCGGACAAAGGCCAGGCCCAGGCCGCGCGCGGCGCCGGTGACCAGCACCTTTCGCCCGGCCAGCAGCGTGTTGTTGGTGATTGCCTCAGCCATGGCTGGCGGCTCCCGCGGGTTGCAGCATGGCCACCGGCTCGTCGGCCACTTCCTGCTCGGCGCGGCGCTTGAGCAGGCGGCGCACGCGGGTGATGCCGGCATCGTGCTGGTACAGCATCTCGTGGTCGCGCGCGTTCGGAGCCATCATCTCCAGCACCACGCGGTCCTGCTCCAGCACGTCCCAGTGCAGCTGCTCCAGGCGGTTGCGATACAGGAAGCGCCACACGTCGCGCTCCCAGCCCTGCACGTGGCGGGTACGCCAGAAGAACACCATGCAGTGGTCTTCATCCACCGGCGTGGCCATGCCGACGATGCCGAACGGGCCACCGGGGCCAACCTTGGCGCGGTACGGAATCGCCAGGCGCAGCCACAGCGTGCCGGTCTCGCCGAATTCCACCCAGTCGAAGTTGACGCCGCGCTGGCCGGTCTTCTCGAACACCAGGCCGTGCTCGGTCTCGCGCACCTGCATCACGGCGGACTTCTCGCCGCTGGCCATCGAGTGCGACACCGCGTGCAGGTAGGCGCCGTGCATCGGGTCCATCACGTTGTCGATGGCGTAGCGGTAGTTGCAGTCCCAGTGCGCCACGCACAGGAACTGGCTGTGTTCTTCGCTGACCAGTTCTTCCGGCAGGCGCAGTTCGTCGGGGCTGCCCTCGCCTTGCGGGGCCTGGTCGCCGAACCACAGGAAGATGGCGCCGGCCTTTTCCTGCACCGGGTAGCTGCGCACGCAGGTGCGGCCTTCCAGCGGGCAGCTTTCCACTGCGGGCACGCTCTTGACCTGGCCGTCGCCGCCGACCTCGACGCCGTGGTACCAGCAGGCAACGCGGTCGCCCAGGTTCCAGCCCATCGACAGGCGCGCGCCGCGGTGCGGGCAGCGGTCTTCCAGGGCGTGGACCTGGCCGGCGCCGTCGCGCCACAGCACGATGTTCTGGCTCAGGCGGGTGATGCCGATCGGGGCATGGGACACCGCCCACGAGGCGGCGACCGGATACCAGTAGTTGCGCAGGCCGCTGTTCAGGCGGGCTTCGGTGCGGGCTTGCTTGTTCGATTCCATGGTTTTCTCGCTTCGAGGCTGGACTTGGACTGGGGCGGGCTCAGGCGCCCAGCCGGCGCATTTCGGACAGGAAGCGCTCTTCGGTCCAGGGCTGGCCGTCCACGCCCAGGAAGCCGGCGTCATTGAAGGCGCGCACGATGTCCTGCGGATTCTGCGCGCCGCCTTCGAACGCGGCTTCAAGGGCATCGCCCAGCGCGTTCTCGTAGCCGGACGGTGCGGCGGGGCGGGTCTGCCAGACGATGTTGGCGACCTTGCCGGGTTGCTCGATATGGCCCTTGCCTGCGACGTTGTTCGGCGCCGGACGCTCCCAGGGCACCAGGTTCGGGTTGTACGAGAGGCTTTCCATTGCGCTTTGCTCCATGTCTTGCAGCGGGGGGACCGTGTTCCTCGCGCCTTGCCGACCGGTCTTGCGATCGTCTGGCTACGTTTTACTAATGAAACACTGGTTTAGATATTGAACACAGGTACGACTATAGACAACGCGGCCGCAAAATTTGACTGGGGTTAACCCGCGAGTTGAAGAGAAGAGAATCCGAGGTGAGCTACCGCAGGCTGAACCAATACCGACTCGTCTTGAACAACCTGCACGTCGTCCCCCGCGCAGGCGGGGACCCAGTGACTTTTAAGACGCTGGATTCCCGCCTGCGCGGGAATGACGGAGTGGGGTCAACGCGCTTGGCAAGCGGTTTCCTGCAAAAAGCTTTGATCAGGCCGGCAGCGCCGAGCGGATCAGCCGCGCGGTGGCGGCGGCCTGGTCGATATAGCAGGCGTGGCCGGCATCGGGGATCAGCGAGAACGGCAAGCCGAAGCGTTCGGCCAGCGTGCCGCAGGCAGGGGGCGTGGTGACCACGTCGCGGCTGCCGCAGGCAATCTGCGTGGGCAGCGACTCGGGGCGGCGCGCAAGATAGGCGTGGATGTCGTCCCCGCACAGCATCGCCACCGCCTGCCGGTAACCGTCCGGGTTCAGCCGCTGCATGTTCCAGCGCACCCAGGCCTGGGCGCCGGGGTCGGCCTCTTCGCTCAGCAGCCGGGCCGGCCCGCGTTGCGCCAGGCCATCGACGCCGAGGGATTCCAGCGCTTCCAGCCGCTGGCGCGCCACATCTGTCGCCTGCGCCTCCTTGCCGGCCCCGCCGTAGCCCTGCGCCACGCTCAGCAACAGCAGCCGCGCCGGCAGATGGCGTGTGTTGGCGACATAGGCCGCCGCCATCAGCGCGCCCAGCGAATGCCCGACGATCAGGGCCGGCTGCACGCCCAGTGCCTGCAACAGTCCGTCAAGCCGCTGGGCATAGTCCGAAGCGAGCGGACGCGGCTGCGCCAGCGGCGACGAATTGCCGTAGCCGGGTGCATCCCAGGCGATGACCCGCGCCTGCGCGGCCAGCAGGCTCGCGCACGGCAGCCACGACGCCGCCCCCGAACTGATGCCATGCAACAGGACGATCACCGGACCACTGCCGCCGCCACAGCGGTAGGCCACGCGCTCGCCGGCGGGTCCGACCTGCGCCACGCGCTCCGCAAACCCGCTGTCCAGGGCTTCCAGCAACGCCCGGTCAGGCTGCACCGGCATAAGGGGCTGTTTTTGTTCCATATATAAAACTTTAGTTTGCGAATAAAACCTTTTGAGGATAGGCGATACCGCCTCGCTTGCGGGATCCGGGTTAACGATAGCGTCTAGCGCGCTCAAGCGGACCGTTTCTGCCTGCAGTATGGGCCGTCGGATACGTTGCCCGCCTCGCTGGAGCTGGCATGTGCGTCGCACGCCGCACCGGGCGCCGTCGTGCCCTGGCCTCACTAGGGATAACCCCCCTCACAACTTTCGGAAAGTCACGGCTATATTTCCCGTGAACGTTTCTTATGTTGTTTGTCGTTCCATATATAAAACAAAAGGGGCTGAAATCGCAATCTGCACAGACCCGCGACGAGGAGAAGAACCTGCCCACGACAAGCCTGCCCTGACCACGGACCGCCATCGCAGCGGCCCGGACCACAAGACGATTACAAGACGGAAAAACTGGAAGGAAACTGGTAGATGAAACTTGCACGATATGCCGCAGGCCTGGCCGCGGTTTCCCCCCTGCTGGCCTCGGCACAATCCTCGGTCACCCTCTACGGGGTCATCGACACGGGCGTCGAGTATGTGAGCAATGTCGGCGCCGGCGGCCACGGCCTCGCGCGCATGCCCAACCTGACCGGCACCGTGCCTTCGCGCTGGGGCATGCGCGGCACCGAAGACCTGGGCGGCGGCCTGAAGAGCATCTTCGTGCTGGAGTCGGGCTTCTCGCCGGATTCCGGCACCTCCAACCAGGGCGGCCGCCTGTTCGGGCGCCAGGCGCTGGTGGGGCTGACCAACCAGTACGGGCAGCTGTCGTTCGGCCGCCAGTACACCATGCTGTTCTGGGCCACGCTCGACAGCGACATCCTGGGCGCCAATGTGTACGGCTCGGGCTCGCTCGACAGCTACCTGCCCAACACGCGCGCCGACAACGCGGTGTCGTACAAGGCCAACCTCAATGGCTTCGTGGTGGGTGCCACCTACAGCTTCGGGCGCGACACGGTCAACGCCGGCCCCAGCCCCTCGGGCTCCAACTGCGCCGGCGAGAACCCCGCCGACAAGAAGGCCTGCCGCGAGTGGTCCGCCATGCTCGGCTATGACCAAAAGACCTGGGGCGTCACCGCCGCGTATGACTCGCAGCGCGGCGGCCCGGGCGCCTTCGGCGGGCTGACCAACAGCGGCCTGACCGACGACCGTCTGTCGCTGGGCGGCTACATGCTGTTCAGCCGCGCCAAGGTCGGCGCCGGCTGGATCCGCCGCGACAACGAGGGCAGCCCCACGCGCATCAGCGACCTGTACTACGCCGGCGCGTCCTACGACATCACCCCCGCGGTCAACCTGGCGGGCCAGGTCTACTACCTGAACTACCACGGCAGCAGCAACCAGGCCATGCTGTATGCGCTGCGCGCGATGTACAGCTTCAGCAAGCGCACCTCGGCGTACGCCACCGCCGGCTTCATCAACAACGACGGCCAGCTGGCCATGTCGGTCAGCGGCGGTTCGCCTGGCTCGAACCCGCGTCCGGGCGCGAACCAGTGGGGCTCGATGATCGGCATCAAGCACGTTTTCTGACAGTCTGCGCGCCCCCCGGCGGTACCGTCCGGCGCATGCAACGCGCCGGACGCCGACACAGCCACTGGCCCCGGCCCGTCCGGGCGCCATGTCTTACAGAGGTCTGAACATCATGAAGTCCGTACGCCGCAAAGTACTCGCCACGCTGGCCGCCGCGACCGCCCTGGCCGCTGCCACCGGCGGCACCGCCCTGGCCCAGGGCGCATACCCGACCAAGCCGGTCACCATTGTCGTCGCCTACCCGGCCGGCGGCGACGTCGACGTGCTGGCTCGCCTGTTCGCGGAAAAGCTAGCGCCGCGCCTGAAGCAGTCGGTGGTGGTGGAAAACCGCACCGGCGCCGCCGGCACCATTGGCAGTGCCTACGTGGCGCGCGCCAACCCGGACGGCTACACCCTGCTGCTGGCCCCCAACACCGTCGCCATCGCGCCGCTGGTGCTCAAGGCCGGCTCCGGCGCCAGCTACGACGTGCAGCACGACTTCACGCCCATCAGCCAGATCGGCACGCAGTCGCTGTTCGTGGTCGTCAACAAGGGCACCGGCATCACCAAGGTCAGCGACCTGGTGGCGCGCGCCAAGGCCGGCAAGGTCGAAACCTATGCCACGCCCGGCAATGGTTCGCCGATGCACATCATGGGTGAACTGTTCAACAAGTCCGCCGGCATCAAGATCAACCAGGTGCCTTACCGCGGCCTGGCGCCCGCCATCGTCGACGTGATCGGCGGGCAGGTGCCGGTGACCTACGTCACCTACGGCGCGATCTCGCAGTACGTCAGCAACGGCAGCCTGGTGCCGCTGGCGGTGGCGGACCTGAAGCGCTCGCCGTTCGCGCCCAGCGTGCCGACGCTGGCCGAGCTCGGCTACAAGGATGTCGAGATCGGCGCCTGGCAGGCCCTGCTGGGGCCCAAGGGCTTGCCGGCCGACCTGGTGCGCACGCTCAACGCGCACGTCAACGAGATCCTGAAGATGCCCGACGTGGTGGCGCGCATGGCCGCCATCGCGGTCACGCCTTCGGGCGGCGAGCCCGCGGTGCTGTCGAAGCTGATCGCCGCCGACACGGCACGCTACACCAAGGTCGTCAAGGAGTTCGGCATTCAGGCCGACTGAGGCCTTGGCAACGCCGACCAGCAAAGAAAAGCCCGCCAGTCACGGTAATGCCGTTCAGTTAAGGTCTCAAGCCCTACCGTCATTCCCGCCCAGGCGGGAATCCAGCGTCTTTCACGTCCCCTTCGGGGATGAAGTCACTGGGTTCCCGCCTGCGCGGGAACGACAGTCGCTAACTGAACGGCATTACGCCAGTCAAGGCGGGTTTTTCTTTGGCGCTTTCGTTTTCAGCCAGCGTCAGTTCACGCGCCGGTTCATCCCCTCCCAGAACGGCTCGCGCAGCTTGCGCCGCAGCAGCTTGCCCGACGGGTTGCGCGGCAGCGCCTCGACAAACTCGATGCTCTTGGGCACCTTGAATCCCGCCAGCCGCTGGCGCGTCCACGCGATGATGCCGGCCTGGTCCGGCTCTTGCCCCGGCTTGAGCACGATGATGGCCTTGACCGCCTCGCCCCATTTCTCGTCCGGCACGCCGATCACCGCTACGTCGGCCACTTGCGGGTGGCCGTAGATGGCGCTTTCGACCTCGGCCGGATAGACGTTCTCGCCGCCGCTGATGATCATGTCCTTGACACGGTCATGGATGTACAGGTAGCCCTCGGCATCCATGTAGCCGGCGTCGCCGGTGCGCAGCCAACCGTCGGCATCGATGGCGCGCGCGGTCTCTTCGGGCTGCTTCCAGTAGCCGGCCATGTTGTGCTGCGAGCGGATCACGACCTCTCCGACCTCGCCGGGCGCGAGCTGGCGTCCCTCATAGTCCACCACCTTGAGCTCCACGCCCGGCAGCGGCTTGCCCGCGGCGCGCATGCGCGGCACTTCCTCTGTCGTGTGGTCCTCGGGCGGCAGCGCCACGATGGTGCCGGTGGTCTCGGTCATGCCGTATTGCTGCACGAAGCCGCAGCCGAACACTTCGATGCCTTCGCGCAGCAGCGCCGCGGGAATCGGCGCGGCACCGTACAGCAGGTACTTCAGGCGCGAATAGTCCACCTGGCGCGCGCGCGGATCGCGCAGCACGATCTGCATCGCGGCTGGCACCATGAACAGCTTGCTGATGCGCTCCTGCTCGATGAAGTCCAGCACCGCGCGCGGATCGAACTCGCGCGCGACCACGCCCCTGGCACCGGACAGCAGGTTGCGCAGGCCCCAGCCGGAGCCGCCGATATGCGCCACCGGCATGGCTACCAGCGAGACGTCGTCGGCCACCCAGTGCGACCACAGCACGTTCTCGCGTTCGCTGACTTCCGTGCCGATGGTCAGGTTGCGGTGCGTCAGCATCGCGCCCTTGGGCCGGCCGGTGGTGCCGGACGTGTACAGCTGCAGCACCACGTCATGCGCAGCCGGTTCGTGCGCGGGCGGCGTGGCCGGACGCGCATCGCGCCAGTCGGTATAGCACTGCCAGTCGCCCTGCTCCGCGCACGGTTCCATCACCACCACCTTGCGCACCAGCGGCAGCGCCGGCAGCAGGTTCCTGACCATCGCCGCCGATTCGGCGCCGACAAAGAGCACCACCGCATCGCAATGGCCGAGGATGAATTCCACCTCCGGCGGTGCCAGGCGCCAGCTGGCCGGCGCCATCACCGCGCCGGTCTTGGCCGCGCCCAGCAGCAGTTCAAAATAGTGGTCGCTGTTCTTGCCGATATAGCCGATGCGCTCGTCCGCGCCGGCGCCTTCGGCCAGCAGCGCTTGCGCCACGCGATTGGTGTTGCATTCGAACTCGGCATAGGTGGTCTGCCGGCCTTCGAACGAATACGCCACCGCCTCGGGCCGCAGCCGCGCGAAGTGGCGCACCGCGTGAGGCAGCGTCGTCAGATAGCTGAAATCCATCCGAGTCTCCAGAAATAGAACGATGGCCGGACCGGCATTGCGCGGGTCCGGCCACGGCGAGTTGCTACGCTATATTCAGCGCGGCGCCATGCGGATGGCGCCATCCAGGCGCACCGACTCGCCGTTGAAATAGCCGTTGCGGCACATCTCGACGGCCAGCGAAGCAAACTCTTCCGGCTGCCCCAGGCGCTTGGGGAACGGTACCGAGGCGGCCAGCGCGGCCTTGACGTTCTCGGCCGCGCCCTGCAGCAGCGGCGTATTGAAGATGCCCGGCAGGATGGTGTTGACGCGGATGCCCTCGCCCGCCAGGTCGCGCGCGATCGGCAGCGTCATGCCGACCACGCCGGCCTTCGATGCCGAGTACGCAGCCTGGCCGATCTGGCCGTCCTGCGCCGCCACCGAGGCGGTGTTGATGATCACGCCGCGCTCGCCGCCGGCGGTGTCCAGCGTCAGCATGCCCGCAGCCGAGCGCGCGATGCAGCGGAAGGTGCCGATCAGGTTGATCTGGATGATGCGCTCGAAGGCATCGGTCGGGAAATGCTTGATCTGGTCCGGCGCTTCCTTGGCGCGCGAGGCGGTCTTGATGGCATTGCCGGTGCCGGCGCAGTTGACCAGAATACGTTCCTGGCCGATGGCGGCGCGCGCCTTGGCAAAGCCGGCCTCGACCTCGGCCTCGGAGGTGACGTTGACCTGGCAGAACACACCGCCCAGTTCACGCGCCAGCGCTTCGCCCTTTTCCACGTTCAGGTCGAACAGCGCCACGCGCACGCCCTGCGCCGCCAGCGCACGGGCCGTTGCCGCGCCCAGGCCCGACGCGCCACCCGTCACCACTGCAGATACCGATGCGTTGAGTTCCATGCCGTCTTTTCCTCGTCTCTTGTTTATGGCCGGGCCGGTGCAGCGCGGCCCCGCGGTTTGATGAAGCCGGCAGGCTCAAAAAGCGCCTGTGCCGGAGTGGGTTCGAGATTCGTGGATCGGCGCCGGCAACGCATCGTCCGAAGCGACGAATGCGCTCACGGGCGCTTCGGGGCAGCCAGCCGCGCACTCCGGCACCCCACGCGACCGATGCGCTACAGTGACGCGATCAGGTGGATGGCGGGGGGCAAAACTGCCGGGGATGGAGGAAGGCGCGTCCGGCCAGGCACAGCAGTAGCCGCATGCCCATGGGCGTAAAAAAGCCGCCTCGCGGCGGCCCGTTCTGTCCCGAGGGCATTGTTGCCTCTCACCGCGGCTGCGGCGCCAGCCACGGGTTGAACACCTGCAGCCCGGCCGCTTCAAATGGTGCCACGTCACGCGTGGCGACCATCATGCCGTTGGCTGAGGCGATTGCCGCGATGTAGCCATCCGGCGTGGGAAAGCCTCGGCCACGGTTTCGCGCGTGATTAGCAAGTTCCGCATAATGACGGGCCGCGTCGGAGTCGAATGGCAGGATCCGCCCGTCGAACAGGGATACCAGCCCGTCCAGTGCTGCCGCCAACATGGCCTTGCGCCTGCCCTCGGGCAGAGGGCCAATACCGAAGAGCAGCTCTGCCAGTGTCACACTGGAAAGGTACAGCGTCTCGGCCGCCTGGTCGTTGAGCCAGTTGCGCACGGCCTCAGCCGGTTCGGGCTTCATTGCCTCGAAAATGACGTTTGTATCCAGGACGATCATTCAAACCTCACCGGCTCCGCCGCAGTCTTGTCTTTGTCCTGCTCAATCGCCTCAACGTCCGCGTTCGACAAGCCGATCTCGCGGCCAAGCATCGCCAAGGCGTCGCCCAGACGCACGCGCTTCGGCGGCATCACCGCACTGGCCAGGATTTCACGCACCTCAGCCTCGGTGCTGCGTCCGTTCTGCGCGGCCCGCATTCGCAGCGCACGGTGCACATCGTCTGGCACATTTCTAACAGTCAGGATCGGCATCATTGCCTCGGTCACTTGCAGTCAATGACTGCAATTTTACTTCATTGCTGTCATGCAAACAAACTCTGTGGGACCCACCACGAAGGATCCCAAAGCACAACCGGTCCTGAAGGCATCGCAGATGTGAAAAATTAGGCACAAATTCAGCACTGAAAACTTTGAAGTTTCCTTCAACGGTATTACCATCGCGTCGCTGCATAAGCCGGCCCCGTCAGACGTGGCAGGCTCATGCCGCACAATCGGTGTTTTCCCCCACAACACGGGGGATAAAACAAACAACATTGTTTGGCATGATTGGGGGCGGCAAGCGCGATGGGACAAAGCGCGCTGCCAGCAGCATCCGTATCGGCGCATCAACAGAACGCCAGAACGGAACCGATAACACAAAGGGATGCAGCCACTTGCCGTGGCGCAAAGCAAGAGGCGTTTGCCACCGGGGGGATCTGACAATGGGCGAACACCCGACTACGGACGAGGACTTCCATCGTCTGGTCGACTCCATCTATGAGTCCGCGCTGGACGTCGCGGCATTGCCCGCCGCCCTCGACCTCTTTTCCCGGTACACCTTCACCGGCAGCCCGCGTTACCTGATCTGGGACAAGCTGGCCGGCCATGCCCGCCTTGGCGTCACCCCGCACGGCTGCTTCACCAGCGGCGCCAGCCTGCCCGACTGCCTCCCCGGACCGCTCGACCTGCCCCACCCAGGCACTTGCTGTGCCCCCCACGATGCGCCCGCGCTCTCCTGCGACGGCGCGGCCGCGCGTGCTGCCGCACATGGCGGCGGCAGCGCGGACGCGGCCACGGCTGCGCTGGCCTGCAGCGATCTGGAACAAGGCATCCGCCTGATTGAAAACGCTGAGGTGTGCGTGCTGATGAGCGGCACCAATGCGGGCCATCTCAGCGTATGCCAGCGCGAGCGGCGCCTCGCGCATGTCATGCCGCACTGGGTGCGCGCCGCGCGCATGCAGCAGCGCAACTTTGAACTGAGCGGCCTGGCCAGCCTGGGCCTGGCCGGGCTGGATACCCTGGACTTCGGCGTGATGGTGCTGCAGGCCGACCTGCGCGTGCGCTATGCCAACAGCTGGGCCGAGGCGCTGGTGCAGGCCGACAGCCACCTGTCGCTGCAGGACGGCGTGCTGCGCGCCCACAGCGACACGCTGCAGGCGGTGCTGCGCAAGCTGCTCGACGGCGCCATGCGGGGCCGCGGCGCCGAGGCCGCGTCCGGCTCGTGGATGCATATCACTTCCGGCGGGCAGCCGGTGCCGATCATCGTCACGCCGCTGGTCTCGCGCCAGCCGGTGGAAGGCCCGTGGCAATTGCCGGCGGCGATGCTGCTGCTGGGCAATTCGGAATCGCGCTCGGTGCTGGATGCGAGCGTGCTGACCTCGCTGTTCGGGCTGTCGCGCAAGGAAAGCATCATCGCCATCCGCCTGGCCGCCGGCGAAACCCTCAGTGAAATTGCCGAGCGCGAGTTCCTGTCGCCACACACTGTGCGCGTGCATATTCGCGACACGCTGCGCAAGACCGGCACGCATCGCCAGTCCGAGCTGGTGCGGCTGCTGCACCTGCTGCCGGGCGTGAACCTGGAGCGCGCCGGCGCGACCTCCGCGATCCGGCCGCGCGCAGCGCGCCCGCGCGCCGGCTGAGCAGGCGGCTTCCGCTTCCGCTCACTTCACCGCCGCCAGCGCCGCCGCCAGGAAGCGCTGCACCTGCCGGTCGCCGTCATCGGGCCGCGCCGCCAGCGCAATGCCGATGCGCCCGGCCGGCCGCGGGCTCGACAGCGGCAGAAAGCGCACACGCCGGTTGGCGTAGCGCGCCGCCACGCTGGGCACCAGCGCCACGCCAAGGCCGCTTTCCACCAGGCTGACCTGGGTCTGCACCTGCACTGCCTCCTGCGTGACGCGCGGCACAAAGCCCGCCTGCTGGCACAGCATCATCGCCACCGCATGCAGGTTGGGCACCTGCGCCGCCGGATACAGGATGAACGGCTCGTCCGCCAGCGCGCGCAGCGGGATGGTGTCCTCACGCGCCAGCGGGCTGTCGGCGGGCACTGCTGCCACGAAGACATCGTTCTCCAGCGGCGTCAGCGAATAGCCGCCGCTGCTCAGGACCGGGAAGCGCACCAGGCCGGCATCGATCTGGTGCTTTTCCAGGCGGTCCAGGATCGCGGCGGTGGTGGATTCGTGCAGGATCAGTTCGATGCCGGGATGCGCCGCGCGGAACGCCGGGATCAGCTTGGGCAGCAGCGCATATGTGGCCGAGCCGATAAAGCCGATGCGCAGCGCACCGCGCTCGCCCTGCCCCGCCGCAATCGCCGCGGCCCGTGCCTGCTGCGCATGGAACAGCGCGCGGCGCGCATCGTGCAGCGCCGCCTCGCCCGCCTGCGTCAGCCGCACCCCGCGCGAGGTGCGCACGAACAGCGCCGTGCCGAGCTGGTCTTCGAGCTTGCGGATGGAAATGGAAAGCGGCGGCTGCGCCATGTGCAGGCGTTCGGCCGCGCGGTGGAAGTTGCCCGTCTCGGCCAGGGCGACGAACTGCTGCAGCTGGCGGAAGTCCATGTCTCGATAATATCCACAAGATATCGATTTCTAAAAAACTAATATTAGACCAAGCCGCGCCCCCTGATCTACCCTGTGCCCCACAGTACAAAAGATCGGAGACAACATGCTGCCGCTTGCAGGCATCCGCGTGGTCGACCTGTCCACCGTGGTGATGGGGCCGTATGCCAGCCAGTGGCTGGCCGACCTGGGCGCCGAGGTGATCAAGGTCGAGCCGCCCGAGGGCGATTCCACGCGCCGCACCGGCCCCGCCACCGAACCCGGCATGGCGGCCATCTTCCTGGGCGTCAATCGCAGCAAGCGCAGCGTGGTGCTGGACCTGAAGCAGCCGGCCGCGCAGGCCGCGCTGGACCGCGTGCTGGCCGGCGCCGACGTGCTGATGCACAGCATGCGCCCGCAGAAGCTGACTGCCCTGGGGCTGGCGCCCGACGCGGTGCGGCAGCGCCACCCGGAACTGGTCTTTGTCAGCCTGCTGGGCTTTGCCGAGGATGGCCCCTATGGCGGCCGGCCAGCGTATGACGACATCATCCAGGGCCTGTCGGGCAATGCCGCGCTGATGGCGGCGCAGACCGGCGACAGCCGCTACTTCCCCACCATCGCCGCGGACAAGACCAGCGGGCTGGTGGCCGCGCTGTCGGTCTGCGCGGCGCTGGCCGGGCGCGCGCGGCGCGATGCCGGTGGCCGCGGCGGCAATGGCACGCTGGTCGAGGTGCCGATGTTCGAGTCCATGGTCGCCTTCAACCTGGTCGAGCATTTCTACGGCCGCCACTTCGAGCCCCCGCGCGGCCCGAGCGGCTATCCGCGCGTGCTGGCGCCGCTGCGCCGTCCGTACCGCAGCGCCGATGGCCATGTCTGCATGATGCCGTACACCGACGCGCACTGGCGCAACTTCTTTCACGCCGCCCAGCGCCCCGAACTGGCCGCCGATGCGCGCTTTGCCGACATCGCGGCACGCACGCGGCATATCGAGACGCTGTACGAGCTCACCGGCGAAATCGTGCAGGGACAGTCCACCGCGCACTGGATCGAGCTGTGCGAGCGCCTGCAGATCCCGGTGGCGCGCATCAATGAACTCGACGACCTGCCGGCCGATCCGCACCTGGCCGCCACCGGCTTCTTCGAAACGGTGGAGGACCCCGCCATGGGCACGCTGCGCTTTCCCGGCGCACCGGTGCGTTTCGACGGCCAGCGCGCGCCGCTGGGCACCCCGCCGCGGCTGGGCGAGCACACCGGGGATGTGCTGGCACAGGCAGGCCTGTCGGCCGAAGAGATCGAGCTACTGCAACAGAGCGGTGCCGCGCGCTGCGCGCCCGCCAGGGAGACACCATGACGCACGCAGAACTGCCCCGGCTCGGCCAGGGCTTCTACTGGCAGGACCTGCAGGAAGGCCAGGCCTTCCGCACCTTCGCCCGCACCGTGACCGAAACCGACCTCGTCAATTTCATCACCGTCACCGGCATGGTCGAGGCCATCTTCATCGAAGCCGGCTATGACGGCGGCGCCATCCAGGGCCGGCCGGTGCCGGCGGCGCTGACCTACGCGCTGATCGAGGGCTTCATCCTGCAGACCATGATCCAGGGCACCGGGCTGGCCATGCTGGAACTCACGCAGCAGATCCACGCCCCGGTGGTGGTCGGCGACACCATCCACGCCACCGTGACCGTGACCGGCATCCGCCCGACCTCGCGCAGCGGCCGCGCGGTGGTGGATTCACGCATCGAAGTGTTCAACCAGCGCAGCGAGCAGGTCATGACCTATACCGCGCGCCGGCTGCTGGCCGGGCGCTGAACAGCCGCTTCGCAATTTCCAGCTACAGGATTTCACCGTGACTGCATTGCTTTCCACCTTCGGCCTGACCTCCCTGCCGCCGCACGCCGTGGCGTTCCGCGGCGAGGTGCGGGCCTTTCTCGATGAACACCTGCCCGCGCTGCCGCCCGAAACCCGCGCGCGCTCGTGGATGGGCTTCGATGCCGGCTTCAGCCGGGCGCTGGCCGCGCGCGGCTGGGTCGGCATCACGCTGCCGGCGCAGTTCGGCGGCGCGGGGCTGGACCCGTTTTCGCGTTTCGTGCTGGTGGAAGAACTGCTGGCCTGTGGCGCGCCGGTGTCGGCGCACTGGATCGCCGACCGCCAGAGCGGCCCGCTGATCCTGCGCTACGGCAACGACGCGCAGAAGGCGCGCTACCTGCCCGCGATCAGCCGCGGCGAGGCGTTCTTCTGCATCGGCATGAGCGAGCCCAACTCCGGCTCGGACCTGGCCAGCGTGGCCACGCGCGCGGTGCGCCAGGCTGACGGCAGCTGGCGCCTGAACGGCCGCAAGATCTGGACCACCAATGCCGACCGCTGCCACTACATGATCGCGCTGGTGCGCACCTCGGGCACGCCGCAGGACCGGCAGGCCGGGCTGTCGCAGTTCATCGTCGACCTGCACGCGCCGGGCGTCACGGTGCGGCCGATCCACGACCTGGCCGGCGACGCGCACTTCTCGGAAGTCACTTTCGACGACGTGGCGCTGGCCCCGGATGCACTGGTGGGCCAGGAAGGCAGCGGCTGGGAGCAGGTCAACGCCGAACTGGCCTTCGAGCGCAGCGGCCCCGAGCGCCTGTATTCCAGCGTGGTGCTGCTCGACACCTGGCTCGACGCCATGCGCCGGCTGCCGCCCGCGCGGCGCGACACAGTGACCGCGGGCCGGCTCGCCGGCCACCTGGCGGTGCTGCGCGCCATGTCACTGGCGGTCACGTCGCGGCTGGCCGCCGGCGCAAGCCCGGTGGTGGAAGCGGCGCTGGTGAAGGACCTGGGCACCACCTTTGAGCAGTCGATTCCGGCACTGGTGGAAGCCGCGCTCGGCGACGAACCCGCCCTGGCGGCCGACGGGGCGCTGTACCGCACCCTGGCCTATGTCACGCAGATCGCACCGTCGTACTCGCTGCGCGGCGGCACCCGCGAAATCCTGCGCGGCATGATCGCGCGCGGCCTCGGCCTGCGTTGAACCTGGCCGACAGCCATCCTGAACGAGATTCCCCATGCATAACGCCTACTCCGACGCCCTCGACGCCCTGCTGCGCGACTGCTGCCCGCCCGCCACCGTGCGCGCGCTGGAACAGCAGGCCGATCCGCAGCCGCTGTGGCAAGCACTGCTGGATAGCGGCTTTGCCGATTGCCTGCTGCCAGAATCCGCCGGCGGCTCCGCGCTGCCGCTGCGCGACCTGGCGCCGGTGCTCTTTGTCACCGGCCGCCACGCCTTGCCGCTGCCGCTGGCGCAGACCATCTTTGCACGCGCGCTGCTGCAGGCACACGGCGCCGCCCTGCCTGACGGCCCGGTTGCGCTCGGCGGCTTTGAAGACGGCGCCGGCGCCGCACTGGTGGCGGATGCCCGCCATGCGCAGTGGTTTTTGCTGCAGGACGGCGAGCGTTGCCTGTTGCTGGCGGCGGCCGACGCCCGCGCCGAAGCCACCGGTGCGCATGCTGACCTGATGCTGCGTGTGCCGCGCCCTGACGCTTCGGCGCCAGCGGCATTTTCCCTGCCCGCATGCACCCTGCGCACGCTTGGCGCCTGCCTGCACGCGGCGCAACTGGCCGGCGCGCTGTCGCACGTGCTCGACATGACGCTGCAGTACGCCAACGACCGCCAGCAGTTCGGCCGCGCCATCGGCAAGTTCCAGGCGATCCAGCACCAGGTCAGCGAGATGGCCGAGCACGTCGCCGCGGCGCGCGTGGCGGCACAGCTGGCCTGCGACAGCAGCACCGGCACGCCCGACCGGCTGCGCACGGCCATCGGCAAGCTGCGCGCCAGCGACGCGGTCACGCCGGTGGCCGCCATCGCCCACGCGGTGCACGGCGCCATCGGGGTCACGCAGGAGTATGACCTGCAGCTCTATACGCGCCGGCTGCATGCATGGCGCGTGGCGGACGGGTCGGAGCGCTGGTGGAGCCGCGTGCTGGGCGGGGAAGTGTGCGCCAGCGAGGGCCGCAACGCGGTGGAACTGGTGCGCGAATGGTGCGAGCCCGCCGCCTGAGCGGCGGGGCTCAATCCCGCGGTTGCGGGGTCAGGCGGCCAGGCCAAGGCCGCCGCCGAGCGGGCGGCGGTGGCGCCGTTCCGGCTTGCACTCGTACTTCAGCTCGGTGCGGCCGTCTTCGTAGGCCACTTCAAGCCGCACGGTGAAGCCCCACAGCCGGGTCACGTGCCGTATCACCTCGTCGAAGTTGTGCGCCAGCGGCCGGCGGTCATTCTGCAGGTGCCGCAGCGTCAGCGAGCGGTCGCCGCCCACGTCGACATTGGTGACCTGGATGTTGGGCTCCATGCTGGAAAGGTCATATTGCGCCGCCATCAGCTGGCGGATCGCGCGGTAGCCTTCGTCGTCATGGATCGCGGTGACGCGCAGCTTGCCTTCGCGGTCATCGTCCAGCACCGAGAACAGCTTCAGCTCGCGGATCACCCGCGGCGACATGAACTGCAGCAGGAAGCTCTCGTCCTTGAAGTTGCGCATGGCAAAGTCCAGCGTCTTGTGCCAGTCGCTGCCGGCGAATTCCGGCGCCCAGCGATAGTCCTCTTCGGTCGGGTTTTCACACATGCGGCGCAGGTCCTTGAACATCATGAAGCCCACGGTGTAGGGGTTCATGCCGCTGTAGTAGGGGCTGTGGTATGGCGGCTGGTAAATCACGTTGGTATGCGCCTGCAGCAGCTCCATCATGAACGCATCGTTGACCAGCTTTTCCTCATAGAGCTGGTTGATGATGGTGTAGTGCCAGAACGTGGCCCAGCCTTCATTCATGACCTTGGTCTGGCGCTGCGGATAGAAGTACTGCGCGATCTTGCGCACGATGCGCACGATCTCGCGCTGCCACGGCGCCAGCTTGGGCGCATTCTTCTCGATGAAGTACAGCAGGTTCTCCTGCGGCTCCCGCGGGAAGACAATATCCGGCTCGGACGCGTCGTCTTCCGACGCCAGCGCATGCGGCCGGTTCTTGGGCAGCGTGCGCCACAGGTCGTTGACCTGCATCTGCAGGTAGTTTTCGCGGTCGGCCTGGCGCGCCTTCTCTTCGGTAATGGACAGCTTCTTGGGCCGCTTGTAGCGGTCCACGCCATAGTTCTGCAAGGCGTGACAAGAGTCCAGCAGCAGTTCCACCTCCCGTTCACCGTAGCGCTGCTCGCACTCGGCCACATAGTTCTTCGCAAACAGCAGGTAGTCGACGATGGCGTCCGCGTTGGTCCAGGTGCGGAACAGGTAGTTGCCCTTGAAGAAGGAGTTGTGGCCATAGCAGGCGTGCGCGATCGTCAGCGCCTGCATCGGCATGGTGTTCTCCTCCATCAGGTAGGCGATGCAGGGGTTGGAGTTGATGACGATCTCGTAGGCCAGCCCCATGTGGCCGCGCTGGTAGCTGCGCTCGGACGCCAGGAAGTGCTTGCCGTAGGACCAGTGGTTGTAGCCGACCGGCAACCCCGCCGACGCGTAGGCGTCGAGCATCTGCTCGGCCGTGATGATCTCGATCTGGTTGGGATAGGTATCCAGCCCGAATTCGCCGGCGATGCGGGCGATCTCGCGGTCGTACCGTTTGATCAGCTCGAAGGTCCATTCCGAACCCGTGGAGAGATAAGCCATCTTCGCCCCTTTTGCCCGGGCAAGGCGCCAGACCCCACTGGCGCGCACGGCATCGCCGCGCCGCGTGGTCCGCGTTGCCTCGCCATTTGCCTTCACCGCAGCCTTCCGCAGGGAAGGCCCGGACGGTGCCGCCTATGCTGCGCGCTTCTGGAACAGGTCGTGCAGCACCGGGTAGATCTCGTCCGCGCCGATGATGCGCTGCATCGCAAAGTGCTCGAACTGGCCCTTGACCGTCAGGTACTCTTCCCAGAGATTCTGCGGCTCCTCGGATGCCACTTCCACATATGCGTAGTACTGCACCAGCGGCAGGATCGACTCGCGCAGCAGGCGTCCACACAACTCGGAATCGCCGGCCCAGTTATCGCCGTCCGACGCCTGCGCGCAGTAGATGTTCCACTGGCTTGGCGGATAGCGGTCGTGGATCACTTCCACCATCAGCTTCAGCGCACTGGACACCACGGTACCACCGGACTCGCGCGAGTGGAAGAAGTCTTCCTCTTCGACTTCCTTGGCCACCGTGTGATGGCGAATGAACACCACGTCGATGCGCTCGTAATTGCGCTTCAGGAACAGGTACAGCAGCATGAAGAAGCGCTTGGCCAGGTCCTTGCGGCTTTCGTCCATCGAGCCGGACACGTCCATCAGGCAGAACATCACCGCCTGGGCCTGCGGGCGTTTTTTCAGTATGCGGTTGTTGTAGCGCAGGTCGAGCTTCTCGATAAACGGCACGCGGTCGATGCAGGCACGCAGGTGGCGCATCTTCTCCATCAGTTCGAGCGTGTCTTCGGCATAGGGGCCGTCCTTTTCCAGCGCCTCGCTGTAGTCCAGTTCCAGCTCGCGCAGGCGCTTCTGGTAAGGACTGGACAAGGCGATGCGCCGCCCCAGCGAGCTGCGCATGGTGCGCAGGATCGACAGGTTGGCAGGCGTGCCGTCGATGGAATAGCCGGCGCGCACCTTGCGCACCTCGGCGATCTTGGCGAGGTGGCGCTTGGCCAGGTCCGGCAGCGCCATGTCCTCGAAGAAGAAGTTCAGGAAATCCTCGCGCGACAGCGTGAAGACGAAATCGTCTTCGCCTTCGCCGCTGTCGCTGGCCCGCGAACCGCTTCCGCCACCGCCCTGCTGCTGGCGGTCGAAGGAGTCGCCCTTGACGAACTTCTTGTTGCCAGGGTGAATCCACTCGCGCCGCCCGCCCGGGCCGTGATGGAAGATCGGTTCGGAGATGTCCTTGACCGGAATGGACACCTGGCCACTCTGCTCGATGTCCATGATCTTCCGGCCGGACACCGCCTTTGCCACCGCTTGCCGTATCTGCTCGCGGTAGCGCTTGATGAAACGTTGCTGGTTGACGGCACTCTTGTTGCCGCCGTTCTCGCGCCGATCGATGACCGTAGCCATATGTTGCCCTCGTTGAGAGACCCGTTCCGCGGCGCCGTTACGATGACTTTCTTACGCGCAGATACCACTCCACCAACAGTCTCACTTGCTTGGGCGTGTACCCCTTCTCGACCATGCGGTTGACGAAGTTCTCGTGCTTGTCCTGGTCTTCGCGCGAAGACTTGGCATTGAACGAGATCACCGGCAGCAGGTCTTCCGTGGTGGAGAACATGCGCTTCTCGATCACCATCCGCAGCTTTTCATAGCTGGTCCAGACCGGGTTCTTGCCGCCGTTGTTGGCCCGCGCCCGCAGCACGAAATTGACGATCTCGTTGCGGAAGTCCTTAGGGTTCGAGATACCCGCGGGCTTTTCCACTTTCTCAAGCTCGTCGTTCAACGCATTGCGGTCGAGGATCTCGCCGGTATTCGGATCGCGGTACTCCTGGTCCTGGATCCAAAGGTCGGCGAACACCACATAGCGGTCGAAGATGTTCTGGCCATACTCGGAATACGACTCCAGATAAGCGGTCTGGATCTCCTTGCCGATGAACTCCACGAACGGCGTGGTCAGGTACTCCTTGATGTACGACAGCAGCTTGGATTCCTGCTCCGGCGGGAACTGCTCGCGCTCGATCTGCTGCTCGAGCACATACAGCAGGTGCACCGGGTTGGCCGCCACTTCGGTGTTGTCGAAGTTGAAGACCTTGGACAGGACCTTGAACGCAAAGCGCGTCGACAGCCCGTTCATGCCCTCGTCGATGCCGGCGTAGTCGCGGTATTCCTGGTACGACTTCGCTTTCGGATCCACGTCCTTCAGGCTCTCGCCGTCATAGACGCGCATCTTCGAGAAGACATTGGAGTTCTCGGGCTCCTTGATGCGGGTGAGCACCGCGAACTGCGCCATCATCTTCAGTGTGTTGGGCGCGCACGGCGCGGCCGTCAGCGAACTGCTGCGCAAGAGCTTGTCGTAGATCTTCACCTCGTCGGACACGCGCAGCACGTACGGCACCTTGACGATATAAATCCGGTCCAGGAAAGCCTCGTTGTTCTTGTCCGCCTTGAAGGTCGTCCACTCCGCCTCGTTCGAGTGCGCCAGGATGATGCCGTCGAACGGGATCGCGCCGAAGCCTTCGGTGCCCTTGTAGTTGCCTTCCTGGGTGGCGGTCAGCAGCGGGTGCAGGACCTTGATGGGCGCCTTGAACATTTCAACGAACTCAAGCAGGCCGCGGTTGGCCAGGCAGAGCCCGCCGGAATAGGAGTAGGCATCCGGATCGTCCTGCGGAAAATCCTCCAGCTTGCGGATGTCGACCTTGCCGACCAGCGAGGAAATATCCTGGTTGTTTTCGTCGCCAGGCTCCGTCTTGGAGATCGCAATCTGCGACAGCACCGAAGGGCGCAGCTTGACCACCCGGAATCTGGTGATGTCCCCGTTGAACTCATGCAGGCGCTTGACCGCCCAGGGCGAGGCAATGGTGTTCAGATACCGGATCGGAATGCCGTAGTCCTCTTCCAGGATCTTGCCGTCTTCCTCCGGCGAGAACAGCCCCAGCGGCGACTCATGGATCGGCGAACCCTTGAGCGCGTAAATGGGGATCTCCTCCATCAGCGACTTGAGCTTTTCGGCCAGCGAGGACTTGCCGCCGCCAGGAGGCCCGAGCAGGTAGAGGATCTGCTTGCGTTCTTCCAGGCCCTGCGCCGCATGCTTGAAGAACGAGACGATCTGCTCGATCGTGTCTTCCATGCCGTAGAAGTCGCGGAAGGCCGGATAGATGCGGATGACCTTGTTGAAAAAAAGGCGGGACAGCCTGGGGTCGTGGTGAGTGTCCACCAGCTCAGGCTGGCCGATTGCGGCGAGCATGCGTTCGGCAGCGGTCGCGTAGGCAGTCGGATCCTTCTTGCAGATCTCCAGGTATTCCTGGATGCTGTATTCCTCTTCCCTGCGAGCTTCGAAGCGCGTAGCGTAATGGCCAAAAATGTCCATACCTCACTCCCGTCAGAGTTCACGTCCGAGGCGTAGGTAGTGCTACCCCAAAAGGCTTCGCGCAACGTTCGCGGCGCACCACCCCGGCCTGGCGACCTGTCATGTTGCGAAGTCTTTACTTCATCATAGTCAAATAACGGCGATGGTGGAGTCTGAGTTGACGGATCTTGCATCGATGCAACGCTTGTTTCCCCGCTGCATTTCCTGCCGGATTCCGCTCGGCTTCACCGCCGCGCGCGACGGGCCATTGACCATGCTTGTGACACACCTTACACCTTTCCCGCCATCCGTGCACAGCCGGTTTTGTAACCATCAGCACGAAAGCCGGCACTGGTGCCGGCTTTCGATTTTCCGCATTTCCTTACGCGTTGCCGCGCGCTGGCACGCGGACAGTGCTGATAGCGCAGCCTTGACTCGCAGCCCTCAGAGCGTGCGCGCGACCAACTCCTTCATGATCTCGTTGGAGCCGCCGAAGATCTTGCTCACGCGTGCGTTCGCATACATGCGCGCGATCGGGTATTCCAGCATGTAGCCGTAGCCGCCGTGCAACTGCAGGCACTCGTCGATGACCTGGCAGTTCTGTTGGGTGCACCACCATTTGGCCATGGCCGCGGTGGCCGCGTCGAGCTTTCCGTCCATCAGGCGCAGCATGCAGTCGTCGACGAAGGTCGCGGCAATGGTAGCCACCGTCTTGCACTCCGCCAGCCTGAATCGCGTGTTCTGCAAGTCGGCCAGCGGCTGGCCGAACACCTTGCGTTCGCGCACGTATTCTGTGGTCAGCTCGATGGCGCGCTGCATGGTCGCCACCGCCCCGAGCGCAATGATCATGCGCTCCTGCGGCAGTTGCTGCATGAGCTGGTAGAAGCCCTGGCCTTCCTGCGTGCCGAGCAGGTTCGAGCACGGCACCAGCACGTCGTCGAAGAAGAGTTCCGCGGTGTCCTGGCCCTTCTGCCCGATCTTTTCGAGAATGCGCCCGCGACGGAAGCCCGGCAGGTCGCGCGTCTCCACCATGACCAGCGACACGCCGCGCGAGCCGGCTTCCGGATCGGTCTTGACCACCACGCAGATCAGGTCGGCGTGATATCCGTTGGTAATGAAGGTCTTTGCACCGTTTATGCGATAGCAATCCCCGTTCTCGGTCTTTTCCCGCACCGCGCGGGTGCGTATCGCTTTGAGGTCGGAACCGGCGCCGGGTTCCGACATGGCGATGGCGCCTACCAGTTCGCCGCTGGCCATCTGCGGCAGCCATTGCTGCTTCTGCGCTTCGGTGCCGTAGTTGAGCAGGTAATGTGCCACGATGCCGCTGTGCACGTTGTTGCCCAGGCTGGCGCAGACCGCGCGCGACATTTCCTGGGTGATGATGGCCTCGTGGGCAAAGGTGCCGCCGCCGCCGCCGTATTCCTCGGGGATGCTGGCGCACAGCAGCCCGATCTGGCCGGCGCGGCGCCACATGTCGCGGTCGATGTAGCCCTGCTCGGCCCAGCGGGCCTCGTTGGGGGCAAGTTCGCGCTCGACAAAGCGGCGCACGGTGTCCTGGAACATCTCCAGGTCCCCGGTCATCCAGGGGGTCTGGCGTGCGGCGGGCGCCGCGTGCTGGTCGTGGGATCCCATAGGGTGTTGATATCAGGGTAAACGTTAGTCTAAACAGGCAAACGGCGGCCCGCGGCCGGCGCCTGCCTATATAAGTAGGTAATGAATCGGCGGTGGCGCCGGATGCTGCGGAGCAGCGTGGCCGCGCCGCCGCATGGCTTCCGTAGGGTCAGTCGAGCTGGATATTGGCGTCGCGCACGATCCTGGCCCACTTGGGCATGTCGCCGGCAACGACCGCGGCCAGTTCCTGCGGCGCTGACCCGACCGGCTGCAGGCCCATGCCGGCCAGCTTCTGCGTCACTTCGGGGAGCCGCACGATGCGCGCGGTCTCGGCCGCCAGCTTCGCCGTCACATCCCTGGGCGCATTGGCCGGCAGGAACAGCCCGAACCAGCCGTTGGGCTCGAACCCAGGCAGGCCGAGTTCGGTGAAGGTCGGCACATTGGGCAGCGCCTTGTAGCGCTGGGTGCCGGTGATGCCGAGAATCTTGAATTTCTTGCTGCCCAGGTACGGGTTGGCCGATGTCACGTCGACAAAGGCGCTGTCCACCTGGCCGCCGAGCAGGTCGCTCATCAGCGGCGCCGCGCCCTTGTACGGGATATGCGCGATCTCGATGCCGGCCTGCTGCCTGAGCAGTTCGCCGTGCAGGTGCGACGAGGTGCCGTTGCCGTAGGAGCCATAGCTGAGCTTGCCGGCCTTGGCCAGCGCCAGGAACTCGCGCATATTGTTGGCCGGCACGCGGTTGGGCACCACGAACAGGTCGGACGACTTGGCGATCAGCGAGACCGGGGTGAAGTCCCTGGCTACGTCGTACGGCGTGCGCTTGTACAGGGCCGGCGACTGGATCAGCGCGGTGATCGCCAGCAGGAGGGTGTAGCCGTCGGCCGGCGCCTTGGCCACGGTGTCGTTGCCGAGCATGCCGCTGGCGCCGGGCTTGTTTTCCACCACCACCGGCTGGCCCAGGCTTTCGGCCAGGCGCTGGCCGATCAGCCGGCCCACGGTGTCGGTGCCGCCGCCGGCCGGGTACGGCACGATCATGCGGATCGGCTTGCCGGGGTACGGCTGCTGGGCGAAGGCCTGGCCGGCACCGCCGAGGATGGCCGCGCCGGCCAGGGTGCCGGCCTGCGCCAGCCAGTTGCGTCTGCTTTGCTGCATGCTGCCTCTCTCTTTCCTGATTCCCCGCTGGCGTCAGGCGCGCGGGTTGTCCACTTGCATCTCGCGCTCCTGCAGCGCGCGCCACAGGATCTTGCCGGTGGCCGACTTGGGCAGTGCGTCGACCACGTCGACGATGCGCGGCACCTTGTACGCGGCCATGTGATCGCGGCACCAGGCCATGATCCGCTCAGGGTCGGCTTCGGCCGTGCCGCGTGCTTCCGGACGCAGCGCCACCACGGCCTTGACGGTCTCGCCGCGGCGCTCGTCGGGCGCCGCGATCACGCAGGCCTCATGGATGGCGGGATGGCCGTACAGCAGGTTCTCCACCTCGGCCGGCCAGACCTTGTAGCCGGACGCATTGATCATGCGCTTGAGACGGTCACGCATGAAGAAGTAGCCTTCCTCGTCCATGAAGCCGAGGTCGCCGGTGCGCAGGAAGCGCTTGCCGCCAAGCTCGATGAAGGTGGCCGCATTGGCTTCCGGGTTGCGCCAGTAGCCCTGCATCACCTGGCCGCCGTGGACCACGATCTCGCCGATCTCGCCGTGGGGCAGTTCCTGCAGCGTCTCGGGGTCGACCACGCGCGCGTCCACGCCGAAGGTGGCGATGCCCAGGCATTCGCGTTTGGGCTGGTGGCGCGGGTTCGACAGGATGAAGGCCGCGGTCTCGGTCATGCCGTAGGCCTCGACATAGGGCAGGCCAAAGCGCTCCTGCAGCAGCTTGGCCACCGCTTCCGGCATGGCCGCGCCGCCCCCGCCCACGTAGGCCAGGCTCGACAGGTCGCGCGCGCCGATGCCCGGCTGGGAGAAGAAGTCGACCATCATCGCCGGCGGCGCGCCCCAGGCCGAGACGCGGTAGCGCTCGATCAGGTCAGCGGCCAGCGTGCGGTCCCAGCGCGGCATCAGCACCACGGTGGCACCCAGGTAGAGCGGCGAGTTCATGCAGTTCTGCATGCCCAGCAGGTGGAACATCGGCGCCACCGCCAGCACCACCAGTTCGGGCGTGGCGCCACGCCAGATCTGCGAGCCGACCGCCGCGGTCATCAGCGTGCCGTGGGTGTGCATGCAGCCCTTGGGATTGCCGGTGGTGCCGGAGGTATAGGCCAGCATGCACAGCGTGTCGTGGCCCGCCTGGTGCGGCAGCGGCCGGTGCCCGGCGGCGCTGGCCGCGTCCCAGGCCACCGGCATGGCGCCGGACGGCGCGGCCTGCGGCGCGGGTGCCGGTTCGCGCAGCCAGGCCGGCACAGGCAGGCCGCCGTCGTCGCGCAGCATGCCGCCATAGTCGTGCAGGATCACATGGCGCAGCGCCGGGCCGTGCAGCGGCGCCACGCGCTGGTACAGCTCGCCGCCCGCAAAGGCGGCAACCGCGCCGCTGTCCTGCACCACATGGGCCAGTTCGGCCTCCAGCCACATCGGATTGGCCGGCACCACCACGCCCTCGGCACGCAGGATCGCGTAGTAGGCAATGATGAACTGCGGGCAGTTCTGGCTGAACAGCACCACCCGGTCGCCCGGCTGGATGCCGCAGGCCTGCTGCAGGTAGCCGGCCATGCGTTCGATTTCATCCTGCAGCTGCCCGTAGGTGATCGCGGTGCCGAAATACTGGATCGCGGTCTTGTCCGGATAGCGGCGCGCCGCCACCTCGACGTTATAGAACAGGCTGGTGCGCGGCGCATGCAGCGTGGCCGGCAGGCCGGGCGGCCAGGCCGGGGAACGGAACGGCTGGTTGGTGCTTGTAGCAGGCTTCATTTGCGGCGGTCGATACAGGTCAGACGATAAAAATGGCTCAGTCCAGGCGGATATTGCGGGTGCGGATCACCTTGTTCCAGCGCACGTAGTCGGCCTGGACGGTCTGGGCGAACGCGTCCGGCGTGCTGCCGGTGAGGATCACGCCAAGCTCGTTCATGCGTTTGCGCACGTCGGGCTGGGCCAGCACGCGGTTGACGTCGGCGGAGAACTTGTCGACGATCGGACGCGGCGTGGCGGCCGGCAGCAGCAGGCCGAACCAGCCCATGGCGTCCATGCCTTCGATGCCGGCTTCGCGGAAGGTCGGCACATCCGGCAACTGCGGCGCGCGCGCCGGGCCGGTCACCGCCAGGGCGCGCAGGCGGCCGGTGGCCACATGGGGCTTGGCGCCCATCACCGAAATCACCGCCGCCGGCACCTGACCGCCCAACAGGTCGTTCAGTTCCGGGGCTTCGCCCTTGTATGAGACATGGAGCATGTCGATCTTCGCGGCCTCGTTGAAGACCTCGCCGTACAGGTGCCCGCTTGAGCCGGCACCAAAGGAGCCGTAGGAGAACTGCTTCGGCCTGGCGCGGACCAGCGCGATGAAGTCCTTCAGGCTGGTGGCCGGCACGGCATTGGTGTTGACGGCGAACACCAGGTTGGTGGTGCCAAGCTCGGACACGGCGGCGAAATCCTTGACCGGGTCATAAGGCGCCCTGGCATACAGGCTGGGCGCCTGCACCAGGGGCGTGATCGTCAGCAGCGCGGTGTAGCCGTCGGCCTCGGCCTTGGCGACCACCTCGGCACCGAGCATGCCGCTGGCGCCGGGGCGGTTCTCCACCACCACCGGGCGCTTCCAGGCCTTGCCCAGCCCTTCGGCAACGGCGCGGGCCAGCACGTCGGTGGCGCCGCCCGCCGGGAAGGGCACCACCATGCGCACGGTGCGCGACGGGAAATCCCCCTGCGCGAAGGCCGCGCCACCGCCCAGCATCCCGGCAGCCGCGCTGCCCCAGACCAGCAACCCGGCGCCAAGGCGCCACAACGCATTACGACGATCTGCCTGCATGTGCTGTCTCCATGTATTTTCGCGGCGGGAGGGGTCATTGCCCCGCTTTCAGGTCCCGTCCGGGCCGGTGTGCCGGCCTTATATAGGTCTCAGCCGCAGAGTGCGCGATGCTGCGGTGCGTGGACAATGACCAGACGGGCCAAAATGATTGGCCGAATCGCTCAGACGGAAGGCAGGCTTTGGCAAATCCCGATGGTGCGGTGCACCCGCGGCTTGCTAAGGTGGCGGAAATGTCCGGGCAGGCCCCGGCGCCTCACCTGACGAGGAGACCCATGCACACCGCAGTCCTGTCATCGCTCCGCCCGCCCGTGCCGGGCAAGCTGCACTTTGCCGGCAGCGTGCCGGCGCACGGGCCCCGCCCCGCCCAGGTTGGCGCCAGCGCCGCGGCCGGCCCGGTGCAGGCCGCGCCGCAGGCCTCGGCGCGCCACACCATTGCGATCCAGCACGTGGACCACATCCTGCTGGGCCCGCGCCGGCTGGGCCATGACATGGCTCCGCTGCTGCGCCGCGCAGGGATTTCGCCGGCGCTGCTGCTCTCGCCCAGCGCGCGCGTCACCCAGGGCCAGTACGCAGCGCTGATCCGAACACTGCGCCGCGTCATGCGCGACGAGCTTTGGGGGCTGCTGGAGCGGCCCATTCCCCCCGGGGTATTCGCGCAGGCATGCCGCAGCCTGGTCCAGTGCGCCACCCTGGAAGACGCCATCCGCGCCGGGCTGCGCCTGTACCGGCTGCATATCGACGCCTTTGCGCCGCGCCTGCACTTCAGCGCCGACGGCAAGACCGCCACCGTGGCGCTGCACGCGCGCGCGCCGGCCTCGGCCTGCCGCAGCTTCGCCGAATCGACCTTTGTGTTCCATGCCTATGCGCTGCTCAGCTGGCTGGTCGCGGGGCATATCCCGCTGACACGCGTGGACCTGAGCGCCGCGCCGTCACATGGCCGCAACGAGACCGAACGCGTGTTCAAGACAGCCGTGAACTACGGCCAGCCGGTCACCGCGCTGCATTTCGACGCGGCCAGCCTGCGCCTGCCGGTGATGCAGGACGCCGCCAGCCTGCGCGAATTCCTGCACGAGACCCCGCGCAACCTGCTGATCCGCTACCGCGACAACAGTTGCCTGGCCGAACGCATCCGGCAGCACCTGCGTTCACACCTGGACGACGAACTGCCCTCGCTGGAGCAGATGGCGCAGTTGCTGCGGCTCACGCCCCAGACCCTGCGCCGCCGCCTGCGCGACGAGGGACGCGGCTACCAGAGCATCAAGGACAGCTTGCGGCGCGACGTGGCCATCGGCATGATGGAGCGCCCCGGCATGACGCTGCAGGACGTGGCGCTGCGGCTCGGCTTCTCGGAACCGAGCACATTCCACCGGGCCTTCAAGAAATGGACGGGCGTGGCGCCGGGGGAATACCGGATGCGGGGGATGCGGGCAGAGACTGTGCCGGCGGCGTAGCCCGCGCGGGCGCGCTTACTCAAGCTGGATCTCGCCATCGAAGCGCGCCTGGAGCTTGACCGCGGCCAGCTCCAGGGTCACCGACACCGGAAAGCGCTCTGTGCCGGCAATGGTGCCGTCGGCCAGCGCTTTCGCTATCGCGTGCTCGATCTCGCGCTGGGAGCTGACGCCGACCACCTTCAGGAACTTGCGGATGCTGAGGTTGAAGGTCTCTTCGTTCATGGCTGTCTCCTGGGGGGAACCGGGCAAACGGTTCGGGCCGCTACCCTGACAGCCTAGGCGATGGGGGGACTTTGTGCAGAGGCCTGGTGCCAGTTGAACGGTGGTGCCCGGCAGTCACCCGTCAGGCACCAGTCACCCGTCAGACCACGCCTTGCTCGCGCAGCCTGGCGATGCGCTCGGCCGACAGGCCCAGCACCGTTTCCAGCACCTGCTGGGTATGCTCGCCCAGCCGCGGCGGCGGTGCATCGTATTGCACCGGCGTTGCCGACAGCCGCAGCGGGCTTTTGACGGTCGGGCACAGGCTGCCATCGTCGCGCACCAGGTCGACCTGCAGCTCGCGATGCCGCACCTGAGGGTCTTCCAGCACCTGGCCGTAGTCGTTGATCGGCCCGCACGGAATGCCCTGCGCTTCCAGCGCCTGAACCCAGTGCGCAGTCAGCCGGGTACGCATATGCGCCTCCAGCAACGGCACCAGCGTGTCGCGGTGGATGATGCGGCCGGGGCCGGTGGCGAAGCGCTCGTCGCCAGCCAGGTCAGGACGCTCGACGCCGCGGCAATACGCCTGCCACTGCCCGTCGTTGCCGGCCGCCACGATCATGTAGCCGTCGGCGGTGGCGAACACATGGTAGGGCACCATGTTGGCGTGCGCGTTGCCGAAGCGCGGCATGGCCTGGCCGGTCACGCGCTGGGCGATGATCGGCGTGGCGCCGACCGCCACCACCGCGTCGAGCAGGGCCATGTCGATATGCTGGCCCTCGCCGGTGCGCTCGGCATGGCGCAGCGCGGCCAACACCGCCACGGTGGCGTACATGCCGGTGAAGATGTCCACCACCGCCACGCCCACCTTCTGCGGCCCGCCGCCAGGCAGGTCGTCGCGCTCGCCGGTGATGCTCATCAGGCCGCCCAGGCCCTGGAAGATGAAGTCATAGCCGGGCTTGTGCGAGCTCGGGCCAGTCTGGCCATAGCCCGTGATCGAGCAGTAGACGATGGACGGGTTGATCGCCTTGAGGGTCTCATAGTCCAGCCCGTAGCGCTTCAGGTCGCCGACCTTGTAGTTCTCCAGCACGATCTGCGACTTCGCGGCCAGTTCGCGCACGAGCTCCTGCCCTTCTGGGCTGGCGATATCCAGCGTGACCGACTGCTTGCCGCGGTTGGCCCCGGCAAAGTAGGTCGCGTCGCGCGACGGCTGCCCGTCCGCGCCGGGCAGCCATGGCGGCCCCCACGAACGGGTGTCGTCGCCCGCGCCGGGCCGCTCCACCTTGATGACTTCTGCGCCCAGGTCCGCCAGGTTCTGCGCGCACCATGGGCCAGCCAGGATGCGCGACAGGTCCAGCACGCGCACGCCGGCCAGCGCGCCTTGCATGTGCGCTTGGGTCGCCGCCATCAGATCGGGTCCCAGCTGATCACGTCGGGCGAACGCTCCAGCTTGAAGAAGCTGTTGCGCATGGCGGGCATGGCGATCTCGCCCACCGACTCGGGCGTCCAGCCCTCGCTCATGTGGACCGAGCGCACCGGGCGCGGCTGGCTCATCAGGATGATCTCGTTGGCGCGCACCGCGAAGATCTGGGCGTTGACCTCACTGGCAGCCGGGCTGGCCAGGTAGACCGCCACCGGCCCGATCTTGCCGGCCTCCATTTTCTGCAGCTTGGCCACGCGTGCCCTCTCTTCCGGGGTTTCGGCCGGGATCGAGCTGGTCATGCGGCTCCAGGCGAACGGCGCGATGCAGTTCGAGCGCACGTTGAAGCGCTGCATGTCCAGCGCGATCGACTTGGACAGCGCAGCGATGCCCAGCTTGGCCGCCGAGTAGTTGGCCTGGCCCAGATTGCCGATCAGGCCCGAGGTGGAGGTCATGTGCACGAAGGCGCCGCTCTCCTGGTCCTTGAAGTAGCTGGCCGCGGCACGGCTGACGAAGAAAGTGCCGTTCAGGTGCACATCGATCACCGAGCGCCACTCTTCTTCATTCATCTTGAAGAACATGCGGTCGCGCAGGTTGCCGGCGTTGTTGACCACGGCGTCGATGCGCCCGAAGTTGTCCAGCGCGCATTGGACGATGGCGTTGGCGCCGTTCCAGGTCGATACGCTGTCGGTATTGGCCACGGCTTCGCCGCCGGCGGCACGGATTTCCTCGACCACGCGCTGTGCGGGGCCGGCGTCGCCGCCCTCGCCGGTCATCGACACGCCCAGGTCATTGACCACCACCCTGGCGCCGGCGGCGGCCATTGCCAGCGCGATGCCGCGCCCGATCCCGCCACCTGCGCCCGTCACCAGCGCGACCTTGCCTGCCATCAAACCGCTCATTGCGTTGCTCCTCTGTATACTTTTTGTGCGGTCACCGACCGCAAACCCGCTGAACACCCCTGCGCCGCGGGCGCACGGCCCGCCGGTGCGGTCAATCCGGATGTCCACGCCGCAGTGGATACGATAGATTGACGGGAGAGACTTTGGAATTCACGAATCACAAAACTGGCCTTTGGCCTGACGGAAGCCCATGCATTACGACCTGACCGACCTCCGCCTCTTCCTGAATGTCGGCGAGACGGAGAACCTGACCCGCGCCGCCGAGCGCAGCTTCCTGTCGCTGCCCGCTGCCAGCACGCGGATCAAGCAGCTGGAAGAGGCGTTCCAGACACAATTGCTGATCCGGCAGGTCAAGGGCGTGCGCCTCACGCCGGCGGGCGACGCGCTGCTGCGGCACGCGCGCGAGGTCTTCCGCGAACTGGAATGCCTGCACTCAGACCTGCGGCCCTATGCCAAGGGGGTCAAGGGCCGGGTGCGGCTGCTGGCCAATACCACCGCCACCAACTCCTTCCTGGCCACCGGGGTATCGCGCTTCCTGAGCGAGAACCCGGACGTTGACATCGAGCTGGAAGAGCACCTGTCGCAGGAAATCGTGTCGGCCATCAGCGCCGGCGCCGCGGACCTTGGCATCGTCGCCGGCGAGGTCGCCACCCAGGACCTGGACGCGATGCACCTGTGCAGCGACGAGCTGATCGTGATCGCGCCCGTCAACCATCCGCTGCCCGCCTTCAAGCGGCTGCATTTCGCCGACCTGCTCGATACCTGCCGCTTTGTCGGCCTGAACCAGTTCAGTGCGATCCAGTCGTTCCTGGACCGCATTGCCGGCGGCATGGGCAAGCGCATCAGCCTGCGCATCCAGGTGGGCAGCTTCGATGCCGTCTGCCGCATGGTCGAGGCCGGCGCCGGCATCGCCATCGTGCCCAACAGCTGCGCGCGCCGCTACGCCAGCCGCAAGGTGCTGCGCTTTATCCAGCTGGAAGACGAATGGGCCAAGCGCGAGCTGCGCCTGGTCCGCCGGCCAGGGCGCGAATTGCCCCAGTTTGCCGAAACCCTGATCCAGTACCTGGTCGACGCGGCGCGCGAGCCGGTGTAAGCGCGCTTGGCGAGATCAGCGAGGCTCAGCCGCCGGCGTGCGCCAGCAGCCCCGCCAGCGGACGCAGCGACACCACCATCGCCAACAGCAGCAGGCCCATGGCGAACACGCCGGGCCAGCTGGTGCGGCCGCAGCGGGCCAGCGAATCGTTCACCAGTTCGGGCGAATAGTGGTACTGGCGCAAACGCCGGATGGTGGCCTCGGCATGCCAGCGGTAGAGCTCGTTGCCATACATGCCCAGCAGCAGCGCCATGGCATACAGCAGCGGCCGGCCCGCCATCGGCAGCTTCAGCCCGAACAGCGCATGCAGCACCGGCTCGGTGCCGACGATGAGCGCATAGACTCCCACCTGCCAGTACATGCGCCGGTAGGCCATCCAGAACGGGCCCAGCAGGCAGGCCGCCCAGTTCCACGACATGCCCCCGCGGGTCTCGGCCTGGGACCAATGGCCGCTGTAGTACGCGTAGCGCGGACCCACGAATGCGGCCAGTGCCGCGTCGTCACGGATCGATGCTGTCATGCCAACCTCCTCCTGCTCTGCCGCGGCTGCGCTTTTGGATCGCCGCGCAACCTGTGCCACAGCATAAGGGCGCGCCGCGCGCGGGCGGCGTGCGCTGGCGCGCATAGGGCGAGGAAATGACGGATATCGGCGCGCAAGCGCACAGACCGGCGCACGGCGGGTGGTGGCGTCCTACAGGCTAAGCGGAAGCTCCCCGACAGCCCTGGCACGGCGGCGTTCCTATATTGGAATTACCGATTACCGCCCTCAACAGGAGCCACACCATGCCCTACATCCTCGCCTGGCTACTTGGCGTCCCCGCCTTCGTCCTGATCCTGATCTGGCTGTTTGTCCATTGATCCGCAGGCCCTGCCGCGACCTCGCGCCACCCCAGGACGCCCGCCATTGCCGGGCGTCTTGCTTGCCCTCCCTTGCATGCCCCTTCCTGCACTCGCTTGCGGCCCGCATGAGCCGCACCTGAGCCGCACCTGAGCCGCACCTAAGCCGCACCTAAGCCGCTCTTTCGCAAATCCGAATTTCAGCGCGAAGGGGCCTCGGGAATAATGGCCCCAGTTCAAATTGACCCGGGGCTACCCCATGCACGCAGATCAGGATCCAGACCAGCTCTACCCCGAAATCCGCGAAGCGGTGCGCGACCTCTGCGCCGGCTTCGATTCGGCGTACTGGCAACGGGTGGAAGAGCAGAATGCCTTTCCTGAATCCTTTGTCCAGGCGCTGACCCAGGCCGGCTGGCTGTCGGCGCTGATCCCGGAGGCCTATGGCGGCTCGGGCCTGTCGCTGACCGCGGCCTCGGTCATCATGGAAGAAATCAACCGCAGCGGCGGCAATTCCGGCGCCTGCCACGGCCAGATGTACGTGATGGGCTGCCTGCTGCGCCACGGCTCGGAAGCGCAGAAGCAGCGCTGGCTGCCGGGCATCGCCTCGGGCGAACTGCGCATGCAGTCGATGGCCGTGACCGAGCCCACCACCGGCACCGATACCACCAAGCTGAAGACCACCGCGGTGCGCCAGGGCGACAAGTACATCGTCAATGGCCAGAAGGTTTGGATTTCGCGCGTGCAGCACTCGGACCTGATGCTGCTGCTGGCGCGCACCACGCCGCTGGACCAGGTCAAGCGCAAGTCGGAAGGCCTGTCGGTGTTCGTGGTGGACCTGCGCGATGCCATCGGCAAGGGCCTGACGGTCAAGCCGATCCGCAACATGGTCAACCACGAGACCAACGAGCTGTTCTTCGACAACCTCGAAGTCCCCGCCGAGAACCTGATCGGCGAGGAAGGCAAGGGCCTGAAGTACATCCTCGACGGCCTCAACGCCGAGCGCATCCTGATCGCCGCCGAATGCATCGGCGACGGCTACTGGTTTGTCGAGCGCGCCAGCAACTACGCGCGCGACCGCATCGTGTTCGACCGCCCCATCGGCCAGAACCAGGCGGTGCAGTTCCCGATCGCACGCTCATACGTCAACGTCGAAGCCGCCAGCCTGATGCGCTACAAGGCCGCGCAGCTGTTCGACGCCGGCAGGCCGTGCGGCAAGGAAGCGAATATCTCGAAGCTGCTGGCCGCCGACGCGTCGTGGGAAGCGGCCAACGTCTGCCTGCAGACGCACGGCGGCTTCGGCTTTGCCGCCGAGTACGACATCGAGCGCAAGTTCCGCGAAACGCGCCTGTACCAGGTGGCGCCGATCTCGACCAACCTGATCCTGTCCTACGTGGCCGAGCATGTGCTCGAGCTGCCGCGTTCGTTCTGAGAACCCTACATGTCCCATTCCCCCAAAGGCATCCGCCCGCTCGACGGCATCCGCGTGGTCTCGCTCGAGCACGCCGTGGCCGCGCCCTTCGCCACGCGCCAGCTGGCCGACCTGGGCGCGCGCGTGATCAAGGTAGAACGCCCCGGCGCGGGCGACTTTGCCCGCGGCTATGACGAGACCGTGCACGGCCAGGCCTCGCACTTCGTCTGGCTCAACCGCGGCAAGGAAAGCCTGACGCTGGACCTGAAGCAGGACGAGGCGCAGAAGGTGCTGCACCAGTTGCTGGCCGACGCCGACGTGCTGGTGCAGAACCTGGCCCCCGGCGCCGCCGCGCGCATGGGCCTGGACTTCGACACGCTGCACGCGCGCTACGGCAAGCTGATCGTGTGCGATATCTCGGGCTATGGCGATGCCGGCCCCTATCGCGACAAGAAAGCCTACGACCTGCTGATCCAGGCCGCGGCCGGCCTGATCGGCATCACCGGCGGCCCGGACGAGCCCTCGCGCGCGGGTATCTCGATTGCCGACATCGCCGCCGGCATGTACGCCTATACCGGCATCCTGTCCGCGCTGCTGCAGCGCGGGCGCACCGGCGAGGGCGTGCGCGTGGAAGTCACCATGCTCGAAGCGCTGTCCGAATGGATGGGCTACGCGCTCTACTTCGGCCACTACGGCGGCACGCCGCCGGCGCGCTTCGGCGCCTCGCACCCGGCCATCGCGCCGTATGGCGTGCACCGCACCGGCGACGGCGGCAGTGTGATTTTCGGGCTGCAGAACGAGCGCGAATGGCGTGCCTTCTGCGAGAAGGTGCTGGAGCAGCCCGAGCTGCTGCAGGACGAGCGCTTCGCCACCAACTCCGGCCGCGTCAAGAACCGCCCTGCGATGACCGAAATCATCGAGCAACGCTTTGCCGCGATGACCGTGTCGCAGGCCGAGGCGCTGCTGGACGCCGCCCAGATCGCCAACGCGCCGATGAACGACATCGAGGCCGTCTGGAACCACCCGCAACTGGCCGCCCGCAACCGCTGGCGCGAGGTCGCGGTGCCCGGCGGCACCATCGGCGCGCTGCTGCCGCCCGCCAACCTGTCGGGCGTGGAGCCGGTGATGGGCGACGTGCCCGCGCTGGGCGCGCACAGCCGCCAGATCCTGGCCGAGCTCGGCTACGCCGACAGCGACATCGCCGCGCTGGCGGACAAGCAGACCATCTGATTCATACCGGCGCCCGGGCTTCCGGGCGCTTTCTTTTTTGCAAGACCTGATTCCCGCTCCGGAGCCGGCATGAGCCAACCCGCAGACACCACCTACCCGACCCGCCAGCTTTGCGATTTCCTGGCCGACCTCAAGCTGGCCGACGTGCCCGCGCCGGTGATCGAGCGCACCAAGGACCTGTTCCTGGACTGGATCGCCTCGGCCATCGCCGGCAAGGACGCCCCCGCCGTGCGCCGCCTGCAGGAATTCGCCGCGGCCATGGGCCCGGCACATGGCGATGCCGAAGTCCTGGTCGACCGCCGCCGCACCTCGCCCTACTTTGCCGCGCTGATCAACGGTGCGTCCTCGCATGTGGTCGAGCAGGACGACGTGCACAACAGCTCGGTGCTGCACCCGGCCGCGGTGGTGTTCCCCGCCGTGGTGGCCGCTGCGCAAGCCGAAGGCAAGACCGGCGCCGAAGTGCTGCTGGCCTCGATCGCCGGCTATGAGGCCGGCATCCGCATCGGCGAGTTCATGGGCCGTTCGCACTACCGCGTGTTCCACACCACCGGCACGGTCGGCACGCTGGCCGCCGCCGCGGCCGTGGCCAAGCTCTACGGGCTGGATGGCGAAGGCATCAACCAGGCGCTGGGCTCGGCCGGCACGCAGGCCGCGGGCCTGTGGGAATTCCTGCGCGACGCCGCCGACTCCAAGCAGCTGCACACCGCCAAGGCTGCGGCCGATGGCCTGCAGTCGGCCTGGCTGGCCCGTGCCGGCTTCACCGGCGCGAAGCAGATCCTGGAAGGCGCGCAGGGCATGGCCGCAGGCATGTCGAGCGATGCCAACCCAGCCTGCCTGACCGACGGCCTGGGCACGCGCTGGGCCACCGCCGAGACCTCGTTCAAGTTCTTCGCCTCGTGCCGCCATACGCACCCGGCCGCCGATGCGCTCAAGGCGCTGATGCAGCGCGAAGGCATCAGCGCCGACCAGGTCGCCAGCGTCACCACGCACGTGCACCAGGGCGCCATCGACGTGCTTGGCCCCGTGGTCAACCCCACCACCATCCACCAGGCCAAGTTCTCGATGGGCACGGTGCTGGGGCTGGTGGCCGTGCACGGCCATGCGGGCCTGGGAGAGTTCGAGCAGCATGCGCTGCAGGACCCGAAGGTGGCCGCCTTCCGCGGCAAGGTCGACATGGAACTGGATGCCGAGATCAACGCCGCCTACCCGCGCCAGTGGATCGGCCGCGTGACCGTCAAGACCACCGACGGCCGCACCCTGGCAGCACGCGTCGACGTGCCCAAGGGCGACCCCGACAACACGCTGTCGCGCCCGGAGCTGGAAGCCAAGGCGCTGCAGCTGGGCGCGTTCCGCCAGGGCGCGAGCGAGGCCGAGATGCGCGCCATCATCCAGCGCGTCTGGTCACTGGAGCAGGCACCGAACGTCAACGACTGGCTGCCCGCAGCACGCTGAGAACCACGTCATGTCCACTGCAGTCACGTACCTGTTCGTGCCGGGCGACCGGCCGGAACGCTTCGACAAAGCCGCGGCCGCCGGCCCGGATGTGATGATCCTGGACCTGGAGGATGCGGTCCATCCTGAGGCCAAGCCTGCCGCGCGCGAAGCCATCGCCGCGTGGCTGGGCGGCCGGCCCGCCGCCAACGCCTTTGTCCGCATCAACGACAGCGCCTCGCCCGCCTTTGCCGCCGACCTGGCCTGGCTGCGCGCGCTGCCGCCCGGCACGGCGCTGGCCGGCCTGCTGGTGCCCAAGGCGGAGGATGCCGTGGCACTGGCCACCATCGCGCAGGCCCTCCACTCGATCAACCCGCAGGGCGAAATGGTCGCCATCATCGAGACCGCGCTCGGCCTGCACCAGATCGACGGCGTCGCCACGGCCCCCGGCGTCGCGCGCCTTGCTTTCGGCTCGCTCGACTATGCGGTCGACCTGGGCTGCAGCCACACGCGCGACGCGCTCGCCTTTGCGCGCGCGCGCATCGTGCTGGCCTCGCGCGTGGCCGGGCTGCCGCCGCCGGTCGACGGCGTGACCACCGCACTGAAAGACGAAGCCGTGCTGGCCAGCGACGTCGCCTATGCGCGCGAACTCGGTTTTGCCGGCAAGCTCTGCATCCACCCGGCGCAACTGGGCGCAGTGCGCGCAGGCTTCCTGCCCAGCCCCGAGCAGCTCGACTGGGCCCGGCGCGTGCTGGAAGCCACCGCCAGCGGCAGCCACGCGGTGCAGGTCGATGGCAAGATGGTCGACCGGCCCGTGATCGAGCAGGCCCGCCGGCTGCTGGCGCTGGCGCAGTAACCCGCCATCCGACAACCTTCACGCACGACAAGGCTTACTGTCATGACTGACGCCACTGCTGAACTCGAACGCCTGCGCGGCTGGATCGGCCGCAGCGAATCGCGCACCGAAACGCTGTCGCCGGAACCGGTCATCGGGCTCGCCGCCACCTTCGACCTCGACCCCGAGGCGGTTGCCGCCGGCCCGCTGCCGCCGCTGTGGCACTGGCTCTACTTCCTGCCGCGCGCACCCCAGCGCGACATCGGCCGTGACGGCCATCCAACCCTCGGCGGCTTCATGCCGCCGGTGCCGCTGCCGCGCCGCATGTGGGCCGGCAGCGAGCTGGCCTTCAGCCATCCGCTGCATATCGGCGATACCGTCACGCGCACCTCCACCATCAAGGACGTGCAGTACAAGACCGGCCGCACCGGCGAACTGTGGTTTGTCGCCGTCGACCACGAGCTGACCGTCAACGGCAAGACCGCGGTCAGCGAGCGCCACGATATCGTCTACCGCGCCATGCCCGACCCGACCAAGCCGCAGCCACCGCGCCCCCGGCTGGAGCAAACCGCGCAATGGCAGCGCACGCTGCAGGCGGATCCTGTGATGCTGTTCCGCTATTCCGCGCTGACCTTCAACGGGCATCGCATCCACTATGACCGCCAGTACACGCGCGACGTAGAGGGCTACCCTGGCCTGGTGGTGCACGGGCCGATGCAGGCCATGCTGATGCTGGACCTGGTGGCGCGGGAGCAACCGCAGGCGCGCGTGCGCCGCTTTGGCTTCCGCGGGCTGGCGCCGCTGTTTGACCAGGACACTATCATCGTCGGCGGTGCCGCCGATCCGGCGCAGGCTGGGCGGCTGGTGCTTTGGACGGGGGATGATGCTGGTGGGCAGGCGATGCAGGGGTGGGCGGAAGTAGAAGGGTAAGAGCCTGAAGCCTTATCCGCTCCGCTGGTTTGCTCTCCTCTCCCGCTTGCGGGAGAGGGGCAGGGGGTGAGGGCAGACACTGGCATACCGACAGGCTTCACTTCGTCGATACGCCGGCCCTCTCCCCAACCCTCTCCCGCAAGCGGGAGAGGGAGCACACAAACGGTCGGCCAAGTCCGGCGGTGCCCACAATTGACACCAGCGGCGCCTGCCATCGCAGTGAATCAGCGACCGACCGCTATTGGCTAGCCGACCATCGCCTCCTCAATTCCCGCCGCGACCTCTTCTACCCTGTCGGCCAGCAATCCAAGGGATGCCCGACAGAGCCCTTGCAACGCATCCACCGTAGCCGCCTGCAAGGCTACGCCCCCTTCTTCCTGTGCGTCGCATTCGCTGTGTGTAACCAGCATCAGCACGCAGGTCGCCCCTCGCGCAATCGCATCGGCTTGATCCAGCAGATTCAATAACAGGAGTTGCCGAGGAACAGGCAGTGCGTCCTCACGCGCTGCACGCCGGGTTTCGGGACTGAACCGCGAAAGCGAATCATCGAGTCGGGGCGGGATGAAGGAATCGGGTTCGATGCTTGATTGGGACATTGCTGACCTCCATAGCGTAGAAGAGGAGGCTCGCCGCTCATTCTCACCTGAGGTGGCGGGCCAAACGACGGGGGTGAGAAAACCGGACGCTATGGAAGCCGGCCCAGCCGAAGCTGGCCCCGCCTGGCCCGCCGTGAAGTGAAGGCGCACACAAGCGCGCGGACTCAAGAATTGCCACTTACGCGACCGTCCGCTATAGCGTGAACCGGGTTCTCACACCCGACTCCTGTTGATCAGGAGCCCAGCCAGTCTAGAGAACCCTGCCGTTCACAATCAAGGAGCAGATTGTGAAGGATCGATACGTCAAGTCAATCGCAGAAATTGCCAACTCCACGTAGCGCTAAGAGCGATCCAGGTCCATCCCTGCCAGACGAAGCCGCGTGCATGCGTCGAGCGCCATTAGTCAATTGTCCAACAAGCTGTTGGATACGCGCGGGTCCTGGTTGGTGGGCTTGGCGCCGCGTCATATCGATCGCTCACGAAATTTCTGGCGGGGGGCAGGCTTGTGCGAACTGGATGGCATTACTTCGTTGAAGCTCCGGCCCTCACCCCCGCCCCTCTCCCGCAGGCGGGAGAGGGGAGCAAACAAACGGGCACGACAAATCCGCAGGATCACCGGCGATGGCGTCAAGCGAGCGCAGCGAGGCGCTCCGTGCCACGGCACCCGACCCGCGATACTGAGCGCGCGCAGCGCAGCCGTAGGCGTCCTACCGATGACCTCGTTAGTCAGTATGACTCCCCTGGGGCAAGAGGGCTGGCCCGCCGCGAGGAATCAAACGCGGGTTAGCATGACTGCCAGAGCCGCACGGTGTGGACAGTGCCACACCCGGCGATTTCCAGCGCGGAGGCCAGCATGGAACACGATAGCACTTTGTATGTCGGTCTGGACGTCCATAAGGACTCGATCACGGTCGCCTATGCACTCGGCATGGGCGAAGTGGAACTGCTTGGTAAGATCGGTACGTCGCAGGCCGATATCGATCGCCTGTGCAAGCGCCTGCAGTCCAAAGCGCGCCACATCCGGATCGTCTACGAGGCCGGCCCCTGCGGATATGGCCTTTACCGGCAGCTTGCAGGAAAAGGGGTCGAGTGCATGGTATGCGCACCGTCACTGATCCCGAAGAAGCCCGGTGAGCGTGTCAAGACCGACCGACGCGATGCGGTCAAGCTTGTGCGATCGCTACGGGCCGGCGACCTGTCGGCGGTGTACGTGCCCAGCGTGGAGGATGAAGCCTTCCGGGATCTGTCGCGCGCGTGGGTCAGCGCCAAGAACGATCTGAAGCGTGCACGGCAGCGACTGAAGGCCTTTCTGCTCTCGCACGGGGTTCGCTACACCGGCAAAGCCGACTGGGGCCCGGCACACCAGCGTTGGTTGAGCCAATATGCGTTCGACAGCGTGTGGCAGCAACTTGCCTTTGAGGAATATCGACGGACCATCGAGGACCGGATTGCGCAATGCAGCCGTCTCGAAGCGGCCCTGCGCGAGGCAATGGTCAACTGGCGCTTCTATCCGGCTGTACTGGGCTTGCAGACCATGCGCGGCATCGACTTCACCACGGCGGTGGGCATGCTCGCCGAGTTGGGCGATCTCTCGCGCTTCGCGCATCCGCGCCAACTGATGGCCTGGCTTGGTGTAACGCCCGCCGAACACTCGTCGGGCGAGAAACGGCGCCAGGGCAGCATCACCAAGAACGGCAATAGCTATGCAAGAAAGCTACTGGTCGAGGCGGCCTGGAGTTACCGACACCCGGCACGCGTGAGCCCTCAGATCCAGCGCCGGCACGAAGGTATTCCAAAGGCCATCGTTGACCGATCCTGGGACGCCCAGGTTCGACTTTGCCGGCGCTATCGGAGGCTGGCCGCTCGCGGCAAGAACCCGAACATTGCGGTGGTTGCGGTGGCCCGCGAACTGAGCGGCTTCATCTGGGACATCAGCCGCCTTGCGATGTCCCTCTCAGTACCAAACGAGGCGCGGACAATGTAACCAGGCACCGGGGGGTACAAATCAACCTATCCGACAAACTACTGGGAGGCCAGTTTCCTGAAGGCGGCGTAGCCCGGCACACGAGCAACCCGCGTCCCTGCTAGGCAACGGATTCCATCCGACTTGCGGCCTTAGTTAGCGGCAGGCTCATTGAGCGGACCTCTGTAATGCGGTAACCAACCCGCGGATATCAGCGTGATCCACCGTCGAGACTTACTGCTACGCCGCCCTCAGGAAATTGGGAACAGCATGGAACTATGAAACCCTGAGCCAAACAATCTCGATTGACACGGGAAGTCATATCAGCAGGCTGCCAACAGCCTAAAGTCGGGTTCGTCCAATAGTCCGTGGACGCAAGGCACATCCCGGGAGCGTAGCAGGGTCGAACCACCCACCCCGTCGAACGGAAATCACCGCCGCCCGAACCACCAACACCGTGGAATTGGTGGCCAGCCGCCTGAGGCGACGCGTTCTTTGGTTACTTTCTGTCGCTCGGACAGAAAGTGACCCGCCCAGCAGGGCGGAACCAGGCCGTCGACCTACGACAACATTGAACCCCCACTACATACCCAAGCCAACGAGCAGGAGCCCCGCCGGCTACGCCGGCGAAACAGCCCACGCCCGCCAAGAACCCTTCCCCATCCAGCAACTCCCCCCCTCAATCCGCCTGAATCTTCGCCGTCTTCACCACCCCACCCCACAACGCCAACTCCCGCTGAATCCGATCCCCCAGCGCCTTGGGCGTGCTGATATTGACGTCATACCCCCCAGCCGCCATCCGTTGCCGGAAGGCAGCATCCTCCCCCACCGCCTTCTGCGCCTTGACCAGCTTGTCCACCACATCCGCCGGCAGCTTCTGCGGCCCCACCAGCGCATACCAGCCGGTCAGGTCATAGTTCTTCTGCCCCGACTCAATCATGGTCGGCACGTTCGGCAGCGCCTGGTTGCGGGTCTTCGACGTGACCGCCAGCGCGCGCACCTTGCCACCATTGATATGACCGATGGCCGTGCCGGTGATATCGAACATGAACGTGACCTTGCCGCTCATCACATCGGCCATGGCCGGCGCATTGCCCTTGTACGGCACGTGCAGCATCTTCACGCTGTTCATCTGCGCCAGCAGTTCCGCCGACAGGTGATTGGACGCCCCCACGCCGGCGGAGCCGAACGAGACCCCTTCCGGATGCTTGCGCGCGTAATCGACCAGTTCGCCCACGTTCTTCGCCGGGAAGTCCTTGTTCACCAGCAGCACGTTGGTGTAGTCGGTGATCAGGCCGATATAGGTGAAGTCCTTGACCGGGTTGAAGTTGACCGAGTGCTGGATCAGCGGGGTCATGGTCATGGTCGGGCTGGCGACGAAGTACAGCGTGTAGCCGTCCGGCGTCGCCTTGGCCGTCATGTCGGCGGCGATCGCGCCGCTGGCGCCGGCGCGGTTGTCCACCACCACCGGCTGCTTGAGCACGCGGCCAAGTTGCTCGGCGTAGATGCGTGCCGCGGTGTCGACCGGGCCGCCGGGCGCGTAGCCCACCAGCAGCTTGACCGGCCGCGACGGGTAGGCGTCGGCGGCCCACGCCGCGCCCTGCAGCAGCAGCGTGGTGGTCAGGGCTGCCAGTGTCGTCCATGTCTTCATTGTTGTCTCCTCCAGGTATGGCTGTAGTGCCCGGGGCCCGCAAGCCCGCCGGGCGTTTAGTCGAGCATGGCGCGCAGCGGCTGCTTGAGCAGCTTGCCGCTCGCCGTGGTCGGAATTACGTCGACGGTGCGAACCTCGGCCGGGCGCTTGTACGGGGCCAGGCTGTCGCGCAGGTAGCTGTCCAGCGCCTTGCGGTCGAGTCCGGCGCCGTCCTGCATTTCGATAAAGGCCACCACTTCCTCGTTGCCGTCGCCGGTGGTGCGTCCGACCACGGCCGACTGGCGCACGCCGGGGAAGGCATTGATCACCGATTCGACTTCGATCGGGTAGACGTTGAAGCCGGAGCGGATGATCAGGTCCTTGGAACGGCCGGAGATGAACAGCGCGCCGTCGGCCTCCAGGTAGCCGAGATCGCCGGTATTGAGCCAGCCGCCGGGCAGCAGCGCCTCGGCGGTCTGCTCCGGATTGCGGTAGTAGCCCAGCATCACGCCCGGGCCACGCACGCGGATCTGGCCGCGCTCGCCGGCGGGCAGCGGCTTGCCTTCGGCATCGGTGATCGCGATCTCGACGCCTTCGACGATATGGCCGGCCGAGCAGTCGGCGCGCGGCGCGTCCATGCGTGTGATGAAGAGCGAGCCGGCGTACTCGGTGATGCCGTAGCCGTGGTGCAACGGCTGGCCGAACAGGGTCTCGACGTCGCGCTTGAGCGTGGGGTCGAGCGGGGCGCCGCCGGTGTAGAGGTAGCGCAGGCGCGGATAGGCGCCGGGCTTCACGCCGACGGTTGGCGCCACCGCCATGATGCGCGTGAACATGGTGGGCACGCCCTGCAGGATGGTGACGCCGGGCGACACCAGCGCCTCGAACACTTCATTGGCATCGAAGCGCGGGCGCAGGAACAGGCTTGCGCCGCCATACAGCGTGGCCATCAGCACAGTGGCGATGCCGAAGATATGCGACATCGGCAGCGCGCCGTAGGCCACGTCGGCCGGGCCCATGGCGCGCGAGGTGGCGGAGATACGCGCAAACTGGGTCAGGCCCGCATGCGGCACCATCACGCCCTTGGGCGCGCCGGTGGTGCCGGAGGTATAGATCAGCGTGGCGACGCGGCGGGCCAGCTCGGCCGGCTCGCGCCGCGGCGCGGTGGCCGCGCGCGCCACGCGCATGCCGGCATCGAACACCGTGCAGCCGGTGGCCTGTGCGCCCAGCCGCGCGCCGTGTGCCGCGGCCACGTCGGAGACATGGCCAGTGAAGAGCACCAGCACCGGCTGCGAATGATCGCGGATATTGTCGATCTCGCGCGCGGACAGGCGCGCATTGACCTGGATCGGCCAGGTATGCAGCAGGCTGCTGGCGAACAGCGTGACCACCATCTCGTTGCAGTTCTCGCCGATCACCATGACACGGTCGCCCTCGCCCACGCCCTGTGCTGCCAGCCAGTCACGGGCGGCTTCGATGCGCCGCCACAGGTCGCCGTAGCTGATGACGGCACCGTTCTCGTACAGGCACGGGGCCTGCGGCGTCTGCGCGGCCCAGTGGCGGGGGATCTCGTGGATATATTGCGGACGGAAAGAAGACATGGTGCTGGTGGATCTCTGGATGCAGGCTGAGTCGGATATGCGGCGGAATGCACCCGTCCGCATGAAACTGGCTGCATCAGTTTGCGGCAAGCCCCGCGCCGGAGCCATTTGGAATTCACTAAGGCCGTGTTCGTCAATGCCACTGGCCCCATTGCCGCTCGCAGCGCCACCACCCGGCGCAGGTGGTTCCGCCTCCACGAAGGACGGCTTTACCATTGATGAAGCAAGGAATCGCGGCCGGCCCCTACAATCGGCCGGCACAGTGAGGGCCGTGGCTATGACGCAATGCACAACCAAGCTGCATACAAGCGCCGCGCGGCCCGCGTACCACAGGGGACATTGAGATGGATTTGCGTTTCACCGCCGAGGAACAGGCCTTCCGCGAGGAGGTCCGCGCGTTTGCGCAGGCCAACCTGCCGGAAGATATCCGCAACAAGGTATTCAGCCATCAGCGCGTGGAAAAGGACGACTACGTCCGCTGGCACCGCATCCTGAACGCGCACGGCTGGGGCGCGCCGACCTGGCCCCGGCAATGGGGCGGCACCGGCTGGACCGCGCTGCAGCGCCTGATCTTCGAGATCGAGACCTTCCGCGCCGGCGCGCCGCGCATGCTGCCGTTCGGGCTGACCATGATCGGCCCGGTGCTGATGAAGTACGCCAGCCCCGAGATGCAGCAGCGATTCCTGCCGCGCATCCCCAACGTCGACGACTTCTGGTGCCAGGGCTACTCCGAGCCTGGCTCGGGCTCCGACCTGGCCTCGCTGAAGACCCGCGCGGTGCGCAAGGGCGACAAGTACATCGTCAACGGCCAGAAGACCTGGACCACGATGGCCCACTTTGCCGACTGGATCTTCTGCCTGGTACGCACCGATCCCGAGGCCAAGGCCCAGGAAGGCATCTCGATGCTGCTGATCGACATGAAGTCGCCCGGCGTGACGGTACGCCCGATCAAGACGCTCGACGGCGGCCATGACGTCAACGAGACCTGGTTCGAGGACGTGGAGGTGCCGGTCGAGAACCTGGTCGGCGAAGAAAACCGCGCCTGGACCTATGCCAAGTACCTGCTCGGCCATGAGCGCACCGGCATTGCCGGCATCGGCCATTGCCACCGCGAACTGCGCCAGCTCAAGCACTACGCCAGCCAGGCCACCGACGGCGCCGGCCGCCCGCTGATTGAAGACGTGCGCATGCGCGACAAGATCGCCCGCGTCGAGATGGACATCATGGCGCTGGAAATGCTGCTGCTGCGCGTCGCCACGCAGGCCGCCGGCACCCCAGGCCCCGAGGCCTCGATCGTCAAGATCCGTGGCTCCGAGGTGCAGCAGGACCTGGGCATGCTGATGATGGAAGTGGCCGGCCCCAACGCCTGGCCGTATTCGCCGGACTGGCTGGAGCCCGGCGCGACGCAGCCGGTGGCCGGCCCCGAGTGGGCCGCGCCCGCCGCCTCAACGTACTACGATATGCGCAAGACCTCGATCTACGGCGGCGCGACCGAAGTGCAGAAGAACATCATCTCCAAGATGATCCTGGGTTTCTGAAGGGATAGCTGACATGGACTTCACCTACAGCGAAGAGCAACAGATGCTGGCGGACAGCCTGCGTCGCTTCATCGATACCGAATACACCTTCGAGGCCCGCCGCAAGAGCGCGCGCGCAGGCGCAAGCCTGGATCGCGGCGTGTGGAACAAGCTGGCCGAAATGGGCGTGCTGGGCCTGACCGTGCCGGCCGACTTCGGCGGCTTTGGCGAGGGCCCCGCCAGCCAGCTGGTGGTGCAGCGCGAACTGGGCCGCGGCCTGGTGCTGGAGCCCGTCACGCCCAGCGGCGTGATGGCCGCTGCCATCCTCGCCGCCCACGGCAGCGCCGCGCAGAAGGAAGAATGGCTGCCCGCGATCGCCTCGGGCGAGCGCATCGTCACGCTGGCCTACCTGGAGCCCACCACCCGCTACCGTCCGGAATCAGCCCGCGCCAGCGCCGAGCGCAGCGGCGACGGCTATGTGCTGAACGGCACCAAGAGCGTGGTCTGGCACGGCGCCGCCGCCGATGCCTACCTGCTGAGCGCACGCGTGGCCGGCAGCAACGAGATCGCGCTATTCCTGGTACCGCGCGACAGCAAGGGCCTGGGCGTCACCGCCTATCCCACCATCGACGGCCTGCGCGCCGCCGACCTGTCGCTGCAGAACGTCACCGTGCCGGCCAGCGCCCTGGTGGGCCAGCCCGCGGACGGCCTGGCCGCGCTGGGCGTGGGCCTGGAGCATGGCATCGCCGCGTTGTGCGCCGAAGGTGCCGGTGCGATGGAAAAGCTGATCCAGATCACTGGCGAGTATCTCGGCACACGCCAGCAGTTCGGCAAGCCGCTGGCCAGCTTCCAGGCGCTGCAGCACCGCATGGCCGACATGCTGGTGCAGAAAGAGCTGGCGCTGTCGATGGCCTATGTGGCCGCCCAGGCGCTGGACGAGACCGATCCTGCCGCCCGCCGCCGCATGCTGTCCGCGGCCAAGGTCACGGTGGCCCGCGCCGGGCGCTTTGTCGGCCAGCAGGCCGTGCAGCTGCACGGCGGCATGGGCATGACCGATGAGCTGTCGGTGGGCGACTACTTCAAGCGCCTGACCATGCTGGACCAGTTGCTGGGCGACAGCGACTATCACCTGCAGCGCTTCGGCGAAGTGATGGAAGCCTAGTGAGCGGCCCCCGGAAGTTGTCTGCAGTTTCCGGGGGACAGTTCAAAGCGGGAAAAGGGGAGAAACACGGCGGCATGCAGGCGTTGCCGGCAATCTGAGCCGCCGTGTCCCCGTGGCGAGAGCGCAGCTCAGAAGACCAGCGGTCGCTGCGCGGCATCCAGGCCGCCGTCGATGAACACCACGTTGCCATGGATGTAGGGCGCCTGCGGCCCGCACAGGAAGGCGATCAGCGCGGCCACCTCTTCAGGCTGGGCACGGCGCCCCAGCGGCGGCAGGAAATCACGGATGGCGTCGCCATAGCGCGGATCCTTCAGGCCGGCCTGCAGCAACGGCGTTTCCACCGCGCCCGGCGCGACCACGTTCAGGCGCACACCGGCCTGGCCCCACACCGCGGCGCGTTGTCGCGCGGCCGCCGCCACCGCATGCTTGGAGCTGGCATAGGCGATATAGCCAGCCTGGTCGCGGGTGGTTTCCGCCGCCGCGGCGGCGTCCACCATCGCGCGCACGCCGGACTCGTCGCCGGCAAGGTAGGCATCGCGCAGCGGGCTGCCCTCCCAGGACTGGAGCGTGGCTGAATTGGACGACACCACCACGGCGCACGGATCCGAGCCCTGGCGCAGTGCCTCGAACAAACCATCCAGCAGCGCCACCACGCCGAAGTAGTTGACCGATGCCACCAGCGTGGCGGGTTCGACATGCGGACCCAGGCCGGCGCAGCAGACCAGCTGGTCGATGCGGCCGCCCGAGTGCGACAGGACGGCGTCGATCGCGGCAGCACGGCCTTGCTGGCTGGACAGGTCGGCAAGGATGTCGGCATCGCGCAGGTCGATGCCGATGACCCGGCAGCCGTCGGCAAGCATGCGCTGGCGCACGGCCGCGCCCATGCCCGACGCGGCACCGGTAATGACTACGGTTTTCATGTGGTTGGCTTCCGTGAAGGTTTCCGTCAGGCCTCGAACACATGCCGCAGCGCCGGCGGCTCGATGCCGCCCGGGTTCAGCTCGACCACGCGCCGCGCCACGCTGGACGGCCGCACCTGCTCCACGTCCGTATAAAACTGCTGGTACCAGTCACGCATCTGGTACATGGGCCCGTCGCCTTCGCACAGCAGCGGGTTGTCGATGCGGATCTTGCTGTCCCAGATCACCACGTCCTCATAGAAGGCGCCGCGGGCCTGGTCCACGTAGGCTTGCGCCATGGCACGGTTCTGCTCCTCGGACAGCCCCGGGATCTTCTTCACCAGCACGCCGTAGCGCAGCACGAAGCTGTTCTGGTCGATCGGCACATGGCAGTTGAGCAGGATCGACTCGATGCGCTGGTCACCCATCTGGCCGCTCATGTCGGTGATGTGGTATGCGGGCCCGAAATACGTCGAAAGCGCCGTCAGGCGCGCATCGCCCGACAGCCGGGCACTGCGCCCGATCATCAGCTGCGTGGCCTTGTGGTTCTCGAACAGGTTGGCAAAGTAATCGACCGGGGCGCCGTGGACCGTGCCGAAATGCGCCATGTCAGAGATGTTGTCGACCAGCTCGCGGCAGTTGGTGTTGATCACCATCTCGTCGATGGCCCAGTCCGACCACTCCGGCGAGAAGCAGGCTTCGATGCGCGGAATCGCCACCTCGGCGGGCGCCGGGCGGCCTTCGGGATCGTGCCAGATGAAGAGCAGCCGGTTCTGCTCGCTGGTCTGCCAGGCGCCGACACGGGCCTTGGGGGGCACGCGCTTGCAGTAGGGGATGGACTTGCAGCCGCCGTCGCCGCCCCACTGCCAGCCGTGGAACGGGCAGACCAGGTTGTCGCCCTGCACGGTGCCGGTACTGAGGTCGGCGCCCATGTGCGGGCAATAGCCGTCGATCACGCGAATGGCGCCGGTCGAGTCGGCAAAGGCCGCCAGCCGCTGTCCGAAGATGTTCAGGGTATGCGGCTTGCCATCGCGGTAGGCATCGGCCAGGCCAAGGCAATGCCAGCCCCGCGCGTAGCGGGCCTCGGGCGGGCGTGATTCGATCTTGTAGCCGGTCTTGTAGCCAGTCTGGTTGCCGTCAGCGGTCATGGCGTCTGTCTCCTTGAATTCCCGTGGGAGCTTCAAGATAAGAGCGTCTGTCCGGCGGCTCATCGTCTCATCGGACTACTGCAGCGCGTCAATTTGCGTCTGCGCCGGATCATTGCCCGGGCCATGCACGCAGCTGACGCCGGCCGGGTCGTAGATCCTGGCCACGCAGCCATTGCAGGCGTCACAGGCCGAACGCGCCACCGCGCCGCTGCGCCAGTTGGCCACCAGCGCGGGATCGTGGATCAGCGCGCGTGCCAGCGCGACGCAGTCGAAGCCCTCTTCCATCAGCTGCGCCACGTTGCCGATCGATTTGACGCCGCCGATATAGGCCAGCGGCATGCGCACCGCCCGCCGCACCACGCGCGACGCCTCCAGGAAGTACAGCTCGCGAAAGGCCAGCTCGCGCGGCGTGCGTTTTTCCAGCATGGTGATGCCGAAGCGCGCCACCGCGGTCGGCGCCGCGGCCTTCATCTGCGCGGTGGGCATGGGGCTGCCGAACAGCGCCCACGGACTCTCGACGTTGCGCCCGCCGCTGAGGGTCAGCAGGTCGGCCCCTTCCGCCTCCAGGATGCGTGCGGTCACGGCGGAATCCGCGGGTTCGTTGCCGCCCGGCACGCCATCGCTGACGCTCAGCTTGCAGCAAACTGCCAGGTCGGCGCCGACTGCGTCCTTCACCTGGCGCAGCACCGTGGCCGGAAAGCGCGTGCGGTTCTCCACACTGCCGCCGAAGGCATCGCGCCGCCGGTTGCTCAGCGGCGACAGGAACTGGTTGAGCAGGTAGCCGTGCCCCATGTGGATTTCCACCGCATCGAAGCCGGCTTCGCGCGCCAGCCGTGCCGCCGCGGCAAACTGGCCGGCCACGCGCGCCATGTCCGCTTCGCGCAGGGCACGCTGGAAATAGACGCCATGCAGCATGCCAAAGGCATTGAGCCCGGCCGAAGCACTGCCCGGTGCGCGGCTGCCGCCGTGGCGCATGGTGGTGAACGAGCCCGCATGGGTGATCTGCAGGCAGGCCGCCGCGCCTTCGCGATGCACGGCCTCGGTCAGCACGCGCAGGGGCGCAACCTGCTCCGGGCGCATGCTGAGCTGATGCGAAAAGGTCAGGCCGTCGTCGGCCACCGCCGCGTAAGCCACCGTGGTCATGCCCACCCCGCCCGCGGCAAGGTCGCGGTGGTGCCTGACCAGCGCCTGCGTCGGCAGGCCCCGCGGCGTCATGCCTTCGTTCGCGCCGGCCTTGATCAAGCGGTTGCGCAGCGTGAGCGGGCCGATGCGGACCGGCGTGAATGCCGCCGCTGCGGAAACCTGGCTATCGTGCATGCTGTTTCTCCGGGCCATCGGCCTTACACCACGTCGGATTTCAAGGCGTGCGCCGGCGGCACCGTCTCGCCGCGCGCGGCGGTACCGGCATCACCGGCACCAGCCACGCGGGCGCGCTCTTCTTCCTCCACCCCCAGCCACGCCGCCAGCGCCGGCAGCAGCGATACCGCGCCAAACAGGTTCACCAGGAACATGAAGGCCAGCAGGATCCCCATGTCGGCCTGGAACTTGAGCGCGGCAAAGGCCCAGGTCCCCACGCCTATGCACATCGTCAGCGCCGTGAACAGCGCCGCCGAGCCGCGCTGGCGCATGGCCTCGGCAAAGGCCTGCGGCAGGGCCTGCCCTTCCTCGCGGATCTGGTGCTGGATGCGCTCGTACAGGTAAATGCCGTAGTCCACCCCAACGCCCACGCCAAGCGTGATAACCGGCAGCGTCGACACCTTCAGCCCGATGCCAAGGCGCGCCATCAGCGCATTGCACAGCACCGACACCAGCGTCAGCGGCACGATGATGCACAGCACCGCGCGCCATGAGCGGAACGTCAGCAGGCACAGCAGCGTGATCGCGCCGAAGATCGACAGCAGCATCGTCACCTCGGCCTCCTCCACCGCCTCATTGGTCGCCGCCATCACGCCGATATTGCCGCCCGCCAGGCGGAACGCCACGTTGGGCGTCTTGTCGGCGGCGGTGAAGCGGCGGATCTCGCGGATGATGTGGGCGATGGTCGCGCCCTCGTGATTGGCCGTGTAGATCAGCACCTGGATGGCCTGGCAGTTCGAGGTATTCATGCCGTTGTCCGGGTCGAACGCCTTGGCGCCCTGGCTCAGGCCATCGCTGCTGCGCGGCAGCGCCTCCCAGCGCGGGTTGCCCTCGTTGTAGGCGCCGATCACGACCTTGGCCAGCGACGATACGCTGACCACCGACTGCACGCCGGACACGCCGCGCATTCGCATCTCGAAGCGTTCGACCGCGCTCATCACCGGGTAGTGCAGGCAGCCGTCATCGAAGCCGGTGGGTTCCACCACGACCGTGAGCGCATCCGAGCCGATGTTGTACTGGCTTACCACGCTGGCGCTGTCGCGGTTATAGCGCGAATCCGCACGCAGCTCGGGCGCGCCGCTGCCGACATCGCCGATCTTCAGGCCGCGCGATTCGATGGCGCCGGCCGCCAGCAGCGCGAGCGCCGCCATGAACACCCCCAGCGCCGGTCCCGGGCGCGCCAGCGCGCCGAACTTCTGCCACAGCCCGCCGGTTCCCTGCGCGCGCCGGGCCTGCGCCGACGCCAGCGCCGAGGGCTCCAGCCGCGTGTACGACAGCAGGATCGGCAGGAACACCTTGTTGGTCACGATCATCAGCAGCACGCCCAGGCAGGCCGTGATGCCAAGCTCGCGCACGATGTCGATCTGGATCCGCATGATGACCATGAATCCCAGCGCATTGGTCAGCAGCGCCACCGTGCCCGGAATGAACAGCTTGCGGAAGGCCGCGCTGGCGCTGTCCAGCGCGCTGTGCCCCTGCACCACCTCCTGCTTCCAGGCATTGGTCATCTGCACCGCGTGCGAGACCCCGATCGAAAAGATCAGGAACGGCACCAGGATCGACATCGGGTCGATGCCGTAGCCCAGCAGCGGCAGCAGGCCCAGCAGCCAGGCCACGGGCAGCAGCGCCACCACCAGCGACAGCAGCGTGATGCGCAGCGAGCGCGTGTACAGCCACAGCAGCAGCGCGGTCACGGCGAAGGCCAGAGCGAAAAAGCCCATCACGCCAGAGATGCCCTCTTCCACATCGCCCACCAGCTTGGCAAAGCCGACGATATTGACCTCGACATCGGTACCGCTGAATTCGCCGCGAATCTTCTCCAGCTGGCGCGCGACCGAGCCGTAGTCGATGGTCTTGCCGGTGGCCGGATCGGTCTCGCGCAGCTCCGCGCGGATCAGCGCGGATTTGAGGTCATTGCTGACCAGCCGGCCGATCTGGCCGGAGCGCGCCACGTTGCGCCGCACCTTGTCGAGCTCCGCCGGCGTGGCGGAGAAGCGTCCCGGCACCACCACGTCGCCGCGAAACCCCGCCTCGGTCACCTCGGTGTAGCGCACATTGGGCGTGAACAGCGAGAACACGCGCGAACGGTCCACGCCGGGGATGAAGAACACTTCATCGGTGGCGCGGCGCAGCTTGTCCATGAACGGCGCGTTGTAGATATCGCCGTCGCCCTTCCAGCGCAGGCTCACCAGCACGGTATTGGCCCCGGAGAAGCTGCTTGCGTACTTGGTGAACACCTGCATGTACGGGTGCTGCAGCGGGATCATCTTGTTGAAGCCGGGATCGAGCCGCAGCCGCGTGGCCGAGACGCCCAGCGCCACGGTCACGGCCAGGCACAGCACCAGCAGCAGCCGGCGCCGGTGCATCAGCACGCTGGCGCAGGCATCGACAAAGCGGCCCAGGCGGCCGGAGGATTGAGGGCGGTTCATGATCGTTCTCGCATTCGGTAAGCCAGGGTCAGGCAGAGTCAGCGGGTGTCGGCAGCGAGCGTGGCGGCGGCGATGCCGCCATTGCCGCCCAGCGCCAGCGTGTCCTTGCCGGCAGGGGCCAGCGCGGCCAGGGTCTGCGGGCTGCCGGCGGGCAATGCGGTGAAGTGGCGCCCGCCATCGGCGGACATCACCAGCGTGCCGCCCTGCCCGGCCAGCACGATGCGGCCATCGGGCAGCTCGGCGCCGCCGAAGAACGAGGTCTTGCGGCCGGTGTCGGCGGCTTGCCAGGTGGCGCCGAAGTCCTCGCTGCGCAAGGCGTTGCCGCGCATGCCGAAGGCCAGCCAGGCGCCGTCGCGCAGCGGCAGCACGCCGTAGAGAGAGCCCTCGTACGGGGACTTCATCGACTCCCAGCGGCCGCCGCCATCGGGCGAGCGCAGCACCAGGCCGCCTTCGCCCACCAGCATCAGGCGTCCCTGCGCATCGCCGGCAATGCCGTTGAGGTGGCGGTCCTGCATGGACTTGTCAGCGGCTTCTTCCCAGTGCCTGCCCTGGTCGCGCGAGACCAGGACGCGGCCAAAGCTGCCAACCGCGAACCACGGCCCACTGGCCTGCGCCCAGGCGCCCAGCAGCGGGTCGGACGAGCGCGTGTCGAAGGCCACCTGCTGCCAGTGCGCACCGCCGTCTTCAGTGCGCAGGATCCAGCCGCCGTGGCCGACCGCCATGCCGTGGCGGCCGTCGGCAAAGGCCACCTGGGTCAGCGTGACACCTTGCGGCTGGTCCACCGCAGCCGTACGCCAGCTGCGGCCCTGGTCATCGCTGAGCAGGATCTGGCCGCGCTCGCCGACTGCCACCAGGCGCTCGCCGGCGCGCGCAATGCCGTTGACCTGCAGGCCATCCGGGTGCAGCGTCGTGGCCGCGAACGGCGGCAGCGGGCGCGGCGCGAAAGCCCATACCGCGGTGGCCAGCACGGCCAGCGACATGGCGACGCCGATCAGTCGTTTCATGATGTCTCCTCCGGTTGGAGTGATGGCAGGCAGCCTCGTTACGGGCCGGTTCCTGCAGGGGCTGCTTGTGATTACAGAACGTCGAACAGCGCGGCGGCACCCATGCCGCCGCCGATGCACATGGTCACCACGGCCTGCTGCACGCCGCGGCGCCGGCCTTCGATCAGCGCATGCGCGGTCATGCGCGCACCCGACATGCCGAACGGATGGCCGATCGAGATCGCGCCGCCGTTGACGTTCAGCCGCGTATCCGGAATCCCCAGCTTCTGCTGGCAGTACAGCACCTGGCAGGCGAAGGCCTCGTTCAGCTCCCACAGGCCTACATCGGCCACGGTCATGCCATGGCGCGCCAGCAGCTTCGGCACCGCGAACACCGGGCCGATCCCCATCTCGTCCGGCGCGCAGCCCGCCACCGCCATGCCGCGGTAGCGGCCCAGCGGGCGCAGGCCGCGGCGGCGGGCCTCATCGGCGCTCATCAGCAGCACCGCGGCGGCGCCGTCCGACAGCTGCGAGGCATTGCCCGCGGTGATGTGCTCGCCGGCGGCCACCGCCTGCCCGCCGCTCCAGACCGGCTTGAGGGCCTCCAGGCTGCTGGCGGTGGTGTCGGGGCGGTTGCACTCGTCGTGCGCAAGCCGCACGGTCTCATGCCCGGTCAGCGCACCCGCCTTGTCGAACAGCGCGCGGCGCGTTTCCAGCGGCACGATCTCGTCATCGAAGGCGCCGCGGCGCTGCGCTTCGGCGGTGCGCTGCTGGCTGCGCCAGGCGTAGGCGTCCTGCTCGGCGCGGCTGATGCCGTAGCGGCGCGCCACCACCTCGGCGGTCTCGATCATCGCCATGTAGGCCGCCGGCTGGTGCGCCAGCACCGCCTCTGACTGGGCGCGGTAGCTGTTCTTGTGCTTGTTCTGCGTCAGCGAGATCGACTCCACGCCGCCGGCCACGATGATGTCGGCCTCACCGCACTGGATGGCGCGGGCGCCCGCCGCGATCGTCATCAGGCCCGAGCCGCACATGCGGTCCATGGTCATGCCGGGCACGCTGTCCGGCAGGCCGGCAGCGACCGCGCACAGGCGGCCCAGGTTGTAGCCCTGGGTGCCCTGCTGCGCAGCCGCGCCGATCAGCACATCGTCCACCTCGGCCGGATCCACGCCGGCGCGCTCGACCACGCTGCGCACCACATGGCCGCCCAGCACGGGGGACTCGGTGTCGTTGAAGGCCCCGCGGAAGGCCTTGCCGATCGGAGTGCGCGCGACGGCGACAATGACTGCTTCTTTCATGCTGGATTCCTGTTCAGAAGTAATAGCGGCTGATGGTCTCGGCCACGCAGGCGGGCTTGTCCCCGCCTTCGATTTCCACGGTCATGCGCACCACCGACTGCACGCCGCCCTGCAAGGTCTCGGCCCGCACCAGCTCACCCACGCCGCGCACGCGCGCCCCTACGCGCACCGGCGCCGGGAAGCGCACCTTGTCGCAGCCGTAGTTGACGCCCCATTTCATGCCCTCGACCGTGACCAGCTCCGGCAGGAACTGGTTGACCAGCGCCAGCGTCAGGTAGCCATGCGCGATGCAGGCGCCATACGGGCCCTGCGCGGCGCGCTCCGGGTCCACGTGCAGCCACTGGTGGTCGCCGGTGGCATTGGCGAACTGGTTGACCTGCTCCTGGGTGATGCGGGTCCAGGCGCTTTCGCCAAGGCGCTGGCCGACGGCGGCGTGGATGTCTTCGGCGGAACGGAAGATTCTTGGCATGTCTGGTTCCTGCGTTGTTCCCGGTTCCAACTGTTTCTCTTCAAGCCCGCTGGCTGCTCACCGGCAGCACTTCGCCCGTCATGTACGAGGCATAGTCGCTGGCCAGGAACACCATCACATTGGCCACCTCCCACACCTCGGCCGCGCGCCCGAAGGCTTCGCGCTCGCTGAGCTGGCGCAGCAGGTCGGCCGGCGCCGACTTCTTCAGGAAGTCGTGCAGCGCGATGCTGGGAGCCACCGCATTGATGCGCACGCCAAACTCGGCGGCCTCCATCGCGCTGCAGCGCGTCAGCGCCATCACGCCGGCCTTGGCCGCGGCGTAGTGCGACTGCTCCTTCTGCGCACGCCAGCCCAGCACCGAGGCGTTGTTGACGATGGCGCCGCGCCGGCGCGCCTGCATGTGCGGCAACATCGCGCGCGTCATGCGGAAGGTCCCGGTGAGGGAAATATCGATCACGCGCGACCACTCGGCATCGTCCATATCAACTAGGCGGCGCGAGCCGCCCAGGCCGGCGTTGTTGATCAGCACGTCGGTGCCGCCAAGTGCTTCTTCGGCGGCGGCGACAAGTGCGCGCACCTGCGCTTCATCCGACACATCGCAAAGCTGGCCGTAGACCGCCTGCAGGCCGGTTTCCGCACGCAGGCGCTCGACGGCTTCGTCCAGCCGCTTCTGGTGGATGTCGGAGATCATCAGCGCGCGGCAGCCCTCCTCCGCACAGCGGCGCGCCGCCGCAAAGCCAATGCCGACGCCGGCCGCGGCGGTGATGAGCACGCTCTTGCCGGCGAGCAGTTGATGGCCCGGCACATAGGCCGGGGCGCTGGGGATTTCGGTATTCAGGGTCATGACGTTCCTCGAGCTTGGCGCGGCATGCCGAGGCCGCGCTCGGCGATGATGTTGAGCTGGATTTCGTTGGTGCCTGCGTAGATGGTGTCGGCGCGCGAGAACAATGCCATCTGCTGTAGCCGCGTGCGGCGCACATCGCCCGTCTCGCCGGCATCCAGCACATTGGCCAGCGGGCCCAGCACGTCCAGCGCCAGTTGCCCCAGGTCGCGGTGCCAGTTGGACCAGTAGTACTTGTAGATCAGGGCCTCGCGCTGCAGCGCGGTACCGCCGTCCTGGCCCGCCTGTGCGGCCCCCGCCAGCATGCGCAGCGCGTTGGCGCGCATCACGCGCAGGCCGGCCCAGGCCCGCGCAATGCGCTGGCGCACCAGCGCGTCGCGGCTGCTGCCGTTGTCGCGCGCGGCCTGCGCCACCCATTCCAGCTCATGCGTGAACTGCATCTGCTGGCCCAGCGTGGAGATGCCGCGCTCGAAGCCCAGCAGCGCCATGGCGATGCGCCAGCCATCGCCGGGCGCGCCCAGCACGTCGGCTGCGGCGGCACGCGCGCCGTCGAAGAACACCTCATTGAATTCGGCGCCGCCGCCCATCTGCCGGATCGGGCGGATCTCGACGCCGGGCTGGTCCAGCGGCAGCATCAGGAAGATCAGGCCCTTGCTGCCGCGCGAGCCGGGCTCGCAGCGCGCCAGCACGAAGATCCAGTCCGAATCGTGCGCAAGCGAGGTCCACACCTTCTGGCCGCTCACCAGCCAGTCGCCGCTGGCCGCATCGCGCTGCGCCCGCGTGCGCACATTGGCCAGGTCCGAGCCCGCGCCGGGCTCCGAGTACCCCTGGCACCAGAACGTGGTGCCATGGAGAATGCCGGGCAGCAGGCGTGCCTTCTGGTCCTCGGTGCCGAAGGCGATCAGGGTCGGGCCGATCAGCCCTTCGCCGATATGGCCCATGCGGCCCGGGCCGCCGGCGCGCGCATATTCCTCATGGAAGATCACCTGCTGCATGACCGGCAGCTCGCGCCCGCCATGCGCGCGCGGCCAGCCCAGGCCGGTCCAGCCGCCTTCGGCCAGCCGGCGCTCCCACGCCTTGCGCAGTTCGGGATAGGCCTCTTCGTCGCCGGGACCGCCGCGGTGCTTCAGGCAGGCGAATTCGCCGGCCAGGTTGGCGTCCATCCACTGTGCGACTTCGGCGCGGAATGCCGCCTCTTGATTCGCTGTCATGCTGTCCTCCAGGCGTGGGGGCCGTTTGCCGCGAGATACGCCAGCGCCGCGCCGGCACCGCCCAGCCAGTGGCTGGCGGCCTGCGCGCGCTTGAAATAGAGCTGGGGGTCATACTCCCAGGTGAAGCCGACACCGCCGTGCAGCTGGATGGCCTCCTGCGCGCAGAAGCGCAGCGCGTCGTCCGCGGCCACGGCCGCGGCGGCGATGTCGACGCGGATGCCGGTCACTTCCGTGACCTCGCCCGATTCCCACGCCTGCGCCGCGCCATACACTGCCGAGCGCGCCGCCTCGACCAGCACCATCATCTGCGCGCAGCGGTGCTTGACCGCCTGGAACGAGGCGATGGCGCGCCCGAACTGGATCCGTTCCGACGCATAGGCAACGGTCAGGTCCAGGCATTGCTGGGCCGCGCCAAGCTGCTCGGCCGCCAGCATCAGCTTGCCGTGCCACCAGGCCTGGGCCAGGCCCAGCGCCGCGGCGTCCACGCGCGCCAGGCAGGCACTGGCGGGCACGGGCAGCCGGTCCAGCCGCAGCGCGGCCAGCGGCCGCGTGCGGTCGAGCGTATCGAGCGGCTCGAGCCGGAAGCGGGCGTCCTGCGCCAGTGCCGCCGGTTCCAGCAGGAACAGCGCCGGCACGCCGTCATCGAGCCGGGCCGGCAGCAGCAGCCAGTCGGCGCCGACGGCATCGGCCACCTGGGCGGCGCAGCCGTGCAGCACGAAGCCATCCGCGCCTGCCTGCGCGCCGATCGCGACGCCGTCGTACTGCCAGCCACCGTCGTCCGGCAGCACCGCGGCGGCGCGGGCCTCGCCACAGGCCAGCCGTTCCAGCCACTGCGTGCTGCCGCGCGGGCCCAGGCTGGCCTGCAGCCACGGCGCGGCCACGCACATGGCGGACCAGAACGGCACGCAGGCCAGGCGCTGGCCCAGTTGCTCCTGCAGCAGCACCAGCCCGGGCGCGCCCAGTCCGGCACCGCCCACGGCTTCGGGCAGCGCGATGCCGCACCAGCCGAGTTCGCCCGCGACCGCGCGCCACAGCGCTTCATCGTGCGCGGGACCCGCCTCGGTCACGCGCCGCACCGCCGCCGAATCGCTGTGCGTGGCGAGGTAGTCGCGCGCGCTGTCGCGGATCATCTGCTGTTCGACGCTAAGGGAGAAGTCCATGGCAGTCGCGCTCAGCTGCCGTAGACCGGCTGGGGCGGCTGGGCCTGTGCCAGCAATCCGGCCACCGCGGCGCCCACTTCGGCCGGCTGCCAGCGCGCGCCCTTGTCGGCCTTCGGCCCGGTGCGCCAGCCGTCGGCCAGCGACACCATGCCGCCGGCCGCTTCAAACATGCGCCCGTTGACCTGCGCGGAGGCGGCGCTGCCCAGCCACACCACCAGCGGCGCGACGTTGGCCGGGTCGTAGTAGTCGAAGCCGCCGGCCGGCGCCCGCATCATGTCGGCGAACACGTCTTCGGTCATGCCGGTGCGCGCCGCCGGCGCCAGCGCATTGGCGGTAATGCCGTAGCGGCCCAGTTCCGCGGCCTGCACCAGCGTGAGCGCGGCAATGCCGGCCTTGGCGGCGGCGTAGTTGGACTGCCCGACCGAACCCTGCAGGCCCGCGCCGGAGCTGGTGTTGATGATGCGTGCGTCGACGGCGCGGCCGGCCTTGGCGGCGTCGCGCCAGCGCCGCGCCAGCAGGTTGGCCAGGCAGAAGTGGCCACGCAGGTGCACGCGCATGACGTCGTCCCAGTCCGCTTCGGTCAGGCTGACGAACATGCGGTCGCGGCAGATGCCGGCATTGTTGACCAGCACGTGCACCTCGCCGAAGGCCGCGACCGCGGCATCGACGATGCGCTGCGCGGTAGCCAGTTGCGTGATGTCGTCGTCGCTGGCCAGCGCACTGCCGCCGGCCGCGCGGATCTCCGCGCAGACGGCTTCGGCCGCCTCGCGCCGGATGTCGTTGACGACCACGTTGGCGCCCTCGGCGGCGAAGGCCAGCGCATAGGCGCGGCCCAGCCCGCCGCCGGCGCCGGTGATGATGACGGTGCGTGCGTCGCAGATTCCCATGGCGCTCTCCTTACAGGCGTTCAATGATGGTGACGTTGGCCAGGCCACCGCCTTCGCACATGGTCTGCAGGCCGTAGCGGCCGCCGGTGCGTTCCAGTTCGTGCAGCAGCGTGGTCATCAGGCGCGCGCCGGTGGCACCCAGCGGGTGGCCCAGGGCGATGGCGCCGCCGTTGGGGTTGGTGCGCTCCGGCGCGTATCCGGTCTCGGCCAGCCATGCCATCGCCACCGAGGCGAACGCTTCATTGATCTCGACCACGTCGATATCGGCCAGGCGCAGGCCGCTGCGCTCCAGCGCGCGCCTGGTGGCCGGGATCGGCGCGGTCAGCATCCACAGCGGGTCATCGCCCAGCACGCTCATGTGTGCGATGCGCGCACGCGGCGTGAGCTGATAGCGCTTGAGCGCATCCTCGGAAACAATCAGCAGCGCGGCGGCGGCATCGGCGGTCTGGCTGGACACCGCGGCAGTCAGCGCACTGCCGGGCATCAGCGGCTCCAGCGCGGCCATCCTGGCCAGCGTGGTGTCGGGGCGCGGCGTCTCGTCATGGACAACGCCTTCGCAGGGCACGATTTCCCGCGCGAAGCGGCCGTCTTCCCTTGCCGCCGCGGCGCGCTGGTGGCTGGCCAGCGCATAGGCCTCCATGGCCTCGCGTGACAGCTTCCAGTGATCCGCGATGCGCTGCGCGGCATGGAACTGCGACACCGGCGCATCGCCAAAGCGCGCCTGCCAGCCCTTGCTGCCCGAGAACGGGTCGGCAAACCCCAGCGCCTGCCCCGCCAGCATGGCCGACGAGATCGGGATCTGCGTCATGGTCTGCACGCCGCCGGCGATCACCACATCCTGCGTGCCGCTCATCACCGCCTGCGCGGCGAAGTGCACGGCCTGCTGCGAGGAGCCGCACTGGCGGTCCACGGTCACGCCCGGCACCGTCAGCGGCAGGCCAGCCGCCAGCCATGCGCTGCGCGCGATATTGCCGGCCAGCGGGCCGATGGTGTCGACGCAGCCGAACACCACGTCGTCATAGTCCTCGGCGGGAATGCCGTTGCGGCGCACCAGCTCGGCCAGCACGAAGCCGCCCAGGTCGGCGCCATGGATGTGCGACAGTCCACCCTTGCGGCGCCCGGTGGGCGTGCGCAGGGCATCAACGATATAGGCGTCTTTCATGGAAATTGGTCTCTTTGGATTCAGGCGAAAGTGGCGCCGGCGCCGATGTCATGCGCGCCGTCCAGGATGTGCGTGCCCAGGCGCGCCTTGTGGAAGGCCCGGTCGCCCCAGCTTCCGGCCAGGGCCCAGGCGCGCTTGGTGAAGATCTGCAGGTCCAGCTCCCAGGTGTAGCCCATGGCGCCATGCACCTGGATGGCCTGGCGCGCCGCGCTCCACGCGCAGCGCGCGGCGGCCACGCGGGCGTGCGACACATGCAGGCCAGCATCGGGCAGGCCATGCGCCAGCGCGGCGGCCGCGCGCAGCAGCACCGGCCGGGCGAATTCAAGCTGGATCGCCACGTCCGCCAGCAAGTGCTTGACCGCCTGGTAGGCACCGATGGCCTTGCCGAACTGCTTGCGCTGCGCGCTGTAGTCGATCGCCAGGTCCAGCATGCGCTGGGTCAGGCCCAGCTGCTGCGCGGCCACGCCGAGTGCGCCACGGTTCAGCGCGCTGTCCCACAGGCCGCTGCCTGCAGCGATCAGCTCGGTATCCGCAGCCGGCGTCCATGCCAGTTCGAACAGGCGGCGCGAGGGATCGAGCCCGGTGCGCGCCGTCAGCGCGGCCTGGTCCGGCCGCAGCAGGTGCACGGCGCCTTCATGCGCGCACAGGATGGCATCGGCGACATGGGCGTCGGCCACCAGCCGCTCCTGCGGATGCGCCACCGCCACGCGGGCATCGCCGGCGGCGATGCGCTCCAGCAGCGCTGCGCAGCGCTCGCGCACCGAGACGTTCGGCGCCGCCGCAAGCGCGTCGCGCAGGAGCCCCGCCGCGACCAATGCGGTGTCGAGCAGGGGCTCGGGCAGCGCAAAGTAGCCGCAGGCCTGCGCCAGCGGCGCCCATTCGACCTCGCCCAGCCCCAGTCCGCCCTGCTCTTGCGGCACCGTGACGGCAGTCAGCCCCTGGTCGGCAAGCTGGCGCCAGAGCGCGTCGGAGCGGCCGGACTCGGTGGCCCACAGCTCGCGCGTCAGCTCGGGCGTCATCTCGGTCATCAGGAAGCGCCGGATCGCCTCGGCGAACTGCTCCTGCTCTTCGGTCAATGTGAAATCCATGGTGTTTTCCCCGGGGGCCGTCATGCGCGCGGCATGCCGAGCAGGCGCTCGGCGACGATGTTGCGCTGGATCTCGTTGGTGCCGGCATAGATCGGCCCGGCCTGCGAGAACAGGAAGCCGTCGAGCCAGTGGCCGAGCGAACCCGGCGGCTGGCCGGCGGGCGCGACTTCAGCGGCCTGGCCGAGGATGGCCAGCGCGGTATCGTGCATATGGATGTCCAGCTCGGACCAGAACACCTTGTTCGTGCTCGACTCCGCGCCGATATGGCCGCCGCGCACCAGGCGGCTCGCGGTGGCGTAGGTGGACAGCGTGTAGGCCTCGGCGTCCATCCAGGCACGCAGCACCGCCTCGCGCAGCGAGGGGTCGCGGTCCGCCGCCTCGCGGTTGGCCTGGTACAGCCTGACCAGGGCGCGGGCGGTTTCCTGGAAGCGTGCCGGCGAGCGCAGCATCAGGCCGCGCTCGAAACCGGCGGTGGCCATGGCCACCTGCCAGCCTGCGCCCTCGGCGGCCAGGCGGTTTTCCACCGGCACGCACACGTCGTCGAAGAAGATCTCGGCAAAGCCGGTCTGGCCGTTGAGCTGGCGGATCGGGCGCACGGTGATGCCGGGCGTGTCCAGCGGCACCAGGACAAAGGTCAGCCCATGGTGGCGCGTCGAGGCCGGGTCGGTGCGGAACAGGCCAAACAGCCAGTCCGCCCACACCGCCCGCGTCGACCATATCTTCTGGCCGTTGATGACATAGTCGTCGCCCTGGCGGATCGCGCTGCAGCGGATCGCGGCCATGTCGGAGCCTGCATTCGGCTCGGACCAGCCCTGCGCCCAGATATGCTCGCCCGAGGCCATGCGCGGCAGGAAGCGCGCCTTCTGCGCCTCGGTGCCGAACTCCATCAGCGTGGGCCCGAGCAGGAAGATGCCGTTCTGGTTGACGCGCATGGGCGCGCCGGCACGCCAGTACTCTTCCTCGAAGATCAGCCACTCGATCAGGTCGCAGCCGCGCCCGCCCAGTTCGGCCGGCCACGTGACCATGCTCCAGCGGCCCTGGTTGAGCGTGGCTTCCCAGGCGCGGTGCTGGGCAAAGCCTTCCTCGGTGTCAAAGCTCGCCAGCGGCGTGCGCGGCACGTGTGCGGCCATCCAGTCGCGCACTTCGGCGCGGAAGGCGCGCTGGGCGCTGGTGTATTCAAGCTGCATCGCGCGCCCCTGGTGCAAAGCGGGCTTCGCGGCCTTCGACAAAGGCCGCGCGCGCCTCGCCGGAATCGGCGCTCATATAGGCCTGCAGCGTGAAGCCCTGCTCCCAGCGGTACTTGTCCTCGAGGTTGCCGTCTTCCACGCCGTTGAGCGCCTCCTTGGCCAGCTGCAGCATGGCCGGGCTCTTGGCGGCGATCTGGCGGGCCAGCGCCATGGCGGCGTCGCGCAAGCCGGCGAGCGGCACCACGCGCTCGACCGCGCCCAGGCGGTATGCCTCGGCGGCATCGATCATCTCGCCGGTGAAGTACATCGCCCTGACCTTCTGCACGCCGAACATGCGCTGCAGGTGCGCGCCGCCGCCCATGGCGCCGCGGTCGATCTCGGGCACGCCAAAGCGCGCGCAATCGGCCGCCACGATGATGTCGGCGGCGCCGCAGATGCCGATGCCGCCGCCCAGCACGAAGCCGTGCACGGCCACGATGACCGGCTTGGGATTGCGGTGCACGGCGCGGAAGGTGGCGTAGTTGCCGGCGTTGACATCGACGATGCGCTGCGGGTGCGCGGCCAGCTCCTTGATATCGACGCCGGCGCAGAAGCCGCGGCCTTCGCCGCGCAGCACGATCACGCGCACCGCGGCGTCGGTGCCCAATTGGTCGATGGCCGCGGCCAGCGCATGCCAGCCGGCGTTGTCGAGCGCGTTGACGGGCGGATGGTCGATCACCAGCTCGGCGATGCCGTCGGCGATGTCGATGCGGAACGGCGCGGTCTTGTGGTTCATTTGCATGGTTTCCTCTGTCTGTGGGTCAGGCCGCGGCAGCCAGTCCGGCGCCAGCCAGCGCCACAAGCCGCGCCTGCGCCTGGGCGGCCATGCCGGCCACGATCTGCTCGCACGATTCGATGGCGCCGATCGCGGCGGCCGCCTGCCCACTGGGCAGCACGCCGTCATCGGGGCACCCCTCCACCATCGCGCGCTGGATCAGCACCGGCGCGTTGGCGGCCATCAGGGTCTGGGCGGCGCTGTAGTCCTGCTCGCGCATCGCGCGCCAGGCGGTGGCCAGCATTTGCGCGCTGCGCATGCCGGTACGTGCCTGCCATTTGCGCGCGGCCGCCAGCGCCAGCCAGGTGCGCCGCAGCGGACCGGCCTTCTCCAGCGCCAGCAGCAGGTCGTTATCGATCATTCGCTGCGGCAGGCCGTCAATGGCCAGCGACACGCGGATCTGCGCCGGGTCGCGCACCTTGACGTAGCGCTCCAGCGTTGGCGCCGGCACCGGCGATTCGGCCGACATCAGGAAGCGCGTGCCCATGGCCACGCCGGCCGCGCCGTAGGCCAGTGCCGCGGCCAGCCCGCGGCCGTCGTAGAAGCCGCCCGCCGCCACCACCGGCACGCTGACGCTGTCCAGCACCTGCGGCAGCAGCAGCGTGGTCGGCGTGCCGCCGGTATGGCCGCCGCCCTCGCCGCCCTGCACCGTGACCACGTCTGCGCCCAGTTCCACGGCCTTGGCCGCGTGCTTGGCCGCGCCGACCGTCGGCATGCAGACCACGCCGGCCGCCTTGAGCTTGCCGATCATCCTGGCGTCGGGACCGCGCCCGTAGCTGACGGCGCGCAAGCGGTGGCGGATCGCCATCTCGATCACTTCGTCCGCGTTGGGCTGGAACATGTGGAAGTTGATGCCGAAGGGCCGGTCGCTGAGGGCCTTTACGCGCAGGATCTCGCGCTCGACCTCGCCGGGCGGGATGGTCGCGCCGGCCAGGAAGCCGAAGGCCCCGGCATTGCCGCTGGCCGCGACCAGCTTCGCGTCCGCCACCCAGCCCATCGCCGTCTGCACGATGGGGTAGCGGCAGCCCAGCAGGTCGCACAGCACGGTGTGCAGGCTCGCGGCGCTCATGCCTGGTCCTCGCCGCCGGTGCGTTGCGACGCGGCCATGGCGCGCGCGTCATAGCCGCCAAGCTTGTCACCGCTGACCAACTCGTTGTGCGCGTGGGCGAAGTGGTGCCAGGCAAAAACGGCATCCATCGCGGAGCGCTTGCCCTGCAGGTCCTCCACATGGTTGACCGCCTGCTTGGTCAGCGTCAGGCCCAGCCGCGGCATCTGCGCCACCTTGGCGGCCATGCCGTAGACGGTGTCTTCCAGCGCGTCGCGCGGCACCACGCGGTTGACCATGCCCATGCGCTCGGCGCGTTCGGCACTCATGCGCTCGCCCAGGAACAGGAATTCCTTGGCGATGCGCGGATTCAGCTCGTAGGCATGCGCGAAGTACTCCACGCCCGGGATGCCCATGCGCACCACCGGATCGGCGAAGAACGCATCGTCCGACGCCACGATCAGGTCGCACACCCAGGCCAGCATCAGCCCGCCGGCAATGCAGGCGCCGTGCACCATGGCGATGATCGGCTTGGGCAGCTCGCGCCAGCGGCGGCACATGCCCAGGTAGACCTCCTGCTCGCGGGCATAGAGGAACTCGCCGCCGGGCTTGTTGACGTGGTCATACCAGAGCGAGGCGCGCTCGAACGATTCGTTGATATCGCGCCCCGGCGTGCCGATGTCGTGCCCGGCCGAGAAATGCTTGCCGGCCCCGCGCAGCACGATCACCTTGACCGCGTCGTCCGCGGCGGCGCGCCGGTAGGCCTCGTCCAGCGCGTAGGTCATCTTTGAGTTCTGCGCGTTGTGGAACTGCGGCCGGTTCATGGTCACGGTGGCAATGCCGTCCGCGACCTGGTAGAGCACCTCGGCATTGGGGCCAAGGCTGATGGCTTCGATAGCTGGCGTTGTCATGTCGGCCTCACACGCGTCCGGAAGGATTGCCGCGCACGATGGCCGCGCGCAGGTTGTGCGGATCAAGCTGGGCGATCAGCCGCAGTTCTTCCGGCGTCGGCGGCGCCGTCTCGGGCAAGGCCTCGCCGGGCGTGTTCGCCAGCGCAAAGCCCGTGGCCGCCTGCACCTGCTCCAGGCTCACGCCAGGGTGCAGGGAGCGCACGCGGATGGCATGGCCGGCGCCGCCGAAGTCCATCACGCACAGGTCGGTGACGATCACGCGCAGGTCAACGAAGCTGCGCATGCCCTCGAGCTGGCGGGCCGGGTTGTAGCCCGCGCTGCAGACCATGTCGACCTCACCCGCAACGAACGCGCGCGTGGTGTGCGCCGGCACGAAGAAGGAATTGGCGTGGTGGATGCTGTTGCCGGGAAAGCCGCGCGCACCAAGCAACTGGGTCTTGGGCTGCGCATGCGTGCCGCCCAGGCAGGAGATATTGGCCTGGCCGAAGCGGTCGATCTGCGTCGGCATCACCAGCGCGTGGCGCCGGCCGCCCCACAGGCAGTCGAACACGCGCGAATAGCCCATCCAGCCGCTGGCGCGCACCTTGTAGCCGGGCTCGCGCGGGCCCAGCGGCACCGGCGTTTCCACCAGGTAGGCCTCGCCGTCGGTCAGCAGCAGGCCCGGGTTGTGCGCAAGCCGCGCCAGGCCGGCGGCGATGCGCGGGCCGGTGCCGATGCCGGTGGCCAGCACCTCGCCGTCGTCGCGCCATGCGCGGGCGGCGGCGGCAATCATCAGCTCGGCGCGGGTGAATTCATAAGTGGCGCTCACGGTCGCTCCTTGGGTTGGCGGGTTCAAAGTACCGGCAGCGGCAGGTCATGCACGTGGCCAAGGCCGCCGATGCGCTCCAGGTAGGCCGCTTCGCTCGCGCCCACCACCTCGTCGCGGTAGGCGCGAAAGCCCTCGTCGGCCTCGGCGCTGGCGCAGTACGCCTTCAGCGCGGGCAGGTCCCAGCCGTAGGCCGGCGCACAGGAAGTGGGATGGGCACCGCCGGGCACGTGCACCACGCCGCTCACCAGCGAGCGCTCGAAGGCGTTGTTGCGCGCGCGCGCCAGGTCTTCGTCCTCAAGGCGCGGGCGCAGCGTTTCGCAGCTCACATAGCAACGGTGCGCGGCGCGTGCGAACCATTCATCGAAGAACGGATCGGGGCCGTCGATGCGGGTGTTGCCGAGCACATCGCTTTCGTTCACGTGCAGCAGCGCGGCATCCAGTTCGATGGCCGCCATCGCCACCAGCACTTCGCCGTCGGCATAGGGCGATCGCACCGTCTTCAGCTGGGGGTTCCGGTCCAGCACGTCGGTGCCCAGCGCGGCGCGCGTCGGCAGGAACGGCAGCCGCGCAGCCGCGGCGCGCAGGCCCAGCTGCAGCATGCCCTCGTCCAGCTCCGTCACCTCCAGCAAGCCGCGCTCGCGCGCCTGGCGGAAATAGGGCTCAAGCGGAATCACGTCGAGCGAGACGAAGCCGAACACCAGCCGGCGCACCTTGCCGGCGGCGCAGAGCATGCCCACCTCGGGCCCGCCGTAAGCCACCACGGTCAGGTCCTTCAATGGCGAGCGCAGGATCTCGCGCACCAGCGCCATCGGCTTGCGGCGCGGGCCCCAGCCGCCGATGCCAATGGTCATGCCATCGGCGAGCTGGCCGACCACGTCGGACGCGCTCATGGTCTTGTCGATTGTCTTGGTCATGATGTGTTTAGCGGTATCCGATGCTGAAGTCGTGTCCCCACAGGCTGACGCGCGTGGCCTCGTAGGCTGCGTGGTGGCTCCAGTCCACCACCAGGCCGCCATGGCCGAACTCAAGGTCGAAGCCGCCGGGGGTCTTCATGTAGAAGGAAGTCATGCGGTCGTTGCAGTGCTGGCCCAGCGTGGCGGAGAGCTTCACGCCGTGCTGCTGCACGCGGTCCAGCGCGCGGCCCACCTCGGCCATGTCGGGGACCTCGGCCATCACGTGGATGCAGCCGGCCTCCGACGGCATCTCGAAGATCGCCAGGCTGTGGTGACGCCCGTTGCCGCAATGCAGGAAGTGGATGCGCTTCTCCGGCTCGGCCGGGTCGTTGGTGAAGCGCACGCGGAAGATGTCGGACAGGCCGAACCCCATCACCTCGCACAGGAAGGCATAGGTCTTGTCAAAGTCCGGCGCGGGCAGCACGGCATGGCCCGCGCCCATCGGATCCGTGATGAAGCGCGGCACGCCCACCGGCGAGACAAAGCGCAGGAAATCCGAGCGCATGCCCCAGAAGATTTCGTGGCGGTTGCCCGAGGGATCGGCAAACCAGGCCACGGCCTGCACGCGGCGCTGCGTCAGCTCCGCGGCGCTGGCGTGCACGACCTCCACGTTGGCCTGGCGCAGCGTGTCGAGCGCATGGCGGTAGGCAGGCTCGTCGGCCAGCTCCCAGCCCGATGCCAGGTAGCGGTCACGCGCGCCCGGCACCACCAGGTAGCGGTAGTCGCGCTCATCCATCTTCACGTACAGCGCACCGCCGGGGGCGCCCGAACAGGCCATGCCGAGCACTTGTTCGGCATAGTGTCGCCACTGCCCGATGTCGGTGGACTCGACCACGATGTAGCCAAGCGCACGAATGTCCAACATGCCGGTCTCCTCTGGTTCGATGTGGGGGTCGAAGTGGGCTGCGCTGATGCGGCAGCCCGTCGATGGGACCGATTCTTTCGCTTGCGGGCTGGGGGCACATCGTCCTGGCGGACTAGCCGATGTGGGGCGGCTGGCCAGGGTCCGCTGAGAGCCGGCGCGGCTTTGGCGGCGGCGGCGGTGGTTGGCCGGAACGAGTGAAGTGCCGGCGCCGCGCGCGCCGTGGTCGAGCCGTTGTCGCTTGCCGCGAGCCGTCTTTGCCCGGAGCAAGCTGGTTCCGGGTCAAGTAATAATTCCTGAAATACCGGAACAATATCCAAATGCCCGCTTTTCTGGACTTTGCTCCTGAAATAGCGGAACTATTGGTGGATCCCGGACCGAGCGCCTATAATTCCGCTATTGTCGTAACTATCATGGCGCGCATCACTTCCGCGCCGTTTTTTCCTCATATCCCGGAATTATGTCGCGCACCCTTCCCCAGCCAGATGCGTCCTTAGACCCGCTGGCCTCCGATCTTGAGGCGCTTGGCGCATGCATCCGCAACCAGCGAGCGCGTAGCAGACTGCGCATAGATGATGCGGCGGACCTGCTCGGCGTCTCTAAAGATCTGCTGTCCAAGTTGGAAAACGGCAAGCCAGTGGGGACTGACAAGCTCCTGCGCGTACTGAACGGCCTGGGGCTCATGATGTTGGTGGCAGACAAGACGGAGACCAGGACTGCCCTTTCCGCACTACTTCAGTCGCGTTCGGAGCGCACCTGATGCAACACGTCCTTGATGTCCGGGCGCATGGCGAGCCCGTTGGCCAGCTTGCCTTCGAGCCCATGCGAGACCACTACTCCTTCGAATATCACCCCGACTGGCAAGCGCGTGATGGGGCTTATTCTCTGTCGCCCCATATCCCGGTGACAGGTGAGGTGCCCGTGCCGGGCGCAGTCGCGAGATTTCTTGGCAATCTCCTGCCGGAAGGGCACGCCCTGGAAGTTGCGTCGAGCCTGTATCACATATCAAAAAGCAATATCTACGCGCTGATTCGTCGGCTCGGCAAAGAGCCGGTCGGTGCGCTGAGCTTTTTCGCCAATGAGGAGAAACTGGATCCCGGGACGCTATCGCGAGATTTGCTGGAGCCTGTGCGCCGAGAAATTTCCACCGAAGAACTGGCGCACCGCATCCAGGAACGGGCCGCGATCCCCTTCCCCGTATGGGACGGCCAGGTACGTCTGTCGATCGCGGGCTTCCAGGACAAGCTGCAGGTGTTGGTTGAAGGAGAGAGGTTTTCGCTTGCAGATGGATCGCTCAGTTCGACACACATCCTGAAGCCGGAATCCGTCAATCCGCTCACGCAGTGCATTGTCGCCAACGAGCACTATTGCATGTCGCTGGCGGCCAGGATGGGCCTGCCGGTAGCGCCGGTCTCCATTCGCCGGATTCCAGCGCCGGTTCTCCTCATCGAACGCTTCGACCGTATCGTGACCCCGGAGCCGGAGTACCCCGACCGAGTCCAGTCCGTACGGCGCTTGCATGTCATTGATGGCTGCCAAGCCCTGGACCTGCCCCATACGTACAAATATGAGCGCAATCTTGGGCATACGCGGGACGTGGCAAATATCCGGGATGGGGCCAGCTTCGAGAAGCTCTTCTCTTTGACACCGCACCTGGAGACGCCGGCAGTCTCGCAGCAATTCATGCTGCGGTGGGCAATCCTGCAGTTGCTGCTGGGCAACAGCGACGCGCACGGCAAGAATATTTCATTCTTTGTGAAGCCCGGCGGGCTGGCGCCTGCGCCCATCTATGACCTGGTGGCAGTCAACGTCTATGGCAATGCCTTCATTCCAGACATGGCAATGGCATATGGCGATGTCTTTCTTATCGACGAGCTGACACCGTTCGCCCTCGCCGACTTCGCCAGGCGCGCCAAGATTCGCCCGGCGCTTCTCGCGCGTGAAATGACGCGCCTGGCAAAGCTGGCGTTGCAGCATGCCCCCGAACAAGCCAGGAACGCGGTGTATACGGATGATGAGCTAGCCCTTGTGCAACAGATATCTGACTTCGTCTGCGTGCAGGCGAACCGGCTACTGAGCCTCGCACCGCATGTCCCCAGGGTGAATTCCGACTTGCTTTGACCATGAGGAAAGGGCCACTGCACCATGGCGGTGCCTAGTCCGAACGCATGATGTGGCGCCCCCGCGCGCACCGCACGCTTGAAGCCTGACCATCCTTCCACAATGGAGAGAGACATGAAGGCTTCAGGACAACCCTGCGTCGCCGTGGTGACCGGGGCATCGCGCGGTGCCGGCCGGGGCATCGCGCTGGCATTGGGCGCCACCGGTGCCACCGTGTATGTCACCGGCCGCACCGAGCAGGAAGGCAGTGCGCCGTTGCCGGGCACCATCCACGCAACCGCGCGTGAGGTCGATGCGCTGGGCGGGCGCGGCATTGCCGTGGCCTGCGACCATGGCGACGATACGCAGGTGGCGGCGCTGTTCCGCCGCGTGCGAAAGGAATCCGGGCGGCTCGACATCCTGGTCAACAATGCGACCTTCCTGCACGACGAACTGATCATGGCGGGGCCCTTCTGGCAGAAGCCGCTGGAGATGGCCGGCATTCTCGACGTGGGCCTGCGCTCGGGCTATGTGGCCAGCTGGCATGCCGCGCCCATCATGGCCGAGCAGGGCCGCGGGCTGATCGTGTTTACCTCTTCATTCGGCGCCAACTGCTATATGCACGGTCCGGCCTATGGCGCGCAGAAGGCCGGCATCGACAAGTTCGCGCACGACATGGCGGTCGACCTGCGGCCCTACGGCGTCGCGGCGGTGTCGCTGTGGATGGGGCCGTTGCGCACGGCCCGCACCCTGCGGGTGTGGGAGAAGCATCCGGACAAGTACGCGGCCTTCGCGCCGGTGGCGGAGACGCCGGAGTTCACGGGGCGCATTATCGATGCGCTGTACCGCGACCCCGCGCTGATGGATAAATCCGGCCGGGTGCTGATCGGCGCAGAGGCGGCGCTGGGCTATGGCATCGCCGATGCGGAGGGGGTGCAGCCGCCGTCGTACCGGCAGGCACTGGGCGGACCGCCGCCGGTGCATCCGGCGATCGTGGAATAGCGATCGAACTGGCTGCCACCTCTGGCATACGCTCCCCTCTCCCGCAAGCGGGAGAGGGGAGCAAACAAGCGCGGCCTCCTACGTGCCTTCCGACAACAACCCTGTCGTAAACACCGTCGACCGGATCAGCCACGCACCATCGATCCGCACATACTCATCCGCATAGCGCCCCGTCAGGAACGTACGCGAACCACTGACATCATCCAGCGCCAGGTACGCCAGATCCCAGCTGCCCAGCGCAGTATTGTCATCCAACACCCGGATATCTCCTTGCCCCGCAAAATGCATTTCCCGCAGCGTCGGCCGGCACGCCAGCTCTGCAAAGCACTGCACCAGCGCGTCGCGCCCGGCGAAGCTGCCGATCCGGTCATAGTGGATATGCGCGTTTGTCCGGCACGAAGCAGGCGCGCATCGTGTCGGGGTCCTTGTCATCGCACGCGCGCAGGTAGCGCTGCTTGAGCGCGCGGATCGCCTCCGCGGCTTCCAGCCGCGACAGGCGGCCGGCGATGGAGGCGATGTCGGTCATGGTGGATCCCTCGCTCATCAGGCTTCGCGCAACTGGTACTTCAGCACCTTGCCTGCCGCGCTGACCGGCAGCGACGTCACGAACAGCACCTCGCGCGGCACCTTGTAGTTGGCCATGTGCCGGCGCGCCCAGGCGATCAGGGTGTCGGCGTCCACGCGCGCGCCGTGGCGCAGCACCACGTAGGCGCGGCCCACTTCGCCCAGCCGCTCGTGCGGCATGCCCACCACGGCCACCTGGGCCACGGCCGGGTGAGCCACCAGCAGTTTTTCGACCTCGGCCGGGTAGCAGTTGAAGCCGCCCACGATAAACATGTCCTTGATGCGGTCGGTGATGCGCAGGTAGCCGCGCGCGTCGAGCGTGCCGACATCGCCGGTATGCAGCCAGCCGTCGCCGTCGATGGTCTCAGCCGTGGCTTCGGGCAAGCCGAAGTAGCCCCGCATCACGTTGTAGCCGCGCACCAGCACCTCGCCCGGCTCGCCAGTGGCGACCGGCTGCCCCTGCGCATCGACGCACGATATCTCGATGCCCGGCATGGCGCGGCCTGACGTCGCGGCAACGGTTTCGGCGTCATCGCCGGCGCGGGTCAGCGTGGCAAAGCCGCACGATTCGGTCAGGCCGTAACCGGTGATGATGGTGTCGAAGCCCAGTTCGTCGCGCATGCGCTGGATCAGCACGGGCGCGATCGCGGAGGCGCCGGTGACCGCGACGCGCAGCGAGGACAGATCGAACTCGCGCAGGCGCGGCGCGTTGAGCAGGGTCTGGTAGAGCGTCGGCGGCCCGGGCAGCACCGTGATGCGTTCATTCTCCACGCGCGTCATCACGGCTTCTGCATCGAACACCAGGTGGGGCAGCACCGTGGCGCCGCGCGACAGCGCGGCGAGCCACCCCGCCTTGTAGCCGAAGGTATGGAAGAACGGATTGACGATCAGGTAGCGGTCGCCCGGCCGCACCCCCGTGATGGCGGCCCAGCCGTCGACGGCGCGCAGGTTCTGCGCGTGGGCGGTCATCACGCCCTTGGGACGCCCGGTGGTGCCCGAGGTGAACATGATGTCCATCAGCGTGTCGCCGCGCACGCCGGCCTCGCGCTTTGCGAACGCCGCCATGTCGGCCTGCGGCGCCAGCGCGAGGAAGGTTTCCCATGCCAGTTCGTCGGGGCCGGTCGTCCTGCCCTGCCCGGGGCGCAGGATCACCAGCCGCTCCAGCGTGGCGGGGCGGTGCGGGGCCAGCATCTGCGGATAGCTTTCGCCGAGGAAGGCGTCGACGCAGAACAGCAGGCGCGCACCGCTGTCGGCCAGCACCGCGCCCGCCTCGGCCCCTTTCATGCGCGTGTTGAGCGGCACCAGCGCCGCACCCACGCTGTGCGTGGCCAGCGCCGCAATGATCCATTCGGAGTAGTTCGGCGCCCAGACGGCAACCCGGTCGCCCGGCTGCACGCCCAGCGCCATCAGCGCCCGGGCCGCCTGTATCCGGCTGGCGTTGAGCGCGGCATAGGTCAGGCGCAACCCGTCTTCCTGGATGGCGATGCGCTCGCCGTGGCGCCTGGCGGCGCGCCGCACCAGTTCGGGAATGGTCTCGGCAACGTCGTCGTTTGCCGCGGCTTCGATGCCGGCCGGTGCCACAATGGCGTCGATGGTGTCAGATGGAGTCATGTCAATCCGGGAACTTCAGGTGGATTTCGCCGCTGGCCGGGCGGGCCTGGCAAGCCAGGGTCCAGCCCGCCTCCAGGTCGGCGCGGTCAAGCACATGGTTCTCGCCGAGCGTTACGCCGCCCTGCGTCACCTGGCACATGCAGGCGCCGCACAGCCCGGCGCGGCAGGAATTGGGGGCGGCCACGCCGGCGCGCTGCAGGGCATCGAGCACGGTTTCGTCCGGGGCCACACCGACGTGGTGGGTCTCGCCGTCCAGCTGCACGGTCAGTGCGGCACCGTGCATCGCGGGCGCGGGAGACGCCGGGGCGGAATCCCCCGCGCTGGCAGCCTCGCTTGCCGCCACCGTCACCGCCGGCGCATCGGGCAAGGACACAAAGCGCTCCACATGCAGCTGCCCGCGCTGCACCCCCAGGGCCTGCAGCGCGGCCTGGGCGCCGTCCATGAACGGGCCAGGGCCGCAGACAAAGCATTGCGCCACGCTCCACGGCCGCACCAGCTCCTCGATCTGGCGCTGCGTGGGCGGTCCCTGCACGCTGTCCAGCCAGTGGATCACGCGCAACCGTCCGGGGTGGTGGCGCGCCAGTTCAGCGAGCGCCTCGCGAAAGATGATGGAGCGCTCGTCGCGGTTGGCATAGACCAGCGTGACCGCGCCGCGCCCGTGGCGCAGCGCCGCCTTGGCGATCGACAGGACCGGGGTGATGCCGCTGCCGCCGGCCAGCAGCAGGAAATCGCCATGCAGCGCGGGCGGGGTGAAGACACCGGCGGGCGGCATCACCTCGACCGTATCGCCCGCGCCCAGGTGGTCGCAGATCCAGTTGGACACGCGCCCGCTCTGCACGCGCTTGACCGTCACGCGCAAGGCGCCGTCGACACCCGGCGTGCTCGACAGCGAATAGCAGCGCTGCAGCGGCACGCCGTCGACGGGCACGCGCAAGGTCAGGAACTGGCCCGGACGGTAGCAAAACGTCTCGCGCAGGCCGTCCGGCAGCGCGAATACCAGCGAATGCGCCTGGTCCGTTTCCGTAACGACTTCGGCGATCTGCAGCCGGTGGAATTGCACTGGCGCCATGATGTCCTTCTTTTGCTTGGGGCGCGCTCAGGCCACGCCCATGATGGTCTGCGCGTTGTCGATGCGCAGTTCCGCACCGTTGATAAAGCGCGATTCGTCGGAGGCCAGGAACAGCACCAGGTTGGCCACGTCGCGCGGATGGCACATGCGCTGCATCGGCTCGGCGCCGCCCACCTCTTCCGGCAGGGCCGTGGCGCCGCCCGGCAGGAAGGCCGCGGTCATCGGCGTGAGGATGCCGTCCGGGTGGATCGAGTTGCAGCGGATGCGGTAGCCGCTCTGCTTGCAGTGCCCCGCCACCGCGCGCGTCAGCGCGGTCACCGCACCCTTGCTTGCGCTATACGCGCAGAACGCACCCATGCCGCCCAGCGCCGCCACCGACGACATATTGACGATGCTGCCGCCGCCCGCCTTCATCGCGGCCACACCGTACTTGCAGCCGAGGAAGTAGCCGTCGGCGTTGATGCGCATCACGCGCTGCCATTGCTCCAGCGTGGCGTCCTCGACCGAACCCAGCATCAGGATGGCGGCATTGTTGACCAGCACGCTGGGCGCGCCAAACTGCTTTTCGGTGCGCGCCATCACCTGCTGCCAGCCGGCTTCGCTGGCGATGTCGTGCGGCACGAACAGCGCGGTCTCGCCGATTTCGCGCGCCAGCGCATGGCCCGCTTCCTCGTTGAGGTCGGTCAGCACCACGCGCGCGCCTTCGCGCGCCAGCAGCAGTGCGTCTTCCTTGCCGACGCCGCTGGCGGCCCCGGTGACAATGGCGATCTTTCCTTCAGTACGTCGGCTCATGAGTCGTCTCCTCGTTGGTGTGTGCCCCCCGGTCACCGGCGGGCTGTCGTGTCAGATGGCGGCCTGCGTTGCGTCCCGACCAGATGCAGTCGGCAAGCGACAAGCCGCTTACGTAATGATTGGATGCGATGCCGACGGCAGTGCGGCCTACGGCATAGAGGCCTGGAATAGGTGCCCCGCCGGCCGCGGCCAGCACGCGCCCACTGGACTCTTCGACCGACAGGCCGCCCAGCGTGATGGCCGGACACGGAAAAACGCGGCTGTTGGCCGAGATGTCGATGGCAAGCCAGGGTCCGGTTTCAAGCGACGCGCACATGGCCGCCGATTTGCCGGCCGGATCGGGAATCTCGCCGCGGGCCGCGGCGTTACAGGCATCGACGGTGGCCCGCAGCGCCGCGCCGGGCATGCCCAGCTTGCCGGCAAGCGCTTCGAGGCTGGCTGCGCGCCGCGCCCCCGCGACCATCAGCAGTGCCGCCGGCAAGGCCTGGAAGGCCCACAGCCGGCCACTCAGGCATTCGCGCAAGGCGGTGCGCGCCAGCTCGCGGTTCAGGATCAGCCAGGCCCGCCCGCCGTGTCGTTCGCAGATGGCGTGGCCAAGGGTGGCACCGTAAGTTTCCTCATTGCCGATGCGCGCCCCCTGCGCATCGACCACGCATCCGCGCGCCCAGTCGAACGGCGGATTGATGAAGCGCCAGGCCGACACGCGCTCCAGATGCCGCGTGGCCGCGCCCGCCGACTCGCCCAGGCGGATGCCGCTGCCGTCGCAGCCGGTCGCGCCAAGGCGCCAGGTCTGCAGGTATTTGCCGGCGTGGCGCGCCACCATGGCGCGGTTGAAGATAAAGCCCCCGGTGGCCAGCACCACCGCGCCGGTGCGCACCGCAACCGGGCGCGCATGGCGCAGTTCCAGCTGCAGCACGCGCTCGCGCAGCAGATCTGCCAGCGCCGGCATGGCGTTGTGCAGGCGCTCTGCCAGGCGCGCCAGGCGGGCGTGGCGCTTCTGTTGGCGTCCCGGCGGCACCTGCCACAGCTCGATACCGACGACCGCGCCGGACTTGTCCAGGATCAGTCGCCGCGCAGCAGTCTGGCGCATCACCGTCACCTCCGGCCGGGCCTGCACCGCGCCGCGCAGCACGCCGTACAGCGTGCGGCCAGACATGCCGGGGCCTTTCACGCGGTGACCGCGCGGTGCGGGCGCGGCATGCTGCGCATAGGCGGCCACGGCTTCGTTGCCGGAGTAATAAAGGTAGTAGGGCTGGGCCGGATACGAGGTCTTGCGCGGCGGCACGGTCGCGGCAAAACACACACCCAGGGCCTCCAGCCATCCGATCATCTCGGGGCTGCACTGGCAGAAGTCCTGCAGCGTAGCCTCGCTGACGACCCCGCCGGTTTCCTGGCGCAGGTAGCCGGCCATCGCTTGCGGCGTATCGGCATAGCCCGCGTCGGACTGGTAAGGCGTGCCGCCGCCGGCATAGACCACCCCGCCGCTCTTGGCGCTGGCACCACCGCCTTCGAAGCGCTCCGCGACGAGCACGCGTGCGCCGCCGTGCGCGGCTTCCAGCGCGGCACAGGCTCCGGCGGCACCGAAGCCCACCACCACGGCATCGCAGGCGGCCTGCCACGGGTGCGCGTCCGGATCCTCCAGCCGCAGTGGCGCGTGGACCGGCGTGACGGAATCGGGCAAGGGATGCATGCTGCCGGCGCTCCTGGGTTTATGCCGAGCACAGTGCGCCAAGTGGCGCGGACGTGGTATAGGCGCCGTCGACGTAGACCAGCGGCGACACCTCGCCGGCCAGCCGCACCTCGCGCAGCCGCCCGATGAAGACCGCGTGCGTGCCATAGTCGAAGCGGCCATCCTGCTGGCAGAACAGGTTCGCCTGGGCGTTGCGCAGGCCCGGCACGCCGGACAGGTCGTCTTCCCACTCGCCGCTGGTGAAGCGCTCTTCTCCCTTGAGCCGGCCGCTGCAATCGACCGCGATATCGCGGTGGTCCGCGGCCAGCAGGTTGATGCAGAAGTCCGCGCCGGCATCCAGCGGCGGGTAGATCGACGAATTCCGGTTGATGCAGATCAGCAGCGAGGGCGGATCCGCGGACAGCGAATCGACCGCGGTCACGGACATCGAATAGCGGCGCTCGCCATGGCGGCAGCTGATCACCGCCACCGAGCGCGCCATGCGGCGCATCGCCATCAGCATGTCTTCGCGCAGCGCGGTGCTGGTTTCTGCGCTGGTGTCGGGACTGGCGCTCATAGGGCCTCCTGTACGGTTTGAGCGTGGGGCGCGGCAGCAGGCTGGCGCGCGTGCTGCGAGAGCACGTCGGCAGCGATAAAGCCGAAGGTCATGGCCGGGCCCAGGGTGGAGCCCGCGCCGGGATAGCTGGTGCCCATCACCGAGGCACTGGTATTGCCGATGGCGAAGAGGCCTGCGATGGCGGAGCCGTCGTCGCGCAGCACGCGCGCGCTGGCATCGGTCGCCAGGCCGCCCTTGGTGCCGATGTCGCCGGCATCGATGCGCACGGCGTAGAACGGCGCCTTGCCGATCGGCGCCAGGCAGGGGTTGGGCCGCACCGCCGGGTCGCTGTAGTAGGTATCGAACAGGTTGTCGCCCTTGCCGAACTCCTCGTCCACGCCGGTGGCGGCATAGCCGTTCATGCGGGCAACACTCTCGGCCAGGCCGTCGGCATCGACACCGATCTGCTGCGCCAGCTGCGCCAGCGTGTCGGCGCGCACCAGAATGCCGGCCAGGCTGGCGGGAATGCTGCGGTCCGGCATGACCGAGCCCGGCAGGATCGGCCCGCACGGATACTTGTGGCGGAAGGTGGCGTCGAACACCATCCACGCCGGCACACTGCTGCCGGTCTTTTCGTGGTCGCGGTACATGGCGGGCACGAACTCGGAATACGGCGCGGCCTCGTTGACGAAGCGCCGGCCCTGCCCGTTCACCACCAGGCAGCCCGGCATGGCGCGCTCGATAAAGAGCGCGCGCTGCTTTTCCTCGCCCTGCACATGCACGGTAGGCGCGCCCCAGACGTGGGACATCAGCGCCACGCCGGCACCCGCGGCCTGGGCGGCGCGGATGGCGTCGCCGGTGTTGTTGGGCGGCGTCGCACTCCAGGCGGCCCGGGTCGGTTGCGGCAGGTATTGTTCGCGCATGGCCTGGTTGCGCTCGAAGCCGCCGGCGGCCAGGATCACGCCGCGCAGCGCGCGGATCTCGACCGTGCGCCTGTCCTGCACGGCGCGCACGCCGCGGACAGTGCCGTCCTCGACAATCAGGTCCTGCAGCGCGGTATCGAGCCACAGCGGAATCGCGCGGTCCATCATGGCGCGCCGCAGGCCGCCGACCAGGCTGTTGCCGAGCGTGAGGCGGCGGTCACGCCGGGTCTTGCGGCGCCAGCCCAGATCGAGCCAGTAGCGGGCGAACTGGCGCACCGCCAGGCCCAGCCAGCCGGGCGCGCGGCACAGCAGCGCATGCGCCTCGGCCGAGGTCACGGCCACGCGTCCGGCCACCAGCGTGCCCGGCGACGGCGGCCGCAGCCGCGCGAATTCCTCGCGCAGGCGCGCGCCGTCGAACGGCATCGGGTCGAGCGCGCGGTAGCCGGGCATCGCGCCGGGAAGTTTCTGGAAGTAGTCCGCGTAGCGCGGCAACGTGTAGTACCGCACGCCGGCCTGTTGCTCCAGGTACTGGAGCATGCGCGGCGCCTGCTCAAGGTAGGCGCGCACGCGCTGCGGATCGCCGTGCTCACCGGTGCAGGCCAGCACATACTCCAGCGCCGTGGCGTAGTCGTCCTGCCCGCCTGCCGGCGCGATATGGTGGTTCAGCGGAATCCAGATGCCGCCGCCGGACACCGCCGAGGTGCCACCGTACTGGCCGCTCTTCTCCAGCACCACCACCGACAGGCCGCGGTCGGCGGCGCGGCAGGCGGCCAGCATGCCGCCGGCGCCCGAGCCAACCACCACCACGTCAAACTCGCTGGGCTGCATGCGCACTCTGCTCTGGCTCATGTTGGATCCCCGTGCCGGTGCGGCTCAGATGAAGAAGTCAGTGTTGGCGCGCCCCATCATCACGCCGCCAAGGTTCTGGCCGAAGCGGTCCAGGTTGTTGGCGTAGTGGGCGCGGGCCGCGTGCAGGTCAAGGAAACGGCGCACCATCGGGTTGCTGCGGTAGATGCCGTTGCCGCCGGCATAGCGCAGCAGGCCGTTGGCCAGCTGCGCGCAGCGCTCGGCCACTTGCGCGGACTGGTAGCGGAAATGCAGGCGGCGCGGCGTCTGCACCTGGCAACCTTCACGCGCAAAAGCCAGTAGCTCGTCGAAGTTGCGCTCCAGGATGGTCCGCATCTCGTCGATGGCCACCTGCGCATTGGCGCAAGCCTTCTGCGCGCCGCCGTCTTCCGCGGTCTTGCTGCCGCCATTGCTGCTGACGCGGCCGTCGGCGTACGCGACAAAGTCGTCGAGCGTGCCTTCGAGCGCGCCGATGCAGGCGGTGCACACCGCGCGCACGAAGATCTGCGCGAACGGCAGCTGGTACAGCGGCGCGTCATTGACGGCCAGCCCGGGGCTGGTGCCCATCGCGCCATCGACGGCACGGTGGGTGCGGTAGTCGGGCACGAACACGTCATCGACCACGATATCGTGGCTGCCGGTCGCGCGCAGGCCCAGCACATCCCAGTTGCGCACGATCCTGTAGTCGGAGCGCGGCAGCAGGAAGGTGCGGTAGTCATAGGCGCCGCCCGGTTCGGCCGGCGGCACCAGCCCGCCCAGGAAGATCCAGTCGCACAGCTCGCTGCCGCTGGAGAACTTCCAGTGGCCGGAGAAGCGATAGCCTCCGTCCACCGGCGTGACCTTGCCCACCGGCATATAGGTCGACGCGATCAGCGTGGCGGGGTTGCTGCCCCACACTTCCTGCTGGGCGCGCTCATCGAACAGCGCCAGCTGCCAGTTGTGCACGCCGACCACGCCGTAGACCCAGGCCGTGGACATGCAGCCTTTGGCCAGCGCCATCTGGATGCGGAAGAAGGTCTGCGGATCCAGCTCGTAGCCGCCGTGGCGGCGGGGCTGCAGCACCTTGAAGAAGCCCGCGGCCTGCATCTCTGCGATGGTCTCGGCGGGAATGCGCCCTTCGGCCTCGGCTTGTTCTGCGCGCTGGGCCAGCACCGGGATCATCTGCTCGGCGCGCGCGATCAGCCGTGCCGCCAGTTCCTTGGGATTGTTGTCGTGATGCACCGCGGTCTCCTTGTTGCCTGGTTTTGTGGCTGGCATCGATGTTTGCACCGGTGGTGCGGGGTGCCATCGTCTGTTGGGACTAGCGAGGTCGCGAATTGAGGGGGCGGGACTTCGTGGATGCGCCGGCCCTCTCCCCCGGCCCCTCTCCCGCAAGCGGGAGAGGGGAGCAAACCTGCAGCGGCGTCATGCGCCTCAGGCCCTTAAGCTTCCGCTTGCGTGCTCCCTTTCCTGCTTGCGGGAGAGGGTTGGGGAGAGGGCCGGCGTGTCCTGCGAAGTAGGGCCTGCGGTATGCCACCGCCTACCCTCTCCCCCAGCCCCTCTCCCGCGAGCGGGAGAGGGGAGCAAACACTCGGGAAGCAAACCCTCAGGCCAGCGCGCGCAGCTTGCGTCCCTGCTTGCGGAAATGCGGGATCACGTACTCACCGATATTGCGAATGGTCTCGAGCTGCGCCCACTGCGGCACCGTGCCCATCTGGCAGATGAACAGGATCTCGTCGGCGCCGGCATCGATCAGGCGCTGCACGTAGCCGATGCAATCCTCCACCGTGCCGTAGGCGTGGTTGGGGTTGAGCATCATCATCGACGGGTCGCTGAAGTCCACCGAGACCTTCTCCGAGGCGAACTTCGTATTGATCACGGCCTTGCCCTGCGCATCCGTGGCAGTGACGTGCTCGTCGTCCCAGGCGGACGGGTCGGGGCGCTCGCCGCCCGCATACCAGTACGACAGCGACTCCATGAAATAGCGCTGGCCCTTGATGCCGATCTTGCGCGCGGCCAGGCCGTCGTCCAGCACGATGGTCGGGCACAGCGCGGCCAGGTGCTGGTGCGGGCGGAAGCCCACCTGGTCCTCGGGCTTGCGCGTTTCCCACGCGGCGCGGTAGATCTCGTTCTTCTTGGCCACATCCTCGGGGCCGCCAAAGCCCAGCACCAGCGCACCCATGCCGCGCGCGCCGGCGCGCTGCAGCGTGTCGGCATTGGTGCAGGCCAGGTACATCAGCGGATGCGGGTCCTGGCGCGGCTTGGGGTGGATCGGGCGGCGCGGGATCTTGATGAACTCGCCGTCGTGCTCGATCTCGTCCTGCGTGAGGATCTTCGGGATCAGGTACATCGACTCGTCGATCATCGGGTGCAGGCTGTTCAGGTCGTAGCCGAAGGTGCCGGCCTCCTGCTGGGTGCCGCCCTTGCCGACACCGAAATGCACGCGGCCGCCGGACAGGATGTCCAGCGTGGCGATGCGCTCGGCCACCTTGACCGGATGGTTCATCGCCGGCGGCAGGCACACCACGCCGTGGCCGATGCCGATGCGCTGCGTGCGCCCGGCGACGAAGGCCAAAAAGGTTTCCGGCGCGCTCATGTGGGCGTAGTTGGTCAGCGCGGTGTGCTCGACCGCCCAGACCACGTCAAAGCCCATGTCCTCGGCCAGCACCACCTGTTCCATGATTTCATCGAACACCTTGTGGTCGCCGGCGCGCGAGGCATCGACGGTCTGGGCTTCATAGATCAGTGAAAAACGCATTGCAGTCCCCTTCCCTGGCATTGATGGTTCAGGACCGCCGCCGGGGCGCCGCCCGTTGCTGCGCCTCCGGCCCGAAGCGGCCTGTGTGATTGCAGTGTGGTCGGCGCAAGGCGTTGCAACATCGTCTGATTGGATTATGAGCAGGACATGGAGCGTCCCTATCATTGGCCACGGGCATCACGCCCGCTTTCACCCAGAGGACCAGGACACCATGCAAGCCAGGCTGCTGCTTTACCCCGTCGCGGACATCGACACCGCGCTGCCGTTTTTCACGGAAGGACTCGGACTACCCGTCAGGTTTCGCGACGGTGACCGCTATTGCGCGCTCGACGCGGGCGCGCTGACGCTGGCGCTGGTGGCCGGCGAGGAACGCCTGGTGGACCAGCCCGCGCTGGCCTTCAGGGTGGATGAGGGTGGCGATATCGCCGCGGCAATTGCGCGGCTGGTGGAAGGCGGTGCCAGCGTGACGCTGCCCGCGGCGCAAGGGCCGCATGAGACACGCGCGGTACTGGAAACGCCGGAAGGCTTTGCGCTGGTGCTCAGCGCAAAGCCATGAGGTGCGTTACGTTGGTTAGCCCAGCGAAATCACGCTGCTGAGCAGCATGCGGACCAGCGTGGCCTGCCGGGTCACGCCGGTCTTGGAGAAGATGGCCCGCAGGTGCGCGCGCGCCGTGTTCTTGCTGATGCCGAGTTCATCCGCGGCTTCATCGAGCGTGAGGCCGTTGGCCAACTGCAGCGCCAGCTGCGTCTCCGCCGGGGTCAGGTCGAACAGCTGGCGCACCACCTCGTGCGAGGCCTGCGAGCGCCGCTCCGGGTCGCGGATGAACACCACGCAGGCCGGGCGCTTGCGGTTGTCCTCGGACCACTCGCTGAGCGGGATGGTGCGGATCAGCACGCCCAGCCTGGCGCTGCCGGACGGGCGCGTGATCGACATCGCTTCCATCAGCGCCGGCGTGGTGCCTAGGTGGCCCATCATGGCCTGGCGCAGCAGGCGCTGGAACTTGCGGTTCTCCTGGCCGTATTCCACGTCCAGCCCGCCTTTGGCGATCCGGATGCCGTCCTTGGCGCCCAGGATCTCATCGGCGGCGGCATTGGTCTTGATGATGGTGCCGGACTCGTCCAGGATCACCATGCCGACCAGCATGCGGTCGATGGCGCTGGCGTACACGGTGCGCTCCGACTCGACCACGTCGATGCGCGAGTGCAGGTCCACCGCGCGCTTCAGGTGCGGCAGCAACGCGGTGCACAGCGCCTTGTCGGCGGCCGAGAAATCGCGTCCGTCATGCTCGCGGCAAACACGGAAGCGGCATTCCACGCCATCATCGGTACGCAGGTCCGCGCCAAGGATATAGCGGATGCCGATGTCCTTCAGGAACTGCTGGTAGAGCTCGCTCATGCACCAGACGCCGGGTCCCAGGTGCTCATCGATAGTCACCACCCGGTCCGACGGCAGGCCGATGAAGGGGTCGAGCGCGTAGTAGTAGTTGTTGTAGGAGGTCTCGCCCGGCAGGGTCGAGCCATGCTCCGACGCATTGACCATCAGCCCCGGCCGGTCCGTGGCCGGCGAGCGCAGGATCAGCGTGACATAGTTGGCGTTCAGCTGCCGGCGGATCTGTTCCAGCGCCTTGCCCCAGGGCACCTGCTCCATCGCGCCCTGGTAGATATTGCCCAGCAATGTGCTGAACTCCGACAGCGACACCGTCGTCTGCGCGAACAGGTGTGCGACCGCCTGGTTCTGGCTAACCTCCATCAGCATTTCCTCTGTCTCCATTGTAGCGTGCGCAGCGCTTCGGACATGCCAAGGCGGCCGGGCCTGCTACGGGCTCTATGGCCCTTTTTTGTGCCCCGATTATAGGGACGGCAAAGGGGTCGCGGCTGGCCCCCGCCTTCATGGTTTGCCCTAGGCAAGACCGGCTGCACAAGCTGGCCGGACTAGTCCTGCGGGACAGGCGAATCCTCACGCGCCGGCGGCCCGAACACATACTCCAAACAGACTAAGGACAGACCCTCCCGGCCGTTCAAGGGCAAACCCCTAGACGCCGTGTGATGCCCCCTGTCCTACCCAAACAGACGATGCCGTGCCGCCGCGCTGCCGCTACAAGTCAGCCATGCGCGGCGATCCCCGCCGCCTTCCTTTCACGGAGAACCAAGACCATGGCGGCAAACCCGCGGCAGCAGGCCGCAGTGATCACCGGAGCGGCCAGCGGCATCGGACGCGCGCTCGCCCAGGCACTGGCAGCGCAGGGCTATGCGCTGGCGCTGGCCGATGTCGACGCTGATGCGCTCGAGGCGGCACGCGCGGCGCTCGCCGCCGATGGGGCGACGGTCATCGCCGTACCCACCGACGTATGCGACGCGCGGCAGATCGCGCACCTGTGCGAGCAGAGCTTCCTGCACCTTGGCCGTGTCGACCTGCTGGTCAACAACGCCGGCGTGCTCGCCACCGGCCGCTGCTGGGAGCTGCCGCCCGAGGTGTTCGACCATGTCATGCGCGTCAACCTGTGGAGCGTGCTGCACGCGCTGCGCTGCTTCGTGCCGCGCATGGCGGCGCAAGGCGCCGGCCATATCGTCAATGTGGCCTCGATGGCCGGCCTGGCCGTGGGGCCGTGGCTGGCCCCTTACACGCTGTCCAAGCAAGCCGTGGTGGCGCTGAGCGAAGGGCTTGCGCTGGAACTGGAGGCAGCGGGGCTGCCGCTCGGCGTGTCCGTCGTTTGCCCCGGCCCGGTGGCCACCGGCATCGCGGCGGGCCTGGACGGCTGCGGGCCGCAGGAAGTGAGCCAGATGAACGGCGCGCTGCGCAGCGGCATTGCCGCCGGCATGACGCCGGACGCGGTCGCGCGCAGCATCCTGGACGGCGTCTCGGCCGGCCGGTTCTGGATCCTGCCGCACGAGCACGCCGCGCACGCGGCGCTGGCGCGCGCGCAAGGCATTGCCGCCGGCAACGCGCCGGCGTTCGCGCTCTGACACAGATTTCCCTACTGCAATCCAGGAGACCCCATGCCGCTCGATCCCCAGGCCCGCGCCGTGCTTGAAGCAATGCCCGCCATGCCCAGCCCCGATTTCTCCACCCTGCGCGCCGCCGACTACCGTGCCGCGCTGGCGGCCATGCCTGCGTTCGCGCCCGGCGACACCATCGCCGCGCAGCAAGACCTCACCATCGACGGTGCAGCAGGCCCCCTGAAAGCCCGCCTGTACCGGCCCGACGGCAGCACAGACCTGCCGCTCGTGGTCTATTTCCACGGCGGCGGCTTTGTGCTCTGCGGCCTCGATTCGCACGACAACATCTGCCGCAGCCTGGCGCGCCGCAGCGGTGCGCTGGTGCTGTCAGTCGATTACCGGCTGGCGCCCGAAGCACGCTTCCCGGCCGCTGCCGACGACGCCATCGCGGCGGTGCGCTGGGCGGCCGCGCATGCGGCGCAACTGGGCGCCGACCCGGCCCGGCTGGCCTTGGCCGGCGACAGTGCCGGCGGCAACCTCGCCGCCGTGGCCTGCCAGCAGTTGCGCGCCAGCGGCATCGCCCTGCGGCACCAGCTGCTGCTCTACCCCTACCTGGACTGCAGCGACGCCGCGGCCGCCAGCGCCAGCTACCGCGAATGCGCGCAGGGCTACTTCCTCAGCGCCGCGGAGCTCGACTGGTATCGCGCCCAATACCTGGCCAGCCCCGCCGACGCCACCGATGCGCGCGCCAGCCCGCTGCACCAGCGCGACCTGCATGGCCTGCCGCCAGCCACCATCATCACCGCCGAATTCGATCCACTACGCGACCAGGGCGAGGCCTATGGCGAGGCCCTGCAGCGCGCGGGCGGCAACGCCACCGTGCGCCGCTGGCCGGGCCAGTTCCACGGCTTCATCAGCATGCAAGGGATGATCGATGCCGCCAGCCAGGCGCTGGATGTGGCCGCCGCATCGCTGCGCCAGGCCTTCGCTGGTACCAGCCGGGAGGAGGCAGCATGAGCCCCGCCACCATCCTGCCGCCGATGGCCGACGTGCTCGCGGCGCTGGCCGCGGGCCAGCGCGTCGTAGTGATCGAAGACGAGACCGACGAGGCCACGGGCTGCGTGCTGGTTGCCGCCGAGCGCGCCAGCGAGGCCGATGTCAACTTCATGGCGGCCGAGGCGCGCGGCCTGGTCTGCATGGCGATCACCGAGGCGCGCCGCACGCTGCTGCAGCTGCCGCCGATGGCCGCAATCCACCGCCAGCGCGAGCGCTACACGGTGTCGATCGAGGCTGCCACCGGCGTCAGCACCGGCATCTCCGCCGCCGACCGCGCGCTCACGCTGCGCGTGGCGGCGGCGGCGCGCGCGCAGCCGCATGACCTGGTCCAGCCCGGGCACATTTTCCCGGTGGTGGCGCAGCCCGACGGCGTGCTGCGCCGCGCGGGCTTTGCCGAAGCCTGCTCCGACCTGCCGGCGCTGGCCGGGCGCGTCGCCGCCGGCGCCTACGCGATGCTGCTCGATGACGACGGCGACCTGCTGCGGGGCCCTGCGCTGCTGGCGTTCGCACAGCACCACGGCCTGCCGGCGGTTTCAATCAGCGGGCTGATCCATCACCGCCTGCTGACCGAAGGCACGCTGCGTCGCACGCACACGACCGAACTGGCCACGCCCTTCGGACGCTTCATCGTGCACGCCTACCATGACGCGCCGGTCGATGCACTCCATCTCGCGCTGGTGCTGGGCCAGCCCGACCCGCAACTGCCGGTGCTGACGCGTGTCCAGGCGGTGGAAATGCAGCGCGACGTGCTGGGCTTCGGCACGCCGGCCCTGCCCGCGTGGAACCTGGAGCGCTCGCTCGCCCGCATCGGCGCCGAAGGCTGCGGAGTGCTGGTGCTGCTGGATGAACGCGAGTCGCCGCAGCAGCGGCTGGACCGGCTGGCAGCGCCGGCCGCCGCGACGCCGGCGCCGGCCTTCGCGCAACGCGCGCTGGGGGTCGGGGCGCAGATCCTGCGCGATGTGGGGGCGCACAAGCTGCGCCTGCTCAGCCATCCGGTGCCGTATCGCGCCGTCACCGGCTTCGACCTGGACGTCACCGAGTTCGTGCCGCCGTGCTGAACTGTCAGGAGCGACGGCCGAAGCAATCGGCAAAGCAGCGCGTAAAGTGCTCCACGTCGGCGTCTGACAGGTGGTTGATGCCGCCTGCCAGGCGCCGGCCGCCGCCGGTCTCGAAGCCGCGGCAGAAGTCGGCCGCGCCGGTGGCGCTGTGGGCCGGCACGCGCACACTGACGGCAAAGCCGCCGCCGGACTTTGGCGACAGCAGGCCGATGGCGTCGCCGGGCCGGCCGCGCACCAGTTCATTGGCCAGCACGCCGATCGCGCGCCTCGCCCACGGCGCGTCAGGCAGCATCAGCAGCGCGGCGCCGGGCACTTCGTGCGCGGGCGCCAGGCAGCGGGCGCGGGCCATGTCGTCCGCATAGCCGTCGCACAGCACCGCATAGGCCCCGCATTGCGCCGCGAAGTCCAGCGGGTCGGCGAACGGCAGCATGTGCCGCGCCAGCTCGGCGGGATCGAAATGCAGGTCCGCCACGCACTCGCCATAGGCGTTGTAGTTCAGGCACGTGCCCAGCTGTTCCAGCACCGCGGTATCGCGCTCGGCCAGCCCCGCCTGCGCCGCCATCGTGCGCGCCACGCCGCCCAGGTTGTCGCCGAAGGCGGCGGTGATCGCCCAGCGCCGGTGGCTGCTGCCCAGGCGACGGTCGACCAGGATGCTGGTGCAGACCTCGGGCCCTTCGTCGATATGCGCGCGCAGGCCGGCATGCCCGGGCAGTTCGCCGGCATGGTGGTGGTCGAAGTAGTCCACCCGCGCACCGGCGCCGAGCAGCCGCAACAAGCCGTCGCGGTTTTGCTCGAGCGAGATGTCCAGTGCGGTCACGGTGTCGCCGGGCCCGGCGTCGATGCGCTCGAGCAGCCGGATATCGCGCTTGACGCCGGTGACCAGGGTGGCGTCGCCGGGATGCGCCAGGCGCAGTTGCTGCAGGGCGCACAGGCCGTCGGCGTCGCCGTTGAAGGCAAAGTAGCGTGTCATGGCAGGCTTGCGGTGCTTACGGTGGTCTGGACTCAGGGCATGAAATCGCCGCCGTTGGCGTCGAGCGAGGCGCCGGTGATGGCCCTGGCATAGTCTGACACGAGAAACAGCGCTGCGCGCGCGCAGTCGTCGTCGGTCGGCATGCGGCCCAGCGCGATCTGCGCGGCCACCGGCGCAATCACCGCTTCCTCGCTCACGCCATGTTCGGCCGCGGCGTGGCGCACATAGCCCTGCACCGGCTCGCCCCACATCCAGCCCATGAAGATGCTGTTGGCGCGGATGCCATGCGGGCCCAGTTCTCGCGCCAGGTACTTCACTGCCACCGCCAGCGCTCCCTTGGACGCCGCATAGCCCGACTCCCCGGGCATCGGCTTGCGCGTGGCCTGGGTGTTGATCATGACGATGGCGCCGCCCCCCTGCGGCTTCATCAGCGCCGCCACCTCCTGCGTCAGCGTCATGGTGCCGAAGACATTGGTGTCGAATACCTGGCGCCAGACCTCCAGGTCGGCCGCTTCCACCGGCTCGGGGAAGTTGCCGTGCTGGAAGGCGCTGTTGACCAGTGCGTCGATGCGGCCGAAGCGGCGCATGGTCTCGCCGGCCAGGTGCCGGGACTGGGCCCGGTCGGTGATGTCGGTCACCACCTTGAGCACTTCGCAGTCGGCGCCCAGTGCATCGATGCGGGCCTGGGCGTCGTCCAGCTTTGCCGCGGTGCGCGCGGCGATGGCAACGGCACGGGCGCCTTCGCGCGCGGCCTCCACGGCAAGCTTGATGCCCAGCCCGGGGCCGATGCCGGATACGATGACGATCTTGTCTTTCAACAGCATGGATTTGTCTCCTGTGATGCGCGGTGCGCTGTCTTAGTTTTGATTCAGGATGTGCCGCGCGCGATAGCCAGCGAAATCGCGTTCCAGCTGTGCCTGGCTCAGGCCGAACTGCTCCAGGGTATAGGCGTGCGCCGCGCGCTGGTTGCGTGGGTTGCTCTCCATCCACGCCCACATGCCGGCGCGGGCGGATTCGGTCAGCGGCATGCCGGCAAAGCGGTAGACCGCCTGCGCCACGCCGAAGGGATCGCGCACCGTATCCTCGAAGCGCACATCGAGGAAGCGATCGGCAGGCAGGCCGTCGCGCACCGTCATGGCATGCGCCGTGGCGCGCTGCATCTGCCCGCTCCACTGCCGCCCCACCGTGGCGGCATCGGGAGCATCGGCGTACAGCTTCCACAGCGTATGCGCCATGCTGGCCATGGATGGAATGGTCTGGGCCGGGTCGCGATGGGTCAGCACGACCTGCGCACCGGGGAAGACCCGGAACAGGACTTCGAGCATATGGAGGTGCTGCGGCGTCTTCAGCACCCACCGCTGTGCCGGCGCCTCGCCGCGCTGGCGCTTCTGCCACTGCAGGAACTGCAGCATGGTCTTCAGGTAGCCATAGACCTCGGTGTGGTCCTGCCGTGCCAGCCAGGCGGTATAAGCCGGCACGTTGGCATAGGAATCCATCGCGCACAGGAAGGAATGCTCCATCAGCATGAATTCCTCGTCGGCCGCCATGGCGTCGAGCGGATGGATGGCGAGGATATCCGGGATAAAGCGGATCATCTGCGCCACTTCCTCGCGCGCCAGCGCGATGCGCCGGCTGGGATCGCGCACGTCATCGCCGGGCAGCGGCGCCGGGTAGCGCGTTTCCCACCACGCCGCCGAGCAGAAGCGCGCGTCCGCGGCCAGCATGCGCTGCAGCAGCGTGGTGCCGGTGCGCGGCAGGCCGACAATCACCAGCGGATCGTCAATGCGCTCTTCCAGTATCTCGGGATGGCGCTTGCAGTAATCCTGGATCACCAGCCGGTTCACCAGTTGGGCCTGTAGCTTGTCTTGCAGCATCTGTGCGCCCTGCGGCGACAGCCCGGCCTCGCGCGCGAGCGAGCCGGACAAAACCTCCAGCGCTTCACGATAGCTGCCCGGGCCAAAGTCGCTCAGTCCGCCGGCCTGTGCGCTGGCCTGAGCCAGCAGGCGCTCCACGTCAAGCACTGTGGTGTGTTCGGATGCGACGGTATTCATGCGTTGTTCCCCCTGATGTCTTTCTTGAGCGATTCAAGCTTGACCACGCGCGCGCGCGGATGCACCGGCTGCGCCGCGCCCACCCAGCGCCAACACATGGTTCCGTTGCGGTGCCCTGCAGTTTCCAGCCAGTTGGGCAGGCCCGGATCGCGCGCACTGAGGATGACGGTGACCCCGCCGTTGGCATCCAGCCGGGCGCCGTGCTTGTTCAGGCAGATGTCGTGGTAGCGGTAGTCGAGCGATTCCATCCAGTAGTTGTTGATCTGGAAGTTCCAGAACTCGCACTGCGGCACCTGATCCACCTCAACCACCAGCGCCTCGTCGTCCGCCAGCGCCCAGCATGAGTGGTAGTAGAAGATATTGGGATCGCCGCCGGCCGCCTGGCAGATGGCCTGGTCGGCCGGCGGCAGTGCATTGACATGGCCGCCATAGCCCTGCGCCCAGTCGGCAAAGATGCGCGCGGTGCTCTCGACGAAGCCCGCGGCGCGCAGCAAGCCGCCATGCAGGCGTTCGGCATCCAGCGCGGGCGGTTTGTCGCCGCCGTTGAGACGCTCGATGTGCAGTCCGGCCGGGGTCTCTGCCTTGCGGTCCATAAAGGTCTGCCGCACCACCAACGCATTGGTGCCAGGCTCCATGCGCACCCAGTTGCCTTCATGCTGGCGCGCGCTGAGGACGATTTCGAAACTGCCATCCGCTTCCACTGCCAGCCCGTTGCTGTCGAGAAAGCCGGTCTGGACCATGCGCCCGTCGGTTTCATAGCCGCCCTTCTGCGTGCCGAAGCTCAGGTAGGCCACGGTTCCGCGCCGGCCGCGGATGCGGTACTCGGCACTGCCGTCGAGACGTGCATAGCGATACAGGTTGTCCGGATTGTCCGCGCCGATCTTCCCGGTTTCGTGCGACGGCGAGAAAAAGCCGGGAAACGCCGGATCGGCAAATTCCACATGCATTTCCAGCGCAATGCGCAGCAAGCGGCTCAGGTAGCGGAAGCCCTCGGCGCGCGTGAGCGCGTCCGACGGGGCTTCCGGGCGCAGGATCTGCTGTCCGCTGCGCTTGAGCACCTCGCAAAACTCGGCCCAGGTCTGGCCGCCCAGCAATTGTTCTTCGGCGGAGTTCGCCATCTGCCTGCTCCCGTGGTTCGTCGGCGAAGCAACGATACCCAGCGCGGGGCAACCGCCTCCTCGTCCAGGCGGACTAGGAAATGCGCGCCGCGGCCCGCGCTTTCTTAGTCCGCCCGGACGAAGTGGCGCAGGGCTCCGGCTCGCTACCTTGTGGCCATGCCAGACCGCCGCGACATCCCTGCACGGCGCCGGCAAACCAAGAGAGGAGATCCCGATGTTGACCCACCTGGAGCAACTGGAGGCGGAGAGCATCCACATCATGCGGGAGGTGGTGGCGGAATGCGAAAACCCCGTCATGCTCTATTCCATCGGCAAGGACAGCGCCGTGATGCTGCACCTTGCCATGAAGGCCTTCCATCCCGCGCGGCCGCCGTTTCCGCTGCTGCACGTCGATACCACCTGGAAGTTCCGCGAGATGATCGCGTTCCGCGACCAGACCGTCGCGCGGCTTGGGCTGGACCTGCGCGTGCATATCAACCCCGAAGGGCTGGCGCGCAACATCAGCCCGCACGAGCACGGCTCCGCCGTCCATACCGACGTGTGGAAGACCCAGGGCCTGAAGCAGGCGCTGGATCACTATGGCTTTGACGCCGCCTTCGGCGGCGCGCGCCGCGACGAGGAAAAGTCGCGCGCCAAGGAGCGGGTGTTCTCGGTGCGCACCGCCCAGCACCGCTGGGACCCGAAGATGCAGCGCCCCGAACTCTGGCGCCAGTACAACACCCGCAAGCGCAAGGGCGAAAGCCTGCGCGTGTTCCCGCTGTCCAACTGGACCGAGCTTGATATCTGGCAATACATCTACCTCAACGACATCCCTATCGTGCCGCTCTACTACGCCAGGGAGCGCCCGGTGGTCGAGCGCGACGGCACGCTGATCATGGTCGACGACGAGCGCCTGCCGCTGCGCCCCGGAGAAACGCCGCAACTGCGCAAGGTGCGTTTCCGCACGCTGGGCTGCTATCCGCTCACCGGCGCGATCGAGAGCGAGGCCGACACCCTCGGCGGCATCATCCAGGAAATGCTGCTGGCGACCACGTCAGAGCGCCAGGGACGGCTGATCGACAGCGACTCGGCCGGTTCGATGGAAAAGAAAAAGCAGGAGGGATACTTCTGATGGAAACCCTGATCGAAAACGCGCCTGCCATGGCGCAATCCGCTGGCGCGCCAGGCGAGATCGCCCACTACCTGCGCGCCCAGCAAAGCAAGAGCCTGCTGCGCTTCATCACCTGCGGCAGCGTCGACGACGGCAAGAGCACGCTGATCGGCCGGCTGCTCTATGAATCCAAAATGCTGTTCGAAGACCAGCTCGCCCAGCTGGAAGCCGACTCGAAGAAGATGGGCACGCAGGGCGACAACCTCGACTTTGCGCTGCTGGTGGACGGCCTGGCCGCCGAGCGCGAACAGGGCATCACCATCGACGTGGCGTACCGCTTCTTTGCCACCGACAAGCGCAAGTTCATCGTGGCCGACACGCCGGGGCACGAACAATACACGCGCAACATGGTCACCGGCGCCTCCACCGCCGACCTGGCCATCCTGCTGGTGGATGCGCGCCGCGGCGTGCAGACCCAGACGCGCCGCCACAGCTACCTGGTGGCCACGCTTGGCATCCGCCGCGTGGTGCTGGCCGTCAACAAGCTGGACATGGTCGGCTACTCGCGCGAGGTCCATACGCGCATCGAGACCGAGTACCGCGAGTTTGCCCGGCAGATCGGCCTGACCGATATCACCTGCATCCCGATGTCGGCGCTGCGCGGCGACAACATCACCGAGCCCGGCGCGAATACGCCGTGGTACCACGGCCCGACGCTGATGGCCCATCTGGAGAGCGTGCCAATCGACAACGCGCCCGTGCAAGGCGAACCGTTCCGGCTGCCGGTGCAGTGGGTCAACCGGCCCAACCTCGACTTCCGCGGCTTTGCCGGCACCGTCAGCGCCGGTGAAATCCGCCGCGGCGACCGCGTACGCGCGCTGCCTTCGGGCCGCGAGAGCCGCGTCGCCGGCATCGTCGGCGCCAACGGCGAATGCGCGCACGCCATCCGCGGCCAGGCGGTGACACTGACGCTGGAGGACGAGATCGACATCAGCCGCGGCGACGTGCTGGCGTGCCCAGAAGACCCGCCGGCGGTGGCCGACCAGTTCGAGGCCACGCTGGTATGGATGAACGAGGACGCCATGCTGCCCGGACGTCCCTACCTGCTAAAGCTCGGCACGCGCACCGTGGGCGTGACCGTGGCGCAGCCCAAGTACAAGGTCAACGTCAACACGCTCGAACACCTGGCGGCGCGCACGCTGGAGCTCAATGAGATCGGCGTGTGCAACCTGCACCTGGACCAGCCGGTGGCCTTCGATCCCTACGCGCGCAACCGCGAGCTGGGCGGCTTCATCATCATCGACCGTCTCAGCAACAACACGGTCGGCGCCGGCATGCTGCACTTTGCGCTGCGCCGGGCACAGAACGTGCACTGGCAGGCCATCGACGTGGACCGCCGCGCCCATGCCGCGCTCAAGCACCAGTCGCCGCGCATCGTCTGGTTCACCGGACTGTCCGGCGCGGGCAAGTCCACCATCGCCAACCTGGTCGAAAAGCGCCTGCACGCGCTGGGCCACCACACCTACCTGCTCGACGGCGACAACGTGCGCCACGGCCTGAACAAGGACCTGGGCTTCGCCGAGGCCGACCGCGTCGAGAACATCCGGCGCGTGGCCGAAGTGGCAAGGCTGATGCTCGATGCAGGGCTGATCGTGCTGGTATCGTTTATCTCGCCCTTCCGCTCGGAACGCGAGATGGCCCGCGCGCTGGCCGGCGACGGGGATTTCGTCGAAGTCTTCATCGACACGCCGCTGGCCGTGGCCGAGCAACGCGACCCCAAGGGCCTGTACCGCAAGGCGCGCCGCGGCGAGCTGAAGAACTTCACCGGCATCGATTCGCCGTACGAGCCGCCCGAGCGGCCTGAGATCCGCATCGACACCACCGCCGACGCCGCGGAGCAGGCGGCGGAGCGGATCGTGGCGTGGCTGCGGGAGAAGCCCTAGGCCGAACGGACGATGAGGCGGCGGACGGTGTCGGTACGATGGGAGCGGTGGGATTTGCGCCTCAGACTGCTGACGAGCTGGCCAAGCGCCATTGAGTCTGCATGACCAGTTGTGTGCTCCCTCTCCCGCTTGCGGGAGAGGGTTGGGGAGAGGGCGGGCGCGTCGACGAAGTGCAGGCTGTCGATACTGCCAATGCCTGCCCTCTCCCCCGGCCCCTCTCCCGCAAGCGGGAGAGGGGAGCAAACCGGCGGCATGCGGGCTTTGTCAGCAATCAGAGGCGAGATTCCCGCTTTTGACTGTTGCCACGACCCGACGGACCGCCATCATGCTGCCAGACACCCTGCCGGCCGCCGAGCTGAGCGCCCTGCTCGCCCAGCTTTACCAGGGCCCGACCGAACCCGTGCCCTGGGCCGGCTTCCTCGAAAGCGTGCGCCAGCGCCTGCGCGCCGCCTTCGCCACCCTGGTGCTGCGCCACCCGGCCACGGACCGGCCAGGCCTGATCGTCAATGCCTCCGACTACGGCCCGCACCTGCCCGGCGAGCCGTCGTACAGCGAACAGTACTACGCGCTGTGCCCCTTCCTCGACCTGCATCCGGACCGGCTCTTCAGCGCCAACGAACTGTTCGGCGAAGCCGGCTGGCTGGCACACCCCTTCTACACGCAGTACCTGGCGCCGCTGGGCCTGCGCTATATCCTCGCAGCCAACCTGGTCACGCCCGACGGCGTGGAATGCGCACTGTTCATCAGCCGCGCCCACGCGGGACAGGACTTCGGCGACGCCGACAAGTCTCTGCTGCATGGCCTGCTGCCACACCTGAAGCGCGCGGTCGACCTGCATGCCGCGCTCGACATGCTTGCCTCGGAACGGTCCCTTTACGCGGATGCCGTGGACCGGCTGCAAGTCGGCACCGTGATCCTGGACGAGCACGGCAAAATCATCAGGACCAACGACGTGGCCGGCCGCCTGCTGCAGTCGCGCGACGGCCTCTACCTGGCAGACGGCGCGCTGTACGCGCACTGTCCGATGGAGAACCGCAGGCTCCGCAAGATCCTGGAAAGCGCCGCGCAGGCGCACGCCCTGGCCGCGCCGCACAGCGAAGTCACCACGCTGAGCCGGCCCGCCGCGCCCACGCCGCTGAGCGTGCTGGTGCGGCCGATCCCGCTTAGCTACCGAACCGAAGACAAGGCACGCCGGCCCGCCGTGGCGGTCTTCATCCGCGATCCGGCGGGGTCGCCGCGCAACCCGCACGCCAGCTTGCGCAAGCTGTTCCAGCTGACGCCGACCGAGATCGAACTGGCCCTGCTGATGGTCGACGGGCTGACGCTGGATGAAGCGGCGGTGCGCCTTGGCGTCAAGAAGAATACGGCACGTGCCCACCTGCGCGGGATCTTTGCCAAGACCGGCGCGACACGGCAGGCGGTGCTGGTGAAGATGCTGCTGTCCAGCGTGGTGGGGATGGGCTGAGCTCCGGCCCGTCACCTACTCCAAACGGACGAGTCCGGCCAGACGAGGCCGCTGCTGCCGTGTTAGTGCAAATTGAAGCCACGCTGCGGGCATGGTGAGCGACGGCAGCGTGCATCACAACCATCGAGGAGACAGACGTGCAAGCCCGACCACTTAAAATCCTCCAGCATGCTGGCGTGCTGGCAGCCGGCATGCTGGCCGTGACCATGGCCACGGCCAAGATCGGCCCCGAAGACATCAAGCAGCTGGACAGCACCCTCACGCCACTGGGCGCGGAACGCGCGGCAAACAAGGACGGCACCATTCCGGCATGGAGCGGAAAATGGCTCGGCGCGCCGGCGGGCGTCTCCTACAAGGCAGGCGAGCGCTACCCCGATCCGTATGCCGACGAGAAGCCGCTCTTTGTCATCACCGCGCAGAACATGGCGCAGTATGACAAGCACCTGACCGAAGGCCTGAAGGCGCTGTTCCACAAGTACCCGGACACCTTCAAGCTGCCGGTCTACCCGACCCATCGCGACTTCCGCTACGACGACGGCACCTACAAGGCCATCCGCACCTACGCCCCGCAGGTTGAGATGCTTGGCGATGGCAACGGTGTCAGGAATAGCCCCCCCACGCTGCCTTACCCCATCCCCAAGACCGGCCTGGAGCTGCTGTGGAACCTGCGCTTCGCGTCGGCGATCGAGAGCGAGCGCGCGGTCTATGACCAGGCCGTGGTCTATGCCGATGGCAAGATCGCGTGGGGCAAGGTCAAGTACGAGATCTGGTCGCCCAAGGACAGCCAGAATTTCGATGCCAAGGGGGCGCTCAATTCCCGCGCCTTCTACCGGATGTACACGGAACTGCCGCTGCGCGACCGCGGCTCGATCTTCACCGGGTTCTCGCTGTATGACAGCGCTGAGCCCGATACCAACCGCACCTGGTCCTACAACCCCGGCACGCGCCGCGTGCGCCAGGCGCCGGAGTTCGGCTACGACCAGCCGTTCGGCCCGGGCGGCTTCCGCACCGTGGACGATGATCACTTCTTCAACGGCTCGCCCGAGCGCTACGACTGGAAAATCGTCGGCAAGCGCGAACTCTATGTGCCCTACAACAACTATCACGCGAGTTCGCCGTCGATCAAGTACAAGGACCTGCTGACCAAGGGCCATGCCGATCCGGCCCAGATGCGCTACGAGCTGCATCGCGTCTGGGTGCTGGAAGCCGCGCTCAAGCAAGGGTTCCGCCACCAGTACGCCAAGCGCGTAATCTATATCGACGAGGATTCCTGGTACGGCGTGCTGGCCGACAACTACGACAGCCGCGGCCAGCTGTGGCGCACCAACATCCAGGCCAATGTCTATGCCTACGATGCGCGCCGCTTCTACCCGACGGCGGTGTTCTTCCACGACCTGAACTCCGGCGCCTACCTGGCCGACCGGCTGACCAACGAAGGCCAGCCGCCGCGGCTGAACAGCGATCCCAAGTTCGTGGAAGCCTACTTCGCGCCTGACGCGCTGCGCGGCGCGGGGAACTAAGGCGCCGCGATCACCGCGAAGCATGGGCCATGGCAAATCACTGCCATGGCCCATTTCCATTGGAGAACCTGCCCCGGGGTCATTGCATGAACCTTGAAATCCTTCTGGCGGTCCGCGAGATCCAGGCGGCGCACAGCCGCTATGCGCGCGCGCTCGACGAGCGCAACTGGGGCCAGCTCGACACCATCTTCGCACCGGATGTGCAGGCCGACTACGGTGGCGGAGGCCTGACAGTGCGCCCTCGGGGCACGCATCAATTCTCGTCACCTCGACAGCACCGCCTTCGTCCGCCCGGACTCGTCCGATCGGGGTATGCGTCCCCCGGCCCGCGGCCCTAGTGTGTCCCTTCCCAATGACTTTCATGAAGGAGGGGCCAATGGCCAAAGCCGAGAATCTCGTGACGTCGATCCAGGTGGACATCGACGCGCCGGTATCGCTGGTGTGGGAAGTGCTGACCGACTTTGCCCGCTACGCGGAATGGAATACGTTCTGCCCGGGTCTGGAGACCACCGGTCGCCTCGGCGACATGGTGTACATGCAGGTGCGCATCCCGGGCACCGACCAGGTCATCCCGGTCAACGAGTACCTGGTGGCGTGGGAGCCGGAACGCCTGCTCTCGTGGGAGCAGCGCCCGACTGACGAGAACAAGGATGCCGCCCGGCGCGACCAGTACCTGGAAGCCATCGGCGCCGGGCGCACCCGCTACTTCACCACCGACCTGTTCCTGGGGCTGAATGCGGAGACCATCATGCGCGAGCACGGTGCCTGGGTGAAGCAGGGATTCGACCAGGTGGCACGCGACGTCAAGGCGCGCGCGGAAGCGCTGAATGCGCAACGGCAGCCTGGCCGGGTCTGACGGTAAGTCGTAGTTCGTCGATTGGCCTGGACATGCAGGCCAATCGGCCAGTCATTGCGGGGGACGCTGGCTCAGCGCCACCAGCGCTGCGACGCCGCGGCTGCGCACGCAGGCGTCGTCGCAGCGCTCCTGCGCCGCGGCCGGGACCATGCCGTCAGCGGTGCCCTCGCCACGCAGCGCGGCAGGGCCGCCATCCACGGCCAACGTCCAGGCCACGCCCATTACGGCGCCAGCCCCGACCAGGCCCGCCGCCCAACGAAATCCGCGCCGCTTCATCGCCGTCTCCTCCGCGCCCTATGCTGGGCTTTGATGCTTTTGAAAGCATCGTAGTCAGCGGCAGCCCGAAACTCTTCGTCCGAGCAGACTAAGGGGTATCCCTCACCAGCAGCGGATCGAAAGTGGCGTCAGGGTGACAGGAAAGGGAGGCGGGCAGCACCGGCTGCGGCTGCAAATCAGGATCTTGATACAGGCGGGCCAGCGCGGCGGCGCAGCCGGACAGGCCAGACGGCGCCAGGTGCATGGCATGCGCGCTCAGCAAGCCCCACAGGTGCGCCATCAGCAGGTTGGACAGGCCGGGTGCCGGCAGCAGGTCCGCCAGGGTGCCGCGCAGCGCCTCGACGCCCGCCAGCACGCGCGCGCGCAGCGGGCAAAGCTCGCAGGCATCGCCACACTTGTGCTGCAGCAGCGCCGCCAGCAGGCTGACATGGCGCGCGAGGTCATCGCCGTGGAGCAAGGTCGCAAGCGCCTGCTCCAGCGCGCCCGGGCCAGTGCCGGCGCGGCCCTGCGCCAGCGGCGCCAGCCGCGTGGCGAAGTCGTTCTCGGCGCATGACAGCAGTGCTTCCAGCAGCTCGGTTCGGGAACGGAAATGCCCGTAAACGGCCCCGCGCGTCATGCCGATGGCGCGGGCTACGTCGTCCACCGTGACGCAATGCAGCCCACGGTGGCGGATCAGCTGCTGCGCGCTGGCCAGGATGCGCGCCCGCGTGACGGCGGCATCCTCGCGGGTGTGGCGGGCCATCGGCGCAGCGGGCTCAGAGGAAATGCACGTCGTCCGGCGCCCAGTGGGCGCGCATGCTGCGGATGCGGCCGTCTGCGCCGAACGTCATGACGTCGGTCACGTCAATGCGGGCCGGCCGCCCTTCCAGGCTGACATGCACCGCGAAGGTCAGCGCGGCGGCGTCGCCGTGCGAGCCACGCGGCGGCGCCACCACCTCCAGGCGCGCGCCCAGCGCCGTGGCGTGCTGGTAGAAGGCCAGGATGGCGGGCTTGCCGGCGATCGGCTGCGCGCCGACCGGGTCCTCGACGGTGGCGTCGTCGGCATAGAGCGCGGCAACGCCCTGCGCGTCACCGGCGTTGAAACGATCGACATAGGCGAGCAGCGTGGCTTTCATCGTGGCGCTATCGGTGCCATGGGTCATGGGGTTCTCCTTGCCCTGCGATTCAGCGTGCGGTGTAGCCGCCGTCGATCACCAGCTCGGCGCCCGTGACGTAGCGCCCCGCGTCGGACACGAGGTACAGAATGCCCGCTGCGATGTCGCGCGGCTGGCCCACCTTGCCCGCGGGCGTCTGTCCGCCCAGGTAGTCGAACAGCGCCTCGCCCTGCCCCGAGGCCTGGGCCACGTGTTCGAGCATCGGCGTGCGGATATAGCCGGGATGGATCGAGTTGGCGCGAATGCCCTTGCCGGCGTAGAGCATGGCATCGGTCTTGGCCATCATCCGCACCGCGGCCTTGGACGCGTGATACGGGGGCACATCCGGCCCGCCCGCGATGCCATACATCGACGACACATTGACAATGGCGCCGCCGCCGGCGCGCTCCATGTGCGCAATGGCATGCTTGGTGCACAGGAAGGTGCCGGTCACGTTCACCGCCATCACCTGCTGCCATTGCTCCAGCGCCAGCTCATGGGTCGGCGCATTGGGCCCCTCGATACCGGCGTTGTTCACCAGGATGCCAAGGCCGCCGAAGCGCGCCGCGATCTCCGCGAACACGCGCGCCACGTCGCTCTCGCTGGTGACGTCGAGCTTCCAGAACGCGGCCTCGCCGCCTTCGGCGCAGATGGCTTCGGCGGTGGCCTTGCCGTCGGCGTCCAGCACGTCGAGCACGGCGACCTTGGCGCCGGCGGCTGCCAGCACGCGCGCGGTTTCCGCGCCAATGCCGCGCGCAGCGCCGGTGATGGCGGCCACCTTGCCGCGCAGGTCGAACAGGTTATACGGGTATTCCATGATGTCTCCCAAATATTGTTGTGCAGGCGTGCGCGCCAATTATGCCGCGCCGCCCTGGGCGGTATCCGCCAGGAAGCCCAGACATTCGCGGTTGAAATAGGCCGCGTGCTCAACCATCACCCAGTGGCCGCAGCGGTTGATCATGACAAAGCGGGCGTCGGCGCAGCCGCTCAGGAACTTCGCGGCGCCGGACGCGGGATTGAACTGGTCCTCGGTGCCCCAGAAGCCCAGCACCGGGCACCGGATCTCGCCCAGCCGCGCGGTCAGGTTCGGCACCTTCATGGTGGCCAGCACCTCGCGCGGCTGCTCGCGGCACACCGCCATGCGCTCGTCGACCAGCGCGTCAGTGACCAGGCTGGCGTCGTGCACCAGCAGTTGCAGCAGCTGCCGCATGGTGTCCGGGTTCATATGGCCGCCGGTGAACAGCGACACCATGCGCTGGATGCCCGTCATCTGGAAGTAGGTTTCGCGCTCTTCCACGCCGCCCGGCGCCATCATTACCAGGCGGCTGACATGCTCCGGGAAGTCCAGCGCGTACTGCAGCGCGATGGCGCCGCCAAGCGAGTTGCCCACCAGCACGCAGCGCGGCAGCTCCAGTGCCAGCAACTGCTCGCGCAGCGCGGCGACGAAGAAGTCCAGGGTGTATTCGACATCGTCCGGCTTGGACGACAGGCCATACCCGGGCAGGTCCACCACCACTGTACGGAAGCCCGCCGCGGCGAAAGCCGGCACGTTATGGCGGAAGTTGCTGTGCCCGCTCGCGCCCGGACCGCTGCCGTGGATGAAGACCACCGGCTCGCCGCTGCCGGAGTCCAGGCAGTGCAGGCGCAGGCCCGCGGAGGTGGTGGTGAAGCGCCCGACCGGCAGGTTCGGATGTGGGGATGCAGGCGTGGAGGGCGTGAGCTGCGAGGTAGCGGACATGAGGGCGTCTCCCGTGGTTTGCCCAGCATATTGCGCAGCGCCGGCACCCCGGGCATCGTTCATTCGGACTACGAGCCGGACGGCCACTTCTCCTACGATGGGCGCTCCATGCATCCAGGGGGAGCCCATGACAGGATTTGACTATACCGGCCAGACCGTGCTGGTGACCGGCGGCATGCGCGGCATCGGCCGCGCCATCAGCGAGGCCTTCCTGCGCGTTGGCGCACAGGTCTTCGTGTGCGGACGCACCGCGCCCGCCGACGACAGTGAACTGCCGGCCGCGGCAGGCCGCAGCGCCCGCTTCATCCCGGCGGATATCCGCGACATCGGGCAGGTCGATGCCATGCTTGCCCGGATTGCGCAGGCCAGCCCCACCCTTGACGTGGTTATCCACAACGCCGGCGGTTCGCCGTTCGCGCTGGTCGCGCAGGCCTCGCCGCGGCTGCTGGAATCGGTGATCCGGCTCAACCTGGTCGCGCCGCTGCAGCTCGCGCAGCGCGCCAATGCACGCATGCAGCAGCAGGCCGGCGGCGGCACGCAGCTGTTCGTGGGCAGCATCAGCGCGCTGCGTCCTTCGCCCGGCACCGCGGCCTACGGCGCCGCGAAGGCCGGCATCCTCAACGCGGTGCGCACGCTCGCGGTGGAATGGGCGCCAAAGGTACGCGTTACCGCGGTCAGCCCGGGCGTGGTGCTGACCGATACCTCGCAGCAGCAGCACTACGGCGACCCGGAGGCATTGCGCAGCATGGCCGCGACGGTGCCGCTGGGCCGGCTCGCGCACCCGGACGACATCGCCGGCGCGTGCCTGTTCCTGGCGTCGCCGCAGGCGTCCTACGTGTCGGGCGCCAATCTCGTGATCGATGGTGGCGGCGAGCGCCCGGCCTTCCTCGACGCGGCCTCGGTCAATCGCGGCTGAGCGGCCGCTGGCTGAACAGCCAGCAGTAGGGGAAACAGCCTAGTCCGTTCTGCCGATTTGTGCATGGCTTCCCCTCTCTACGCTTGCGGCCAGGCGAGCGCCAATCGAAGTGCCAGGCAATGAACCAAGACCGACACCACGGGGAGACCACCATGCACAAACCAACATTCGGCTCACTGAAACGCCGCAACCGGCTGCGGCCAATTGCTGCCGCGGCAGCGCTGGCCGCGCTGCTCGCGCCGCCCGCCCGGGCCGGCGACACCATCGACCTCGGCCACGACACCACGCTCGACTACAGCGTTACCGCCACCTACGGCGCGGCGGTGCGCACCGGCCAGCAGAGCAACGCGCTGCTGAACCCGGCGAATATCAACGGCGATGACGGCAACCGCAACTTCAAGCGCGGCGACATGATCGCCAACCGCGTCTCGCTGCTGGGCGAAGCCCATGTCAAGCACGATGTCTTTGGCGCGCTGGTGCGCGGCAGCGTGTTCCAGGACTGGGCCTACAGCGGCAGCAACTCGAACAATGCGCCGTTCACGGTCAACCACAGCGGCCAGTTCAACGAATTCACCGGTTCCGCGCGGGACTATCACGAGCACCGTGCGCAATTGCTCGATGCCTATGTCTATGGCGCCACGCCGATCGGCGACTCGCAACTGAGCTTCAAGCTGGGCAACCAGGTGGTGGCCTGGGGCGAGAGCCTGTTCTTCGCCAATATCGCCGGCGCGCAAGGGCCTGCCGATGCGACCAAGGCCTTCGTGCCGGGCGCCGAGGTCAAGGACATCCTGCTGCCGGTGCCGCAGGCGTCGCTGCAGCTGCAGGTCACGCCGGCATTCAGCGTGATGGGCTATTACCAGTTCACCTACAAGCCGAACCAGATTTTCGCACCGGGCAGCTATTTCAGCACCACCGACGTGGTAGGCCCGGGCGCGCAGTTCATCATCGGACCCGGCTTCAACATCCCGCGCGGCCCGGATATCCGCCCGTCCGACTGGGGGCAATGGGGCATCGGCACCCGCTTGCGCGTGTTCGAAGGCACCGAGATCGGGCTCTACCAGTTGCGCTACCACGACAAGAACCCGAGCGTGGTCACCTCGCTCTTCCCCACGCTGCAGTATCAGCAGAAGTACTTCGGCGGCATCAACCTGACCGGCGCCAGCTTCTCGACGCAGGTGCTGGGTGCCAACGTCGCCGGTGAAGTCAGCTACAAGGACGGCGTGCCGATGCTGGTGGACGTGGCCGGCTCGCCCACCGCGACGCGCGGCAAGGCGCTGCAGGGCCAGCTCTCCGCGATCTACTCGGTGGGCCCGACCTTCCTGGCCAACTCGCAGACGCTGCTGGGCGAAGTCGCCTACCTGCACGTGCTGAGCGTGGACCCGGTGATGGGCTTCAGCAACTTGTCGAACACCCGCAACTCGGCGGCGTTCCAGGTGGGCTGGTCGCTGACCTACAACAATGTGTTCGATGGCTGGGACATGACGGTGCCGCTCACTTATGCGCAGCAGTTCAGCGGCCAGTCGGCGGTGGCCGGCGCCTTCGGCACGCTGATGGGCTATGGCGACAAGCGCGCCAGCGTGGGGCTGACCTTCAAGTACCTGAACAACCTGGAGCTCAACCTGACCTACGCCGCATTTATCGGCGGGGCTAGCATCGCCAACCGTCCGCTGGCTGACCGCGACTACGTGGCCTTTAACGCCAAGTACTCGTTCTGACCTTCGTTCCGACCCGGACTGCCGCGGCGCGATGCCGCCGCGGCAGTGCAGCCCAGGCCCCCTGCCATGAATGCCGACCTGATCACCACGCTCAGCAACGAACTCCACCACGCGCTCGTCGCGCGCTCGCCGGTGCCGCCACTCAGCGGCCGCGGACTGGGGCTGGATGTGCGCGATGCCTACCGCATCCAGCAGGGCTTCATTGCCCACCGGCTTGCCGCCGGCGACCGCGTCACCGGCAAGAAAATCGGCGTGACCAGCGAAGCCGTGCAGCAGATGCTGGACGTGCACCAGCCGGACTTCGGCATCCTGCTGCAGAGCATGCACTACGCCGCCGGCCAACCGATTCCCGCGGCGTCACTGATCCAGCCGCGCGCCGAGGGCGAGATTGCCTTCTTCCTGCGGCGCGACCTGCGCGGCCCCGGCGTCACGCGCGACGATGTGCTCGACGCCACCGAAGCGGTGGCGGCCTGCTTCGAGATCGTGGATTCGCGCATCCGGGACTGGCGCATCCGCATCGAGGACACCGTCGCCGACAACGCCTCATGCGGCGTCTATGTGCTCGGGGACGAACGCGTCAGCCCGCACGCGCTGGACCTCGGCACGTGCGCGATGACGCTTGAAAAGAACGGTGAATGCGTGGCCACGGGCCTGGGCAGCGCCGCGCTGGGGCATCCCGCCGACGCGGTGGCATGGCTGGCCAACACGCTCGGCGGCTTCGGCATTCCGCTGCTGGCCGGCGAGACCATCCTGTCGGGCTCGCTGGCGGCGCTGATTCCCGTGCAGGCCGGCGACCGGCTGTCCATGCGCATCACCGGCATCGGCGGCTGCACCGCCGTGTTCTGCTGACTTCACGACTTTCCTGACTTCCTGACCTTGCGACGCGAGACACCATGAACAAGATCCGATGTGCCCTGATCGGGCCCGGCAATATCGGCACCGACCTGCTCTACAAGCTGCGCCGCAGCGACATCCTGGAACCGGTCTGGATGGTCGGCGTGGAGCCGTCCTCCGAAGGCCTGGCCCGCGCGCGAGAACTGGGGCTGAAAACCACCAGCGACGGCATCGACGGCCTGCTGCCCCACCTGGCGGCCGACGATATCCGCATCGCCTTCGATGCCACGTCGGCCTATGTCCACGCGGAACACTCGGCCAAGCTGACCGCGCGCGGCGTGCGCGTGATCGACCTCACGCCGGCGGCGATCGGGCCGTTCTGCGTGCCGCCGGTCAACCTGGAAGCCCATATCGGCAGCAACGAGATGAACGTCAACATGGTGACGTGCGGCGGGCAGGCCACCATCCCCATGGTGTATGCCGTGTCGCGCGTGCAGCCGGTGGCCTATGGCGAGATCGTGGCGACGGTGTCGTCGCGCTCGGTCGGGCCCGGCACGCGCCGCAATATCGACGAGTTCACGCGCACCACGGCGGGCGCGATCGAAGCCGTGGGCGGCGCGCGCCAGAGCAAGGCCATCATCGTGATCAACCCGGCCGAGCCGCCGCTGATCATGCGCGACACCATCCACTGCCTGACCGACGATGCGCCCGATGTTGCCGCGATTACCGCGTCGGTGCACGACATGATTGCCGATGTGCGCAAGTACGTGCCGGGCTACACGCTGAAGAACGGCCCGGTGTTCGACGGCAAGCGCGTCTCGATCTTCCTGGAGGTGGAGGGCCTTGGCGACTACCTGCCGAAATACGCCGGCAACCTGGACATCATGACCGCCTCGGCGGCCCGCACCGCCGAGTGCATCGCCGCCGCCATGCGCGCCGACAGCGCGCAGGCCATCGCCAACGCCACCGCCTGAGGAGCCAGCCATGGTCCAACGCATCACCCTGCACGACATGACCCTGCGCGACGGCATGCACCCGAAGCGCCACCAGATCTCGCTGGAACAGATGAAGGGCATCGCCCGGGGGCTGGACGCCGCCGGCGTGCCGCTGATCGAAGTCACCCACGGCGATGGCCTGGGCGGCGCCTCGGTCAACTACGGCTTCCCGGCGCACAGCGACGAGGAATACCTGCGCGCGGTGCTGGGCGAACTGAAGCAGGCGCGCGTCTCCGCCCTGCTGCTGCCCGGCATCGGCACCGTCGACCACCTGCGCATGGCGCACGAGATCGGCGTGCATACCATCCGCGTGGCCACGCACTGCACCGAGGCCGATGTCTCGGAACAGCATATCGGCATGGCGCGCAAGCTCGGCATGGACACCGTGGGCTTTCTGATGATGGCGCACATGGCACCGGTGCAGACGCTGGTGCAGCAGGCGCTGCTGATGGAAAGCTATGGCGCCAACTGCCTGTACATCACCGACTCGGCGGGCCACATGCTGCCGCACGATGTCACCGAAAAGCTGACGGCCGTGCGGCAGGTGCTGCGCCCCGAGACCGAGCTGGGCTTCCACGGCCACCACAACCTTGCCATGGGCGTGGCCAATTCGCTCGCCGCGATTGCGTGCGGCGCCAGCCGCATCGACGCTGCCGCCGCGGGACTGGGTGCCGGTGCCGGCAACACGCCGATGGAAGTGCTGGTGGCCGTGTGCGAGCGCATGGGCATCGACACCGGCGTCGACGTGTTCCGCATTGCCGACGTCGCCGAGGACCTGGTGGTGCCAATCATGGACCACCCCATCCGCCTCGACCGCGACGCACTCACGCTGGGCTATGCCGGCGTGTATTCGTCCTTCCTGCTGTTCGCCAAGCGCGCCGAGGTCAAGTACCGCATCCCCGCGCGCGAAATCCTGGTTGAGCTCGGCCGGCAGCGGCTGGTGGGCGGGCAGGAGGACATGATCGAGGACACGGCGATCACGCTGGCGCGCGAGCGGGGACTGCTGGTGCCCTGAAGGCGCCGCCCCGCTTTCGATCCAGCCCGGCGGCGCCGCGGCGCGGCCGGGCACTGCTTGCCACAGGTTTTATCACGCAAAAAAGAAGAAAGGAGACAGGTCCCATGCTTAAACTTCGTGCCCGCCCGCGGGTCGCCAGCCTCGCTATCGCTGCCACGGCACTCGCCGCCGTGGCCAGCCCCGCTCACGCACTCAATATCCTGCTGACCAATGACGACGGCTGCGCCGCGCCCGGCATCAGCGCGGTCCGCAAGGCCCTGCAGGACGCCGGCCACCGTGTCATCACGGTAGGCCCGGCCAGCAACCAGAGCGGCTCGGGCGCTGCCTACGCAGTGCCCGACGGCCGCACCCGCCTGTTCGTGGAGCCGCTTGCCGGCAGCAACGACACCTACTGCGTGCACCGGATCAAGACCACGTTTGTCGCGGGCAGCGCGCTCAACGCCACCAACGCTGATTACCTGGGCAGCGGCTCGCCGGTGGACGCCACCGCAATGGGCCTGAAGATCGTCGGGCCGGAAAGCAGCTTCACGCCGGACCTGGTCGTCTCCGGCGCCAATTTCGGCGAGAACCTGTCGGATTCGATCCCGCACTCGGGCACGGTGATGAACGTGCTGTTCGCCGCGCGCCGCGGCGTGCCGGGCATTGCGCTGAGCGTGGGCGTGGATTTTGCCGAAGCACGCACGGGCTTTGCCAGCACGCTGGCGGCGTTCCCCAAGGCCGGGGCCTTCCTGGCCCGCGTCATCGCCAGCCTGGAAGCCACGCGCCCCGCCGGCCAGCCATTGCTGCCGGTGGCCCACCCGCTGAACATCAACTATCCGATCGTTGCAGGTGGGGCGCCTGCCGGCGTGCGACTGACCACGCCCGGCACCGTGGATTCGTTTACGACAGCCTACAAGCGCAATGCCGACAGCACGGTATCGATCGACGTGGGTGCGCCAGAGACCGAGCTGGCAGCGCTGGCGCGGATTGCCGAGACGCCTGCCTTCCTGGCCAAGTTCATCACGATCTCGCCGCTTGATGTCGATTTCCGCCCGACGCCGCTGGCGCGCGGCCTGTTCAACCGCTCGCACCGCGAGCTGGCCACGCTGGCCCCATGAGCGCCGACACCATGGGCAAGCACCTTCAAACCTGGCGCCACCTCGTGCTCGCATGCGGGGTCGCGGCTGTCGCAGCATGCGGGGATGACCATGCGCAGGAAGTGACCGGCACGGCCGCCGTCGGGGCCGCGCTGGCAGGCGCCACCGTGCAGTTGCGCGATGCGCAAGGGCAAGTGCGCAACGCTACTACCGATGCAAAAGGCGCATTCCGCCTGGCCGGCGCGCCGGGCGGGCCGCTGATGGTGCGCTGCGAGGGCGGGCTCGCGCAGGGCGAACCGAACCGCCAGCGGCTGCACGGCCTGGTACTGGGCGGGCGCATCGTGAATTGCTCGCCGCTGACCGAACTGGCGTTGTGGAAAGTCCTGGGCGTGCCGCCGAGTCAGGTGTTCGACGGTTTCGGACAGGCGCGCGCCAGCGACCTGACCGCCGATGCCATGGCGGCGGCGGAGTCCGCCGTGCTGGACACGCTGGCAACCGGTGCCGGGGTCGATATCGACCCCGCTGCCGTACCGCGGCGCTGGCAAGACACGCCGCTGGAGGCCGGCAATGCCAACGACCCCCACGACGCCGCGCTGGAAGCGCTGCGCGAAGCGATCGCGGACCAGGCCGCGATGGACTTCATGGGCGAGATGGCAGTGCGCGGCGTTTGCGTGGCGGACGCAAGCTGCAACTAGGGTTACAGCGGCTGGGGCGCCTGGCCAGGGGAATCTTCCTGGCCAGGCGTCCCAATGTCTGCCCTGGCCGCGCTGCCCGGGAACAGGAACGCTACGCCGATCTGGTACACCGAGGCGTTCTGTTTTAGTGCAAACGCAGGCTGAAGCACCGCATCCGGATATTGCGCGGCAAGGCTCTGCGGAATGCCGGCGCCCTCTTTCCGCGCATCCCAGACCAGCACGGCGCCCGACGCGTTCAGCTTATCGTGCGTGATCCAGGGGCTGAAGCGATAGCCGCCGTGCGAGAAAAGCGCTGACGGGCGGTCGTCGGAGTAGAACGCAGCATTGCCGGCATGCCAGGTGTCGCCGATCACATACTTCAGGGGCTGCCCGGTCTCGGCCTGCCATCTGCTGGTCACTTCGGCGGCAAGTTGCTCCCCGGGGAAATGTGCGCGGCTTTCGTTGCCGGTAATCATCGGCTTGCCTACTTGTTCCAGCACAAAAATCAATGCGGGTAACAGCAGGACCACCAGCCAGGCGCGGCCAAACACGCGCATCCTTGCGGCGGTCCAGACGGGCCGGATCCTGGTGGCAATGAAGAGGCCTGCGAAACACATCAGCGGGGCCGCCCACATGACCCGCGGCGGCCGGTGCGTGATGATCGACAAGGCCAAGGAAAAGGCAATGGGCCCGAACGCCAGGGCAGCCACATAGGCCTGATCAAATCTGCCTGCATCCGACGGCGCCGGGGCTTCGGCGCTGCGCCAGCGCCAGAGCATGGCAGCCAGGGCCAGCATTGGAATCAAGGCTGCAAACTGCGCGCCGATAAACGAAAGCAGTCTGGCAAAGTAGCCCGCGCTCTCTGCTGCCGCAGGCGCACGTCTGGCCACGTAGTCGATGGAGATAAAGCCGCTCTCGACAATCCAGCGCAGGTGCGGCAGGAAGACGAGAAGCGCGACAAGCACCAGCAGCCAGGGGCCTGGCCCGGCAAGGCGCCGGCGCGCCTGCGGGTGCAACAGCACGAAGATGGCCATGGAAGCGATATACGCGCCCATCGAGTAACGTGCCCATAGCCCCAGTCCGGCAATCAATCCGCTCAACCCCCAGTCGACAAGCCGGTTCCCGGTAAGCGCGCGATGCAGCAACCAGCCAAATGCGGCGGCGAACGGCATCTGCAGGACGATATCGTTGAACTCCGGGGTGGGATAGTTGAAGTAGTAGATGCCCTCCAGCAGGAGGACACCGATCAGCGCTTCGCGCCTGCTTGCAATGCGGGATCCAAGCCGCCACACCGCCAGGAATACGATCCCGATGCAAAGCTGGGAGGCCAGATAGCAAGTCCACAGGCTTTTGCCGGACCACGCCGTCACGGCCTCCGTGATCCAGGGCCACAGGGGGGGGTCCTTCTCGTACCCGAGCTGCCACTCATGGCCCCACGCCAGCGCCTCAACAATGTCGAGCGACGCGTTTTTCAGCAGCAGGCTCGGCAGGATCGTCCATAAAAGCACATGACAAAGCACGGCCAGGGCGAAAACCCAGCCGGCAGAGGGTGTCTGAGAAGCTGTGGATTGCGTCCATAGAATGGCTGACTTCTGCCACGCTGACTGGCGGACTGCGGTAGGGCTCGGAACTTTTTCCACACTTTTCCTGAATCTTGCGACGCAAACGCGGGGCGTGCCTGATCCACCGCTAGCACCGGGATGAAACGAGAAGCACTAATTTCCCCAATGATCTCAAGAGATTACAAAACATTACAAGCAAAACCCGATAGGGGTATGTGCCGGTTCGCACATTGCGGCACGGGCAAGGAGGCGGCGGTTCAGTATTTCTGTCTTTTTAATCCCCACTGAATCTTTTTTAGACCCGGAGGAAATGTGGCGCGCCCGGTGTTTTTTGCTTCTACACTGCCCCGCACAGGCTCGAACGTTGCTCCAGAGTTGTAGTGTGCATTGGCTATCAGGATATCTGCCAGTGTAGCGCCGGGATGCACCGCGATTCGACCTGCCCATCAAGATGGCCTGCACAGCGCCGTAATCGTTAGAATGCGCGTTAATGCGCAGCGGTGCGCATTGGTCTGATCCCGGAGCCGGCATGGAACCCCTCTCTTTTGAATTCGTCACCGTTGAGGAAGCAAAGAAGGTGCTGGACGGCGCGCCGCCGGCGCAAGCCGAGCCTGACTGGAGCGGCCTGCGGCGCCCGCCGTCGCCGGACGATACGGTGCTTTCAGACGTCGCCATGCGGTGGCTGGCGTCGCTGCCGGCCGAGGCGCGCCCCGTGGAACTGTGCCGCCGCTTTGCCCGCATCGGCAACCATCTGGCCGCGCTCTCTGTCCACCCCGCGGCGCTGCATGCTTTCCTGGTCGAGTTGCTGATCGACAAGCGCGGCGGGCGGCAGGGGTTTCCGGATGGCATTGCGCTGGAACTGTCGCGGCTGCATGAATACATGGTGCAACGGTTGCCCGGGGCGGGCGGTGAGCAGCAATGGCCTGAGCAGGCGGACTGAGAAGCCCGGGGCATTGGCGTGCAGCAAGACAAAAAGCGGGACACTTAAAGGTGTCCCGCTGCGACGTCAAAGCGGCTGTTCTGTTACCACCGCGCATCCCGTTCCCACGCCTTCATTTCTTCCTCGGCGCGCTCCTTGGTATAGCCATAGCGCTCCTGGATACGGCCGGCGAGCTGGTCACGCTTGCCGTTGATCTGCGTGATGTCGTCGTCGGTAAGCTTGCCCCATTTCTCCTTGACCTTCCCCTTGGCCTGTTCCCACTTGCCTTCGATCTGGTCCCAGTTCATGTCGTGCTCCTTCATCCGGTGGCAAGGGGGGCCATCAGAGGCATCCCCTTGCGATTGCTGCGGTGAATGACCCGCCATCGGCCGGCCGGTAAGGCAGTGCTTACTTGCCGTACTTGGCGCGCACGTCGGCCTGGCACTTCTCCTTGGACTCGCCGGACATCGCGTCGCAACGTTCCTTGTCAGCCTTGTAGGCGGCGTTCATGGTGTCCTTCTTCGCATCGGCGCGGGCTTCCGCCACTTCGGCGCTCGAGCCGGTAGCCGCGGCCTTGTCGACCTTGGCAGCGGTCAGGGCCTTTTCATGCGCGGCCTTGGCATCCTTCTTGCAGACGTCCTTGTCGTTACCCTTCTTGTCGTCGCACATTTCCTTGGCAACGTCATAGTCGCGGTCGGCCTTGGTCTTTTCGGCCTTGGCCATGGACTTTTGCGTGCCGTCGCGGCGGGCTTCGGCCTGGGCCTTGGCGACGTCGCGGTCGCGCTTGGCTTCGGCCTTGCAGACATCCTTGGCATTGGCCTTCATGCCATCGCACTTGGCGGAGGCGGCCTTGTAGTCCGCGTCAGCCTGCTTCACCGCGGCTTCATAGTCCGCTTTGGATCCAGCAGTCGCCGTCTGTGCCAGGGCAAAACCTGCCGGGGCGGCAATCATCATCGAACACGCTGCTGCGGTCAGCCATTTCTTCATCATGTCGAGCTCCTTTCCGAAGACTGCGTATGGGTACGCATGAGAGGCCGGCGGCTACGCTGCTGGCCACGCCGTAAGTCCAGAGTAGGCTCGGGGGGATTGGGGAAGCAGGCGTGGGGCTCCGAAAGGTGCGTCAGACGATTCCGACATGACGATTCGGGCGAGGCACACGGCGCGCATGGATCGGGTCGCGCAGGCGCTTGTGAAATGCGCCACCGGAACGAAAACGCCGCCCGGCAAGGGCGGCGTCATAGCAGGCGACAAGTCTGCGATCGATGTCGGACAGGCTGCGAGGGGCACGCCCCCCCCCCCCCGCGGCCTGCCATCACTCTGAAATCGACGGCGTCAACCGGTTCTCGCCGGGCGCATCGCCCTCCTCGTCCGGCCAGTTGCGCCCCACCATCCATTCGTACAGCGTGGGCAGCACGATCAGCGTCAGCATGGTGGCGGTGATCAGCCCGCCGATGATGACGATGGCCAGCGGACGCTGCGTCTCCGAGCCGATGGCGCGCGAGATGGCCATCGGGAACAGGCCCAGCATGGCCAGCAGCGCGGTCATCAGCACGGTGCGCAGCCGGTCCATCGAGCCCGTCAGCACGGCCTGGCGCACCGGCATGCCTTCGTCGCGCAGCTGGTTGAAGTAAGTCACCATCACCACGCCGTTGAGCACCGCCTGGCCAAACAGCGCGATAAAGCCGATCGCCGCCGACACCGACAGCGGAATGCCGGTCAGGAACAGCGCGAACACGCCGCCGATCAGCGCGAACGGGATGTTCGAGATGATCAGCGTGGCGCTCTTGAACGACTTGAACGCATTGAACAGCAGCAGGAAGATCACCAGCACCGACAGCGGCACCACGATGGACAGCCGCGCCATGGCGCGTTCCTGGTTCTCGAACTCGCCCGACCAGCTGATCTTGACGTCCTCGGCCTTGACGTTCTTGTCCACCAGCGCCTGCATGTCCTTCACCACGCTGCCCATGTCGCGGTCGTGGATGAAGATGCCGATCGAGGTGGTGCGCTGGCCGTTCTCGCGGCTGATGTTCATCGCGCCGGAAGCGGCGCGGAAGGTCACCAGCTGCGACAGCGGCACCTGCGCGCCGTCAGCCGTCTGCATGAAGATGTTCGGCAGGTTCGGCAGCTCGCGCTCCGACGGCTTCAGGCGCACGGCCACGCTGAAGTGCTTCTCGCCCTCCCACAGCTCAGTCGCGGCCTTGCCGGCCAGCGCGGTTTCCATCAGGTCCTGCACATCGGCCACATTGATGCCGTAGCGCGCGGCCTGGGCGCGATCGAAGTCCAGCACATACTGCGGCAGCTCGCCGTCGCGGTCGATAAAGGCGCGCATCACGCCCTGGACCGACTGCACGTTCGCCAGGATCTGGTCGGCCACCCGCTTGTTGTGCTCAAGGCTGTCGCTCTGGACCTTGATCACGATCTGGCCCTTGATCTGCGAGATGCTCTCCAGGATGTTGTCGCGCACCGGCTGCGAGAAATTGGGCTCGATGCCGGGCAGCTTGCGCAGGTTGGCGTTGATCTCGTTGATGATGCTGCGCTTGTTGAAGCCGTCGCGCCACTGCTTCTCGGGCTTCAGGTCGACCAGGATCTCGACGGTGTTGATCAGCTTGGGATCGGTGCCGTCGTCGGGGCGCCCCACCTTGGAGATGGTGGTGTTGACCTCCGGGGTCTTGCGGATCACGCTGCGCAGCAACCGCGCCTGGCCGCGCGCTTCATCGGTCGACACCGACGCAGGCAGGTCGAAGCTGACCCACATCGAGCCTTCGTCCAGTTCGGGCAGGAACTCGCTGCCGAGGAACTTGCCCACGCCCACCGTCGCCACCAGCATGCCCAGGGCGATGCCGACCACCATCTTCTTGTGGTCCAGCGCCCAGGCCAGCATCGGCTCATAGAGCCGCTTGCAGTGGCGCACCAGGAAGTTGTCGTCGTGCGCGATGTTCTTCGTGAGCAGCAGGTGGCACAAGAGCGGCACCAGCGTCAGCGAGAGGATCAGGGAACCGATCAGCGCGCCGGTCACCGTGTAGGCCATTGGCGCGAAGATCTTGCCCTCGTGCCGCTGCAGCGTGAAGATCGGGATGTGCGCCGCGATGATGATGACCATCGAGAACACGGTCGGTCGGCCCACCTCCGTGGTGGCCTGCAGGATGGCATGCAGGCGCGCCCTGCTGTCCTTGATCTGCTGTTCCTTGAGCTCGCCCAGCCGCTTGAAGATGTTCTCGACCACGATCACCGCGCCGTCGACGATGATGCCGAAGTCCATCGCGCCAAGAGACAGCAGGTTGGCCGGAATGCCCACCCACGTCAGCCCGATGAAGGTCGACAGCAGCGCCAGCGGAATGATCAGCGCCACGATGGCGGCGGCGCGCACATTGGCCAGGAACAGGTACAGCACGGCCATCACCAGCAGCGCGCCCTCGACCAGGTTGCCGAACACCGTGTGCAGGGTCTTGCCGATCAGCGTGGAACGGTCGTAGTACGGCACGATCTTCACGCCCTTGGGCAGGATCTGGCCGTCCAGCAGATCGATCTTCTTCTTGAGCGCCTCCAGCACCAGCGACGGGTTCTCGCCCTTGCGCATCACCACGATGCCCGAGACGATGTCGTCCTCGTCGTCCTGGCCCATCAGGCCCTGCGGCGGCGCGCTGCCGATCTTCACCTCTGCGATGTCCTTGACCAGGATCGGCGTGCCGTTGTTCTCGGCCACGACCACGTTGGCAATGTCGGCCGAGGTGCGGAAGCTGCCCAGCGAGCGCAGCAGGAACTGCTGGCGCCCCTGCGCCACGGCGCCGCCGCCGGCGTTGGAGTTGGCGCGCTGCAGCGCGGTGAACAGTTGCGACAGCGAAATCTTGGCGTCGCGCATGCGCCCGAGGTTCGGGTTCACCTCATACTGCTTGATGGTGCCGCCGATAGTGACCACGTCGGCCACGCCGGGCACCTGGCGCATGTTCTTCTCCACCACCCAGTCCTGCAGGGTGCGCAGTTCCTGCGCCGTGTAGCCCTTGCCGGTCAGGCGGAAGCGGAAGATCTCGCCGATCGCGGTGGACAGCGGCGCCAGGTCCGGATGGACGCCGTCAGGCAGGTCGACACTGCGCAGGCGCTCAAGGATCTGCTGGCGCGCCGTCACGTCGGTGGCGCGGTCATTGAAAGTCACCATCATGAAGGACAGGCCGAACTGCGTGTGCGAGAACACCCGCACCGAGTTAGGCGTGCCCGCCATGGCGGTTTCGATCGGAATGGTCACCTGCCGCTCGACTTCCTCCGCGGCGCGGCCAGGATACAGCGTGATGATGTTGACCTGGATGTCCGAGACATCGGGGAAGGCCTCGATCGGCAGGTTCTTGAAGGCAGCCAGGCCGCCTCCGACGAAGATAAGCAGGCCCAGCCAGACAAAGAGCTTCTGATGCAGGGCAAAACTGACGATACGCGAAATCATGGGGCGGCCGTCCTCAGTGCCTGGCGCCCGCGCGCGCCGCGTTGACGGCGGTGGCATCGCGCAGGATGTCCTGCAGATAGAGGTTGCCGTCGGTAATGACCGTCTCGCCTTCCTTGAGGCCATCGAGCACTTCCGAGGTGCCCGGCAGCGTGACGCCCAGCTTCACTTCACGGCGCACGAACGTGTTCGGAGCGGTGCGCACAAACACGTAGTTGCGGTTCTCGGCCAGGAACACAGCCTTGGACGGCACGGCAATGCCCGGGAACGACGCCGCCTTCAGCCTGGCGGTGACAAACATCTCGGCCTTCAGGCGGCGCTCGGGATTGGGCACGCTCAGGCGCACCTTGATGCTGCGCGCGGTCGGGTCGACGTAGTCGGCAATCTTGATGACGGTGCCATCAAAGGTTTCGCCGGGATAGGCAGCGCTCACGAGCTTCACGGTCACGCCGGGCTTGAACAGGCTCATGTCAGCCTCGCCCGCATCGACCTGCGCCCACAGCGTGGTGGGATCGGTCACCAGGAACAGCGGTGCGGCGGGCGGCTGGTCGGGGCGCAGCTCCATGCCGAGGTTGATATTGCGCTCGACCACCAGGCCGTCGATCGGGCTGCGCAGGGGAAAGCGCTGGTTGACGGCGCCGGCGCCGCCCGCGGCCGCGCCATACTGGCTGAGCGCCGCCTGGGTGCGCTGCAGGTCGGCCGCGGCGCGCGCGGCGTCGGCCTGCGCCTGCTCCAGTTCCTTTTGCGCGACGATCCCGGCACCGTACAGCTCGCGCTGCCGCGCCAGCGCCTTGGCCGCGACCGCGCTGTCGGCGGCGGCCTTGCGCGCATCGGCCTGGGCCACGCCGAATTCGGGCGAGGTCAGGCTGGCCAGCGGCTGGCCGGCCTTGACCGTGGTGCCGGGCTGCACCAGTACCTCAGTGACGCGCCCGGCAAACGGCGTCGCCACGCGCACGGTCTTGTCCTCGTTCCACACCAGCCGGCCGGGCAAGGTCAGCACGCGCTCGCCGCCGGTCCTGGCGGCCTCGCCGGCGATACCCGTCAGCGCCTTCACGCTGGCCGGGAATTGGACGGTATTGCCGGTGACCTTGGGTTCGTCATCGGCCTTCGGGCCTTCGGACTTGCCGCAGGCGGCCAGCGCCAGCGCGCACAGGGACAGCGCGGCAAGGCGCGCAGGCACGCCGGCGCGGGAAACACGGAACACTTCGGACAACAGATTAAGGGCGCGGCGCATCGGTACGGACCTGGGAATTCGGAAGGGAACTGGCGGGAGTGGCGGAAGCCTGCAATGCTGCGCGATAGGCAGACACGGCCTTGGCGTACTCGCCCTGCGCGTTGACGGCATCGAGGCGGGTCTGGCGCAGGGCGCGGCGCGCGTCGAGCAGGTCGAGCACGCCGGAGGCGCCCTTGGCGTAGGCAAACTCGGCGCTGCCGGCGACGCTTTCGGCGGCGGGCACAACCGACTCACGCATCTGCTTGAGGGACAGGCGCGAGGCGTCAAGCTGGCTGCGCAGGCGCTCGACCTCGTTCTGGGCCTCCAGCAACACCCGGTTGCGGTCGTCCAGGGCGGCGTAGTAATCCACTTCGGCGCGGCGCGCCTCGCCGCCGTTGCTGTGGCGCACGAACAGCGGGATCGAGACAAAGACGCCGTAGCTGTTGCCGCTGCCGTTGGTATTGCTCGGCGAGGTCGGCCAGTGCTCGGCCTGCGCCCCGACGGTGACGTCGGGCACGCGCCCGGCGCGGGCCAGGTCGCGCACGGACGCCGCGGCGGCCAGGCGCGCCTCGGCAGCGGTCACGTCGGGGCGGCGCTGCAGCGTATCCGGATCGACCTGCGGCACAGGTGCCTCCAGCGACGGCCAGTCCGCCACCAGCCGGTTGTCTGCCAGCGTGCCGGGAACGCCCATGGCCTGCGCAAGCTGCGCCTTGTCACGGGCATGATCGGCCATGGCCTGGCGCAGGTCGTTCTGCGCGCGCAGCCCGTCGAGCTGGAGCTTGGTCACGTCGGCGCGCGAGACGTCACCCGCCTTGAGCCGGGCTTCATTGGCCTGTTGCGTGCGATGGTAGAGCGCGAGCGTCTCGGTCAGCACCTCGACCCGCTCCTGGCTGACCACCGCATCGAAAAAGGCCTGCTCGACGGCGCTGGTCTGCTGTGTCACGACCGCCTGCACGACTTCACCGGCAGCCACGCTGGCCTTGCGCGCCGCATCCAGGCGCAGGCCGCCCTTGTTGGCGGTTTCGATCAGCTGGTCGACCCGCACGGTCGAATCCACGGTCTTGCTGCGCAGGTTGCCCGAGCCGATGCCGGCATGCGGGTTGATATTGGCCACGCCCAGGCTCAGCACCGGGTTCGGGCGCTGGGACGCAATCTGGATATCTGCCTGGCTGGCTTCCTCGCCGCGCCGGGCGGCGATGATGTCGCGGTTGCAGCGGATGGCGTCAAGGCGCGCCTGGGCCAGGGTCAGGCTGGCTTTCGCAGGCGGCGGGATGCACGGGCCATCGGCCGGGAGCGGCGCGGAGGCGGCTCGCCCCGCGGTCGCCACAACGGCGAGCAGGGTCGCCATGGCGGCTCGGGTAAAGGAACAATGCACGGTCAGTCAGGCTCGATTCGAAAACGGTCTGAGGTAAACGACCGTGCCTGCCGAATGGTGCACCAGATTGGCGAACTTTCACGCCAGATCCGGCCCCGATAGCATCTGTACTGCGTCTATTCGGCACCTCCGCACGATCTCCCGCCCGCATTCAAACCGAATTCCATTACAAATTGCTTTCATCCTGCCAACAAAATGAAGAAAAAGCGGCGAATTACCAAAAAGCGCGGGAAAACCCGATATTAAAAAGTGCCTCAAGCGTCGCATTCACGCAACGCTTGCACCACCGTCAGGGCTTGGCGCGATCGTCCAGCCCCAGCCCGCGGCCAATGATTTCTTTCATGATCTCGCTGCTGCCGGCATAGATCCGCGAAATACGCGCGTCGGCGTACATGCGGCAGATGCGGTATTCCTCCATATAGCCGGCACCGCCGTGCAACTGCACGCCCTCGTCGACCATCCGCCCCTGCAGCTCAGAGGTGAGCAGCTTGGCCGAGGCCGCCGTCTCCACTGTGAGCGTGCCGGCATTGTGCTGCAGCACGCACTGGTCGACAAAGGTCTGCAGCGCATCCAGCTGCGCGCGCAGCTCGGCCAGCTTGAAGCGCGAGTTCTGGAACGTGCCGATGGCCCGGCCAAAGGCCTTGCGCTCCTTGACGTAGTCCAGCGTGAGGTCGAACGCCACCTGCGCCGACGCCATGTAGCCGCAGGCGCCGATCAGCCGCTCTTCGGCCAGGTGGCGCGTCAGGTAGCGGAAGCCCTGGCCGGGCTCGCCCAGCACGTTGGCCCTGGGCACCTTGACGTTGTCGAAGAACAGTTCGGACGTGTCCTGCGAGTGCAGGCCCATCTTGCGCAGCTTGCGCCCGCGCTCGAAGCCGGCCATGCCGCGCTCGACGATAAACAGGCCCAGGCCGTGCCTGCGCTCGGGATCAGTGCGCGCGACCACCACCACGCAGTCGGCCAGCTGGCCGTTCGAGATATAGGTCTTGGCGTCGTTCAGCACCCAATGGTCGCCATGGTCCACGGCGCGCGTGCGCATGCCGGCCAGGTCCGAGCCCGCCTGCGGCTCGGTCATGGCGATGGCGAAGATCGACTCGCCGCGCGCCGCCGCCGGCAGCAGGCGCTGGCATTGCTCCTCGTTGCCGATGCGGCCGATATACGGTGCCACCAGCCGCGAGTGCAGCGTGCCGAAGAAGCCCGAGTCGCCGTGACGCGCGTTTTCTTCGATCAGGATCTGTTCATAGCGGAAGTCCTCCACGCCGGCGCCGCCGTATTTCTCGTCGGCCCACATCAGCAGGTAGCCCTGCTCGCCGGCCTTGCGGAACACCTCGCGGTCCACGCAGCCCTGTTCGCGCCAGCGCTCGCCGTGCGGCCCGACCTCGCGCTGGTAGAAGCGGCTGGCGGATTCGCGGAAGGCGTCATGTTCGGCTTCGAAGATCAGGCGTTGCATGGCGGGGTCTCCTTTCTCGGGTCTCTTGAATTCGGTCAGGCTAGTGTCTGCCTGGCGGCGAGTATCAGATTCGTCGGAATGGATGAATTTTTGCGGTGGACAGGATACTTACCGCTGGCCGGCAGCGTCTCAATGTTGCGGGCCAGCGTTACCAGCCGTGGCGCCACCTGCTTCTCCAATAACGACGACTCTCGCTGTCAACCCCGCTTCACTGCAAAAATATTGATATGAACGGTAGATAACTTTCATTAATCAATCCGCCGGTTTGTGTCGATACTGGATGCATGCGATGCAATGAACGGGGAGCAGGAAATGGAAGTTGCCTTCTGGGAAATCGCCCTCTGGATCGGCCTGGCGGTCGTTCTGATGGCCGCTGGTGTCGCGGTCACCTTTCTGATCGGGACCTCGGTGCCGGAACCGGCGTTTGCGCAGGCGCAACGGCATGGCAGGTATGCCGGGCTAGGGGCCGCGCCTGACTCGCGCGGCGGACCGCGCAGGCGTTCGCGCCGGCCGCTCGCGCTTCCCGCGGCGCGCCCGGCACGGCTGATGCCCGCATATATCAAAATCTAGCAGCAAGAACCCTTTCAGACCGGAAAATCCCAGCGCTGCGACCAGTCCGATTCTTCACGCACGATGTCGTGAAGAATCCGGACTGCATCGTGCAAACCCGTATTGCCTGCCGACTGGGGATGAACCAGGTACACCGGGTACGAGAACTCCGATGCGCCCTCCACGCGCGCCAATGCCCCGCTGTCCAGGTAGCTCTGCGCCACGCGCGTCCGGAAATAGCCGCTGCCGCCAAACTGCAGGATGTACTGCAGCGCCAGCGGCCCCAGGTTGAAGTAGAGCGAGGCGCGCGCATGCTCCGGCAGCGCGCTGTCATGCTGGCGGCGGAACTCCGGCCCCCAGTCGACATAGACATAGCCGCCGTCACGCTGGGTCGAACGGATCAGGATCAGCTTCTCTTCCATCAGCGCCTCGACATGCATGCCCGGCGCATAGTCCGGCTGGTAGACCAGCGCCGCGTCCAGCGTGCCCGACTGCAGCTTGCGCTGCAGTTCCGCCCCTTCCCCCACTTCCGCCCGCACCGCCTGCGCCGGCATCAGCTGGCGCAGGCGCGTGGTCCACAGCAGCACCAGCGGGTTGCCCAGGCTGATTTCCGTGCCGAAGCGAAACAGGCTGGCCAGCCCCGCCGGCAACGGCAGCTCCCGGCAGGCGGCCTCCCAGGTCTGCACCAGCTGGCTGGCATAGCCGAGAAAGCGCTGGCCGTCGGGCGTCAGCCGCGCGCCGGCCTTGTTGCGCTCGAACAGCCGGCAGTTCAGTTGTGCCTCCAGGCTCTTGATGCGCGCGGTCACCGCAGTCTGCGTGACATGCAGCTTGTCGGCCGCCGCCAGCAGGCTGCCGGTGCGGACGACTTGCAGGAAGGTGCGGGCGAGATCGATGTCCATTGTGGCGACAGGCTTGGCGGATGTGACGAATTGTAGGCAACGACAGGCGAAATTGAGAATTAGGGACGTACACACGCGGATGTACTTCTGATTCAATGATGCTATGCTTGTACCTACAGGATGTACATGGAAATCACAATGCCTTTCACCCGTATCTTCCGCAACGGCAACTCGCAGGCTGTGCGAATTCCCGCGGAACTGGCCTATCCCGATACCGACATGCCGCTGGAAATCGAGCGGATCGGCGATGAGTTGCGCATTCGACCCGCGCGGCGGCGCCTGACCGGGTTGCTCGACGCCTTTGCCGCGTTCCCTGACGACTTCATGGCACAGGGTCGCGAAGACCAGACGCAGGCTGAGCGAGAGGGGTTCTGATGGCCAGGTATATGTTCGACACCAATATGTGCATTTACCTGATCAAGAACCAGCCACCGCAAGTGGCCGAGCGCTTCGCTCAATGCTTCGAGGGCGATGTGGTGCTGTCCGCTATCACCCTGGCCGAACTGGAATACGGCGTCACCGTGGCGGGCGATCCCCGGGCAGCGCGGCGCGCGTTGGAAGCGCTGGTCGCACGCGTGCCGGTGCTACCGCTGAATGCCGCGGCAGCGCGCGCTTACGGCCCGGTCCGCGCCGCCACGCGCGAACGCAAGGCGGATGTCCTGGACAAGCTGATTGCGGCGCATGCCATTGCCGAGGACCTGACGATGGTCACCCGCAACGCCCGTGACTTTGCCGCGTATCCGGGCCTGCGCTTTGAAGACTGGACCGCGCCGTCTCAGGGGTGAACTCAAGTCGCGGCCGCCGCCCTCCCGGGGCAACTTCATGTCAGCGGGGCGGATGAACGGAAACAGATCGAGCGCCAGAGACCCACACTGATCCGGGGGCCACCGGATCAGCGCGACGGCTGCGGCTGCGCCGCCGCTGGCATGGCCACCGGCACGGCGCCTGCCATCGGCGCCGCCAGCACGCTGCGCACCTCGCGCGGCGGCCTCAGCGGCGCGACGCCTTCCGGCTCCCGGAAGGCCTGGCCGTTGTCATAGCCGGTGGCGGCGGCCTCAAGGTATCCGGGTGCGAATTTCTGTTCCGGCGTCACGGCCTGCACGGCAGACGCCGCGGCCTGCGGCGCCTCGGCCTGCGCGCAGGCGACGCTGTTGATGCACAAGCCCAGCACACGCAGCAGCACCATGGCTCGGCGCACGCGGTGCCGGATTGCGTGCAGGCGCGGCGCGGCCTGCCCTGTCTGGCATTGGGGTCGGGTATTCATCGGGGTTCTCCGGGAAGCCATTGCTGGCGGGTGGCACAACGAGCCGCGGCGCCGCGCTCGCTAACCATTGCGCAATGACCGTGCCACCGCCGCAGCGCTGGCTGCGGCCTGGATTGCGGCACTTTCCGGAGATGGAGTGGTGGGGCCGGACCGACGCCGGCCCTGGGGATGTCGGTCGGTGCCCAACACCCTCAGCGGGCGGCTGCGCGCCTCGCCAGCCGCACCGCGCTCAGGGCTTGACCGCAGCCGCCAGCACCGCCGGCATCGGCACCTCGAAGCCGCTGCCGCGCATGTAGGCGGCGACGGTGCCGCGCAGCACGGCGCGGATTTCATCGCGGGCCCTGGGGGTCTGCGCGCGCAGCGTGGCGGCGGCGCGCACGGTGCCCTGGGCCAGCGCATCGAACAACTGGTCGGGCGTGGAGAAGCGCCATACCTGCGGCACGCTGCGGCAGGTGGGCGAGACAAAGCCGGCTTGCTGCAAGGCGCTGCGGCAATGACCCGGATCGCTGAACAGGAAGAAATTGGGTCCCACCGGGATATCGACCTCCATCGAGCCACAGGCGCGGATTGCGGCATAGACCGCGCCGAAGCCGACCGCGCGCTCGGGCGTGTCCCACACGGTGAAGGCGATGCGCCCGCCCGGGCGCAGCACGCGGAACGCTTCGGCCAGCGCGGCGTCGGGCTCCGACAGGTGACACATGCCGAATCCATTGACCACGGCATCGAAGCTGGCGTCGCCGAACGGCAGCGCCTGCGCATCGGCCTGTTCGTAATGAACTTCCGGATGGAGCTTGCGGGCCAGCTGCACCTGCGCCAGCGAGAAGTCGATGCCGAGGGACTCGGCACCGCGTTGCGCGGCCCCCGCCGCGACATGGCCGGACCCGGTGGCCACGTCCAACACGCGCTGTCCGCTGGCCACACGGGCCTCGTCCAGCAGGGACTCGACCGATTGCCGGGTCACGTGCGACAGATGCTCCTGGTACTGGCTGACGACTTCGGGATCCTCCCAGCCAGCCAGCTCAAAGTCCCGAAACGAATCTGCGGTGTGGTCCATGCCCCCTCCTTGAGATCGATGTCCAGGCTGCCGGTTTGCGCGGACACAGTGCTCCTCCGCCGCATGACCCCGGTAAAACCAAGTATAGACAGCCCCGGCGGCGCGCAGCAGGCAGGCGGGCAGCCGGACTTGCGCTCAGGCAAAGCGCAGGGTGGCCACGCCGGCGGCGATCAGGCAGGCCGCGCCCAGGCGGGCGGCTCCCACGCGCTCCTTGAGCAGCAGCGCGGAGATCAGCGCGCCGAACAGGATCGAGGCCTCGCGCAAGGCCGCCACCGGGGCCACCTGCGCGCGCGTCATCGCCCACAGGGACAGCCCGTAGGACGCCAGCGTGCCGGCACCACCCACCAGCGCGAACACCAGGTTGCGCCGGACGTAGCCTGCCAGCGCCGGGCGCCGCGCCGCCAGCGCCCACGCCGCCAGCGGCAGGGCGGTCAGCACGAAGATCCAGAATGCATACGCCACCGGCGCGCCGGCGCGGCGCACGCCGGCCCCGTCGATCAGCGTATAGGTGGCGATCACCAGCGCGTTCAGCAGCGCCAGCCACATGCCCTCGCGGCTGCCGTGAGTACCGCCCGCGCCGCGCGTGCCGCCCGCCATGGCCAGGATGCCCAGGCTGATCACGGCGATGCCGCCCCACGCCAGCGCCGACAGGTGCTCGGCCAGCCAGCCCACGCCGGCCACCGCCACCAGCAACGGCGCGGTGCCGCGCATCAGCGGATAAGTCTGGCTCATGTCCGCGGTGTGGTAGATCCGCGCCACCAGCATGAAATACACCACATGCACGCCCACCGACGCGGCAATGAAGGGCCAGCTGGCCGGCGCTGGCTGCGGCAAGGCCGGCAGCGCCACGGCGGCCATCACTCCCGCCGTCACGGCCACCATCACCGTCGACAGCATCTTGTCGCCGCCGCCCTTGACCACGGCATTCCAGGCGGCATGCAGGAAGGCGGCAAGCAGCACGACGGCGAAAACGGTCAGGGACATGGCTGGCAGCAGGGATCGGCACGGGGCGCAGTGATTCTAGCGGGGCCGCGCGACGGGTTGCACTACGCCCGCCAGCGGCCGGCGCCTCCACGAACCATGCTGGCCGACGAACATGCCTTCACGGCTCAGCCGCGGTGCGGCGTATCCAGCCCCTTCACCACGGCCGGGCGCCTGACGAACGCATCCAGCACGCGCCTGACGTGCGAGAAGTCCTGGATGCCGACCAGTTCGCCCGCCTCATAGAAGCCGACCAGGTTGCGCACCCATGGGAAGGTGGCGATGTCGGCGATGGTGTATTCGTCGCCCATGATCCAGTCGCGCCCCTCCAGCCTCTGGTTCAGCACGTTCAGCAGGCGGCGGCTTTCGGCCACGTAGCGGTCGCGCGGGCGCTTGTCCTCATAGTCCTTGCCCGCGAACCTGTGGAAAAAGCCCACCTGCCCAAACATCGGCCCGATGCCGCCCATCTGGAACATTACCCACTGGATGGTCTCGTAGCGGCGCGCCGGGTCGGCGGGGATCAGCTTGCCCGACTTGTCGGCCAGGTACAGCAGGATCGCGCCCGATTCGAACAGTGCCAGCGGCTTGCCGCCCGGGCCATTGGGATCGAGGATCGCGGGAATCTTGTTGTTCGGGTTCAGCGACAGGAACTCCGGCGACATCTGGTCGTGAGTGTCGAAGCGCACCAGGTGCGGTTCATACGCCAGGCCGGACTCCTCCAGCATGATCGAGACCTTGACGCCGTTGGGCGTGGGCAGGGAATAGAGCTGGATGCGGTCGGGATGCTGCGCCGGCCATTTGCGGGTGATGGGGAAAGCGGACAGATCGGGCACACTGGCTCCTGGTTCGGGCGCTTGCGCACTGCGGGAAGCGCCGGACAACGGAAAAGCCAGATCATAAACCGGCCCCGCCCGGCTTGCAGTGCGCGCTCAGGCAACCCCGGCCGGCTGCACCGCGCGATGCAGGGCCGCGCGCAAGGCCTCGCCATGGATCGGCTTGTGCAGGACAGGGAAGCCGCTGTCGTGCAGCACTTGCAGCCGGTCGCGCGGTGTCGCCGGTGACGATCAGCGCCGGCACCGCATGGCCAAGGCAGGCGCGCAGCATGCCAACCGCGGCGATGCCGGTCAGGCCCTCGGCCAGGCGGTAGTCGGCCAGGATCAGGTGGACCGGGGCAGCGCCATGCTGGCTCGCGGCACGGTGCGCGTCGCATACCTCGGCAACAGTGCGCCCGCCGTAGACCACGTGGCCCCACAGCGTCAGCAGCTCGGTCAGTGCGCCCAGTACCTGCGGATCGTCGTCGACCAGCATCACGCAAAGCGTCTCGCCAGCCGTCGCGGGCACAGCGGGGACGGTTGCGTGCTCCGGCGCCGCGGCGGTGGCGGCCAGCGGCACGCGCACCGAGAAGACACAGCCGCGCCCGGGCGCCGAACGCAGTGTCACCGTATGGCCAAGCAGCGCCGCCAGGCGCCGCACGATCGCCAGGCCCAGGCCCAGGCCTTTTGCGCCCGCCTGGTCGTCGCCTGCCGTGGCGGTGCCGGGCACCTGTGCGTATGCATCGAACACGCGTGCCTGCTGCGCCGGTGCGATGCCCGGCCCGGCGTCGATCACCTGGATCTCCATGGCGGCGCCGCGGCGCCGCGCCCCCACCAGGATGCTGGCACGCGGCGCATGCCGCAGGGCATTGCCCACCAGGTTGTCGAGGATGCGCTTGAGCAGGTCGGGATCGCTGTCGATCCACGCGCGCACCGGCACGACCCGCAGCGCGCTGCCACGCTGGCGCGCCGGCTCGGCGTACTCGTCGCGCACGTCGGCCAGCAGCCGCGCCAGTTGCAGCGGCCGGCGATGCACCGGCATCACGCCGGCATCCAGGCGCGAGACGTCAAGCAAGCCATCGAGCAGGTTGCCCATGCGCGCCAGCGTGGATTGCAGCCGGCGGCCGATGGCATGCGCCTGGCTGCCGGCCACGTCGCCGCGCTCGCCCAGCGTCAGCAGCGATGCTGCCTGCAAGCCGATCGCGTATGCCGGCTGGCGCAGGTCATGCCCCGCGGCGGCCAGGAAGCGCGTCTTGGCCCGGTCCGCGGCGGTGGCGCGGTCCCGCTCGCGCTCCAGTTCGCCGATCAGCGCCAGGTTCTCGAAGCGCAGCCGCACGCCGTCGCGCAGCGTGCGGTAGGTGACCTGGCTGTAGTAGATGTTCACGCACAGCAGGCACGCGGCAAAGCCCGCATAGAGCCGCTTCCCCGTCCCGACCCGCGTGGCCCTCGCCGATGACCATGCCATCGTGCTGGAGGGTCTCAAGCAGGTGCTGTCCGGCGTCGGCAACCTGGTGCTGGCGGGCGAGGCGGCCGATGGCGCGCAACTGCTCAGGCTGCCGGAACGGGAACCGGCGGACCTGCTGGTCATGGACCTGGGCATGCCCGGCGTCGATGGCCTGGCCTTCGTGGAGCGCCTGCGCGCAAAACACCCCACGTTACGCATCCTGGTGCTGACCGGCAGCGCGGGCGCGGGCATGGCCCATGCCGCCATCCAGGCTGGTGCCAATGGCTACCTGGTGAAGAGCGGCGATATCGGCGAACTGGTGCCCGCACTGATGGCCTTGCACGAAGGCCGCAACTTCATCGCCGCGCGCACCCCGGCGGCCGCTGCCGCGGCCACGGACCCCCTTGCCTCGCTGACCCGGCGCGAACAGCAGATCCTGATGCTGATCGCGCGCGGCGCCACCGCCGGCAACATTGCCGCGCGGCTCGACATCAGTCCGCTGACCGCGCGCAAGCACCGCGAAAACCTGATGCGCAAGCTGAATCTGCACAACACCGCCGAGGTGGTGGCTTACGCCGCGCGTCAGGGGATTCCGCTGGACTGAGTCATTCCGCTCCTGCCGGTTTGCCCCACGTCCTGTCGGACGGGCGCCCTCGCGGCACAAGTCTTTCCCACATAGGGTGGACTGGCCCTGCCCGCGTTCGCGAGGCTAACGCGCATAACAGCACGGATTCGCGGTAATCGGAATTAACTGGAGATTGGCATCGCCCAATTCTGAGTTAATTCTAATTAATACAGAAATTTCCATCCCACTTTTAGGAATCGCCTGATTCCACCACGGGATTCCGATCGCTACCCTTCCCATAGCTCAGGCGCAGCCCGGCCACGTGCCGGCGATCTGATTTCCTTGCGCGCCCATCCCCTCCGAATCACGTAATGAACAAGAACATCCATCGCCTGGTTTTCAATGCCGCGCGCGGCATGTTGGTCGCCGTGCAGGAAAGTGCAACGGGACACGGCAAGGGCCGTCAAGGCAATGCCGAACGCAGTGGTTATGGCACCGCATTCGTGCCAGTGCTGTGGCTCACCTTGCTGGCGGCTTCGATGATGGGCTTGCCGGTGTTGCTGGACCAGTCAGCGCAGGCGCAAACGCTCCCAATCCAGGTGGACAAGAATGCGCCGGGACAGCGGCCGGTGGTAGGCGTGGCGGCCAACGGCACGCCCGTTGTGAACATTGCCCCGCCCCAGCAAAACGCTGGGACTAGCGTCAATAACTTCATTCAGTACAACGTAGGACCTTCCGGCGTGGTGCTGAACAACAGTGGAGCAAACAGCCAGACACAGATCGCCGGATGGGTACAAGGGAATCCGATGCTGGGGCCGAACCACGCCAGCAACATCGTCGTCCAAGTGACCCAGCCCAACCCCTCGCAATTGCTGGGACAACAGGAGATCGCCGGCAATCGGGCGAACTTGATTCTGGCTAACCCAGCGGGCTTGTATTGCTTGGGCTGCGGCACGATCAATGCTGATCGTTTTACCCTATCCACGGGACACCCGGTGTTTGGTGCCGACGGCAATCTGACCGGCTTCGACGTGCGGGAGGGAAACATTAGCGTCGGCGGCCAAGGCTTGTCCAGCCCGCAGGCACAAGTCGATCTGCTCGCGCGCTCGATCAACCTCAATGCCGAACTGTGGGTCAAGCACCTGGACGCTGTGACCGGCGCCAACCAGGTCGATTACCAGAGCCTGAACGCCACGCCGCAGGCAGGCACCGGCGCTACACCGCAATTCGCGCTGGATGCGTCCGCCCTGGGCTCGATGTTTACGAACGCGGTGCGCCTGGTCGGCACCGAAAAAGGCCTCGGTTTTAACCTCGGTGGCAATATCACCGCCCGCGCAGGCGACATCGTGGTGGAGAACAATGGCGACGTGCGTACGCTGCCAGGTGGGCGACTGCAAGCCGAAGGCAGCACCACCGTTGCCGGGACCAACATCGACAACGCGGGCACGATCACCGCGCGTGGCGGCATCACCACCACTACCTCAGGCCAGTTGACCAACAGTGGCACGCTTGCAGCCGGCACCGACCTGCTAGCCCAGGGCGACCACATCGTCAACAGCGGCACCATCGGCGCGGGCGTCGATGCCAATGCCAACGTGACCGGCGCGGGCACGGCGAACCTCGCCGCGCGCACGTCCCTCCAGTCCAATGGCACCATCGTGACCGGCGCGGACACCAACCTGTCTGCCCCGACGCTGGATCTGAGCAACGGCAATGTCGTCTCGCACAACACCGCCAACCTGGCGGCCTCCGGCGACATCACCCACCAGAACGCGCGGCTGGAAGGCAATGCTGTACAGGTCAACGCAGGCGGCACGGTGGACAACCGGGGCGGCGCCATCGTGGCCGGCATCAACGCCGGCAATGTCAACGGCACGAACGTGCTGAACCAGAACGGCACCATCACCAGCGGCGGCACGCTGGGCGTCAATGCGACGCAAACCGTGGACAACACGGGCGGCACCGTAGCGGGCACCAACGCCACGACTGTCGCGGCGCCTGGCATCAAGAACCGCAACGGCGTGATCGGGTCGGTACGGGACAAGCTACTTGTTACCGGCACGCTCGACAATACCTCTGGCAAGGCGCTGGCCGCCAGGGACCTGAGCGTGAGCGGCGGCGCCATCGTCAACGACCACGGACAGCTGTCGGCGGGCGACAACCTGCGCGCCGACACCGGCGGCCTGGCACTGGTGAACACCTCCGGCGTGATCGCGGCGGCCAATATCCAGGCCGACACAGGTAACCTCGACAACCGGGCCGGCGTGATGAAGTCCACAGGCCTGCTGGTGGCCGACACGCACGGCCGGGCCTACGACAACAGCCGGGGTGGGTTGACTGTCGCCAACGGCGCGCTCACCCTCAATACCGGTGCCTTCAGCAACCAAGGCGGGGCCGTGTCGGGGCAGCAGGCCTTGACCGTCACGGGGACGACGCTCGACAACACCGGCGGCAAGGTGGTCGCAGGCGGGCCGCTCACGATAACCGGCGACAACCTCGCCAATCAGGGCGGCCAGCTCGCCTCGAACAGCGACGCGACCTTCCGCTTCACAGGTACGCTCGACAACACGTCTGGCTTCACCCATGCCCGCGGCCTGCTCGACGCGCAGGCGGGAACGGTCGTGAACCGCAGCACGCTGGGCGGCACCGATGCGGCCCCCAAGGGCATGGAAGGCGCCACGGTCAGGCTCCAGGCCAACGCCATCGACAACATCGACGGGGCCCTGCGCGCCGACACGGCCATGTCGGTCGGCGCCGCTACGCTCGACAACGCCCGCGGCGAAGTGACCTCGGGCGGCACAGCCCAGCTCAATGTGGGCGCCAGCACCAACACAGACGGCCTGCTGGCGGCCAATACCAGGCTTGGCATCGCGGGGGACAGCCTCACGGGCGACGGCACCGTGCAGTCCAAGGGCGATCTCGGCATCAAGCTGACAAGTGACTTCACGAATACGAAGACGCTGGCCGCCGCCGGCAAGCTCGATTTCGACACCGGCGGGGATCTGACCAACCTCGGGAAGATGGCCGCCGATGCGCTGAATGTGCGTGGGCGCAACATCACCAACGACGGTGAACTGTTCGGCCAGACATCCGGCACCGTGCGCGCCGACCAGGCCGTGCTCAACCGGGGTCTGATCGATGGCGGCGCGGTGCGCGTGGAGGCGGGCACCACGGTGACGAACCTGGACCGCATCTATGGCGATTCGGTCGCCATCGGCGCCGTCCAGCAGATCGTCAATGACAGGAACCCGGCCACCGGCAACGGCGCCGTGATCGCCTCGCGCTCTGGCGACGTGAACCTGGGCGCCCCCGATATCGTCAACCGCGAACACGCACTGATGCTCTCGTCGCAGGACCTGAACGTGGGGGGCGCGCTCGATTCTGACGGCAAGGCAACGGGGCGGGCCAATTCGCTCACCAACGCGTCGGCCACCATCGACGTGGCGCGCGATGCCAGTATCAATGCGGCCAGCATCACCAATCAGAACCATCACTTCGAAACCGAAGTCACCGATACCGGCGTTGTCAGCCGTGTCACGTATCGCCTGAAGGGCTCCACCGATGATATCGATCCGGACACCGCTATCCTGTTTGACTGGAAGCTGGGCTCGACCGACTACTTCCACCCGGCCACCGACCTGGGCTGGATTTACCGGGATGGCAACGAGCGCGGCGCTCCGCGCTGGCTGGTGCTGCCGTCAGACCAGTATCCGTTCTCGACCTTCGGCCCGCCCTTTGACTGGTCGCGCCGTATCGATGGCACGACAGGCCCGGTTCTGTACTGGGGCAGCCACACAGAAAACATGCAGGAAGGCGACAACGTCCTTGTGCCCCATACCCAATGGTCGCCGGTCGGCCTCGCCCTTGCCCAGTACACGAACACCGACAATCTCGGCAACGTCCTGGCCGTGACCAACGAGCGCTTCTACTACAAGCCCGACGATGCCATCTGGGACAAATTCGGCGTTGCTCGCCCGGACTCGGCGCCCCCGCCGTTCCAGGCCCCCTGCGCCAACGATGCCCCGGCTGCTTGCGCGGCTGCCTACCTCGCGTACAAGACCTGGCACGACACCAACTTCGCCAGATATCAGGCGCTCAACGACAGGATCAAGGCCTTTAACCAGGATTTCCACAACCGCTCGGTCAGCGATTTCTATTCGGTCAACGAGCAGACCCGCACGCGGGATGAGACGGTCAGGACTACGGATCCTGCGCGCATTCTGGTGGGTGGCATTGCCGCGCTCAACGGCACAGTGGTCAATGACAAGAGTGAGATCGCCATCGGCGGCAGCCTGACTGTACCGGCTCCGGTAGACAACCGCGGCTACACCGGCTCCCGCATCGAGACCGTAACCGGCACGCAGGACTGGAACTACGTCAACTACGGCGTCAACAACCCGGACCGGCGTGCCACCCGTGGCACGCTGCCGCCCATCGACCTGACGCTGCCGCTTGCGCTTGCCACTGGCCTCACCCAGGAACAATTGGGCACCGTCACCGGCACCGGCACGGTCGTGGTCGGCAAGACAGGCGTCGGGCCGATTGCCAGCGCGCCGACGACGACACAGGTGCCACTGAATCCGGGCGGCGCCTCGTCGGGCGGGCGCCTGGGCGGCGAGGTGATCCGCACGGTCACGCCAACGCTTGCGGTGCCCGGCAATGCGCTATTCCAGGTGCACGCCGAACCGGGGACACGGTACCTGATCGAGACCGATCCGCGTTTCACCAACCAGCGCCAGTGGCTGTCCAGCGACTTCATGCTGACCCAGCTGGGCCAGGATCCCACGCTCGTGCTCAAACGTCTGGGCGACGGGTACTACGAGGCGCGCCTGGTGGCCGACGCTGTCATGCTCGGCACCGGCCAGCGCTTCGTGGGCGACTACACCAGCAACGAAGCGCAATACAAGGCGCTGATGCAGTCGGGAATCGCATTCGGCAAGCAATTCTCGCTGAACGTCGGCACCGCGCTGACGGCCGAGCAGATGGCGGCACTCACCAGCGATATCGTCTGGCTGGTGGAAAAGACCGTCACTCTGCCAGACGGCAGCACCCAGCAAGTCCTGGTGCCCCAGCTGTATCTGAAGGTGCGCGAGGGCGACCTCAAGGGCGACGGTACGCTGATCACCGCCCGCAACGCCACGATCAAGACCGATGGAGACGTGAAGAACACCGGCACCATCGCCGCTCGCGATGTGATGCGGATCGATGCGGGCAATCTCCGCAATGAGCGCGGTACCCTGTCGGCGGGCACGATGGGGTTGAATGCCGAGCGGGATATCGACAACCTGGCAGGCAAGATCAGTGCCGGCAAGCTCGCTGCGACGGCTGGCAGGGACATCAACCTGACCACCACCACGGCTTCGGCGAGCAACACGGTTGGCGAGTCCGCCGCCAGCCGCAGTGTCGTGAGCGGGGTGTCAAGCCTGGAGGTGGACAATGCCGTCCTGGTGGCAGGCCGGGATATCAACAGCAAGGCGTCCAGCATCTCCGCCACCGGCAACCTCGGCATGGGCGCCGGGCGCGATATCAACCTGGACACAGTGCAGGTAGGCGAGCGGCGCGACACCGTGGCCGACCCGAAGAACCGCACCAGCGTCGCGCGCAGCGCCGAGATCGGTACACAGGTATCAGCCGACAATGTGACCCTCGCCGCCGGTCGGGACGTCAATGCAAAGGCCGCCTACGTGAACGCCAATGACGCCGTCTCCGTCAGTGCGGGGCGTGACATCAATGTGAAGTCGGGCGAGGCCAGCGTCTCGGTGCGCGATAAGCAGTCCATCGAGAGTGGCGGATTCCTGTCGAAAAAATCCACCCATACCATCGATGCAAGGAGCCAGACCGAGGCCATCGGCAGCACCTTCTCGGGCGACACCGTGAACATGACTGCGAAGCGCGATCTGGCCGTCTCGGGGAGCACCGTCGCAGCAACGCATGATGTCAATCTCGGCGCCGGCAACAATCTCACCATCGGCACCGCCGAGACCACGTCGTCGGCCTACAGCTTCAAGGAGGAAAAGAAGTCGGGCTTTGGCGCCACCGGCTCAGGGCTCTCCTATGGCAAGCGCGAGCAGAAGGAAACCGCCAACGACAACGGTATCCGACAGGCTGGCAGCCTGGTCGGAAGCACCCACGGCAGCGTGCACATGAAGGCGGGCAGCACGCTCCGGGTCACCGGCAGCGACCTGATCGCCAGGCAGGACATCACCGGTGTTGGCGCGGACGTGACCATCGAGGCCGCGCAGAATCGCCAGCACCACGACGAGACCCACGAGGTAAAGCAGAGCGGCTTCACGCTGGGCGTATCGGGCGGCGCCATCGGTGCGGCGCTGAATGCTGCGAACAAGGTCGATAGCGCCAGCAAGAGCCAGGACGGCCGTGCCTCGGCCCTGTGGGGCATGGCCGCCGGCCGGGATGCCTATGATGCGGCGAGCGCGCTGGCAGGCCCGGGCGGCGCAACCGCCGGGGCTGCGGTCACGCTGTCATTCGGCACCAGCCAGAGCAAGCAGACCCTCACCCAGGACAGCGCCAGCCACGACGGTTCGAATGTGCGGGCCGGCGGCACCACGGCGTTCATGGCGACTGGGGTGGACGCCAACGGCGACCAGACCAAAGGAGACTTGAACATCGTCGGCTCGAACATCGATGCCAACAAGGTGGCGCTGGGCGCAAAACATGACATCAATATCGTATCGGCCACGGATACGGACGAAAGCCACAGCACCAACAGGTCCAGCAGCGCCAGCGTTGGCGTGTCCTACGGCATCGGCGCAAACAATGCCGGCTTCGGTGTATCGGCCTCGGCGTCCATGTCCAGGGGCAATTCGGACAGCCAGGGCACCACGCAGGCCAACAGCCACGTGACCGGGCGCGAATCCGTCACCTTCGTGTCAGGCAGCGACACCAATATCCTGGGGGGCACGCTCGGCGGCGGCAAGGTGAACGGGGACGTGGGCGGCAACCTGAACATCGCCAGCCGCCAGGACACCGAAGAGATGCGCGCCAAGCAGGAAAGCATGGGTGGTGGCATCAGCATCAGCCAGGGCGGCGGCTCAGCCAGTTTCTCGGCGAACAAGGGCAAGGCCAGCGGCAGCTACGCCAACGTCAGCGAGCAGTCGGGGATCTATGCCGGACAGGAAGGCTTTGATATCACAGTCAAGGGCAACACCGACCTAAAGGGGGCGGTAATCGCCAGCGCGGCGGGCAAGAACAAGAACCATCTCGACACGGGCACGCTCACCTTCAGCGATATCAAGAATCATTCGGACTACAGCGCTACCTCGATGGGCCTCTCGGCGGGCGGGGCGGTGGGCAGCCCGGTCGGCCAGAGCAACAGTGGGCAGGCCTCGGGCAGGAACACGGGCGGCATCAGCCCGATGATTCCGCAGCACGAGAGCGGGAGCCAGGACGGCGTGGTGTACAGCGCCATTGCGGCCGGCACTATCACCATCCGCGACCAGGCCGACCAGAACCAGGACCTTGCAGACCTCAAGCGTGACACTGCTGGCAGCAACAGCACCGTGGGCAAGAACCCCGACCTGAAGAACGTTCTCGACAAGCAGTCTGACATGATGGCCGCTGCGCAGGCCGCCGGGGAGGCGGTTGCCAAGACGGTGGGGGATGTGGCGACGGCCAGGCAGAAGGAAGCACAGGGCCGGTACGACACGGCGGCAAAGGCGTATCAGCAGGACCCGAGCGCCGAGAACCAAGCGGCCATGGCGGCGGCCCAGTCGGACATAGACGGCTGGAAGGAGGGGGGTACCTACCGCGCGGCGCTACATACGGCAGGCGGTGCGCTTGTCGCTGGCCTCGGTGGGGGGAGCGCGCTGGCTGGGGCCGCGGGCGCTGGGGCCGCCTCGCTAGCTGCGGGTATCGGCAAGGACATCAGCAATGGCGTCAAGGGCTCGGCGAACACCGGCAACGCGAACTTGGATGAGGAAATTGGGAATATTGCTGCGAACATTGTGACTGGCGGAATCGGCGTTGTAGTGGGCGGCGGTTCCGGCGCGGCGGCTGCGGCCAATGTGGATCGCTACAACCGGCAGTTGCATCCGGATGACCGGCAGCTTGCAAAGAAGATGGCCGCAAATAGCAACGGCAAGTACACCGCCGATCAGATCGAAGCGCAAATGCGTCTGTCTGACGTAGTTGATATGAATGGCAGGGTGCTTGAAACCGGCAGGCCGGACCAAATCGACGCAGCGACGACTAAGCCTACAGATTCTGGCGCACAGTGGGCATCGGTTGCCGGCACGACACAGATCAGAGAGGTGCAAGCGACGCCCGACGCGGAGATCATTGCGTACATCCAATCCCAGCAGAGGGTGATAGACGGGGATGTTCCCTACATAGGCCGTCAGAACTATAGCAATGTGACCACATATAGTAGCTCCCAGGGTCCGTTGCCGACTGCCAAGTGTGGTGCTGGGCAAGCAGATTGCGCGGCTGGCTTACCAAAGAGCTATACGGAGCAGGAAATCACTCAAAAACGTACTGACTTCGCCGATTTGGCTAGCAATCTCAGCACGCAAACAGGACGAGTAAGCGCAACTGCGGCAGCGATAGCTGCGACAAATCCCGCCCTTACCATTCCTGCTGATGCGATTTCTCTAGCAACTGGTATTACTAGCTGGGCACTTGGTGGGGTAGAACAGCTTGCACGGCCTAATCCCGGGCAGTATGTCACCGAAAGCTTTTGGGGGGCTGCAATAGGTTCCCTTAGCAGCAAGGTACCTGTTGCCGGCCCGTTCCTGAATGAGTTTAGCGAAACTGTAAAGGGAACTTCGACAATGGACTATATGAAAAATTCCACCAATCAATGGTGGAATTCAAATTTTGGAGAGAAAAATGAAAAATAGATTTTACAACAATGGCAATTTCACTGGCACAACTCAAGTGGCATTGATCGCGGTCGGGACGATCCTATTGCCCGGCACTCTATACATTGAAATAAAACCACGTTGGTTAGCAGCATCGCTTGTACTACTTGGTTTTTCTTGCATATTTGTTGGCGCATTTTCTGCGCGCGCACAATTATCTGGACTGAGAGTATTTGGAAAGCCAGATTGGAAGAAGGCGAAAGAAACATACAACGATCAAGAGCGCGTGAAAAATGATTCGCACGAGGGAACGCAAAACTCAAATAGATAGTACGTGGATGGCTGATAGTGCTCGGAACCGCACTGATATTCGGTGAACCTGGACTAGACTACATTCCGAATTGTATAGGTATTTTAGCATTTCCTCTTGGGGTAGTATTTACCCTCATTGTCGGAATAAGTTCCAGCACAGAATCGATCTGCCTTAAGTTTTTCGGTGAATCGCCATGGCGCGAAGCAAAGCGTACATACTTGGACGACGATAAGTCAAAACAATGAGCTTGGAAGTCGGCACGGTCATATTTTCCGCGGTATCCCTATTTTTCACTTCGATAATTTTTGGAAACAGCGTAGACGGGAGCCATAAGAGCAGATTTGTTTATTGGCTCAAGTCAACAGCTATCACAAGCGGCGTTCTGCTGGCCTGGCTGACTTATAAAGAACCTTCCATCGGATTCTGGACGGCTATCTCCATCGCTGCACTTATTTCCGCGGTCGTAAATCTTGTGCGCTCTCAATGGGTGTTCTTGATTCCATGAATGCGGTGCCAGACGCGACCACGCTACTGAAGGTTCGCCGCATGCTCGTCGAGCATGAATTGACGCGAAAGCTGTTTGAAAAGATCGGCATCATGCTGTGCGAGCGGGAACTGATGATGAAGGAAGGCACGATGCATGACTGTGAGGGGTGAAAAATGACTTTGCGTCAAATGAACGAGAGAGAAGCTCTTTTGCTTCGTCGACTTGTGGATATTGGATCTTTGGGAAATGTGGCTGACACACTCCTCTCTTCACCACTACTGGTAAGAACTTTGAGTGATGGCGGGATGGGAAGCTTTCAGATAATCACGTCCCACCGCGACGAGACCACCAAATGCGGACGAATCGTGGCATCTGCTAAGTCAACTGACGCCGATGGAACTCTTTTGGTCGCGACGCTCATTGTTAGCGAGGATGGAACGCCGTGCGAGATAGACATCTGGAAAGTCGATTTTTCTTCTCTCATAGAAATCCCGGAAAAATGGGAACCTGAGGATTTTCCGCGCTTACCCGGATCTGGGACTGGAAACAAGCAAAGGTAGTTCAATGAATACGCGCATAAAAAATATCCTACTAAGAGCTTCCGTAGCCTATATAGCCCTTTTAGGAATTCCTTACATCACCCTTCCATTCTGCTTTGCTCAAGGAGCTGGATGGAAACCCATGCCGACTGGCATGCCATTTGTTTTGACTATTTTCGCGAGCATTACGCATCAGTTCATAAAGGAACTTCGAACCCCGCATCGCGAGGAAAGGGGAGAATCTGAATCTCCTGCCAAGCTCGAACCTTGGGACGAAGAATATAGGGTCGCAGCATGAAACTCTTCAATAAGCCAATCCGCCCGCCCTCTGTTCTCACATCGGACCGCTACGCGCTCGCGCAGGTTGCTCTTTACATCCTTTCACTGGCCCTGGGCGTCACAGCAGCTTTCCAGATGGTGGCCGCGTTTGCGACGCCTGCCGCGCAGATTCCCGCGGGCGGGAGTCGCCTCCTGCTATATGCAATACCTGCAACTCAGAACTTCTTTTGGACCGTCGGGATGGTCTATCTGTCGCACAAGCTACAGAACGACCCTAGTGAACTGGCGTGGCGACTTTGCGTAGGCATCATGCTGATGCAAATCATTGTGACTGCACTACAGCTTCTTGCCCAGGTCAATCTGCTCTCGCTGATGGCGTTCGCATTGGCGATCTTCGGCCTCGGGTCCCTTCTCGTTGGCAGAGAGAGTTCATTGGTGCACGAGAACGTCTCTTCGAACGACACGCAGGAAGAATAGGCACATATCCAATGCTGGCATCCAATTCCCACGCGCGCCGCAAGGCGCGCGGCGTCTCCCCTTTTGTCCCGTTCCTCCTGACGCTGCCCTCTCTGGCCGTCGCCCAGGCCGTGCCCTTCTTCCCGTCGGTCACGTCAAACGACGCCATAGAACGCCGCCAGGAACAGCAGCAGGAGTCCGCACGCGAACGTGCCATGGCCCGCCCAGATGTGTTGACGCCGGGCCCCACCGAGCCAGCCCTGACAGGCCCGCTGATCCTCCCCGCCGAATCCCCCTGCTTCCCGATCAAGTCCGTCGACTGGGAGGGCGCCGAGGAATTCGAATGGCTGCAGGCCGAGGCCGGCATCCTCCCCACCCAGTGCGTGGGCGGCAAGGGACTGGTGGCCATTCAGGACTACTTCTCCGCCCGCCTGGTCAGTCAGGGCTACCTGACCACGCGCGTGCTGATCCCCGACCAGAACCTCGCCAGCGGCGAGCTGCGCCTGCGCGTGGTGGCCGGGCATATCACCCGCGTCACGGCCGAGGCCGCGCCCGGTTGGTGGCGCACCGCGCTGCCCGCGGGCCCCGGCGGACTTGTGAGCCAGCGCGACCTGGATCAGGGCATGGAGAACATGCGGCGACTGCAAGGCCAGGCGGACGCCACCATCGACCTTGTTCCCGGCGAAAACCCGGGCGACACAGAGCTGGTCATCAAGCCCGGCACCGGCAAGCGCTGGCATGCGCTGGTCACGGGGGACAACGCCGGGCTCGACAGCACCGGGCGCTACCAGATGGGCGGTACCCTGACGGTGGACTCGCCGCTCTTCCTCTATGACAGCCTGACCATTTCCGGCAATACCAACGCCAATGTCGGCAATGGCGCGGCAGGCACGCGCTCGTCCGCCATCAACTACAGCATCCCGTTTGGCTACTGGAACGCCTTCTTCAACGCGAACCAGTCCAGGTATCGCCAGACCGTGGCGGGATTCGAGGGCGATATCGTCTACGGCGGACACAGCACGCAGATCGAGGCGGGACTGGGCTATGTGCCCTTGCGCACGGCATCGGGCAAGACGAGTCTGTATGGCAAGGTGTTCCGCAAGACCGCCAGTACTACGCTGGACGGCATCGACATCGCCGTGCAGCATCGGGATTTTGTCGGTTACGAGGTTGGCGCCTCGCATCGCCAGTACCTCGGCAACAAGGTGCTGGACATCGGCGCAGCGTGGCGCGCTTCCCTGCCCACGCACTCCCAGGCGCCGGGTTTCGTGCTGGGCGATCCGGGCTGGGATGGAAAGTCCGAGATCATGCTGGCGAACGCCGGCCTGATGGTGCCCTTCCAGGTTGCAGGGGCACGCTTGCGCTACCAGGCCAACATGCGCATGCAGTACGCCCGCACCCGCATCCTGCCTTCCGATTACTTTGTCATTGGCAACCGCTATTCCGTGCGCGGCTTCGATGAGCAACTGACCCTTGCCGCCGAGAACGGCGTGACCTGGCGCAATGACCTGGCCTGGCAGCTCGGCAACACTGGTCAGGAAGCCTTCGTCGGCTTCGACGCAGGCCATGTCAGCGGCCCCTCTGCTGCCTTCCTGGCCGGCCAGACCCTGATGGGCGCCGTGATCGGCGCGCGCGGGCGTTGGGCCATGGGTGGCTATGCCGCGCTGACTTACGAAGTGGCGCTCGGCTGGCCGGTGAAGAAGCCGGAGCTGTTCCGCACCCAGCAACCGAACGTCGCGGCACAGGTGGGATTGGAGTTCTGACGAAGCGCCGTCCGGAGGACGGCCCGCAGACAAATGGCAAAAGCGAAAGGAGCCCCGCAAACGCGGGGCCCCTTCTTTCATGCCAGCCTGACTACGCGACTTACACCGTCACGCCGTCGGCCACTTCCTTGAAGTCCTCGATCTGGTCGAAGTTCATGTACTTGTAGATCTTGTCGCCATTGGCGTTGAGCACGCCCATGTCGGCCATGTACTCTTCCTTGCTCGGGATGCGGCCCAGGCGCGAGCAGATCGCGGCCAGTTCGGCGGAACCCAGGTACACGTTGGTGTTCTTGCCCAGGCGGTTCGGGAAGTTGCGCGTGCTGGTCGACATCACCGTGGCGCCTTCGCGCACCTGTGCCTGGTTGCCCATGCACAGCGAGCAGCCCGGCATTTCGGTGCGGGCACCGGCGGTGCCGAACACGCCGTAGTGGCCTTCCTCGGTCAGTTGCTTCTGGTCCATCTTGGTCGGCGGGGCGACCCACAGCTTGACCGGGATGTCGCGCTTGCCTTCCAGCAGCTTGGAGGCTGCGCGGAAGTGGCCGATGTTGGTCATGCACGAACCGATGAACACTTCATCGATCTTGGCGCCGGCCACTTCGGACAGCGTCTTCACGTCGTCCGGGTCGTTCGGGCAGGCCACGATCGGCTCGTGCACGTCGGCCAGGTCGATCTCGATCACGGCGGCGTACTCGGCGTCGGCGTCCGGCTGCAGCAGTTCCGGCTTGGCCAGCCACGCTTCCATGGCCTTGATGCGGCGCTGCAGGCTGCGCGGATCCTGGTAGCCCTGGGCAATCATCCACTTCAGCAGCGTGATGTTGCTGTTGATGTATTCGATGATCGGGTCCTTGTTCAGGCGCACCGTGCAACCGGCGGCCGAACGCTCAGCGGAAGCATCCGACAGTTCGAACGCTTGCTCGACCTTCAGGTCGGGCAGGCCTTCGATTTCCAGGATACGGCCCGAGAAGATGTTCTGCTTGCCTTGCTTGGCCACGGTCAGCAGGCCTTGCTTGATCGCGTACAGCGGGATCGCGTTGACCAGGTCGCGCAGGGTCACGCCCGGCTGCATCTTGCCCTTGAAGCGGACCAGCACCGATTCCGGCATGTCCAGCGGCATCACGCCGGTGGCGGCGGCAAAGGCCACCAGGCCCGAACCTGCCGGGAAGCTGATGCCGATCGGGAAGCGGGTGTGCGAGTCGCCGCCGGTGCCGACGGTGTCGGGCAGCAGCATGCGGTTCAGCCACGAGTGGATCACGCCGTCGCCCGGGCGCAGCGAGATGCCACCGCGCGTGCTGATGAACTCAGGCAGCGTATGGTGGGTCTTGACGTCGACCGGCTTCGGATAGGCGGCGGTGTGGCAGAACGACTGCATCACCAGGTCGGACGAGAAGCCCAGGCAGGCCAGGTCCTTCAGCTCGTCGCGGGTCATCGGGCCGGTGGTGTCCTGCGAGCCCACCGAAGTCATCTTCGGTTCGCAGTAGGTATTCGGGCGGATGCCCTTGCCTTCCGGCAGGCCGCAGGCGCGGCCGACCATCTTCTGGGCCAGCGTGAAGCCGCGGCCCGTGTCGGCCGGGTTCTGCGGCAGGCGGAACAGCGTCGACGGGGCCAGGCCCAGCGCTTCGCGCGCCTTGGCGGTCAGGCCACGGCCAACGATCAGCGGAATGCGGCCGCCGGCGCGCACTTCATCGAACAGCACGTCGGACTTGACCTTGAACTCGGCGATCACTGCGCCGTTCTTCAGGGCCTTGCCGTCGTACGGGCGCAGTTCGACCACGTCGCCCATTTCCATCTTCGACACATCCAGCTCGATCGGCAGCGCGCCGGCGTCTTCCATGGTGTTGTAGAAGATCGGGGCGATCTTGTTGCCCAGGCACACGCCGCCGAAACGCTTGTTCGGGATGAACGGGATGTCTTCGCCGGTGAACCACAGCACCGAGTTGGTGGCGGACTTGCGGCTTGAGCCGGTGCCGACCACGTCGCCCACGTAGGCGACCAGGTGGCCCTTTTCCTTCAGCGACTCAATGAACTTGACCGGGCCGCGCTTGCCGTCTTCTTCCGGCTGGAACGCCGCGCCGTCGCGCTTGTTCTTCAGCATGGCCAGCGCGTGCATCGGGATGTCCGGGCGGGTGGTGGCGTCCGGGGCCGGCGACAGATCGTCGGTGTTGGTTTCGCCCGGCACCTTGAACACGGTGATGGTCAGGCTTTGCGGCACTTCCGGACGGCTGGTGAACCACTCGGCGTCGGCCCAGCTTTGCAGCACGGCGCGGGCATTGGCGTTGCCCTTGTCGGCCTTCTCCTTCACGTCGTGGAAGGCGTCGAACATCAGCAGGGTCTTCTTCAGCGCGTCGGCGGCGACGGTGCCCACTTCGGCATCGTCCAGCAGCTCGATCAGCGGCGAGATGTTGTAGCCGCCCAGCATGGTGCCCAGCAGCTCGGTCGCCTTGGCGCGCGAAATCAGCGCGCACTGTTCCTTGCCCAGCGCCACGGCGGCCAGGTACGAGGCCTTGACCTTGGCGGCGTCGTCCACACCGGCCGGCACGCGGTAGGTGATCAGCTCGACCAGGTTTTGCTCTTCACCGGCGGGCGGGTTCTTCAGCAGTTCGATCAGCTCGGCCGTCTGCTTGGCGGTCAGGGGCAGAGGGGGGATGCCAAGCGCGGCGCGCTCGGCCACATGTGCGCGATAGTTTTCAAGCATGGGAACCTGCTGAGTAATTAGGTTTAGAAGAACTCGGTACGTCGCGATTGTAGTCCGAAGCAGCTCCTTGGTCAAATGTCTTATATCTTATATAAGAGTTAAAATGAGAAAACGCATAAAAATCAATGCGTTAATGACTGACTGTTTTGCAGACTCACGTAGCGAGCTTCCCGACTAGCGTAGTAGGGAATGCACGCTGCCGACCCCGATGCCTCTACCCCGCGCGGCCACCAGGAGCACGCAGGTCCTGGCAAACATCGGGTTCCCCTCTCTGCCGAAACCATGCCGAAGCAAGCAGAAGGCGGACAGAACTACTCAAGTTCAGCCGATGCCAAGCGTTAACCAGCCTGCAGGCGCGCAACACAGGGCGCCCGCTCGCGTAGCCGTGCCTGCCCCCTTTCCGCTCAAATGGCCAAGCTGAAAGGGTTTCCCCCTTTTTTTCGGCCCTTTGCTGGCCTGCGATTCCGGAAGAATGGCAGGCATTCCGATACAGGCTTCTCATGGCGAACACGGCTTCCCCTCCCCGGACTGGCAACACAGGCAAGCGCGGCCGGCTGCTGCTGATCGGCGCCGGCGTGCTGGTCCTGGCACTGGGCGCCGGAGGCTTCGTGCTGGGCAGCGTGCTGAGCAACCGCCAGCCGGCCGCCGCCGCCGCGCCCGCCGCCCCGGTCGTACCGCCGCCGATCTTCGTGCCGCTGGATGCGTTCACCGTCAATCTGCGCAGCAACGACGGCGACCGTTTCCTGCACACTGGCCTGTCGCTGAAGGTGGCCGATCCCGAGACCCAGGCGCGCCTGGCCCAGTACCTGCCCGAAGCGCGCAGCCGCATCCTGCTGCTGCTCTCGGCCAGGCAGCCGGCCGACCTGGCCACCGTCGAGGGCAAGCGCAAGCTGGCCGACGACATCCGCGACACCATCAGCAAGCCGTTTGCCAGCGGCCTGCCGGCGCAGCGCGTGCTGGATGTGCTCTTCACCTCGTTCGTGGTGCAGTAAGCGCAAGCCAGGGCAGCCGGATTCATCCATAACGCCGCACAAGGGGCAGGACACCAGATGGCCTACGACAAGTTCCTCTCGCAAGACGAGGTAGACGAGCTGCTCAAGGGCGTATCCGGCGAAGCCGATACGCCCAAGGCCAGCGAGCCTGCGCCCGACGAAGGCGCGGTGCGCCCCTACAACCTGGCGACGCAGGAACGCATCATCCGCGGCCGTCTGCATACGCTGGAAATCATCAACGAGCGCTTTGCGCGCTCGATGCGCACAGCGCTGTTCAATTTCATCCGCCGCGGCGCGGACATTTCAGTGGGCAGCGTGCGGATCGAGAAGTTCGGCGATTTCGCGCGCAACCTGCCGATGCCGACCAACCTGAACCTGGTCCACCTGAAGCCGCTGCGCGGCACGGCGCTGTTCATCTACGACCCGAACCTGGTGTTCCTGGTGGTGGACAACCTGTTCGGCGGCGACGGCCGCTTCCACACCCGCGTGGAAGGCCGCGACTTCACCCAGACCGAGCAGCGCATCATCCAGCGCATGCTGGAACTGACACTGACCAGCTACGGCAACGCCTGGCGCACCGTGCATCCGATCGAGACCGAGTACATCCGCTCGGAGATGCACCCCAAGTTTGCCAACGTCGCCACGCACAACGAAGCCGTGGTGACCACCGCCTTCCACATCGAGCTGGGCGCGGTCGGCGGCCAGCTTCACGTATGCCTGCCGTACGCGATGATCGAGCCCCTCAAGGACCTGCTGATGAATCCGCTGCAGGACGAGAAGGAGGTCGACAAGGGCTGGGTCACGCAACTGTCCACGCAGCTGCGCGCGGCCGAGGTGGAGCTGGTCGCCGAATTCGCCCACCTGCAGAGCACCGTGGCCGAAGTGCTGGCGCTACGCGCCGGCGACGTGCTGCCGATCGAGCTGCCGGAGAAGATCTTCGGCAAGGTGGACGGCGTGCCCGTCATGCAATGCGGCTTCGGCACCATGAACGGCCAGTACGCGCTGCGCGTAGAACGAATGATCAATCACCAGGACGGCCACTCCCACCTGGACACCGAGGACACCGATTATGAGTGACGGCATCGAGGACAAGCCGGTCGACCCGATGGACGACTGGGCCAGCGCGCTGGCCGAGCAGACCAGCGCCACATCCGCCGGGATCCCCGCAGCCACCGCACCGGCGGCCGCGCCTGCGGCCACCCCGGCCGCTGCCACCGTTTTCCCGCCGCTGGCCAAGGAAGCGCCGAGCGGCTTCCGCAACGATATCGAGATGATCCTCGATATCCCGGTGCAGCTGACCGTGGAACTGGGCCGCACCAAGGTACCCATCAAGAACCTGCTGCAGCTGGCGCAGGGCTCGGTGGTGGAACTGGACGGCCTGGCCGGCGAGCCGATGGACGTGCTGGTCAACGGCTACCTGATCGCGCAGGGCGAGGTGGTGGTGGTGAACGACAAGTTCGGCATCCGCCTGACGGACATCATCACGCCTTCCGAACGCATCCGGAAGCTGAACAAATGACCATGCCGACGCGCGCCAGCGTGGCCGTGCTTGCGATGCTGCCGGGGGCCGCCATGGCCGCCGACGGCACGCACGTGCCCGCCATCAGCGGCGCGGCCAGCCTGGCGCAGGCCGGGCTGGGGCTGTTCGCCATCATCGCGCTGATCCTGGGCATGGCCTGGGTGGCGCGGCGTGCCGGCCTGGTGCGCCATGCCACGGGCGGCGCGATGAAGGTGATCGGTAGCACCATGCTCGGCGCACGCCAGCGCCTGGTGCTGGTCGAGGTGGGCGATACCTGGCTGGTGCTGGGCGTAAGCCCCGGCGAAATCCGGCCGCTGCACACCATGACGGCGGGCACCACGGCCGCCAGCCCGACGGTGGCCCCCGGCGGCGCCATCGGATCATCGCAACCGCCGACCGGCGGCACCTTTGCCGAAAAGCTGCTGCGTTCGATGCAGGATCACTTCAAATCATGAATTCCCCGCGTGCCGCGCTGCGGCGCACGCTGCCGTGCCCGATGTTGTCCCTGTTGGCGCTGATGCTGGCCATGGCCGCGCTGGCGTTTGCGCCCGCACCGGCCTGGGCCCAGGCGCTTCCCGGCGTGATCAGCAAGCCCGCTCCGGGCGGCGGCCAGATCTGGTCGTTGCCGGTGCAGACGCTGGTGCTGCTGACCTCGCTGTCGTTCCTGCCGGCGGCAATGCTGATGATGACCGGCTTCACCCGCATCGTCATCGTGCTGGGCCTGCTGCGCAACGCGCTGGGCACGGCCTCCTCGCCACCCAACCAGGTGCTGGTGGGCCTGTCGCTGTTCCTGACCTTCTTCGTGATGGCACCGGTGTTCGACCGCGTCTACAACGACGCCTACAAGCCGCTGTCCGAAAACAAGATCAGCCTGGAAGCCGCGGCGGCAAAGGCCGTCGAGCCGCTCAAGGCCTTCATGCTGCGCCAGACCCGCGAGAAGGACCTGGCCATGTTTGCCCAGATGGCCAAGGCGCCGGAGATGCAGGGCCCGGAGGAAGTGCCGCTCAGCATCCTGGTGCCGGCCTTCGTCACCAGCGAGCTGAAGACCGCGTTCCAGATCGGCTTTACCATCTTCATCCCGTTCCTGATCATCGACCTGGTCGTCGCCAGCGTGCTGATGGCGATGGGCATGATGATGGTGCCGCCGGCCACCATCTCGCTGCCGTTCAAGCTGATGCTGTTCGTGCTGGTCGACGGCTGGCAGTTGCTGCTGGGTTCACTGGCGCAGAGCTTCATGAACTGAGGCGGCCAGCCAGCGCCCGCCACCCACCGCAAAGTCCGAGCCATGACACCCGAGACCGTAATGACCATCGCCACCCAGGCGATGAAGATGACCCTGCTGCTGGCTGCCCCGCTGCTGCTGGTGGCGCTGGCCGCCGGCCTGCTGGTCAGCCTGTTCCAGGCCGCGACGCAGATCAACGAGATGACGCTGAGCTTCATTCCCAAGCTGATCGCGCTGTTCGCCACCATGGTGCTGGCCGGGCCGTGGATGATCAATTCGATGGTCGACTATATGCGCGAGGTGTTCCAGAGCATTCCCGCGATGGCGCACTGACGCCAGCCGCGCTCGCCTTCGTCGTCCCCCCTCGCCCTCCCTGCCCGCTGACTCCCCGCCGTGATCGAGTTCACCTCAGCCCAGCTCTACAGCTGGCTCGCGGCGTTCCTGTGGCCGTTTTTCCGCATCCTGGCCCTGATCGGCACCGCGCCGCTGTTCGGTGAATCCACCATCCCGCGCCGCGTCAAGATCGCCCTGTCCGCCGTGATCGCGATGGTGGTCTCGCCCACCATCGCGCAGCCGCCGGTAGTGCCGGTGTACTCCTTCGGCGGGCTGATCATCATCCTCAATGAAGTCGGCATCGGCCTGGCCACCGGCTTCGCCATGCGCCTGGTCTTTGCCACCGTGCAGCAGGCCGGCGAGATCATCGGCCTGCAGATGGGCCTGTCCTTCGCGTCCTTCTTCGACCGCGCCGCCGGCGGCCAGACCATGGTGCTGTCGCGCTTCCTGAACCTGATCGCGGTGCTGCTGTTCCTGGCGCTGGATGGCCACCTGCTGATGCTGGGCACGCTGGTCGACAGCTTCAACGGCCTGCCTATCGGCGGCACGCCGCTGTCCGCCGGCGGCGCCATGGCCGTGGCCCGCGCCGGCGGCATGGTGTTCTCGTCCGGCCTGCTGCTGGCACTGCCGATGATCGCCGCGCTGCTGACGCTGAACCTGGCGATGGGCATCCTGAACCGCGCCTCGCCGCAACTGTCGATCTTTGCGGTCGGCTTTCCGGTCACGCTGTCGGGCGGGCTGCTGGTGCTGATGCTGGTGATGCCGCAGATGGGCGTCTACATGCAGCATATGATCGAGGCGGGGCTGGAGGCGGTGGGGACGATGCTGGGGCAGTTCGCGCGGTAGGCTCTCGCTATATCTTAGATCTCGAATATTCCTTGACATGATGCATGGAAGGGCTAGTATTACGCCATGTACTTCGATCTCTAAGATTAATAGGTACCGCAACCACCGTTCAGGAGCCCTTCATGTACGACATTTTCGCCACGGACAAGCTGATCGATCTCTGGCTGACCGAAGACATCGGCATCTGCGACTTGACCGTCCAGACCATGATTGAACCGGGAGAGACCGGCACCTTCTGCATGAACGCCCGCGAGCCGATGCTCATCGCCGGCATCGATGTGGCGGCACGCATCTTCGCGCGCTACGACCCGACGCTGTCTGTCGATGTGCGCGTCGCCGACGGCAACAAGGTGGAAAAAGGCGCGGTGCTGCTTAACGTGAGCGGCAATGCACGCAGTGTCCTGACCGCCGAGCGCACCGCGCTGAACATCATGCAGCGGCTGTGCGGCATCGCCAACCATACGGCGACGTATGCCCAGGCCATCGCCCATACCAGGGCGCGCCTGATCGACAGCCGCAAGACCACGCCCGGCCTGCGCGCGCTGGAAAAGCACGCGGTGACCTGCGGCGGCGGACTGAACCATCGGCTCAGCCTGGACAACGGCGTGATGATCAAGGACAACCACATCGCCGTGTGCGGCAGCATTGCCGCCGCCGTGGCGCGCGTGCGTCGCAGGCTGCCCGTGCTGACCAAGCTGGAAGTGGAATGCGACCGGCTGGAACAGGTGCACGAGGCACTGGCAGCCGGTGTCGACGTGATCATGCTGGACAATATGTCGGTGCCCGACATGAAGGAAGCCGTGCAGATCGTCAATGGCCGGACCAAGGTCGAGGCCTCGGGCGGCATCCGCCTGGAGACGATCCGGGCCGTGGCGGAAACAGGCGTGGACTACATCTCCACGAGCAAGATCACCCAGTCCGCCCCTGCCGTCGATATCGGGCTCGACGAAGCCTGACACCCGCGGGGCCCAGCCCCCTGTCCGATTCACGCCTTCTACCCAAGGCATTCACCCTTGCCGGTCTCGCCCGGCGAGGGTCTTTTCATTGGCGGGCTGCCTACAGGTCCGAGAGCAGCCGCCCCACCTCCTGCGTAGACGGAACGCGCCGGCCATGCTCCGCCGAAGCGGCTTCGTCGGCGACCAGCCGCTTCGCGATCGTGATCAGCACGCGGCGGGTGGTCAGCACATCTTCCTCGCTCAGCCCTTGCACGCTGAGTTCATTGACCTCGGTAGCCAGCGGCTCAAGCTTGCGGCGCAGCGCGCGTCCGGTCTTGCTCAGGAACACATGCACCTTCTTCTTGTTGCCGGGAAGATGGGTGCGCTCCACGTAGCCCAGCGCCTCCAGCGCCTTGACTGCCGCAAACGTCGTCGGCTCGGTCACGCCGGCCCGTTCGCTCAGCTCCCGCTGCGACAGGCCGTCATGGCGCCACAGGATGCGCAGGATGGTCCAGTGGCCATACGAAACCGAATGTTCCGCCAGGCGCAGCTGGAGCGCCCGGATATAGGCACGGGCGGCATCCTTCACCAGGTGGGCAAGCCGCTCTTCATCGGCTTCATCCGCGGGCGTGATCGGGACCGGAGCATCCGGCTTTCTTGTGGCCATGGTCATGAGGGAAAGTGAACGTATGCATGCGGCGCCGAACGAGCGCGGTGCCGGCGACAGCGCACATGATAGCGCCTCCGGCACTCGCACGCGGACACCACGCCTGATGGCCAAGGCATCTCCATGTAGCGCTCACTCCATCAGTGCACGTTGCCCTCAACCCATGCATGGGGCACCGTCGCTGCGCACCCTGCCCCCGTGTTTTCCCCTAGAAATCCGCGAATCCCGCGTACACGCTTGATTTGCGGGCGCTGGCCCATTGCTTGCATTACCTTAGACATCGAACTTATCTTGACACCCCCCGGACCGGTGCTAGCATAACCACATAACTTCGACATCTAAGGTAATTTCCATGGCGGCGAGTGGCACATTCTTTTTTGTTGTGGGGCCCAGTGGCGCTGGCAAGGACTCGCTGATCGACGGTGCACGGGCCGCGCTCGATGACGACTACGTCTTTGCGCGGCGCGTCATCACGCGTCCTGGCGGGTCCGCCGGCGAAGCGCATGAGGGGGTATCGGAGACCGAGTTCGCGCGGCGCCAGCGAAGCGGAGAATTCCTGGTGACCTGGGACGCGCACGGCCTGCGCTATGGATTGCCTGCGTCCCTGATGCACGAGCTCGAACGCGGCCGCAACGTCGTCGCCAATGGCTCGCGCGGCGTCATCGCGGAACTTGCGGCCCGCCTGCCGCGCTTCGTGGTGGTCCTGGTGACGGCACCGCACGGCGTGCTTGCCCGGCGCATTGCCGCGCGCGGGCGGGAATCGGGCGACCAGGTCGCCAGCCGCGTGGCGCGCGCGGGGGCTCCGGTGCCGCCACACGTGCCGTGTATCACGGTCTCGAACGACAGCACGCTGGAGGCCGGCACGGCGCGCTTTGTCGAAGCCTTGCGCAACGGCACCAGGGCAACCGCCGCCGAACAGCCGGCCAGCCGCAACAACCTGATGGCCAAGCTGCGCGGCGAGCCGCTCGACGAAGCTGCCTACGTTGCCGTGCTGCAGGACGCCATCGCCGGACGCTACACCGAGGCGGAGCTGACCGAGTTTCTCGTTGCCGCAACCCGCACGCTGACTGACGAGGAAGTGGTGGCACTGGCACGCGCGCGTACCGCCTTCACGCCTCGCATCGACTGGGACGAGCCCGTTGTCGTCGACAAGCATTCGATGGGTGGCGTTCCCGGCAGCCGCATCACGCTGGTCGTGGTGCCGATCGTCGCGGCCTACGGGCTGGCCATGCCCAAGACATCGTCGCGCGCAATCACTTCTGCCGCCGGCACCGCCGATGCCATGGAGACCATCGCACGGGTCGACCTGGCGCACGAGGACGTGCGCCGCTGCGTGGCCCAGGCGCGCGCCTGCATTGCGTGGAACGGGCGGCTGAACCATTCCGTGATCGACGATGTGATGAACGCCATCACGCGGCCGCTGCGGCTGGATTCGCGGCGCTGGTCGGTGGCTTCGATCCTGTCGAAGAAATACACCGCCGGCGCTACCCACGTCATTGTCGACCTGCCCTACGGGCCGCAAACCAAGCTGGCAACGCGCGCCGACGCCGAGGCGCTGGGCGCGCTGTTCGAACGCGTCGGCAAGGGACTGGGCCTGCACGTACGCGCGCTGGTCACGGACGGCAGCCTCCCGATCGGCCGCGGCATCGGGCCCGCACTGGAGGTGCGCGACGTCCGTCTCGTGCTCGACAACGCGCACGATGCGCCCGCCGACCTGCGTGAAAAAGCCCTGCGCTTTGCCGGCGAGATCATCGCTTTCGATCCCCGGGTGGGCTCGCCCGAACACGGCATGCAAATTGCGGCTGGGCTGCTGAAGGAAGGCAAGGCCAAGGCCGCGTTCGATCGCATCGCCGCCGCACAGGGCATACGCCCCGATCCAGTGGCGCCGGGTACGCATACGCAGGTCGTGCCTGCCGCCACGCAGGGCCGGGTGACAGCTGTCGATGGCCTGCAGATTGCCGGCGTGGCGCGCGCCGCCGGGGCGCCGCGCGATGCCGGTGCAGGCGTCGACATGCTGTGCGCGATTGGTGCAGAGGTAGCGCCAGGGCAACCCCTCTACCGCATCCACGCCGGCTCCGCCGAAGCGCTTGAGGCGGCTGCGGCACTGGTGCGTGCTGGCGGCGAGTGTTGCGACGCCGTGCGTATAGACCCCGATTGACCGGCCTTTCCCCTTCCCTCACCCTAACCGACGAGGCATATCCATGAGACCCCCATCCGTCGTCAGCAGTCTGGCATCGCTCCTGTTTGTCGCAGGCAGCCTGGGCACCCTGCCCGGGCGCGCCGAAGCCAATATCGCCAGTACCTTCCCGCAAAAGCCGATCCGCGTGGTAGTGACGTTCCCGGCCGGAGGGGGGACCGATTCTCTTGCGCGCCTGATCGGGAATGACCTCAGCAAGTCGCTGGGGCAGCCGGTGGTCGTCGACAACCGGCCCGGCGCGAGCGGCAATATCGGCGCCGAGTTCGTCGCCAAGAGCCCAGCCGACGGCTATACGCTGCTCATCGTCAACAGCAGCTTTGCCATCAACCCGAGCGTCTTCAAGAAGCTGCAGTTCAATCCCAAGTCCGATTTCAGCGCCGTGATCACCTTCGCCTCGGTGCCGTCGGTGATTGCCGTGCCATCGCAATCGAAGATCCGCACCCTCAGCGACCTGCTGGCGGCGGGCAAGAGCGCCTCCCCCCCCAGCTATGCGTCTTGCGGCAACGGCACCCCGCAGCATCTGGCCGGCGAACTGCTGAAGGTCTCGGCAAAGATGGAGATGCTGCATGTGCCGTACAAGGGTTGCGCCCCCGCCATCGCCGACGTGCTTGGCAACCAGGCCGATGTCAGCGTCAACACACTGACCAACACCATCCCCTACCTGAAAAGCAACAAGCTGCGCGCGCTGGCCGTCACCTCGAAGGCACGCTCGCCGTTCCTGCCCGACGTGCCCACGGTGAGCGAGCTTGGCGTAACCGGCTATGACGTCGACCAGTGGTTCGGCATCCTGGCCCCGGCACATACGCCGCCCGAGATCGTGCAGAAGCTGAACGCGGAGATCGCCAGGGCCATCGCCAAACCCGAGATCAAGGCATCGCTGACACAGCTCGGCTTTGCCACGACCACGAGCACCCCGGCCGATTTCCAGAAGCTGGTGAGCTCCGACATCGATCGCTGGCAGAAATTCGCGACGAAGGTCAACCTGCTCGTGGACTGACCATCTGGGGCACCGGCCGGGCGACAGCAGGCGGATCCCCGACTACCGGTATCACATCGCGGCTATCGGCCCATCGGGCCGGGTCAGAAGCAGACCGTCGCCGACATCATCAACGTGCGCGGCTCGGCAATGGCCAGGCCGCCGTAGCTGTCCACCGCTGCCCAATAGCGGCGGTCGAATACATTGCGCAGGTAGAGGCGAAGGGTCGCATCGTTCCCGGCCATCGTGGTCCGGAAGCGCGCACCCAGGTCCACGCGCGTCCAGGCTGGCAGGCTCTGGGTATTGGCCCGGTCAACATACTGGCGCCCGGTGTAGGCAAGCGCGCCGCTCAGGGTCAGGCCGGGCAGCCACGCGGCGTCCCATTCCGCGCCAAGGTTCACCTGCAGCGACGGGGCGCCGATGACGGATCTTCCCAACGTCCCGGCGTCTGTGTCGCGGGTGATGATTGCGTCGAGCAGTGCGGCGCTCGCCAGCAAGCGCACATTGCTGGCGGGTTCGCCGTACAACCCGAACTCGAGACCCCGGCTGCGCTGCTCGCCGTTGACGGCAAACACCGGGCCGGCAAGTTCTCCGGCCGGCTTGCTGATCTGGAATGCGCTGACGGTGGCGCGCATGCCGCCTTGGTCGAACCTGGCCCCTACCTCGTATTGCCGCGACTTGTACGGGGCAAACACTTCGCCGGCATTGCTGGCACTGCCCGGCGCGATATCGCCCTTGCTGAGGCCCTCGATGCGATTGGCGTAGAGCGATACCTGTTGCCAGGGCCTGACCACCAGCCCCGCCAGCGTTGTCCACGCGCCCTGGTCGTAGCGCGACGCCAGTCCGCCGTCAGCATGGAAATTGTCCGACTGCACGCGCTGGTGGCGCAGGCCAAGCGTCAGTTGCAGACGGCGGTCAAGCACCGAGAGCGTATCGGCCAACGCCACGCCGGTGAGCCATGTCTTCGATACCGTCGGCACGCCCGATGGCGCCGGCACATCCTGGAATGGCAGCGTCGCGGGCGCATAAAGGTTGGTCAGCGCGGGCGTGCTGGCAGTGTTGTACGCGCGTCCGAGCTTGTCCTGGTAGCCGCTGGCCACGACGCTGAGCTGGTGGCTCACCGGCCCGGTCTGGAAGCGCGCACGCACGCCAGTGTCGGCGCTGACACGCGCCACGTGGAAACGATAGTTGGAGTCGGCTACCGCCACATCGCCCGCGGCATCGATGATGGTGGGCGTGATGGCAAACAGCCGCGCCACGTGCGTCTGCCCGCCACCGGCATCGGCGAACCAGGTCACGCCGTCGGCAAGGTCATACTCCGCGCGCAGCAGCTGCGAGCCATCGCGGATGCGTGATTGCTCCCACGGCTGCGAGATGTTGCGGCGGCCATCCGGCGCCTCGGGCACTGCCATGCCCGGCACGATATGCAGCAACCGCGATGGCGCCGGGATCCGTTCGCGCTGGTCGATCACGTCCAGCGTGGCGCGCACGCGCTGGCCCTGGTAGTCCAGCGCGAGCGCGCCCGAGGTAGCGCGGCGGGACTGGTTGTCGAGCGCGGTGCCGCCACCCAGATAGCTGCCATTGAAGCGGATGCCGAACTGGCTTGCACTGCCCAGGCGGCGGCTGATATCCACGCTGCCCCCGAACTGCGAAGCCGCCGCGTAGTCGGCCGTGAAGCGCGTCACGTCGACAGCGCCCGCGCGCTTGGGCACGATATTGATGCCGCCGCCCACGCTGCCGCCGGGCGCCATGCCGGTCAGCACCGCCGCGGGGCCCTTGATCAGTTCCACGCGCTCCACATAACTGGTGGAAACGCGATAGTTGGACGCCACGCCATAGATGCCATCGAACGCGATCTCGCCGAAATTGCCGTTGCCCACCGGAAAGCCACGGATGCTGAACGCATCCAGGATGCCCCCGGGCTGGCTGACATAGCGCACCGATGCGTCGTTGGCCAGCACATCGCCAACGGTGCGTGCCTGCCGGTTCTCGATGAAGCCGGCGCTGTATCCGACGGCGTTGACGGGCGCATCCATGTTGTCGGTGTTGCCAAGCAAACCCAGGCGCACGCCTTGCGTGACCTGTCCACCGGCCAGCAGCGGCGGCTCGCTGTCATGCTTGCCGATGACGCGCACTTCGGGCAGCGTTGCCGGCGCGCGTTCAGTTTGCACCGCGGCGCGGCGCACGGCATAGCCGCCGCCGTCCATTGGCACCGCCTCCAGGCCGGTGCCAGCCAGCAACACGCGAAAGCCCTCGGGCACCGCATAGCTGCCGAGCAACCCCTCGCTGCGCAGGCCGGCCAGTTGCGCGGCATCGTAGGAGAGATTGATGCCGGCGGCGCCGGCAAAGCGGTTCAACGTGACCGTGAGCGGACCGGGCGCAATGGCGAAGGTGCGCATGCCGGCGGCACTGCCCTTGGCTTGCGCCAGCGCCGCCAGCGGGACGGTCCCCAGCATCAGGACGGCAAGCAACACAGCCGCGGCAGCCGAAGCGCATCGCGTGCTCCATACCGTGGCCGGAGACCGTTGCGACTGCCGTTTCCTCACGCCGCTCCGCTCAGAAATCCACCGCCATGGACGCCATGAAGGTGCGCGGGGCGCCCTGCGAAATGGTGCCGTACGATGCCACCCCCGACCAGTACTTGCGATCGAAGGCGTTGATCAGCGCCGCGCTGAGAGTGGTCGCATGACCGCTGACCCTGGTCCGGTAGCGCGCGCCCAGGTCCACCGTGGTCCACGACGGCACATGCTGGGTATTGGCCTGGTTGACGTAGGCGTTGCCGGTGTAGTTCACCGCACCGGTCAGTGTCAGGCCTGGCACCCACGGCAGGTCCCACTCGGCACCCGCGTTGGCCATCACCTTGGGCACGCCCACCGGACGGTTGCCGAGGGTCGCGGCACTGTTGGTCCTGGTCAGCTCGCCGTCCAGCAAGGTCACGCCACCGAGCAGGCGCACCCCCTGGTACGCTTCCCCGGACAACGTGAGCTCGATGCCCTGGTTGCGCTGCTCGCTGTCGATCGCATAGACCGTGCCGAACAGCTGTCCGCTGGGCTTGGTCATGCGGAACACCGCCAGCGTGGCCATGACCTTGCCGGCATCAAGCTTCACGCCCACCTCTTGCTGCTTCGTCTTGTACGGCGCGAACACCTCACCCGCGTTCGATGCAGTGGCCGGCGCGATGTCGCCCTTGCTCAGGCCTTCCACGTAGTTGGCATACAGGGACACATGCTGCCAGGGCTTGTACACGATGCCGGCCAGCGGCGTGACAGCACTTTCATCATACGAAGCCGTCTTGACGCCGTTGCTGCTGTAGTTGCCGGACTTCACCTGCTGATAGCGCAGGCCCAGCGTCAGTTGCAGGCGCTCGTCGAATGCGCTCAGTGTGTCGGCCAGCGACACGCCGGACAGCGTGGAGTCCGACACCTTGGGTACTGAGCCGGGTGCTGCCACGCTCTGCACGGGGCTGGCGACCGGGTCATAGATGTTCGACCTCACCGCCGTGCCCGCCCTGCTGGCGCTCGCGAAGCGGTCCATGTACTGGTTGGCCTGCAGCGCCAGCGCATGCCTGACGGGACCGGTCTCGAACCTGGCTCGCACACCGGTATCGAGCGAAGAACGATTGATCTGGAACTTCCAGTTCTGCGGCACGGCCGAGGTGTCGCCGCTGGCATTCAGGATGGTGGGGGTCTGGTCGGAGAAGCGCGCCACGTCCGAGCGCGTGCCCCCGGCATCGGCAAAGAAGGTGATGTTGTCGGTGAGATCGTACTCGGCGCGCAGCAGCGTCGAGACGTCGTTGGACTTCCACCAACCCCATGGCTGCGAGACATTGCGCCGGCCATCCGGTGCCGCCGGCACGGCCACGCCGGCGGCGACAAGGAGCGGACGCGTAGGCGCATCGATCCACTGATATTGCTCGATCACGTCGAGCGAGGCGCGCAGGCGCTGGCCCTGATAATCCAGCGACAAGGCGGCCACTTCAGCGCGCGACTTCTGGTGATCCAGCGGGGTCGGGCCCTGGCGGTGCAGCCCGTTGAAGCGCACCCCCCATTCGCGCTTCTCGCCGAAGCGCCGGCTCAGGTCGACGGCGCCGCCCACCTGCGCGTCGGAGGCGTAGTCGAGCGTAAAGCGCGTCAGGTCCGTGGCCAGCGCGCGCTTGGGCACCACGTTGACGACACCGCCCACGCCGCTGTTGGGGGACATGCCATACAGCAACGCAGCCGGGCCCTTGAGCACCTCGACACGTTCCAGGTATTCGGTGAACAGGTGATAGTTGGGCGACACCCCGTAGACGCCGTCGAAGGCCACCTCGGACAGGTTGCCCTCGTTGATCGGGAAGCCGCGAATGAAGAACGAATCCGTCACGCCACCAATCTGGCCGGTGAAGCGCGCGGACGGGTCGCTCCCCAGCACTTCCGCCAGGGTCACGGCTTGCTGGTCTTCCATGCGCTGCGCGGTGTAATTGGTCGTCGCGAACGGGGTGTCCATCACCCCCTTGTTGCCAAGCAACCCGAGCCGGCCGCCGCGCGCCACCTGGCCGCCCGCGTACGCGGCGGGCAGCTCGCCGGCACCGTCAGCGCTGGCGCTGACGGTCACGGCCGGCAGCGTTTGTGGATCGGCGGCCTGCGCCAGGGCTTCAAACGGTGCCACGGCCGCTCCGAAGGTCAGGCAGACGCAGGCATGGTGCAGCGCGACGGCCAGCGGCCTGGGCCGCGGCGTGCGGGCCAGGCGAGGCGACTTGGCAGGGCGGGCGTGGGCAAAACAAGATACAGACATCATTCTCTCCGGCAGCGACAGGTGTTGGTTTCCTATGCTGTAGGCCGGTCGAGAATCGAAATCCCCTCATATCTTCTGCAAATATTTCTCGCACGCCAGGCATCGTCGTTCAGCGCGGTCCCACGCTGACCCAGAAGCGCGTGCGGTAGCGAATACTGACGGGCTGCGCCTGAGCAAGGAATGCCAGGGCCCGATCGGTGTCTCGCACCTGGTATGCACCGGACACGCGCAGGTCCGCCACGGCCGGATCGCAGGCGATGCGCCCGCTGCGGTAGCGCGACAGCTCGGCCAGCAGGTCCGCCAGCCGCATGTCGTTGCCGGCGATCACGCCATCGGCCCAGCCATCGTCGGTGAAGGGCCGGGCCGGCGCCGGTGCGCTGCCGTCGGCCGCGAGCCACCAGCTCGTGCCGGCTCGCGCCACCTTCACGGTGTCGTCGGCGACCCGGCCGTTGGCGGGGTGCAGGGCGACCGCTCCTTCAAGCACGCTGACGCGCGCGCGCCCGTCCTCGATCCGCACCACAAAGCGCGTCCCCAGGGCACGTAGTCGGCCAAATGGCGTTTCAACCCAGAACGGCCGCGTTGCGGCGCCGGTGGTGGCAGCGGGCGTATCGTGTCCGGTGGCAACCAGGATCTCCCCACGCCGCAGCGTCACGACCCGACGCGCGGCATCGAAGGCGGTGCTGATTGCGGTGTCGGTGTTCAGCAGGATCGTGCTGCCGTCATTGAGCCGCACCGTGCGCTGTTCTCCGGTGGCGGTGCTGGCGTCGGCCAGCAGGCGCTGCCACGGCGCCAACTCGCGCGCGGCGCCGGCAGCCAGTACCGAAACACCGGCCAGCGAGAGTAGCTTGAGTGCCTGGCGCCGCCGGATGCCGCGCGTGCCACGACGCTCACCCACGGCCTTCAGCGTATCGAGCGCAAGCACCGGCGGCATCCGGCTGAAATCGTCCTGCAAGCCCTTCAAGCGTTGCCAGGCCAAGCCATGCAGCGGACTGGCGGCCAGCCATTGTGCGAAGGCTTTCCGCGCCGCGGCATCCCCTTCGCCAAAGTCGAGCTTGACCATCCAGCGGATGGCCTGGTCGACGACATCGGACGGAACAGAGGGATCAGGCTGCGTCTGTGCAGGCCTGCCAGGATCGGTCACCGGCGCTTACTCGCCAAAGCGCAGCGTGTAGCAATGGCGCAGCGCGGTGGCCACGTAGCGTTCCGCCGTGGCCAGCGACACACCCAGGCGCTCGCCGATCTGCCGGCAAGTCAGCCCTTCCAGTTGCGCCCACAGGAATGCGGTGCGCACCTGCGGCTTCAGCGCATCGAGGATGCGGTCGATCGCGATCAGCGTCTCGAGGAACTGGAGCCGGCTCTCAGGCGACGGCGCTTGCGCTTCGGGCAACTGGGCCAGCGTCTCCAGCCAGGCCAGTTCCAGTTCGCGACGGCGCCAGTGCTCGATGACCAATCCACGCGCAATGGTGCTCAGGTAGGTGCGCGGCTCGCGGATATCGCAGGGCTCACGCCGCAACAGGCGCAGGAACACGTCCTGGGCGAGATCGGCAGCATCGCAGGCATTGCCAAGCTGGCGGCGCAGCCATCCCTGCAACCACCGGTGATGGTTGCAATAGAGGACATGAAGTTGCTGATTGATTGTGGTGTCGGCGGCGCCCACCTGCGAAACCCCTGTTCATTTCCGCACCTCCAACGATGTGCGCACCATGCAAATGAGAATTATTACTATTTTAAGACGAGTCTGGTAGTGGCCGCAAGCTTCCGCTTCTGATTGGAAGTGGGCCGCCCGCCAACCTGATGACGGTGTGAAGCAACCGACGCCAAGGCCCGCATGATGAGATCTATACGACATTTTCGTGTGCGTGTAACGCTCTGCAATGTCTTGCAGTAAAAACAAGTGGAACCTTCCGTAATACAAATGATAATCTTTCTCATTCGTTACATCATTTACATAAAGGCCTACCCATGAGCGAAACCGTGCTCGCAATCACCAAGGGCGTGCGTTTGTTGCCGCACCTGACTGGCGCACTTGGCGTGGCTGTCGCCGCGGCGCCCGCAACGGCCCAGGCGGCCTCCCAGACGGCCGCCCAGACGCCGCCGGGCACGGTCGAACTCCCGACTGTTACGGTCTCGGGCGCGAGCGAGTTCAAGGTCGACAACTCATCGTCGATCAAGAACCCGGAGGCGCTGCTCGATACGCCGCGCTCGATTACGGTCATTCCCCAGGAAGTGATTCAGAGCACGGGCTCGACCACCCTTACCGATGTGCTGCGCACGGTGCCAGGCATCGCTTTCGGCGCCGGCGAAGGTGGCAACCCGGTCGGCGACCGGCCGTTCATCCGTGGCTACGACGCCCAGGCGAGCACGTTCCTCGACGGCTTTCGCGACATCGGCTCGCAAAGCCGCGAAGTCTTCAATATTGAATCGGTCGAGGTGACCAAGGGCCCCGCCGGGGCCTACGATGGCCGTGGCTCGGCGGGTGGCAGCATCAACCTCACCAGCAAGTCGGCGAAGCTCGGCAACTTTGCCGAAGGCAATGTGGGCGTGGGCAACGCCGATTACAAGCGGGCTACCGTCGACGGCAACTGGCAGTTCGCCGAACACGCGGCCTTCCGCCTGAATGCGATGTACCACGACTCCGACGTCGCGGGCCGCGACGCGACCCACCAGAACCGCTGGGGTGTGGCGCCCACGGTCACGTTCGGGCTGGGCACGCCCACGCGCCTGACGATGTCGTACTACCACATGCAGACGGACGACATCCCCGATGTCGGCATTCCGTACAACAACCCCACCTTCAATGCCCGCACCGACGGCCGTCCAAGGACGCGCACGGCGGGTGACGGCTCGCCGGTGAACGTACCGCGCAACACGTACTACGGCCTCGTCGACCGCGACTTCCGCAAGGACGCGGCGGACATGGGCACCATCCGCTTCGAGCACGATTTCAGCGACGCACTCAGGTTCCGCAACCAGACGCGCATGTCGCGCACGTCGCAGGACTTCATCTACACCCAGCCGGACGACAGCCAGGGCAATCTCTACTACGACATGATCTGGCGCCGCGCCAATACGCGCATCAGCACCGCCAGGACGCTGTCGAACCAGACCGACCTGTCGGGCGAGTTCGTGACCGGCCCGGTCAGGCACAAGTACGCCACCGGCATCGAGTTCTCGCGAGAGACCAGCGACAACGACACCTACACCGTCGCCACCGGCAGCAATCGCTGCCCGGCGGGCCCTGGCGCGGCAGGCGGCTACAACTGCACGACCCTCTACAATCCAAACCCCGGTGATCCGTGGGCGGGTTCCATCGCGCGCACCAACAATCCGAGCTACTCGCAGACGAACACCACATCGGCCTATGTGTTCGACTCCATGGAACTGGGCAAGCAATGGATCGTGAACGCCGGCCTGCGCCTCGACCGCTACGCCACGGAGTTCCTGTCGACGCGTGCCGCCGGCACCAACGTTCGCACCAGTTACTCGCGCGACGACAATCTCCTCAACTACCAGTTCGGCGTGGTCTACAAGCCCGCCGATAACGCGAGCGTCTATGTGTCGTACGGCACGTCGTCGACGCCGGCAGGGGCCTTCCTGTCGCAAGGCAGCGACAGCAACCCGCTGACCACCGGCTCGCAACTCGCCCCGGAAAAGAACCGGGCCTTCGAACTGGGTACCAAGTGGGATGTCCTGCGCAAGCGCCTGGCGCTGACGGCCGCGATCTTCCGCATCGAGACCACCAATGCACGCATTACGCTGCAGGATGGCACCGTCGCCATGGCCGGCAACAAGCGCGTCGACGGTTTCGAGCTCGGCTTCTCGGGCAACGTGACCGACGACTGGGCGGTGTTCGGCGGCTACACGCACCTGAAGAGCGAACTGCGCAACGCCGGCGGCGCTGGCGCGGCGTTCGGCCTGAGCAACGGCACCGCGTTCCCGAACACGCCGGAGGACAGCTTCAGCCTGTGGTCCACCTATCGCCTGTTCCCCAACTTCACGGTCGGCGGCGGCGCCTACTATGTGTCGAAGGTCTGGGGCAGCCAAGCCAACAACAAGTGGGTCCCGGCCTACTGGCGCTTTGACGCGATGGCCTCGTACAAGATCAACAAGGCCCTGACGCTGCAGCTGAACGTGCAGAACCTGTTCAACAAGACGTATTACAGCCAGGCTTACCCGACGCACTACGCGACCATCGCCCCGGGTCGCTGGGCCATGCTCAACCTGAACGTCCGCTACTGACGGATCGCGGCGGCCCGCACGGGCCGCCCGCCGCGTGATCCCATGGACCTGCTTCCCTTCCCTGTCGTCTCCCGGGGTGAACTCGATCACCTTGGCCCCGCCGGCCTGCGCGACAAACTTGCCGGGCCGCCCCAGGCCGCGCTGGCCTGGCTTGGCGCCGCTGCCGCCGGCGGCTCACTCGCGGCGCAGACGCTGCTTGGACAGTGGTTTCTGGAAGGACGCGGCGTCGCCCGGGATGAGGCGCGGGCCTTTGCATGGTTCAAGCATGCCGCGCATGCCGGCCACGCAGGCGCGGCCAACCTGGTGGGGCGCTGCTATGAGAACGGCTGGGGCACCGCTGCCGGCGCGACCGCCGCCGCCCACTGGTACACGGTGGCGGCAGAGCGAGGATCGGACTGGGGCATGTACAACCTGGCCACCTCGCTGGCGCTGGGCCGAGGCCTGGCGCCTGACCGGCCTGCGGCGTTTGCCTGGTTCCGCAAGGCGGCGGATCTGGGACACGCCAAATCGCTGAATATCGTGGGCGGATTCTACGAAGACGGCTGGGAAGTCCCGGCCGATGCCCGCATCGCGGCCGGCTATTACCGCCGCGCCGCTGAAGCCGGGGATTTCCGCGGGCAGTTCAACTACGCCCGGGTGCTGGCGCTGGCTGGAAACCATGCGGGCGCGGCGGCCTGGATCGCGCGCGTACCGGACATCGCCACCCCCGCCTTCATCAAGAAGATGCTCGAATACCTGCGCCAGGCGCCTCAGCCTGAACTGCGGCGCCTGTACGGCGTCGTGCAATCCTCGGATTGTGCCGCTCGTGCCGCCAATGCGGCGCAAACGTGAGTCCGTGCAGCGCAATCACCCCTTCACGCACACCACCTGCCGCAACGTGTGCACGATTCCACCAGGTCCGCCTGCGCAGCCATCACCGCGTCGATGTCCTTGTAGGCCATCGGGATCTCGTCAATCACGGCGGCGTCCTTGCGGCATTCCACGCCTTCGGTCGCATGCACCTGGTCGGCCACGGTGAAGCGGCGCTTGGCCTCGCTGCGGCTCATGGTGCGCCCCGCGCCGTGGCTGCATGAGCAGAACGACTCCGGGTTGCCCTTGCCGCGCACGATGAAAGAGCGCGCGCCCATCGAACCCGGGATGATGCCCAGCTCGCCCACGCGCTACATCCTCGAGCTCGACGAAAATCACCGCGGAGCCCGGTGCGACTGCGAGTGCATCAGTTGCGGCGGCGCGCTGATTGCCGTCAATGCCGCCCGCGAAACCTACGTCCGGCGGCCGCACTTCCGCATAGAACGCTTCGCGCAGGATAAGGATGGCCCACCTTTCTCCAATGACGCTCATGGCCCGCGCCACGGCACAACGCGGTTCCGAAGTAGCCATAGTATTTTTGTGTCCGAGTCTGCCGACGAAGGCAAATCATACATCGCCCTCGCCGGCCTACAGCTCGGTTGGCATCAGCCACTGTTCTTCTTGTACCCGATCTGTTCGAGAGTCGCCTTCTCTCTTGCCATCGCGGATATCGCAAACCGCCGGTACTGCTCCGGGCTCATATACATGGGTTCCATATCGTACTGAGCGAGTGCGTCGCGGAAGTTCTTCTCTTCCATCGCCTGCTTGAATGCGGCATGCAACTTCGCAATGATGGCGCTCGGCGTGCCTTTCGGTGCGGCGATGCCCCATGGGGACGACTGAACGATGTTGATCCCGCACTCCTTCAATGTGGGGACATTCGGAAATCGCGGCATGCGTTTTTCGCCCCACACTGCCAGCAGGCGCATCTTTCCGCTCTCGACATAGGGTTGCCAGCCCGCAGTCTCCGCAGCCGACATGACATGGCCGCCCAGAAGCGCCTGCAGAGATTCGCCTGTTCCCTTGTATGGCACATGGGTCAGCTTGATCCCTGCGACGCGCGAGATCTGCTCCATCGTCAGGTGGTTCGTGGTCACCGAACCAGGCGTGCTGTAGGTCAGCTCTCCGGGATGCGCTTTGGCATAGGCGATGTAGTCGCTCATGCTTTTGATCGGTGAGCTCGCCGGCACCACGATGCCGAATACATAGCCCGTCACGCCGATAATGAAGCTGAGGTCCGCGGGATTCCAGCTAATGTCCGTCGTATAGGGAAGTCGGAAGACGCCTTGGGGAATGACCGCGAGCGTATAGCCGTCAGGTTTTGTCGACTGCAGGATCTGAGCGGGCAGCACGCCTGCGGCACCGGGCTTGGTCTCAATGACCAGCGGCTGCCCGAGAATCTTGGAAGCATTCGCGGTCAGTACGCGCATTGGGGTGTCCGTCGAACCCCCTGGCGGGAAGCCCAGCAGAACGCGGATGGGGCGATCCGGAAACTTCTCCTGACCGTCCTGCGCGATTGCGCGCGACGCCAACGAACATCCCAGGGTGCTGGTCAGACCAATGACGCTCAGGCGTCCAAAATCACGTCGATTCATAGTTGCCTCCTTCTCTAAGTCTTTTGTATTTTTAGCTCCGCGCCTGAGCCGAGATGCTCATCGCCAGGCGTCGTAAATGTTCGCTGGCATTGCCGAAAGTCTGATCGATCGCGGTCAAGCGCCTGAAGTAGTGCGACACGCGCATTTCTTCGCTCATCCCCATGCCACCGTGGATTTGGACGGCCTGCTGCCCCACGAACCGGGCACTTGTGCCGATCATTGCTTTCGCTGCGGCACACGCACCGCCACGCTGCGAAGCGTCGTCGATATGTGCGAGTGCCCGGTAGAGCGACGACTTGGCCTGTTCGGTATGGACAAGCATGTCGACCATCTTGTGCTGGAGCGCCTGGAAGCTCGCCAGCGAAGCACCGAACTGGCGACGTTGTTTGGTGTACTCCGTCGTGGCCAGTACAACGGCCTCCATGATGCCTACGGCCTCCGCGCAGACGGCGATGCGCCCGACATCCAAGGCGAACTCCACATCCGCAAGCACCTTGGTGCCGTTGCCAAGTTGTGCACCCTGGCCAACTTGGACGCGATCGAAGCGGTACTCGGACACTTCGGATCCATCGACCGCAGGATAGGAAATGTGATAAACGCCTTCGGCCGCGGTCGGAACCACAAATAGCCTGAAGTTATCGCAGTGAACCGAGCCGCCTGCGAGCCGGGCGAGCACTAGGAGACAGTCCGCGCGACCGCTGAGCACGCCGGATTTCGCTCCCGAGATGACGAAGCCATCGTCGGTGACGGAGTACGTGGTCTGAATACGCCAGAGCTCCGCCCTGGCCTGGGGTTCTTCGATCGCGGCCACGATAATCCGACTGCCGTCGGCCATGCCGGGAATCAACATGTCCATCTGCGCAGCGGATGCTGCGACTTTCACCAAGGCGCCGGCTACCGCGATGGCGCCCACATAGGGTTCGGTAACGTTCGCCTTGCCGAACGCCTGCATGACGAGTGCGAGTTCGATATGGCCGCCGCCACCGCCGCCGTATGCCTCTGGAAAAGGGAGTGCGAGCAGACCCAGTTCCGCAAAATCTGACCAATGCGCGTCGGAGCGCACGCGATGGGCGACCCGCTCGCCGAATTTGTATTGCCGCTCGAGGTATCGCTCGACGGCGTCGATCAGCATCTGCTGGTCGTCAGAGATCGTGAAGTCCATGTCGTCGTCCTACAGTTCCAGCTCTGCTTTGGCGAGGATGTTCTTCTGGATTTCCTCCGAGCCGCCGTAGATGGTGAGCTTTCGCAAATTGAGATAGTTGGCGACCTGAGCCGGTGCCTCATCGGGCAGCAGCCCGCCGCTCTGCCAGCCGAGATTCTTTCCTTCCGGTGGATATGCCAGTGCATCGGTGCCCAACGCGTCCAGGTGGAGCTCGCTGACCTGCTGCGCCAATTGACAACTGCGGATCTTGAACAGGGAGGCCTTGGTGCCAACGTCGCCGCCGCGATCCGCGTCTGAAATCGCTCGCAATAGCGTGTACTCGAGCGCATCCACTTCGATGGAGATGCGCGCGACGCGCTCGCAGAACGTCAGATCTTCGCTGAGCGGCCCGCTTGTTCCTTGCCTGGACTTCACCGTCTCCAGAAGCAATCGAAGATTGCGTCGGATGTGGCCAATCATGGAGGTGGAAAAACGCTCGTGCCGCAGCAGGTACTTCGCGCAGTCCCATCCTTGATGCAGGCCGCCGACCAGATTTTCCGCCGGCACGCGGACGTCGTCGAAGAACACCTCGTTGACTTCGTGCTTGCCGTCAAGGGTGATGATCGGTCGAACCGTGATCCCTGGCGACTTCATGTCGATAAGCAGGAAGGAGATACCTCGCTGCTTTTTCGCCTCCGGATCGGTTCGCACCAGACAGAACATCATGTCGGCGTGTTGCGCGTAGGTCGTCCAGATCTTTTGCCCCTTGACGATGAACGCGTTGCCATCCAGCCGTGCTGCCGTGGACAGGCTGGCGAGATCCGATCCCGCGCCGGGTTCCGAATAGCCCTGACACCACCAATCGTCGCCGCTGCGGATCCGCGGCAGATATCGCTGCTTTTGCTCGTCGCTGCCAAAGGCAATCAGAACAGGCGCCACCATCCGCACGCCGAACGCAATGGGCTCCGGGGCTCCGGCCAACGCGCATTCTTCGGTGAAGATGTAGCTTTGAACAGGATTCCAACCTGTGCCGCCGTGCTCGACAGGCCAGTTGGGCGCACTCCAGCCTCGGTCAGCAAGAATCTTCGTCCACCGGACGATGTCCTCTTTGCCAAGAGGACGGTTTTCCATAACCTTCTGCTGGATATCTTTGGGTAGATTGTTGCGCAGGAATATGCGCACTTCATCGCGGAACTGCTCGTCCGCTGCGCTAAAAGTGAGTTGCATGTTGGATTCCACTGGACTGCGACACCGCTGGGCCGGGCGACGGCGGGAATGACGCTATCTTTCGCGGGACGAGGCTGCCCCGCGAAAACGCACGGTGTGCCTGCTCACCAGGCTTCCATCCAAGGACGCAGATCGAGCTCGTGGGTCCAGGCATCCCGCGGTTGCTGATGCAACATCCAGTACATATCCGCGATGTGGTCGGGATTCAGGATGCCGTCCCGGTCCTTCAAGGCATATCGCTCAGGAAAAGTTTCACGGATGAACTCGGTGTCGATCGCGCCATCGACAATGGGGTGTGCGACGTGAATGCCCTTGGGCCCGAGCTCGCGTCCCATCGATTGGGCCAAGGCTCGCAGTCCATGCTTTGCGCCGGAGAATGCAGCGAAGCCGGCACGTCCGCGCACACTGGCCGTCGCGCCGGTGAAGAAGATGGATCCGCGCTGGCGCGGCAGCATCACACGTGCCGCCTCTCGCCCCATCAGGAAGCCGCCGAAGCAGGCCATCTCCCAAACCTTGAAGTAGACACGCGCGGTCGTTTCAAGGATGTCAAACCTGACGTTGGCGCCAATGTTGAAAACGGCCACTTCCACGGGAGCGATGTTCTTTTCGATCTCTTCGAACAGGGCCGTCATCTGCTCCTCTTCCCGCGCGTCGGATCCGAAGGCATGCGCCTCGCCGCCATCCGCGCGGATCTGGTCGACCAACGGCGCGAGCTTCTCCACGTTTCGGCGCGTCACGCAGGCTATGTAGCCCTCGCGCGCGAAGCGTCGCGCGATCGCGCCGCCAGTGGAATCCCCTGCGCCAATGACGACGATCGCCTTCTTGTCGCTCATTCTTGTCTCCTTGTATCGAATTCAAAATCAAAGACTGCATTGCGGTTCAGTATGGACGGCAAGAGCAGCATGGTCAATCCATTCGACCTGATTTTTTTGATTTTTGAACCGCTAAGCGACATACTTAACTGCAGTGCAGTTCATTTATGCATCACGCAACGATTGGAGACAGGCCATGCAGCAAGCAAAAAACAACCCTTACAGCACTTATTCGCGGCTTCATGAAGTGATTTATGGACGAGCGGAGGAAGCCCCCGCCTCGCTCGCGATGCGCGACGCGAAGTACCAACTGACATACGGGGAGCTGCTGGAGGTCGTCGAATCCACTGCCAACACCCTCAAAGGGTTGAGCGTCCGACCCGGCGACCGCATCTTGCTCGTTGCCGAAAACTGCACGGCACTCGCGACGCTAGTGCTCGCTGCCAGCGCGTGCGATGCGTGGGCGGTCGTCGTAAACGCCCGCTTGTCGGCTCGCGAAATCGATTCGTTCGTCGAGCACTCGGGGGCGCGCCGCGTATTCTTCACCGGCGAATTCTCGAAAGATGCACGCGCTCACGCCGAGCGCTTTGGCGCAGCCTCGCAAGCTTTGGGTCGGGTGGGCACGGTAAGTGTCAGCGGACTTAATGAACTGGCTACCCCGGAAGCGGTTTGCATCGCGCCGGAAGAACAGGTCGCCGCGATGATTTATACGTCGGGAACTTCGGGCCGACCGAAAGGCGTCATGCTCACGCACGCGAACCTGCTTTTCATGGCGTCATCCTTCCAAGCGTTGCGGAGGGTTGGGCCAGGCGACATCGTCTATGGCGTTCTTCCGATGGCTCACGTCGTGGGCCTCTCGTCCCAACTGCTGGGCGCGCTTTTCTGTGGCGCGGCCCTGGTTCTGGACGAACGTTTCACGCCGGAGCGATTGCTCGCGGAACTCCGCAACGGCTTGACCGTGCTTATCGGCGTGCCCGCCATGTATGCGCGGATGATCGACTGGTGTGCCAAGGAAGGCATCACCCTGCGGGGCCACGCTCTGCGCGTGCTCGGAACTGCGGGAGCCCCGCTTACGCCGGATCTCAAAGCAGCGATCGAAGCGGCGTTCGGCTGCCCGCTGCAGAATGGATACGGGCTCACCGAAATGTCTCCGACGGTGGCCCAAACCAGGCTGGAGTCTCCGCGTAAGGACTGCTCCATCGGTGCGCCGATCCCCGGCGTGGAAATTCGCATTGTTGATCTCAATGGAAACGACGTGGGCGAGGGAGAGACCGGGGAACTTTGGGTACGCGGGCCCAACCTCATGAAGGGTTACTACCACGACGAGGACCAGACACGTCGCGCCGTGAATACGGAGGGCTGGTTCAATACCGGCGACATGGCACGGCAGGGGTCCGACGCAGCACTGTTCATCGTGGGCCGCACGAAGGAGTTGATTATCCGCTCCGGGTTCAACGTTTACCCCGTGGAAGTCGAGGAAGTGCTGAACAGCCACCCCGCGGTCGTACAGTCGGCCGTGGTTGGCCGCAGCGTGCAAGATAACGAAGAGGTCGTTGCATTTATTGAGATTGCATCCAATGCCGACCTCTCGAAGGATGAACTCATGGCGTTCCTCCGGCGGCAGCTCTCGCCCTACAAGATTCCAGCAGAAGTCCGGACAATGCCGACCTTACCGGCGGCGCCCACAGGCAAGCTCTTGAAGAACGAGATGAAGCATCTTGCGGCACGGCCGGCGAGCGCGCCTCAATTGACGCTCTAACGGCACTCGCCCGGAGATGCGACAGCGGCTGTAGTATCCTAACCGGTTAGTCATGCTTCCTAAGCCACTCTGGTACCAGGAGGCATTGCTACCGGCCTGCAAGCACCTACACAGAAAGACATCGGCACCATGGCACCAGCAAAGGGAAAAATTCTCGAACCGGCCCCCGGCATCAGTGATCAGGGCGACTTTGACGAGGAATCCAGCCCCGATGCAGGCCAGGACCGGCATTTTGTTACGGCGCTCGCGCGCGGCCTCGAGGTCCTGAGTTGCTTCCAGTCGGGAGATTCATTCCTGGCCAATAGCGAGATCGCGTTGCGATGCGGTCTGCCAAAGTCGACGGTCACTCGACTTACCTATACCCTGACGAAACTAGGCTATCTGCACGTGCTTCCCGACAGCGGCAGGTACCGGCTTGGCACGGCAACAGGAGCCCTCGGCAGCTCCATGTTCGTCAATCTCGACGTCCGACAGGTTGCAAGACCGTTCATGCAGCTTTTGGCCGCGGAGACGGGTGCCGTCGTTGCCTTGAGCGTTCGGGATCGCCTGTCGATGCTCTATCTCGAATGCTGCCGCAGTACTTCCATTGTGACCTTGAGTCTCGATGTCGGATCTCGCATACCGCTCGGCACGAGTGCGGCAGGCCGCGCCCTGCTTTCAGCGCTGTCGCCCAACGAACGCGAGGCGATGCTGGAGCGGATTCGCGAGATTGACGAGGCGGCGTGGCCCAAAATCCAAATGGAAATCGCCGAATCCGTCGAAGAATTTCAGGCGACGGGCTGCGTAACTTCTGCCGGCTCGTGGGTGAAGGAAGTTCACGGTATCGCAGCGCCCTTCTTTCCCGGGCGCGGGCTGCCGATGATGGCCCTTAGCGTTGCGGGTGCCGCAGGCTATTTTCCGGTATCCCGACTGCATGAGGAGATTCGTCCCAAGCTCCTGGAGACGCTGAAAGAGATTGAACGCAGCCTTGGCCAGCGCTTTGGCGAAGCCCCGGCCGCCAAACGGCCGGTTCGAACCTGAGTTTCGCACGTCTCACGCTGCATTCGGCGACTGGCTACACGGCGTCCCGATTCTTCCCGCGAATCCACGGGACGCTGTTCAAGAATGCATAGCACGCCATCGCCAGTAGCAAAATATCAAGCAGTTCGTTGAGCTCCGCCTTGTCGCCGGCGGCCACGATCCAACTCGCGCTGGCAACAATAGCGGCGCGCGAAACGGCTGCGACGACGGACCAGCCCATCTGCTTCGCCCCTTGCGATGCAAAGTACAGTGCCAGTCCCAGCCCGAACATGCCGAAGCCTGGCCCCACCCGCTGAAGGTAGGCGCTGCCAATCCGAATCACTTCCGGTTCTCGCGTAAATAGCGTGAGCCAAGCGTCAGGGCAGACGGCCGCGGCCACACCAATGCACTCGCACATCACCGCCGCGGTCAGCGCTCCTTTCCAGGCAATCTTCCTCGCTCGCGCGTGATTGCCAGCTCCCGTGCTCATCCCGATCATCGGGATCATCGGATGACGAAATTCCGCCCCCCAGGGCGCCCGCCGAAAGCATCTGCATCACCATTACCGACGGGAACAATGATGCCGACACCGCTAGCGCAACGGCGAAATGGCAGCCTCACGCAGTACGTTCTTCAAGATCTTCCCCGTGGCCGCCGACGGCAGTTGCTCGAGCAAGCGAACTTCGGATGGAAGCTTGTAGGGAGAGAGGCGTTGGCGTAGGTACACCAACAGTTCGTCAACGTCGATTGAAACGCCGGCCTGCGCCTCTACGAACGCCACGACCTCCTCATTGTCCTGCGCCACGCGCCCGACAACCGCAGACTGGACGACTCCCGGATAGGTGTTGATCGCCTGCTCGACTTCCGCTGGATAAACGTTAAAGCCCGACCGTATGATCATTTCCTTGGTCCGGCCGACAATAAACAGTGCGCCACCACGGTCGCGATGGGCGAGATCACCCGTGTTGAACCAACCCTCCGCATTGATGGCTGCACGCGTTTGTTCGGGTGACTTGTAGTAGCCCTTCATAAGGTTCGGTCCACGCACCCAGAGTTCGCCCACCTGCCCGTCGACCACATCTTGTCCTTGCGTATCGACAATGCGTAGATCCACGCCGGGCAGCGGGCGCCCCACTGATGTGTCCGCGCGATCTTCGCTCGCGCGAGTCAGAGACACGGTCGGAGACATCTCGGTCAGCCCGTAGCTATTCAGCAGCGAGACACCCAAGGCCAAGGAAACATCGGTTTTCAACTCGGGAGTCATGGGCGCTCCCGCGACACTGGCGCGCCGTAGACGAGGTGCGTGGATGGCGTGCCCGCTTGTTCTGGACCAATCGAGGAGCTTGGAATACATTGCGGGCACTCCCGCAATGGTCGTGACGCCATCTTCCTGAAGCGCACGTGTGAACCGTTCTGGCGAGAATCTCGGCTCGAGGATCAGGGTGCTACCACAGTCCGCGGTTCCAATCAGCAAGGCAGATAGCCCGATGATGTGAGCCATTGGCAAAACGCCGTAGACCACTTCATCAGAGCCCAGGCCGCGGACTTCCTTGGCGGCCCGACAGGAAAATATCAGGTTCGCGTGCGTCAGCATGACGCCTTTCGGGCTGCCAGACGTTCCAGAGGTATAAATCAATGTCGCGACCTGCTCGGTCGGCTCCTCGTGCGTTGGCTCCGGGACGGCTGAGGCATTCAACGGGCCAATCCCAATGCGGCCAACGCCCTCCCACTCCTGGGTGGCGGCACCAGCTAGCTCGGCGTGTTGCGCCGCTTCTGCCGATACATCCACGGTATAGACGGACAGCCGGGCACCCGAATGCTCCTGAATGAGCTGCACTTCTCTGGGGGAAAGACGAGCATTCACGACCACGGACCATGCGTCAATATGGCTGAGCGCAAACACGAAGATACCGATGGCCACGCAATTCTCGCCAACGATGATGACTCGGTCTCCCCGCCGCACACCATGCGATACAAGCTGACGAACACACGCGTGGACGCATTCGTTCAGTTCGCCGTACGTGAGCGATACCTTGGAATCTTGAATAGCGGGGTGTTCCGGCCGGCTTTGCACCCAGGGCGCAAGCACCTCGTGAATGCGCCGGACATCAATCTCTTTGCTGCACATGTCTCCTCCTTCTGTCCGCTTTTGACGCGTTCTTTATGACAGGGGGTTGCTGTTAGAGAGAACCCGTCGCTTTACTTCTGGCAGAGCTGCGTTACGATCTCCTCTTCGACCTCTCGCAGTCGATCCTTTCCAAAGAAGATCTCCGATCCGACGAGAAAGGTCGGCGACCCGAAGGCGCCTTGGTCAAAAGCGCGCCGGGTATTTTCGATAAGCTCTTCCTTGACTGAGGCGTCCTGAATCCACTCCAGGAACTTCGCACTGTCCAGCCCGGCGCCCTCGAGGGCGGCCTTGATGACTTCCGGATCGTCAAGCTTCATTTCACGCTCCCACATACCCGCAAACATGAGGTCAACGTACTTCTCAAACGGGCCATCATGCTGCGCGCCGACTGCACCGCGCATCATCTGGAGAGTATTGACAGGGAAATGCGGATTCATCTTGTACGCGTCCAAGCCGTGGCGTTTGGTGAATCGCACTACCTCCAGCCGGTCGTACTCGCGCTTGTTCTTAATGCCCGCAAACGCTTCGGCAGGAGACCGGTTTCCCGTCAACCGAAACAAGCCGCCCAACAGGATGGGCACGTAGCGAAACTTGACCCCAGTGCGGGCCTCGATCTCCGGAATAACCTTGTGGCAGAGGTACGCATTGGGGCTGCCAAAATCGAACAGGAATTGCACATCAACATCATTCATTGCTTCGGTCTCCGTGGTTTTGGAATGGGGCGCATCCAATAAGGTTGTAGAGTCAGGGGCTGCGTAGCGACTTGAGATGCGCGTCCCGCAATTCCTTCTTGCGCAGCTTGCCCGTTGGAAGACGTGGGAAGTCCAGCACGAAGGCGAACGTGCGCGGAACACGGACGGGTCCAAGGAGCGTCCGGCACAGGGTTCGGAGCTCGCCATCAAGACCATCGATGTCCGTTGTGCCACTCACCTGCACCACGGCGTGTACGGCATCGCCAAACTCGTCGTCCGGCACGCCGAAAACGGCCGAGTCCAAGACTTCGGGATGACGAAGCAGCGCTTCCTCGATCTCGACGGGATAGATGTTGACGCCGCCCGAGATGATCGTGAAGTCGCGGCGGTCCGTCAGGTAAAGATATCCTTCGTCGTCAACGTGTCCGACGTCGCCGTAGGTCCAGTAGCCTTGATGGCTTCTACTTGCGTCCGTCTTGTCACTGTCCTTCCAATAGGAGAACTGCGCTTGCGTTTCGAAGAAAATGGTCCCTGTCGTTCCGGCAGGCACTTCCTGCTCATGCTCGTCCAGGACGTGAATAAGTCCGTCGGTTGGCCTGCCTACGGAGCCCTTATGCAAGAGCCACTCGTCTGAACTGATTGCGCAGGCACCGATGCCCTCTGTGCCTGCGTAGTATTCGTGCAGGATGGGGCCCCACCACTCGATCATCGCTTCCTTGACATGAACCGGGCATGGTCCCGCTCCATGCACAGCAATGCGATGGCTCTTGAGCGAATATCCGAGCCGCTCGTTGGCATCCAGCCTGAGCAGTCGATGGAACATCGTAGGTACCCAGATGCTGTGGGTCACGTAGAACGAATCGATGGCACTCAACGCCATCCTCGGGTCAAAGTGTTCGAGGATGACCGTACTGCCACCGGCAGCCAGCGTGAGTGAAACGTTGCGATGGGGTGCAGCGTGATAAAGGGGTGACGTACTGAGATGCACCATCGCTGGTCCCACACCAGGCTTGCCTTCCTGAGAAACATCGCGTGGGTCCGCTGCGTCGAACGGGATAGCTGGGATGGGCTTGCGCACTCCCTTCGGCCGCCCTGTCGTGCCGGATGAGTACATCATCTCTCGCCCTCGAGCTGGGCTCGAGATTAGCGTCCGCGGCATTGATAGAAGTACATCTTCAAGACGTTCGAACCCGGGGATGTCGACTCCGATGGCGAACAGCAGTGCAGATTTCCACTGCTTGTCCGAGACCGCACTGCCCGCTGTAGACATGCCCGAAACGATGACGGCCGCCGCTCCCGAATCCTGCGCAACATAGTGAAGATCGTCAGCGCTGAGTTTCGTCGAGGCGGGAGTGAAAACAACTCCTGCGCGCTGGCAGCCCCACGCGAGGTATAAGAACTCAGGACAATTGTCGACGGCAAACAGGACGGCATCTCCCTTTCCTATCCCTCGACTCACAAGCAAATGAGCTACACGATTTGCTTCCTCGTCTAGCTGCCTATAGGTGACCGTGCGCCCGCTCGGCACGAAGTGCGCAGCTACCTTGTTGGGGGTCACTCTTGCATGCCAGTGAGGGTGTCTCATACTTTTCGCTCCCACTCGGTGCCACGCAAGTTGGCACTGCAAGTGCGTAGATTACGCATGGTGTTCTCCTCAGTTTCGCTTGGCGCACCAGAACTATGGCGTTTGCATCACGTTGCAAGTTCCCGAGCATTTTTGAGAAAACCTGCCACGCAGAACAATATACCGCCATGCGGTTTGTATTGCAATCGCAACTGAGAATGTAACATGTATAGTGCATAAAATAGACACGTCGTTCCGCTATGCAGTTCTTTGAACGAAATTTTGGATGGCTTCCCACCTCGGGGCGCTCTTTCGTCGCCCCGTCGCTGGTCGTCAAAGGGCATCTCAGGCTCGCGCAAGAGGAACTGGCCCGGGAGTTGGGATTCTTCTTTCTGACGAACCTCGCCCTTGGAAAAACGCGTGCCGTGTCCGCGTGACATCGGCCGCTCAGGGTAAGGCGCGCGCTGCTGAAGTCGCTGAACTCTGACGTTGCAAAGGCACTAGTGCGCGTTCTTTGCGATGCACGGCATCGGCGCCTCTGTCATGCTCGCGTGCCGACAATTGGGCAATACTCTCATTCACGAGCCGCGACCTTTTCGGCCGTCGTAGACCGCATCTGATCTGTCACCGCTGCAACAGGAATGTGCCAACACGCAGGGCGGTTCCAGTCCGACTCCCACCGGCCCTTGCCTGTCGAGCTGTCGCAGGCTGCGAAATAGCAAGCGGTTGCAGCCCCGGTCCTACCGGCCATCAACCTCCCCCGCGATCGGCCAGGAAGCGACCTCGAATTTCCCCCTACCGCGCCATCCAGACGACCGCTTTACTCTAGATGCTCCAGTGACCGCAGTGGGTCGGCTACGGCCTCCTGCAATCCTCGGCCTGGATGGGGGCGTTTCGGCGCGTAGATATTCGTAACGGCAAGTTGCTGCCACGCGCTGTCGAACGCAAATTCACTGATCCAGCGACGGTGCGCCGCCCCCAGTCGGCTCGGCCGCTGTAGCGCACACCGTGTGAAAGCAGAAAGGCCTTCAGCCGTTGCCGGGCGCGCTTCAGATCGTCTTTGGCGCTGCCCCACGCGCGTGCCAGATCCCGGAATGCTTCGTCCTGGACGCTGGGCGCGTACACCGCCGACAGGTCCCCTGCACGCAACGCGAACGCACGAGCTTGACCGCATCGCGCCGATCGGTCTTGACGCGCTCGCCGGGTTTCTTCGGGATTAGCGACGGCGCTCAGACCATGCACTCGAATCCCTTCCCTGCAAGCTGCCTGTAAAGGCCGTATCCGCATGGGCGAGCAGCGGTCAGCCTTTCACACAGACAATCTGCTTAAGCGTGTGAACCACTTCCACCAAATCGGCTTGTGCGCGCATGACCGCGTCTACGTCCTTGTAAGCCTCGGGCGCTTCGTCTATCACTGCCGGATCCTTCCGGCACTCGACACCGGCCGTCTGTCGGGCCAAGTCCTCCACTGTGAAGCGGCGCTTAGCCTCGCTACGACTCATCAGCCGCCCCGCGCCGTGCGAACAGCTTTCGAAGCTCTCTGGATTACCCTTGCCGCTCACTATGAAAGAGTGTGTTCCCATACTGCCCGGAATAATGCCCATCTCACCTTTCCCAGCCCGCACCGCCCCTTTGCGGGTGACGTAGACCTCTTGCCCGAAGTGCATCTCTCTCTGAACATAGTTGTGGTGACAGTTGACTGCCTCGATATGCGTTTGAAATGGCTTGCTGATAACAGTACGTAAGGCACCGATCATTCTCCGCATCATCAGCTCACGATTCAATCTGGCGAACTCCTGCGCCCATCCGACTGCCCGCACATAATCACGGAAGTATTTTGACCCCTCCTCGAGATAGGCCAGATTTTGGTCGGGAAGGTGCACATCATGCCGCATGGCATCTTTTTTTGCCAATTCAATGAACATCGACCCTATTGCATTTCCGACGCCTCGCGAACCTGAGTGGAGCATTAACCAAACATATGCTTCCTCATCCAGACATACCTCTCCATAATGGTTGCCAGTCCCCATTGTTCCCAAATGGATTCTGTTATTCGTCTTTTTTAGACTTGGATAATCGTTGCACAATTCACGAAAGCTAGGCTCAATTACCGCCCAAGCTTTATCGACATCCTCGGGCACATTGTTCCACGCACCTGGATCGCGCTTTCCGCTCCCACGTCCATGAGGAATTGCACGCTCGATTGCTGACCGTAAAGGACCAAGGTTAAGTGGTAAGTCTTCGGCACGAAGACTGGTTTTCGCAGCAATCATTCCGCAGCCGATGTCCACGCCCACCGCGGCGGGGATCACCGCGCCCACGGTCGGGATCACCGAGCCGATGGTCGAGCCCTTGCCCAGATGTACATCCGGCATCACCGCGAGATGGCGGAAGATAAACGGCATCTGCGCGGTGTTCACCAGTTGCTGGCGGGCAGCGCCCTCCACCGGGACACCGCGCGTCCATAGCTTGACCGGCTTGCCGGCGCCGGTGTCCAGCACGTCGTAGTGGCGCTTGTCCGTCATGGCCGCCCCTGGCTGTGTCGTCGCGGATTGCACATTAGACGGCCGACACCAGCCGAGGATTCCCCCACCTTAACCCAGCAGGAAGCTGCCAAAGGCGCCCAGGTCGACATTGCCGCCCGAGATGATGATCCCCACGCGCTTGCCCTTCACATCCAGCTTGCCGTGCAGCACCGCGGCGGCGGCCAGGCAGCCGGTGGGCTCGGCCACGATCTTCATGCGCCCGGCAAAGAACTTCATGGTGTCGACCAGTTCGGCATCCGACACGGTGACGATATCCGTCACCAGTTCGCGGATCACGGTGAAGGTGTGGTTGCCCAGGAACGGCGTCTGCGCGCCGTCGGCGATGGTGCGCGGGGTATCGATGCGCACGATCTTGCCGCTGCGCAGGCTGCGCTGGCCGTCGTTGCCGGCCTCGGGCTCGACGCCGTACACGGCGCAGCCGGGCGACATCGCCTGCGCGGCGACCGCGCAGCCCGACAGCAGCCCGCCGCCGCCCAGGCATACCACCAGCATGTCCAGCGGGCCGGTTTCCTCGAACAGTTCCTTGGCGGCCGTGCCCTGCCCCGCCATCACATGCGGGTGGTCGTAGGGCGGGATCAGCGTCATGCCGCGCTCGGCGGCGATGCGCCGGCCCAGCGCCTCGCGGTCGTCCTGGTAGCGGTCGTACAGCACCACTTCAGCGCCATAGCCGCGCGTGGCCTCGATCTTGATCGCGGGGGCATCCTGCGGCATCACGATCACCGCCTGCACGCCCAGCAGCCGGGCCGACAGCGCGATCGCCTGCGCATGGTTGCCGGAGGAGAACGCCAGCACGCCGCCGGCCTTCTGCTGCGGCGTGAACTGGGCGATGGCGTTATAGGCGCCGCGGAACTTGAAGGCGCCGATGCGCTGGAAGTTCTCGGCCTTGAAGAACAGCTGCGCACCGGTGGCCGCGTCCGCGGTGGAAGAGGTCAGCACCGGGGTGCGGTGGGCCGCCGCGCGGATGCGTTCGTGGGCGGCGGCGACGTCGTCGAAGGAAATGGGCAGGGCGGTCATGGCGGTGGCAAGGAAGCTGGGACGGGCCAGTTTACCCGTCCCGGGGCCGGCTTGCAGCCACGCCGTCCCGGCCTGGCGCTATGCCGCGGCCAGCCTGTGAGCCGTGCGCCGCTGCGTGCCTGGCGTACCGGCTGCCAGGTGCGAGCCGCCGCCCTCGCCCGGCAGGCGGAAGAACGCCACCACCTCGCTGAGTTCACGCCCCTGCTCTTCCAGCGCGCGCGATGCGTCGGCCGCCTCGCTCACCAGCGACGCGTTCTGCTGCGTCACCTGGTCGATCTGCACGATGGCCTGGTTGACCTGCTCGATGCCGCGGGTCTGCTCGGCCGAGGCCGTGGCGATTTCTTCCACGATGCCGGTCACGCGCGCCACGGCCTGGGTCACCTCGGCCATGGTCTGGCCGGCCTCGGTCGCCAGCGACGAGCCGTCGTGCACCTGGCGCCCCGAGGCCTCGATCAGCTCCTTGATCTCCTTGGCCGCGCTCGACGAGCGCTGGGCCAGCCCGCGCACCTCGCTGGCCACCACAGCAAAGCCGCGGCCCTGCTCACCGGCGCGCGCGGCCTCCACCGCCGCATTCAGCGCCAAGATGTTGGTCTGGAAGGCAATGCCTTCGATAATGCCGGTGATCTCCGCGATCTTGGCCGAACTGGCGCTGATGTCCTGCATCGTCCCGACCACGCGCTGCACCGTGGTGCTGCCGCGCTGCGCCACATCCGCCGCGTTGCGCGCCAGCTCGCTGGCCTGGCGGGCATTCTCGGTGTTCTGGCGCACGGTCTCGGTCAGTTCCTCCATGCTGGCCGCGGTTTCCTCCAGCGAAGCCGCCTGCTCCTCGGTGCGGCTGCTCAGGTCGGCATTGCCGCGCGCGATCTCGCTGGTGCTCACGGCAATATTGCCGCTGCTTGCGCGCACGTGGGTGACCGTGGCGGCGAGGCGCTCGTTCATGTCGCGCAGCGCCGCCAGCAGGCGGCCGGTCTCGTCATGACGATCCACCTCGATGCGCGCGCCCAGGTCGCCGCTGGCAACGGTGCCGGCCACCTCCACGGCGCGCTGGATCGGCCGCGTGATGGCGCGCGTGATCAGGATGCCGCCGGCGACGGCCAAACCCGCTGACACCAGCGAAACCAGGATCAGCAGGTTGCGCTGGCGCTCATAGTCCGCCTCGAGCTTGCGCTCCATCTCCTTCTGGCGCGCCGCGGTGAACTCGGCGTAGGTGTTGGTCGCCTTGATCAGCGCCGCCAGCAGCGGGCGGCATTGCTTGTCGATACGGGACACCGCTTCGTCGGTCTTGCGCTCCGCCGCCAGGCCGACGATGGCCGTGGCGACCGGGCCGTACTGCGCCTCGACCTTAACCACCTCGTCGACCAGCCTGCGCGCCTCGTCGCTGACGCCAGGCTGGCGCACCATCTCACTGAGCCGCGCCAGACGCGTCTGCACATCTTCGTGCGCGCGCAAGGCCTCGGCTTTCTCCTGCTGCAGCTCGGCCGCATCGGTCACCAGCACCATGTTGCGCGCCGCAACAGCACGCCGGTCCACCGCCCTGCGCACTTTCGCGGCCATGTCCGCGCGGGCGTTCAGCCCGTTCAGATAGTCGTTGAATCCGGTGGTCGCATCCCCGAGCGCATGCAGCGAATACGCCGACACCACCAGCACCATGCCGGCCAGCGTGCAGAACCCCGCCAGCAGCCGCGTGCGGATAGACAGACTCCTGAAATTCATGATCACCCCCCTTACCGTCCAAGAAGACGTATGCGCTTCGATTGTTATGGATCCAACCATTGCATGCCCGACGACTGCATGCCACTGCGCGCCCGTTCCTGCTGGTCGGCCCGGTGTTTGCGATCGGCAGGGGTGCATGGCCCCGGCAACTGTCTGCGCATCCGTGCTCTTTGTTGCGCTGCTAACGGTCTGGGCATGGGGAACTGATCCCCACGGAAGTGGGGGTACGGGTAAACGAAACGGGAGCGGGCAGTGAGCACAAGAAGCCGCAGGCGCCCGCCGACGGTCAGGCCACTGCCGCCGCCCCCTGCCCCGCCTGCAAACTGCGCCGCGCCAGCAGGTCCAGCGCCACGTCCACAATCATGTCTTCCTGCCCGCCCACCATGCGCCGCTTGCCCAGCTCGACCAGGATGTCGACCGTGCCCAGGCCGTAGCGCGCCGCGGCGGCCTCGGCATGGCGCAGGAAGCTGGAATAGACCCCGGCGTAGCCCAGCGCCAGGGTCTCGCGGTCCACGCGCACCGGGCGGTCCTGCAGCGGGCGCACGATGTCGTCGGCGGCATCCATCAGCGTGTAGAGGTCGCACCCGTGCTGCCAGCCCAGGCGTTCGGCGGCGGCGATGAAGACTTCCAGCGGGGCGTTGCCGGCGCCGGCGCCCATGCCGGCCAGGCTTGCGTCGATGCGGTCGCAGCCCTCTTCCACCGCGACGATGGAGTTGGCCACGCCCAGACTGAGGTTGTGGTGGGCGTGCATGCCGGTCTGTGTCTCTGGCCGAAGCACATCCTTGAAGGCGCGGAAGCGCTCGCGCACGTCCTGCATGCCCAGCGCGCCGCCGGAATCCACCACGTACACGCACTGCGCGCCGTAGCCTTCCATCAGCTTCGCCTGCTGCGCGAGCGCCGCGGGCGTGGTCATGTGGCTCATCATCAGGAAGCCGACGGTGTCCATGCCGAGCTCGCGCGCGTATTCGATGTGCTGGCGCGACACGTCGGCCTCGGTGCAATGCGTGGCCACGCGCACCACGCGCGCGCCGGCATCATAGGCGGCGCGCAGGTCGTGCACGGTGCCCACGCCCGGCAGCAGCAGCGTGGCCACGCGGGCATGGCGCACGGTCTCGGCCACGGCGGCGATCCATTCCAGGTCGGTATGGGCGCCAAAGCCATAGTTGAAGCTGGAGCCCGACAGCCCGTCGCCGTGCGCGACCTCGATCGAATCCACGCGCGCGGCGTCAAGCGCGGCGGCGATGCGGCGTACCTGGTCCAGGCTGTACTGGTGGCGGATGGCGTGGCTGCCGTCGCGCAGCGTCACGTCGGAGATGTAGAGCTTCTTGGTGGGTTGTGCGGTCATAGTGGTCTCCCTGCCTTCGGTGCGTTCATGGCGTGGCAAGCGGCTCATGCGCAAAGCCTGGTCTCGGCCAGGCGCTCGGCGCAGGCCAGCGCCGCGCTGGTCATGATGTCGAGGTTGCCGGCATAGGCCGGCAGGTAATGGGCGGCGCCCTCCACCTCCAGGAAGATCGAGGTCTTGAGCCCGCTCATGGGTCCCAGGCCGGGGATATTCAATGGCGCCGACGCGGCGATACGCTCGAACTGCACGCGCTGCTTGAGCCGGTAACCCGGTACGTAAGCCTGTACTGCCTGCGCCATCGCTTCGACGCTCGCCGCAATTTGCGCTTCATCGCCGCCCTCCGACAAGGTGAAGACCGTGTCGCGCATCATCAGCGGCGGTTCCGCCGGGTTGAGTACGATGATGGCCTTGCCCCGTGCCGCGCCCCCCACCGAGCACAGTGCCTGGCTGGTGGTCTCGGTGAACTCGTCGATATTGGCGCGCGTGCCGGGCCCTGCCGATTTGCTGGAGATCGACGCGACGATCTCGGCGTAGTGCACGTTGGCCACGCGCGACACGGCAGCCACCATGGGGATAGTGGCCTGGCCGCCGCAGGTGACCATGTTGATGTTGGCTGCGTCCAGGTGCTGGTCCAGGTTGACCACGGGCACCACGTACGGCCCGATCGAAGCCGGTGTCAGGTCGATCACGCGCACGCCGTGCTGCTGCAGCACGCGGTTGTGGTGCGCATGGGCGCCCGCCGAGGTGGCATCGAAGGCGATGCGGATATCGCCGAAGCCCGGCATGCCGACCAGCCCCTCGATGCCTTCGGCCGTGGTTGGCACGCCCAGGCGCGCGGCACGGGCCAGCCCGTCCGACGCCGCATCGATGCCCACCATGGCGCCCATCTCCAGGTTCCGGCCGTGGCGCATCACCTTGATCATCAGGTCGGTGCCGATATTGCCGGAGCCGATGATGGCCACCTTGTGCCGGCCGCTTGCTTTCATGTCCATGTCGTTGTCCTTTTCGCTTGAGTCCTGACGCGTCAGCGGCCCAGTTCCCTGGCAGTCTTGCCGCCGATGCCGAACTGCACCTTCGGCACTTCGGTGATCATCACGCGCACGGTTTCCACCGGCGCACCCACCGCTTCGACCGCGGCATCGGTGAGCGCGCGGATCAGGCGCGCCTTCTGTTCTTCGGTACGGCCTTCGATCAGGAAGACCTGCATGATTGGCATGGTGTGTCTCCTTGGTCCTCGGTTCAGGTGAAGCGCATCGATACCGTGCCCAGGTGCTGGTAGCGCACGGTAATGTTGTCGCCGGCCGCCACCGCGATGGCCTCGGTCACGCCGCCGGTCATGATGAAGGTGCCCGCCGGCAGCTCGCGCCCGCGCGCGCCCAGCATGTTGGCCAGCATGGCGACGCTGTTGGCCGGGTGCCCCAGCACCGCCGCGCCGGCCGCGGTGGCCACCACCTCGCCGTTCTTTTCCAGCACCACGCCCAGGTTCTTCAGGTCCAGGCCCTCGGCGCCGCGGTGCGTGCCGCCCACGACGAAGCGCGCCGACGAAGTGTTGTCGGCAATCACGCTCTTCAGGTCGAAGCGGAAGTTCTCGTAGCGCGAGTCGATCACCTCCACCGCCGGCACCACGAAGTCGGTCGCCGCCAGCACGTCGCCGATATGGCAGCCCGGCCCCCTGAGCGGGGCCTTCAGCACGAAGGCGATCTCGGCCTCCACCTTGGGGTGGATCAGCGTGCCGGTATCGATGGCGCCGCCGTCCATGCAGGCGCCGTAGTCGGTCAGGAAGCCGTACACCGGGTCGCTCACGCCCATCTGGCGCATCTTGGCGAACGAGGTCAGGCCCATCTTGAGTCCGGCGATGCGGGTGCCGCGCGCCTCCTTGCGCGCGCGGATGGCGTCCTGGATGGCGTAGGCGTCGTCCCAGTCCATGTCCGGGTATTCGTCGGTGATCTTGCGCACCGCCTCGCGCTGCAGCTCGGCGTTCTCCAGGTGTTCGGCGAGCCGGGCGATGGTGTCTTGTGTCAGGGTCATGGCTTTGTCCTGCGCAGGGTTCGGGAAGAGATCGGGATCAAACGAAGCGCACGCCGGCCGAGCCGATGCCGCCCAGGCTGATGCGCAGCTGGTCGCCGGCGGTTACGGGCACCATGGCGGCAAGCGAGCCGGACAGGATCACCTCGCCACGCTTCAGGCCGATGCCCAGCCTGCCAAGCGTGTTGGCCAGCCATGCCACCGCGTTGACGGGGTGCCCCAGCGCGGCCGCGCCGGCGCCGGTGGCGACGATCTCGCCGTTCTTCTCCAGCGTCATGCCGACCGTGCCCAGGTCCACGCTGCGCGGGTCCACCGCGGCGTCGCCCAGCACGAACACGCCTGACGATGCGTTGTCCGCCACGGTGTCCTGGATGCGGATCTTCCAGTCGCGGATGCGTGAGTCGACGATCTCGAAGCAAGGCAGCACGCAGGCGGTGGCGCGCAGCACGTCGGCATTGGTCACGCCCGGCCCTTTCAGGTCGTCCTTCAGCACGAAGGCGATCTCGCCTTCGGCCTTGGGCGCGATCAGGGTGTCGGCGGGAATCGCCGCGCCGTCGGGGAAGACCATGCCCGACAGCAAGTGGCCAAAGTCGGGCTGGCGCACGTCGAGCATGTCCATCACCACGCGGCTGGTCACGCCGATCTTCTTGCCGACCACGCGCTCGCCGGCGTCAAGCCGGTGCTGCACCATCGCCAGCTGGATGCGGTAGGCATCGTCGATGGCCAGGTCCGGCCAGGATTCGGTCAGCGGCGCCACCGGGCGGCGGGTGGCAAGCGCCTGGTGCAGGCCGGCGCCGATCTCAAGGATAAGTTCGCTATGCATGATGGGACCTCACAGCCGCACGCAGACGTTGCGCAGCTCGGTATAGAACTCGAGCGAATGGACACCGCCCTCGCGGCCGATGCCGGACTGCTTCGCGCCGCCGAAGGCGGTGCGCAGGTCGCGCAGGAACCAGGCATTGATCCAGCAGATGCCGACCTCCAGCGCGCTGCCCATGCGGTGCGCGGTGCCGAGGTCGCTGGTCCAGACCGTGGCGGCCAGGCCGTACGGGGTGTCGTTGGCCAGCGCGATGACCTCCTCTTCGGTGTCGAACGGGGCGATATGGCAGCAGGGCCCGAAGATCTCCTCGCGGATCACGGCAGCGCTTTCAGGCAGGCCAGTCCAGATCGTAGGCTGCACCCAGGCGCCTTCCGCGAGCACGCCGGGCATCTGCGGCACACCGCCGCCGGTGACCACCGTGGCGCCGGCCTCGGCGGCCTGGCGGTAGTAGGACAGCACCTTGTCGCGATGCTCATGCGACACCAGCGGCCCCATGTTCACGCCGGGCTCGGAGGGTGGCCCCAGCTTCAGCCCCTCGGCCTTCGCCTTCAGCGCGGCGACAAAGCGCTCGAAGATCGGCCGCTGCACGTAGACCCGCTCGGTACCCAGGCACACCTGGCCGCTGTTCTCGAACGCCGAGCGCGTGATGCCGGCCACGGCCTTGTCGAAATCCGCATCGGCAAACACGATGCCCGCGTTCTTGCCGCCCAGCTCGAACGACACCGGGCGCACGCCACTGGCCGCGGCCTTCATGATGGCTTCGCCGGTGCGGGTCTCGCCGGTGAAGGTGATGCCATTGACCTGCGGGTGCGCGGTCAGGAAAGCACCGGCCGAATCCGGGCCGAAACCATGCACCACGTTGTAGACGCCCGGCGGCACGCCGGCTTCGTTCATCACTTCGCCCAGCAGCGTGGCGGTGGCGGGGGTTTCCTCCGACGGCTTGACCACCACCGTATTGCCGCAGGACAGCGCCGGCCCGACCTTCCAGGTCATCAGCAGCAGCGGCAGGTTCCACGGGCACACCACGCCGATCACGCCGCGCGGGCTGCGCACCGCATAGTTGATGGCCTTGCCGCCGTCGGGCGTGTCCATGGCAAAGCTCTCGGTCGGCACGTTGCGGGTCAGGTCGGCAAAGACCTTGAAGTTGGCTGCGCCGCGCGGGATGTCGATATGGCTGGCCAGCCCGAAGGGCTTGCCGGTATCGGCGATCTCCGCCTGCACGAATTCGTCGAAGCGGCGGTTGATGCCGTCGGCCACCGCGTGCAGCAGCTCGACCCGCTGCGCGACCGTCATGCGGCCCCACGGCCCCTGCAGCGCGCGGCGCGCAGCCTGCACGGCAGCGTCGACCTCGGCCTGGCCGGCCTCATGAACGTGGCCGATCAGGCTGTTGTCGGCCGGGTTGCGGTTCTCGAAGGTCCGCGCGGTGCCGACCCACTCGCCGTTGATGAAGTTCTTGAAGTCTTTCATGTTGGTTCTCTGGTATTGAAGCAATCGCGCACTGAGATCCTCCGCTCATCGTTTGGGTGCTCCCTCTCCCGCAGGCGGGAGAGGGGAGCAAACCAGCGGGAAGCGAACGGTGTGTTGGAACATTCGCGCACTGCGATCCTCCGCTTGTTGATTGGGTGCTCCCTCTCCCGCTTGCGGGAGAGGGCTGGGGTGAGGGCCGGGCCTGTCGACGAAGTGCAGCGTGTCGGTATGCCAGTGCCTGCCCTCACCCCCTGCCCCTCTCCCGCAGGCGGGAGAGGGGAGCAAACCAGCGGGAGGCCAGCGTTCACGTTCAGGTCAGCACATTCAAAAACGCCTCATTCAGCTTCCTGTCGTGATAGAAGATCGCCCGCCCGAGCTCGTTGTCGGTCCAGGTGATGGTGGGCTTGTCCGGGTAGTGGATATAGCCGCCTGAGAACACCTCGTTGCGATTGCCCGAGGGATCGAAGAAGTAGATCGTCGCGCCGCGCGTGATGCCGTGGCGGGTCGGGCCGATATCGAGCGACACATCCTTCTTGGAGATGATGTCGGCTGCCTTCAGCACCTCGCTCCAGTTGTCGAGCAGGAATGACGCATGGTGGAAGCGGTTCTTCTCCGGGTGACGGATAAAGGCGATGTCATGCGCCTTGTTCGAGCAGGTCAGGAAGGCGCCGATCAGCATCTGGCCATCGGGGCCGGCCACGACCTGCTCGGCCAGCGAGAAACCCAGCACGTCGCGGAACAGCCTGACGGTGCCGTCGATATCGTCGCCATACAGCAGGCAGTGATCGAAGCGGCTGGGCGCCATGCCGCGCAGGTCGTCCGGCCAGGGGTCGGGGTTGAGGTCGCCGGTCTTGCAGCCCAGCTTGTCCTTGTCGGCAAAGAGCTCGATGGCATGGCCGGTCGGGATGGTGAAACGAAAGCGCACGCCGGTGTGCGGATGCTCGCCCGCGGCGATCCACTGGCAAGCGGTGGCCAGGCCGGATTGCTCCACCTCCTGCGCCAGCCGCTCCAGGGTGCGGCCGCTGTCGACGCGAAAGCCCATATAGTCCATGCCCGGGCTGTCGGCCTCGCGCAGCACCACGCTGTGGTGGTCGTGCTCGTCCCATGCCTTCAGGAACACCCGGCCCTGCGCATCGCGCGCGGTTTCGATCAAGCCGAGTACCTCGGTGTAGTGTTTCAGCGTCGGCTCCAGTTCCAGCACGCGCAGGGCCACGTGCCCCGGTCGCAATACGCCTGTCAATGCCATGATGGGTCTCCTGGTGTGGTGGTGGCACTGTGTGCGTGCCACCTTCTTTGCTTGTGCTTCGTTCGCTTGCTACCGGCCCTGCTCGCGCTGGCGCTGCTTTTCCAGGCAGCGCTGCAACAGGGCCACAGGCCGCAGTCGGATATCGCTGTCCGGGTAGGTCTTGCAGGCCAGCACCAGCCCGTCGCGCTGCTCCGCTTCGGACAGGCAGGCGCGGCTCATCTTGCCGGCGTGGTAGTGGCCGGCCTCGATGCGGACCTTGCACACGCCGCAGCCGCCGCCGCGGCAGCCGGCCGGGATGCCGCGCTGGCCCAGCACTTCCATGGCACGCAGCAGGTTCTGCCCCGGCGCGCAGGGATAGCGCAGCCCGCAGCCGGCGATCTCGATGGAATGCATTGCAGCCTCCTCAGATCTTGAACAGCGGGCTGCGCGCGCTGTTCTGCGCATCCGCCGCGGACAGGAACTTCTCGGTGTGGATGTCCGCCTCGAACAGCCGGCCCTGCATCAGCGTGCGGATGCAGGCCTCGATCATCGGCGGCGGCCCGCACAGGTAGGCCTTGTGGCCGCTGAAGTCGGCATTGCCGTCCTGCGCGTAGAGCTGGTGCAGCACGTCGTGGACGTAGCCGCGCGCGCCGCTCCAGCCGCTGTCGGCGGGTTCGTCCGACAGCGCCGGCACGTAGCGGAAGTTGGGGTGGGCCTGCGCCAGCGCCCGGAACCCGGCGTCGTAGTACAGCTCGCCGCGGTTGCGCGCGCCCTGCACCAGCGTGATCGGCAGGGTCTCGCCGGCGGCCAGCAGGTCCAGGATCATCGCGCGCGGGCTGGACAGGCCGGAGCCGCCCGCCAGGAACAGCATCGGCACGCGCGCCGACTTGCGCACGAAGAAGCGGCCATAGGGCGCGGAGAACGACAATTCGTCGCCCACCGCCAGCCGGTCGTGCAGGTAGCCGGTGGCCTGCCCGTCCGGCACGCGCCGCACGTGCAGTTCGACCAGTTCGTCACCCGGCGCGTTGGCCAGCGAGAATGCGCGCGGCTGGTCGCAGCCCGGCACGTTCAGGTTCACGTACTGCCCGGCCTGGAAGGCCGTGCGCCGGTCGTCCTTGACCCGCAGCCAGATGCCCAGGATGGTGGGCGTCAGGGCGCGCGTCTCGACCACTTCGGCGCGGTAGTCGGCCAGCGGCAAGCCCAGCGCATCGGCGTCCTCCTCGATATCGGCCTCGATCACCAGGTCGGACTGCGCGGTCGCGCAGCAGGCCAGGCACTGGCCGTTGTCGCGCTCGAAATCCATCAGCGCGAAGCTGGACGCCTCGCCCTGGTCGACCTCGCCGTCCACCACCTGCACCTTGCAGGTGGCGCACAAGCCGTGGCAACAGGCATGGGGCAACCACACGCCGTTGCGCAGGCAGGCATCCAGCACGGTCTGCCCCGGAGCGATGGGGATGGTCTGCCCGATCGGTTCAATGGTCAGCGAATACATCTTGGTCTCCTTCCGGTGGTGCGCTCGCCCGTGCGCCTCAGCTGCGGCTGCCGCCGATGCCGTCCAGCCCCGGCGTGCGGAAGCGGATCACGTCCTTGTGGCCCAGGCCGTTCTCTTCCAGCGAGCGGTCCAGGTCCGGCTGCCAGAGCTGGCCGGCGCGCAGCCACTGCACCTGGCCCCAGTCGATGCGGGCAAAGTCGGGGTGGTAGCCGTAGACGCCGGGCAGCACCTTGTCCACCACCTCGCGCAGCGGCATCGACGGCGGGAACGGGAAGCAATGCGGGGCGCAGAACAGCAGGTGGCCGTCCCAGCCGATATAGAGCAGGCGGTTGCCGTGGAACACGGCCTCGCGGTCGGCCGCCTCGAAGGCGTAGTCGCCGATGGATACGACGGGCATGGTTGTCTCCTTGTCTTGTGATGGGGCGGCTTCAGGCGGCGTCCGCGGCGGGCCCGATGCCCTTCCAGGCGTTCCAGTTGCGCTGGTCCTGCGAGCCCTCGAAGTCCAGGTTGTCCGCGCCCGGGTTCAGCCGGTACCACTTGAGCACGTCCTCCAGCGTGGCGCCGCCGCAGTTGCCCTGGTAGATCTGGTGCACCGGCAGCCAGGCCTGCGCGTACTTGGCGGGCTCGCCGTCGAAGATATCCTTGCAGCCGTCCGAGCAGAAATGGAACTTCATGCCGTGGTAGCTGCTTTCGCGGTAGCAGGTCTGGGTGGGGTCGTCGGGCTCCGAGAACACCATCGGGATCTGGCAGGTCTGGCACAGCATCGGCAGCGTGGCGTTGTAGAAGCGCTCGCCGGCCTGCTGGCGCTCCTGCCAGTGGTCCAGGCGCGGCTTGTAGTAGCGCTCGAAGGTCTGCGGGTACTTCTCGGACAGCCATGCCATCTCGTCGGCCTTGGGCACCCAGGTGTGAAAGCCGGCTGCGCCCGCGTAGTTGTAGAAGGTGGCCCACGCTTCGTGCGTGATGCGGTCCTTGGTTTTGGTGGCGACCTCGTGGTACTTGGGCATGCGCAGGCCGTAGCGCTCGAGGTCCTTGAACAGCGCCCCGCCCGCCTGCTCGAAGTACATCTCCCAGGCCTCGGCCCACGACATCACCCGCTTGGGCAGCATGTAGTCCATCATCATGCCGACCAGCGTGAGCAGGCGGAAACCGCGCCAGAACCACTTGTCCAGCCACTTCTGCAGGATCGGGATGTTGCCGGCGTCCTGCTCGCACAGGAACTTGACCACCTCCAGGCCCAGCGTCATGTGGCGCGACTCGTCGGACTGCGCGGAGAAGCCGAAGGTCACCGTGGCCATGTCGCCGTTGTAGGCGGCGCCCGACATGAACGGCATGAACAGCAGGTTGGTCAGCACGTACTCGAACGAGAACGAGATCGCGGTGATGAACTCGAACGGCCCCGCGCTCATCGCGTCCTCGAAGTAGGACTTGGGCACCGACAGGTACCAGACCCGGTCGTGCATGTGGCGCCATTCGCCAAAGCCGTGGAAGTACTTGTTGTAGACCGACAGCGTGTGCAGCTGGGTCTGGGCATGGCGCAGCTCGTCGATCGACTGCATCTGCGCCGCCACGCGCGCGCCGGCGCCGCGGAAGTGACGGCCCAGGTGGGCGTAGCCGCGGTGGGCGGCATATTCCAGCGGCGTCACGCCGGTCAGGAACAGCCGCAGCGCGTTCAGGTAGCGCGGATCGGATACGTTCAGGTGGCCGTTGTTCTGCACGAACGAATCGATGATCGCGTACAGCTTGCGCTCCTTCTCCGACTGGTATTTCCAGTAGGCATCCATGGTCATGCGGAACGGGTCTTCCCATTTGTCCCAGTCGTGGATGCGGATGCCCTCGTACTTGTCGAACGGGAAAACCTTGTCCATCGGCTCGTAGGTCGTTTCCCAGGCCAGGTCCCGCGTCATCGAGGCGTACTTCTCGCGCAGGTTGAGCTTCTTGCGTGCGTCCATGATGTCTCCGTGATGTTCTCTATGCCGCTGCGGTGTCAGGCGTTCCAGCGCAGCGTGAAGGCGTCTTCGTCTTCGTCGATGTTTCCGCACAGCGAGATCAGGTTCAGGTGGATCTCCTGCAGGTCCCAGTCGCGGCCGAGCTTGCCGGCCACCAGCTCGCGCACGATGGTCAGGTGGCCGGGGGCGTCGATCTTGACCATGGCGGGGAACTGCGACACCACCGCATGCGGGTTGGCCTCGGTGATGGCGTCGATGATGGGTCGGGTGTCGTCGTTGTGCTGCAGGGCGATGTAGACGTTGGCGGCGGTGGCTGACATGGCGTATCTCCGTGGGGTTCGTTGCGGGCGGATCAGCCAGCCAGGCCGAGCTTGCCCAGGCGGACTTCGAACTGCTCGCGGCACAGCGCCACCATCTGCGCGCCGTCCTCGCCGGTGAGGGCATTGGCCACCGGCACCAGCGCCTGCGCCACTTCGGCGCAGCCGGCGCGCGCCCAGCCGGACAGCAGCACGCGATTGGCGTCGGACTCGACCGCGGCGGCCTGGATCACCGCGTCGACCCAGCGTGCGTGCTCGTCGCGCCAGTCGTTCATGAACTCGGTCAGCACCGCCAGCCCGGTGCCGCAGGCGCGCGCGATCACCGCGTCGGCATGCTGGTAGACCAGCGGGTAGAGCAGCCCGTCGAGCACCAGGTTCTGGGCCACGAAGGTCTCGAACCAGTCCCCGGTGACAAAGGTGTGCTCGACAAAGCGGCGCAGCGGCTGCCACGCGGCGCTTTCCAGCCAGGCCACCCTGGCGCGCTCCAGCGCCACGCCGGTATTGCCATCCAGCAGCATGCCGATGCGCGACAGGTACTGGGCAATGCCCAGGCGGTCCATCGCGCAGTAGGTGCAGGCCTGCGTGATGGCGGTGCCCCAGCCGTAGTCGGCGCAATAGAAGTTGTTCATGTTGGCACCCCATTCCACATGACGCAGCGGCAGCAGGCCGGTGGCCAGGCGTTCCTGCCATTCAGCGGGCAGCGCCTGCAGCAGGCCGCGCTTCTCGACAAAGGCGAAGCTCTTCTCCGTGGCATCCTGCTGGCGGCCGCGCGCGGTGACATAGGCGCCGTAGTAGAACTGGCGCGGGTCCTTCAGCGCGTACCAGTCCTGCATCACGATTGCCGTGCGGCGCTTGTCATACAGCTCGAAGCCGGGGTCCCAGGTGGGGCGGTAGTGGAAGTTCACCTCCGACTGCACGTCGTAGGTCGCCTCCTGGTAGCGCGACGCCGGCTTGTCGCCGAAGCGGCGCGCGACATGGCCGTAGGTCTGGCGCAGCGGCTGGATCTGCTGGGTCTTGATATCGACTTGCATCGCGTGGTCTCCTGTATCCCTTCTCTCTTTGTGATGCGGTGGCTGCGGCGTCAGTCGTCGGCTTCCGGCTGCGGCGAAGCTTCCAGCGGCGGCAGGAAGCGCACGCGGTTGACGCAGCAGAAGGCTTCGAACATCGGCTCCGGCATGATCAGTTCGACGTTCAGCTCGGGGTCGGCCACGCTGAAGGCGAACTGCACAAACCCTTCCGGGGTGCGGCCCTCGACCCGCACGTAGCGCGGCGTGGCTTCGAACAGGGGAACCGACGGGGTGTTCATGGCGCGCTCCATTGCGTTGGCTGGACGCAGGCCTTATTGCGAAGACCGTGCCAGCGGCCGCGAAGCGCGGTGGGACAAGGAATGCGGGGAATTGGCGGTGGCGAGCGTGCGCGTTAACCCGGAAAGGTCCGCGCGAAACGCATCGATGAATTGATGAAGCTGCGCAAAAGCCTTGATCAAATGATCAAAAGCCGCGCAGGGCGGGCGTTTGCGGGTAGCGTTCGGATGGAGGCGCGATTGCCCTGCGGCGCAGCAGCGGGCGTGGAACACATGGATGAAGGGGCTTGATCCGACAGGGGAAAATCGCTGGCGCGGCGCAGCATCTGGCGGATGCGGGACGATGCGCGGCCTGGAGGGGCTGCATCAAATGATCAAGTGGGGAAATGCGAGGGGCCGGGGAGAAGCAGAGGAGATGGCTGGCGCAGAGGATCGTGTGAACGGCTTGATCTACGCTTGTGTGCTCCCTCTCCCGCTTGCGGGAGAGGGGAGCAAACCGTCAGTATCTGAACCGTGCAACGGCCTCAGTTACCGTTACCGTTACCCCCACGCGCACCGCGCATCTTCCACCGGTACGCCAGCTGCGGCCGCGTAATGCCCAGCAACCGAGCCGCCTGGCTCATGTTGCCGCCGGCGCGCTGCATCGCGGCCTCCATCAGCACGGTCTCGACATCGCCCAGCGCCAGCTGCTGCTCGGACATCTGGTCCAGCAGCGCATGGACCGCGGCTTCGCGCAGGTCTGGCAGCGTGCCGCCCGCGCCCAGGCGCGGCGCGGTATCCACCGCCGGTGCCACGGTGCCCGGCAGGAACAGGTGGTCGGCGGTGATCTGGCCGCCCTGGCTGGCCAGGATCACGCCGCGCTCGATCACGTTCTCCAGCTCGCGCACGTTGCCGGGCCAGTCATAGTGACGCAGCTCGGCCAGCGCGCGGTCGGTGATGCCGACGATGCGCTTGCCATGGCGCGCGCCGTAGCGGGCCACGAAGCGCTCGGCCAGCGGCCGGATATCGTCCAGGCGCTCGCGCAGCGGCGGGATCGTGACCGGGTAGACGTTCAGGCGGTAGTACAGGTCCTTGCGGAAGGTGCCCTGCTTCACGGCTTCGGCCAGGTCGACATTGGTGGCGGCCACCAGCCGCACGTCCACCTTGCGCGTGCCGGTGCCGCCCACGCGCTCGACCTCGCCTTCCTGCAGCACGCGCAGCAGCTTGGACTGGGCCGAGGCCGACAGCTCGCCCAGCTCGTCCAGGAACAGGGTGCCGCCGTGCGCGCGCTCGAAGCGCCCGGGGCGCGACTGGCTGGCGCCGGTAAAGGCGCCCTTTTCCACGCCAAACAGCTCGGACTCGATCAGCTCGTCGGGAATCGCCGCGCAGTTCACGGCGATAAAGGGCTTGTCGGCGCGCCCGCTCACGCTGTGCAGCGCCTGCGCGAAGCGCTCCTTGCCCACGCCGGTTTCGCCCAGCAGCAGCACGGTCACGTTGCTGGCCGCGGCGCGTTGCAGCAGGCCCCAGGCGGCGCGGAAGCCGGGCGAGGTGCCGACCAGGTCGGCCGGCGTGGCCGGGGTGCCCTGCAGCGCGCGCAGGTGCTCGACCTCGCTCTGCAGGGCGATGATGGTTTCGATCACCGGATCGGGCTGGTACAGCGCCAGCGCCTGTGCGCCGTCTTCCCAGGCTTCCACCGGCTTGCCGACGATGCGGCAGTGCGGGTGCCCGCAGGCAATGCACTCCACCTCGCGGTACAGGATGGTGCGCCCCATCAGCGCGGAGGTATAGCCGGTGGCGTAGCCAATCTGCATCCAGCAGGCAGGCTCGTCGACGATGCCGAACAGCTGGCGGTGGACGTCGCCCTCGAAGGAGTCTTCCCACAGGAATTCGCCATCGTAGATGCCGGCGGCGATATCGATGTCGACCTTGACCGGCGTGACCCGCACCACCCCCTCGATGGTATGCAGGCAGGGCCCGATCTCCAGCTGGCCGAAGTCGCTGTGGCCGGCGCGCAGCTTCCTGGCCACCTCGGCGTCGCGCATGCCCGAATGAAAGCCCATGCGCATGAACAGGCCGCGCGCGCGCTCCATGCCCAGGGTGTCCACCAGCTCCTTGCGCAGGGCGCCCAGGGCGGCGGTATGGATCAGGATCATGCGCTGCTCGTCCAGCCAGATCGCGCCCTCCTCCATGGCAAAGCGCAGGCGGCGGGCAAGATCGGCCAGGCCATCGCGCATGGTGGCCGAGAACTTGTCGGTTGAACTGCTCATTGTCTCCCCTCAGTGCCGGCGGATGATCCGCTCGAGTGTGCCTTGCGGCCGGCATCTTACGCACATTATGTGCCAGGGAGACGGGGGCGGGGTAATGACATGCCCCCGGAGCATTCCCGGGGGAGCCCCCTATGAATCGCGTTGGTCCGGGCCGCTTAATCCGCCCGGATACCCCGCTGGCGGATCAGCGCACCCCACATGTCGGTTTCCTTGGCCAGGTGCTCGCGCAGCACCGCCGGTGAACTGCCGATCGGCTCGGCGCCGATCAGCGCCAGCCGCTTCTGCACGGCGGTGTTGGCCACCAGCACGTTGGGCACCACCGCCAGCAGCGACACCGGGGAAGTCCATGCCCTGCATCTGATATCGGCGCATGGGATCGGCAAGCGTTATCCCCCTCAAACGACCACAAGGCAAGCCTCGGCACCGGCGCTGCCGCCGCGATGCTGGCCAGCGTTCCGCCCAGCATCCGCCGCGCGTTCGCCATTGAGGCCAACAACGCCACCGGCACCATCCACGACGTCAAGCACGTCGTGATGGTGATGCTGGAAAACCGCTCGTTCGACAACTACTTCGGCACGTTCAAGGGCGTGCGCGGCTATGGCGACCGCCTTGCAATCCCGCTGCTCAATGGCCGCGGCCCGGCGTTATCATCTGGCTTTCCCGCGCAACTTCCAAACGGAAAACCATGACCCTGTCCGCCGGCATTCCCATCCTCCGGATCTTCTCGGTCGACAAGGCCAAGGAGTTCTACCTCGGCTTCCTCGGCTTCTCGCTCGACTGGGAGCATCGGTATGAGGAGGGGTTTCCGCTGTACGCGCAGGTCAGGCGCAGCGGCCTGACGCTGCACCTGAGCGAGCACCATGGCGATGCCACGCCAGGATCGACGGTGTTCGTGACAGTGGAGGATGTCGATGCGCTGCAGCGGGAGCTGTCCGCCAGGGACTATCCGTACGCCAGGCCCGGCGTGGAGGATGTGGGCTGGGGACGGATGCTGCAGGTGGCCGATCCGTTCGGAAACCGGCTGCGGTTTTGCGAGGTGTCGGAGGACTAGCGTTCAGCGAAGGCCTTTTTCAATCCCACCGGCAACTTGCAGAATTCGCGCGTCGGCACCGTTCAATCCACAGACGCTGAGCGCGATGCCCGGCACGGCGGCGGGAAGCGGAAGAGATACCGCACAGCCATCGAGAAAATTGATGACACTGGGATTGCGCAGCACAAGGCCGTTGGTCGAAAAGAAGGCTTCATCGCTGTCGAGCGCGTCGATCCGCGGCGGCCGGACCGCCACCGTCGGCATCAGCCAGGCATCGGCATCGCGCAAAAGCTCTGCCGCTCTTTGGCGCATGACTTCGCGTTCCCTGAGCAGGGTCAGATAGTCGGCGGCACTCTGTTGCTGGCCACGGCGTATCCGTGTCGCCACGCGCGGATCGTAGGCAGCGCCGCGCGCTTCCAGCAGCGCGCGATGCCAGTGCCACGCTTCGGCCGCGGTCAGGCCGCCGCCGGCATTGATCTGTGGCAGGCGGCCAAGCTCGGGGAAATCGAATGGGATGACCTGCGCACCGAGCCGGGACAGGCTGGCCAGGGCTGCGTCAAAGCCACGCGCGACTTCGCTGTCCAGACCCTCCGTGACGAAGTCGCGCGTCACGTACAGGCGCAGGCCGGCAAGCGCAGTGGGCCGGCTGTCGAGCGCCTCACCACTGAGGACCGCATCCAAGGCCGCACAGCAAGCCACGGAACGCGCCAGCGGACCGGCCGAGTCGAGCGAGGCCGACAACGGCACGGCGCCCTTCAGCGGCACGCGCCGCGCACTGGGCTTGAAGCCGGTCAGTCCGCAGAATGCGCTCGGGATGCGGATCGAACCGCCCGTGTCGGTACCGAGCGCGGCCACGGCCATGCCGAGCGCCACGCTGACGGCACCGCCTGAGGTGGAGCCGCCGGCGATGCAGGCTTCGTCGGACGGCGTGCGGGGCGTACCGAAGTGCGGATTCAGCCCGAGCCCGGAGAAGGCGAACTCACTCATGTTGGTGCGCCCGATCAGCACCGCGCCCGCGGCGCGCAGGCGCGCCACGGCCGGCGCGTCCGCCGCCGCAGGGGCACCGTCCAGCGCCTTTGAGCCGGCGCGCGTCACCTGGCCGCGCACATCGAACAAGTCCTTGACCGAAACCGGCAGGCCAGCCAGTGGCGACGCTACATAGCCGGCAGCACGCGCCTGGTCTGCCGCTGCGGCCGCCGCCAGGGCGCCCTTGTCATCGACCTCGACAAAGGCCGCGCCGCCCGCCGTGCGATGACTGCCGATACGCTCCAGCGCCTGTTCGGTCAGCGCGACGCTCGTCGTACGCCCGGCATTCAGGCTGGCGGCCAGTTCCGCGATGGTGGGAAGATCAGTACGCATCAGGGGGCCACCTCCAGGCTTGCGACGCGGTATGCATGACGTATCGAACGCCGCAGTACCGGATCGTGCAGCTCGACTTCAAAAGCCTCGCCTCCGCCCAGTTCCCCGATCACGGCCTGTGTGCCGCAGAACATCGCGGTACCGGGCGGCAACGCGCCTTCGCCGTGCAGACGGCGGATCAGATCGCGCGGATCGAGCAGGCGTGTCACCAGTCCTTCCTGGTAAAGCGCGCGCACGCCACGCCGGGTGCGCCAGCAGCGCATCTCGAGCCGGTCCCAGTGCGCCGCGACATCGTCAAAGCGCCAGACCTCGTTACCGACCGGCTTGGCGCACATCTGCTTGGAGACGGTGACATCATAGGCCTCGACCTTGCGGTCGGTATGGTCCGAGCCCACGCCGACATAGAGCGCGTCCTGGCCCGCCATCAGCACGAACTCGATCTCACCCGATGAATCTTCCCGCGGCACTTCCAGCAACGGTGCGGTGGTCAGCAGCGAGGCGGCAAGCGGATAGAAGCACGGAACGGTCGATGGCGGCTTCACGCCGATCTGTTCAAGTTCCCGGATGTGGTGGTTGACGGCTTCGGCATCGCGTCCGGTCCAGCCGGCAATGACGAGCCGGTCGATATGCAGGGCCAGCGGTCCCTCGCCGGCGAGCTGGAATTGCAGAGTAGGCATGCGGTACAAGTTGTTGTGAGGAAGGGGCTTCGAGGGAAATGCCGCCGGCGGGCATGGTTCGCCGGACAGCGGCGAGCCGCGGCCGGGAACTAGTGCTCAAGCGGCTTGTGCGCCGTCTCGCGGGCAACCAGCAGCGCAACCAGCGTCACGCCCAATGCCGTGCAGACATAGAGCGACACAGCGCCGGTCGTGCCGTAGGCCTTGTACAGGCTGGTGATGATGAGCGGAGCGAAGCCACCGCCGAGGATGCCTGCCAGGGTGTAGGCCAGTGACGAGCCTGCATAGCGCACCCGCGTCGGAAACTGCTCGGTCACGAACGCTGCCTGCGGGCCGTACATGGCGGCGTGGATCTGCAGCCCCAACACAACGGCCACACAGATCTGCCACGGCTGGCTGCTGTCCATCAGCACGAAGAACACGAACGCCCAGACGATTCCCAGCAGCGCGCCGGTCAGGTAGACCGGCCGGCGGCCGAGCTTGTCAGACAGCGCACCGAACAGCGGCACCGTCAGTGCATTGCCGGCCGCGCCCAGCATCGTCGCCGTCAGCGCCAGCGGACGCGACAGGTGCAGCACACTGGTGACATAGGTCAGCGTAAATACCACGACCAGGGCATAGAGCACGTCCGAGCCGATCCGCACGCCGCCGGCCACCAGCAGACGCCGCCAGTGCGATACAAACACTTCCTTGACCGGGGTTTTGGCTTGCGTATTGTGGGCAGCCATTTCCTTGAATGCCGGCGTTTCGTCCACGCCACGCCGCAGCCACAAGCCGAAGATCACCAGCGCCACGCTAGAAACGAACGGGATGCGCCAGCCCCACGCCAGGAAGTCCTCCGGGCTCAGGAACAGCGTGACCAGGGCAATGAAGCCAGTGCCCAGCAGCGTCCCGGCCGACGGACCCACCTGCGTAAAGGACGCATTGCGCCCGCGCTGATCCTGCCTGCCGTGCTCCATCGCCAGCAGCACCGCGCCGGCCCATTCGCCGCCGATGGCGGCACCCTGCACAAAGCGCAGCGCCACCAGCAGCAGCGGGCTCCAGATGCCCCACGACGCATAGGTCGGCAGCATGCCCATCGCACCGGTGGCTATGCCCATCAGGACCAGCGTCGTCACCAGGACAAAGCGGCGGCCGAGCTTGTCGCCAAGATGGCCGAACACCATGCCGCCGAGCGGCCGGGACAGATAGCCGACGGCATACGTGGAGAACGCCAGGATCGTGCCCGTGAGCGGATCGAACGACGGAAAGAAGATGACGTTGAAGACCAGCGCCGCCATCAGGTTGTAGACGGTAAAGTCATACCACTCCAGCGTGGTTCCGATCGAGCTGGCCGCGGCCAGGCGGCGCATCTTCGCGTTGGCGCTGGCATCGCGCGCGCCGGCTGCAGCGCCGGCGTCGGCTACCGGAGAAACGATTTCGCTCATGACGTCAGTTCCTTTGCGTAGAGCTTCCACTTGAGGATGTAGCGCGTCGCACCCGCGGGATCGGCGTGCAGGCCCTGCGCCGCGATGCCCAGCGCAAGCGCGCTTGCCTGTTCGTCACTGCTCTCCACGACGAACAAGGGAAGCAGTTCGCGGCCTTCCAGGCTCTCGTTCGGCAAAGGCTGGCTGAGCTCGTCGTCGGGGACCAGGAGATAGGAGCGGACGAACCCTGCGCGCAGCGAGAGTTCGTCGCCGACCTCGCCGGCCCGGTCGATGAGGGACACGGCATCGTCGGCGCGCGGCAGTGGCAGGACCGCGAGCCAGCTGCCGCTGCCTTGTCCCACCGAAGCATCGACCGAGCACACGCGGCGCATCGGCTTGCGCATGCGCCCGAGGTTGGTGACTGACCATGGGGTCTGGTGCCGGAAGGCCTGCTTGTAGGCGGCCGAGGTGAACGCAGCCAGCGATTCGGTGCGATAGAGGCCAAGGTACTTCGGGCCACCGTGCACTGCCTGGTAGCGCGCGGCCGAGATAAAGCCCGGAACGCGCGCGCGCTCCTCTACGTGTTCGCGGTCGTACCAGAGATTGAAATCGGCTTCATCGGCCGCATCCACATCGGACGCAACGAACAACAAGCCATGTGGGGGAATGGCCGCAAGATTGCTCATCAAACTCTATCTCCTCTGATGGGGTGATCGCCGGGCGTGGCTGATGAGTCGATGATCGTTGCAGCAGCGAGTCAGGACAAACGGGAAATTGTTGGTCCTTCCGATCAGTTTTTCTTGTGGATGCGGCCGGGAAGCCGCACCAGGGTGGCGCAATCGCCTCTCCAGGGCCTAATGCTGTTCAGTTAAGGTATCAAACGCTACTGTCATTCCCGCGCAGGCGGGAATCCAGCGTCTTTCACGTCCCCTTTGGGGATGACGTCACTGGGTTCCCGCCTGCGCGGGAACCACGGTGGTTAACTGAACGGCATTACTCTTTAGGGCCCCGAATATGGTGCAGGCAACGACCGGACGAACTGATCCGATTCGCGGCAGGCCAGTTCGGCAACAAAGCGGATGGCCTCGGAAACGCCGTGGTCGTGATAGCTGACCACCACACGCTGCGGTGGCAGCGGGACATCGCAGGCAAGCAGGCGCAACTCGCCGCGCTCGACCTGCTCGCGCACCGGTGCCAGCGGCATCAGGGCATTGCCGAACCCGCCCTTGACCAGCCTGACAATGGCGGCAATCGAGCTCACGCAATGCACCTTGCCTACCGGCAATCCGGCCTTGCGATACAGCTCCTTGAGCGCAACGTGGGGCTGCGAGCCCCGGCTCATCGTGATGGTCGGATGCTGGAGCAGCCCCGCCAGCACGCCCTCGCCCGGCTGCGGTTCGCCCGGCGGGCCAACCCAGCCCATCGCCATCGGCAGGCAGGGCATGCTGGCGATGCCTTCGCCGACGGCAGTGTCGGTCTGCAGCGCGATATCGATGGCGCCGCCACGCAGGCTCTTGTGCAGCCCTTCGGTCGTCTCGGAGGTGATCTGCACCTCGATGCCGGGATAGGTCGAACTCAGGTGGCGCAGGAAGTCGACCAGCCAGGTATGCACCACGGTCTCGATCGCGCCGATGCGCACCAGCCCGAGCAGCTGCTGGTCCGAGCGGCCCAGCACCATGATCTCGCGCTGCAGCTCGAGCATCCGCTCGCCGTAGCCGAGCAAGCGCAGGCCGACCGGCGTCAGGCGCAGATCGCGGGCCTCGCGCTCAAAGACGCGGGCGCCGATCTCCTGCTCGAGCGAGGCGATGCGGTTTGACATGGCGGCCTGCGTGATGTGCAGATGGTCGGCCGCAGCGCGGAAACTGCCAAGCCGCGCGACCCACATGAAGGCCTCGATAAAGCGAGTATTCAAGGACACCCCGGCGCAAGGCGGCCTGAAACTACACCATTCATGATGTCGTCCCCTCGTAGTATTTGTGTGTCAGTTTGCCGAGGATTGTACTTGCATACCCGTAGATGGACTTCTGGCGGCTGTTGGAAATCGAGGCTCTTATACGGTGATGACCAGATCGGTGTACTTCGATAAATGGCCGTCTGAAGTCACCAGTCGCAGGGGCTCCGAAAGAGCCTGTGCGACCAGGATCCGGTCGAACGGATCACGGTGAATATCCGGCAGGTCGCGCACCATCGCCGCGTGAACCGCCCGCACCGGCAATTCCGAAAAGCCGCTCGCCTCAATCTCGGACACGAGCAGGTTCACATCCACGTCGAGCTTGCCAAGCCCGGCCTTGATCGACGCTTCCCATATGCTCGCGCTGCTGACGTAAACATCGTCGGCGTCAAGTATTAGCTTGCGGGCCGCTTTGGTCAGCTTGCGGTCGTCCATGACAGACCAAAGGTAAACGTGGGTATCGAGAAGCAGGCGCATCACCGGCCCTCGAACGCGGCAATCACGTCATCGGGCAGCGGCGCATCGAAGTCGTCGGCGACGCGCACCTTGCCTTTCAGGCCACCAAACCGACGCACCACCTTGGCCCGTTCCATCGGCACCAGTCGCGCGGCCGGTTTGCCTGCCTTGGCAATCACAATCTCCTCGCCGCTGGCTGCGGCATCGACCAAACGCGAAAAATGGGTCTTCGCTTCATGGATATTGACCGTCTGCATTTTTGCTCCTAGTGGACTAAGCCCATATTAGTCCACTGGGTCCATCTGGGTCAATTCCGTCCCGTAATACTTCCCGATTCCTGACTTCGCCCCGCTGGCCCGTGTAAACTGCTGGATTTTTCAAATCCGGCGGAATGTTACAAGTGCCCCGGCGCACAGGTTTCAGCGGCCCGACCCTGGTCCGCCTGCTGGCTCGCCTGACCGACGCCGACGCCCCCTCTCCTGCAAGCTCGCTCTCAAGCCAGCTGAGCCAATGGCTTGGCTGGGCGGACGCGATCGCGCTGTCGTCGGCCCTGAAGGCCAATGCGCCGGCAATGCCACCCGCGGCAAGTGCCGCCGCCGGCACGAAGGCGCAGGAATGCGCGCGCGTGCGCGCCACGCTGGCCGATGCCATCGTGGAAGACACCTCGCTTGCTGGCAAGCGGCGCGGGCCGTCGCGGCGGTCTGCGCTACCCGATCCCGTCGATGCGCAGGTCGACTACGCGGTCTATCGCCAGCGCTATCTCACGCTGCAACAGACCATGGAGACCGCGATCGGCAACTTGCGCGCCCGCCTGCGCGTCGCACTGTCCGCCCGTGGTCCCGGCATGGCCAAGCTGGCCACGGTCGATGCGGTGATGGAACGCGTGCTGGGCGCGCGCGAGCTAAGCCTGCTGGGCACAGTGCCTTCCATGCTGGAGCCGCATTTCCAGCGCCTGCGCCAGGCCGAAGCGGCGGCGCTGGCCGAGGCCCAGGCCGCGGGGCAGCCCGCGGCGGTCCGCCCCGGCGCATGGCTGGCGGTGTTCCGCAAGGATATGCAGAGCGTTTTGCTCGCCGAACTCGACATCCGCTGGCAGCCTCTTGAAGGCTTGCTGGCGGCGCTGCAAGACAGCTAATCAGGACATCATGACCCGATACCTCACCCATATTGTTGCTTTCCTGGCGGGCCTGGCGGTCGTGTGCTGGATTGCCGCCGGCTATGCCGGCACGAATTTCCTGGCGCTTACCGTCACCTTGCTGATCGGCGGCTTCTACGTGGCGGGCGCGCTCGAGCTCTACCGCTACCGCCAGGCCACGGCCACGCTGGCACAGGCGCTTGCCGGCCTGTCCGAAGCGCCGGCCAGCCTTGGCGCCTGGCTGGAACGGCTGCACCCCAGCCTGCGCGACAGCGCGCGCCTGCGTGTCGAAGGCGAGCGCGTCGGCCTGCCCGGCCCCGCGCTCACGCCCTACCTGGTCGGCCTGCTGGTGCTGCTGGGCATGCTGGGCACGTTCCTGGGCATGGTGGCCACCCTGCGCGGCACCGGCATCGCGCTGGAAGGCGCCACCGACCTGCAGGCCATCCGCGCCTCGCTGGCGGCGCCGGTCAAGGGGCTGGGCTTTGCCTTCGGCACCTCGGTCGCGGGCGTGGCCACGTCGGCCATGCTGGGGCTGCTGTCCGCGCTGTGCCGGCGCGAGCGCATCCAGGCCGCGCAGGCGCTCGACGCCCGCATCGCCACCACGCTGCGCCCATACTCCCGCGGCCACCAGCGCGACGAGGCCTTCCGGCTGCTGCAGCGCCAGGCTGACGTGATGCCGGCACTGGTCGAACAGATGCAGGCCATGATGCGCACCATGGCGCAACAGAACGAGGCCCTGACCGAACGCCTGGCGGCCAGCCAGGACGCTTTCCACGGCAAGACCGAAGTGGTCTATACCCGCCTGGCGTCATCGGTGGAGCAATCGCTGAAGGACAGCATCGCCGACAGCGCCCGCGCCGCGAGCGCCGCGATCCAGCCCGCGGTGGACGCCACCATGGCAGGCCTGGCGCACGAGACCACGGCCTTGCGCGACACCGTCACGCAGGCGGTGCAACAGCATCTGGAAGGGGTGTCGAGCCGTTTCGAGACCGCCACCGCGGGCGTCGCCGATACCTGGAACCAGGCGCTGGCCGGGCATCAACGCACGAGCGAGGCGCTGGCCGAGAACCTGCGCGCCGCCCTGGACGGCTTCACCCAGACCTTCGAACAACGCTCGGCCGGGCTGCTGGATGGTGTCTCTACCCGCCTGGACGCCGTGGCCGCCGGCGCCGCCGACGCCTGGCGCGAAGCGCTGTCCCGGCAGGAGCACACCGGCGAGAAGCTCGCCAGCGGCCACCAGCAGGCATTGGCTGCCGCCACCGCCGCGTTCGCCGAACAGGCTGCGGTGCTGGTGCGCACCGTGGGCGAGTCGCACGCCGGGCTGCAGACACAGCTGGCCGCGCACGACGCGCAGCGCCTGTCGGCCTGGAGCGATACGCTGGGCACCATGACGGCTGGGTTGCGCGAGGAGTTGGAGCAACTGAACGCGCACACTGTGAGCCGCCAGGACGAGATCAGCACTACGCTCGCGCAGAGCGTGCGCGATATCTCGGCCCAGACCCAGGACCACGCCAGCCGCACCCTCGCGGAGATCGACCGCCTGGTGCAAGCCGCAACGGACGCCCCGAAGGCAGCCGTCGCGCTGCAGGCCGATCTGGCTTCCCGCGACGAACAACGCTTTGCCACCTGGACCGAAACGCTCGGCGGCATCGCGGCCACGCTGCGCCAGCAGTGGGAACAGGCCAGCACGCACGCCGCCACCCGCCAGCAGGAAATCTGCGAGTCACTGGCGCAGACCGCGCGCGCGATCTCGACCGAGACGCAGGCGCATGCCAGCACCACCCTCGCCGAAATCGACCGCCTGGTGCAGGCCGCTGCCGAGGCACCCAAGGCCGCCACCGCGCTGCAGGCGGAACTGGCATCGCAGGACGCGCAACGCATGGCTGCCTGGACCGATACGCTCGGCGCCATGGCCGCCGCGCTGCGCCAGGAATGGGAACAGGCCAGCGCGCACACGGCCAGCCGCCAGCAGGAGATCTGCGAGACGCTGGCCATCACCGCGCGCAAGATGTCGGCCGAGGCCGAGGCGCAGTCCACCGGCACCATCGCCGAAGTCGCCCGCCTGATGCAGGCCGCGTCCGAAGCGCCGAGAGCCGCCGCGGAGGTCATCGCGGCACTGCGCGACAAGCTCACCGACGGCATGGCGCGCGACCACGCCATGCTGGAAGAACGCAGCCGCATGATGGAAACGCTGGGCACGCTGCTTGACGCCGTGAACCATGCCTCCACCGAACAGCGCACCGCGGTCGACGCGCTGGTCGCCACCACGGCCGGCCTGCTCGAGCGCATCGGCACCCGCTTTACCGACAAGGTCGAGTCCGAGACCGGCAAGCTCACCGACGTTGCCGCGCAGGTCACCGGCAGCGCGGTCGAGGTGGCCTGCCTGGGCGAAGCCTTCGGCGTGGCCGTGCAGCTCTTCAGCGAATCCAACGGCAAGCTGATCGACCACCTGCAGCGCATCGAGGCCGCGCTGGACAAGTCGATGACGCGCAGCGACGAGCAACTGGCCTACTACGTGGCGCAGGCCCGTGAAGTCGTCGACCTGAGCATGCTGTCGCAGAAGCAGATCCTGGAAGACCTGCAGCAGCGCGCCGGCCAGCAAGCGCCCAGCGCCGAGGCGGCATGAGAGAGGAACTCGACGCCGGCGTTGAGCCGGCCGTTCCCGCGTGGGCGGTCTTTGGCGACCTGATGTCGGTGCTGCTGGGCGCGTTCGTGCTGATCGTGCTGGGGGTCATCGGCGTGCAGATGGAACTGTCGGCCAGGCTGGAAGCCGAGGTCAAGCAGCGCCAGGAAGAAGCACAGCGCCGCGAGACGCTGGAGAAGGCGCTGGCGGGACCGCTGGCGGCGGGCCGCGTGACGCTGGTGAACGGGCGCATCGGCATCAGCGGCAGCGTGCTGTTTGCGCTCAATTCCGACCAGTTGCAGCCCGAAGGCCGCGACCTGCTCAAGAGCCTGGCCCAGCCGTTGTCGGCCTACCTGCGCAGCCGCGACGAGATCCTGATGGTCAGCGGCTTCACCGACGACCAGCAGGTGCGCGAGGGCAACCGGCGCTTTGCCGACAACTGGGAACTGTCGGCGCAGCGCGCGCTGACCGTGACCCGCACGCTGATCGATGCGGGCATCCCGCCCTCGTCGGTATTCTCGGCCGCCTTCGGTTCGCAACAGCCTGTGACGCCCAATGCCGATGCCGAGGGCCGCGCGAAGAACCGGCGCGTGGAAATCTCGCCGGTGCCGCGCGTGACCACGGGCACGGTGAAGCCGCATGGCTAGCCTCGGCGTGGCAGCGGATCTCCATGCGCAACTGGACGCCTGGCAGGCCAGCGGCGCCGACCAGGCCGATCCCGTGCGCTTCCGCATGCTGCAGGCGCTGGCCCGCCGCTCTGCCGGGCACAGCGGCGCGGCGCGGCGCTTGCTGGATGAGCGCCTGCACGGCCTGGTGGCCGCTTATGCGGCCATCGTGCAAGGGCATGCCGGCAATGGTGGCGATGCCGCCGATGTTGCCGCGCCGTCCACGCCAACGACCAGCGCGCTTGGCGCACTGGTCCACGACATCACCGCCCGCGCCAGGCCCGCCCTCGCGGTTGCTTCGAACGACGCCCGACCGCGCGCGCCAGAGCCGGCGCACGCCCCCCAACCCGACGCGCCACTGGTCGATGCCCTGGCCGACTACTTCCGCGAGACCTGGGCCAGGGTCAGTGTCGAGCAGCACTTCCGGCTGTCGCTGGAGCGGGTACCGGAGAATGCCGGGCCGCTCAATACCGACCATCTCGTGCATCGTTCGCTGTCGCTGATGCGCGAGACGTCGCCGGAATACCTGCGGCATTTCCTGTCCTATGTCGAGGCCATGTCCTGGCTGGATCAGCTGGGCGCAGCAGCAGCGGCCGAGAAGGAAGCAGCCCGCGCCGCGGCCCGGAAGAGCGTACGCGGCAAGGCGCGCAAATAGCGCCCGCGCCTCAGCGCAAACGCACCACCACCTTGCCGAAGGCAACGCGCTCCAGGTGATCGAGCGCCGCAGGCAAATCCCCGCTACCCTTTCACCGCAAACCCGTACAACGCCGCGGCGTTGCGCCACCGGAACGCAGCGGACAAGGCCGCGCTGTCATCGGGCGCCCCTTGTCCCGCCCACGCGGCCAGCATCCGGCACTCGTCGATCCGAGCCGGCGCCTCGTGATTGGTCCATGGCCAGTCGCTGCCCCACAGCAGGTGGTCATCGCCCACGGCTTCGCGCCATCGTTGCGCAAGGCCGGGCCAGTCCTGAGGTGATGCCAGCCGGTATGGCGCGCTGATCTTCACCCAGACCTGGCGGCGCGCGCGCACGGCAGAGGCAACCTCGAAGATCGCATCCGCGCTTCCCGCGGTGCCAGGCCGGCCAAAATGGTCAAGCACGACCGGCGCGCCGGCATCGCCAAGGGCCGCGTCAAGCTGCGCCAGCACCATGGCGCCGTCGCCGTTGTTGGTATGGAGTTCGACATGCCAGCCCAGCCCGGCGATCCTGGCGAACAGCCCGCGCCACGGCGCGGTGGCAATGCGCTGCCAGTCCGGATCGCCGTACAGGTTCAGGCGGATGCCCCGCACGCCGGCTGCGTGCAACGTTGTCAGCTCCTGGTCCGTTACCGCAGGGCTGACCACCGCGACGCCGCGCAAGCGCCCGGGCATGGACTGCAGCGCGGACAGCAGCGCCGTATTGTCGGTGCCGAGAAAACTGGTCTGCACCACCACGCCATACAAGCCCCCCAACCCGGCAAGCCGGGCGTGCCAGTCCTGCAGACCGGCGGCATAGGGCGGCCGGTAGCGGGCCGATGGCGTGGCCGCTCCGGCAGCGAAGACGTGGAAGTGGGTATCCACCAGCGGCAAAGCGCGCTTGCTCATCAGTCAGCCCCTCAGTGGCACGGGTCAGTGGCGCGGGTATATCCGGATATGGCATCCGAACCCTCGTCAGTATTCTAGTCCTCTAGAGGACATTGACATCAATTTAGCACGGGTTCGGCATGCCAGACAACGCGCTGCTCCAGACTACAACCACCGCCGCGGGCCTGAGCCGCTACGGCCAGATCGCGGCGGAACTGCAGGCAAGGATCGTTTCCGGCGCGTGGGCGCCCGGCAGCGCCATCCCCGCGGAAGGCGCCCTGGCCAGGGAGTTCGGCATTGCGCTGGGCACCATCCGGCAGGCCATCGCCGTGCTGGTCCAGCAGGGCCTGCTGGAGCGCGTGCAGGGCAAGGGCACTTTTGTGCGCAAGGGACTGAGCGGGGCCAGCCTGATGCGGTTCTTCCGCTTCGGCCGCGCCGACGATGCACCGGCCGTCCCGCGCTCGGAAATCCTGTCGTGCCGCGCTGTCCGGCTGGACAAGGCCATGGCCACCCGCTTCGGCCTGCCGGCCGGCGCGCGCGGGCTGGCGATCTCGCGCCGCCGCTGGCTGGAAGACACGCCCCGGCTGCTGGAATCGATCTGGCTGCCGCTGCCGCGCTGCGAAGCCCTGCAGCAGCTCCCGCCGGCGCAGTGGGGCGACCTGCTCTACCCGCTGCTGGGCAGCGCCTGCGGCATCACGGTCCATCGCGCCGTGGATGAAGTGGCCTTCCGCACGCTGGCAGCCGACGAGGCCGCGTTGCTGGACTTGCCGGATGCGCATCCGTGCGCGGTCGTGACCCGGCATGCCTTCGACCTGGGCGGCAACTGCATCGAATACCGGCTGACGCGCGGCGACGCCTTTGCCTTTCGCTATACCGCGGACGTCCGCTGACGGACCGCGCCCGAGGAGACAGACCCATGCACGCACGCAACGCGATCGCCACCACCATCGTTGCCATGATCGCCGCCACCACGCTGGCACAGGCCGCCGACACCGCCGCGGCCTGGCCGGCACGTCCCATCACGATCGTGGTGACGTATCCGCCGGGCGGCGGTGCGGACCTGATGGCACGGCTGATCGCCCCGGGTCTCGGGCGCGAGCTGGGCCAGACCGTCATCGTGGAGAACCGGCCGGGTGCCGGCGGGCAGATCGGTGCCGCCTATGTCGCCAAGGCCGCACCGGACGGCTACACCATGATGGTCGATGCCTCGTCCTATGCGGTGAATCCCAGCCTCTACCCGCGCCTGCCCTACGATCCGGACAAGGCCTTCCGGCCGGTCGGCGTGCTGGCGCGCTATCCCAATGTGCTGGTGGCCACGGCCAGCTTCCCCGCCAGCAAGGTCAGCGACGTCCTGGCCATGGCCAGGCAGAAGCCGGGCTCGGTCGCCTTTGCGTCCTCGGGCAACGGCTCGGCGCAGCATCTGGCCGGCGTGCTGTTCGAGCAGCGCGCGGGGGTCGACCTGCTGCACGTTCCGTACAAGGGCGGCGGCCCGGCCATGACCGATGTCATCGCCGGCCAGGTGCCGCTGTTCTTTGCCAACGTGGCCTCGAGCCTGCAGCACATCAAGGCCGGCAAGCTCAAGCCGCTGGCGGTGACCAGCCATTCCCGCACTCAGGCATTGCCATCCGTGCCCACCATGCAGGAGGCCGGCGTGGCGAGCTACGAGGTCTATGAATGGAACGCGGCCTTCCTGCCCGCGGCAACGCCGGAGCCTGTCGCCACCAAGCTCGCTGACGCGCTGCAGAAGGTCATGACCAGCCCCGAGATCAGGCAACGCGTGGCCGAGCTGGGCGGCGAGGTCGTGGCGGCACCGCCCGCACAGGCACGGCAATTCATCGACGGGCAGACCCGGCTATGGGCCAAGGTCATCCGGGACGGCAACATCAAGCCCGAATAGCACCTGTCGGCACCGCCCCTGCCCGCCACGGGCCAGCTAAAGAATTTCAAGGAGAAATGCATGACCCCGACCAATCCCCTTCGCCGCCACCTGCTCAAGGCCTCCGCCGCACTGGGCGCGTGCGCGCTGGCACCCACGCTCGCCCGCGCCCAGGCCTGGCCGGCCAAGCCGATCCGGCTGGTGGTGCCGTTCGCGCCGGGCGGCAGCTCGGAGATCGTGGCGCGCTCGACCGCGGCGGAGCTGACCAAGCTGCTCGGCGTGTCCGTGTTCGTCGAGAACAAGCCCGGTGCAGCGGGCAATATCGCCATGGGCGAAGTCGCGCGCGCCGATGACAACCACACGCTGATCCTTGGCCATATCGGCACGCTGGCGGTCAATCCCTATATCTTCCCGAAGCTGCCCTACGACCCCAACAAGGACTTCCGCCCGATCTCGTTGCTGTCCAAGGTGCCGAGCCTGTACGTGGTCCACCCCGACGTGCCCGCGAAGAACCTGAAGGAGTTCGTGGCGCTGGCCAAGAGCAAGCCCGGCAAGCTGAACTACGGTTCGGCCGGCAACGGCAGCGCCGGCCACCTGGCCTTTGAATACCTGAAGGCCGCGACCGGCACCTTCATCACCCACGTGCCTTATCGCGGCAGCGGCCCGCAGATCACCGACCTGCTGTCGGGACGGCTGGACGCGGCCGCCGTCGGCGCGCCCGCGATCATCCAGTTCATCAAGGCCGGCAAGCTGCGCTGCATCGCCACCGGCACGACCCAGCGCATTCCCCAGTTGCCTGACGTGCCGACGGTTGCCGAACAAGGCTATCCCGGCTTCGAGATGACGCAGTGGTACGGGTTGCTGGCGCCGGCATCGCTGCCCCAGGCGGCCACCGACAAGCTGGCGGAAGCCACCGTGAAAGCGGTGAAGAGCAAGTCGTCGGTCGAGCGCCTGAGCGCCGATGCGGCGATCGTGGTGGGCGACACGCCGGCGGAGTTCGCGCGCTTTATCGCGCTGGAGCAACAGCGCTGGAAGCCGATCATTGCGCGGGCGGGGATCAAGCCGGACTAAGCGGACAGCCGCAGGGCCGGATCGCCCCGGTCCAGCGTCAGCCCGCGATACCAGCCCAGCGCAGATGCTTGCCCCAGTCCGCGTCGCTGATCACGCCGGAGATGCCCTGGCGCTGCCCGTCGGCGCGGTAGAAATAGGTGCGCGGCATCTCGCCCATCCAGTCCGGATCGACCGCATAGCGCAGCCGCTCCTGCGGCTCGTACCCGAACAACCACGCGTTGCGCGTCAGCCTGACGCGCTGGAGCAGTTGCTGCACCTGCGGCATGGCGTCGGGGCTGTCCATCGACAGCGTGACCACGCGCAGGTCCGGATGCTGCGCGCGCAGCTTGCCGATGGCGTCGAAGTTGCGCTTGCAATAGACGCAGTCCAGCGACCACACCACCAGCACAAAGGGCATGCCCTTCTGGCTGGCGGCCAGTTGGGTGGCACTGGCCGATTCGAACACGGCGACGCGGTCGGCCGGTTGATTGCCGGCATTGGCGGTGGCGAGCGCCAGCGTCAGGGCGGCAGCGGCGAGCAGTTTGCGGCGCGATGGCATCATGCGCCCTCCTGGCCCAGCGCGAAGACCTGGAAGCCCTCTGCTTCCGTGCGCCACAACACGTAGGCCCGGCCGGCGTGCTGCAGCAGGTGCGGCTGGTCCGAGTCGCGTTCCGTGCCGGCCAGCTTGCGCGTCTGCCACGTCTTGCCGCCGTCCTGCGACAGCATCGCCCACAGGCGCGTCTGCTGGCCGTCGAACGACTTCCAGGTGACGGCGATGTCGTTGTCGTTCAGCGCGACGATATCGGCATGCTGCGCGCGCGGGTCGTCCAGCGGGCGCTGTGCCTGCAGCTTGCCGTCCTTCCAGCGCCCGACCGAGACCGTGGGCTTGCCTTCACGCACGTTGAACCAGACCATATGCACCGTCCCGTCGGGCGCCACCGAGGCGCCGGGGCCGTGGTGCGGGCAGGCGTCGATGCGCCAGTCGTCAAAAGTGGCGCGCTGCATCGGCGTGGCCTTGCCGTCGGTGCGCAGCAGCGCCAGCGCGTGGTCGCGCGCGTTGGGCGGGAACACATGGCGCCACAGCGCCAGCATCTTGCCGTCGGGCGTGGGCGCCAGGGCGATGCGGCAGCATTCGCACGACTGGTCGGCGATCTTGTAATCGCCCTGGAAAGTCTTGCCTTGGTCGGCCGAGACCGCGTAGTAGATCGCGGCGCCGGCATACGGCTGCTTGCGCGCCTCGGCGGCAACCACGTCGCGCTTGTCGATCCAGCTGACGAAGACGCGCCCGGCCTTGTCCACCGCGATGGCGTCGAAGCGGTGCGCGATCTGGTCGCGGTTGGCATGCACCGTCAGCGGTTCGGCAAAGGACTTGCCGCCGTCGGTCGAGCGGGCAAAGCGGATAAAGCCGGTCCATGGAGTGGGCAGCGGCTGGGTCCAGGTGACGTAGATCTCGCCGTCGCGCCCCGTAGCCACCTTGGGCCGGCTTTCATGATCGGCCGCTACCTGCTCCGGCGCGCTGTTGACATGCTGCGCGGGCCCGAAGCTGCGGCCGTAGTCGGTCGATGCACGCACCGCGACATAGGGGCCGTCCTTGTACGCGACCCACAGCTTGCCGTCGCGGTCGAAGGCGGCACCGGTGCCCAGTTCGCTCATCTTCGCGGCCTTGGCCTGGCCGCCGTGGCCGGCGTGATCGGCGTGCGTTTGCGCGGTCGCGGCCAGCGCGGCGCAGGCCATCAGCCCGGCCACGATCAAACGGAAACCGGGGCGAACGCCTTGCATGGTTGTGGTCAGCCTGTTCACGTGCTCAGAAGGAAAGTTTCGCCTCGGCGTAGAACGTCCGGCCCGGATACGGGTGGTAGACGAAGTAGCGCTGGTCGGTAAGGTTGTCGATGCCAAGCCCGAGGCGCACGTTCTTGGCGGGCTTGTACGTCACCTTGACGTCAAAGGTCAGGAAGCTGCTGGTGCCGCCGAAGGTGTCGGGATTGGTGTCGGAATTGTCGAGCGTATTGTACTGCCGCCCCGAATAGGTCATGGCCAGCGTGCCCGCCCACGCCGGCGTGATGCGATAGGTGCCGACCAGGTTGGCGCGCCACTTGGGGATGCGGTAGAAGTACTTGCCCACCGAGGCCGGGTTGTTGGCGTTCTCCAGCGTCTTCGAATGGTTGTAGGCGCCGCTGGCCGACAGGTCGAAGCCGCTGACGAGTACATCGCGCGCGTCATAGGCCAGTTCGATGCCGCGGGTACGCACGCGGTCCACGTTCTGGAAGCTGGTGACGGTCGGGAATACCGTGGTGTTGGTCTGGCTGACCAGGGCATCGCGGATATCGTCCTCATACACCGAGACCCGGAAGAACGACGAATCCACCGTGCGCTCAAAGGTCAGGTCCTTCGAGAACGATCGCTCCGGCCGCAGGTTCGGATCATTGTTGATCAGCGAGGTCCCGGTGATGCGCCCCTGGAACAGCTCGCTGACAGTCGGGTAGCGATAGGCCTTGCCCAGCGACAGCCGGCCCAGCCATTCCTGCCCCAAGGCCTTCTCCAGCGCCAGCTTGGGCGACCAGTTGGATTCGGTGCGCACCGGGTAGCCGATATCCACGCCGGGCTGGCTGCGGCTGCCGTCATAGGCGCGCCAGTGTTCGTAGCGCACGCCGGGGATCAGCTTCCAGTCCCCGGCGAAGTACCAGGCGTCCTGCGCGTAGAGCGCCTGGGTCTCGGTCTTGCCGGCAAAGGCATTGTTGAAGGCGGTGATGGTGGCCGCCTGCCAGTCAGAGGTGTTGTAGGTGGTATTGGTCAGCCGGTAGTTGTCATAGTGGTAGCCGAACGTGACCCAGTGCCCGCCCTGCAGCTGCTGCGGGCGGTAGTCAGCCTTCAGGTCGAGCGTGCGCCAGCCGGTGCCGTCGCCATAGGTCACGGTGCCCGGCCCGTTGCCGACGGTGCTGGCGCTGCGGCTGATGTCCTTGCTGACGTCGTACAGCGACGCCACGCCCGAGAAATTCCAGCCGGTCTCGTTGCGCGTGCGCAGCGACAGCCCGTAGAGCCAGCGCGCGTCCTCGCCGTTGCCCGGGGCAAAGGCGTTGGCGGGAATCACATACTGATAGCCGCCGATATTCACGGGACCGCTCGACACTACGTTGCCATTGGCATCGCGCAGGTAGCTGCCAGTGGCGCTGGAGCGGTCCTGCTGCCAGTAAGCGGCAGTGAACTGCGCCTGCAGCGTATTGGTGATGTCGTAGCCGAGCTTGAGCTTGAACTGGTCCTGCACCGTGTGCGTGACGCCCTCGCTGTTCACGCCCATCACCACGCGGTCGCGGCCGGTCTGGTCCTGGTCGAAGAAGGCGCCGGTGACCGGCCTGTCTGTTGCGCCGGCGGGCCGGGTCGAGCGGGACGCGGTATAGAAGCTCAGCGGCTGGCTCTTGCTGTCCTGCCGGTCGACGCTGACCAGCCACGAGAACGGGCCAACGCGGTCGCCCACATAGGCGTTGGCGTGGACCCCGTTGAAGTTGTCGTGCGTGCCGTACAGGCTGAAGCGCTGCGTGAACAGCTGCACGCTGGCGTCACCCTCGAACTTCTGCGGCGTGCGCGTGGTGATCAGCACCGTCGCGCCGAGCGAGTTGCCGGGATACAGGGCCGAATACGGGCCGTACAGCACGTCCATGCGCTCGATCTCGGCGGCATTGACCAGCGACCAGCGCGGCGGGAAGCCGAAGTCCGAGCCCAGCAGGTTGGACAGGAGCAGGCCGTCGGCATAGACCAGCCCCCGCGCCGACTGGCGCGAGCTGGTGCTGCGCACCGAGATGATCGAGTTCATATCGCCGATAAAGCGCTTGCGTACGGCGAGGTTGGGCGCGTATTTGAGGGCGTCTTCCGTATTGACCACGTTGAAGTCGGCCATGCGGGTGCTGCTGATGCCGTAGGCTGGCGAGGGCGTGTTGGGTGGTACGGCCGGCGTCTCGCCGCGCTCTGATTTTGCCGAGACCACCACCTCCTGCAAGGGCTCGGGCGCGTCCACCGCCTGGGCGGCGGCAACGCCGGGGCCCATCAGCACCGCCGAAACGGCGACTGCAATACGATTCTTCTTCACTGGAAAACCTTGTTGTCGTCTTTTTTGGCTTGCTCCTCCTGTGCGCAGCATCAGGCGCTTCTCTCCGAGAGCGAGCGCTGACATTTTATGGGGCATGGGAAACCAGGCCGATGCGGCATAGCGACGCGGACGGCAGGATCGCCTCAGCGTTAACCCGTATATCCAATATCAGGCCTTGTCACTACATTGCCCGGATTGGCGTCAAGCCGATGTGATGCAGGGAGAGACTGTCGCGGCGCCCGCCGCCGACAGCGCCGAAGGAGCAACCGCCCCGGAAACTCTCAGGCAAAAGGACCGGCATCACCCGTCAGTGCACTCTGAAGAATGCCGGACGCTATCGTCCGCCGGCATACCGAAGGAGCAAGCGCGCCCCGCCCCTGCGGCCGGGTGTCGTGAATCTCTCAGGTCCAGAACAGAGGGGGCGTCCGCCACGCATATTGCGTCCGGGCTCCCACCATCGACGTTCCTGGAACCTGCAGATCATGAAATCAATCGCTGTCATCGGCGGTGGCATCACGGGTGTCACCACGGCCTACGCGTTGGCCCGGCGCGGATTCTCCGTCACGCTGTTCGAACGGCACCGCTATGCCGCCATGGAGACCTCGTTCGCCAATGGCGGGCAGCTGTCGGCCTCCAACGCAGAGGTCTGGACCCACTGGTCCACCATCGTCAAGGGCATGAAATGGATGCTGCGCAACGATGCCCCGCTGCTGGTCAATCCCCGGCCCAGCTGGCACAAGCTGTCCTGGTTTGCCGAGTTCATCGCTTCGATCCCCCACTACCGCCGCAACACCGTCGAGACCGCGCGCCTGGCCATCGCCGCGCGTGAGCACCTGTTTGCCTGGGCGGCGCAGGAAGGCATCGACTTCGACCTGAAGCAGGAAGGCATCCTCCATATCTACCGCGACAAAGCCGGTTTCGAGCATGCCGGCCGGGTCTCGGCGCTGCTGGCGCAGGGCGGGCTGGAGCGGCGCGCCGTGACACCCGAGGAGATGCGCGCGATCGAGCCGACGCTAGCGGGGTCGTACTACGGCGGCTATTTCACCGAGAGCGATTCGACCGGGGACATCCACAAGTTCACCAGCGGCCTGGCCGCGGCCATCGACCGGCTGGGCGTGCGCTGCCTCTATGGCCAGGATGTGTGCGCGGTGAAGACCGACGGCCGGCGCGCCACCGTGACCGTGCAGGACGGCGCCGACACGGCCAGCTCCAGCTTCGACGGCGCCGTGATCTGCGCCGGCACCGCCAGCCGCGCGCTGGCCGCGGGGCTGGGCGACCGCGTCAACATCTATCCGGTCAAGGGCTACTCGATCACGGTCAACCTGACCGACGAAGCCAGCCGCGCCGCGGCACCGGTGGTGAGCCTGCTCGACGACGAAACCAAGTTGGTCACCAGCCGCCTGGGCGCCGACCGCTTCCGCGTGGCCGGCACTGCCGAGTTCAATGGCTACAACCGCGATATCCGCGCCGACCGCATCCGCCCGCTGGTGGAATGGGTGCAGCAATGCTTCCCCGGCGTCAGCACGCGCAGCGTGGTGCCCTGGGCCGGACTGCGGCCGATGATGCCGGACATGCTGCCGCGCGTGGGGCGCGGGCGTGAGGCCTGCATCTTCTATAACACCGGGCACGGGCACCTGGGGTGGACTTTGTCGGCGGTGACGGCGGATATGGTGGCCGGGGTCGTGGACCAGCATCTCGGCGCAAGGGTGGCGGTCGCACCGGGTGCGGCGCTGGCATTGGCCAAGGCCTGAGTACGCTCGGGTGGCAGCACCTCCCACAGAGAAGCAGCTTAGATTGCACCGGTGCGTTGAACGCGAACCACCAACCCTGGTGAAGGCTCCCCTCTCCCGCGCAGTGGGAGAGGGGTGGGGGTGAGGGCCGGAGCGTCGACGAAGTGTAGCGCGTCGGTATGCCGGCGCCCGCCCTCACCCCCGGCCCCTCTCCCGCAAGCGGGCTTGCCTTTACCCACAACTTCCGGCGGCTTACTCGTTTTTCTGGAAGATCCGATACATTTCGGTGATTTCGTGCAAAACGAGGAAGCCGCGCCAGAGGACAGTAGCACCGGGGGGATCGTCGTTTTTGCGACCCAGGTAGCCACCGAGCTTGGCGATCCAAAGGACCGCTTCGCTGAGTTTGGGTGCCTGCTCCGGTGGCTTGGTTGTGCCGTGCGTGCGGCAGTACAAGGCCTGCCATTCGAGCGACTGCAATAGCACCGAGCAAGGGATATCGGCTTCAAGCCGGCCGAGCATGGTCGCGTACATGATGCGCCAGCCGATCACGGCGAACAGCGCCGTGGCGCGCAGGAACCGCTCCAGCGTCCCGAACTGCCGAGCCTCGATCTGGCAGCCACTTTTCAGGACACGATGCCAGGATTCAATGGTCCAGCGCCGGGCATACCAGCTCAGCCGTTCCAGCACATCTTCCAGCGTTTGGGTGGGCATCGAACTGAGCAACATCCATTCGAGCGGCTCAACACCTTCGGGCGGATCGATTTCCAGTGCGTGAATGGCAAACACTTCGAGGCTTGGTAGGGCCTCTGCGCCGCGGCTGCGCGGCGGTCGCAGTTGGACGGGCACACAGCGCAAAGCCAGTCGGGCGCTACGCGCTTGCCTGGCGCCACTCCTGGGCACGTGCAGGACGGTCTCCCCAAGTACGGGGGCCGCAGCAACCGTCTCCCACAGATACTTCTCTGGGTGATCCACGCCCCGATTCCAGGCGGCCCGCACCAACCAGTCCACCCCCGCTGGGCGCTGCGCCAGGAACACGTCGTACACATCGCCCTCGCGATCGCTGACGGCAACAAGGTGCGTGTCCGGACACTGCATCTTGAGCGGCTCAAGGCATTCCAGCCCCTCCAGCCACTTCACGCTTTCCTTGTCACGAATGGACAGCGCCCGGCGCTGCCTGGCCTTGCCCGATGCTTGCGGCGCACGCACCCACGTCTTCATGCTCAACACGCCCAGTGGCAGGCCCTCAGGCGTCACCGCCAGCACGCTGTGCAACATGAATCCGCGCAAATTGCCGCCCGTGCCGTGACCAAGTCCCTCAGTCGCGGGCAAATTTGCCAGATTGAATTCCGTGGTGTCCTGCACCGCCAATACGACAGGTACCTGCTGCATGCGACCCACGGTTTGAACGACGTGGCTCGCCAGTATTCCGTCCGGGTCGACCGCCTCATTATCAAAGAAGCGATATGCCGCCTTGAGTTGGGCACCACTCAAGGCCTGCGGGAACGAAACATGGGCTTTTTGCGCTAGTCCGCGCGCCAATGCCACAAGGCGCTGCGTGCGACGTGCATCGCCCAACTGAGCGCCACCGAATTCGTCGCTGGCCCAGTCTTCCAGATCTTCCGTATCAGACAAAATTGCCACCACTGATTGTCAACTTCCCCGAAGTTAACACCGTCCAATCCCGTTTACAACCTTTCCTATCGAGATGTGGGTAAAGACAAGCGCAAGCGGGAGAGGGGAGCAGACAGGCAGCGCGCAGGCTTGGTCCGCAGTTTCCACAGGGCCGCTGCTTGTCACCGCCTCATCCGGGACTTCGACCCACACTGCCCACAATCCCCTTGCGGAACGCCAGCACGCACACGATGAAAATGATGCCGGTCACCATCGACACCGATTCACCAAGCCCGTTGAACCAATCGATTCCGGTCGCCGCACCAAGGTAGCTGCCCAGCTCCCCAAGCTTGTTCTCCAGCGCCACCACCACGAAGGCGCCGACGATCGGGCCGGTGAGCGTGCCGAGCCCGCCCAGCAGCGTCATCAGGATGACCATGCCGGACATCGACCAGTGCACATCACTGAGCGTTTCGAAGCCCAGCACCAGCGCCTTGACCGAACCCGCCAGCCCCGACAGCGCCGCCGACAGCACGAAGGCGGTCAGCTTGAAGCGGTCGACGTCATAGCCCAGCGACACCGCGCGCGGCTCGTTCTCCTTGATCGCCTTCAGGATCTGGCCGAACGGCGAATGCACCGTGCGCACGATCAGCGCGAAGGCGGCCACGATGATCACCAGCGCCACGTAGTACAGTGTCAGGTCGTCCGACAGCGGCAGCACGCCAAAGAGCTTGCCGCGCGGAATGCCCTGCAGGCCGTCCTCGCCGCCGGTAAAGGGCGCCTGCAGGCAGATGAAGAACAGCATCTGCGCCAGCGCCAGCGTGATCATCGAGAAGTAGATGCCCTGGCGGCGGATGGCCAGCGAGCCCACCACGTAGCCGATCAGCGCGCCCGTGCCGGTGCCCAGGACCAGGCCGATCTCGGGTGTCACGCCCCAGACCTTCATCGCATGGCCGGCCGCGTAGCCGGCACCGCCGAAGAAGGCCGCATGGCCGAACGAGAGCAGCCCGGTATAGCCGATCAGCAGGTTGAAGGCGCACGCAAACAGCGCGAAGCACAGCACCTTGAGCACGAACACCGGATACGCCCCGGCCAGCGGCGCGGCCAGCAGGCACGCCAGCACCACGCCATACACCACCTGCCCTGGCAGGCGCCCCGCCACCTGCTGCCGCCGCACGCCGATTGCGGCGATAGATTGTCCGCTCATCACTTCTCCTTTCCGAACAGCCCTGCCGGGCGTAACCACAGCACCACCACCATGATGACGAAGACCACGGTGGACGATGCTTCCGGGTACAACACCTTGGTCAGCCCTTCGATCACGCCCAGCCCCAGGCCGGTCAGGATCGCTCCCATGATCGAGCCCATGCCGCCGATCACCACCACCGCGAACACGACGATGATCAGGTTCTGCCCCATCAGCGGCGATACCTGCATGACGGGCGCCGCCAGCACCCCGGCAAACGCGGCCAGGGCCACGCCGAAGCCGTAGGTCAGCGTCACCATCAGCGGCACATTGACGCCGAAGGCCTCGACCACCTTGGGGTTCTCGGTGCCGGCGCGCAGGTAGGCGCCCAGCCTGGTCTTCTCGATCACGTACCAGGTCGACAGGCAGACCGCCAGCGATGCCCCAACCACCCACACGCGGTAATTGGGCAAGCGCATGAAGCCGAGATCGGAAGCGCCCTGCAGCGCTTCGGGCGGGGAATAAGGCAGCCCGGACACGCCATAGACCGAGCGGAAGATGCCTTCGACCACCAGCGTGATGCCGAGCGTCAGCAGCAGGCCGTAGATAGGGTCGAGCTTGTAGATCCAGCGCAGCATGGTCTTCTCGATCCCCACACCCAGCGCGGCCACCACCAGCGGCGACAGCAGCAGCATCCCCCAGTAGCTGAGCCCCGCATAGGCCATGCCGGCCCAGGCCAGCACCGCGCCCAGCATGAAGAGCGCGCCGTGCGCAAAGTTGATGACGTTCAGCAGCCCGAAGATGACCGCCAGGCCCAGGCTCAGCATGGCGTAGAAGGCGCCGTTGACTAGCCCCAGCAGCAACTGCGACAGCAGCGCCGGGAACGGGATTTCAAACAGGGTCATGGGTGCTCCTCATACGCCCAGCAACTCATGCAGCACCGGCATCCTGGCCTGCAGCTCGCTGGCCGCGAAGCGTTCGACGATGCTGCCGTGCTCCATCACGTAGAAGCGGTCCGCCAGCGGCGCGGCAAAGCGGAAGTTCTGCTCCACCATCACCACCGTGTACCCCTTCTGTTTGAGCATCAGGATCATGCGCGCAAGCGCCTGCACGATCACCGGTGCCAATCCTTCCGAGATTTCATCGAGCAGCAGCAGGTTGGCGCCGGTGCGCAGGATGCGCCCGACCGCCAGCATCTGCTGCTCGCCGCCCGACAGGCGCGTGCCCTGGCTCTGGCGGCGCTCCTTCAGGTTGGGGAACATCTCGTAGATGTCGGCCTCGCTCATGCCCTTGCTGGTGTCGGCGCCCTTGAGCACCGGCGGCAGCATCAGGTTCTCTTCGCATGAGAGGCTGGAGAAGATGGCCCGCTCTTCGGGGCAATAGCCGATGCCGTAGTGCGCAATCTTGTGCGTGGGCAGGCTGATGGTCTCCTGGCCATTGACCTTGATCGAGCCCTTGCGCGCGCCCGTCAGGCCCATGATCGCGCGCAGCGTGGTGGTGCGCCCGGCGCCGTTGCGGCCCAGCAGCGTGACCACTTCGCCGCGGTTCACGGTCAGGTCCACGCCGTGCAGGATGTGCGATTCGCCGTACCAGGCGTGCAGGTCCTTGATTTCCAGTGCGGGAGTGTTGGATGTCGTCATCTCATTGGTCTCCCGGTTCAGTGCGCGCCCTGCAGTTCCGCGTCGGCGGTACCCATGTAGGCCTCCATCACGCGCGGGTCCTTGGACACTTCCGCATACGGGCCTTCGGCCAGGATTGCACCACGCTGCAGCACCGTGATCTTGTCCGCAATCGACGACACCACGCTCATGTTGTGCTCCACCATCAGGATGGTGCGGCCCGCCGAGACCTTCCTGATCAGCTGCGTGACGCGGTCGACGTCCTCGTGGCCCATGCCCTGGGTGGGTTCGTCGAGCAGCATCAGCTCGGGCTCCATCGCCAGCGTGGTGGCAATCTCCAGCGCGCGCTTGCGCCCGTACGGCAGGTTCACCGTCAGCGTGTGCGCGAACTCGGTCAGGCCGACCTGATCGAGCAGTTCCATGGCGCGGTCGTTGAGCACCTCGAGCGAGCGCTCGCTGCGCCAGAACTGGTACGCCGTGCCCAGTTGCCGCTGCAGCCCGATGCGCACGTTCTCCATCACCGTCATGTGCGGGAACACCGCCGAGATCTGGAACGAGCGGATCACGCCGCGCCGCGCGATCTGCGCGGGCTTGTCGCGGGTGATGTCGATGCCGTTGAACAGGATGGTGCCGGTGGTCGGCTCCAGGAACTTGGTGAGCAGGTTGAAGCAGGTCGTCTTGCCGGCGCCGTTGGGGCCGATCAAGGCATGGATCGACCCGCGGCGCACCCGCAGGTTGACGCCGCTCACCGCGGTAAAGCCACGGAAGGCCTTGCCGAGGTTGCGGGTCTCAAGTATCAGGTCGTGGTGCATGGCCGTGACTCCGTGGCGCTGCCTGTTCGGTTGGGATGGCGCCGCATGCTCAGCCCGCGACGGGCAGGGCCGCGACCGCGTAGGCGTGGCGCAGCGTGCGCCCCAGCACCGGGTCTTCCAGCTCGATCTCGAAGCGCTCGGCCGGGCGGATGCCGCCGATCGCGGGCAGCGTGCCGCACAGCATCGCCGAGCCTTCCCCAAAGTCGCCGCCATGGCCGCTGAAGCGCTCCAGCAGGTCCGCCGGGGAGCGCATGGCGGTCACCGGGCCCTGCTGATACAGCACGCGTTCGCCGTCGATGGTGGCGTAGGAGCGCAGCACCAGCTGATCCCAGTGACCTTCCACCTCGGCAAGGCGCCACAAGGCCGAAGCACAGGGCTTCTCGCACATCTGCTTGGACACGGTGATGCCGTAGGTCTCGGCTTCGCGGTCGGTATGGTCCGAGGCAATGCCCACCAGGATTTCATCGCCGTCCCTGACCAGCAGGAACTCGGCTTCGCCGCTGCTGGCCTCGCCGCTGACCTGGATTTCCGGGGCCGGGCCCAGGCGTTGCGCGGCGACGCGGTAGAACACCGGCGTATAGGGCGGGCGCTTCACGCCCAGTTCTTCCAGTTCACGGATATGGGCTTCCATGGCTTCGACATCGCGGCCGGTCCAGCCCGCCACGATGAGCTGGTGGATGGTGACGGTGCGCTGCGATTTGCCCTGGCTGCTGTCGAGTTCAAAGGTAAGGGTCTTCATGATCGGTTGCTCTCTGCAATGGGGGGGCGAGTGCCGGCTGGCATGCCGGCCTCCGTGAGGGATGTGGGCTTACTTCCTGACCAGCGGGCAAGTGCTTGCGCTGAGCGGGCGGAACGCTTCGCTCGCGGGAATCACGCTCTTGATCTTGTAGTAGTCCCACGGGCGCCTGGACTCCTGCGGCCGCTTCACTTCCACCAGGTACATGTCGTGCACCATCAGCCCGTCGGCGCGGATCGTGCCGTTCCTGGCGAAGAAGTCATTGACCGGGGTCGCGCGCATGCGGGCCAGCACGGCATCGCTGTCGTCGGTGCGCGCGGCCTGGATCGCCTTCAGGTAATGCGTGGTCGACGAGTACACGCCGGCATGCACCAGGGTCGGCATGCGCCCGGTCTTCTCGAAGAAGCGTTGCGACCAGGCGCGCGTGGCGTCGTCGCGGTCCCAGTAGAACGATGTCGTCAGCGTCATGCCCTGGGCGGCCTGCAGTCCCAGGCTGTGGATATCGCTGATGAACATGTGCAGCCCGGCCAGCTTCTGCTTGCCCGCGGTGTTCATGCCGAAGTCCGCGGCGGTCTTGATTGCATTGACCGTGTCGGCACCGGCATTGGCCAGCCCGATCACCTTCGCGCCCGAGGACTGCCCCTGCAGCAGGTAGGACGACAGGTCGGCGGAGTTGATCGGATGCTTTGCCTTGCCCTTCAGGGTGCCGCCGACACTGGACAGGGCCTCGGTACCGTCCTTCTCCAGCGATGCGCCCAGAGCGTAGTCGACCGTCAGGAAGTACCAGCTGTTGTCGCCGCGCCGGGCCAGCGCCTTGACCGTGTTGGCGGCGAAGGCGTACGTGTCGTACGAATACTGGATGGTGTAGGGCGAGCAGTCTTCATTGCTCAGGCGCGTGGTGCCGGCCCCGCTGGCGATGACGATCTTGTGCTTGAGCTTGCCCAGGTTGGACACCGCCAGTGCGACCGAGGACGGCAGCGCATCCTGGATCACGTCGACCTTCTGGTTGTCGAACCAGCCGCGTGCCAGCGTGGCGGCGACGTCGGTCTTGTTCTGGTGGTCGGCGCTGACCACCTGGATGGGGGCGCCCAGCACCTTGCCGCCAAAGTCGTCCACCGCCATCTGCGCGGCCACCACCGAGCCCTTGCCGCCGATGTCGGAGAAGATCGACGACATATCGGTCAGCACACCGATCTTGACCACGCCGTCGCTGATGGAGGCCGGGATGGGGGCCGGGTCGGCCGCGGCGGCCGTCGCCGCGAACAGGGTGGCGCAGGCCAGTACGGCGGCGCCGGTACGGATATCAGGCATTGTTGTCTCCACTGTAGTTATGGGTACTTCTGTACTGCTGCGCGTGCTCAGCCCCGTTCGTGCCGCAATGCCGCCTCGATGCCCATGCCGACGGCCAGCAGCCGGCGGTCGGACAAGTGGCGCCCGAACAGCATCAGTCCCACCGGCGCGTCGCCCGGGCGATGGCACGGCACCGACAGCGCGCACAGGTCGAGCATGTTGGCGATGGCCGGGTTGCGCAGCAGCAGCCGGTTGGTGCTGAAGAAGGCTTCGTCGTCGTCCAGGTCGGCGATGCGCGGCGCCACGACCGGCACGGTGGGCAGGACCACGGCGTCAAAGCCCGCCAGCTCGGCGTCGGCCTGCCGGCACAGCTCGCTCCGGCGCTGCACCATGCGCAGGTAGTCGGCGGCGCGCTGCCCTTCTGCCAGCCGGATGCGCGACAGCACGCGCGGGTCATAGCGATCGGACTGCTCAGCCAGCAGGTTGCCGTGCCAGGCACTGGCTTCCGCGGCGACCAGGCCGCCGTTGGCGCCGATGCCGGCCAGCTGGTCCCAGCTGTCGAAGCTCGCGTCCTGCAGCAGCGCGCCCGCCGCCGACAGCCGGCGCAGCGTGCGGCTGAAGACCTCGGCCACCTCGTCCGACATGCCTTCCAGCACCAGGCCGGCGGGCACCGCCAGGCGCAGCCCGGCCAGCGGCACCGGCCCGGCGGGCGGCGCCTCACCCGCCATCACGGCATCGATGGCGGCGCAGCACGCCACGGTATTGGCCAGGCAGCCCACCGAGTCATAGCTGGGCGACAGCGGCACCGTGCCCTGCAGCGGCACGCGGCGCGCCGTGGGCTTGAAGCCCGCGATGCCGCACAACGCCGCCGGGATCCGGCACGAGCCGCCGGTGTCGGAGCCGATCGCGGCCAGCGCCATGCCGTCCGTCACCGAGACCGCAGCGCCTGACGACGAACCACCAGGAATGCGGCCGGCTTGCCGGTCGTAGGGATTGCGCGGCGTGCCGTAGTGCGGGTTGATGCCGACGCCCGAGTAGGCGAACTCGGTCATATTGGTGCGCCCGACAAACACCGCCCCGGCCGCACGCAAGCGCGCAATGGCCGGCGCGTCGGCACTGGCGGCACGCTCAGGCAGCACCCGGGCGCCAGCGCGGGTCACGTCGCCCTGCACGTCGAACAGGTCCTTGACGGACACCGGCACGCCCGCCAGCGGGCCGGCCACGCCCTGCTCGCGCAGCATGTCGCAGGCCTGGGCCTGCTTGCGCGCGGCCATGCTGACGCCATGCGGGAACACGCGCGCGCCCTCGCCGCCGGGGTTGCAGATACGTTCGACGCACGCCGCCAGCAGGGACTGCGCGTTGGCGCTGCCCGCGGCAAGCTGGCGCTGTGCGGATGCGATGGTCGCTTCCATGATCAGGCCGGGTCGTAGTAGTGGATCTCCAGCAGCATGCAGCCGCCGTTGGACTTGAACGGGCCGTGGAAGGCGCCGGGCGGGCGGCAGGCGTAGGTGTTGGGGACGAAGGCTTCGCCGCCCTTGCCATTGGCGTCGTTGCCCACGGTCAGGTCGCCGCTGAGCAGGTAGACCTCTTCCCAGTACTCGTGCACGAAGGGCGAGGTGGTGAACACGCCGGGCTGGAAGCGCAGCAGGCGCGTACGGCTGCCGCTGCGGCCGCCCTCGTCCAGCGAGCCGGACAGGATCTTCTGCTGGATACCCGAGGGATAGCCGTGGGGGACCTCCCAGCCGGACTCCAGGTCCAGGGTGTGGAACTCATCGTGAAGCTTGGTGATTGCCATGTCGATCTCCGTAGTCGATGCGGGTATTGGGGAAGGTGCGGGAACTCAGGCCGCCTGCGGCAGCTTGGCCAGTTCGCTTTCGAGGGAATAGCTGCCGAGCATGTTGTCGACCAGCCCGGATGCGTTCTGCCAGTCATAGGTGCGGTAGGCATGCCCCTTGGTGACGAAGGTGGCGCCGGCGTAGAACATCTCGTACTGGTTGTGGCGCGACGCAAACTCGGAGCCGACCGCGTCCCAGGCGAGCTTGAAGAACTTGACGCGCTCTTCCGGGCTGCACACCGGCGACTTCTGCGTCCTGGCGATGATCCCGGCGAGCGACGGATTGGCGAAATCCTCGATGCTCGACGGCAGCATGATCATGCCGCCGCCGGCCAGCTCGCGCAGCGTGGCCAGCACCTTGCCGTAGAGCTGCTGGGTCACCACCTGCGAGCCGTACAGCATGCTGCGGTCCGGCACGAAGTAGCCGTGCTTGCCGACCTGGCCCTTGGCCTCCATGCCGTAGACCCAGGCCTCGACCATGCCCGCCTCGGCGGCCAGCTGGCCCAGCATTTCCCTGACCTGCGGGAAGCTGTTGGTGCCGTTGATCTCGGTGATGCGATGCGCCAGGCCCACCAGGAAGCGCAGCTTCACCATCAGCCGCACCTGGCACTGGTAGTTCTGGTAGACGTGTGCCGGCGTGGCGTGGAACTGCTTTGCGCACAGGCCGACGTCGCCCGCGACGAAGATGCGCTCCCATGGCACCTTGACGTCGTCGAAGTAGAGCACCGCGTCGTTCTCGTCGAAGCGGCTCGCCAGCGGGTTGTCGAACACCGAGGTGGCGTTGGCTTCGTACGACTTGCGCGACATCACCTTCAGCCCCCTGGTGTTCATCGGCACCGCGAAGGACAACGCATACATCTCGTCGCCCTCGCGCAGCGGCTGGATGCAGCTGCAGAAGACCTCGTTGGCCATGATGCCGCTGGTGGCCAGCATCTTGGCGCCGCGCACGGTGATGCCCTCGGCGTCCTGGTCGACGATACCCACGGCCAGGTACTTGTCTTCCTGCTCGTGCGCGGACCTGGACTGGTTGGCCTGCGGGTTGACGATCACATAGGTGAGGAACAGGTCGTTGTCGCGGGCATAGCGGTAGTAGTCGCGCAGCGCGCCGGCACGTGCCGGGTCGGCCTGCTCGAAGACATCGATGCCCATGTACATGCCCGAGATGCAGGAAGCCACGTGATCGGGCGAGCGGCCCATGAAGCCGTAGTGCAGCTCGGTCCAGGCTTCCAGCATCTGGCGGCGCTCGACCAGTTCGTTGTAGCTGGCCGGCAGCTCCCAGATCCGGCTGACGCGCCGGTCGGTGCCCGCCGGCTGGAAAGTCATCTTGTCGACATTGCCGGGCTGCGCCTGGAAGTCATAGAGGTTGGCGTAGCTGCGGATCGAGTTGCGAAAGGCCGGATGGCTGGTGACGTCCGTCACCCGCTTGCCGTCCAGGTACACCTCGCGGCCATCGCGCAGCATGGCGATGTGCTGGTTACCGGTCTTGATCATGTCGTTCTCCTGTGCTGACTGTCTGTTCTTGTGGATTCAGGCGGCGGCCGGGCTGTCTTCCAGTGCCCGGTACCTGCCGCCAAAGAAGATGAGGGGCCGGCCGTCCTGGCGGGCCTGGTGGCGGAGCACCCGCCCGATAAAGATCACGTGGTCGCCGCCGTCGTGCTGGGCATAGGGTTCGCATTCAAAGGTGGCCAGCGCATCGGGCAGCAGCACATGGCTGTCCTCTTCGCGCCTGGTGAAATCGATGCCTTCCCACTTGCCGGAATTGGCCCGAGCGAAGCGGTTCGAGATATCCTGCTGCGCTTCGGCCAGCACGTTGACCGCATAGCGCCGCGCGGTGCGCAGGTCGCCCAGGCTCAGGCAGCGGCGGTCCACCGAGAACAGCACCAGCGGCGGGTCCAGCGATACCGAGTTGAACGACGCCACCGTGATGCCGACCGGCACCCCTTCTTCGCGCGGCGCGGTAATCACGGCGACGCCTGTTGCAAACATCGCCAACGCATTCCTGAAGCGGCGTTGCGCTTCGGCGTCCACGTTGACGCCCTGACCGACAGATGACTCAGCCATCACGACTCCTACGCAAGTGTTCTCACCAAACCAGTTACTTTGTTTATTTATCTTTGTAACTTAGGTTTTATTGAATGCTATAAAACAACGCCATTCAAGTTGGTGGAAACCCTAGAGTGCGGAGACAGACAGCCCGCAAGGCGACTCAATGAAGTCCGGAAACCCTTTCCGCACAAGGGTTTCCGGTCAGCGTGGAGGAAGCACCCGGCGCCCGGAATTGCCGTAGTCCGCGCGTCAAGCAACCCTACGGGCAGCATGGCGCTGCCGCGAACGGCCGCCACCCGGTGCTAGACTCGGCCCCACTTTCCTTGACCAGCGGGTACGCCTTGCCCACGGTCGTCCCCCCATCCGCCTCCAGGAATGAGCGCCATGCAAGAGCCGAAGACCCTGCCGATCTATATGGACTACAGCGCGACGACACCGGTCGATACCCGGGTCGTCGAGAAGATGGTTCCCTACCTGCACCAGCAGTTCGGTAACCCCGCATCGCGCAGCCACTACTACGGCTGGCAGGCGGAAGACGCGGTCGAGGCCGCGCGCGCGCATGTGGCGGCACTGCTGAATGCGGACCCGCGCGAGATCATCTGGACCTCCGGCGCGACCGAGGGCAACAACCTGGCGATCAAGGGCGCGGCGCATTTCTATCGCGGCAAGGGCAACCACGTCATCACCGTCAAGACCGAACACAAGGCTGTGCTCGATACCTGCCGCGAGCTGGAGCGGCAGGGCTTCGAGGTGACCTATCTCGACGTCGGCACCGATGGCCTGGTCGACCTTGACGAACTACGCGCCGCCATGCGGCCGGACACCATCCTGGTGTCGGTGATGATGGTCAACAATGAGATCGGGGTGATCCAGCCGGTCGCGCAGATCGGCGAGCTCTGCCGTGCGGCGGGGGTGGTGTTCCATTGCGATGCGGTGCAGGCCGCCGGCAAGATCGCCATCGACCTGCAAGCCCTGAAGATCGACCTGCTCACCGTGACCGCGCACAAGGTCTATGGCCCCAAGGGCATCGGCGCGCTCTATGTGCGGCGCAAGCCGCGCATCCGCATCGAAGCGCAGATCCACGGCGGCGGGCATGAGCGGGGCATGCGCTCAGGCACCCTGCCGACGCACCAGATCGTGGGCATGGGCGAGGCCTTCAGGCTGGCAAAGCTGGAACTTGGGGAAGAAGCGCGCCGCGTGGGCGCATTGCGCGACCGGCTGCTGGCGGGGCTGTCGGGACTTGACGAGGTTTACGTGAATGGCAGCCTGGACCAGCGTATCCCGCACAACCTGAACATCAGCTTCAACTATGTCGAAGGCGAGTCGCTGATCATGGGCATCAAGGACGTGGCGGTGTCGTCGGGGTCAGCTTGCACCTCTGCCTCGCTGGAGCCATCGTTCGTGCTGCGCGCGCTGGGCCGCAGCGACGAGCTGGCGCATAGCTCGATCCGCTTCACGCTGGGGCGCTACACCACCGAGGCGGAAGTGGATGAAGTCATCCGCCAGGTCAGCGACACGGTGATCCGCCTGCGCGAGCTGAGCCCGCTATGGGAAATGCACCAGGACGGCATCGATGTCGGCACGGTGCAGTGGGCCGCGCACTAGCCCTTTTGCCGGCGCGCCTGCAGGTGCTCCAGATCCAGCGCGGCACGGTCGCCGTTGGCGACCAGCCGGTCCACCACCGAGCACAGCACCTTGAATTCGGTGCGGGAAACGCCGTCGAACAGCACGTCGTTGATCTGCTGCTGCACCGGCAGCAGTTCATTGAGCAGGCGGGTCCCGGCGGCGGTGATGGTGAGCCGCATCTTGCGCTTGTCGTCGGGATGAGCCTTCTTGTCGATCAGCCCCAGCTTCTTGAGCTTGCCGGTCTCGATGGTGATGAAGGGACCGCTCAGGTGCAGGTGGTCGGCGAGCTGGTTGACCGTCACCTCGCCTTGCTGCGACAAGTGCAGGATCGAGCGGATCAGCGAGTACTGGACCCCGGTCAGGCCGATCAGGCTGCCAAACCCGTCGCGCACGGACAGCAGGCGCGCGGCAAACGGCAGCAGGCCATTCACCAGGTGCCGGAACTCACGGTCCGAGCCGTCGACCAGGCAGGCCGGATGCGTAACGGTCAGGTTCTTGTTTGCAGGAGTCGTTGCCATCGGCGGAATGTCCACTTAGCTTTTGATGCAAGCTTTGTGCCAAATTCTATCAAACTCCCTGCAACACCCCGCCCCCTTCAAACCACCCTCACGAGTCCAGCATGAACACGATCCCGCTTGCCACCGCCCAAACCCGGCTGGCCCAGTACGTCGAGGCCAAGGACAACAACCGCCCGGCGCTGATCCACGAAGCCTTTGCCGCGGATGCGTCGCTGACCTTCTCGATCAATACCGACGCCATCAGCTTCCCGCCCAGGGCCGAAGGCGCGGATGCCATTGCCACGACACTGGTCAGCGAGTTTGCGAAGACGTTCGACCGCTGCCGGACCTGCTACATCGGCGACGTTGCCGCCGCGCTGGCCGGCAACACCATGACGATCCCCTGGCTGGTGGTGATGCGGGAAACGGCGGCCAGCGCCTTGCGCGTCGGCAAGGGCTATTACCGCTGGGGCTTTGCCGCCGGCGATGACGGCACCTACCGTATCGCCAGCCTGCATATCCATATCGAACGCATGGACACGATCGCCGATCCCGGCGCGGTCACGCTGGCGGCCTTGCAGGCGGCGTTGCCCTATCCCTGGCTGCCGGCGCCGGTGCTGGCTGCGGCCATCGAAGCGCACACCAGCGCGCAGCCCGCACAAGGGTTCCTGAACGTGTTCGCGCAGGCGGCCCGCATGGCCTGACGGGCGCCGATCACTCGGCCGGCAATTGCTGCGCGACCAGCGCCACCCAGTACGCCGCGCCCAGCGGCAGGATCTTGTCGTTGAAGTCGTAGTAGGGATTGTGCAGCGGCGGGTCCTCGGCGCTTTCGCCGGCGCCGATGCCGATATAGGCGCCGGGGCGCTTTTCCAGCATGAAGGCGAAGTCTTCCGAGCCCATGGCCGGCTTGATATCGGTCTTCACGTTGTCGGCGCCCACCAGCTGCGCGGCGGCGGCAATGGCGGCCTCGGTCTCGGCAGGCGTGTTGACCACGCCGGGGTAGCCGGGGCGGTAGTCGATCGCGATCCGCGCGCCGTGGGTCGTGCCCACGCCTTCGCAGATCTGCAGCATCTCGGTCTGCGTGCGGTCGCGCACGGCGGGATTCAGCGTGCGGATAGTACCGCGCAACACCACCGATTCAGGCAGCACATTCCAGGTATCGCCGCCGTGGATCTGGGTGATGCTGACCACGACCGGATCGGTGGGATCGGTGCGGCGGCTGGCAATGGTCTGCAGCGCGGTGATCAGGTGCGCGGACACGACCACCGAATCGATGCCGTGGTGCGGCTGCGCGCCATGCGCGCCCTTGCCGGTGATGACGATCTCGAAGTTGTCCAGGAACGCGGTCATGGTGCCGGCGCGGATGGCGAACTTGCCGCGCGGCAGCTGGGGGAAGTTGTGCATGCCGTAGACGGCATCGGCCGGGAACTGGTCGAACAGGCCCTCTTCCACCATCACGCGGCCGCCGCCTTCATTTTCCTCGGCGGGCTGGAACACGAAATGCACCGTGCCGCGGAAGGCATCGCGGTTGCGCGACAAGTGCGCGGCCGCGCCCAGCAGCATGGCGGTATGGCCGTCGTGGCCGCAGGCGTGCATCTTGCCGGCGCAGGTGGACGCATGGGCGGTCTTGCCCAGCTCCTGCATATTCAGCGCATCCAGGTCCGCGCGCAGCGCAATGCTGGGGCCGTCACCGTTGCGCAGCGTGCCGACCACGCCCGTGGTCGCCAGCCCCCGCTGCACTTCGATGTCCATCAGACCGAGCGCCTGGGCCACGATGCCGGCGGTGCGGTGCTCTTCGAAAGCGGTTTCCGGAACGGCGTGGATGTCGCGGCGCCAGCCAAGCATGTTCTGGCGGATGTCGTCGGCAATATCGGGGTCGCGGTACATGTCAGGTCTCTGGTGCTGGTGAGATTCAATGGAAGAACTCGGCAATCAGCGTGGCGCCGAGGAAGGTGCCGGCCGTGGCCGTCAGCGATACCACCACGATGCGCCAGCCGAGCAACCGGAACACCGGCAGGTCCTTGGCCACCGAGAAGCCCGCCAGCGCCAGCACCGGCGTGGTGAAGGTCATGAAGTTGAGTTTTTCCGTCATGGCGATGACGGCATCGGAGAACGGCAGCATCCCCGGCACGCCGATCAGCGTGACCACCACCGACATCGTCAGCAGCAGCGGCACGCGCGGGAATACGCGCTTGAGCAGGTCGCAGGCCGCCACGATGGCAATCGCCACCAGGATGCCCTTGAGCGATTCCCACAGCGGCACGTGGTACGACAGCTTGTTGCCGATCAGCACCCCGGCGCCGACCAGGAACCAGCCAAGCGCGGCATCCCGCGCCGAGGTGCCGTGCGCCAGCGCGCCATCGAGCCTGACGTCCTGCACCTCGCGCATGGGGTCGCGGCGCGAGAAGCGGCCCAGCACCGGCTCCAGCTTGCCGTACAGCCACGAACACAGCGGCAGCGACAGGAACAGCGTGAAGTAGAAGCCGGCCACCGAGGTCAGCAGGTTCGACGCGGCGGCAATGGCCATGATCTGGGAAGCCTGCCCCGGGTGCTGCGCGACGATGGCGCCGACGGCGGCCGCCATCAGGCTGCCCGAGCCCACGCCGGCACCCATGGCGAGCGAGCGCGGATCGAAGATCCCCAGGCTGCTGACAAACCCCGACAGCACCGCGATAAAGAGCGCGCCCAGCACGGTGCCGGTGATGTACTCGGCCAGCACGCCGCGGCCTTCCGGCGACGCCATGCCGTATTTCTCGCCGATGATGACGATATTGCCCTCGCGCCCGACCGAGAAGGTCGCGCCAACGGCCTCGCGCTTGATGCCCAGCAGCAAGGCCAGCGGCAGGCCCAGCGCCAGCGTGCCGAGCGCATGCCCGAATTCCTGGAACAGCAGCGCCCAGCCGGCGCCCTTGAGCTGCGGCAGCGCGCCGCCCACGGTCAGGCCGAGCTTCACCACGAACAGCAGCAGCCCGGCATTGAGCAGCCCGGTGGCCAGCGATTGCAGCGGCGCGTCGATGCGCACGGCGCGCGGCACGTTCCGGGCCGCGATGCCCCACGCCGCGGCCATCAGCAGCGCCCACAGCATCGGCATCAGCACCACCTTGCCGGGCCCCAGCCTGAACTGCACCGCACCGATGGTCTCGGCAATTGCCACCACGGCCAGCGTGACGACGGCCAGTCGTACCTTGCTGCTGCCGGTGACGGCGGCAAGCGGGGAATCGGCCGACACAACCGCCGGCTGGGCAATGGGATTCGTCATCAGGTGTCTCCGGGGGTAGCCTGCTTATGCAGCACCAATGTGCCTCCTTCGGCATTCCGGTTCGTCCTGACCGCTGACCAGAAGGATCGCGTCAGTATTCCGGCCGCTGAGCGTTTCATCAATGATCGTGATATGGGAAACTTGTTGCATTCAATGCAACGCTCAGCGGAGTGACCTGTGCTTTCGATGGACGACAAACTGGACACGCGGCGCGTGCGCTACTTCATGCAGGTGCTCGACAGCGGCTCGGTCCGCGGCGCCGCCGAAGTCCTGGACATGGACCCTTCGGCGGTCAGCCGGGCCATCGCGATACTGGAGAAAGACTGCGGCACGCGCCTGCTGGAGCGGCACGGCCGCGGCGTGGTCGCCACCGAGGCGGGCGAGTTGCTGGCCGCCTACGTGCGCCACCAGAACAGCCAGAAGCAGCAGTTGCTGGCCGAACTCGACAGCATCCAGAAGGTGGCGCGCGGCCATATCGACATCGTCGCGGGCGAAGGCTTCGTGGAATGGCTGATGCGCCATAGCCTGCGCACCTTCATGCTGGCGCACCCGGGCATCACGGTGGACTTGTCGGTCGGCAGCACTGACGAGATCGTGCAGCGCATTGTCGATGGCAGCGCCCATATCGGGCTGGTGTTTCAGCCGCCCAAGGACGCGCGGCTGCGCTGCCACCACGCCCATCCGATGCCGATCCAGACCCAGGTGCTGGCCTCGCAGCCGCTGGCACAACTGGGCCGGCCGCTGGACTTGCAGGACCTGCTGCCCTACCCCGGCGCCACCCTGCACCGGACCTTCGGCGTGCGCCAGCACATCGAAGCCGCCGAGATCAGCGAGGGCGTGCGCCTGCAGTCGCTGCTGACCACCTCGTCATTCAATGCGCTGGGGCACTTCGCGGCGGCCGGGCTTGGCTATGTCCTGTGCACGCGCCTCGCCTTGTGGAACCAGCTGAACGAGGCGCGCGTAGTGTCGCTGCCGATGAAAAACCCCCTGCTTTACCAGGGGGAAATCCAGACCGTGTCGCGCCAGGGCCGGGTGTTGTCGCCGCCGGCGGCGCGGCTGCTGCGGCAGATCGTGGCGGATTTCTCGGCGCTGATGACGGGGGAGTGAGCGTCCCGGTGCGTTAGACCACGCCGTCAGCACGCAGGCGGGCCAGCTCCTCATCCCCGATCCCAAGCTGCCCGTAGACCTCGGCATTGTGCTCGCCCACATCCGGCCCGGTGCGCGGTGACGGCGGCGCATAGCCCGAGAAGCGCGGCACCACGCATGGCGCCGGCACCGAGCCCAGGTCCGGATCGGGCAGCCGGACGATGGCCTGGCGCGCGGCCATCTGCGGATCGTCGACGATATCGGCGATGCTGAACACCTTGCTGAACGGCACCTGGCACTGCTCCAGCCGTGCCGCCACCGCGGCATAGGGCTGCGCGGCAAACCACTCGGCAATACTGCCGTCCAGCGCTTCGATATGGCGCACGCGCCCGGCGTTGGTGGCGTATTCCGGCGCCTGCGCCAGCTGCGGCGCGCCCATGGCCTCGGCCAGCCGGCGGAAGGTGGCGTCGGACGAGGCCACCACCGTGACCCAGACATCGTCCGCGGTGCAGTACATATTGGACGGCGCCGCGTAGGTGGTGCGGTTGCCGGCGCGCTGGCGCACATGGCCCAGTTGCTCATACTCGATGGCCAGCGGGTCCAGCAGGCGGAACAGCGCCTCGGTGGCGGCCAGGTCGATCTCGCGGCCCGGCTGCCCGGGCCTGGCGCGTTGCTCGGCTACCGCAGTGGCAATCGCAAAGGCGCCGAACAGGCCGGCAATCATGTCGCCGACCGGGTAGTTCATATGCATCGGCCCGCTTTGCGCCGTGCCCGCCAGGTTGGTGAAGCCGCTCCTGGCTTCGAAGATGCGGGCAAAACCCGGCCGCGCCGCATCGGGCCCGGTCTGGCCGAAGCCGGTCAGCCGCAGCACGATCAGCTTCGGGTTGGCCGCATGCAGGGTGTCGAGATCCAGCCCCCAGCGCGCCAGCGTGCCAGTGCGGAAGTTCTCGACCAGCACATCGAACTGAGGCAGCAACCGCAGGAAGATCTCGCGCCCGCGCGGCGTGCGCACGTCGAGCGAGATGCCGCGCTTGCCGCGGTTGGTCACCTTCCAGTACAGCGCGTGGTCCGCAGTGACCGGCTCCAGGCCGCGCAGCGGATCGCTGCCGTCGGGCAGCTCCAGCTTGACCACGTCCGCGCCCATGTCGCCACACAGCGTGGCGGAGAACGGGCCCGCCACTACGGTGGCCATATCGAGGATGCGCAGTCCGCCAAGCGGACCGGTGCAGTGTGCGTCTGACGGTACAGGACGTGCGATGTTGTCTTCCATGGCGGGGTCTCCGGCGGCAATTGGCGTCTCCAGCAAAGTGGCAGACGGCCCGCCCCTGACGCAAGCACGGTTTCGCTGTGCGGAACTGTCGTGCTACAACGTTGACGTCCCCACTCCCCGATCCCAGCATGGAACCCAAGCAACCACCGCACAGCATGGATCGCAATCCGGAACACCTGCCCCTGCCAGGCCTGGCCAGCGAGGACGCACTGGCCACCGACCGCCAGTTCGCCACCAACCTCGCGCGCGGGTTGGAGGTACTGCGAGCCTTTACGCCGTCCAGCCCGGTGCTGGGCAACCAGGACATCGTGGCGCGCACCGGCCTGCCCAAGGCCACGGTGTCGCGGCTGACCTACACACTGGGGCTGCTCGGCTTCCTGAGCCGCGTGCCCGGCAACCAGAAGTACCGGCTGGGCGCAGGCGTGCTGGCGCTGGCCTACCCGATGCTGGCCGGGCTGGCGATCCGCCAGGTGGCGCGGCCTTACATGGAGGCGATTGCACGCGAGACCGGCTGCACCGTAAACCTGGGCATGCGCGAGCGGCTGTCGGTGGTGTACGTGGACAGTTGCCGGCTGGATCCCGGCAACCTCTACCAGCCGGACATCGGCAGCAGCCGTCCGCTGCTGGCCAGCGCGATCGGCCGTGCGGTCTTGCTGGCCTGCAGCGCAGACGAGCGCACGGCGCTGCTGAACCGGCTGCGCGTGGACGATCCGGAGCGCTTCAACGTTGAGCGCCAGATGTGGGCGGACGACCAGAAGCACTTCCGCGCGCACGGCTACTGCCTGAGCCGCGGCGAGTGGCGGCCCGAGATCCACGCGATCGCGGCCCCGTTGCGCCAGTCGCTGCACGAAGACGCATTCGCGCTGAACTGCACCATCGCCGCTTCGCGCAACCGCGACAACATGCTGGAGCGCGAGGTGGCGCCAAGGCTGCGCGAGGCAGTGCGGCAGATCGAACTGAGCTGCGCGCGGTAGCCGATACCGGGCAGCAGCGCAACGACAAGCGGCCCGCCAGAGGCCTGCATGAGACCGACCCCGCGCCCGGGAACTCCCTGGCGCTGGCAACCCAAGGAGACAAGATGGATGCCATCCAACCGTTGCGCCGGCTCGCTGCCGGCATGCTGGCCTGCGCCGCGCTGATGCCGCCGTCAGCATTTGCGGCCCCCGACAATGCGGCGCGCTTCCCGGACCGCCCGATACGGATCATCGTGCCGTTCTCCGCCGGCGGCGTGGTCGACTCCGTCAGCCGCATCACCGCCGAGAACATGGCGAAGGTGCTGAAGCAGCCGGTCATCGTCGAGAACAAGACCGGCGCCGGCGGCGCCATCGGCGCGGACTTCGTCGCCAGGGCGCCCGCCGATGGCTATACGCTGCTGGCGGTCAGCCCCAGCTATGTGGTCGGGCCGCTGCTCAACCCGTCGATCCAGGGCAAGAGCGGCAGCAAGGACTTCCGTGCCGTGGCGGGGATCGGCGCGGTGCCCAACGTGATCGTGGTGCCGGCCTCGTCGCCGCTGCGCACGCTGCCCGAGCTGCTCGACGCGGCGCGCAGACAGCCTGGCACGCTGACGTACGCCAGCGCGGGTGTCGGCACGTCGAACCATCTCTCGGCGGAACTGCTGGCGCAGATGACGCATGTGAAGCTCACCCACGTGCCCTACAAGGGCCAGCCCGAGGCCATGAGCGACCTGCTGGGCGCGCGCGTCTCGATGATGGCACTGACCTCGGCCATTGCCCGCCAGCAGGTGCAGAGCGGCAAGCTTCGCGCGCTGGCGGTGACGTCGGCAAAGCGCTCGCAGGCGCTGCCCGACGTGCCGACCGTGGCCGAGGCCGCGCACCTGCCCGGCTATGAAGTGGGCGCGTGGTTCGGCCTGGTCGCGCCGCAGGGCACGCCCGACGCCGTGGTGCGCAAGCTGGCAGAGGCCGCCGCGCAGGCCACGTCGGACGCCGCCACCGCACGCCACCTGGCTGAACTCGGCATGGACCTGGCACCGCAATCCACCGCCGCCTTCGACCGCTTCCTGGACACCGAAACCAGAAAGTGGACCGGCGTGCTGAAGACCGCCGGCATCACGGCACAGTAGCCGCCCACGCCCACGCTCTCGCTCATTCAACCAACCGGAAACCCTCCATGATCCGCGACTCCGCCCGCCAGCAAGCGCTGCTTGCCGATATCCGCCGCTTCGTGCTGGACACCTGCATCCCGCTAGAAGCGGAGATCGACCGCACTGACGTGATACCCGAGCCCGTGGTCGAGCTGATGCGCCACCTCGGCCTGTTCGGTCACAGCATCCCCGAAGCGTATGGCGGTGCAGGGCTGACGACCGAAGAACTGGCGCAGGTGAACATCGAAGTCTCCCAGGCCGCCACCGTGTTCCGTGCCCGCTTCGGCGGCAATACCGGCATCGCCTCGGAATCGCTGGTCGCCGACGGCACCGAGGCGCAGCGGCAGCGCTACCTGCCGCAACTGGCCTCCGGCAAGGTGACCGGCTGCTTTGCGCTGACCGAGCCGGAAGCCGGCTCCGATGCGACGTCGCTGCAAACCACCGCACGGCAAGACGGCGATCACTACGTGCTGAACGGCGCCAAATGCTTCATCACCAATGCCCCGATCGCCGACCTGTTCACCGTATTCGCCCGCACCGATCCCGACACACCGGGCGCCCACGGCATCAGCGCCTTCCTGATCGAACGCGGCACGCCCGGCCTCAGCACCAGCGAACCGGAACGCAAGATGGGACAGCACGGCTCGCCCGTGGGCGATGTCTACCTGAAAGACTGCCGCGTGCCGGCCAGCGCCATCGTCGGCGGCAAACCCAACGTCGGCTTCAAGACGGCGATGAAGGCGTTGAACAAGCAGCGCATCAACCTGGCGGGACTGTGCGTGGGGCCTGCCATCCGGCTGGTGGACGAGATGGTCCGCTACGCGGCGCAGCGCCGGCAGTTCGGCAAGCCGATCGCGGACTACCAGCTGGTGCAGCAGATGATTGCCGACAGCAATACCGAACTGCACGCCGCCCGTGCGCTGGTGCTCGACACCGCGCGCAAGCGCGACACCGGCGAAGACGTGACCATGGAGGCGTCGATGTGCAAGTTGTTCGCCTCCGAAATGGCCGGCCGCGTCGCCGACCGCGCGGTGCAGATATTTGGTGGCAGCGGCTATATGGCGCGCACCGTGGCCGAGCGCTTCTATCGCGATGTGCGGCTGTTCAGGCTGTATGAAGGGACGACGCAGATCCACCAGCTCAACATTGCGCGCAGGACGATGGAGGCGCGTGGGGCGGCGTTGGAGGGCGGCGGCGCGGCTTGAGTTCTGCCGCTGGCGGGCGCCGTGCGCACGTGCGCGGCGCCTTGAGCGAAGGTTGTTGAAGCCGCAATCCGGGTCAGGGCAACGCGCCCAGCTCACGTTGAACATCGTGTGGGGACCGCACGTCGGTAGCATCCACTACCACCTCTTTGGCATCCTCCCCCACCTCTCGCTACAGGCGGCTCCTCGAACTGCCGCTGTCCCTCCCCCCACATGCCGGTAGCCATGCAGGCGGCGCTGGCTGACGCGCTATGCGCTCTTTGCCATTACCGCAGGCCTGCCGTTCGCCTTCATCTTCTTCTACCTGGAGAATGGCGGCTTCATGGTCTGCACTGTCGACCGTCACGGGCCTAACGCATACGCCCCCCCCGAGGCGCCAGCGCGCTCGGCGGAACACCGCCAGCCGGCCCCTATAGTATCCTCGCGGGTTCGCCCACCCGTACCACGAGATTGATGCACCACACCGACGACGCCCTGCCCGAGCACGAATCCACAGCCATCCACGAGCCCCGCCTCTGGCGCGACAAGGGCTGGACTGCCCGGGTCATCAAGAACGAGGATGGCGACGGCTGGGCGGTCGAGATGATCCGCGACGGCAGCGCTGAACCGGCGTTGGTCGGGCCCTGGACCATGGGGCGGAACAAGGTTGATCCCAAGCCGCTGGATGCGACTGCGCATCAGACGCTGGTCAAGACGGCTTCGGAGGTTATCCGGCGGCACGAGCAGCAATTGCACGCGCAGCTTAACAAGCAGGTCAGTATCGAGGCGGAAGCCGGCACTGTGACGGTGAAGCTTGTCATCACGCCGGATGAAATCGAGCCCTTTGGCACGCTCACGGCCGAGGATCCCTTTGGCGGGGTGCTGGCGACTGTGAAGGTGCGGCCTGACTTCCGGCTGACGCGCGACAGCGCGGAGCGCTGGGCTGCTGGTGGGTTCGACAGGATTCGCTAGGCAACCTCCTGACAACGAAGCGCCGGAGGATTGCGAATCGTCTGATCGTCACAGACGACAGAGATGGGAACACTAGAGCCATCACCGCAACAACGGTGATCGGGTGTAGCAACCTGTTCCACACTAACTGATGGTCGTCCACGCGCCCATATCCTCACGCACGCGCACGTCGTCATTCAATGGCGGGCCGGGCGGGGCAGCCGCGAGGCTGGTCGGTCTTACGTTGGTGTGCCGGCATTGCTACCCCCGCTGTCGGGCCCGCCCCCCTCCAAACGCAGGTACCAGGCGGGTTATCCAACTTTGATAGGAGCTCGCAATGCAGGAACAAATCGCGTCGAAACCACAAACCGTCTTAGCTGCCATTCCGGAAGAATGTCGGGAATCGCTGGATTGCATCGGTGCCGGACTGAACAGGGTCATGGCGCTGTTGGAAGTGGAAAGCGAATGTTCGGAGGCTTGCCATGGCATCCGGTGCCTGGTGGGGATGATTAAGGCGAAGCTGGAGCAGACGGCGGGGGCGCTTTGTCCGGGGGAGTGAGTGAGGGCCTTGATGCTGCCGGGGCTGTCGCACTGGCGGGGTGAATTAACCGCGGCTTCGGCTGTAATGCCGTTCAGTTAACCACCGTCGTTCCCGCGCAGGCGGGAACCCAGTGACTTCATCCCCAAAGGGGACGTGAAAGACGCTGGATTCCCGCCTGCGCGGGAATGACAGTAGCGTTTGATACCTTAACTGAACGGCATTACGGCTTCGGCTGCGGTTTTCAATAGGTGCCGGGAAGATGTAAAAGCGGCGTAAACGACAATCAGCGGAAAAGGGGAAGACCGCTGGTGTTGCGCCACTGTCGCGGCAATCTCCACGGGGTAGCCTTGCCGTGCCAGATGCAGAGGGTGGATCCCACTGTGTACGAATGAGCCGAGTGCGTGGCGCGAGAGCAGGTTGAACTCGACAATCGGCGCTGACAGCCCTTGAGTTGGTCGGCGCCAACGCCGTCAACGCGCGTGGCGTTCTTCGCCAGGCTGCGGTGGCGCACCTTGCCGAAGCCCCACGGCCGCTTGACCACGCCGAAGACGTGCCCTACGCGCTCACGGATGCGCGACTTGTTGCCGTGCTTCGAGCGAACCGGCTTGTCGACGTCGTCGCGATGAATTCGAACCCTGGCAATCAAGTCGCGCCAGAACGCCTGCGCCTTGCTGTTATGCGTGTTCCCGACCACCAGCGCGCAGCCTTCGCGCCGTGCCTCATACTCCACCCAAATTATCCAATACCAGATATGCAACACATAATAATCAGGCACTTACTGCAGTTGTAATTACAGATTACGTATCCTATACTCCGGCCGGTTGCTCGACACCTTAGAAAAAACGCCTCAATCGAAGGACTCAAGGACAAGGAGACACCCGTCATGCAATCGACAAGCCCCACCGCAGCCTCGCTCGCGGTTTCGCGCAGCAGCGTGCGATGGAAAATCTTCCTGATGCTGCTGCTCCTCGTGGCGATCAACTACATCGACCGCGCCTCGCTGTCGGTGGCCATGCCGCTGATCGCCAGGGAGTTCGATCTCAGCCCCGCCATGCAGGGGCTGATCCTGAGTTCATTCTTCTTGACGTACGCATTCATGCCGGTGCCGGGCAGCATGCTGGCCGACAAGTGGAAGGAGGCCGGGGGACGTCCCAACGTCGTGATGCGCACGCTGTTCGGCATCGCCGCAGTTGTGGCCATGGTGTCGATCTTCTCTGTGGCCTATGTCACCGACCCCGTGGTGGTTGTGGTGCTGCTGTCCTCCACGCTCTTCTTCCTGCGCTGGTGCGGCCTGTTCTGGTCCGTGCCATCGATGCTGGGCACCCGTAACAAGGCGGGCTTCCTCGGTGGCGTGATGAACCTCGGCGGCAACATCGCCGGCATCAGCGTGCCGATCATCGTCGGCCTGATCGTCCAGGCCACCGGCTCCTATTTCCTGGAACTGATGTTCTTTGCCGTCTGCGGTGTAGGCCTGCTGCTCGCGTCCACCAGCATCGACTACGAGAAGAAGATCCCGGTCTGACGGCACAGCCGCGGATAACGGAACCCCGTCATTCCCACATGAATACCGAGGCAGTCGCTAACCCGACTGCCGGACTGGTTGCGTCTGGAATTCCGCAGATACCGGTCGGCCATGTCCATTGCGTAGAGGAGGCTGCGCAATGGCCAGCAAACGCCGCACCGGGCCAATAGCCTCCATTCGCTCATTTTTAGAAACTTTCAAACAAGGAAAACATGAGGCTCAAACTATTCGTCATTTCCGCCGGACTGCTTGCGTCGGCCGGGACGTATGCCCAGTCAAACGTGACGCTTTACGGAGTCGTTGACGCCGGTGTCGAGTACCTGAGTAGCGTCCCGAATGCCGCCAAAGCCAGTTCCAGTCTGTTGGCTCTGCAATCGGGTAGCCAGTCGGGCTCCCGTTGGGGCATTCGCGGCGTAGAAGATCTGGGCGGCGGACTGAAGGGCATCTTCACGCTGGAGAGTGGCTTCACTGTTGACGACGGGAAGATGGCCCAGGGCAATCGACTGTTCGGTCGCGCCGCGTTCGTGGGCTTGCAGAACCAGTGGGGTCAATTGACCCTGGGCCGCCACGCAACGCCATTCTGGGATTTTGCCGGCGCATTCGACCCGATGGGTAACGCAGGTCGCTACGCGATCGGCGCGCAGGACCCGTTCATGCTTAGCCAGCGCGCGGACAATTCGGCCAGGTATACGGGCACGTTCGGTGGCCTGACTGTCACCGGCCTGTACAGCTTCAACTACAACAACAATGAAGTACCCGGCAATTTCACAAATGGCCGCGAGTACGCGCTGATGGCCGCCTACGCCGCCGGCCCATTCTCGGTCGGTGCCGTGTACGACCAGACCAACCAGTCGTCCGCCACCGCGCTGACAAGCAACCAGTTGATCCGTCGCGCGGCGTTGGCCGGCACGTATGCGTTTGGCCCGGCCAAACTCTACGCCGGCTACCGTTATGCGCGCTCTTACAATGGTGCTTCTCTGCCAGGCACGGCAGGTGCCGCGAATACCTATTCCAACCTCGCCTGGGCTGGTCTGGGCTATCAACTGACACCATCCGTCTCGCTGACCGGCGCGGCGTACTACCAGAATCTTCGTTACGCTCACGTCGGCAACCCGTGGCAATTCGTTGCTACCGCCGACTATACCTTGTCAAAGCGTACCGATCTGTACGCAACGATGTCGTACGCGCTGAATCGCAATTCGCGCTCCGCGCTTGGCGTGAACGGATTCAACGATGTGCTTGGCGCATCGTCGAATGAGCAGGTGGTACCGGGCAAGAATCAGTTCGGCGCCGTACTTGGCATTCGCCACAAGTTCTGAGCGGTCGCAAGGTTACGCAATCAGCCCGGCTTTTGCCGGGCTTTTTTCATCGCCGATCTGCGTGACCGATCAGAAGTGCGGGCTCGACCGGTTGAATCCGCAGCCACTGCCCGGTCACAGCGCCAGCGACCTCAATGCATCAAGGCAAGACTGGCGGGGAGTACGGCAAGGTCCTGGCCAGTGCCCACAGCAATACAAGCACGACAGGCGTGTGGGTCAGGAACTGCGTGAACGTGAATCCGACCAGGTCGCGTGCCTTCAATCCGAGGATGCCGAGCAGCGGCAGCATCCAGAAGGGATTGATGAGGTTGGGCAGCGCTTCGGCAGCGTTGTAGATCTGCACGGCCCATCCCAGGTGAACCTGCAGGTCGTTGGCGGCCTGCATCACATAGGGGGCCTCGATGATCCACTTGCCACCGCCAGACGGCACAAGAAACCCGAGGACTCCCGAGTAGATCCCCATCATCAGCGGATAGCTGCCACTTGACGATATGCTGACAAACAGCGTTGACAGGTGGTGAGACAGCGAGGCGCCGTCAGGGCCCTGTGCCGCAGTCAGCATGCTGGCAATGGCGCCGTACAGCGGGAACTGGATCAGTACGCCGGTGGTCGCCGGCACCGCGCGCGCGGCGGCATCCAGGAAGCTGCGTGGCCGCCAGTGCAGCAACATGCCAGCCAACAGGAATATCAGGTTGTAGGTATTCAGGCCTGAGATGGCCACCAGCAATGGCTTGGTCGCCAGTTCATGCCATATCCAGCCCGCACCCAATGCGACCAGCACCAGTGTCAGCACGGGGCTGTGCTCAAGCCACTCGCCCGGTCGCTGTGCCCGCGCCGGAGCAGACCCCTTCTCCGCTCCGATCACGACACCCAGCTCGGCGGCCGTCTTGGCGCGCGCCGGTGCCGGAGCGGTCCAGTAGGCAACCAGCGTCGACACCGCCAGCAGCACTGCGGTGACCACGAGGCTCTGCCACAAGAAGATCGTCTGGCTGAACGGGATGACCCCGGTGACCTTCAGCAGGCTGGCCGGAATGCTGGCGGGGTTGGCCTGCAATTGCGCCGCGGACGAGCTCAGTCCCATGGCCCATGTTGCGCCAATGCCCAGGTATGCGGCAGCCCCGGCCGCGCGGTAATCCATGCGCAGTTCGGTGCGACGCGCCAGTGCCTTGGCCAGCAGCCCGGCAAAGATCAGGCTGATGGCCCAATGCAACAGTGACGCCACCACACTGACGAATGCGACATAAGCCACCGCGGTGCGGCCGTTGCGCGGCACCTGCGCGGCACGGTCGACCAGCCGCGCCATTGGCGGCGAACTGGCGATGATATAGCCGGTGACGGCTACCATGGCCATCTGCATGGTGAACGGAATCAGGCTCCAGAAACCGTTTCCAAACGCCAGCGAGACCGCGGCCGGCGAGGCGCCGACGGCCAATGCGCCCCCCGCCACGGCCAATACTGTCAAGGCGACGAACACGTAGGCATCTGGATACCACTTCTCGCACCACGCGGTCACCCGCAAGGCCAGGCGTTCCAGCGCCGGCGTGCCGGCTACCGTGGCTGTGCTCTGCGGCAGGTCTGGCGCCGCAGCAATCTTTTTCTGTACTGACATGGCTGCATCTCCTTCTGCCTAGGTACGGACGCCGAGACAATTATCTGCAAGGTGCGCGACGCGCGGCACGCCGGCTACGCCTCCCAGAAGCTGCTCGAGCAGATGGGCGGCGCCAAGCAAGCCCGCATCGCCACGCGGCCGGCCCATCAGTTGCAGCCCCACCGGGCGTCCGTCGGCGGTCCGGCCAACCGGGATCGAGATCACCGGGCAGCCCGTCAGCGTCAGCACGAAGGTCAGATACATCCAGTCGATGTATGACGTCAATGCCTCTCCGTCGATCTCCGTGGGGAAGCGTTGTGCCACCGGGAACGGTGTCACGGCCACGGTCGGGCAGGCGAGCACGTCGTACTGCTCGAAGAACGCGGCGACACGCAGGAACAGTTCGCCGCGAAGCCGTTCGGCACGCGCCACGTCCGCGCCGGTCTGGTCCAGGCCTTTCTCGATGTTCCAGATGATCTCGTCGCAAATGCGTGCACGATGCGGTGCGAGCAGCGGACCGCGCACGGCCGCCACCAGGTTAGCCCGCAAGGTCTGGAAGGCCTCGAATGCACCGGTGAAATCCGGGTGCGCCTCGTCAACATGCGAACCGGCATCGGCAAAGCGCAATGCCGCGCTCCGGCACAGCGCGGCAACCTCGGCCTCGACCTTGCCAAGGCCCAGGTTCGCCGAGAACCCGACCCGGACCGGGACGTGCGGCGCGCGAATGGCCTCGACAAATGGCACTTGCGGTGCGACCCAGGACAGCGGATCGCGCATGTCGAAATGCGCCTGGGCGTCGAGCATCAGCGCGACGTCTGCCACACTGCGCGCCATCGGGCCCTCCACCCACAGCGCGTCGTAAGGCATCACCGATGCCGGCCGCGGGACCCGCCCAACGCTGGGCCGCATGCCGACAATCCCGCAGAAGCTGGCGGGAATCCGCAGGCTGCCGCCAAGGTCGTTGCCTGTCGCCAGCCACACCATGCCCCCTGCCAGGGCGGCGGCCGAGCCGCCCGAGGAGCCACCCGCGGACAGCTCCGTGTTCCAGGGATTACGCGTCGCGCCAAAGACGGTGTTGAAGGTATTGGCGCCGGCAAACTCTGGCACATTCGATTTGGCGATGGGAATGGCGCCGTGCTGTTCGAGGTTGGCAACGGTGAGATCGGAGCGGGCCGCGACGTTGTCGACATAGATCGGCGAGCCGTAGGTCGTTGGCGCGCCCGACAAGTCGTTGTAATCCTTGACGGCGATCGGCAACCCGGCGAGCCAGCCTGGCGCGTTCAGCGTTGCCGCATCCGGCCTGGGAAAATCCCGCGCTGCGGCACGGGCCGCGTCGAAGCAGCGGATCGGCAAGGCGTTGATGGCCGGGTCCACTCCTTCGATGCGACCGATGGCCGCGTCCACCAGGTCCAGTGGCGACAGCTCGCGCCTCCTGAGAAGCCGGACCGCTTCTGTGGCACTCATTTGGCAGAGCTCATCACTCCGGGAATCTCGGGTATCAGCGAGGCTGAGGTTGCTGGTCATGCCTGTCTCCTGTTTGTATTCATTGGTCCCGCCGCGCCGGCAAGCGTGCTTGTAGCGCCGGCGCGATTGCAGAATAATGGGGGCCTCCGGCGGGCGGAAATCACATCTCCTGATGACATCCATAAGCCGGGCTTTGCCGCGCCCATGCGCAACCGGACCAGGTAATGGACATCAGGCAACTTCGCACCTTTATCACGGTGGCCCGCTTCGGCAATGTCACCAGGGCGGCAGAGGCGCTGCACGTCACGCAGCCCGCGGTCAGCGGGCAATTGCGACAGCTTGAGGAGGAACTTGGCCTGCAGCTGTTCACGCGGACCAAGTCGTCCGTGGCGCTCACCCAATGCGGGCAAGAACTTCTGGCCCGCGCTGAAAAGGCGCTCGAGGCATTCGGCGATTTCGTCCATGCCGCCAAGGCGCTGCACGGGCATATCGAGGGCGACCTGCGCATCGGTGTGGTCATGCTCGACCCCGGCATGCTTCGCGTCGGCCCGCTGCTCAATCTCCTGGTACGGCAATGTCCCGCGCTGCGGATCGACCTGCATGTCGGTCGCACGCCGTGGTTGCTGACAGCATTGCAGGCATCGGAAATCGATGCCGCGATCATGGTCGCGCGTTCGGCGCCCAAGGGAACCAGCATGCTCGCCTTGAAGCCGCTGACCTTCCGGTTGGTGGCGCCATCGGGATGGAAGTCGCGCGTGGCCTCGGCCACGCCGGCGCAGCTGGCACAGGTGCCATGGCTGCGTATGACCCCGCGCAGCGCGCACCAGGAACTGTTGACCGAGATCCTGACGCAGACCGGCATCACCCCGGTCGAAACGGTGCTGGCGGACCATGAACTGATGATCCGCGAACTGGTGGTTGCGGGCGTTGGCATCGGCCTGTTGCGCGAGGATCTGGCCTCGGCCGCGCAAGCTGCCGGTGAGCTAGTGTTCGTAGGCGACTACCGCGCCACAACCCACCTGGCGTTTCTCTACCCCGAAGAGCGCGAAAACGAGCCGGCTATCTGCGCGGTGCGTGAAGCGCTGCGGGAATTGTGGGAACTGGCGCCAGGCGCGCGCTGAGGGCGGCCAGGCGGGCGCTTGACTGCCGGAATGACTCGATTTTCGGCCGGGACCGCAACTTCACGCCAGTTAAGCGCTCGAATCGAGCCGGCACCTTCCGTCCGGCCTGGTGCAGTCGACCTATCGCGTGCTTTGCCGATAGACGCTTCCAGGCAAAGACCGCTGCACATTCCGGAGCGCGGGCTGCGGCCAAAAGCCGCTTGCCGCGCGCAGATGTCCCTGCCTTTAAGTCTCCCTTAAGTCTTTTCTCATAGAGTGACGGCGTACCAACAACCGGGATAGAGACGCCATGACCCCGCAGGATACGCAAGCACTCGAAGTCTTCCTGACTCAGTTGACCCAGACCCGCGCCGGCGCGAAGGACCCGCAGGCGGAGGCACTCATCGCCCAGGCGGTCGCGATACAGCCGGACGCCGCCTATTTGCTGGTCCAGCGAGCCATGCTGCTCGATCATGCCTTGTCGACGGCAAAGGCGCAGATCGCGGCATTGCAGGGCCAGTTGCAGGCTGCGCAGGCCAACGGCTCGCGCAGCTTTATCGACCAGCAGTATGCGTGGGGCGCCAGTGCGAACCCTGCTGCCCCGGCGCCCGTGCCTGCGCCCGCTCAGAGCGCGTCCCCCGCGCTGCAGCCCGCCCCGCCGCAGTCGCCCAGGCCGGGCTTCCTGAGCGGCGGGTTCGGCAGCACGCTGGGCACTATCGCCACGACGGCCGCCGGCGTAGCCGGCGGTGCCTTCCTGTTCCAGGGTATCGAGAACCTGTTCGGCCACAGCAGCAAGAACGGGTTCCTGGGGCAGTCCGGCATGAACTCGCCAGGAACGGAAACGAACATCGTCAACAACTACTACGGGAACGATGACCAGGCATCGGTCGCTGCGCGCAATTGGGATTCGGATAACGGCAATCTCGATGCAGGCCTGAGCGACGACGGCTTCCTGGACGACGATTCGACCTTGAGCTAGCGTCATCGCGCCGCCCGCCTGGCACGCGGGCGAAGCAGATGTCATGATGGCGGGGGCGCCCGCTCCCCGCCATCATGACAGCCGACCGCGCGTCGTGCGATGATCCCTGCCTGAACATCTCCCTGCCACGCCATGCCAGACCGCATCAGCGAAGACATCACGTTCCGGAAACTGGAGGCGCTCCTGGCCTTCATGGACACGGGCAACCTTGCGAAAGCGGCCGAGGCGCTGGATGTCAGCACGGTCAGCGTGCACCGGGCCCTTCACTCCCTGGAGGAAGGTCTGCGTTGCGCGCTGTTCCGGCATGAAGGCCGCAACCTGCTGCCGACCGAAGCGGCGCAGGTGCTGGCCGACGTTGCGCGCGAGGTGCTGAAGACCATGTCCGACGGCATCCGCATGACCCGCGAGGCGGCGGGCTATTCGGCGGATCAGCTCAAGATCGGCTCGCTCTACTCGCTGACCATCCGAACCGTGCCGCAGGTAGTCATCGGCATCAAGGTGCGACGGCCGAGCCTGCAGACCGAGCTTGTGCTGGGCTCCAACGCGGATCTGCTGGACAAGCTGCGGCAAGGCACCATCGATGCGACGCTGATGGGATTGCCGGAGCCCAGCGCGGACATCGAGTCGATACCGATGTTCGAGGACGACATCTTCTTTGCCGCGCCAGAGCATTCGCACTACGCCCGCCTGGACGCTGTGGACCTGCGCCTGTGCCGGGACGAGCCGTTTGTCTCGCTCGGCGACGGCTTCGTGACATCCAGCGGTTTCGCGGAGGCATTCCGGATTGCCGATTTCACGCCCAACGTGGTGATGAAGGTGGGCGATATCTTCTCGCTGATGAACCTCGTCGGCGGCGGCATCGGCTACTCGCTGCTTCCGGGCCGGGTGCGCGACGTGTTCGCCAGCAATGTGGCCTTCATCCCGTTGACGCCCGAGTACGGCTTGAAGCAGACCATCGGGCTCAGTTTCCTGCGGCGGCGCGAGCGCGATCCCAACCTGCTCGCGCTTGCCGCCGTCTGCCGCATGCTGACCCCCGCCGCCGGCGGCAAGGGCTGCTGAACTCAGCCGACTATTGATGTTTCCGAAATTCACGACAATGCTTCTTGCTTGTCGTTCCCGCGCAGGCGGGAACCCAGTGACTTCAAAGACGCTGGATTCCCGCCTGCGCGGGAATGACTGTGGTTGTTTTTTCGCTGTCGCGCATTAAGGAAAGCTCAATAGTTCATTGAACCAGCGCCTTGGTGGCCAGGTACAGGACGGATGGCCCCAACAGGCAACCCAGGCCGGTGTGGAACGTAGCCACCAGGGCCCCATAGGGCACGAGCCGCCGATCAGTTGCGGCCAGCCCCGCCGAGACTCCGCTCACCGTGCCCGCCAGGCCGCCGAATACCATTGCGGCCCGCGGATTGTTCAGGCCAAGAAAGCCGGCCGCAAACGGTGTGCCAACCATCACGATGATCGCCTTGACCAGGCCCGTCGCAATAGACAGGGCGATCACGTCGGAACTGGCGCCCAGCGCCGCGCCGGTCACCGGGCCGACGATATAGGTCACGGCACCCGCGCCGATGGTGGTCATGCTGACGGCGTCGCTGTAGCCGAAGGCGCGCGCGACGATCGCCCCGACGGCAAAGGGAATCACGGTGCCGAGCAGCAGCGACACAGCGCCGACCATCCCCGCCTTGCGCGCTTCCCTGACCTGAACCTCGAAGGCCGTCGCCACGATGGCGAAGTCACGCAGCATGGCCCCCCCCATCAGGCCAACACCTGAGAAGAGCGCGAAGTCAGCCAGCCCCTTTTCCTTGCCGGTGACCACGCCGCCGTAGTAAGCCAGCCCGAGGCCGATCAGGATGGCAATGGCGGAGGCATGCACGCGCCCGGCGGTCAGCCGCCGCGACAGCTGCGACGACATCCACATCACGATGCCGACGGTGGCGAAGGCGGTGACCAGGCCGTTGTGCAGCAGCACTTCCTGAAGCATATGCGCCAGTGAGTTTGTCATGTCCGTCTCCTCAGCGCGCGGCCGATACGCGGGCGGTGCCAGAGCCACCCTGCCCGTCGGCAGGCAATGGCGGCAGCGGTTCATGCTCACCGGTGCGACTCAGCACAGCGATGCAGCAGGCGCACGCCAGCACCGCCAGCACGGCGGACAGCAGTGCAACGGGCCCGCCGCGCAAGGCCGCCACAACGTTCTGCTGTGCCGCCATCGCCACCACGACGGGAATGTACATCGCGCCCCAGAAGCCGACGCCAGCTTCGGTGTCCTTGGGCAGCAGGTCATGGTCGTGCAGATAGAGCCGGATGGTAATCAGCAGCAGCATGGCGATGCCCACTCCCCCGACATTGGCCTTGACGCCAATTGCGGCGCCGAGCAAGTCCCCGAGGAACAAGCCGATCAGATGGCAGAGCGCCAGTAATGCAGTTCCATAGATGATCATCGATGTGTCTCCTGTGCGGCTGACGGCATCCGGCCCCGGGGCGATGCGGGCAGCCTGCGTGTTTTGTTGATGTCCATGCCTGACCCATGCACGGCATGTGCAGACTCTAGGAAAGCCCTGCGCCCGCATCAATCAACCGCACCGGGAGATCGTTACGCTCAGGCTAATCGTGGGCGGACGATCATTTACCCTTGGCGTAACGATCCGACATCGGGGTTCATTGTTCGGCTGTGCCTGCGGCCCTATCTTTCCTGCATCGATCGCAGCACACCGGAGATGCAATGCCCAAGCCCATGCCGGAACGACAGTGGGACACCCGTCGCGCCGAAAAACGGCGCCGCCAGGCCCTCGGCGCCAGGATCGCCGCTGGGAAGGTGATCCCGACGGCAGACATCGTGCCCTTTCTCGAAACCATCACCGCGCCCGGCGACCGCGTGGTGCTCGAGGGCAACAACCAGAAGCAGGCCGATTTCCTGTCCCGCGCACTGGCCGACGCCGACCCTGCCCGCGTTCACGATCTGCACATGATCATCCCCAGCGTGAGCCGCGTGGAGCACCTGGATCTGTTCGAGCGCGGCATCGCCCGCAAGCTGGACTTCGCTTACGCCGGCACGCAGAGCGTGCGGATCTCACAGTTCCTGGAGGACGGGCAGCTGGAGGTGGGCGCGATCCACACCTACATCGAACTTTATGCACGGCTGTATGTGGACCTGACACCGCAGATCGTGCTGGTTGCCGGCTACAAGGCCGATCGCGACGGCAATCTCTATACCGGCGCCAGCACCGAAGACACGCCGGCGCTGGTCGAGGCCGCCGCCTTCCGCGACGGTATCGTGATCGCGCAAGTCAACGAGATCGTCGACGACGCGGCCGGCCTGCCCCGAGTCGACATCCCCGGCTCATGGATCGATTATGTGGTGCAGTCGGACAAGCCCTTCTTCTGCGAACCGCTGTTCACGCGTGATCCGCGCCTGATCAAACCCGTTCATATCCTGATGGCGATGATGGCCATCCGTGGCATCTACGAGCGCCACCAGGTGCAATCGCTGAACCACGGGATCGGCTTCAACACCGCGGCGATCGAGCTGATCCTGCCGACCTACGGCGAATCACTTGGCCTGAAGGGCAAGATCTGCAAGTACTGGACGCTGAACCCGCACCCGACGCTGATTCCCGCCATCGAATCCGGCTGGGTCGAAAGCGTACACAGCTTTGGCAGCGAACTCGGCATGGAGGACTATGTCGCGGCCCGTCCCGACATCTTCTTTACGGGAGCCGATGGCGCCATGCGCTCCAACCGCGCCTTCTGCCAGCTTGCGGGACAGTACGCGGTGGACCTGTTCATCGGTTCGACCCTGCAGATCGACGGTGACGGCCATTCTTCCACCGTCACGCGCGGGCGCCTGTCCGGCTTCGGCGGAGCCCCGAACATGGGTCACAACCCGGGCGGCAGGCGCCACGCCACACCGGCGTGGCTGGACCTGATCGAGACCGACGACCCGCTCGCGCGCGGCCGCAAGCTGGTGGTGCAGATGGTGGAGACCTTCCAGGCGGGAGGCAAGCCCACCTTCGTTGAATCGATGGACGCGGTGCAGGTCGCCAGGGACAGCGGCATGCCGCTCGCGCCGGTCATGATCTACGGCGACGACGTGACCCACGTGCTGACCGAGGAAGGCATTGCCTACCTCTACAAGGCGCGCTCGCTGGAGGAACGCCGCGCGATGATCGCGGCGGTGGCCGGCGTCACGCCGATCGGCATGCGCCACGACCCCGCGACCACGCGGCGGATGCGCAGCGACGGCCTGATTGCGCTGCCCGAGGATCTCGGCGTGCATCGCGCCGATGCCACGCGCTCGCTGCTGGCGGCGAAGAGCATGGCCGATCTGGTCGAGTGGTCCGGCGGGCTGTATGCGCCGCCGGCACGCTTCAGGAGCTGGTAATGGCGATCCCTGCAAACCTTGCACGGGCAGCGGCCGCACAGGTCGTACCGGCCACTGCCCATGCCATCGGGGACCTGGCCGTGGACGTGCTGGTCGAGGAAGCCCTGCTGACACCCAAGCCAGGCCTTGTCGATGCACGCGGCAGCGGCGCGCACAAAGACATGTCGCTCGGCCTGATGATCCATTCCGCGCGCAGCCTGCGCGGGGCCTTCGCAGCCATGGCGCTGGCCGGCCAGCGTGCCGCGCACATCGACCATGGCTTGCGCGAGCGCCTGGGCGCGCTCGGGCGCGAGGCCGAAGCATCCATGCTGCGCGCCACCGGTGGCGTCAATACGCACCGGGGCGCAATCTGGTGTCTCGGATTGCTGGCGGGTGCGGCCGGGTGGCTGGGCCAGGCGGTCGATGCCGCCAGCGTCGCATCGGCGGCCGGCGCCATCGCGCGGCTGCCGGACCGGCATCGTCCCGCCCATACCGGCAACAAGGGCGAACTGGCGTGCAGCGCGTACGGCGTGGGCGGTGCGCGGGCGCAGGCCGAGGCTGGCTTCCCGCATGTCGTCGGTGTCGGCCTGCCGGCGCTGCAAGCGAGCCGGGCCCGCGGCGATGCTGAATCCAGTGCAAGGGTCAACGCCCTGCTCGCCATCATGGCGCGGCTTGACGATACCTGTGTGCTGGTGCGGGCGGGCCGCGAAGGACTGGCCGGTATGCAGACTGGCGCAGCGGCGGTGCTCGGGGCCGGCGGCGTTGGCACGCTGCCTGGCCGCCGCCGGCTGCGCGAACTGGAGGCAGCGATGCAGGCGCGCAACGCTTCGCCCGGCGGGGCGGCAGACCTGCTGGCCGCAACCTTATTCCTCGACCGGCTGCCTGCCGCCCATCACGATCAGCAAGGAGAGCAATGATGGAACAGCTCCGTTTTGAATATGAGGCCGGCGCACCGGCCCGCCGGCAGGTGCTGGTGGGCGTGGTGGGCTCCGGCGACCTGGAAGTCATGATCGAACCCGGCGAGCCCGGCAGGACCACGATCCATGTGACGACGTCGATAGACGGCTACGGGCGGGTCTGGGATGCGCAGCTCAACCGCGTGTTCAGCGCCGAGCCGCGCGCCGCGATGCGCATCCGCATCCACGACTTCGGCGCGACCCCGGGGGTGGTCGGCATGCGGCTGGCCGAGGCCTTCGAAGCCCTGGACGATGCCGTGGATGGCAAGGAGGACGCATGAACCGCGCCGCGCTGCTGGCTCGCGAGAGCTTTGTCGAACTGGGCGCGCGTGCGCGCGCGAAGGCGCTGCTGGACACCGGTACCTTCCGCGAGCTGGCCGGGCCGTTCGACGGCCTGACGTCGCCCTGGCTCGAACGCCAGGGCGTGGTGCCCCAGGGCGACGACGGCGTCATCGTGGCCAAAGGCACCATCGACGGGCACCCCGCCGTGGTGCTCGCCATCGAGGGGGCGTTCCAGGGCGGCAGCCTGGGCGAGGTCGGCGGCGCGAAGATCGCCGGCGCGCTGGAGCTGGCGGCCGAAGACAACCGGCAAGGCATCCCGGTGCGCGCCGTCATCCTGTTCGAGACAGGTGGCGTGCGGCTGCAGGAAGCCAATCTCGGGCTGGCGGCGATTGCGGAGATCCACACGGCGATTGTTGACCTGCGCCGCTACCAGCCCGTGATCGGTGTGATCGCCGGGCAGGTGGGCTGCTTCGGCGGCATGTCGATCGCCGCGGGCCTGTGCAGCGCGCTCGTGGTGACGCGCGAGGCCCGGCTGGGCCTGAACGGGCCGGCGGTGATCGAGCAGGAGGCCGGCATTGCCGAGTACGATTCACGCGACCGCCCCGCCATCTGGAGCTTTACCGGCGGCGAGCAACGGTTTATCACCGGGCTGACGGACCGCTTCGTCGACGATGACAGCGCCGCGATCCGCGCCACGGTAGCCGGGCTCATCGCGCAGCCGCCGGCAGCGGTGCATCGCAGCGACCGGCACGAAGACTACCTGCGGCGCCTCGCTGCCTATGATCCCGCCACCCAGGCGGACCCTGCCACCGTCCGCCGACTCTACGCCGGAGACCAGCAATGAATGATGAAGTAAAGACGCCCGGCCGGGGCGAAGCCTGGCTCGCCGGCCTTGGCGGCACTGCGCTGCGGCTGCCTGGCTATCCGCCCTCGGTCCAGGTGACCGACGTCGAAACCGACGGCCGCCGCGCCCGGCTGATCGCGGTCGTTCCCGACGCCGCCAGTCCGTTCCCACGCGCGCGCCACGGCGAGGTCGGCCTGCTGGAGGGCTGGTCGCTGGCCCGCGCCGTGCAGGAAGCCGTCGCGGCTGACCGTGGCGCATCGGTCAAGCGCGCGATCGTCGCTATCGTCGACACCCCCAGCCAGGCTTATGGCCGCCGTGAAGAAGCATTCGGCATCCACCAGGCGCTGGCCGGCGCGGCGGGGGCCTATGCCACGGCACGTCTGGAAGGACACCCGGTCATCGCGCTGCTGGTCGGCAAGGCAATGTCCGGCGCGTTCCTCGCCCATGGCTATCAGGCAAACCGGATCGTGGCGCTGGACGACGCTGGTGTGCAAGTCCACGCCATGGGCAAGGACGCCGCCGCCCGCATCACGATGCGCAGTGTGGAAGATCTTGAGGCCTTCGCCGCAACCGTGCCGCCGATGGCCTACGACATCGGCGCCTACGCGACGCTCGGCCTGCTCTGGCGCACCGTGCGGGTATCGAATCCGTCGGCACCGGATGCCGCCGATCTCGGCATCGTAAGGGCCGCACTCGCGGATGCGCTGGCCGATATCGAGGATGACCCACACCGCGACCTGCGTGGCCGCCTGCACGGCGAGAACCGCGGTGCCACGCGCCGTGCGCGGGAAGTGCTTGCCCGCCAATGGCGGGGCTGATGCCATGCGCGCACCCCAGCCACATGACCTGATCTGGCTGAGCGACCCCGAGGTGTTCGCCGCGCAGGCCGCGCTGCCGGACTGGGCCAGCGCCGCATGGCTGGCGCGGGCCCCAGTGGTCGTGCGCCGCGATCGCGCGCCCGATGGCCGCATCCCCATCGGGCTGCGCGGCACGCTCCGGCCGCAGCGCCATGCCGCCTGGCTTCCTGCCGCACAGTGCGCGAAGATCGTCACGCCCATGGACATTGCCAGCCAGGCGCGCTGGCGCCTGCATCCGCGCCGCGCGGAAATCCCGGCGCTCCGTACGCTGGCGCGGCTGGCACCCCGGCTCGATGCACTGAGTTGTCCGTGGGGCGTAACCGGCGCCGTTGGCTTCGCCCTGGCTTGCGGCATCGATGTGCTCCATGCCGACAGCGACATCGATCTGTTGCTGGTATCAGCCCGGCCCATGGCGCAGGCCGAGGCGCAGGCACTCGGCACCGTGCTGGAAGCGGGCGAGGAAGCCCGGCTCGATATACAGGTCGCGACCCCCTACGGCGCGTTCGCATTGCGCGAGCGGCTGCGCACCGGAGGCCGCGTACTGCTCAAGACGGACGCAGGGCCGGTCCTGTGCGCCGATCCCTGGCAATCGCCATGGGCGTGCTGCTGACGTTTCCGGGACAGGGCGCGCAACGCCCCGGCATGCTGCATGCATTGCCGGGGCATCCGGCCGTCGCGCGGACACTGGCCGAAGCGAGCGAAGTCCTGGGCTACGACGTTCTGTCGCTCGATGATGCGCCGCGCCTGGCTTCGACCGTGGCAGTGCAGTTGTGCCTGTTGACCGCCGGCGTCGCGAGCGCGCGCTGCCTGCTCGATGACGGCGCGCGCGCCGACGCCGTGGCCGGGCTGTCCATCGGCGCCTACGCGGCAGCGGTAGTGGCCGGCGTGTTGCCGTTTGGCGAGGCAGTGCGGCTGGTCGCCCTGCGCGGCAAGCTCATGGAAGACGCCTATCCCGGCGGATATGGCATGACGGCAATCCTCGGCCTCGAACGCGGCCCGCTGGAGGCCATTGTTGGGGCCGTCCACGGCCCCGCGTCGCCGGTTTATCTCGCCAACCACAATGCCGAGATGCAGTTCGTGATCGCCGGTGCAGACGCCGCGATGGCTCGCGTTGCCGAGCTGTCGAAGGCGGCCGGCGCGCGGGAAGCCAGGCGGGTAGCGATTTCCGTCCCCTCGCATTGCGCCCTGCTCAATGACCCGGCCGAGGCTCTCGCGCGGGCCTTCGCAGGCGTCAGTGTGCGGCGTCCTTTGCTGCGCTACTTCAGCGCCAGCGCGGCCAGGGAACTGAGGGAGCCGTCGCGCATCGCGGAGGATCTGGCCCGCAACATGGCGCTGCCGGTGCGCTGGCACGAGACCATGCTGCTGGCGCGAGCCTGCGACATACGGCTCGCTGTGGAGATGCCACCGGGCAACGTCCTGACCCGGCTGTGCGTCCCGCTGCTTCCTGACGCCGTGGCACTCGAACAAACGAGACCTGAAAGCGTGCGGCTTCTGACCTTGCGGGAGCCTTGAATGGCTCTCTGACCGGGGGCGGTCGCGATGGTGGTTGGTTACATGCCCCTCGCCTCTGCACCAAGCTTGAACTCAGCAACGGCTTCCGCCAATGTGTAGGCCTGCTCGTTCAGGAGTGAGGAAGCCGCAGCAGCCTGCTCCACCATCGCGGCGTTCTGCTGCGTTGCCTGCCCCATTTCCTCAACGGCCTGATTGATTTGAGTGATGCCGGTGGCTTGCTCGCCCATGGACGTGCTGATTTCCGCGATGATCGAAGTGACTCGACGAATTCCGTCAACGATTTCGGTCATGGCCTCACCCGCTACCTGAACCCGTTCAGCCCCAGACTTGACGCTGACTTCAGAAGTCTCGATCAGCGCCTTGATCTCCCTGGCCGCGGTGGCACATCGATGGGCCAGGCTACGCACTTCGCTCGCCACCACCGCGAAGCCCTTCCCATGCTCGCCGGCTCGCGCCGCTTCAACTGCTGCATTGAGTGCGAGGATATTGGTCTGAAAGGCGATGCCATCGATGACGCCAATGATCTCCACAATCCTTGCGGAAGACTGCGCGATGTCGTCCATCGTCGTCACCACATCGGCAACCACCCTGCCACCCCTCGTTGCTGCCTCACTGGCGGACGTTGCAAGGCGCGTGGCCTGTACCGTCGCTTCGGCCGACCGGCTCACCGAGCCGGTCAATTCCGACAGCGCGGCAGCAGTCTCCTCCAGATTGCCGGCCGCCATTTCGGTGCGGCGCGACAGGTCATGATTACCGGCCTCGATATCCCTGGTCGCAATCTTGATGGACTCGCTGCCATGGCGAATCCGCAACAACACCCCGCCAAGCTTCTCGACAAAAGTATTGAAGGACGTCGCAATCTGCGTCACTTCGTCACTGCCGATGGCCGGCAGGCGCTGAGTCAGATCTCCGTCGCCGGATCCGATCTCATGCATCGCGTCACGCACGCCGGAAAGCCGGCGGAAGGCTTGCGCGGTAAGCACGCCGCTCAGCGCCGCTGCGGCGGCTGCCAGCAGCACGATGGCGATGGCCGATGCCTTGATCACGTCGTTCAGGGCCGCGGTGGCTTCGGCCTTGTCGAGCGCCACTACCAGCTGCCAGTCGGTGCCGTGAACAGGCTTGGCACGCAGCAGCTTTGCGGCGCCATCCAGTTCCACCTCAAGCGGCTTCGTCTCCCCCGCCAGTGCGGCCAGCGTTGCCGGCGTCAAAGCCGACGACAGCTCGATCGCAGGTTTCCGCAGGTACTTCTCCTGGGGGTGTGCCAGGATATTGCCATCCTTGCCAACCACAAATCCCAGGCTTGCCGGTGTCGGATGCACGGCGGCAACGACGTCGCGAACCCCCTCCAGGGACACGACTGCGGATACCACGCCCTCCAACGCGCCATTGCGCATGATTGGCGCGGCAAACGATACAAAGGGCTTGCCGCTTGCAGCATCGGCGTAGGGCGCGGTGACAATTTGCCGGGCTGCCGCCACGGTTTCCTTGTACCAGGGGCGGGCGGTCGGATCAAAGCCTTCCGGCATGTGCTCCTTGCTGGCGACAAAGGACCTGTCCTTCCACCCTGCCGTGGTAACCGGAAATGCGCCGGCTCTTTGCAGTTGGCGGACGATTCCCTGCGGGTCGCCAGGCGCAATCTGGTCGGCAGCGGCAGCCACCATCGTGGCTTTTGCTGCCACCCACTCGTCGAGAGCAAGTGCATGCCCGGTCGCGATGGCATCGAGGTTCTGCTGAATCGTTTCGAGATTGCTGTGACGGACGATGACATACGTCGTACCGGCGGTCAGCGCCAGTGCGGTCACAACGATGCCGGTGGAAATGACCTGAATCCTTGAGCGAATGGATCGGAGCATACGAGAGAGGATGTCTCAAATGAACAGTGTTCGGGGCTTTGGTGATGGATGGAGCATGAAGCGGCAGGCTCAACGATCTCTGTCAGGAGGATCTTGCTGAGGGCCAGCTATGGCTGACAATCTCGTCGGGCAACGTAATTAATAATTACGTTAATCATAATCACTTGAATATAAACATAATTTCATACAGCAAGGGGTTATGCAACATCCAGGCAGGGGGATACTGCCAGGTACCAGGATGAAAGCCCTGCGCGCTCCCTCTGAGTCGGTAAACGGTCTGATCCAAGCATTGTTTACCCTACTTTCCGGGGGTACGTGCACCGAGACCGCGGGATGGCCATGCTTGCATGGCGACGTCTGCGATCGCCTTCAGCTTTTGCGGGCCACCTCCGTCTCATGCCTGGACAGCCATGCCGCGGGTCACGGCGCTGTAGAAGGCAGCCAGTGCGGGCACGTCGGTGTCAGGCGGCAAGTCGCCGATTACACGACAAGATGCCCCTGGCTCTCGGCAACGGTGATGGTCCCTGCCATTCCGGCTGAACCGGTCTCCGCCGCTTGAACGGTGCTTCAATGACGTCGGCTCCCGGCACCATCCCTGCTTATCCCGCCACGGACTGCGGACCGCTCGCCTCGCTCGCCGTGCGTGCCGCGAGATAGCGCGACACGGTGCGCCGCGACTTCTCGGGATTGATCATCAACCCGCCGAGCACCCCGCCGACAACCATGATGGCGCCACAAAAGGCAAAGCCCGCCTGGTAGCCCTTCGCGCCGCCAATCCCTTCAATGAAGAATGCGGATACCAATGGTGCCAACACGCCAGCGACGGAAGCGATGGAATTGTCGATGGCGAGGATGGCGCCACGCTGCGCGCCCGGGGTCACTTCCGCCAGCATGGCCGGACCCAGCGAGTAGATCGTCGGGGAAACGCCCACGGCCACACCGATCAGTGCCACGCGCCAGATCGGCGCAAGATCCGTCGCCCACACGGCAATGAACGCTCCCCCTGCAAGCAGCAGCGTCGCTGCGGAGAAGATGCCGCGGGCTGCACGCGAAGTCGCGCCGCGCTTCAGCATCCGTTGGGCGAGCCAGCAGCAGCCAATCACCGTCGGCATGCTGATCGCGACGATGACCGCATAGAGACGGCCGGCCTGGATGCCAGAATAGCCGAGCCCGCGCTCCAGATAGGCTGGCAGCCACGTCAGCGTCAGCGCGAGCGCCCAGTAGGCAACGAAATGCAGAAGGAAGCAGGCAAGCACGGTGGGATCCGAGAGCAGCCTCGCATAGGGCAGCCGGTCATCGGTTCCGATGGTGGTCACCCCGGAATGCCTTGCATCGATACGCCCCTCGCGGCCAAGCGCCATCCACAGCAGGGCCCAGATCAGGCCGACGGCGGAAAGCACATAGAAGTTCGCCCGCCAGCCCCAATGCTGCGTGATCTGCGGAATCACGATGCCCGCGATCAGCAGGCCGACGCTACCGCCCTGCGAGAAAAACGCGACCGGCACATTGCGCCTGTCGTCGGGGAACCATTTGTAGGCGGCGTGCACGGCGATCGGAAACGCCGGACCTTCCGCAATACCAAGCAGCACCCGCGACAGTATGAGCACCGCCAGGCTCGAGGACATTGCCAGGGGAATCTGAAACACCGACCATGTCAGCGCCATCACCAGCAGCATCGTGGTGGTGGCGACCCGGTTGGCCATGAAACCGCCCGCCACGCCGGCGATCGCAAACAGCCAGAAGAAGCTGCTTGCCACCAACCCGAACTGCGATGGTGTCAAGTGCAGTGACTCCATCATCGGCACGGCCAGCAGGCCGATGACGATCTTGTCCAGGAAATTCACCACCATGAACAGGAACAGCAGGACCGCCATTCGCCACGCTTTGGCGGGCTCGTAGATAGGGCTCATGTTGCCTCCGAGATATTGTGTTGGGATGCCGTGGCCGTCTTGGCGCGGCCTGTCATCGCCGAGTACGCCCCAGATCGCATGGCGTAGAGGTGGGGTATGCCTGCGCGGTGTCAGTTCCGCTCAGCCGCGCGCGGCACCGAGGATCATGTCGGCCGCCTTCTCTCCGATCATGATCGACGCGGCGTTGGTGTTCGACGAGCACATGGTCGGCATGATGGAAGAGTCCACCACGCGCAAGCCGGCCATGCCATGCACACGTAGCTGGCTGTCCACCACGGCCATCGGATCACTGCCCATATTGCAGGTCCCGATCGGGTGCCACGACGTCTGCCCCGACGTCTTGATGTATTCCAGCAGGCCGGCGTCATCCCGCACGTCCGCGCCTGGCCGGGTTTCGCGCGCCACGTAGCCGGACAGCCCTCGCTGCTGCGCGACGTTGCGCGAGAGGCGCAGCGCTTCCAGCATCGCGTGCCGGTCGCTCTCGGTATCGAGATAGCGCGGCTCAATCACGGGCGCTTCATGCGGGTCGGTGCTGCGGATATGCAGGTGACCGCGCGAATCCGGTCGCAACTGGAAGAAGCCTACCGCGAATCCGGGGAACGGATCGAGGCCGAAGCCCCTTCCGGCGTAGCGATCCGCACCGGTCAGGTGGTGAAGCTGAATCTTGACCGCCGGGCGCCCGGGCAGCCCGGGCGTTCGCGCCAGCGCGTGGACGGTGGCCGACGGCGTAGCCATGATGCCGCGCCGGGTCATCAGGTAACGCATGCCCATCCAGCCTTTCCGGATCGGGCTGCGCACGATCTCGTTGAGCGTGACCGGCCTGGTGCATGCAAAGGTGATGCGCGACTGCAAATGGTCGATAAGGTTCTCCCCAACACCGGGCAGGTGCTGAAGCACAGGGATGCCGAGTGCCTGCAGACGTGCCCCGTCGCCGATGCCTGAGAGTTCGAGCAGTTGTGGCGATTTGATCGGGCCCGCGCTGAGGATGACCTCGCACGCCGCCATCGCGCGGCGCCGAATGCCCCCTTGCTCGTATTCCACGCCAACGGCGCGCTGGCCATCGAACAGCACGCGCGTGCCGAGCGCCTCGGTTGCCAGCACGAGATTGGCCTGCGGCCTGCCGCGCAGGTAGCCAACCGCCGTACTGCAGCGCCTGCCACCGCCAGTGGACAGTTGCAGGTAGCTAACGCCCTCATAAACGCCGCCGTTGTAGTCGCTGGCCGCCGGAATGCCGGCCTGCTGGCAGGCTTGCACGAACGCATCGCTGAGCGGATTCGGATGGACTTCTGACACCGGCGACACGCTGATCGGTCCGCTGCGGCCTCGCACTTCGTCCTGGCCGCACTCGGTCCTTTCCAGGCGCATGAAATACGGCAGCAGCGATGCGTAGTCCCAACCCTGGTTGCCGAGCGCGGCCCAGTGATCGAACTCGGCGGGCTCGCCACGCACGAAGATCATGCCGTTGACCGAACTCGAGCCGCCGGGCAGGCGGCCACGCGGCCAGTAAATCTTCTGCCCGGCGAGCTGGGGCTGGGCCTCGGTCTGGAAGGGCCAGACGTAGTCGGGATTGAGCAGCAGCTTGGCGACGCCCAGCGGCACGGTGACCCAGAAGTCCTTGTCGCGCGGGGCGCCGGCTTCCAGCAAGAGCACCCTGCCCTTGCCGCGCTCGGCAAGGCGAGTTGCCAGCGTTGCGCCGGATGAGCCAGCGCCCACCACGATGTAGTCGTATGTATCTGCGGTTTGGGAATTCACGGCATGTCCCCTTCAATGCGCGGCGTACCAGACGCCGAGTTGTTCCGCCTCGGCGCCCATGCGCTGAAACTGCCGGTCCGGAATTTCCGGTTGCGGCTTCCCGGGGCCGAACTGCGGGGCCTCCGGCTCGACCTTCAGCGCGACGAACACCGGACCCCGGGCATCGAGCAGCGCAGGCAATGCCTGGCCAAGCGCGGGGGCGCTGTCGAAGCTGTGCGCGCTCGCATAGCCGGCGGCCAGCGCCACGGCGCAGAAGTCCACGTCACGGCCGCCCGGCACCGGCAGGTTGGACCCGCCCGTGAACTGAGCACCGTTCTGCACGACAAAATGGATCAGATTCGATGCACGGCCGTCGGCGACGGTGACCAGGCCGCCGAGCTGCATCAGCAGGCTCGCGTCGCCATCGACGACGATCACGCCGTGGTCGGGCCGCGCCAGCGCCAGACCAAGGCCGAGGCTCGCAGCGCCGCCCATGAGCGGCACCGAGCTCAGCCGGCATTCCGTCACGCCAAGTGCATCGAAGGCGAACATCGCCCCCATCGTTGCCACGATCACGCGCTCGCCGCGCGCCTGGGCGATCGCCTTGCAGGCTTCCACAATTCTCATGATGCTCTCCCTCAGTTGCACGCCACGGGGCGTCCGACGATCAGCGCCGCCGCGCCCCGGCGGGTCAGCGCGGCGTCATAGGCCGCGGGCACGGCTTCCAGGTCGGAGGCCTTCTCCAGTTGCCAGTGCGGCACATCGAGCGTGTCGAGCAGCGGCTCCAGCAGGTTCACCACGCGCCGGCGCGACTGCGTGCTCGGCTGGCTGAAGTTCTCGGCTTCGCGACCGAACTGGCCGATCAGGAAGACGGTAGGAATGCGCGCATCGAGCGCCACGGCGCGGATGGTATTGACGCACGCGTAGAGGCCCTGGTTCTGGATCACCACGAGCGGCCGCTTCCCGGCAACCGTCAGGCCCGCTGCGACGCAGACGGCCTGATCTTCGTTGCAGGTGCGGACCAGCTCCACGCCGCCTTCGCCGCGCTCCACGGCCTGATGCAGTGCCAGCTGGACGAAATCCGGCACCGTGACAAAGTGACTGACACCCGCCCGCTGCAATGCAGCAAGATAGGCTGAAGCGCCGATGCTATGATCGTCGGCCATTGCTGTCTCCTGGCTTTCCGTTGATGTGCCGGCGATTCTAAGAAGACGTGTCCCGCAAATCTGTAAAGAAAATGACAGAATCCACCCGGCCCTCCCACCGTTCCCTGGCGTCCGCTGTACTCAAGCGGACGGCCTGGTTCAGCACCTGCAAGCCGGAAACACTGGAGACCCTGCTGGCAGAAGGACAGGTGCGCTTGCTCAAGCGTGGGGAAATCATGACCCGGCGCGCAGAGCCGGTGGAGCATCTCTGCCTGATCGTCGATGGCGTGCTGGAGGTCAGCGCCACGACGTCGGCCGGCAAGCGGCACGTGGTGCGCTACCTGGAGCCCGGGCAGTTGATGAACCTGATCCCGGTGCTGGATGAGCAAGGCGCAATCCACGATGCCGTGGCGCATGCGGACACTGTCGTCCTGCTGCTGAGCAAGGCACTGGTCCGGAAGACCCTGGCCAGTGAGCCGGAACTGGCGCTGGCCTTCATGCGGCTGCTTTGTCTGCGCGCGCGCCTCACGTACCTGAACCTCGCCGAGAGTTCCCTGTCGACGCTCCGCGCCCGTTGCGCGCGCACGCTGCTCCATCTCGTCGATCCATACGGCATGCCACGCACCGATGGGGTGGCGATCTCACTGAAGCTGTCGCAGGACGAGTTCGCCGACATGGTTGGCCGATCCCGACCCATCGTGAATCGGGAGCTCAAGCAGCTGGAACGCGAGGGGATGATTCGCATCACCTATTCGCATTTGCTGATTCTTGACGTGGCCGGGCTGAACGCGATCGCAGTGGAGATGTAAGGCGCGTAACGTCAAACAAGAGGTGCGGCCTGTGACAAGCAGGCTGCGGCGCTATCAGCGCCATCTTTCAGACTCGGGCCAAGGTCCTGTCCACCAATCCTCACAATATCGCGTTAAGCCTCCGGAAGCGGAATTGCCAGGGTCAGCCGCAGATCGCTGGCTCCGCTCGTACAGACCTGAAATAACCGGAAAACGTGAAAAAGTGCCTTTTCGCAGTGGCCGCGACGTCTGCCCTCGTCGCGGTCTGCGCCAGCATTGGTAACGCTGGTGCCACCCCTCCAACGCTCGCCTCGATCACGCCACGCACACCGACCATCAGGAAGGATCCGTCTTCTTCTGGTCCCACCGCGATCGCGCCCAGGTCTACCTACGCCAGGATCGACCCGCGCCTCGAGTTCTTCAATGCGCTCAACTCCCTGCGCGTTGCCATGGGTGTAGGCGCATTGCGGCAAGACGCCGCCCTGGACGCTGCGGCGGAAAACCACCTTGAGTATATGAAGTTCAATGCGGTGATGAGCCATACGGAGATCCCGGGGAATCCTGGTTTCACGAGCGTCGATCCGTACCAGCAAGTGCTTGCTGTCGGCGGTTCGCATCGGCAATGGGTTGGGCAGAATGCTTATAGCGGCGAGATTGCCCGCTGCCTTGCTGCCATGGTGAACTCGGTTTACCACCTGCAAGGGATTACCAGCAACCAGGAAACCATCGGCCTGGCCATGCATGACAACTACTGCGTGGCGAACTTTGGTGTGATGACCGCAGCCGGAGCCGGCGGCTATGGCCTCGCCCAATGGGGCGGCCAACAGCTGCCTCCCGGCACTGGCGCCCACTATCCGGCCGCCAATGCCAACGTCCTCGGCTTGTTCATTCCCGGGGACGAGATCCCTAACCCGGCGCCGGATCTGGACAGAGCCGGTACCCCGATCATGTTCCGCGTCAACGTTGAAAAGCCATCTGACGTGCTGACGGTCTCGCACTTCATCCTGACGGGACCCGGCGGCAGCTCCGTGCCCGCTCGCATCCTGGTGCCTGCCGAATCCAAGGCCGGTTCGGTTGCTTCTGCTATCGAAGACGCGAGCCTGTATCGAGGCGTGGTATTTCTGCTCCCCACGCAGCCCATCGCTGCCGGCACATACACGGCGACTTTCGCCGGCGCACGAAATGGTGTGGCGATCAACAAGTCCTGGCGCTTTACGGCGTACTGATCGGCATCGTCCGCATCCAGGGAGGCCGCGATTGCATCAAACGTTGCCCCCCGGCGCGGCCGGAACGAACTCAGGCGGCATACGATCCGAACGCGATATTTTCCAGGATGTCCGCGCGGGTTGGCGGCCAGCCCAGCGACATGCCCTAACCGCCCGAAGGTCGTGGTTGTCCTTCAGGGCAGCGTTTGTCAATGCCTTGGGACCATTCCGTTTTCGCTTGCAGAGGTGTTCGTCATCCTTCGATTTCCTTGCAACGAGCCGCCGCGCAGCCAGGCAAAATCAGGGTTTGATCGCCATATGCATCGCATGCGGCACGAAATAGAGAGGGATATCGTAGTGCGGCACCTCAAAGCCGTGATGTCCCTTCGGCTCCCAATCGATGTCCATGTGATCGACGGACGGAAACTTGATCCCGGCCTTGGAGGCAAGTTCGGTGAAGGGTTTTGCCTTTCGCCAGGGTGGCGCGATCGATCATGAACTCAAGAAAGATCACGCGCCCCTCGGAGACACCATAGATCGGTCCGAGCGGTAGATCCTTGGGATCGGCCCAATGCTCACCCATGCCGGGAATAACAGGTGAAATCTGGACGACGTTCTTAGGCAGGGAGGAGGCGACAGGAAGCTCCCCCGCGCCGAGTGCGCTGCCGGTCGCGACGGAAAGGAGGACGGCGGAGAATGCTGTCCGAAGGCGCTTCATGGTTGTCGCTTCGTTCAAATGATGATCTGAATCCTTGTTTACGGCCGAATTGGCATAAGGCTCCTCCGTTCGCCGGTGCGGAGACAACGACGTCGGGCAGGGCCGGGAGGAAGTTGACGTGGTGCCGGTCGATGTTCTTGCCTCGATCTGCGCGTGCCGATCACGCGGTGGAAAAGGCCTTTTGGGAAGACTTCAGTACGAAGTCCTCAATTTCTGCCACGAGCCGCGCTGGCCCTGGGCCTTCCTCGGCAATAGCACGCCCAAGTGCCAACGCCCGCTCGGCGAAGCCCGGCTCGGAAATGACGCGCCGTACGGCCTCGCCGAGCATGTGCGGAGGTGCCGAAGGGTCGAGGCGCAGGCCCGCACCGTGATAGTCCACACGCGCGGCGTTGTCGTTCTGATCACGCCCCATCGGAAGAATGACGAGGGGGACGCCGTGACGTAGCGATCGCATGATCGTGCCATGTCCGCCGTGGGTGACGACGGCGCGGGCGTTGGGCAGGATGTCGTCATGCGCTGCATTGGCAAGAATTGTGACATTCGCCGACGACTGAAGGCGAAGTCCCTCAAGCGCTTTGCCGAGGGTGACGACCACCTCGACCGGCTCCCCAGCCAAACCGGATATCACTCTCTGGAGCACATCGGCCTGCCCCTGATTGGTGGTGCTGAACGATACGAGCACGAGTGGCCGCATTTCGTGCGCTGGCTGGCTCGCCCAGCGTTCGTGGGCCCAACTCGGCATTTCCAGAAGTGGCCCCACATAGCGCACGTGGCCCGGCAGGCGCTCGGTTGGAAAATCGAAGCTGCTGCTGGTGGCAAGGAGATGGCGGCCGGCGCTCAAGGGCTGTTCGTGGACATGGGCCAGCGGCGCGACTCCGAAATGAGCACGGGCGGCGTTGAGGCAAGGCAGGAAGCCGTCCCATACTTGCTCGACCATTGCCGAAACCTCGGCGTCTCTCGCTCTGTCCGCCGCGGACCGGGCAGGCTGAAAGCCCGGTCCGAACGGCGGATGTCCGGGGAGAGGCCAGAGCGAGATGTTGGTTGCGAGCAGTGCCGTCGGAACCTTCGCAATTTCGCCCGCGAGCATGCTGCCGAATAGCAGATCTGAGCCAAGAACGATATCGCACGGCTCCGTTGCCAATGCCTCGAGAATGTCCTCGGCGTAGGATTGCGCGGGTCCGACGAAGATCCGTTCGCACCATCTTTGGAAGCCGGCTAAGGGATCGGCGATTTCCCAATCACGCACGAAACAGCTTTCGGATGAGCGATCTGGACGGTTCGGGGCGCGCTTCCATGGCAGGAATCGAGCCCCCGCTTCGATCGCCTCGGCTCTCATCGTGTCGTCGGCGATAAGGCGCACGTCGTGGCCCCGGTCGGTGAGGGCACGCACGGCCGCGAGCGTCGGCGGCACATTGCCGCCGCCTTCCCAGCCGACCGCCAGGATGTGCAGATACGGCCCCGCATCTGTCGCCTTTGCCATAGCCGTGCTCCTTTCTCCATGGAGACCGGATCAGTTCGTCCCGTCCTCACGCAGCAGGCGCTCAATCGCCTGCGTCATGAGCCGGCGCGTCTCCGCCGCCGAATGCTCTTGGGCCCGGCGCAGCAGATGCCAAGTCCAGACATCGGTCTGGGCTAGCAACTGCGCGAACCGATCCGCGCGGGATTGGCCGTCGAGCTTGTCGAGCCAGGCCCTGAACATATCCTCGATCCACTCGCGATGACCTTTGCGTCCGCGATCGAGGACGGCGGCGAATTCGGGAATGCGCGCCTCCTGCCCGAGCGTCCGCACGAGGATGTCGCCGGTACGTTCATAATCGTCCGTCAGGAGCGCGACGATGTCGGCCACGCTTTCTGCGGGCGTGCTCCAGCGTTGAGCCCGGATCGAGACATCCATCTGGGCCGCCATGGCGCTGAGCACGCCGGCCTTGCTGCCGAAACGCCGTATCACGGTTTGACGGGTGGTGCCGGCAGCGGCGGCGATGTCATCGAGAGTGAACTCGTCGAACCAGCGCTCTTCGAGGAGCGCGATCAAGGCGTCGACGATCTGCCGCTCGGTATCCTGAACCGCATTGGCGCGCGCCGACTGGCGATAGACTCGCGGTGACATGGTGTCGCCTCTAATTTCATATTACATAGCGTAACGCCAAATTGGTGAATGTCAATCACCAATTGATGCTTTCAGCCCGGCGTAAAATCCGATGGCCGGTACGGGCACGCTCGAAATCTGGGGACCGGTGAGGAGGCAATAGCCTCACTTCAACAGAACTCGCCGCGCGCTTGACCCCGAAGAATGAAGCGGGCTTCGGGACAGAAGGAAGTTCAAGGCTCGCGATCCCGAACCGGTTAGCCTACACTGCACTTGTCGCTCTGGTCCGAGTACATCTATGAGTCCCGACGAGCACAACCACTCCGAGCTGTCGCCAATCCAGCTGCGCGTGCGCGCGCTCGAGACAATTCTGACCGAGAAGGGGTACGTCGACCGTGCCGTCCTCGACCTTATCGTCGAGCGATACCAGACCAAGATCGGCCCTCACATCGGGGCTAGAGTAATCGCCCGGGCGTGGGTTGATCCCGAGTTCAAGGCGGCACTGCTGACAGACGCGACAAAGGCGATCGCAGCGCTCGGTGTCGTCAGTCATGTGGGCGATCATCTGGTCGCGGTGGAGAACACGCCCGGGCATCACAACATGGTCGTCTGCACGCTGTGCTCGTGCTACCCATGGGACGTGCTTGGGCTGCCACCGGTCTGGTACAGGTCGGCCGCTTATCGCTCGCGTGCCTTGTCAGATCCTCGCGGCGTGCTGGCCGACTTCGGCGTCGTCCTGCCAGAAAACGCGCAGATCCGAGTCTGGGACTCGACCGCGGAGACCCGCTTCCTTGTGGTACCACCCCGCCCCGCCGGCACCGAAGGCTGGCCCGAGGAGCGCCTGGCGCGGCTCGTCACCCGTGACTGCATGATCGGCACCGGCTTGCCCCGGCGTCCCGAGGAGACATCGCCATGAACGGAGTTCATGACATGGGGGGCATGCACGGCTTCGGCGCGGTCCAGCCCGAGGCTGACGAACCCCCGTTCCACGCGCGGTGGGAGGAGCGCGTGCTGGCGATGCAGCGGGCCATGCGTTTCACACGCGCCTGGAACATCGACATGTCTCGCGACGCGCAGGAGCGGCTGCCTGCCGAGGTGTACCTCTCGGTGTCCTACTACGAAAGATGGGCATTGGGAATCGAGCGCAACGCCGTCGAACGAGGGCTGATCGGCGCCGATGAAATCGCCGCAGGGCATGCCCTGCATCCGGGCAAGCCCGTCGAACGGGTCATGACGACAAACGACATCGAACACGCATTCACTCGAGGCTCTTTCGCTCGCCCGCCGAAGAAGCCGGCCAGGTTTAAACCGGGCGAGCGAGTGCGCACGAAGAACATCAACCCGCCCACGCACACGCGCTTGCCACGATACGCACGCGGCCGTGAAGGAACGATCGAGGCGATCCGGGGTTGCCATGTCTTTCCGGACTCCGTCGTGACAGGCGCGGGAGAAGACCCACAGTGGCTCTACACAGTCGTCTTCGAAGGCCGCGAACTCTGGGGAGCGGACACCGACGCCACGCTCACCGTTTCGATCGAGGCATTTGAGCCCTACCTCGAATCAGCGTGAAATGAAGGTCGATCCAGCCGCAGCGCGTGATGCTGCCGAGGCCGTACCGGGCGTTCCCCATGACCAGGAAGGCCCGGTGTTCCGCGAGCCGTGGGAGGCACAGGCTTTTGCTCTGGCCCTGGTCTTGCACCAGCAGGGCCTCTACACCTGGCGCGAATGGGCAGCAACGCTGGCAGAAGAGATCAGGCGCGCGCAGCTTGCCGGCGACCCAGATACCGGCGAGACCTACTACCTGCACTGGCTTGCCACGCTCGAGCACCTGATGGCAAGTAAAGGCGTCGCGAGCACAGAGACGCAGGCGCGCTACCGCGAAGCCTGGCACCACGCCGCGCATCGCACGCCTCACGGCACACCTGTCGAGCTGTCGCATGGCGATTTCACAGGAAACGAGGATTCATGATCGCGCCAGGCTGCCCGGACGAGGAATAGCAAGCGCATTAACAACTCGCCATCTGCCACCGTGCACGGGAGAACATCCCGCCTCGCACACGGCTTGAATACCATCCGGGATACTACGCGGCTGATGTATTCGATCCGGACGGATACTCGTTCGAAGTCGTACACAAGAGCTAGGGCCAGGGTATTGGCTCATCCACGAGGAAGGCAACATCGGAGGCATCAGGATGACCGTATTGTTGTTGGGATTGCTGATTTTCCTGGGCGTGCACTCGGTCCGTATCGTTGCGGCGCCATGGCGCGAGGCACAGATCGCCCGCCGCGGGGAGCGGCGCTGGAAGGGCCTTTACGCGCTGGCTTCGCTTGTCGGTCTGGTGCTGGTCATTTACGGCTACGGGCTGGCGCGGGCGCAGCCCGTGGAATTATGGACGCCGCCGGCGTGGGCGCCTCACGCGGCGGGCCTGCTGACGGCGCTGGCCTTTGTCCTGGTGGCGGCGGCGTACGCGCCGCCCAGTCGCATCCGCACGGTAGTGCGCCATCCCATGGTTGCCGGCGTGCTGGTTTGGGCCATCGCACACCTGCTGGCTAACGGCGTGCTGGCGGATCTGGTGCTCTTCGGTGCTTTTCTAATCTGGGCGGCCGCGGATTTCGTGTCGGCGCTGGGCCGTGGCGAGGCGGCGACGGCGGGTGCCAGTGCCGGAATGCTGCGGGGCGACATCATCGCGCTGGTCGCCGGACTTGCCGCCTGGGCGCTTTTCGCTCTCCTGTTGCACGGCTGGCTGACTGGCGTCAGACCGTTTCATTAAGCGGCGCGCATTAGCGCGCCTTGAGAAACAGTGGCAAATGCGCCTGCAGAGTCCAGACCGGTTCGCGGTCGCGACTACTGCCTGTTCCGCGGTCGGCTGCCCGCGCATGGGTAATGACTCACAGGTTAACGGCACGAAGCGCAAGCCCAGACCCTTGGGATGCGGCCGGCAGGACGAAGCAAAGCGTGGTTCCCACCGGGCTGTCGACCAGTCGCACCTGGCTGCCGTTGAGTTGCAGCATGCGCTGCACGATCAGGAGTCCGAGGCCCCCGCCACGATGGGCGCTACCCGACGGGAACGGACGCTGGAAGATCGACTCGCGCAAGGCAGGCGGTATGCCAGGGCCGGTATCGCTGACCGTGACTGCCACTTTTCCGTCCTGAGCGGCCAGGTCCACCTCCACGGTGCCGCCGGCCGGGGTATGGCGGATGGCGTTGTCGAGCAGATTGGTCAGCACGCGCTCGATCATCCCGAGATCGGCCCTGACAGCGGGCAAGGCCGGCGGCACCCCGGCGCGCAACTGAAGCTGCTTGGCCTCGGCCGGCAAGGCGAACTTCTCGAGCACGTCCTGGGCCAGGTCCACCATTGAAAAGTCCTCCGGCGCCGCCTGCACCATGCCGTGTTCGAGGCGCGCAAGTTCAAACAGCGACTGTGCCAGTCTGCCGACTTTAGCGCTCTGGGCCAGGGCAATGTCCAGATAGCGCTGGCGATCCTCTCTGCTGAGCACGTCGGCCTTCAGCGACAGCGTTTCCAGATAGCCGTGCAGTGAGGTCAGCGGCGTACGCAGGTCGTGCGAAATATTGGCAACCATGTCGCGCCGCTCCTGGTCCTGCTGCGCGAGCGCGCGCCACTGCGCGTCGATGCGGCCGGACATCTGGGAGAAGGCGGCATCCAGCGCGGCAATCTCGTCGCGTGACGTAGACTCCGGCGGACGTTCGGCGCGGTCCACGTGCCCATCGCCCGAGTCGAACTGGCTGATCCGCAGCGTCAGGCGCTTTAACGGGCGTGTGATCAGGGCGAACGCGGCAAGTCCGGCAGCCAGGCCGAGCGCAGCCACCAGCGCCATCGACCACAACGTCGTCCGCATCACTGCATTGCGCGACGCCTGCGCGGCCAGCTTGTCATGCGCCTCGCCCTGCAGCACCACATAGATGTAGCCCCCCTGCTGCAATGGCGCGGCACTGAACACCTTGCGCGCCGACGCGCTGCGCGGATCGTCGCCGAGGATCGGCAATGCGCCACCGCCAATCAACTGCTTCACGGGTGCCAGGTCGACGCGGTCCCGCACCAGATGGCCGGCCGGCGCGTCATGGCCGTGGATACGCCCCTGGTCATCGAGCAAATAGACCTCGACACTTGGATTGACCACCATCAACTCGCCAAACAGCCTGCGCAGCGCCACCGGTTCGAGCGCGCTCTGGTCTTCGCGCAATGCCGTGCGCGCGACGTAGGCGGCCAGTCCACGCGAGATATCCTGGACCACCTCTTTCTCGTGCATCGCATTGGCACGCACCTGCAGCCACGCCGAGGCGCCGCAGCAGGCCAGCAACAAGGCCGCGAAGACGGCCGCCAGCTTCTGGGTCAGGGAAAGGTTCACGATGCCGCTCCGGTGTCGGCAGCCTCGCCGGCGTGAGGATCGGCGACGAAGCGATAGCCGCGGCGCCAGACTGTCAGGATGCGCCTCGGCTGGGCGGGATCGGCCTCGATCTTGGTGCGCAGCCGGTTGATATGGGTGTTGACGGTGTGCTCGTAGCCTTCGTGCTGGTAGCCCCAGACCGCGTTGAGCAGGTCCATGCGCGAGAACACCTTGCCGGGATTGCGCGCAAAGAAGTACAGCAGGTCGAACTCGCGCGGGGTGAGGTCGAGCCGCCTGCCATCGACCACGGCCTCGCGGGCGAGTGGGTCGACGCTCAGGCCTGCCAGTTCGAGGCTGCCGACATCGGCCCGCACGTCGCGCGCCATCGCGTCGGCGCGGCGCAGCAGCGCCTTGACCCGCGCCACCAGTTCCAGCATCGAAAACGGCTTGGCAAGGTAGTCGTCGGCACCGAGTTCGAGCCCGAGCACGCGATGGACCTCGCTGGAACGCGCACTGGTGATGATGATGGGCGTGTAGCGCGTCATGGCGCGCGCGCGGCGGCAGATCTCCAGGCCGTCCACGCCCGGCAGCATCAGATCCAGCACCAGGGCATCCCAACCGCCCTGCTCCAGCAGCCGCAGTCCTTCCGCGCCGTCCGCACTATGGACGACCTCGTAGCGCTCATCGCGCAGATGGATGGCGAGGACGTTGGCAATGCCGACGTCGTCCTCGACGAGAAGGATGCGTTTGGGGCGGTCCATGGCGCAGTGGTGGCTCGGAGTTGGCTCTATTGTGCAGAAATCTGCCAGCGCAGTTATCACGAATTGTTTAAGGTTTGGCGAGGACTCGGATACCGGCAGGCGCCTACCATCCGGATATCACTTCCAGTCTGGGGTTCACCATGCGCATCACGAGACGCTTCCTGTTATCCGGCGGCACGCTGACCGCGGCGCTGGCCGCCGTGGGTGGCTGGCGGCTGCTGAACGCCGCGTCCCTGGCCGGCGAAGACGGCAAAGCCACGGCGAAGCCACCCGAAACCTTCGAATTTACGCTGACCGACGCCGAATGGCGCAGGAGGCTCAGCCCGAGCCAGTATGCCGTGTTGCGCCAGGAAGGCACGGAACGGCCCTTCAGCAGCCCGCTTAACGACGAGCATCGCAAGGGCATCTTTTCGTGCGCGGGCTGCCAGCTCGCGCTGTTCTCGTCGGCCACCAAGTTCGACAGCGGCACCGGCTGGCCAAGCTTCTGGGCGCCCCTGGCCAATGCCGTGGGCACCACGGACGACCGCTCCTTCGGCATGGTGCGCAGGGCTGTGCATTGCCACCGCTGCGGCGGCCACCTGGGCCATGTGTTCGACGATGGCCCCAAGCCGACCGGCCTGCGCTACTGCATGAACGGCGTGGCCATGACCTTCCGCCCGGCTTCTGCCTGATCCGACCCACTGCACGGACCCATCGCCATGCTGCTCCTGATTCTTTCCTACCTTGGCGGGGCGCTCACGATCCTGAGCCCCTGCATCCTGCCAGTCCTGCCCTTTGTCTTCGCGCGCGCCGACCAGCCCTTCGTGCGCAGTGGCCTGCCGCTGCTGGCCGGGATGGGCGTTACCTTTGCCGGCGTGGCCACGCTGGCCGCCGTGGGCGGCAGCTGGGTCGCCCAGGCCAACCAGTACGGACGCTGGCTGGCAATCGCGCTGCTGGCCGTGTTCGGCCTGACACTGCTGCTGCCGGGGCTGGCCGAGCGGCTGACACGCCCGCTGGTCGATGCCGGCAGCCGCCTGTCGAATTTCGCCCAGACCGACGGCCGCACCAGCCGCCCCGCCTCGTCCTTCCTGCTTGGCATCGCCACGGGCTTGCTGTGGGCCCCGTGCGCCGGCCCGATCCTGGGCCTTGTGCTGACCGGCGCGGCGCTGCAGGGCGCGAGCTTCGGCACCACCCTGCTGCTGCTGGCGTATGCAGCCGGTGCGGCAACCTCGCTGGCCATCGCCCTGCTGGTCGGGGGGCGCGTGTTTGCCGCCATGAAGCGCTCGCTCGGTGCCGGCGAATGGATACGGCGCGGCATCGGCGCGGCGATGCTGGCCGGCGTCGGCGCGATTGCGCTGGGCCTGGATACCGGCGTGCTGACGCGGATCTCGACGGTGGCCACGGGCGGCCTCGAACAGCGGCTGGTCGACCAGCTCTCGCCCAGGGGCGAAGGCGGCACTATCGCCATGCAGGCGGAACCGACCACCATGTCCGGAAAGCCCGCACAAGATGGCTCGATGATGCTGCGCGCCGCGGACCACCCGGCCGCCCTGCCGGTGGAAGGCCGCTTCCCAGGCCTCGACGGCGCGGTGCAATGGCTCAACTCGCCGCCGCTCAGTGCCGAAGCGCTGCGTGGCAAGGTCGTACTGGTCGATTTCTGGACCTACTCGTGCGTCAACTGCCTGCGCACCCTGCCCTATGTGAAGGCCTGGGCCGAGAAGTATCGTGACCAGGGCCTGGTCGTGGTCGGCGTGCATGCGCCCGAATTCGCCTTCGAGCGCAATATCGACAACGTCCGCAAGGCGGTGCGCGACCTCGGCGTGACCTATCCGGTCGCGATCGACAACAACTACGCGATCTGGCGCGCGTTCGGCAACAACTACTGGCCGGCACACTATTTCATCGACGCGCAGGGACGCGTGCGTTTCCATCACTTCGGCGAAGGCGAGTACGAAAAGTCGGAGGCCGTGATCCGCCAGTTGCTGGCGGAAGCCGGGCACCCGGCGGTGGCCAAGGTGGCGATGCCCGAGGCCAATCCGGATGCCAATGCCATCCGTCAAATGACAACGGCACAGGGTGTGGAAATGGCCGCCGACAAGGACGCCATGCGCTCACCGGAGACCTATGTCGGCTATGCGCGCGCGGAGAACTTCGTTTCCGCCGGCGGTGCCAGGCAGGATCAGCCGAAGGAATACAGCGCGCCCGCCGAGCTTGCACTCAATCAATGGGGCCTGGCCGGCAACTGGAAAGTCGGCGAGGAAGAGGCAACCCTGGAGCGCGCGGGTGGCCGCATCGTTTATCGCTTCCACGCGCGCGACCTGCACCTCGTGCTCGGCCCGTCGCCGGATGGCAAGCCAGTGCGTTTTCGTGTGGCGATCGACGGCAAGGCCCCGGGCACTTCGCACGGCACCGACGTGGCTGCCGATGGCAGCGGCATGGTGACGGCGCAACGCCTCTATCAACTGGTCCGCCAGGGCAGCGACATCCGCGACCGGACCTTCACTATCGAATTCCTCGATGCCGGCGTACAGGCCTATGCCTTTACATTCGGCTGAATCAAACACTTCCAGAGAGGCCAACCATGAAAGTCATCGCAATGCTGCAACGCTGGACCCGCCCCACCACCGCCAGGCTTGCGGGCCTGGCGCTGCTGGCGGCACTGGTTGCCGGCGTCGCCAGGCCAGTGCTATCCGCCGAAGCCGCAGTGAAGCTCCCCGCCGCAAGCGTCGACGAAAGGCCGGGCGCCAGCCGCAGCCAGACCGCGGTCTTCGCGGGCGGCTGCTTCTGGGGCGTGCAAGGCGTGTTCGAGCATGTGCGCGGCGTGACGCGCGTGACATCCGGCTACGCCGGCGGCGCGGCGAGCACCGCGCAATATGAACGGGTGGGCACCGGCTCGACCGGTCACGCCGAATCGGTCGAGATCCGCTACGACCCCGCGCAGATCAGCTACGGCAAGCTGCTGCAGATCTTCTTTTCGGTCGCGCACGATCCTACGCAACTGAACTACCAGGGTCCCGACCACGGCACCCAGTATCGCTCGGCGATCTTCCCGCTGACGCCGGAGCAGCGGTCCATTGCCCAGGCGTATATCGCCCAGCTCGACGGCGCCAGGTCATATCGGGTGCCCATCGTGACCCGCATAGAGGCCTACAAGGGCTTCTATGCCGCCGAGGACTATCACCAGGACTTCCTGGTCAAGAATCCCACCCATCCGTACATCGTCATCAATGACCTGCCGAAGATCGCCAACCTGAAGGCGATGTTCCCGGAGGTCTATCGGAAGGATGCTGTGCTTGTCACGAAGGGGGGCGAGCTAGCCCGAATCGGCCGGCGATCCCCTGGCCTGCACGTTCCCGGATCCACCATGCTGCCTGGTGCTTGATGTTCGCGTACGCGGGCCGGGCGGCCTCGCACAACCACAATTTCATCAAATTTTTTGAATAATATCTACAATCCGAATTGGCTGCTCGTGCACTATCCCTCGCTATAGTTCTGCACATGGACGGCGCTACATCGCAACAAAGCGAAAACAGCACCGCCAGACAGAGACTCAAAATAATTGAATCTATTTCCACTGGAGAACACCATGTCGAACGCCAAGCTTGAAGTCCTGACCCCGCGCAACAGCCAGCTCATCATCATCGACCACCAGCCGCAGATGGCCTTCGGCGTGCAGTCGATGGACCGCCAGACCATGAAGAACAACGTAGTCGGCCTGGCCAAGGCGGCCAAGATCTTCGACATCCCGACCACCATCACCACGGTCGAGTCTGACTCGTTTTCGGGCTATACCTACCCCGAACTGCTTGACGTGTTCCCGGGCAAGCAGACGCTCGAACGCAGCTCGATGAATTCGTGGGACGACCAGAAGGTGCGCGACGCGCTGGCCGCCAACGGCCGCAAGAAGGTGATCGTCGCCGGCCTCTGGACCGAGGTCTGCAACACCACGTTCGCGCTGAGCGCGATGCTCGAAGGCAACTACGAGATCTATATGGTGGCCGACGCCTCGGGCGGCACGACCAGGGAAGCGCATGACTACGCCATGCAGCGCATGGTCCAGGCAGGCGTGGTGCCCGTGACCTGGCAACAGGTCATGCTGGAATGGCAACGCGACTGGAAGAACCGCGAAACGTACGACGAGGTGATGGCCGTGGCCAAGGAGCACTCGGGCGCCTATGGCATGGGGATCGACTATGCCTATACCATGGTCCACAAGGCCGCGCAACGCACGGCAACCACGCACGAATCGCTGGCTCCCGTGCACGCGCCGGTCATCGAGCGCTGATACATTGCCGCTGGGCGAGGAGGGAGATGACAGGGTACGGGCCGCCTATGGGGAGAACTACCAGAGGCTGGTCGATATCAAGAACAAATACGACCCAGACAACTTCTTTCGTCTGAACCAAAATGTTCGGCCCCGTCCGGTGGCTTCAAAGAACTAGTGCTGCCGCTGATTGCGAATCATTATCGGGTGCACTATGCTGATGTCTCCCACGATACGGAGACGTTCATGCTTAGAATTGGCGTGCTGATGGCAATGGCCCTGGTGTCCGGTTCCGCGCTGGCCAGCGCGAAATGTCCCGCGCACCCCAAGAGCGAATGGATGAAGGAAAGCGACGCCCGCGCCAGGATTGAAGCGCAGGGCTACAACATCAAGAAGTTCAAGACCGACGGGAATTGCTACGAGATCTACGGCACGACCAAGGAGGGGAAAAAGGCGGAAATCTACTTCGATACCAAGACACTGGACATAGTCAAGGCGGAAATCCAGAAGTAATGCCGCACCTCCCCGCCGCCGCGTCATGAAGCCTTCGCGCCAGTCTGTCCAGGTCTGGGACCCCATCGTCCGCATCACGCACTGGGGCGTGGCGGCACTGGTGCTGTGGGACCTGTACGAGGATTCCGGCGGCCCGCTGCACCGCAACCTTGGCTACACGGCCGCGTGCCTGGTGCTGGTCCGCGTGGCCTGGGGCATGGTGGGCAGCGGCGCCGGGAACTTCCGCGAATGGCTTCCCGGCAGCAGCAGCGTTGTTGCGTATGTCAGGGCCGCCGTTGCCGGGCATCCGCCCCGCTACCTTGGCCATAATCCACTTGGCGCGCTGATGATGCTCGTGCTGTGGATCCTCATCCTTTCACTTGCCGCCACCGGCTGGATGTCGAGACTGGATCTGTTCTGGGGCGAAGACTGGCCCAAGGACCTCCATGGCGTCCTCGCCGACGCGCTGCTGGCGCTGGTGAGCGTGCATGTTGCCGCCGCGATTCTGATGAGCCGGCTGCACAAGGAAAACCTGATCCTGTCCATGGTGACCGGAAGGAAACCGGCGGCGCCGGATCAAGGCAATCCATCCGCCGGGGAGGGTGAATCCACCAGCCCGTCGGACCCGACCGTGATCGCCGACTCTCCTTCTGTGTCGCCGGGCCGCCGGCCGTAGCGGAATCGGGCATGTCAGTTCTGGCGCACTGATCCGCAGCGAAACCACGCGACCGGGGAGGATCGTTCGGGACACAGGTGCAGCGGTTGACTAAGAGGGCATGAGCTTTAGTCGGGGGCGACCGCCACACGCACCTGCTTCAATGCCTGGAACGGTTCCAGCTGCTCGGCCGTGGCTGCCGCATCGGTAATCAACGTCCATGCGCGGTCGAGCGGCGTCCAGTGCTGCTGCTGTGCCCGGCCCAGCTTCGTCGCGTCGGCCAGCACAAAGAGATCGGCCGCCTGGCGGATAATGCATTCCTTCAGGTAGGCCTGCTCTGCGCTGGCTTCGCACAGCCCCACGCCTGCGACTACGCCGTCCGCGCCAAGGAAGGCCTTGTCGACGCTGATGCGCGACAGCGTTACCTGGGCCAACGGACCGAAGGTGCCCATGCTGGAGGGGCGCACGTCGCCGCCGATCAGCGTCACGCGAATGCCGGGCAGGCCGGTGAGCGCGGTGACGGCCAGCAGGTTGGTGGTGTAGACATGGAGGTCCTCGCGCGCCCCAAGTTGCCGGGCCAGCGCAGCAGCCGTGGTGCCGCTGTCGAGCAGCACGGCGTCGCCGTCCTGCACGAAGCTCGCCGCCAGGCGGGCAATGGATTCCTTCTGCTCACGCTGCAGCGACTTGCGTTCCTCGATCGAAGCCTCGGGCTCGTGGCCACCCACCTGCATCAGTGCGGCGGCGCCGCCGTAGGTCCGCACAATGCGACCCTCGCGAGCCAGCGCGGTCAGATCGCGGCGCACCGTGGCCACGGAAACCCCGAGGCTGCCGGTCAACTGTTCGACATTGGCGACCTCGCCCGAGAGCACGAGTTCGAGAATGGCGCGGCGGCGGTCGGCGGCTTTCATGGCAGGCGAAATCAGTATCGGGAATCCTCAACGACCCCCGATCTTACAGGAGCCGGCAGCCCGGGCGCGCGCCAATGGCTCAGGCGCGGCGCGTGGCCAGCTCGGCGCCCTGGCGCAGCGCTTCCAGCAGGCTGCGTTCGTCGGCGATCCCCTTGCCGGCGATGTCAAAGGCGGTGCCGTGATCCACTGACGTGCGGATGACTGGCAGGCCCACCGTGATGTTGACGCCGGCCTCGAGGCCGAGCACCTTGACCGGCCCGTGGCCCTGGTCGTGGTACATCGCCACCACCAGATCGAAATCACCGCGGCCTGCGCGATAGAACAGCGTATCGGCGGGCAGCGGCCCCTCCACGTCCCACCCGCGCGCGCGCAAGGCTTCGACCGCCGGGATAATCTTTTCCTCCTCCTCGCCGTGGCCGAACAGGCCGTTCTCACCGGCATGCGGGTTGATGCCGCAAACACCGATGCGCGGCGACACAATGCCGGCGCGCTGCAGCGTCATGTAGCCGCGCTCGATGGTGCGCTGGACCAGGCCCGGCTCGATCCTGCGGATGGCGTCGAGCAGGCCGATATGCGTGGTGACATGGATCACGCGCAGCTTCGGCGCCACCAGCATCATCGACACTTCCGGGGTGCCGGTCAGGTGCGCCAGCATCTCCGTGTGGCCGGGGAACTTGTGGCCGCCCGCATGCAGGGCTTCCTTGTTCAGCGGCGCGGTGCAGATCGCATCGATCTTCTCCTCGCGGGTCAGCGCGACCGCGCGCTCGATGTAGCGGAAGGCGGCATCGCCGGCGACGGCAGACAGCTTGCCGAAGGGCAAGTCATCCGGGATCAGGCCCAGGTCGATGCAGTCGATGGTGCCGGGCTGGAAGCGCGCTTCCTCCGGGGCCTGGATCGCGCGCACCTTGAGCGGCGAGCCGACGAGCCGGACGGCCAGTCCCAGCCGGCGCGCGTCGCCGATGACAAGCGGACGGCACTGCGCAAACACGCTGTCATGCGCGAGGCTCTTGACGATGACTTCGGGGCCGATGCCCGTGGCATCACCCATGGTAATGCCGATGACGGGAAGGTAGTCGCTCATTTGTCTGTCTCTTGTCGGGGTGGGGCGGCGCGCGCGGTCACGCGGACGGCGCGCGGAATTCAGTCATGGCCTGCCACGCCAGCCAGAGGGCGGCCTCAGTGCCGAACGCGCCGGCCTTGGTCGCCACGCGGCGCGCGGGTACGCCGGGCAGCGCGGGCGTATCGGACAATGGCACACCGGGCTCGGCTTCGCGCCGCAGCATCAGGGCGCCGATGCCGGCCGCGGCGAGCATGGCCCGGGCCGTCTCGCCGCCAGTGGCGATCAGGCCGCGCGCATGCTGGAAGCCGGGCAGGGACAATTGCGCCAGCGCGGCGCTCAGGCGCGGCCCTTCGCCTGCGTCAAACGCGTCGTCGCGCCCGATGCTGACCAGCAGGTCGCGGCCTGCCCGCAGGCATTCGGCAATCGATTGCCGCGCGGCATCCCAGTCGGCGTGGCCGGCGCCTTCACGCAAGATCCGCGGCGGAACCACCAGCGACTGCATCCCGGTGCGTTCGCGCAGGCAAGCGGCCTGTCGCCCGGAGATGCCTGAGAGGCTGCCGACCAGCGTCAGGACCGGGCCCGCATCAGGGGCTTTATTGGCAGGCAGCGGCCACGGCGCATCGCCGTCAAGCGGGCACTGCGCAGCCAGCGCACGAGCCAGGCCGCCCGAGCCAACCCAGAATGCGGGGACACCGAGTTGCACCGTTGCCGCGGCCAGCGCAGCCAGGTCTTGCTCCGTCTGCGCATCGCAGACGACGGCCTGCGCGCCTTCACGCGCCAGTCCGGCGATGGTTAGCCGCAGAGCCGCGTCGCCCGCGCGCACCGCGGCCAGTGGCAACAGCGTCGCCCGCAACCCCTGCGCGGCCAGCAGCGCGACAATGTCGGCGCGTCCGGCAAGTCCTTCCAGGCGCCAGATGTCGGAGTCTTCGAGCGGCTGGCCGTTCACGATCATGCAACCACCAAGCGTGGTGCGGCGAGTGGCCGGGAAGGCCGGCGCGACGATGGCAAGGCCGGCCAGCGGCGCCAGCGCCGCGGTTTCGGCAGCCCAGTTGCCTCGCAACGTGGAATCGATCTTCTTGTACAGCCGCCGGCTGGCGCCCTGGCCGCGATGCCAGGCTTCGAGATTGCGCGTTGCCGCCATTTGCGGCACCAAGCGGCGGCTGTCGACGTCGCAAGCCATCACATCGGCCTGCCATGGGTCCGCGCCCGCAGATGCCGCCTCCAGCGTGACGACGGTCCGGGCGCCAGACATGGCAAAGCCGATCGCGCAGTCGGCAGCGCCAGACAGGTCGTCGGCGATGATCAGCCAGCTCATGCGGCAGTCCTCACCGGCGCCTCGGCCCCCTTGCCCGCCACGCGACGGGCGACCCAGGCGGTCACCAATGGCGTCAGTACGGCGGTGACCACCACGCAGGCGGCCACCAGGATCGTGGCGCTCCTGGCCGATTCCGCGTAGACCGGATTAGCCGCGGCTACCAGCGTCGGCACGGCGGCGGCATTGCCGGCGGTGCTGGCGGCCGCGACACCTGCCACGCCCGTGCCGCCGGTGAGGCGGTCCGCGAAGTACAGCGCGCAGCCGGTGACGGCCACCACGGCAACTCCAAGGCCCAGGCCCAGCATGCCCGCCTGCCATACCTTGTGGAGGTCCAGGCCAGCGCCCAGCGCCAGCGCGAAAAAGGGGATCATGACCGGCACGGCTTTACCCAGGAAATCGCGCATCTCCCGATCCAGGTTGCCCAGCAACATCCCAAGCATAAGCGGAAGGATGCTGCCGACCATCGTCGGCCACGGGAACGCGGACAGACCCGCCACGCCCAGCGTCACCATCGTCAGGAACGGGCCGGACTCCAGCGACATGATGCTGTAGGCGCCCACGTCTGCAGGCTTGCCGTACTGGCCCATCAGCGCCATGTACAGGCCGCCGTTGGTGTCGTTCATCGCGGCCACCACGGCAAGCGTCGACAAGCCGGCAAACATGCCGGCGCTGATCGGCGCCTCGCCCAGAAAGTGCCCCATGATCACGCCCAGCACCATGGCCGTGCCAACCTTGGTGCCGAACAACACGCCGCCCTTCTTGAGAATGTAAGGCGTGGCTTTGATGTTGATGCTTGCGCCCATGCAGACATAGAACACCGCGAGGATGGGCAAGGCACCGGTAAAGAGCGCGCCGGTAAACGACCCAAAGAACTTCGGCCCATCCGGCGCAAACGTGGCAACGAGCGAACCGATCAGCAGCGGCACGATCATCATGCCGCCGGGGACGCGCTCGATGGCGCGTTTGATGGAAATCTGCATGGTTGTCTCCTGCCGCTGAGGGTGCGGCCTTGTAAGTTTCGAGCAAGCATTTGATCGAATCGATCAAATTCATCCGAAGTGTAGTGCAGCGGATTGAGTTTGACCAGTTCGATCATTTTTCTGATTGAAAAGATCAGCATTCCAGGCAAAAAATACTGTGAAATCTACTTCGCTGCGTGGCTCGATCGCCCGCGGGCTCCCCGGGCGGCAAGCTGGGTACCCGCGGGTCGACATTCCAGCAAATCCGGACTTGATTTAGTTGCGTCTCACAACTAAATTGGTTGCGATGCGCAACTTTTGTGAGCCAGTCCGTGGACCTTATCGATATTCCAGCCAAATCTCGGGAAGCGACGATTCTCGAACTTCGCGAATTCTCTCGAAGACTTGTTCGCGAACTTGGTTTCATGCGAGCCACCCTGGCCGATAGTGACCTGGCGCCGTCGGCTGTTCACGCGATCCTCGAAATCGGGGCCAGGCCAGGGATCAGCGCAAAGGATTTGGCCAACATCCTGCGCCTGGACAAATCGAACACGAGCAGGCAGGTCGCAAGGCTGGAAGCTGGCGGACTCGTGGAGCGCAAGATCGCAAACGAAGATGCCCGTTCGTCCGAGCTGTACCTGACCGAGGCAGGACAGAAACTTCGAAAAAAAATCGACCGCTTCGCAACGGATCAGGTGTCCGACGCGCTGCGACGGATGGTTCCTGCTGACCAGCAAGCCCTGGTTCGTTCTCTCGCGCTATACGCCGATGCGCTCACGCAAGACAACGCCGTCAAGACAGCCCCCGGAGATACCGTGGCCACCCGAGTTCTGGAGGGCTACCAACCCGGCTGCATTGGTGACGTCGCAAGCTTGCACGCGCGGTTCTATTCGGAGCACTGGGGCTTCGGCGCGTTCTTCGAAAAGAAGGTGGCGACGGAGCTTGCAGAGTTTGCCGGCAAGCTGCCAGCCGATGGCAAGGCGCTGTGGCTCTACGTCGAAAATGGCCGGTCGCTCGCCTCTCTCGCCATCGACGGAGATGATGAAACGGGCATCGCCCATTTGCGTTGGTTCATTGTGGATGACTCATTGCGTGGTTCCGGTGTCGGACGGCGACTGATGTCACGCGCAATGAAATTTGTCGACGACCGATATAGCGAGACATACCTCTGGACGTTCAAGGGACTGGATGCAGCACGCCATCTGTACGAGTCTTTTGGTTTTCAATTGGCGGATGAATCAGAGGGGGCGCAATGGGGAAGCAAGGTCATCGAGCAACGGTTCAGGCGTTGCCTGGCTTGAGTTCGGACTAACCCGCCCACGTCTTCGTGAGGAAGGTTGCAGCGCAGGAGTGGACAGCAGGGCGTGGCCTACCGATCAGGGCGTCAGAACATGCATTGGAGAGGCGGCGTCTCACATGGAATACCGTCGCCGTCCCCATCCATCTTTACCCCCGGGCAGTTCTTCAGATAGAAGCGTGCTTCCGCACAGGAAGCCATCTGGCTGCAGTGCTGTTTGCCCTCGCAGCGGAATCCTGGTTCCGCCGCTGCTGCCACTGCTGAAACCCCGATCTGCTGCGGCTCGGCCTGGGCAACCGGATTTACCAAAGGCGCGTGAGTCTTGTAATAGGTGAAGGCGGCCGCAGCGGCCGCGACTACCAGCAAAGTCTTGTACATGTTGACCCCTGCCCTTCTTTTTCTTTTGCAAATCGAAGGATGCCACAACAGCGTCGTTGAGGGCCTGGCGCTCTGCCCGAAGGGCTAAAGCGACCACAATCTAGGTATACTCACCACACACATGGCGCACGGCCTGCCAGGGAGGCAGGCGCGAAAAGCTGACGGCATAAGAATATGAAAAATACCGGATATCTTGCCTTGCCCGCGATCCCGGGAGCGGGTTGACTCGCGCCAACCATGGGCCACGCTCCTCCACGCACCCAGTTGCTGGCAACGACGGCCGGCGGCACCGTGCCGGCTATTCCTACCGCGCCGCGCTATGGCAGCGCGGCCTCTCACTGGGACGGCTTTGTACTGGAGCGCCACCTGCTGCCCGCCGGCGCCCTGGACACCACGGTCATGCCCGTCCACTGCCTGGCCATCCCGATCGGCAGGGATCCCGTCGCGATCCGCTGGCACGTCAACGGACAGCGCCTGGACGGGGCGATGGCACCAAACCAGGTCTATTTTCGCGCCGCCGGCGATGCACTTTCCAGCACCTGGTCAGCCCCGCTGGATGCCATCTATTTTTCGGTGCGGCCCGATGCCGTTGTCCTGGCTCATGAACAGACGCACGATCGCAACGTGCCTGATCTGCACTCGGACTTCGCCGGCGGTGCCGACAACGGCCTGGTGCAGCTGGTGCTGGCGCTGGACGCCCATGTCCAGGGTGGCAGCGTGGGCGGCAGCCTGCTCGACCAATCCTTGCTGCTGGCCATCAGCCTGCGCGTGGCCCTGCTCTATGGCGGCGGGAAGCAGGACGCAAGCGCCCTGGCGGCCCGGCAGCGGGGCCTTTTGTCCAGGCACGTTCTGGCGCGGCTGGACGATTTCATCCTTGCCCACCTGTCCCAGCCGCTCACCATCGACGCAATCGCCGCCGCAGTCCATATCAGCCCCTTCCACCTGTGCCGGATGTTCCGCAAGACGCGCCAGGTCAGCCTTTGGCAATATGTGCTGAGATGCCGCGTCGAATATGCGCGGAAACTGATACGCCGCCACCCCGATATGCCCCTGTCCGACGTGGCACTCGCAAGCGGGTTCGATTCCTACACCCAATTCTTCGCTGCCTTCCGCAAGTTCAGCGGGACATCGCCAAGCGATTTCCGCGGCAACGCTCATTTGCAGGCCAGGCAAGCCTGACCTGACAGCCGGCGCACAAGCCCGTCCCCCAGAATTATTCGCAAGAAACCGCAAGTGCGGGCGTGGCGGATCCCCTATTGTCTTTCCATTCCCCTGAATGGGGGATAAGCAAAACAGGGCAATGCGGGCAATCAGGCCGCACGGGGCAAGCGCCCGGCAGGTGTGCGGCAGAGACGTTCGGGGGGAAGCGCAATGAAAGAAGACATGATGCATCAGACCATACGAGGCCTGTACGAGGGCATCCTTGACGAAACCGCCTGGCAGTCCAGCCTGGCCCTGTTGCGTGATGCCAGCGAAAGCATGCACGCCTCGCTGGTCGAGTTCGACGCGCCCAGCCAGCGGTTCCGGGTCAGCGAGATCCATGACCTGAACCAGGAACTGGTCGACGCCTACAACGACCACTACCAGGCCGAGGATCCGTCGCGGATTTACACACGGCAAATGGCAGTGGGGGAGTGGTATGTCGATTCGCGCGATCTCGGTCAGGCGAATATGAGCCGGCTGCCCTTCTACCGCGAGTTCATGCACGGCTTCAGGCTGAGTTCCGTCATGGGCTGCCTGGTCGAGCGCAAACCACACCGCGAAATCTTTTTCTCGCTGCAAAAGCCTCTCGGACAACAACCCTACAACGCTGACGACGCGCGCCGGCTGGGCTGGGCGATGCCGCATCTGCGACAGGCACTGAGCCTGCGCGAGCGCACGCTGGACGTCACCCTGCTCGGCGAGTTGTCTGCGCAAGTGCTGGAGCGACTCCCCTTTGGCCTGATCGTCGTCGCGCCTGACAGCAAGGTGCTGCTCAGCAATGCCCGTGGCGAACGCTGGGTGAGCCGGCTGTTGCCGGGCAAACAAGGCGAGCCCGGAGGCCGGGCGTGCCAGGACGGCTGGTGCCTGAGCCGGCCGTTCCGCGAGTTGCTGGCTGCGGTCTGCAGTCCTGACGGGGCCATGCCGGCCCAGGCCGCGCATGCCCGCAACGGCAGCGGGCACAGCGCAAGCGTCATCGTGCTGCCGCTGCCGCCGGCCCATCGCCTGGCCAGGCAATGGCAGCGCCCCGCCGCGCTGGTCGCAATCCGCGAGGCCGGCGCTGCTCCGGTCATGCTGGCGGGCGTGCTGCGCCAACTGTATGGCCTGACCGCATCCGAGATCCGGCTCGCGACCCTGCTCACTGCGGGCATCGGGCTGCCCGAAGCCTGCGCGCGCCTCGGCATCCGCCACGAAACTGCCCGCAGCCAGCTCAAGGCGGTCTTCAACAAGACCGCCACCGGCACCCAGGCCAGGCTCGCTCACCTGCTGAGCGAACTTGGCGCGTGCGTGGGGCCTGACTGATTATTTCCGCTGCCGGCTGGCACGAACCGGCGCAACCCTCACGGCGCCGGGGAAGCCAGCGGCTTGCCCTTCTCGACGACGTACACCCCCAGCACCCGCGTCGCCGTGCTGCCGCCGTTGTGGGCGTCATGCACCACGCCGGCCGGCACCACGAACGACTCACCGGCCTTGATCGCGCGCGGCGCCTGGCCATCGACCAGGAGTTGCACCTCGCCCTCCATGACGTAGCTGATCTCGTCCCCGGGATGCGTATGCCGCCCCGCATAGGCGCCTGGCGCAACCTCCACGCGCGCGACTACGGCTTCGCGACCTGGCACGGATACATCGGCCCGGTTGACCACGGTTCGCGTCAGGCCGGAATTCTGCGCCGCGGCGCCACCTGCCGCCAGCGCCAGGGCGCCCAATATGGCCAAATACTTGTAGTGCATGACTTCTCCTCAAAACTATTGCTGACTTTCTTGAGATGATTGCCGCATCTGATCCTGCCTGCGCTCATGCCGCCGGGCAGGCGAATGCCCGCTACGCGGACAGGCCTGAGCCAGTGCCAATACTGCTTCACAACTATTGAAGCTTCCAAAATTCACGACAGCCTTTGCTAACCGTCGTCCCCACACAGGCGGGGACCCAGTGGCTTTATCCCCGAAGGGACGTGAAGACCCTGGCTTCCCGCCTGCGCGGGAACGACGGTGGTTATTTTCATGTTGCCGCCAATTATTGATGTTTCCGAAATTCACGACAACGCTTCTTGCTTGTCGTTCCCGCGCAGGCGGGAACCCAGTGACTTCAAAGACGCTGGATTCCCGCCTGCGCGGGAATGACTGTGGTTGTTTTTGCACTGTCGCGAATTAGGGAAAGCTCAATAGGTAAGGCTCAATAGTGGGGCCCGCGTCGATAAATGGCCACGCCTTCCGCGCCAATCTCGAAGGCCATGAGGTCTTCCCCGACTGCGAAGGGACCGTTGTAGCTTTCACGTGTTTGCGACACGATTTCATCGGGCATCAAACTCGGGATGGTCGGCGTGCCGATCAGAGAAAGATGCGTGTACACAGCAAGCCTGGGATGCGCACGGGTGAATACCCTGCCTGCTTCCTGGGGCGTGACATGATGCGCGGCGATGGCTTGCATTGCCGGGCTCTTCATCATGTCTGGCTTCACGGCAAAGACCTCATGCACCAGCAGGTCGGTCCCGGCACCATACTTCACCACATTCTCGTTGAGCCGCGTATCGCCCGAGATCAGGACGGCGTGGCCCGCATAGTCGATGCGATAGCCGAACGCGGGCTTGACTGCCTCGCCGTGATTGACCTCAAAGGCAGTCACGCGAAGCCCACTTTTCTCATACACGATGCCGTCCGTCGTGAATTCCTCGACCTTGACATCGAGCCCCTCACGGGAAAGCTTCTGGTCGGCCATCCGCATCTTGATGTCAGCGGCATACGCGCGCTCCAGGTTCATCATCAGATCGGCTGCACCGCTCGGTCCGATCACATGAAACGGAGTACTGCGTTGTCCGAAGGGCGGCGGAAGCCATCCAGTAAGCCAAAGGTCGGGGACGCCGACGGTGTGATCGGAGTGGTAATGGGTCAGGAAGAGGACGTCGATCTTTCCAAGCGGTATGTGTAGCTGTGCGAGACGTATCGTGGCGCCGCGCCCGGCATCGATGAGTATCTTCTGGTTCCCTGCCTCGATCTGCGTGCTGGCGCCAAACCGATCCGCCGAGGGATCTGGCGCCCCTGTCCCAAGCAGCGTGACACGGAACACGCCCGGGCTTGCGGCATCTTCTGCCACGGCCAGATCCGGATATCCGGCAAGCATGAATGCGGCCGCGACGGCATATAAGGCGATTCGGCGAACGTGATTCATGGCTCGGCCCCCTCGTCGGCCTGGCGGCGGCCAAGCCGCCCGGCAAGCTTGAGATGCTCAGAAACTCCCGAAGAACGTGCGCGCTGCCGCCATGCAAAACGGCGCCACCAGTTCACTGTGGTAAGCCTCGATGACCGCGGAGGCGCCGCCATCCGTGGCACCTCCGGCAACCGCCTGCGCGGCCAGCGCTGCCTTGGCGTCGGCAAAGCCATGCTTGATGGCGGCATAAGGATCATTAGCTCCGGTGACGGAGGCATCGACATCCAGCACCGTGGTCAGCTTTGCCGGCACTTTGGCGTTTTTCCAGTACGCCTGCTGGATGGTCGCGTTGAAGAAGAAGACAGCGGGGTCCGCAGACCCGCCGCAGAGCTGGACCGGGGAGCTGGGCGTCCAGCTGCGCATGTCGTTTCGCTTGAATGCCTGACGCAGGGGGCTAGCCGGATTGGACGCCGGCGCCATTGCGGCCGTTGTATTCGGGAACGCGCCGTCCGGGCTCACCAGTTCATCTTGCAGCATGCTGAGGCGATACGCATTGCGCACGAGGTTGCCATCGCCGAACCCAAGGGCAAATACCGGCGTCAGCTCCGCCGGCATAAGCGGCGGCGAGGCTGGCGGCGTCAGTGACGCAAACTGCGGGGCGGGAGGGGTAAGACTGAAGAGCGCGGTAGCGGGAAGTTCTCCCTTTCCGATCAGTACGTCAATCGACGTCACGCTCGGCAGCAACTGTTCGATGCCTGGCACGTAGGCCGGCTCATAGAGGTCGCCTGGACTCCCGTAGACATTGCCGTAGGCATGCTGGTAGCTCGTCGCGACCAGCGTCGTGAACACGGTCGAGCCGATATCCACCTCGCCCGCAACCAGTGCATCGCCCATGGCTCCCAGCGCGTAGGGGCCGGACCCCATCGAGGCAGCCGTCACGTTAACGCCCGTCGCTTGCAGCGCGCGTTGCGTGGCCATGGCAACGTAGCCGCCCTGCGAATAGCCAGTCACAAAGAGCTTGCCATTCTCCCAAGTCAGTTTTCCTGCGTCCGTTCCCCCCATGGCAACCCGCCCTGCCGTGAGCGAGTCGATCATGTCAGCCGACTGCTGCGCCGCATTCAGGTACGGGTGATAAGCAAGACCGGAGCCGGAATATCCCGCGTAGTTGCTCGCCACCACGATATAACCCTGCGCCGCATACATGGCTGCAATGGCAAGGCCCTCTGCGGCACCGTCGCCATTGTTCTTGTCCGTCTGCGTCAGATCGGCAATATTGAAATTGCGGTATGTGGCGGTCCCGTGCGCATACAGCATGGTCGGGCGCGGCCCGCTACAGGCCGGGCCGCCGCCAGGAATCATCAAGGCGCCGCTGGCGTTGGTGTTCTCGTTGGCGCCACCAATCGTGCCATAACGGAAGTAGACCACCTCCAGGTCGCAAGCCGGGGTTCCGGCGACCTGCATAAGCTGCCGGCCCGTATCGCTTGAAGCCAGCAGGTTCGCCAACGCGCCCGCGCTGATGCGCAGCGTGGTTGCCTGATTCAGTAGCTGGCCGCGGCCTGCGGACGTGGATTGCGTGAAGGCGGCAGTAGTCAGCGCGCAATAGACCAAAACGCCAATAAGCCCCTTCCGCCCGGTCACACGCATCGTCCCCCCTTTCATCCCGATCAAATCGACTTGTTCCTAGTAGCAGGTCCGGGAACAGCCAGGAACAGCTCAAGGTGCGGCGCGCGGGTTTCCCCTTTCCAGCCAGCCAGCAATGTTGGCTAGCCCGCGCCTGGGCCTTGCTTTTGTTTGATGTTTAGTTATAGGGGTCAGGTAGAGTTGATCACCCCCTACTTCGGTGGGGTGCCTCACTGCATTGAAGCAGCAGGCACCTCCAGTACCAGATCTGTCCTCGAGGGGAACCCCCCTCGAGGAGTCGCCATACAGCGGCTGTCCAGTCAAGGGGTGCCGCCCCCCGCGATGACACGGCTGCCAAAGACGTCGTTGTTACTGTCCAGGATGTTGGTCCTATTTCGGCGGTCAGTCCAAACGGCGTAGGTGGTAGTTGCATTCACCGCGATGCCGGTGTAGTCACCGATAAAGGTTTTTTGACTGAGCGAAGACCTATCCGACGCGCGCAAATTGGTGAAGAATGTGTTTTGTCCCGGCGCCTTCCTCGCCACGAAGTTGTCATAGAAGAGATTCGACGAGTTGGGGAATGCGGTCGCCACAGCGGGCGACAGCCGATGGTCTTCCCAACTGAGCCATACGGTGCCATCCTCCCTGGCAGCAATGGCGGGAAACCCTTGAGCTCTTAACAACCCGTCATCATTCACCGTCAGAGGTGCGGACCAAACCGTGTAGGGTGCACTCGAGCTGGTGATATATCGGATGTCCCCGGACTCCGTGGAACTGCGGCCTGCGGCGGTGTTTTGATTCACAGGCGTAAACGCGTACGCGATGTGGGCGCCGCCTTTCCCGTCAATTGCGGCAGCGGGGAACATCCCGCCCCACCATCTATGATAGAACGCCGAAGGCCCCAGCCAGAACGGTAGTTCACAACATGATTCGGCAGCTGCGATAACCGGCGGATCAAAGGTGGCGCCATTATCAGAAGAATGTGCCACCTTAATCTGAAACCCGCCGTTCAGCCAGCCGTCGGCACCCGAGTTGTACCAGGCGACCACCACATCGGAGCCCGGGCCGGCTGCTGGGTGTGACCCTTGTACCACGACTGGAGCGCTCGCACTGTCGAACAGTGTTGGCGAGGCACTGTTGAAGGTGAGGCCACCATCCGTGGAGCGCGAAAATGCGATGTGGTCTGGGCTGGACACTACGCTGAACCGGGTCGCGGTAACGTACACGAGCGCACTCTGGCTGGCGTCAAACGAGTGCGTTGCAATCCAGGGTTTATCATAGATAAACGCCGCTGGATTGCCTTGCAAGGCAATCACCGGTGCGCTCCAGGTAACGCCGTTGTCGTCGGAGTGGCTCACCAGAATATCCCAGGTCCCCCCGAAGATATCCATGTACGCCATATAAACCCGGCTGCCGTCCGGAGCATAGGCGAGCACCGGGTCCGAGCAATCATGGCTTGGACTCAGTTGTTGCATGGGAACACCCGCGCTCCAGCTCTTTCCGCCATCCGAACTAGCATAGGCGACGCACCGTATCGGGAAGGTCGGATACCGATGCGAGGAAGCCACCAGATATTTTTTGTCTACCGGGTTGGCAACCACGTTAGTCTCGTTCTCATTGGCAGCCGTATCTGCGATGGCAACATCTCTCAGCTTGGGCGACTGTGCATTGCCCGGAGGACCGGAAGGGCTCGGGTCTGTAGGCTTACCCTGTATGTTAGTGATTCCAAGCTGCAGCGCGGCAAGATTCGAAGGCAATCCACTTAGCGCTTCAAGTTTCTCTGCCACCGAGTCTGGCAATTTTTCTTGTGCACCGGCGTGGGCTGCTGACAGGACGAAGAATGCCGGCACCAGAAATTTTAAGATTCTGGACATATCTAAAACTCCTCTTCCGTCTGGACACTGTTGTTCAGTCGGATTCATACGATGGAAGCGTCAACGCACAGCTGGTGTCAGCTCTCCTCAAATATCACGTGACAAGCATGCGCATCGTCACGCAGCGATTACCCAGGCTTCCAAAGCGGAGAATAAATACAGGCCAGACTGGCTCAGAAAAAATGTAGCCATGCTCTGCTCTCGGCAAAGAAAAAGGCTAGAAATCTGAATTAGTAACCAGAAATGGAATAGAAAAATTGTTATTGTTGTTTCGTATCTATATACGTTCATGATCGGAATAATTCATGAGCCGAGCATCTGATACCGTATCTAGATCCTGCTTCATGATTCCGCGTGCAATGCATCATCACTGCACGCCTGTCAGCATAGTAAAGAAAAGAAAAACATCCAGAAAAAAATACGACCGTTACTGAACCCGTCGATGGATAGATTTAACGATATAGATGCGGCGAGCGTGGCACCGGTGTCGAAAAATGTTTCATTCTCGAGATGGCAGCAGCCAGGAATGGAGCGGTCTCGTCGAGTAATACGCGTTTGCGCGTGACCGACTCCTCACGCCCAGGCCAGGGTCATTTTATTGCATGCGCTCATTGCGCTTCCCTGGCTTGAATTTAGCGCCCTGACTGTGCCGCACGCGCCGCCGAACCCAATGGGCCGTCGGCCATTCCCTGTCGAAGCGATGCTGCGTATCCACCTGATGCAGCAATGGTTTTGCCGATTCGAGATGGCGATGGCGCAGGCGCTGTGCGCACGCCGCCGCACCGCGAACTCGCCGGTCTGTTTCAACCTTGGTACCCGTTAGTATGGAACAAGGCAAGAAAGAGAACTCAGCGAAAGGATGTCTTGCTTTCCGTCGTGATGGAAACGCCCGGAAAATCCGCCATCCCGATTACCCCGTAATGGGGGCCGTGCACTGTGAAATGCGAAGAGCCATTTGCTTTGTCGAGCAGTCGGTTGCACACATGCGACAAGAGTTATGCATATCAGTTTAAATGATATTTAAACTTGAAATTTTCCACTTACCTGCGTTTCCTGCCGCCATATCCTGCATCATCACTTCGAGTGGACGCAAAAAGCAGGTGGTTGCTATACGCGAACATGCGCATTGGCAACAACACGAAGGCAAAACTCATGAATCGCGCTGACCATCTGGTTCAATCCAGGTTGCTCCAGCGGATAGTGTCCCGCGTTTTGCAGCATCACGATTTGCACGGGTACATGTCGAATCCGCCCGAGAAACAGTTCGCTCAGATGCAAGGGCGTCCAGTGGTCCTGCTCCGGCTGCGTCAGCAGGATAGGGCAGACATCGAAATCCTCGGGCTCCGCCGCCGGCACATAGTTGATGTAGCTGGCCATGAACCCCATCGTCACCCACTTGCCGGCTGAGGTCTTGTCAGCCAGGCAGACCTTCAATGCCGCCTTGTCGTTGACCAGCGCCTGCATCTTGCTGATTCCCGCGATGGGGAGCCGAATACCACCGAACGGCGTGCGCGCGGCCAGTTTCGCAAACCCACTTCCCACGCGGCTCATGAACCAGTTGATCGCAGTCTCGTCCCGCACCTGCTGAACACGCGGATCGAAGAACGTCATCCCCACGATGCCTTTCACCTTCCGGTTCTTCGCGGCAATGTGGTAGGACTCCAGGCCTCCCGCGCTGAAGCCGTAAAGCACGATGGGACGGTCGTCCTTCGCCGACTCCGCATCAACCAGGTCGCTGCCAGCCTGAACCCAGTCGTCGTACCGGATCAGCTTGCCGGGGCCGACCTCCGTCAGACCGTACTCCGGCATGTCGATGGCAATGGCTTCAACACCGTAACGCGCAAGTGGCGCACCGGCAATCGTTGACATCTGCCGGCCGTTGGTTCCCAGGCCATGGATGAGAATGACCTTCAACGGCGCTGCTGCATTGCGATAGCAATCAAGGTGGATGCGATGCTGCCGCCATGCCCACCATTCTTCTTGCGGCTCTTCTTCCTGAGTCAACTGGTACTGGATAGGGAGGAAACGCTGAATCTCCCGCCAGTTGGCTTGTTGAGCATAGGTCGTCATTTGCGCCCTTCCCTGGCGGCCTCGCCAGACTGTGCACGACTGCTGCAGAGCAAGGATACCGGACTGGCAGGAGCAGACAACAGGAAAAGCGGAACACCAGAAGCCCCAACCCTGTCTACGCCAGCTGTCTGGGTTGCTGACAGTCTTGTAATAATTCGTGCGATTTCGCACAGAGCAAAAAATGACGGGCCACTAGTCTGGTGCATCAGAACGCGCCGCTGCTTCGGGCGGGCGTACCGGTCTGCGTGGAGGATCGGATGGATCGTTTTTCCCTGTTTGACGCGTCGTTCTGCCCAAGCGTGACCATGGGACGCGTTCCCATCGACAGCAGCACGCCCGAGCGCGCCGCTGCGTCGCAAATGACCGCATTCACCGCGGCCCTGCAGGCATACACCGGCCAATCCTTCCAAAACTACGCTGCGCTGCACGATTTCTCGGTGCGGGAGTACCGGACGTTCTGGCAATGCTTTTTGCAGTGGTCGCGGGGGCTCGCATGGTCCGGCAGCACCGCGCCGGTCTGCGTCGGCAACGAATGCGAGCATGCATGCTTCTTCCCGCAGGTCCGGCTGAACTACGCGGACAACCTGCTTGGCCTGGCGGTAGCGGCGCCCGACACACCCGCGCTGACCGCCTGTTACGCGGATGGCCGCCGTGTGCGCCTGACCCGCGGCGAACTGCGCAATCGGGTAGCGCGTCTCGCACATGCGCTTGCGGCCTTGGGGCTGCGTGAAGGCGACCACGTGGTGGGCGTGATGCGCAACGACGCGGATGCGGTCGTTGCCGCGCTGGCCGTCACCGCGCTCGGCGCGACGCTCGCAACTGCCGCGGCCGAGATGAGCGTCGAGACGATCCTCGATCGCTTCGTGCCGCTGGCGCCGCGGCTGCTGTTCGCACACACCGCGCAGCGGGCGTTCGACAATGGCGTGGCGCTGGCGGATAACGTCGCCGCTCTGGTTGCTGCATTGCCGTCGCTGCAGGGCGTCGTCCGCCTCGACGACGGGACCTTGCCGGACACCGTCGGGCAGCGGGTCTATGCGCTTGGCGAGCTGATAGACAGTGGCGATGCCGGGAGCTTCGTTTGGCGGCATCTCCCGTTCAACCATCCGCTCTTCATCATGTTCTCGTCGGGCACTACCGGCAAGCCGAAGTGCATCGTCCACGGGGCCGGCGGCAGCCTGCTCGAGCATCTGAAGGAGCATCGGCTGCACTGCGACCTGCGCCCCGGCGATCGCTTGTACTTTCACACCACCTGTGCGTGGATGATGTGGAACTGGCAGTTGTCGGCGCTCGCGTCCGGGGTCGAGATCGTGACCTATGACGGCCCGGTCTCGACGGTCGATGCGTTGTGGCGCCTGGTTGCCGACGAGCGCGTCACCGTGTTCGGCACCAGTCCCGCTTACCTGAAGATGTGCGAGGACGCGGGCCTGGTGCCAGGGCAGCAGTTCGATCTCGGCGCACTACGCGCGATGATGTCGACCGGTGCGGTGCTGTTCGACGCGCAGTTCGAATGGGTGCGCGATCACGTGAAGCCGCTGCCCCTGCAGTCGATCTCTGGCGGCACGGACATTCTCGGCTGCTTTGTGTTGGGGAACCCGAACCTGCCGGTCTATGCGGGAGAAGCCCAATGCAAGAGCCTTGCGCTCGATGTCCAGGCGTGGGAACAGGGTGCCCGCACCAGCGGAATCGGCGAACTGGTCTGCGCCAACCCGTTTCCATCACGTCCGCTCGGCTTCTTTGGCGACACCGACGGCAAGGCGTTTCACGCTGCCTATTTCAGCAGCAACGCAGGTGTCTGGACGCACGGCGATCGCATCGAGTTCTCGCCGCAAGGCACTGCGCGGCTGCATGGCCGTTCCGATGGCGTGCTCAATGTGCGCGGCGTCAACATTGGTCCCGGCGAAATCTATCGCGTGCTGCGCGATATCCCGGACATTCGCGAAGCGCTGGTGGTCGAGCAGCGCTCACGCGCCGCGCCGCCCGGCAGCACGCACGCGCAAAGGTACGACCAGCGCATCGTTCTGCTGCTGGTCTTGCAGGATGGCGTCGCACTGACTGGCGCGCTGGCCGCCCGGGTGCGCCGCGAGCTCGCGCGTCGCGCGTCGCCAACGCACGTGCCAGACCGGATCATCGCCGTCGATGCGTTGCCGGTCACGCATAACGGCAAGCTGTCCGAAGCGGCCGCGCGCAATGCGGTCAACGGCCTGCCGGTCGGCAATGCCGCGGCGTTACGCAATCCCGGCTGCATCGACTCGATCCGCAACCATCCGGCACTGAACCTGGCGGTGCGCGAATTGCCATCCGCCGGCGAATCGCGCGAACAACTGGAACGTCATTTGCAGGGGCTATGGGAGAAGCTGTTCGACTTCGCGCCGATCGGTCGCGACGACAACTTCTTCGAGCTGGGTGGGCACTCGCTGCTGGCAGCGCGGTTGCTCGCCGACGTGCATCGGTCGACCGGGCGCGCGATTCCACTCGCGACGCTGCTGATCGCGCCGACGATCGCGCGCCTAGCCGCGGCGATAGACGATGCCGCACCGCCGCCGTCGCCGATCCTCGTGCCCGTGCGCGCCGGCACCGGGAAGCCGCTGTTCATTGTGCATGGCGCGAGCGGCTCGGTGATGGAATGTTGGGGCATGGTCTACGCGCTGCGCAGTCCCCGCCCGGTCTATGGCCTGCAGGCACAAGGCCTTGACGGCGAGCAGCCGACACAGCTGCGCGTCGAGGATATGGCGGCCAGCTACATCGAACAGATGCGCGCCGTGCAGCCGCGCGGACCGTACGCGCTGGCCGGCTACTCGTTCGGCGGACTGGTTGCGTTCGAGATGGCGCAACAGCTGACGCGCGCCGGCGAGCGCATCGAATTCCTGTGCCTGCTCGATACCTATGTGTGCGAGCATTTCCTGCCTTGGCGTGCCTGGATGCGGTATTGCTGCAGCTATTCGGGATGGCAGTGGCGCAAGCTGCGCGCGCTGCCGGCGTCGCAGCTTCTTGCTTACCAGGCGGACATGCTTGGGAAGACGGCTGGCCGCGTGGGGATAAGCTTCGGGCGCATGACGCGCCGGCCTGACGCCTTCACCGAATCATTGCCGCCCGCGCTTCGGCGCGTGCGGGAAACAATGGGACTGGCCATGACGGCCTATCGGCCGCGACCGTATCACGCGGGCCCGATTGTCTATGTGCGCGCGGCAATTCGGCAGGAGCATCGCGGCGATCCGATATCGCTGTGGCAGCGTGTTTCGCGCGGCGGCCTGATGATTGCCGAAGTGCCCAGCAGCCATATCGATATGCTACTCGAACCGAACTTGCAGGCCGTCGCGGCGCTACTGGACGAGAGGTTGGCAAACGCGTGACGCGACGGTCATGATTCATGAGGCACCGCACAGCGTGAGCGGAGATCGAACGGCATGCAGCCCGACTTTGTCACCACACGGAACGCAGGACATGCCGCGTCGCTGGTTCTGCCTGAACCGAACCGCCTCTCGTTGCCGCAAAGCGCCGTGCATGTGTGGGTACTGAATGACGCTCTGGTCGAACCCGTATGTTCGGCACTCGCCCACACGCTTTCCCCGGATGAGCGGCAGCGTGCCCAAGCCTACCTCCACGAATGGCACCGCAATGACTTCATTGCCCGGCGGAGCCTGCTGCGCTGGCTGATCGGCTGCTATCTGACCTGCAAACCCGAATCCCTGCGCTTTAGCGTTACGCCGTTCGGCAAGCCGGTCGTGCAGTGGCCGCGCGCGGCAAGGATTGCATTCAGCGTTTCCCACACTGACGGGATGACGCTGCTCGCTTTCGCATGGAGTTGCCGCATCGGCGTGGACGTGGAGCGGCGGATTGACGGCCTGGACGTTGGCGGCCTTGGACGCGGGATATTCTCTCTGATCGAGGAGGCGGCGCTTGACCGGATGCGACCCGATGCGGCGGCGACCCTGCTCAGTATCTGGACCCGAAAGGAAGCTCTGCTGAAGGCGCTCGGCACGGGGCTCTCCGGCGAGCCGAGCGCCTATACGACGGAAGACGATTTGCTGCTCGGCGCGGGCCGCTGGCGTGCTTCGCATCGTGGCAAGACGATTTCCGGCTGGACGTGTCTCGACCTCGCCTTCGGGGCGGATGTCCGCGCAGCGCTGGCCGTGTCGCGCGATGGCGCACGCGTCACCCTCCACCGGGCGAGACACCTGTGAAGAGCGTCACCGGGGCAACCCGCAAGTGTTGCACCCGGAGAGATTGCGTCCAGATTGCGGAATAGTCGTCCGATTGCGCGGCATGAATCACCTTTCCCGATCCCAAAGGCCGGGTTGCGCGATGGCCGCCAAACTGCCGGCCCGGGTCGGTCGCGGAACACGTTACGTTACACGTAACACCTGCCCGCGGCCGCCAGTCGCCTGCAAAGCCGCGGCAGGTTTGCGTCAACCTCCCGGAAACCCACGGCAGGCCTGGCTCCCGCGCTTGCGCGCGAGGGCACGAAACGGCCTTGCCAGAGCTGGCATTCCCCTTGCTGGTTCTGGTGCGAGGCGCTGGCCACGAAGCCAACGCCGGCAAACCGGGAGAAACGAGGTTGAACTGGACGAACCGTGGAACGGCCGCCTGGGAGCAGGCTCTGGGGCGCAGCCGCGAGGCACATGCCGTGGTGATCGACGACATGCCGGTTTACCGGCACGGCGTCATGCACCTGCTCGGCAGAATTCCCGGCATTGGCCGGGTGGAACTGGTGGAGCCGGGCGCCCTGGCGGCGCGCAATGCGAGCCTGCCGGCGCCGGCGTTGCTCGTGTTCGGCATGCCGCCGGATCTTGCTGACGGCTGGCACCTGCTGCGCCTGGCCAGCCTGATGCTGAAGCCAAGGCGCCTGCTGCTGGTCTCGGAAAATATGTGGCAGCGCCTGCCGCCAGGCCTCGACGGCCGCTTTGCCCGCTCCCTGCACAGGTCCGCATCGCTCTCAACGGTCGAACGGGACGTGTGCGCGCTGCTGGAGCTTCCGCTCCCTGCGGAAGCTCCGCCCGGGCAACACGCCGGGCCCGCAGCCTTCCGCCGCCCGTTCCACGTGCTCGCGTAAGCCGCGCAGGCTTGCGCCCAGGTCAGGAGGGACTATGTGCGCTCAGTTCCCCGGATCTGGTCCAGCACTTCGGCCTCGACCTCCGGATTGGGTTCGCCATCCCTGGTAGCAATCAATGCTTTCGGCGTCAGCGGGATTAATGGCAGGATCAGTGCGTACACCGCAGTCGTCGCGATCACACAGTATGTGAAGCCATGCGTCGGGCTGCTGTTATAGATCCATGAGCCGAGGAGATCGCCGGCACGCGCCGAAAGCGCCAGAACGCCATCCACCAGCATCATCAGGGTTCCTTGCAGGCCTGGCGGACAGGCCCGCATCGCGAGATCGAAGTAGGCTGCCGTGGCTACGCCGCCCATCAGCCCGATGGGTACCGCCAGGACAAGCGCGAGATTGGCTGAGTGAATGAATGCCAGCGGAATCATCTGCGGCACCGCGATGATTGTCCCCCACCACAGCAACTTGTTCAGCGCTACTTTCTTGCACAGGAAGCCATAGAGCAGGAATGTCGGGATGAACGCAGCGGCAAAGATTCCGTTGTAGTACGAATAAACGGCATCCGATGCATGCAGCGCATCGGTCAGGTAGAACTGCAGCGGAGTGGCCGATCCTGGCGCAAAGTTCCACAGAAAGCAGATGAGAACCGCCGGATAGACGGCCTTATGCTTCACCAGCCGCCTGACATTCCCAATGAGATCCGCGCCCCTGGCTTGCGGCTTCTCGTAGATGTGGCCGAAGACGGAAACTGGCTTCCAGAGCGCCAGCACGGCAATCGATAAAGCGGCCGCCGCCACCAGGAGGAAAGCTTCCTTCGCGGCAAGATGATCGGAGATGTATCCGGAGGCGAACGCTCCCGCAACGACGGGGACGGCACCGACCACGTTCAGCAGAGCGCTCAGGCGCCCTGACATGAGCTTCTCCTGGCCCACCAGGGCGATCAGCCCCTGATAGGCTGCGGCGATAAACCGGGACGACAGCATTGCCAGCAGCAACCCGATGAGCAGTCCCGCGTATGAGAAACCCGAGAACGCCATCCAGATGATTGCCACCGCGGTCGCCGGAGCGAAAATCAGGAAGAAGCCGCGATCGCGCAATCCCAGCGGGTTCCATTGGTCGCGCGCCAGGCCAAAAGCGAACGCAACGTAGACGGGTATGCCCGTGATCAGCCGGAATGTCGAGATCTGCGTCGCCGTCGCATGCAACTGGTTCTTGAGTATGTACGACGTCTGGATATCAACCAGATAGCCGGCCGGCGTTGCCAGAGCGATGAGCAGGGTCAGCAAACCGAAATACAGCAGGGTTCGGTCACTGCCCTCGGAACCGTTACGAACAGAAGCGGCCAGCATTTTCGTGGCTTAACGGCGAAACTGGGATGTCGACCTGCGACAAAAATACCGGATATGGCATGAAGTCCTTGCCCGCGAGGGGTTCCGCGGGTTGCGCGGCAGCCGGCCTCCCCGAGAACCGCCCAGGCGGCCGCCTGTAAGCAGACGCTACTGCTAGCGTAGACGAAAAAACGGGACTTGATGTTCCGAGACCGGCGCTTGCCGGCCGAAGCCGGCTGTGGAATCAACCAGTCGATGCCGCACATTCAATGCTGTGCGGGCGGTGGATTCACACTCGGCTCACGATCAGCAGAAGGCCAACCAATATAGCCGGCACCGCGCAAAGCACGCCGAGGAATAACGCGAAGGGCACCGAGCGGCCGTCGAGGGCGTGGGTGATCTGCCCCTGCTGGCGCGGGGCAACCTGGCTCGGGCCGCGCGGTTCGGCGTCGATTTCGCGGCGCAGGAATTTCATGACAAGTTGCATCGAAGGCTCCGAGACAAGTGAGCGTTCAGGAACCGCGCGCAATGCGCTGGCGACCCGGGAGTACGCTGGTCAGCCACGACCCTGGGTCGCCCCTGGCAATTCCAGGGTGTGGTTGGACTGAGCCCTGGCGCCGTAACTGGATTCTGTACAAGCCGAAGCCGAAAAGGTACCGACCAAACGACGGACTGCATCGCGGATAGCTCAATAAAGGGATTGATTCAGACCTGAAACGGCGCAGGGAGTGGTGACTGATCGTTCTGATCCGCTTGGGTCGATATAGTGTTTGCCGCTGTCCTCCGCCTGGTGGCCGGCGCGCCAGGCGTTCCGTTACACCAGCCTGGCGCGGACCTGCTAATGTGCATTGAGAAAGGGCCGCTCGTGGCCTCGCCCCGGCGCGCCATCAGCGTTGCTGCGCTCTTTCCTGTGGAGGCACCATGAATCTGCGCCATCCCCTCCTTGCCGTGTTGCTGGCCACCGCCGGCGTTGCCGGGCTCATGAAGGCTACATCGATCGGGCCGGACCGATCAGCAATCCGGTCCGACCGCGTCGTCCAGAGTTTGCGAGGCAGTGACGATCCCAATGCAACCTTATACGCCCGTGGCGGCACATATCCCCGACGCCAACGCGACAGCAAGCCAACGTCGTCTCAAGCCCGTCGAAGCGGGTCGGACGCAACGGATATGGCAGCCGCGCAGGCTTCAGCAGCCCATCAGGCATGACCCCATTCTCGGACTGGCGGGAGTTCACCCCGGCAGGCGCCTTCCTTTGGGAGAGTCCTTGAAATGCACATTTTCTCAAGAGGCCTTGCCCTGGCGGCACTCGCCACACTCATCTGGCCGGCCGCTGTGAACGCTGCTGCTTCCGACGCCGAGGCACCCCGCGCGCAAAGCCCCAGGCCCGCCGAACCGTATCAAGGCCGCAAGCGTGAGCGGAGAAAAGAGCGGGCCGAGCAGCGCAAGCAGGGGCAGGCGCACCCGGAAGCTGGGCAACAGGAGGGAAAAACGGCTGGCCCCTAGCGCGATTGCGCGGCGGGACGCACCGGAAGACGTGAGGTGTGGAAAAAAAGCGCCGCGCGGGCTCCGTTCGCCGCGAAAATCATTTGCTCGACGCTGTGGCCTTTTGCTATGCTTCGCCCCGTCATCACTACGGGTTTTTCCCATGGACAGTTGTTCTGATCGGCCCCGGGCCGAACTCTGAACGGCTAGTCAGTCAAGGCGACGTCTCGCCACTGCCTAGCCGATAGCGGCGGGTAGTGGCATCCGCGCGGGTTCTCCGCGTGCCCATCTCCCGGTTTTTGTTTGCGACCTGCGCCGCGAGGGTAGCGGTGGACGGCTTTCGTCCGCGCTCAGACCCTTTACCGCCGGTCGTCCGTGCCTACGCGCGCCATAGAAGCGCGCGAGGGAGGTCCCATGACGTTCGTTTCGTGCTTTTCGTTTTTTGTTTCGATGCTGCCCCTCCTGAAGGGCACGCTGGGGTCGCGCCGCGCGTTGGCATCGCTGCTTGCCCTGTTCCTCACCCTCGGCTTCGGGCCGGCACGTGCGCAGGACGCCAGCAGCAATCTCCCCGCCACCGCGCCAACCGCTGATGCCGGCCAGGCCCTGGCGGGCGAACCGGACCGCTTCGCGATCCACGGCCAGACCACCTACGTCTGGCAGCGCAAGCCGGCATTTGGCGCCGCCTACTCGGGCGACAACAGCCTGGGCCCGCAGCGCGACAAGAGCTATTCGTGGACGGCCACGCTGGACCTGGGGGTGCGGCTGTGGCAAGGCGCCGAGTTCCATTTCAATCCGGAAGGGGTCCAGGGCGTTCCGTTTTCCGGCCTGCACGGCCTTGGCGGCCTGTCCAACGGCGAACTGGCCAAAGTATCGGGCCCCAATCCCACCGTTTTTCGCGCCCGCGCCTTCCTGCGCCAGACCTGGGGCCTCGGCGGTGGCGAGGAGCAGGTGGAGGCGGACTTCAACCAGTTCGCCACCACCGTCGACAAGCGCCGGGTGGTGCTGACCGCAGGTAACGTGCCGGTGCTCGACATCTTCAACGCAGTCGGATACGCGCACGATCCGCGCACGCAATTCCTCAACTGGTCGTTCATGACGCACGGCTCATTCGACTACCCGGCCGACGCCCGCGGCTACAACTGGGGGATCGCGCTGGAGTACTACTACGACGACTGGGCAGTGCGCGCCGGCCGGTTCCTGCAGCCGATCGAATCGAACGGCCTGGCGCTCGACACCCGCTTCCTGCAGCACTACGGTGACATGATCGAGCTGGAAAGGCGTTATCAACTGGCCGGGCAGGAGGGCAAGGCCCGGCTGCTGTTCTGGCGCAACAAGGCCAGGATGGGCGCCTTCCGCGATGCCATCGCGTCTGGCAACGTCAATGGCACCACACCGGACGTCGCCGATGTACGCCGCGAGCACGCCAAGGTCGGCGTCGGCCTGAGCTTTGAACAGAAGGTTGGCGAGGATCTTGGCCTGTTCGTCCGCGCGGACTGGGCGGACGACAAGACCGAGACCTATGCCTTCACGGAGGTCGGCCGGAGCTTTTCGCTCGGTGGCATCCTGAGCGGTCAGCGCTGGGGCCGCCCCCAGGATGCACTGGGCGTCGGTGTCGCGGTCAATATGCTGGGCAGCGCGCACCGGGATTATCTCGCCGCCGGCGGCCTCGGTGCTTTCCTGGGCGACGGCGCGCTGAACTACGGGCAGGAGCGCATCCTGGAAGTGTTTTACAGCTTTCAGCCGGTCAGGCACCTGTGGATCAGCCCCGACTTCCAATACATACAGAACCCAGGCTACAACCGCGATCGCGGACCGGTGAAGTTCTACGGCGTACGTTTTCACGCGGAATTCTAAGCCGCGGCACGAAAAACCTGCCCCGCCTTTCAAGGCGCCCCAATGAATGCATTCTCTCGCTGCCGTACACTCGTGCGCAGCGGCAACACCTGAACCGATCTCGGAGATTCCGTCATGAACTTTCAATTCCTGACGACCTTTTTTGGCGGGTTCCTGCGCTCGCGCCGGGTCGCCCACCATTTCCGCCGCCTGGCGCTGTTCGAATCGCTGGGCGAGCCGGGCCCGTCGCGGGCCATGCCGGAGCACCTGACGCACGACCTGAAGCGGGCGGCCAGGGACGACGTGGCCGCCGTGCTGGTGCGGCTGCATTCGCATGAAGACGGCCTGACCAGCCCCGAGGCGGAAGAGCGCCTGAAACGCTTTGGCCCCAACGAGGTCGATCACGAAAAGCCGCTGCCGGCGTGGCTGCACCTGTGGCATTCGTACCGGAACCCGTTCAATCTGCTGCTGACGGTTCTGGCCGTGATTTCCTACCTCACGGAAGACATCAAGGCTACCCTCGTCATCGGCACGATGGTAATCCTGTCGACCCTGATCCGCTTCGTGCAGGAGCGCCGCTCGAACCAGGCCGCCGACGCCCTGAAGGCCATGGTCAGCACCACTGCCACCGTGGTGCGGCGCGACCTGGCGGCCGCGGTTTCGGAAACCAGCGCCCAATACTTCAATGTGCAGTTGCACTCCAGGCCACCGGCCAAGATGGAAGTGCCGCTGCGCGACCTGGTGCCAGGCGAAATCGTGGCGCTGTCGGCCGGCGACATGATCCCCGCCGATTGCCGCATCCTCTCCGCCAAGGATCTGTTCGTCAGCCAGGCGGCCATGACCGGTGAATCGCTGCCGGTGGAGAAGTTCGCCGAGCGGCGCGGCCATACCGAAAGCCCGCTGGATCTCACCAATATCGCCTTCATGGGCACCAACGTGGTGTCGGGCGCAGCCACCGCGGTGGTGCTGGAGACCGGCAACCGGACGTATTTCGGCACGCTGGCGGCCCGGGTGACGGCCGCCGGGCCCGCGGTCACCGCGTTTCAGGCCGGCGTGAACCAGGTGAGCTGGCTGCTGATCCGCTTCGCCCTGGTGATGGTGCCGATCGTACTGCTGGTCAACGGCTTCACCAAGCACGACTGGATGGAGGCCTTCCTCTTTGCCTTATCCGTGGCGGTGGGCCTGACCCCGGAAATGCTGCCGATGATCGTCACCTCGACACTGGCCAAGGGCGCGGTGCTGCTGTCGCGGCGCAAGGTCATCGTCAAGCGGCTGGACGCGATCCAGAACTTCGGCGCCATGAACGTGCTGTGCACTGACAAGACTGGCACGCTGACGCAGGACAAGATCGTGCTGGAGCGCCACACCGATGTGCTTGGCCATGGCTCCGACGACGTGCTCAAGCATGCCTACCTGAACAGCTATTTCCAGACCGGCCTCAAGAACCTGCTGGACCGCGCGGTGCTGGAGCATGCCGAGCTGCAGAAAGAGCTGATGCCGGTGCGGGACTACCGCAAGGTGGACGAGATCCCGTTCGACTTCCAGCGCCGCCGCATGTCGGTGGTGGTGTCCGAACGGGACGACCATAACGAGCTGATCTGCAAGGGCGCCGTCGAGGAAATCCTGAGTGTCTGCACGCGCGTGCAGGTCAAGGGCGAGGTGTTGCCGCTCGACGATGCGCTGCTGGCGCAGGTGCGGCAGGTGACGCACGACCTCAATGAGGAGGGCCTGCGCGTGGTGGCCGTGGCCATGAAGGAAACGCCGCCGGGACTGGCCACCTACGGCGTGGCCGACGAGCGCGACCTGACCCTGGTCGGCTACATCGCCTTTCTCGATCCGCCCAAGGAATCCACCGCCCCCGCCTTGCAGGCGCTGGCGACGCACGGCGTCACGGTCAAGGTCCTCACCGGGGACAATGAACTGGTGACCGCGAAGATCTGCCGGGAGGTCGGGCTGCCGATCGACGGCGTGCTGCTGGGGCCGGAGGTCGAGAAGATGGATGCCGCCGCGCTTGCGCAGGCGGTCGAGACGCACAACGTGTTCGCCCGCCTGTCGCCGCTGCACAAGGAGCGCCTGGTGCACGCCCTGCGCGCCAACGGCCACATTGTCGGCTTCATGGGCGACGGCATCAACGACGCCCCCGCGCTGCGCGCGGCCGACATCGGCATTTCGGTGGACAGTGCGGTGGATATCGCCAAGGAAGCGGCCGACATCATCCTGCTGGAAAAGAGCCTGATGGTGCTGGAGCAAGGCGTGATCGAAGGGCGTCGCACCTTCTGCAACATGCTCAAGTACATCCGCATGACGGCCAGCTCCAACTTCGGCAACGTCTTCTCCGTGCTGGTGGCGAGCGCCTTCCTGCCGTTCCTGCCGATGCTGCCGCTGCAACTGCTGGTGCAGAACCTGCTGTATGACATCTCGCAGATCGCAATTCCCTTCGACAGCGTCGACGATGAACTGGTGGCGAAGCCGCTCAAGTGGAATCCCGGCGATATCGGGCGCTTCATGGTCTTCTTCGGCCCGATCAGCTCGATCTTCGATATCACCACATTTCTGGTCATGTGGTTCGCATTCGGCGCCGATACCGTGGGCAAGCAGTCCTTGTTCCAGTCCGGCTGGTTCGTGGTGGGCTTGCTGACGCAGACGCTGATCGTGCATATGATCCGCACCCCCAAGCTGCCCTTTGTCGAAAGCCGCGCGGCTGCGCCGCTGCTGGTGATGACCGGCGTGGTCATGGCCATCGGGGTGTTCCTGCCGATGGGAGCGCTGGCCGGGTACTTCAAGCTGCAAGCCTTGCCGCTGACGTACTTCCCCTGGATGGTCGGCATCGTGCTGGGCTATGCGTTGCTGACCACGGCGATGAAGCGCGTCTACATCCGCCGTTTCGGCTGGCAGTAAGCCGCATCCTCGCCTGGACCGACCCTCGGTCACGCCGCCATGCCGCATGACGGCGGCGTGACACAATCGTGACATTCTTGGCGGGTAGAAGGGCCGTTCTGGCTCCGCCCGATATCAGCCATGACTCTTGAAGCCATCCAGAACATCAATCTCGAATCGTTGCTCGATACCGGCATCAGCCTGACCACGGCATTCGTGCTCGGTGCGGTGATCGGTTACGAGCGGCAGTACCGGCAGCGCACCGCTGGCCTGCGGACCAACGTCCTGGTGGCGGTGGGCGCGGCCATCTTCGTGGACATGGCCAACCGGCTGGCGGGCCACGATGGCGCCGTGCGCGTGGTGGCCTACGTGGTTTCGGGGATCGGGTTTCTCGGCGCCGGTGTGATCATGCGGGAAGAAGGCAACGTGCGGGGGCTCAACACCGCGGCCACGCTGTGGGGCTCGGCCGCGGTAGGCGCCAGCGCCGGCGCAGACCTGATCCTGGAGGCTGCGCTCGGCTGCCTGTTTGTGCTGGCGTCGAACACGTTGCTGCGTCCGCTGGTCAACCGCATCAACCAGCAGCCCATGGACACACCCGCGGTGGAAGTCACCAATACCGTCTACGTCATTGCACCGCGGCTACGCCAGAAGGAGGCGTTGCGGCTGCTGGAGGATGCGCTGGAGGCGGGCAAGCATCCGACCCGCGATCTGGTCGTCCATGCCTTCGGCGATCAGGACGTTGAAATCGAGGCGGTGCTGATGTCGACGTCCGTCGATGGCGATCAGCTCGACGCCATCGTGGCGCAACTGGCCGCATCCGACGCCATCGGCCAGGCCTTCTGGAGCCCGAGCACGACGGAGTAAGTCAGCTGCCCGGCCGCACGCATGAGTGCCTGTTGCCGTCCGCAGTGCCGGCTGATGCCGGATCGTGCGCCGACAAATCCGGACCGCCATTGGCGGCGGGGACGGCACAGGCGGGTTGCATTGGATCGCTCCCCCTCGATTGCAGGTTCTTATAGCGAACTGGCCGCGTGCTGCGGACGGTGCGGCTCAGGCGGCCTTGAGCATGTCTTCGACCACCTTCTTGGCGTCGCCGAACACCATCATGGTCTTGTCCAGGTAGAACAGCTCGTTGTCCAGCCCGGCGTAGCCGGCGGCCATCGAGCGCTTGTTGACGATGATGGTCTTGGCCTTGTACGCCTCCAGGATCGGCATGCCGGCGATCGGCGACTTGGGGTCGGTCTTGGCCGCCGGGTTGACCACGTCGTTGGCGCCCAGCACCAGCACCACGTCCGCCTGGCCGAACTCGCTGTTGATGTCTTCCATCTCGAAGACCTGGTCGTACGGCACCTCGGCCTCGGCCAGCAGCACGTTCATATGGCCGGGCATGCGGCCCGCCACCGGGTGGATCGCGTATTTCACGGTCACGCCCTTTTCCGTGAGCGCTTCGGTCAGTTCCTTGAGTGCGTGTTGGGCGCGCGCCACCGCCAGGCCGTAGCCCGGGACGATGATCACGGTCTCGGCATTGCCCATCAGGAAGGCGGCATCGTCCGCCGAGCCCGCTTTCACATTGCGCTGCGCCTGCCCTGCCGGCCCGGCCGCGGCCGCGGCGTCGCTGCCGAAGCCGCCCAGGATCACGTTGAAGAACGAGCGGTTCATCGCGCGGCACATGATGTACGAGAGGATGGCACCGGACGAACCCACCAGCGAGCCCGCGATGATCAGCATCGGGTTGTTCAGCGAGAAGCCGATGCCCGCCGCCGCCCAGCCCGAGTACGAGTTCAGCATCGACACCACCACCGGCATGTCGGCGCCGCCGATCGGGATGATGATCAGCACGCCGAGCACGAAGGCGATCGCCAGCATGACCAGGAACGGCATCCACGCCTGCGTCAGGAAGAACGCGATACCGAAGCCGACCATCGCCACCGCCAGCAGCAGGTTCAGCCAGTGCTGGCCGGCGAACACCACCGGCGCGCCCTGGAACAGGCGGAACTTGTAGCGCCCGGCCAGTTTGCCGAAAGCGATCACCGAGCCCGAGAACGTGATGGCGCCGACAAAGCAGCCGATAAAGAGCTCGATGCGGTTGCCCGGCGGAAGGTCGTGCGAACCGGCAGCCGTGATGCCAAAGGCAGCGGGCTCCGCCACGGCCGCCACCGCGATGAACACCGCCGCGAGACCGATCAGCGAGTGCATTGCCGCGACCAGCTCGGGCATCTTGGTCATCTGCACCTTCTTTGCGACGTAGGCGCCGATGCCGCCACCCACCACCAGTGCGGCCAGGATCAGCGCCACGCCGGTGCCCGGCGCGGAGGAGTTCGCCCCGCCGGAAAGCAGTTCGCTCTTCAGCTTGAAGATCAGCGCCACCGTGGTGAGCGCCGCCACCAACATGCCGGCCATGCCGAAGGTGTTGCCGCGCCGCGCCGTAGTCGGGTGTGACAGCCCCTTGAGCGCCTGGATAAAGCACACCGACGCGCCCAGGTAGGACAGCGTCACCATATTCATGGACAGGCCGTTCATTACGCCACCTCCGCCAGTTTGCCGCCGGGCTGCCCCTTGGCTTCGGGCTGCGCCTTGGGCGCCTTCTTCCTGAACATTTCCAGCATGCGCTGCGTGACCAGGAAGCCGCCGAACACATTGACCGCGGCCAGCGCCACCGCCAGCGTGCCCATCACGCGCCCGACGCCGCCTTCGGTCAGGCCCGCGGCGAGCATGGCGCCGACGATGATGATGGCCGAGATCGCATTGGTCACTGCCATCAGCGGCGTATGCAGCGCGGGGGTGACCGTCCAGACCACGTGGTAGCCCACGTAGATCGCCAGGACGAAGATGATCAGGTTGATCACCGTGTGGCTAACCATTTCCATCGATATCTCCTTGATTGCCGGTTCAGCTTGCCAACGCCAGTTCTTCGCGCCGCGTCATCAGGCAGGCCGCGACGATGTCGTCGTCGGTGTTGATCGCGAGCTTGCCGTCCTTGTCGATCAGCAGCTTGAGGAAATCCAGCACGTTGCGCGCATACAGCGCCGAGGCATCCGCGGCGACCATGCTGGCGAGGTTGGTGTGTCCGACCAGCACGACGCCGTGGCGCTCGACCACTTCGTCGGCCACCGTCAGCGGGCAGTTGCCGCCCTGCGCGGCGGCCAGGTCCACCACCACCGAGCCCGGCTTCATCTGCGCCACGGTCGCTTCCTGCAGCAGCACCGGCGCCTTGCGGCCCGGGATCAGCGCGGTCGTGATGACGATGTCGGCCTGGGTCGCGCGCTGGTGCACCAGCTCGGCCTGGCGCTTCATCCAGTCCGGCGGCATCGGGCGGGCATAGCCGCCCACGCCCTGGGCGATCTCGCGCTCTTCGTCGGTGAGGAACGGCACGTCGAGGAACTTGCCGCCCAGCGATTCGATCTGCTCCTTGACCGCGGGGCGCACGTCGGAGGCCTCGATCACCGCGCCCAGCCGCTTGGCCGTGGCGATGGCCTGCAGGCCTGCCACGCCCGCGCCCAGGATCAGCACGCGCGCGGCCTTGACGGTGCCGGCGGCGGTCATCAGCATCGGCATGAAGCGCTGGTAGTGGTGCGCGGCCACCAGCACGGCCTTGTAGCCGGCGATGTTGGCCTGCGACGACAGCACGTCCATGCTCTGCGCGCGCGTGGTGCGCGGCGCGGCTTCGAGCGCGAAGGCGGTGATGTTCGCGGCGGACATGCGCGCGTTGTTCTCGGCATCGAAGGGATTGAGCATGCCGACCAGTACGGTGCCTGGCTTCATCTGCGCGAGTTCGGCGGCGTCCGGTGCGCGCACCTTCAGCACCAGTTGCGCGCCCAGTGCCTCGGCAGCGCCGCCGATGCGCGCGCCCGCGGCCTCATAAGCGCTGTCGGTCTGGCTGGCACGCAGGCCGGCGCCACTCTGCAATATGACCTGGTGGCCTTGGGCCACGTATTTCTTCACGGTCTCCGGCGTTGCGGCGACGCGCGCCTCCCCCGCCCGCGTCTCAGTCGGGATCCCTATCTGCATTGCAATCTCCGTTTGGTCCCGTGCGCAATCCGGACGGGCATCCTTGGTGCCGGGCGCCCCATGCCGGATCAACGGCAAGGGGCACCGGTAGTGGCGGTACCACTCAGCGGGGTACTTCCCCTTCCAGCGTGACGCGGTTCAGTACCCGCTGGGCATTGCCGTAATCGTGCACGGCGTAGTGCATGGTGCAGCGGTTATCCCACATCACCACATCGCCCTCCTGCCACATATGGCGGTAGACGTTGTCCGGCGACACCGAGTGCGCATACAGGAAGTCGAGCAGCGGGCGGCTCTCAGCTTCGGTCATGCCTTCGATGCACTGTGCGGTGTCGGGGTGGCCGACATAAAGCGCCTTGCGTCCGGTCTCAGGGTGAGTGCGCACGATCGGATGCACGGCCGTCGGCACCTTGTCCGAACCGGTCATCCTGGCCAGCCGCGCGCCCGAGAAACGCGCCCGCAGCCCCTCGATCATGCGCTGCATCGCCGGCGACAGGCGGTCGTAAGAGACGTACTGGTTGCACCACATGGTGTCGCCGCCGATGGGGACGGTGACCGCCGAGAGGATTGAGATCTTCGGTGGCACCTCGGTATAGATCGAGTCCGAATGCCAGGCCTCGGTCGAGGCGGTTTCCTTGGGGATCCTGGTGACCTGCGCCAGTTCCGGGAACTCGGTCAGGCCTTTGAGCAGCGGGTTGCCCTGCACCGGCTTGCCCCAGCGCCGGGCAAACGCAACCTGCGCGGCCGGCTGCAGATGCTGGCCGCGGAACACCAGCACGCCATGCGCCAGGAAGGCCCGGTGCAGGATCTCGAAGCTGGCGTCGTCGAGCGGCTGGTTCAGGTCGACACCGGTCACGGCTGCAGCCACGGAGCCGGTCAGCGGCTTGATCTGGATTGTCATCATGTCTCCTCTTTTCTATGCCTTATCCATGCATTCAGTCGACCAGCAACACGATCTTGCCGACGTGCTGGTCTTGCTTCATGTACGCATGCGCGGCGCCGATGTCGGTCATGGCAAAGGTCCGGTCGATCGGCAGGCGCACGCGACCCGCGCGCAGGAACGGCAGCATGTCGCGCGCGCAGGCCTGGATGCACTCCAGCCGCTCCTGTTCCGTGCGGGTGCGGAAGGTCACGCCGATGAGCTGCAGGCGCTTGAGCCAGAGCTGCGCCAGGTCGATCTGGGCGGTCGCCGAACCCAGCCGCGCGATGTTCACCAGGCGGCCCTTGATTGCCAGGCTTTTCATATTGGCCTCGAACACCGGGCCGCCGACGGTATCGATGATGATGTCGACACCCTTGTTGTCGGTGGCACGCATGACCGCCTCGACCTGGTCGTCCCGCGAGGCGTCGATGCCGACATCCACGCCGAACTGGCTGACCTTGTCCAGCTTGGCCGCCGAGCGCGACGACGCGATCACGGGCCGGGCGCCCATCAGCGAGGCGATCTGGATCGCCGCCATCGCCACGCCGCCCGAAGCGCCATTGACCAGCACCGACTCGCCCGCCGCCAGCCGGCCGTTGGTGACCAGTGCGTCATGCGCGGTGATAAAGACATTGGGGAACGCCGCGGCATCGATCCACGACAGGCCGTCCGGCACCGGGATCAGCGCCATCGGGTCGGCCACCACGTACTCGGCCTGGCAGCCGCGGCCATGGCCCATCACGCGGTCGCCCTTGCGCCAGCCGCTTACGCCCTCGCCGACTTCCGCGATCTCGCCGGCAAATTCGACGCCGGTGGTGATCGTGTTGCCCGAGCGCAGTTCGGCGGCCTGGTTGATCTCGCCACGGTTCAGGCCGGCAGCGCGCACCCTCACCAGCACCTGCCCCGCTGCCGCCGCCGGCACGGGAATATCCTGCACTTCGACCTTGCCGCCCTCGGGGCCCGGCACTACGCGGACTGCCTTCACTGCTGTCTCCTTTTCCTGTCTCTCGACGTGTCTCTTGCCGTGTCTGTTGCAAATACCTGGTCTACGCGCTGCCCAGCGCCGTCGCACGGATCAGCGACAGCAGCTCCAGCGCCCGTTCGGCGGCAGCTTCCCCACCCGGATGGTTGCCGCGTACAAATGGCGCCCGCGTGTCCTCGATGGCGGCCAGCGCGTGCAGTGGCTGCTCCGCCGCCACCGCCAGCCGCCGGAATTCATTGACCGTCAGCAGGTAGGTGTGGAACACGTCAGCCTGCGGCGACGTCGCGCCGTGCTTGTGCAGCAGCGCGTTCAGCCAGTGCGTGCCTGCCAGCATCGCGCCTTCGATGGTCATCTCATAGTCAGCCCCGGTGCACTTGCGCACCGAGGCCTCGATGCTGCGCGCCATCGCCATGTGCTGTTCAATGTCCATGCCGGTCTCCCTCCAGGCGGGCTTCCAGCAAGTCCAGGCAGCGACGCAGCGCGGCGTCGCACCCCCGCGCAATCTCGGCCGTTGGTGCCAGCCCCTCGCGCAGGCAGGGATCGCGGTAATGCTCGATGTGCTCCATCGCTTCCATCATCTCGGCGATATCGGCAGGCACCGGCCCCTCCACTTTCGGGCGGCCCACATGCAATACGTCGCCCAGCGGCCGGAACGCCGGCCTCAGGCCGCCATCGGGCTGCGGCACCAGGTAGACGCCTGGCTGCGTCGGGAACCGGTCGTCATCAAGCGTGACGCCCGCCATGTGCAGTGCTGCATTGACGGCATGGGTGCCGGCGGTCATGCCTGCCCAGAACCACAGGCCGAAATCCTCGAGCGGATCCAGGCGTGCGCGCAGGGCCTGCAGCTTCGTGATTTTTTCCTTGTGTGACATGACGTTCATGTCTGCCTTCTCCGTTGATTCACTGCGTCGATGCTCCGGCGCGGACAACATCGCCGTTGTCATGACGATAGACAGCGGCCGGGCCGATGTCAATAAACTTCTATATAGGACTTCCACCGCATGAGTAGTGGTTTTCGCTGAGTCAACCCATTTATCCTTGACTATATGGCGGCCGACTCTCTACATTGGATCCCAATACCTATACAGGAGTTTGCCAATGCCCCGAGCCATCGTACTGAACCCGGCCGACAACGTGGCCACCCTGCTGGACGCCGGCCAGGCTGGCGACGCCTGCGCGCTGGAAGGCGAGCGACAAGGCCGCCTGGTGCTGCTGCAAGACGTGCCGTTCGGCCACAAGATCTGCATCGCCGACACGATCGAGGGAGAAACCATCCTGAAGTACGGCCAGGTCATCGGCCGCGCCAGCCGTGCGGTCCGGGCCGGCGAACACATGCACGTTCACAACATCGAGTCGGCGCGTGCCCGCGGCGACCTGAAAAAGGGGTAATGCAGATGACAACAACCTTCCTCGGATACCCGCGCGAGAACGGCGCGGTCGGTGTACGCAACTGGGTCGCGGTGGTTTCCGTGATGGACAACTGCAATCCGGTCACCCGCACCATTGCCCGCACCGTGGGCGGCTGCATTCCGGTCACGACGCTGTTCGTGCGCGGACAGTTCGGCGCCGACCTGGATTTCGCGTTCGAGTCGCTGGCCGGCCTGGGCCGCAATCCCAATATCGCCGCGGTGCTGCTGGTAGGCCTGGAAGAATCGTCGACGGAAGAGGTCGCACGCCGCATCCGCGCCACCGGCAAGCCGGTCGAACGCGTGCACCTGCAGCCCGACGGCACGGTCGCGTGCATTGCCGAAGGCACGCGCAAGGCCAGCCGGCTGTCGCTGGCCGCGTCGAAGGCGCGCCGCGTGCCGTGCCCGGTGTCGTCGCTGGTGATCGGCGTCGAGTGCGGCGGTTCGGACACCACCTCCGGGCTCAGCTGCAACCCGGTGATCGGCCGCATGGCGGACATGGTGGTCGCCGGCGGCGGCACCGTGATCATTTCCGAGACCTCGGAATTCATCGGCGCCGAGCACCTGTTCGCCGAGCGCGCGGTCGATGGCCGGGTGCGCGAGGCCTTCGTCACGGCGGTGCGCAATATGGAAAACCTGGCGATCTCGCGCGGCGTCGACATGCGCGATGACCAGCCTTCGCCCGACAACAAGCGCGGCGGCCTGACCACGGTCGAGGAAAAGGCGCTGGGCGCCATGGCCAAGGCCGGCACCAGCCCGCTGGTGGGCGTATTGCGCTACGGCGAGGCGCCGCAGAAGAAGGGGCTGCATTTCATGGACGCGCCGGCCGCGGCAGTGGAAAATCTCACTGCGCTGGCTGCCGGCGGATGCCAGCTCACCTTTTTCGGCACGGGGGTGGGCAATCCGATCGGCAGCATGGTGGCACCGACCGTCAAGGTGTGTGGCAACGTCAATACCCTGCACACCATGGCCGACAACATTGACTTCGACGTCAGCGGAGTCCTGCAGAACGGGGACAAGATCTCCGACCTCGGCGAGCAGCTGTTTGGCTATGCGATGGACGTCGCATCCGGCACGCGGCTGACCAGCGAGGTGCTCGATATCCGGGAGACCGCGGTCAGTCGATTCGCACTGAGCCTCTGAACAACCATGACCAAACTTAGCAGCGTCTCCGACGCGATCATCCGCTCCATTGAATCCGGCGCACTGCGCGAGGGCGACCGTCTGCCCTCCGAAGGCGAGCTCGCCAGCTTCCATGGGGTCAGCGTCGGCACGGTCCAGAAGGCATTGGCACGGCTCACGCACTCCGGACTGATCACACGCGAACAGGGACGGGGCACCTTTGTCTCCGGGACACGCGTGGCGCCGGCCGACGTCCGCTATCTGCGTTTCCGCGACGAACAGGGCAACGAGCTGCCATCCTACGTCCACGCGCGCTCGGTGAAGCGGATCAAGCGCAAGGGACCGTGGTCGGAGTTCCTTGCCGGTGAAGGCTATGTCCGCATCGAGCGCGTGATCAGCGTCGGCGGCCGCTTCGACCTGTACAGCGAGTTCTGGCTGCGCGAGGAAGACTTCGCGCAGCTCGGCGGGCTGGACCGTGATGCGCTGGAGAAGAACCTGCGCGAGCTGATCGGCCAGCGCCTGTCGCTGCCGACGTTGCGCGTGGACCAGTGGATCCGCTTCGGCCAGGCCCCGGCCGCGGCCGCGCAGGAACTTGGCCTGGATCCCGAAGCGCCGGCATTCATCATGGAGTTGCGTGGCTACACGCTGCGCGACCAGCCGCTCTACTACCAGTCGGTCTATGCCGCCCCGTTCGCGGAGCGCCTGATGATCGTGCGGGAGAAATCGACATGAGTAACCGCTGGAACACCGACCAGCTCGCGCGCTGGGCCGCCGCCGTGTTCGAGTCGTGCGGCGTGGCGCCGGACCAGGCGACCGAAGCCGCCGCCGCGCTGGTGCGCAGCGAACTGCGCGGCTACAAGACGCATGGCCTGACGCGGGTTCCGTCCTACGTCGAACGCCTGCGTGCGGGCGATTTCAACCCGCGCCCCGAGATGTCGCACAAGGCCTTCCCGGGCGGCATCGTGCTGGATGCCGACGGCGCCATGGGCCAGATCGCGGCCCCGCGCGCCGTGCAGCTCGGGCTGGAGGCGCTGCGGTCGAGCGCATCCGTGCTGGTTGCCGTGCAATCGTGCGGCCATCTCGGCGCGCTCGGCATCCCGGCGTTGCTGGCCGCCGAGGCCGGCGCCTTCTGCATGGTCGGCCAGCGCACGCCACCCGTACTCGGCATGGAAGGCTTTGCCCGCGCCGCCATCGGGCACAACCCCATCGCCTTCGGCTGCCCGCTGCCGGGCGCGGCGCCCATCGTCTTCGACGTGGCCTGCAGTGTCGCCGCGCGCGGCCATATCCTGCTGGCCGCCCGTGAAGGCAAGCCGATTCCCGAAGGCTGGGCGCTCGACGCCGACGGCCACCCGACCACCGATGCGCAACGCGCGCTGGAAGGCTCGCTGCTGCCCACCGGCGGGCACAAGGGCATTGGCATCGCCATGATGGTGGAGTGCCTGGCCGGCGCCATGGCCGCCACCGCCGACTCGCTCGCTCCCGCGCGCAACACCGTCGCCGGCAGCGGCGCGGTCGGCCGCCAGGGCGGTTTTGTCTGGCTGGTCAAGCCGGACGCCTTTGCCGGCAAGGAGCTGTTCGCCGAATACATGGCGCAGTGGACCGGCAACTATCTTGCTGCCGGCGGCGCCAACGCCCGGCTTCCGGGACACCGCGGCGATACGCTCGAGCGCGAAGGCCGCACGCAAGGCATCACCCTGCCCGACGCCGTCGTGCGGGCGCTGGATACGCTAGGCCGGGAACTCGGCATCCCCCTCCCCGGCTAGCGCCGCTTTCGTCACCAGTATTGCCAGAGATCCGGGTGCAGACGCACGCCGGCAGGCCCCGTTCAACCCTGTTTGCCTGAAAACCGCCACGATGAACGCTCCCACACTCCCCGAAGCGGCCCGGCAGGCCTTGCAAGCCGTGTCGATCGACGACAAGTACGCGCTGGACTCCGGCCGTGCCTACATGAGCGGTGTGCAGGCGCTGGTGCGCCTGCCGCTGCTGCAGCGCAGGCGCGACGCCGCTGCCGGCCACAACACCGCCGCCTTTATTTCCGGCTACCGCGGCTCGCCGCTTGGCAGCTATGACCAGGCACTGTGGCAGGCAAAGAAGCATCTTGCCGAGAACCACGTGGTCTTCAAACCCGGCGTCAATGAGGAACTCGGCGTCACCGCGGTCTGGGGCTCGCAGCAACTGGAGTTCGATGCCGCCAGCAGGCGCTACGACGGCGTGTTCGGCATCTGGTACGGCAAGGGCCCGGGCGTCGACCGCAGCGGCGACGCGCTCAAGCATGCCAACCTCGCGGGCACCTCGCCACTGGGCGGCGTGATCGCGCTTGCCGGCGATGACCACGTCTCCAAGAGCAGCACGCTGGCCCACCAGAGCGACCACACCTTCATGGCTTGCGGGCTGCCGGTGTTCTTTCCGGCCAACGTGCAGGACATCCTCGACCTCGGCGTGCATGCCCTGGCCATGAGCCGCTTCAGCGGGCTGTGGGCCGGCATGAAGACCGTGCAGGAGGTGGTGGAATCGGGCGCTTCGGTGATCACCGACTCGGATCGCGTGCGGATCGTGCTGCCGGACGACTTCGCCATGCCCGACGGGGGCCTGCATATCCGCTGGCCCGACGATCCGCTCGGGGCCGAAGCGCGCATGATGGAGTTCAAGTGGCCGGCCGCGCTCGCCTACGTGCGCGCCAACCGCCTGAACCGCAACGTGATCGAGGGATCCGGCGACCGCTTCGGCATCATCGCCAGCGGCAAGGCCTACAGCGACACGCGCCAGGCCCTGCTCGACCTCGGGCTGGATGACGCCACCTGCCGCGCGCTCGGCATCCGGCTGCACAAGGTCAGCGTGGTATGGCCGCTGGAGCCCGACAGCGTGCGCGACTTTGCGCGCGGGCTGCGCGAGATCCTGGTGGTCGAGGAAAAGCGTCCCGTGATCGAGCAGCAGCTCAAGGACGAGCTGTACCACTACCCGCCCGATACCCGCCCGGCCGTCTTCGGCAAGTACCACCACGCCGACGGCGCCGGCGGCGAATGGAGTCACCGCAAGCCCGCCGAGGACTGGCTGCTGCGCGCCAAGGCCGACCTGTCGCCCGCGCTGGTGGCCAAGGCCATCGCGCAGCGGCTCCAGGCGCTGGGCGTGCCGGCCGACGTGGCGGCGCGCATGGATGTGCGCCTGCGGGAGATCGACGCCAGGGAACGCGCCACCAGCCAGGGCGATGCGCGCGCCACCGACCGCCTGCCCTGGTTCTGCCCGGGCTGCCCGCACAACACCAGCACGCGCGTGCCGGAAGGCTCGGTCGCGACCGCCGGCATCGGCTGCCACGGCATGGTGGTGTGGATGGACCGCTCGACCACCTCATGGTCGCAGATGGGCGGCGAAGGCGTGCACTGGATGGGCCAGGCCCCCTTCAGCAAGCGCACCCACATGTTCGCCAACCTGGGCGACGGCACCTACAACCACTCCGGCCTGCTGGCGGTGCGCCAGTCGATCCATGCCGGCGTCAACCTGACCTACAAGATCCTGTTCAACAGCGCCGTGGCCATGACCGGCGGCCAGCCGGTGGACGGCCAGCTCGACGTCCCGGCAATGACGCGCGAACTGGCCGCCGAAGGTGCGCGGCAGATCGTGGTGGTGACCGACGAACCCGGGAAGTACAAGGGCGCCGGCAATCTCGCCGCCGGGGTCACCGTGCGCCACCGCGACGAGCTCGATACCGTGCAGCGCGAGCTGCGCGAAGTGTCCGGGGTGACCGTGATCATCTACGACCAGGCCTGCGCCACCAAGAAGCGCCGCGAGCGCAAGCGCGGCACCATGGTCGATCCGGCGAAGCGCGTGGTCATCAACGAGCTGGTGTGCGAAGGCTGCGGCGACTGCTCCGTGCAGAGCAACTGCCTGGCGGTGCAGCCGGTGGAAACCGACTTCGGGCGCAAGCGCAAGATCAACCAGGACACCTGCAACAAGGACTTCTCCTGCACCAAGGGCTTCTGCCCGAGCTTTGTCACGGTCGAGGGCGGCAAGCTGAAGACCCCCGCCCCCACGACGGGCGGCCGCGCCGCGCCGCCGGCCATTCCGATGCCCAGGCTGCCGGACGCCGGCAAGCCGCAACGCATCGTGGTGGCGGGCATCGGCGGCACCGGCATTGTCACCATCGGCGGCGTGCTGGGCATGGCCGCCCACCTTGAAGGCAAGGGCGTGATCACCCAGGATGCGACTGGCATGGCGCAGATGGGCGGGGCTACCTGGAGCCATATCCAGATCGCCGCCAGCCCGGACGCCCTGCATGCGAGCCGCGTCGACATGGCCATGGCCGACCTGGTGATCGCCTGCGATACCGTGGTCGCGGCCAGCAAGGCCTCGCTGGCCGCGATGTCGCCGGCGCTCACCTATGTGGTGCTGAACAGCCATCTCACCCCGACTGCGGCCTTTGTCCGCAACCCGGACTGGGATCCGCAGACCGGCGAGGCCGTGGCGCGGATCGCGCAGTCCGTCGGCGAAGGCCAGCTCGCCAGCTTCGACGCCGAACAGGTGGCGAAGCAGGTGCTCGGCCAGTCTATCTACGCCAATCTGCTGCTGCTCGGCTATGCCTGGCAGAAAGGCAAGGTGCCGCTGTCGCATGCGGCCCTGATGCGCGCCATCGAGCTCAACGGCGTGCAGGTCGACAGCAACAAGGCGGCCTTCGAATGGGGCCGGCTGTGCGCGCACGATATGTCGAAGCTGCCCGCGCAGCCGGCTGGCTCGCAGGTGATCCAGTTCGTGCGCAAGGTGCCGGTCGAGGAACTGGTGGCAAAGCATGCCGAGTTCCTGACCGGTTACCAGAACCGGGCCTACGCGGCGCAATACGAGGCCTTTGTCGGTCGCGTGAAGGCAGCGGAATCGGTCCTCGGCGGGACCCGCCTGACCGAAGCCGTGGCCCGCTCGCTGTTCAGGCTGATGGCCTATAAAGACGAATATGAGGTGGCTCGCCTGCATAGCGGGGCCGCATTCCGCCAGCAGATCGCATCGATGTTCGAAGGCAAGGTCCGGCTGGTCCATCACCTGGCCCCGCCCCTGTTTGCGCGGAAGAACCAGGCCGGCGAACTGGTCAAGGGCACCTATGGCCCGTGGATGCGCACTGCGTTCGGCGTACTGGCCCGTTTCAAGGGCCTGCGCGGCACGGCATTCGATCCCTTCGGCTACACCCAGGAGCGCAAGGAGGAGCGGGCCCTGATCGGTGCATACCGGCGCAGCGTGGAAGCCATGCTGCCGGCACTTGCCGCGCACAATCTCGACCTGGCGCTGGAGATTGCCCGGCTGCCGCAGGAGATCCGCGGCTACGGCCACGTCAAGGCGCGCAACCTGGCGGCCGCCCGCACGCGCTGGGAGCGGCTGATGGCGCAATGGCAGCAGGGGGACGTCGTGCCGGGACAAGGCAGGGCTACTGAAGCGGCATAAACCAGAGACTGCAGCCATCAAGCAGACCGGATTCCGGCTGGATTAAGGCAGCACCGCCCTGGCTAAGCCAGCCAGCCGGGCCGCCCCACGCCAGCCAGCGCTTCCGACCAACAACAGCGCGCGGCGGCATCATGCCGCGGCACCAGGAGACAGCCTTGCCCCTCGATCCCACCACCATGGCTTCCCCAGTAGCCACGCCCACTCCGGCCGAGGACAACCCCAGAGCCATGTCCAGGGTGTCCGCCATCACCGCCATCACCATCGGCGGCGCCCTGGAGCTGTATGACTCGGGGGTGTACAACTTCTTCGCCACCCTGATCATTCCCCTCTACTTTCCCATTGGCAATCCGCTCGGCCAGTTGCTGCTGTCCTTCGGCACCTTCGGCGCGGGCTACCTGATGCGCCCCCTGGGTGGACTGGTGATCGGCGCGTACGCCGACCGCCGCGGCCGCAAGCCCGCGGTGCTGCTGTCGATGTGGCTGATGGCGTTCAGCGCCCTGATCCTCGTGGTAACGCCGACCCATGCGCAGATCGGCTACATTGCCCCGGTCCTGATGATCCTGGCACGCCTGATCCAGGGCTTTGCCATCGGCGGTGAAATGGGCTCTGCCAGCGCCATGCTGCTGGAGTATGCGGACGAACGCTCGCGTGGCTTCTACACCAGCTGGCAGACGGCCAGCCAGGGCATTGCCGCCGTCTTCGCCGCGCTGGTGGCGCTTGCGCTCAGCCATACGCTCAGCGCCGATGCCCTCGAGCATTGGGGCTGGCGCGCCGCCTTCCTGCTCGGCATCCTGGTGATCCCCATCGGCCAGCTGATCCGCCGGCGCCTCGAGGAAACGCTGGTGCCGCCGCCGCGCAAGAAGGCGGCTGCCGGCGGATGGCAGCTGATGCGCCAGCACTGGCGTGAGCTGTTAGCCAGCGTGCTCCTGATGACGGGCCTCGCCGCGGCCGTGCACCTGATCGCCTACTACCTGCCGAACTACGCCACCTTCCAGCTGCATATCCCGCGCGGCGACGCCGTCTGGGCCGGCTTCGTGGCCGCCGCCATGATGGTGGTGTTCGGTCCGGTCGCGGGCTGGATGTGCGACCGCGTCGGGCGCCGCACCATGGTGTGGTGGTCGCGTGTGGTGCTGCTGCTGATGGCCTATCCGGCCTTTTTCCTGCTCAATGCCTTTCCGTCACTGACTTGCCTGTTGGTGGTGGTTGGTTGCCTGGCCATACCCATGGCAATGACTTCACCCGCCACGCTGGTGCTGGTGAGCGAGGTACTGCCACAGCGCCTGCGGGCCACCGGCATGTCCGTGACCTACTATGTGGCCATCGCGATATTCGGCGGCTTTGCCCAGCTGTTCTCGACTGTGCTGATCCACCTGACGGGCAATCCCAATGCGCCGGCGTTCTACCTGATCGGCTGCGGTCTGGTCTCGCTGCTCGGGTTGACCATGGTGCCGGAGACGCTCGGCCGCAAGCTGTCCTAGGCGCAACGCCGTTGCTGAGGCAGGTGGGGCGGGTGTTTCATGAGGCGGCCAAGGTGAGCGACATCACGCCCGGCATCGGCGAACGAGATATGGAGCGGCTACGTAGTGGCGAAGCCCGGGCGCCCCTCAGAGATCACCGTTGGTCAAAATATCGTGAACGACCTGGCCGGCGCTCAACGTGTTTATCCGATCGGCGGGAATGTCCATGAGGATACGGCTTCGCTCCGGACTCAGATAGACAGTCAGATACTGGATCGGGTGCCCTTCCGGATCGTGGAGCAGACGTACAAGCTTCAGCAGCGGAGCTCCGACTTCGGTCTGCAGCCAGCCTGCATAGGTTGGGTCGGCAAGTTGCGCGGTTATCTCCTGCACAACGCGGCCGAATTTCACTCCCTGGGCCATCAGGATTTCAAACAAGGCGTGCTTGCGCAGCGCCGCCGCGGATACGCGTTTGCCAAGCGCTGCGGGTACCCAGGCGTCCGTCAGCATCACTGGCATACCCTCCATCTTGCGCAGCCGCAGGGCATGCACCGCTGCTTCTCCGGGCTCCAGTTGCAGTACCGCGGCAACATCTGGCGGCGCCGGGACTCGTTCGACATTTAGTACTTCGACTTCCGTCTCGCGCGCAGTCTGGCGCAATCCGTCAATGACACTCAGCGTCGGGCCGCTCCGGCTCGCAAGGGTGCTCGCTTTGACGAACGTACCCAGCCCATGTCGGCGTTCTACCAGGCCCAGTGCAGCCAGGTCCGCAAGCGCACGCCGCACGGTGATACGCGAGACGCCAAAGCGCTCGCACAGCGTCTCTTCCTTTGGCAATGCCCCCGACTCGGCATACACACCGCGTGTGATCTCGTCGCGTAAAACGATGAAGAGTTGTCGATTGAGCGCAGTGCCAGGGACGCGGGCGCGAGGTGGGGTGACAGGAGACGAGCGCGGCATAACGTGATGATCCAGGAGCGTGATGAGCATAGCACACGGACATAGCACAGGGGCGCGGGCAAAGTCACCGCATTCAAAGAAATCCATTGACCGCCGAATCTAGTTGTATCTAGAATATAAACACATAAACACTGTGCCGACCACGCCGGATCGGACGCAGCCGAGATACCCTTTCACAGGACTCACGGATGACCCCCGTACAAGCTCTACGCCAGCGCCTGAACGCGCCCGGCATGATTATTGCCCCTGGCGCCTACGATGCAATTGGGGTACGACTGATAGAACAGGCTGGGTTCCCGGCCTGCTACATGACCGGTGCCGGCACTGCGGCCGCGAGGGGGTTCCCGGATTTCGGCTTGCTGACCATGACTGAAATGGTCGACAACGCTGCGATCATGGCCAGGGCCATCGCGATCCCGCTGATCGCGGATGCCGATACCGGCTACGGCGACGAGCTGAATGTGACCCGCACCGTGCGCGAGTACGAGTCGCGGGGGGTGGCCGCGATCCATATCGAAGATCAGGTGGCGCCCAAGCGTTGCGGCCACCTTGACGGCAAGGAAGTCATCTCGCGGGAGGCGTTTGTCTCCAGGATCCGTGCAGCGGTCGAAGCCCGGCGGACCCCCGGGTTCGTCATCATCGCCCGTACGGATGCGCGTGCGATGCTTGGTATCGATGAAGCCATCTGGCGAGCAAATGCGGCGCTCGAAGCGGGTGCGGACGTGGCGTTCGTGGAAGCGACCCAGACCATTGAGGAAGCCGCCCTTGTCCCCAGGGTTGTTGGTGGCCCCTGCCTGCTTAACGTTGTTCCTGGGGGCCGCACACCTGTTTTCGATCTGCGCGAGGCAGAGCAGATGGGCTACAAGCTGGCGATCCTGCCAGGGCTCTTGCTCAAGGCCACCATCGAAGCTGGCGATGCCGCGCTTGCAGCGCTGGCGGCCACGCACACTGCGCCGGCCGTGTCGGCCAGCGTTGCCCAGAGCTTTCGCCGCTTCGGCGCCGATGAATGGGACAACCTGCGCCAGCGCTTTAACGCGGGTGCACGCGCCACGCATCCCGAGAGCAAATGATGCCGCGCACCCTCTTCGACAAGCTATGGGACGCGCACGTGGTGCGCGAACTTGGCGATGGCTGGGCACTGCTGCATATCGATCGCCACCTGCTGCACGACTTGTCCGGTCCGCCGGCTCTGATGGAGGTGGCATCTCGCGGGCTATCGCTCCACGACCCTGCACTGGTGTTCTCCACACCCGATCATGCGGTATCCAGCCAGCCGGGCCGCGACGGCAACACCTATGCGCCAGGCGGAAGGCTGTGGGAAGTGTTGCGAAAAGCGTCGCAGGCAGCTGGCATCAGGATGTTCGATCTTGGCCAGGCAGGCCAGGGCATTGTTCACGTCATGGGGCCCGAACTGGCGATCGTGTTGCCGGGGCTGACGGTGATCTGTGGTGACAGCCATACCTGCACCAACGGCGGCCTCGGAGCGATGGCCTTCGGTGTCGGATCGTCCGAGAGCACCCATGCCCTTGTGACGCAGACGTTGCGCCAGCAGAAACCAAAGCGCATGCGCATCCATTGCGAAGGCGAACTGCCCCCCGGCGTGACGGCCAAGGATCTGATCCTGCATATCATCGGTCAACTCGGAGCCGCAGCCGGTGTCGGGTACGCGATCGAGTTCGATGGAACGGCGATCCGCAAGCTCGATGTGGAAGGCCGGCTGACGCTCTGCAATCTCACCGTGGAGCTTGGCGCGCGTTTTGGCATGGTGGCGCCGGACCAGAAGACCGTCGACTGGGTGCGCGGGCGCACCTACGCGCCGACCGGCGCCTCGTTTGAGCAAGCCGCCGCCTACTGGCGCACCCTTGCGACGGACGAGGATGCGACATTCGACAGGGAAGAATGGATCGATGCCTGCGCCGTGGTGCCCACGATCACGTGGGGAACGAGCCCGGAGCACGCGATTCGTATTGACGGGATGACGCCGAGCCTGGCTGACATATCGGACCCCGCCAGGCGCGACGAGATCGCTTCAGCGCTCGACTACATGGGGCTCCAGCCGCACGCGCCTATCGTCGGCACACCGGTTGACTGGGTCTTCATAGGCTCCTGCGCCAATTCACGCCTGTCCGACCTGCGGGACGCGGCCGCGGTTGCGAGGGGAAGACGTGTGGCCCCGGGCGTGACAGCCTGGGTTGTGCCAGGCTCCGAGAACGTCAAGCGTGCCGCCGAGGCCGAAGGATTGCACGAGGTCTTCGAAGCGGCAGGCTTCGTCTGGCGGGAGCCAGGCTGCAGCATGTGCGTGGCTGCCAATGGCGAGCAAGTTCCGTCGGGAGGGCGTTCCGTGTCGACCTCGAACAGAAACTTCGTCGGGCGACAGGGGCCAGGCGCCCGTACGCATCTTGCCAGTCCAGCCATGGCTGCAGCAGCGGCCGTGACTGGTCGAATCACTGACGTGCGGAGCCTGAAATAGCCATGCAACCATTTACCGTAGTAGTGGGCGCGGCCGCCCCATTGATGCGCGCCAATGTCGACACCGACATCATCATCCGGATCGAGCGCCTCACCAGCCTGTCGCGCGACGAACTCGGGAAGTACGCCATGGAGGCTTTGCGCTTGCGGCCGGACGGCGGCGAAGAGCCGGCTTGCATCCTGAACCGGCCGATGTTCCGTCAGGCGCCGGTGCTTCTTGCGGGAAGCAATTTTGGCTGCGGATCATCGCGCGAGGGTGCAGTGGCTGCCCTGATGGGCATGGGCGTGCGTTGCGTCATCGCCCCGAGCTATGGCGACATCTTCTACAACAATTGCTTCCAGAACGGGCTTCTGCCAATTGTGTTGCCAGCGGCCGCGATCGAGGCACTGGCGGTGCAGTGTGAGCAAGGGGCGCCGGTACGAGTGGACCTCACCACCACAACACTGACCGCCCCCGATGGGTCAGCGATCCGGTTCACCATCGATCCGCTGCGGCGTGAAGGCTTGCTGAACGGGCTGGACGACATCGGACTGACACTGCAGGACGACGCCTTGATCAGGGCATGGCAAGCGGAAGACCGCGCACGCCGGCCGTGGGCGTGGCCTGCGTCCGGCGAGGCGGTGTCATGAGAGCGTGGACGAAGCACCCCTGGGTGCTCCGCTGGGCGGGCCTGCTAATGCGCGGACGGCGTGCCGGTGAGCAGACGCTGGCCAGCAGGAGGCCGGCGCTGGCAGCGCTGCCCGCGACAATCGCGTTGCGCAGCCCGGGATATGCCAACGGTGAGGTCATGCCGCGCTCAGCTGCGGGAGCAGGGGTGGGCGAGAACCGATCCCCTGCACTGATATGGGAAGACGTGCCGCCCGCGGCGACCCACTGGCTGCTGCTGGTCGAGGATCCGGACGTGCCGCTGGCGCGGCCCATCGTTCATGCCCTGTGCTGGGGCGCGGCTGCCATCCGGCGACTGCCGGAGGGATGCCTGACGCCGGCAACCTGCCCGGCTGGCGTCACGCTCGGCGTGAACGGACTAGGAAACGCGCAGTACGACGGGCCCCGGCCACTTCCCGGGCATGGTCCGCATCGCTATGTGTTCCAGTTGTTCGCACTGAACGCAGCGCCGCCAGCAGCGGACAACGACCGGTTGCTCCGTTGGCTGGATGGTAACGCCATAGCAACAGGGTGTCTCATCGGCGTATTCCAGCGCGACTGGCGCGGCCGCGCGATCAATCCGCCTGCCGAGGCCCGTAAGCAATCCGCACAGTCGGCCCTATAAACCTGATTCAGTCTCAACCCCGGCACTCATCAATCATGTCTGATGCAATCGGCAAAATTCTTCCTCCCACCGATCCCGATGGCCCCACTGGCAAGCTGGCTTCCTGGCTTGCAGGCTTGCGCCTTGAGCACGCGCCAGCAGCCGCGCGTGAGCGGGCCAAGGCGCTGACGCTTGACGGCATTGGCTGCGCGATTGTCGGCGCACAACTGCCCTGGTCACAGACGGCGGTAGAGATCGTCACGAAGACCGAAGGCAACGGCGATCGCACGATCGTTGGCTGGGGGGCAAAGACCAGTGCCCCTGGCGCGGCCCTGCTCAATGGCACCTTCATCCAGGGCTTTGAGCTGGACGACTACCACCCGCTCGGGCCCCTGCACAGTGCCTCGCTCGTCCTGCCCGCGCTCTGGGCTGCCGCCGAGGGCGAGCAACGTATCAGTGGCCGGCAGTTCCTTGAGGCCGCGATGGCCGGCTACGAAGTCGGGCCGCGCGTGGGAATGGCGTTGCATGGTGGCCAGATGCTGTCCCGAGGCTGGCACTCCGGTTCAGTCTTCGGCACGCACGCGGCTGCCGCCGCCGTGGGCAAGCTGTTAGGCCTCGACGCAGCGCGGTTTGAGGATGCGCTGGGACTGGCGGGTACGCAGTCCGCAGGTCTGATGGCCGCCCAGTACGAAGCCATGTGCAAGCGGATGCACCACGGCTTCTCAGCGCGCAACGGCATGTATGCGGCGATCCTGGCCGCCGGCGGCTACACCGGCATCAAACGGGTCTTCGAGCGGGAGTACGGCGGCTTCCTTTCGACCTTCGGAGAAGGGCATGACCCCGATGCCAGCCAGATCACCGACGCACTCGGCGAGCGCTGGGAGGTTGAGCGGATCGTGATCAAGCCATATGCAGCCATGGGCGGCATTCATGCACCGCTGGACGCGTTGTTCGATGTCGACGCCAGGCGGAGGCTTCGTGCCGAGGAGATCAGCCGTATCGAAGCTGACGTTACCCATGCCGTCTATCACCATGGCTGGTGGGTACCCGAGCGGCCGCTGACGCCAATCGGCGCGCAAATGAATATCGGCTACGCCCTCGCCGTCGCGGTGCTGGACCGCGCCGCGCTTGTTCCTCAGTTCTCGCCCTCCCGCATCGACAGCGACGACGTGTGGGCGCTCCTGCCGCGTATCGATGTCAGGCACGAGCCGTCGTTCGACGCAGGTGGCCAGCGCGGCCGCGGGCGCGTACGGCTCGTGGTCACCTTCACGGACGGCGAACGGATCGAAGTCAATCGCCAGATGTCTCGTGCCGTCGAGAGTCCGCAAACCAACGATGAGGTTGCCGAGAAATATCGTGCATTGACGCATGACCTGATCGAGCCCGAACGGCAAGCGTCAATCGAGTACATGGTGCGCAATCTTGAAACGCTCGATGACGTGCGCGACCTGCTGGCCCTGCTGGCGCCGCCGGTCAAGAGCCCGTTCGCATAAGGGCCGACTACCAAAAGAACTATCGGAGACAGAGATGATTTGTAGACCGGTTCGAAGAAAAGTTCTGGCCGGGCTGGGGATGCTTGCGTTGGCGTCGACAGCCCTGCTGCCAGGGCATTTGATTGCCGCACAATCCCAATGGCCCGATAAGCCGATGCGCCTTGTGTTGCCGTTCTCCGCCGGAGGCCCGGGTGACATCACCACGAGATTCATCGCGCACGCGCTTGGAAAGCAGCTCGGTCAGACCGTGATTGTCGACAACAAGCCAGGGGCAGGCGGCGTCATCGGTTCGGCGTATGTCGCAAAGAGCCCGCCGGACGGCTACACCCTGCTGGTTGCGGGCAACGGGGCCGTTGCCAACGGGCTGCTGCGGGTCAGGATGCCCTACGCAGAAGGGGATCTGATACCGGTTGTCAGTACCAACTCCGCGCCGTCTGTCATGGTTGCCGGATCGGTCGTACCGTTCAGGGATCTGAAGTCCCTGCAAGCCTATGGCAAGGCGAAGGGCGGCATCACGTTCGGCACGGCCGGCCCTGGAAGCACCGGGCATTTCGTCGCGGAAATGGTCGAATCCGCGCTCGGCATACCGGTGACGTTGATTCACTACAAGAGCGGCGCGGAAGCACTGAACGCCGTGATCGGGGGTCAGATCGATCTTGCCTCGGAGTCGCCCGTCGGCGTTGTGGGCTTCGTACGCAGCGGAAAGCTGAAGCCGATTGCCGTAACGGACGACCAACGCGCTCTGGCCATTCCGGATGCCCCCACGTCCGCCGAGCAGGGGTTTCCCGCCATTCGTATGCTGCACTGGGGCGGGATCTACGCCCCGAAGGGAACGCCTGCACCGATCATGGATCGCGTCGCCCAGGCGATGCTTGCGGCGTTCCAGGGCGATAGCGACCTCCGGGCACAGTTGGAGAAATATGGCTATCGCCCGGAAACCGGAACCCGGGCAGATTTCACGCGGTTTATCGAGACCGAGAAGAATCGCCTCGGCAAGATCGTTCGTGATTCGCACATGACCCTCGACTAGGGGCGGTTACCGGCGGGCCGGCGCCCGTCCTGACGGCACCTCGGAGCCGACTTCGGCAGCGCATCAGCTTCCAGGCAGAGGCCGCAGCACATCCTGGAGCGCTGGCTGTGGCTGTTGCGGCTCGCGGATGTCCGGGCTATTCGAGTGAGGATCTCCAACTACCGCTTGAGCAAGGGCGTGACGACCTGCTCCAGCCTCTGCGCTGTCCACGCCGGACTGGCATCGTCCCAGCCGTTTTCGGCAAGCATCCCCGCGCGATCGATGGTGAAGTTCACGGGCAGGCGCCAGATCCGGCCGTAGCCACCGGCGTAGGCACTCCCCAGCAGCCCGACCGGAAAGGCAAGGCCGGCAGCCAGCTTGCGCACGTCGGCGATGGAATCCGGCGTGTCCAGGCTGAAGCCCAGCACGCTCAGCCCTTCGCCCGCGTGTGCCGCCGCATAGGCCGACAGGACCGGAAGCTCGGTGTGGCACGGGCCGCACCACGTTGCCCAGAACGTGAGCACCACGACCTGGCCGCGCAAGTCTCGCGTATCGATGGTGCGTCCGTCGAGCGTGCGCAGTGTCAGCGGCGGCGCAGGCCGACCCACCGCCAGGCTTTCCGCACGGGCCGGTGTGTGCCAGCCGCCAACCGCGGGGGCGCAGGCCAGGGCGGCGGCGGTTCGCATCCAGTCGCGCCGGGACGACACATCAGAACGCATAGCTCACCCCCACGTTGCCGCTCCAGCGCGGGAATAGCTGATACCCCTTGAGGTTGCTATAGATTGCCCGCTGCACGAAGGCGTACATGTGCACGTGTTCGCCTACGGCCACGGTGACGCCAGGGCTCAGGTAAAGCACGCTGCCTCCCGTGCTGATGGTATCGGCGAGTGCGCCCTGGTCCGTGCTTTTGCGGGTGAAATTGAACTGCAGCTGAGGGACCATCTTTGGGTCGGCGACGTAGCGCAGGCCGCTGCTCACGGTCAGGAGATTGCCGGGGCGATAGTCCGCATTCACGTCGCGCAGCCGTTGCATCAGCGCCGCCTGGAACTGGCCGTTGACGAAGGCGTCGAAATTCTGGCTGACCGGCTGGTAGTAGTACGCCCCGAGGATCAGGTCCGTGCTGCCGGTGCCGGGTTGCAGGCTGGCGTCGAGCGCCTGGCCCGCGGCCGCATTCGGGCCTGAAGAGAAGAACACCGGGCGGCCCACGGTGGCGCCGGTGACGACATTCTGGCCGCCGTAGGCGCCCGTGGGCAGCTTCACGCCAAGCTGCACACCGAGGTTTCGCGTGGGCAGGAAGCCCTGGTAGGTGCCGATGAGCTTGATATCGCCCAGGCCGCTGGCGGTCACACCGCTGACGTTGTCCGGCGTGAGCTGATCCGAGGTCGCATTGCCATAGGTGGTGTGGCTGCGGTCGATGATGGGGACAATGGTGCTGAAGCTCCAGCTGCTGTTCGGGCTGTAGGTCAGGCCCAGGTTGTAGTAGCGGTTGATCGTCTGTTTCTCCACCTCCTGGCTGCCTCCGGCATCGTTGACGGCGGCTAGCTGGGAGGCGGGGACTGCGCCAGTCCCGTGGCGCAGCTGGTTCTGCGGGATAAAGCTGTAGTCGAGGCTGACGCGCCAGCCCGGCATGGTTGAGTAGCCCATGGCGGCATCGGCGCTGAGCGAGCAGCCACAGGTCGCGCATGCTTGCGCGGCAATCGGCGCCGCAACAGTGGAAGCAAATAGGAGGCGTGAAAGGAGCTTGGATGCCATGCTGATGCGATGAATGAGCGCTGTCTCGCAATGCGAGATGGTGAAGCAGATGGGCTGGCAGCGCCCGCTTGCAGTTCCGTCGACCAAATCCAGGCCCGCGTACCGGGGCCGGGAGTCAGTCACATCATGAAAATGTTGAATTGGCGCCACAGCAGATGGCCGGATGCGCCAATTTGCGGGGATTATCCCACCGCGAGGTGCGGATCGGCGCCGCCGCCGACGTGCGGCGGAACGTCGCACGTCGCGTTGCAGCCCCACGCCTCGCCCGAGCTGCGGGGGCCGGATAGCTCACATCGGCCGGCGGCGCTAACGCCTGTAGCGCGCACCTACTGGACGGTGACTGTCGCCTTCATATTAGGGTGTATGCCGCAGAAGATCTTGTACACCCCCGGCTTGTCGAACTTGAAGCTGAAGGTGTCATTCTGATCCAGTGCGCCGGAGCGGAACAGGCCGGCGTCGTTGACAACCGAGTGCGGTTCGCCATCAAGATTCTTCCAGGTCAGGGTCGAGCCAGCCTTGATCGTGAGCGACATCGGCGAGAACATGAAATTCTTCACAACGACGACATTGCTTTCCTGCGCTTGCGCGAAGGAGAACCCGGAAACCGATGCCGCCACGAGCATCGCGACCCCGAGGGGGACGACGAAGGCGCGGCGAAGGATAGTCGTAAGCATGATGTTGCCCCTGGTTGGTGAGCCGTCCATGGAGTTCAGGCGAGCGTCGTGTCGGCAAGCGTCGTCTGGAATGGGTGGCGCATGATCTTGATGCTGGTCACGCCAAGCATCCTGGGAAGCTGATCACCCGGCACAGTCAGCGGCATGGGTCCGGGACCATCGCCTGCCGCCGGTTGCGGATAGGCCGTCGAGCGCGCCGTGTGGAAGGTGATATTGCCGTCCACCTTCGAGACGATCTGGTGGATATGGCCGTTCAGGACAGTGACCGAACCGAAGCGCTTCAGATAGCTCATCGCCTCGCCGGCATCGCCGGTGCCCCAACCCCACGGTTGGTAGATCGTCCACATTGGCATATGCGCGAAAACGACGATCGGCGTGCTGGACGAGCGGCCCTTCAGATCGGCTTTCAGCCAGGCGAGCTGGTCGTCGCCCAGCCCCCCCAGGCCGTTCGGCTTGAAATGCATCACGTTGACCAGGCCGATGAAATGGACGCCACTGTGGTCGAAGCTGTAGTAGCCCTTGTTGCCGGAGGCTTGCCCGAAACGCTTGAAGTATTCCGTCCCAGGCCCATCGGTGACATCGTGTTCGCCGGGCACGGTATGCAACTCGGTGATACTCAGCCCCGACATCAACTGGGCCGCGTGGTCAAACTCTTCGGCCCTGGAAAGATGCGTAATGTCGCCCGTGTGAATCGTCAGCGCCGGCTTGACCGGCATCGCATTGACGAAGTCGATCGTCTGCCTGAGCGTGCCGGCGACGTCGGGATTGGCTTCCTTGTTGAAGCCAATATGCGTGTCGCTGATCTGCAAAAAAAGCGGGACGCCGGCGTCAGCCGCGCGCCCCTTCCCCGAGGCGGAAAGGGCAAGTTCCACCGGCGTGAGAACACCGCCGGCCAGGACAAAGACGGTGCCCGCACCACCGAAAGCGAGACACTTCAACGCGTCGCGGCGCGACGGATTGGATGGAAGATCTGATGACATGGTGCCCTCACGAGTAACGATCGAGAGGCGGATCGCCAGACTATCCGGCGGGCCTCCCGACTGGGTTCACGAGGAAGACTGCCGGGCCGCCCGCTTTATTCCATCGCGAGCACCGCACTGCGCAGGCTGGGAAGCAGGATGCGCACGCAGGTCCGATATGAAGCCGCCAGTTCCGCTTCGCCGGCATTGGGAATCGCCCGGCATGGCATCCCTGCGGCACTCTGGTGGGAATAAATCTGGTAGCCAGGCAGTTCTACAGAGGCACGGCGACGCGGAGAGTAGCGCATGTCACTCTTTCCCTATCTTCAAAGATTGCGGCCGGCGGGTGTGCGATCGGTCCGGCTGGCCGCAGGACTGGTGCTGTTCACCTACGTAGGCACGCACCTCCTGAATCACTCGCTGGGCAATATCTCGCTCGCATGGCTGGAGCGCGACCTGCTTGTGCAGAAGTTCATCTGGCAGGGATGGCTTGGAACGGCCTTGCTGTACAGCGCGCTGGCGACGCACTTCTTCCTGGGCCTGTGGGCGCTGTACGAACGGCGCTCGTTGCATTGGACGCCGGGCGAGGTGGCGCAACTCGTCCTCGGCTTGTGCATACCGCCGCTGCTGCCCAACCATGTTGTGAATACGCGGGTTGCCTTTGCCGCGTTCGGCCTCGACAAGGGTTACGCGCAGTTGCTGTACTCGTTCTGGATGACTTCACCGTTCTTCGGCCGTATTCAGCCGATGCTGTTGGTGGCCGCCTGGCTGCATGGGTGTTACGGCATCTGGTTCTGGTTGCGCTTGAAACCATGGTTTGGGGCATGGCGGAGCGTGCTGCTGAGCCTCGCCGTGCTGCTCCCGGTGCTCGCGCTGCTAGGCTTCCTGCAGGGCGGACGGGAAGTGATTGCGCTCGCGCAGGACCCTGTCTGGCGCGCTGCGGCGGCGCGGCCGGCGATCATCGGAACGGATTCGCAGAATCTCTGGCTCGCCGGGCTGCGCAACGATTTCTTGCTCTTCGACGGTGGTGCGCTGCTGCTTGTGTTCGCAGCGCGGCTGGTGCGCACGGTGCGGGAGCGCCGGGTCGGGCGGCTCTGTGTTCAGTATCCAGACGGACGAAAGGTATACGCACCGCTCGGATTTTCAGTGCTCGAGGCCAGCCGCATGGCCGGCGTTCCCCATGCCAGCACCTGCGGTGGCCGCGCCCGGTGCACGTTGTGCCGCGTGCGCGTGCTCAGCGATGTGCCGCTGCCCGCGCCGGCCGAGGCGGAGCGGCGTGTTCTAGAGCGGCTGGGAGCTGACTCGCAAACCGTGCGCCTGGCCTGCCAGTTGCGGCCGACCCATGATCTCTGCGTGTGGCCACTGGTGCCGCCGGCGGCATCCGCGGCCTTCTTGCAACGGCGCCAGCGCGACGTCATGCCGCAAGAGCGATTCGCGGCGTTCATGTTCGTGGATATGCGGAATTCCACAAGGCTTGCGGCGGCGCAATTGCCCTTCGACAGTCTGTTCGTGATCAGTCGATTCCTGAGTTCGGTCTGCGCCGCGGTAGTCCAGGCGGGCGGCCTGCCAAACCAGTTTCTGGGGGACGCAGTGCTCGCGATCTTTGGCCTGGGCAGCCAGCCGTCCGCCGCCTGTCGTCAGGCGCTCAACGCAGTGCCTCTGGTGGCAGCCAATATTGAGGAACTCAACGCTGCGCTCGAGCAGCAGTTGCAGACGAAGATCCGGTTTGGCATTGGATTGCATTGCGGCCGGGCGGTCATGGGTGAGATCGGCTTTCGCGAGCATGTCACCTTCACCGCAATTGGTGACCCGTTGAATGTGGCCTCGAGGCTTGAGCAGTTGACCAAAGAGATCGCTTGCGAGGCGATCGTTTCAGAGCAAGTCTTCCAGACCGCCGGCGTTTCAGCGGCGGGCCTGCCGCAGCTCGCTGCACGCCTGCGAGGCCGCGATGGCCCGGTGCCCGTCCGTGTGCTTTACAGGGCGGCGCAGATGCCTCGCGCCTGACTATGCCCTTCGCGCCACGCTCATTGACCGGCCGCAGGGCAGGCCGCGATGCCGGGCGGCCCATCATCTGGCGTACGTTCGCGTGCGCGCGCGGTAGCGTGCGCACTCTGGGGCCTTGAAAGCCTGCCAAATGGCAAAGCCAAATGTGATCTCAGGTCGGCAACCGACTGGCGGAAAATTGCCGGTCTTACCTTATAGAAAGCGGACCGACGTATCGGCAAAGCCCTTCCAGCGCCGGATCTTGCCGTCGACGACCGTGAAGATATGCACCCATTCGGTTTCGACCAGCTTACCTTCAGGACGCGTGGTCCCCCGCAGGAAGCCGAGTACGACCACATGCTCGCCTGACTCGATAAACTCGCGTGGCTCGAAGATTTCCGTGTCATCCGCCTGTGCGATCTGCGCGAAGAAGCTGGCGACTTCGGCTTTGTTGTTGCGCTGTCCGGTGTAGGGGATCTGGGGTGGCCCTACCATCTTCCAGTCGACCTGGTCGGCCACCAGATCGAGGATGGCATTGACGTCGCCGCGGCCATACGCCTCATAGGCTGCTTTCACGACAGAAATGGGGGTTGTCATTATTGTCTCCGGTTGCACACTCCGGCCCTGCCATCACAGCGTCGGATTCCTCCAACTTAGGGCGCAATGGTGTCCCATGCAAGGGTCCGGAGACGAGAGCATCTATAACTGGATCTGCGTGCCAATCTCGATCACGCGATTTGCCGGTATGTTGAAGTAATCGGCAGCGTTGCCTGCGTTCCTGGTCATCGTGGCAAACAGGCGTTCACGCCATGACGCCATGCCACTGGGAATGCTGGCTGCAGGGACGATGGTCTCGCGACTCAGAAAGAACGAGGTTTCCATGATGTCAAACGCCAGGCCGGCCGCCGGAGGCAGCGCCCCGAGCGCCTGCGCAACATCGGGCCGGTTCATGAAGCCGAAGCGCAGCGTGACCCGGTAGCAGGCATGTCCGAGCGCTTCGACGGCCGCGCACTCGGTCACCGGCACCGATGGCACATCCTTCATCTTCACGGTAACGAACACGACGCGTTCGTGCAGCACCCTGTTATGGTTGAGGTTATGCATCAACGCGTGCGGCACCACATCCGGTGTCGGGGTGAGGAACACCGCCGTGCCGGGCACACGCGGTGGCGGCGAGAGAAACAACGAATCCAGGAACGACTTAAGCGGCACGTCGGTGCTCTGCAGCCGCTCCAGCAGGGCTTGCCGGCCGCGAACCCATGTCAGCATCACAATGAACATCCCGGCCCCGACAACGAGCGGGAACCATCCGCCTTCGGCAACCTTCAACAGGCTGGAGGAAACGAAAGCCATATCCACAGCAATAAAGAAGCCGGTTGCGAAAAGGCTTAGCAGCAGGTTGTAGCGCCAACCGTAGCGGATCACAAAGAAAGTGAGAAGCGTCGTAGTCAACATCGTGCCGGTGACTGCGACACCGTAGGCCGAAGCCAGATTGGTCGAAGATCCGAAGCCGAGCACGGCTACCAGAACCGCAACCAGCAACATCCCGTTGAGCGTCGGTATGTAGATCTGACCAATCGCTCGTTCTGATGTGTGCACCACGTTCATGCGTGGCAGATAGCCCAGCTGGATTCCCTGTTTCGTCAGCGAGTAGGCGCCAGAAATCGTCGCCTGGGACGCGATCACGGTTGCGGCGGTTGCAAGGGCGACCATCGGATACAGGGCCCAGGACGGATAGAGCAGGTAGAAGGGGTTCTCGATTGCCTTTGCATTGACAATGATCAGCGCACCCTGCCCCAGGTAGTTGAGCGCCAGCGCCGGGAATACCAGGCCGAACCAGGCCAGGCGAATCGGGGCACTGCCGAAATGCCCCATATCCGCGTAGAGCGCTTCGGCACCGGTGAACGCGAGCAGCACCGCCCCAAGCACCGCGAACGAGGCGAACCCGTGCTGCGTAACGAAGCCGAGCGCGTGCAGCGGGCTGAGCGCGCCGAGGATGGCGGGATACTGGGCGATGCCGTGGATGCCCGCGGCGGCAAGGGCAAGAAACCACACGATCGTGACAGGCCCGAACAGCGCGCCGATGGCGGCGGTGCCATGCCGCTGGAACACGAACAGCGCGATCAGCACACCCACGGATGCCGGCAAGATATAAGGCTGCAGCGCGGTAGTGCCCACCTCAATGCCTTCGAGCGCCGAGAGCACCGACATGGCCGGTGTCAGCACGGCATCACCATAGAAGAGCGAGGCGCCGAACAGGCCCACGAGCAGGATCGGCGTCGGGGAGCGGCCGACCTTTTTCACGGACGACAGGGCGAGCGCGAGCAGTGCCATGATGCCGCCCTCCCCTCTGTTGTTGGCCCGCATGATGAGGATCACGTACTTGAGCGAAACGACCACCATTAGCGCCCAGAAGATCGCCGAGATCCCGCCAAGTATGTTTTCGGTGACGAGGGGGATGCCGTGGGCCGGATTGAAGGTCTCCTTGACCGCATAAAGGGGGCTCGTGCCGATATCGCCGTAGACGACGCCCAGGGCAGCAAGCGTGAGGGCTGCACGGGATTGCTGCAGGTGCGTGTCGGCTGGCGTTTCACCGTTAATGGCATAGGAATCCACCGCTGCTCCTCGATATCCTTGACCCCTCAAGCGGCGATCCGGCTCTTGCTGCGCCGCAAACGTCGCCGCCGCTGCTGTCGCCAGCCGACCCAGTGTCTGCCTGGCCGTAGCCACGGCGGAAGCGGTCCGCGTAGCACCCCGGGCACCTTCATCCTGCCGACATTGAGAGCATAGACGTTGAACTCGCCATCAGCCCAGGCAACAATTTACGTGTCCGCCATATCCAACGTGATGGTCTCGTACAACGCCTGCGCGGCAGGCTGCAATGGCCTGTCGCGACGGCGTATCAACGCAAGGACCCGGTCCACATCAGGCTCGACCAGGGGGATGGCGCAAAGCCGGGGATGATCCCGCGGCACCGCCATGCCAGGCAGCACGGCCATGCCAAGACCCGCTTCCACCAGCGCCAGCACGCCGACGACGTGGTTGGCTTCGTAATGAATGGTGGGGCGTCGCTCGAGGTGGGCGATGGCATTTTCGATCAGGGCGCGATTGCCGCTTTGCCTGGACACGCTGACCATGCGTTGCCCCGCCAACGCCTCCCAGGCCACGTGATTTCGCGCGGACCATTCGTGGTCGCGCCGCATTGCCAGTTGATAGCGCTCGGCGCGGATGGCGTGGAATTCGATATTGGGCTCCTGCGCACCCATGAAATTGAGCCCGAAATCCGATTCCCCCGACATGACGCTGGCCAGCACCGTGCTGGCGCTTTCGTCAATCACGCGCACGCGCACACCCGGATGCCGGCTGGCAAACACGTGGATCGCATGGGGCAGGCAATGCAGCGCGGCGGACGGTATGGCGGCCACGGTCACCAGGCCGCGTTGAAGCGTGGCCTCGTCGCCGAGCCGGAACACGGCGTTGTCCAGAATGTCCAGCGCAGCGCGGGCTTCCTCCAGGAACTGGCGGCCGATATTCGTGGTCTCGACGCGGCGCGTGGTCCGGTCCAGCAAACGAGAGCCGAGCGTCTTTTCCAGCTTTTCGATCCGCCGGCTGAGCGCTGGCTGTGAAATGTGAAGGGCGTCCGCCGCCATGCGGAAGCTTCCCCTTTCGGCTGTCGCGACAAAGGCCTGTAAGTCTTCCAGGGCGAAATTAATGCGTGGCATGCATGAATTCATAAGAACATTGCAATTCACAGAATAGTCTTGGGTCGATAAGCTTGCAATGCCTGATCGGGACGTTGTGTCGTGCCGAAAAGCGCACAACAGAAGACCTATCCCGGAGACTGACCTTGAAACTCGCCGTTCGCCATCTCGCGCTAGCCCTTACCCTGAGCGCCTGCACCCTTAGCGCCTGGGCTGAAGCCTGGCCCGCAAAGCCGGTGAAGTTTGTCGTGCCGTTCGGCCCCGGCGGCGCCAACGATCTGGTTGCCCGCGCCGTGGCCGAGGCCGCCTCGAAGCAGCTTGGCCAACCCATCATCGTCGAGAACAAGCCTGGCGCCGGTTCGGTACTGGGTGCCGACTATGTGGCCAAGTCCGCCCCGGACGGCTATACCTTCCTGGCACCGGCGGCCGGCATCATCACCAACGGGATGATCAAGACCCACCTGCCATACAAGGAACAGGATCTGGTCCCCGTCGCCATGCTGGCGGTCAGCCCGTCGGTCATCGTGGTGCCCGCGGACTCCCCGCTCAAGGACCTCAAGAGCCTGATTGCCAGCGGCAAAGGTGGCACGAGCCTGAATTTCGCCACGGCGGGCACCGGCAGCACGCCGCACTTTGTCGCAGAGATGCTGAAGCTGGCGACCGGCGCAAAGCTTGAGATCATCCCCTACAAGAGCGGCTCGGAAGGCATGGTCGCCGTGGTCGGCAAACAGGTCGACGCGACCTCGGAGGCCAGTGTCGTGGTGCTGCCGCAGGTCAAGGGCGGCAAGCTGCGGGCGATCGCCTCCACCTGGAATACGCGCATTGCCGCAATGCCGGATGTGCCCACCACGACCGAACTCGGCTATCCCGGCATCTTCATCGGTCACTGGTCCGGCGTCTTCGCGCCGCACGGCACCCCTGACGCGATCCTCGACAAGATGAACAAGGCCATCGACGCCGCGATCAAGTCCCCGGAGCTGCGCGCCAGGCTGATCCCGCAAGGCATCCAGCCGATGGGGGGCACGCGGGCTGACTTCACCAGGTTCCTGGCAGGCGAAAAGGCTCGCCTCGGCCCGATCGCGCGCGCAGCCAATATGAAAGAAGACTGACGGGCGCCGCCGCCCGCAGCGGTGAAAAACAGGAGACGACATGAAGCTGAATATTCAGGCCGCCAGGCCTGCCCTGCTGGTTCTCATGCTCTGGCTGGCCGCTCCGGCCCAGGCAGATGAGATCCGCGTGATCACCTCGGGCGGTTTTACGGCCGCCTACCAGCAGCTCGTGCCGCTGTACGAGGCCGCCACGCAGGACCATGTCATCACGGCCTACGGCGCGTCGATGGGCAATGCGCCCGATTCCATCCCCAGCCGGCTGGCGCGGGGCGAGACCTTCGACGTGGTGATCCTGGCGGACTCGGGCCTTGAGAAGCTGGTATCGGAAGGCAAGGTGGCCGCCGGCAGCCGGGTCGACCTGGCCCGCTCGCTGATCGGCATGTCCGTGCGCAAGGGCACGCCAAAGCCGGATATCAGCACGACCGAAGCGCTGACGCAGACCCTGCTCAACGCCAGATCCATCGCGTATTCCGCGAGCGCCAGCGGCACGTATCTTTCCAGCGAACTGTTCGCCCGGCTTGGCGTCGCGGACAAGATCAGGGACAAGGCCCGCAAGATCTACAGTGAGCGTGTCGGCACCGTGGTGGCGCGAGGCGATGCCGAGATCGGCTTCCAGCAGGTCAGCGAGTTGCTGCCGTTCAAGGAACTGGATTACGTCGGTCCGTTGCCAGCCGAGTTGCAGCAGAAGGTGTTCTTTTCCGCGGGAACGATCGCAGGCCGGCAGACACCGGCATCTTCCCGCTTCGTCAGGTTCCTGGCCTCGCCGGCGGCGGCCGCGATGGTCAGCAGCACGGGACTGGAACCCGTGGCGACGCCTCTGCCGCCACCGGCGCCTCCGGCCTTGGGGCAGCCGCAGAAGCCTTGACCGGATCCCGGCTTGGCGTTTTCGGCCCGGAACGGCTAAAGTCGGAAACGACAAGAAGCGGATGCCGACATGCCAAGGCCCCAGATCCTCACTTACGTCGACGCCGGCGCTTCCGAGTGGACCGCATGTCTGATGCGGACCATCGGGCACCAGCTTCATGCCGGCGCCTACGAGATCCGCGCGGTGATGGCTGACGAGATCCGGCATGACGCCACGCTGTTCGACGATGCGGTGCTGTTTGTCATGCCGGGCGGCGCCGACCTTCCCTATTGCGCATTGCTGAACGGCGCCCCGAACGCGCGCATCCGGCATTTCGTCGAGCAGGGCGGCGTCTACCTCGGGATTTGCGCGGGCGCTTACTACGCGTGCCGGGAACTGGCTTTTCATGCCGGCACCAGAGGGGCAATCTGCGGCCCGCGTGAACTGCGCCTGGTTGATGCCGTGGCAGTGGGCTCGCTGCCCGAACTTACCGGCGGCAGACTCTATGACGGCACGCCGCGCACCACGGCCGCGGTGGAACTGCGGACCACGGACAGCCTGACCGATGTCCCGATGTCGCTCTACACGCATTACCACGGTGGCTGCCGCTTCGACTTTGACGACCCACCCGGCCCCGGCACGCAGGTCCTGGCCGTCTACTCGGGCATCGACGGCACGCCGCCCGCCATCGTCAGTGCACGGGTGGGCAAGGGCCGCGCGGTGCTCACCGGCGTCCACCTGGAGATCTCCGAACGGGAGTGCAAGGATGCGCTGCGCGGACACAGCGACATGCCCGCATACCTCTATGTCTGCGACCGGCTGGCGCAGACCGGCGACGTGCGCCTGCTTGTATTTCGCCAGTTGCTGGCGCACGCGGGGCTTGTGCTGGATTGAGTGGCGTGGCACCGCATGCCGGCCAGCGCCGTTGGGACTACGTGCACTCGCAGCGTCGAAGTTCGTCAGGGCTCTTTGCCTGAATCAATGTTGCCGGAAGTTCCGGACGCCGACGCAACCGCAGCGCGAAGCGCGCGATAACTTTGCTGCAATAGCAGCTCGATGGTCGTCCACTCCGGTTCCGTGACACCGCCGGCCTCGGCGCGCGCATCGCGCAAGAGCATGGCTTGCGCGCGCAAGCGACCATGCTCGAGTGTTGAGGCCGCAGGAACCCTGTAGAGCGCCGCCGCGGCTTCGGCGCACGCATGTTCCAAGGCATCGGATGGATAGCGCTCGTGCTCCCGATGCACGATCCACCACTCCAACTCCAGCGTAGTGGCGCGTCCAACATCGAAATCGATGCTTCCGGTATTCCGGATCATGCCAAAGTAAGTGCGCAGCGTTGGCAATGCCTTCTCGTAATCGCTGCGCTCTCTGCCTTCCTTGAACACAAATGCCGCCGATGCCCCGTAATAGGCGCCGACGTACGAGCGAAGCAGGGGGAAGCGATACTGGGTGCGCAAGGTTTGCGCCAGTTCGAGAAACAGCGCAACGCGCTGGCGCTCATAGTAAGAGCGCCACATCTTCGTTTCCAGCCCGCCCACTGCGACAGGATCAAACTGGGTCAGGTCACGACGGAGCGGCAAGAAAATATCGACGGCCGCGTAACTCAGCAGCAAGGCCGTGACGACCAGGGCTGTACGCCAGCGGCGTCCAAGCCCACCCACGCGCGCATCGCGGTGCCGCGTTCGGTGACTGCGGGCGGGCTCGGGTGCGTTCATGGCAAATGGCGCCGATGGGGGGCTTCCCGGGGTCAGCTTTCAACCCGGCGCGAACTGACCGGCCTCGGCTACATCTTCTCCGGCATGGCCGACGAGTGATGACTCGTAATCAGCCATTGCCTGCCATCCCAGCGATAGGTGTAGGTATAGCGGGCCTTAACGACTGCGCCCGTCCGTGCGAAGGTGAACGTGTAGAGCCCGGCATCCACGGCAGAATTGCAGCCCAGTTCGATGCTGCGGAAGTCAATCTTCCCGAAGGGGCGGTCCTGCAGGAAGTGTTGAAAATAGTCCTGTTTCTCCGCGACGGTCAGGCGAGGCTTGTTGGATACCGTAGCAAGAAGGATCGACCGTTCCGCATAGTTGGCCACCACCTTGTTTGGATCGCCGGTCTGCAAAGACTGGTTCCATCGATCAAACAGCGCCGAGATCTCCTGCTCTGACGTTACCTTGCAGCTTTCCGTGTGCGACGCCTGCGCGCTGCCGGGTGTGCCCTGGTTCATGGCACAGCCAGAAAGTACGAACGCCAGGGTGGCAATGCGAAGCAGCTTCATGGCAGCGCTCCTCAGATAAGGGTTGAGATCCAGGGCACAACGCCCGACGATGGATGCATCCCGCAAGGGCTTGCCATTTCCGACAATGCCTTCCACCGCTTCCAAGCGTTCAAAAGGTTTTCAGGGCCATTCCGAATATTAGGTGCGGATCGGCAGTGCAAGGCCGCCACGAACGGCTACTTGGTGCGACGGCTCACGCCTGGCGGCGGAACAAGCGCTGGCGACAGCCACGGCCCAGAACCTGGAAGTGCCATTTGTAACGTCCGACTGTGTTCCGATCCACTATGAGGTCAGGGGCCGAGGCTCGCCGGCGGCACCCTTGGCGCGGGCTCTCATGGCTCCTGTGCACGTTCATGCGACCGTGGCAATTCCGGCGACGGGGGTGCCTTGGATCGTCGCCCCCGTGTTGCCATCCAGCACAGGACCGACCCCGCACAGACCATGGATGCGCCCTTCCAGAAGGAGATCGATAGTGGTGTGCGCAGGAGCATGGCCGCGAGGGCAGCTGAAAGCACCGGAATGAAATAGGAAGCGCCGGCAAGCACCGTGACATTGCCATGCAGGATGCCGACATTCCAGGCCGCATAGCCGAACCCCATCGCTGAGGCGGCCAAGGCAAGATAAATCATTGCCGGAAAGCTGAACGCCATCGTCCCGCTCTCCGTGGCGAAATACTTGATCCACAGCGCCAGTGCGGTCAGCATGAAGAACAGCGTGATGCCATTCTTGCCTTCGGCAATCCTGTTGGTCACAGTGCAATAGGCCGCCCAGATCAAGGCACCAAGGAAGGCCAGCCCGTAGCTGAGCGGATTGTCATTGACGTTCGCTGCCATCCCGGCGAAGTCCAACCCTTGATCCCCGCCCAGGACCCAGCAGATCCCCAGAATGGCGATCAGGAAGCCGGGAACGATCAAGAGGTTGGACTTCTGCTTGTTGAATGCGATGGCAGACAACATGGTGAAACTCGGCCACAAGTAGTTGACCATGCCCACCTCGATGGCCTGCCTGCCGCTGTTCGCGTAGCCGATGGACAGAGAAAGGCACAACTCGTAGGAAACGAACAGAACGCTTCCCCAAACGAGATAGCGCCTGGGAAACTCATGCATTCTGACAAAGCCGACTGTCAGCATCAGCAGGGCCGATGCGACGGTATAGATCATTGCCGCCCCGCCAGTCGCCCCGAGGTGCTCGCTGACGCCGCGAATCAGACCGACAATCGAGCTCCATAACAGAATCGCGATGAGCCCGATGAGGGTTGCTTTACTCTTGCTTTGCATGACACCTGCCTGCACTTGCCTGTCGATCTGAACCACGGAATTCTCAAAAGCGCCATGCTCAGCCGCATCCAACGTTGCGTCGGCGCGGCTGGGCATGGCCCGTCATATCGTTCGCATCTTACCAATCCGATACGTCGATCCAGATGGTCACGCGTTGGTGTCCGGGTCATGCGCCCGGATCGAGAGATAGCGCTCCTGGCAAGCGCGCGGCCAGGAAGATGCAGTGGTACGTGTCTTACCGCACGCCCGCTGAAGCGCATACCTGGGGGACACGGCGACCATCGACTAGGTTGAAAGCCCTGGTCCGCTTCCTGTTGGCCTGCTGCACCGCTTGCGCGCAGCGTCGCCGGAACAGATCCAGCGCCCAATCAAGGAGATTGAACATGCGAATGCTTCTTAATATTCGGATACCTCATGAGCCATTCAATACTTTGGTGCGCAATGGCACCATCGGTGACGTGATGGAAAGGATCCTGGCCGAAATGAAGCCAGAGGCGGTCTACTTTACGGAACAGAACGGCACACGTGGCGCGATTCTCGTGGTCGACCTCGCTGAGCCATCGCAGATTCCTGCCTTCGCGGAGCCCTGGTTTCTGATGCTCAATGCCGATTGCGAGTTTCGCGTGGTGATGGCGCCGGAGGATCTCAGGAAAGCTGGACTTGGCGCACTGGGATCAAAGTGGCAATAGCGTTTGGCGTTTCGGGGAATCCGGCCTCAGCATCAGCGCCTTTCGGTTTCAGGACTGCAACAGGCTGGTTCGGAAACCGGCCGAACCTGCACGCAGCAAACGCAGTGGGGGCTTCGCCCGGCAGAGCACAATGGCAGGAGTTGCCTCCGGACAGAGGCCACGCTGGCCAAAAAGATTCCCCCGAGGCTGTTGCTCGGGGGATGTGTCTGGTTCGCGGCTGTTGACGCTGTGCGCCTGCCACATTCTCTGTTGCGGACCGTTCGGCCTTGTCTTACATATCCTCAACCAGTCCGTCGCGGTTGGTGATTCTCGAGCCATCGGTGAACACGTCTCGTCTGTCCGTGACTCTCGCCCCATCTGAATAAACGTCAAACTTAATGCTCCTTCCCCCATCTGTATAGGGGTCTCGGGGCCCCATCACGCTAGCACCATCGGTGTACACGTCTCTTGGCCCGATGCCGGCATAGGCCGCCACGGCGCCAAGCACCGCCGCGAGCAGCAAGAGTGTTTTTAACATTTTTTATACCTCCATTTCAGTTGGTTGCAACAACACCGAAGCGAACTCATTTCGCACCGGCTCATGACGCCGCAATTTCATACGAATGCAATGTACGCGCTGACGGCTAGCGTATGAATAAGGCCCTATTCCGAAAGAAGGCTAGGGGATTGCCCTATTCGCCAAGCCGGCGGACTTTGTGCTGCGCACATCCGGAACCCGGCATCGCACCCGCACGGCATAGCCTGGCGCTGATTAAATCCATCCGGCTACGCTTACCGCACAAGGGAGTTCTGACATAGATTGATATATGTCACGGCACCATGGTTTGGCAGCACTTGCCTGGCGTGAATTCGCTGCAAATGCGTAATTCACTACAGGTGTATTGGACGCTAGCTTGCGCAAGAGTGATGCCATCGCGGCTAACGGCAAAATGACTTGATATGCCAGGGGCAGTCCCCAGTATCTGAGACGAACCATGGTCATTATTCCGCGCAAGACTTGGCTCGACCGCCTCGCTGACATCGGCCTTGTCGCATTGGCGTATTACGCAGGCGCAAAGCTGGGGCTTGGCTACGCGGTGGTAGGCGGTGCGGTGTCGCTGGTGTGGCCTTCCAGCGGCATCGCCCTGGTTGCGCTGCTGGTACTGGGCTTCGCCGTGGCACCAGGAATTGCCATTGGCTCGGTGTTTGCCAATATGTCGGCAGGCGTACCCCTGCCGGTGGCAGCCATGATTGGCCTCGGCGCAACGGCTGCAGCCCTGACGGCGACAGTCTTGCTGACGCGGGTGGCGCAATTCCAGGTCACCCTGGGCCGCATCAGGGACGTGCTGGCGTTCATCACCCTGGCTGCGACGGCCAGCACCGTTGTGGGCGCGCTGATTGGCACCACCGCCCTCCTGCAAGGACGCATGGTGTCAGCCGCCGAGTACGGCGCGGCCGTTCTGCAGTGGTGGCTCGGTGACATGATGGGGGTGCTCGTGGTGGCCCCGGCGCTGCTCGGCTTGTTCACGTATCCGAGTCCTGTCCGCTCTGTCAGGCAGGCCACGGAAGCGTGCGGACTGACCGCATCCCTCTTCTGGATCAGTTACCTCATCTTCGGCGCCACCGAACTTGCCGGGCACGGCTACTACCCGGCAGCCCTGGCGGTTTTCCCGTTCATTATCTGGGCCGCTCTGCGTTTCGATCACGTGGGCGCGAGCCTGGCAACCTTGCTGGTATCGATCGTGGCCATCTGGGGCACGACCCACGGCACCGGCCCCTTTGCCGTCGAATCTCCAGTGGACAGCCTCGTCAGATGGTGCGCCTTTGCGAACGTCGTGGCAGTGACCGGATTGCTGCTGGTAGCCGCGCGTGCCCAGGAGAAACACGTCCATGAACTCCTGCTCGCATCCCACCTCGAGCTGGAACAGCATGTGCAAGCGCGAACCCGGGCCCTGAAGCGGACAAACCACGAACTGAAGCAGGAGATGGCGCGGCGCCGCCTGCTGGAAGCGGAGCTGATCCGCATCAGCGATCAGCAGCAGAGACTGATCGGCAGGGAACTGCATGACGGCCTCGGACAGCACCTCACCAGCCTGGGCTTCTACTGTGCCACCCTGAACCAGGAACTGCAGAAGCACAACCACCCGGCCGCCGCCGAGGCGGCCACCATTGCCAGGCTGGTAAAGCAGGCGTCCTTGATGACTCGCAAGATCGCTCATGGCCTGGATCCGGTGGCCATGGAATCCGGCGGCCTTGCAGTGGCCCTGCAAGGGCTGACGCAGAGCACCAGCACACTGAATGGCATCGACTGCACGCTGCACATCGACGCCAATGTGGACCTGCTCGATCCGCCTATGCAGATGAACCTATACCGTGCAGCACAGGAAGCCGTCAACAACGCGCTGAAATACAGCCACGGCCACCACATCTGGATCAGCCTCGAGCGCGAAGGCGGAACACAGAGGCTATCCGTCAGTGACGACGGCGTCGGCGTCGACGCGGAGCAAATGGAGCGCGCATCGGGACTGGGACTGCACAACCTGCGTCACCGGGCCAGCCTGCTGGGCGGCGTTTGCACGGTCACCCGCAATGCCTTGGGTGGCACCACGGTTGCCATCAGCTATCCCATACCAGAGAATCCTGGCCATGAAAGGCAAGCCGTCTAGTCCGGGCCGCGCGACGCAGATCCTGATCGTGGATGACCACCCCGTCATCCGGGACGGATTAAGCCAGTTACTGAATCTGCATGGCGATTTGCATGTCTGCTGCGTGGCCGGCAATGCCGAAGAAGCCCTGGCGGCGATGGTCTGCCGGCCGGGCATGGCCATTGTGGACTTGAGCCTGCACTCGACCTCCGGGCTGGACCTTGTCAAGGCGCTCCGGCAGCACTACCCCGAGTTGGCCATTCTCGTGCTCAGCATGCATGATGAAGCCTTGTTTGCCGAACGCGCACTGCGGGCAGGCGCAAACGGGTACCTGATGAAACTCGAGGCCACCGAGCATATTGTGAATGCCATCCGCGAGGTGCTGGCCGGCAATATCTACCTGAGCGCCGCCATGCATGAGAAGCTGGCCAGAGCCCTGACGGTTCCCGAGAGAATCCCGGCGGGCTCGATCGCGAGCCTTTCGGAACGGGAGTTCGAGGTCCTGCACCTGATCGGACTAGGCTTCAGCACCCGCGAGATCGCCGGGAAACTGAACCGGAGCATCAAGACGATCGAGGCACATCAGGCCAACATCAAGGAAAAGCTGGGCATTGCCAACGGCAAGGAGCTGATGCGCTTCGCCATTCAGTGGGTTGAGAGTCAATAGGGCGGCGATGGTCGGCTGCTCCCTGTTCCGGCAAGGCTCACACGCTCAGAACGTCTTCGTCAGCGAAGCCCAGGCCGCGGCCTTGCCGAGGTAGCGGCCCCGGTTGACGCTGGTGTAGGCCGATTCCCTGGCGTTGGTGTCCACGTAGGCCACCGCCAGCGCAAAGCCCTTGCCCAGGTCCTTGCTCAGGCCGATCTTCCAGTCGGTGTATGAGGCGTCGCTGTTGTGCATCACGCCCTGGTAGCCCACATGCGCATTCAGCGTCAGGTCCCAGAAATTCAGCGGCACGTTGGCGCTCAGGTCGACGTAGTGGCTGTTCTTGCTGTCGTTGAACCCGAACAGATTTGTCACGGCATGCGAGTACTTCAGGAACACCGGGCCCCAGCCGATGCCGGCGTACAGTTCCGTGGTGTACGGACGCGGGTTGTTGTAGCCGCCCGGGTAGTAGTATTCGAGCGCGCCCAGATCATAGCTGAACTCGAGGCCGGACACCTTGAAGGTGTTCCTGAAGCCGCCGTAGAAATCCATTTCGACCGGCGCCGACACCGACGGGTTGGCATCTCCGAGCCAGCTGATGCTCGAGTTCCAGTTGCCCGCGTAAAAGCCGCTCTGATGCGCGTAGTCGAAACCGCCCTGGATGGCCGGGCGCAGGTTGGTCTGGCTGATACCGCGGTAGCGATAGTCCGAGGCCAGCGACACGTTGGCCGTGAACGCATGCGGCGACGCCGGCTGGGCTTGTGCCATGACGGGCATGGCGGCGAACAGGATGATGGAAGGTACGGAACACGCAAGCAGCGCAGCCGCGGTATGGCGCAGGTCAGTCATTGTTCTTGTGACGAAAGTTGAGAAAATCCCCGTTGCCGGGAGCTTTGTCACAATATGGCCTGACACCTAAAAAAGGTGTCAAAAGCCGCAATGCCTGCGTGCAAATTCAATAAAGATGATTCATCGCAGATCTGCGGGCTGGGCAGTGTCCGCCGCAGTTTCAATGGCAGGCCAGACCCTGACACAGCGTGGGCCGCGAAGCCGAACCACTCATTGGCTCGAGATCGGCCAGGTCACCTGCTTCCAGTACGCATCCTTCGACAGAAGCCGCCCGTTGGCAACGCGGAATACGTCAAGCCCCATTGCATCCACTGGCAGGCCACCTTCAGCCATGCCGCGGACGCGATAGCGCAGAATCACCATGTCGCCGAACACCTCCATGCGGCTGTCCGAAAAGACCACGCCGTTGCCGCCGCGTTGCTGCTCTGCAAATCGCTCGCGCAAGTAGCGCAGCGCAGCGTCACGGCCTTGCAGGACCTGACCGCGCGGATCGCCGTTGCCGGCAGGTAACTGCCAAGTGAAGTCGTCGGCAAGGCAGGCGGCGGCCGCGTCAGCATCGCCTGCACGGAAGGCGGCACCAAACTTGGCCATCAGCGTTCTCACTTCGGATTCAGTCATCGGAATCTCCATTCAGAATGTGGTTGGGGCACGCCGGCTATGGCGGACAAGGCCGGCACGACGGCCACGCCGCCAATCGATGTGGCGCCGCTCGCCATGCCGGTGTTGTCTGCGTGATTCATCATCTGCTTCTCAGGCTTGCCCAATGGTCGGCGCGGCCTTGCTCTGGCCAGACGGTCGCGCCACTGTTGCCATGCAGGCTTTATATCAGCCGCCTTCCATATAGAATGTGAACAAATTCACAATGATGAGGTGACAGATGGCCGCCCACGCCAGAATCGACCCCCATCTGCTGCTTGCCGCACTCGAGGAGACGATGCGCGCGGAGTTGCTGGCGGCGGGAACGGAAGTTCGCTACCGCTCAGGTAGAACGATTCACCGCCAGGGCGACCACGACCGCTCGCTCCAGTTCGTCCTGGAAGGCAAGGTGAGTTTCAGCCGTATGGATAGCGAGGGCCGGCGGGTGAGTGTGGCCGTTATTGGCCCCGGCGAAGCATTTGGCGAACTGCCCTTGTTGACGGGGCGTCCACGCACCCATGACGCGGTGGCAGTCGGTGCGGTACGGTTGCTTCGTATTTCCGATCAACGGTTCCGGGATCTGCTGAACCGAAAGCCAGATTTGCGTGACTACCTGCTCGCCGAACTGGCCGAAAGGCTCATTCATGCGGCGGACAAGCTCGACAGCGCGCTCCGGCTGACGGTGCCGCAACGCGTTGCGCAATTTCTCGTCGCGGAGGTGGCCGGCGTAGAACGGCGATCTCTTGACGTGCGACAGGCGGACATTGCGGACGCACTGGGCGTGACGCGTGAAGCCGTCGCGGCGGCCTTGCGGCGATACCGCGATGCCGGACTGATTGAGACCCGTTACCGCGCCATCGACATTCTGGATCTCGAAGCATTGCGTATCGCGGTCGAGCGTGGCCCGTCGGGCTGACTCGCTATACCATGGAACAATGATGCAAGGGTCGAGGAATCATCGTGCGTAAAGGCGCCATCAGTGAGTCCGAACCACGGAACTGGCGAACGACGCTTCATGGCCGGCATCGGCCGCACGCTTGGCGACGGTGACCGGTTCGCTTTCGGCCGAAACGGGCAATCACTTTCCCATTCGCCAACGCCTGAATCGTCTGGTCTGGCGCCGCCGTGATAGAACGGCGTGTCGTCGTGCCGTGGCGATCAGCGCTTCACGCCCTACTTGCCGCTGCGCTTGCCGCCGATGCCGACCTTGCCGCGCCCGACCTTCCGATGCGGCACACAGGGGCGCAGCCTCTTCCTGGAGCTAGCCGTCAACGTGACGTGCTCCGCAGGGTAGCGGGTCGTCCTATGCAGCGCGGCCTGGTAGGCGGGATGACCCGGATCTATGCGCCGATAGCTGACATGACTGGCACCTTCCCCCGGCCGCCGCTATCCGGGACGGTGACGGGGAACGTCTGTGCGGAGCCGTCCTCCGAATGCCATGCCGAGAAGGGGGAGAGCCACGGCGGCGGCGGCAAACAGCCATCGCTCGCCGAGGGTGCCGGCGACGGCAGCAGCGCCGCTCATGCCGAGCGCCTGCCCAAGGAACAGGCTCGCGGCAAACAGCCCGACCGCCGTGCCGCGCGATGGCGGGAATACCTCGGTCGCCTGGGTCTGCAAGGTGTTGTGAAGCATGTAGAAGCCGAGTCCGCCGAGGAAGCATCCGGGCACGCTCCATTCCCACCGTGGTCCGACCGCGACGATGGCGAAGGCGGCGCCCAGGAGCGCGCCTCCGAGGGCGGCCAGCGCATCAGAGCCCAGACGCCTGATCAGCACGCCGGACAGCGCCACGTATACCAGGCCACCGACGCCATACATCGCCATCACCGCGCCGGCCTTACCCAGGCCGAGCCCGAAGCGGCCGTGCAGATAGGTCGGCACAAAGGCAAATCCCGTCAGGGTGAACAGGCCTTCGATCGCCGTCACTGCGAACACCAGTCTGGCGCGTGGCTGACCCAGCACGCTGCGGAACTGCTCCCCGAATGAACGCCTGGCAATCAGGTCGGAGACCATGCCCGATCCCTGCATCCGCACGACGAGCGCCGCGACGCCGGAGCCCGCCGCCAGCACCCAGAAGACAATGCGCCAGTGCAGCCAGTCGGCGATCAGCCCGGACATCCACTGGCCACCGATCATCCCGCCGATGGTCGCGAGGAAGAAGCGGGCAAGTACCTGCTGCCGGTCCCTGAGCGGAACTGTATCGCCGATCATCGCCATGCTCATGGGGATGACACCCGCCGCGGCTGCGCCCGAGAGTCCCCGGGCCAGCGCGAGGGCGGCCATGGTCGGGGCCACGGCGGCCATGACGTTCGCAACGGCGCAGCCTGTCAGCGCAAGAGTGACGACGCGGAGTTTGCCGAAGCGGTCGCCGAGCGGTCCAACTACGAGCTGCATCAGGCCATAGGCCAGCGCGAACGCGGAGATGGACCACGCCGCCATGCCGATGGGTACATCGAAGTCCGACGACAGTGCCGGAAGCAACGCGTCACAGGCGCGCATGGACGCCATGCTTATGACCGCCGCTATGGCGAGAGCTCCGAACCGCCTCACTCCGCCACCCTTGCCATCGGATAGGCGTGCCGGGGCTTCGCGATCATGAAGACCGACCCTGCCGCGAGCAGCGCCGGCACGGCGAGCAGGCCAAATACATCGCCGAAGCCCCAGCCAAGACCGAGAAGGCCTGCGCCGATGAAGGCGCCGGCCATGCCCCCGATCCGCCCGATGCCCTGCATCCACGCCACGCCCGTCGTACGCGCCTCGGTAGGATAGAGGCCTGCGGCGTAGGTGGACATCGAAGTTGCCGCACTCGTGACCAGGGTGCCACAAAGGAAAAGCGAGATGCCGAGGAACTCCGGATGATCGACACCGCGTCCCACCACGATGACGAGCACAGCGGCCAGCAGATACGCTACGACGATGGTACGGTTGGCATTGAAGCGGTCCATGAGCCAGCCCGCAACAAGGTTGCCGAGCAAGCCGCCAAGGGGAAACAGGGAGGCCAGCAACGCGCCACGTTCCACGCTGAATCCGGCTTCACGGAACAGCGTCGGCATCCAGTTCGTCATCAGGTAATAGATCACCAGACCCATGAAGCACGACAGCCAGAGCAGGAACGTGCGCCGCCGGTATCCGGCCGACAGGATGAGTGCAAGAGCCGAAGCCTTTCCCGCCTTGCCTGCCGATGCCATCGGCGCGACGAACACGCAGTGTTCGAGCGATTGCCAGGGGGCAATGCGCTTCAGGATGCGCGCGATCCGCTCGGCCCCCCCGGCGCGCACCGCCAGGAACTGGGCCGACTCCGGAAGCAGCGCAAGCAGCAGCACGGCGAGTATCAGCGGCGCGATGCCGCCAGCCGTCAACACGCTGCGCCAGCCGAAATGAGGAATCAGCCAGGCCGATGCCGCGCCGCCCGCCACCAGCCCACCGGAGAAGCCGCAGTACATGGCATTCACCGCAAGGGAGCGCAGACGCGACGGCGCGTATTCCGACATCATCGTGATGGTCGTCGGCATGGCCGCACCGAGCCCGAGTCCGGTCAGGAAGCGCAGGACGGTCAATGTGCCGACGGTCTGTGCATGGGCGGCAATGAGTGTCCATCCTCCGAAGCACGCGACAGCCGCCACCAGTACCGTCTTGCGGCCAATGCGATCGGCCACGGGTCCCGCGAAGATCGCACCCAGGCTCAGGCCAGCCAGTGCTGCGCTCATGACGACACCGAGTTCGCCGCGGCCGATGCCCCACTCGTGCGCCAGCGACGGTGCGATAAAACCGATTGCCGCCGTGTCATAGCCGTCGGCCGCCACGACGAGGAAGCAGAAGGCGAGGACCAGCCACTGGCAAGGGGAAAAGCGTTCGGCGTCGATGAAGGACTGCACGTCGATCGTGCGGGATGCCTGTTTCATCGTTGTCTCCTGGATGGGCGGGCAAGCGCGCTGTGCGCGCTTGCCTCGTTTGTGAGAGTCAGGCGGCGAGGTACCCGCCGTCCACGGGCAGGGTCACGCCGGTCACATAGGTGGACATCGACGAGGCGAGAAACAGCACCGCGCCCACCAGTTCTTCGGGTTGCCCGACCCGGTTCATCGGGATGCGCGACATGAAGCGTTCGAGCTTCGCCGGGTCCGTGCGCGTGGAAACGGTCATGGGCGTTTCGATGACGCCCGGTGCAATGGCATTGACGCGCACACCGTCGCGCGCGAGGTCGGCTGCCAGCGACTGGGTCAGCATCTTCACCGCGCCCTTCGAGGGCGAGTAGCCGAGCGTGTTCGACTGGCCCGAAAACGACGCGATCGAGGCGACATTGACGATGGCACCACGGGTCTGCCGCAGGGCCGGCAGCCACGCGTGGCAGACGTTGAACGTCCCTTCGTGGTTGACCTTCATCACCTGCTGCAGGTTGGCCAGCGCATTCTCGCTGTCGATGCCCTCGCGAATGAGGATGCCGGCGTTGTTCACCAGCACGTCGACGGGGCCGACGCAGGCGGTGATCGCTTCGGCGACGGCGCGGCATTGCGCGGCATCGGTCACGTCCAGCGCGCAGGCGCGTGCCGCATGTCCATGGGCATCGATCATCGCCGCCGTCTCATCGGCATTGGCTTCGTTCATGTCGGTCACGACGACCGTCGCGCCGGCTTCTGCGAGGCCGATGGCGATGGCCCGGCCGTTGCCCTGGCCAGCGCCGGTTATGAAAGCGACCTTCCCGGTCAGGAGTTGAGGAATCATCATGATTGCAGTCGAGGGAACTTCAGGGTGAACGCCGCCACGCGGCCGCCGCAATGCGGCCGCGCGGGTGACAAAAAATCGGGTAGGGAATTCAGTGCATGGCCAGAGGCTCGCGCGCGGCGGCCGCACTCGCTTTCGGGGGCGTGGCCTGAACCTGATCGGCGATGTGGTTGCCCGCGACATAGCCAAAGGTCAGACCCGGGCCGAGCGTGATGCCCGCACCGCTGTACTCGCCGCCCATGATGCTTGCCGCATCGTTGCCCGCTGCGTAGAGGCCGGGGATCGGATCGCCGTCCCGGGAGACGACCTGGGCGTGCTCATTCGTACGAATGCCCATGAATGAGCCCAGGTCGCCCGGTACGAGCTTGAGCGCATAGAACGGACCGTTGGCCAGCGGCGCGACGCAGGGATTGGGCGTGTGCAGCGCGTCGCCCTGGTAGCGGTTGTAGGCTTTGCTGCCGCGCCCAAACTCGGGATCGCGGCCGTACTGCGCCGTTTCGTTGTACTGGCGAACGGTGGCGGCGAGTGCCGCCGGATCGACACCGATCTGCTTCGCAAGGTCCTCGATCGTCTTGCCGCGCTTGAGGTAGCCGTTGCGCAGATGCGGCCCGAGCGGCATCGGGAACGGCTTCACGAAGCCGAGGCCGTAGTGCCGGATCGCCGCATGGTCGGCGATCAGCCAGCACGCCGTCTCCGGCTTGCCCTTCGAGGCGGCGATCATTGCCTGCACGAGATCGTGGTACGAGTTCGCCTCGTTGGCGAAGCGCTTGCCATCCAGGCTGACGGCAATCACGCCTGGTTTCGCCCGGTCGATGAAGTGGGGCATGATGCCGGTCGTGCCGTCCTTGCGCGGCACGAGCGACATGGGCGTCCACGCAGCGGCATTCGACAGGGTCTTGTCGAACACACCGCCCACCGCTTCGGCCATGCGCATGCCGTCGCCCACATTGGTCTGCGGCGTTGGCGAGAAGTGGCCGTGCCCGGCCTTCACGTGCGGGTAAGTCTCCTTGCGCCGCTCGAGGTTGTGCGGGAATCCGCCGCTGGCCAGCACCACACCGTGACGCGCCTTCACGCTGACGCTCTGGCCGTCGCGCTCAAGCACCGCGCCGGTGACGCGCCCCCCTTCCTGCAACAACTGCACGGCAGGCGACGACAGCCATACCGGGATCGACAGGTCGGCTGCCGACTTTGCGAGCCGCGCGGCCAGCGCATTGCCGTTGGTCAGCGTCATGCCCCGTCCGTACTTCACTACCTCCAGGAAATGCTTGGTCAGGCGTTTGGTGACATACCACGCGGACTCCAGCGATCGCGTCACCCGCATGAAGTGGACAATCTCCTTGCCGGAGCCGATCGTTACGCCGAAGACCGTCAGTTCCGGCAGCACGGGGCCGAGGGTCCTGAGCAACGGGCCGAGTTCGCGGGCGTCGTACGGGCGCGTCACCATGGAGCGGCCGCCTTGCGCGGCGCCGGGCGCCTCGGCGTGGTAGTCCGGGAACGTGAGCGGCATGTCGAACTGGACGGCGGTCTTTGTCATGAAGAACTCGATCGCTTTCGGGCCGTTCGCCAGAAAGGCGCGTACACGGGCCTCATCGAACCCGGCGCCGGCCTGGTTCCGGATATAGGTCAGCGCCTGGTCCGGTAGTTCGTGATGGCCGTATGCCTTGCCCAGATGGGTGTTCGGCACCCAGAGCCAGCCGCCCGAGCGGGCCGTCGTGCCGCCGTAGTAGCTCGCCTTCTCGGCCACGATGACCTTCAGCCCCCGGCTGGCGGCGGCAATGGCCGCGGACATGCCGGCGACGCCTGATCCGATGACCAGAACATCACATTTTTCCTGTTGCAGTGTAGACATCGACCTCTCCATTCAAGTGCGGGCGGTATGGCCGCCAAGAGCGGCGCCACCATGCTTGCTAGATTAGTACTAGCGCGCTTGGAAATATCTACATATTAACCCTACGCTTGCTCATTAGATAATGTCTAGTGCTATACTGTGCGCACGATCCATCTCATGGCAGGGACATACCGTGGACCAGACCGACCAGGCACCCGAGCGAGAGCGCCGCGGCATCCAGTCGATTGAAGTGGGAGGAGAAATCCTGAAGGTGCTGGCCTCCGAGGCCAGGCCGATGGCGCTACGCGATCTCGTGAAGGCGGCGAACATGCCGTCCGGCAAGATCCATCCGTATCTGGTGAGCTTTGGCAAGATCGGGCTCGTCGCCCAGGACCCGGTCACGGGTCACTACCTGCTCGGCCCGATGGCCATCCAGCTCGGGCTGACCAGCCTGCAGACGCTGAATCCGATCCGCGAGGCCACGCCATTCGCCGAGGCGCTTTCGGAAGAAACGTCGCACGCGGTCGCGCTTGCTGTTTGGGGAAACCTTGGGCCGGTCATCGTGCGGCTGATCGATGCGTCCTATCCCATCCACACGAACATCCGCACCGGCACCGTCATGTCGCTGGCCAATACCGCGACCGGCAGGGTTTTCTCGGCATTCCTGCCTCGTCAGTTCACCGAAAAGCTGTTGCTGGACGATCGCATACGGCTGGGCCCCGATATCGCGCATCCGCTGGACGCCGCCGTGGTCGAGGAAATGATCAAGGAGGCGCGGGCGCGCCACATGTCCCGCAGCATCAACCATCCCACGCCAGGGATCGTCGCCTTTTCTGCGCCGGTGTTCGATTATTCGGGAAACATTGCGCTGACGATCACCATCATGGGACCGACCGGCACGGTTGATACCGGTTGGGAGGGGCCGGTGGCCAAAGCATTGAATGCTTGTGCACAGGCAGTTTCGAAGCGCCTCGGCTACAGGGGCTCGTAGAAGTGCTGACAGGCGTCTGGCTTCAGTGGGCTTACGGCGGCTTACCCGGCATCAGCCGGCTCCGGCTCCACTGCCGGCGGGTTGCCGCGCTGCAATGCGAACACAAAGCGCGCGCCCGCCTGCCCGCCGGGCCAGTCCGGCCGTTGCGCCGGTTCCACCCAGATGCGCCCGCCATGCGCTTGCATGATGGCCTCGCACACGGCAAGGCCCAGGCCGACACCCGCCGTGGCAGACTCGCGCTCGCCACGCGTGAATTTTTCGAAGATCTGCCGCTCCTTGCCTTTGGGGACGCCGGGGCCATCGTCCTCGACGGCGATCCTGATCTCGTCGTCGACCTGTGCGGCCGACAGCCGGATCTCGGTGCCCGCCGGTGTGTACTTGGCTGCGTTCTCCAGCAGGTTGCACAGCACGCGTTCAATCAGCACGGCGTCGCATTCGACCAGGGGTACCCTGGACAAGTCGGCGACGACAACGCGATGCCGCCCCAGGGCATCGCGCATGGCGGCCAGACTGGCGCCAACGAGTTCCTCCACCGACTGCCACTCCTTGTTCGTGCGGACATCGCGGCTCTGCAGCTTCGCCATGTCGAGCAGGTTCACCACCATCGTCCGCATCCGCTTGGCCTGCTCAAGCATGGCGGCTACCGTTTCGTCCAGCGGCGGCGCCAGCGCGGGTTCGCTGCGCTGCATGGTTTCCGCCATGCCGATCAGGCTGGTCAGCGGGGTGCGCAGATCATGGGATACGGCGGCCAGCAATGAGCTGCGCAAGCGCTCTGACTCCATCGACAGCAAGGCCTGCTGCGCGACCTCGACGTAGTGCAGCCGTTCAATCGCGATGGCGATCAGGGTGCAGAATACGTCGGCCTGGCGCCGCAGCGCGGGTTGCGCAAAGGCGCGCGTGACCGCGGGCTCCACCGCCAGCACGCCCCGGGTCTGCATCGGCGCCTTCAGCGGCAGATACAGCACGGTGCTGCCCGGCAATGTGTGCGTGCCGGTGCCGGCCGGCTGGCCGTGATGGAATACCCACTCCGCCAGCACACGGTCGATCGAGTCGGTGCGCGCACGGGTGTCTTGCTGGCCGGCATCGGTGACCGGCGACAGCAGGCGCCCCTGCGGCGAAACCAGGAAGAAGGCCGAGTTGGCATCGAATGCGGCGCGCAGGAAGCGGCTGCCGATCGAAACGATCTGGTCCGGCATGAGCGCGGCCGACAGCTCGCGCGCCAGTTCATACAGCGTGCGCGCGTCTTCCTCCCGCCGCACCGCAAGTTGCGCCTGTTCACGCAAGCCGGCAGTCAGTTGCCCGATGACCAGTCCGACGGAAAGCAGCACCAGGAAAGTCAGCAGGTACTGCACATCGCTCACGGCAAATGACAGCCGCGGCGGCACGAAGAAGAAATCGAAAGCGGCCACGGCCAGTACCGAGGCCAGCGCGGCCGGTCCGCGGCCATGACGCAGCGCGACCCCGACCACCGCCGCCAGGAACAGCATGGCGATGTTGACGATGTCGAACCAGGGAAACGCCAGCGCCGACAGTGCCGTCGCACCCGCGCACCATACCGCGGCCCAGACGTAGTCCTTGCGTGTCGCTCCTTCGGTGGCCTCGGGGGCTTCGGGCTCCTCTGCGCCGTGGCGCGGGCGAATATCGGCGCGGGTCGTATCGGCCGCGACGCGGATGATATCGATCTCCGGGCACCCGAGCGCCAGCGCATCGGCAAAGCTGCGGCGGCCGAACAGCCAGGCCGGCGCATTCACAAAGGGCGACAAGGCCAGGCCAAGCAGCGACCGCGCCCGTTGCGCGAGCGAGGCCCCGCCCCGGCGCCAGTCTGCCGGCGCCCGGCCGATCACCACCTTGGTCAGGTTGTGGCGGCGAACATAGCCGACGATCGCCTGGACCATGTCGTTGCCGGCCAGTGTCTCGGTGCGCGCGCCCAGCTCCTCGGCAAGGCGCATGGCCGTCTGCAGGCGGACCCTGGCGGCATCGGACGGCGGCGTCAGCCTCGGCGTGGCGATCGTCACCACATGCCAGTCGCAATCAAGCTGGCCGGCAAGCCTGCGGGCGCTCTTGACCACGTGCTCGGCATCGTCGCCGCTGCCGATGCAGGCGAGCACTGCCTCGCGGGTCCGCCAGACCGACTGCACGGCCTCGGACTGACGCCAGGCCCGGACATCGTCGTCGACGCGATCGGCGGTGCGGCGCAGCGCCAGTTCGCGCAGGGCGATCAGGTTGCCTTTCCTGAAGAAGTTGCGCGCCGCATGCCGGGCCTGCTCGGGCAGGTAGACCTTGCCTTCCTTCAGCCGGCGCAACAGTTCATCGGCGGGCAGGTCGACCAGCACCACTTCGTCCGCGCTGTCGAAGACGATGTCGGGCACGGTTTCCCACACACGGATACCCGTGATGCCACCCACAGCCTCGTTCAGGCTGTCGAGGTGCTGCACGTTGACTGTGGTCCAGACGTCAATGCCGGCCGCCTGCAGTTCCTGTATGTCCTGCCAGCGCTTGGGATGGCGGCTTCCCGGCGCATTGGAATGCGCCAGTTCGTCCACCAGGATCAGCGCTGGCTGCCGGGCCAGGGCCGCGTCAAGGTCGAACTCCTTGAGCACCCGCTCGCGGTAGGGCACGTCTTTCATCGGCAGCCGCTCGATACCGGCAATCAGCGCTTCGGTCTCCGCGCGTCCGTGGGTCTCCACGATGCCGATGACGACATCCGTGCCCTGCGCGGACGCCGCCCGCGCCGCGGCAAGCATGGCAAAGGTCTTGCCTACGCCGGCCGAAGCGCCGAAATAGACCCTGAGCTTGCCGCGCGATGCCCGCTCACCTTCGGCCTGCACCAACTGCAGCAGCGCGTCGGGGTCGGGCCGTGCATCGGCATCGCGGGATTCGATGTCAGGCATGGGAAGGCCCACCCTTGACCCTGGCGCAGGCAGACCCGGTCAGCCTCGCATCCGGGGGCCTCTGCCGCTGTGGCGGGCGTGCCGTCCCACAGCATCGCCCGTTCTTCAGGTTCTTCATCGCCCGGGCGCAACGCCGTCCAATGCTAGGTTCAGCGTCAGGACGTTGACGCCCGGGTCACCCAATACCGGCAGCAGCGGCGCTTCGGTATTCGCGGCGATCAGCTGCTTCACCTGTTCGACGGGAATCCCCCGGACCCGGGCGACGCGCGCCGCCTGGTATTCGGCCGCGCCAGGACTGATATGCGGATCCAGCCCGCTTCCGGATGCCGTGGCCAGGTCCACCGGCACCGGCGCCTGGTTGCCGGGGTCAGCGGCGTGCAGCGCGTCGATGCGCGCACGGGCGGCGTCGGTCAGCGCCGGATTGGTGGGGCCCAGGTTCGAACCGCCCGAAGCCGCGGGGTTATACGGCATCGGCGCCGTCGCCGACAACCGGCCCCAGAAGTACTTCGGGTCGGAGAAGGGCTGGCCGATCAGTTCCGATCCGATGGCCCTGCCGTCCTTCCCGAGCAGCGAGCCGCCTGCCTGATGTGGAAACACGGCTTTGGCGATGGCGGTAATCACGCCGGGGTACAACAGGCCGGTAATCAGCGACAGCGCGATAAACACCGTCACCATCGGCCGGACAAGACCCGCCTGCTCGGGAGGCGAGGATGCCTGCGGGGACTGCGCTTGCGTATTCATGAAAGCTCCGAGGGAAATCAGACCCAGCCAAACAGGGCAAGGATCATGTCGATCAACTTGATGCCGGCAAACGGCACTAGTATGCCGCCAAGACCGTAGATCAGCAGGTTGCGGCGCAGCAATACCGCGGCGCCCAGCGGCCGGTAGACCACGCCCTTCAGCGCAAGCGGAATCAGCACGACGATGATCAGCGCGTTGAAGATCACTGCCGACATGATGGCCGATGCCGGCGTGGCCAGCCCCATCACATTCAGCAGGTTAAGCTGCGGATACGTGGTGGCAAAGGCAGCCGGAATGATCGCAAAGTACTTGGCGATGTCGTTGGCGACGCTGAAGGTCGTCAGCGAGCCGCGCGTCATCAGCATCTGCTTGCCGATCTCGACAATCTCGATCAGCTTGGTCGGGTTGCTGTCCAGGTCCACCATGTTCCCGGCTTCCTTGGCCGCCTGCGTGCCGCTGTTCATCGCCACGGCAACGTCGGCCTGCGCGAGCGCCGGCGCATCGTTGGTGCCGTCACCGGTCATCGCGACCAGCCGCCCTTCGGCCTGGTATTGCCGGATCAGCTTGAGCTTGGCTTCGGGCGTGGCTTCTGCCAGGAAGTCATCAACGCCGGCTTCGGCGGCGATCGAGGCCGCTGTCAGGCGGTTGTCGCCGGTGATCATGACGGTCCTGATGCCCATCTTGCGCAGTTCGCTGAAGCGCTCGCGAATGCCGGTCTTGACGATGTCCTTCAGCTCAATCACGCCAAGCACGCGCACTGTGGCGCCGTTGCCGTCCGCCACCACCAGCGGCGTGCTGCCGACACGGGCGACCTCATCAACGGCCTGCAAGACCGCATCGGAGAACGTTCCGGCGCGTTCCGTCACGTACCGGCGCACGGCATCGGCTGCGCCCTTGCGCACGTTACGCTCACTGCCGCCATCGCTCAGATCGACACCGCTCATGCGGGTCTGGGCACTGAACGGCACGAACTCCGGCTTCAGGCTTGCCATCGCCGGCGCCGTCAGCCCCGGCTGCTGGCGCGCCAGCGTGATGATGCTGCGGCCTTCCGGGGTCTCGTCGGCCAGCGACGACAGCCACGCCGCTTCCGCGAGCTGCAGCAGCGACACGCCCGGCGCCGGGATAAAGCGCGATGCCTGCCGGTTGCCATGGGTAATCGTGCCCGTTTTGTCGAGCAGCAGCACGTCCACGTCACCGGCGGCTTCGACCGCACGGCCCGACGTGGCGATCACGTTCGCTTCCATCATCCGGCTCATCCCGGCAACACCGATGGCCGACAGCAACCCGCCGATCGTGGTGGGAATCAGGCAGACCAGCAGCGCCACCAGGACGGTGATTGTCACCGGCATGCCGGCCTTTGTCACCAGGACGCTGTAGAGCGAGAACGGCTGCAGCGTGGCCGTGGCCAGCAGCAGCACGAGGGTCAGGCCCACCAGCAGGATGGTCAGGGCCAGCTCATTCGGTGTCTTCTGCCGCTTGGCGCCTTCGACCATCGTGATCATGCGGTCGATGAAGCTCTCGCCCGGGTTGGTCGTAATGCGCGCCACGATCCAGTCAGACAGCACGCGCGTGCCGCCGGTCACCGAGGAGAAGTCGCCGCCTGATTCACGGATGACCGGCGCGGATTCGCCGGTGATGGCGCTTTCGTCAACCGAGGCCACGCCCTCGATCACTTCGCCGTCGCCGGGGATCATCTCGCCGGCCTGCACCAGCACGATGTCGCCGCGCCGCAGCGCCGTGGCTGGACGGGCCTCGGTGGCGCCGCCGCGCTTTCCTTCCTTCAGCACACGCGCGGTGACCGTGGTCTTGAGGCCGCGCAGCGCCTCGGCCTGCTGCTTGCTCCGCCCTTCCGCCATGGCCTCGGCAAAATTGGCGAACAGTACCGTGAACCACAGCCAGACCGACACCGCCAGGATGAACCCCGCGCTTTCTCCGCCAGGCGCCGCGGCCGGCGCAAACAGCCCCCGGAAGAATAGGATGGTCGTCAGGATGCTCCCCACATAGACGACGAACATCACCGGGTTGCGCAACTGGTCCCGCGGCGACAACTTCCTGAAGGCCGCTGCGAGCGCCGGCTTGACCAGTTCCGGCGCGAACATGCTGCGCGGGGCCGGGCGATGATGGTGGGGAGGGTAGGCATCGCGTTGCAGCCCGGACACCGGCGCGCCCTTCGCCTGGAGCGTGTCGGAAGTAGAAGCGTCGGGCGTCGTGCCGCTGCGCTTGGCCGCTGGGGCCATCGAATCATGTTGCATGGATTCTCCGCAATCCGCTGGAGACACCCGGCACCCGCCGCTGCATCGCAGCGCGGTACCAGACGTGTCGGAATGCTCGATATGTCTTCGTCAGTGGTCGTCTTACTTCGCCGCGGTGGCCGTCACCGCGCCCTGGAGCTGCTCGGCAACCGGTCCGAGCGCCAGGGCCGGCACGTAGGTCAGCGCGCCCACCATCAGCACCGTCCCCACCAGCAGGACAACGAACAGGGGACCGTGCGTGGGCATGGTGCCGCCGCTGGGCGGCACGCGCTTCTTGGCCGCGAGCGAGCCTGCCAGCGCGAGCACCGGGATGATGATCCAGAAGCGCCCGAACCACATGGCCGCGGCCAGCAGCGTGTTGTAGAACGGCGTGTTGGCAGAAAGGCCGGCGAACGCGCTGCCGTTGTTGTTGGCCGCCGACGACAGCGCGTAAAGGATCTCCGAGAAGCCGTGCGTACCCGGATTGAATACGCCCGCGCGCCCCGCTTCGGCCATCACCGCCACGGACGTGCCGAGCAGCACCAGCAGCGGCGTGACCAGGATCGCGACGGCGGTCATTTTCATTTCATAGGTTTCGATCTTCTTGCCCAGGTACTCCGGCGTGCGGCCGATCATCAGGCCGGCGATGAACACGGCGAGCACCGCGTAGACGAGCATGCCGTACAGCCCCGAACCGACGCCGCCGAACACCACTTCGCCCAGTTGCATCAGCAGCATCGGCACCAGCCCGCCGATGGCGGTGAAGGAGTCATGCATGGCATTGACGGCGCCGCACGAAGCCGCGGTCGTGATGGTGGCGAACAGCGCCGACGCCGCCATGCCGAAGCGCGTCTCCTTGCCCTCCATATTGCCGCCGGCCTGCAACAGGGATCTGGCATGGTCGACCGGCAAGCCGGACAACGCAGCATTGGTCATTTGTTCGGACATCGCGGCGACGCAAGCCATGGCGACAAAAATCACCGTCATGGAGGCCAGCACTGCCACCCCCTGTCGCCTGTCTCCCACCATCTCGCCAAACGTGAAGCAAAGCGCCGCGGGAATCAGGAAGATCGCCAGCATCTGGATGAAGTTGGCCAGGGCATTCGGGTTCTCGAACGGATGCGCCGAGTTGGCATTGAAGAAGCCGCCGCCATTGGTGCCAAGCATCTTGATGGCCTCTTGCGAGGCGACCGGCCCCATCGCCAGCGTCTGCTTGTCTGTCTTCATGACCTCCATGACCGGCTTGCCCTGTGCATCGAGCAGCGGCTGGCCGGCGCCATCGACCTTGGGCTGGCTGTATTCGACCGGCGTCACAAGGCTGACTTCCTTGTAGGCATCGAAATTCTGAATCACGCCCTGACTGACCAGTGCCAGCGCGATCACGGTGGCAATCGGCGCCAGTACATAGAGCGTGATCCGGGTCACGTCGACCCAGAAGTTGCCGATGGTGGCCGCACTCTGGCGCGCGAAGCCGCGAATCAGTGCGAACACCACCGCGATGCCGGTTGCGGCCGACAGGAAGTTCTGCACCGTGAGCGCGAGCATCTGGGTCAGATAGCCCATGGTCGACTCACCGGCATAGCCTTGCCAGTTGGTGTTCGTGACAAAGCTGATGGCGGTGTTGAAGGCCGAGTCCGGCGTAACCGCACCAAAGCCCAGCGGATTCAGCGGCAACAGGCCCTGCACGCGCTGCAGCGCGTAGACCGCCACCACGCCAAGCAGGTTGAAGGCAAGCACCGCGACGGTGTACTGCTTCCAGCCCATCCCGGCGTCGGCATGCACGCCGCCCAGGCGATACAGCAATCGCTCGAGGGGGCGGCCCCACGCGGTCAGCGTGTAGCGGCCATCCTCCACGGCCCGCCTCATATAGCGGCCGAGGAATGGCGCGCAAGCCAGGAGGATTGCAAGATACAGGACCAGCAGGCCCACAAATTGCGAGGACATCAGAATTTCTCCGGCCGGAACAGCGCAATGAGGAGGTAAACAAAAATGGCTGCGGCCAGCACGCCGCTCAACAGATCGGTCCAGCTCATCACTGCCCCCTGTCCGACGCGCTGTGCTTTCCCGGCACCTGTTGATGCGGCCCGCCCTGCGCGGTGCCCGGCGAAGATTGCGGGGCCAGCACGACGCAAAGCCCAAGCAGCGCCGCGCTCAGCAAAGCGAAGCCAATCAATACGATCAGAAAGATCCCGTCCATGACAAAACACCTTTGCGTGGTTTTCGGTTTGAAGCTTAGCGACGGGGCAGTAAAAACATTGTAGAAAGGTGGCCGGCGCGTATAAAGAACGCATAAAGATGGCATGAAACGGGCGAGACAAGCGCGCAATGAGGGGCGGCCGCAGGTGGGCGAAGCCCGCTGGTGGACGTCCTGTTGACGGACGGGTTAGGATGCTCGCGCAGGCCCACACACGTCAGGAGAGCTCATGTTTGACCATGTCAAATTCGGAGTCAGCGACTATGCAGCGAGCAAAGCGTTCTTCCCCAAGGCACTCGAACCGCTCGGCGTAGCGGTTGTCTCGGAGGGACCGCCGACGTATGGTGTCGAGCTTAGTCCAAAGGGCCAGGCTTCATTGTGCCTGTACCAAACCGACGAGAAGCCGGCGCGTCTTCATCTGGCGTTCACGGCCGGGAATCGCCAGCAGGTCGAAGCATTCTATCGCGCGGCTCTGGAGGCGGGTGGCAAAGACAATGGTGCGCCTGGTCTGCGCCCGCACTACCACGCGAACTACTATGCAGCTTTCGTCATTGGTCCGGACGGGCACAACATCGAAGTGGTTTGCCACGAACCCGAGGCCCTGACGAGATAGCCATGTCCCGATACGTTGCCTTTCTTCGCGGCGTCAGCCCGATGAACGCCCGGATGCCAGAACTCAAGCGTTGCTTCGAGGCGGCGGGCTTCTCCGAAGTGAAAACCCTGCTCTCCAGCGGCAATGTCGTATTCAACGCGAAATCGTCGTCACTGGCCAGCCTGGAGCGACGCGCCGAAAAGGCGATGCAGTCTGAACTGGGCCGCAGCTTCGACACCTTCGTCCGGCCGGCCCGCTATCTCCAGAACCTCATCGACGCGGACCCCTTCGCCGGATTCAGCCTTGCCCCTTCGGCCAAGCGGGTGGTCACGTTTCTGCGCAGCCCAGTGCCGCCAGACGTGAAGCTGCCCATCGAGCGCGACGGCGCAAGCATCTTCAGGGCCGATGCCGCGGAGGTCTTCAGCGCCTATGTGCCTGACCCGAAGAAAGGCCCGGTGTTCATGAGCCTGCTCGAACGCTCGTTCGGGAAGGACATCACCACGCGCACGCTCGATACGGTCATCAAGTGTGCCAGGGCATAGGTTTAATGCGCCAGACGGTCCAATCAGAAGGAGGGGACATCCCCGGTCCTCGGATTGCCAATCAGTCTCCAGCCGTTGGTCACGGTACCGGAGCGAGGTAGCGCTGCCACGATCAACTTGCGCCCGGCGGCCGGCGCCGCGCGCAACGCCGCCTGCAACTCCGGCGGCAAGCGATTCAGATCAAAATCCCGCCCTGGCATCAGCCCAAGGCGCGCGATGCGGGCAAGAATCGGATAGTCGTTGGCATGCGGCGGATTGGCCTTCAGCAACCGGGCAAACGTCGCAAAGTAAGTGTCCCCGTCCATCTTTGCCACCTGCTCCACGGGGGCCGTCATATCCTGTTGTGAATTGACGGTGCCCTTTGGTGGCACATAGCCGGGCTTACCCCATGCACTGAGCGGCGTGGCCTTGAGGGCGGCCTGGAATTTGTGGACAGATGCGTAGTCGGCAACGCCATTGGTCTGTGTCCGGCCGATCATCCAGCCTAAGCCTGTCGGTGAAACGTAGACCAGGATGCCGGCCGGAAGCTTGCCGTGCCAGTGCGGGCCGACAATAGCGAAGTGCTGCGGTCCATTACCGGTGGTACGCGTGCCGGGCGAGGTAAAGACGTCCGTCCACATGTCGAGCGCCGGCAGCAGATAGTAGCGCTCGCCGGAGTCCGGCACGGAGATGATGAGCGGCTCACGCGTGACGTCGAACCAGAGCGTTGAGTACAGCGTATCCGCATTCGGGCGAACCACCGTGTCGAACCTGTCGTCCGGAAACGCGGCCGCGTGCACAAACTGATTCATCGGCGCACGAATGCGGCTGGAATCCGGCGCTTCGACGTTGGTGGAAACACGCCGCGTCACCTCCATCAGCACCATTGGATAGGCGTAAATGTAGGCCTCCGTGGCGATTTCCCGTGCATCGGCCGCGCTTGGCGGAGCCGCGATTGCGCCGGCGGTTACCTGAACCTGAAATGCGGCCGAGCCAAGCAGCACGCACAGAACGCGCCGCAGCCACGGGGTGTGAGTCAATGCAATCATGTCTCCTCCTGTATTTTCTTTAAACGTTACGATCGCGTCCCTGGCTCTCCCAGGCAGTTCCCTCAGCTGCGCATTGGCCTCAAACGCGCGTCACTGCTGCCGACCCTTTCGAGAGCGTGATTCGCGCCCGAGCGATGCCCCCGCGGAGGAAGTCAGTCTTCGAAGGTAGACAAGTCCTTGGGCTTGATGCCGTTGGCCTTGCAGTAGTTGAGGTAGCGGTCCATCGACGTCTTCCAGTTCTCGACGGTGATGATGTTGTCCTTGTCGTCCAGGTAAAGCAGCTCACCCGCCACGATGTTGAAGGTGATGATGTCCGGGCCTTCGGCATAGGCCGCCTGGGGCGTATGCCGCGTGGAGGCAGTTTCATACACGACGCTGCCGGCACGGGCGATCCAGTCATGCTCCTTGTAGCGCCAGCTCCCCTGAACGGTGTACACGATCACCGTACCGGTGTGATGATGGCGTGGCATCTCCATGCCGGCAGGCGCCTTTAACAAAGTGATGATTTCCCCCCGTACCGGATCGATCTTGAAGTACTTGATCATTACGTCGTTGCTGTAGGGCGCGCATGGCATCCAGGGGGTATCGTTGCCGTCCAGGCAACCGGTGTTGATGGATTCGAACAGCATGGGACTGTCTCCGGTGGTGTCGCCCCCTCCAGGACGGTGGGCTCTTGTAGGGATCCATTCTGGGGAGACCCCTTTGCCTTGACTTGTCATTTCCGACAACGATCTATCATTTCCAGACACCGTTCGCGCCACTCACTGCGCCACCTACTGCACCACATTTCCCTGCCGGTTGATGAAAGCCTCTGCCCTCCCTCTATTACCGGCCCGCTATCTCGTGCTGATGGGCGATTACCTCAGGTCAGTGGGCACCTCACTGGACGAGCTGCTACGTGCCCTGGACATCGACCCTGTCCGGCTCACAGGAACGGATTTTGGCCTCACCACAAAGCAGATCGATTGCTTGCCGGCAGAAGCCCGGAGGTTGACTGGATATAGTGATTTTGGCTTCGAATGGGGCTGCCGCCTCAAGTTGAACTCGCACGATATCCTGGGGTATGCGATGCTTTCGTGCTCCACCCTGGACCAACTGATCCGGTTGTGTTCTCGTTATTACGGGCTTGTGACGCCCATGTTCCGGATGGGCTATCAACGCGCCGGCAATCGCATGGAGATCATTTTCAGGCCAGCGATGCCAATGGCGAGAGACACGCTGAACCTCCTTCAAGAGACAATCGCCGTTTCGACGCACCTGCAATGCAAGCCCTTGTTGCAGAACCCCTCGCGCGTCTACGACATCTACATGTCAATGGAAGCGCCACTGCATGCGGCACGCTATCGCGAGCTGGCGCCCGCACGCGTGCATTTTGGCGCCTCACCATTGCCGGAGATCCGCATGGTGGCGGATACGTGGAGCCTCGACGCAGCGCTGCCGATGGCCGATGCGCATGCCGTACGCGTGGCGGAGGAGCGATGCCGGGCAGTCCTGCAACGGTACCGTGAGCAAGGAAGTTGGACCGGGTGGGTGGCCATGATGCTGAACGAAGCGGAGGACAGCCGGCCTACGCTGGAGGAGCTGGCTGATCTGCTTTGCATCTCGGCACGCACGCTTGACCGCTATCTGAAGAAAGAAGAGAGCAGCTTCCGCACGCTCGCAACTGAACTGCGAAACAGACGCGCGCGGAAGCTTCTGCTCGATGGAAAGCTCCCGATCTCGCAAATCGCCTACCGACTCGGTTTCACCGACGTTGCCAACTTCAGCAGGGCCTTTCGTCGCGCCAATGGCGTCAGTCCTTCTGATTTTCGCGACAGCGCTCTCAAGGATCTATAAGAGTCTTGGTCGATATGCATGCCAGCAGTCTCCGCATCCTCATGCGCCACAGGGGAGACATTCGACTGCCACGACCAGATTGCCAACAATCGGTGGCATATAGGTGCAGCCGAACATCAGCGTAAGCCATCGGCCACCATTACTGCGCGAGCATCAGGTTCAGGTTCTGAACCGCAGCGCCGGCAGCGCCCTTGCCGAGATTATCGAAAACCGCGGATAGCAAAACGTGCCCGTGTTCCATGTTAGGAAACACGCTTAAGCGCATATCGTCCGTACCGTTCAGTACCTGCGGATCCAGCTGCTTTAAAGCGCACGATTCGTGCAGCGGCACGACATGTACGTGGGCCGCCTCGGCATAGTGGCGTGCGAGGCACGCGTGTAACGTGGCGCCGTCCACGCAGGGTGCCAGCAGTCGCACATCCAAGGGCACCGTCAGCACGATGCCCTGCCGGAACGCACCATACGCAGGGACAAAGATCGGACGCCGCGCGAGGCCGGCGTGCTGCTGGATCTCCGGGGTGTGCTTGTGCGCGAGCTGCAGACCATACACCTGGTACGGCGGCGCGTTGACAGCCCCCGGCCCCTCGTGTTCTTCCACGCCGGCACGCCCGCGTCCGGAGTAACCAGACACCGCGTAAATGCTGACCGGGTGTTTCCCTGGAATGAGTCCGGCGTGCAGCAGGGGACGCAGCAGGCCAATTGCACCGGTCGGATAGCAACCTGGATTGGTGACCCGACGTGCGGTCGCAATGCGCTCAGCCTGTCCGGGACTCATTTCCGGAAAGCCGTAGGTCCAGTCCGGCTTTGTGCGATGGGCGGAACTTGCGTCGATTACTCTGACGGCAGGGTTAACAATGGCGTCCACCGCTTCGCGCGCGGCGCCATCGGGCAGGCAGAGGATGGCGATGTCGCAGGCGTTGATGGCTTCGGCGCGACGCCTGGAATCCTTGCGTTCCGCTGCGGGAAGCGTGACCAGTTTCAGATCGGTCCGGCCACGAAGCCGTTCGTGAATTTGCAACCCGGTGGTGCCTTGGTCGCCGTCGATGAAAACAAGGGGAGAGCTCATGCGCGCGATACTCCGGTGACTGGTAACAGGTGGAATGAGCCTGTTATCTTCCGCGCACCGCTAGAATAGCGAAAGTTGAATTTCATAACCTGGACATTCATTTTCCCTGAATCTGGACGCCGACATGCGAGAGATCAGCCTGGACCGCTTGCGCACCCTGGTCGCTATTGCCGACCGTGGCTCATTCGCCGACGCGGCGCGTGCGTTGCATCTGGCGCCACCAACGGTCAGCCTCCACATCGCTGAACTGGAAGAGCGCATCGGGGCTCCGCTCCTGTCGCGCAAGCGTGGACATGTTCGGCCGTCGGCAACAGGCGAGTTGTTGGTCGAGCGCGCGCGTCGACTGTTGGCCGACGCGGAACAGGCGTTAGACGATGTTCACCGCCAGGTTCAAGGGCTTGTCGGACGCGTTCGGCTCGGAGCATCGACCGGCGCGATTGCGCACCTTTTGCCGCAAGCGCTTGAAGTGCTTCGTCAGCACCACCCCGCTATCGATATTCAGATCGCGGTACTCACCTCGCATGAAACGCTAACCCGATTGGCGGATGGGACGCTGGATATCGGGCTGGTCGCACTGCCTCAGCCTCCGGCGGCTGGAGTTGTGATAAAGCCTTGGCGCCGCGACCCCGTGATGGCCTTTGTGCCGGCGCATTGGCGGTGTCCGGCTCGCATTACGCCTGAATGGCTCGCCGCTCAACCTCTCATTCTTAATGATGCGACTACGCGCCTCTCGCGCCTGACCGCGGAGTGGTTTGCGACCGGAGGGCACCATCCTGCGCCGCGCATTCAGCTCAATTACAACGATGCGATCAAGAGTCTGGTAGCGGCAGGTTATGGCGCCGCGCTGTTGCCTCATGAGGCCGCCACGCCATTACCCGACGGGCGCATTGTCATGCGCCCGTTGCGCCCGGCGTTGTGGCGTCGGCTCGGCATTGCGCATCGTGCAGGGCACGTCGAGCGTTCCACGCAACATGTACTCGATGCGTTGTGGGATCTGCGATTGACGTAGGAATTTGCCATTTCCCGCTCGGTTCGGCTCCTGCGCGCATTGCCGCTCCGTGCTATAGCACCTGCCCCGGCGCGAGCACCCCCGAAGCCGATAGCGCAGAGGCCAGCCAGGCAGGCCTGGTCTCCGCTCCGGACTGGATATTGGCAATGCGCCTGCGCTCCGCTTCCAGCTTTTCCGCCGCAAGTTCGAGTACGGTGGCGACCTTCTCTCGCTCGATAACGACCACACCATCGGCATCGCCCACCACCAGATCGCCGGGACGCACGGTCACGCCACCGCATTGGACCGGGTGATTGATCAAGCCGGGGACAAGCTTGGTCGGACCATTGGAATTTGTGCCTACGGCGTAAATCGGGAAACCCAGTTCGCGGATCTCGTCGCCATCGCGCGCGGCAGCGTCCAGGACGACGCCCGCCACACCCTTGGCCTGGCACTGGTTCGCCATGATTGCGCCCATCAGGGCGCAGGTCTGATCCGCCTTGCCATCGACAACGATGACGTCACCGGGTCTGGCCATTGCGATCGCGGCGTGGATCATGAGGTTGTCACCGGGCCGAACCTCGACGGTCAGCGCCGTCCCGCACACGCGGAATCGTCGGTCCAGCGGTGCGACGCGGCCATGCAGCCCTCCACGGCGGCCATTGACATCAGCCAGCAGGGAAGATGCGAATTGGGAAGCAAGCGTTACAAGCTCCGGTGGAACACGGGCGATATCTGTCACGATCGCGCGGAAGTCTTGACTGTCTTTCATTGATGGTTCTCAGTTCACGGTAACGTTGGCAGCCTTGATCACGCCGGCCCACTTTTGTTTGTCGGCCTTCAGGAATTCGCGGAATTTCTCCGGCGAGTTGCCCACGACTTCCATGCCATCCTGTTGCAGCCGCTGCGCGATGTCGGGCTGCCGCAGCACCTGCTGCACCTCCTTTTGCAAGCGCGCGACCACGGACGCCGGCGTTCCCTTCGGGGCACAGAGGCCGGTCCAGGCCACGGGCTCGAAGTCCTTCACGCCCGCTTCGGCGAAAGTAGGCACATCGGGCAGTCCGTCCAGCCGATGGGCCGCGGCCACGCCGAGGACCCGCAATTTGCCCGACTTCGCGTATTGCATCGAACTGATCGGTTGGTCAAAGATCAGCGATACCTGTCCGCCCAGCAGATCAGCCATGGCTTGGCCCGTGCCCTTGTACGGCACATGCACGATATCGACCCCGGTGCGCAGCTTGAGCATCTCGCCTGCGAGGTGCCCTGCCGTGCCATTGCCCGACGAAGCGTAGTTAAGCTTGCCGGGGTTCGCCTTGGCATAGGCGATCAGTTCCTTGACGTTGTGGATCGGCAGCGAGGCGTTGACCAGTGCCACGTATGGTGTATTGGCGATCAGCGAGACCGGGACGATGTCCGCCTGGGCGTCATAGCTCATCTTTTGCAGGTTTGGCTGGATCGACAGCATGCCGGTCGTGCAAATCATGAGCGTATGGCCATCGGCGGGAGCCTTGAGCATGGCGTCCGCGGCGATGTTGCCGCCAGCACCAGGCCGGTTGTCGATCAACACCTGTTTTCCTAGCGCGTCGGCAAGCTTGGGCGCGATCAGGCGGGCGACGATGTCGTTCGAGCCGCCTGGCGAGAAGCCGACGAGAATGCGGATCGGCCGGGTCGGCCACGATTCCAGCGCGGACGCGGCGTTTGCGGCGGCAAGCGCGACGCAGACGGTGAGAAGCTTCAGGAAATGTGGGCGGATCAGGGGGCTGGGCGGGCTGCGCATGATGTTTCGGTTCGTCATCGTGGGGGGCGTGGTGCGCTGGCGGAGTTGCCGGCGGATCTCTGCGTTTAGGTGTGCCTGTGCCGTCGTGGCGTTACGCAAGCAATGTTTCGGCTGCGTGCGCAATGCGCCTGGTGCCTTCGGCCAACATGTCCATGCTGGTAGCGAACGAGAGCCGGAAATGTGTATCGACTCCATAAGCAGAGCCAGGAAGGAAGGCGATATTGGCAGCGTCGAGCGCCCATGCCGTCCATTGGTCGCTATTGTGGATAGTCAGGCCTGCGCTGGTCCTGCGGCCGAACAGTCCGGTGCATGACGCAAAGAGATAGAAGGCGCCGGCTGGGGGTTCGCACGCGATACCCTCTATACGGTTCAGCGCATCCACCACGAAGTCGCGGCGCTGTCGATAGACGTCGCGGTTCGCGGCGACAAAGTCTTGCGGGCCTTCGAGCGCGGCGAGCGCGGCCGCCTGTGCCACGGCATTGGCGCACGACGTGCTTTGCGATTGCAGCTTGATCATGGCCTTGATCAGCCCCGCCGGGCCGCCGGCATAGCCGATTCGCCATCCGGTCATGGCATAGGCTTTCGATACACCATTGATCGTCAGCGTCCGGTCGGCCAACTGTGGACACGCCTGCGCGATGGTGAAAAAGCCGGTGCCGTCGTACATCAGGTGCTCGTAGATGTCGTCGGTCATGATCCAGACGTGAGGGTGCCGTTCCAGGACCTCGCCCAGCGCGACCAGTTCGTCGCGGCTATATGCGGCGCCGCTCGGATTGTTCGGCGCGTTCAGCATGAGCCAGCGGGTGCGCGGCGTGATCGCGCCCTCCAGCGCCTGCGGCGTCAGCCTGAAACCGGTTTCCGGTGTGCCGGGAACGATTACGGGCGTACCGCCCGCAAACAGCGTGATATCCGGGTAGGACACCCAGTACGGCGCGGGGATGATGACCTCGTCCCCTGCCTGCACCGTGCAGAGCATCGCGTTGAAGATCACTTGCTTCGCGCCGGTGCTGACCATGATCTCGCCAGGCTTATAGCTCAGCCCGTTCTCACGCAAGAACTTGCGGGCGACCGCCTCGCGCAGTTCGGTCGTTCCGCCAACATCCGTGTATCCGGTTTTGCCTGACTGCATCGCCACCAGGGCGGCCTCGCAGATGTGCGCGGGCGTGGCAAAGTCCGGCTCTCCGGCCGTCAGGCCGATGACATCGCGGCCGGCGGCCCGGAGTTCCCGGACGCGTTGCCCGGCCATGGAACTGGGGGATGGTTTGATGCGGTTGAGTCTGTCAGAAAGCTTCAGCATGGCGGTTCATGGGTGTGTCGATGGCCGTCAGTATGTGAGCCGTCTCTACATGCCACAAACGAGTAATATGAATATTTTGCCATTCCATATATTCGTGCACTGATCCATAGTGGTGCTTATTGCACGATTCGGTTGGTGGGGTATTCATGAATGTGACGTTCAAACAGCTTGAGGCGTTCTATTTCAGCGTCACGAGCGCATCATTCACCGTCGCGGCGGCCAAGCTGTTTACGACGCAATCGGCAGTATCGAAGCGCGTGATCGAGCTTGAACAAGCGCTGGGTGTGCAACTGGTGCACCGGATGCCCAAGGGCCTGGTGCCTACCCAGGCCGGCGCAAGACTTATGCCGATTGCAGAAGAGTCGATGGGGCTCAGGGAGCGGATCGCGCGTGAAGTGGGCCTCGACGACGAGGTGCGCGGCACGTTTCGCATCGGCGTGACCGAACTCGTCGCGCTGACCTGGCTCACACGGCTATTGCGCGAATTGAAATTGAAGCACCCGGCGCTCGAGCTCGAACCAGTGGTCGATGCGGGCCTGAACCTGTTCGCCGCACTGGAAGCCAATACGATTGATCTGACCATCTTGCCCGGGACCTACTGGGGCGATGCCTACCGGTGCGTCGAAGTCGGCCGAGTGGAGGATCTCTGGATGGCCAGCCCGAAGCTGGGCATCCCCGATCGCCCGCTGAAACCCGACGAGCTTGCAGAGTACCCGGTGCTGGAACAAGCAGCCGGATCGGCAAAGAATGCGTTCTATGGCCAATGGAACCGCGAGCACGGTTTCCGATTCAAGAAGGTCTTTTCCACCAACAGCCTCACGGTGTTGCGAGAGCTGACCATCGAGGGACTGGGCATCAGCCAGTTGGCAGTCGACTACTTCGCCTCAGATATCCATGCAGGCCTGTTGCGCGTGGTGCGCACCGATCCGATGCCGCCTCCTCTCATCTACTCGGCGGTGTATCGGCAATCCGGTTTCTCAAGGGCCCTGGATGTCATCTCGGAAACGGCTGGCCACGTATGCAATTTCAAGAGGGGACCGTTTGACCTTGCGGACAGCCCGGTCAAATAACCAACAGAAGATTGTCACCTGTTGGAATAAAGCCGACATGCTGCGTACCCTGAATCGCTGCCAGTGATGCGGGAGGCCTTGAATCTCTATATTAAACAGTAGGTTACGCCACAGCGCGTGCAGGGATCGAGTTGGCACAGATCGTGCCCTGCAGGTTAGCGAGCAACTGCTCAAACCCTGTTACCAGACTACTTTGATTGGAGATTCGAAATGAACACGCTGACTATTGCTGACCTGCACCAAGAGGACGAACTGCCCTCTTCCCAAATGACCCGTATCGTTGGTGGACACGATGTAGCCAAGGAAAAAGCCCTTGTTGAGCTTTACGGTGTTATTCACGATATTGACAAGTTATTGAATACACCTGACCCGGCACCTCCCAAAGTGCCGATGAAGCTGTGATGATCGATCGTTGACAAACGGTGCCGTTAGAAGGCAAGGATACGAGTCTGCCATGGCCGGTTTACCGGCCCTTATGTTTTTGGCCGCTGCCGGCCTGGTTTTATCCGACGCCTTTCACCGACCGTACAAGAAAAGCTGGTGCCTGGAAAGAACCTAAGAAAAAGCCGCTCCAAAGAGCGGCCTTCCCGGCAAACGGACCAGCGCTTCGCCGCAGACTCAATCGTCCAGCAACGACAAGTCCCGCACCGCACCCTTATCCGCCGACATCACCAGCTTGGCGTAAGCCTTGAGCGCAGCAGACACCTTGCGCGGACGCAGCTTGACCGGCTTCCACCCCCTGGCGTTCTGTTCCTCGCGGCGGCGCGCCAGTTCCTCATCGGACAGCAGCACGTTGATCGTGCGGTTGGGAATGTCGATGCGGATCTTGTCGCCGTCGCGCACCAGGCCGATGGCGCCGCCGGCTGCTGCTTCGGGCGAGCAGTGGCCGATGGACAAACCCGAGGTCCCGCCGGAGAAGCGGCCGTCGGTCAGCAGCGCACAGGCCTTGCCCAGGCCCTTGGACTTGATATAGCTGGTGGGGTAGAGCATCTCCTGCATGCCGGGGCCGCCCTTGGGGCCTTCGTAGCGCACGATCACCACGTCGCCGGCCTTGACCTTGTCGTTGAGGATGTTCTCCACCGCCTCGTCCTGCGATTCGGTGACGTGGGCCGTGCCCTCGAACACGAGGATGCTCTCGTCCACGCCGGCGGTCTTCACCACGCAGCCGTCGAGCGCGATATTGCCGGTCAGCACCGCCAGGCCGCCTTCCTTGGAGAAGGCGTGCTCGTAGGAGCGGATGCAGCCCTCGGCGCGGTCCAGGTCCAGGCTGGGCCAGCGCGTGTTCTGGCTGAACGCCACCTGGGTGGGGATGCCCGCCGGGCCGGCCAGGTAGAAGTTCCTGACGGCTTCGTCCCGGGTGCGGCTGATGTCCCACTGCTCCAGCGCGTCCTTGAGCGTGGGGGCATGCACCGTGGGCACGTCGGTGTGCAGCTTGCCGGCGCGCTCCAGTTCGCCCAGGATGGCCATGATGCCGCCCGCGCGGTGCACGTCTTCGATGTGGTACTTGTTGGTGTTGGGCGCCACCTTGCACAGCTGCGGCACGACGCGCGACAGGCGGTCGATGTCGGTCATGTCGAAGTCGATTTCCGCCTCGCGCGCGATCGCCAGCAGGTGCAGGATGGTGTTGGTGGAGCCGCCCATGGCGATGTCCAGCGTCATGGCGTTTTCGAACGCCTTGAAGCCCACCGCGCGCGGCAGGATGCGCGCGTCTTCCTGCTCGTAATACTGGCGGGCCAGTTCCACGATGCGGCTGCCGGCGCGCTTGAACAGCTGTTCGCGGTCGGCGTGCGTGGCCACCACGGTGCCGTTGCCGGGCAGCGACAGGCCCAGCGCCTCGGTCAGGCAGTTCATGGAGTTGGCGGTGAACATGCCCGAGCACGAGCCGCAGGTCGGGCAGGCGGAGCGCTCCACCTCGGCCACGTCGGCGTCGGAATAGGCGCTGTCGGCCGCGATCACCATGGCGTCCACCAGGTCGAGCTTCTTGAACTCCATGGCCTTGGTGACGGGGTTGGTCAGGCGCGTCTTGCCGGCTTCCATGGGGCCGCCGGAGACAAAGATCACCGGGATGTTGAGCCGCATGGCGGCCATCAGCATGCCGGGGGTGATCTTGTCGCAGTTGGAGATGCACACCATGGCGTCGGCGCAATGCGCATTGACCATGTACTCCACCGAGTCCGCGATGATGTCGCGGCTGGGCAGCGAATACAGCATGCCGTCGTGGCCCATGGCGATGCCGTCATCGACCGCGATGGTGTTGAATTCCTTGGCCACGCCGCCCGCGGCCTCGATCTCGCGCGCGACCAGCTGGCCCAGGTCCTTCAGGTGCACGTGCCCGGGCACGAACTGGGTGAAGGAATTGACCACCGCAATGATGGGCTTGGAGAAGTCTTCGTCTTTCATGCCGGTGGCGCGCCACAGGGAGCGCGCCCCCGCCATGTTGCGGCCGGCGGTGGAGGTTTTGGAACGGTATGTGGGCATTTTATTGCTGAAGAAATATCGCGATAGGAAGCGGGCCGCGGGAATAAGGGCCCTGGCATGCCCGTGCGAACAACCTCTTGAGCTGCGCCCTGGGCAAAGGGGCAATTATCCCACACCGAGCTGCGCGAAGCGTTCGGGCGGCCACCATAAGCGCGCGCCACCCGCCCCGCCTTGCTTGCGCGATGGCATTTTCGCGTCAATGCTTGTTCCTATGTCACCTGCGCGGAGCCTGATCATGGATAGAAGAAGCGAACTGCAAGCCACCGTCGACGCCCTGGCACAAGCGGGCAAAGGACTGCTGGCGGCCGACGAGAGCGGCCCGACGATCGCCAAGCGGTTCGAACGCATCGGGGTGGAATCGAGCGAGGAGAACCGCCGCACATGGCGCAACCTGCTCTTGTCGACGCCGGGTCTTGGCGCGTTCATCAGCGGCGTGATCCTGTACGAGGAAACGCTGGGACAGCGCGCCGACGACGGCACGCCGCTGCCGGAACTGGCCGCGCGCCAGGGCATCGTGCCCGGCATCAAGGTGGACAAGGGCAAGCTGGCGCTCGCCCTTGCGCCCGGGGACGAGGTTACCGAGGGTCTCGACGGGCTGGCCAAGCGGCTTGCCGGCTATCGCCAGCAGGGTGCGCGCTTTGCCAAGTGGCGTGCGGTCTACAACGTATCGGACAAACTGCCGGGCTGGGCTGCCATCCAGGCCAATGCGGAGGCGCTGGCACGCTATGCCGCGATCTGCCAGGAGTCTGGCGTGGTACCGATCGTCGAACCCGAGGTGCTGATGGACGGCGCGCACACCATGGCCCGTTGCGCCGAGGTCACCGAGTCCGTGCTGCATGCAGTGTTTCACGCCTTGCACCGGCATGCGGTGGTGCTCGAACACATGCTGCTGAAACCGAGCATGGTGCTGCCCGGCAAGGAAGCCGGGCACGCGGCGCCGGCCGAGGTCGCCATGCAGACCGTGCAGGTGCTCAGACGCACGGTGCCGGCGGCGGTGCCGGGCATCTTCTTCCTGTCCGGCGGCCAGACGCCCACCGAGGCCACCGTCAATCTCGACGCCATGAACCGGCTTGCTCCGTTGCCCTGGCGGCTGTCCTTCTCCTACGGGCGCGCCTTGCAGGAGCCGCCCCTGCTGGCCTGGCGCGGCGACGCCGCCAACGCGGCGCAAGCGCAACGGGCGCTGCTGCAGCGCTCACGGCTGAATGGCATGGCCTGCCTGGGGCAATACGACGCGGCGCAGGAGAGCGCTGCGGGCTGAGTCTTCGGATGCGCCTGCGCCTCCCTCTGCGCGGGCGCGCAGCCCCGGGGCCTGTGCGGCAAGTTGAGGAACTCTGGAGATTCCCGGTTGGAATGGCCGATGGCAAAGAACGGCAGTGTCACACCGCGCCTTTGCGGCGTACCAGTTCGAGGACAGCACCGCGATGGGCAGCGACGTGGTCGGTCTTGTCGCTCTTGATCTCATACTGCGGATCGTCCTTCGACGCGGGATGCACTTGGCCCTTGTAGTCAAAATCCGCCGTATGGACAGCAATGTGCAACTCTGCCACCGTCGCCCCGAGCAGCAGCTAGGCAGTCTGCAATGCATCGCCGCGCGCCATGCGCCGGATCGCCTGCGGCGGCTGGCCGAACGCCCTCAGAAAGGCACGCCGCATGCGCTCGCGGTCGCCGAAGCCGGTATCCCGCGCCACTACATCGATGGCATGGCGGCCGCCTTCCATCATCAGCCTGGCCGCCTCCACGCGCAGGTGCTCCACGGCCTTGGCGGGGGTCTGCCCCGTTTCGTCAGGGCGACGACCTGGTCGATGCGGCCCTCGCAGGGCTGGACCAGGGCGAGGTGATCACCGTGCCGTCGTTGCCCGACGTGGCCGACTGGAACACGTTCGACGCTGCACGCGCCGCGCTCGGCCCCAATCTTTCACGTGACCAGCCCGCCGCCCGGTACGGCCTTGCGCGATAACCGTTGCGCCGCTGTTGGATCAGGCGCTGAATCCGCCATCAATCGTCAGACCGGCGCCCGTGATGAATCCCGCTTCCGGACCCGCGACGTAGGCCACCATCGCCGCGATCTCGTCCGGCGCCGCGTGGCGCTGCAACGCCATGAGGCCATGCATGGTGGCGCCGAACTCCCCGGCTTCCGGATTCATGTCGGTGTCGGTCGGACCGGGCTGGACGTTGTTGACGGTGATGCCACGCGGGCCCAGGTCGCGGGCCATGCCTTGCACCAGCCCCAGCAGCGCGGACTTGCTCATGGCATACGCGCTGCCGCCAGGGAACGGCATCCGGTAGGCATTGGTGCTGCCGATATTGATGATGCGGCCGCCCTGCCCCATGTGCGCGAGCGCAGCCTTGGCGGCGACGAAGACAGCGCGCACGTTGACAGCGAGCGTCTGGTCGAAGTCCTCCAGCGAGAGGGTCTCGACCGGGCCCAGCCGCAGCACGCCGGCATTGTTCACGAGAATATCGATCCTGCCGAACCGCTGCGCGGCATCATTGATCGCGCCAGTGAGCGCAGCGGCATCGGCGGCATCTGCCTGGATCGCCAGTGCGCGGCCGCCAGCCGCTTCGACCTCGGCGGCCAGTGCATTGGCGGTCGCTGCAGACTGCTGATAGGTGAAGGCGACGGTTGCGCCTTCGCGCGCCAGGCGGCGGACGATGGCTGCGCCAATACCGCGGGCGCCGCCGGTGACAAAGGCGATCTTTCCGGAGAGGGTGGTCATGAAGTGCTCCTGAGCAAGAGAGGTTGGTGAAGTCAGTATGGTCTGTGCATTGCGTCGCCGGTAGCGGTGAGTCAGCATCAACTTCTTCAACCATTGGTATAAGCTGGTGGCATGGAAGCCCTGAACCTGCTCGAATCCTTTGTGCGGAGTGCTGAAGCCGGCAGTTTCTCGGCGGCGGCACGCCGCCTTGGCATCACCCCTGCGGCGGTCAGCAAGAACGTTGCGCGGCTGGAATCAAACCTGGGCGTGCGGCTGTTCCAGCGCAGCACCCGCCAGCTCACCCTGACCGACGGCGGCGAGCAGTTCTTCCAGCAGGTGTCAGGTCCGTTCTCCACCTTGCGCGATGCATTTGCCAGCGCCTCGCAAGACGCAGGCAAACCCGCCGGCGTGCTCAAGATCAGCCTGGCGCTTGCCTTCGGCAGGGAATACCTGGTGCCGCTGCTGGGCGAGTTCCTGGCACGCTATCCCGCCATCGTGCCGGACTGGCACTTCGAGAACCGGCCGGTGGACCTGATCCAGGATGGTTTCGATGCCGCGATCGGCGGCGGCATCGAACTGACCGAGGGCGTCGTGGCGCGAGAACTCGTCAATACCCACATTGTCGTGACGGCATCGCCCGCGTATATGAAGGACAGGCCCATGCCGGCGCACCCCGGCGACCTTGCCATGCTGGACGGGATCGTGCGGCGCTCAGGCCCGACCGGACGATTGCGTGCATGGACGCTGCGCCACCAGAACGGCGACGAGGCGCTGGCCGCGCCACGCACACGGATGATTTTCGATGACCCGGAAGCCATGGCGCATGCGGCCATGCTCGGCTACGGCGTCGCGCTGTTGCCGACGCCGCATGCCGCGCGATGGCTGGAAACCGGCGCGCTGATGCGCCTGCTGCCAGGATGGCATGCCGACAACGGCCCCATTTCTCTGTACTACCCGAGCACGAAGCTGCTGCCCCTCAAGACGCGCGTGTTTATCGATTTCGTGGTCGACGCGTTCCGCAACGCGGGCCTGGCCAGGCGCTTCGTGGCGGGCTGAAGCACGCTGGGCCACATGGGCTCACGTCAACGCTGACAGCAGCACATTCTGCGCAGCCTCCCCCTCACGCGAGGGCTGACGCATGTAGCTTCCATCCGGCGCCATCTGCCAGGCGTCACAGCGGTCAGTCAGGTAGGGTTTCAGCCCTTCCGCAATGACGCGTTCCTTCAAGCTGGCATCGAGAACGGGAAAGCAGATCTCGATCCGCCGCGACAGGCTTCTCTCCATCCATTCACCGCTGGACAGCATGACCCTTTGCGCCCCGTCATCGTGAAAATAAAAGATGCGCGAGTGTTCGAGAAACCGGCCCATGACCGATTTGACCTCAATGGTCTCCGACAGACCGGCAACGCCTGGACGCAGCGCACAGGCACCCCTGATGATCAGATCGATACGGACACCGTCACGTGAGGCGTCATACAGCGCCTGGATCAGTTCCGGCTCAAGCAGTGCATTCATCTTGGCAATGATCCATCCCTTGCGGCCGGCCCTGGCATTCCCGGCTTCGCGCCGGATCGCGGCAAGCAGTTCCTTCTTCATGGTGAAAGGCGATTGCCAGATATGCGTCATGCCGTGGGTCTGGCCGCGTCCGGTCAGTTGGCTGAACACTTGCGCCACGTCCTGCGTGAGCGGCTCATTGGCTGTCAGCAAGCCAAAATCGGTATAGGTGCGCGTCGTCTGGCTGTGATAGTTCCCCGTTCCGAGATGCACATAGCGCCGCAGCTTCCCGCCCTCGCGCCGCAATACCATGACCATCTTGGCGTGGGCCTTGAAACCTACGACGCCGTAGATGACGTGCGCGCCGACTTCCTCCAGTTGCGCGGCCCAGCCCAGGTTGGCCTCTTCGTCAAAGCGGGCCAGCAGTTCCACCACAACGGTGACCTCCTTGCCGTTGCGCGCGGCCTCGAGGAGTGCCGAGAGCAGGACCGAGTCGTGCCCGGCGCGATATACCGTCTGGCTGATTGCCACCACGTCGGGGTCCCGCGCCGCTTGCCTGACAAAGTCCACCACCGGTGCAAAGGACTGGAACGGGTGATGCAGCAGGATGTCGCCATCGCGGATGGCGCGGAAGATATCGGAACATTCGTGCAGGACCTTTGGCAGGCCCGGCCGGAAAGGCAGGTATTTCAGCTCCGGCCGGTCCACGTGATCCGGCACCTGCATCAGGCGAACCAGGTTGACCGGCCCGTTGACTGAGAACACCTCGCCTGGCGCCAGGCCAAACTGTTCCTGCAGGAACGCCGTCATGGCCGGCGTGCAGTTGTCTGCCACCTCCAGCCGGACCGCATCGCCAAGATGCCGGTGCGGCAGTTCGCCCTGCAGTGCCTCGCGCAGATTCTTGATCTCTTCCTCGTCCACAAACAGCTCGCTGTTGCGGGTCACGCGGAACTGGTAGCAGCCGCGTATTGCCATGCCACTGAACAGTTCGCCGACGTGGGCATGCAGAATGGAGGAGAGGAAAACAAAGCCATGCTCGCATCCGGCAATATCCGCCGGCAGCGCGATGACGCGCGGCAACGCGCGTGGCGCCTGCACGATCGCATAGCCGGAGTTGCGCCCGAACGCATCCTTGCCCTCGAGTTCAACGGCGAAGTTCAGGCTCTTGTTGAGAATCCGCGGAAACGGATGCGCCGGGTCCAAACCGATCGGCGTCAGGACCGGCATCAGTTCGGCGAAGAAGAAATTCCGGATCCATGCCGCCTGCGCGGGGTTCCACGAGGGCCGGCGCAGGAAGCAGATCTGCTGCCCGGCCATGGCCGGCACCAGCACGTCATTGAAGAGCCGATACTGCTGATCCACCAGCTCCCGGACCCGCTGATTGACCCTGGCATAGATCACCTGCGGCGTCAGCCCGTCCGGGCCGGCAACCGGCGACTGGAGCAGGCACTGTTCCTTCAGGCCCGCCACGCGGATCTCGTAGAACTCATCCAGATTGCTGCTGAAGGTGCACAGGGCACGCAGGCGCTCCAGCAGTGGCACCGCGGCATCGGCGGCCTGCTCCAGCACGCGTGCAAAGAACGCCAGCTGGCTGAGTTCGCGGTTGACGTAGAGCTCATTGCCGTTCAACAGGGCACCCGGTTCCACCAGGGTATCGGGGCTCCGCATCTCCGGGACGGTCGGTGACGCGTTCTGCACGGGATCGGAATCGTGTTTCATGATTTGAGTGCCTGCGGGGAGAATCCTTCCAGATTCTAGCTGGCGCATCACGCATACCGAGGCGAATTTGATCGCGCCGCACCCGCGAAATACGTGTCACGGCACGGGCATCCGATGCCTAGAATGATTTGACTGCCCACTGGAGTTTCCCATGTCCCACGATTTGCCAACTGCCACCGAGACCACCCCGGAGGGCCTGAAGGGCCTGATCGATCATATTGGAAGTGCGGCGGCACTTGGCCACCTCGACCCGGAGTTCGTGCGCAAGCTGGGCAAGCGCATTGCCAACGAATTCCAGGGCATGAAGGCGAGCAGGGAATCCGGCAGCAGTGAGCTCGCAGGACTGGAGCAGAGCATAGAGACCCTGCTGCTGGCCGCGGACCGCACATACGGTGCCAGGCTGACCAGATCACTGCAGCGCTTGCGCGAGCACGAAACCCCGTTCGCAGGCAGAGCGCCGAATGCAAACCCGCCGCATTGACTCTGCGGGCTGGTGGCGAGGTCCGGGGCAAAGCAATTTATTAAGCAGATAATCCAGATGCCTGGATAGATGGAACGCGAACTCAAGCTCGAATTGCTGCAGGACCAGGCCGAAGGGCTGATCGGCTTGCCCCTGGTGTCCGCCTGCAGCGTGGAACCGCCACACGAAGAGAGGCTCGTCAGCACGTATTTCGATACGCCGGAGCTTTCGTTCCGGCGTCTGCACGCATCGCTGCGCGTGCGCCAAGCGGGTGAGCGTTTTGTGCAGACGTTGAAAACCACGGGCACGCAGCACGGGGCGCTATACGAGCGGGAAGAGTTTGAGGCGGCCATCCCCGGCAACGTGCCGGATCTTGGCGCGCTTCGAGACAAAGTGCCCGAGGGCACGGCGTTGGCAATACTGCTCCGGGAAGGCGATCTGGCAGAGCGCCTCAGGCCGGTCTTCGTCACCGATGTCCGGCGCATGGTCCTGCTGTTGCGCTTGCCACAGGGGGACGAGGTCGAACTGGCCGTCGATCGCGGCGTTGTCCGTGCCAACGATCTCACCGAGCCGATCCGCGAGCTTGAGATGGAGATCCAGGCCGGGGAGCCGGCCCATCTGTCAGCCTTTGCCCTGCAATTGCTCGATGCCGTTCCCATGCGCGTGAGCCGCCTCAGCAAAAGCGACCGTGGCTATGCGCTGATCGCTGACGATGCCGGTCAGGCGGCGCGGGCGGAGCCCCTCGAACTGAACGCAGCCGGTTCGGCTGAAGCGGCCTTTCAGTGCATTGCCCGGAACTGCCTGGCGCAAATCTCGCGAAACGAACGTGGCGTGGTCAACGGCTCAGATCCGGAAAGCGTGCACCAGATGCGGGTCGGGCTGCGTCGCCTGCGTTCCGCGCTCGATATCTTCGAACCGTTGATTGCCTGCCCGCCGGCACTGCAAGCGGAACTCAAATGGATTGCCGATGAACTCGGCCCCGCGCGTGACTGGGAAGTGCTCGCCAACACCACCCTGCGGGACGCGTTCAAGGGAGCGCCGCAAGACATGAGGGCGGATGCGGTGCTTGCCGCGGCGAAGGCGGCCGCGGCCGATGCCCGCCAGCGCGCCGCCCAGGCCGTGAACTCTGACCGTTATACGCGCCTGATTCTGACACTGAGTCACTGGCTGGGCAGCGCGGACTGGCGCCACGGTCTTGACGAGGCGCAGCGCGCGGCGCTCACCGGCCCCGCCGGCGACTTCGCGCTGACCACGTTGCGCCAGCGGCAACGCAGGTTGCTCAAGCGTGGGCGGGGTATGGCAAAGATCGATGAGCAACGGCGCCATCGTGCGCGTATCGCCGCAAAAAAGCTGCGTTACGCCACCGAGTTTTTTGGATCCCTGTTTGCCGCAAACCAGGTGCACGGCTATCGCCGGCACTTGTCGCGGCTGCAGGATGACCTGGGATGGCGCAACGATATGGCGGTTGCCGAGAAACTGCTGTTGCGCCTGGGCACGGAGCGACAGGAGCTGGCCGTTGGCTGCGGCTACGCGCGCGGCTATATCGCACGGTGTGTCGGCGCTGACAGGCAGCCGCTGCGCCGCCGCTGGAAACGGTTCAAGGCGGCCAGCCTGCCCGGTCGGCCCGCGCATCCGGCATCATAGCCGTGCGCCTGGCGCGGTTGCGCAAAGCCCTTCTGCGGCACGCCGCCGCCCGCCCCGGCGGCGTGCTCGCTGACCGTTCACTCCGGTTGGATTCCCGCGGCCTCGATGACCGGCTTCCATTTCGCCAGATCGGCCTTGATGCGCGCCGAAAAGGCATCCCGGGTCTCCCCGAGCGGCATGATGCCGGCCCGCTCGAGCTGCGCGCGGAACGCCGGATCGGCGACGATCTTCCGCCCCTCCTCCGCCAGCCTGGCCACCACCTCCCTGGGCATGCCGGACGGTCCCACCAACCCGTTCCAGGTATTCACCTCGTGGCCCGGGTAGCTCTCGGCGATGGTGGGCAGCGATGGCAGTTGCGGCAGCCGCTTGTCGCTGGACACTGCCAGCAGGCTCAGCTTGTCGGTGCCTGCATAGGGCATGACTTCGGACACGCTGGCGCTGTAGAGGTCGATCTGCCCGGCCAGGACGTCGGCCAGCGCAGGCGCACCACCGCGGTACGGCACCATGGTGGCCTGCACCCCGGCCCGGGCCAGGAACAGCAGCGCAGAGAGCTGGGTCAGGCCGCCCGTGCCGGCATGCCCGACGTTCAGCTTGCCCGGATTCTCCTTGCCGTAGCGCACCAGATCGGCCAGGGTCCTGAAGTGATGACGGGTGCTTGCCGCCAGGATGAACGGATTGCCGCCGATGTTGATGATCGGCACGAAATCGCGCAGCGGGTCGTAGCGGATCTTGTTGGTCATGGGCGCGGTGACAATCTGCGTCATCGTCGACATGAACAGCACATGGCCGTCCGGCTGGGCACGCGCCACGTATTCGGCGGCGATCAGTCCTCCCGCTCCGCCGCGGTTATCCACCACGAACGGCTTGCCGAAGGCCCGGCTCAGGCGCTCGGCCAGCAGCCGCGCGATCATGTCGGTATTGCCCCCTGGTGCGAAGGGCACCACGATGGTCACCGGCCGGCTGGGCCATTTCTCCTGCGCCATGCCGCTGAGCGGCAGGCCGGCAAGCAAGGCGAGCAAGGCGGCTGAGCCGATCCGCCGCCGCGTGGGATTGAAGCGATGCATGTTGTCTCCTGGCTTTATATTCTCATTGTGTCTGCTGCGCCGACGCTTTCGGATGGCGTCAGTCGATACGGCAGGCTTGCGCGAACGATAGCCGTGGCAGCCGCGGAAAGAGCCGACCGGGGTCGCCTTGCCCCAGGTTGCAAAGGAAGTTGACGCGCCAGGTGCTGCCGGCAAAGAACGCCTGGTTGACCGCATCCGCATCGAAGCCTGACAGCGGGCCACAGTCCAGGCCCAGCGCGCGCGCAGCCAGGATCAGGTAGCCGCCTTGCATGGAGCTGTTGCGAAACGCGGTCTCTTGCGCCAGCGCCGCGTCGGACGCGAACATGTCGTGCATCGCGGGGCGATGCGGGAACAGTGTATCGCCCAGGCGGTGGAACGCGGTGTCGTAGGCGACGATCGCCGTCACCGGCGCGGCCATGACCTTGTCGACGTTGGCCGGCGCCAGCGCGGGGGCCAGCCTGGCCTTGGCCTGCGCCGAGCGCACGAACACCAGGCGCATCGGGCAGGTATTGGCGCTGGTCGGCCCGTGCCGCACCAGCTCATAGAGGCGCTCCAGCACGTCGTCGCCGATCTCGCCCGGCAGCCAGCCGTTGTGGCTGCGTGCTTGCAGGAAGAGCTGGTCGTGGGTGCAGGCACTGGTCATGCGGCGTCTCCCTGCGCCCACGCCGTGGCGGTGATCTCGACCCGCATGTCCGGATGCGGCAGCGCCGCCACCGCCACGCAGGTGCGCGCCGGCATGGCGCCCGGGAAGTATGGCGCATAGGCCGCGTTGAAGGCCTCGTAGTCGGCCATATCGACCAGGTAGCAGGTCAGTGTCACGCAGTCGGACAAGCGCATGCCGTGCTCGGCCAGCGCCCGCTCCACCTTGTCCAGCACGCAGGCGGTCTGCGCCGCCATGTCATAGGTGCGCGTGCCATCGGCCTGTACTTGCACGCCGGCACATCCGTGCGCCGTGCGCGGACTCATGCCGCTGACATGAACGTGCTGGCCCGCCCGCCTAGACACGCTGTAGCGCGCCAGGGGCGGCGGGTCCGCGGCTCGCGGGATCACGCTCATGCGGCTTGCTCCGCCAGTGCCGGCAGCGCGGCGCGCATGCGTGCCTCGAGCTGCCCGGTGGCGTCCGGGCCAAGCTGCACCAGTGGCGGACGCACGGTGCGCCAGCCGGCGTCGCCGGTCAGCAGCGACAGTGTGTGCTTGACCGCCGCGACCATCGGGAACTGCTCCGCAGTCTTGCGCGCCGCGGTGATGCTGTCGTGCAGCCGCGCGGCCTCGGCTGGCGAGCGATAGGCCAGTGCGATGTCGCGCGCATTGATGTTGTTGGTCGCCGAGATGCAGCCGGCCGCGCCCAGCGCCAGGCTCCTGAGCATGAGCACTTCCGACGCGGGGAAGATCGACAGTTGCGGGAAGCGCTCCAGCATGGCAACCAGGTTGTCCCAGTCCCCGGTGCTGTCCTTCACGCCGGCGATATGTTCCGGGTAGGCCGCCACCAGCCGCTCGATCAGCGACAGCGTGATGGGCACGCCCGAGAGCGCGGGAATGTGGTACAGCACGATGCGCAGGGCGGGATCGTCCACGCGCTCGATCAGCTGGCTGTAGTAGGCAAGCACGCCGTCTTCATGCGCGTTCTTGAAGAAGAACGGCGGCAGCACCAGCACGCCGGCGCAGCCCTGATCGATGGCGTGGCGGGTCAGTGCCACGGCATCGTCGATGGCGCAGCAGCCGGTACCCACCAGGATGCGGCTGGCCGGAATGCCGGCACCAATGACTGCGTCAACCAGCGCGATGCGCTCTTCAAAAGTCTCCGAACAGGCTTCGCTGTTGGTGCCGGAGATCGCCAGCCCCGCGCCATCGGCGACCAGCTGCTTGCAGTGTGCGACGAAAGCCGGCAGGTTCAGCGAAAAATCGGCGCAGAAGGGGCTGACCACGGGCGCAAACACGCCGCGTAGCGGTTCTTGTGTCATGGAAGGTTCCTGGTGGTTAGCGGACGGGAGCAGCGGCTCCCTCCGGTTGCGTATGCGTTGCGACGAAGTCGAGCAGCCCGGCGGCAAACCCGTCGTCGGCGCTGCCAAGATGCGCCACGACCGAGGTATGGTTGTGGTGCGGCACCTGCACCACGCGCGGCATCTTGCCCGCACCGGCCACGCGCTCGGCGTACTGCAGCGCGTACCGGTCGAGGTGCGGATTCTCATGCTCGGCGAACGCAACCATCAGCGGCACGGCCATGCGCCCGGCGCTTGCCATGGGCGCTTGGCGCTGCTGCGCGGCGGGGTCGGCGCCGTAGTAGGCCACCACGCCGGCCGCGTTGGGGTTGTCGGGCAGCGTATCCGCTTCGAGCCTGGCGCTGACAAGGATTGCCGCGGCCACGCCATCGGCGCGTGCGCTGAACAAGGGGTCGGTCAGGTAGCTGGCAACGTGGCTGCCCCCGGCTGAATGGCCCAGCAGCACGATGCGCCGTGCGTCGCCGCCCAGTTCGCCGGCGTGCCGGCGCAGCCAGTCGACGGCCAGGGCCACGTCCGCCGCCCCGCCCGGATAAGGCGACTGCGGCGCGAGACGGTATTCCATGTTCACGCCGAGGTAGCCTGCGCGCGCAAACAGGCGTGGCACGTTGGCATAGATATGCGGCGTGGCGTCCTTGCTGCCGCGCAGGAAGGCACCGCCGTGCACGAACACCACCACCGGCAGCGCGCTGCCCGCCCTGGCCTGCGCCGGCAGGTACAGGTCAAGCTGCTGGCGCGGATCGTCGCCATAGGCTTGCGCGGACAGGGTGCGAATGCCGCCGGCGGGCCGCGCGGCATGGACCGCATCATAGATTTCGCAGACCTGGCGCCGGTTGCCCTGGATATCCCGGGCCCAGTCGCGCCCCAGCGCCAGCATGGCGGCGCGCTGGGCTTCGCTCAGGCCGGGGAACGGCGCACGGGCGTGGATGGAAGTCATTGGGCGCCTCCGCTCAGCCGGGCTCGCCGGGGCCGGCGTCGGGCGCGGCCTTGCCTTCCTTCGCGGCCAGCACGCCAGCCGGCGGCTGCACGACAAAGTGCGCCAGGCGATGGCGGTCGAACGATTCCAGGTTGCGCTCCCAGGTCTGCGGCTCATGCGCGGCGCCGGCGGGAATCTGGTCCATGTCGGTATAGATCTCGACGTTGTTGCCGTCCGGATCCTTGAACACCAGGAACCAGTTGCCGCCGGGGCCGTGCTGGCCGATGCCGCGTTCGATCACCACGCCAAGGCTGCGCGCCACTTCCACGGCGCGCTTCATCTCGTCGAGCGACTCCACGTAGTACGAGAAATGCTCCAGGCCCGGGCGCGTGTAGCGCGGCAGGTCGTCGCGGTCCGCCGCGTCGGCCGGCAGGCGCGACAGGGCAAGGTCGTGGTGGTCTTCACCGGCACGCAGGAAAACCATCTGGTCGGCGATGCGGTCCGAGACCTTCAGTCCCATGACCTCGGTGTAGAAGCGCGTCGAGGCTTCCAGGTCGCGCACCAGCAGGACAAGGTGCCCGAGCTTGCGGGTGCGGATGGGTGCAACGGTTTGATGTGGTGCGGCGTTCACGGCTGTCTCCTGGCGGGGCCGCCGGCCCCGTGGCAATGCGGGTGAAGTGGCGCTAGCGCCTACAGGCTTTCCAGCGCGACCGCGTTCTCGATCGCGCCGATGCCTTCGACCCAGGCCACCATCGTATCCCCTGGCTTGAGGTACACGCCACGGCCCATGCCGACGCCGTCGGGCGTGCCGGTGGCGATCAGGTCCCCCGGCTGCAATGTCAGGATGCGCGACAGGTACGCGATTTGCTCTGCCACCGAAAAGATCATCTGCGAGGTATTGCCGTCCTGCATCGACTCGCCGTTGACAGTCAGCGTCATGCGCAGGTTCTGCGGATCGGCGATGCAGCCGGCCGGCACCAGCCAGGGCCCCATCGGCCCGAAGGTGTCGAAGCTCTTGCCGCGGAACCAGTCATGGGTGAAGGGGTAGTCGGTGCGGCGATTCAGGTCGCGCGCACTGATGTCATTGAAAACGGTGTAGCCGGCGACGACCGACAGCGCGTCCGCCACCGAAACGTGGCGGCAGGTCTTGCCGATCACCACGCCGAGCTCGACCTCCCAGTCCAGCCTGGCGGTTTCCGGCGGCATCAGCACGGTTTCGCCGGTTGCGATCACGCTGGTCTCTGCCTTCATGAAGGCGTACGGCTGGCTCTCGCTGCGCGCCGCGAGCCTGGTGCCCATCTCATCGGCGTGCTCGTAGAAGTTGGAGGCCACGCCGAAAATGCGGCGCGGCTGGTAAGGGATGGCGTAGGTGGCGGCACCGTCGACGCCGGGCAGGCGGCCGTCCGCGGCCAGTTGCGGGGCGCGCTGCGCCATGACTGCCATCAGCGGTGCGCTGGCCGCCCAGTCGGCAATCATCGCATCCAGGCCGCCAGTCACGCGGGCCGGATCCAGGCCACAGGCGCTCGCGAGCAGCGCCAGGTCATACAGGGTGTCATTGACCACCAGGCCGGGGCGCTTGACGCCGCCGAGTTGATAAGTTGCCAGGCCATGCCAGTTCACAGGGATCTCCTCGTTTTGCCGATGCATTGAATGCGCCGTGGATGGTCTGGATCATCTGTTTACACGGCGACGTCTGTGGATACTTTATTCTAATCGTGTATACACGTCAACGGCTTCATGATAATTTCGATCGACACTGTTCGCAGGCAGCGTACGTGACCCACTGATAAGCATCGACAACGACGGAGGATTACCGCCATGCAAGGCAAACACCCCCTGGTCCTGACAAGATTGCCGCTGGATGCGGACTGGCTGGCGGAGATGGCTGGGCGCTATTGCTTCTTGCCGTGGACCGAGGCCGACGAAGCGGCGCGCGCCGGTGCGCGTGCCGTGCTCACCAACGGCTCGACCGGCCTGAGCGCGGCGGAACTGGCGGCGCTGCCTGCGCTGGAACTGGTGGCGAGCTTCGGTGCCGGCTACGAAAACATCGACTTGCGCGCAGCGGCCGCGCGCAATGTGCGTGTCTGTCACGCCCCCGATACCAATAGCCAGGTGGTGGCGGATCACGCGCTGGCGCTGATGCTGGCGCTGGCTCGCGGCATCCCCGCGCTCGACCGTGGCGTAAAGGCCGGCCGGTGGGAAAGCCTGCGCGCACCCCGCCCCGGGCTGCGCGGCAAGACGCTTGGGATCGTCGGACTGGGGAATATCGGGCATCGGCTGGCTGAACTGGCCGGGGCGGTCGGCATGCGCGTGGCCTACCTGCGGCATCGCACGGCGCCGGCCGGCGCCTATGCGCCGTATGAGACCGCGATCGCACTGGCCGCCGCGTCCGATGTGCTGGCGCTGACCTGTCCGGGTGGGCCCGGCACGCATCATCTGGTCAACGCGCAGGTGCTGCACGCGCTTGGGCCGCGTGGACTGCTGGTCAACGTGGCACGTGGCAGTGTGGTGGATACCGCAGCGCTGGTGCAGGCGCTGGCGCGCGGCGACATCGCGGGTGCCGCGCTCGACGTGCTGGAAACCGAACCCGAGGTGCCGCTGCCGATGCGCGCGATGGACCACGTCATCCTGACCCCGCACCTCGCGGGCCGCTCGCCCGAGACGCGCATCGCCCAGCATGAGGCGCTGGCGCGCAATCTCGACGGGTGGTTTCGGCAGGGCACCCCGGCCCATCCCGTGGCCGCCTGACCGCCCCCTCAGATGACGCCGTTCAGTTTAGTGCTTGTCGTTCCCGCGCAGGCGGGAACCCAGTGACTTTATTCCCGAAGGGGACGTGAAAGACGCTGGATTCCCGCCTGCGCGGGAATGACGGTAACGTTTGATACCTTGACTGAACGCCCCCTCAGATGCCGCTGCGATCCGCCTTCAGGTCCGGATTGCGCAGTGCCGGGCCGCCATCGTTGCCTTGGCCTTCCTTCGATGCGCCGCCCCAGCCGTGGTCGGTCAGGTCAATGATGATGTCGTGCGGGTCGCGGTACTTCACCTCGTAGAAAATATTGCCCTTCACCGGCACTTCGCCCATGTAGTAGCGCCCGCCCGCGGCTTCCACGGTCTTGCGCGCCTCGTCGATATCGTCGACCCAGACGCCGATGTGATGCAGCCCGACAAAGTCCTTGCCCCGGTCTTCGCCGGCGGCGTGGTCGCTCTTGTAGTTCAGCAGCGCGATGCTCATGGTGCCATCGGTCAGGTACACCCCGCGCGCGAGCGAGGAATCGGTTTCGCCGACTTTGCGGAAGCCGAAAGCCTTCTGGTAGAACTCGGCGGCGGCCCAGGGATCGGGCACGGACAGGGCGATGTGACGCAGTTTGCTGCTCATGGAGGTTCTCCTCGATTGAAATCTGGTTCTGGCGATGGTGTTGCCGTCGCCCCCTATGTGTATACACTTAATGCTATGTGTATTCAATATAATTGTGATGAACATCATCAAGGGCCAGATGTTCGTGACTGCCAAGGCGACGCGTATAATCGGGGCCTGCATCATTTGCGCAATGCCGCGGCCATCGCCACCGGCGTTCAGACAAGGACTCTTTAGTGACCACCACCATTGCCTCCCGCATCAGCCAGTCGCTGGCCGACGAGATCATCGCGGGCACCCTGTTGCCGGGCGAGAAGCTGGAAGAACCTTCGCTGGCCGAACGCTTCCAGGTGTCGCGCACGCCCGTTCGCGAAGCCCTGCGCCTGCTGAACGCGCGCGGGCTGATCGAGCTGGTGCCGCGGCGCGGCGGCGTGGTGGCAAACGTGGGTGCCGAACAGCTGTCCGACATGCTGGAAGCGCTGTGCGAGCTGGAGTCGCTGTGCTGCCGCATCGCCACGCAACGCATGAGCGCGATGCAGCGCCGGCAACTGGAGTTGCTGCACGAGCAGGCCGAGCAGGTGGCGGAGCGCGGCGACGTCGAAGCCTACCTTGACCTGAACGCGCGCTTTCACCAGCTGATCTGCCAGGGCACGCAGAACCAGACGCTGGTGGCGACCGTGGAGAGCCTGCGCGACCGGCTGTCGCCGTTCCGCGCGGCGCAGTCCGGTGTCGAGCGCCGGTTTGAAACCTCGCACCGGGAACACCAGAAGATCGTTGAAGCGATCCTGGCCGGGCAGCCCGAGCAGGCCTACCTGGCCATGCGCAGCCATACCACACGGCTGACGCTCAATGTGATGGAACTGATTGAAGCCCAGCGCACGCAGGCGCGCGGCTGAGCCGGGGTCAGAACTTGTGCGTGATGCCCAGGCCAACGGCCGAGGCCGCGTCGCCCGGCTTGAGCCCGGGCACTGAATTGGCCGACAGGTTGTAGCGCGCCGTCGCATGGTTGACCAGCCGCGTCAGCGACGCCCACAGTTCGGTCCGCTTCGACAACGTATAGCCGTAGCCCAGCGATACCTGCCACGCGCCCGAGTCCGTGCCAGGCAGGCCGATGCCGCCCACGGCCTGCGTGGTGTTGCCGTGCGCCTTGCCGCCATTGGTATAGGAAGCGCGCAGTTCGTGCGGGCCGAAGGCGTGCGTGGCGGCCACCTGCCAGGCATCGCGGTGCATCGACTGGCCCGGGGCGGGTTCGTAGCGCAGCCGTTCGTAGGCGCCGCGCAGTTTGGTGCTGCCAAAAGCGTACGTCACGCCGACACGGTCGGCGTGGTCGCGCGAGCCGCTGTAAAAATAGTCGCCGTGATATTCATGACCCCACGCCAGGAACCAGCTCCCGCTTGCGTAGCTGACCAGCCCTGACCATGCGATCGGGTTGGTGGTGGCGGTGCGGTCTTCCGGCATCGACAGCGCCAGCCGCGCGGACACGCCACCCCAGTTTGGCGTGCTGTATTGCACGAGATTCTTCTGGCGGCGGTCGAATGACTGGGGCGCCCCGCCGTTGGCGGCCGTGGCGAAGCCGTTCCCCATGATCGAGTTGGATGCGAAGATGCCCGCCGTGAACGGATCGACCGCGTACACCGAGACGTAGCGCAAAGGCATTTCCCACTGCCCCAGCAAGACCTCGCCCCATGGCCCGCGCAGCCCCACGCCAGAGTTGCGATCCGCAATCTGCGACGTGCCGGTGCCGTCCATGGGCAGATTGGTCTCAATCTGGAAAAAGGCCTCCAGCCCGCCGCCAAGCTGCTCCCTGCCCCGGAAGCCAAGCACCGAGAGATCATTGGAGAGACGATTCAGCGACTGCGAGCGCCCATTGCCCGACAACCGGATCGACTCCACGTTTTCCTTGATGAAGCCGTAGATCTGGACGCTGTCGCCCGCCTGCGCCCACGCCGGGCCCGCCGCAGCGGCCGCCAGCAGGGCCGCGGCGCAGCCAAAGGCCCCGACGTGCGCGCTTCCCTCGGGAATCGCTGGGATGGCACCTCGCATGTCTGCTCTCCTTGTCATTATTTGGTGTACGAATTCTATTTACATGAGTACATATTGTTATCCGTGTATACACGTAACCGGAAAGCACTGCGGCCCCGCCAGCCCGGCTTCCCGGGCTGCGGGGCCGCATCCAATCTGCGCCAGGTCCTCAGGCCGACTCGCTCGCCAGCCCGGCGGCCGCGCGTCGGCGGCGGAACCACGCGTAGTACGCCACCGTCAGCACGGCCAGGAACGGCAGGCCGGTCAGCAGCGTCATGCGGAACGCCTCGGTGAACAGGGTCGTCAGCAGAATGGCGAGCATCAGCGCCGCGCCCAGCAACGTCAGCCACGGAAACCCGCGCATGCGGAACGCCAGCGGGCGGTTGCCCTCGGCCAGCCAGCGGCGGCGGAAGCAGTAGTGGGTGACAAAGATCATCAGCCACGTGAACAGCGCACCGAACATCGAGACTGACATCATCAGCAGGAAGGCATTGGCGGGATACAGCACATTGAGCGCGGTCGCCAGCGCAATGCCGATGCTGGACAGCAGCAGCGCATTGGCCGGGATGCCGCGCCGGCTCAGCCGGCCCAGCGACGCCGGCGCCTGCCCCGCGCGCGACAGGCTGAACATGATGCGCGTGGTGATATAGAGCTGGCTGTTCATGGCCGACAGCGCCGCCACCAGCACGACGAAGTTGACAAGGCCGGCCGCGCCCGGAATGCGCACGGCTTCCATGACCTGGACGAAGGGGCTCTTCTGCGTGCCGGCCACGGTCCACGGCACGATGGCGAGCATCAGCGCGAGCGTCAGCAGGTAGAACAGGCCCAGCCTGACCATGGTGGAACGGAAGGCACGCACCACGGCCCGCTCCGGGTCGCGTGCCTCGCCCGCGGCGACGGCGATCATCTCGATGCTCAGGTAACTGAAGATCGACACAATGACCGCCACCCACATGCCCCACACGCCCTTCGGAAAGAAGCCGCCATGCGCCGTGTAGTGATGGAATCCGGGCCCGGCGCCGCCGCCGGCAGGCGCGCCATATACGACCCAGGCGCCGACCAGGATAAAGCCGACAATCGCCACGATCTTGATCAGCGAGAACAGGTACTCGACGCTGCCGAATATCCCCACGCCAACCAGGTTGACGGCAACCAGGGCGGCCGAGAACGAGACAATCCAGAACCAGGCCGGCACCTGCGGGAACCAGTAGCCCATGTAGAGCGCCACCGCGGTGACCTCCGTGCCGACCGCCAGCACAATCGATGCCCAGTAGGCATAGCGCACCAGGTAGCCCGCCAGCGGGCTGATGTAGTGCTCGGCATAGGCGCCGAACGAGCCGGAGGTGGGGTGCGCCACCGTCATCTCCGCCAGGCACCCCATCAGCAGCAGCGTGATCAGGGCGCCGATCGCATAGCTGAGCAATACGCTCGGCCCGGCAAAACCGATGGCAAAGCCGCTGCCCATGAACAGGCCGGTGCCGATGGCGCCGCCGATGGCGATCATGGCCAGTTGCGCCGGCCGCAGCGTGCGGTGCAGTCCGTGCTCGCGCGCGGCGATGCGCGCGAAGCCCCCTTCTTGATGATGCATGGTCTCCTCCTTGATGGTGGCGCCGCCGGGTAGCATGGCGGCGCGGTGCAAGGCCCTGGCGTGCGCTAATGCCGTTCAGTTAAGGCATCAAACGCAAACGCTACTGTCATTCCCGCGCGGGCGGGAATCCAGCGTCTTTCACGTCCCCTTCGGGGATGAAGTCACTGGGTTCCCGCCTGCGCGGGAACGACGGTGGCCAACTGAACGGCCTTACGGGCGGGCGCCTTCTGCGGGGCGCTCCGCCGCCCGGGCCGTCCGGTTTCCTACAGTGCGAAGAATTCGCAGGCATTCCCGCCCAGCAGCCGCCGGCGTGCCGGCGCGGTCAGCTCGGTCCGGCGGATCAGTTCGCCCACCTGCTGCTCGCCCAGTGGATAGGGGTAGTCGGACCCCAGCATGACGCGCGCCTCGCCCATGGTGTCGACCAGCAGCTTCAGCGCCCGCGGGTCGAACACGGCCGAGTCCACATAGAAGCGGTCGACGTAGGACGACGGCGGATTCGGGCAGTCCTCGCGCACGATATCGCGGTGCCGCCACGCGTTCTCGACCCGGCCCAGCAGGAAGGCAAAGCTGCCGCCGCCATGTGCAAAGCACAGCCGCAGCGATCGCGGAATCCGCTCGAACGCGCCCGAAAGGATCAGCGAGAGGATGCCAAGCTGCGTTTCGGCGGGCATCGACACCAGCCACGGCAGCATCCACTTCTTCATGCGCGGCGCGCCCATCATGTCCCACGGGTGGACCAGCACCGGCACCGACTCCTGCGCGCAATGCGTGAGGAAGGTGACCAGGCCTTCGTCATCCAGGTCGCGCTCGCCCATGTGGTTGCCGATCTGCACGCCGACATGCCCGATACTTTTGGCACGCGACGCCTCGCGGCAGGCGGCGTCGATGTCTTGCAGCGGCACCTGCGCCAGTGCCCTGAGCCGCTCGGGCCGATAGGCGCACAGCTCCATGGCGTAGTCATTCATGCGCTGCGACCAGGGCACGGCCGTCTGCACCGGGTAGTGGTAGCCGAACATCACCGGCGTGGCGCACATCAGCTGGATATCGACGCCGTGGCGGTCCATTTCCTCAATGCGCCGCGCCGGGTCCCACAGCGCGGAGTAGACCGGGCGGAACGGCGTATCGCCGGTCATGATCATGCCGTTGCCGGCCCCGTCCGGACGCAGCCACGGGGCCGCAACAGGATCCAGCGCAGCCGCCTCGGCGCGGGTGATCGGCGGAAAGAAGTGGCTGTGGATATCGACGACAGGACTGCCGCTCATTGCCCGCCTCCGTCCAGCCGGGCCGCCTTGCCGGCGTGCACCGTGCCGCATTGCGGGCAGCGGCGCCGGCTCTCGTCGCCGTAGAACTGCTCGAACAGCGGCGGCAGGTCCTGCACGATGCTCCTGAGCTGGACCTCCACGCGGTGGACCAGGCCGCCGCATGACTGGCAATACCATTCGAAGCCATCGACCATGCCCTCCGGGCGCTGGCGCTCGATGACCAGGCAGCGGCTGTCAGGCTCCGGCCGCTGCGGCGAATGCCGCAGGTGCGGGGGGAGCAGGAAGATATCGCCTTCGCGCAGGTCCACGCGCTCCGGCTTGCCGCGGTCCATGATCGCCAGCCAGGCATTGCCCTTGAACTGATAGAAGAACTCTTCCAGCGGATCGTCGTGGAAGTCGGTACGGTGGTTGGGGCCGCCGACCACGGTAACGATGGTGTCGGCATCCTGCCAGACCTGCTGGTTACCCACCGGCGGGCGCAGCAGGTGGGCGTGTTGGTCCAGCCAGCGCTGGAAATTGAAGGGCATGCCAAAGCGGAACATGACGCTAGCCTTTCTGGTTGTGGTGCTTGTCTTGTCGGAGGTCAGGCGGGCTGCAATGCAGCGTCGCGGCCAAGCGGTACGTAGGCGACGGCCTTGATCTCGATCAGCAGGTGAGGATGCGGCAACTGGTGCACCGCCACCGTGGTCCGGGTCGGGCCGTCGTAGTCGAAGTATTCGCCGTAGACCTCGTTGTAGCCGCCGAAGTCGTTCATGTTGACCAGGAAGGCCGTCACGTCGACCAGGTCGGCCAGATCGGCACCCATGCTCTTGAGGATGTCGCGGATATTCAGGATCACCGCCCGGGTCTGCTCGCGGATATCCAGGCTGGTCACGCCCAGGGCGTCGGCGCTGGCGCCGGCAAAGGTATTGTCGGCGCGGCGGGAACTGGTGCCGGAAACGTAGAGGAAGTCGCCCGCCCGCTTCACGTGAGGAAAACGTCCGCGCGGCACGGCCATGCCGGCAACGACGGTGGAAATCGTGGTCATGCCGCACCTCCGCAATAGTCTGCCTGCCGTGGCCCCGCGGTCAGGAACTCGACCTGCCCCAGGCCGCCGATACGCGTCCTGACATGGCAGCCGGGGCGCAACGCCTCGGCTGCCGTGGCCGCCCCGGCCATCACCAGCGAACCGGCGGGCAGGACCATGCCCGCCGGTGCCAGCAGTTGCGAGGCCTGCACCAGCGCGCGCAGCGGATTGCCCAGGATGGCGGCGGTGCTGCCCAGCTGCACGGCTCGGCCGTCGAACTCCATCGCCACGCCCCGGTTGTCCAGCGCGTCGCCCGGCCGCGACCAGGGACCGACCACCAGCCCGGCCGACGAGCAATTGTCCGCCACCACATCCGCCAGCGTGAAGCGGAAGTCCCGGTAGCGTGAATCGATGATTTCCATCGCGGGTGCGACGGCCTCCAGGTAGCTGCCCGCCTCGGCCAGGGTCAGCGGCCGGCTGATGTCGCGCGAGGTGAGGTAGCAGACCTCGGGCTCCACGCGCGGATGGATATAGGCCGACAGGTCCAGCACGCCGCCTTCCTCGCACAGCATGGCATCGGTCAGGCAGCCCCAGATCAGGCTGTCCACGCCCATCTGGATCATCTTGGCGCGGCTGGTGAAGCCCAGCTTGATGCCGACCGGCCGCTCGCCGCGGTCGTGCCGCAGCGCGATCGATTCGGACTGGACGTGGTAGGCATCGTCGAGCGTGAGGGGCGTGTCGCCGCTTAGCTGCGCAATCGGCTCGCGCAGGCGGGCGGCGTCGTCCAGGCGGGCGGCAAGCAGGGAGATCAGGTCCGGGTTCATGCGGCTTGGCTGGAAGAAGGTTGCAGCGGGGCGCCGCGCTGGCGCAGCAGGTCGAGCGCCACATCGACGATCATGTCTTCCTGTCCGCCAACCATGCGGCGCCGGCCGAGCTCGACGAGGATGTCGACGGTACTGATGCCGTAGCGCGCGCTGGCCGCTTCGGCGTGGCGCAGGAAGCTTGAATAGACGCCGGCATAGCCGATCGCCAGCGTTTCGCGGTCGACCCGCACCGGCCGGTCCTGCAGCGGGCGCACCAGGTCATCGGCGGCGTCCATCAGGGCGTAAAGGTCGGTGCCATGGCTAAGGCCGAGACGGTCGATGGCGGCAATGAAGACCTCCAGCGGCGCGTTGCCCGCTCCGGCGCCCATGCCCGCCAGCGAGGCATCGACCCGATCGCAGCCATGCTCCAGCGCCACGATCGAGTTGGCCACGCCCAGCGACAGGTTGTGGTGGGCGTGCATGCCGGTCTGCGTGGCCGGATCGAGCACATCCTTGAACGCATCGAAGCGCTCCGCCACATCGCGCATGGACAGCGCGCCACCCGAATCCACCACATAGACGCATTCGGCGCCATACGACTCCATCAGCTTCGCCTGCTGCGCCAGCGCCGCGGGCGGCGTCATGTGCGACATCATCAGGAAGCCCACCGTGTCCATGCCGAGCTTGCGCGCGTACTCGATGTGCTGGCGCGAGATATCGGCCTCGGTGCAGTGCGTGGCGATGCGCACGGTGCGCGCGCCGGCGTCGTAGGCGGCCCGCAGGTCGTGGATGGTGCCGATGCCCGGGATCAGCAGCGTGGCAACGCGGGCATGCCTGAGCTCCGCCGCGACCGCACTGATCCATTCCAGGTCGGTATGCGCGCCAAAGCCGTAGTTGAAGCTGGCGCCGTTCAGCCCGTCGCCATGCGCCACCTCGATGCTGTCCACGCGGGCCGCATCCAGCGCCCGCGCAATGGCCACGGCCTGCGCCAGGCTGTACTGGTGGCGGATGGCATGCATGCCGTCGCGCAGCGTCACGTCCGATACGTAGACCTTCTTCGTCATTGCAGGGCCTCCTGGCGCAGCGCCAGCCGCCGCGCGGCCAGGCGTTCGGCGGTGGCCAGCGCCGCCGAAGTCATGATGTCGAGGTTGCCGGCATAGGCCGGCAGGTAGTGGGCCGCGCCCTCCACTTCCAGGAAGACCGAGACCTTGAGCCCGCCGGTGCGGCCAAGGCCGGGCACATTGACGGGATGCGCCGGGTCGATCCGCTCGAACTGCACGTCCTGCTTGAGCCGGTAGCCCGGCACGTAGGCCGCCACCCGGGCCACCATCTGCGCCACCGAGGCGCGGATGGCCGGCTGGTCGGCATCGGCGCGGGTCAGGCAGAACACCGTGTCGCGCATCAGCAATGGCGGCTCGGCAGGATTCATCACGATGATCGCCTTGCCGTGTGCCGCGCCGCCGACCTCGACGATGGCGTTGGCCGTGGTCTCGGTGAACTCATCGATATTCGCGCGCGTGCCCGGCCCCGCCGAGCGGCTGGCGATGGACGCCACGATCTCCGCGTAGCTGACGGGTGCCACCTGCGCCACGGCGCGCACGATCGGAATCGTCGCCTGGCCGCCGCAGGTCACCATATTGATGTTCGGCGCGTCGAGATGGGCTTCGAGGTTGACCACCGGCACCACATACGGACCGATCGCCGCCGGTGTCAGGTCGATGACCTGCACGCCGTGGCGCTGGAGCAAGGCGTTGTGATGCATGTGCGAGCCCGCCGAGGTGGCATCGAATGCAATGCCGATATCGCCAAAGGCCGGCATCTCCAGCAATCCTTCCACGCCCGCATGCGTGGTCGGCACGCCCAGCCGGCTGGCGCGGGCCAGGCCGTCGGACGCGGGATCAATGCCGACCATTGCTCCCATTTCCAGGTGCTGCCCGTGGCGCAGGATCTTGATCATCAGGTCGGTGCCGATATTGCCGGAGCCGATGATGGCCGCCCTGATGCGCCTTGATTTGCTATCTGCCATGTCATTGTTCCCCGATCGCCCCGGCAGGCTTGCCGAAGCGGGTGGTCAGGGCGCCCAGCCCTTCGATCCGCACATCGAACACATCGCCGGCAGCAACCGGCACCATCGGCCCGAGCGCGCCGGTCATGACAATGTCCCCGGCCTGCAGCGGGCGGCCGACGCGGACCATGGTGTCGGCCAGCCAGATCGCCGCGCGCAGCGGATTGCCCAGGCACGCCGCGCCGGCGCCGACGGACACGGGCTCACCGCGCCGCCCCATCACCATGCCGCAGCCAATGATGTCGAAGTCCGCCAGCCGCACCGGGCGCGAACCCAGCGCGAACAGCCCGCTGGAGGCGTTGTCCGCGATCGTGTCGACCAGCCGGATATCCCAGTTGGCCACACGGCTGCCCACGATCTCGGCGGCAGGCAGGGCATAGGCCGTTGCGCCCAGCAGGTCAGCGATGGTGTGGCGTTCATGCGTGAGCGGGTGTTCCAGCACCAGCGCAATCTCGGCCTCGATCTTCGGTTGCAGGACACGCGAGAGATCGATCTCCTCGCCCTCCGTCACGGCCATGTCGGCAAACAGCATGCCGAAATCGGGCTCGTCCACGCCAAGCTGCTGCTGCACGGCGCGCGAGGTCAGCCCGATCTTGCGGCCAACCAGCCGGCGCCCCTGCGCCAGCCAGCGCTGCGTGTTGATCTCCTGCACGGCGTAGGCGGCCGGCAGGTCGTGTTCGCCGATGCAGTCGCGCACCGGCGCACAGGGCGTGGCATCGGCATGCGCCTGCCACAGGCGCTCGGCAGCCTGCCGGATCATTGGTTTGGTGTCGTCCATGGTTCGCGCTCAGAGCTTGATGCAGATATTGGCCACTTCGGAATAGAAATCGAGGGAGTGCCGTCCGCCTTCGCGGCCCAGGCCGGAGAGCCCGACACCGCCGAAGGGCGTGCGCAGGTCGCGCAGGTACCAGGTGTTGACCCAGGTCAGGCCAACCCGGATCTGGCGCGCCACCCGATGGGCGCGTGCCAGGTTGGTGGTCCAGAGCGCGCAGGCCAGGCCATAGGCACTGTCGTTGACGCGGGCGATGACCTCGTCCTCGCGGTCGAACGGCGCGATATGGCAGACCGGGCCGAAGATCTCCTCGGTGACACAGCGGGCGTGGTCCGGCAGGCCGGTCCAGATGGTCGGGCGCACGTAGGCACCGTGGTCACGGGCATCGCCGAACACCGGCACCGTGCCGCCGCTCACCACGGTGGCGCCCTCCTCGACTGCCAGCCTGAAGTACGACAGCACTTTTTCGCGGTGGCCCTGGGAAATCAGCGGCCCCATGTCGACCTCGGCATCGTCCGGATAACCGATGCGCCAGGCATCGGCGCGGGCCTTCAGCGCCGCGACAAAGGCGTCGAAGATCGGCCGCTCGACAAACACCCGTTCAGAGCACAGGCAGACCTGGCCCGCATTGGTGAAGGATGACCGCAGTACACCGGCCACGGCAGCATCGAAATCCGCATCGGCAAACACCACGGCTGCGTTCTTCCCGCCCAGCTCGAACGAGATTTCCTTCACGCCGTCGGACACCGCCCGCATGATGGTGCTGCCGGTTTTCGATTCACCGGTGAAGGTGATGGCATCGATGTCCGGATGGCGCGTGAGGAATTCACCGGCCGACCCGCCACCAAAGCCATGAACCAGGTTGAACACCCCTGCCGGCACGCCGGCCGCATGGATGACTTCGGCCAGCAGTGCCGCCGACGCCGGCGTCTCCTCGGAAGGCTTGGCGACCACCGTATTGCCGCAGGCCAGCGCCGGCGCGACCTTCCAGGTCAGCAACAGCAAGGGCAGGTTCCACGGCGAAATGATCCCGACCACGCCGACCGGCTTGCGCACGGTGTAGTTCAGCGCACCGGCACCGTCGGCGGTAGGGGTCTCGAAGAGTTCGGTGTTGGCCGTCTTGGCGAGATCGGCAAACGTGCGGAAATTGGTGATCGCCCGGGCTACGTCCAGGCTGCGCGCCTGGGCAAGCGGGCGGCCGGTATCGCCCACTTCGGCCGCCACGAAGTCGTCGAAGCGGGCTTCGATGCCGTCAGCAATCCGGTGCAGGACGGCGGCCCGCTGCTGTACATCCAGCTGGCCCCACGGTCCGGCCAGCGCGCGCCTGGCGGCCTGAACGGCACGGTCGACCGTGGCCTCATCGGCTTCGCAAACATTGGCGACCAGGCGCCCGTCCACCGGGCTGCGATCGGCAAAGGCATGCGCCGTGGCGACGAATTCACCGTCGACATAATGGCGGATCTGCGGAACATTCTGCGCTGGCACGGCGTTGTCTCCCCGCTGCGCGGATTGGACAAGGGGTGCGCAGCGGGGACCAGTATATGGACGCCCCCCAGGCCTGCATAATGAAGAAGCCGACTCCAGCTATTCCGGTTTGGCATGGCTGGAGCGCCCGCCCGGCGCGGACTCCAGGGCCTGTTCCGCGGCCTGGCGCAGGCATTCGATGAACTGCCGTGCGGCGGGTGTCGGCGCCCGGTCGCTGCGCACCGAGTAGCCGATGGTGCCGAACATGCCGATACCGCCAAGCTCCAGCACCGACAACACCCCGAGTCGGGCAAAGTGCTCGGCCACATCCCGTGCCATCAGGCTGATCGCCCCCATGTCCTGCATCAGGCCGATATTGGTCAGCAGCGACAGCGACTCGACCAGGTTCCCCGGCGGCGGCAGGCCGGCGTCTTCGAACATGCGCTCGGCCGCCAGCCGGGCCGGCGACTCCGGCAACGGCAAGATCCACGGCTCGGCCGCGAGCTCGGCCAGCCGCAGATCGGGGCGCGCCGCGAGCGGATTGCCGCGCGCCACCACCACGCACATGGTGCTGTCATACAGCGCGGAATGATCCAGCGCAAACATGCGGGCCAGCGGCAGGTCGCTTTCGGGCAGGCGCCCCACTACGAGGTCGAGCTCGCCGGTCGCCAGCGCGGGGAACAGCCTGTCGGTGGGGGCTTCGCGGACAGTCACCAGGATGCCCGGGCGGCGCGCCTTCATCAGCGCGATCGTGCGCGGCAACAATCGCGCCGAGGCCGAAATCAACGTGCCGACAATGACATGGCCGGTTTCGCCCGAGCGGAAGGCATTGAGTTCATCGGTCAGGTAGCGCAGTTCGGCGATCACCGCCTTGACGCGCTCACCCAGCAGTAGGCCGTAGCTCGTGGGGACTACGCCACGGTTGGACCGCTCGAACAGCTGCACCTCCAGATCGACTTCCAGTTCCTGGATGGCCTTGGTGACCGCCGGCTGGGTCAGGTTCAGCTCGCGCGCGGCACGCAGGATGGAGTTCGATTGCAGGACCCGGTCAAAGATCAGCAACGGCTTGAGCTTGAGGCGACGCAGCATCACGTCGCTCAGGGCAATGTTGGGGCGGCTGGACATGAAAGCTCTGGTTCTGCGCCGGCTGCCCGGCGGATGGCTGCGCCTGTACGGGTCAACCCGCTATAACCAAACCCGCAGTGTGTATAAAAAGAAATCATGAGAATACACCATTTGCCGCCATGTATCATTTCATTACCCCGCGTATACATGTGATGTAAATTGCACGGGTTGGAGGAACATGCCCCGGGCGACGCCTGCCATATGGCGGTCAAGGGAAGTGCAGGCAGCACCGCGTCCGATACAAAAGAACGGCAAGATTCGGAGACACAATGAAAAAGAAGTTACTCGTGATCGGCGCCATGCTGGTCGCGTCCGGCGGTGCCCGCGCCGATGGCGCTGTCTGGCTGTCGGGCTACGTCGACCTGAACATCGAACACCTGGTCTCATCCGGCCCGGCCAGTGTCACCCGCATGACCAGTGGCGGCCTGAACAATTCGCGCTTCAACCTCAGCGGCTTCGAGGACCTGGGCGGCGGCTACAAGGCCGTGTTCACGATCGAGCCGACCTTTGCCGCCGACACCGGGGTGCAGGCCGCGCAGTTCCGCCAGTCATTCGTCGGCCTGAAGAACACAGACCTGGGCGAGGTGACGCTGGGCCGGCAGTTCACGCCATCGTACTGGATCGCGGGCTACGCGGATCCGAGCTGGGCCGCTGCCTACAGCATGGTCAACAACATGGAGTTCTTCTATGCGTCCTATCGCGTGGACAACGCGGTCCAGTACAAGACGCCCAGCTTCTACGGCCTCACCGGCCGCGTGATGTACGCGTTCGGGCTCGAAGACACGACACGCGCGGGCCGATTCCTCAGCATCGGCGTGGACTACCGCAACGGCCCGCTCTTCCTCGGCGCTGTCAGCGAACTGCAGTACACACGCAACATCCGCCAGGCCGCGCAGATCCCATCCTCGCGCGACAACTACTTTTCGGCCGTCTACCGCATCGGCGGCTTCGAGCCGACCGCGATCTTCCACACCTACAACGGCTACTACGCGTATCCGCCCTATGTCGCGTTCCAGTCGAGCGGATGGGATGCGCAGCTTGGCGCGCGCTGGAATATCGACGGCCGCAACCGGGTCTATGGCAGCGTGGTCTACCGCCACGACAACAATAACAAGAGCATCACCAGCGCCACGGGCTTTGTCGTCGGCTATATCTACGGCATGTCCAAGCGCACCGACCTTTACGCCACCTACGCGCGCGTCCAGAACCAGAACACGGTGCCGATTGCCTACCCCGTGACCTTCTCGTCCAATCCGAGCCCCGGCCAGAATCCTTCTGGCTTCCAGCTGGGCATCCGCCACGCATTCTGATCGCCGATACCAGCGGACCTGCCCCGGCCCGCTCCGCACCGCCTGATTGACAAGGAACAAGACATGCATCGTCCCCAACACCAGTATCGCCAGTCGGCCCTGGCCAAGCGCTGCGCCCTGGCCCTGGCACTGATGTCAGCCGCCCTGCTCCCGCCCGCGGCCATGTCCGCCGGCACCGACGCTGCCGCAGCGGGGCAGGCGACGCCCGGCAAACCCGACATCAAGGATCCGTACCTGGCCGAATGGCTGCGCCTGACCCCTGACCGCCGGCCCGCCCCGCTGAAGCCCGGCGTCGACTACGGCATGGATCCCGCCACCGGCAAGTTCATCTGGCCCAAGGCCACCCCCGAGGTCCACCAGGGCATGCGCTTTCCCGGCGAAATGGACACCTGGGACAAGAACAGCTACGCCAGGAACGTCAAGGTGCTGGCGTTCTACCCGGGTGTCGGCTCGCCCTTCCACGCCTGGAACAACGTCGTCGACTTCGAGGGCCGCCGCTACCTCTACATCCATGACCGCGACTACCTGCGCATCATGGACGTGACCGACCCCGCCCATGGCAAGGTCGTCTACTCGCAAGGCGGCGTGTGGGGGCCAAAGGGATCGAGCGAGAAATACGACCCGAACACAGTTCAGAACTACCTCGGCGGCGCCACCATCGCCTGGAGCAAGAAGCTGGGCAAGCCTGTGATGGTGGCTTCGTACGAGATCGGCCGCTACGGCCTGATGACGGAAAAGATGGAGCAGCCCGACAAGGTCGCAGCGCAGCGCCAGTACAACTCGCTCAAGGGCTTCAAGGTGTTTGCCATGGACGGCCCCCTGCCGAGCCAATGGAAACTGCTTGCGACGCGAACCACCGACTACAAGCATCCGGATGCACCGATCGGCCAGCAGCAGGGCTCCGGCTCGCTGGACGCCCCCGAGTACTACGGCGGCAAGTACATGATCGTCGCGGCGGCGCCGGACGACAGCTACGCGCTGACCGAGTACCCGAACTACCTGTACTCGCCGGGCTACCAGGTCTGGGACATGTCCGACCCCGCCAATCCGGCCTTCGTGTCGCAGGTGGCCGTGCCCGGCCAGATCCTTGGCAACGAGGAACATGAGCAGGCTTACCTGATGAACCCGCGCGCCGGCAACCGGACCTCCTGGATGGGCGCACGCAATCCGATCTTCCTGCCCAAACCGCTGGAGTCGGGCGGCAAGATCGGCTTCGGCGCGATGGGCGGACTTGGCCTGTATGCCTTCGACCTGTCGAATCCCGCCAGGCCGAAGCTGCTCGGCAACGTGAACACGCCGCCCAGCTTCGCCGGCACGGAGTTCGACAATGCCGACGTCAGCCAGTACGCGCGCACGGGCTACGTGTTCACCAACGGCTATCCGATGAACCGTGACTGCTACGAGCCCTACAAGGACATCTTCGTCGTCGACGCGCGCGACCCTGCCCGCCTGAAGGTGGCGGCCAAGCTGCCGCAGCCGGAGATCCCGCCCGGCGCGCCCTTCACCAGCTTCTGCCAGCGCGGCGGCAACTACGGCCCCAAGCGCGCCAACGCGATCGGGCAGCCCGGTGGCTGGCGGCAGGGCGTGGTGCCGTATTCCTTCTACAACGCAGGCGTGCAGATCTACGATGTGAAGGACCCGGCCAGGCCGACCATTGCCGGCTACTTTATCCCGGCGCTTGCCGACGAGAAGGAGCTGCCGTCATACACGCTTGGCAAGGGCGTCTTCGCCATCTACACGGAGTATGACCGCAACATCATCTGGGCCTTTACCGAAAACGGCGCCTACGCCCTGTCGACGCCGCTGCTGGGTGAGCCCGTGCTGGGCGCGCCGGCCAGGCCCTGGCCGCTGCGCTGATTTCGGCGGCACCCGGCGACAGGCGCGCGCCGGTTCGGCAACGCGATCATGGCTGCATTGGATAATCCGGCCAGATCCGTTGCCGCATTCGCGCCTGGTCCGGCTATTCCTGCGGACTCGTCTCCAGTTCGATGTGCCCGACGCGCGACGATACATTGATCAGCGTGCCCCGATACTTGCCAGGGAAGTCCGGCAGCTTGGGGATCAATCAGCGGTTGCAGAAGCTGGCGGCCACGATCAGAACTTGTACCTCACGCCAGCATAGAAGGCCCGGCCAATACCTGGATAGAACACCGCGGTATTTGCCGTACGCGCATCGGTGACAGTGCTGAAGTCGCTGATGTAGCGCTTGTCGGCCAGGTTGCGGGCGTCAAGGAACAGTGTCACACCGCGGTCGAACTCGTAGCTGGCTTCGATCCCGAACAGCACATAGGACGGCGTTTTCAGCGTGTTGGCGTAGTCCACGTAGGCACCGGTCGGCACCCAGTCGATCGTGCCCGCCACACGCAGCCGCGATCCACGGCTGTAGGCCAGCGTCGTGCGCATTACATGTTTCGGCACGCCGGCAATGCGATTGTTGCCGTAGACCGGATCGTTATCGAAGCGGAAATCGCTGTAGTTCCACAGTTGCGACACGGTGATCTTGTCGCCCTTGCCGATCACGTCGCGCAGCACGTCGGCGCTGGCGCCCAACTCAACCCCCTGCAGGATGGTCTTGTTGGCATTGAACGTCGACGCAGGCACATCGGGACTGACCGTGAACTGCAGCAACTGGTCACGCAGCAGCGAGCGATAGACGGTAAGGTCCCAGCCGAAACGATCGTGCTGGCCACGGGTGCCCGCCTCGATCGTCCAGCCATGTTGCGCGGCAAGCGGCACGAAGCGCTGCGTGGTGCCGATGGTCTGGTTCAGGTCGGAGAAGTCAGGCACGTCCGCACTGCGGGTAATGTCGATAAAGGCCTGGACCTCCTTCCTTGGCTCCCAGATCATGCCGAATTTCGGATTCACACCGCTGTAGGTGGTGGCATCGGCCTTTGGCGTCGGATTTGCCGGCAACCCGCCGTAGTCCGTATACTCGCGCCGGTTCCGGTACGCCTTCGCGCCAGCCATCAGGGCCACGGTGGGTGACACATAGAGCCGGTCTTCCAGGTATGCCTCGTAGTTGTAGGCATCCTGCCTTGAATTGAGCGTTTGCGCGCCGCGACCGCCATTGATGTTGACGTATTGGCGTGCGTCGTTGTTGCCGCCAAAGAAGCGCAGCCCGGCGATCACCTGGTTGCGCAGGCCGGCAACGGTGAACTGGCCCGTGTAGCGCGGCGCAAAGCCATAGGTCCAGCTATCCTGGTCGATCACCTGGAAGATCGGGTGGTACAGGCTCTTGTGGATGCCCCAGGTGGTGAAGTCGATCTGCCCGTTCTCCAGCCTGACGCTGGTGACATTGGCCACGCGCTCGGTCCGCGTGTTGCGCGCCTGGTCGCCGGCAAGCGCACTGGCCGACACCATGCGCGGGGTGTTCAATGCAGCATTGAGAGACAGCGCGCCAGGCAGCAACTGGTCGACAATATAGGCGCCGAAGTAAAAGCGCGTCTCAACCGCGGGGCTGAAACGGTAGCCGACATTGGCATTGATCTGTTCATACTGGCCGCGCTCGTGATTGCGATAGCCCTCCGAGTGGCTGAGCGTGCCATTGACAAGAAAATCCCATGCGCCGATCTGGCGCGATACCTGGCCGCTGCCCCGCACGGTGCCGAAGCTGCCGCCGTCAAGCCGCACCAGGTCAGGGGACTCGGCTGTCAGCGCTGTGGGCGTGGTGAAATTGATCGCGCCGCCGAGCGTGGTGCTGCCGTAGGCCAGCCCGTTGCCGCCCTTGTAGACCTCAGCCGCAGCCAGCCCAAGCGGATCGATCTGGTAGAAGTCGCCGCTGCCGTCGGCAAAGTTCGTCGGCACGCCGTCCTGCAGGATTTCGATGCCACGCGTGTGATAACCGCGCGCGATCCCGGATCCACGGACCGACAGCCGAAGCTCCTGCCCGTAGCGCTCCTGGACATAGACACCAGGCGAGTCCTTCAGCACATCACGCAAGTCGAACGCGTAGGTGTTGCTGTAGGAACCAGCGTCGACAAAGCCGACAGAACCCGCTGACTGAAACAGCGATTGTCGTTGCCGCGCCAAGCCTGGCGCCGTCAGCGAGCCTTCGGCATTGGCTCGGGCGGTGATGGTTGGCAGCGTGGGGACTTCAGTATCGGCCGCAGGCAAAGCCTGCGCCAGGGCAACGCCGGACAGGGCAGCGGCAGGAAGCACCGCTGCGCGGCGCCAAGGTTTGGCTCGTTTCATTTCTTATGGTTGTGAATCTGCACCAAGGGTGCTGGCACATTCCATGTTTTTGGTTTGGCCGTGAGGATAAACGCCGTCTGACTACGATGCCATGTGACACGGCGACGCAACCGTAGTCAGGCCGCCTTGGCTGTCGGGACCACGTGCTTGCCACCATGCAGGCCAATGGCGCAGTGGCCGGGTGTCAGATTGCGCTCCCTGCTGCGAGCAAGGCGGTCTTTACGGTGTCATGCTTCCCCAGCGATCCCAGGGGCGAGCGCACGTTGCATATCGACCAGTACAACGGCGCAGTCGTCAAGGACATCCGGTACGTCGACTATGGCCCCGTGGCCAAGGCGATTTCGTATGGCACCTCGCTGCATATGGGCCGCTATTTCGGCATTGCCAATCAGATCCTCTGCGCGGCAATTTCGCCTGGGCTGATGGGGCTCGCAGCGACCGGCTTCATCATGTGGATCCGGCGCAAGCCCACCCGCGCCCTGGGTGCCCCGTCATACCCTGCCGCGTTGCCTCCGATGCGTGCCTGGGTGGCGGGACTGGGGTTGCTGGGGTTGGTCTTTCCCATGACGGGCGTGACGTTGCTGCTGGTCTGGCTGGTCGATCTTGGCGTTGCCCGCATCACCGGCGTGCCGAAAGCCGAGCCCGGCATGGGTGTCCGCTAGAAACGGCCCCTCGGGCGGCGCATAGCAGGCGGCCAGTTCCGCAAGGCATAAGGGGCGCGCGCTTGCGCAATATCAAGCGGCGGACCGCTGCAACATCGCCTGCCAGCCTGGCCTGCGGCGGATGCGCCGGGGTTTCGTCATAAGGGAGATCCGAGCACATGACGCGGTAATCATTCTGATGGCATCCAGCAGTGGCAGAATAGGCGGACCGCCGACCGCCCCAACTACACTGACTATGTGTCCTGCGCCTGATGCCCCTGGTTCATCCACCCCGCCGGACTCCGCCAGGGCCAATGACGTGGCGCTGACGCGAAGCCAGCGTCTCGGGCGAGATGTGGTCGCCGGCTGCTCTATTGCCGGTCTGCTTCTGCCGGAAGCCGTTGCATACGCAGGCATCGCCAATCTGCCTGCGCAAGCTGGCCTGATCGGCCTGCTAGTCGGGCTGGTGATCTACGGCATTGCGGGCACGAGCCGCTTCGCGGTGGTGTCGGCCACCTCTTCTTCCGCCGCGGTGCTGGCCGCGGCCACGCTGTCGACGAGCGGTGCCAATGCCGCGCTTCGGCTGGCGCTCGCCGCCGGGTTCGTGACGCTGGCCGGTGTCTTCCTGGTGCTGGCGGGCATGGCGCGTTTGGGCGGCATTACCGACTTCATCGCCAAGCCGGTGCTGCGCGGCTTCACGTTCGGCCTGGCCGCCACCATCATTCTCAAGCAGATTGCAGGCGTAGCCGGCATCCACCCGACGCATGGCGACCTGCCACGTTTCGCTTACCAGTTCCTGCACGAATCGGCGGCATGGAACCTCAATGCACTCGCCGCGTGCCTGGCGGCGCTGGCCTTGCTGATCGCGCTGGCGCGCTTGCGGCGGGTGCCCGGGCCGCTGGTGGTGATCGTACTGGGCATCGCAGCCGCCTATGCCACCGATCTGACGCACTACGGCATTGCCGAAGTCGGCGCGATCGATCTGGCAAACGTCACCATCGGCCTGCCCGACCTGCAGCGCGTACAGTGGTTGCGCGTTGGCGAGCTCGCCTTCGCGCTGGTGCTGATCCTGTATGCCGAGTCGTATGGCTCGATCCGCAGCTTTGCACTCAAGTACGGTGATGTGACCTCCCCCAACCGCGACCTGGTCGCACTGGGCCTGGCCAATATCGGCTCCGGTTTGCTGCATGGCATGGCAGTCGGGGCAGGCTACTCCGCCACGTCTGCCAATGAAGCTGCAGGGGCGCAGTCTCGCCTGGCGGGTTGGTGCGCCGCAGCAGTCATCGCGCTGATTGTAGCCGCGCTGCTGCCGCAGCTTGCACGCACGCCCGAGCCCCTGCTTGCGGCCATCGTGATACACGCCGTGAGCCACACCTTGCGTCTCGATGCATTCAGGCCCTACTGGGCATGGCGCCGCGACCGCTTGCTGGTGGTCGCGGCATGTGTCGCCGTGCTCCTGCTAGGCGTGCTCGACGGACTGCTGGCGGCAATCGGGATCAGCCTGATGCTGACACTGCGTAATTTCTCCGAGCCAAGAGTCAGCGAACTGGGACGCCTTGGCTCCAGCCACGACTACGTTGACATCGCGGCTCACCCTGAGGCCCGGACTCTGTCGGGCGTGTTGATCGTACGGCCGGAAGCACCGATGTTCTTCGCCAATGCAGAACGCATGCTGGCCAGGGCGCGACACCTGCGCGAGGCAGCGGGGCCGGCGCTCCATACGCTTGTTTTCAGCCTGGAAGAGACGCCCGACATCGATGGCTCGACGATCGAGGCGCTGCATACGTTCGCGTCCGAGGTGGCCGCCAAGGGCCAGCGCCTGCTGCTGGTGCGCCTTAAGCCACCCGTGCTGGCTGTCCTGACACGCGCGGCCAGCGAGACGCTGCCGCGCGAGTCCCTGCATGAACTGAGCGTGGATGAGTGCATCCGGTCACTGGGCCAGGCATGGGAACCTGCTTAGGGTGACCTGGCGGGAGTGTTCCCCTGCATCAGGCCGGCACCGCCGGTGTGCGACTGTGCAACATAGTGTGTCACTGATTAAGTGTCAAATCCCGCTTTCCGCTGCTACGGGTCGTTGTGTGACGGTTCCAATGCTGTATTTGTCCCTCCATAAGCATGCGATGGCCAGCCTAGATGGCGCATTTCGACTTTTTTGATCGTCTACATTGAAGTGTGTCGAACGTCCGACGTTATGGTCTGTGTGGTCAACTGCAATCGCCGGCGCGATTCTGATGGGCGCTTTGGAACGATAGCGCCGAAAGCGTTGGCCGGGCATAAGCCGACGTCGGCAAACTAGCGCCTGCCGGCCAGCATTCGCCTTTGACACCATAGAGGCTGGCAAGGAAGCGCAGAGATCGGCGAGAAGTGGTCAGTCGCGCACGGTCCCTTTCCGGCACGCTAGCAGCTATCCGGGGGTCCAAATGCTTTCACCTTTCTGAATCCTCACGCACTCGGAACAAGGCCTACAATGCGCAGATTGCCGATTCGATTCAAGCTGTAGGCAGACCAATCTCAAAGTCGTTGAGTGTCTTCCCCGTGGCGATGGCATCCCTCAGCCACTTTGGTCGACGACCTTTTCCAGACCAGGTGTTGCCGCGTTCGTTGGCATATTTGGCTGGCCCACTAATGGCGGCTTTCGTTGCTGCCATCGACTTTCGGAAGTCGGCCTGGGGTGCAGCGTCGATACCGACGACACGCAAGAAAAGCGCTGGGTCTGCGGCTTGCAGCTTCAAGGCTTCCGCTTCGAGGAGGCTAATCAGTCCCGCAAAGTTGACTTCCCCTCCCGCAGGGTTGTCCCACTTCCGATGACGCTGATGCACAACGACGAAGAAGCCAATCTTCGAATCCGAGGCTTGCATGTACTGTCCCTTCAGTTGCGCCGCCAAGGACACGAGGTAGTCGGCCACCGTCCAACGCTCGGACATCTTGAGTTCAACTGTGGCTCGCATCTGACCGACCTGACACAGTACATCGCGGCGGGTCGCCTCCGGTAGGATTGGCTCCAGCGTCACTCCATAACGGCCGCCGCTGGCATGGTTCAGCTCGCTTCCGAGTAGCGCCTGAAAGTCTTCCTCGAGAGCCAAGCCTTCGGTCTCTGTCTTGATGTGCTCCATGACCACTCGGCTGAAGAATCGCCGAAGACTGAACTCGCCTTGCTCGATATCGCGTTTCACCGCAAGCAAGTCGTTGTGCACGGCTTGAGCGAACTGCGTGAAGCCTGTCACCGCCGGCGCGAAATCACGCTCGAACTTGGGGTAGTTCTGCTGCGCTACCGGAGCGACATATGCTTCCTCCTCGCGCATCTGAAATTGCAAGTGGCGGATGTACTTTGCAGGCGCGCCCGTAGACTTCCTTCGAAGCGCATCCAACACCTCGTAGGCCGCTTGAGACCTGGCACTCGAAATCGCTGGCAGCAGCGAATCGCGGAGACGCTGAGCGTTGTCGCGAGCGCCAACGTCATACGCCTGCCCATCTTCGTGAACCGTGTCCTCGGATTCGCGGACGACGGTCACGACCCACTCATAGAGCGCTGAGAGTGCTTTCAGGCCGTCCATACCTCGCTCCGCTGCCGCCCTCAAACGGTTCTGACGATCCTTGCCGATATACGCGGCGAGGTCGAACATGAACTCCTCTGCGACGCACTGTTTGGATGCACGCCAGCGTTCCCACCGCGCGCCGAAGGTCGATGGGTAATTCAACAGCCAGAACACGCCCCATACAACTGCGTTTGACCTTAGGCGCGATATTTCGTGAATGCGGGCCTCAAACTCACTCCTCGTCTTTTGCTGCTCGGCATTCTCCGGCGAGGTGACGGTACCCATGGTAGGCAGAGGCTCCCGAAAAGCTCCTGACATGCGCGACCAAGCCTCGCCTTCGAAAGCGTTTTGGTCAACGCTTCCCCCGTCGCCCATTGCGCAGGTCAGAGCAGCTTCCAAGGCATAGGAGTCGACGCTAGCCGAGCCTGTCGCGAACGTCCATGCCGCGCCACCGAGGCCGCGCTGAACGAATGGCGGCGAGTCAGGAAGGTGCCGAATGAGTGTATCGGCCTTGTCGGCCGACACCGCGCCAGCGCCTGCTGCAGCCAGGACTTCGCGGAATTCCTGGAGGGCTACCGCCTCATGCGCGTGCACAACCGACCAGAACCACTTCGGGTAGCCGTTGATTTCAAATCGACCGTAGGAGAGTGCTTGCTTAACCTCGGCGTCGGATAGCGCGGGGAGCTTGGTTCCATCCCCAAGATCAAGATGAAGTCCCTGAAGGCCTGCGACTGTCACGTAGTACGTGGTGTTGCGCTCGGCTTCAACAAATTCGGGGGCGCGCTTGCGCCAGATAGCGCTAAGGCCGGCACGGGCAGCGCTCGCAAGCGCAGGGCCCGCCGCCTTCTCGAACGCCGAGAAATCGCACTCGCCGTAGCGTGAGTTGTGAGTTGTTTGGCTCAGCCAACTAGCAATCCAGGCAAGCGCGTTCGTGTTCGAGCCATCTTGCACACTATCAACTTCAGTCAAAAGCGTGTCCTTGGAAGCCTCATCCAACTCCAGCCTGTCTCGCTTCGCTTTCGGGAGGTGAACAGCCGGCTCCTGCGCAGCAGCGTTGTTCTTCTGCGTGGTCACCAGTTCGGTAAATCCAGGCTCGGCAAGCGCCTCCTCATCGCCGTCTTGCCAGAGCCAGTACATCCCATACGAAACGAATGTCAGCCAGATCCCATTAGGGGTGCGATCACTGTGAGCGATGACCGCCCGAAGTAGGCTCTGCCGAACGGCGTCAGACTGCTTCAGTGCTGTGCGAAGCTCAGCCTGGTTGGCGCTTCCAAAATGGTACTTTCCGTACGCCGTGTAGTACGTCAGGCAAAGTTTTGTGACGCGTTCAACAGGGACACTCCCGGATCGAACCACGAGCGCAATCAGTTCTTCAACAGCTTCCGCGAAATTGTCGTACCGCTCGCTTTGCCCAGCACGCTTCGCCTCAAAGTGCTTCACCATGTGGGCTAACAACCCCTCAGTCAGCGCCACAAGTTGCTCAGGGCTTGCTGAGTCTGCCACGTCGTGCGTCAAAGCCCAGCTGAGATTAACGCCACCGCCCTTGCGCGTGTACTGCTTGCTCGCCAGTTCGGCAATCGCTGTGGCATCAAAGGTCTTCCACGCGAGCTCGCCAAGAAGAAGCCGAAGCGTCCGTTCTTCCAGGCGCGGGCTCGCCTTCGCTGCATCGGCGAGTGCTTGAGCATCGTCATCTCGCTCGAGAGACATCAGATACACGAGCTCAGCGGAGTTTCCTAGCAGCTTCGTGTAATCATTGCCATGTTCGGACAAAACCTTGTCGCGGAAGACGTCGAGACGAGCGTAAGTAGCGATATCGAGAAGCGCGAGTCGGGCGTGCCAGTTAGGGCCAACGCTGTCGTAGGCCTTTAGAAGCGTCGGCTCAATTCCGGGCTTCGCGGCTTGCCAGTAGTTCTCCGCCGTCAGGATGAACTGGTTTCGTCCGAGCGTGTCGCCGCAAGTTTCGAGCCTCTCCAAACTACGCGTCAGCGCTTCGCTCGCGTCGGCCAACGGAACCTGTGCACTCCGCAAGTCACCGAAGAATGCAACGGCCTGCGGCTCAACCTCCAACAACTCCAACCTGCAATGAACATTGAATGTCGCCAGCCAACCGGCGACCGTTAGATAAGCCCGATGTACTCCGCACTCACCCGTCGCCGCCCGCCACGACAGCGCGGCAATAAGCCTACGCGCGTCTTCGGGAGACTGAACTAGGGACGAGAGGCGCTTTGCCGCGAGGTACGGGAGCAATTGCTCGGGGTAAAGCTTGACCTGATGCTGCCCAGAATCGATGAACAGTCTCGAGCCGAGCAGATACGTCAATGAACTTTCAGAGAGCAGCGATCCTACGAGTGGCCGGCACGACAGCACCCCATCCCGAGCCTTGAGAGCATCCGCAGCCAACTCCATGTTTGGCAACTGGCAAACCGCCGAAGCTGCAGCGAGCTTCGACACGGCCTCTTCCAAGCTCCCCGGGGAAGGGCGCCCCACCAGCGATTCGCGGTGGTCCGAGCGCTGCTGAGCCTGGACGCCTGTAACCATCCGCTCAAAGACGGAGGTTAGATCGCCAGGCGGATTGGTTACCGGATCGACGTAAGCCAGAATGTCGAGACTTCCCGGCCCATCCGCAAGGTCATTTAAGCCGAAACGCCGCGCAGCGTCTAGCAACACCTTGCCGTCAGCAACACCATGTCGATTCTCGAGGTACAGCTTGGCCGCCCTCCCTGACAGAGGACGCAATCTGAAGACCTTCAGGTGCTCTTTCGGAACGGACTTCGCATTGACCGTGCCGCCAGCGTCGAACGCGGAGAGTCTCGCGCTCGGAGCATCGGTGGCTTCCACCTCTTCTGATGTATCCTCGGGCAACTCATCCTTCGCATCGCCCACATAGAGCGTTGCACCAAGCTCTGCTTGAACAATCTCAAGGACGGACGGCGTGAGCGTAGCGGGGCGCGACGAGAGAATCCAACTGACATCCGCGCCGGGGCGCCCGACCGCCTTGGACACTCTACGAAGTGCAGATTGGAGACCCGACTCCCGACCCAACACCGCCTCGTCCAGCGAATCAACGAATAGGTGCAATCGCTTGGTGGGCGCAGCCTCCCATGCTCCGAACGCGTTGGCCTCGGTCGCTTCAAGAGCGATGTGGAAGTCGGGCTCTTCGAGAAGCCGGTGAAGGGCAACGAACACAGCATGCCCTCCTTCGTCACGGAGACGCTGCGCGCAGGCTCGCAGTTCGAATGTTTTGCCGAAGTTCGCACGAGCGGTGATGAGCGAGAAGCGTCCGGCGAGAAGCTGCTTCCAGTCCAGGCCCTTGCGGTTCATGGTATCCAGGGACAGAAGGTCATTGAACGAGTATTTGGTCAACAGTCCAAAACGTCGTTCCAGCTCGAGGTATTCAGTCATCGTGGGGCGGTTCAGTGGGACTCTTCTTGGTTATCGTCGGTCTGGGACCTAGGGACGGCCTCGACACGCCCTCCGGATGCGTAGGGAAACTCTGGTAGGGAGAGTTGCCCTAGGACCTCATGATAAACCTGTGCATATTATCCGCCGAACATCCGCCTCCAGCCAGTTACCTCAGAAGTACGGGCAGCTCCGAGTCGTTCAGCAACGCTCGCAGCTCATACTACGTCGCCGGTTGTCCGCCGGGAACTGGCTGCTCCCGCCACTCTTCGAAGAGCGCGTAGGCGACTTCGTAGCCGAAGATATGCCACATCTCAACTGACAATCACTCGAGCATCCGTTTGCCGGTTCAGGAAAACACAGCTGACCGACCACCGTTGAATCACTGCGGGTAGACGATCTACTTGCCCGAATGCGAGCGCGCGCTGAAACGCATACATCGCCTGCCTCCTTATCCGGGCTGCCCGCCGTTCGCTCATAGCCGGGTTGGTTGTACCTGACTCCGCGCCCTGTGAAGCCGCATTCCGTCAGAAAATCGCTAGTTATTCGCTGCCTCGCGCTTTGCTGCCCGCAAGGCCTCTAAATCCACGACTGTACCCACGCCCCCAAACAGACCGTGCTGAGGTAGAAATCCCGCTGGCAACGAGGGGGTGGCAGATGTAGTCTGTGATGCAACGCCAGCGGCCTTCGCGTCCACCACCGTTTCACGCAACTTCTCCGCGGCAATGGCCATGCGTCGAACGCCAGCATTTGAACCAGAATGACTCGCAGTGAGCCCTGCACTTTTCTGAATTTTGGCAATCTCCTGGGCGGCCGCCTGCCCTCCAACGCCTTTCGCTTTGCGTTTGTGCTCTATGTCGTCAACTTCCTTTCGACGCTTGCGTTCCAGCCATTGAAACTGTTGCTGTTCAATCTCCACCAGGTCCGCATCTCTGCCACATCGCTGGACCGACTCTGTGGTCGGTGGAATTCTTAGCCACTGACCATCGTCAGGATGGCGCCACAACGCCGCGTTACCCCAACAGTCAGCACAGGCCTTCACATACACGGGTTGGCCCATTCCGCCCATCCTGCATTCATATTCGTGCAGCGCGCGCAACGGTGGCGTGAGGATCGGATCGTGGGGGTCGATACCGTACTCCATTTGGCGTGGCAGGCAGAAACGACCGTTACGCAACCGCGTTCTTTTTAATCGTCTGTCAAAAATCGCACTGCGAATCTCGTCTTCGGTATGCGCATAGTTCTGATCGCCCCGACGGCGTTCCTGTTGGGCGCAAAATGCGTCATAGCGTGTCGGTAGTTTTCCTGCCACAAGGCCATCGCGCGTCTCCGCCCGCGGATCCGTTCTTTTGGCGCCAGCCAAATCGTTCAGTACTTCGACCACGAGCCGTTCAAAATCTCGCAACTCCATGTAGATGACTGCCTTGGCCGGACGACCCTTTCCTCTCCGCTTCACGTTTGAGTACTTCGGACCTGCCGCCGCCCGTTGCTCGATTACCGGCTTCACACACCTCTCCAGTTCTTTGGTCAGTGCCAGCTTGCCGATAAAGCCGTCCTTCACCCGTGCATTCGCCCCTTCGACTCCGCCCTTGCCCGGCGCGAAGTATGCCGGCGTCTTGGTTAGGTTCACATGCAGGGATTCCAGTGTCCAGATTTGCTGCTCCTTCGCGGCTCCCGGTCCCCGGTCCACCACTGCGCGGTCGACGTTGCCGCTCCTTAGCCATCGCGGCGCGGCGGTGAATCCAAGTTGAGCGAATCGTTGCGACTTGTCACAAAACATAGAAACCAGACAATAGGTGTAGGCCATACGATTCTCTGGCCCGATCGTCACGTACCAGCCAAGTGGATAGTCACTCCCCCTAACAATGCCGAGGATGAGTCGGGGAGAGCCAATGGAAAGGTATGCGGTTCGATTCGAGTTCGGCACCACAATTTCGACGTACGGGAACACGGTCCCATCGAGGTCCGCTATGACTTCGAGTGGATGCCCGATGTCGGTGGCTCGTCCCGTGGGCGGGGGACGCCACTCAGGCAGCAAGCCGCCCAACTCTGGCCCCAGTTCAGTGAGGATGGCTCGCATGTGGCGGGCTACCGTGTGCGGCTCAGGGATGCGACGTGCCCCGATTTGGGCGCGGGTCACGTCTCGCATGCTACCCGGCACTCCAACATAGTCGGCGTTAAACTCGCGGACCAGTTCTCGCAAGGTCGAGAACCGTGCCCGCGCGGACTCCGGCGACCGAGCAGCGATCGAAACGATCAACGCAACAATGCGCCCCCGCCAGAATGCAGTCATCCGATTCTCGGGGCGGTAGTGTTCGGGATCTAGAAAGTACCCTGCCGCCTTTCTTCCTGGTTTCTCCGCATGTTCAAGCAAGGATTTCGGTTTCCCCTTTGCGCCGCACTCATGGTAGGTGGGCGTCATGGCGCGACGATCACCGCCATAGCGCACACACCGCCAGAACAGTCGATACAGCTGCCCCGTCACCAAATCTAACCGTCTCGCTTCCTCTTGAACGCGGCGTTTTAACCAAGTTCGATCGAAAAAAATATCCTCCTGTGCGTGACCATCAGGCGATTCCAACGCTGAATCCCGTTCACCCAGCCGTCCAAACAGGCGTTGAACCATTGCCCAATGCGTATCGCGCAGCGCGGCGTACTTCTCGGGAAGCAAAGCCTCCGAGGGAAATTTCGCCCGGACAGGGTCATGCACGAGGTACTTGACTGTGTCACTCGAAATCAGAGCGCAGGCCGGGACTATCTGCAGCTTCTGACGTCTCGCGCGAGGGTTTTGACTCATGTCGTAGAGCGCATAGCGGTCGGTCCGCTCTTGGTAGGCCACGACGCGATACGTTGTGACGCAACCGGATCGCCGTACCTCCACGCATTGGAATAACGACAATTCAGCGATCCTCATGCTGACTCCTTAGCCTCAGGCGCAGCGGTTGACTCACCTCCAGCGCATAGCCGTCATCCAGCTCCAAGTATCCCAGTACCAGTGCGGCGCCGAGTCGCGTGTAGGCAGCGTCGCGCGCTTCCAGATCTGTCGTACCGAGCCGCAATCGCCGCCCGAGTCGGAGCATCAGGCTATCCAGATCGCATGGCTTATAGCGCCGAGCGCAATGCGCGGTTGGCCGTCCTCGACGCCGACGTTCACTTTCCAGTAGCGTCCCGGCAAACTGCCACGCTTCGCTTCTCAGGGCACGGATGTCGTGGCGCTGGACAAGGCCATTGCAGAAGTAGGCGTTGTGAATCTGCGCCGCCGTGAAGGAAAACCTGTCGAACAATTCGGTCGTCACGTTAAGGGACACGAGCATCGGTCGGGCAGTTCGATGGCGTTCAGCGTCCATGAACAGTGCGTGCAGATGCGGTACGCCACGTCGCTGTAAAAGCTCTACCACGACCATGCGATCGATGATCTGCGGTGCGCTCTTCCTCGCCACACAGACAGGATAGTGACAGCGAATGTCAATCACATAAGGCGACGCGCAGAGCAAAGCATCGGCAATACGCTCACCCTGCGACTGTTCCAAGAGAGGTTGCCCGCCCCGCACGTTTGCGGTGACGGAAGACAATGAGTAAGGCTTGCGTTTGGCGAAGAGTTGATTGTCGTGCCGCCGTCCCGTCAATACGTGCAAACGATCCCGCACAGGCAAAATCAAGCGAGAGTCGGCTACACAATGTCGCTCGAAGGTGCAGAGCATGATGGCGTCATGAGCGATCACGTCTTTCTCCGACTAGTCGCTCCACACGCTGCACCAGGCGTCTGTAGTACTTGCCGATCGTCGATGTAGAGAAGTCCTGCGCACGGGCGAGTACCGTCGCCATATGTGGGTCCACACATTGTGGAAACTCCCTTGCTAACAAGCGCCATCGACGTCGGTCGCATTCTCCCTCCACCTCCCGATAACGATCGACGACTGTGCGACGTGCAGGGTAGTCGCTGATGGAACATTCGTCTAAGATGCCTTGTGTCAGCATCCGTATCGTGATGCGAGGTGCACGAGCATCTTGCTGATAAGCAATCGCACGCGCCTCGATGCGTCGAGCCAAATCGGCATCGGTGCGTCGTCGACGAAGCGCCTTCCTACTCGCTTGGTGCTGCATCGCCAGCGCGTTGACCCATTCAGCGTCCATGGAGATGATTCCCGTAATCGGGGCGATGGCATTCTCATACAGGAATCGACGCGGCAAGTCCGGGTGTGCGACCACCGTTTCGGCAATCAACAGTCTCGCAGCGGCACGTTGTCCTTCGGAGTATTCGGTGGCAAAACCGGGCATCGGGCTCTTGGCCACATTGGCGATGGCACGCTTGACCAGGATAGTCGAAAGCAGGGTGTCAATCGAACCATACAATAAGCGACATGCGATGAGATTGACCACGGGGAGCCCGCTAAAGCGGTTCCCGATCATGACAAGCCTGAGCTTGTCATACCGATGCGCGGTACCGTAGTTTTGTTCGAAAAACTCCCGCGCGCCGCTTTCCTCTAACAATGCGACAGTTCGCGCAAGAGGACTGCCCGGAAACACGCGGAGCCGCTCACTGCCTTCTCGCATGACAGCACGAACTTCCTCCCCGTAGATACCGTCCAGTTTGCCAGCCAGCACTTGCTCGATGTCGTATGCGATACCCTGAGCAAAATCACAGGGCCGCGATGGCGACCGCCGAGCCATGAACTTTCCGCACTTGCAGCGCAGAACCGGCGCCCAGCCGAAGTCCAGATAGTTGTAGGCTAAACCACACGCCTCGCATTTGTGGACGACTACTGCTGCATGTCGAGCACACCAGTTGTAGCCTCTAACGCTCGGCGCTGTATCCCACGTTGCAAAGCCGCGTGTCGCCTCTTGCTCCCGGATGCATTCCGGACAAGCACCCAGTGCAGCGTTACGTCTCGCCCGATAGCTTTGGAATTTCCGGGGCTCACCTATCGTCGAAATCAGTCCACTGATGGCATTTTCGGTGAGTAAGTTCGCCTCGCCAATGCCAAGGAATGGCGTAAGGAGTCGCAGATGGGTATGCCTTAAACTTACCGAGACAGGATCGGGGCACAGCTCGCCAAACGCTGGCAAAATACGTCCTAATCCCGCGACCATTCCAACCGAAGAATGCACAACCGAATTACGTATATCGGTGATCGCTTTGTTCGAAGTGACAGTGGCACCGCGATAGATTCGCTCAACAAAGGCGGAGATCAGTTCGTTGGGCTGCAATGCGATCGCATTGCCGATCACGATCGGTGCGCTCATCATAGATTTGATTTTCATGCTCGGGTCCTCCTGGCGGTGGCGTTCCTGCACGTGTGCGCCGGCAAGGCGTCCTTGACCGGCCCGATGCGCAAGTACTGATCAATTGCTTGTTGCACGCGCGCGGCGTTGGATGCCTTCCGCAGCGCATACTCTGACATGCCAAGCTGGCGCCGCAGCGCGGCAATTGACGGTCGCCGATGGGGGTACTCTTGCGTGAGCCAGGCTGCTGCCCGTCGGATCTTTGCCGCAAGCGACGCATCTTGACCGCTGACGCCATGGGCGTCGCGTCGCGTAAGCGATGTCGGGCCTGCCACCAGTGGCCAATGGTCATGCAGCCACACTGCATCGTGGCGGCTCAGCCAATGGAACAGCCGCGGCTCTCCGCGGGCAATCTGGTTGGCTGAGGACTGCGGTGCCGCCCGCATTCTCGCTAGCCATACTAGGCGAGCCTCCGAGCGGATCCGCTCAAGCTGCGCCGTCGCGAGCGTGGGACGCAGGCCCTGTTGCCGGATTTCGCGATAGACGGTGTCCAGTGACAATCGACACAGGCGAGCAATCTCATTGGGGGTGCACTGCCGAGCAATCAGGTCAGGCAGATCTTGGCGCGAGTATCGATGACGGCCGTCAACTGGCAGCGGACGTATCCGGCCGGCACGCCATGCCCGCTGTGGTAATGCCCTCGGCATCATGGTCGGGCGCTGCACCGCGGCAGGCTTCACTGGTCGAGCTTTCCCGATTCCGCCATCCTCGAGAAACATCCATAGCAACGCGAGATAGATCGGATGTAGCGTCGCGCGACCCGCCACCCAAGCCAGCACCTTTGCACCACGCCCTGGCAACGCTGCGAGCTTGCGCAGTGATGGCGCGACGTCCAAGTCGCCACAGAAGTGGTAGAACGCCTCAGAAAACGCACGCGTGTGCGCACGGCCTGTCCCGGAGCAGAAGCCTGCTGTCGCCAGTCCTTCTGCGAAATGGTTAGCCACCACATGTCGATCGCCCAGACCGGCGATCGCCAAGATGGCCTGGCTATAGGCAATGAGGTCGGCCGTCGCGGGAAGCGTTGGGGCGCGCTTGACCTCGGGGGTCGGATGCGGACAACGCTCGACTAACCTGCAGCCGTGCCAGGGGCACGCTTGCACGAACGGAACAAGGTGTGGCCAAAAGAACGCGCTGACACCGAAGCGCTCCCACGCGCTGGCTTCGCATTCGGGACAGATGCGAATGCCGCCCACTCGCATGCCCGCCCATACCCGCAGGGTGGGTTGTACCGAACGACCGCTGCCATGCAACAGGCGCTGCCCCTGCGTGGCCGCCATCTCCGGCAGCAGGCCAAGCGCCAGCAACGGATATGCCGAATGCTCCTTCAACAACCGCTCGGCATTGCCATACAACCCGCTAGTGAGGGACGCTAACTGGGTCAGCGACATGCGGGGCACGGTGCCAAATGCACGACCGGGGGCAAACCGATCCTTCGCCGCAAGGATGGTGTCGCAATCCATGAACAGTCCGCGGGCGATGCTGCTCGCGGCTTCCTGCGGCGGTCGGGGCAGCAGAACCGGTATCCGCGGCATCATGACGATTCTCCCGCCGCTTGCACGGACGATGCGGCGTCATCTCTGACATCTGTCTCCCAAGGCAAATAATCCTGGTACTGGGCATACTCACTTTGGGAGATGGATTCAGCGTCCAGGATTCGGCCGTACAGTTCCCGTGCCATGGCGAGATGCCCAATACAGGCCTTGTCCACCAAGCCCCGCGTGGCGGCTGACGGGTCCATGCCATGTTGGTTTACGAGGCGGTTGTATAGCACCCAGGAACTGACCATCGGAGCTCTTAAACCATGCGTTTCCGGCAAGATCCGGGACAACGCTGCGGGCATCGGACCGCTGCGGGCGAAGAGTTCCCACATGGCCTGCGTAATCCCCGCGTAGTTGCCAGGGTCGTAAGCCAAAATTTCGTGAGGTGGCGGGAACAATGCCCGGAACTCCGGATGCAGGAACGCCGCTCGCACGGCAGCGGTCGCGCATAGCACGACAACGAAGCCCTCCCGCGCGATGCGAGACAGCAACCGCCAAAAACGCGGTAGCTCGGGCACTAGGTGCTGGGAAGTGAAGCCGGTAATGACCAGCGCCCCCACATTGGCCGCATGCATCCGCCCCAATAAGTAGGTTTCGATCCCGCCGAATTTTGCGCGTATCAACTCGCCGCCAAGGTCTTGGCTCCCCAGCGCTTGCAACAGCGCCATCAGCAGTTCTATCGCCCAGTGGCCGTCGGACATCGGCGCGATCAAGAGCGGCACATGATCGATGCGGCACCCATCGCTACCGACCAGCGCTCCCTTCTCGTCGAATATTTGCATCTGCGTGTGCCGCGGCTTCACGCCGATCAGGTCGCGCAACGCATAGAACGTTCGCTCCACGGCCATGCTTGTGGGTGCACTGACGAGGTGCGTACGGACGACCCCGCCCCCCCAATGCTGGAGAAGCGGCCTGGACTCGGCCGGCTCGGCTTCGGCAGGCTTCGGCATGCTGGTAGGGGGCCTTCGCAGTAGATGCATCGCCCGGGCATAGGCTGCGCCCCAAGCGGCGCCTGAACTACCGCGCTCGGCCGCTCGCTGCCGGACATCGGAGAGCACGTGCAAAGCAATCAGGGCTTCGGCTTCCGTGCAGAGGCACATCGACCGCAGCCTTGACTCCAGCGATTCCCATGGTCGCAACCGCTGGCGTTGCGGGGTGTCGCTGGCACTGCAGGCATAGAGTTGCTCTGCCATGGCCAGAGCCGTCTCGGGGAGCGCCGGCAAGTCATCCAGTAGAAAGGATTGGACACCGGCAGGCTTGACGTTTCTTGGCGGATCGCCAGGGACGACCGCGGTTCGCATCGACATTGCACACCTCCGTCTTCGCGGGCGACACCTCGCATGACGACGCACGCGAGGGTGTCTTGTCACAAGCGGAAAAGCAGTCCCGTCGTCTCCCGAGGAGCACGGGCCGCAGGATGGACACGGCCAGGCCGTTACGAGGCAGGCAGTCGGGGGGATCGTGCGTATGGGCGGCGACATCCAGACGCGATCTTTGCGGTACCCGGAACGCGCATACGCGGACCGCAAGGCAAGGCATCGGTCCACCACGCCATGAGACGGAGAAAGCGGCGCGCAGGCGTGACGCCGGCGCCTAATGTGAGCGCGGCGACGCGCCAGACGCTCATTCGTGAGGTATTCGTCATGGTGACAGCTCAATCATCAAGGGTTTCGGAAAATACAGACGCGCAATGGCATCCCTGCCTTGACGATTCCCACACCGCCGCCGATACTGTCAGTGTCACCTAGCAGTCAGCAATGGCCTGGAAATGCGTCGGCATGTGAAACTTACATGTGGAAGCCTTCAGGGGATGCGCCCTCCAAACGCATCCGAAAATTGCCGAATATGTTGATACCCTGAGAAGAGGGCTCTTCGAATATACGGCACAGAAAGCCGCCTTGAAAGGCGGCTTTTTCTTTGCGCACATTTCTCCACAATTCCAGTTGTCAACCCAATCTTCTATTTAACGTATTGAAAAATATCCTTGTTTTTCAACGACATAGAAAATAAATATTAGATTTCCATCCGCTTACACAGACGACTCAGTTTTAATCAGACAAAAGCACCGAAAATCTAATAAAAATTTCCCGTTTAGCTGTATGCACTGTGATTACGTCGAATGGAGCCATAGCTTTCGCATGAGAACGTGACGGCGTGCCTGCTCCGTATGGACATAGCGCGTGGTGGTATCGAGCGATACATGTCCGACATTCTGTTGCACGACTTCGATCGGAACCCCTGCCTCGAGCGCGTGCGAGATATGCGTGTGACGCAACCAGTGGGCACTGGCGCGCCGCAGGTGTCTTGCGGCAGCCGGCTCATCCGCCTCCAACGCGGCGGCACAATGGGCAAAAAAGCGCTTTAACTGCCGATGGAAGGCGCTGCCCGACACGCTTGCATCGCCTTCGCTTTCTGCGGCACACCACGGCGTTGCCGCACCGAGCAGCGGCACGGCGCTCGGTTGAGGCAGACTGCCGGCGTAGCCGCGCGCGACGAGATACGCCGACAGCGCAGCGACCCAACTGTCGGGGACAGGGACTTCGCGGACCTTGCCGCGCTTGCCATGGACCGTGAGCCACCAACCCTCCACACGCGATGCGCCAGGCGCCGCCCACGATTCCCAGTGCAAATCCTCGGTCGTCGCCCCGATCAGTTCGGCCAGCCGCAAGCCCGTGTCGTGCAGCAACGGTAGCGCGATCTGCAGCCGGTGTGTCGCAAGCCCGGGCCGCTGGCGGGCGAGTTCCTGCTCAATCAGCGCCCACTGGCTTGTGGTGAAGGCACGCCCCACGTCAGGACCCACCGCGGGACGACTCGGACGTGCCACCGCGCGCCAGGGGTTCCCCACCAAGTAACCCTGATCCACCAAGAATCCAAACAGGTTGCCCAGCACGCCGACCGCGAAGCTGCAGGACCGCACGGACAGGGCGCCGACGAAGGGCCGCCAACGACTCGACCAACGCGGTGGTCCGTGCGGGCCACACCACTCCGGGGCGGGCGCCAGCAGGAACTCGCAGTACGCGACACAATCCTCCACGGCGAGCGATGACAGCGCCCGCCGGCGGACCAATACCGCCCACAACAGCAGGCGTTCCGCCTCCTTACGATACGCGGACTGGGTGGGGGTGCGAGAGCCTCGCCGCCCGGCGTACGAGCACGGTTCAGAGTCCATCGCGGCACCCGACGCCGGACCACTCCGTGCCGCCACCCAGGCGTCGATGGCGGCGCGATCGTCCGCCGCCGACAGCAGGCAATGTTCGCGGGGGGCACGAAACTGCCCCGCCGCACCGCTGAGCTGGCTCGACAACACTAGACGTTCCATGGGCAGAAAAGGACTCGTTGAGGGCTGCACCGCCGCGCGAGTTTCCGCACGAACGATCGCTTCCGGCATCGGGAGGGCACCCAAGGTCGCGGCGTGCGCGACGAAGAACCCCTCCAGCGCCCGCGCCTTAATCGCGCCAATGCCACGCAGACCCTGCCACCAATCCGGACCGGCAGCCATGCACGTTTGCAACGCGCCCAACGAGGGAATCCCTATCGCACGCAGGCGCATGGCCAGCGAATCGACGAACCAGGCTTCCACGCCGTCGGCAAGCTGCGGGGGGTGGACCATACGCGCCTCGAGCGCATAGATGGCGTCCAGTTGGCGATGCAGCAAGCGGATCCGTCGACGCTGCTGGGACAGGGCACCGCCGAAAGCGGCCTCATAGGCCGCGAGCTGCTCGGCTTCCGAACATTCCGCCAGCCCCTCGCGATCGGCAAACGTTTCAAGCGCGGGCACGGCCACTGGCCCAGACGGCGCGAGGTCCAGCCGGAGTAAGCGGGCCTGCGCGAAATCGCCACCGCGTGCCGCGGCCGCACAGAGCTCCGCCCGAATCCAGCCGGTCAGGCGCGGCACACTGTGTGTCTTCTCCGGCCCGCTCAAGCCGGGTGCGCGAGATGCGTCGAAATCGGCAGTGTCCCCCGGGGCGCCCGGCAGATAGCGGTCCCACACGGCGCGCGGCGCGAGGCCCTGCACCACCGCCCGGAAGAACGCGAAGTGCCCGCGATCCAGACGGGGGCGGGTGATGCCCCGGCCGGGCTCCGCCTCCCCGTCCTTGGCATGTGATTGCCCCGCTGACAGACACGATGGATGTGACGGCATAGAAGCCCCCTAGCGGCGAACGATGGCGCACGGCGTAGGGTCGGCAGCAGAGAGGGCGAGAAGGGCACGACACGGGAGCCCTTGGGGCGGTCAGCCAACTGGCGTCGGCATTTTTAAGATACCAAATAATAAGGATTATTTAGCTATCGCATTTTTTCAAATTCCACGACGCCCGCCACAAACGTAAGTCCTATAAGGTAAAGTTGTCCGGTAACTAGAAATTCAAGTGTGGGCAGCGCCCTATGGGCACTCGGATACTGCAGGGACGCCTCCGAATCGCTGTGTCATCCAGTCCAGTGCAACCGCCAAACCGAGAAGCAGGCCAGTGGCGTGTTCGGTCGCTCCGATGGTCCGGAACGCCACGTTGCCACCGCGCCCACACCAAGCGGCAAACAGCTTCTGGTTCTGCCCAAAGGGAATGATCTCGTCGAGGGTTCCCGCGTACACCAATGCCGGTACGCCAGGCACGCCATTGCCGCTCTGGTTCTGCGCCATGCGCGCCAGCCAGTCGGCGCGGCTTAGGATGGCTGGAGCCTGGACGAGGGCAGAATCAGACAGAAACGGATAGGTGGCAGTCACGTCAGCCAGGCATTTTGTGCCGCGAAAGTCGGCAATCACCGACTGCCCATACGGTGTGAGGATCGATGTGAGGTCAAGTTCAGGGTAGGCGGCGTTCAGGCCCATCAGCGCAATCGGCCCTACCCCGCCGAACGGGCCACCATTAACGTTCGCATACACATCAGCGATGCTGAATGGCCCAGCTCCTGCGGCAACGCCCCGCACATTCAGGCCGGGGGCATATGCGGGCTGCAGTTCGGCCGCAAATGCCGCTGCATGGCCACCCTGGGAATAGCCCATGATGCCGACGGGGGCGTTCGCCGACAGGCCCGCCCCGCTCAATTGCTGCGCCGCCAGTGCCGCGTCGAGGACGGCTTGCCCTTCGGCCTTGCCAATCCCCCAAGTGTGATCGCCCGGTGTACCAAGACCCTGATAGTCCGTCATCGCGATCGCCCAACCGCGGGCTAGGGTTGCCGGCGTCGCGCCAGCAATCGTCGCCTCATATTCCGTGCCCAGCGCGTATTGGTGCGAGGGAGCGCAGTTGTCGGCCTGGCCCTGCGTTCCTGGAGCCCACGCAATAACCGGCCGGGGGCCGGAGGGCCACGGCGTAAAGGGCACCAGCACGGTGCCGGTGACGGCAATCGGTAAGCCATTGACGTCGGTGGACTTGTACATGACCTGCCAGCCGTAAGCCAGCAATCCAACCGGAATGAATGGACGGGAGCGGATCAGCGTGCCATGGGGCCCGCTCGGCAACGGCTGGGGCGGCGTGTAGAAGGCATCGTTCCTCGGGTCATCGAGCGGGCCGGCCAGCGCTGGCGCGCCAGCCAGGACACACAGCGCCATGGCAATCGCCAGGACTGCGCGTGCCGCGCCCCTGGCAAGGGCCAAGCCAGAGGCGCGGGACGTTACGCGGACCCACAACGGTCTTGCAGTACGACTGGTCATGCGTCTTCTCCTGTCAAGTTTTCCGGCACAGGCACGCGAAGGCGCCGTGCCTTATGGAATCCGCTGGCTGATGGCGTGCGCCGCAACGCATACAGCCATCAGGCAACCACATGCATGCATGCCTGTGAGGCCTGTCGTGTACTGCCACTGCGCAATGTCCAGCCGACAAAGGGATCGCCGGCGTGGCAACTCATCACCCAGCGCGCCCCGCAGGTGCTGCAGCGGTGCTCGCACCGCAACACCGCCAGGTGCGAGGAGTAGTGCCGGCGGGACGCGGCGGAAAGAGCATAGAGGCGCGAATGGCCGGTTCCACATCGGGGGTCCTCCGACAGTCGGGCGCAGTCCGCGCACAGCGCCTGCGGATTCGGTGAAGCATCGACCACCAGCTCAGCCTGAACTGGCAGGCACTGGCCGTCACCGGCGCGCAGGCGGCGGTAAAAGTCCCAGCGCCGCATGACCGCCCAGTAGAGGACGCGCAGCAGTTGGCCCTCCGACTGCATCGCCGTGGCGAAGCATCGATCAACGTGCTGCTCCAGCAGGACCCCGAGCTCGGCTGCCGAGGCAAAGCAGACAAGTTGCTGCTGCCCGATGCTGTTGGTCACCCAGTCATCGAAGACCTCTGCCAATGCGGCGCGATAGGCCTCGCTGCCCAGACGCCCGGCACAGGCGGCGAGCGCATTCGCGCGCCGGCTGGCGCGGCGAATCTCGTGCCGCAAGGAGGTGAGCCTCGCCAGCACGGCGCCGCCGGTGCTCTCGCTGTTGTCGTTGCCACTCACATTCCATCCCCTGCCGGCCGACGCCATAGCGCGTGCAGCCTGAGAGTGCCTCCCGCGGAGGTCAGCCAGATCGCCGGACAGCGCCCTTCAGGCTGGCGTTCCGGTCGCCGCAACCGCACGGCCCGCCGCTTCGAGTGACACCTTGACGCTCTCCAGGGCACCACCGCCGTCGCACGGCACAAGCGCGCCCGAGATATACCCCGCATAGGGCGATGCCAGGAACAGCGCAAGATTGGCGATATCGTCCACGGTGCCAAAGCGCTGCATCGGCACGCTGGATTGCGCAGCGGCGCGCTCCGCTTCGGTGGGCGCCATCAACCGCCTGAAGCCCTCCGTACCCTCGATCGGCCCTGGCGAGATCGAGTTGATGCGGATGCCATCACCGCCCCATTCGAGCGCGAGCACGCGCGTCAGTTGGTCGACCCCCGCCTTGGCGGCACTGGCGTGCGCCTGATAGCGCATCGGCACGAACGACTGCGGCGCCGTGATATTGATCACCGCCGCGCCAGGCTTGCGCAGGTGGCCATAGGCCTGGCGCAGCACGTGGAAGGTGCCCACCAGGTCGATGTCGACCACCACGCGAAAGCCGTTCGACGACATGTTCTTCGCCTCGCACAGGAAGTTGCCCGCGGCACCGGAAATCAGCACATCGACAGGGCCGAAGCGCTCGACCGCTTCAGAGAACGCCCGGCCTACCGCCTCGAAATCGCGCACATCGGCGCAGACCCCAAGGACCGGCCCGCCAAGCTGTGCGAGGTGCTGATGCGCGGCATCGACGTTCTCCTGCTTGCGGCTGGCCACTGTCACGCTGGCGCCTTGCCTGGCGAATGCCTGCGCGATGCCGAAGTTGATGCCGGTGGTACCGCCGAATACGACGACGTGGCGGCCTGTGAAATCGAGATTGACTTGCATTGATTTACCTCGTGAAGAACGCCGCTAGAGCCATAGTCGCCCGGCGTCCCGTTGTCAGTAGAACCTGGGCGCCCGCCTTTCGGTAAAGGCAGCAATGCCTTCGGCGGCATGAGCACTGGCAGCGGACTCGATCATCAGCCGGTGCTCCAGATCAAGCTGCTCGTGCAGTGTTCTTTCGTAAGCACCATCGACCAGTTGCTTGATCCGGCCCAGCGCCGCGGTCGCGCCGTGCGCCAGTGCTTCAGCCAGAGCGTCCGTGCGTGCCGGGAGCTCCGCATCGGGGACCAGCTCACTCACGATCCCCATCTCCAGGCACTGTTGGGCGGAAAGCGCCGCATTGGTGAAGAAGATGTGCTTGGCGCGCATGGCGCCGACGCGGCGCGCCAGGAACCAGGACGAACCGGCATCCGGCGTGAGCCCGATAGCGGAATAGCCGCCGCGCAGCTTCATCGACTCGGCCGCCAGCACGATATCCGCGCAGAGCGCCAGGCCGATGCCGCCGCCGCCAACCGGGCCCTTGACGGCGCTGATCACCGGAACCGGCAGCGTGGCGAGCTTGTACAGGGCAGCATGCAATGGGCCAAGCAGTTCCTCCAGCATGGACGGCAGGCCCGCACCGGCATCGAGGAAGGCGTCGATGTTCCCGCCGGCGCAGAATTGCCGCCCGGCAGCGCGCAGCACGACCGCGCGCACCTCCGTGTCGGCTGCCACCTCGTCGATGCACCCGATCAGCGCGCGCACCGCTTCGGCGTCGATGGCATTGCCCCGCTCGGGCCGGTTCAGCGTAAGCGTGGCGACGGCACCTTGCCGCGCCAACAGGACTGGCTGGTTCATGTTCAGGCTCGCGGAGATGATTTCCAGTGGTTGCGTTGAGCAGGGCCTGAAGCTCAGCCCTGGCGCTGCAGGATCGCGACCGATACTGCAGTGCCCAGCCCGCCGTTGTGCTGGAGCGCTGTACGGGCGCCCTCGACCTGCCGCTGGCCGGCGCAGCCGCGCAACTGGATGGCGAGCTCGGTAATTTGCGCCAGCCCGGTTGCGCCCAGTGGATGCCCTTTGGACAACAAGCCACCTGACGGACATACCACCACCTGGCCGCCGTAGGTGTTGCGTCCCTCGACAACGAAGCGCTCAAGGTCTTCCTCTTCGCAGAAGCCCAGGCACGCGTAGGTGAGCAACTCGTTGCTGACGAAGCAGTCGTGCACTTCCGCCACGTCAATGTCCTGCGGCGCCACGCCGGCCGTAGCGTACGCGCGGTCAGCCGTGCGCCGCGCGGCGCCCCGGCTCAGCGCATCGGGCACGTTCGGCGGATCGAGGTCGGCAGAAATATCGCTGCCTATTTCGTGCGCGAGGATCGCCACGTCCGTACGCAGCCCGTGGCGTCGCGCAAACGGCTCGCTGCACACGATCACAGCGGCGGCGCCACAGCTCGGCGGGCAGGCGTAGAGCTTGCGCAGGCGCCCCCAGACCGTGGGGGCGGCCAGCACCTCTTCTACTGTGAGCGAATCGCGGAAGATCGCGTGCGGATTGTGCCTGGCATGCGCGCGCGCCTTGACGGCAATGCGAGCGAATACCTCGTCCGGGATCTTCAGTTCGCGCGCCGTCCATTCGAGCTGCGAGCCGAACATCATCAGCGCGGGTGGCAACGCGCGTTCCGCCTCACCAAAACCCATCGCCGCCGCCACGCTCTCGAGGTGACGCTCCAGCGGATCGGCATGGTTTGGAAACACCCGGTCGAGCGCGCCGGGCTGCATTTGCTCGAAGCCGACCGCAAGCGCGCATTCCGCCGCGCCCGCCATCACCGCCTGCCGCGCCAGGTACAGCGCCGAGGAGCCCGAAGCACAGTTGTTGTTGACGTTGGTGATAGGGATGCCGGTCATGCCGACCCGGTAGAGCGCGCGCTCTCCTGAGCACGAGTCTCCATAGACGAAGCTCGCGAAAGCCTGGTCCACCAGGCTGTAGTCGATGCCGGCATCGGCCAGGGCGGTGCGCACCGCCTTTTCAGCCATCACGTCATAGGGGTCGCTCTGGCCGGGGCGCCGGAACGGCACCATCCCGACGCCGGCGATCAGTACATTGCTGCTCATGGATTTCCTCGTCCCTGTATTCAGATGCTGCGGTTCTGCGCAGTCCAGTACGGCGTGCGCAGGTCCTTCTTCAGCACCTTGCCGTTGGGGCTGCGCGGCAGTGTGGCGACAAAATCCACCGACTTCGGCGCCTTCACGCTGCCCAGCCTTTCCTTGCACAGCGCAATCAGCTCCTCGCCGCTCACGACCATGCCTGGGTTCAGTTCGACCACGGCCTTGACTGCCTCGCCCCAGGTGGCATCCGGCACGCCGATCACCGCGCAGTCCTGCACTGCCGGGTGGGCCCAGATCACCTGCTCGACTTCGCTGGGATAGACATTGAAGCCACCCGTGATGACCATGTCCTTCTTGCGGTCCGTGATACGCAGGTAGCCGTCGCCATCGATGTGCCCGATGTCGCCGGTGTGCAGCCAGCCGTCGACGATCGCCTCGGCCGTCTTCTCCGGCGCCTTGTAGTAACCTTTCATCACTAGGTCGCCGCGCACGCAGATCTCGCCCGTCTCGCCGGTGCCGATCGGCTCGTTGCGCTCGTTCATGATGGCCACGCGCACCAACGGGCCGGGGCGACCGCACGCAAGCAGCCGCGCGTCGTCGGCGATCTCGCCGTCGGCGAAGTTCTCCTCAGGCCGCTTGATCGCGATCGATCCTGGCGCCTCGGTCTGGCCGTAGGCTTCCATCAAGACCGGCCCGAACACCGCCATCGCGCGGCGCAGCTTTTCGGCCGACATCGGCGCCGCGCCGCAGATGAAGTACTTCAGCGAGGAGTAGTCGTGCTCCCCGATGCCCGGCATGTCGAGCAGCCGGTAGATCACGGTCGGGGGCAGAAAGAACTCGCTGACCCGGTGCCTCTCGATTGCCTCGACCAGCGCGGCAGGATCCGGCTTGGTCAGCACCACCACCGTGCCGCCACGCGCGGTACACGGCAGTGACAGCACGCCCGCCGTGTGCGTCATCGGTGCGGCGGCCAGGTTCACGATCTTCTCGTCGGCGCGGTAGCTGCAGGCAATCATGAACTGCGCGCAGAAGGCCTGGAAGCTGCGATGGGTGTTCATCACCCCCTTGGGCAGCCCCGTCGTGCCGCCAGTTGGCATCACGGCGACGGTGTCATCCGGCTCGTACGAGACCACGGGCCTGGTCGCTGGCTGCCCCGCAACCCAGTCAGAAAGTCCGCTTGCTCCTGGCACGGCCTCTTCGATGCAGACATAGAGCCGGACCTTGGGCAACTTCGGTCGCATGGCCTCGACGACAGGCGCGAATGCCTTCTGGAAGAACAGCACTTCGCAGTCAAAGCCGTCCAGCAATTGCTGGTTCTCTTCCGTCGAACCGCGCGGATTGACCGGCATCCACGCCATCCCGGCTCGCCACAGGCCCAGCGTGCAGGTCCACGCGGTGGGGTGGTTGGCGCCCAGCACCGCACCGATCTTGCCGCGCCCCATGCCCGCCGCGAGCAGCGCGTGCGCGATGCGGCATGACAGCGTGCCCACTGCATCGAAGGTGAACAACTCGTCGTCCATCACGTAGGCCACAGCATCGGGATCGATCTGCCAGCCGCGGTCGAAGAAATCGATGATCGCCATATCTTGTCTCCTGAGCCCGGCTTGCGCGCCTGCGCGCCGCCGGATCTCGATCAGGCGCTGTCGCCGACCGGTTTGAAGTAGCGGATGTCCCAGATGTTGCCCAGGCGCTCGTCCGCCAGCACCGCGCGCACGCGCATGCCGGTCTTCACGGCCGCGGCATCGACGTCGCCAAGGTAGTGCGCCAGCGCCGTGTCGGCGCCATCCAGGCGGATGAGCGCGAGGACATAGGGGCGGGCTACGGGTTGCAGCATCCCGGGCTCGCGCACAATGGTGAAAGAGACCACCGTGCCGGTGTCGCTGACATCGACCCACTCGTTCAGTTCGGCAAAACACTCGGGGCAGGACAGCCGCGGCGGCACATAGCTGCATGCGCAGGCAGCGCAGCGGGTCGCAGTGATCCTGCCGTGGTCGCGCAGTGCAGCGAAGAAGCGGCCATTGGTCTCGCCGACGTCGTAGTTGATGTCGGCATACAGCACCGGCTGGCGCAAGATGGCGGATTCCGCGTCTTCCAGGTATGCGGGATACATTGCCTTAGTCTCCTTGTGTTGTGGCAGGGTCGCGCACCGGCTCCCAGTAAAGGATGTCGGTCATCAACCCCTTGCGCTCGGCCTCGGGCCGGAACACGGCGCGCACACGCATGCCGTTGTGCACCTTGCTCAGGTCGGTTTCGCCGATGTAGTGCCACAGGAAGCCGGCATTGCGGCCCGGCGAATCGACCATCAGCACGCCGACGGGATAGGCGCTTGACTGCACCGACAGATCGTTGGTGTCGATGAATGGCATGTTGAACGACATGAAGCCCGCCACTGTGGCCTCGGGCCCCATCTCCACCCATTGCGGATCCTCGAAGTTCTCGCCATGGCAGACGCTGCAAACGGCCTGCGGCGGCAGCATGCTGAAGCCGCAATGGCGACAAACCATGCCCATGAGGCGGCCGTTGTCGCGCATTTCGCGGGAAAACCTGCCGTTGAACAAGCCCAGCGGGTACTCCATGAAGAAGGGCGTGCGCAGGCGCGTCGGCGGCACGGGAAGGGTTTCGGGTTGCTCGGTGCTCATTGCCTTTCCTCCTTACTTGTCCTTGGACAGCAGCATCAGCGGCGTCCAGCCGGTGCCGCCGAAGCCAGTGGCCAGGCCAAGCCTGACATCGCGCGGGACCTGGTGCTCGCCGGCATCGCCGCGGATCTGCAGGGCCAGTTCGCCATAACGCAGCAGGGTCGAGGGAACGCCCGGGTTGGTACACGTGACCCCGCCTGATGGGTTAATGGGCAGTTCGCCATCGATATCGGTGGCGCCGGTGCCCATCAGCTTCCATGCCTGGTTCGGCTCGCACAGGCCCATGGTTTCCATCCACACAAGTTCGGCCCAGGTGCAGGGCTCGTACATCTCGATCACATCGAGCTGTTTGGCCGGATGCGTGATGCCGTTGCGCTTGTAGAGCACTTCGCACGCCTTGGCCAGGCTCGGCAGCACGCAACGCTCCCTGGGGGCGATGAAGTCCTGCAGCGCGGCCCAGTGCTGCGCGGAGTGGATGGTGACCATGTCCTTCACCCATACCGGCTTTTTGGTGAGCTTATGCGCCACGTCCTCGCTGGCGAAGATCATCGCCGCTGAGCCTTCGGTGATCGGGCACATATGGAGCTGGCGCATCGGCGCCGTCAGCATCGGCGAGTTGAGCACGTCTTCCACGGTCAGGTGCTCGCGCAGATGCGCATAGGGGTTTTTAAGCGCGTTGTTGGCGGCCTTGACCCGGGCGATGGCAACCGCTTCCTCGGTGCAACCGGACAGCTTCACATAGGAGCTCGCCATCAGGGAGAAGGTCCCCACGGCGCCCACGCTGCACCATTTCTCGGTAAGCGCGTGCAGGCCGGAGTTGATCGCCGCCTGCAGGAATGGCCCGCGCGGCAGCGTGCCGGGCGGCGGGCCCACGAACTTCGCCGTTGCCGACACCAGCGCGACGTCGCAAGCGCCGGCTGCAATATGGTGTACGGCCGACAGCGCCGCCGACCCGCCCACGGTGCCGCCGGTCTCGATCTTGACCACGGGCTTGCGGCGGTGCCCGACCCAGTCGGCCAGCTCCATCTCCGACTCCGCGGTGCCCGACACATAGTCGATGTCGGCCAGGACGATCTCGTCGACCTGCTTCATCGTGATCTGCGCATCTTCCAGCGCCCGCCGCACGGCCTGGTTGGCCAGCTCCGCCTTGCTCAGCGGGCTGCGCGCCATCATCTCCGTCTGGCCGAAGCCGACGATTGCCACTCTGCGATTCATTCTGTTTCTCCGTTGCCGCGCTGGCTCGCGTCGTCGTGCGTCACCAGCCCGTTCATCAGGGGGTGGTGCCCAGGACCATGACCTGCTGCAGTTGCCCGCAAGGTCCCGAAGCCAGATGGGCAAGCCCTGTGCGGGCGCCGTCCACCTGGCGCGCGCCCGCCTCGCCACGCAGTTGCAGCACGATCTCGGCAATTCGGGCCATGCCGATGGTGGTATGGGCACAGCCGGACAGCGCGCCACCGGACAGGTTGACGGGCTGACGGCCACCACGGCGACTCGTGCCCGAATCCAGCCAACGGCCGCCCTGACCGGCGTCGCACAGGCCAAGCCCCTCGTAGGTCATCAGCTCCTGATAGGAGAACTCATCAGTCACCTCGAGCAGGTCGATCTCCTTGCGCGGATCGCTGATGCCAGCCATGCGATAGGCCTTGTTCGCGGCAATCTTCAGCACCTCGGATTCCGCGAGGTCGCGATCCCCCAGGTAGTAGCCGTCGCAGCAATTGGCCTGCCCCTTGATCCAGACGGGCTTGCTGGTCAGTTGCCGGGCCCGCTGCTCGCTGGCCAGCAGCATTACGATGGCGCTGTCGCCGAACGGACGCGTCTGCAGCGCCGTGATCGGATCCGACAAGGCTTTCGAGCCGAGCACGTCGGCAATGCTGTAGTCGCCTGCTCGCAGCGCCAGCGGGTTGTCCTTTGCGTGACGCAGGTTCTTCACGGACACCCCGGCACATTGCTCGGAGGTGACACCGTACTTCTCCATGTAGCGGTTTGCCTGTAGTGCGGCAGCCTGGACGTTGTCGAGGCCGAGCGGCCGGCAGAAGAATGGATCGAAGACTTTGTTCTCGATCGCATTGCCCGCGCTGCGGCTGGTTGAGTCGTGGCAAACAGCAACCACGAGTACCGTTTCAAACTCGCCGGAGGCGATCTGCCAGGCCGCCTCAAGGACGCCGACGGCGCCGTCCTGGTCGATCTTTTCATCGGGACGAAGGTTCGCGCCGGCAACGTCCACCACCAGCGAGGCCGAGAATGGCCGCGCGATGCGCGAGTGTTCGTGGCAGATCAGGCTTGCGTCGATCCCGCCCTTCTCATAGGCCGGCAGGAACCGCAGGCCGGTTTCCTGCAGAACCGGACGGATTGCCTGGTAGGCCAGTTCCTCGGGCGAACACGCCCGTTTTTCGTTGTAGTTGACTTGTGCCATCGAGACGATGGCGACACGGTTTGACATGCTCATCTTGTTGCCCTCGAGCTGTTGACTAGTTCACCTTGCGCTGCTGATCGGCCCAGTATTTGTCGCGCACTTGCCGGCGCAGCACCTTGCCGATCACCGTCATCGGGAGCTGGTCAACGATGGTCACTGTCTTCGGTGCCTTGTACCCGATGCGGTCCTTGCAGAAGGCGACGATCTCGGTTGGATCGGCTGTATGGCCTTCCTTGAGCACCACCTCGGCGTGCACGGATTCGCCCCACTCGGCATGCGGCACGCCCACTGCCGCCGACATCAGCACGGCGGGGTGCGTATTGAGCGCGGCCTCGACCTCGATGGCGTAGACGTTGAAACCGCCGCTGATGATCATGTCCTTCTTGCGATCGACGATGTACACATAGCGTTCTTCGTCGAGGTAGCCGAGGTCACCGGACTTCCAGAAGCCATCCTGGAATTCGGCTGCGGTCGCCTCCGGATTCTTGTAGTAGCCCTTGATCACGCCTGGTCCGCGGATCCAGAGTTCGCCGGTCTTGCCGACCGGCAGTTCGTGGCCTTGTTCGTCCATCACCACGATCTCGGTTTCCGGCAGCGCGATGCCGGTAGAGCTCAGGTGCCGGTTGCTCTGGCCGGGCGCACACAGGTGCTCTGCCTTGCTCAGCACGGCCACGGGTGCCAGCACTTCGCTGCTGCCATAGGCCTGGATGAAGATGTTGCCGAACTTCTCCTGCAGCAGCGCGAGCTTGGCCGGACTCATCGGCGCCGCCGCATAGAGGATCGTGCGCAGGCTGGACAGGTCAAATTGCTCGTGCAGGCCAAATTCCAGGAAGCGGTAAAGGATGGTCGGCACGAGGTGGCTGGATGTGATCCGCTCGTTCTGGATATTCGCGCAGAACTGCGTGAGATCTGAAGCGTTCATCGTCACATGGCAGCCACCCTTGAAAGCAAGCGTCGTGGCATAGGCCGCGGATCCGTGGCTCAGCGGCGTAATGCTCAGGTGACGGGCGTCGTAGCCGAACATGTCGTCCGGCATCGAATAGAAGTAACGATGCAGCGCCAGCCAGTTGTTCAGCGTGTACATGCAGCACTTGCCGCGGCCGGTGGTGCCGCCGGTGAAGCGCAGGAGCATCGGTTCGTCTGCGTCCAGCTCGATATGCGGCTCCGCGTCCGACACGCCCTCCAGCAGATCCCAGAAACAGGACACGCCATCGCGGGGCGCCGCGAGCGGATCCATGCATACGATCCGGATGCCACGCTGGCGCAGCGTGTCGTAGTACTTGTCCAGCAGCGCGGTTTCGAGGAATACCACCTTGGGCTCGACCCAGTCGATCTGCCAGAGGTGCTCGTCGAAGGTGTCCCGAAAGTTGCACCATGCCGCCTTCACGTCCGCCTTGGCCAGCGTGCAGAAGGTCAGCAGGCTCATATTGTCGTTGTCGAGGATAGTCAGGTAGACGTCGCCTGACGCAAGCCTGAGCCGCTCCTTGATCAAGCGGGCGATCCGATTGGTGAGCCGGTGCAGCTCCATGTGGGTAAAGCGGCGGTCGCGCTCGACATTGACCAGCGCCTCGCGTTGCGCGAAACGCGAGGCGGCATCCAGCGACCACCTCGAGAAGTCGATCTTCATCTTTGTCTCCTTTATGTTCTTGGCTCGCCTGGGGCCAGCCCGGACGGTCAGATGCCGCGGAATGCAGGCGGCCGCTTCTCGCTGTAGGCGGCGAGACCCTCGCGGAAGTCATGGGACCGGGTGTGCTGCTGGCACACCAGCAGTTCGTCGCGCAGCGCGGCGTCCAACGACAGGTCGACTGAGCGATTGGCCACTTCCTTCATGCGGCGCAGCACGAGACTGCTCCTGGCCGCCATCCGCTCTGCCAGCGCCGCCACCGCCGGCAGTAGTTCCTCGTCGGGCAGCACCTCGTTGAGCAGCCCCCAGGCCTGCATCTGCGCGGCGTCGGCAAGATCGCCCGTAAACAGCAGTTGCTTGGCCCGGCTGAGGCCGACGCGGCGCGACATGACCGCTGCGCCGCCACCGCCAGGAAACACGCCGTAGTTGGCATGGCCGTCGCCGATCCTCGCGCTCGCCGCGCCGATCAGGATGTCGCAGCACATCGCCAGTTCCAGCCCGCCTGCGATGGTCAGCCCGTTGATGGCAGCGATAACTGGCTTGGGCATGTTGCGCAGCAGCGAAAGCGTGGCAAGCGTGCGATCGGCGAAATTCGGCTCGCCCGGGGCGGTGTCGAGGCCGGCAAGCAGCGCCTTGAGATCGGCGCCAGCGCAGAACGCGCGGCCGGATCCGGTCAGCACCAGTACGGCCTGGCCCGCATCGGCCCGTACTGCGGTGAGCGCATCATGAAGCTCTTCGAGCATGCGCTGGTTCACCGCATTCAGCTCGGCTGGCCGGTTCAACGTGATCCATGCGACTGGCCCACGCTGTTCATGGATAATGGTTTCGTAGTGCATTTCGCCCTGTCTCCTTGCGAGGCGGGGTGGCAGCGTCACAGCGTGCCCTGGCCGCCCAGCTTCGGTTGAGTCCGGATCTGGCTGTCCCTTCGCTTCTGGTTCAATGATGGGTTGCCGGCCGGGTGGGCGCACCACACTTATCGGGTGTAATCGGGTGTGGCAGGGCCATAGTTGTGCGCCGAAGATCCATCGTGCGGGATGGCTCGAGGGACACAAGGCGGCCGCTTAGACCTTCCGCGGCGCTTCCGATAAGATGCAGTTCGCATGTCAGCAGGAGACCCTGGCTTGGCCCCCGATCGCCTTCTTATCCCCACCAAGTTCGCGCCGCCGCGCATTAGCCCGCAGTCCACGCCGCGGGCCAAGCTGCTGGCGCGGCTGCTGGATTCGCGCGACAGCCGGCTGACGCTGGTGTGCGGCAGTGCGGGCTTCGGCAAGACGACCTTGCTGGCCCAGTGGCGCCAGCAGTTGCTCAAGGACGGGGAACTGGTCTGCTGGCTGTCCCTGTCACCGGACGAGAGGCGCTTGCCGCAGTTTCGCGCCTATCTGACCGGCGCGCTGCAGCAGGCAGGACTGCCCGTCGATGACGGGACTGCCCTTGCCTCTGAGGTGCGCGCCGATCTGCCGGTTGCAGGACTGATCGCGACCATCGTTGACGCGGTGTGCCAGCGACGCGAGGACGTGTTCCTCTTCATCGACGATTATCATCACGTCGACGACAGCGACACCCATGCGCTGATTCAGGGTCTGGTGGATCACGGGCCCGAGACCCTGCACCTGATCCTGGCCTCACGGACCCATCCACCGCTTGCCGTAAACCGCCAGCGCCTGACCGGGGAGCTGTCGGAGATTACCTTCCCCGACCTCCCGTTCGATTTCGCGGAAACGCAGGACTTCCTGGCCAAGCACCTCGGCGAAGTCGTGCCGGACGATGCGCGCCTGATCCACGACATCACCGACGGGTGGCCGGTCTGCCTCCAGATGATTTGCATCCGGCTCAAGCGCAGCCCGGCCAACCGGGACATGCTGTCTCAGATGCTGCATCGCCGAACGGATCTGCAGCGCTATCTCTCCGAAGACGTGGTGCGCCATCTGGCGCCAGACGTCGCCGACTTCATCGAGAAGCTTTCGGTCTTGCGCCGCTTCAATGCCGATCTGGCGCAACACGTCACAGACAATGCAAAGGCCCCTGCGCTGCTCCACCAGATCGAGCGTGAAAACCTCTTCGTGCTGCCGGTCGAGCTCGACAGCCCACAGCCGTGGTACCGACTTCATCCGCTTTTTGCCAGCTTCCTCCAGGACCGGCTGCAACAGCGCGATCCAGCGCTGATGCGCGAAATCCATGCGCGGGCCAGCCAGTGGTTCGAGCAACGCAGCCTCCTGATTGAAGCGCTACGTCACGCCTATCACGCGCACGACACCGAGGCCGCAGTGCACTTGGTCGAGCGGGCCGATCTGCCGCTGCGCAGCATGAGCTTCTTCAGCACGCTGCAACACTGGATGGACGAACTTCCGGCCGATGTGCTGCTCGGCCATCCCCGGCTGCTGCTCCTCGGTTGCTGGGCGCTGGTAGCCGCGGGCCGCTGGCGCGACGCGCAGGGCTGGCTTGAGCGGCTGGAGAAGACGCCGCGCACGCTGGCGCCTGGCCTTGCCTTGCATGCGCTCTACCTGCGGGCCAGCATCGCGCTGCAACGCGACGACACCGAAGCCGCATTGGCCCTCGTGGCGCCGTCGGACTTCGAAAGCCTGACCGATCGCTTCCTGCGCCAGGCGCACCTGGCTGTGCTCAGTTTTTCCTATTGCGCGGCCGGGCGGTACGAGGACGCCCGCTCGCTCCACGAGCACATCGCGCGGTTGCCACGCTCGGAGCTTCAGGATGAGATGGCCCTGGTGGCCGAATCGACCCTGCTGCTCAGCCACCTGCTCGAGGGCAACAATCGCGAGGCCATCCGCACCGGCAGTGCCCTGGTGGCGCGAGCCGAGGCAGCGCACGGCCGGCGTTCGGTGTCGGCCGTCAACAGCGCGGCATTCCTCGCCAACGCGTATTACGAGGCCGACCTGCTGGCCGAGGCGAACGAAGTGCTGGCCAACCGGCTCGATTTGCTGCGTCTGTCCTCGCCCGAGCCGATGACGCTTGCGATCATCGTCCGCAGCCGCCTGATGGCGACGCAGGCCTCGGCAGCGCAGGGACTGCACGCGCTGAGCGAGGAGGAAGTCCGCTGCCGCGAGCTGGCCTTGGATCGGCCTTTGGCCTATGTGCTGGCCGGACAAGCGCGGTTGGAACTCCAGTTGAACCATCAGGATGCCGCCCGGAAGCTGCAGACTGAACTTGACCGATTGGCCAGCCGCTATCGCTACGGAACGGGTTTCCTCGCTGAGATCGAGGCGATCGCGGCCCTGACCGGAGCCCGGCTGGCGCTGGCCGGCATGGACTGGAACGAAGCGCTGGCGCGCGCAGAAACGCTGCGCAGCTACGGTATGGCATACGGGCGGCAAAAATGTGTGGTGCAGGCCGACTTGCTGGCGGGCACCGCTCTTGCTGAAATGGACGAGGCTACCGAAGCCATGCGTCTTCTGCGGGCTGCTGTCGAAGCAGCACAGAGGCTGGGGCTCGTTCGCACGTTGCTCGATGAAGGCGAGCGCGTGCGGCAGGCCTTGCAGCAACTGCAGCCCACCCTTGGCCCAGGCTCCGGCGGCGACTATCTGGTCGAGGTCCTGCGCCGCGGTGTCGCCGCGCATACGCCGGTTCAGCAGGCCGGTGCGCCCGACGCGCAGGCGAACGGCCCCGAGCTCAAGCCGCGCGAGATCGAAATCCTGCGCCTGGCCGCGCAGTCCATGTCGAACAAGCGGATCGCACTGACCCTCAACCTCACGTTGGACACAGTGAAGTGGAACATGAAGAACGTGTTCGAGAAGCTTGGAGTTCCGAGCCGCTACGACGCGGTGACCGCCGCGCGCAGGCGTGGCCTGATCGACTGACGGCGCGCTCACTCCGCCGCCCGCCGGACACCCGAAAAGTGTGGTGACGGTATGGCGCCGGCGAACCAGAATCTCCTGACAAGGCATCCATCACGGCCGCATCGCGACTGATGCGGCACAGGAGACATCATGACCCAGGAGCAAACGACATTCCCCTCGGCAGCAATGCTGCCAAGTGACGAAGAGCGGCTGATGCTGCAGGAGAGCCTGCGTCGCCTGCTCGCCCGGAGGTGGGCCGCCGAGCAGGCCGTGGAGCTTGCCGCAGCCCCTCTGGCGCTGACGTCGATCTGGCGAGACCTGGCGGAGCAAGGCCTGACCAGCCTGGGCAGCAATCCGCAGGAAGGCGGCATGCGAGAAATTGCCGTGGCGCTGGAAGAACTGGGGCGCGCCGCCTGCCCAGCGCCTCTGATCGGTGCCGCACTTGCCAATCTCGCCCTGTCACCGCACCTGCCAGGGCGTCCCAGTTCCGACGAGTCGGCCGCACTACTGAGTGCGCTGCATCGCGGCGACGCCAGCGTGAGCTTCGCCTTCGGCAGCTTTGACGGCGATCGGCAAGCGGGCGGCGTGCGGGTCGCCAACGGCAAGCTGCACGGGCGCATTGCCTTTATCGAGGCCGGAACGCATGCCACCCACCTGCTCGTTCTGGCCGAGCCGGGGCCGGTACTGGCTATCGTACCGCGCGACGCGGCCGGCCTGAGCGTGACGGAAACACCTGGGTTGGCGGTGCCTCCGCTGGCAGCGGCAAGCTTCGACCACGTGCCCGCGTCAACGTTGCCGCTCCCGCCCGGGCTGGCCGAGGACCTGCGTCGGATCGGCGCGCTTGCCCTGCTGGCGCGCGCGCTCGGCGCCGCCCGGCAAGGCTTCGACATGGCCGTTGCCTATGCCAAGGAACGACAGCAGTTCGGCCAGCCGATCGGGCGCTTCCAGGCGATACAGCACAAACTCGCCAACTGCCTGATGGCGCTGGAGGCCGCACGCCTGATGCTCCACAACGCCGCCAGGACGCATGACCTCGGCTCCGAGAACTGGCGGATCCTTGGCGCCGCCGCACGCGCCTTCGCCGGCCCTGCGCTGCGTCAGGTATCCCTCGAAACGCATCACACCTTCGGCGCCATCGCTTATTCGGAGGAACATGAGGCGCCGCGGCATTTCCGGCGCACGCATGCGGATCTGGCGCGCCACGGCGGCGTACGCGAGGCGCGTGAGGAGCTCGCCCGGGCGCTGCTCGAGCAGGGCGTGATGCTTCCCGAGCACGATCTCGGCCCGGCCGGAAATGCGTTCCGTCATGAGGTACGGGCCTGGCTGAAGGAAAACTGGTCTAGTGATTCGCCCAGACACAAACAGGACCATGCCTACGAAGAGTGGGGCTACGACACGCAGTTCACCAGGCTGTTAGGCAGCAAAGGCTGGAACACGATGAGCTGGCCCAGGGAGTATGGTGGCCAGGGACGCACGCCCTACGAGCAACTCGCATTCATGGAAGAGATCCAGCAAGCCGGTGCACCCATGGGCGGCCGCGGGGACATCCAGGCGCATGCACTGATGGCCTTCGGAACGGCAGAGCAACAGGCCGAGTTCCTGCCCAGGCTCGCCTGCGGCGAGATCACCTTCTGCCTGGGCTACAGCGAACCAGGGTCGGGCTCGGACCTCGCATCGATGCAGACGACCGCCGAGCGCGACGGCGACGAGTGGGTCATCAACGGCCAGAAAATCTGGACCACGGCCGCCGAAAAGGCGGATTACATATGGCTGGCCGCCCGCACCGACAGGAATGCGGTGCGGCCGCACGCTGGCCTCAGCATCTTCATTGTTCCAATGAACAGCCCGGGCCTCACCGTCAGACCATCGATGGCGATGTACGGTCACACGTTCTGCCAGGAGTTTCTGGACAATGTCCGGGTTCCCGCCAGTGCGTTGGTCGGGAAACTCAACGACGGCTGGACAATCCTGACATCGGCGCTTGCAACGGAGCGCATGATGATGGGAAGCTTCATCGCCAATGCCCGCGCGGAATTCGAACGACTGGTTCGTTGCGTCCGTGACAAGACGGTGCTGGCCAATGATGGGGCAGTTCGCGACCGCATTGGCGCGCTGGCGGCCGAAGTGGAAGCAGGGCGGCAGTTGTTCATGAAGAGTATCGCCATGGCCGAGCAAGGCAAGGTCCCCATTCATGAAGCGGCCATGAGCAAGGCCTTTACGGGCGAACTGATGGAACGCCTGGGCCAGGCGGCGCTCGATATCCTCGGCACTGGAGCAACCTTGTCCGAGGATGCCGAAAGCGCGATCGCCAACGGCAGGTTCGAACAGTTGCTGCGCTACGCGATCCTGACCGTCATCGGCGGCGGCACCGCGGAAATTCAGCGAAACCTGATCGCCCAGCGTGGGCTGGGGTTACCTCGTTGAAGACCGGATGCCGATGTCCCCTTCAGCCCACGCATGTCCCCTGTGTCATTACCTCGTGCTATGAGCGCATCTGGGAAACGTTCCGGAGGACAGACCCATTCACTCCATGCGTGAGAGTTATGCTTCGACGGCCTTGAACATGTCCTCGACCACCTTCTTGGCGTCGCCAAACACCATCATGGTCTTGTCCATGTAGAACAGTTCGTTGTCCAGGCCGGCATAACCGGCGGCCATCGAGCGCTTGTTGACGATGATGGTCTTGGCCTTGTAGGCCTCCAGAATCGGCATGCCCGCGATCGGTGACTTCGGATCGGTCTTGGCCGAGGGGTTCACGACGTCGTTGGCGCCAAGTACCAGCACAACGTCGGCCTGGCCGAACTCGCTGTTGATGTCTTCCATCTCGAAGACCATGTCGTACGGCACTTCGGCTTCGGCCAGCAGCACGTTCATGTGGCCCGGCATGCGGCCCGCCACCGGGTGGATCGCGTACTTCACCGTCACGCCCTTCTCGTGCAGCTTCTCGGTCAGTTCCTTGAGCGCGTGCTGCGCACGGGCCACGGCCAGGCCGTAGCCCGGCACGATGATGACCGTCTCGGCATTGCCCATCAGGAAGGCCGCGTCGTCGGCGGAGCCCGACTTGACGTTGCGCTGGGCTTGCGCACCGGCCGCGCCGGCCCCAGCCGCTTCGCCACCGAAGCCGCCCAGGATCACGTTGAAGAACGAACGGTTCATCGCCTTGCACATGATGTACGAGAGGATGGCACCGCTTGAGCCCACCAGCGAGCCTGCGATGATCAGCATCGGATTGTTCAGAGAGAAGCCGATGCCCGCCGCCGCCCAGCCCGAATACGAGTTGAGCATCGACACCACCACCGGCATGTCGGCGCCGCCGATCGGGATGATGATCAGCACGCCGAGCACGAAGGCGATGGCCAGCATCACCAGGAACGGCATCCATTCCTGCGTCATGAAGAACGCGATGCCGAAGCCGAGCATCGCGACCGCCAGGGCCAGGTTCAGCATGTGCTGGCCGGCGAACACCACCGGCGCGCCCTGGAACAGGCGGAACTTGTAGCGCCCGGCCAGCTTGCCGAAGGCGATCACCGAACCGGAGAAGGTAATGGCGCCGACGAAGCAGCCGATGAACAGTTCGATGCGGTTGCCCGTCGGGATTTCATGCGAGCCCGCCGGTGCGATGCCAAACGCCGAAGGCTCGGCCACCGCCGCCACCGCGATGAACACGGCGGCCAGACCAATCAGCGAGTGCATGGCCGCAACCAGTTCCGGCATCTTGGTCATCTCGACCTTCTTCGCCACATAGGCGCCGATGCCGCCGCCCACCACCAGCGCGCCGAAGATCAGCGCCGGGCCCGAAACAACTAATGACTGCGCCGTGCCGGCCGCCAGGAACTCGTTCTTGAGCTTGACGATCAGCACCAGCGTGGTGACCACGGCAATGGCCATGCCGATCATGCCGAAGGCATTGCCCTTGCGGGCCGATGCCGGGTGCGAAAGCCCCTTGAGCGCCTGGATGAAGCAGACCGAGGCGACCAGGTAGAGCAGGGAGACAAGGTTCATGCTGACGAGTTCGGTCATCACGCAGCCTCCCTGGCGCCGGCCTTGGCCTTGGGCGCTTTCTTCTTGAACATTTCCAGCATGCGCTGGGTCACCAGGAAACCGCCGAACACGTTGACGGCAGCCAAGGCCACCGCCAGCGTGCCCATGATGCGGCCCGTGGCGCCCTCGGTGAGGCCGGCCGCCAGCATGGCGCCGACGATGATGATGGCCGAGATTGCATTGGTCACGGCCATCAGCGGGGTGTGCAGCGCGGGCGTTACCGTCCACACCACGTGGTAACCCACGTAGATCGCCAGCACAAAGATGATCAGGTTGATCACCGTGTGGTTCACCATCTCCATATCTTCTGTCTCCTTATTCCACGAGCGCCGGCTCATCGGCTCGGCTCACCAAGCATGCGGCGACGATGTCATCTTCGAGGTTCAGCGTGAACTGGCCTTCCTTGTCGATGACCAGCTTGAGGAAATCCAGCACGTTGCGGGCATAGAGCGCCGAGGCGTCGGCCGCGACCATGCTGGCGAGGTTGGTGTGCCCGATCAGGGTGACGCCATTGCGCTCGACCACTTCGTCGGCCACGGTCAGCGGGCAGTTGCCGCCTTGCGCGGCGGCCAGGTCGACCACCACCGAGCCCGGCTTCATCTGCTGCACGGTGGCTTCCTGCAGCAGCACGGGTGCCATGCGGCCCGGGATCAGCGCGGTGGTGATGATGATGTCGGCCTGTTTCGCCCGCTCATGCACCAGTTCGGCCTGGCGGCGCATCCAGTCGGGCGGCATCGGGCGGGCATAGCCGCCGACGCCTTGCGCGATCTCGCGTTCTTCGTCGGTGATGAACGGCACGTCCAGGAACTTGCCGCCGAGCGATTCGATCTGTTCCTTCACGGCCGGGCGCACGTCCGAGGCCTCGATCACCGCGCCCAGGCGCTTGGCCGTGGCGATGGCCTGCAGGCCCGCCACGCCGGCGCCGAGGATCAGCACGCGCGCCGCCTTGACGGTGCCCGCGGCGGTCATCAGCATCGGCATGAATCGCTGGTAATAGTGCGCGGCGATCAGCACGGCCTTGTAGCCGGCGATATTGGCCTGCGAGGAGAGCACGTCCATGCTCTGCGCGCGCGTGGTGCGCGGCGCGGCTTCGAGCGCGAAGGCGGTGATCGATGCCGCCGCCATGCGCGCATTGTTCTCGACATCGAACGGATTTAGCATGCCCACCAGCACCGAGCCCGGCTTCATCTGGGCCAGCTCCGCGGCTTCCGGCGCGCGCACCTTCAGCACAAGGTTGGCGCCGAGTGCCTCGGCGGCGCTGCCGATACGCGCGCCGGCGGCCTCATAGGCGGCGTCCGGCTGGCTGGCCCGTACGCCGGCACCAGCCTGCACCACGACCTTGTGGCCCTGGGCAACATACTTCTTGACGGTTTCAGGAGTGGCGGCGACGCGCGTCTCGCCACGGACTATTTCCAGCGGAATACCAATTTGCATATCGATAGACTCCCTTGTGTCAGGCCAGCGTCAGCCCGCCGTCGACAAGCAGGGTTTCGCCAACCATATAAGAGGCCAAGGGAGAGGCCAGGAAAACGGCTACCCCGGCAATCTCGTGCGGCAAGCCCATGCGGCCGAGCGGCACGCGCGAGAGCGTTGCATCGAGCCGCGCCGGCGAAGCCGTGGTCACCTTGGTGAGCTTGGTATCCACCAGCCCCGGCGCAATGCCGTTGACGCGGATACCTTCGCCCGCCCAGGCCTCACCCAGCGTGCGGGTCAGGCCCACCACGCCCGACTTGGATGCGGCGTAAGCCGGGTTTCCCCGCACGGACCGGAAGCCGGCGATCGAGCTCAGCGTAACCAGAGAACCCTGGCTCTCACGGAGCATCGGCCGGAACTTGACCGCGCACGCCATCACGCTGGACAGGTTCAGGCGCAGGACCTGGTCAAAGGCTTCCATCTCGAACTCGGCCCGCTTGTACAGGATGGTGCCCTGCGACAGCACCAGCACATCCAGATGCTCGAAGGCAGGCTGCACGGAGTGAATCGCGGCCTGGTCTGAGACGTCTACCTGCGCATAGTGCAGGCCGTCCAGATCCGAGCCCTCGTCGGCGCTGTAGTCGGAGGCGCGGGCGCGCGTGCCCCACGCGTGGACCTCTGCGCCAAGTTGCCGGAACGCCTGGGCAATGCCGTTGCCGATGCCACTGGAGCCGCCCACGACCAGCACCGTCTTGCCGGTAAAGTCCAGGAAATTGGCAATGCCAGACTGAGTGACGGGAGAGGTAGTTTTGTTCGTCATGATGCTGTGATGTTGGAAGAAGTGCGGTAGCAAAGTCAGCGCAGGTCATCCCAGGCGCAGTAGCGGTCCCCGCTCCTGGCGTGAAACAGGAAGTCGTGATCCCGCGCTTCAGGCAGGAGCTCCACCGCGAGGCTTTGCGCGGTTTCGAAGGTGCAATGGAGCGAGATCCTGCTGCCCTCCTTCAGGCAGATCTCCAACATCGACGAGTCCTCGAAGAAGATCACTTGAGCGACGCCGGCCTGTTCCACGATGACCTCAAGACCAGGCCCAGGCAATTCCATTTTCACCTGCTCATCTCGGGCCAGGAACTTCAGTCCGGTCTCGACGGGGCGGCGGAGTCCACCCCCTGCCGCGCTACACAAGCTCATGGGCCCTTTCGCAAACTGATGCGCCCTGCCGTTGTGGCCTGGATGCACGCCGGTCATCGCAAATGCTTTTGCAGGTATTTCCAGGCCATCACCGCCACCGGCCGGGCGAGTTTCCCGGTGTCAAGCGCTTGCGCGGACGACGCCGTGCCATCCACCACTCGCTTCATGATCCCTTGCAGGATGCCAGCGGTGCGGAACATGCTGAAAGCCAGGTAGAAATTCCAGTCTCCGGCGATCTTGCGCCCGGTACGTTGTTCATAGGCACGGCGGTAGGCCGCTTCGTCCGGGATACCCAGGCTCGCGCGATGAACGCCTGCCATGCCCCGCAGCGGGCCCGGTTCGATATGCCAACTCATGCAGTGATAACTGAAGTCCGCCATCGGATGCCCCAGCGTCGAGAGTTCCCAGTCAAGCAAGGCTAGGACACGAGGCTCGGTCGGATGAAAGATCAGGTTATCGAGACGGTAATCGCCGTGAACGATGCAGACCTGCTCCTCCGCTTCGTGCGGTATATGCTGGGGCAGGCACGACATGAGCGCATCCATCGCCGGGATGGATTCGGTCTGGGAAGACTTGTACTGCCTGCTCCACCGTTCGATCTGGCGGGAAAAGTAATTGCCGGGCTTGCCATAGTCTCCCAGGCCGACCGCCTTGTAGTCGATGCTGTGCAGCGCCGCGATGACGCGGTTCATCTCGTCGTAGATGGCCGCGCGCTCGGGCTGGCCCATGCCGGGCAGCGACGGGTCCCACAGCACGCGCCCTTCGACATGCTCCATGATGTAAAAGGCCCGGCCGATCACGGTCTCGTCCTCGCACATGGCATACGTCCTCGCCACCGGCACGTCGGTGCCGGCGAGCGCCGCCATCACGCGGAACTCACGTTCGATGGCATGTGCCGACGGCAGCAGCCTTGCACGCGGGCCAGGCTTGGCACGCATGACGTAGGCCTGGCGAGGCGTGACCAGCTTGAAGGTCGGATTGGACTGACCGCCGTTGAACTGCTCGATGCGCAGCGGACCGGCGAAGCCCTCCACGTGCTGCGCCATCCAGGCCTGGAGGGCTGCAGGATCGAATCCGATGGCATCCGTTACCGGGCGCGTGCCGGCGAACGCGGAAAAGTCATTACTCATACGGTCGCCTTGCTCATCGGGCCGACAGCCTCGCGGCCAGCGACGCTTCGCTCTTTTCCACGCGCTCCAGCGCACCATAGGCGTAAAACATCACGACGCACATGAAGGACCACGTCAGACACGCGAGAACATAGAAAATGGCGTGGTCGTCGTCGCCGGGAATCTTGTAGAAGTCGTAGATGCTGGCGATCGCCTGCGACGTCAGCAGGACCACGAGTACGCCGAGTGCATGCAGGCCCTCGCCGGCGCTCAGCAATTTCCAGGCAAAGTAGGCCAGGTACACGGAGAATGCGGACCACATCGCTACGTAGAAGTACGGCTTTGGCTGCACGACGAAGTCGGCCGACACCAGCACGGCCGTTCCCGCGATGGCGGCAGCAAAGAACAGGACATCCACCAGGATGGACGGCTTGTAGCGATGCGTGACGGCCAACAGCCCGGCCGTGGCGATCACCGGGATGCCGAAGCCCCGCGAGAACGCATCCAGGAAATACGAGATGCGATAGGAGAATTGCACACCGCCCAGGAAATAGAGCAGAAAGTTCGACGCCGAGACCGTCACGACCAGCCACTCAAAGCCGAGAAGATAGTTGCGCTTGCCAAGAAACTTCAGGCCAAAGACCAGGGACGTCGCCACCAGTGTGGCGATCGAAAGACAGAGAATGTAAAAGCTGAGTTCCATCACGACTCCAGGGCTACGTTATTCAACGAGAAATCCATCACTTCTTCTGCGGGGCGAGGCTGGCCAGATAGGTCGCCATCGCTTCGCGGTCCTGCGCCGACGCGGCCGTGGCAATGCGCTTCATCATGCCGGTCGGCTCGCTGCGAGCGCCGTCGGCAAACGCGTCGAACTGCGCAAGCAGGTAGTCATGGCCCTGCCCGGCGAGGCGCGGAAACTGGTCGCGCCCCATCAACTGGCCGCCGTGGCACGCCACGCAATTGCCCGATGCCACCAAATGCCTGCCCTTCTCCCGCAAGACTGCGTCCGGCGTGAAATACCGGTTATCGGCGGCCGGCTGCCTGGCAAAGTGATCGGCCAGATGGTTGATCTCGGTCTCGCTCATGGTCATGGCCAGCGGGCCCATGGTGGGGTTGGGCCGCTCGCCGCTCGCGAACTTGTGGAGCTGGGCCGCCACGTACGGTGCCGGCTGGGCCGCCAGGCTCGGATAGCCCTGATGCAACGAATTGCCCTTGACGCCGTGGCACGCGATGCAGGCGTCGGTCACGTGAGGCCATGGTCCGCTATTGGCCTCGTAGGCCGCCGCGGATGCCGTGACGTAGCGGTCAAGCCGATAGAGTCCTAGCAAGTCGGGGCCGAAGTAAGCCAGCAACCCGGCAACGATGACGCCGGCGGCGCCCAGCAATATCCGTTTCTTCATCTCTGCCTCCTAAGCGCGACGCAGGGCGTTGAGCGCCTCGAGCGCTGCCTGGTGGCCCGATCGCACGGCGCCGTCCATGTAGCCTGCCCAGATCTCGGCCGTCTCGGTGCCGGACCAGATGAGCTTCCCGCAGGGGGGGCGCAAGGCCTCGCCGTGGGCGCTCCAGAAGCCCGGCGGGATCGCGGAGACGCAGGTGATCGTCCATGGATCGGCGCGGCCCCAGTCGTGATCGTGGTATGACACCGGGGACAGCGCTTCGCGGCCGAACGCGCGGGCGTAGAGCGCCGTGAGGAACTGCTGCGCGGCCTTGTGGTCCGACGGCACCTGCGCGTTCGAGATAAAGGCGTTGATGACGCCAATCTCTCCCCCGGGCGGAGAGTTGTCGAAGGCCCACAGGATGGGCCCGTTTACCTGGAAGATATGTCCGTTCAATCCCTTGTCGCGCCAGAACGGGCGGGAATAGACCATGGCCGTCTTGCGTGCCGGCGAGTGGGCGGGCCAGGCCCGTTGCAGCGCGGCACGCTTTGCCGGCAGCGGCGGATCGAACCGGATCTGCTGACACAAGGGCGGGCTCAGGGCCATGATGACCTGGCGGGCACGCACCTCGCCCTGGTCCGTGTGCAGCGTGACGACGTCGCGGTCCCAGCCCGAAATCCGCCGGACCGGGCTCGACAGGCGCACCTTGCTGCCCAATGCCTGCGCCATCCTGTTGCTCAGGATTTGCGAACCGCCGACGAAGCGCGTTTCCTGCGCGCTATGCTTGATGCTGTCGAGCTGCATGTAGTCGCTGGCGGCGGAATTGATCATCGAGAGGAAATGCAGCAGTCCCATCTTGGCCGGCATCACCCCGCCGGACAGCGCGACGCTCGCATTCCAACCGGTGCGATCCTCCGGCTTGATGTCCTGCTTCGCCAGCCAGTCGCCGACCGAGAGCTGGTCCAGTTCGGCCGCCTTCGGTGACTTCCACGGAGCGCCGGAAGGTACGTCGCGCGAGAGCCCGCTGAGCTTGCCCCCGATCGCCTCGTCGCTGCCGAACGTGCCCTTGAGGTCCATCTCCAAGCGGCCGTCACCGCCGAGGATGACGGTGTTGCCCTTGTAGTAGCTCGGGAACGTGTCGACCTCCAGTTCGCGCGCCAGATCCGCCACGGCCGTTTGGCCGGGGCCAATCCACTGGCCGCCGACTTCGGACACCTGCCCCGAACCCACGTCGTAGTTCAGGGTCCGCCCGCCAACGCGGCTGCGTGCCTCGAGCACGGCGAACGACTCGCAGCCGGCATGGCCCAGGTCCCGTGCTGCGGTCAGGCCGGCGAGGCCTGCGCCGACGATCACGACGTCGAGGACGTCATCCGACTTGCCGGCATGTGCCAGTCCCGGGGTCAGACCAAGGCCCATACTGCCTGCGGCAGTCGAGACACCTGCCAGCTTGAGCAGTTGCCTTCGCTGCGTATTGATTGAATGCTTCGCCATGGTGCTTCGTTGTTTCCTATGCCTCATTGCAAATCCAGCGTGAACCTGCGAGCGCCCTTCCCGCCTCTCATGCTTCTGTGCCTGACCGCCCAGACCAGTCCGCGCAGTGCTTGCTGATCAGCCTGTTGCACGGCTGCCGTACATTGGTCCAGGACTTCCGGTTCCGGGAACAACATGAGCTCTGCCGCGCTCCCGAGTACCAGCGCGATATCGAAGGGCGATCCCGCTGCGAGCGCGTGCCGCAGAAGGCTCGACAGGCGGCGTTCGATGCCGGCGCCGTTTGCGGCATCCACGCGAATGCGTGCGACCGAGGCGCGGATCCGGTGGAGCAGCTCGCTGGAGCCCGGTTGCCGCCCCCATGCGGCTACGTTCGCGCTGGAACATGTCGTCATGACTGCTTCTCTATGCAAAGCGCTGGTTGGCCCGCTGCGCCCCCGGTCGACCGCTGCGACGGCCGGTGCCTGACGCATACCCGGACGCTTACTCTTGCGCCCATCCATTCTGGTAAAGCCTGCCGGCCAGTACGCCCAGCCTTGAGGTGAGGACGTAGTTCTCGCCATCCTCGATCAGCGCGGAGCGCACATCGCGGAAGATCTTCTCGATCGGATACTCGCGCGTGGTGCCGTTGCCGCCGAAGAGCTGGAAGGCTTCGTGCGCGATCTTCATCGCCTCTTCGGTCACGCTGACCTTGGCCTGCGCGGTCGCATAGGGATGGCTCTGCGGCGACAGGCGCGCGAACGCCAGGCTGCGGCGTGCGATGGCGCGCGCCATCTCCAGTCGGCGCAGCATCTCGCCCACGCGCAAATGCGTCATCTGGTGATCCATCAGCAGCGCTCCACCCTGCTTGCGCGTGTGGCAATAGCCCAGCGCCAGTTCGAAGGCTGCGCGCGCCACGCCGACGAAGACCTGGCACATGTGGGTACCCGCGAACGACCAGGTCGAGGCCAAGTTGCCAAGGTAGTCATCCTTCAGCGCGATGGCGAAGCGCTTTGGCACCCTGACGTTGTCGAAATAGATCTCGCCTTGCGGCAAGGCACGCTGGCCGATCTTGTCCAGCGGCTTGCCGCGCGAGATTCCAGGCAGGTCGAGCGGCAGGATCAGGCCGATGCCGTTCGTGAACGCACCATGCTCGCCGCTGCCATGGAAGCCGTCGCCGTAGTCCGCCGCCATGTAAGCCAACGCGACCTGCGCCACGGATCCGTTCGACACCCACGCCGAACTCTGCCCGTTGATGACAATCTCATCGGCACCGACCTTCGCGGTGACGTTGCCGACTGGCTGCTTGCCACCCGCGCTCACTTCCTCGCGGTACAGGATCGCGGCATCGGAACCGCGGTCGGGTTGCGTATTCATCCAGCAGCCGACCTTGCCCGCGCACATCTCGATCAATTCCTGGTTACCAAGCGATTGCGCCATCGTCAGCGGCATGGTCGCGGCGCCTAGCGAGACGGCCAGGCCCGATTCGCCCCACCCGAGCTCTTCACCGATCAGCGATTCAATGCGAACGGCGACCTCCGGCGGAAACTGCGCGATGAGCTGCGGGTCGAGCCCCAGCTTCGCGCTTTCCGTCATCGCCGCCCAGTAAGGCGACCCGGGGGCGATGACCTCCTCCGGCGTCATGCGGTCGAGCTCCCGGCCAATCGGCCGCAGTACGTCGCGTGCAAAACGATGGACCGTCTGCTGGATCGCGTTTTCCTCTTCGCTCAACGGCGTCTCGAAACCGGTCATGCCGACTGCGGGCAAGACCGCAGTCTTGTTCAGACGAATCATCTCTGTCTCCATTCTTCGTGGGCGCACACGACCCGGATGGGTGCTGGGGTCGTTCGCCTATTTGTTAGAACACTATACATAACATAGGTCATGTTGACAAACATAAAAGCATAAAAAAAGACAGGGTATTCCCTGTCTTTCCGCGTCCATACAACGACGATGTGATGGCTAGCTGGCCTCTGCGGTTGAGCGCTCCCCCAGTACGAGACGATTGACGGCAGCACGATATGCCTCATCGAGGCCGCCAGGGTAGGAGCGCTTGCGGCGCCCCGCGCCAAGCTGCAATGCGAGACCATCGGCCATCGCGATCAGCAGCGAGGCTGCGTGCAGGCTGTCGGCCATCTTCAGATCCGGATTCACTGCGCGCGCCAGTTCCGCAATGCCACGGGTGAGCGTGTCGTACCACTCGTCAAACATGCGCGCACACTCGGGATCGGTGGAGGCAAGGGAAACGAAGTGCCACCACAACGCCGTATCCTTAGCGTTCCTCGCGTCGGTGAGCGCCTTTTCGAGCAGCGCATCAAGCGCCTCGCGCGGCGATATGCGGCTGTCCAGCGCACGCTTGAGGTCTTCCAGGTAGGTTTCGATGATCGGCGCCATGACGGCGCGCAGCACGGCCTGCCGGGTCGGAAAGTAGTACTGGAGGTTGCTGATGCTGATACCCGCGCCCTGAGCCACGGCACGCAGCGAGAACTCCAGGCTGCCGCCTTCGAGCAGCAGCTTCCTGGCCACGCGGATAATGGCATTGCGCGTGCGCACGCCTTGGGCGCGCAGCCCTTCGGGATCTGCTCCTGTGGACGCCGCAATCGATGTGCGCCGCTTTCTGGTGTTGCGCTGCTCAGTGGGCACTGTCACCTCTTCTGCCTTGAATCAGGGCCTTTCGGCACTGGGAAAGGATCGCGCCAGCGGGTCGCTGGGCGAGCGTCATTATAGCTGACGCCAGTCGGGGCGCGTGGCGCCGGAGCTTCTTCCGCGCCGGCTCCTCCATAGCTTCCGGGTGAATGCGGTTGCCTGCGCCTGAGCGACGCTTAGTCCCTGGTCCACCCGTTCTGATAGAGACGGCTTGCCAGCACGCCGAGGCGCGACGTGAGGACATAGTTCTCGCCGTCTTCGATCAGTGCAGAGCGACAGTCGCGGAAGATCTTCTCGATCGGATACTCGCGCGTGGTGCCGTTGCCGCCGAAGAGCTGGAAGGCTTCGTGCGCGATCTTCATCGCCTCTTCGGTCACGCTGACCTTGGCCTGTGCGGTCGCGTACGGGTGGCTTTGCGGCGACATGCGCGAGTACGCCAGGCTGCGGCGGGAGATCGCGCGCGCCATCTCGAGCCGGCGCAGCATCTCGCCCAGGCGCAACTGCGTCATCTGGTGCTCGACGAGCAGCGCGCCGCCCTGCTTGCGCTCATGGCAATAGGCCAGTGCGAGCTCGAAGGCAGAACGCGCCACGCCGGTGAACACCTGACACATGTTGGTCCCGGCGTGCGACCACGCCGAAGCGATGTTGCCGAGATAATCGTCCTTCAGCGCGACTGCGAAGCGCTTCGGCACCTTGACGTTGTCGAAGAAGATCTCGCCCTGAGGCAGCGCGCGCTGGCCGATCTTGTCCAACGGCTTGCCGCGCGAGATGCCCGGCAGGTCCAGCGGAATCATGACGCCGATGCCGTTCGTGAACGCACCGCGCTCATCGCTGCCGTAGAAGCCATCACCATAATCCGCTGCCATGTACGCGAGCGCCACCTGGGCAACCGAGCCGTTTGACACCCATGACGAGTACTGCCCGTTGATGACGATTTCATCGGCGCCGACCTTGGCGGTGACGTTGCCCAGCGACTGCTTGCCGTGCGCGCTGACTTCCTCGCGATAGAGGATCGCGCCATCAGAGCCGCGGTCAGGCTGCGTGTTCGACCAGCAGCCGACCTTGCCGGCGCACATGTCGATCAGTTCCTGACTGCCGACCGACTGCGCCACCATCATTGGCATGAGCGACGCGGTGATCGACACCGCCAGACCCGCATCGCCCCAACCGAGCTCTTCGCTGATGATCGACTCGATGCGCACCGCCATGTCGGGTGGAAACTGCTCAATCAGCTGAGGGTCAAGCCCTAGCTTGGACGCCTCGATCATGGCCGTCCAGTAGGGAGAACCGGGGGCGATCACCTCCTCCGGCGTCATGCGGTCCAGCTCCCGGCCGATCGGGCGCATCACGTCCCGCGCGAAGCGGTGCACCGTGCCCTGGATCGCACTTTCCTCTTCGCTCAACGGCGTCTCGAAGCCGGTCAACCCGACCGACGGCAACTCCACGGACTTCTTCAGGCGAATCATTTCAGCGCTCCTTCTTACGTGGACACATAGCGACCAGGCACTCATGTCGCCGGGTCCGCTCGTTAATAGAACACCTTACCAACAATAGGTCACTGTACAAATAACATGGCAAAAAAAAAAGACAGGGTATTCCCCTGTCGTGCTGGATTGCCGCGCCTGCTTTTGGGTGGCTACTTTTCGCTGGTGCGCGACGCTCCGAACTCCACCATGGCGTAGGCCATGGTCCGGTATCGCTCTTCAAGTCCTTTCAGGGCGGCGCGCCGCGTACGCCCTGTCCCGAGCTGAAGCGCCAATCCGTCGCCCATCGAAATGAGCAGCGCGGCAACATGCAGGCTGCCGGCGACGTCGTATTTTGGACTCATGCCACGAATCACGCGTGCGAGTTCATCCGTCAGCGTCTCGTACCACTCGTCGAAGAGCCGGGCGCATTCGGGATCGGTCGACGCGAACGAAAGGAAGTCCCGCCACAACGCCACGTACTTGGCGTCTATCATGTCCTGAAGCGTTTGCTTGATGATCTTGTCAAACACCTCATGCGGCGTTACGCCCCCACCGATAACGCGCTTCAGTTCATCCAGGTACACCTTGATTTCAGGTTCCATCACCGCTCGCAGCACGGCGACGCGGGTCGGGAAGTAATACTGGAGGTTGCTCACACTGATGCCCGCACGCAACGCCACCGCGCGCAACGAGAAATCCATCGAGCCGGTCTCGAGCAGGAGCTTCCTCGCCATACGCACGATCGCATTGCGCGTGCGCAAGCCTTGGGCCCGCAGCCCTTCAGTGGCGTTTCCCGCAGCGGTCACACGGGAAGGCTGACGCTTCTTTGTGATGCGCCGCACAACAGGCGCCTTGGTCGTTTTCGTCATGTTTGGACATCATACCTAACAGAAGTCCTTATAATAGCGCTTCGCCGGATTGGCGCGACACCACCTGACAACAACCTCGGTCTTTCGCTCCGCAGTGCGCCGTGGCGCTATCCCGGTCGGGCGGCGTCACGCACGTTGCGGTTCAGCCAGTTGTCCATCACGGCCGCTCCAGCCAATGCGCCGTTCACAGTGCACCATCGGAAAGGCTCAGGCAGCGTCCTGGGCGTCTCGTGGCGCACCGCTGCCAGCAGCGCGGGCTCGGTACCGCCAATCCGCTGGGCAATCAGGTGGCCGACCATGGAGTGCGTGGCGACACCATGTCCGGAACACCCGGCCGAGTAATAGATATTCTGGTTCGTGCCCGTTGTGCCAACCACCGGCAGCGCATCGTTCGCGAAACTGATATAGCCGCTCCAGCATGCCCGGATGCCGATGTCTTTCAAGGTTGGGAAGCGGTCACGCAGTGCCGCGCTCAGCTCGCGATACTGATCGTGGTCCGGCACATTCGGTGTTTTGGAGCCGTAGGGATAGTGGAGTCGCTTGGTCGTCACCAGGAGCGTGTTACGCGCCGTCAGACGGTGGCTTTCCATGATCCAGTGCACGGTAACGATACCTTCACGCCGCGCCCAGCCCAACGACGCCAATTGCGCGGCGGAAAGCGGCTCGGTCTCGATGGCAGACACCCGCAGCGGCACCACCGTGTTGGCAAGCAGCCCAAGCTGCGGGGTGTAGGCATTGGTGGCAAGCATCAGCGCCGGGGCACTCACGACGCCGTGCGGCGTCTTCACCTGAATGACGGGTCCCTCGGTGTAAGACAGCACCGGCGTGTTCTCGTAGAGCTTCACACCGGCTCGCAGTGCTGCGCGCCGCAGTCCCATGACATACTTGCCCGGATCGAGCGTGCCGCCTGTCGCTGTGTATTCACCGAACAGAAACGCCGGCGGAATCCCGCGGGCGCGCATCTGGGCACCGTCCAGAAATTCGGTGTGCAACCCCAGCCCGGCGCTGACCCGCATGCTCTTGCGGATTTTCTTTTCCTGCGATGGATGGATGCCGGCGCGAATGATCCCCGACGGGTTGTAGTCGCAATCGATGCCGTGTTCCTCGAGCTTGCCCTCGACGAACGGGACGGCGTCTTCGTAGTAGCGGATGATCTGCCTGGCGCGCTCGGTGCCGATGTCCTTGAGGAACAGGTCGTATTCGAGCCCGCCGGCGCCGGCCAGGTAGCCCGCGTTGCGCCCGCTCGCACCAAAGCCGGCGAACTCGCGCTCCAGCACGACCACTTTTGCCCCTTGCCTGGCCAATTCCAGTGCGGCCAGGAGGCCGGCAAAGCCGGCGCCAACGATCACCACATCGGCATTGACGTCGCCTTCGAGGGCAGGTTGCATGTCATCGGGCTTTTCAACCCATCCGCCAAGGGCTCGATACTTTTCCAGGTTGGCCATCTCTTTTTTCGTCCTCCATTGGTTCGGTGCGCATGCTTTGCGTGGCAGCCACTGCCGGCACCACGACCGCCGCCGCTGCTGTGCCTTTTACGAAAGTACGCCAGGTCATGCGCAAGTTGCCGGCCTGCCGTTCCGTTTGTTATCGAAGCCCTTTGCGCGTTCCGACTCCGTCAATCCGTGCTCAGGATGTGCACCGCCAGCGCGGCTTCTTCGATGCCCTGGAAACCGCCACCGTTCTCCTGAATGGCATGGCGTGCGCCCTGCACCTGGCGTGCACCCGCTTCGCCCCGCAACTGGGTAACCAGTTCATAGAGCTGGCCGATGCCCGTTGCGCCCAAGGGGTGGCCCTTCGATTCGAGGCCGCCCGAGGTGTTGATGGGGATGCGTCCGCCGATCGTAAAGTCGCCTCGCTCGGCAGCGGGGCCACCCTGGCCGAGGGGCACCAGCCCGAGGTTTTCGGCCTGGATGATCTCCCCCATGGCCGAGGCATCGTGCACCTCGGCAACGTCCATGTCCGCGGGGCCCAGGCCAGCCTGCTCGTAGGCCTGCAGCGCGGCCAGGCGGCCGATGTTCTTCTCTGGCTCGTCGATGCGCCGATGCGTGAAGCTGCGGATCACGCTGGCCGCGACCCGGATGCAACGGCTGCGATCCGCACCGATGCGTCGCAGCCCATCCTCGGTACAGAGGATGGCGGCAGCCGCTCCGTCCGAGACCGGCGCACACATCGGCAGCGTGATCGGATAAGTAATCGGCGGCGCCGCGAGTACCTCGTCGATCGTGAACGGCTTGCGGAACTGCGAAAGCGGGTTGTGCACCGAATGACCGTGGTTCTTCGCAGAGACGGCGGCGATCTGACGCTGCGTCGTGCCGTGGGTCTTCATGTGATACCGGCACAGCGCGGCGTAGACCGACATGAAGCGGCTGTAGGGCCGGTCGGATTCCGAGCCGGGCGGCGGCTCGACGCCCTCGCCCAGCGTCATCAGGCTGGCAAAGTTATCTTCCACGCGCGAGACATCCCAACCGCCCTCGAACAATGCAAACGATTTCGCCTTGTCCGGCACGTTCATCTTCTCCGCGCCGATGGCCAATGCCACGTCGCACACTCCGGCCTTCAGGCTTTGCACCGCCAGATGCACGGCGGTGCTGCCCGATGCGCAGGCATTCTCGACGTTGAACACCGGAATACCTTCCAGCCCGATCTTGCTGAACACGACCTGGCCAGGGATCGACAGTTGGCCTTGCAGCGAGCCATTGGTAATGCCGGAGTAGTAAGCCGTGCCAATGGCAGCGGGGCTGCAGCCGGCGTCCTGCAATGCGCCGCGCAGCGCTTCGCCCGCCAGGTCTTCGATGCTGCGTTCCAGGTGCCGGCCGAACACCGTCATGGCGATACCGGCAATGTAGATGTTGCTCATCGTTGATCGCTCTCGTCAGATCTTGCGTTCCAGGCCTTGCCAGTACTGCTCGCGCAAGTCTTTCTTCAACACCTTGCCCACCGTGCTGCGCGGCAGTGCAGCGACAAACTCCACGCTTTTAGGCGCCTTGACGGAACCGAGCTTGTCCTTGCACAAGGCCACGAGCTCGTCGGCACTTACCGTCTGGCCGACATTGAGCTCCACGACCGCCTTCACCGCTTCGCCCCACTTGTCATCAGGCACGCCGATCACCGCGCAGTCCTGCACCGCCGGGTGCGCCCAGATGACCTGCTCGACCTCGCTCGGATAGACGTTGAAGCCGCCGCTGATGATCATGTCCTTCTTGCGGTCGGTGATGTGCAGGTAACCCTCTGCGTCAAGGTGACCGATGTCGCCGGTATGCAGCCAGCCGTCGACGATGGTCTCGGCGGTATTGTCCGGTGCCTTGTAGTAGCCCTTCATCACGAGGTCGCCGCGCACGCAGATTTCACCGGTCTCTCCTTGCGGCAGCGCCTCGCCCTTATCGTCCAGGATCTCGACGCGGATAAGCGGGTTCGGCCGGCCAACCGAGGACAACCGTTCATCGGACGCGACCTTGCCGTCAGTGAAGTGTTCGGCCGGCGCCATGTTGGAGATCGATGCCGCAGCTTCGGTCTGCCCGTAACCGCCGGCCATGACCGGGCCGAATACCTCGATCGCTTGCTTGAGCTTCTCGATCGACATCGGTGCCGCGCCGTAGAGGAAATACCTGAGCGACGAGAAATCCCGCTGCTCGATGCCCGGAATATCGAGCAGACGATAGATGACCGTCGGCGGCAGGAAGAACTCGGTGACGCGATGCCTGGCGATGGCGTCCAGCAGCAGGGCCGGATCAGGCTTCGGAAGCACGACCACGGTGCCTCCGCGTGCCGTACACGGCAGCGACATCATCCCCGCGGTATGCGTCATGGGCGCGGCGGCAAGGTTCACCGGGCGCTGCGTTCCGTACGGGAACGCGATCATGAAGTGCGAGAAGTAGGTCTGGAACACACGGTGCGTGTTCATCACGCCCTTGGGCGTGCCCGTCGTGCCACCAGTGGCCGACAGTGTGACGATGTCGTCCATGTCGTACTCGACGCGCGGCATGGTCGTCGGCTGGCCGGCGCTCCACGTTTCGAGCGACGGTGCCCACGGCAGTTCGGCGTCAATGCACACCCACAGCTTTACCTTAGGCAGGCTCGCACGCAGTGCTTCAAGGGTCGATGCGAAGGCCTGGGTAAAGAACAGCGCCTCACAATCGAACGCGTCGAGCACGTACTGGTTCTCGGCCACCGCGTTGCGCCCGTTGACGGGGATATACACCATGCCGGCGCGCCACATGCCAAGCGCGCAGGCCCAGCCGACCACGTCGTTGTCCGCCCAGACCGCAGCCTTCGCCTCCTTCTCGAAACCGGCAGCCAGCAGGCCGTTGGCGATGCGGCATGAAAGCTCACCGATCTCCTGGAACGAGAAGCTGCGCTCGCCCTGGATATAGGCGATGCCATGGGGGTTGATGCGCCACCCACGGTCGAAGAAATCAATGATTGCCATTTAAGTGTTCCTTTGGAGCCATACCAGGTCGGAGCCGGGGCGGCCCATGCCATCCGTGTAGGGGTCGAACCGCCCCGCGCGCTGGCCTTGCGTGTAAGGGTCGAAGCGGCGTAAACCAGCGTCATCGGTACCGGCTTCTGTGCGCGAATCCAGCGCGCCCAGCTCGAGCGTGCCGATGCGGCCGGTCTGCGTCCATGGGCTGCCTGATGCCAGCCCGCCCGCCACGATCACTGCGGCAATACCAATGTGCTCGAGTCGCATAGCGAACCCCTTCTTCAATTGATTTTCGGCGCCGCCCCAGCACAGCGTCCGGGGCGTGCTGCTGTATGTGCCCTGCGCGGCCTGATGCCTTGTCAGGCCGCCCGGCAGTAGCGGTTACAGCTGCGAGATCGTGGCGCGCGCCAGGCCACGCTGCTCCAGGAAGCCGAGCAGGTAGCGGTGTCCGAACGCCTTCGAGCCGGAGGCGAAACCAACCTTGGCGCTGTCACCGTCGAGCAGCTTGGCGACACCGGCAGCGTGAATGGCACCGGTGGCAATGTACGGCGTGATGCCGTGCAGCGTCGCTCGCACCGAAGCGAGCTGACCACGGCCGATCGCGAAGTCGACAGTGCGATGCAGCGACGTGCGCTCGCGCGGCGGCATCGACGGGGTCACAGAGTCGACGAGCTGCTTGAGCACCGCATCCTGCTGTTCACGCGGCAGATGCGCATACTCCGCATCCCACTTCTGGCCGAGCCCGTGCACCATCTGCATCGCGTTGTTGTCGTAGAAACCTACGCAAGAGATGCAGCTGCGCACGCGAGGATCGTGCTGGAAGTACACCGGCAGCGACGTGCCGCCCCACGGCAGCGCGAACACCGGCTGCAGGAAATCGGGAGACGCCACGTTGAAGGAAGCCTGTTTTTCATGAGGCACCAGCGCCTTTTCCCACAGATAGCAGGATTCCTGGCGATAGCCTTCGAAGATGGTGGCCGTGGAGCCGACGCTCACACCGGCGCCGGCACCGCGCGGGCCGCGGGTCAAGGTTGCCGTCTCGAGCGCATCGACACCCGGCGTTTCGAGCGCCAGCTCGGCAGCGATTTCAGCGAACGTGTACATGTATGCGTTCGACGGCGACAACAGCAGGCCAGCCTGACGGTACAGCTCGCCAAACTGGTCGCGCACCTGGCGAATGAAATGTTGCTCGCCGGTAGTGTCGAGGTAGTGGCAACCGGCCTTGAGCGCAGCTTCCACCGCAACCAGGCCGAAATTGAAGAACGGCCCGACGGTGTTGCAGACGACCTTCGCGCCTCGGAACGCATTCACGAGCGCATCCACGTTGTGTTCCGCCTCGATGATCTCGTAGTCGGCCGATTCAAGGCGCACGACGCGCTGCGCCATCATTTCCCTGGTCCGGCCTGCGTTGCGCGCCACGGCGGTGAACGGGATGTTCTGGTCGATCAGCCAGTCCATGATCAACATGCCGGTGTAACCGCTTGCGCCATAAACGACGACGGGGTGCTTTGCCATGGTTGTCTCCTGATTTTTGAGGTGTTGAAAGTTGGGTCAATCCAAACGCGCGAATGCCGGAGCCGCCCGAATGTCGGGGTCGCGACACTCGCAAATCGAGCGCATTACTTTGTAGAACATATGTACAAAGGTAGGTCATGATGACAATTACGAACAGGAAAAAAAAGACAGGGAATACCCTGTGTTTTTCGTTCACGCGCGCACTCGGAGGTCGTGGTTTTGCTGCACGCTTCCTTCGGCCCCGGCCTCATGACGACGCCCTTGTGCTTCCTTTTTTGCCATCTCAGGCTTGGCGGGACTTGCACCTCCGGCTGATGCCGCTGCCCGGCGCATAAAAAATGCCGTGCGGACACGGCATAAAGACCCCGGAGGAGACCAAATTGCCGGGACCTAGGAGACCTGACCGGCGTACCCGCCTCGACGGCACCAGCCAAGGCGCATCGCCGTCGACGCGATGTCTGCGCTGATCTGGTTAGCGAGCAAGGGCACCGACTAGCATGGGATGAAAACTACGCCCGCACGGCGCTAATCTGCAGCATCGGCGCGATGTTCGTGTAGTTCGGCACGTCAGCAAGGATCGCGTTTGCGTGCGGCCCGAATGCCGACTGGAAAGCTTCCACCGAGTCGAAGTACATGTGTGCCGCGGCACGGTAGGCCGGCGGCTGTCCGGGCGCGCCGCCTGCCAGCCCCTCTTCGACTTCGCTGCCCTTGCATGCGTCGCCCACGAGACGCTGCACCATTGGCATGTGCTGGTCGAGGTAATACGCGAAGTCGAAAGTGTTGTCGTCGTTATTCGGGTAAAGCACGCTGACTTTGATCACCGTTGTTGCTCCATGAAAGTGAGGGAGGTTAGGGACATGCGTCGGTCTAGCGAGTCGCTGCCGCATCGCCTTCAGGCGAGACGCCGGCCAGGTAGCGCGCCACCGCAGGAACGTCCGCGCTCGACAACGCCGCGGCAACGCCGTTCATGGCGCCTGTCGGATCCTTGCGCGCGCCTGTCTTGAAGTCAGCAAGCTGCTTGGCAAGATAGTCCGCCCCTTGCCCCGCCAGGCGCGGCGCCTGATCCTTGCCCATCAGCTTCTCGCCATGGCAGGCCTGGCAACTCCTGGCCTGGACCAGGGCCAGTCCTCGCTTCAGCATGTCCGCATCGGCTGGAACGTCCTCATTCCGCGCCGGCGCTTGCTGGGCGAAGTAGCTGGCGAGAGCATCGATCTGCGCGTCGGACATCTCCCTGGCAATCGGCCCCATATAGGGGTTGGGCCGCTGGTCGTTGGCAAACGCATGCAACTGGGCGGCTATGTACGCCTTCGGCTGGCCCGACAGTGCCGGGTACCATCCGTTGAGCGACTGCCCGTGCGGGCCGTGGCAAACAAAGCATGTCTCCTGATACTGCGGCCAGGGGCCGGCATTGGTCTCGCCCGCTTCACCCAACTGGAGCATGGCTTTCTCATAATGCAAGCCATCCATCAGATCGCGACCGTAGAGCGCGCCCGCAACGGCTGCCGTGGCAACCGCCACAACCGTAACAATAATCAAGGCCCGCTTCATTTATGCCACCTCGCCCTGGTGGGTCAGAGCGGCCAATGCCTGCAACGCCGCCCGATGGCCGGAGCGCACAGCGCCGTCCATCGCGCCGGGCCAGATTTCGGCAGTCTCGGTACCTGACCAGATCAGCCTGCCGACCGAGGGATGGAGGAATTGCCCCCACTTGGTCAGGAAACCAGGAGGCAACGGATGTATGCACTGCAGCGTCCACGGATCGACCCTGCCCCAGTCATGGTCGTGGAACTGCTTCGGGTGCAGCGCTTTGTCTCCGAACGCCCTGGCATAGATCGCCGACAACGTCTTCTCCGCAGCTTTGGGATCCCCGGGCAGCGAACCCGGCGGCACGAACGCGCTGATGATCCCGACAGACCGGTCCGGAGGCGAGTTGTCGTAGGCCATTGAGACGGGGCCGCCGATCTGGAAGATCTGTCCGTTCAGGCCATCGTCCTGCCAGAACGGCTTGTCATAGACGTGCACCGTCTTGCGCATCGGCGCATTCGCAGGCCAACGCCGCTGCAATTGCGAGCGCCCTTCGGGCAGCGGGGGGTCGTAGACGACCTGGTTGCACAGCGCAGGATTCATCGCCACGATGACACGGCGGGCGCGTACGACGCCCTGATCGGTGATGACTTCCACCACATCGCGATTCCAGCCGCTAATCTTGCGCACCGGACTGGATAGCCTGATCTTGTCGCCGAGATCCTGCGCCATCTTGATGCTGAGAATCTGCGAGCCGCCGACAAAGCGCGTTTCCTGCGCACCGCCCTTGATCGACTCAAGCTGGTCAAGGCTGTTGCTGGCGCTGTTGATCTGCGACAGATAGCCCAGCAACCCGAGCTGGGCCGGGGCGCCGCCCGTCGTCAGCTTCGCAGCCAGGCCCATGAAATATCCATCTTCGTATTTCAGGCCTTGCTTCAATAGCCAGTCACCATACGTCAGCTTGTCGAGCTCTGCCGCATTCTTCGCTTTCCACGGTGCGCTGGACGGCACGCCGCGCGCCAGCTCGCCAAGCTTGGCGCCGATCGCTTCATCGGTGCCGGCGCCCCCGTGAAAATCCTGCGCCACCCGGGCATCGCCGGCCAGTACCGTAGTCTTGCCCGCATAGAAGGTAGGGAACGTATCGACCTCCAGCTCCCGCGCCAGATCGAAGATGGCGGTCTGGCCGGGGCCGGCCCACTGTCCGCCGGCCTCGGAGACAATGCCATTGCCCAGATCGTGGTTGAACGTGCGCCCGCCGACACGATCACGCGCTTCCAGAACGACGAACGAATCGCACCCGGCGCGCTTTAGATCCCGCGCAGCAGTGAGCCCCGCCAAACCTGCGCCGATGATCACGACGTCCAGCACGCCGCGATTCGCAGATGGCGCCGTGACACCCTCCGCCATCGCGACCTTGCCTGCGGCCAGTGACGCGGCGCCCACGGCTGCCATCCGCAGAAGTTGACGCCGGCCCGGTACCTCCGGCTGTTTCTTCGGCTCGTTCTCCGGCATCACGCTCGATGCCTCTTCGCTATGCATTTTGTTGTTCCTCTTCGAGCATGGTCAGGACAGCCCACGCGTCCAGACCGGAATTGCCTACGTGCTCAGAGCCCGGTCAGCACGCCGTCATTCGAAAACAGGATCGGCTTTCCGCCTGCATCGATCACCGCTGCGGTGAGCGCTGCGCGGTCCGGGCGTTGAGCGACGTCGAACGGCGCACCATCGGCACGCTGCTGCATGACCAGTCCGTCGAGCCCGACCGCAAGGAGTCCCTTGCCGGCCGCGACGAGATTGGTGATCGAGCTCTTCGTTTCCGCTTTCAGCGGCGACCAGGTCGCTCCGCCATCGCTGCTCTGGAACAGGCTGCCGAGCAGACCGCCAACTACAATCCGGCCATCGGGAGTCGCCACGCCAGACCACAGCGAGCCCTTACCCCCCGTCGCCAGGTAGTCCCAATTGACGCCGCCGTCGGTCGACTTGAGCACGGTCCCCTGCTCGGCGGAGATATAGAGCGCAGCCTTCTGATCGGCAAACACGTGGTACAGGTTGCGGTCGGCCTTGCCGCCGCCGGGCGGCTTAGGCAGCGTCACCTTGGCCCAGGTCTTGCCGCCGTCATGCGTCTGCAGCATCAGCGACCAAAGGCCGACGGCAATGCCATCGTGGTCGTTCATAAAGTGCACGGAGAACAGCGGTTGATCGACCGCGGTGTCCATGCGCTGTTTTTGCCAGGTTTCACCGCCGTCATTTGTCGCGAGAATCACACCCCACTGCCCTACCACCCAGCCGTGCTTGTCATCGGTGAAGGTGACGGCAGACAGCGTGGCGGAAACCGGCACACTACGGGCCTGCCGGTAGGTCTTGCCTTCGTCATCCGACAGCAGGACGATGCCGTGCTCGCCCACGGCAACGATGCGTCTGCCGGCGCGCGTGGCGTCCAGCAGCATCATGTGGGTCGGCGCGCCCCACGCGTGCGCCGGCTTTGCGGCCCACGTTGCGACCGTGCCTTCCGCTGGTGCTTGTGCAAATGCCGCCGTGGCCGCGCAGAGCGCGATGCTGGCAACGAGAGTCTTGATCATGGCTGAAATCTCGGTAAGAACGCTCTTGCGCATCGGTGCATCAGTGGCTGAGCAGGCCCGGTACGCGCGCCGGCGTACGGCGCGGGAACCAGCGCTCCAGTACCGAGGCCAGCGCCGGCAGTGCCGTCATGGCCATCACCAGGTTGACGAGGAACATGAAGGCCAGCAGCTTGCCCATGTCGGCCTGGAACTTGAGCGCCGAGAAGCTCCATGTCGCCACGCCGATCGCCAGCGTGATGGCGGTAAAGATCGTGGCCACGCATTCGAACTCGAGCGCCCGCTCCATCGCCCGCTCGATCGGATCGCCTTCGGCCAAGTGCCGCTGCAGCCGGTTGTAGATGTACAGCGCGTAGTCCACGCCGATCCCGACCGCCAGCACCATGACCGGCAGGGTGGCCACTGTCAGACCGATTTTCAGCTCCTTCATGAACCAGTAGCCGATAAAGGTCGCCACCGACAGCGGCACGCAGCAGGCCAGCATCGAGCGCCAGTCGCGGTACGCGAGGAACACGAGAATCACGATCGCCGCGTACACGTACAGCATCATCGGCAACTCGCTCTTCTCCACCTCGTCATTCGTGGCGGCGAGCACGCCGGCGTTGCCCGCCGCGAGCCGGATATTGATGCCGGGGAACGGGTGGGAAGCGCGGTACTGCTTCACGCGGTCAAGAATCCGGTTGATCGTCGTTGCCTTGTGGTCAGTCAGGTACAGGTGGACCGCGGTCATGCTGCAATCGGCCGTCATGAAGCCCTTCAGGCGCCCGACATCGACCGACACCGCACCGTAGTTATCGGGGTCGATCGGCACCACGTTCATCTTTGGATAATCTTCGTTGTAGCCCTTGTTGTAGGTGCGCAGCATGCCCGAGTACGACTGGGCCGACACCACACCCGGCACGGTACGCATGGCCGCCGTGAACTCGTTCTCATACAGGCCGACTGCCGGGTTGTCACACGCCTTGCCGCTTGACTCGATGGCCAGCGACAGCCAGTCAAGGCCCATGTCGTAGTTGCCGGCGATCGACGTCGCGTCGCGATTGAACCGCGCTTCCTCACGCAGCTCCGGTGCCCCAGGCTGCAGCGTGCCGATCACGCGGTCGCGGCTCTGCCAAACCGAGAGTCCAAACACCACCAGCGTGACCGCGAGCGTGACAGCGGCGAACTTCGGCTCCGCCACCCGCGACAGCGGACGCAGCAACGCCGAACGGCGAGCGCTACGCTTGAGCGCGCTTTCGGCGTACTCCTGGGTGAAGTTGAAGCATGACGCAGCAACCGGTAGCAGGATCAGGTTCGTGACGATCTTGTAGGCCACGCCCAGCGACGCAGTGATCGCCAGTTCGCGCACCATCGGGATCGGGATCAGCAGCAGCGTGATGAACGACACGAAAGCAGTGACGAGGGCCAGCACGCCAGGGATTAGCAGGCCGCTGAAGCTGTAGCGTGCTGCGTCATACGAGCTGCTCCCGCGTGCGATCTCACGCACGATGAAGTTGACCTGCTGCACGCCGTGCGAGACCCCGATTGCGAACACCAGGAAGGGCACCAGCACGGCGAGCGGGTCCAGGCCATAGCCCAGCAGCCGCAACGAGCCGAACTGCCAGACCAGCGACGACAGCGAGCAGACAATGAGCAGCACAGTAAAGCGAACCGAATGGCAGTACCAGTAGACGGCGAGCGCAGTCAGCAGCAGCGCAATGCCGCAGAAGCCGAGCACGGCGGTGGCACCGTCGGCGATGTCACCGATCTGCTTGGCAAAGCCGATGATCTGGACTTCGTAGCCGGCATCCTCGAACGGCTTGCGGATCTTGTCTTCGAGCGTATGGTTGAACGCCACATAGTCGAGCACTTTGCCGTTGCGATCGCGCTCGTTGAGCTCGGCCGTGATCATCGCGCTGTCTTCGTTGTGCGACACCAGCGTGCCGACATAGCCACCCAGCGTGGTCGCGCGGCGAATGCTGGCAACGGTCTGGGGTGTCAGCTGATCGGGCGTGATATTGCCCGAGATGATCGGTTCGGCACGAAAACCTTCCTCCGTGATCTCGTTGACGAAGGAGTTGGGCGTCCAGAGCGAGCGGACCCCGACCCGGTCAACGTTCGGCAGGTACGTGACCGCCTGCGTCACCTGATACAGACGCGTCAGCCCTTGCGGCGTCCAGATCGAACCCTTTTTCGCGCGCACCACCACGGTGATGCGGTTCGCGCCAAGCAGATCGTTCCGGTACTTCTGGAACGTCTGGATGTACTCATGGCCGATCGGCATCTGCTTCTCGAAACCGGCGTCCATGCGCAGTTGCACGGCGAACACGGCCATCACGGCTGTAAACAGCCCAATCACCGCCAGCACGATCGCGCGGTGGCCGAAGAAGGCTCTTTCCAGCCCCGCAACAAGACGATTCAACACGACACTGCTCCTTCAAGTATTCCCGCGGCGCACCGCGTGCGCCGCTTCCAACAGGCTGCCCCGTCAGAAATTCCGCGTGACGAATGCCCCGATGAAATTGCGATCCGAGTACGGGTTGCCTACGTTGTTGTGGCCACCCCAGAACATCGTGAAATTGATGCCGGCCTGCCACACCGTCGGGTTCTGGTTGAACAGCACGTAGAAGTTGGCCGACTTGGCACCTTGCATGTAGTTGGCCGAGAACGTCGGCGTGTAGCCGTAGAGCGCGGCATTGAAGGTCACGCCAGGCGTCACCTGCCAACCCGGGATCAAGGTGCCGTCATAGGTCCAGTTGAAGTCGATCGTCGTGCCCACGGAACTCGACGTGCCCTGCCCCATCCCGATCGGATAGCCCGTGCCAGAATTGGTGTTCAGCCAGGTCAGGTAACCCGCCTGGGGGACTTGCGTGATCTGCTGGCCGTTGATCGTGCGCGTGACGCTCGAACCCAGGCCGGGGTAGTAGATCCACGTCGCTTCGGCGGTCAACGTTGCCGAGTCCGCACCGAGCAGCTTGATGAACGGGTACTCGCTGCGCGTCAGCGCCAGCAGGCCGTTTATGCCGAACTGAATCTTCTTGCGGTCGACAAACTGCTGGCAGTCGACACCGCCGGGGTTCACGTTCAGGTCGGCCGGGCCACCGGCGCCGTAGCAACTCGACAGCGCCACCGCATCATGCGGACGATACGACAACTCGGTGCCGATTGCCCACGGGCCCAACGGGAAATTCGCGCTCACGCCAAAGAGCTGACGGTTGGTCTGATTCGTCCATTGCAGCGTGTTGTTCGAAAACGAGGTCAACACCGGCGACTTGTCAACGTAGTTGAGGTAATAGAAGGCGAAGTTCGCGTCGATGGTCCGCGGCACATAGTTGAACTTGACGCCGAACTGCGGCTTGTACTTCGGCGGCAGCTTGGTCGAGACGGGAAGACCAAAATCGAACGAGGGCGGCCCCGCAAAGTCTCCGTTGACGAGGCCATTGTTGATCGCGGCAATCGTGCCCGCATCACGGCTGTTCAGCCCGTTCTGGCGCGCGACCGTACCTGCGCTCGGGCCGTTCGCGTTAAAGTTGTTCGTGTTGACCGTGAACGGCTCCGCGCCCCGACCGTATGCGTTGGTGGGGGACCAGAACGTGCCCACCGGCGGGTAGCGGTTACCGTTCCAGATGGCCTGGTAGTAGGCCTCGGTGCTCAGCCCGTGGGACAGGTCAGCGGCAAAGCTGACCATCGGGGCCGGCCGCAGCGCTTGTTTGAGCTGCGAACCCGGGATCAGCAGCTTCTGGATATCGAGCGAGTTGGTGGCATTGATGCCGCCCATGGCGTACATGCTCTCGCCCCAGTTGATCACCTGGTTACCGACACGGATGTGCGCGTTCCGGTCGGCAATCGTGAAGTCCTTCTCGCCCCACAGATCGAGCAGCTGCGCGTCGTAGACAACCTGCGCCTTCGCGTCGCTGGCTAGCGGCGTGCGCTCCGTGTTCTTGGCCATGAAGTCGTACATGCCCGTGCCACGCGCCATGAACTTTAGCCCCTGGCCGGGCATCGTCAGCAGCAGTTCACTGGTCGCACTCAGATACGTGCTGAACGGCTTGCCCTTCTTGTAATTCAGGTCGCCGTTGTCGCCCGCGCCCCACTGGTCCGTGTTGGCCGATGCGCCGCAGCTATTGCTGGTCGGATCACCGGTGAGCGCACAGCTCGGATTCTTCACGCGAACCCCCGCACCGGCGGTGATGTTGCTGACCAGCGAGCCCTTGATGGCGTCCTCCGGCCCTGCCGTGAAATCGTAAGCGTGTGCGCTGGATGCTGCCGCGCCCAGCAACGCAAGCGAAATCGTCGTCCGCTTCCGCATCTTCTTTGTTTTCATCGCCTCCCCCCATCCCGTTTGATGCCGGCGCGTGCCTCCTCAAACGCGCGCCAGCCCTACCCATGCGGTTACCTTCAGCGCTCGCTGACCGAGCGCAGCGTTTCTGCGGTGAAGTAATCCGTCTTGAAGCGCGAATCGTTGACCTGCTGGTACCAGCGAAGGTCCTGGCCCTGGCCGAAGGTCGTCTGATCCATGACGTAACGCCCGTTGATCACGTCGTACTGCACGAACGGCTCGTTATCGCAGGTGCCGCCCAGCTCCCATACCGGGATCGGATAGCTCTCGCGCACCTTCCACAGCTTGCCCTGGGCGTCGTAGTCCTCGCCGACGAGTGCCAGCCAGCTGTCTTCGTCCAGGTAGAAGACCTTCTTCGAATCAACGTGGCGCGCGCTGGGCTTGACGGTTGCCTCGACCACCCATACGCGGTGCATCTCGTAGCGGCGATTGTTGGCAGCAATGCCGTCAGGCGTGGCAACGTCGTGCAAATTGCTCTTGAACTTGTACATGCCGAATGCGTTGTACGGCACGAGCAATTCCTTCTTGCCGACGAGCTTCCAGTTGAAGCGGTCGATGGTGCCGTAGAACATGTTGGCTTCATCGATCAGGTACTGGTTCTCCATGCCGATAATCGGCGCATCGTGCGTATAGGCCGGCATGCGTCGCACGCGGCGCTGCCCGGGGAAGTAGTAGAACGTCTCCGACTGCTTGTTGAAGAACTGACGCTGCACAAAGGCCTGCCCGGCCAGCGCCGGCGGCGATTCGATCTTGAAGAAGGCGGCATTGCTGAGCTGATCGACTTCCTGCGGCGTCACCTTGCCCGGCTTGCCCCATGGAAAGAACACATGCTGCGGAGCGATCGCATCAATCCAATCGTTGCCCCCCGGACGCGGAGATACCACCGTCACCATCTTCGGCCATTCCACTCCTTCCCCGCGGTAGCGGTAGATGTAGTTCAGAATCGCTTCTGCGCCGTTCTTCGGCTGTGGAAACGCAACGCCCGGGAGGGTTGCGGCGCCCAGTTGTTCGCCGGTCGAATCGAGCTTCGCGCCCGTCAGATTCGCCTTGGAGTTCTGCGCAACGAAGTCCGGCACCTGGCATTCGCGGTGCGACGGATACACGTCCATGCGATAGCCCTTCTTCTGCTTGACCAGCGCGATCTGGCCGGGCGTCAACTGCGCGGCGTACTTATCGACATTCGACGCGTCGATCGAATAGAGCGGCTTCTCGTTCTTGTGCTTCCAGAAGTCACCGCGATACTTGCCCCATTCCCAGCCGGCCTCCGCAGGCTGTTTGCCGGTATAGGCCGGCACCGCACCGTCCTTGCCCGCCGCGCGGTCACCGCCTTCCGGCGTGAGGTCTTCCGCCATGGCGGCGGTTCCGATCGCAAGACACACCGCAGCCGCGATGGCGGACACGGTTTCGATTCCGTACTTCTTCATCATGAGTCTCCTTCCGACTAACGCCTTCACACACTGGCCGTGCTTCTCTAATAGTACGTATTGACAATCTTAGTCAATGATGGCAAAGAAAAGGGCCAAAAAAACTAGGGTATTCGCTGTTCGGCGCTCCCCCAGCGTTCGCTCCGAAGCGCTTCGCGCGCGCGACTCAATCCTTGCCGGATCCGGCAACCGCTACCGCTCGAATCTCGATGCACAACTCGGGCAGCGCTAATTGCGTCACGCCGACCGCCGTCCACGACGGATAGCGGTTCGGGAAGTACGCATCCTTGACGGGCGCGAAGGCCGCCATGTCGCCGCGCAAATCCGTGTGGAAGGTCGTCAGCTCGACAACGTCAGCCAGGCTCGCGCCGGCTGCTTCAAGAACGCCTTTCAAGCACTCGAACGCAATCTGCGCCTGCGCCTGCATGCCCTCGGCGGGCTTCATGTCCGCGCCGATCCCAACCTGGCCTGACACCCAGATGATGTCGCCCACGCGCGTGGCGGGCGAGAAGTGATAGGCGTCGTAGAACGTCTGGAACGGAGCCGGAACGATCGATTGCCGTTTTGCAGTCATGGTGTGCGCCTCGCTTGGTTGCTTAAATGATTTGACGGAAACAGGATGCGCGGAACGGCTCGCCCGCCTTCAGATGTGCGAGCTCTTCGGTAAAGAGGACACCTGCTGTCGAGTAGCCCGATCGGCTGTTTTCGGGCAGCGGGCTGAAAATTGCGTCGTCGCCAAAGAAGCGCAGCACCAGCGTGTGGCGGTCAGGGAAGTCGGCATCGGTCGGTGCGCCGCCGTGCAGCGTCCCGGGATGCAGCACAAGCACATCCCCCGGATTCGTCGCCCAGGAGAGGATGTCGTAGGCATTCGGATTCGCACGGCGCTCAGCCTCGATATTGGGCATGCGCGGCCAGCAAGGCACCGCGGCATCACCGTGCAGCGGATCGGTCGGGTCTTCCAGGTTCTGGAATGTGGTGCCGTCATGTCGCGTGCCGCGGTGCGACCCCCGGACAACCTCCAACGCGTTGCGCTTGGGCACGGCCTCGAAGCTGATCCACGCATTGCCCCAGTGCTTGCCGCCCCATGGCAGATACGAGGTGTCCTGATGCCATGACGAGCGCGCAGCATTGCCGCCGGCCTTGAGGAAGATCTCCTCTGCGAAATACCAGACGTGCCTGGAGCCCCACAGCTTGGCAAACATCTGGCCGAGCGGCAGCTTGCTGACCAGCTCATCCAGTCGATCCTTCGCGAGCGGATTCGCGTTATCGACGTGGGATTTTTGTGCAGTGCCATCGAACATGGTGGTCGCCCCGGGGCCCGGGTTCTCGACACCCCAGTCATAGGCCGCTCGGCATAACCCGAGTTGCTCCTTGTCAAGGCAGCCTTCCATGATAACGGCGCCGTCCTCGGCAAACGCCTTGCGCTTGGATTCATCCATCAGCGATCTCCCGCTTCGTCAAATGGCAACCGTCTCATGATCGCGACCGGTCACTCGTTAAGTAGAACACGAAACCAACTTTAGGTCATGATGACAAAAATAAGAAGCAAGAAAAAGACAGGGTATTCCCTGTCTTATTAGGTCATAAGCCGAGGGGCAATCACAAGCCACGCATCCCACAGCAGCCGCTCAACCGGTATTCAGCCGGTTCGAGGCCTGGCTCGCGATCGACCCGCAGGGAATACCCTGCTTTCTTTTTCTCATATTGTTGTCATCATGACCTAGATTTTGATAATTGCTCCACACATCACATCACCGTAAGTGTTCGGGCGGCGCCATTGACATGGAAATCCGACGCGACCGATCGTCCGATTACGCGCATCACGATGCATCCGTTTGAAGATCTGCAATGACAACACCGCCACTGCCGGAACAGAAACCCAATCGCGCCGAGTTTTTCGCCGCCAGCTTGTTCTGGTCGTTGGGCACCCTGATCGTCAACATCTTGCCGATCGTGTTTCAGGCCCTGCATCAGGGCCGCGGGCTCAGCGACGAGCGGCTCGGCGCGCTGGGCACTGCCTTCGTGCTGGGGTCGGGCATCACCTCCGCAAGCGGGCCCTTCTGGGTACTGCGCTTGAACGCCCGATGGGTGACCATCGGATCGTTGCTCGTGGCAGCCTTCGGGCTGCTGGGCGTCGCCTTCGTGGCGGACATCGCCGGCCAGACAGCCTGGTGGTTCCTGATCGGCCTGGCGAGCGCCAGCATGGCAACGCCGTCGTTCACCCTGATCGGCTATGCAGCCAACCCGCTGCGGGCGTATAGCCTGGCCTTCTTCGCGTCGCTGGTCATTGCGGCGCTCGCATCGTACGGATTGCCGCTTATCGTCCTGCCGCGGTTTGGAGACCAAGGGGTGCTGGTGACGATTGCCGTCCTGTTCGCGGTGGCAACGCCTCTGGCCCTGGCGCTATCCGACATGCGGCGCAGGGCAACCGCAGCACAGGCCGCGCCCACCAACACATCGCGCCGCCTCGCACAGCCCAGCGGAGTCCGCCTGGCGCTGGCTGCGCCGCTCATCGCCGCCGTGGCCGGCGCCATTTTCACCGGCGTCTTCATGGGCGCTATCTATAACTTCGCGGACGCGATCGCCGCGGCGGTCGGCATCCAGGCAGACGCGATCGGCCCGATTGTCGCGATCTCGCTGATCGGCGCTCTGGCAGGCTCGATCCTGCCCTGGATCGTGGGCGACCGAATCGACGCCACGGTCATGATCGGCATATCGACCGCGATCGTTGTCCTGATGTATCCCGTCATGCTGATGAGCCACTCGGCGACAGCATTCGGCGCCGCCTTCGTCATTCATGCGGTCTTCGGGACGCTGGGCTATACCTACTACCTCGGCGTGGTCCGGCACCTCGACATGACCGACCGCATCTACATTGTGTTTCCCGCGTTCCAGGCACTCGGCGTAGCCGCCGGTACCAGCTCGGCTGGATTTCTGCTGGCGCACTTCACGCCGGTAGCACTCTTCGACCTCTCGGCGGCACTGGCGATCGCCTCCTGGTTCATCCTGGTGGTTGCGCAAAGGCTCTCGGCCCGCTTGCGCCGCGATGCCTCGACACTAGCCGCCGAAGCCGTTCTCCAACATTGAAGCGCCACGAGGGATTCGGGCAGATCAGTCCATCACGTGCCCACCTTCACGGCATCAACCCGACCTCTGAAGAAAGATGATCCACGCACGCCCCATTGCCGGCAAATCCGGTTCTGATGTCCCGGTCCAGCGCATCGACTTCGGCCGCGTCTCGGTGCTCTTCGGCCAGAAGCGTGGCAAGTACCCCGACGGCAACCAAGTGCTCATTCGCGGTTCCGACACGCGTGCCGCCTTTGACACGCCGATCGTCTCCAACCATATCGGCCCAGAGTTCGACGCGACCGAACTGGTGGTGATGGGCCACGCGCACGAAGACCACATGGCAGGCCTGCACCGCCTTCCCCATGCCAGGGTGTTCGTGAATGAAGCCGATCTGGCCGCGGTGCACAGCTGGGACGGCATGGTTGCCCACTACGGCCTTGACGAGGCCCATGCCGGGGCCATGCTGGCGAACATCCAGCGCGATTTCCACTATGCGCCGCGCCCCGATGCACAGGGGTACGTCGATGGCGCGTCGTGGAATCTCGGTCGGACACAGATTCGCGCTTTTCACATGCCAGGCCACACCGCCGGCCATACCGTGCTGCTGGTAGATCCGGAAGGCGTGGCCTTTATCGGTGATATCGACCTGACCGGCTTCGGCCCCTACTACGGCGATGCGTGTTCGAGCCTGCCCGAGTTCCGCCGCAGCCTGGCGCGGCTGCCGCAGATTCCCGCAAAGGTTTGGGTCACGTCGCACCACCGCGGTGTCTACACCGACTGCGAGCACTTGCTGCGCGATCTCGCAGCTTACGCAGCCAAGCTCGACGAACGCGAGCAGCGCCTGCTGGCGTTGCTGAAGGAATCCCCAAAGACGCTGAGCCAGCTGGTTGAGCGACGGTTGCTGTATCCGCAGGGCTTTGAAAGCCCATGGGTGGAGGGCGCCGAGACCCGGACGATTTCCCAGCACCTTGCCGAACTCCTGGCCGATGGACGAGTGCAGGTAGTCGAACCGGGCGTCTACTGGGCTGACTGATCCACAGAAGCCCCACCGTCAAGGCAGGAACGACGCTAGCAGCACGGTATGGCCTGCAGTGTGGCACGGCCATAGGGCATGGCCTTTTGACTTGTTTGTCTTTCTGTCCTATATTAGGTTTCATATCCTACTTATAACGCCGGCACCGACCATGTTCAAGCACACGAAGCGCCCCCAGGACGCGAAGGAAACCGACGCAGCCCGGACGCGCAAGCCGGGCCCCGGGCGCGACGCACTGACGCGGCGCCAACTCCTCGGATTTGCGGCAGCGGCAGCGGCAGGCGCGGCGTCGCTGGCGCTTGCCGCGGCGCCACGCAGGGCAAACGCCGGGACGCGGCAGGCTGCCCCGGCGCGCACGGACGGCGACGTGCTGGATGTCGCCATCATCGGCGCAGGCCTGGCGGGCCTGACCGCGGCGCGCGACCTGAAGCGCGCCGGGTGCCAGTCATTCGTCGTGCTGGAAGCGCGCAACCGCGTCGGCGGGCGCACCTACAACCATGATTTGGGGAACAAGGTGGTCTCCGAAGCCGGCGGACAGTGGATCGGCCCTGGCCAGACCGCCATTGCCGATCTGGCGCGCGAGCTCGGCGTCGAAACCTTCGGCACCTATTACGAGGGCAAGACCGTATTCCTGGCAGACAACATCCGCGTGACGCAGGACCTGCAGGGAGGCGTCGGTGCGCAGGGGCAGGTTGCCGCCAGGCTCAGCGAACTGTCGCGCGGCGTGCCCAGCGGCGCACCGTGGAAGGCGTCGAAAGCGGCTGAGCTCGACAAGCTGACGCTTGGCGACTGGCTGGCGCGCCAAGGCCTGAGCAGCGAGGAGAAATTCTCCTTCAGCATGGCCGCGACACTGTCGCTCGGCGCGCCGCCCGCACAACTCGGGCTGTTGCATTACCTGTCGGTGATCAACAGCGCGGACAGTGACTACGACAGGCTCGAGAAGATCAAGGACGGCGCGCAGGAAACCCGCTTCGTCGGCGGCTCGCAGATTCTCAGCATCCGGATGGCGCAAGACCTCGGCGACACGATCCGGCTGTCCTCCCCGGTGCGCAAGATCGTCGCCTGGGACCGCGAGATCGTCGAACTGCACACGGACCAGGGCGTCGTACGGGCCCGTCGCGTGATTGCCGCGCTGAACCCGGCGCTGTGCCAGCAGGTCGTTTTCGATCCGCCACTGCCTACCGGACGGGCGCAGCTGCACCGGGCCTGGCCCGCCCATGCGCCCATGCGCAAGACCGCTCATGTCTACGCGCGGCCGTTCTGGCGCGAGAAGGGTTTCAACGGACAGGTCGTGCCACTCGATGGCCCGCTGATCTGGTCGGTCGACAACTCGCCTCCGGACGGCTCTGTCGGCGTGCTCAGCGCCTTCGTCAAACCTGGATACCTGCCGGCCGAGCCGAAAGCCGCCGAGCCCATCGTATCGGCCATCTATGCCAAGGCATTCGGAGACCAGGCGCTGAAACCGACGCAATACCACGACCTTGACTGGGGCAAGGTCGACCCGTGGTCGATGAGCTGCATCAACCCGATGCCCGCCGGCTTCTGGACGAAGCTGGGCCAGCACCTGCATCCGCCGCTGGGTCGGCTGATCTGGTCGGGCACCGAGACGGCCGACATCTGGGCCGGCGCCATGGACGGCGCCGTGCGCTCCGGGCACCGGGCCGCCCTGCAGGCACTGGGCGCGCTGCACGCACCGGTCACGGAGGCATAAATGAAGATGAAGCGCGCGATGTTCGCGACGGCTGCGGTAGTGGCGGGAGCGGCCGCATTCGTCGTTCCCGATCTCGTGGACTACCACCGGTTCGGCACGGCACTGGACAACCAGGCCCAGGCAAGCCAGGCCAACGGTGGCCCCTGGCCGCAGTTTCCGGAGACCTGCTTCGCCTGCCACGGCCCGCACGGGAAGTCGCGCAATGCGGAATACCCCGCCCTGGCCGGTCAGCCGGCCGCGTATCTCGAGGCGCAGTTGCGCGCGTTCGCCAGCGGGCAGCGCGACAACCCGACCATGGGGCCGCTCGCCAGGAACCTGACAGATGCGCAAATCCGGTCACTGGCCGCCTACTACGCGGGCCAGGCGCCTGCCGGCAATCCGGATGTCATGGCCGACGCAGCGCTCGAAGCACGCGGCAAGGCCGTGGTCCAGGCGCGCACTTGCCAGGCCTGTCACGGGGAAGCGTTGACGGGCAAGGATCTGGCACCGAGCCTCGCCGGCCAGGGAGAGCACTATCTCGCGCACCAGCTTGCCGCGTTCAGGAACGGCAAGCGCCATGACGCGACCGGCGGAATGGACGCCATTGCCGCCACCTTGGCGAACGAAGACATCTCGGCAGTGGCCCGCTTCCTGGCCAGGATGTCACCTGTCCCCCGGGAGATCGGAGCCCGATAGGGTCCGACGGGGCAGCAGGGGTAGTAAGCAGGATGCGCGGGTCAGACAGGAGACGGAAGATGCGCGGATACACACCGTCCTGGCTGACCGCCGGCGTGGCGGCAGTTCTTACGCTTTGCATGGCGGCAGCCATGGGCGTGGCGCCCCACAGCGCCTACTACGACCCGGCTGCGCCGCGCCGGCAGGACGCCATTCGACTGCCCGACCTGCGCGAACAGCTCGAAAAGCTGGCGGATGCCGGTGCCACCTACGTCCACGAGGAGCGCGTGCGACGGGGCGACACGATCGCCACGCTGCTCAGACGGCTCGGCGTGGAAGATCCCGACGCACAGCAGTTCATCTCCAGGGATCCGGCGGCCCGCACTCTTTTCAATCTGCAGCCGGAACAGGTTGTCCAGGCCGAGGTCGACCAGGACAAGCTGCTCGTCTCGCTGCGCACGTCCGTTGACGGCACCGCCACCGTTTCGCGCGAACTGGTGATCCGGCGGGCCGGTGGCTTGCAGAAGGTCGCCTTCCAGGCGAACCTGCGGGCCGTCAGGAACGAACTGCGCTACGAGATGCGTTCCGGCACCATCACGGCGGGGGGGTTCTTCAGGACACTGGACGCCGCCAATGTGCCCGACGACATCGTGCGGCAGTTGATCTCGATCTTCTCGGGCATGGTCGACTTCCAGCACGACATCGTTCAGGGCGATCGCTTTCGCATGGTCTATGAGGCGGGATTCCGGGATGGCGCGCTGGTGCGCAATGGCCGCGTCGTGGCCGTCGAACTCGTCAACCGCGGCCAGCGCTACCAGGCCTTGTGGTACGACGGTGCAGAGGGGAGTCACTCTGGTGCCTACTACACCCTCGACGGGCGGCGCATGGCGCGCCCGTTTCTCCGCTCGCCGGTCGAGTTCTCGCGCTTGTCATCGGGCTTCGGCTGGCGCAACCACCCGGTGCACCACCAATGGATTCAGCACAAGGGTGTCGACTTTGCCGCCCCGACAGGAACCCGGGTCTTCGCCACGGCGGACGGGACCGTCGACTTTGTCGGCCAGCAGACCGGCTACGGCAATCTCGTCATCCTGAAACATCCTGACGGCTACTCGACGTACTACGCACACCTGTCGGGCTTCGCTGGCATCCAGCCGGGCCAGCGCATCGCGCAGGGGCAGCCGATCGCGTACGTCGGACAGACCGGCTGGGCGACCGGACCGCATCTGCACTACGAGCTTCGCTTCAACGACGTGCCGCAGAACCCGCTGAGCGTCATGCTGATGGAACCCGTCACGCTGACCGGCCGCGCACGACAGGGCTTCCTGAAGCAGGCCAGCGACATGCTGAGCCGCATCGACGTCATGCGCGGCATTGAAGTGGCATCCAGCCTGGGCTGAGCCGCCGGCCCTTGCAGGGTGGCCAGTTTGCCCACCCTGCGCCGTTAGCAATATGGGCGATCGCCAATATCGGGCCACGACACTTCGAATGTCGTTCCGCCCCCGGCCGACGGGTTGCAGGTAGCCCGCCCGCCGTGTGCATGAGCGATAGCCGCCACCACGGCCAGCCCCAGGCCGCTGCCGCCTGCGTTCCGGCTCGCGTCACCCCCGCGCCGGAAGGCTTCGAAGACATGCGGCGCAACATCGCCGGGAATGCCGGGGCCATCGTCCTCGACACGCAAATGGCACCGGCCCTGCTCCACCCGGGTCTGGATCCGGATGGCACCCGGCACGGCGTACCGGCGCGCGTTCTCCAGCAACGCCAGCAAGGCTTGCCGGATGCGCACCGGATCGCAGTGCATTGGCTTGCCATCCAGATCGAGGACAGGCTGCAGGCCCGCCGCCTGGAGCGCATCGCCGAAGACCGCGACGACGGCGCCCACTTCGGCGGCAAGGTCGGTTTCCTGTCGCTGGAGTGCCAGATGCCCGCTTTCCGCGAGGCTGATCACGCGCAGGTCCTCGATCAGCCGGACCAGCCCCTCCACCTGCATGAGCAGACTGCGGAACTGGGTTTCATCGGGATGGAAGACGCCATCGGCCAGCCCTTGCAGGCGTCCGCGCAGGATGGTAACCGGCGTACGCAGTTCATGCGCGATCGCGGCGTTCCAGAATGTCTGCTCGTTCGTCACGCGCTGCAACTGGCCCGCCAGCGCGTTGAACTGGTCCGCCAGCAATGCGGCCTCGCGCAGCGAGCGGTCGCCCGCGACGGCGCGTGCATCGAGATCGCCTTGCGCGACGCGACGGATGCCGTCGGCCACCGAGTTCAACGGCACCAGGATGCGGCGGGCCAGGTTGACGCCGACAATGATTGCCAGGGCCAGGCCTGCCAGCGTGGTCGAGATCAGCCATACCCATTCCGGGCCGCTCGGGAGCCAACTCGACTCGGCAAGGTGCGCGGGCCAGTACCGCGAGGCCAAATAGTAGAAAACGGTGGCCGTCGCCACCACGAGCAGCGTGACGCCAAACGCCATCGCCGCCATCGACAGCGCGATCTGGCGGCTCAGACCCTGCAGCTTCATTCGGTGCTCCACAGCTTGTAGCCGACTCCGCGCACGCCAACCGGAATGCCGGTGACGCCAAGGTCTTCGAGCTTCCTGCGCAGCTTGCTGATGTGGCTGTCGACGGTCCGCTCCAGCGCATCGCCTTCCGGCAGGCAGGCGGCCATCAGTTCGGCACGGCTGAAGACCCGCCTGGGCGCGCGCGCGAGTTGCGCCAGCAGCTTGAACTCCGTCAGCGTCAGCGCAAGTCGATGGTGCTGCTGTCCCACCTGCACCGTCGCTTCGTGATTGTCCAGATCGATCTCGAACGGCGCCGCGCGCAGCACGCGCTGCTGTGTGCCCTGGCTTGCCGCCGACATTGAGCGGCGCAGCACGGCCTGCGCGCGCGCCACGACTTCCGCGGGATTGAACGGCTTGACCACGTAGTCGTCGGCACCGATGCGCAGCCCCATCAGCTTGTCGATGTCCTGGTCCAGCGCCGTCAGCATGATGACCGGGGTATCGCCTCGGTGACGGATTTCGGTGAGCACTTTCCAGCCGTCGACATGAGGCATCTGCACATCCAGCAGCACCAGGTCGGGCTTGAGCGACAGGTGCAGTTCCAGCGCCCTGCGGCCATCTGCGGCATGCGCGCTGCGCAAGCCGCTGCGCGCCAGGTAGGCAGCCAGGATCTCGGCGATCTCGGGTTCGTCCTCGGCAATGAGTATCAGGGGTTGGACGCTTTGCGCTGCGTCGCTCAGTGGGGTCGTGTCCGGCATGGTGGCTGCTGCACGCTTACGCTGCGTCTCCATCGAATCTCCATGGTACCGCACGAGAAACTCCATCGGCCATGGGCAAACTGCCGCGCATCCCACGTCGGCATGTGACTGCCGGCGCATCACGGAGTCCACATGAAGAACCAACGATGGTGCCGCTACAGCGGCGCATGCGCCCTTGCGCTGGCGATGCTGGCAGGCTGCGGGCAAGGCCAGCCGCCCGCTGCCCCGGCCCCGATCGAAGTTGCCGCCGCGACCGTAGCGGCCACCCCGCTGCATCTGACCGAAGACCTGCCCGGCCGCGTCGCAGCGGTGCGTACCGCGGAGATCCGGCCGCAAGTCAGCGGCATCGTCCAGCGCCAGCTGTTCGAGCAAGGCACCGAAGTGCGCGCCGGCCAGCCGCTGTTCCAGATCAACCCCGCGCCATTCAAGGCTGACATGGAGACGGCCGCCGCAGCGTTGCGACGCGCCGAGGCGGCCCTGTCGCGGGCACGGGTGCAGGCCGCACGGCTCCAGCCGCTCGTGGAAGCCGACGCGATCAGCCGACAGGTCTATGACGACGCGGTGTCCCAGCGCGAGCAGGCGGTAGCTGACGTCGCACAGGCCCGTGCCATGCACTCGCGCCGCCAGCTCGACCTGAAATTCGCCACGGTGGAAGCGCCGATCTCCGGCCGCATCGACCAGACGCTGGTCACTGAAGGCGCGCTCGTCGGCGCCAGCGACGGCAATCCCATGGCACGCATCCAGCAGATCGACCAGGTCTACGTCGATGTCCGCCAGCCAGCGGCGTCCTTGCGGTCGCTGCGGCAGGTGCTGGCGACCCGGCAACCCGCAGCGGGCAATGAATTGCCGGCAATGATCCTGCGCGACAGCGGCGAGCCGTATGACGTCACTGGGCGCATCCTGTTCTCGGGCGTCAACGTCGACGCCGGTACCGGGGACGTGCTGCTGCGCGTGCTGGTGGACAACCCGACGCGCCAACTGCTGCCGGGCATGTTCGTGCGCGCCCGCATTCCTCGCGCAAGCTACCCGGACGCACTGACCGTACCGCAGCAAGCGGTCGTGCATGTGGGCGGCAAGCCCCAGGTCTGGACCGTCGATGCGGCCAGCCAGGTGCATATCAGCCCGGTGTCGCTGGGCGAACTGGTCGACCGCCGGTATCGCATCCAGGCAGGCCTGAAGGCCGGCCAGAAGGTTGTGGTCGAGGGCATGGAGCGCCTGTCCGATGGCGCCAGGGTCACCGTGCATGACCAGGGGGCGCCTGACTCGCGCCCCACGGCTTCCACGCTTTGAAACCCGGCGAGAGTCCTGCCATGTCCGAATTCTTTATCCGACGCCCGGTCTTTGCCTGGGTGATCGCGCTCTTCATCGTCCTGCTGGGCGTGATTGCCCTGCCCAACCTGCCGATTGCGCGCTATCCGTCGGTCGCGCCGCCGACCGTCACCATCACCGCGACCTACCCCGGCGCCACGCCGCAGACCATGAGCGACGGCGTGTTCAGCCTCATCGAGCGCGAACTGTCCGGGGTCAGGAACCTGCTCTACTACGAGTCGTCCACCGATACCTCCGGCACGGCGCAGATCACCGCCACCTTCAAGCCGGGCACCGATCCGGCCATGGCCCAGGTTGACGTGCAGAACAAGCTCAAGACAGTCGAGCCGCGTCTTCCGCAGCCCGTGCGCCAGAACGGCCTGATCGTGGAATCGGCGTCCTCGGGGTTCCTGATGCTGATCGGCCTGAAATCCGACAGTGGCCGCTTCGACGAAGCCGGGCTCAGCGACTACATGGGGCGCAACATCGTCGAGGCGTTGCGGCGTGTCGACGGCGTGGGCCGCATGCAGATGTTCGGGGCCGAGCGCGCCATGCGCGTCTGGGTCGATCCGGCCAAACTGAACACCTACGGCCTCTCGATGAGCGATCTGACCACGGCGATCGGCCAGCAGAACGCGCAGATCGCGCCGGGCAGCGTCGGCGCGTCCCCGGCCTTGCCGGGCCAGCGCGTGACAGTGCCGCTGACGGTGCAGGGCCAGCTGACATCGCCCGAGCAGTTCTCCGCGATCGTGCTGCGCGCCAACGCCAATGGCGCCAAAGTCGTGCTGGGCGACGTGGCGCGCGTCGAACTGGGCTCGCAGTCGTACAACTTCGTCAACCGCGAAAACGGCAAGGCCGCGACATTCGCCGCGGTGCAGCTTGCTCCGGGCGCCAACGCCGTCAAGACCGCGGAGGCCGTACGGGCTCGGCTGGCCGACCTGAGCAAGGCGATGCCGGCCGGCATGCAGTATTCGATTCCGTTCGACACCGCGCCGTTCGTGAAGATCTCGATCGAGAAGGTCGTTCATACGCTGTTCGAAGCCATGGCGCTGGTGTTCCTCGTCATGTACCTGTTCCTGCAGAATGTGCGCTACACGCTGATCCCCGCCATCGTGGCGCCGGTGGCGCTGCTCGGCACCTTCACGGTCATGCTGGCCTCGGGCTTCTCGATCAATGTGCTGACGATGTTCGGCATGGTGCTGGCCATCGGCATCATCGTGGACGACGCCATTGTCGTCGTCGAGAACGTCGAGCGCCTGATGGCGGAGGAAGGCCTGTCACCCAGGGCCGCGACATCCAAAGCGATGAAGGAGATCACGGGCGCAATCATCGGCATCACGCTGGTGCTGACGGCCGTGTTCCTGCCGATGGCGCTTGCGAGCGGTTCGGTCGGCGTGATCTACCAGCAGTTCACGCTGTCGATGGCGGTGTCCATCCTGTTCTCGGCGCTGCTGGCGCTCACGCTGACGCCCGCGCTGTGCGCGACCATGCTCAAGCCGGTTGCACCGGGCCATCACGAGAAGCGGGGCTTCTTTGGTGGGTTCAACCGCCGGTTCGACCGCCTGACGCAATGGTACGAGACGCGCGTCGGCCGACTGGTCGGGCGCACGGGCCGCGTCATGCTGGTGTTCGGCGCCCTGTGCTGTGCGCTGGTGTTCGGCTTCAAGACGCTGCCGTCATCGTTCCTGCCCGAGGAAGACCAGGGCTACTTCATGACAGGCTTCCTGCTTCCCGCGGATGCCACGACCGAGCGCACGCAGGATGTGGTGAAGACGCTGGAGCGGCATCTCGGCTCCCGCCCCGCGATCGCGTCGAGCATCTCCATCATCGGCTATGGTTTCTCCGGCATCGGCCCGAACGCGGCGTTGAATTACGCGGTGCTCAAGGACTGGGACAAGCGCAATGGCGCGACGGCCTCCAGTGAAGGGATGCTGGCCCAGGCAGCGATGGCTGGCGTCACGGAAGGCACGGTGATGACGCTGCAGCCGCCGGCCATTGACGAACTGGGCAACAGCTCCGGCTTCACGATGCGTCTGCAGGACCGCGCCAACCAGGGTACCGCGGCGCTCAAGGCTGCCGAAGTCAAGCTGCTCGAACTCGCCGCGCAAAGCAAGGTCGTGACTGGCGTCTATCCGGACAGTCTGCCGCCGGGCACCAGCATCCGCCTCGAGATCGACCGGCAGAAGGCCGAGGCGCTAGGTGTGTCGTTCGCCAGCATCAGCGACACGCTGTCCGCCGCGATGGGTTCGACCTACGTGAACGACTTCCCGAACGCCGGTCGCATGCAGCAAGTGATCGTCCAGGCCGATGCGCCCGCGCGCATGCAGATCGACAACGTGCTGAAGCTCTACGTACGCAACACGAGCGGCGGCATGGTGCCGCTGTCCGAAGTGGTCCGGCCCGTGTGGTCCGAGACGCCACTGCAGCTGGTCCGCTTCCAGGGCTACCCGTCCGCGCGGATTGCAGGCAGTGCTGCCCCGGGCTACTCCAGCGGCGCGGCCATGGCCGAAATGGAGCGTCTGGCCGCGCAACTTCCAGCGGGCTTCGCGGTCGAGTGGACCGCGCAGTCGCTGCAGGAGCGGCAGTCCGCGTCGCAGGCACCGATGCTGATGGCGCTGTCGATGATCGTGGTGTTCCTGGTGCTGGCGGCGCTCTATGAAAGCTGGGCCATTCCGCTGTCGGTGATGCTGGTGGTTCCGCTGGGGCTGCTCGGCGCGGTGGCCGCCGTGCTGTTGCGCGGCTTGCCGAACGACGTGTTCTTCAAGGTCGGCATGATCACCGTGATCGGCCTATCGGCCAAGAACGCGATCCTGATCGTCGAGTTCGCCAGGCAATTGCGCGAGCAAGGCAAGGGGCTGGTGGCGTCGGCCGTGGAAGCCGCGCGCCAGCGCCTGCGCCCGATCCTGATGACCTCGCTGGCGTTCGGGCTCGGCGTGGTGCCGCTGATGATCGCGGCAGGCGCCAGTGCCGAGACCCAGCATGCCATTGGCACCGGCGTATTCGGCGGCATGGTGGCCGCCACTGTGCTGGCCATCTTCTTCGTTCCCGTCTTCTTTGTGTTCGTGATGGGCTTGCAGGAGCGCCTGGGGCGGTGGCTGAAGCCCCGCCGAAAGCAGGCTGCACCCATTCACGGTCAAGAGGGCTAAATCATGCGATTCCTCATACTTCCGCTTGTCCTGGCCTTGTCGGCTTGCTCGTTGACGCCCCAGCTGGTCAAGCCTGAGCTACCCGTGCCCGCGTCGTTCTCGGCAATGACCGTCGCTGCCAGCGAACAATCACAGGCCCCGGCGCAGGCCGCCGACCTGGGCTGGCGCACGATGTTTGGCGACCCGCGTCTGCAGCGCCTGATCGAGCTGGCGCTGGACAACAACCGCGACCTGCGCATGGCTACGCTGGCCGCGGAAGCAACGCAGGCCCAGTACGGCATCCGGCGCGCCGCGCGGCTACCCGCCATCGACGCCAACGCGGCCTTCACACGCCAGCGCACCGCAGCCAATGCGGAGGTTGACCCGGCCATCGCCGCCGCCACGCAGAAGCAGTTTGGTGTCGGCGTGGGATTGAGCGCCTTCGAGATCGACCTGTTTGGCCGCGTGCGCTCGCTGTCAGACGCTGCATTCGCCCGCTACCTCGCGAGCGAACAGGGTCACCGCGCCGCGCGGATCGCGCTGGTTGGCGCCGTGGCGGATGCCTACTTCGCGGAGCGCCTGGCCGACGAGCAGCGCCAACTGGCCGAGCGCACGCTTGCCGACTGGCGGCAATCGCTCGACCTGGCGCGGCGCCTGAAGGAAAGCCATCAGAACAGCGGCCTGGACGTGGCGCAGGCCGAGGGTCAGGTAGCCGGCGCCGAAGCCGACCTGGAGGCTCGCACGCGCGCCGTGGCACAAGCCCGCAACGCGCTGCAATTGCTGGTGGGTGCCGAACTGCCCGACGATCTTCCCGCCGCGCTGCCGCTGGAACGTCAGCCCGTGGTGAAGCAATTGCCTGCGGGCTTGCCGTCCGATCTGCTCTTGCGCCGGCCGGACATCCTGCAAGCGGAGCAGCAACTGGTGGCGTCCAATGCCGATATCGGCGCGGCGCGCGCGGCGTTCTTCCCGCGCTTGTCGCTGACCGCATCGCTGGGCTTTGTGAGCCCGGCCCTGAGCGGCCTGTTCGACGACGGCCACCGTACGTGGAACTTCGCGCCACAGGTCACGCTGCCGTTGTTCCAGGGAGGCAGGCTGCGCGCCGAACTGCGTCTGGCGGAGCTACGCAAAGACAGCGCCGTCGCCGCCTACGAACGCGCCATCCAGACGGCGTTCCGTGAAGTGTCAGATGGCCTGGCCGGACGCGAGACATTTGGCCGCCAGATCGATGCACAGATCCGCGCGGTCGGCAGCGCCGAGCGCCGGACCGAGCTTTCCAACCTGCGCTACCGCGCTGGCGTCGACGGGCGGCTCGAACTGCTGGACTCGCAGCGGCAACTGTACGCCGCGCGGCAGGCGCTGCTGGACCTCAGGCGCAGCGAGTTCGGCAATGCTGTTGCGCTCTACAAGGCGCTGGGCGGCGGGATGCCGGGCACGGACGCCACTGACGGCGCCGTCACTCACCCTTGAATCAGCGCGTTTGTCGAAACGATTTGTGATGGAATACGAACACAAGAACAATATGGACGCCGAAGTCGTGCTGTTGGTCCATGGGCTGGGCGGCACCGAGCATGATCTGGGCCAGCTGAAGAGCCGGATCGCCAGCCTGGGCATGAAGACCGCCGAGCTGCTGTTGCCAGGGCATGGCAGCCAACCCGAGGAGCTGCGCGGTGTCAGGCTGGAGGACTGGCTCGCTGCGCTGCGCGGCAAGCTGGCCAGCCTCCGTGAGCAATACCGGGCGGTGCACATGGTCGGCATGTGCATGGGCGCGCTGCTGGCGCTGGAGGTCGGCAAGATCGAGGGACTCGGCCGCAACGGGCGGGACCGGCTGGTCCTGCTGGCGCCGCCGCTGTTCCTCGATGGCTGGTCGCTGCCGTGGTATCGCTCGGTCCGGCATGCGCTGTATCGGATCCCGGTGCTCGCCAACTACGTCAGGGTCCCGGAACGCAGCCCTTACGGCGTGAAGAACCAGCGCTTGCGCAAGCTACTCAAGCGGCGTTTCTCACGCGGTGACGGTCGCCACTATGCCTGGGTGCCGTTGAGCACGATTCGTGAACTCGACCGGCTAAGACATATTGCCAGCCAGGGACTGGATCTCCTGCAATGCCAGACCTTGCTCGTTCACGCCGCGGACGATGAGCTGACAAGCCTGAAGTCGGCCCAGTACATTCGCGACGGGGTCAATGGCAACGATGCAGGCAAACGTGCCGATCCCAGGGCGCACGTGGTCCTGCTTAGCGACAGCTACCACATGGTCTGCATCGACAATGAGCGAGAAGAGGTCGCCCGGCAGGTGACAGCGTTCCTGGGGTCATGCCGGGGTAAAACCGGAAGTGACACAGGAGCCAAACAGTAATGGAAGCGCGGCAACCTGGTACGTTGGCCGATCACCCCATGCCGCGGACGAACATTTCCGCGCGATGTCGCCGCGCGCGCCGATGCGCATGTGGCACATGCATCGGCTGATCCGCGTTAAGTGGTGCAAGACAGACTTTCTATCTGAGCTCCGACGTTCCCGTGCGTGATGGTTTGCACCGGCGGCGGCTGCGCGTATTCTGGTTCCGGGACTCCCATTTACGCTGATTTCGGCTGGCCTGGCATCGGTTCTCGCACACCTATGCCAGAGCGCCGACTACGGGGCAAATCATGCGCAAGCCGGCTCATGACGGACCGGGAAAGGATCTTCCTTCCGCCATCGACTTCAGGCAGGTCGAGCCGCACTTCAGACTGCTCGCCGACGGCATCCCTCACATGGTCATGACCGGCGACTCTAGTGGGCGGATCGATTACTGCAACCGACGTTGGACCAGCTATACCGGCCTCAGTCTCGAGCAGACCCGGGCCGGCGCCTGGAAATCGGTCATCCACCCCGAGGACTTCATGCGCAATATCGCTCACTGGGAGGAAGCGGTGGCGAGAGGCTGCGAATACGAAATCGAATATCGCCTGAAACGTGCATCCGATGGCGCCTACCGATGGCACCTCGAACGCGGGTCACCGTTGAAAGACGCTGACGGCAATATCGTAAAGTGGCTTGCATCCAGTACCGACATCGAAGCGCTGAAGCAGGCCCAGGCCTCTGCCGAGATTGCCAACCATGCGAAGTCGGAGTTCCTGTCGAGCATGAGCCATGAGTTGCGCAATCCACTGAACGCCATCCTCGGCTTTGCGCAACTGATGGCCTCCGAGTCTCCTCCCCCGACTGCGTCGCAGCAGGCCAGTATCGACCAGATCCTGAAAGCGGGCTGGCATTTGCTGGAGCTCATCAACGAAGTCCTTGACCTGGCCAGGATAGAAGCCGGTCAGGCGTCGCTGTCCCCCGAGCCGGTATCGGTCATCGACACCTTGCACGAGTGCCAGGCAATGCTTGAGCAGCAGGCACTGAAACGCTCTGTCCGCATGCGGTTTCCCGCGGGCGAACCACCGTGCTTCGTCCGTGCCGACCGAACCCGCCTGAAGCAGATCCTCCTCAACCTGCTTTCCAATGCCATCAAGTACAACCGGGAACAGGGAACGGTTGATGTGCTGGTGACGACGACGGAGCAGCGCGTATGCGTCAAGGTGCGCGACACCGGTGCAGGGTTGACACCGGAACGGCTGGCCCAGCTATTCCAGCCGTTCAACCGTCTGGGGCATGAGGCGGGCCCCGTGGAAGGCACAGGCATTGGTCTCGTGGTGGCCAAGCGGCTGGCCGAGTTGATGGGTGGAACCATCGACGTCGAAAGCACGCCCGGCGTGGGCAGCATGTTCCGGGTCGAACTGCCTGCTGCCGCGCCTCCCGCAATGGCTGGCGAGAGCGCGGAGGCGACGGCACCTGCCCGGTCGCCAATCGGCCCCTCGTCCACGATGCGCACCTTGCTGTATGTGGAAGACAACCCCGCCAACGTCAAGCTCCTGGAGCAACTCCTCGCTCGGCGGGCAGACGTACACTTGTTGTCGGCGGCCACCGGCATTCTCGGAGTCGACCTTGCGCGCGCTTCCCTGCCCGATGCGATCGTGATGGATATCCATCTGCCGGACATCAATGGCATCGAAGCACTGGGACGCCTGCGCGAAGACCCGATGACCATGCATATTCCGGTCATCGCGCTCAGTGCCAATGCCATGCCACGCGACATCGAGCGGGGCATGAAGGCAGGATTCTTCCGGTACCTGACCAAGCCGATCAGGATCCATGAATTCATGGATGCATTGAACGCTGCACTGGAACGGCCACGAGGATCCATTGCGCAGGGCTAGCACCCAGTCCCGCGAACCGGCTTGCCATGATCCACCCACCGGACATCCTGGCTGCAAGAATCCTGGTCGTTGACGATCTGGAGGCAAATGTCCTCCTGCTCGAAAGAATGCTGAACGCGGCCGGATATACCAGCGTCGAATCAACTACCGATCCCCGCATGGTTTCCGGGCTTCACGGCAAAAACCACTATGACTTGATCTTGCTGGATCTCCAGATGCCCGGCATGGACGGGTTCGAGGTCATGGAGCACCTCAAGGCCATAGAGCCAGACAGCTACCTTCCCGTGATCGTCATCACCGCCCAACCCGATCACAAACTGCGCGCATTGCGGGCCGGAGCGAAGGACTTCGTCAGCAAGCCGTTCGATCTCGGCGAGGTGCTGATGCGGGTGCGGAACATGCTGGAAGTTCGCCTGCTACACAGCGAGTCCCTGCAGTACGGCAGAGAGCTCGAGCGCAAGGTATGCGAACTGGAAGCGAGCAGGGAAACTATCGTTCGCCAGAGCGATGAGCTAAGGCATCTCTACGAGAAGCTTGTTTGCGAGCAACAGGTCACCGAACGGCTGCTGCTCAACGTGTTGCCGGCTCCTATCGCCGAACGTTTGAAGCTGCGATCCGATCTTATCGCTACCGGCCAGCCGGAAATCATCGCCGACAGGTTCGAAGAAGTCTCGGTGCTGTTTGCCGACCTCGTTCAATTCACCCGCTTCTCCCCTGCCCTGAGCCCCGAACGGCTGGTGGCCATCCTCAACGAGATCTTCGCCGACTTTGACGATATCGCCGACAAACGTGGGCTGGAGAAAATCAAGACGATTGGCGACGCATATATGGCAGCCGCTGGCCTGCCCGCTCCTGCTGCCGACCACGCAGCCCGCGCCGCCCATATGGCACTGGACATGATGGAATTCTTGAACCGGTTCAACGAGCGAAGCGGCTACGCCCTGCAGTTGCGGATTGGCATCCATAGCGGGGCCGTCGTAGCCGGGGTGATTGGGAGGCGAAAGTTTATCTATGACTTGTGGGGTGATACCGTGAACATCGCGAGCCGGATGGAGTCTCAGGGCATAGTCGACGGCATTCAAGTAACTGACGACACTCGACAGCAACTTGGAAAAACCTTCTTACTCGAAGACCACGGGGTGATTGCAGCAAGAGGCATCGGAGACGTGCATACATGGCATCTGGTTGGGAGAAACTAGACAGCGACGTATCAGCATACGAACGCTGTCGGCAATGATCCCAGCGACGACCGCGTCCAAATCGCTCTCCGACGTCATGCAAAGGCGTGGGCTCACTGCATGCTGAGTTAGAGGATTCAGCGCGACAGTCTTTAGGACCACCGCATCGCCTACCTTGATCCCAAGCTGTCAAGCACTTCGTCGCGCAATTGCTCCCCAGCATAGAGATCGTGTTGCTGCATGGTGTCTTTCCTTTGGGGATATGCCCGATGAGCAACCTCAAGTAGCGCGTAGCGTTCTAAGTTTCATTTTCCGTGCCCGCAGTAACTCGGTCCGCGCAATTCGCGCATCGGAATCGGCCGACAGCGGTAAGGCACAGTTCAGAAACCGAAGCGTGTTGGCTTTACATCAGTTACCGGGCAAGATTTGATCAACTCCCCTACAAGAGAGGCTCGCAGCGCTCGCGCATCATGGAGGGCATGATGCCTCCCCCCGTGCTCGGAAAAGTAAGCCTCCTTGCGGCCAGGATCGGCCAAATGCCCGATAAGGGTCCCTCGCCATCCGCTAGGGACCTCTCCGAGCAATTCGATGAGCAGATCCCAGTCAAGAACGTTGTCTACGCAGACTAGACACTCCGACACTGTGACGGAAAGTTCCCGCCACCAGCTTAGCAATGCATCACGCAGGTCACAACTTGAGTAGGTGTCGGTGGTCGACTGCCCGAGTTGGGGCAGTACCGCCTCGCGAACAAACGGGCTGCATACTGACACATCGAAATCAGAGCATTCACCGTAGAACTCATCGCCGGTCTCGCTGACCAGCGCGATGCTGATCAACTCGCAGCAAATGAAATCTGTGAATTCGCAATCGACATAGAGCTTCACGCTCGCCTCCGACAAGTCAACCGAATCTCCGGGGCCAGACATCGCCGGTCCTCTGCGTATTAGCGACAACTGGATTACCCAACTATTTTGGCATTTACGTATTAAATTCACCCCTGTCCGCGGAGTTTCCGGGCGTCTATGTAAGCTAACCATCCTAACCTGAGAGCGCGAGCGTCATGAAGAGCATGATGCTCGTGCCGCCCGGGTCCGAAGTACCGTTGGGCGGCGTGGTGGAAAGCACCACTGTCGACCATCGCCCTGAGGTCATAGCGATCAACCGCAACATTTTGCGGCCATTCGCCAGTCAGTAAGTTAGCCAGAATCTGGAAGTCGATAGGGGAGTCGGTGGCAATCCGAATACTCCTTGGCCCCGCTCGCAACCATTGGCGCAGTTGGGGCTTGAGTTCTGCCCTCGAAAGCACGTTGTCCGCACCAAGGTGAGGTAACACCTCGCGTCGAACGAAAACATTACAATCCTCCACTCGCCAGCCATCCGAAAGCTCCGCGTAGAACTCCCGATGCCCGTCCTCAGCGACAAGAGCAATGCTGATGAGCTTCGGAGTCGGCACATCGCGGCCGGTGTATTCTGTATCGAGGAAGACAAGCATTTCACTCGCTCTGGCCCGAACTGCCTGACCTTACCACCGCCGATCGACCGCTTGGCGCCGGCGTCTGGGCATCCTTCTAGACTTCCTCTTTGGAAAGAATTTTTCCCCAAGGCTCAAGATTGTTGCTCAGAGTTTTTTTCACTGGCGCCAGCAGATTCATCGCTATTCCAGCAACCTGCATTGGCCTCGCAATGTCCCTCTCCATGTCTTCAATCATCGCGGTCGTCCTAAAGATCGATCTTCGCCCCGGAATATGCTCATCATATTCATTCATGACGATCAGGTAATTACCAGTGAGCTCCGTTCCCGTTCCGTCGTTGACAATTTCCACTTCCCCCAGCAAACGGGTGGCAGTTTCATCCCCATCCGGGATCAACTGAACTTGAATTCTCAACATGGGTCAGCACCTCAAAATGGCTCCCCGATGGACCATCCTTCAATGGTCCACGCGGACGCAGTTCTTCCCGTGGATCGCGGTGCGCTTAAATCTCAGAGCCACCCTACGGACTTCCTCTCTCCATCTCCAACGTATCCAGTCGATCCCTCGCTACCGTCATGATCCAGAAAACAAACTGCTCCCAACCTTCCTGACTTATTGCCAGGCCTTCAGTATGATTTATTAGTGCACACTCCGAGGAGTCGCTATCAGTAAGATCAGGATGCAGTAACAGCCAACGTCCAAGGATGCCCTCGAATTCGTAGGGTACATCTTTCAGGTACAGGTATGTCGTAGCCCCGTGGATGAAGCAGGGGAGCCCTGCTGGCAACCAGGCTGCGAAAAGCCTCAATTTCTGTTGAATTGACATTGGATATATTCAATCACTGAATAATGCATTCGTCAGAATGAGGCGAGCTTCAAGTTGTGGGCTCCAGCCTTCTCCGTCGTCGTCCAACGCGAGCTAGCGCTCACCCGTGGGCCCGTACGACTAACGTACGTCGCAATTTGGTGATAGCGCGATGCAGCAACGAACCAGTTGCTATCGAGCCGATGAGCCCCTTCATTATGATGCCCCATCGAGGAATGCCATGTTCCCCCGAAGACGCGATCGCGTAACGCTTTGGGGAGATAGATTTTAGCTCGACGGAATCCTAGAAGCTGCCCCATGACCTCGAAAGGACAATTTTCAGGTTGGGGTAAGGCGTCAGAATTCTGGGAAGGATGGGAGCCACATGAAGAGTTCGCCATCTGTCCGCAGCACCGGGCGGCCGTTGACCAAGTGGACATGATCAGGGTGCAAGAACCCCGTCATAGTCGAGGAAGAGGATCATGGCTCGTGCCACATACCAACACCTAGCGTCGGTTGCGAGAGGCGTGGCAAAGTCAACGTAGATCGTCCCAAGCGCAATAACGTTGACCGTCTCTTGCATGGAAAAGGAAGTCGTGATCGCGCTCCTCGGGTAAGAGCTTGACGGCAAGCCATTGCGCGCCCTCAAGTGTGCAACGAAGGGAAACCTTACTGCCCTGCTTCAAGCAAATATCCAGCCTTTCTGCGTCCTCAAAGAAAACTGCTTGCGCGACATCTGCTTGCTCTACGACAACGTGTAAGCCGAACTTCGACACTTCAACTTCGACCTTCTTTTGATCAGTCTTGACCTTCAGTTCGGCCTTCACGGATCTGCGGCCTTCGGCCGCCGCTCTTCGGCGTGCGCTGCGTGAGCTCATATGAGTTGCTGTAGGGATAGAGGGCCAGCATTCTATCCTCAAATATCCTATTTTGGGATATTTTGGAATCGATGGTCGCATTCGCAACATGAAGACCATTCATTCCGAGCGGTACGCGTTCGTCGTTGCGGAGTTGCGTAAAGCCCGACTCGAACAAAAAGTGACCCAAAGCTCTCTAGCAGAACTCTTGCGGAAGCCACAGTCGTATGTCGCAAAAGTCGAATTACTGGAGCGGCGTCTCGACGTCGTCGAAGTTGTGGATTGGCTGCATGCAATCGGGCTTGAGCCCGCGGCCTTCTTTAGGCGCTTCGAGTGGTGGTAGCCGGTAGTGAAATTGGTATGGGCATAAGCATTCATCTCCCGCCGCGCCCATTGATGGGCCGCCGCGTGCCGCGCCAGCCAGCCCGCCGTCACCAATGCCACGTCCCCATGCCAGTGGCCATCGCAATAGGGTAGCGGGCTGCGCCGCCCGACAAGTACACCTCGCACACGCCTTCATGCACCGGAGTTGCGTCATCGGCAGAAGGCGCGCGACCAGGCGCGCGTCTGGCGAGCAAGTTGAGCAGCGCCTGACGCGTAAAGCGGCGGTTGAAACACTCGCCTAAAGGCTCGACCCAATAGAGCTGGAAAACATCCTTTGCAATGTCCAGACCGTAAGTCATAGTATTCATTTCGGGTCCCTCCATCCTGTGTGGATTGTGAGAACTCTGGCACATCGATGCCGTATCGTGATGGGAGGGGCCCCCACCTATCCTGTCACGTTCCCCAGAAGCACAACTGAATTACCAGCGCCCTTGATCTCAGGGCCGGGGCGCGTTCATTCCATCTTTTTTATCGCGTGGCCTCGCTGCGCGGTAAGAGCAAGCAATACTCCCTGTGCGATGAGAGCGAACCACTCGCGCAACAGTACGGCTTCCATGTCCGGAGGGCCCCCAACTTGACGGCCGAAGCGGCAGCGCGGGTTGATCCGTCGTCGCCGGGATCGCTTGGCGAGGGGAGCAAGCCTCTCAAAACGACCGAAGGCGCAAAGAGCCTTATGGAACAGGAAACGCGACAGTCGCCCATTGCCATCCATGAAGGGGGCAGGAAAACAAAGACAAAATCGCGGCGCCCACAATCGGGGCCGCTGGGCCGCCCCTGATGGCACTGCTCTAGTTAGTTGCCCGAGGAGTTTGGCTTTGTTCTCGGAGGGCGCCTTCTGCTCGATGAGTCCCCCCTGTAACCAGCACTCCTCGGTGATCACCAATCCGATACTGCAAGCGGACCAATTCCGCCATCAGCAAATCTGGCTGTGCAGCCTCCGCGAGGCCGTAGGGCCCTCACCTACGTGCCCCGCCCCACAACTCGTGCACAGCGATGGACGCTTGGATGGCCCTCGCGAACTCGGCGCCGTGCCTGCTGCAGCCATGATTTTTTACACGCGTCCAAGTTTTTTTGCAGAAACGGAGTCAACGCTAGGATTTTATGTAGTCCCTGGGGCTAAAACCCCAACCTCAACTGTATATTCATACAGCCCGGCATATGCCTTTTCAACGCAGCGCGTGGGGATAGACTGGCAACGCTATGACCTTGTCGTACAACAGGGAAACGAGCGACCGGTCGGTAAGAACTTAATTTGCTAGTAAGAACTTAATTCGCGAGTAAGAAGTTAATTAGCACTGACCACATGCGAAGCGGGTGGCGATCAGACTGGCAACGCGAAGACCTTGTCGTACAACAGGTAACACGAGCGACCGGTCGGTAAGAACTTAATTTGCTAGTAAGAACTTAATTAGCACTGATCACAAGTGGTGCCCAGCCGGCGTCTATGCTTCATTTCGTGCTTCAGCCGCCGATGAATCATCGAATACCCCCCAGAGAGCAGCCAGCTCGCCGGCCCAGCTATGCCCCCACATCTGCCTTGCGCCTCAGGTATCCTGCATCAAGTACAGTTGCGCCAACTAAGTTCCAGACACACAAAAGCCCGCATCTGCAGGCTTTTGGCGGCCACCAATGACACCTGGGGTGACCTCATAGGCTAAGCGTGAACCAATTATAAAGGTGCCGCCTTGCGTGATCGAACCTATGTTGGGAAGCGACCCCGATGCCTCGGCGTCGCCCGGAAGCTTCGCCCGTTCCGAGACGCACCACCCGGTACGGCTCGTCGAGAGTGACAAAGTCGCCCTTGCACGCCCATCGGCTGTAGCGCGAATGACTTGTCACACAATAGCAGCCAGAGCGACAGAGCCCAATCGTCCGGTCCCAAATGGCGCGACGACATCCGATGTGATTCCGACCTACGTACCACCGAGGCAAGCTATGCTTAGACTGTCTACCGTCCGTTGTTGTAGGAGACGACCATGGCTAGGCAAGTTTTTAGTAGGATTCAGTATCTTGAGGTTCTGAACGAAGCTTTGAGACACCATCCAGCATGGGAGCCGGGAATGGCCTTCGAATTCTTTCCACTTGGGTCGCGTGCCCGTGATGCCAAGTGGATTACGTGCACAGGCCCGGATAGCCGACGCGCGGTCTATGACGAAATTGCAAAGGTTGCCGCAAGCCTCTGCGAAGTTCGTGAATCAGGATCGGTCATGCAGACGAGCCAACGCTCCCCCTTGGCTCACACCGCAGCAAAGGGCAAAATTGCTTCAGCAAATGAACGTGGGTGGTAGCAGATGTAGGGGAATTGCCCAACATAATAGAGTTGGGCAATTCCTTACCGGAAAACGTTTTGCGGGCACATCATTGCGCAAACTGCCCAACTATATTGGGCCGTTTTGACACAGTTTATTGTTTACGGGCACGGTGCGACCGCAACGGGCACCAAATCGCCCTACAGATACTTAAACAAATTCATCCCCTGAATCTGCATAAACGATTGCTGCGCCCCTTGCAACGCCGTCTGCCGCTGATGGTACTCGGTAATCGCCGAGGCGTAATCCAGGTCCTGCAGGCCCGAAAGCGTCTGCGAGTAGGTCAGGTCACGGTTGGTGCCGACGGTATTGAGCGCATCCAGTTCCTGCATGCGCGAGCCGACCGATGCGCGCACCGTCAGCACGTTGTCCAGCGAGTTGGCGAACTGGCGGATGCCGGTGGCAAGGGCGTTGCTGAAATTGGCGCGATCGGTGTCGGTGGCAAGCGGAGCATTGAGTGCGTTGATGACCGACTTCAGATTGGCGAACATGTCGGTGCTGCCCTGCTTCGCTGGCTCGACGCTGATGGTGTCGCCATTCTGGGGCGTGCCGCTCACCGTGAAGCTGACGCCTGCCACCTGGATCTGCGATGGCGAGCTGAAGTTGACCACACCGCCGACCGGCGTTGCCGGCTTGGTGCTCTCGTCGGTGATGGTGTACTGCATCGTACCCCCATTGGCCTGAAACGTCAGCTTCAGCGGCTTGCCATAGAGCGGGTCGGACGGATCGGTCGTCGATACCTGGCCGTACGTTGCGGTGCCCTTGTTTGTGCTGCTGCCCCTGAGCACATAGCCTGAAGTGCTCTGCACGCTCTGGAATATGTCACGGCCATTGTCGCCGCCGGCCATCTGCCGCGACACGTCCACCTGCATCATCTGGTGGCCGGTATCGCCCACGTAAGACGCACCGCCCGCGTTATCCGAGAACGGCGCCGACCCCGTCTGCGTGCCGCCGAACAGGTACTGGCCGTTGCCGTCGTCGGAGTTGGCCAGGCCCAGTAGCTGGTTGTACAGGCCCTGCAGGGCGGTGGCGACCGAGGCACGGTCGCTGTCGCTCATGGTGCCGTTGCCGGCCTGGACCAGCAGCGTCTGGATATTCTGCGTGACGGTGGTCACGGACTGCAGCGCGTTTTCTTCGGCGGACAGCGCATTGTTGGTCTGCTTGCGCGACGTGGCGTACTGGCCATTGACGGCCTGCGCCTGCGAAACGCCCAGTGCGCGCGTGGCGGCGACCGGGTCGTCGGACGGGGTCAGTATGCTGCGGCCAGTGCCGAGCTGTTGCTGGATATGCAGCAGGGAGCCCTGCTGGAGGTTCATCGAGGCCAGGCCTTGCTGGTACAGGGTTGAGCTTGCGACGCGCATTTCGTATTCCCTCTCGGTTCTGTTGGCAGACGGCGCTTACCTGCCGATGCCGATGATCGTGTCGAACAGCGTGCCGGCGGTCTGGATGACGCGGGCATTGGCCTGGTAGAGCTGCTGGAACTTCAGCATGGAGACCGTCTCCTCATCCATGTTCACGCCCGACACCGACTGCTGGGCGGTCTTGATCTGCGTGGTAATGCTGTCCTGCGAGGACGAGGCAATCTTGAGCGACTTGGCGCGCGTGCCGACATCGTTCACCAGCTGGGCATAGGCGTCGCTATAGCTCGACACGCCGCCAATGGTCTTGGCCGTCTGCAGCTTGGCCAGTGCCAGCGCATTGCCGTTGTTGGAGACCGCGCCGGCATTGCCCGACAGCGTGAACGTATCGCCAACTTTGGGCGCTCCGCCAAAGCTGAACGTCAGGCCGTTGATGGTGTACTCGGTATTCGAGCCGTTGACGACCGTGCTGCTCGGCGTAATGGTCGCGCCGCTGCTCGCGTCCTTGAAGGTATATCCTCCGGCGCCATAGGTGGCCGTGATCTTCCCTGCCGGCAGGCTGAAGCTTGGCGCAACGTTGCTGAGCGAAGCCGTGCCGCTGCCGGTGTTGGACGCTGCGGCATCGGCGCGCGCCGGCGAAGCCGCAGCCACCTTGGCCGGATCCGTGATCGCCATGTCGAAGCCGGTCGCGGCATTGCGCGTCGGCTGGATCGTGAACGAGTCGTTGGCGCCCATCGCCGCATTGATCTGCACGCTGAAGCCGTCCGCGCTGAAGCTCAGCGGATAGGTGGCCCCCGCGGCCGGCACGGCGGCGGTGACCTGCTTGTTGTCGGACAGGCGCGTCAGCGTGTAGTTGGTGCCGTCGAAGTGCAGCGAATAATCGCTGGTGGTGAGCGCCGACGTATTGGTGATGCTGGCGGTGGCAACCGTGGTCTTGACGCTGTTGTTGGCATTGGGCAGCACGGTCGCGGTGCCCAGCTGGAACATGTCGGTGCCGATGGCGCCGTTCAGGTCCACGCCCAGCTTGTGCTGGTCGTTGAAGCTCTGCCCGATCGCCAGCGACAGCCTGCCGATCGCGCTTTGCGCGGCATCGAGCGTCTCGGAGCGGAACTGGAGCAGGCCGCCGAGGGAGCCGCCCGTGATGGCACCGGGCTCGCTCTCGAAGACGCTGCCATTGGGCAGCGTGTAGGCAACCGCGGTACGGTTCGGGTCGGCGGCCGAGGGCACGGCCTTCAGGTCGTACGAGTCGCTGCCCATCACCAGCGGCTGACCATTGCCGACGAACACGTTGTAGGTGCCGCCATCCTGCACCACCACCTTGGCACCGACCAGCTTGGTCAGGTCGGCCACGGCCTGGTCGCGCTGGTCCAGCAGGTCATTGGGCGGCTGGCCGCCCGACGCGGCCTTGAGCTTGGTGATTTCCTGGTTCAGGTTGGCGATCTGCCTGGTATAGGCATTGACCTGGGTGACGGCCGTGCCGACCTGGTCATTGACGCCCGACTGCAGCTGCTTGAAGTAGTTGCTGGCCGAACGGACCTGGCCCACCAGCGCCTGTCCGGCGGAAAGCATGCCCTGGCGCGCAGCCGGGTCGGCCGGGGTATCGGCAACCGCCTGCACCGCGGCAAAGAACTTCTGCATCAGCGGCGCCAGCCCGCCCTTCTGGTCGGCCAGCAGGTTGTCGATCTGGCTGATCTGGTCGGAGTACGTCGACAGCGCCGAGCCGGCCGAGGTAGCGCCGCGCAGCTGGCCGGTCAGGAACTCGTCATAGACGCGGATCACCGTGGTGGTGTTCGAGCCGTAGCCAAAGAAGCCCTGGCTGGTGTACTGGCCGCCGGCCGACGCCACGATGGTGTTCTGGCGCGAGTAGCCTTCGGTCGCCGAGTTGGCAAAGTTGTGGCCCGTCGTCGTCAGCGCGTTCTGCGCGGTGTTCAGGCCGGAAAGGCCAATACTGAAGAGAGACATGGTGCTCTGACCCCGGATTTGTAGGACTGCCGCGGCATGGGCCGGCGGTGTGGATGTGAAAGATATCGGCTGGTTGGGGGCGGGACTTTAGGCTAAGAGATAGTTCTAGTGCACTGCCGCACGCTGCGCGGCGGTTTGCTCCCCTCTCCCGCCGGCGGGAGAGGGGCAGGGGTGAGGGTAGGCGGTTCTACTGGCGTGGCTCCTTGCCAAACCACCCCTCACCCTACCCTCTCCCCTGAGGTCCCCTGAGGGGAGAGGGGAACACAGAACGCCCTCAGGCCGCCACCTTCTTCATGATCCGCACCAGCTTGTGCCCGTACGCCGGATCGGTCGCATAACCCGCGCGCTGCAGGCCGTGTGCCGCGTCTTCGGCGGACGCCGCGCCAACCACGCCCGCGTAGCGCGGGTTGGTGGTCAGCAAGCGGGCATAGTCGGCACAGGCTTCGTCATACGAGCCATAGGCGCGGAATCTGGCCCGCACCTTCTGCGGCTGCCCGTCGATGTATTCGGTGGTGGTGACCTCCGCGACGCGGCCCTTCCAGTTCGGGCCGGCCTTGATGCCGAAGACGTTGAACGTGGTGGAGCCGTCTGCGTGCGCAATCTCGCGCTGGCCCCAGCCGGACTCCAGCGCGGCCTGCCCGACGATCAGCCGGGCCGGCACACCGCTGGCACGCGCGGCGGCTTCAGCGGGGCCGGCCATGCGCGCAACAAAGGCGCTGACGTGGGCCGGCGCGTCGTCCGGCAGCCTTCCTACCCGGTCGTCACCCTGGCCGCGGTCCGCGTACGGCTGCGGCTGGTACTGCCGCAGGCCGGCAGTGGGGTTCCAGCTCTGCCCGGGCACCACGGTGCCGATGGCCGGCAGGTCGGCCAGCTCGCCGGCGTCCGCCGGCATAGCCCCGGCGCCACGGCTGTCAAGCAGCCTTGCCATCCCGGCATCCGCCGCCTTGCCGGATTCGGCCGGGCTCAAGGCGTTCATGCCGGCCGGCATCGGCGTGCCGGTGGCGCGTGCCAGCTGGCGCACCATCACATCGGCCAGGCCGATCCCGCGCGACGACATCTGCTGGGCGAGCTGCTGGTCCATCATCGACATGTAGAGCTTGCTCTGCTCGCTGTCGAACAGGCCGTCGTGCGGCGTGGCGTCGCGCATGCTCTTGAGCACCATCTGCGTGAACACCGCCTCGAACTGCCTGGCGGCGGCCTGCAGCGTATTGGCGTCGGCGCCGCCGCGCGCGCTGTGCTTGAGCGCCTCAAAGCCCTGCGTGTCCAGCGCAAAGCGCTGGGTCAGGTCGGCGCCTTGCGGCGATAGTGCGGCGCTCATGCTCAGATCACTTCCAGCTCGGCGCGCAGCGCCCCGGCCGCGCGCATGGCTTCCAGGATGGTCTGCAGGTCGGCCGGGGTTGCGCCCAGCGCATTCAGCCCCTTGACCACGGCGGCCAGCGAGGCGCCCGCCTTGACGATCTGCAGCGAGCCGCCCTGTTGCTTCATGTCGATCTGCGACACCGGCGCCACCACGGTCTGCCCGCCGCTGAACGGCGCGGGCTGGCTGATCACGGGCTGCGTGTTGATCACCACCGACAGGTTGCCGTGCGCCACCGCGCAGTCTTCCACGGTCACGGCCTGGTTCATCACGATGGAACCGGTGCGGGCGTTCAGGATCACCTTGGCGGCGGCCTTGGCCGGGGTCACGTCGATGTTCTCGATGCGGGCCAGGAAGCCCACCCGCGCGCCCGCCGACGCCGGCGCGCGCACCTGCACCACGCGGCCATCCAGCGCCGCGGCAACACCGCCGCCCATGGCGCGGTTGATGGCCTCCACCACGCGCTCGGCGGTGCCGAAATCGGTGTCCTTCAGTTCCAGGTTGAGCACGCCGCCATCGGGCTGGAACGGCGCCACGGCGCGCTCCACGATGGCGCCATTGGCGATGCGGCCCACTGCCAGCTGGTTGATCTGCACCTTGCTGCCGTTGGCCGATGCGCCCGCGCCGCCCACCAGCATATTGCCCTGGGCGATGGCATAGACCTGGCCGTCGGCCCCCTTGAGCGGGGTCATCAGCAGCGTGCCGCCGCGCAGGCTCTTGGCATTGCCCATCGATGACACCACGATGTCGAGCTGGCTGCCGGGCTGCGCGAACGCGGGCAGCGAAGCGGTCACCATCACCGCCGCCACGTTCTTGAGCTGCATGTTCTTGCCGGCCGGCAATGTGATCCCCAGCTGCGAGAGCATATTGGTCAGGCTCTGCGTGGTGAACGGCGTCTGCATGGTCTGGTCGCCGGTATTGTCCAGGCCCACCACCAGGCCGTAGCCCACCAGCGGGTTCTCGCGCACGCCCTGGAAGGTGGCCAGGTTCTTCAGGCGCTCGGCCTTGGCGACAGTGGCAAAGGCGCCGAAGGCCACGCCAAGCGCCAGGCTGATCACGCTCAGGCGCAGCAGGCGGGACAGGAAACGGGCGAGCATGGGAGCAGACATGGCGCGGTCAGAACGGAGAAACATTGAGGAAGAAGCGCTGCAGCCAGCCCATGTTCTGCGCTTCGTCGATCACGCCCTTGGCGGTGTATTCGATGCGCGCGTCGGCCACCTGCGTCGACAGCACGGCGTTGTCGCCGGTGATCGTGCGCGGGTTGACCACGCCGGAGAAGCGGATGAACTCCGCACCCTGGTTGATGGCCATCTGCTTTTCGCCGGAGACCACCAGGTTGCCGTTGGTCAGCACCTCCAGCACCGTGACGGTGATGGTGCCGTTGAAGGTATTGGCCGCGCTGGCGCCGCCGCTGGCCTTCATGGTGTTGGCGCCGTTGATGTTGGCGTTCTGGCTGCTGCCGAACAGGCCGCCAAGCGCGCGCGGCACGGCATCGAACGCCAGCGCGGCGTTGCCGGTGCGGCTGGTGTTGGTGCCGGAATTCTTGGTGGCGTTGACGTTCTCGGTGATCAGGATCGTCAGGATATCGCCCACATTGCGCGGACGCCGGTCCTCGAACAGCGGGTTGCCGGCGTACGATGACTGGTAGATCGAGCCCGAGGCGGGCCCCATCGGCCGCGGCTCCGCGCGCGCGGTGGTGGGCAATTGCACCAGCGGCTCGCGCGGCACCAGCGCGCAGCCGCCGGTGGCCAGCACGGCAAGGCCAGCCAGACAATGCAGCGCGAGCGCCCCGAAGCGGGACAGCGAGGCGGCCAAGTTCACTTCGTTCATCCCATCTGCGACAGGCGCTGCAGCATCTGGTCGGAGGTCTGCACTGCCTTGCTGTTGATTTCGTAGGCGCGCTGGGTCTGGATCATGCTCACCAGCTCTTCCACCACGTTCACATTGGATGCTTCCACATAGTTCTGCTGCAGCGTGCCAGCGCCGTTCAGGCCGGGCACCGTGGTATTGGGCGCGCCCGAGGCATCGGTCTGCACGTATAGGTTCTCGCCCATGCTCTGCAGGCCGGCCGGGTTCATGAAGGTGGCAAGCTGGAGCTGGCCGACCTGCACGTTGTTGCTGGAACCGGGTTGCGTCACCGACACCGTGCCGTCGCGGGCAATGGTCAGCGACAGCGTGTTGGCGGGGATGGTGACGGCGGGCTGGACCACGAAGCCGCTCGACGTGACCAGCTGGCCGTTCTGGTCCACCTGGAAGGAACCGTCGCGCGTGTAGGCGGTGGTGCCGTCAGGCAGCGCCACCTGGAAGAAGCCCTGGCCAAGGATGGCCACGTCCTTCGAGTTGCCGGTCTGCTGGGGATTGCCTTGCGTGTGGATGCGCTCGGTCGCAACCGGACGCACGCCGGTGCCCAGCTGCATGCCTGACGGCAGCGTAGTCTGGTCCGAAGACAGCGCGCCGGGCTGGCGGATGGTCTGGTACATCAGGTCCTCGAACACCGCGCGTCCACGCTTGAAGCCGTTGGTGGAGACGTTGGCGAGGTTGTTCGAGATCACGTCCATCTGCGTCTGCTGCGCATCGAGGCCGGTCTTGGCAATCCAGAGTGAGCGGATCATGGGGTCCTTGCTAGTTCGTTCGTTCAGTCGGGTCAGTTGGTCGAGAGCAGCTGGTTGGCGCGCTGCTCGTTGCCGTCCGTGCCCTGGATCATCTTCATCTGCATCTCGAAGCGGCGGGCATTGGCGATCATGTCGACCATGGCTTCGGTCGGATTGACGTTGCTGCCTTCCAGCGCGCCCGAGACCACGCGCACGGCGGGATCGGCGGCCAGCGGCTGCGCGCCGGGGCGCAGCCGGAACAGGCCGTCATCCCCGCGCGCGATGGCGTCGTTGGGCGGATTCACCACGCGCAGCTTGCCCACCTGGGCCAGGCCCGCGGAAGCTTCACCCGGGCCGCGCGCGGTGATGGTGCCGTCGCTGCCGATGGTCACCTGCGAGCCCGGCGGCACCGAGAGCGGGCCGCCGTCGCCCATCACCGGCAGGCCGGAGAGGGTCTGCACCTGCCCGTCCTGCGCCACCTGCAGGGCGCCGGCACGGGTATAAGCCTCGCTGCCGTCCGGCGCCTGCACCACCAGCCAGCCGTTGCCCTGCAGGGCCACGTCCAGCGCGCGGCCGGTGTAGGTCAGCGGACCCGCGCGCATGTCCGCGCCCGGCGTGGACGCCAGCGTGAAGGCGCGCGTGGGCGACTCCTGGCCGGTCACCGGCACCGCGCGGTACAGGTTGATCTGCGCGCGGAAGCCCGGCGTCGACACATTGGCGAGGTTGTTCGATACCGCCGCTTGCTGGTCGAGTATCTGCTTGGCGCCCGACAGGGCGGTGTAGATCATGCGGTCCATGGCGGCGGCTCAGCTCAGCGCAGGCATTACAGGTTGACCAGGGTCTGCATGACCGTGTCCTGCGCCTTGATGGTCTGCGCATTGGCCTGGTAGTTGCGCTGCGCGACGATCAGGTTCACCAGCTGGCCCGACAGGTCGACGTTGGACGCTTCCACCGCGTTGGAGCGCAGCGTGCCCATGCTGCCTCCGGCCGTGCCCAGCAGCGCCTGGCCCGACGCGCCGGTGGCCGACCACACGTTGTCGCCTTCCGGCTTCAGGCCCTCGACGTTGCCGAAGGCGGCCATCACGATCTGGCCCAGCGGCTTGGTCTGTTCGTTGGAATAGCTGCCGGTGATGGTGCCCTTCGAATCCACCGAGAAGCCCAGCAAGCTGCCCGAGGTGTAGCCGTTCTGGCTCAGCTGTTTGACGTCGTTGTCGGCACCGAACTGCGTGGTGCCGGTCAGGTCCAGTTTCATCGCCATGGGCTGGGCGCCGTTGGCGGCCGGCTGGGTCAGCGTGATGGCGCCGGCAGCCGGCGACTGCAGCGCGCCAGCGTTGTCGAAGGCCATGGCGACCGGCGCACCGCCCACCACGTTGCCGCTGGCGTCGGTCACGTACATGTTCCAGTCAGTGCCGCCCGCTACCGTCGGATGGACCGGAACGGCCGGAGCGGGAGCATTGGCCACCTTGGCGAAGTACGCCGTCAGCTGCTGCTTGTTGCCCAGCGAATCATAGACGTTGATCGCCGTGCTGTAGTTGAACATATTGCTGGTCGGCGGCGTGCCCGGCACGCTGGCGAAGGCCGTGGGCGGCACCGTGCTGCGCGAATCCAGCTGGAACTTGGCGGTGATGGTGCTGGTGGCCTGCGGCGCCATCTGCGCATTGCTGATCACCAGCGGCTGCGGCTGCACGCCGGCGCCGCCGGCCACGCCCGGCGGATAGCCGGTCACCTGCAGGCCCTGCATATTGGTGATGCGGCCATCTTCCTGGCGCTGGAACTGGCCGTTGCGCGAGTAGTAGACCGCGCCGTCCGGGCTGGTCATGCGGAAGAAGCCGTTGCCGTTGGTGATGGCAACGTCCAGCGAACGGCCGGAGGCTTCGATATTGCCCTGGTTGAACGACTGCACCACCGAGTTCACGCGCGTGCCCAGGCCGATCTTGGTGCCGGCGTAGACATCCGCGAACTGCGCGGTGGATTGCTTGAAGCCAACCGTGTTGGCGTTGGCAATATTGTTGCCAATCACGTCCAGATTGGACGCTGCGGCGTTAAGGCCGCTGACCCCTTGACCGAAACCCATGGTTTTTTCCTCTGACTAGCTGTTGTACATGCAGGCCCGTGCACACCGGCGCGGGTGACGCAGTGGTTAGAGAATGCGGCGGACGTCATCCACGCCCGCGCTCTGGCCGTTGCCGATATCGACCAGCACGCCGTTCGAGTCGCCGCTGATGCTCTGCACCTTGCCGTAGACCAGCGCAACCGGCTGCACCGAGGTGCCGTTGGCGGTGGCGTTGACCTTGAAGGTGTAGTCGCCGTCGGCAACGGCCACGCCGGCGTCGTTCTTGCCGTCCCAGGCGATGTCGTGCACGCCGGCCACCTGGCCTTTCATGTCGATGGTGCGCACCACGTTGCCGTCCTTGTCGATCACGCTCACTGTCACCGCGTCCGCGGTCGAAGGCAGGTCCAGCCCGAAGCCGCCGGCCACGCCGTCCTTCAATGCCACGTGGGAACCCGGCACCATCACCGTGCGGCCGATCAGCGCGGCGGAATCCATCGCGCGGCTTGCGCTCACCTGGCCCAGCAGCTGGTTGAGCGTGGTGTTCATGGTCTGCATGCTGCTCACCGTGCTGATCTGCGCCAGCTGCGAAGTGAGCTGGGAGTTGTCCATCGGGTTGAGCGGATCCTGGTTGTTCATCTGCGTCACAAGCATCTTGAGGAAGTTGTTCTGCAGGTCGGCGGCGCTGGCGCTGCCGCTCTTGAGGGCATCGTTGATGCCCTGCGTGCCCTGGGTATTGCTGCTGACTGAAGTGGTGGAGGTCATATCGCTATCCGGCGGTTCCGTTTGTCATCACTGACCGATCGTCAGCGTCTTGAGCATCATGGTCTTGGCGGTGTTGAGCACCTCCACGTTGGCCTGGTACGAGCGCGAGGCCGAGATCATGTTGACCATCTCCTCCACCGGATTCACGTTGGGCATCATCACGTAGCCCTCGGCATTGGCCAGCGGATGCGTGGGGTTGTGCACCATGCGCGGCGGCGACGGGTCTTCCATCACGCCTTCGACCTGCACGCCGCCCAGGTCGCTCTGGCCGGGCGTGGGCGCCAGGCCGAAGATCACCTGCTTGGCGCGGTAGGCCTGCCCGTTGGGGCTCACGATGCTGTCCGCGTTGGCCAGGTTGGACGCGGTCACGTTCATCCGCTGCGACTGCGCCGCCATGGCGGAACCGGCGACGTCGAAGATATTCATGGCTGGCATGCTGGCCTCATTGCTGGATTGCGGCCAGCATGGTCTTGATCTTGGCGCTCATCACCGCAAGGCCGGATTCGAAATGCACCGTGTTGTCGGCAAAGGCCACGCGTTCAGTGTTCATTTCCACGGTGTTGCCGTCCACGCTGGACTGCAGCGGGATGCGGTAGGCCAGGTCGAATTCCTCGCGGCCCGGCGCCTGCGCGGGCATGTGGCGCGCCGAGGTGGTGGACAGCGACACGCCTTCATTGCGATGGCCGCGCTCGACGCTCTGCGCCAGCGTGCTGGAGAAATCAAAGTCGCGCGCCTTGTAGCCGGGCGTGTCCGCGTGCGCGATGTTGGAGGCAATCACCGACTGCCGCTGGTTGCGCAGGCTCAACGCTTCCTGCTGGAAACGTAGCGCCGCGTCGAGTCTGTCAATCATCTGGCATCTCCCTGCTCACGAAAACGCTCACGAGATCGCTCACAGAAGCGGAGCGAACGACCTTCTTCAGGGTTGGCATCTTAGGCGGGGACCTGTCACGCCAATCGGATGAATAGGGACGGGAAATCCATGTATTTCGGGCCGCCCGCGCGCGAGGGCCTGCCTACAATGGGACCCCGATGACAGATGTAAACGGGGCGCGCAGCCAGTCACGGGGCGGTGCGCCAGGCATGCCCTGCATGCCGTCCCGTCCTTGCCGGGAAGTCCAGATGAAACCGAATCGCCGCACCGCCCGCAGCCTGGCGCACGCCCTGCTGGGCGTCTGCCTGCTTGGCCCGGCCGCCGCCGGTGCCGCGCCGGCGCAGGTCATGCCCGTCGCCATGCAGGCGCCGGCCGCGCACGGCCAGCAGCAGGCGGCTTATGCTGCCAACCCCGCCGCCAGTCCCGCTGCGGCCGCCAGCCCCTTTGCCGAAGACCCCGCGCGCGTGGCGGTCGAACGCTTCCTGCTGCAGCAGACCGCCGGCCTGCCGGGCAAGGTCAGCGTGCAGGTCGCGCCGCCGTCGGGCGGCCGCGCGCCCGAATGCGTCGCGCCCGACCCGTTCCTGCCCGCCGGCGCTTCGCCGTGGGGGCGCGTCTCGGTCGGCGTGCGCTGCGGCGGCGAGCGGCCCTGGGTGCGCTACATGCAGGCGCGCGTAGCGGTGCTGACCGACTATTACGTGGCTGCGCGCGCGCTGGGCCCGGGCGAGCCGGTCGGTCAGGCGGATATTGAAGTGCGTCAGGGCGACCTGGGCATGCTGCCGCGTGCGGTGGTCACCGACCCGGCCCAGCTTGCCGGCGCGGTCACCGTCAACCGGATCGCCGCCGGCTCGCCGCTGCGCAGCGACCTGCTGCGCAAGGCCATCGCCGTGCGCCAGGGCCAGACCGTCACCGTGGCCGTGGAAGGCGAGGCCTTCCAGATCACCAGCGAGGGCAAGGTGCTGGCCGACGCCGCCACCGGCAACACCGTGCAGGTGCGCCTGCGCAGCGGCCAGGTGGTCAACGGACTGGTGCGCAGCGGCGACACCGTCGTGCTGCAATAGTCCTGCGCCAAGTGCTGTAATCATGGCCAGAAAGTCTGGAAATCCGGGGCAACCGGCGTGCGAAAATGCCGCCGAAGCCGCCGCGCGGCGAATCCGGGCCTGGCGCCCTAAAGAATTCGCCGGCGCGTCCGTAATGCCATAGGAAACCAGCAAGGAACGCCCCGTGAAGATCAACCACTCCACCTCGTCCCGGCCCGCCGACGCCGCGGCCCGGCCCCAGGCCGCGCCGGCCGCATCGGCCGATACGGCCGCGCCGGCCGCCGGCCTGAGCGTCAGCCCGCTGGCCGCCCAGGTGCGCGACATCAGCGCCCGCCTGGTCCAGCCCACCGACGACGATATCGATACCGCCAAGGTCGAAGAGATCCGCCAGGCCATCGCCGAAGGCAAGATCAGGATCGACCCGGGCAAGATTGCCGACGGCCTGCTCGCCACCCTGCGCGAGCTTGGCCAGGCCGACCCCAGATAGCCATCATGAGCCAGAGCCTGATCCAGTCCCTGCAGCGCGAAACCGAAGGCATCCAGGCCTTCGGCCAACTCCTCGCCGAAGAGCGCGACGCCCTCAAGCGGGGCGACTTCCAGTCCCTGAGCGGACTGCTGACGCGCAAGGTCGAACTGGGCCAGACCCTGTCCCGCCAACTCAAGGCCCGCGAAGCCCAGATGGGCGCGCTCGGCCTGCGCGCCGGCCCCGAAGGCCAGCTGCTTGGCCGCCAGGTCGACCCGGCCGTGGCCGACGCCTGGCGCCAGCTGGTCTTCGCCGCCCGCACCGCGCGCGACGGCAACGCCCTGAATGGCGCCGTCGTCAACGCCCACCTCGATTTCACCCGCGAAGCCATCCAGGCGCTGCGCCAGCATAGCGGTGGTGATGCGGGGTTGTATGGGAAGGATGGGAAGGCGGCGGCTGGGGTGGGTGGGGTGAGCCTGGCGGCGGGTTGAGCATGTTCTGACGGCCGGCTTTCTTCGCAAGCGACGTTTTGAGCATGCCGGAAGTCCCCCGACGCCAGTCACAAAAATGTTCCATTTTTTCGTCACTTACTTGAAACTGACGAAAAAACGGAACATACTTTGGGCATCATGCCGCCCAACACCCAAGCCCAACGCGTCCTCGACCTGATCTCCAGGAAAGGCATGCTGCGACCTGGTGATCTCGACAATATCGAGGTCCCACGGATAGTCCTGACCCGCATGGTCGGCGCCGGCCTGCTCGAGAAAGTCGATCGTGGCATCTACCGGCTTCCCAATAATCCGGGTTCAGAGCACGAGAGCCTGATCGCCATTGCCACCAGGGCACCCCAGGCTGTCTTCTGCGTGCTGACAGCGCTTCAGTTCCACGGACTGACCACCCAACTGCCGCGCGAAATCTGGATTGCGATGCCGCGAGGCAGTCATGTACCAAGGATCGAGTTCCCACCGATCAAGATGATCCAGGTTGCCGAAGATGCCTATTCCGCAGGGATTGAGGTGATCGAACGCGATGGTGTGCCCCTGCGGATCTACAGCGCCGCCAGGACAGTGGCCGATTGCTTCAAGCATCGCAACAAGGTAGGGCTGGACGTCGCACTGGAAGCGCTTAAAGATGCGCGGGCACAACGGAAGGCATCCGCTGACGACCTCTGGCGCTATGCCAAGATTTGCCGCGTCGCCAACGTCATGCGCCCCTATCTTGAACTGGTCGAATGAGCAACGATCTCGCTGCGTCGGTTCGGGCACGCCTGTTGAACATTGCAAAATCGCAAGGGGTGGACTTCAACCAGGTGCTGGTGCGTTTTGCTCTTGAACGCATGCTTTATCGGCTATGCCAGTCGCCACATGCCGAGCACTTCGTGCTGAAAGGTGCCCTGCTGTTCACGCTCTGGTATGACATGCCGCACCGCGCTACCCGCGATGCCGACATGCTTGGATTCGGGACGAGCGATCTGGCGTCGATCGCCAAGACCTTCCGCGACATTGTCTGTGTCCATGTCGATGATGGCATCACATTCGATCCGGCATCGGTCGCCACCGAGGAAATCCGCAAGGATGCGGGATACGCCGGCGCACGCGTCGTGCTCACCGGCGAGCTCGCCCGGGCAAGATGCAGGGTCCAGGTCGATATCGGGTTCGGCGATGCCGTGACGCCGGGACCCGTGGACGCCACCTACCCCGTCCTGCTCAATGATTTGCCAGCCCCGCGGTTGCGCACATACCCGGTCTATACCGTCGTTTCCGAAAAGCTGCATGCCATTGCATTGCTGGGCATGGCGAACAGCCGTCTGAAGGACTATTTCGACCTGGCGATTTTGCTGGACCGCGAAATCCTGGATGCGGAGATGTTGGCCACTGCAGTCGCGGCAACCTTCGCAAGGCGCGGCATGACTGTCCCCGCTTCACTGCCGGTGGGCCTTACCGACGAATTCGCCACGGACCCGTCGCGGCAGGCGGTGTGGCATGCGTTTCTCAGGAAGAACGAACTCACATGGCAGGCGCTGCCAGGCACCGTTGCAGCGTTGCGAACGATCCTGGAGCCTGTGCTGTTTCGCGCCAACGCACTGACAGATCATCGGCGCTGACCACGCCGGCCTCCGACCCTACCTGAACCCCACCACCACCTCATTGCTGCGCCCCTGCAACACCGGCACCAGGCTGCCCTGCCCCGGCACCCGGAACGCGAACACGAAGCCCTTGGTGGCGTCATCCCCAACGAACGCATCGGTCTTGCCTTCGGCCTCCAGCAGCAGCACGCAGCGCCGGGCGTTGCAGAGATAGGCTTGCAGCTCCGCCGGTGGGGTCCTGGCGAAGCTGTAGCGCCAGCGCACCGAGGTAATGACCCCTTCTGACTGCGGCAGGACGCTGGCGGGCAGGATCGGCGGCGACACCGCGCGCTGGCCGCGGCCGTACAGGGCCGGCCCGTTGACCGAGCCGGTCCACGCGTGGCGGGTGCCGGCGTCGAACGCCGCCCAGGCGCAGGCCGATACTGCCACCAGCATCCAGCAGGCGCCCTGTGCGGCGCGGCCCGCCCTGCGCATCACAGCAAGCCGCGCAACTGGTTGCGCAGCCGGGTAATCGCCTGGCCGCGGATCTGGCACACGCGCGACTCGGTCACATCGAGCACCGCGCCAATCTCGCGCAGGTTCAGCTCCTGGTCGTAGCACAGCGACAGCACCAGCTTCTCGCGCTCGGGCAGCCGCTCGATGGCGCGGATCAGCGCCTCGCGCATGCCGCTTTCCATCAGCACGGTCAGCGGGTTGCCGTCATCGCTGCCGCCGAGGTGGCGGTCCAGGAAGTCTTCTTCGCCGGAGCGCTCGAAATCCTCGTAGTGCAGCAGCTGGCAGCCATAGACCTCGTTGAGCAGCAGCTGGTATTCGTCCAGCGGCATCTCCATGGCCTCGGCCACCTCGGAATCGATCGGCGTGCGCCCGAGCTTCTGCTCCAGGTTGCGCTGCGTGCGTTCGATGCGGCGGGTGAACTGGCGCAGGCTGCGCGACTGCCAGTCGTTGGCACGCACCTCGTCCAGCATGGCGCCGCGGATGCGCTGGCTGGCGTAGGTCTCGAAGCGCGCGCCATGGGTGTCTTCATAGCGCTTGGCGGCGTCGAGCAGGCCGATCATGCCGGCCTGGATCAGGTCGTCGATCTGCACGCTGGCGGGCAGCCTGGCGGCCAGTTGCAGCGCGATGCGGCGCACCAGTTGCGCGTGCGCCTTGACCACGTCGGCCTGTTCGAGCTTTCCCTGGATCGTGTACATGGTGCAATTCTCGTGAATGCTGGATTGCTGGTCCGGCACGCCTTGCGGCGGCCGGCTGGCTCAGGGTGCAGTTCGGTAAGTTGGCATGGCTGGCAGGCTCAGGCCATCGCGGGGGTTGCGGCCGGCGCAGCGGCATCGGCACGCAGCGGCCAGGCGCCGATGCCGCCGGCGGTGCGGCGCAGTGCCGTGGTGGCCGGCGCCGCCGGAAACGCCTCGACCACGCAGCGGCCCAGCTGCACGCCGCGCGCCACCAGCGGGTCGCACGGCAGCCAGCCCGCGCACAGCACCTCGACGCCGAGATACTGGCTGGCGGTGCGCGCCAGGTTGCGCAGGATCGCCTGCACCGTGGCCTCGCTGGCCGCCATGTTGACGATCAGGTGGAACTGGCGCCAGGCATACAGGTGGTGCAGGCGCTTGATGCAGGCGTAGGCATCGGTGATCGACGCCAGCTCCTGCCGCATCACCACCAGCACGTTGTGCGCACCACCCGCAAGCGGCGACAGCACGCCGTCGGCATCGATGGCGGCATCCACCACCACGCTGCGAAAGCCACCCGCGGCCGGCAAGGTGTTTCCCGGCACGGGCCGGCCTGCCGGCAGCACCGACAGCACGCCACCCGGGCCAGTGCCGGCAGCAGCTTCCAGCGACAGGCGGCCTGCGTTGACACCGGCCAGCGTGCCGGCGGGCCTGGTGCCGGACAGCCGCGTGGCGCGCGCCGCGGCGGCGTCTTCATCGACCAGCAGCACGCGCTCGCCCTGCATGGCCAGCGCGTTCGACAAACCCAGGGCCACGGTAGTCGCGCCGGCACCGCATTCGCTGGCGACCACCGCGATACGGCGTGTCGTGCGCGGCGCCAGCATCCGGCGCAGGCTCTCGGCCTGGTCCATGGCGAGGCCGCTCACGGCAGCACCTCCATCGCTGCAGCCGGCACGGCAGCGCCGCGGCCCGGATAGTTTTCCAGCACGTCGAGCAGCGCCAGCACGCGGCCCATGCCCTCGTTGAGCACCGGGCCCGGCACCGGCACGCCCTCGCGCACCGTGCGGCCGGCCAGGCGCGCGAGGAAGGCGGGCGCGGCCGCGGTCGGCGCGTGTTCCAGGCGCAGCACCGACAATCCGAGCTGCAGCGCGGCCAGGGCGGCGCCGGCGGCGTGGCCGCTTTCAGCGTCCTGGGCGAAGTGGTCGATGGCGTGGCGCAGCGTGCGCAGGCGCGCATCGGCCGCGTCGGTCCACAGGGCCCAGCGCGCCACCTGCGCGGCATCCTGCGTCAGCGCCGGATCGCACAGCAGGTAACGGGTATCGAGCAGTTCACCGGTGGCGCGGTCGGCCAGGCGGGCCACCACCAGGCAGGCGTCGATGCCGCCTTCTGGCGTGCCCTTGCCGCGCACCGGGCTGTCCGGCACGCGCACGTCGACGCTGGCCAGCCAGCGCACGGCGTCACGCTCGCGCACGGTGTCCTCGCCCACGGCATGGAAGGTCAGCGTATCGGCCAGTGCATCGAGCTTCCAGGCGGCGCCGGCGCTGACCACGCGCGCGGTCTTGCGCGCGCCGGCCGCCCAGCGCTCGCCGGCCTGCTGCCAGCGCGCCAGCGTGGCGGCGGCGGGCACGGCGTCAAGCAGGTTGACCACCTTGCGCGCGGCGCTCATGGCGGCGCGCAGGTTGGCGGCATCGGATTCGGCTTCGCCCAGCGGCTGGCCCGCATAGTGACCCCGGCCGGCCGGGGTCACGGTGGCGGCCAGCGGCATGCCGTTGCGGTCGGCCAGCCACAGCGTATGCTGCATCGGCTGCGGCGCGCGGCGCCCGGGCACAGCCACTTGCAGCGTGGCGGCGACGGCGAGCACATACTGCTCGCACTGGCCGGTCACGTCGCGGCAGACCGCTTCACGCACCTGCTGCGACATGGCGCGCAGGGCCGGGGCGCCGGCGCTGCGCTGTTGCCACAGCGAGCGGGCCAGGTCAAAACCCAGGCCCGCGCCATTCAGCTCGGACACGCACTGGCTCAGCGCGTCGGCGCTGTCGGTCAGCGAGCGCAGCACCTCGTCGGCGCCGCCACGCGCGGGCGCCTCGTCATCAGCGCCGGCGGCGCGCCGGCGCGCGGCGTCGGCATCGGCAAACACCGAACCGCGGCGCGGCGTCAGGAAGGCGCGCTCGACCAGCGTGGTGCCGTTGGCCAGCTCAAGATGCTCGGGCACGCGCTGGCCGGTGGAGGCGTAGAACACCGGCAGGCGGTGGCGGATCACCACGTCCAGCACCGAGCCCAGGTGGGTGGCTTCATCCAGCTTGCTGATGATGCAGCCGTCGATGCCGCCGCCGTCAGGCGCGGCGTCATGGCGGTAGGCGTGCACCACCTCATTGAGGGTATCGCCGTGGCTGGCGCCGTTGAGCAGCAGCACGCGCTGCACCGGCGCGGGCACGCCGGCCAGCATGGCGATCTGTTCCGACAGGCTGCGGTCGCGCTGGCTCATGCCGACGGTGTCGATGATCACCAGGTGCTTGTCCTTCATCGCCGCCAGCGCGAAGCGCAGGTCGGCGGCGTCCTTCACCGCATGCACCGGCACGCCCAGGATGTCGCCGTAGATGCGCAGCTGCTCATGGGCGCCGATACGGAAGCTGTCGGTGGTCAGCAGCGCCAGCTTGTCGGCACCGTGGCGCAGCACGAAGCGCGCCGCCAGCTTGGCCGTGGTGGTGGTCTTGCCCACGCCGGTGGGACCCACCAGCGCCAGCACGCCGCCTTGCGCAAAGAGGCTGTTCTCGTCGCCCAGCACCGGCAGCTTGCTGGCCAGCTCGGCGCGGATCCAGCCCATGGCCGCGGGGCGGTCGTAGCCCAGCGGCAACCGCGCCAGCAGCGTGCGCGCCAGCTGTCCGGAAAAGCCGGCGCCGACCATCCATTCAAACAGCGATTCGCGCAGCGGGTCGCTGGCGGCCACGCCGTGCGCTGCTGCGCTGGCAACCACGCCAGGGGCAGGATTGATCCCGGCCAGCTGGCGCTCGATCATCGCGCGCATCGATTGCAGCTCGCCGCGCAGGTCGCCGATGGCGGCGGGATCGACCGCCGGCGCGGACGGCACGTAGACCTGCGCCGTGGCCTGCACGCTGCCCAGATCCGTATCGCGCATGGCGACGATCTCCACGCCACCCTCGACGGTGCGGTTGGACAGCACCACCGCGTCCGGGCCCATGGCTTCGCGCACCTGGCGCATGGCTTCGCGGCCATTGGCCGCGACAAACTTGGCTACGCTCATCTTTGACTCCTCACGCGCCGATCATGGCGGTGATGCGGATATTGCGGTTGTCCGGGACCTCGGCATGCGACAGCACCCTCAGCTGCGGCATGGTGCGCCGCAGGAAGCGCGCCATCAGCGGGCGCAGCTGCGACGGCACCAGCAGCACCGGGTCCATGCCCATCTGCTCCTGGCGCGTGACCGCGCCCTGGGTCTGCTGCAGCAGCGCATCGGCCAGGCCCGGCTCGATCCCGCCGCCGTTGGTCAGCGCCTGCGACAGCACGCGCTCCAGGCCGGCATCGAGGCCGATCACCTGCAGGTCGGCGTTGTTCGGGAACAGCTGCTGCGTGATCGCGCGGCCCAGCGCCACGCGCACCATCGCCGTCAGCTCGTTCGGGTCGCTGATCTTGGGCGCATGCTCGGCCACCACATCCAGGATGGTGCGCATGTCGCGGATGGGCACGCCTTCGTCCAGCAGGTTCTGCAGGATCTTCTGCAGCGCGGTCAGCGAAATGGTCTTCGGCACCAGGTCCTCGGTCAGCTTGGGCGAGTCCTTGGCGATGCGGTCCAGCAGCGCCTGCACTTCCTGGCGGCCCAGCAGCTCGGCGGCGTGCATGTGGATCACGTGGTTCAGGTGCGTGGCCACCACCGTGCTGGCATCGACCACGGTATAGCCGAAGGACTGCGCCTGCTCCTTGATGCCCGCGTCGATCCACACCGCCGGCAGACCGAAGGCGGGATCGCGCGTGGCCGCGCCCGGCAGCGTGCCGCTGACCTGGCCGGGGTTGATTGCCATCCACTGGCCCGGCATGGCTTCGCCGCGGCCGATCTCCACGCCCTTGAGCGTGATGCGGTAGGCGTTGGGCTTGAGCTCCAGGTTGTCGCGGATATGCACCACCGGCACCAGGAAGCCGATCTCCTGCGCCACCTTCTTGCGGATGCTCTTGATGCGGCCCAGCAGCTCGCCGTCCTGCGCGCGGTCCACCAGCGTGATCAGGCGGTAGCCCACTTCCATGCCGAGCGGGTCGACCAGCGTGACATCGTCCCAGCTGGCTTCGGTGGATTCCGGCGCCACCGCCGGGGTGCGCTCCTCGCGCTGCCTGACTTGCGCCTGCGTGGCCGCGCGGCGCGACATATAGCGGCCCATCCACACCAGCACGCCTGCCAGCAGCAGGAAGGCAAAATGCGGCATGCCCGGGATGATGCCCATCATGCCGATGATGCCCGCGGTCAGGTACAGCACGCGCGGGTTGGCAAAGAGCTGGCCGGTGAGCTGCTCGCCCACGTCCTGCTCGTTCGACACCCGCGATACGATCACGCCCGCCGCGGTGGAGATCACCAGCGCCGGGATCTGCGCCACCAGGCCGTCGCCGATGGTCAGCAGCGTGTAGTTGTGCACGGCGGTGCCAAAGTCCAGGTCGTGCTGCATCATGCCCACCACCATGCCGGCGGCGACGTTGATGAACATGATCAGCAGGCCCGCCACGGCATCGCCGCGCACGAACTTGCTGGCACCGTCCATGGCGCCGTAGAAGTCGGATTCCTGCGCCACTTCGGCGCGGCGCTTCTTGGCGCCCTCTTCGTTGATCAGGCCCGCGTTCAGGTCGGCATCGATCGCCATCTGCTTGCCGGGCATCGAATCCAGCATGAAGCGCGCGCCGACTTCGGCAATACGGCCGGCGCCCTTGGTAATCACCATGAAGTTGATCACCACCAGGATCGCGAACACCACGATGCCCACGGCGAAGTTGCCGCCCACCAGGAAGTGGCCGAAGGCCTCCACCACCTTGCCCGCGGCGTCCGGCCCGGTATGGCCTTCGAGCAGCACCACGCGCGTGGACGCGACGTTGAGCGACAGGCGCAGCAGCGTGGTGAACAGCAGCACCGCCGGGAAGGCGGCAAAGTCCAGCGCCTTCTGCGTGTACATGCTGACCAGCAGCACCATGATCGCCAGCGCGATATTGAAGGTGAACAGCAGGTCCAGCACAAAGGCCGGCAGCGGCAGGATCATCATCCCGAGGATCATGATGATCAGCAGCGGCCCGGTCATGGCCTTCAGCTGGCCGGCGGCGCGCAGGCCGGGCAGGTTGAACAGGTTGCTCAGAGCGTTCATTCGCGCATTTCCGGTACGGCGAGTTCATCGGGCACCGGCAGGTCGGCGGGCGCCTGCGGCTGCGGGCCCTGCGAGTAGTGCCAGTGCTTCAGTTGATAGACCCAGGCCAGCACTTCGGCCACGGCGGTATACAGTCCGGCGGGGATTTCCTGGCCCAGCTCCACGTGGCGGTGCAGCGCGCGCGCCAGCGGCGGCGCCGACATCAGCGGCACGCGGTGCTCGGCGGCCAGCGCGCGGATGCGGACGGCGATATCGCCGGTGCCCTTGGCCACCACGCGCGGCGCACCCATGCGCCCTTCCTCATAGCGCAGCGCCACCGCAAAGTGGGTCGGGTTGGTCACCACCACGTCGGCCTTGGGCACCTCGGTCATCATGCGGCGGCGCGCCATGGCGCGCTGCTGCTGGCGGATGCGGTTCTTGATATGGGGGTCGCCCTCGTTCTCCTTGAACTCCTGCTTGACCTCTTCCTTGGTCATGCGCAGCTTCTTGAAGAACTCCCAGTACTGCCACGGCACGTCGATGGCCGCCACCACCAGCAGCGACAACGACACCACCAGGCAGCAGTGCAGCACCAGGTCGACCATATGCAGCAGCGCCTCCTGCACCGGCGCATTCATCAGCGCGATGGCCTCCGGCAGGCGCTTCCACAGTACCCAGGCGCCCACGCTGCCCACCAGCAGCGACTTGGCCACGGCCTTGAGCAGCTCCACCAGCGAATGCGCGGAGAACATCCGGCCCAGCCCCGCCAGCGGCGACAGGCGCGAGAACTGCGGCGCGAACGACTTGGTCGAGAACACCCAGCCGCCCAGCGGCAGCGGCGCGGCCAGCGCGGCCACGCCGAACAGCAGCAGCAGGGGCAGGAAGGCGAGCAGGCTGTCCCACACCATCAGGCCGAAGCGCGACAGCATGCGCGAGGGATCGAATGCCGTCGCCGGCTCGAAGCGCAGCGCGCCCTGCATCACCTGGTTCAGGCTGCGGCCCAGCTGGCCGCCCAGCGTCCACAGGCCGGTGACGCCGGCGATCAGCATGACGAACGTGGCCAGCTCGCGCGAACGCACCACCTGCCCCTCCTCGCGCGCCTTTTCCAGGCGCCGGGGTGAGGCGGGTTCGGTTTTCTCGAGGTCGCTTTCTTCGGACATCCACGCTCCGTGCGAAGCGGCAGGCCGCTATTCGTCAGCAGGGATTATCGAAGCGGGACAGCCTTCCCATTCATGGGAAAAGGCGGGGGAATTGGGTGTTGTTCAGGAAATGGGGGGTGCCTGGGGGGTTAACGGCGGGGGGGTTGGGAGACTTTAGGGGGAATCTCCCGCCAGAGTCCCGGGGTTAGTGCGAATGCCGGTGGTGAATGTCAGGGTAGTGCGGGAGCTCGTGAACCAGGGGTTGATGCACGTGGGCATGGACATGCGGCTCTTTGCCATCCCAAGGGAAATCATGCGTGTGTTGATGATGCTCGTCGTGACGGTGTGGATGCGTGTGCTCCGTCGCCTCATGCGTATGCTCGTGTTCGTGCCGCTCGCGCAGGTGAAGCCACACGCCAAGCGCCATAAGCACCGCGGCGAGCCAGAACAGAATGCCCGGCATCTCAGGCCACAGGGCAAACGAAATCACGACGCCAAAGAGTGGCGCCACAGAGAAATACGCTCCCGTTCGTGCCGTCCCGAGATGACGAAGCGCAATCACAAAGAGCGCCAGGCTGACACCGTAGCCGACGAAGCCGACCACCATTGCCCAGATCAATGGCAGTGCGGCGGGCAGCGCATTACCTGCCGCCATTGCGAGCCCTGTATTGCATGTCCCGGCGACCAGGCCCTTCAGGCAGGCAATCATTACCGCGTCATTTGACGACACCTTTCGGGTGAGATTATTGTCGATTGCCCAGCATGCGCAGGCGGCTACAATCAGCAATGCCCCAGGGGACAATGCTGCCGCGTTTGGTTGCCAGGAAAGTAGTGCGCCCCCTGCAACAATGGCGACCATGCCGAGCACAATCTGCCGGTCGGCATTTTCCTTGAACACAACCCAGGCGATGAGCGCCGTGAACACGCCCTCGACATTCAACAGGAGCGAGGCTGCCGCCGCGCCTGTCGTTGCGAGGGCAGTCAATAGAAGTGCCGGACCAGCCACGCCGCCGGCGAGGATCGCGCCAAGCAGCCAAGGGATTTCGCGTCGCGGGATTGACGAGGCGGCAGGAGCGGGATCTCCCGTTCTCGCAATCAGCCGCCTGGCGAGCAGCACGGCCGTCAAGCCAAGGCCACTTCCCAGGTACAGGAGGCCTGCAAGAAGAATCGGTGGAATCGCACCAGTCAAAGTCTTGGCCAAGGGTGTGCTTGCGCCGAACAGCAGCGCAGCAGCCAAGGCGGGAGCAGCGGATCGGATGGACATGTCGCCTGTCGCTTGCAGGAGCACCCCCGTTATTGTCGCGCATCCGGACGCGCTCGGCGTGCAGACACGTGCGCAGCGCTGGTATGAACAGGGGCCGATTCAAACGCTTACTCCCCAGCGTTCATTCCGGCATCCTGGGTGGCCACCGATGCGTTTCCGCCTGGCAGCTTTGACACCACGCATACAGCGCGTCGTACATCACCATGCCATGTTCGAGCATTTCATGGTCATCGGCGAAGACGTGGGACAAGCCGAGGGAGATCGCGTAGAGCCCGCCTGACTGAGGGGTCAGGTCCAGTCGTGAGGTATCCGCGCCGCGCACGATGCCGGCCACCAGCTGCAGGGCGGCGTCGCCGCCAAGATCGTACTTGCCGAGGAAGGCATCGAAGCTGCACAAGTCGCCGACATGCGACAGCTCGACGCCGGGAATGTCATACGGAATCGCACCGGTCTCGCCGGCAATGCGCAAGACATCGCCAGTGGGCACGTACAGGAATTCCGGCCGCTCATCGATGAACCGGGCAACCAGCCATGGGCAAGCGATCCGGTCGATCTTGGGACGCTCGCGCGTAATCCATTTCATCATTCGCTCCGTGATGGTTAACCTGGCAGGCTGGCCGGATCGCATGCCAGCGGCTTCATTTGACAGGCCATGGGTTTTCCTCCCGCAACTCAATGGTGCAACAACGGATACGCGGCCAGCCCGATCAAGGCGGCACCGACAACGATCACGGGCTCCGACAGCTTCTTGAACTTCAGCAGCAATGCGACGGTGACCAGCGCCAGCAGCGCTGTGGGAATATCGACAATCGAGCGCTTGGCCAGCACGATGACCGCGCCGGTGATGGCGCCGACCGCGGCCGCCGTGACGCCATCCACGAAGGCCAGGATCGCGGGCAGCTTGCCGTACTTCTTGAAGTACGGCGCCGGCAGAATGGTGAACAGGTAGCACGGCAGGAAGGTACCGGCCGCCGCCACGCAGGCACCAGGCAGACCGGCGACCAGGTAGCCGATGAATCCAACGGTGATGACCACCGGCCCAGGCGTGATCATGGCGACCGCGACCGCATCGACAAACTGCTTGTCGTTCAACCAATGGTGTTCGGTCACCACGCCACCGTAGAGGAAGGGAACGATGGCCAGGCCCGAGCCGAAGACAAAGGCACCGGCCTTGGCGAAGAAGACGCCGATCTGCGCCAGCAGCGGCCAGTCAATCGTGCTCAGCATGCCGCTTGCCGCCGGCAGAGGTGTTGCCGCCAGTGCGCTCACCTTGCCCTGGCGTAGCCATTTGGGTGGCGCGCGCCAGAACCACACCAGGACACCGCCCGCAAGGAACAGCCACGCCACTTCCGACTCGGTGATCACTGTCACGGCAGCGAGGACCAGATAGACAAACCAGAGCAGCTTGTCTTTGCCCACGCTCTTGTTAGTGAGCTTGTAGGCGCTGATTGCGATGATGCCGATCACGGCGGCACCCACGCCGTAGAACACCGACTGCATCCAGGTCAGTCCACCGAAGCGCACATAGGCCCAGCCAAGCGCCACCACCATCAGGAACGACGGCAGCACAAAGGCGATGCCGACGAGCGTTGCGCCCAGGATGCGGTAATGCACGTAGCCGAGATAGATGGCCAGTTGCGCTGCCAGCGGTCCGGGCGCCAGTTGCGCCAGCGCGAGGCCTTCCTTGTAGTCGCCGTCGGTGATCCAGCGCCGCGCCTCGACCAGGTCGCGATGCATATAGCCGGCCAGGGCCACCGGGCCACCGAAGCCGAGGGTGCCAAGCCGCAGGAAGTACAGAACGATTTGCCACAGCGTGTAGGCCGGGCGTTCGTGGGATGAGGGCGGCGGTGCCGTATCAGCTGGTTGGGGCGAGTTCATTGACTTTTTGGTTGAGTTAACTTGACTTCCGGCCGCTGGAGAAATGCGTGTAGAGAGAATCCAGGACGCCTCCGATCTCATCGAGGAGCGCATCGTCATCGGCCAACCGCTTGCGCGCGCCAGCGAGAACGGCTTCGAATCCGCCGGCCTCGGGAACCGTCGAGCCGCCCACGTCCAGCGCATGGACCATCGCGCCGAGCCGGGACAATCCGTGGTTGTCGTCAAGGCCAAAGCCCGCGAGCAGCACCTCGAACGACACGCGGCCGTCGACATGCGTGAAGGTTGCGCCGTCGAAGTCGAAGCCAAGCGCATCCGGCGGACAGTCCGTCAGGCTTTCCAGCCACAGGAAACGGGCGTGCGGATCGATGAACCGCTGGATCAGCCAGGCGCAAGCGACGCGGTCGACCCACAAGTGGCGGCGAGTCGCCCACAGGCGGCCTTGATATTGGGCAGGGTCGCGCCGGGGAATGCTGCCAGCGGCGGCACGCGGTTCGCCGGGTGACAAAATGGCCTCGATCGCACCAGAAAAATCTCGCCATTGAGCTTCCGCCCGGATGGACGCCTCATTGGGGAAGAAATCGATCTTGCGAATGGCCTCATAGGCTCGGCTATGGCGCCGATACAGTCGATTGAGCTCGGTCGTGGCAAGCCCGGTCAACGTCTTGCGTGCCTCCGACAGTTCGGCCAGCCACTCGGTGTAGTCTGCAGTGCGATCGAACAAGGCCTGGTAGGCGGTCATGTCGTCCACCCCCTGAGCCTGGACGCGTAGTAGCCAGGCCTTGCCGTCTTCCTGCTGCGTTTCGTCGGCCAGCTCACGCAATTGTGCGGCTTGCTCCGCATTTTCAGGCAGAAGATAGGCGCCGTCACGCAAGGCCGCGCAGCCGAGCGCCTTGACCGCACGCCAGATGCGCATGCGCGCGGTGGCGCCGGCCGTCGGCAGGCTGACGATCAGCAGAAGCCAGGCGTTGGTTTTGGTAGTCATGACGGCAGCATAGGGTGCCGTACGGACTACTGCAACGTTGTAGAGATCGCTACAGGCGGAGGCTTATGCATGCCCTGGGCATGATGAAGCAAGATCCGCGGTTCAACTGGGCAGGACCGCCAAAGAAGAAACGTTTCACCGGTTGCCGCGAGGGTAGCGACGGACCTGCTCGGACGGGACATTGTCGATCAACACCTGCAGCAACTCCTGCTCCAGCGCGCGGATCATGTCCATCATCTGCTTGATGACCTGGCCGGTCAGGTCCTGGAAGTCCTGCGCCATCATGATGAGAGGTGTAGCGAACCCGACCGGCCATTTAGATCGATATGACGAATGTCCGAGAGGGGTCGGTCAGAGGCTGTTGTGGGCTGGCGGTGGACTGTCGGCCGCGTTCGGCCATCTAAGGACAACCACTCATGACGGCACTCGGACATTCAAACATCGGCACCGCACCAATAAGCCGCCCTTCGCGAGCAGCTTTTTCGAATGCATACGCAGATCGGTAGAAACCCACTATTCGGTCTGCAGCTATAAGAAATGCGCTCGGCCCAGGGGAACCAAGCGCGTCGTGCAATTGGCCGCAGCGATCAATCGCGATTCGTTCGCGCTGCGGTGACAACCACTTCAATCAACTTCTCCGCCGACGCTAAGGGTGCGCCGACAGTAGCCCTCGGAGGCGTATGACCTGGCACGACCCACGCGTCCCACACCTCGTTCATGGCGGCGATCTGTGATATGTCAGACAAATAAATCTGGCAGAACAGAATGTTCGCCTTGTCCGATCCATGCTCGGTCAGTAATGCGTCGACAGATGCCAGCACTTGTCGGGTCTGCCCTGCCATGTCCTGCGTGACGTCGCCTGCCACCTGTCCGGCGAGATACAGGACACCTTGATGCGATGCGGCCTGCGACAACCGCTTTCCAATGTGACTACGTTGAATGTCAGACATTTTGATCCTTGCAATGATAGGCAAATTTCAACGCTCCGTACCTGCGAGCGCTGCCTGGTACTTGATGGCAGATACGACACCAATGCGGCGGAAAGGCTCTGGTGGAAGCCAACTAGGCTGTTCGAGGCTGAGTGCGTCGCTCAGGTATGAGGAGTCGGCACCCACCGCCATCTCGCCAAGCAGCTTGCCGAACATGCTGCCCTTAAGCACGCCGGCACCGTTGCAGCCCAGCGATGCGTAGAGTCCCGGCTGGAGTTGGCCGAAAAAGCTCGCGCCGTTGCGCGTAAGCGCGGTCGTACCGCCCCACACGTACTCGAACTGGTGGGATTTCATGTTTGGATAGCGGCGCTTGTAGCAATCGGTCAGGAGTGCCAGCGTCTTGTCGGCAGTCTGCTCGCGCTCGTACGAGTAGGCGCTGCGGACCATGAAGCGACCGCCCTGAATGCGCCGCAGCGTAGTTCCCAGTCGGTTCGCCGGTATTACGCCCCATTCCGGGGAATCGCCGAGCTTTGCCAGTTCCGACTCGGCCAGGCGTGGCGTGACCGCGGCGTACGTGAAGATCGTGATCAGCCGGTCGCGCAAAGCACCGAGCGCCTTGGCGAAGCCATTGTTTGCTAGGATCACGCGGTCGGCGACAAAGGTGCCGCGGGCAGTGATGATGCGAAACGGCGTGGCCTCCGACAAGGAGATAACGGGCTCGTTTTCCACGATAGTAACGTTGGGCGGTAATGCATCGGCCAGGCCACGGATCAGTGCCGCAGGCTGGACGAAGACGTTGTTCGGCGAGTGATAGCCGTACTTGTAGTACCCGGTGCCCAGCTTCTGTTGCAGTCCATCGCTGTCGAATTCCGTATAGGAAATGCCCCACTCGCGATATTGGTCCAGTACCTTGCGCAAGTTCTGAACGCCGGCGTCGCTGGCGGCGGCGTGGTACTTTCCAACTGGATTCCAGCCGCAATCGATGCCATTCTCACGTACCAGGTGCTCGAGCCAGCGAAGGCCCGCGTCATACATCCGGATCTGCTTGCGTGCCACCTCCAGCGGACTGGTGTGCCCCCCCATCTTTGTGTTGTGGGGAAGGTCAATGATGAAACCGGAATTCCGCCCGGAAGAACCCTCGCCGATTGTGGAAGCTTCCAGTATCAGCACTTCCTCCGCAGGACGTAGTTCCGCAATGCGCCGGGCCGCAGCCAGGCCGGTGTAGCCGCCGCCAATGACGACGGTGCCGAAGCGGGTGCCACGCGGCATCGGCTTCACGGGCCGCTCCGGCAGCATGGCGTTCCAGCCGGAGCGCTGCTGATACGTCGGATAGGTCGGATTTCCGGCAAAAGCCGGGCCAGCGCCTGCGGGAAGATTGCCCGCGGCGGTCAGTGATTGCTTGTTCATGGTCTTGTTGGGCGGTGCCTAGCCTCAGTGGGCGGCCGGCGTGCCGAGGGCCTTCATGACTTCTGCCTGTACCGTGTTCCAGATCTGCGACTTCAACTCGTTGAAGCGCGGCGAGAGCTGCACCGCGGCGTCGCGTGGCAGCGGCAGGTCGTTCTCGATATCGCACACCACGCGTCCGGGCCGCGCGCCCATGATGACCATGCGCGTCGACAGCATCAGCGCCTCGTCGATCGAGTGCGTGATGAACACGATGGTCTTGCCGCTCTTCTGGTATATCTGCAGCAGCTCTTCCTGCAGGACCTGGCGCGTCATGGCATCCAGCGCCGCGAACGGCTCGTCGAGCAGGATGACATCGGGGTCGTTCGCCAGCACACGCGCAATGGAAACACGCTGCCGCATACCGCCGGAAAGCGCCTTGGGATAGTGTCCGGCGAAGTCCTTCAGACCGACCATCTCGATGTAGCGCCGTGCCACCGCGCGGCGCTCGACGGCCCCCATGCCCTTCATCTTCAGGCCGAAGGCGACATTGTCGAGCACCGTGAGCCAGGGAAAGAGCGCGTATTGCTGGAACACCATGCCGCAGTGCGGGTCGACATCCGTCACCTGTCTGCCGTTGACCACGACGCGGCCGGTGGTCGGCTGCTCGAACCCGGCTATCATGTTCAGCATAGTGGACTTGCCGCAGCCCGAGGCACCCAGGATGACCAGGAACTCGCCCTTGCGCACCCGCAGGTGCACGCCGTCCAGCGCCTTGAAGTCGCCAAAGGACTTCGTGACATGTTCGATGGAGATCATCGGTTGGCTCGCGTCTGCCATGCTTACTTCTGCCATTTCAGGATCCTCGATTCAAGCTTGCGGGACACCACATCGATCAGCAGCACGGTGATGCTGATCATGGCCATGCCGAGCATGACGGCATCGGTCTGGAAGAACTCCTTGCCGTTCATGATGAGAAAACCCAGGCCCTCCTTGGCTGCCACCAGTTCGGCGGAGATGACACAAGTCCACGACAGGCCAAGGATGACCTTGAACCCCGAGATGATCTGCGCAAGGCTGCCTGGCAGGATGACTTCGCGCATGACCTGCCACCTGTTCGCGCCAAGGTTGCGCGCGGCACGGACCAGCAGTGGGTCGATACTGCGCGTGGCGTCCATCACGTACAGCAGCGCCGGGGCGAAGGTGCCCATGAAGACGATGCTGTATTTCTGCGTCTCGGTAATGCCGAACCAGAGCAGCGACAGCGGAATCCAGCTCATGGAAGGCAGCGGCCGCAGGAACGACAGGATGGGGTCGAACGCGGCGCGCGCACGCGGCGAAGTGCCAAGGAAGATGCCCAGCGGCACGGCGATCAGCGCGGCGCAGAGGAAGCCGACCATCACGCGCCGCGTGGAGGCAAGCACGTGTCCGAGCAGAGTTCCCTCGGCAAACATCTTCATGCCGAGTTCCAGGATCTGGCTGGGGGCGGGCAGGAAGATCGAGTCGATCAGCTCCATCCGGCAGGCCGTCTCCCACACCAGCAGGAGGGCGATGACCGAAGCGATGCTGACGGGAAGCAGACGCGCCGAGGCGCGGCGGCCCTTTGCCGGTTGGACTATCGGAGGAGAGGAAGGTACGGACTGTGACATGACAGTTTCCGGGGAAGCATTCGATGGACGCATGGTCAGAGATAGGAGGTATCGATCCAGTCGCGCACGGCCGGAGACTTGTCGAACTGCTTGTGCGTGGCCAGGAGGTCGGACAGCTTCTGCAGGCCGGTGGCAAACTTCGACGACGGATCGAGCAGCGCCTTCTGCTGGCTCAGGTCGTACCAGCTCGCTTCCTTGATCGTCGCGACCTGGTCCGGCATGGACAGGCTGGTCAGCTCGGTGAGGAACCGCGCCGCCTCCTCGGGCTTGTCGCGCAGCATCACGGAGGCCTTGAAGTAGGCCTGCAGGAACTTGCGCACCGCGTCGGGATTCTTCTCGCCGAACGCGTGCCGCACCACCAGCACGTCGGGACCCGGCGTGACGCCGAACTGCTTGTGCAGGCTGAAGCTGGTGTCGTCGGCCAGCAGGCGGACATCCGGCAGCGAGCGGATCTTGCTGAAGTACGGCGTCCATGCCGCGGCCGCGTCCACCTGCCGGCCCTGCAGCGCGGCGGTCAGTTCGGGCGCGGGGACGTTGACGAGATTGACGTCGCGCTCCGGGTTAAGGCCCGCCCCGGCCAGCAGATCGAGCACCAGCAGGTGGGCGCTTGAGGCGAACGTCACGCCGATCTTCTTGCCCTTGAGGTCGCCTACGGACTTGACGTCGTTACGCACGAACAGGCCTTCGACCTTGCCGAAGTCTTCCGCCGCGCCGATCACGGACAGGTGCTTCGAGCCGCGCGCCATCAGCGCCAGTGCGGAGACGATGCCCGTGCCCGCGATATCGACGCCCCCGGCCAGCATGCCGCCGAGACGCGCCGACGAGGTCCCGAAGGACTGCCATTTCACGTCCAGGCCGTTGGCCGCGAACATGCCGCTCTTGATCGCCACGTAGGCGGGATAGTGCCCCAGCCATGCGGACCCGCCATAGTTGATGACCGTACTCTGTTGCGCGTGCGCAAGCCTGGTCAACTGTAACTCGAGGGCGGCCGAGGCCGCCGCCAGAAGGAAAGTCCGGCGTCGCAACTTCATGCTTGTCTCCTGCGTGGATCTGGTGGGTTTTAGTTGAGATGCAGCGTGGCGCCGACCTCGGGCAATAGTGCCCGGATCTCGGCAAAAACGGTGGTGTCCAGGACGCGGCGGCTGGTCTGGTAGAAATACTCGGCGGTCTCGGCGTACTCGCCGGCGCGCGAGATCTGGTACACGGTCCGCGTCAGGGCCGGCCCAGGAATTGGCAGTACCTGCACATCGCCAAGGTAGGCGCGGCTCTGCAGCAGCACCAGCGGCGACGTGATGGCCCAGCCGAGGTCGGCAGCGACCATGGCAAGCACCACATCCGATGAGTCGATTTCAAGGTGGCGCTTCGCCGAGATGCCGCAGCGCCGCAGGTACCGCTCGGTGAGCGCGCCATAGTGCGAGCGCGTGCTGAAGCGCACCAGCGGAAATTCGCGCGCAATGTCGTGCAGGTCGCTCTGGGCGAACTGGTCGCGCCGTCCGGCCGGCAGCACCATCAGGAACGGCTCCGTGAACAGCGGGCGCCGCACCAGCTTGTCCATGTCCTCCATCGGGTCGGAGGTGATGATGATGTCGAGCTGCCGTTGCAGCAGCGCCTGGGCGTGGCTGTATGCCAGCCCCGACCACAGCAGGACCTGATTGCCCTTCTTGATGGCGTCTTTGACGACGGCGGGACCCACCGTGGCGGCATACGAATCGATCATGCCGATGCGGACTTCAGGCCGGTTGGCGAGATCCGCTTCACGGACCTGCGCGAGCAGCCGGTCCATCTCGTCCACCACACTGTGCGCATTGCGGCGCAGGGCAATGCCGGTCGGTGTCAGCTTCATGGGCCGGCGACTTCTATCGAGCACCTTGGTACCAAGGATTTCCTCGATCTGCGCAATGGCCTGCGACACCGCCGACTGTGTCACGCCGAGCTTGATGGCGGCTTGTGAGACGCTTCCTTCCGCGGCCACTGCCTCGAATACGCGCAACGAGCGGACTTCGAGGCGCTGCAACTCGTTCACTGACTGTCTCCTCATGAATTTGAAGGAATCCTAATTTATGAGGGAAATATGGCCAATAAGAATGGATCTATATTAGAGCATCTAATATACGTGTTCAATTTAGCTGTTAAATGGCAGCTGACTCTGACCGCAACCTTCACACTCGCAGTGCACGAATCGGCCTAAATCGGACTTACAGTGCTTCTTGCCGTACATGGCAAGGAGGCGCAATAGCGTGGGACCGCCAGAGGGAAGCCACTGTTCCGACCCACAGTCGTCCGCGGTTTCCCCGTCTGCCCAGCAGCGGGAATGACTGATGTACCACCGAAGCGGCCAATTTGGTGGCGGCAGACCATTGGTCGGCTCTGGGGTCGTTCTGCGACCCTCAGTCCCCCCACAGATCGGCGATGAACGTCCTTTTCTCGAGAGAATAACCAGGACCGCTGGCGATAACCGGCCTCTGTTCTCCCATCTGGCGCCCACCAGCAAACGTGCCCGTGACAGCGAGCTTTCCTATGAGCGCTCACCTGTTATCGTTCTGGCCGGATCGCGCCTCGGAACCCCGACCTCGTCAACCAGTCGCCCGTCGGCGTCCGGCCAAAGGTGCGAGTATGGGGCGACTCTCAAAAACGAGCGCGGACAGCGGTCAGCAGGGACCGATCGCCCGCTTGCGCCAGGCCCCTACCGACGTTGCAAGAACTCCAAACGGGACGTCAGAACCCCAAACTCGCCAGCAGATCATCCACCTGCGCCTGGTCCGAGACCACATCCGGCTTGCCTTCCGGACTGATCTGCGGCCCGTTCATCAGCGTGGCGGACGGGGCCTCCACGCGCCGCTCTGACGGCACATTGTCGATCAGCACCTGCAGCAGCTCCTGCTCCAGCGCGCGGATCATGTCCATCATCTTCTTGATGACCTGGCCGGTCAGGTCCTGGAAGTCCTGCGCCATCATGATGTCGAGCAGGTGGCTGTTGGTGGCGCGGGCCTGGCCGGGCACCTCGGACAGGAAGGCGCGGGTATCGAGCACCAGCGAACGGGCGTCGGCCAGTTCCACCGGGGTCTCGAACCAGGCCTCCCAGCGCTTGTCCAGGGTTTCGGCCTGCTGTTCGATGTCGGACTGGATCGGCTGCGCCAGTTCGACCGCGTTCAGCGTGCGCTCGGCGGCCTGCTCGGTCATCGCGGCGATGTAGTTCAGCCGGTCGCGCGCATCGGGGATGGCCTGCGCGGCGCGCTCGATCTCCTTGTCCAGGCCAAGCTCGCGCATGTTGTCGCGCAGCATCCGGGTCAGGTTGCCGATGCGGATGATCAGTTGCTCGGCGGAATCGTTGCTCAGGGTCGGGGTCATGACAAACGCGCCTCCGCCTCAGCCGCCGAGCTTTTCGAAGATCTTGGTGATCTTCTCGTCCAGCGTCGCGGCCGTGAACGGCTTGACCACGTAGCCGTTGGCGCCGGCCTGGGCGGCCGCGATGATGTTCTCCTTCTTGGCCTCGGCGGTCACCATCAGCACCGGTACCTTGCCGATATTGGCGTCGGCGCGGATCGCCTGCAGCATCGACAGGCCGTCCATATTGGGCATGTTCCAGTCCGAGATCACGAAATGGAAGCTGCCGTCCTTTGCCTTCTCCAGGCCGGCGGCGCCGTCCTCGGCTTCCTCGACGTTGGCGAAACCCAGCTCCTTGAGCAGGTTGCGGATGATCCGGCGCATGGTCGGGAAATCATCCACGACCAGGATCTTGATGCTCTTGTCCACTTTGACGGCTCCAGTTAATGCAGTTATGGCTTGTTGCCAGGTCCAGCGCCGCGCGCAGGCATGTTCGCGCCGCTCGGCCCGATTTGTTTACACCCGCTGCGCGCGCGTGCCGTACGTGGCCAGCCGCGCCATCACGCGCTGGGTCATCGCCGGCAAGGGCACGACTTCATGCACGCCGCCGGCGGCAATCGCCTCCTTCGGCATGCCAAACACGATGCATGTGTGCTCGTCCTGGGCCAGGTTGTAGGCGCCGGCCTCGCGCATGCGCAGCATGCCGCGCGCGCCGTCGCGGCCCATGCCGGTCAGGATCACGCCGATCACGTTCTTGCCGCCATGCTGCGCGGCGGAATCGAACAGCACGTCGACCGACGGCCGGTGGCGGTTGACCGGCGCTTCCTGCGACAGGTGCGCCACATAGTTGGCGCCGCTGCGCGCCAGCAGCAGATGCGAGTCGCCCGGCGCGATATACGCGTGGCCCGGCAATACGCGCTCGCCGTGCACGGCCTCCTTGACGGTGATGCGGCACAGCCCGTCCAGCCGCTGCGCGAACGAACGCGTGAAGCCGGCCGGCATATGCTGCACGATCATCACCGCGGGGCTGTCGGGCGGCAGCGGCATCAGGAATTCCTTGATGGCCTCGGTGCCGCCGGTGGAGGCGCCCAGGATGATCAGCTTCTCGGTCGACAGCAGCGGGCTGCGCAGCATCGGCACGGGCGCGGTGCCGGTGGCCGACGGCGAGGCCGGCTGCGCCGCCGCGCGCACGCGGGCGCGCGACGCGGCGCGCAGCTTGTCGGCAATGGTGTCGGTGTACTCCAGCAGCCCGTCGCGGATGCCCAGCTTGGGCTTGGTGACAAAGTCCACCGCGCCCAGCTCCAGCGCGCGCATGGTGATCTCCGAGCCGCGCTCGGTCAGCGACGACACCATCAGCACCGGCATCGGCCGCAGCCGCATCAGCCGCTCCAGGAAGTCCAGGCCGTCCATGCGCGGCATTTCGACGTCCAGCGTCAGCACGTCCGGGTTCAGGCGCTTGATCAGGTCGCGCGCCACCAGCGGGTCCGGCGCGGTGCCCACCACTTCCATGTCGGGCTGGCTGTTGATGATCTCCGTCATCAGGCTGCGGATCAGCGCGGAGTCGTCCACGCAGAGCACCTTGATCTTGGCGGCAGTCATGATTGGTCGTGCTTGTAATGGGTTCAGGGAAGCTGGCGCGGGTAAGGCTGCCGCGCAAACAGTTCAGGCGTGCGCGCCGGCTCGCGTGCCGAAGTGGCAATGGCCCGCGCCAGCGCGCGTTCCTCGCGCGCCACCGAGACCTGGTCGTCCTGCCGCGTCAGGCGGCGCACCAGCGCCAGCCCGCCGACGGGGAAGTAGCTGACCCGGCGCGCATGCGGGCCGCGCAAGTCCTGCGCCGCGACGCGGACCTCTTCGGTCTTCAGGTAGCGCAGCACGAAATCCGCATTGCGGTCGCCGATATTCAGCGTGGTCATATTGGCCAGCACCGCGCCGCCGCCAAAGACCTTGGCCTCCAGCCGTTCGCGACGCGCGCCCATCTTCAGCAGCTCGTTGATCAGGACTTCCAGCGCATAGCTGCCGTAGCGCATCGACGCCGACAGCATGCGGTCGGCGTTGCCGTCGTCATCGGGCAGCATGAAATGGTTCATGCCGCCCACGCCGGCGGTCTCGTCGCGGATACAGGCGGCCACGCAAGAGCCCAGCACGGTGGTCAGCACCACATCCTCGCGGGTCACGTAATACTCGTTGGGCAGCAGCTTGATCGCCTGCTTGCCGAACTCGCGGTCGAAGTACGTGCGCGTGGCGAGGGCTTCGGGCAGATGGGGCGTGCGCATCACGGCCTTCCCGCTCTGGCCGCATCCGGCGCCAGTTCATAGACGGTCTGCCCGCGCAGCTGGAAGGCGCGCGTGACATAGGAGAAGTTCTCCGAATGGCCGGCGAACAGCAGCCCGTGCGGCTTGAGCAGCGGCACAAAGCGCTCCAGGATGCGTCCCTGGGTCGGCTTGTCGAAGTAGATCATCACGTTGCGGCAGAAGATGGCGTCGAACTGCTCGCGAATGCCCCAGTCGGGCGCAAGCAGGTTCAGCGGCTCGAACGCGATGGTGGCGGCCAGCTCCGGCTTGACCTTGACCGAGCCGGTGCGCGGCCCCGTGCCCTTCAGGAAAAATCGCTTGAGCCGCTCCGGCGACAGCCGCGCGGCCTGGTCGGCCGAATAGACGCCGCTGCGGGCCTTGGCCAGCACCTGGGTGTCGATATCGGTGGCCAGCACCGTGCCGGCGCGGTCGCCCAGTGCCTCGGCCAGCGTGATGGCGATCGAGTACGGCTCTTCGCCGGTGGAGGCGGCCGAACACCAGACGCTGTAGGGGCGCCCGGTCTTCTTTGCATGCTCGGCCAGCAGCGGGAAGTGGTGCGACTCGCGGAAGAACGAGGTCAGGTTGGTCGTCAGCGCGTTGGTGAAGAATTCCCACTCCGGCGACCGGTCATCCGCTTCCAGCAGCGCCAGGTATGAGGCAAAGTCCGACAGTTGCAGCGTGCGCAGCCGGCGCGCCAGCCGGCTGTACACCATCTCGCGCTTGTGGCTGCCCAGCGAAATCCCCGCGCGGCGGTGGATCAGCGCGCGGATCTTTTCGAAGTCGCGCTCGGTCAGCAGGAAGTCGCGTGCCTCGTCGCGCCGCAAGAGGGCGGCCGGCGCGGGAACCTGCCCGGCTTGACCGGGTACGCTGGCGGCAGTGCGGTACGGCGTCATGGGTTGCTTCAGCGATGCCAGGTCAGGCGTACTCGGCCTCGACCAGTGCCATCTCGGGGCTGGTCATCAGGCGCTCGATGTCGATCAGCACCAGCATGCGGCCGTCGATCGTGCCCAGGCCGGTCAGGTGCTCGGTCGAGATCGACACGCCGAACTCGGGCGCCGGCTTGATCGCATCCCCCGTCAGGGTCAGCACATCCGACACGCCATCCACCACGATGCCGACCACGCGGCCGGCCACGTTCAGGATGATGACCACGGTCTGGTGGTCGTAGCGCACGTTGCCCAGGCGGAACTTCAGGCGCAGGTCGACGATCGGCACGATCACGCCGCGCAGGTTGGTCACGCCCTTGATGAAATCCGGTGCGCTGGAAATGCGCGTCACGGTCTCGTAGCTGCGGATTTCCTGCACCTTGAGGATGTCGATGCCGTATTCCTCCGACCCCAGCGTGAAGACCAGGAACTCCTGGCCCGAAGCGTCGCTTCCGGGGGGATCGATGTGTCCGATGCCGGCCATGATGTCTAGTTCTCCTGTAAATGGACGATGGTTGTTGGCGGCTTACTGCGCCAGCGCCGGCTCCTGCCGGCGCACGCCGGTGCGCTGCAGCGCGCCGACATCGACGATCAGCGCCACACTGCCGTCGCCCAGGATAGTCGCCGCGGAAATGCACGGCACCTTGCGGTAGTTGGTCTCCAGGTTCTTCAGCACCACCTGGTGCTGGCCGATCAACTGGTCCACCAGCAGCGCGAAGCGCTTGCCTTCGGCCTGCAGGATCACGGCGATGCCCTGGGTGGGCTCCTGCAGCGCGCCAGCCACGTTAAACACGCGGTGCATTTCCAGCAGCGGCAGGTATTCGCCGCGCACATGCATGACGCGGTCCGAGTTGGCGGCGGTGTGGACATCCTCGGCCTTGGGCTGGAGCGACTCCATCACGCAGTTCAGCGGCAGGATGAAGGTCTCTTCACCCACCTTGACCGACATGCCGTCCAGGATCGCCAGCGTCAGCGGCAGCACGATGCGGATGGTGGTGCCCAGGCCCGGGCGCGAGCTGATCTCGACATGGCCGCCCATTTCCTGGATGTTGCGCTTGACCACGTCCATGCCCACGCCGCGGCCGGACACGTCGGTGATGACCTCGGCGGTGGAAAAGCCCGGCGCGAAGATCAGCTGCCAGACTTCCTCGTCGGTGATGGTCTCCGACACCGGCAGGCCGTTCTGGATGGCCTTGGCCAGGATGCGCTCGCGGTTCAGGCCGCCGCCGTCGTCGCTGACTTCAATGACGATGTTGCCGCCGTGGTGCTGCGCGGACAGGATCAGCTGGCCGGTCGCGTCCTTGCCGGCGGCCACGCGCTTGTCGGGGGTCTCGATGCCGTGGTCCAGACTGTTGCGCACCAGGTGCGTGAGCGGATCGATGATGCGTTCGATCAGGCTCTTGTCCAGCTCGGTGGCCTTGCCGAAGGTGACCAGGTCGATCTGCTTGCCGAGCTTGCTGGCCAGGTCGCGCACCAGGCGTGGGAAGCGCGAGAACACATAGTCCATCGGCATCATGCGGATCGACATCACCGCTTCCTGCAGGTCGCGCGCATTGCGCTCGAGCTGGCCCATGCCGGAGAACAGGCGGTCGAACAGCACCGGGTCCAGCGACGAGGCGGTCTGCGCCAGCATCGACTGCGTGATCACCAGCTCGCCCACCAGGTTGATGATCTGGTCAACCTTCTCCGTGGGCACGCGGATCGAGCCTTCGCCCTGCGCGTGCGCGGCGGCCGGCGCGGGCCTGGCCTTCTCGCGCGCGGCGGTGGGTGCGGCCGGTGCCGCCCCGGCAGCCGCGGCCACCGGGGCGGGCGCCGGCGCGGGAGCCTCGACCACCGCCGGTGCGGCGGCCGCTGTGTCGGCCGATGCTTCGGCCGCGGTTTCGATCGCGATCTGGTCCATGTCGATCACGAAGCAGCACACCGCGATGATGTCGTCGGCGCTGCATTGCGTGTTGAGCCACACCACCAGCTCGCCGTTCACCTCCTCTTGCCCGGTGATCTCGCCCAGGTTGGCCAGCTCTTCGCGCAGCAGCGCCTGGTCGGCGGCCGAGACCTTGATCAGGCGGATCTTCAGGCCGCCGCCCGCGGGCGCGGCTGCGGGGGCCGCGACAGGCGCGGGGGCCGGTGCCGCGGCGGGGGCGGGCGCCCCGGCATGGCCGGCGGCTTCCTGCGCCAGCTGCTGCAGCACGGCACAGATGCGCGCCAGCGTTTCCGGATCGGGTTCGGTGCCGTTGCGGTAGGCGTTGAGCTGATCTTGCAACACGTCCTTGGTTTCCAGAAAAGTGTCGATGATGGTCCTGGTCAACGCCAGTTCCTGCCGGCGCGTGCGGTCCAGCAGGTTCTCGAAAATATGGGTGGTCTCGGTCAGCGCCGCGAAGCCGAAGGTGGCGGCCCCGCCCTTGATCGAGTGCGCCGCCCGGAAGATCGCGTTCAGATGTTCGGGATCGGGCGACTCGACGTCCAGGCCGAGCAGCAGCTGCTCCATTTCGACGAGCAGCTCTTCCGCTTCCTCGAAGAAGGTCTGGTAAAACTGAGTGATATCGATATCGACAGACATGGCGTCCTGAGTCACTTGCGGTTGTTCCTGATGACGGCGCAACAATCACCGTCATTCCCGCGCAGGCGGGAATCCAGCGTCGTTAAAGCCACTGGGTTCCCGCCTGCGCGGGAACGACAAACATCGTGCTTCATGGTGACTTGTCTTTTGCGGGCGCCGCAGGCGCCGACGCCCCCGCCAGTCCTGCCTGCGTCTCCTGCGCGGCCTTGCCGGCCTGCGCCGCCACCGTGACCTCGGCGGCGCTGGCGTTCTCGGCCTCGAAGCGCGCCTGCGCCTTATGGTTGAGCACCACGATGCTGATGCGGCGGTTCACCGGTGCCAGCAGGTCTGCCTTGTCCAGCGGCATGGTCGCGGCCAGGCCCAGCACGCGCAGCACCTTGCCCTCCTGCATGCCGCCTGCGATCAGCTCGCGGCGCGAGGCGTTGGCACGGTCGGCGGACAGTTCCCAGTTGCTGTAGGTGCGCTCGCCGTTGGAATAGTTGGCCGCGTCGGTATGGCCCGACAGGCTGACCTTGTTGGGCAGCTCGTTCAGCACCGGGCCGATCTCGCGCAGGATGGTGCGCATATAGCTTTCGACCGCGGCGCTGCCGGTGCGGAACATCGGCCGGTTCTGGGTATCCAGGATCTGGATGCGCAGCCCTTCGCTGGTGATGTCCAGCAGCAGTTGCGGCCGGAACTGGCGCAACACCGGGTTGTTCTCGATAATCTGCTCGAGCCGCTGCTTGAGCGCGCGCAGGCGCTGTGCTTCCTGCTGTTCGTTGCTGCGCTGCTCGTCGCTGGGTTCATTGGTGCGCGCGCGCATGGTGTCGCCGTCCTTGCGCAGCGCCTCCTGGCCGCCGCCCGGGATCACGCTGGGGGTCTGGCTGCTCTTCTCGCCACCGACGATGGCGACCTTGAGCGGCATGCGGAAGTACTCGGCAATGCCTTCCAGCGTCTTCTTGTTGGCGCTGGACAGCAGCCACAGCACCAGGAACAGCGCCATCATCGCCGTCATGAAGTCGGCGTAGGCGATCTTCCAGCTGTGGTTGCCATGCGGCCTGGCTTGCGACTTCGCCCGGCGGACGATGATCGGACGCATATCGTGTGCGCTGCTCATGAGGGTGCCCCTTGCTGCTTGCGCCTTAGCTCAGGCTCTTGACTTCACGCACGTGGTCGTCGAGCTCAAGGAACGACGGGCGCACCGTGGAGAACAGCACCTTGCGGCCGAACTCAACCGCCACCAGCGGCGCATAGCCATTGAGCGAGGCCAGCAGCACGACCTTGATGCACTCGTAGACCTTGACGTTCTCTGACACCTGCAGCTCGATGCGCGCGGCCAGCGGCGAGATAAAGCCGTAGGCCAGCAAGATGCCCAGGAAGGTGCCGACCATGGCGTGCGCGATCAGCGCGCCAAGCTCAGCCGGCGGCAGGTCGGCCGAACCCAGCGCATGCACCACGCCCATCACCGCGGCGACGATGCCGAAGGCCGGCAGGCCATCGCCGACGCGCGACAGCGCATGAGCGGGGATCTCGGCTTCATGGCGGAAGGTCTCGATCTCGTGGTCCATCAGGGCCTCGATCTCGAACGCGTTCATGTTGCCGTTGACCATCATGCGCAGGTAGTCGGTGAGGAATTCCATCACCACCGGATCGGTCAGGATGCGCGGGTACTGGCTGAAGACGCTGCTGGCGGCGGGGTCCGCGATTTCCTTTTCCAGGAACAGGATGCCCTCGCGCCGTGCCTTGGACAGCAGCACATACAGCAGCGACATGACGTCCAGGTACAGCTCTTTCTTGTATTTGGAACTCTTGAACAGGCCCGGCAACGCGCGCGCGGTGGCCTTGATGGCCTTGCCGGTATTGGTGGCGATAAAGGCGCCGATGGCGGCGCCCGCGATGATCACCACTTCCGCAGGTTGATAAAGCGCGCCCATATGGCCGCCGGTCATGGCGTAACCGCCAAGCACCGCCGCTACCACGACGACATAGCCAAGAACTACTAGCACGATCGGATCCCCGTCTAAAAACGCGCGTCAGCCACGCTCATTTGCCCATTGCACGGGCGCACGGAGAGAATCCGTCCGCCAGCGCAGCAAGCTTGCCAGCCGGCGGACCTTGACCAGGATCAGGCGTTGGTCTGCACGGCGGCGGCGTCTTTCGAGAGCTTTTTCACCTTCCCTGCGCGTGACGGCGGACGGCACAGGCTGCACACAAAATTCGCGTGCGGCTCATACGCGTGCGTGACGAACTGTCCGCCGCAACACGTGCACCGGGACAGCTGCAGCATATTGCTCTCGAAGAACCGTACTAACGTCCAGGCCCGCGTGAAACTTAAGACAATTTCGCCGCCGAGCAGCGAAACATGCTCAAGGTACAGGCGGTAGGCAGCCACCACCGCGCGAATGCCCACAGTCTCGCCTTCCTGCACCATGAACTGGTAAGCAGAGAAGAACAGCGACGAGTGGATATTCGGCAGCCAGGTGGTGAACCAGTCCGTCGAGAAGGGGAGCATGCCCTTGGGGGGCGAGACGCCGCGCAGCTCCTTGTACAGGCGGATGAGCCGGTCACGCGACAGCGTGGTCTCGGCTTCAAGCACTTGCAGGCGCGCACCCAGTCCGATCAGCTCGATGGCGAGCTGGGTCTGGTTGGCGTCCTGGAGCACGCTCTTGCGGCTGGGAACGGAGGTGGCCGTGTAACTCCGGGCTGGCTCTGCCTGCAGGAGCGCGGTCAATTGAGCGACTCCACAGGCTGACGTGCAAGCAGGATCGCGGCGTGGATCTGCTGCATGTCATGACTTTTGGCCGTGTGGGTGAGAGTCGACAGAAGCGCGTGGTCGTCGAAGCGGAACCTGCACAGCACCATGTTGGATGCCGCCAGCTTGACGAGTTGCGCAGAAGTCAGCTTGGCAAGAATATCCGCAATTTCCTTGCTGACCCCGAGCCGGAACATGGCTTCGACCTGGTTTTCGCGCACCAGGCGTTGCGCTAGCAGCAGATAGGCGAGGTTAACCTCCCTGATCTCCTGGAGAACTTCACTGCTTTCCAATTTATCCCCGCTACCAAAAACCCACCGTGGCCGCTTGTCCGGCGCTTACCGTTGCCCTTGCGGGCCCGGCGACCAGATCGTTGCTGTGCGGCTGGGCGGGTACAACGTACGACTAAGGAACTACGCCCGTGTCAAACCGTTATCCGCTCCGTTACAAGTGTTACAGAGTGTAAGTAAGACTGTTACGTTTATATCGGCAATCGACCTGCAATGCCAATCCCTACTTACGCGGGGGGGAAGCAAATGTCGTATGAAACATACATGACGGTGCGCATTTTGTAACAATTCACATCCCTGACGTTTGATCTTGCTCGAGGCAGCTCAGCAAACGTCATTTGCATCCAACGCGCAGCGGCACCTTCGGTAGCCTGCTGATTTCCTCTATTGACGAGCGCCGGGCGCAGTGCTTCCGGCATGCGCCGTCCGTAATGTGCACGAAATCCGGCGAGCAAATCAGCGCGTGGTTCGGCGCTGCAGCGGTCCTGCGCGGCTCAATGACCGAACATCCGCCGCAGCCATGCCGCGAGCCGGGCGAACACGTCATCACGCGCTTCACGAAATAGTGCGGGACGGACGCGCTCCACTTGCTCCAGCACGCGCGACGCCTCTTCCGGCAGCACTGATCCGTACTCCAGCGCCAGCCCCAGCATGCCGCGCAACTCGCCCACGCGCGCGCGGCCGGTGGCTTCGTCGTCTTCGGTCTGCAGCGCGTACATCAGGTCATAGGCCCGCTGGCGCAGGCTTTCCGCCAGGCGCCATGCCGGCGTGCGCATGCGCTGTTCCAGCACGCGCATGTCTTCCGCCGATGCCGCCACCTGCGTGGCCAGGGCTTCGGTAAAGGCCGTGTCGGCGCCGCACTCGGCCAGCACCTGTGCAGCCCATTCGCGCGCATGCCCTAGGCGCTGCTCGGCGGTCCAGCCTGGCTGGACCGCCAGCCCGAAGCCAAAGCGCTGGGCATCGCGCATCAGCGCCGCCAGCGCATTGGGCAGCTGTTTGTCGAACACGCGGCGCGCCCAGCCATATTCGCCCCCGGACAGCAGCCGCGACACCGCGCGCTCAGTGAGCGGACCGTCGTGCTGCAGCAGCCGCGCGCGCAGGAAGTCATTGAACCCGGGCGGCAAAAACTCGCGGTCCAGGCCGGTCGAGACCCCGATGAACTGGTCGAATTCCTTGCGCAGCCTGGCCGCATCCTCTTGCGGCAGCGCCAGGGTGATGTCGGTCGTCATGGCATTGGGATCAGAAAGCGCTCCAGTCGCCGTTGTCAGCGGCTGCCAGCGCGGGCCGCGGCGTCCTGGCCGGAGTCAGTCGCGCTGGCTGCCCGGCCGTTGGCCCGGCCGCATCGCGCGGGGCTTCGGGGTCCACTGCCCTGGCCGCCGGCAATGCCTTGGCGGCGGTCTTGGCGGAAGCCATGGCACGCGCCGCGCCCGCGGCACGGGCGACCTTGCCCGGCACCGGCGCCGCAACCGCCGCCGGCAGTACGTCGAAGCGCTCCGCGCGCGCATCCTCGGCCGCCAGGCGGAACGTAGCCACGGCGGCTTGCAGGCGGCCGGCCTGTTCTTCCAGCGCACCCGCGGCGGCCGCGGCCTCTTCCACCAGTGCCGCGTTCTGCTGCGTGACCTCGTCCATCTGCGCCACGGCCTGGTTCACCTGCTCGATGCCCGAGCTCTGCTCTGCCGACGCCGCGCTGATCTCGCCCATGATGTCGGTCACGCGCTTGACCGCCTGCACGATCTCGTCCATGGTCTTGCCCGCCTGGCCCACCAGCGCCGAGCCGTTGTCCACCCGCTCCACCGTGTCGCCGATCAGGCCCTTGATCTCCTTGGCCGCATTGGCGCTGCGCTGCGCCAGGCTGCGCACCTCGCCCGCCACCACCGCGAAGCCCCGGCCCTGCTCGCCGGCCCGCGCCGCTTCCACCGCCGCGTTCAGCGCCAGGATGTTGGTCTGGAACGCAATGCCTTCGATCACGCCGATAATGTCGACGATCTTCTTCGACGCATCGTTGATCTCGTCCATGGTCTGCACCACCCGGCCCACCACCTCGCCGCCGCGCAGCGCCGTCTCCGACGCGTTCGCCGCCAGCCCGCTGGCCTGGCGCGCGTTGTCCGCGTTCTGGCGCACCGTGCTGGTCAGCTCTTCCATGCTCGAAGCGGTCTGCTCCAGCGACGCCGCCTGCTGCTCCGTGCGTTGCGACAGGTCGTTGTTGCCCGCGGCAATTTCGCGTGAAGCGCTGCCGATCGATTCGGCCGACGCCTTGAAATCGCGCACCATGCGCGACAGCTGCTGCTGCATCTGCTGCATCGCAAAGACCAGACTGCTCTTGTCGCCCGCGCGCGTCTTCACCGGCGACGAGAAATCGCCTTCGGCGATACGCGCGGCGATCGCGGCCGCATAGCCCGGCTCGCCGCCCAACTGGCGCGACAGCGCGCGCGCCAGCAACACCCCCAGCAGCACCGACAGCGCCAGCCCGCCCAGCACCAGCCCCAGCATCCACAGGCGCGATGCGTGGTAGACGCTGCGTGCTTCTTCCATGTTGTCGCGGGCACGGGCGTCGCGGCGCTTGACCATCTTGAACATCACCGCTTCCAGCGCATGGCTGTCCTTGAGCAGTTCGGCGCTCTCGGAGAACACCTGGCTTTCAAACTGCGAGGTATCCAGCGGCTGCTTGCCGACCAGCTCGACATACTTTTCCATGCGCGCGCGGAAGGCCGGCGACAGTTCCTGGTACTGCCTGACCAGGGCCTTGCCCTCTGGCTTCTCGAATGCGCCCGCCACCTGACGGATGCGCTCGTCCATCGTGCCGAGGGACTTCACGATCTGGTCCTTCTCGGCCGAACGCTCGCCCATGGTCGATGCCGACAGCAGCCCGATCTGCGCGCGGCTGGCATAGACCAGGTTGATGTTGGCGTCCTGCACCGCCTTCAGCGCCTGCAAGTCATCGTTGTAAATCTTGCCGGTCCAGTCCGCCATGCGCCCCATGTTGACGACGCCCAGCAGCCCCATTACGGCGCCGATCACGGCAACGACCAGGAATCCGGCAACCAGCCTGGTCGTGACGCGCAATTGATTGAACCAATGCATAGCAACTCCCCTTTGTAACTGAAGCCTCGGGCGCGGCATGCCGCGCCCTTCTGTACGCATGCAGGGCGGTGCTCCGCCCCTGCCTTCGCTTTCTGATTCGAACTGGCCTGATGCGCGGCCTAGACCCGTGCCAGCGGCCGCACGGCATCGTCGCGCACGTGCGCGGGCTGGCGCTGCGGCCGCACCTCGGCCTGCATGCTGACGCGGAAGGTGGCAATGGCATCGCGCAGCCGCATCGCCTGCTCTTCCAGCGAGCCCGCTGCGGCCGCGGCCTCTTCCACCAGTGCCGCGTTCTGCTGCGTGACCTCGTCCATCTGCGCCACGGCCTGGTTCACCTGCTCGATGCCCGAGCTCTGCTCGGCCGACGCCGAACTGATCTCGCCCATGATGTCGGTCACGCGCCTGACCGCCTGCACGATCTCGTCCATGGTCTTGCCCGCCTGGCCCACCAGCGCCGAGCCGTTGTCCACCCGCTCCACCGTGTCGCCGATCAGGCCCTTGATCTCCTTGGCCGCATTGGCGCTGCGCTGCGCCAGGCTGCGCACCTCGCCCGCCACCACCGCGAAGCCCCGGCCCTGCTCGCCGGCCCGCGCCGCTTCCACCGCCGCGTTCAGCGCCAGGATGTTGGTCTGGAACGCAATGCCTTCGATCACGCCGATAATGTCGACGATCTTCTTCGACGCATCGTTGATCTCGTCCATGGTCTGCACCACCCGGCCCACCACCTCGCCGCCGCGCAGCGCCGTCTCCGACGCGTTCGCCGCCAGCCCGCTGGCCTGGCGCGCGTTGTCCGCGTTCTGGCGCACCGTGCTGGTCAGCTCTTCCATGCTCGAAGCGGTCTGTTCCAGCGACGCCGCCTGTTGCTCCGTGCGTTGCGACAGGTCGTTGTTGCCCGCGGCCACCTGGCGCGTCGCCGTCGAGATGCTGGCCATGCCTTCCTGGATCTCATGCACCACCGACAGCAGGCTGCGCTGCATGGTCTGCATGGCCTGCGCCAGCGCGCCGATCTCGTCCGCGCTGCGGTGCTCGAAGCCCGTGGTCAGGTCGCCCGCGCCCATGCGCAGCGCAAAGTCCAGCATGTCGCGCACCGGCCGGTTCACGCGTGCCAGCAGTATGGTGCCGGCCGTGAATGACGACGCCAGCGCCAGTGCAAAACCGCCCCACAGCCACGGGCGCAGCGCGGCCGTGGCTTCTCCGCCCAGTGCTTCCACTGCAACAAGCGCGGCCAGGAACCACACCAGGCCGCCAGCCTGCGCCCACAGGATGCGGCGCTTCAGGTTCAGGCGCAGCAGGCCCTGCACCAGGCCGCGCAGCCCGGTGCGCGCCACGGCGCCGTGGCGGATCGCCAGCCCGTCGGCGTGGCCTGCCCGGAATCGCGCATAGGCGGCGCCGGCGGCTTCCACCTGCTCGCGCGTCGCCATCGAGCGCACCGAGGTGTAGCCGACCACGCGGCCATCGACGCGCGTGGGCGTCACGGTCGCATTGACCCAGTAGAAGTCGCCGTCCTTGCGGCGGTTCTTGACCACGCCCATCCAGGTACGGCCGGCCTGCAGGTCCTGCCACAGGTCGGAAAACGCCTCGGGCGGCATGTCGGGGTGGCGCACCAGGTTATGCGGCGCGCCCAGCAATTCCTCCGCCGCAAAGCCGCTGGCCTCGATAAAGGCGCGGTTGGCAAAGGTGATACGGCCCTTGAGGTCCGTGCGCGAGATCAGGTAATCCGATGGGGAGAGCTTGTACTCGCGCTGCGTAACGGGTTGGTTGTTTCGCATCAATGACAATACTGCGTGCCCGTGGCGCGGCAATGTGCGCGGCACCCGGGCGGGGTTCGGTCCGGCAGGCATGGTGCGCCCACCGGACGGTGTTGGCGTGGCCGCGGAATCAGGACACCGCTTCCAGCGCGGCCAGTTCTTCGGTGTTGAGCAGCTTCTCGATGTCGACCAGGATCAGCATGCGTTGCTCGACCGAGCCCAGCCCGCGGATATAGTCCGTCGCCACCTCGCCTGTGAAGTGCGGCGTGGGCTTGATCTGCGCGGCGGTCAGCGTCAGCACGTCGGAGACGCCGTCCACCACGATGCCGGTGGTGCGGTCGTTCAGGTCGACGATGATCACGACCGTGTACTGGTCGTAGCTGACATTCGGCTGGCGGAACTTGATGCGCAGGTCGATGATCGGGACGATGATGCCGCGCAGGTTGATCACGCCCTTGATGTAGTCCGGTGCGTTGGCAATCTGGGTGACCGACTCGTAGCCGCGGATCTCCTGCACCTTCAGGATATCGACGCCGTATTCCTCCCGGCCCAGCGTAAAGGCCAGGAACTCCTCTACCGTGCCGTCTGCCTTGTCGATGTGCTTCATCGTCTAGCCCCCCAAATTTGGCTCATGCTGATTTGCTGGCGCTGCAGCGGCCGAGGGCCGCTGGCTGGCACCGGGGCATGACCTCGCCCACCAGTGTTTACGGCAGGAATTGGCGTGACTGAAGGGCGACGCCGGGCCCTGCCTACCCTTCCGAGGTAGGGGGCGCCGGCGGCAGCAGCGCGGTCACGGCCTGCATCAGCTCGTCCGGATCGAAAGGCTTGGGCAGGAAACCCGACGCGCCCGCCGCGCGGGCCTGTTCGCGGATGCTGCCGTCCTGCTCGGTGGTCAGCATCAGGATGGGAATGCGCGCATAGCGCTCGTTGGCGCGCAGGCTGCGGATCAGCGTGAGGCCATCCATGCCGGGCATGACCTGGTCCGTCACCAGCATGCCGAAGCTGGAGCCGGCGGCCAGCGCGTGCGCCTGGTCGCCGTCGGCGGCCTCGGTCACGTCGAACCCTCCCGCGCGCAGGCAGGCGCCGATCATGCGGCGTAGCGAGGGGGAATCGTCGACGACGAGGATGCTGGGCGATGACATGGGCGCCTCCGGTTTGCAGGAACTTGGTTGGTCCGCCAGGGAGATGGACAGCATGGGTGGCGCGGCCGGCGACGGACAGGACGGCACGGGGCTGCGGCGTCTGTGCGGGCGGTCTGCCAGAGGGAGTTATCGGCAGGGTTGCGGGGAGACTTTATGGGGGGATCTTGGCGCCATGCGTTCCGTTGTTGCGCTTGGCAGGCGTGGGCTGATTGGCCGGCGTAGCCGGCGGGCTTCCTGCTCGTTGGCTTGGTTATGTAGGGCGGGGTCAATGTTGTCGTAGGTCGACGGCCCGGTTCCGCCCAGCAGGGCGGAACCAGGCCGCAAAACCTACGACAACATCAAACCCGACCGACATAACCAAGCCATCACCCCTCCCCCCGCTCCCCCAATGCCTCAGCAAAACTCGCAGCATCCAGCGGCAAGGACAGCAGATAGCCCTGCACCTCATCACACCCCATTTCATTAAGGATCTCCAACTGCGAAGCCGACTCCACGCCCTCGGCCACCACCTTCATGCGCAGCTCATGCGCCAGGGCCACCATCGAACCGACGATGGCGCGGCCCTGCGCATCGGTATCGAGCCCGCCGATCAGCGTGCGGTCGATCTTGAGCGTGCCCACGCGCAGGCGCTTGAGGTAGCCCAGGCTCGAGTAGCCGCTGCCGAAATCGTCCAGCGCCACCTGGATGCCGAGCGACTGCAGCTCGGCCAGCGTCTCCAGCGACTTGCCGATGTCCTTCATCGCCGCGGTCTCGGTGATCTCCAGCGTGATCGCCGACGGCGGGATGTCGTGCTGGTGGATCTGCTCCAGCAGGTATTGCGGGAAATTGCGGCTGGCAAACCGCAGCCCCGAGACATTGATCGCCACCGGCACGGTCGGCACGCCCGCGTCGCGCCACTGGCGCACGTGGCGGCAAACGCTGGTCAGGACCCAGTCGTCGAGCTTGTCGATCTGGCCCGACTGCTCGGCCACGGCGATGAACTCGGCGGGGCTGACCTGGCCCAGCGCGGGGTGGCGCCAGCGGCAAAGCGCCTCGGCGCCAACCACGGTGCGGCGGCGCGCGTCGTACTTGGGCTGGAACTGCAGCGACAGGGTGTCGTCCTGAATCGCCAGCCACAAGTCGCGCCGGATCACGCGGGTGCGGCGCGCGCGTTCGCCGGCGGCGCTATTGAACAGGCGCACCTGGTTCGAGCCGCTCTCGCGGGCTTCGGCCAGGCTGACGCGGGCGGCCTGCATCAGAGCCTCTGAGGTCTGCGCGTCGCGCGGATAGATGGCGATGCCGATATTCACGCCGATCTGCATCTGCAGGCCGCGCGCGGCAATGAATTCCGCCAGCGAGCCCAGCATGCGCGAGCCCAGTTCCTGCGCGCGGCCGTGGTGAACCAGTTCGGGCACGCCCACGGCAAACTCGTCGCGCGCCAGCCGGGCCAGGAAGTCATGCGGCTCCAGCACGGCCTGCGCCAGCGCGCCGGCGTCCTGGGCCAGGATGTCGTCGGCGCGGATCTCGAAGACCTCGTCGACCTCGCGGTAATCGGCAATGTGGATCAGCAGCACGGCGCATCCGGTCTCGGCCAGCCGGGCCTGCGCGATGGCCTGGTCCAGCCAGCGGCCGAACGCCACGCGGTCGGGCATCACCGTCGCCACGCTGTACTCGCCTACCGTGCCCTGCCCGCGCGCGGCGGCGCGCACGGTCAGGCGGCCCGGGCGGCCGGGAATGCGGGCGCCGCGCCGCGATGGCCGCGGCTCGGCGGCGCGGTGCAGGCCAGGCAGATCGTCGGCCAGGTCGTCGGCCAGGCCCGATTCACTGCGCGCCGGCAGCCAGCCGCGCGACTGCGCCCGTTGGATGGCGAACAGCAGCGCGCACAGGGCGGTCAGCCCACCCGCCAGCCAGGCGGGATGCGGCAGGCCGGCGGCGTTGATGCAATCGCGCGCGCTGACCGTGCCGGCGCCACAGGTCCGGCCCAGATGCGTGCCGGCCGCGGCCACCAGCCCGGCGCCGGCAATGACCGCCATGATCGCCGCGCCGCGCCACAGCCGCACGCCCTGGCGCACCCACTGCATCAGCAGCTTGACCGACGTGGTGGCGGCGGCCGCGGCGGCAAAACTGGCCGCCAGCTGCGCCGAGTCGTTCACGGCGGGGACGCTGCCCGACAGCGCCACCACCAGCACCGGCAGGCCGATGCTCAACTGCGACAGCAGCGCGGCCGACCAGGCCAGTGCGCGCAGGGAGCGGCCGCCGGCTGACTGGTCCGCGCGCCCGGCGCGAACGCCAAGGGCGGCGGCCACGCCCAACAGGGCAGCCAGCAGCAACAGGACGGAACTCAGGGCAATCATTAGGCTGCGCGATGATAAAGAGAATGCGCGAAGAAGGTCAGGACGCGGGTCAAACCCCGCATCATGGCATCTTGCAGTCGCCGTGTGAACAAGACAATGTCCCGGACAGTGGTTTAGAACGCGCTCCAGTCATCTTCGCCACCGGCAGCGGCCAGCGCCGGCCGCGCTGCCGGCCTGGTTGCCGGACGGTTTGCCGACACGGCTGCGGGCTGGCGAATGCCCTCGCCACGCGCTGCGGCGGGCGGAGCAGACGACTGCGCCGACACGGCCGGTTTCGCCGAGGCAAGCACCGGCGTGGGGCGCGCGACCCGGCCAGCGGCGGCGGCGGCCCTGGCCGGCGCCGCCGCTGCCGCCGTTGCCGGCATGGCTTGCGCGCCCGAACCAAGGTTGAACACCGAGACCACGTTCTTGAGCTTCTGCGCCTGTTCTTCCAGCGCACCAGCGGCGGCGGCGGCCTCTTCGACCAGCGCGGCGTTCTGCTGCGTCACCTCGTCCATCTGGGTCACCGCCCGGTTGACCTGCTCGATGCCGCTGCTCTGCTCCTGCGACGCGGCACCGATCTCGTTCATGATGTCCGTCACGCGGCGCACGGCCTGGACGATCTCGCCCATGGTCTGGCCGGCTTCGGCCACCAGCCTGGTGCCGGTCTCCACGCGCTGGCCCGACTCGCTGATCAGCGCCTCGATTTCCTTGGCGGCCGAGGCCGAGCGCTGCGCCAGGCTGCGCACCTCGCCCGCCACCACGGCAAAGCCGCGCCCCTGCTCGCCGGCGCGCGCGGCTTCCACGGCGGCGTTGAGCGCCAGGATATTGGTCTGGAAGGCAATGCCCTCGATCACGCTGATGATTTCCACCACCTTGCGCGAGGCGCCGTTGATCTCGTTCATGGTTTCGACCACGCGGCCCACCACGTCGCCGCCCTTGAGCGCGATCTGCGAAGCCTCGCCGGCCAGCACCCCGGCCTGGCGCGCGTTGTCCGCGTTCTGGCGCACCACCGTGGTCAGCTCTTCCATGCTGGCGGCGGTCTGCTCCAGCGACGAGGCCTGTTCCTCGGTGCGCTGCGACAAGTCCAGGTTGCCGGTGGAAATCTGCTGCGTGGCCGACGCCATCGAATCGGCGCCGGTGCGCACTTCGGCAACGATGCCCGACAGGCTCGACTGCATCGCGGCCAGTGCCTGCATCATGCGGCCGATCTCGTTCTTCGAGATGCTGGTGATGCGCGAGCTCAGGTCGCCGCGCGCGATGCGCTCAAAGACGGCCAGTGCCTCCTGCACCGGCGTGACAATGGCGCGGTTCAGCGTGAACGTGCACAGCACGGCGACCGCCAGGCCCAGCACGATCAGCGCGATCGACATCATGCGGATGCGCGCAAAGCCGGCCTGCGAAGCGTCGAAGTTGCCCTGCCCTGCGATCATCTGGAATTTCTGCAGATTCTCGTGTGCGCTCGCCATGGCGCGCTGCAGGTCAGGCAACACCTTTTTCGCCAGCCGCACCGCCTCTTCCTGGTTGCCCGCCAGCGAGGCCGCTTGCAACGGCAGCACGCCTTGCTCCATGAAGGCCTGGCGCTGCTTGCCCAGTTCCGCGGCGAGCGCCTTTTCCTCGGGATTCTGCGGCAGGCCCATATAGCGCTTCCATGCCGCCTCCGACGCCTCCATGAACAACCTGGAGCGGTCCACGTTGACCTTGGGATCGTCCGGCTCGCCCTGCATCACGTTGCGGTCCAGCGCCAGGCGCATGCGCGTGGTGGCCAGCATGGCCTCGCTGAGCGCAATGGTGGAGCCAAGCTGGTTGGAGTAAGTCTCCTTGAGTGCCTCATTGCTCTGCGAGATGCCGTACAGGCCGGCACTGCCGACCAGCAGCAGCAGCAGGGACAGCATTCCCATGGCGCCCCGTAACAGGGTCTTGATCTGAATATTGTTGTGCAAGGACATGATGAAAGAAGACTTTGGCAATCCGCGGGACACACCCCTTGCCCCGGTCCGGCAGGATCGATACCGAGATGATCCGCCCTGCCCGGATAACGGCGCGCCCCTCCCTTCCTTGAGCCGTCGCGGCGGCTGGCGCGACAAATCACCCCGCACTGACCGCCATGTCGGATACAGGCCACGCGCTTGCCGTGGTACCGGGGAAATCCCTTATGGATTAGCCGGGCCGATTATTGGCATTCGATTTCCCGGCAATCTCGTGGACGGCCCCGCGTGGATTGAGTAAGACTGCACCAATTATGTGCCCAGGCCGTGGGCCGGCGCCGGCCAACCCCCGCAAACAGCAAATCCGGCGCCGACCGGAAGCAACACCAAAAGTTCACACAATTACCGGGCCTAAGAATTTTCGCAAAAACCGGTACGGATAACGCCGCCAGGATTTGCAGCGGGCTGCGACCTCGTTATAATTGTTTTCAGTATTTTCACCTCCCCGCACACCAGCGCACTCCTGCGCAATTCACCCACCGGAAACCGAGGACGCAATGGCGACGTATCAGGAAATCGTTCAGAAAATCAGCGAACTGCAGAAGCAAGCCGAGGAAATCAAGGCGCGTGAACAGTCCACCGTGATCGCGGATATTCGCGAGAAAATCGAGCAATATGGCCTGACCGCGGAAGACCTCGGTTTTGGCGCCAAGGCGCCGGCCGGCAAGAAGGCGGCCAACCGCAAGGTGCCGGTGCGCTATCGCGACAGCGCCGGCAATACCTGGACCGGCCGCGGCAAGCGTCCGGGCTGGCTGACCCAGGCCCTGGCCCAGGGCAAATCGGTCGAGGACTTCCTGATCCGCTGAAACGCGCGCTCCGGCAAACAAAAAACGCCACGGATTCCATCCGTGGCGTTTTTTGTTTGCGGTACCGGTGAGCCCGGTCGGCCGTCAGGCCTCAAACCCCTGCGGGTTCATTGACTGCCAGCGCCAGGAGTCCTGGCACATGCGGTCGATATCATGTCGCGCGCGCCAGCCCAGCAGCTGGTTGGCCAGCGCCGGATCGGCGTAGCAAGCGGCGATATCGCCGGGGCGCCGCGCCGCAATTTCATGCGGCACCGGCCTGCCGCTGGCACGCTGGTAGGCCTGTATCACTTCCAGCACGCTGTAGCCACGGCCCGTGCCCAGGTTCACGGTCATGCCCTGGCCCTGCTCACGCAGATAGCCCAGCGCCGCCAGGTGGCCGTCGGCCAGGTCGCAGACATGGATATAGTCGCGCACGCCGGTGCCGTCCACCGTCGGGTAATCGCCGCCGAAAACCATCAGCTTTTCACGGCGCCCGCCCGCCACCTGCGCCACAAAGGGCATCAGGTTGTTCGGGATACCCTGCGGATCTTCGCCGATCAGCCCGCTTTCATGCGCGCCGACCGGATTGAAATAACGCAGGTAGGCGATGCGCCACGCCGGATCCGATTTTTCCAGGTCGCGCAGGATTTGCTCCCCCATCAGCTTGGTCTGGCCATACGGGTTGGTCGCCGACAGCGGGAAATCCTCCAGGATCGGCACGGCATGCGGATTGCCATAAACCGTGGCCGAGGAACTGAACACCAGTTGTTTCACCCCGGCCGCGCCCATTGCCGCGCAGACCGTCAGCAAGCCATCCAGGTTGTTGCTGTAATACTCCAGCGGCTGGCTCACGGATTCGCCCACGGCTTTAAGCGCGGCAAAATGAATCACCGCGCTGATACGGTGCTCGGCAAAGAGCCGGTCCAGCAGCGCGCGGTCGCGCACATCGCCCCGCACAAAATGCGGGGTCTGCCCGGTAATGGTGGCCAGCCGGTCGACCACCGCCGGACTGCTGTTGCACAGATTATCCAGGCCGATCACGTGATAGCCGGCATTGAGCAGCGCGACCCAGGTATGCGAGGCGATATAGCCGGTGGCACCGGTCAGGAGCAAGGTTTCAGGCATGGAGAATGGCGTCGTGGATTTGATTCACTGATTCAGGGGCAGGCCATGGCCGGCATCGGTGTCAACTGATACTTTGAACACCACTTGCCGCGCCGGGCGGCCGCAACTGCCTATTATCCACGATGTGCCGCAGCGCTCAGCCAGACGGCGCACGTGATGTCAGGCGCGCACGGCCGCCTCGGCCACCAGCCCCGCCCGCTGCTGCCAGGCCTCGTAGGCGGCGCGCAGCCGCCAGCCCGATTCCAGGTCGCGCATGCCCAGGCACTGGGCCACCTCACCCGGCGCCGTGCCGGCCTCGAAATGCATGGCCGCGCAGGTATTGCGCAGCGTCTGTGGCGACGCGCGCTCGCTGCGCCCGGCCAGCACGCCGGCCTCGTCCAGCAGGATCTCCACGCGCCGGTAGACCGAGGCGGCATGCATCGGCCGCCCCGCCGGCATCGCCGGGAACACCAGGCTGCCGAGCGTGCCCGAGGCTTCGCGCAGCGCCAGCCAGGCCCGCAGCGGCGCATGGGCCAGCGGGAACAGCGGCACGGTATAGGCCCGGCCGTTGTCCGCGCGCACCATGCGCAGCGCCATCCGGCCGGGGGCGCCATCCTCGATCACGTCGACCCGCAGTGCCCGGGCTTCTGCAACCTTCAGCCCGCCGCCAAGCAGCACGGCCAGCAGCGCCGCGTCACGCGCGCGCTTCCATTGCGTGGGGGATGCCGCACCGCCCGCATCCCCCCCTGGCAGTCCGGCAGGGCCGAGGATGCGCGCCACCAGCAGGTCGCGCTCGCCGGGCAGCAGGAACGCCGTGGGATCGTTCTCGCCCTCGGCCAAGTGGGCGCGCACCGCCTGGCTGCCGGGGTTGTGCAGGCCCTCGCGCAGCCGGGAAAGGTGGTGGAATACCCGTTCTATCAGCCGCGTATAGCGATAGCGGTGCGATTTGTGCAACTGCTGCGCGTCCAGGAACTCGCCGATCTGCTCGGCCGACCAGCTCAGCGGCGGCAGGCCGCGTTCGGCCGACCAGCGCAGCAGCTTGCCCCACATGGCGCGGTACACCACGCTGGTGCCGTGGCGAAAGCCATGCTGCGCCAGCCAGCCGTCGAACGCGCGTTCCGGGTGGTCGCGCCAGGCGGCCAGGTCGGCATCGAACAAAGCCGCCTGCTCAGGATGGGCGGCGCTGGGCTTAGTGATCACTGACTCTCCTGCGTTGGGGCGGCGGCCTGGGGGGCAATCCCGCCTATTGTAGACAACGCGTCACTGCGCGGCAGATGGGAACGGGCATGCCTTGCATGGTGCCGCGGAGCGTGCTACCTTTCGACTCACTATGCAACTGGTTGCATAAAACGAGATACCAGATAACCAGATCAGACGCCCGCGCACCGGCGCCGGCCCAGGAGACCCCGTGACCACCACCGCCAATCTGATTCCCGCCGCCCAGGCGTCGCTCGACGCCTGGCACCAGATGATCGCCACGCATTCCATGGCCGGGCTCGATGCCATCGTGGCCGATGAGGTGGTGTTCCGCTCCCCGGTCGCGCACACCGCGTATCCCGGCCGCGCCGCGATCGCGCTGGTGCTGACCACGGTGAACCAGGTGTTCCAGGACTTTCGCTACCACCGCAGCTTTGTCAGCGACGATGGCCATAGCGTGGTGCTGGAGTTCAGCGCCGCCGTGGATGGCAAGGCGCTCAAGGGCATCGACATGATCCGCTTCGACGACGCCGGCCGCATTGCCGAGTTCGAAGTCATGGTGCGCCCGCGCTCCGGCCTGGAGGCGCTGGCCGCCGCCATGGGCGCGCGCCTGGCCAGCCAGAAAGACGTGCTGACCGGCGCGGCCTGAGGTCTGCTTCGCCTCAGCGCTTTCGTTTTCACCGCATTCGCTTCACCGAACCACCCCGAAATACCCAGGAGACTTCACCATGGCCCTTCCCGCCCAACTCCAGAACCGCCTGTCGCTGCCGGCGGTCTGCTCGCCGCTGTTCATCATCTCCAACCCCGACCTGGTCATCGCCCAGTGCAAGGCCGGCGTGGTGGGTTCGTTCCCCGCGCTGAATGCGCGCCCGGCGCCCAAGCTGGAGGAATGGCTGGACCGCATCACCACCGAACTGGCCGAGCACGACGCGAAGCACCCCGACCGCCCGTCGGCGCCGTTCGCCGTCAACCAGATCGTGCACAAGTCCAACGACCGCCTCGAGCATGACCTGGAGCTGTGCGTGCGCTACAAGGTGCCCGTCGTGATCACCTCGCTGGGCGCGCGCAAGGAAGTCAACGACGCGGTGCACTCGTACGGCGGCATCGTGCTGCATGACGTGATCAACAACGCCTTCGCGCGCAAGGCCATCGAGAAGGGTGCGGACGGGCTGGTGGCGGTGGCCGCCGGTGCCGGCGGCCATGCCGGCACGCTGTCGCCGTTCGCGCTGCTGCACGAGATCCGCGAATGGTTCGACGGCCCGCTGCTGCTGTCGGGCGCGATCTCCAGCGGCGACGCCATCCTGGCCGCGCAGGCCGCCGGGGCCGACCTGGCCTATATCGGCTCGGCCTTTATCGCCACGCAGGAAGCCAATGCGCAGGATGGCTACAAGCAGATGATCGTCGACAGCAGCGCCAACGACATCGTCTATTCCAACCTGTTCACCGGCGTGCACGGCAACTACCTGCGCCGCAGCATCGAACGCGCCGGGCTGGACCCGAACGCGCTGCCCGAATCCGATCCGTCGAAGATGAATTTCGGCTCCACCAGCGTGAAGGCGTGGAAGGACATCTGGGGCGCCGGCCAGGGCGTGGGCGCGATCAAGCGCGTGGTGCCCGCGGGCGAGCTGGTGCGCCGCTTCGCCGAGGAATATGCGCTGGCGCGCCGCCGCCTGGGCCTGGGCGAAGCGAAGCAGGCCGGCACGCGTGCCGTCGATCTGGCCTGACGCAAGTCCGCGCCGGTCAGGCTGTAGGCGCCCGCCCGAGCGCGGCGCGGCGCGGCTACAGCAGGAGCAGCAGTGCCTCGCCCCAGGCCACCCAGTCATTCTCGAAGCGGATGCCGCGCTGCAGCAGCGCATAGCGCAACTGTTGCGCGCGGTCCATGTCCGGCGCCGAGAAATCGCGCCGCTCGATGGCAAGGTAAGTCTCCAGCCGCCCCCGGTGCAGCGCGATCAGCCGCCGCATCTCGTCGCCCAGGCCAAGCGGCCCGATCACCGCATCGGCGCGCAGCTTGACCAGTATTTCTTCACGCTGGTCCAGCCCGGCGCCCGGCGCCAGCACCCAGCGCGCCAGTTCGTCGCGGCCGGCTGGCAGCACCCGGTAGACCTTCTTGCGGTTCCTGCGGTCCGCGGCGTTCTCGCCTTCCGCCTCGCTCTCGTCAGCCGCAATCCAGCCGTTGTCCGCCATGCGTCCCAGCTCGCGATAGATCTGCTGATGCGTGGCGTGCCAGAAATAGCCGATGGAACGGTCAAAGCGCCGCGCCAGGTCGTAGCCGGACGATGGCTTTTCGATCAGGGAAATCAACAAGGCGTGCTGGGTCGACATGCGTCTGGGCAGGGGCCGCGGGGGCGGTTGTGGTGTTGGGGCATGGTTGGCGACCGGCATGGCGCGCAAGCGCGCCTGCGGCCGCACCTCAAAAAACTGGCGCTATGGTAGCGCAATGCAGGCCTGGCGCGGCGCAGCGCCGCCGCGGTCTTGCCCTTGTCCTGACGCGGCGCTCATACCATTTATTCGCCAAATTTGCCAGTTTCGAAATTTCCTCGCAACCAGAATTAAAAAACGCTGAATGGCATTTTTGCCCCAGCTGCCATACATTCCATACATTGAAACCAGTGCGAGCAACACGATCCACCCCCGGCCGCACCACGCAGCAACCCTGGAGTGTGTCCATGACCGGAATTACCCTGCTTGCCGAAGATCGCGACGTGCCCTGGGAAGCCGACGCCAGCGAGCACCCGCCCGGCTTCCTGCCGCCCATGCGCGACAAGGCGCCAGTCTATTACCGGCTGCCCGATACGCCTGACGGGCACCATATCAAGGAATACGCCAGCGGCCTGCGCCAGCTGGTGCGCTTTGTCGGCGTCGAGGAACAGGTCGTCAAGTACAGCCTGGGCTGACCAGGCACGAACCGCTTCCCTGTGGTTGTCTCCTCCAAGCCCGATCCTGCGGGCAGGGACTTGAACCCGCGAATTTCGCGGGTTTTTTTCTTGGCCGGCGAGAATCAGAGCTGGGGCGCGCGGCAGGCCGCGCCGTCCGGGTTGGCCGATTCCGCCATGCCGAACACCGCCCTGGCGCCGCATTGCGACCCGAACATGCGTGCCTGGTCGTGGCCCACGCCCACCACTTCATAGGCCTTGTGCCGCATCGCCATCCCGGGGCTGGCCAGGTAGCGCTCATAGCGCAGGTAACCGCGGGCGCGCTGCAGCCGCGTCGCGCCTTCGGCCTCGGCGCCGCACGCCTTGTCCAGCACGCGGTGGTTGGGGTCGTTGTCGTCGGTGCCGGCCAGGTAGGTCACCTGCCGGGCGGCATAGCGCCGGTACAACGACAGTCCGTTGGTCCCCTTTGCGTAGGGCACGATGTCCTGCATGCCATAGCGGTACTTGTCATAGTCAGGGCAGACGGCCGTGTCGTAGGGCGCGAAGGACCGGCCGTCCGCGCCGGCCGGACGCACAGGCGTGAAGTAGAGGTAGGACGAAGGATTGGCCACCACGTAGCGCAAGTCGATGCCGCGTGCGCGGATGCGCTCGTCGACATTGTTCAGCACGGCATAGCGGTGCACGATCTGCGCGCCGCCCGAATGCCCGGCCACGGTCACCCTGGCGACCTGGGGCAGGCGCGCCTTGTCGGTGACAAAGGCCAGCAGGTCGTCCAGCACCTGCAGCGAACTGACCGGGAACGGCGCGCTGACCGCGTTCTCGCCGCTCATCCAGCCCTGCACCGACCAGTGCGGCATGCCGTCGAAACCTTTGCCATGGTCAGGCGTGCCGGGGAAGTTCGGTGCGATCAGCAGCACTTCGCCGGGATTGCCGCCGCTGGCCTTGAGCAGCGCCGCGCCGGCGGCGTAGTAGTCATTGCCATTGCGCTGCAGGCCGTGCTGCACGAACACCACCTCGCGGATGCGCGACAGGTCTGCGTCGAGCGGATGGTTGGCGTAGACCGGGAAGTCATAGCCCGCGCCCGTGCCCAGGTGCACGCGCTGCCAGTGCGGCTTCGCCTGGGCCGGGCTGACCGCCGCCTCTGCCGGGCTGGCGGCGGCAGGCGTGTCCGGTGGGCTGGCGCACCCGGCCAGCACGGCCATGGCGATGGCGGCACCGGCCAAAGCCCGGCATGGTTTCCTTGGCACAACGGGAGCAATGGCCTGCAGCATGGACTCCTGTGGGAATGTGGGTGTCGGGAAGCGCCCATTGTGCCGCCGCATGCCAGGACTTGCAAAGCGTGGCGACGGGGATTGCGGTGCGCCTGACCTGCCCCGCGACCCACCGTGCAATACTTCCAGCGCCGGGAACGAAGGTTGCGGGACCCGGCACAATGGCCCGGCGCAACCAGGAGGAAGCCCTATGTATATGGTCTACTGGTCCGAAGCCGAGGGCACCGGGCTGCGTCCCCACGCGCAGCCATTCCCCGGCGACGCCATGCGCGAGGCGCTGCGCTTTACCGAAGCACTGCGCCAGCGCCAGCACGCGGGCGAGCCGGTGAGCTTTGTCACGCTGTGCTCGGAGAATCCCAACGCGGTCGGCCGTGCCGGTGCAGCGGACCCGCCACCCGACTACGAGTGGAAAAAGAGACGGCCCTGAGGAACAAGAGGCCGCCCGCGCCGCCTGGGGACCGCAGCGCGGCGCGCACGGCCAAGGCTGTTTCAGCCAATGATGTCGAACTGGCTGAAGTACTCCTCGTTCAGCTCCAGCCCCAGTCCCGGCAGGTTGTCGTCCAGCTGCAGGTAGCCGTTGTCCGGCGCGGGATCGCCCTTGAAGATGTAGTAGAACAGCTCATTGCCGACTTCGACGTCGTGCACCGGGAAGTACTCGGCCATCGGCGAAGCGGTCGACGCCATGGTCAGGTGGTAGTTGTGCATCTGCCCGGCGTGGGGGATCACGGGCACCGACCAGGCCTCGGCCATGGCGTTGATCTTCTGCGCCGCGGTGATGCCGCCGACGCGGTTGGTGTCGTACTGGATCACGTCCACCGCGCGCCGCTCCAGCAGGTCCTTGAAGCCGTGCGAGGTAAACTCATGCTCGCCGCCGGAGATCGGGAACGGGCTCGCCTTCCTCAGTTCGACATAGCCTTCGATATCGTCGGCGATCACCGGCTCTTCCAGCCAGCGCGGGTTGAACTCGGCCAGGCGCGGCAGCATGCGGCGCGCGTATTCCAGCGTCCAGCCCATGTAGCACTCCAGCATGATGTCGACGCCGTCGCCGACCAGCTCGCGCAGCAGGCGCACCTGCTCGAGGTTCTTCTGCATGCCGGCAGGGCCGTCCTTGGGGCCATAGCCAAAGCGCATCTTCATCGCGGTGAAGCCCTGGTCGAGATAGCCCTGCGCCTCGGCCAGGAAGGCGTCGCGGTCGTCGTTGTTGTAGAGCTTGGAGGCATAGCACCAGATCTTCTCCTTGGTGCGCCCGCCCAGCAGCTTGAACACGGGCTTGCCGACCGCCTTGCCCATCAGGTCCCACAGCGCGATATCCACCGCCGAGATCGCCGCCATGCCGATGCCCTTGCGGCCCCAGGCATGGGTGCGGCGGTACATCTTCTGCCACAGGTATTCGTTGTCGAACGGATCCTGGCCGATCACCACCGGGGCCAGGTACTGGTCGACGATCTCCTTGGCCACGCGCGGCGCCAGCGCGCAGTTGCCGATGCCGACCAGGCCGGTATCGGTTTCCACTTCCACCACCATCCAGCCATGGAAGCGGAACGAGACCATGGCGTCGCCGCGCTCGAACAGGATGTCGGTGGCGTTGGTGCAGAAATGCGCCTGCGGCGGCACGGTCTTGCCCTTCCATTCAAAGACGCGGGCACGGACGTTGGTGATCTTCATGTTCAGCTCCGGATGGCAATGCGTTGGCGCGAACGCTCCCCGGCCGCGCCGGGGGCGGTCTTGCTGGTATGGATGTGGTGAAGTTGGTGGCTAAGCCGCGGCGCGCCGTTGCGCACCCATGCGGCAGGCAATCTGGAACGCCTGCTGCGTGGCGCCCGCATCGGCGCGGCCCTGCTGCGTGATGTCGAACGCGGTGCCGTGCGCGGGCGTGGCGATCGGCACCGGCAGCCCGCCCTGCACCGTCACGCCGCGCGAGAAGCCCATCAGCTTGATGCCGATCTGGCCCTGGTCGTGATACATGGTGACGATGGCATCGAACTGCCGCTGCGACGGCCCGCCCTGCACTTTCAGGAAGATGGTGTCGGCAGGGAACGGGCCGTCGGCCGCCACGCCGCGCTCGCGCGCCGCGGCCACCGCCGGGGCGATCACATCGATCTCTTCGCGGCCAAAGGCCCCGTTGTCGCCGTTGTGCGGGTTCAGGCCGCACACCGCGATGCGCGGGCGCGCCATGCCGGCACGGCGCAGGGCCTGTTCGATCAGGTCGATGGCGCCGCCCACGCGTTCGTGCGTGATCATCGCCGGCACGTCCTTGAGCGCCACGTGCGAGGTCACGCGCGAGGTCCATAACCCGTCCAGCACGTTGAACTCGCAGAAGTTGCCGTGATAGCCAAGCCGCTCGGCAAACCAGTGCAGCTCATCGCTGTGTGTCATGCCGGCGGCGTGCAGCGAGCTCTTGTTCAGCGGCCCGAACAGGATGGCGTCGGCCTGGCCCGCCTGCGCCAGTTCCAGCGCCAGCGCCAGCGTGCCCAGGCTGTAGCGCCCGCCCTCGGCGCTGGCCTGGCCGCGCGCATAGGCCGGGCGCTCCGGCAGCTGCCAGTGGTACAGGCGCGGCTTGCCGTCATCGGCAAAGGCGGGCGCATCGGTCTCGGCCAGCGCCAGCTCGACGCCTGCGACCTGCATGCCGTGGCGCCATTCGTCGCGGTCGGCGATCAGCAGGATGTCGGCCTGCGCGGCGGTTGCGGGATCAGCCAGCAGCCTGGCGACCAGTTCTGGGCCGATGCCGGCGGGGTCGCCCAGCACCATGGCGATTCTTGGACGGGAATGCATGAGACTTCCGGGAAATTATTGGTCGAGCCTGACGCCCAGTTCAGCGATCAGCTTGCCATAGCGCGCATACTCGGCACGCGAGAAGGCATCGAACTGCGCCGCGGTCAGCGTGCCGGGCACCGCGCCGACATCACCCAGCCGGCGCACCGTGTCAGGGTCCCTGATCACCGTGGCCAGCGCGGCGCCCAGCTTCTGCAGCGTCGCCGGCGGCGTGCCGGCCGGCGCATAGACACCGTACCACGCACTCATCTGGATGCCGGGCACGCCCGCTTCAGCCAGCGTGGGCACGCTGGGCAGCAGCGCCGAGCGCTGGTCCGCGGTCACCGCCAGCGCGCGCAGCTTGCCGGCCTTGATATGGCTGATGACCGACGGCATGGTCTCGAAGCTCATGTCCACCTGCCCGCCCATCAGGTCCACCAGCGCGCCGCTGCTGCTCTTGTAGGGCACGTGCAGCAGCTTGCCCTGGATCTGGCGCGCAAAGGCCGCGCCGGCCAGGTGCTGGGTGCTGCCGACCCCGGACGAGCTGTAGCGGAACTTGTCCGGGCTGGCCTGGATCTGCGCCACCAGCGCCTTGACGTCGCGCGCCTGCACCTGGTTGTTGACCACCAGCACATTGGGCACCGACGACACCAGCGCCACCGGCACCAGGTCCTTGAGCGGATCGAACTGCAGCTTGAGCAGGTGCGGCGCGATCGCCTGCGAGGTGACCACGCCCATCAGCAGCGTATTGCCATCCGGCGCCGCCTTGGCGGTGATGTCCGCCGCAATGGTGTTGGAAGCACCGGGGCGGTTGTCCACCACCACGGGCTGCTTCAGTTGCGCGGCGAGCTTGTCGGAGACGATGCGCGCCATCACGTCGGTGCCGCCGCCGGGCGCCGCGCCCACCATCAGCCGCAGCGGCCGCGTGTCCTGAGCCCATGCGGTGCCGGTTGCCGCCACCGTGGCCAGGCCGGCGAGTGCGCAGGCGATCCATGTCTTCATTGTGGTCTCCGTCGTTTTGCGGTCCGGCTCTGCGGCGAGGATGGCCAGACTATAGGAGCATCAGCGATTCGCCACTACTGACGTTTTTTGAACTGGCGATCACCTGGAGTTATACGCCACCTGCTCCGCGGCGCGCGGCAAGGCCTTCAGGATCGCGACCAGCTGCCGCGCCGCCGCGGACAAGGCGCCACCGCGCCGCGTCACGATGCCGAAGGTCTGCTGCCGCGACCGCAGCGACACCGGCAGGATGCGCAGCATCTTCTGGCGCACGAACGTCGCCGCCACGCCGGCCGGCAGCAGCGACACCAGCCCCGGGTCGCCCTGCAGCATGGCCACCGTGACCAAGGCTGACGAGGTCGAGACCGCATTGGCCGGGAAGCTCATGCCGGCCAGGTCCAGCTCGCGCTGCAGCAGCGCGTGCATCGGCATATGGCCGGCATAGGTGATCCAGCGATAGCCCGCCAGGTCGGCAAACCCCATCGCACGCGCGCGCGGCGCAGGGTGCGAATGGCCCACCACGACGGCGACCTGCTCGTCGCCCAGCGGGTGGTAGTGATACCGGGCCGGTTCATCGCTGACCAGCGAGCGGCCGATCACCAGGTCGAGGTGGCCGTCATCGAGCAGCCCCAGCAGGCGCAGGCTGGTGTCCTCGATGATCTCCAGCGCCAGTTCCGGCTGCGCCTGGCGCAGCTGCGCCAGCGCCGGCACCAGTAGCTCCGGCACCGCGCCCATGATCACGCCGATGGCCACCCGCCCGCCGCTGCCGGCGCGGATGCCCGCCACCTCCTCGCACATGGCGCCCAGGTCGGCCACCAGCTGCCGTGCATGCCGGATCACGCAATGGCCAAAGGCATTGGGGCGCATGCCGCGCCTGGAGCGCTCGAACAACGGCGCTTCCAGCATGCCCTCCAGTTCCTGCAGCGACTTGCTGGCCGCCGACTGGGTCATCGACATGGCGGCGGCGGCCTGGTGCAGCGAGGGGTGTTCGTCCAGCGCGATCAGCAGCTGCAGCTGCTTCATGCGCAGCCGGCCCGTCAGGGTGTCGAGGGTGGATTTCATGGCCGGGAGCAGTGAGTCGCGAAAGCGATCACCAGATGGAAAGGTTTCAATATACAGCCCGCAAGACGGCTCGTATATTGGCCCGGTCCATGCACAAGCAGCCGGAGCAGACCATGACCCGCACCCCATCCCCCACCGTCTACCGCGGCGTATTCCCGGTAGCGCCCACCATCTTCGACACCCAAGGCGGCCTCGACCTCGACGGCCAGCGCCGTTGCATCGACTTCATGATCGATGCCGGTTCGCACGGCATCTGCATCCTGGCCAACTTCTCCGAGCAGTTCGTGCTGAGCGACGACGAGCGCAACGTGCTGATGAAGACCGTGCTGGAGCATGTGGACGGCCGCGTGCCGGTGATCGTCACCACCACGCATTTCAGCTCGCGCCTGTGCGCCGAGCGCAGCCGCGCGGCGCAGGATGCGGGCGCGGCCATGGTGATGGTGATGCCGCCCTACCACGGCGCCACCATCCGCGTGCCCGAGCGCAGCATCTACGAATTCTTCGCCACGGTCTCGGATGCCATCGACATCCCCATCATGATCCAGGACGCGCCGGTCAGCGGCACCACGCTGAGCGCGCCGTTCCTCGCGCGCATGGCGCGCGAGATCGGCAATGTGTCGTACTTCAAGATCGAAGTGCCGCAGGCTGCGGCCAAGCTGCGCGAACTGATCGAACTGGGCGGCGACGCCATCGTCGGTCCCTGGGACGGCGAAGAGGCCATCACGCTGATGGCCGACCTGGAGGCAGGCGCCACCGGCGCCATGACCGGCGCGGGCTTCCCCGACGGCATCCGCCAGATCCTCGACGCCTGGCAGGCCGGCGACGCCGAACTGGCCGCGCAGCGCTACCAGCAATGGCTGCCGCTGATCAACTACGAAAACCGGCAAGGCTGGCTGGCCACCAGCAAGGTGCTGATGCAGGGAGGCGGCGTGATCGCCTCTGACGCGGTGCGCCACCCGCTGCAGCCGATGCACCCGGCCACCCGCGAAGGCTTGTTGAAGATTGCGCGCCGGCTGGATCCGCTGGTGCTGCGCTGGGCCCGCTGATCTGATCGAAAGGACAAGGCACTGGAGCGCCTAGCGGGACACATCCTGGTCAATGGCTTCGGCACGGGCGTGGAGGTCGGGCATGCGATGGTGCATGGCGGGCCCTGGCCGGCAACCTCGGATGGCCGCGGCACCCCGGTCGGCAGCCTCGCCTTCGCGCGCTTCCTGCGCCCGGACAGCCCGCAGCGCCACGCATGGCGCATCGACGGCAAGCGGCAGGACACGAGCGCCTGAGGCCTACTTCGACAACGCCCGCAAGGCATCGACCAGCAAGCTCATCGATGCCGTCGGCGGGCGGCCCCGCCGCGTGACAATGCCATAGGGCCCCAGCTTGCGCGGCAGGGGCAGCGGCAACACCGCCAGCGCGCCAAGCCGGCCGTAGTAGGCGGCGACCGACTCCGGCAGCACCGCAATCAGCTCGCTGTCGCCCAGCAACGACGTGGTCATCAGCACCGCCGCGGTCTCGATGGTCGACGGCGGCGCCGGCACGCCCGCATCCTCGAAGGAACGATCGATCAGCGCGCGCATCGGGCTGGGGCGCGGCTGCATGATCCACGGGTAGCGCGTCAGTTCCTCGAACGACAGCTTGCGCCGCCGCGCCAGCGGGTGCTGCGGCCCCACCACGATGGCCAGGCCCTCGTCGCCCAGCTGCTCGAACTCCAGCCCGCTGCTGTCCCAGCCGTCCGGCACGCGCCCCAGCACGATATCGAGCTGGTCGCGCTCAAGCTGCGGCATCAGCACGTCGCTGGTCTCCACCTGCACCGCCACCTCCAGCCGCGGATGATCGCGATTGAGCTGGCGGATCACGTCGGCAAGCAGCCCCGGGGTTGGGGCCATCACCGCGCCGACCCGCACGCGGCCGATCTTGCCGGACTCGAGCGCCACCAGCTCGTCGCGCAGCCCGCCCATGTCGGCAAACACCAGCCGCGCATAGCGCGTCGCCGCCAGCCCGAAGCGCGTGGCCCGCAGCCCGCGCGCGTGGCGCTCGAACAGCGGCACGCCGAGCAGCTCTTCCATGTCCTGCAGCATCTTGCTGACCGCGGGCTGCGTCAGCGTCAGTGCTTCCGCGGCCTGGCGCAGCGAACCGCGCTCCTCCACCGCCAGCAGCAAGCGCAGGTGCTGCATTTTCAGGCGGCCGTGGAGGGTGCTGACGGGTGGGATCATGGGTAGGGGCGAAAGGGAATGACGTGAGGGCGGGCCTGGGCCTGCGATCACAAATTCTTATCGCTTCGCACCGGATGGTCAAGCCGGGGCTATCACTGCCATGACCCCTGAGTCCTGGCCTTTTGGTTGCCGCAGCAGCGGCGGGCATTGGCCTACTTCTTCGGCGAGTCCAGCGAGGCTTTCGCCGGGGTGATTTCCCCGACCTCCTTCCACGCCTTCGTGTCGAAGCGGAATGTGGCGACGGCGCAGGTGGGCATGTCGGTGATCTCGCCCGACAAGCGATGCGCGAGGTCGGTGAATTCGGGGTTGTGACCGAACAGCATCACGCTGCCAAGCTTCTTGTCGAGCGCACGAATGACGGCCAGCAGCGCTTCGGCACTGCTGGCGTACAGCCGGTCATCGATCACGATGTCCTGGCGTTCATAGCCGAGCTCGTCGGCGATCAGCTGCGCCGTGGTCAGTGCGCGCACGGCCGGACTCGACACGATCTGGTCGGGCTTCACCTTGCGGCCGGCCAGGCGCCTGCCCATTTCCGGCGCATCGTGCCGGCCACGGTCATCCAGGGGGCGCTCGCGGTCGGGCAGGGACGGATCATCGCGACTTGACTTGGCATGCCGGACGAGAAACAGGGTCTTCATGGGTCCCTCCTGATCCATCGGGATGGTTGTCGATTGCGCACGTCAGGATCCCTGCACACGGCGACTGGCCTCGCCGCCACGCCCGCCCTATAGTGGACTTGGATGGGCGCGATTGCAACGCGAGGCACGTCAACGCACCACCTGTCGGAGGACTGCGCCATGCGGAGCAATTCAGAAGCCATCGAGGTTGTGATCCCCGCCGGCGGCGTGGAGCTGCAAGGCATACTCACGTTGCCGCCCGGCGCAGTCGCATTGGTATTGTTTGCGCACGGCACGGGCAGTTCCCGGCTTAGCCCGCGCAATCGCCATGTGGCCGCGGAGCTCAATCGCTGCGGCATGGCAACGCTGCTGATGGACCTGCTCCTGCCGGAGGAAGACCAGGTGCAGGCCATCCGCTTCGACGTTGAGCTCCTGGCGACACGGCTGGCGCAGGCGACAAGCTGGGTGGCGCGGCAGCAAGCCGTGCCACAGCGGTTCGGCTACTTCGGCGCCAGCGTTGGCGGCGCCGCGTCGATCCGTGCCGCGTGCCAGTCGCCCATCCCGGTACACGCCGTTGTTTCGCGCGGGGGCCGGGTCGACCTGGCGGGCCCCGACGCCCTGGCGAAACTGTCTGCGCCCACCATGCTGATCATCGGCGGGCTGGATCTGAGCGTCCTGGAACGCAATGAGTCGGCCTATGCCCAGCTGACATGCACCAAGAAACTGGTGATCGTGCCCGGCGCCTCCCATTTGTTCGAGGAGCCTGGCGCACTGGAATCGGTCGCTCGCCTGGCGGCGCAGTGGTTTGAGCGTTATCTCGGCAAAGACTCGTCCTGAACACGGCCTGCCATCTGCCCCTGGTGTCGAAGGTACAATGCCCGGGCCCGGCCGGACGGCCGGCCGGGCCATGTCACTTTCGCCAACCTCTCAGGGAACAGGACACCACCCATGCGCGAACCCAGCCGGGCGTTCCTCCTAGGTCCGCTGCTCAAAGGCGTCTCGCGTTCGTTCTACCTCACGCTGCGCGTGCTGCCCGCCCGGATGCGCGATCCGGTCGGCCTGGCGTACCTGCTGGCGCGTGCCGCGGACACGATTGCCGATACCTCGCTGATCCCGCCGCAACGGCGGCTGGCGCTGCTGCTGGCGTTGCGCGACCAGGTCAACGGTGCGACCGCAGACGCGGCGCTGGCCGACAGCATCGCCACAGAGGTGGCGGACCAGCAGGAACAGTCGGATGAGCGCATCCTGCTCGAGTCACTGGGCCCCGCGCTGGCGGTGCTGGCGCAACTGGACGCGGATGACCGGCAAGCGGTACGGCAGATCGTGTCGACCCTGACCGAAGGCATGGAATTCGACCTGCGCACCTTCCCCGACGAGCGCGCCGGCCGCATTGTCGCGCTGCGCGAACCGGAAGCGCTTGACCGCTACACGTATCTGGTCGCCGGATGCGTGGGTGAATTCTGGACCAGCATGACTGCCGCCCACATGCCCGGCGCGATCGGCGAGCCCGATGCCATGCTGCGTCGCGGGGTTCGCTTCGGCAAGGCCTTGCAGATGACCAATGTCCTGCGCGACTGCGGCAAGGACCTGCGCATCGGCCGCTGCTATCTGCCGGCCACGATGCTGCACCAGCACGGCTTGAGCCCGCAGGACCTGCTGCTGCCCGACGCCTCGCTGCGCGCGCGCGCCCTGATGCGCGAACTTGTGCGCAAGACACTGGACCACTTTCACGAGGCGATGGCCTATACGCTGGCCATCCCCCCTCGCTTCATCCGGCTGCGGCTGGCTTGCCTGTGGCCCATCCTGATCGGCATGGAGACCCTGCTGCTGCTGGTGCGCAACGACAACTGGCTGGACTGCGCCCAGGCGTCCAGGGTGCCGCGCGGCCAGGTCTACCGGATCCTTGCGTATTCGCTGCCGATGGTGCTGTCCAACGGCCTGCTGCGCACCTGGTTTGCGCGCCAGGTGCGCAGCATCGATGCCGTCGTCCGCTGACGCCTGCATGCCAGGTCAGTGGCCGGTAAACACCGTCAGCACCCCCGTATAGCCATAGAGGTGATCCCTTGCGATCTCGCCGCCGGCAAAGAAGCCGGCGAGCGGCAGGTCGCCCAGCGCCTGGCGCACGGTCTGGAGCTCGGCATGCGGGGCGCCGAAATGCGGCCCGCCCCTGCCCGCGCAGCTGATATAGAGCGCGCCACGCGCGCTGCCACGGGCCCCGTGATCGATCTCCGAGCGGATTTCGGTGGCGACGCGCACCAGGTCCGCACGCGCCGCGGCGGCATTGCGCTCGCAGAACGCCAGCCGCATGCCGGGCGCGACCATGTCGGCCAGCGCCAGCACGCGGTGCTGCACGTCCAGGCCGATCAGGTGGCGCACCAGCGTATCGGCGCCAAATCGTCCGGGCAGGACCGGGGCATCGTCGGCGGCTGAATTCAGGCCCGCCAGCGTTCCGGAGAGTGCCTCCGCCATGGTCTCCACCGGGGCGTCGCGTTCGACGCCCAGGTCATGCAGGATGCAATCCAGGGCCGGCTTGCCATCCAGTTCGAACAGCAGGTTGTGATCGCTGCGTGTCACGGCGCGCGCCGGCCCGATCGGCTGGCAGCCCTGCGTGACGCGCGAAACCAGCTCCACCTCGGGCCCGAACAAGACGCCCGACAACCCGCCGGAGAAGACGCCATCCGCGATGTGCAAGGTACGGTTGCGCGCGGAGGACAAGCCGCCGAACAGGTAGCCGGTGGCCGTGCGCGCGCTCAGTTCGCGCAGCAGCTCCTGCAGATCCGGTGTGCTGCTCTCGGCATGCACCAGCGCGGTATGGGGAATAAACGCGGAAGACCGTGGCGGCAAAGGCTGGCGCCCCGAGAACAGCTGGAAGGACTCGCGCGGAAACGGCGCCGCCATCAGCACCATGCCGGGCTGGTCGATGTACTCCACGCCGCTGGCCGACACCCCCACGCCGACCGCGCCGATCCAGGACACGCCGGGCCAGTTCTGCTGCAACGCGGCAAGGATGGCCTCGGCGGCCAGCGCATAGTAGTCGCTCAGGTAGCACCAGCCGAGCGTGAGCGGAGGCGGGTGGTCCAGCCGCGCCTGGCGCAGGAAGTCCTGCGTGTCCAGCTGGCGCTGGCAGTCGGCCAGCGCGACCTGCCATTCGACATGGGCCGCGTCGGCGTGAACGAAGGTCAGGTCATGCATGGCATTGCTCCCGGGTCCAGGCTGGCCACATCCATTGGACCCTGGCCGGCAAGGGGTGTTCAGATCCGGGTTCTGGCGGCTGGCCGGCCGCCGCGGGCGCTGCGCACGGTCTCCCGGTGCAGCCAGCGCCGCTTCCGGTGCGCGTGGCCGCTATTCCGCCTTCGCCCCCGAATCCCGCGCCACCTTGCCCCACTTGTCGGTCTCGGCGCGGATAAAGGCGGCAAGCTGCGTCGGCGTCAGGTCGCCCGCGGTCACGCCCTGCTCGTCGAACCGCTTGCGCACCTCCGGCGCCTGCAACAGCCTGGCCAGTTCCGCCGATACGCGCTGTTCGATCGCCGCGGGCGTGCCGCGCGGCGCCATCAGCGCGAACCACGTGGTGACGTCGTAGCCCTTGACGCCGCTCTCCGCCAGCGTCGGCACGCCGGGGTAGGCGCCGGAACGCTTTGCGGTGGTGACCGCCAGCGCCCTGACCTTGCCGCTGCGCACGTGTTGCAAGGCCGACGGGCTGGTCTCGATCGCCATCTGGATCTGGCCTGCGATCAGGTCGGTCATCATCGGCGCGCCGCCCTTGTAGGGCACGTGTGCGATATCGGTGCCCGTCAGCGCGCGGAACAGTTCGCCGGACAAGTGCTCGGTGCTGCCGATGCCGGCCGAGCCGTAGTTGATCTTGCCGGGATGCGCCTTGATATAGGCGATCAGGTCGGGTACGGACTTCACCGGGATTGCAGGATTGACCACCAGCACGTTGGGCGTCAGCGCCACCAGGCCCACCGGATCGAGGTCGCGCGTGAACGCGTAGGGCAGGCTCTTGTAGATGGCCGGCGCCATGGTGTGGGCGACGGTGGCCAGCAGGAAGGTGTAGCCGTCGGCCGGCGCGCGCGCCACGTTGGCCGCGCCGAGGGTGCCGCCGGCGCCGGGGCGGTTGTCCACCACCACCGGCTGCTGCAGCGCCTCGCCCAGCTTCTGGCCGATCGTGCGGGCGAGGTTGTCGGTGGTGCCGCCGCTGGCGAACGGCACGACCAGCGTGATCGGTTTGGTCGGCCAGTTGTCCGCGGCGAACGCGGCGGGCGCGCCCAGCACGGCGCTGCCGGCAAGGCAGGCCACCACGGCGCGGCGCATGCGCGAAACGGTTGTCATGCAGTCTCCTTTGCGGGAAGTCATGTAGTGATCGGATGGCGGTGCGGGCCGCCCGTTTCTGACCGGCGCGACTCTACGCAGGGGCTGGCAAGCGCGCCATCGGGCGGGCGTTAACGGGTCTTCAGGATTCGTGAACCGTGGCAGGTTTTCCGCTACCATGCGGGCAAATTGCAGCAGCGGGGACGCGGCATGGAACTGAGGCAACTGCGCTACTTCATCAGCGTGATCGAGCACGGCAGCATGGGCAAGGCGGCGCTGGAGCTGGGCGTGGTCACGTCCGCGCTGAGCCAGCAGATCAGCCGGCTGGAGAGCGAGCTGTCGACGCGGCTGCTGCAGCGCACTTCCACCGGCGTGGTCGCCACCGACGCCGGGCTGGCCTTCTGGCGCCAGGCCCAGCTGGCGCTGCGCCATATCGACGACGCCGCGCTGGCCGCGCGGCAGGCGCGCCTGTCTGGCCATGTCAGCGTGGGCCTGCCGCCCAGCACCGCGGCAGTGCTGGCACTGCCCTTCATGCAGGCCATGCGCGAGCGCTACCCCGACGTGCGGCTGCGCATGGTGGAGAGCCTGTCCGGCTACCTCGGCAGCATGCTGAGCGCACGCCAGATCGACCTGGCGGTGCTGTTCAGCGAAGAGCCCGCACAGCGCTGGAGCGTGCTGCCGCTGCTCGATGAGCGCCTGTTCGTGATCGGCGCCGAGGGACTGGCGGGCATGCCGCGCGGCGAGCAGACCTCGGTGGCGGCACTGGGCAAGCTGCCGCTGATCCTGCCCAGCGGCTCGCACGGGCTGCGCGCGCTGGTTGCTGCGTGCTTCCGCCAGGCCAGGCGCGAGCCCCAGGTCGTGGCGGAGATCGACGGACTGGCCATCCTGATGGACGCCGTGCGCGGCGGCCTGGGCGCCACCATTCAGCCCGGCGCGGCGCTGGCGCGCAGCCACGGCACGCCCTACCGCAGCATCCTGGTCAGCGACGCAGGCGCCACGCGGCCCAACCTGCTGGTCAGCCTGTGCGACGATGAACTGTCGCCGGCCGGCCTGGCCGCGCGCGTGGTGCTGGCCGACGTCGCCACCACGCTGGTGCGCGAAGGACACTGGCCCGGCGCCACGTTGCGCCCGCGCTGAACCAGGCGCCGCCCGGGCCGGGCTTCACGAAAGCTGAAGCCCCCTTGCCGCCCCCCTGATGGCGCCGCTCAGACTTGCCCGCCAAGATGGCGCCAGCAAGGAGACAATCCCGATGGTCGACGTATTGGTAATTGGCGGCGGCAACGCGGCCCTGTGCGCGGCGCTGATGGCGCGCGAAGCCGGGGCCTCGGTGCAGCTGCTCGAATCCGCGCCGCGCGAGTGGCGCGGCGGCAACTCCCAGCACACGCGCAACCTGCGCTGCATGCACGACGCGCCGCAAGACGTGCTGGTCGACGCCTATCCCGAAGAAGAGTACTGGCAGGACCTGCTCAAGGTCACCGGCGGCATCACCGACGAACACCTGGCGCGGCTGGTGATCCGCGCGTCGTCCACCTGCCGGCCGTGGATGCGCAGGCATGGCGTGCGCTTCCAGCCGCCGCTGTCGGGCGCGTTGCACGTGGCCCGCACCAATGCCTTCTTCATGGGTGGCGGCAAGGCGCTGGTCAATGCGTATTACCGCAGCGCCGAAGCGATGGGCGTGCGGGTCCGCTATGACACCCCGGTGGACGCCATCGAACTGGACGGCGACCGCTTCGTCGCCGCGCGCAGCGGCAGCCAGCGCTTCACCGCGCGCACCTGCGTGCTGGCCGCGGGCGGTTTCGAATCCAACCGCGAATGGCTGCGCGAGGCCTGGGGCCAGAACGAACGCGGCGAATGGCCCGCCGACAACTTCCTGATCCGCGGCACGCGCTTCAACCAGGGCGTGCTGCTGCGCTATATGATCGACGCGGGCGCCGATGCCATCGGCGACCCGTCGCAATCGCACTGCGTCGCCATCGACGCGCGCGCGCCGCTGTACGACGGCGGCATCTGCACGCGCATCGATTGCGTGTCGCTGGGCATCGTGGTCAATCGCGACGCCGGGCGCTTCTACGACGAGGGCGAGGACTTCTGGCCCAAGCGCTACGCCATCTGGGGCCGGCTGGTGGCGCAGCAGCCCGGGCAGATCGGCTATTCGATCATCGACAGCCAGGCCATCGGCCGCTTCATGCCACCGGTGTTTCCCGGCGAGAAGGCCGACACGCTGCCGGAGCTCGCGCGCAAGCTGGGGCTGCCGGAAGCCGCTTTCGTGCAGACCGTGCAGGACTACAACGCCGCCTGCCGCGCCGGCAACTTCGACCACACCGCGCTGGACGACTGCCACACCGAAGGCCTGGCACCGGCCAAGACGCATTGGGCCAGGCCGCTCGACCAGGCGCCGTTCTACGGCTACGCGCTGCGGCCGGGCATTACCTTCACCTACCTGGGCCTCAAGGTCAATGACCGCGCCCAGGTGCACTTTGGCGGCAAGCCAAGCGGGAATCTGTTCGTGGCAGGAGAAATGATGGCCGGCAACGTGCTCGGCAAGGGATACACCGCCGGTGTCGGCATGTCGATCGGCACCGCCTTCGGGCGCATCGCGGGCACGCAGGCTGCGCTGGCGGCAGGCATCGACACGGGAGCAGCCCATGCAGAAGCTTGAAGCCCTGGCACGCGAGGCCGCGCAACTGGCTGGGCAGGGCGCTGCCGCTGCGGCGCCGCAAAGCGGCGTCATCCGCGTGCTGCCGCTGACCGACAACGAAGCCGAAGTCGCCCGGCAGATGCAGATCTGCAATGCCTGCCGCTACTGCGAAGGCTTCTGCGCGGTGTTCCCGGCCATGACCCGCCGGCTGGAATTCGGCAAGGCCGACGTTCACTACCTGGCCAACCTGTGCCACAACTGCGGCGCCTGCTACCACGCCTGCCAGTACGCGCCGCCGCACGACTTCGGCGTCAATGTGCCGCAGGCGATGGCAAAGGTGCGGCTGCAGACGTACAGCGAGTACGCCTGGCCAGCGCCGCTGGGCAAGCTGTACCAGCGCAACGGGCTCACGGTGTCGGTGGCGCTGGCCTTCGGACTGGCGCTGTTCCTGGCGCTGGCCGTCACGCCGGGCGGCGCGCTGTGGCAGGCGCATGCGGGCGGCAATTTCTACGCGGTATTCCCGCACAACACGCTGGCGGCATGGTTCGGCGGGGTGTTCGGCTTTGCCGTGCTGGCGCTTGGCCTGGGCGTGCGCCGCTTCTGGCGCGACGTGTCGGCCGGTACGGCATCGGCGCCCGCCGTGGCCGAGGCGGCCGGGAACGTGCTGGCGCTTACCTATCTCGACGGCGGCCACGGCGACGGCTGCAACGAGGCCAGCGACCGCTTCACGCTGGCACGGCGGCGCTTCCACCATTTCACGTTCTACGGCTTCATGCTGTGCTTTGCGTCGACGGCGGTGGCGACCGGCTACCACTACCTGCTGGGCTGGCATGCGCCCTACCCGGTCACAAGCCTGCCGGTGCTGCTGGGCACCGCCGGCGGCGTGGGCCTGCTGGTGGGCCCGGCCGGCTTGCTGTGGCTGAACCTGCGCCGGCACCCGATGCATGGGGATGCCAGGCAGCGGCCGATGGACCGCGGCTTTATCGCGCTGCTGCTGCTGACCAGCGCCACCGGGCTGGGGTTGCTGGCGGGGCGCGGCACTGCGGCGATGCCGCTGCTGCTGGCGGTCCACCTGGGCGTGGTGATGGCGTTGTTTGCGACGCTGCCTTATGGCAAGTTCGCGCACGGCATCTATCGCAGTGCGGCGCTGCTCAAGTCCGCGATCGAGAAGCGGCAGAAGAACACACTGCAGCTAGGCAGCGATTGAGCGGCGGCGACGCCGGCGGCCACGCATAAGCAAAAAAGCCGGTCCCCGACAGGGACCGGCTTTTCGTGCCATGGCGCAGCCAGGACGTGAATCAATCCACGGTAGCACCCGAAGCCTTCACCACCTTCGCCCACTTGGCCGTTTCCGACTTCATGAACGCGGCCAGCTGGGCCGGCTTTTCCGGGTTGGGTTCCGCACCCTGGTCGGCCATCTGCTTCTTCACTTCCGGCATGGCGAGGATCTTCACCACTTCGGCGTTCAGGCGGTCGACGATGGGCTGCGGCGTGCCGGCGGTGGCGTACAGCGCGAACCACGAGGTGGCTTCATAGCCGGGCACGCCCGATTCGGCCACGGTCGGCACGTTCGGCAGCGCCGGCGAGCGCTTGGCCGAGGTCACGGCGATGGCGCGCAGCTTGCCGGCCTTCACGTGCGGATACGACGACGGCATGTTGTCGAACATCAGGCCGATCTGGTTGCCCAGCAGGTCGTTCACGGCAGGCGCGCTGCCCTTGTAGGGGACGTGCTGGATATGCAGGCCGGTCATCGAGTTGAACAGCTCGCCCGACAGGTGCATCGACGAGCCGCTGCCCGACGAACCGTACGACAGCTTGTCCGGGTTGGCCTTGACGTAGGCGATCAGTTCCTTGATGTTGCTGACCGGCACCTTGGGATTCACCACCACCAGGTTCGGCACCATCGCCACGCGGGAGATCGGCGCGAAGTCCTTGACCGGGTCATACGGCAGCCTGGAATACAGCGACTGGTTGATCGCGTGCGTGCCGATGGTGCCCATGAACAGCGTGTAGCCGTCGCCCGGGGCCTTGGCCGCCAGCGAGGCGCCGATATTGCCGCCCGCGCCCGGACGGTTGTCGACCACCACCGGCTGGCCGAGCGCCTTGCCCAGTTGCAGGCCGACGATACGGGCCAGGATGTCGGTGGTGCCACCGGCCGAGAACGGCACGATCAGGGTGATCGGCTTGGTCGGGTAGCCGCCCTGCGCATGGGCCGCACCGGCAAAGCCGGCGATGGTGGTAGCCAGCGCCACGCCAGCGGCAAGCAGGCGGCGGCGCGTGGTGGAGGTCTGGGAATCTTGTCTCATCGGTAATGCTCCGGTGCTGGATCGTTCCGGCGGTGATTGGGTACCGCGGGGGGTTGTGCTGAATGGCTTGATTGCCGTTCCCGAACGGATGGCGCGCACTGGCGCGCATCCGGTGGGCGGCCCGGCCACGGGCCGCCATGCGTGACGCTTGATTAACGCCTCTTCTTCTTGAATGCTTGAATGCTGGCGGGCCGGCGCGCGGTGCTTACACCGGCGCAACGCCCAGCGTGGTGCCGCCGCACACGTACAGCACCTGGCCGGTGACGAAGCCGTTGTCCGGCGACAGGAAGAACAGCGCGGCGCGCGCCACGTCTTCCGGCGTGCCCATGCGCTTGACCGTGATGCTGGCCAGGATGCGCTTGGTCTGTTCGGCGCCTTCCGGGTTGCTCTTGCGGAACAGTTCGGTGGCGATCGGGCCCGGGGCCACGGCGTTGACGGTGACGCCTTCGCCGCCCAGCTCCATCGCCAGCGTGCGGGTCATGCCGATCAGGCCGGCCTTGGTGGCCGAGTACACCACGCGCTCGGCCTTGCCCAGCGCGGCGCGCGAGGCCATGTTGACGATGCGGCCGAAACCGGCGGCGCGCATCGCGGGCAGGCATGCCTGCGTCAGCAGCAGCGTGGCCTGCAGGTGCAGGCCGCTCACGTAGTCCAGGTCGGCGACGGTCGCGGTATCGGCGGTGCCGGGGCGCGTGGCGCCGGCGTTGTTCACCAGGCGCGTGACGGCGAAGCGCGAGGTCATCTGCGCGGCCACGGCGCGGGTCGCCTCGGCATCGGTCAGGTCGGCCTGGAAGAAAGTCATATTCGGGTGCGACCAGGCCGGTTCGGCGTAGTCGATATTGACCACCTGCGTCACGCCATCGGCCAGCAGCATTTCACAGATGGCGCGGCCGATACCGGAGCTGGCGCCGGTCACGAGCGTGGCGACGGGAAGGGACATCTTTGACTCACTTTCAAGACTACTGCGGACTGGCTCCCTCTCCCGCACGCGGGAGGGGAGCAAACAAGCGGGAGATCATGAAATCACCCGAGCGCGCTCTTAAACCCGCTCGATCACCATCGCAATACCCTGGCCCACGCCGATGCACATCGTGCACAGCGCGAAGCGGCCGCCGGTGCGGTGCAGCTGGTACATCGCGGTGGTGACCAGGCGCGCGCCGCTCATGCCCAGCGGGTGGCCCAGCGCAATCGCGCCGCCGTTCGGGTTGACGCGCTTGTCGTCATCGGCCACGCCCAGTTCACGCAGCACGGCCAGGCCTTGCGCGGCGAACGCTTCGTTAAGCTCGATCACGTCGATCTGGTCCATGGTCATGCCCAGCTGCCTGAGCAGCTTCTGCGACGCCGGTGCCGGGCCGATGCCCATCACGCGCGGCGCCACGCCGGCGGTGGCCATGCCGACGATGCGGGCGCGCGGGGTCAGGCCGTGCTGCTTGAGGCCGGCTTCGCTGGCCAGCAGCAGCGCGCAGGCGCCGTCGTTCACGCCCGAGGCGTTGCCGGCGGTCACGGTGCCGTCAGGACGGACCACGCCGCGCAGCTTGGCCAGCGCTTCCATGCTGGTGGCGCGCGGGTGCTCGTCGCGCTCGACCACGATCGGGTCGCCCTTCTTCTGGGCGATGGTGACCGGGGTGATTTCCTGCGCCAGCGTGCCGTCGGCCTGCGCGCGCGAAGCCTTTTCCTGGCTGCGCAGCGCCATCAGGTCCTGGTCTTCACGGCTGATCTTGTAGTCGGTGGCGACGTTCTCGGCGGTCTCGGGCATCGAGTCCACGCCGTAGGCCGCGCGCATGGCCGGGTTGATAAAGCGCCAGCCGATGGTGGTGTCGAAGATCTGCGCATCGCGCGAGAACGCGCTGGTGGCCTTGCCCATCACGAACGGGGCGCGGCTCATGCTTTCCACGCCGCCGGCGATCATCAGGGTGGCTTCGCCGGCCTTGAGGGCGCGCGCGGCGGTGCCGGTGGCGTCCATGCCGGAGCCGCACAGGCGGTTCAGGGTGGCACCCGGCACTTCCTGCGGCAGGCCGGCCAGCAACGCCGACATGCGCGCCACGTTGCGGTTGTCTTCGCCGGCCTGGTTGGCGTTGCCGTAGATCACGTCATCGATGGCCTTCCAGTCCAGGTTCGGATTGCGGGCCATCAGCGCCTTCAGCGGCACCGCGCCGAGGTCGTCCGCGCGCACCGCGGACAGGCTGCCGCCGTAACGGCCGATGGGGGTGCGGATGGCGTCGCAGATAAAGGCTTCGGTCATGGTGTGTCTCTCTCGTCTTGGTGTGTGTCGTCGCGGGCGCTGGCCCGGCTTATGCGGCTTGCCTGAGCGGCACCCCGGTCAGGCGCTGCAGCTCTTCGAAGCTCAGGCCTTCGACCAGGTCGCGTGCGACCAGCCCATCGGCGGTCACGTCGATGGTCGCAAGGTCAGTGTAGATGCGGGTCACACAGCCGATGCCGGTGAGCGGATAGGTGCACTGCGGCACGATCTTGCTCTCGCCCTGCTTGGTCTGGTGCTCCATCATCACGAACACCTGCTTGGCGCCGATGGCCAGGTCCATCGCACCGCCCACGGCGGGGATGGCGCCGGGCGCGCCGGTGTGCCAGTTGGCCAGGTCACCCTTCTCGGAGACCTGGAACGCACCCAGCACGCAGAAGTCGAGGTGGCCGCCGCGCATCATCGCGAACGAATCGGCGTGATGGAAGTACGAGGCGCCCGGCTTGATCGTCACGGGCTGCTTGCCGGCGTTGATCAGGTCGCCGTCTTCCTCGCCGGGCGCGGGCGCGGGGCCCATGCCGAGCAGGCCGTTCTCGCTGTGCAGCAGGATTTCCCTGTCTGCGGGCAGGTGGTTGCCAACCAGGGTCGGCAGGCCGATACCGAGGTTGACCACGGCACCGTCGGGAATGTCTTTGGCCACGCGGGCGGCCATCTGATCGCGGGTCAGGCGTTGCATCTGGATTCTCCTGTTACCTGTCGCTCAGGCGACCTTGACGACGCGCTTGACGAAAAGACCGGGCGTCACGATGTGTTCGGGGTCCATCTCGCCCAGCGCCACCACGCGGCTCACTTGCACGATGGCGCATTTGGCGGCCATCGCCATGATCGGGCCGAAGTTGCGCGCGGTCTTGCGGTAGGTAAGGTTGCCCCAGCGGTCGGCGGTGTCGGCCTTGATCAGCGCAAAGTCGGCGTGGATCGGGGTCTCGAACACATAACCCTGGCCGTCGATGATGCGCGTTTCCTTGCCTTCGGCCAGCGGCGTGCCGTACGCGGTACGGGTGAAGAAGCCGCCGATGCCGGCGCCGGCGGCGCGGATGCGCTCGGCCAGGTTGCCCTGCGGCACCAGTTCCAGTTCGATCTCGCCCGCGTGGTAGAGCGAATCGAACACGTAGGAATCCGACTGGCGCGGGAACGAGCAGATGATCTTGCGCACGCGCTTGGTCTTGAGCAGCGCGGCCAGCCCGGTGTCGCCGTTGCCGGCGTTGTTGTTGACGATCGTCAGGTCGCGCGCGCCTTGCGCGATCAGTGCGTCGATCAGTTCCGCGGGCATGCCTGCCATGCCGAAACCGCCAATCAGGATGGTGGCGCCGTCGTGGATGCCGGCGACCGCCGCTTCCACCGTGTCGTATAGCTTGTTGATCACTTGCGTTCCAGGTCGGAAGATCCGCCAGGCTACCGGAGCGGGCCGCAAGATGCGGCGCATGAAAGGCTGTCTCCGGTAATCCTGCCGGAAGGATGTTCGTCGCGGCGGGCAGCGTGGGCGCCACCCTTGTGAACGAGTCCAGCAGTCTGCGTGTGGTCTGCTTCTGTGACTATGGACCAGATGTTCGTGGATCGGAACTATCGAGACGACCGAGATGTTCGATATACGAACTTGAATTCGCAGTATGAACAGATTACACCTGCGTATCGGCGACGGTCAAGCCGACCCGGCGGACGGCAAATCAGATTGTGCGATAAGCGCCCATGGGTGACGGGCACGACCCGTCTGTAGGACAGGGCCGACATCACAATCGGCTCGCACTCGATATGGCCCGCGCGCCGCGCGGGCTATTGTGGAATCAGACAAGGCAATGCCCCACAGCAGCCACCGGACCACCCCGCTGAGCAGGCAGCCCTGGCACCAAACAAGAAAGAGGAGCACGTCATGGCCATCGCCCACGTCCCGTTTTCATCCACGCCCCATGCAGCGGCGCTTGCGCGCATCCTGCGTGTCACGCAGCTGGCGTGGGGACTGGACCCGTACAAGGATCGGCCGCAATCCCCCGCGCTTGCCGCGGCAGGCGCCGCCATGCAATCGCGCACGCCCGCGTTGTCACGCCGTGCGCGCCTGGCCCGGGCAGCCGCCCGTGCGTTTGAGGCGCAGGTGATGGCGATTCGCTGCCGACAGGCATGCGTCGGCTGACAGAGACACCACGCCACACTACGCGGGTGCCGCCACCCCCGTCAAAAGCACCCGGCTGCCGCCAACCCCGGGGCGCACCTCCAGCCGCACGTCGATGCGCTCGCGCAACTCCGTGACGTGAGAAATGATCCCGACCAGCCGTCCGGCCTGCTGCAGGTCCAGCAGCGTGCGGATGGCGAAGTCCAGGCTCTCGGGGTCGAGCGTGCCAAAGCCCTCGTCAACAAACAGCGTATCGAGCTGGATGCCGCCCGCGCGCGATTGCACCACATCGGCCAGCCCCAGCGCCAGCGACAGCGACGCGAGGAAGCCCTCGCCGCCTGAAAGCGTATTGGCCGGGCGTGGCGCCCCGGTATCGTGGTCGAACACCTCGATATCCAGTCCGCCCGCGCTGCGCTGGTCCGCCTGCTCGCGCACGCGCTGCAGCACATAGCGGCCGCGGCTCATCGCCAGCAGGCGCGCCGACGCGGCTTCCAGCACCTCGTCGAGCAGCGTGGCCAGCACGAAGCGCTGGAAGGTCATGCGGCGCGGGTTGTTGCCGTTGGCGACTTCGGCCAGGCGGCCCAGCACGGCGAAGCGGGCTTCGATGTCGCGGCCCTGCGCGTCCAGCTGATGCAGGCGCTGCCGGCATTGCAGCAGCGTGTCGCGCGACCGGCCGCGCTCGGCCTGTTGCCGGACCAGGGCTTCCACCGCGGCTGCCGATGCATCCCGCGCTGCGCGCAGGCCGTCCAGGTCCGGTGCGTCCAGCGCTTGCGCGGCGGCCTCGGCGCGCTCGCGCCGATCGACGGCTGTAGCCAGTTGGGTATCGAAAGCGCGCAGCGTCGCGTCGAGCGCCTGCATCGCTTCGTCGCTAAGCTCGGCGGCGGCCTGGGCCGGCTCATCGGCAAAGCCTTGTTGCGCTAGCGACTTCTCGAACGCGGCTTCGGCATCGGTCAAGCCCTTAGTCGCCTGCGCTTGTGCGTGCTGAGCCGAAACCAGTCCGGCCTGGGCCCCGGCTGCGTCCGCCGCGGCCTGGCGTTCGGCCGCCTGCGCGGCGGCCAGCGCTTGCTCCATGGCAGCGAGAGTGGCTTGCGCCTGGCGCAGCGCTTCGCCCAGCGCCACAGGGTCGCGTGAATCCTCGGGGACCTGCGCGCTGTTGGCCTGCCATTCGCCACGGCAGTGGGCCAGCGCCTGCGCGGCGGCATCGGCTGCGGCGGCGGCATCGCGGTGGGCGGTTTGCGCAGTGGCGAGCGCCGTGCGGCAAGCGGCAATCGCCGCTTCGCGTTGCGCGACACTTGCCGCCGCCTGCCGGCCTTCGGCCAGTGCCGCTTCCAGCGAATTGATCTCCGCGCTCAGGTTGCGCGCGGCCTCCTCGCCGACATCGGCCAATACCTCGGCCAGCTCGTCGAGCCGCTCACGCGCCTGCGTGATGGCTGCCTGCGCGGCCTGCTGCTGGCCAGCGCAGCGCACGGCATGGGACTCGGCTTCCAGCGCAGCGCGACGCGCTGCCTCCAGTGCCTGGTCTGACAGCGGTTCCGCCACGTGTTGCGCCGGCACCGGATGCGCAGTGCTGCCGCATACGGGGCAGGCATCGCCCGCGGCAAGGCTTGCGGCCAGGCGCGCGGCCTGCCCGGCGCGCCAAACGGATTCTGCATCGGCCAGCTCGGTGCGACAGCGGTCGCGCCGGCGCAGCGCCTGCTGTTCGGCTGCTGCGCAGCTGGCAGCCTGCGCGTTCGCGGCTTCCAGCGCGTGCGCCGCTTGCCGATACCGTTCAAAATGCCGCGCGCGCTCCTGCAGCGCGGCCAGCTGTAGCGCCGTCGCCTGCGCCTGCGCGGCGGCAAGCTGTGCCTGCGCCAGCGCCGACTCCGCGGCCACGGCATCGGCTTGCCGCGTGGCAAGCTGTGCGGCGGCACGTTCGCGCGCGGCGGCTGCGGCGGCCTGCTTTGCCCCGGCCGCCTGCAACGCGCCCAGCAATGCGCCCAGCTGTTGCGCGCGTGGCAGCATGGCTTCCAGTTGGGAAATGCGCCGCTGTGCTTGCTGGCGTGCGTCAGTGCGTTCCGCTTGCGCCTGCAAGGCCGCCGCCGCTTGCGCGGCCCGTTGCGTGGCACGCTCCGCCTGTTCGCTCGCCTGCGCCAGGGCAGCCGCGCTGCCTGCCTGGTCACGCTGCGCGGCTTGCCATGCCTGCAAGGCCGGACTGACCCGTGCGGCGCGTTGCGCCCCGTCCAGGCGGGCGCGCTCGCTGTCCATGGCTGGCTGCCGCGCCAGCAGCGCCGCATGCGCGGCCTGCGCCTGCTGGCGTTCCTGCAAGCGCGCCGCCACCTGCTCTGCGGCGCCCAGCGCCGTCTGGGCTGTGGCCAGCGCCGTGCGCGCGCCTTGTTCCTGCCCTTGCAGCGCCAGCAACTCGGCCTGCAGCGCCTCGATCCCCTCCGCAAGCGCCTGCGCCGACGCCACGCCAGCTTGCCGCAACGCTTCGTCGCGCTGGATGGCGATGCGCTCGGCATCGCGGCGGATGCCGGCGGCCTCGGCCTTCAGCAGCTCTTCCACGCGGCGGTACAGCTCGGTGCGGAACAGCCGCTCCAGAATGGCCTGCCGCGCCTGCGAGCTGGCGGTCAGCAATTCACGGAAACGGCCCTGCGGCAGCACGATCACCTGGCGGAACTGGGCGCTGTCGAAGCCCAGCAGGTCGCGCACGGCATCGCTGACCTTGCCCGGCTGGCTGGCCTTGCTGACCCAATCGTTGCCGTCGTGCAGGTCCAGCTGCGCCTTGGCCGGCTCGGTCACCCAGCCCTCGCCGCGCTGTTTGGGCCGCTCCTGCACGGGCGAGCGCACCACGCGCCAGCGCTGCGCGCCAAGGCCGAACTCCAGCGTCACCTCGGTGCGCAGCGCCGGCGCGGCGTTGGCGCTGCGCATGGCCTGCGCACTGCGCTCGCCGCCGGAGGTATCGCCGTACAGCGCAAAGCAGATCGCATCGAGCAGCGTGGTCTTGCCCGCGCCGGTGGGGCCGTGGATCAGCACGAAGGCCTGTTCGCCCAGCCGCGTGAAATCGACCTGCTCGGTCGCGGCAAAGGGACCGAAGGCCTGGAGCGTCAAATGCAGCGGTCTCATGCCGACTCCCTGTCCGCGGCGGCGATACCGGTCAGCACTTGGTCCAGCACCGCGCGCTGGTCCGGGTCCAGCTCGGCATCCGCCACTTCGCGGAAGAAGTTGGCAAACAGCTCGCCGGTTCCCAGTTGCCGCAGCTTGCGCCCGGCCTCCGAAGCCGTGCCGGTGCGCGCCAGCACCGTGCGCTCGATCGCCAGCGCGTTGGGATAGACCTGGCGCAGCCGGGCCATCGGGTCCAGCAGCGCGCCGGTATCGGTGAGCCGCGCGTGGATGTAGTCATCGCATTGCGGATCATCGGCGCCCGCGGCCAGCACCTGTGCCAGTTCGCCTTCCACCACCCGCACGTCGCGCAGCGCCTGCAGCGCCACCGGCGTGATGGTGACGGCCCCGTCCGCACCCAGTTCGATGCGCGACACCGACTTGTCGTGCGCGCACTCTGACAGCGAATACTTCAGCAGCGAGCCCGCATAGTGGATGCGCCCGCCGCCCAGCGTCTGCGGCCGGTGCAGATGGCCCAGCGCGACCAGGTCGAAGCCGGCAAACAGGTCCGCGGCCACCGCGCCGCTGCCGCCGACCGACAGCGGGCGTTCCGATTCGCTCGCCGCGCCGCCCACGACGAAGGCGTGGCCCACTACCACGGCGCGCACGCCCGGCGGATGCACCGCGCGGATGGCGTCGAGCTGCGCGCGCAGTGCGGCCTCATGCGACAGCAGCTCGGCGCCCATCGCATCGCGCACCACGGCGGGCTCGGCATACGGCAGCGCGTAAATGCGCACTTCGCCATGCGCGTCGTGCAAGCTCACGCAACTGGCCTGCGCCAGCGTGCGGCCGGCCACGTGCAAACCTTGCGCGCGCATCAGCCGTGCACCGAACTCCAGCCGCTGCGCGCTGTCATGGTTGCCCGCGATCATCACCACCGGCACGCCGGCGTCGATGACGATGCGGCCCAGCACGTCATCGAGCAAGGCCACCGCCTCGGGCGGCGGCACGGCGCGGTCGTAGACGTCGCCGGCGATCAGCACGGCATTGGGGCGCTCGGTGCGGACCAGTTCGACAAACTGGTTGAGGATATGGGCCTGGTCTTCCAGCAGGCTGCGCGCATGGAAGAGCCGGCCGAGATGCCAGTCGGCGGTGTGAAGAAAACGCAATCCGGGGTCCGGTTGAGGAAAGGGCGAAACCCGCATCATAATGCTTCGCGACCTGCCCAGCCGTTCAGCAGCGGTTAAGGCGCGCGCGCGCATCATGCCTGCAGTCGCCCCCAGATTGACATTCACGGAGAACGCACATGAAACGCATCCTGACCACCACCGCCCTGGCGCTCGCGCTTGGCTTCGCCGCTGCCGGCGCCAGCGCCCAGTACACCGGCCCCTCCACGGTGCCCGCCATGACCGTCAAGGCGCTGCAGGCCGATGGCAAGGACGACCAGCCCGCCGTGCTGCGCGGCAAGATCGTCAGCAGCGTCGGCCACGAGCGCTACCTGTTCTCGGACGGCACCGGCCAGATGCAGGTGAAGATCAAGGCCAGGCTCTGGCCCGCACAGAAGCCGGTGGATGCGCAAACCACCGTCGAGCTGGTCGGCGAATACGACAAGGAGCTGATCGGCGAATCGCACTTCGACGTGAAGGAGATCCGCCTGCAGTGAGGCGTGTCCGGATGCGCGCGCTCAGACCGGCTCGGCCTCGCTGTCGGCGATCTGGTACTTGCGCATCTTTTCCCACAGCACCTTGCGGCTGATGCCCAGGCTGGCCGCCGTGTCCTGACGCCGCCAGCCATTGGCATCGAGCGCGGCCAGGATGCGGCGGCGTTCTTCCGTATCCGCGCGCAGGTCGGTGCGCTCGCCGCCATCGAACGCCCCCGGATGAAGCGAGCGAAACAGCGGCCGGATACGCTCCTCATCCCAATGACCGGTCTGCTGCACGGTAATGCCCACGCGCTCGGCCAGATTGCGCAGCTCGCGCACGTTGCCGGTGAAGTAGGCGGTGCCGACCGCGCCCTTGAGCCAGTCCGGCAGCGGCGGCAGCGCGTCGAAGCCGGACGCCCCCAGCATATGGCGCAGGAACGACTGCAGCAGCGCCACCTTGTCGGCCTGGCCGCGCTCTTCCAGGCTGGGGATGCGCATCTCGATCACGGCCAGGCGGAAGAACAGGTCGGCACGGAACCGCCCCTGCCGCACCGCATCGCGCAGGTCCTTGTTGGTGGCCGCGACCAGCCGGAAATCCAGCTTGACCGCCAGCGTCGAGCCCAGCCGCGTGATCACGTTCTCTTCCAGCACGCGCAGCAGCTTGACCTGCTGGAACAGCGGCAGGTCGCCGATTTCATCGAGAAACAGCGTGCCGCCGTTGGCCTGCTCAAAGTAGCCACGGTGCGCGAACGAGGCGCCGGTGAAGGCGCCCTTGGCATGGCCGAAGAACTGCGATTCGAACAGCCCGTCCGGAATCGCGCCGCAGTTGACCGCAACGAACGGGCCCTTGCCATAGGTGCCGTTGCGGTCGTGGAACAGGCGCGCGATACGCTCCTTGCCCGCGCCGGTCTCGCCGTACAGCATCACGTTGCTGCCGAAGTCGGCGAAGGTTTCCACGTGCTGCAGCAGCTGGCGCATCGCCGGCGAGCCTGCCACCAGGTCGGCCTCGCGCTCGCCGGGCGCGTCCGTGGCCAGCAGCTGCGGCAGCAGCTTGCCGATCTGGCTGCGCAAGTCCGCACCGGTGAAGTCATCGGCGAGGATATGCGCGTACTCCGGTGGAAAACGGCCGGGATCGGTCTCGCGGCCGGGTCCGGCCACCCAGATCACCGGCATCCCATGCGCGGCCTCCCAGTCCAGCGAGAAGCGCGCCGCGCCGATCACCGATACGCTGATCACGGCGATGCAGGGCTTCAGGCGCGGCTCGGCGGGCAGGGCTTCGAGCGCGCCGGCGCGGACCACGTCCACGCCCAGCGGCGCCAGGAAACGCGTGACGCGGTCGGCAATTTCGTACTTGCCTTCCCACACGTAGACTTCAAGGTTTTCGTAGGCCCAGCGGTCTGTCTTCATTCGATTTCTGCCATCAGGCGGTTTGGCGCTTCCATGGCTCAGTACACCAGTTCGGCATTGTTGCAGTCGATGCTGTGGACCCAGAGATCGGCGCTGCCGAGCTGGATGCCCAGGCTGGCGAGCAGCGGTGGGATCAGCGCGTCAAGCGCTGCCCCGACCGGCGCGAGTAACGGGCCAAGGTCAATGGGCAGGCTAAGGATGCCCAGCAGCCTGGTCCGCACCTTCAGGGCCAGCACTTGCGAGAACAACCCGCCAAACGGGTCGGTGGCGCCAACCTGGGTGTGCCCGCCCGGTGCCAGCGTGACGTCCTGGCCAGCGGTGTTGCCATAGCGTGGCGCGTCTGTGGCAATCACGTCCGCAATGCCGACCCCGAAGACCTTGGTCTGGCCGAGCACGACGTCGCTGCCCGTGCAGCCGCCGGTCATGCACGCCGTGACGAGACCGCTCTTTACATGCATGGTGGCACGACGGTCCGCAGGACTTGCCGCGCATTGCAGCTTGGTCAGGTCGGCAGTGGCACTGGCCACGTCGAGATAGAGCGGCACGTTCAGGTTGGCGTCCAGCACCGGTTTCAGGATGTCGGCAGAAATCTGGAGCATCAGGGTCAGTTTCACCTGGGACGAGCTTGCCGTCGTCTGCCAGGTGTCCGGGTTGCTGGAAAGCTGCCGCGCCGGACCAGCCGCCGTCACCGGCGGCTGGATCACGCGCAGGCTGGCACTGATCCCCCCCAGACCGAGCGGCAGATTGGGTATGTTCAGCGGCAGGGCGAGTGCCGTGTCCCCTCGCGCCACCTGCGCGCCGGCCAGCAGCAGTTGGGCCACATTCAGGCCCACTTCCACCGCCGATGATGCCGCAGGCGCCATCACGCCAAGATCAAGCAGCCTGGCCAGTGACACCGTCGCCGCCGCCCCGCTGGCACCAAGCGCGGTAGGCGGGCTGCCCAGCATCGTCGTCAGCAGCCCGTCGCGGCCGGCCGCGCCAAGCACCAGTGCGTAAAAATCGCGCAGGTTCAACGAGGTATTCAGCAACTGGTCCACCGTGCCGACATTGGCTTTGAGCCGCAGCTGATCCAGCGTCACCGTGGTATTGACCAGTCCCTGCCAGTCCACCAACGACAAACTCACCGTATTGCCCAGTAGCACACTCAACATGCTGTTGGCCGTGGAAACGTCCAATAACCCCGTGCCCAGCGAAAACGCCGCCACCGGCGGACTGCCGCTGGCTATCGATTCCGCAAAAAGCTGGCGTCCGCTGCCGCCGTCGATCACGAACAGGATCGGCACCGTCTGCGTGGCCTGCACGCGCACGGCGTTGGGCGAGACCGTGGTTGGGTCATATGTAGCGCTGAAATGCCTGGGGCCGCTGGTTGCGGGATCCCACACGCCAAGGCAGGCGCTCATGGCATCCGCAGCGCCGCCGGCGGCGTCGCCGCAACCCATTGCAATGCCTGACGGATAGCCGTTTTTCGCACCGATATTGCTGACCGTGCCCAGCACGGCGCCGTTGAGATTCGCCGCACTATCCGCCCGCTTGAGCTGCTGCGCCGCCGACATCGCCGCCAGGTCCACCATGTTCTGCAGCTGCCGCTGGCGCATGAACACATGCCCCACGTCGATCGACACCAGCGCGGCAATCGCCACGGTGCCGATCAGCAGCGCCGCCATCACGCTGACGGCGCCACGCGCGGATCGGTGTGCCCTGCGCAGACGCGACTGTCGCAAGCTCATTTCCCGCCCATCATCTGGCCCGCGGAGCCGGAGCGCGCGGTGCTGGCGTTGGCCTGCCCCGTGTAGAACTCCGGCAGCGCGAAGCGGAAGCTGTTCATATAGCGCTCATAGCCCAGCGCGGCCAGCTCGCCGTGCATCGGCAGCATCGGTCCGGCCTGCGTGCCCTCGCGCTGGATCGCGAGGATGGCGCGTGTGTCAGCGCCGATCTCGCGCTGCGCGGGACGGCCCTGCGGCATGCCGGAGGAAGTGGCGGCAGGCGCTTCCGTCACCGTGCCGCCGGTCTGCGCGTGTGCAAGCGGCGCCAGCGCCGACAGGGCAAGCGCCGCGCACAGGGCGCGCTTGCGGATAACAGTAGGGAGATTGGCTGTCATGGGGTAGCGCCCTCTTGTGCGGCGACGGCGATTGGCTTGGCGACGACCGCCACGGCAGTGGCCGGGGCGGACATCGGCTTCGGCTGGCCCGAGCGTGCCGCGGCGCGGTCGCGCGTGGCGGTGGCGCGGGCGATGCGGTCGGCTTCCTTGCGAATGGCGTTGCGTGTGGCCTCCGGCAGCGCGGCCTTCTGCATCATGGCGTTGGCCTGCGCGCGCTTGCCGTCGGCCATCAGCCACACCACGGCATTGCTGATCAGGCGCGGGTTGCGCGCATCGAGCTCCAGCGCCTGCATCACCGGCACGCGCGCGTCCTGCAGCGCGCCGGCGCGCATCAGCGCGTAGCCCAGGTCGCTGGCGATGCGCGCGTTGACCGGGTCCAGCGTGGCGGCCTCGCGCAGCTCCGTGACAGCGCGCGCAAAATCATCCTGGCGCCCGGCCAGCAGGCCAAGCCCGTGGTGCGCATGGGCGGCGTCCGCGCCCTGGGCGCTGGCCGCCAGCTTCTGGTAGGCCTCGGTGGCGGCCTTGTCCTGCCCGGTCTCGCGCAGCGCATCGGCGCGCATCACCTGGATTTCCGGTCCGGCGCCGAAGCGCTGCACATAGACCTCGATATGCGCGAGCGAGGCAAAGTAGAGCCCGTCCTGCTGCATCTTGCGGATCAGCCCCAGGTAGACCGCCTGCTCGCTGTATTCGGCGCGGGCGGTCTTGTCGCGCAGCCTGGCCAGTTCCACCTGGGCCTCGGCCTGCTCATGCATGGCCGCGGCCCCGTTGTTGCTGGCGGCACAGCCGGACAGCGCCGCCAGCAGCAGGCACGCCGCCGGTTTGCAGATCCGGCCCAGTGCCTGGCCGGTTGAGCGCGCTATAGCGCCAATCATCGCGTCCCTCCCATCGTCGCCATCATGCGGATCACCCCGAGAAAGCCGGGGCCGGCGGTCAGGATCAGCAGCACCGGCAGCAGGCTGACCACCATCACCGCGGTCATCTTGACCGTAAGCCGGCCGATCTCGTCCTTCATGCGCGATTTGCGCGCCTCCTGCATGCGCAGGCCGAACTGGCGCAGCGGCTCCTGCACCGCGCCGCCGTGCTTATCCACCTGCGTCAGCAGCGTGATCAGGCTCTTCAGGTCTTCGCTGTCGAACAGCCGGCCGATGCGCAGCAGCGTCTGCTCGCGCGAGCGGCCCGAGGCAAACTGCTGGTTGGCGCGCGCCAGTTCCGGCCCCAGCACGTGCAGCATGCCGCCGAACTCGGCCACGATCACTTGCAGGCTCTGGTCGATCGACAGGCCCACGCCCTGCAGCAGCCGCAACATGTCGATCAGCACCGACAGCTCGTCATCGACCATGCGCAGCCGGGCCGTGGCGCGGCGGCGCAGGTACCACTTGGGCGCCAGGTAGGCCACCGCGAACGTGCCGAAGCCCCATGCGATCACTGCAAAGGCGCCCGCGCCCGCATGCCACAGCATGGCCGCCAATGCCAATGCCAACGGCAGCCCCAGCCGCAGCACGCCGAACACCACGCGCGCCTGCGGGCCATACCAGCCGCATTGCTCCAGCAGTTGCTGGTCTTCCGGCGCCACCACCGCGCGGCCCAGCCGCGATTCCAGCCAATGGGCATCGAAGCGCTCGCCGACGCGCGCGCCGAGTTGTGCACCGATGGCGGTGGCCGCTCCGGCCCTGCCTTGCGCAACCCCTGCCGCGGCAGCCTTTGCCGTAGCCGGTGCACCCGATGCAGCCGGGGCAGCAGCCTGCGCGGCGCGGGCAGCCTGGGCAGCCTCCAGCACCCGCTGCCGCGCCAGCGCGGAATCGATGGTGCGCGCCGACAGCCGGCGCTGGCGCCAGTCGCGCAGCAGCGGCAGCGTCAGCACACCCACGCCGCATGCGGCGACGAACAGGCTTAGCGAGATCAGGGTCAGGCGGTCCATGATGGCGATGTCCGTGTCTGTGCCGCTCAGATCGACTTGGCCAGCCGGTACAGCATGAAGGCGCCGGCGACTTCCAGCGCCGCCGCCGACAGCAGCATCGATTTGCCGGTGGGGTCTTTCCACATCATCATGATGTAGCCCGCGTTCAGTGTGAACAGGCCGCCGGCCACCACCAGCGGCAGCAGCCCCAGAATCCACGCCGACAGCCGCGTCTCGGCCGACAGCGCCATCAACTCGCGCTGCGCCTGCTCGCGGTCGCGCATGAAGGCGGCAGTGCGCTCCATCACCACGTCGGCGCGGCCGCCGTAGCGCACTGACAGGCGCAGCACGGAAGCCACCAGCACCAGTTCCTCGACCTTGTAGGCGCGCCCGACCTGCAGCACTGCCTGATCCAGCTCCTTGCCAGCGCGCTGCAAGTGCACGGCCTGCACCAGGCACTGGCGCAACGGCGCCTCGGTATTGGCGATCGAATTCTGGAACGCCGCCGGCACGCTGCTGCCGATGGTCATCAACCGCACCACGCCGTCCAGGAAACCGGGCAGCTGCGACAGCAGCTTCTTGTGCAAGCGGCGCACGCGGTTCCAGGCCGCGAACGCCGCCACCGCCATCGCCACGATGAGCGCCGACACCGCGCCCAGCCATTGCCCCGCCACCGCACCGGCCAGCGTGCACAGCACCACCGGCGTGATCCAGGCGATCGCGGTGCGGCGCGTCGGCGCCAGGTCGGCACGGCGCAGGAAGTCGTCCCAGCGGCGGCGCAGGTCGCGCCCGGGCATCTGCAGCGACGGGTCCGGCGCCTGCGCATAGCGCAGCCGCACCTGCTCGGTCTGCGCCTGCAGGAACGCCTGCTGCTGTTCGCGGCGCGCGCGGGCCTGCGCGCCGGCGAGCAGCAGCAGGCCCAGGCCGCTGATGACCAGGGCCAGCGCGGCGAGCAGCAGCGTGGCGCTAGACATCGAAGCGGTCGTCCAGCATGAAGCCCGGCCCGCGCATGCGCGCCAGCTTGGGCGAGTGCGGCAGCAGGCCGAGCGAGAGCCAGCGGTCGGTCTCGGTGCCGTCCGGGTTCATGAAGGGCTCGTGCCGGTACAGCTCCTGCGTGGAGATGATGTTGTCGCCCAGGCCGGTCACCTCGGTAATCGAGACGATGCGGCGCTTGCCGTTCGACAGGCGCGCAATCTGCACGATGAAGTCGATCGCATTCGCGATCTGGCGCCGCAGGCTCAGCTCGCTGCCCTGGAAACCGGCAAAGCCGGCCAGCATCTCCAGCCGGTACAGGCATTCGCGCGGGCTGCTGGCATGGATGGTGCCCATCGAGCCGTCGTGGCCGGTGCTCATGGCCTGCAGCATCTCCAGCACCTCGCCGCCGCGCACTTCGCCCACGATGATGCGGTCCGGGCGCATGCGCAGGCTGTTGCGCAGCAGGTCGCGGATCGACACCACGCCCGTGCCCTCGAAGCCGCCCGGGCGGCTTTCCAGCCGCACCACGTGCGGGTGGTTCAACGCCAGTTCGGCGGTGTCCTCGATGGTAATGACGCGCTCGGTGGCCGGCACGAAGGTGGCCAGCGCATTGAGCAGCGAGGTCTTGCCCGAGCTGGTGCCGCCGCTCACCAGGATATTGCAGCGCGCCTGCACCGCAGCCTGCAGCAGGTCGCCGATCTCGGGGCTCATGGTGCCCAGCGCCTGCAGGTCGGCGGGGGTCATCGGATCCTTGCGGAACTTGCGGATCGACACCACCGGGCCTTCCAGCGCCAGCGGCGGGATCACCACGTTGATGCGGCCGCCATCGGGCAGGCGCGCATCGACCATCGGGTTGGACTCGTCCAGGCGCCGGCCGATCGGCGCCAGGATGCGGCGCACGATGCGCAGCAGGTGGCCGCTGTCGGCAAAGCGCACCGGGATGCGCTCGAGCACGCCGTGGCGCGACACGTAGACATCCAGGTGGCCGTTGACCAGGATATCTTCCACCGCGGGATCGTTGAGCAGGTCTTCGATCGGGCCGAAGCCGGCCAGCTCCTTGGTCAGCGCCTCGGCGATCTGGCGCAGCTCGGCCTCGTTGATGGGAATGCGCCGCAGCCGGGTAAAGCTCTCGAGCTCCAGGTCGACAAAGCGCTGGATCGCGGTGCGCGACCAGCGGCCGAACTCGGCGCCCAGCTCTTCGATGCGGGTCAGCAGGTGCTCATGCGCCGCTTCCTTGATGTTGTGGAATTCCTGCGAGACCGGGAACGGTGCGGGGGCGTTGTCGGAGAATTCGATCGCTTGCGTCATGTCAGCTTCCAGTGCGTGCCGTGCGCGTGCCGCGCGCTACCAACGCTGCGCGCAGCGCCCCGGGCAGTTTGTCCTTGATCCGCGCCAGCAGCGTGGTGTTCCTGGGCGCCGCCGCGCGATAGCCCAGGCGCACCAGCAGGTCGGACAGCGCGCGCACATAGGGGTTGTGCCGATCGTCGTCGGCCAGCACCGCACCGCGGTTCATGGCCAGCACCAGCGCCTCGCGGCTGTCCGGCAGCGTCGCCACCGACTGCACGTCCACGCGGCGCGCGATCTGCGCGGCGTCCACCCCCAGCCGCGCATCGAAGCGCGACACCAGCAAGTGCAGGTCGTCGCGCTCCACTTCGCGCGCGCGCAGCTCATGCACCAGTTCTGCCGCGGAGACGATCGCGCCCACGCTCTGGTCGGCCACCAGCACCACGCTGTCGGCGGCCTTGACGATCTGCGCGGTGAATTCGGCATTGCCAAAGCCACCCAGGTCGATGATCTGCATGTCGAAGAACGCGCGCAGGCGCTCCAGCAGGCCGATGGCTTCGGAGTACGAGATGTCGCGCAGCTCACTCAGCGCCGCGGGCAGCGGCAGCACGCACACACCGTTGCTGTGGCGCGTCAGCGCGGTCTGCACAAAGACCTGGTCGAAGCGGCGCAGGTTGCGCACCGCCTCGACAAAATGAAAGCCCGGGCTCAGGTTCAGGTACAGCGCGCCGTCGCGCGCGGGCAGGCCCAGGTCCATCAGCAGCACTTCGGCGCGGGCGTCGGTCTTCTCGTGGCGCGGCAGGCGGCGGCGCGCGGCCGCGGCCAGGTTGACCGCCAGGCTGGTCACGCCCACACCGGGGCGCGCGCCCAGCAATGCCACGATCTTGCCCTGGCGCACCGCCTCGGCCGGGCGCACCTGTTCGCCCGGCACGGCCAGGCGCTTGACCACGGCCTCGGCCTGCGCCGGCGCATCGCGCAGGTCGATAAAGTCCTTCACGCCCACGCGCAGCGCGGCCAGCATGATGCCGGGTTCGTCGGCGTGGCCCACCGCCACCAGCGGCAGGCCGGGAAAGAGCCGCAGCAGCTGCTCGCCCAGGCGCGCCGACTGCCCGGCCAGTTCCGCCGAGAAATGCAGGAACACCAGGCCCGGGCGCAACTCGGCCACGCGTTCAATAAAGGCTTCCTGGGCCCCGCCATCGGTCACCAGCGTGCCCAGCCCGCCGAGGACCTTGCCCAGCCAGTCCCTGACTTCGCCCTGCGTTGCGTGCAACAGAAAATAGTCCATCCCTGCGCCTCAAAGCTGTTGGCCATGCCAGCCGGCATGGCCGGCGGCTATTTCGAGAAACCCGGCAAAGTCGGGTCCGCGTATTCACCCAGCACATACCAGCCCCATACATTGGGACTGGCGTTGGTACGGCCCTCCGCGCCGACGGCCTGCGCCGCGGGCGAGTTCCTTGCCATCGGCTTCACCAGGCGCGGGGTGACGACGATCATCAGCTCGCGGTCCTCCTGGTGGAAGTTCAGGTTCTTGAAGAACGTGCCGATCACCGGCAGGTCGCCCAACACCGGCACCTTGTTGACGCTGCTGACGGTGTTGCGGCTGACCAGCCCGCCAATCACGAAGCTCTCGCCGTCGCCCAGCTCCACCGTGGTGTCGGCGCGCCGCGTGACGATGGCCGGCACCACCGCGCCATTGATCGAGATGCCACGCGACGGGTCGAGGTCGCTGGCCTCCGGCGCCACCTTCAGCGCGATGCGGTCGGCCGACAGCACCGTGGGCGACACCGTCAGCCCGATGCCGAACGGCTTGAACTGGATCGTGGTCGTGCCCAGCGCCTGCGGCACCGGAATCGGGATCTCGCCGCCGGCCAGGAAGCTGGCGCTCTGGCCCGACAGCGCCACCAGGCTGGGCTCGGCCAGCACGCGCGCCAGGCCGTTGGCCTCCAGCAGGCTGATGTTGGCGAAGATGCCGTGCGTCAGCGACGCCGCGACCAGGTTGAAGGCACTGCTCATCGGCTGCGAGATGTCGGCCGTGAAACTTCCCGGCGCGCCGCCGCTGCCGGGGGTGAAGGTGAACTTGTTCAGCGTCGACGGCGAGAAAGTGCCAAAGGCAAAGCCGGAGTTGTTGCGGAAAAAGTTGATGCCGACTTCCTTGAGCACGGTCTTGCTGATCTCCACCACCTTGACGTCGACCTGCACGGTGCCGGAGAGCGGCACGGTCGAACGGTCCACCACCAGGCCGGGCCTGCCATCGGCCTTGCTTGCAGTGGCCGCGCGCGCAGCGGCCTGCGCGCGCGCCGCGCCATAGGCATCCGGCGACTGGCCGGTGATGGTGGCGCCGGCCGCGGAATAGTCCAGTTTCGCGCCATCGGCATCGGGCGCGACGGCATCGACCTGCACGGTGTAGGTCAGCGGTTCGGCGCCGCGCGTCCACACCATCACGTCGGTCACGCCGGGTTGCCTGGCCACCAGCAGCACGCTCGGGGCGCCGCGCGTGCGCAGCACCAGCGCATCGGCCACCGCCGGGTTGCCCACGGCCACGCGCTCTACCGGCTGCGCGCTGCGGATTTCCTTTTGCGCGCCCGCCATCAGGCGCAGCTGGCGCGCCGGCGCGGCGTCCTGCGCCTGCGCGCGAGGCGCCAGCGCGCACCATGCGGTGGTGGCCAGCGTCGCGGCCAGCGTGAGCTGCATCAGCCGGCGGCGCAGGGCCACGGCATGGGCTTGTGCTTTCTGGATTTGCATTTGGTCGGCGCCCACGTTCTTATTCGATCTCGCGCTTGCCCGCGCGGATCACCTCCACGCCTGCGCTTTGTCTCGCCAGTGCCGGCGCGGGCGGCGCGGCAACCTGCAGCGGCCGCGGCGCGGGCGCGGCCGCCGGCGCGCGCGGGGCCTGGGCGCCAGTGGTGGCGGCCAGGCCGGACAGCGCCACGCCGGCCATGGCCTTGTCAGGCGCCGCGCGCGGGGCGTCGGCGGGAACGCCGGTGCGCGCCGCCAGCGCTGGCGGGGGTTCGGCGAACATGCCGTCGCTGGGCATGGCTTCGTCCTGCGGATTGCGCAGCGCCAGCAGCAGGCGCCCGGACTGCTGCGCCATGGCCAGGCGGCTGATCTGTTCCAGCGGCACCGCCAGCACGGCGGTCTTGGCGCCTTCCTGGCGCGCCATCATTGGTTCGGGCCTGGCGGCCTGCGGCCGGTTGACCGAGGCGACGCCATAGGCCAGCACGCGCAGGCGCGACAGCAGCATGCGCGCCTGGCTTTCGGGGATCTCCTGCTGGTCGCGGCGCAGCACCAGGAAGACATCGACATAGTCGCCCGGCTGCACCTGGTTGCCGACGCCGATGACCTCATCGATGGACACCGCCACCGCGCGCTGGCCCTCCGGCACCTGCGCGGCCAGGCCGGACAGCAGCTGGCTTTCGAGCACCGGCACGTTGGCGCCCAGCGCCACCAGCGGTACCTGCCCGGTCACGCGGGCCACTTCGCCGTAGGCGCCGGCGGGGTCGATCGGCAGCATCTCTACCTTGAGCGCGTCGGCTTCAAGCGGCTTGCCTGCTTGCGCTGCGCGCGTGGTCACCACCACCGCATGCAGGGCCTTCGCGGCATTTGATGCCGCTGTCGCCCTGGCGGGCTGACGCCCCACCTGCCACGCCAGCAGCGCGAGCAGCAGGGCCAGGCCGAGCAGCACCACGGCCAGTAGTCGGATCTGCTTGCTGGTCATGCGGAAATCCTTTGGGTGGGCATGGCGGCTCAGATATCAGGAGAAAGCTGGACCATCGCCGAACCGGACAGCATCGCGGGGACCGGGACGATCGGCACGGCGGGGAGGATGTTGGTGGTGGGGAGGTTCAGCGTGACCTGCACGCAGACATCGGTGGACCCGGATACGCAGGGCACTGCCTGCGCAACGTCGCCGGAGGACAGCTCATTCCTGATGGACGTGGGAAGGGCGCCGCGCGCCATCGCAGCCGCAGCACTGATGCGCGCGCCCTGGGTGGCCGCGGCGCCTGAGCCGGAGACGCCTGCGGGATAGCGCAGCGCGGCGCGCGCGCCTTCCTCGGCGGCCAGCGTCAGCACCTGCTGCAGCGCCAGCAGCATGCCGTAATAGACGATGCCGATCACGATGGTGATCAGCACCGGCGCCACGATCGCAAACTCGATCGCAGCGCTGCCGGCGCCGAAGCGGCGCCGGTTGATCCTCCTGTTGACCCTTGCGCGCAGCAACATCCGAAACCCCGGTCCTTTGGTGTTCTTTCGCGCCGACCGGCGGCGCAGCCTGCTTGCCGTTAGCCTGCCCGGCTATTGGCCAGCAGCCATCCAGGCCAGCACCCCCGCGGCCAGGTACGCGGCATACGGAATGCCGCGCGCCTGTGAAAACTGCGCCGTTGGCATGGGTCCGCTTTCCTGGAGATCAATAGCCTGACTTGTGGCCGGCGCGCGACGATCCAGTGCCAGCGCCAGCAGCGCATGCACCAGCCCGAGCAGGCTGCCGACGACCCATGCCACCACCAGTCCTTGCGGGCCGGTGAACAACCCCGCCACCGTCAGGAACTTGACATCGCCTGCCGCCATACGCCCGAGGGCATACACCGGCAATGTGACGGCAAGACCCAGCCCCGCGCCGGTCAGGCGCGTGGCCAGCGGCAGTTCCGCGGCCTGTCCGGCGAGCAGCGCCAGCCCAAGGGCCAGCACCGCGGCCGCCAGCAAGGCATTGGGAACACGCCGGCAAGCGAAGTCTGTGTAGAGGGTCGCCGCGCAGAGGAGCGCGGCAATCACGCTGGTCTTGTCGGCTTAAGGGGTAGAAGTCCCGGTGGCGGGAAGCCACGTTGCGACGCGGGCAGCAAGATGGTTAAAGCCGGTAGAAATGCTCCCCCCCAAGCCGCTGGCTGCCACGGCAACGCCAAGAGCGATAAGCCCCGCAATCAGCCCATATTCAATAGCCGTCGCCCCTCGCTCATCTTTAATGAAGCGTGCAATGAGTCGTTTCATGTATGACACTCCCGAAGTAGTCTAAGGCCGCGATCACGCTTTCCCCGTTCGATTATCGCGGTGCTCTGTGGCCCGCTCTTTTATCGACTATTCACGCTTGCTGCGCTTTTTTTATAAGACATGGTATGTCTCAACCATACCCCTCCTGTGGGTGATAGCAATGACCCAAAGGAGTCAAAACGCCCGTTTGAAACGGCCCCGCACGCCCGGATCACTGGTTGTTAAAGAGCAGACAGGCCAGCGCGAAACCGGCCTGCAGCCTGGCTTTGCGGTCATTTGAAGGGCAAAGCCAGGCTGAATAAAAAGATGCGCTGCGACGGGGTGATGAGCGACAGCGCATCGTGAAAACACCTATAAGGTATGAGACATTTCAGTGCAGCAGCCCCCCGAGGACCGATAGTTGCGGCTTGCTGTCGCCGCCGCTGGAGCTGCCACCCGTATTGCTGCCGACGCCGCTCTTGGTGCCGCCAACCAGGCCGGTAACCGGCGCCAGCAGTGCACTGACCGGGCCCAGCGCGCTGCCGCCCGCTGAACCGCCCTCACCGCTGCCAGCCTTGGTCAGCGGCAGGCTGCTCACCAGCCCCCCCAGCGGATTGCCGCCCTGGCTGCTGTCACCGACCTGGCCGCCGCCAGTGCCGGCCAGCGGCAGGTTGTTCAACAGGCCGCCCAGTGGGTTCCCGCCGGGCTGGCCGTTCCCCTGCAGCAGCACGCCGGCGGCCGCAACGGTCTTGCCGCCCTCGGTCACCACGCCGCCCAGCGGCGAAACCACGGGGGCCTGGATGTTGCTGAGCATGCTGCCGCCGGTGGCTACCGTATTGCCGACCTTGTAGAGCAGCCCGTTGGCCGGCTCGCCCAGGCGCGTGGTGGCGCCCAGTGTCTGCGTGCCGTCGGTGACCTTGCTGGTCAGCGGCACGATGACCTTGCTGAGCGAGTTGGTGACCTGTGCAACGGCGCCATCGCCCAACACGCTTTGCAGCTTGTCGCCGCCGCCCTGCACGGCGGCACCCACCTGCTGGACCAGGCCGCCCGCCGGCGTGGTCAGCGGTGCCAGCGGCGCCAGCTGTTCTGTGCCCAGGCCCTGCACCAGCGAGCCGCCGCTGACCACGGCATCGCCCACTTTGCGGACCACGTTGCCAGTGCTGGCCACGGTGACGCCGACCGGGTTGTCGACCGAGCCCATCTGTCCGAGCCCGTCACGCACGCCCTTGCCGAGCGCCCCGACCGCTTCGCCGGCATTGACCACTACCCCACCGGCCCCCTGGCGCGCCTGCGCCGGCAGCAGCGGCAGCGGTGCGTCCTGGATGGATTTGCCAAGCTCGCTGACCGCATTGCCGCTCGCCACCACGGTATTGCCTGCGCTTTCAGCAACCTTCGCGGTCGGCGTGGTTTCAGCCGCAGGCGGAGGAGGGGGCGTGACCGGCAGGTCGCCGCCGCCGCTGGGCTGCGGATTGGCGCCACTGCCGCCACCGCTCGATGAGCAGCCGGCCACCAGCAAGGCAAGGGCGGCCACCCCGGCCGCGGCCAGCGAGATCATGGAATGCTGCGCTGGATGCTTGGTTTTCATTGTCCTTCTCCATTCTGGTTGGCCAGGGCGCTGCCGGCCCGGCTTGTCTTTGTGTGCGTTCTTGTGTGTGCCGCATGGAATTGCAGACGGGCCTCCCCGTTGTCCCGCTTTTTGCTCCCCGGCCAACCGGCACGAACCGGCACGGCAGCACGGTGGAACGCGAGATCGTCGACGCGTCATGACAAGGAATGGCAAGGCGCGTGCCAGCACCGCAAGGTGCGCTGGCGCGCAGACGGGGTGGCGCGTTGCATGCCTTGCGTGGCGCGGGTTGCAGGGCAAAACATGAGCGCTGCGCAGAGGTCTCGGGCACCGTGACGGGAGGGGACAAACGTGTTACGTGCTACGTAACGTGTTCCCGGAGCACGGGAACATGAGGCGGCAGCCCGCCATGCCGCGATCGATTCCGGAACGTCGTGGCACGGCAGGCTATGCACATGGAGCAGGCAGTCTGCGCAACCCATCGCTCTCGCTGTTTTGTTCCCCGCGCACGACACACGTTACGTAACGCGTAACGCGCCGCCGCCTTCACCGCACACGCCCGGCGCGGCCTGGGGCGTTTCCCTTCACGGCCCTCGGGCCCGCATCCCGCAAGCTTTTGCGGGCCGCATACCCGACTTTGGCGGGGTCTGTGCGATACCGCTCCAACGGGCTGGCATACCGATTGCGCCGTAGCCTTCACCGCAGCACGCAGAAGACGAACGCGTTGCGCGGCCGAGCGATTTGAACGACGGGAATGAAGGAACAGATCATGCGCAAACAACAACTCGCCGCAACGGCACTCCTTGCAACCCTGCTGGCCCTGGGCGGCTGCGCCAGCGGCAGCGGATCGACCTCTTTGGGCACCAGCAACACCGCGGGCACCAATGGCGGAACCAGTGGCGGCACCAAGAATGCAGCTACCGGTGGCACGGGCGGCACGGGCGGCGGCACCGACGTGGCCGGCGGCGGGACCGGTGGCACGAATAGCACGAATGGCACGGGAGGAAGCGGAGGCACCGGGGGGAACAATGGCGGCGACAACGGTGGCAATAACGGCGGCGGCGAAACGCCCGCACTGACCCCGACCGCTCGGATCATCGACAACACCAGCAAGGTGCTGGACAACACCAGCAAGACGGTCAGCGAACTCGGCACCCAGTTCGGCGACGCCAAGCTGCCGCTGGTGCCGGCGCAGACGCAAAGCGGCCTGGCCGATGCGCTGGCCTCCGGCGCAGACGCCGTGGGGGCGCTGGCCAACGGCCTGCAGTCGGGCCTGGGCAGCATGCCCAACTCGGCCAACCCGGTCGGCACCACGGTCGCCAGCACCGGCAATGTGGTGACCGAACTCAGCAAGGCCGTGTCCGGCGCGGGCACGGCCGTCAGCGGCCTGGGCACCGGCCAGCTCGCACCGCTGGCACCGCTGACTTCGCCGCTGGGCACGGTGGTGAATACGCTCGGCAGCACGGTGAGCAACACCGGCGGGACGCTGACCACGGTTCTGTCGAGCGGCGCGGTCGAGCAGGTGACCATCACCACCAGCAAGCTGATCGTGCCGATCACCTCCCAGTTGACCGGCGCCACGCAGACACTTGGCTCGGCCACGGGCCTGGGCGCCCCGACCAACAGCCTGCTGGCGACCGTGGGCGGTGCGCTAGCCACGGCCGGCAACAAGCTGCAACAGACCAACACGCCGGTGATCTCGGGCATTGGCGGCGTGGTGAACGCCACCGGCACGACCGTGGCCTCGCTCGGCGGCGCGGCGAACGGCCCCGCCAGCGGCGGCGGCCCGGGCGCGCTGAGCCCGGTACTGGCACCGGTGACTGCGCTGGCCGGGGGGCTGGGCGGCGGTGCAGGCGCTGGCGGCACGGGTTCGCCGCTGGCGCCTGTCACCAGCCTGGCCGGCACCGTCACCGGCGGTCTCACCTCGGCCACGGCCAACACGCCGCTGGCGCCCGTCACCAGTGTCGTCGCCGCCGTGACCGGCGGTGCCACGGCCACTACCGGCAGCACGACCGGCAAGGGCGCGGCCACGGGTCCGGTCGGCGGCGTGGTTGGCGGCCTGCTCGGCGGGCTGACCGGCGCGCTCGGCCAGAAGTAATCCAGCCTTGACCGCTGCCCTGGCGATCGCCCGATCGCGGACAGCGGAGCACTCCAGATTCAACGTAGCGGCCACGCGCTGAGCCGGCAGCATCGGACAGCAGGCGCCCGGGGATAGCGGCAATCCCCGCGCCAGTGGCACGCGACGTCAATAGCCGCAGTGTTTCCTTACAGGGGTATTGCCATGCGTGCACGTCATCGCGTTGCCGCGCTGCTGGTCGGCGTCGGCGCGTTCCATCACGGCCTGGTCCTGGCCGATCCGCGCAGCCCGGTCCAGGGCGATCCGACCCAGACGCTCCCGAAGATTGCCCCGGCCCGGCCCGACAGCCGCGTGACCGTGCAGGTCGAGCGGCCGCAGTCGGCCATGCAGGACTTGCTCAACGCACGCCTGACGCCGCGGCGCTTTCGCATCGAGGGCGCGAAGACGCTGCCGTTCGAAGAGGTGGCCGCGCAGTTCACGCCGCTGGCCAACCGCGAGATCACGGTGGCGCAACTGCTGGAAGCAGCCAACACGGTGACGCAGATGTACAAGGACCGCGGCTATCCGCTGTCGTTTGCCTTCGTGCCGGCGCAGGATTTTGCCAACGGCGATGTGCTGATCACCGTGGTCGAAGGCTATGTGGCCAAGGTGACTGTCACCGGCAAGGCAGGCCCGGCAGAGGGCCGCCTGCGCGCCATCGCAGAGAAGCTGCAGCAGGACCGTCCGCTGCGCCAGGACCGTTTCGAGCATTACGTCAATGCGCTGGCGCTGCAGCCGGGGCTGCAGGTGGCGGCCACGGTGCAGCCGCCGACCACCACCGACGGCGCCTGCGAGATGGTGCTGGACGTCAAGCGCAAGCCGTTCACCTTCGGCACCGGCATCGAATACATGTCGCCGGGCCTGCGCGCCATCGCCACCGCCACCACCAACAGCCTGACGCCGCTGGGCGAGCAGATCTCGGTGTCGGCACTGTTCCCCAAGGGCCGCGACAGCGAGGAGTACTACGCCGCCAGCTACGCGCAGCCGCTCGGCACCGAGGGCATGATCGCGCGGCTCAATGCGTCGCACTACCGCGGCGTGCCGCAGAACGCCACGCTGGCGCCGATCGGGTTCAACCCCCGCTACGTCAACGACACCAAGCGCATCGGCGGCACGCTGAGCTATCCGCTGCTGTTGTCCAACGCGCATTCCCTGACAGTGACTGGCGGCTTCTACGGCGCCGACCAGTTCGAGCGCTATACCCATGCCGGCACCGGCACGCGCGTCACGCTCGGCACCAGTGTGCGCGTGGCCACCACGGAGCTGACCTACGTGCAGCGCGGCGAAGGCGTGAGCCGCAACGCCACGCTGGGCCTGTACAAGGGCTTCGATGCGCTGGGCGCCAGCCGCCAGAACAATTCCAACGACCTGGCCTTCTTCCGCACGCGGCTGCTGCTGTCGCAATCAAAAGACCTGCCCGCCGGCTTCGGTCTGACCGTGGCCGCGGCCGGCCAGTACAGCGGCAACCGGCTGGCTTCGGGTGAGCAGATCAGCTTTGGCGGACGCTTCTTCGGGCTGGGCTACCCCGCTGGCGAAGTGGCGGGCGACAAGGGATGGGGCGCCTCGGCCGAAATCAGCCGGCTGTTCCTGCCGGACATGACCTACCTGCGCACGATCCAGCCCTATGTGGCGGGCGATATGGCGCGCGTGTATTCCAATAGTGTGTCGCTGTCGCACCGCAACCTCTCGTCGGTGGCCATCGGGGCGCGCTTCTCGGATCGGCGCTATTACACGCTGGATTTGTCGGTGGCGCAGCCGGTGGGGGACAAGCCGACCAATGCGAGTCATCGGTCGCCGCGGATCAATATGGTTTATTCGTACCAGTTTGATTGAACTGGTTGTGATTGGGCTGACAAGGTTTCCCTGTACCCCGGCCGGCGGCAGGTCTGCGTCGGCCGTTTTTTTTTGTTGTTTGAGTTGTCCTGCGGGCTTGCGGCTTGCGGCTTGCGGCTTGCGGCTTGCGGCTTGCGGCTAATGTCTGTCGATGGATCGACGGCCCCGGTTTCGCCCCTGAAGGGGCGACCTACTTTTGTCCGAGCGACAAAAGATGGAATGAACGCGCCCCGGCCCTCCGATCAAAGGCGCCGGTAGTTCAGTTGTGCATCCGGGGAAACGTGACAGGATAGGCGGGTCCCCCATCACGAAACGGCATCGATGTGCCAGAGTGGGAGTGTCACCAACCACGCGAGGATGGAGGGACCCGAGATGAATACTACGACTTACGGCCTGGATATTGCAAAGACTGTCTTCCAGCTCTATTGGGTCGAGCCTTCCGGCAAGTGTTCCAACCGCCGCTTCAGCCGGCCCAAGCTGCTGGAGTTTCTCGCGAATCGCGAGCCCGGACGTATCGCGCTCGAAGCATGTGGCAGCGCGCACTGGTGGGCCCGCCAACTGCAAGCCTTGGGTCATGAGCCAGTGCTGCTGCACGCCAGGTACGTGCGACCGTTCGTGCAGACGAACAAAACCGATGCGGCCGATGCCAAGGCTATCTGGACCGCGGCGCAGCAGCCCGGGATGCCGTTCGTGGCCCCGAAGACCGAGCCGCAACAGTGCGTGCTCAGCCTGCACGCCATGCGCCAGCTGCGCGTGAAGATGCGCACCATGCTGGTCAACCAATTGCGCGGCACGTTGTTTGAGTTCGGAATCCGGATCCGTCCCGGGCTACGGATTGGCCTGCAGGAAATCGTGCAACGAATGGACGAAATCGAACAGGACGTGCCGCCCTTGCTGTTCGAGTTCGTGCGCGAACAATTGCAAAGCATCGAACGGCTCGATCAAGAGATAGCTCGCCTGGATCAACGCATTGATACCTGGGGTCGGCAAAGTCAGGCCTGCAAAACGATTTTGGCCATTCCCGGCATCGGCATGCTTACCGCCACGGCCATGGTTGCCACCATTGGCGACGCGCACACCTTCAAGTCCGGGCGCCAACTGGCGGCTTATCTTGGCCTAGTGCCCAAACAGACCGGCACCGGCGGCAAGGTCTGGCTGAGCGGCATCAGCAAACGCGGCGACCCCTATCTGCGCACCTTGCTGATTCACGGCGCTCGGGTCGTGCTGAGTCATCTGCGCAGAAAGAACCAGCCCGGCTGGAGCCTGATGCTCGCCCAGCGACGGCCGAAAAACGTCGCGGCTGTTGCCCTGGCTAACAAGACGGTGCGTACCATCTGGGCCCTGTTGGTCCACGACCGCACCTATGACCGAGACTACGTCTCGGTCAGGCCTGCCTAGCGGGCAGGCCTGAGCTAGCAAGCAAGGAACCCGTCCACAGGTTGCGAGGGTAATGTCCACGTGATGGCAAAACAGGTTGGACCGCGGGAGTGCAAGCCCAATTGGTTACTGGTGCTCAAAGCACGGCCAAAAGATAGGGACACTCCCGGCGAAATCCATCAGGGCCTGCAGGCCAGGCCTGCACCGCAAGGCCGGATATAAGTCTGCAGCCAATCCTGTCCAAGCCTGATGTTGGCTTTACCTTGCAAACCGGGGCGCGTTCATATAAGTAACCAAAAACGCGTCGCCGGTACGACTCACCCACATAGGTAACAGAACAGTTCAAGCACATAGGTAACAGTTTTCTACCCTGCATGGGCGACAGCCAAAGGGAGGCGCCCATGCCCTGGAGTGAGCTCAAACCTATGGACCAACGACTTCTGTTCATTGCCGAGCACCTGCGCCGCGCGGACAGCGTCAGCGCGCTGTGCGAGCGCTATGGCATCAGCCGCAAGACTGGCTACAAGTGGATCGATCGTTACGCCAATGAAGGCGCCAGTGGGCTCGCGGACCACAGCCGCAGCCGCCATGCGCAGGAGCGGATCGCCTATCCGATCCGCCAGGCGATCCTGGAACTGCGCGGGCAAGGCGGGATGGAGCTGGGGCCGAAGAAGATCCAGCAGCGCCTGGCCGAACGGTTTGGCGAGGCAGAGATACCCTCGCGCACGACCATCTACAACATCCTGAAGGCAGCGGGCCGGATCGATCCGCAACGCAAGCGCCGACGGGTGATGCGGTATGGCACGCCGCTGCGCTCGCCGCGCGAGCCGAACGCGCTGTGGAGTGCGGACTTCAAGGGACAGTTCCTGACGGCGGACCAGTGCTGGTGCTATCCGCTCACGGTGATGGACCACGCCAGCCGTTACCTGCTGAGTTGCAAGGGCCTGGCCGGCCCGCGGCTGGCGCCGACGAAGTCGGTGTTCAAGCGGCTGTTCCGGCGTTATGGGTTGCCGGACCGGCTGCGCACCGACAACGGCGTGCCGTTCGCGTCCACGGGGTGTGGAGGACTGTCGCAGCTGTCGATCTGGTGGCTGAAGCTGGGGATTGTGCCGGAGCGGATTGCGCCCGGGCATCCGGAGCAGAACGGCAGGCACGAGCGCATGCACCGCACGCTCAAGCGCGCGACGGCGTTGCCGCCAGCGGCGACGCTGGCGGCGCAGCAACGGCGCATGGATGCGTTCCGGCGCTTCTATAACGAACAGCGCCCACACGAAGCGCTGGGCCAGCAGACGCCGCACAGCTGCTACACCTCATCGAATCGGGAGTATCCGAGCCGGCTGCCGGAGATGAGCTATCCAAGCTACATGGAGACGTACCGAGTGAGCACCGCCGGTTTGCTCTACCGCCACAACGTGGTGATGTATGTCGGACACTTGCTGCGAGGAGAACTGGTGGGACTGGAGGCGATCGACGATGGCGTCTGGCATGTTCACTTCGGCCCAATCGTGATTGGAGGAATAGATGAACGCCACAACCGCAAGCGCTATCTAAGTCTCAAAGTGTTACCCATGTGAGTGAACTCGTTTGTTACCCATGTGGTTGTCCCGTACACGCCTCAGGCGGCTGGCCATCCATTCCTCGGTGTGGGTGATTCCGGCGGCGGTGATTTCCAGTCGATGGGATCGGTAGTTCGACCCTGCTACGCACCCTGTCTGTGCCTGCTTCGACGGACTATTGGACGAACCCGACTTTAGGCTATTGGCAGCCTCCTAACCAGGTCGTCGGTCGGACGCCTTCGGCTGCGCTTCGCGCACGTCCTAACGTGGCAGAACCGGCGGCTACGTCCTGATTTTTTTCCTTTGGCCCGGCATCATTCACGACAACGCCGTGCGAGCGCAGCGACGCACTCCGTGCCTGAGCCCATGACCTACGATACTGAGTGCGCGCAGCGCAGCCGTAGGCGTCCTACCGATAACCTGGTTAGTCAGTATGACTCCCCTGGGGCGGCGCGCGTCAAGGTAGATGTCGCCTCATTCATGCAGCCAAACGCTGGTTTTCGGCGCCTAGCTTGATACCGGTGGGCACGGCAATCTCGCGCTCCGGATTGAGCGTGACCGTGTCGATTGGCGACCAATCTCGAGTGTTGCATGACCAGCGACGCGGGTTGCGCTCACGGGCCTGAACGTACAGCGCGTGGCGCGCGGCGAGAATCTTGTCGTCTTGACCGGCGTGGCGCTGTGCCGGGCTCACGTAGCGGATGCCGCTGTGCCGGTGCTCATGGTTGTACCAGTGGACGAAGTGGGCCGCCCACGTACGCGCCGTGGCCAGATCGGCAAAGCCTGTAGACGGGAACTCCGGCCGGTACTTGGCCGTGCGGAAGAGGCTTTCGACGAAGGCATTGTCGTCGCTCACGCGCGGGCGCGAGTACGAAGGCTTGACCCCCAGCCAGTGCAGCATCGCCAGCACCGTGGTGGCCTTGAGCGTGGCGCCGTTATCGCCATGCAGCACCGGCTTGGCCGCCATGGCATGGATGCCTTCGGCCAGCGCCGTGCGCTTGACCAGATGCGCCGCGTGGTCGGCGTCGTCACGGTCGTGAACCTCGAAACCCACGATCTTGCGGCTGTACACGTCCAGGATGAGGTACAGATAGAACCAGCGCCCGGCGACCTCAGCCGGCAAATAGGTCATGTCCCAACACCACAGTTGGCGTGGCCCGGTGGCCACGTGCGTGGTGGGCGGACGGCTTTGGCGCGGCGCCTTGGCGCGTCCTCGGTGCCGGGCCTGCCCATGGGCGCGCAGCACCCGGCCGAAGCTCGACTCGCTGGCCAGGTAGACACCCTCATCGGCCAGCATGGGCACAATGCGCGCCGGCGGCATGTCGGCGAAGCGCGGCTCGTTGGCAACGGCCAGAATGCGTTCGCGCTCCTCGATGCTCAGCGCATGCGCGGGCGTGGGCCGCTCGGCCCCGGGGCGGCGGTCGCCGACCACCAAGCCATCGTGGGCCTTCCAGCGTTGCAGCGTCCGCACGGTTATGCCAGCTACCTCGCAGGCCAGGCGCAGGCGAGCACCGCCTGCGTGAGCGGTTTCGATATGGCGGACCATCGTGTGGCGATCTTCCAGGCCGATCATGCGTCCTCGTCCTTGTCCTTCGGGAAGATGCCCTCGAGCTTTTTTGAGAGTATCAACAGGGCGGCGGCTTCGGCCAGGGCCTTCTCCTTGCGGCGCAGCTCGCGCTCGAGTTCCTTGATGCGGCGCCGATCGGCCTTGGTCTCACGATGGGTGGCGCGCGCATCCTCGGGCTCAGCCAGCGCCTGCGTGGCGGCGGTGCGCCACTGCTCCAACTCCTGCGGATACACACCTTTCTCACGGCACCAGGCGTTCTTACTGGCCTCGTCCATCGCAGCCGTCGCCAGCACCGCCTCAAACCTGGCCGCCGCTGTCCATGCTCGCTCGCGAGCGGGCATGGACATAGCGTCCGCACGCCAGCGCTCAAGCGTGGCCACTGCCACACCCAATTCCCTTGAAACCACTTCCACCGCCGCACTCTCCGGCGGTAACAACCGTGCTACCGCCCGGTCCTTGAATTCTTGTCCGTAACGAGCCACTTCTTTCTCTTATCGCCCCCAGGGTTCAAATTCTATAGGGGCGACATCTATTCTGCCGCGGGGGGGGGGGGCAAGAGGGCTGGCCCGCCGCGAGGAATCAAACGCGGGTTAGCATGACTGCCAGAGCCGCACGGTGTGGACAGTGCCACACCCGGCGATTTCCAGCGCGGAGGCCAGCATGGAACACGATAGCACTTTGTATGTCGGTCTGGACGTCCATAAGGACTCGATCACGGTCGCCTATGCACTCGGCATGGGCGAAGTGGAACTGCTTGGTAAGATCGGTACGTCGCAGGCCGATATCGATCGCCTGTGCAAGCGCCTGCAGTCCAAAGCGCGCCACATCCGGATCGTCTACGAGGCCGGCCCCTGCGGATATGGCCTTTACCGGCAGCTTGCAGGAAAAGGGGTCGAGTGCATGGTATGCGCACCGTCACTGATCCCGAAGAAGCCCGGTGAGCGTGTCAAGACCGACCGACGCGATGCGGTCAAGCTTGTGCGATCGCTACGGGCCGGCGACCTGTCGGCGGTGTACGTGCCCAGCGTGGAGGATGAAGCCTTCCGGGATCTGTCGCGCGCGTGGGTCAGCGCCAAGAACGATCTGAAGCGTGCACGGCAGCGACTGAAGGCCTTTCTGCTCTCGCACGGGGTTCGCTACACCGGCAAAGCCGACTGGGGCCCGGCACACCAGCGTTGGTTGAGCCAATATGCGTTCGACAGCGTGTGGCAGCAACTTGCCTTTGAGGAATATCGACGGACCATCGAGGACCGGATTGCGCAATGCAGCCGTCTCGAAGCGGCCCTGCGCGAGGCAATGGTCAACTGGCGCTTCTATCCGGCTGTACTGGGCTTGCAGACCATGCGCGGCATCGACTTCACCACGGCGGTGGGCATGCTCGCCGAGTTGGGCGATCTCTCGCGCTTCGCGCATCCGCGCCAACTGATGGCCTGGCTTGGTGTAACGCCCGCCGAACACTCGTCGGGCGAGAAACGGCGCCAGGGCAGCATCACCAAGAACGGCAATAGCTATGCAAGAAAGCTACTGGTCGAGGCGGCCTGGAGTTACCGACACCCGGCACGCGTGAGCCCTCAGATCCAGCGCCGGCACGAAGGTATTCCAAAGGCCATCGTTGACCGATCCTGGGACGCCCAGGTTCGACTTTGCCGGCGCTATCGGAGGCTGGCCGCTCGCGGCAAGAACCCGAACATTGCGGTGGTTGCGGTGGCCCGCGAACTGAGCGGCTTCATCTGGGACATCAGCCGCCTTGCGATGTCCCTCTCAGTACCAAACGAGGCGCGGACAATGTAACCAGGCACCGGGGGGTACAAATCAACCTATCCGACAAACTACTGGGAGGCCAGTTTCCTGAAGGCGGCGTAGCCCGGCACACGAGCAACCCGCGTCCCTGCTAGGCAACGGATTCCATCCGACTTGCGGCCTTAGTTAGCGGCAGGCTCATTGAGCGGACCTCTGTAATGCGGTAACCAACCCGCGGATATCAGCGTGATCCACCGTCGAGACTTACTGCTACGCCGCCCTCAGGAAATTGGGAACAGCATGGAACTATGAAACCCTGAGCCAAACAATCTCGATTGACACGGGAAGTCATATCAGCAGGCTGCCAACAGCCTAAAGTCGGGTTCGTCCAATAGTCCGTCGACGCAAGGCACATCCCGGGAGCGTAGCAGGCCTGAACCACCTACCCCATCGAACGGAAATCACCACCGCCCAAACCACCAACACCGTGGAATTGGTGGCCAGCCGCCTGAGGCGACGCGCTTTTTGGTTACTTTTTGGCGCTCGGCCAAAAAGTGACCCGCCCAGCAGGGCGGAACCAGGCGGTTAAACCTACGACAACATATCAATAACACAAAACCATCAACTAACCCGAAACCCCACCTTCAACGTAACCTGATAATGCGCAATCTTCCCATTAGTAATATGCCCCCGCGTCTCCACCACCTCGAACCAGTCAATGTTCTTGATGGTTTCACCAGCCTTGGCAATAGCACTCTGAATAGCCTGATCGCAGCCATCGGGTGAAGACCCGACAATCTCGACCAGCTTGTAGGTATGGTTGCTCATATCCCTCTCCTTGGCGGGCCGCCCCGCGGAGGTTAGATCCATCATAGGCGCCGGGCCCGGCTAGCCCAAGGATCGCGCGGCAACATGCCGATGCTGCACCGCGTGCCGCCACGTGCAGATCCTGTTACACAATCCCCCTTTGCCAGTGGCGTATGCGGCTGCTACGCTGCGGACCCGCCCCGACAGCATGCGGCGCGCGGCGCGCGCATGCTGTCATTCACCGACGCAAAGATCCGCCGTGACATACCGATTCATTCGCCGGGCCGTGCTGGGCCTGGGCCTGGCCGCCGCCGTGTCGGCCCTCACCTCGTTCAGTCCCTTCGTGCTGCCGGCGCACGCCCGTTCGGCTTCCACCTTCGACCAGGTGTCCGAAACCATCGCCAACAGCATCAGCGAGACCTTCAACGAGGCTGTCGCCAATCACTTCCCCACGCGCACCGGCAAACCGACACAACCGACCCAACCGGCGCAGCCGCCGGATGCGAAGCCGGTGCCGAGCAAGCCCTTTGCCGACGGCAGCGGCTACACGCTGTGCTTCGTGCCCGATGGCGCGAGTTGCCAGGCGCTCCTGGTCAATGCCATCCGCAGCACGCGCCATCGCCTGCTGATTCAGGCCTATTCGTTCACCAGCGCGCCGATTGCCGAGGCGGTGGCGCAGGCGCACCGGCGCGGCGTGGACGTGCGCGTGATCCTGGACAAGAGCCAGCAGTCCGAGCGCTATACCAGCGCCACCTTCCTCAAGCACGCCGGCGTGCCGGTGGTGATCGACAACAAGCCCGCGATCGCGCACAACAAGGTGATGGTGTTCGACGACCAGGCGGTCTTCACCGGGTCGTTCAACTTCACCAGGTCGGCGCAGGAGCGCAATGCCGAGAACGGGATGCTGATCCGCGGCGACGCTGCGGTGGTGAAGGCCTACACCGACAACTGGAACAAGCGCTACCAGCAGTCGCGGGCGTACTGACGGCTGCAGCGCAGGCCCGCCCTGCATAAAGCAGCGCGCGATGGCAAACTTGCGGGCTGATGCGGCGGCAGGCGGCGGCATGCCGCCGCGACACCCGCCTGTTTCGTGTGCAAAGCCTTTCCGGAGAGCCCTTCCCATGACAGCCATTCCCGACAGCCAGTGGATCCGCGTCGATACCGCCGCGGGCAGCTTCGATGCCTACCTGAGCCTGCCGCCGGCAGGCGTGAAGTCCGGCGCGCCGGGCATCGTGCTGCTGCAGGAGATCTTCGGCGTGAACGAGCATATCCGCGCCGTGGCCGACCAGTACGCCGCTGACGGCTATGCCGTGCTGGCGCCGGACGTGTTCTGGCGCCAGGCGCCGCGCGTGCAGCTGGGCTACGAAGGCGATGACATGGCGCGCGCCATGGCGCTGCGCAAGGCGGTGGACGTGCCGGCCGCGCTGGACGATATCGCTGCCACGGTGCAGGTGCTGCGCCAGCACACCGGCGCCGGCAAGGTGGCCGCGGTGGGCTACTGCTTCGGCGGCCTGCTGTCGTACCTGAGCGCGGCGCGCGGGCTGGTGGATGCCGCGGTGCCGTACTACGGCGGCGGCATCCAGAACCAGCTGCAGGAAGCGGCGAACATCCGCGTGCCGGTGCAGTTCCACTACGGCGCGCTCGACGCGCATATCCCGCCCGATGCCGTGCAAGGCGTGCGCGACGCGATGGCCGGCAAACCCGGCAGCGAGATCTTCGTCTACGAGGGCGCGGACCACGGCTTCAATTGCTGGGCGCGCGGCGCCTACCATCAGCCCAGCGCCGCGCTGGCGCATGGGCGCGCGCTGGTGTTCCTGTCGGAAGCGCTGTAGTCCCGCCCATTCGCGGCGCCCAGGCGCATCGTGTTCGTCGCGGACCTGCCGGGCAACACGGCGGGCAAGCCGCTCAAGCGCCAGCTGCGCGAGGATTGCGCGCCGCTGTCCGGCACGGACTGGCTCACTCAGTACGGCACGGCAACGCCGTTCTCGACCTTGACGCGGTCACCGATGCGCATCTGGTAGGCGTTGGGCTGCGTCAGCGTCAGGTAGGCGTTGTCGCTGGTGCGCACGCGCACGCGGTAGGCCGTGGCGCTGCTGCCCGTGCGCTTTTCGACCTCATTGCCAGCCACCGCGCCGGCCACGGCGCCGCCGATGGTGGCCACGGTATTGCCGCGCCCGCCGCCGACCTGGTGGCCCAGCAGCCCGCCCACGATGCCGCCGACCACGGCGCCCGCGCCACTGGTCGAGGGCGGCTGGCCGGGCACCACCTCGATCGCCTCGACCCATCCGTAGCGCACGCCGTAGGCCTGGTTGCCGTAGTTGTTGCCATAGCTGCCGTCCTGGTATGACTGCTGCGGATACGGCTGCTGGGGATAGGAAGACTGCGGGTATTCCGGCTGGGGATAGCCTTGTTGCGGGTAACCCTGTTGCGGATACCCTTGCTGCGGATAGCCCGATGCCTGCGGGTAGCCGCCGGCGGTCGTGGCGCCGTAGCCGCTGCTGTTATAGCCGCCACCATAGCTGCCGCCGTACCCTCCGCCATAGCCGTTGTCGTAGCCATACGGCGTGGCACACCCGGCCAGCGCACCGGCGCCAAGCACCGCAAGCACAACCGAACGAAGGGGGATAGACATGTCAGGACTCCTGCGCGCTGCGCGAGTTGGGGAATGCGCGCGAGTCTAGGGCTGCCGGCGCTCAGCGGGTGTCACCGGAGCTTGTGATTGGTAACCGCCTGTAACCGGCTGCGCCACCGGCCTGCCGGGGTTCAGTCGCGCTCGGCGCCGTCGTCATTGAACTGCGTGATGCGGGCCACACGAAACGCGCCGCGCAGCGATTCCAGCTCGGTCCGGTGCAGCATGGCCAGGCGGTTCAGGTAGCGCTCGCCCTTGGCCAGCAGGTGCACCTGCACCACGCGGCGATCCTCGGGGTTGAGCCGGCGCTTGACCAGCCCCGCCGCCTCGCAGCGGTTGACCAGCGCCACCACGCCGTGCTGCTTGGCCTGCAGCCGTTCGGCCAGTTCGCCGATCGAGGCCCAGTCCTTGTCGGCACAGCCGCGGATATGCAGCAGCAACAGGTATTGCTGCACAGTCAGCCCTTCCTCGCGCGCCGCGTCTTCGGAAAACCGCAGGAAGCGGCGCAGCTGGTAGCGGAAATCTGACAGTGCCTCGAAGTCGGCCTTGCTGAGCGGTGCGGAACTCCGTGACGAGGCGGACTTGCTGGGCATAGGCGGGCAAAAAGGCGCGAAAAGGAAAGAGGCTCGGGGACAACGCGCAAGCTCCGGCTGGCGGCCGGGCCCGCAACCGGAGCGCTCGCAATTATAGGGGCCGCGCAGCACGCCGCCAGCACAATCCCGGCCAGGCCGCCCCGGCGCAATCCGGTTTGCGCCGTGCGCGCGCCCGGCTATGGCAGAATCTGTGCGGTTGCAGGCACCTTCACCCGTCACCGGAAAACGCACCGATGTTCTCGGAAATCGCTCTCTTCCTGCTGGATACCGTCTTTACCCTGTTCGGCATGGCGCTGCTGCTGCGCGTGTGGATGCAGCTCACACGGCTGCCGACGCGCAACGCGGTCTCCCAGGGGGTGTTCCAGATCACCGACTGGCTGGTGCGGCCGCTGCGCCGGGTCATCCCGGGCGTGGGCGGCATCGACTGGGCCACGATCATGGCCGCCTGGCTGACCGCGGTGGTGTTCCTGGCGCTGGTCGCGCTGATCAGCGGCCTCGACCTGCCCGGCTTCCTGCCCGCGATGCTGCTGACCGCCTTGCTCTATGTGCTGAAGTGGGCCATCAGCCTGGTGATGTGGGTCACGCTGCTGTTGGCGATCCTGTCGTGGGTCAACCCGCATTCGCCGATCACCCCGGCTGTCGACCACCTGACCGCGCCGGTGCTGCGCCCGATCCAGCGCGTGGTGCCACGCCTGGGCGGCTTCGATATCTCGCCGCTGGTCCTGTTCGTGATTGCGCAGGTCTTGCTGATGGTGATTGCGCGGCTGGGCGCCGGCGTGTTCGGACTGCACTACTGACACCCGGCGCAGGGGCCACCCGGAATATTGTCCACGGGTCTGGACAGTGTGTCGCGGATTGACCCTTTTTCTGACCAGTGCGTAGTCCTACATTACAGGTCAACGCGGCGCTAATGCCACGCTCCCTGCCAAGAAGGACTACACCATGAAGACCATCACCCAACGCCGCAGCCTGGCGCTTTCCCTGTTGTGCGCAGTCGGCCTGTCGTTTGCCGCCGCCGCCCACGCCTCTGAACCCGTTTCCGCTATTTCCGGTAACGCCCGCCTGGACGGCAGCATCGCCCACGCGGGCAAGGCCGATCCGTTCCTGGACGGCGCCCGCGTTGGCAAGCCCGACCCGTACACCGACGGCGCCCGCGTTGGCAAGCCTGACCCGTTCACCGACGGCGCCAACGTCACCGACCGCCGCGACGCGTTCACCGACGGCGCCTGAGCCGCAGCAGTTTCCCTTGCCACGGCCCCGGCCGTGGCGGCCCGCCGGCGTCCTCAACCCGCCGGGCGGGCCTCTCCCTCCGCCAGCCCTGTCGCGGCTGTATCCGTTCCGGTCTCCAGTCCCGGCTGGCTCCCTGTCTCGGCTCCCGCCTGCGGCGCCAGCTCCGACACCATCATCGATTCGATCGCTTCCATGAAGGCGCGCACCTTGCGCGGTTGCAGGCGCCGGTCCGGCAGCAACGCGAACACGCGCAGCGGCGGCAACGGATAGTCAGGCAGCACGCGCACCAGCCGCCCTTGCGCGATCTCGGCTTCGCAATAGATGACCGACAGCCGGGCGATGCCCAGCCCCGCCAGCGCGCCTTGCAGGCGCAGTTCGGCGTTGTGGGTCTGCATGCGCGGGCGGATCGGCACGGACACGGTCTGGCCGTCGCGGGTGAATTCCCAGACGGTGTCGCCGGGCGTGGTCAGCGTCGGCATATTGGCCAGGTCTTCCGGGCGCAACTGCGCCGGCAGGCTGGCCGCCAGCGCCGGCGCGGCAAAGAGGCCGCGCTCGACGTGATAGATGCGGCGCGCCACCGTGCCGGAATCCGGCAGGTCGGTATCGACGACGACAAAGGCCACGTCAAACCCGTCGCGGATCGGATCGACCATGCCCTGGGTGATTTCCACGGCGACATCCAGCGCCGGATGCGCCGCCAGCGTGCGGCAGATCACGCCGCCCAGCTGCTGGGCGCCGAATTCATAGGGCGTGGCGATGCGCAGCACGCCCTGCACGCGCTCCTCGCGCGCCAGCGTTTCCTGGCGGATCTCGCGCAGCCGCGCAAACAGCGGGGCGACATCGCGATAGACCGCCTTGCCCGCGTCCGTAAGGCGCATGCGCCGCGTGGTGCGCTCCAGCAGCTTGGCGCCAATCGCGGTTTCCAGCCGCGCCACGGCGGCCGACACGCGCGACTTGGGGCAGTCCAGCTGCTCCGCCGCGGCCGTGAACGTCCCCTGCTCGACCACGCAGCAGAACGCCTCCCAATCATTCCATTGGATTGTTTCGTTCACCGGACAATGTTTCCCTGACAAGCTGTAGTTCTCGACGGCAGACCTACATTATGCTTGAGCGATGCAACAAACGCCTGTCCCGGCTGGAGCGGACGCCTTAGCCCCCGCACTTCCAGCAGCCCCCGCCACCGTCTCCACACCACAGCGCCCGCGCATGCAACTCGCCAGTCACCCGGAAATGGGTCACTGGCGTCTTTCAATGTTCGGCCTGACGCTAGGGCTGGTGACCGGCATCGACTTCTCTTCCACGCTGATGATGGGCGTGGCCAGCCAGCACATCCAGGGCGGCGTCGGTGCCGCGCCGGACGACTATCTGTACGCGATCTCGGCCTACGCGGCCACCGCGGTGCTGATGAACATGGTGCTGGACCAGGTCGCGCGCCGCACCACGTACAAGCGCTTCACCATCGGGTCGCTGCTGGTGTTCATCCTGGGCTCGCTGATCTGCGCCGAGTTTGCCAGCCCCACCGGGCTGATCACCGGCAAGGCGGTGCAGGGTCTGGGCGCCGGCGGCCTGTTCGCGGCCTCGCGCATCCTGGTGCAGCTGGTGTCGACGCCGGCGGAACGCGGCCCGCTGATGCTGCGCTTTGGCGGCGGCTCATTCTCGATGCTGGCGATCACGCCCTGGCTGACCAGCATCTTCCTGGACGATATCGGCTGGCGCGCGGTGTTCCTGTTCCAGGCCGGCATTGCGCTGCCGGTGCTGCTGTCGGTGGCGCTGACCTACCCAACCCGCGCCGCGCGCGACCCGCACCCGCCGGTATCGACACTGGACTGGCCCGCCGCCATCGCCGCCGCGCTGGGCGCGCTGGTGTTCCTGCACACCTTGCAGGAGATGCGCTACACGCGCTTCTTCAGCTCGCTGGAAATGCCGCTGGCCGCGCTGTGCGGGCTGGCGCTGTTCGCCTTCAGCGGCTGGCGCCTGTATCGCCATCCGGATCCGTGGATCGACTTCTCGCGGCTGGCCGGGCGCCAGTACCTGTACGGCCTGGGCTTCTACACGCTGTATTACCTGATGTCGTCGGCCTGGTCGTTCCTGCTGCCTTCGCTCACGCAGACCGGGCTGGGGCTGACCTTCCGCACCACCTGCATGCTGTTGTCGACCAGCGGCACGATATCGACCATCGGCGCCGTCGTCATCACGCTGGGCATGGCGCTGGTGTTCCGCAAGCGGCGCGTGATCGCCATCGGCTTTATCGTCTACGCCTGCGCGGCGATGCTGCTGTCGCACCAGCTGATGCCGGGCGCGCCGGACTACGCGCTGGTGCCGGTGGTGCTGCTTGAAGGGCTGACGCCGGTGCTGCTGATGGTGCAGGTGGCGTCGATGACCTACCTGGAGGTGCCGGTCGAGGACTTCTCGCACGCCTACCAGTTCAAGAACGTGTGCAAGCAGATCGCCTCGGCCATGGGCACCGGCCTGGCCAGCGTGTTCATGCAGGACGGGCTGGCCCAGCACCGCACCCATCTGGTGGAGCACATCACCCGCTTCAACCCGGTGCTGCAGGCGCCGGATGCGCTGTCGGCAAGCGCTCTGGCCAGGATCTCGCTGGAAGTCGACCGGCAGGCCACGCTGCTGGCCGGCATGGACATGCTGCACGGTTTTGCCGTGTCGTGCGTGGTCGCGGCGGTATTCGTGCTGGCGCAACGGAGCTTCCGCTAAGGCCCCCTCGGGAGCTAATGCCGTTCAGTTAACCACTGTCGTTCCCGCGCAGGCGGGAACCCAGTGACTTCATCCCCAAAGGGGACGTGAAAGACGCTGGATTCCCGCCTGCGCGGGAATGACGGTAGCGTTTGATACCTTAACTGAACGGCATTACCCCCCCGGGGGCAGCACTGGCGCAATCCCGGCATTTCCTCTACCCTTTCGGCCTTTCCGTGCCAATCCGGCGAACCGCGCCGGGCTACGTAGATGGCCAGTCCCGCCGATCCCCGCCAGAGCTCACTGCAAGCACCGCAGACCGCCGACAGCGCCGCCATGCCCGAAAAGCCGAGCGATAGCTATGTGCAGTCTTTTGCACGCGGGCTGTCGGTCATCCGGGCCTTCAACGCGCAGCATCCGGCCCAGACCCTGACCGAAATCGCCCAGGCCAGCGGCCTCACGCGCGCCGGCGCGCGCCGCATCCTGCTGACGCTGGTGGGACTGGGCTATGTGCAGGCCGACGGGCGCCTGTTCCGCCTGACGCCCAAGATCCTGGACCTGGGCTTCGCCTACCTGACCTCGATGCCGTTCTGGAACCTGGCCGAGCCGATCATGGAGACGCTGTCGCAGCAGGTGCATGAAAGCTGCTCGATCTCGGTGCTGGACGGCACCGAGATCGTCTACGTGCTGCGCGTGCCGGCGCGCAAGATCATGACCATCAACCTGTCGATCGGCAGCCGCCTGCCGGCCTATTGCTCGTCGATGGGCCGGGTGCTGATGGCCGGCCTGACCGAGCCGGAGCTCGACAGCGTGCTGCGCGCCACCGACCTGCGCGCGCGCACCGGCCGCACCGTCACCGACCCGGACACGCTCAAGGCCATCGTCGCCGATGTCCGCAAGCGCGGCTGGGCGCTCAACGACCAGGAGCTGGAAGAAGGTCTGGTGTCGCTGGCCGCGCCGATCCGCAACCGCGCCGGCCATACCATTGCCGCCATCAATATCAGCGGCCAGGCCAACCGCACCAGCGCGCAGGAGATGCTGGAGCGTTTCCTGCCGCCGCTGCTGGAAGCTTCCGGGAAAATTTCAGGGCTGGTCGGGCTGCGCACCTGAGCGCAGCCGCGGCGGTCAGACTGCCACGGGCAGCTCCACGCTGCCGAACTCGGCCGAGCGCGTGCCGTCCAGCGGCCGGTTGCTGGCCCCGAAATACGCGAACGCCACCGACAGCTTGACCGCGTTGGACGCATTGCTGCCGGCCGCATGGAACAGCCGGCTGTCGAAGCACAGCACATCGCCGCGGTGCAGCGCCAGCGGCTGCGCCGCATCCAGCAGGGGCTGGCTGGCCGGGTGGGCCTCGATCAGGAATTCAGCCGGGTCCAGCTGGCCCGGCTCCAGCTTGGCCTGGTGCGAGCCCGGGATGACGCGCAGCACGCCGTTGCGCTCGTCCTCGTCGCCCAGCGCCAGCCACACCGTCACCAGCTCCGGCCGGGCAAACGACCAGTAGCGCGTATCGCGGTGCCATCCGGTCTGGCTGCCGTAGTGCGGATGCTTGGTCATGACGCAGTTGTGATGCGCCAGCGTGATGCGCGCGGGCTCGCCCAGCAGCGCCTGCACCACCGCCACCAGCTTCGGATCGCTGGCCCAGCGGCGGAATACCTCGTCGCGTCCGTAGGCCTGGCGCAGCCGTCTGACCGTGCCGCCGCCGGCGGCATCGCGCGCAGGCGGCGCGCCCGGATAGCCCAGGTCGGCCTCGAACTCGACCGGCGGCACTGCCCCCGCCAGGTGCTCACGCGTCACCGCCTCCAGCGCCGCGCATGCCCGCTCATCGGCAAAGCCGCGCAGGATCACGAAACCGTTGGCATGGAAGGCCTGCGCCAGGCGCGGCAGCGCGCCGGCATCGGCAGACAGGACGGAGGAAGGCAGGTCGGCGCAGGGATCCAGCGTGGTCATTGCAGCAGGCGCGGCACGGGCAGCGGAAAGAGGAATGGGAAGGGCCGTGGTGGCCCGACAGGCTCATGATGCCAGAACCAGCGCAATCTGGTGCAGCCGTTGCACCATAAGCATGCACGCAGCGCCCCGCTGCTGCTGCCTGCGTACGGAAACAGACGGTGCCGCGTGCCGCCCGCGCCGCTACAATGCGCTGATCCTCGCCCGATATTCCCTGCATCCGCCCGCTTTTCCACCTTTTTCGCGTCGAGGTCCAACGTGACTGCCCGCCCACGCATCGTCGCTTCGCTGGCCGAGGCCCAGGCCCAGCTGGGCCGCATTATTCTTGGCAAGCCGCAGCAGGTGCGGCTGGCGCTGGCCTGCATGCTGGCGCGCGGCCACCTGCTGCTGGAAGACGTCCCCGGCGTGGGCAAGACCACGCTGGCCCAGGCGCTGGCGCGCACGCTGGGGCTGCAGTACCAGCGCGTGCAGTTCACCAGTGACCTGCTGCCGGCGGACCTGATCGGGGTCTCGGTCTTTGTCCGCGACGCGGGCGAGTTCCGCTTCCATCGCGGCCCGGTGTTCGCGCAGGTGGTGCTGGCCGACGAAATCAACCGCGCGCCGCCCAAGACCCAGAGCGCGCTGCTCGAGGCCATGGCCGAGCGGCAGGTGACCCATGACGGCACCACTCACGCGCTGCCGTCGCCGTTCTTCGTGATCGCCACGCAGAACCCGCTGGAGCAGATCGGCACGCATGCCCTGCCCGAATCGCAGCTGGACCGCTTCACCATGCGGCTGTCGCTGGGCTACCCCGACCCCGCCTTCGAGCGCGTGCTGTACCTGGACGGCGCCAGCACGCCGGAGCTGCCCGCGGTGATGGATGGCGCCCAGGTGCTGGCGCTGCAGGAGGCTGCCGCACAGGTGCACGCCAGCCCGGCGCTGGTCGATTACGTGCTGGCACTGGTGCAGGCCACGCGCAGCCACGGCGGCTTTGCCGCGGGGCTGTCGCCGCGCGCCGGGCTGGCGCTGCTGGCCTGCGCACGCGCATGGGCCCTGCTGGCGCAGCGCGACATGGTGCTGCCCGAAGACGTGCAGGCGGTCTTCACGGCAGTGGCCGCGCACCGGTTGTTGCCCGCCGGCGCCGGCGGCCACGCAGCCGTCGACAGCCAGCTGGCCGCGCTGCTGGCCGGCGTGGCGATTCCCTGAAGGCCATGGCGGCGCGCAAAGGCGTGCTCGGCGGCTTGCCAGGCATCGCACAGCGCCGCCGGGCAAGCCGGCGCCCGCCCGGCGGAGCCGGCGGCGCAGTGCTGCTGGACCGCCGCCATCTCTATATCCTCCCCACGCGCGGTGGTAGCGGCTTCGCAGTGGTGCTGGGCGCGATGCTGCTGACCTCGCTGAACTACAACGTCAGCCTGGGTTTTGCGCTGACCTTCATGCTGGCCGGCATCGGCATGTCGTGCATGTGGCTGGCCTACCGCAACCTGCTTGGCCTCGCCGTGGCCGCGGGTCCGGTGGCGGCGGTCCATGCCGGGCAGGATGCCGTGTTCCAGGTGCGCGCCGACAGCCGCGACGCCAGCGCCCGCATCGGCATCGAAGCCCGCGTGCCCACGCTGCCAGACGTGGCCACCGCCGTGCTGACGCTCGATGGCAATGCCGGCGGCATGCTGGCCCTGCATGTGCCGGCGGCGCGCCGGGGCCGGCTGGCACTGCCGCGCGTGGCGGTCGCCAGCCGCTTCCCGTTCGGGCTGTTCCGCGTCTGGAGCTACGCGGACCTGGAGATGTCGACGCTGGTCTACCCCGCGCCCGAAGCCAATGCCCCGCCGCCGCCCGCCGTGCACCGCCCCGACGATGGCGACGGCGCGCATGCAGCCGCCAGCGCGGCAAGCAGCGACGACGGCATCGACCAGCTGCGCCGCTACCGCAACGGCGACCCGCTGCACCGCATTGCCTGGAAGCACAGCGCGCGCACCGGCCGCTGGCTCAGCCGCGCCGGCGATCCGCCGCAGCTGCCGGCCCGCTGGCTGGACTGGCACGCGCTGCCCGCCGGCATGGAGGCCGAGGCCCGGCTGTCGCGGCTGTGCGCCTGGCTGCTGGCCGCCGGTGACGAGGCCGAGATCGGCCTGCGCCTGCCTGGCGTTGAACTGCCGCCGGCGCGCGGCGCCAGCCACCGGCGCGCCTGCCTGGAAGCGCTGGCGTTGTGGCCGCAACGGCCTGCCGCATACCGAACTGAAGTCCGCCCCCGGGACCGCGCGTGAAACCCTTCGCGCGCCCGCTGCGGCATGAAGACCATGGCCTGCTCCTCGGCCAGCTGGCGCTGGTGCTGGCGCCGCAGGCGCGCACGCTGCCGGTGGCGGTCAGCCTGCTGCTGGTGCTGTTGCTGGGGTGGCGCTGGCTGCTGTGGCGGCGGCGCGCGCCGCTGCCTTCGCGCTGGATGCTCGGCACGACCGCGACGCTGGTGCTCTTGCTGGCCGGCGCCCTGGTGTGGCAGGACGGCGGCGGCATGGGGCGCGAGCTTGCCGTGGCGCTGCTGGGCGCCTTTGTCGTCCTCAAGCTGCTGGAATGCCGCGCGCTGTCGGACGCGACGCTGGTCACGCAGCTGTCGTTCTACCTGCTGCTGACGCTGTACCTGTCCGACCAGCCGTTCTGGCTGGCCCTGTACAGCCTGGCGATCGGCGCGTGGGTGCTGCGCAACTGGCTGCTGCTGCATCACCCCGAGGCGCGCAGCCGGCTGGCAATCTGGCCGCTGCTGGGACGCATGGCGCTGCTGGGGCTGCCATGGGCGCTGGCGCTGTTCGTGCTGTTCCCGCGGCTGGAGCACCCGCTGTGGCAGCTGCCGCAATCGGCGCCGCGCGGCACCACCGGCATCAGCGACACCATGCGGCCGGGCAGCGTCGGGCAGCTGATCCGTTCGCCCGAAGTGGCCTTGCGTGCCGAAGTTGCCGGGCCGCCCCTGCCCGCGGCGGTGCTCTACTGGCGCGCGCTGGTGCTGTGGGAATACGACGGCACCACCTGGCACCCGTCGCGCCAGCGCCGGCAGCAACTGGCACCCGCTCCCGTTGCCGGCAACACGGATGGCATCGACGTCAGCGTCACGCTCGAACCCAGCCAGCAGCACTGGCTGTTCGCGCTGGACCGCGGCCAGGCGCTGTCCGCCGGCGCAGATGCCGCCGCCACGCCCGACGGCGAGTTCATGGTGCGCCGGCCGGTCGACCAGCGCATCCACTACCGCACGCATTCCACGCTGTCGCCCGCGCCCGAAACGCTGACACCCGCCACGCGCCGGCTGGCCCTGAGCCTGCCGCCCGGCAATCCGCGCGCCCGCGCGCTGGCCGCCCAGTGGGCGGAACGTGATGCCGATCCCGCCGCGCGCGTGCAGGCCGCGCTGCGGCTGTTCGCGGCCGCCCCCTTCGCCTATACGCTCAGCCCGCCGCCGCTGGGCAGCGAACAGGTCGACAGCTTTGTGTTCGACACCCGGCGCGGCTTCTGCGAGCACTACGCCGGCAGCTTCGTCTTCCTGATGCGCGCCGCCGGCGTGCCCGCGCGCGTGATCAGCGGCTACCAGGGCGGCGAGTACAACCCCATCGGCAATCACTACGTAGTGCGCCAGTCCGATGCCCATGCCTGGGCCGAGGTCTGGCTCGACGGCCGCGGCTGGGTGCGCGTGGACCCGACCGGTGCCGTCGCCCCCAGCCGGATCGAGCAGGGGCTGGATGCGGTAGTGGGCAGCGACGCCGCCGACTGGCGCCCGTCGCAGCAACCGGCGTGGCTGAAGGACTTGCGCTGGGCCTATGAGGGCGCCGTCTACACCTGGCAGCGCTGGGTGCTGCAGTACGACCATGCGCAGCAGCAGCGGCTGATGCTGGCACTCGGCGCCGGCGTGGGCGCCGGGCAGTTGCTGGCCGGCGTGCTGGGTGCGCTGTGCCTGCTGGCGCTGGTGCCGCTGTGGCGGCGCCGCGGGCCGGCGGATCCTGTCGATGCGGCCTATGCCCGCTTCTGCGCCCTGCTGGCCCGCCATGGCTGCGAGCGCGCCCAGGCCGAAGGCCCGCAAGACTTCGCCACCCGTGCCAGCGCGCGGCTGCCGCGCGCGGCCGACGCGATCGCTGCCGTCAACGCCGCCTATGTCGGCTTGCGCTACGGCAACCTGCCGGCCCCGCGCCATGCGCAGGCGCTGGCAGCGATGCGGGCGGGCATTCGCCAGATCGCCGCGGACTTACGCCGTTAAGCCCATTGCCAGCCCTGCACTGACAGAATTAGCTTCGTTCGATATAATTACATACGTAACTATATCGAATGCAACCGATCCGCCGCTCGCGCGGATCGCAACCCCTCCCGCCATGTCCTTTGAGCAACGCATCGACCGCTTCTGCGCCAGCCATCCCGAAGCTCCGCGCGACCTGATCCTGGCCTCCAGGCTGCTGCTGCGCACCGCGCGCCTGCTGCGCGGCCATATCGACCAGGCGCTGGCGCCCTTCGAACTGGACATGAGCCAGTACCTGCTCCTGAGCATGCTTGCCGTGGATGAGAACCAGCCCAGCATGCCGTCCGAGCTGAGCGCCACGCTCGACGCCACGCGCACGCAGATGACCCGGCTGCTGGACGGGCTGGAAGCACGCGGGCTGCTGCGCCGGCGCGCGTCGGCCAGCGACCGCCGCAGCCTGGAGCTGACCCTGACCCCGGCCGGCCGCCGGTTGCTGGAACGCGCTGCGCCAGTGGTGCATGCCGCCTACGGCGAGGCCTGGGCACCGCTCGGCGCGGGCAGCCTGGCCGGCGCCACGCGCGCGCTGACCCAGTTGCACCAGACCCTGGAGGGGCTGCAGCCATGAATTCCGGCTCGCCGTGGCAGCCGCTGTGGCGGTTGCGCGTCAGCATGCGGTGGCTGCGCTGGCTGAGCCACCGGCAGCGCCAGACCCTGCTGATGATGCTGCTGGCACTGGCCACTGGCGTGGAGTTCCTCGAGAACATCATGTTCGTGTTTGCCTCCAGCCATATCGTCGGCGGCCTCGACGCCGACCCGCGCGGCTTCGCGCTGGTGCAGGCGGCCTACGCGGTCGGCAGCATGCTGATGATCCTGAAGCAGCAGTGGCTGTCGCGCCGGTTCGGCTACCGCTACTACCTGACGGGGGCGCTGCTGCTGTTCATGGCCGGCACGGTGGTGGCCGCGACCAGCCAGGCGCTGCCGCAGATGGTGGTGGCACGCTTTATCCAGGGTGTGGGCGGCGGCGCGCTCTTCACCAGCTGCCGCATCCTGGTCAACGTGCTGTTTGGGCCGACGGCGCGCCCGCGCGCCACCCGCATCTTCATGATCGGCATCTTCTCGGCGTCGGCGCTGGGCCCGGCCCTCGCCGCCGAACTGATCGACCATGGCGTATGGCAGGACGTGTTCTACGGCGTGCTGCCATTCGCCGCGCTGGCTACATTGGGCGCCTGGCTGTTGCTGCCGGATGCCGAGCCGCGCGCCGATGCCGGCAGCCGCGGCGGCCCCGCGCTGGGCCCGCTGCTGCTGTTCGGCGCCGCCATCGTGACGCTGCAGGCAGCGCTGACCGAGGCGCGCTTCGACGTGTTCTCGCACCCGCTGCGCCTCACGCTGGTGGCCGCCGCCGGGCTGGCGCTGCTGGCCGTGTTCCTGTGGCAGCAGTGGCACCACAGCGAACCGGTGCTGCACCTGCGCGCGCTGCGCCAGCCGGTGTACCTGGCCGGCCTGGCGATGTACTTCGTGTACTACATGATCAGCAACCTGAGTGGCTACCTGTTCCCGATCTATGCCGAGCAGGCGCTGAAGATCCCGCTGGCCACCGCCGGCTGGCTCAATACCTTTGCCGCGCTGGTCAGCCTGGCCGGCATCTTCGTCTACCTGCAGGTGGCCCCGCGCCTGACGCGCAAGAAGCCGCTGATGGTGGCCGGCCTGCTGCTGATGGCCGCCACGGCATGGTGGTTCTCGCAGATGCCGCCCGATGCCGGCCCGCCGGCGCTGGCCTGGGGACTGGTCGGCAAGGGGCTGTTCGGCGTGCTGGTGATCATCCCCATCGCCGGGCTGACCTTCCGCGCGCTGAGCCCCGATGAATTCGCCCACGGCTACCGCAGCAAGAATCTGATGCGGCAAATCGCCAGTTCCTTTGCCTCGGCGCTGGGCGCGGTGCTGCTGCAGAACCGGCAGTTCGCCGTGCATGACAGCCTGCTGCACGCGGTGGGCCAGCGCCCTGCCGAAACCGGGCAATGGATGGCTGCGATGCAGGCGGCACTGGCCGCGCGCGGCTTCGATGCGGCACAGGCACACCAGGCCGCACTGGCGCAACTGAGCGGACTGATCGAACAGCAGGCCAGGCTGATTGCCTGCGAGGATATCTATCGGCTGATTGCCGTGCTGGCGCTGGGCGCGGCAGCGTACATGCTGGTGCAGCGGCGGCTGGCCTGAAGCCTGTGCGAATGGCGACACCGGTCCTGTCAGGACTGCGCTGGCTGCGGGTCAGGCTATGGGGCTGCTGCGGGACGACTGCGGAAATCAGGGAGAAGCGATGGCACCGCGCGCGAGGCGATGGCGCGGACGGGTCGCAGTGCCGGCGGACGCGGCACCGGCGAAGTACCTGCTCAGAACAGCGACAGCTGGCGCATGCCGAAACCGATGGTCTCTTCCACGCGCGCGCGGGCGTGGGCCAGCGAGCCTTCTGCGCCCGAGTAGTTGCCGGCGGCCCAGTGGTAGACCACGGGCATCTCGCCGCGCTCGGACAGGCGCACTTCGCCAAGCTTGTCGCCGCGTTCGTTGCGGTAGAAATGCGAGCGGTAGCCACGCTCCCAGTGGGGAGCGACCATCTTCTTGCGCCGTCGGGGCTTCGGCGCGGAGCCGGCGCTGGACGTCGTGGACGTCAGTCGCCGCGCTCTATCGGTACCCGGCAGCGGGGCGCGGGTGAAATCCAACTGCATAGACTTCCTCTTTGTCGATTCAGCAGAACCAGGGCCGGCGGGGGCTGCCGCCGCATGCTTCGTGCATCGCAGTCGAGATGATACCTGCTGGCGCGCTTTCTGTAAGCAGTTCGTTGTGCTGAATCCCGCCTCCACTAAGGCTTAGCGGGCCGTATACCCTGCTTGTATACGTGTCGGTATACGTGCAGGTATACGGCCCGCGGAGGCGGCAAAGCCTTGCCGGTTAACGGCTTGCGGCCAGTCTGCAGTGTCCGCCGCAAGCCATTGACGTCAGCCCAGATCGAGCGGAATGAAGATGCGCGCATCGTCGCGCAGCACCAGCAGTGCCACCTGCTTGCCCGATTTGCTCACCAGCGTCCTGAGCTGATCGACCGATGCGATCGGCGTGCCGTTGAGCGACAGGATCACGTCGCCCGGCTGGATGCCGACGCGCGCGGCGGGACCGCTCACATCCTCGACCACCAGGCCGCCTTCGATGCCGCTATCGCGCTTCTCCGCCGGCGTCAGCGGGCGCACTGCCAGCCCCAGCCGGCCGCTGGCCTCGTTGCCGCCGCGCTTCTGCGCCACCGCCTGGTCCTTGGCCGTGCCCACCGTGACCGACAAGGTCATGGGCTGGCCCTTGCGGATGATCTTCAGCGAAGTCTGCGTGCCCGGCTTGATATCGGCCACGTGCTCGGGCAGGTCGCCCGAATGGTCGATCACGTCATTGTCCAGCTGCACGATCACGTCGCCCGGCTTGACGCCCGCGCGCGCGGCCGGGCTGTCAGGCTCGACCGAATTGACCAGCGCACCCGCCGGCTTGGGCAGCCCGAACGATTGGGCCAGCGCCTGGTTGACCTCCTGCACGCTGATGCCGAGACGCCCGCGCGTGACCTTGCCATGCGCCACCAGCTGCTGCTGCACCTTGGTGGCTACGTCGATCGGGATCGCGAACGACAAGCCCTGGTAGCCGCCGGTCTGGCTGTAGATCTGCGCGTTGATGCCGACCACCTCACCGCGCTGGTTGAACAGCGGGCCGCCCGAGTTGCCGGGGTTGACGGCCACGTCGGTCTGGATGAACGGCACATAGGTATCGTCCGGCAGCGAGCGCGACTTGGCGCTGACGATGCCGGCGGTCACGGTATTCTCGAAGCCGTAGGGAGAGCCGATCGCCAGCACCGGCTCGCCCACGCGCACCTGCGAAGGATCGCCCAGGCGCACGGTCGGCAGGTTCCTGGCATCGATGCGGATCACCGCAACGTCGGTCTGCGGGTCGCTGCCGAGCACCCTGGCCTTGAACTCGCGGCGGTCAGTCAGCTTGACGGTGACTTCCTGCGCGCCGTCGACCACGTGCGCGTTGGTCAGGATCAGGCCATCGGGGCTGACGATAAAGCCCGAGCCCAGTCCGCGCACGAGTTGCTGCTGCCCGCCCTGCGGACCCTGGAACTGCGGCCCGAAGCGCTTGAAGAACTGGAACAGCGGGTCGTCCGGATCGATGCCCTGCGGCATCTGCGCCGCGGTGCGCTGCGCGCGCGCGGTCACGCTGATATTGACCACCGCGGGCCCGTACTGCGCCACGATGCTGGAGAAGTCCATCGGCATGGCCATGGCGGCCGCCGGCTGTGCAGCGGCAGCGACCGGCGCTGGGGCCGCGTATCCCGGCGTGATGACTTCCTTCTGCAGATAGGCGTAGCCGCCGCCAAGGGCGGCCAGGGCGGCGATACCAACGGCCGTGCGAGCAATGGTCTGGCGCATCATGTCCTGTTCCTTTCCTTTGAGCATCAGGCGTCGGCACTATGCGACGCAACACGGTCATGCTAATGGCCGAGACTTAAAACAGACTTAAGGTTCGGCACCCCGATAGGGGTGCATGAATCACTTTCCAAAAAACTCAAAATTTATATTGCGCACAATCTAATTGCGCCTAATATATCGACATGGAACGCGACGACGACCCCACCACCGACTGGCTTCTGCTGGATCACCAACTATGCTTTGCGCTGTATTCGAGCTCGTTGGCCATGACCAAGCTCTATAAGCCGCTATTAGGTGAGCTTGGGCTTACTTACCCGCAATATCTGGTGATGCTGGTGTTGTGGGAGACGAAAACGCTGACGGTCTCGGAGCTCGGCGCCCGGCTGGCGCTGGATTCCGGCACGCTGACGCCACTGCTGAAGCGGCTGGAGGCGGCGCGGCTGGTGACACGCACCCGTGATGCAGCCGATGAACGGCGGGTGCTGGTCGGCCTGACCGAGGCCGGCCGCACGCTGCGCCAGCGCGCGGCGCGTATTCCTGAACAGATGTTGTGCGCCACGCAGTGCCCGGTCGAAGAGATCCAGGCCCTGACGCAGCGCCTGCATGCACTGCGGTCGACGCTTGAACAAGCGCGGTCCGATTCCAGCCTGCCGGACTGACGACAGGCATTGACGCCCCCTCGGGCAACCAAACCGGAGCCTTAAATGCAACTCGAAAAAGTCCTTTATACCGCTCATGCCACTGCCACCGGCGGCCGCGACGGCCGTGCCGTGACCTCGGACGGCCGGCTCGACGCCAAACTGTCGGTGCCCAAAGAAATGGGCGGCGCCGGCGACGGCCTGAATCCGGAACAATTGTTCGCTGCCGGTTATGCGGCCTGCTTTATTGGCGCCATGCGCTTCGTCGCAGGCCAGCAGAAGATCGCGGTGCCCGCCGATGCCTCGATCGAAAGCGCAGTCGGCATCGGCCCGATTCCGCAAGGCTTTGGCATCCAGGTCGAAATGAAAATCTCGCTGCCGGGCTTCGAGCGCGCGGCTGCGGAGAAGCTGGTGGAGCAGGCACACCAGGTGTGCCCGTACTCGAACGCTACCCGCGGCAATATCAACGTGACGCTGACTGTGGTCTGACGCAGGTAGTAAAAAACGGCCCGTATCGCCATGGCGATACGGGCCGCTTTGTTTTGTATTGCGTCGGCTGCTACTCGGGTTCCGGCTCCGGGAGTTGCGCGCAAAATGCGCGCTTCTGTGCCGAACTCATCCGCTTGATCTCGATTTCCGCCTTCAACGCCTCGGACTTCGTGTCGAAGCGGAGCTGTCCCAGCACGCGGATGGGCTTGCGCGAACGCGTGTATTTGGCGCCCTTTCCCGACTGATGCTCGGCAAAACGGCGTGCGACATCGGTCGTGATTCCGGTGTAGATGGAATCGCCGGTGCATTCGAGCAGATAGAGGTACCAGGCGCTGTCAGCCGACATGGATGGAGTGAAGTACAGCGGTAATGCTGTTACGCCGATACGGCGACGGCGAGCGGCGCATTTGCCCCGCGCCAAAGCAAAAACCCCCAGCCTTTTGGGGCTGGGGGTTCTGCGGGATAAGAGCCTGGCGATGACCTACTTTCACACGGGTAATCCGCACTATCATCGGCGCAAAGTCGTTTCACGGTCCTGTTCGGGATGGGAAGGGGTGGTTCCAACTCGCTATGGTCACCAGGCATAAGGGGTTGCAGCGCTGAGGTTGAGCTCAACGCTGCGAATAGGGATGTAGTCTTGGTTGTGCGTATCGGTGGCACAAGGCGATCAGCTCACCAGGCAAAACACACTGGTTATAGGATCAAGCCTTACGGGCAATTAGTACTGGTTAGCTTAACGCATTACTGCGCTTCCACACCCAGCCTATCAACGTCCTGGTCTCGAACGACCCTTCAAGGCGGTCAAGCCGCCAGGGAATCCTCATCTTCAGGCGAGTTTCCCGCTTAGATGCTTTCAGCGGTTATCTCTTCCGTACATAGCTACCCTGCGATGCCTCTGGCGAGACAACAGGTACACCAGCGGTACGTCCACTCCGGTCCTCTCGTACTAGGAGCAGCCCCCGTCAAGATTCCAACGCCCACGGCAGATAGGGACCAAACTGTCTCACGACGTTTTAAACCCAGCTCACGTACCTCTTTAAATGGCGAACAGCCATACCCTTGGGACCGGCTACAGCCCCAGGATGAGATGAGCCGACATCGAGGTGCCAAACACCGCCGTCGATATGAACTCTTGGGCGGTATCAGCCTGTTATCCCCAGAGTACCTTTTATCCGTTGAGCGATGGCCCTTCCATTCAGAACCACCGGATCACTATGTCCTGCTTTCGCACCTGCTCGACTTGTCGGTCTCGCAGTTAAGCACGCTTTTGCCATTGCACTTTAGGTACGATGTCCGACCGTACCAAGCGTACCTTCGAACTCCTCCGTTACACTTTGGGAGGAGACCGCCCCAGTCAAACTGCCTACCATGCACTGTCCCCGACCCGGATTCACGGGTCAAGGTTAGAACCTCAAACAAACCAGGGTGGTATTTCAAGGACGGCTCCACGTGAACTAGCGTCCACGCTTCAAAGCCTCCCACCTATCCTACACAGATCGGTTCAAAGTCCAATGCAAAGCTACAGTAAAGGTTCATGGGGTCTTTCCGTCTAGCCGCGGGGAGATTGCATCATCACAAACACTTCAACTTCGCTGAGTCTCGGGAGGAGACAGTGTGGCCATCGTTACGCCATTCGTGCAGGTCGGAACTTACCCGACAAGGAATTTCGCTACCTTAGGACCGTTATAGTTACGGCCGCCGTTTACCGGGACTTCAATCAAGAGCTTGCACCCCATCATTTAATCTTCCGGCACCGGGCAGGCGTCACACCCTATACGTCCACTTTCGTGTTTGCAGAGTGCTGTGTTTTTATTAAACAGTCGCAGCCACCATTTTATTGCAACCCCTTCACCCTTCTGGCGCAGGCCAGTCAAGCTACCAGGGCGTACCTTATCCCGAAGTTACGGTACCAATTTGCCGAGTTCCTTCTCCCGAGTTCTCTCAAGCGCCTTAGAATACTCATCTCGCCCACCTGTGTCGGTTTGCGGTACGGTCTCGTATGACTGAAGCTTAGAGGCTTTTCTTGGAACCACTTCCAATTGCTTCGCAGCACTAGGCCGCTCGCCCCGCATCCTTGAATCCCGCGCCCGGATTTGCCAAAGCGCCTTCTCCAATGCAGGGACCGGGACTTCCAACACCCGGACAACCTTCCGCGATCCGTCCCCCCATCGCATCATACGACGGTGCAGGAATATTAACCTGCTTCCCATCAGCTACGCATCTCTGCCTCGCCTTAGGGGCCGACTCACCCTACGCCGATGAACGTTGCGTAGGAAACCTTGGGCTTACGGCGAGGGGGCCTTTCACCCCCTTTATCGCTACTCATGTCAGCATTCGCACTTCTGATACCTCCAGCATCCTTTACAAGACACCTTCACAGGCTTACAGAACGCTCTCCTACCACGCACATTGCTGTGCGTCCGCAGCTTCGGTGACTGGCTTAGCCCCGTTACATCTTCCGCGCAGGACGACTCGATCAGTGAGCTATTACGCTTTCTTTAAAGGGTGGCTGCTTCTAAGCCAACCTCCTGACTGTTTTAGCCTTCCCACTTCGTTTCCCACTTAGCCAATCTTGGGGACCTTAGCTGGCGGTCTGGGTTGTTTCCCTCTTGACACCGGACGTTAGCACCCGATGTCTGTCTCCCGTGATTGCACTCTTCGGTATTCGGAGTTTGCTATGGCGGGGTAATCAGCAATAGACCCCCCAACCATGACAGTGCTCTACCCCCGAAGGTGACACACGAGGCACTACCTAAATAGTTTTCGGAGAGAACCAGCTATTTCCAGATTTGTTTAGCCTTTCACCCCTATCCACAGCTCATCCCCTAACTTTTCAACGTTAGTGGGTTCGGTCCTCCAGTACGTGTTACCGCACCTTCAACCTGGCCATGGATAGATCATCTGGTTTCGGGTCTACACCCAGCGACTCAACGCCCTGTTCGGACTCGCTTTCGCTACGCCTTCCCTAATCGGTTAAGCTTGCCACTGAATGTAAGTCGCTGACCCATTATACAAAAGGTACGCCGTCACCCGTTGCCAGGCTCCGACTGTTTGTATGCATGCGGTTTCAGGATCTATTTCACTCCCCTCCCGGGGTTCTTTTCGCCTTTCCCTCACGGTACTGGTTCACTATCGGTCGATCACGAGTATTTAGCCTTGGAGGATGGTCCCCCCATCTTCAGACAGGATTTCACGTGTCCCGCCCTACTTGTCGTACACCTAGTTCCACAATCGTGCTTTCGCATACAGGGCTATCACCTGCTAGGGCCGGGCTTTCCATCCCGTTCTGCTAACACCACTGCTAAAGAGTACAAGGCTCTTCCCATTTCGTTCGCCACTACTTTGGGAATCTCGGTTGATTTCTGTTCCTGCAGCTACTTAGATGTTTCAGTTCGCCGCGTTCGCTTCCCACACCTATGGATTCAGTGTGGGATGACCCATACGGGCCGGGTTTCCCCATTCGGACATCTCCGGATCAAAGCTTGTTTGCCAGCTCCCCGAAGCTTTTCGCAGGCTACCGCGTCCTTCATCGCCTGTGATCGCCAAGGCATCCACCACATGCACTTGTTCGCTTGACCCTATAACGAGTGTGTCTCGATTGCTCGAAACGTCGCTACAGGATGAGTTCTCGCATTTGTGCCGTATTCCAAGTCATCTTTCGATCACTTAAATACATTTTGGTTGATACAATCACAACCCGGTATCGCGTTTTGTACTGCAGCGTCTCATCAACGCTTCGCGACACCTTTACTACATCCCATATTGTTAAAGAACAGCCGATCATCAGATCGCTTGGCAATGCCAAATGCAAACGCTCAAGGCTAAGCGCTTGCATTTGACCACCAATCCAAGGTACCAGGCTCACTCGTAAGTGATGGTGGAGGATGACGGGATCGAACCGACGACCCCCTGCTTGCAAAGCAGGTGCTCTCCCAGCTGAGCTAATCCCCCTTCCGGATAACTTGGTGGGTCTGGTAGGACTTGAACCTACGACCCCCGCCTTATCAAGACGGTGCTCTAACCACCTGAGCTACAGACCCTTGGCTGTAACAGCAAACAAACCGATAAGTGTGAACGCTAGGCTTGAGACACAAGCCTCTAGAAAGGAGGTGATCCAGCCGCACCTTCCGATACGGCTACCTTGTTACGACTTCACCCCAGTCATGAACCCTGCCGTGGTAATCGCCCTCCTTGCGGTTAGGCTAACTACTTCTGGCAAAACCCACTCCCATGGTGTGACGGGCGGTGTGTACAAGACCCGGGAACGTATTCACCGCGGCATGCTGATCCGCGATTACTAGCGATTCCAGCTTCACGTAGTCGAGTTGCAGACTACGATCCGGACTACGATGCGTTTTCTGGGATTAGCTCCCCCTCGCGGGTTGGCAACCCTCTGTACGCACCATTGTATGACGTGTGAAGCCCTACCCATAAGGGCCATGAGGACTTGACGTCATCCCCACCTTCCTCCGGTTTGTCACCGGCAGTCTCTCTAGAGTGCCCTTTCGTAGCAACTAGAGACAAGGGTTGCGCTCGTTGCGGGACTTAACCCAACATCTCACGACACGAGCTGACGACAGCCATGCAGCACCTGTGTCCACTTTCCCTTTCGGGCACCTGATGCATCTCTGCTTCGTTAGTGGCATGTCAAGGGTAGGTAAGGTTTTTCGCGTTGCATCGAATTAATCCACATCATCCACCGCTTGTGCGGGTCCCCGTCAATTCCTTTGAGTTTTAATCTTGCGACCGTACTCCCCAGGCGGTCAACTTCACGCGTTAGCTACGTTACTGAAGAAATGAATCCCCAACAACTAGTTGACATCGTTTAGGGCGTGGACTACCAGGGTATCTAATCCTGTTTGCTCCCCACGCTTTCGTGCATGAGCGTCAGTGACGTCCCAGGGGGCTGCCTTCGCCATCGGTATTCCTCCACATCTCTACGCATTTCACTGCTACACGTGGAATTCTACCCCCCTCTGACATACTCTAGCCTTGCAGTCACAAGCGCCATTCCCAAGTTGAGCTCGGGGATTTCACGCCTGTCTTACAAAACCGCCTGCGCACGCTTTACGCCCAGTAATTCCGATTAACGCTCGCACCCTACGTATTACCGCGGCTGCTGGCACGTAGTTAGCCGGTGCTTATTCTTCCGGTACCGTCATCGACCCCAGGTATTAACCAGAGCCATTTCTTTCCGGACAAAAGTGCTTTACAACCCGAAGGCCTTCTTCACACACGCGGCATTGCTGGATCAGGGTTGCCCCCATTGTCCAAAATTCCCCACTGCTGCCTCCCGTAGGAGTCTGGGCCGTGTCTCAGTCCCAGTGTGGCTGATCGTCCTCTCAGACCAGCTACTGATCGTCGCCTTGGTAGGCTTTTACCCCACCAACTAGCTAATCAGACATCGGCCGCTCCTGTAGCGCGAGGCCTTGCGGTCCCCCGCTTTCACCCTCAGGTCGTATGCGGTATTAGCTAATCTTTCGACTAGTTATCCCCCACTACAGGGCACGTTCCGATGTATTACTCACCCGTTCGCCACTCGCCACCAGGCCGAAGCCCGTGCTGCCGTTCGACTTGCATGTGTAAGGCATGCCGCCAGCGTTCAATCTGAGCCAGGATCAAACTCTTCAGTTCAATCTCTGTGTGGAAGCCTCGCGGCTCCCTCGCTCTTTCGAGCGGTCGCTCACTCTCAGAAAACTGACTGACCAGATCCGAAGATCCAGTCACGTTTTGCTGTGCGAGCACTGTATAACTTGTGAAGCATCACTGTCCGAAGACAGCGGCGTCCGCTACCCAGCGCCCACACTTATCGGTTGTTTGTTTGTTAAAGAACTGCGCTACCGGCTTTGCCGTTTGCGTCGCTGCGTTGTCTGCAGCAGAGAAACGAGATTATGCAGAGCTTTCTTCGTTTCGTCAACCGTTTCAGCAATCTTTTTTTGCTGCGGCCGGCACTGCAAACTTCGCTGCACCAACCTTCCGGTCAACCCCGCAACCCTTGCCCCGTCTGCTTTGCAGCGCTGCGTTGTGTTGCGAGGGGGCGAATAATATGCGAGCGCAGCGGGGTTGGCAAGGGGTTTCTCGGGAAAAAGCCAAATTGCCTGGAAAGTGCCCCTTTCGATGCCTCCGCCATGGAGCAGCGCTGCTTATAGAATGGCCGTTCCGGCCCGCTGGGCCGCTCTCTTATAGAAGGGAACGTTCGATGACTATCCAAGCGACATGGAAGCCAAGCCAGGGCAACAGCATCTGCCACCTGACCAACGGCACGGCCGAGTGGCAGGCCGACCTGGACGCTTCGGCCGGCGGCGACACCAAATATCCGAATCCGCATGACCTGCTGGACTCGGCCCTGGCGGCTTGCACCACCCTGACCTTGCAGCTGTACGCCAAGCGCAAGGGCTACGCCGTCACCGAGATCCACGTGTCCGTCGGCCACGAGGAAGCGAACGGCACTTATACGATGAACCGCGAGGTCAGGGTCGGCGGGGAGCTTACACCCCAGATCCTCGACGACCTGCTGCGCGTGGCCAACCGCTGCCCGGTGCACAAGACTTTGTCCGGACAATTCTCCATCCAGACCTCGATTGCCTGAGCCCACAAAACCCGGCCACTGTTGGTGGGCTGCAAACCATAATGATAATCGTTACCATTTATGAACTCAGGTTCTGACACGGCCGGAGTCAGCAAATGGATTGACCGGACACAGTCGTGTCCGGTTTTTTCTTTCCGGCCCCCGTCGCGGTGTCATCGTGCTGACGCGGGCGCAACAGTACCGTATTCGCCGCGAAATCCGGTTTCTGGTCCGCTCGTTCGGGGGCAGCCCCACCAGATGTGTTGGCCGGCGCACCAAGGATTCGCCGCATTCCGCCTAAACCAGGGCCGGGCGCTTGGCCTGCCATGCATCGCCGACTTACCATGAACGGAAAGCACAAAAATAAAAAAAATGCTTACATACCGAAGCGAGCGGGGGTTGCCTTGTCCAACTTTATTGAAGCGTATTGCGCGCAGCTGCGACTTGCGGGCGCAGCCGGCGTCATTGCCAAACCGGTCGTCGTGGCGCAGGACAGCACTTATGCCATGCACTACGTGCCTTGCGAATACCTGAACGCCCAGGCGCCCCTGGTGCTGGTCAGCACCACGCCCGGCCATGCCCATGTGCGTCTGGCCGCCGCCGTCACCGAAGAACTGATGCGCACGCGTGCGCCCGGCCGCGTGATCCAGCGCGAGAACAAGCGCCGCGTCGAACTGGGCGGCAAGCTGGTGCGGCCCAACCTGATCCGCATGCTCGACCACTTCCGCGTGCCGGAACTGGTCGGCCTGCCGCACGCCGCGGCCTTGTGGAACGACGGCTTCGAGCGCCTGCAGCCACTCGCCTTGCTGCCGCATGCCACGACGCGGCGCGGCCTGGCGTTCGACGGCTCCCTGGAGGAATTGCAGGATGTGCCGATGTTGCGCGAAGTCTTCGAGACCCAGTTCCTGGGCGCTGTGCGGCAGATGCGCACTGACGCGCTGTACATCGCCCTCGGCCGTACCGCCTGGGCCGGACTGCGGCATGCAGTCAGCCTCCGGCTGCTGGCTGGGCACCAGTTGCTGGGGATGATGCCGGTCCCGGCGCGCGCCGGCAGCATGGTGCGCTACTTCCTGCGCGAGGTCGCGGCCAGTGCCCTCTCAGCCAAGGATCCGGTGCGGCATCGCGTCGACTGGCTCGATGCCGCCCATGCCGAACTGGAAGCCAATGTCAGAAGACTGCGCGCGGCCATCAATCCGGATCCGCGTTCGACCTATCTCATCGCATAAGCGGCGACTCGCAGCCATCGCTGTGATCGATGGACCCCACCGAAGGGGGGTCTCGGGTAGCCGTTTTGCGCCGATAACGTCTCCTGAGGATAGTAACACTCCTCGCATTCCCGATTTGCGGCCCCATGTGGGCCGCGATTTTTTTGGGCGCGCCCCAGCTGGCATCAGGCAAACCAGCAAACAACGGCAGCGCCCAGCCATGACGACCCTGTCCGCCCTGCGTATTGCCCTGTGTGCCACGCTGCTGCTTGGCTCGCTTCCCGCGCCGGCACAAAGCAGCATGCCGGGGCTCGCCATTGCCGCGCGCAAGCCGGGCGGCCCATTGCCGCCGGACTGGAATAATCTGCCGGTCGCCCAAGGCAAGGCCAGGACCGACTATCAACTGGTGGCGGATGGCAGCACCACGGTGCTCCAGGCCGACGCCAACCATTCCGCCTCGGCGCTGATGCATGCAGGCAACGTGGATCTGTCCCGCACCCCGGTGGTGGCCTGGCGCTGGAAAGCCGAAGGCGCGATTCCCGGCGCCGATAACCGCGACGGCGCGCATGAGGATGCGCCCGCGCGCCTGGTGTTCTTCTTCGATGGCGACAAGCGCAAGCTTTCGCTGGGCGACCGCATCATGATGCGACTGGCAAAGACCCTGGCCGGCGAGGAACTGCCTTACGCCACGCTGATGTATATCTGGTCGACCAGCGCCGCGCCCGGCAGCGTCATTCCCAATCCGCATACCCGCCGCGTGCAGATGATCGTGGTATCCGGCGCGGACGATGCCGGCAAATGGCAAGACCTGCGCCGCAATGTCGCGCAGGACTATGAGCGGGTGTTCCACGAACCGCCGGGCCAGATCAAGGCCTACGGCATCATGACCGACACGGACAACACCAATACCACCGCCCGCGCCTGGTATGGCGACATCCGCTTCCTGCCGGGGGGCGGGGCAGAACACTAGATCGGCGGCGGCGTCTGGCTGACGCTTCGTCGCAGGGCAACCGCGACCTGCGCCATCAGCGCGCCATCATCGTCCACCGCGCGCCCGCCGGCCAGCAGCGCCTCGCGTATGCTGACGACCTTGCCGGCGTCATAGCGCCGGTCACTGTCGATGGCCGCTTCGAAGGCATTGGCACGCGCGTTGATCTGCACGGGGTCGGCGCTGACCAGCAGCACCGCATGGGCCAGCACCAGGTGGCGCTGGCCGTCGGCCGATTGCATGGCGGCAGGCGCGCGCCGCCAGTACTGGGCCGTGCCGGCGATCTTGCGCGCGGTGTCGGGCGGGCCCCAGGCCAGGTTGTAGCGGCCGTCGCAGAAGGAGCCGGCCACTGCCTGCCAGTGCGTGTCGACGCCGAGCGTTTGCAGGGCCTCGCCGATGACCTGGCACAGATGCAGGTAGACCGCGTCGCTGAGCGCACCCGGAGGCCGGGCCACGGCGTAGGCCAGGCTCAGGTTGAGGATGCCGGGACCCTGCGGCACCAGGCCACCCCCGGACATGCGCAGGAATACCGGGCACCCCTGCTGCGCGAAGTCGGCGCGCGCGCTTTCAAGCGCCGCATGGCGCAGGTAGGTGCGCGGCACCACCAGCGACAGCGGCGCCTCCCACAGTTGCGCCACCTGCCGGCCCTGCGCCGCGAGGTTGAGCAAGGCCAGCTCATCCTGCAGCGGGTCGCTGCCCGCGTGGTCCGCACCTGCTGTCTCGACAAGTTCAAACGGCATCGGATGGCACCTGCCTTGGGATGGCAACGCGCCGAGTCTAGCAATACTAGCCGTTGAGCGCATCGAAGTACGCCAGCGCCTTCGACGCATACATGGCGCCGGGTCCGCCTCCCATCTCGATATTGATGGCCAGCACTTCGGCCAGCTGCTCGCGGGTTGCGCGATGGCGCAGCGCCTGGCTGGTGTGGAACAGCACGCAGTCGTCGCAGCCCTTCTGCACGGCCAGCGCAACGGCCACCAGCTCCTTGACTGCAGCCGGCAGGCTGCCTTCCTGGGTGGCAGCCTTCATCACGCCCTGGAAGGCGCTCATGGCGGCGGGCTGGGCCTGGCCGAGCGCGCCGAATTGTTTGTTGATCTCCGCTAGGCGGGATTTCAGGTCTGTGGTCACGGGGTGTCCTGTGGTGAGTCGATCGAAGCAGGCTGGCAGCGCGGACGGCGCACGGCGGCACCGTCCGCGCGCGGCATCAGCCGGCCAGGTGCGTCTTCAGCAGCGCATTGAAGTCATTGGCCTTCTCCATCTGGCTCATATGGCCGGCATCGGCGAAGACCTTGACGGTTGCGCCCGGCGGTGCGGCTTCGGCGTGCGTGGCGGGGATGATCTGGTCCTGCCCACCCCACACCACCAGCACGCGCTTGCCGCTGCCGGCCAGCCGCTGGCCGGGCTGCTCGCTCTGGCGGTCTCCGCCGAAGAGGCCCTGCCCCAGTGCCGTCAATGCCTCGGTGACGCCGTCCAGCCGCTTGTAGCGCAGCAGGTCGTCCAGCATCTGGCGGCTGACCAGTCCCGGCTCGGCAAACAGCAGCTCGACCACGGGCTTGAGCTCGCGCCGCGATTGCGCGTTGACGAAGCCATCGGTATAGCCGCTGTTGACGGCCTCGCCAAAGCCCACCGGCGACACCAGCGCCACCGACAGCACCCGCTGCGGGGCATCGACCGCCAGTTGCGCGGCCACGCCGCCGCCCATCGAGTGGCCGACCACGTGCGCCGCCCCGATCCCGGTTTCGTCCATGAAGCGCGCTACAAAGCCGGCCATCTGCGCCAGCGTCGTGCCCGCGAGCCGCGGCGACGACTGTCCATGGCCGGGCAGGTCAAGCGCCACAACGGTGTACGCGTCGGCCAGGGGGTCGAGGTTGAACAGCCAGTTGTCCAGGTCTCCGCCGAATCCGTGGATGAAGAGCACGGTCTGGACGCCGTCACCCTTGCGGGCATAGCGGACCCGGATGCCGTCGACGTCGGCAAAGTGGTACGCGGCAGCGGCGTCCTCTTCGCCACCGTCGTCCGCCGGCGTTTCATAAGCCGCGACATAGTCATCGATTTGCGCATCGCTCACCTCCGCAGGTGCCAGCACGCCCAGCAGCGCTTTCACCGGCAGCACGTCGCCGGCCTGCGCCACCTTGCGGCGCAGCGTGCCCGCGTCGGGCGCCTCCACCGCATTGGCGATCTTGTCGGTTTCCACATCCAGGATCGGCATGCCCACGGTAATCTCGGTGCCTTCGTCGACCAGCCAGGCATTGACCGTGCCTTCCTTCATCGACAGACCCCACTTGGGCATCACGATCGGGGTAATCGTGGGGGAAAGTGCGGTTGCCATCAGTGCTTGCCTCCCTTCATGGTCTTGCGCGCGGCAGCCACGATCTGCGCGGCGCTGGGGATATACAGGTCCTCCAGCGTGGGCGAGAACGGCACGGGCGTATGCGGCGGGCACACCATCTCGATGCCGGCCTTGAGCGCGCCGAAGGCCTGCTGCGCGACCTGCGCCGAGATATCGGTGGCGATATTGCAGCGCGGGCTGGCCTCGTCGACCACCACCAGCCGGCCGGTGTTCTCGACCGACTCCAGCACCGTGTCCATGTCCAGCGGCGAGAGCGTGCGCAGGTCGACGACCTCGGCCTCGATGCCTTCCCTGGCCAGCGTCGCCGCCGCTTCCAGCGCGCGATGCACCATCAGCCCGTAAGTGACGATCGACACGTCCTTGCCGTCGCGCACGATATTGGCCTCGCCGAACGGAATGGCGTACGCGCCTTCCGGTACTTCCCCTTCCAGCCCGTAGAGGTTCTTGTGCTCGCAGAAGATCACCGGGTCGTTGTCGCGGATCGCCTGGATCAGCAGGCCCTTGGTGTCGTACGGCGTGGACGGGCACACCACCTTCAGGCCGGGGATATGCGTGAACAACGGCGTCAGCATCTGGCTGTGCTGCGCGGCCGCGCGAAAACCGGCGCCGACCATGGCGCGGATCACCACCGGGGTCTCGGCCTTGCCGCCGAACATGTAGCGGAACTTGGCCGCCTGGTTGAAGATCTGGTCGAAGCAAACGCCCATGAAGTCGATGAACATCAGCTCGGCGATCGGGCGCATGCCGCAGGCCGCGGCGCCAATGGCGGCGCCCACGTAGGCGGATTCGGACAGGGGCGTGTCCAGCAGCCGGTCGCCATGCTTGGCGTACAGGCCCTTGGTCACGCCCAGCACGCCGCCCCAGGCGTCCTTCTCGCCGTCCGCGCCGGCGCCGCCGACGATGTCTTCGCCCAGCATGATGACGCTGGGATCGCGGGTCATTTCCTGGTCGATCGCCTCGTTGATCGCCAGCTTGATGCTCAGTTTGCGAGCCATGTTTGTCTCCTGATGATTGGGTTGCGCGTGGCGGATCAGTAGCTGACGTAGACGTCGGTGAGCAGGTCCTCGGGACCCGGCTGCGGTGCGGCCTTGGCTTCCTGCACGGCGTGCTCGATCAGCGCGGCAACCTCGCGATCGATGGTGTCGAGCTCTTCGCGCGCGACCACGCCGGCCTGGGTCACGGTGCGGCCGAACAGCTTCAGGCAGTCCTTGTTGGCACGGATATCGTCGAGTTCGCCGGGGGCGCGGTAGGTCTGCGCGTCGCCTTCAAAGTGGCCGTAGAAGCGGACCATCTTGCATTCGAGCAGCGACGGCCCGCCGCCTTCGCGTGCGCGGCGGATGACTTCGCCGGCCGCTTCATGGACCGCGAAGAAGTCGGTGCCGTCCACCGTGACACCGGGGATGCCGAAGCCGGCGGCGCGGTCGACGTAGCTGTCCACGGCGGTGCCGTAATCGCGCGAGGTGGATTCGGCGTAGCCGTTGTTCTCGATCACGAAGATCACCGGCAGGTTCCACACCGCGGCCAGGTTCAGGCTTTCCAGGAAGGTGCCCTGGTTGGAGGCGCCGTCGCCGCAGAAGGTGATGCCGACCTCGCCCTTGCCGCGGAACTTGGCCGCCAGCGCGGCGCCGCAGATCAGCGGCGCGCCGGCGCCCAGGATGCCGTTGGCGCCCATCATGCCCCTGGACAGGTCGGCGATATGCATCGAGCCGCCCTTGCCGTTGCACGAGCCGCCCTTCTTGCCGTAGATCTCCTTCATCATCGCCACCGGATCGACGCCCTTGGCAATGCAGTGGCCATGGCCGCGGTGCGTACTGGCGATGCGGTCGCCGTCGTTCAGGTGGTGCAGGATGCCGACGCCCGCCGCTTCTTCGCCCGCATACAGGTGAACGAAGCCCGGGATGTCGCCGCGCCCGAAGTCCACGTGCAGTCGTTCCTCAAAATCGCGGATGGTGCGCATCTTGCGGTACACCGTCAGCAGCGTCTCCTTGTCGAGCGGCAGCGCGGCGGAATCTTGCGAAGCTCTGGCTGTCATGTCTGTCTCCTTCGTTTTCAGGTGTTGCACTTCAAGAAAAGCGGGGCACGAAGCGGGCATTTGCTGCATTGGCCCGCGGCGTCATCAGGCAAAAGCGTGCTGCGGCACGCTGCGCATCAGGTGCTGGCGCGCGGCATGGCGCATGCACGCCGCGACGTCGATGCTGCGAAAGGCGTGGTCATGCAGCGTGACCGTGACTTCGTCGTCCGGGCCGAAGGTCAGCTCGCGCTCGCCGTCGAGGGCGACGATGCCGCTGCGCTGGCGCACGCGATGGGGACGGCCGTGCTCGAGCCGCTGCCAGTCGGCGACCGACACGGTGCACATCAGGCCAGGCGCGATCGGCGCGCACAGGTCGAATTCGCCTTCGCCGGGCGCGGCCAGCTCGATCGCGAGGCCGCCCGCTTCGCGCCGGCCCACCGGTTCCAGCAGCCCGGCGATCGATGACAGGCCGATGGCCTCGGGGTCGGCAAAGGACACGTAGACCGCGGCCAGCGTGTCGGTCTTCCACAAGGCGCGCGCGCCGATGAAGTGCTCGTGCGAGATCACCGCGTCCACCAGCGCGATATCGCGGCGAAAGCCGCCGTTGCCGTCGCGGATGACAATGTCCAGCCGCTTGTTCGATGCCAGCGCCTGGCTGGCGGGAATGCGCCCGATGGCATAGAGGCCGGTGGCCAGCCCGGTGATGGTGGGCTCGCGCATCTCGGGGTAGGCATTGTTGGTGCCGGTCGACAGGCCCGCGACCGGCACCGCGCCGCACTCGCGCACCACTGCGCGGTGGGTGCCGTCGCCGCCCAGCACGATGATGGCGGCCACGCCCGCATCGGCCATGCAGCGCGCGGCGTGCAGCGTGTCGTCGACGCGCGAGGCGACCGGCATGTCGACATAGTCGACCTGGGGCAGGCCGGAGTCCGGCCCTTGCCGGCGCGCCAGATGCCGGGCCAGCATGACGCGCAGCCCTTCGCGGTCCGGCATCATCAGCACGCGCTGCACGCCGCATGACGCCAGCGCGGCCAGCAGGCGCAGCACGATATTGACGCGGTCGGCCAGCTGCAGGCTGTTGGCGTTGGCAATCACGCGGCGAATGTCGCGCGCGGAAACCGGGTTGGCGATGATGCCGACCACTGGCGCGATCTGCGCGCTGGCGCCTGCTGCGTGCCCCATTGCCTCTCTCCTGTTGTCGTTGTCTTGCCAGCCGTATTTGCAATGGCTGTGCCAGCCTGTGCAGGCAGCGAAAACAGGGGAAACCGGGGCGTCAGCGGGGTCGGACGTGAGGGATTACCCCGAAGCGACGGGGCAAAAACAACGCTGCGCTGTGACAGGTGTCACAGCGCAGGTGTACAGGGGATGGACAATCGTATCGGGCGCGTGTGCCGTGCTGCCCGCCGGCCTAGGCGTCGGGCGGCTCGGCGCCGCCGTCGCGCCGGTTGGGAGACTGGATGCCGTAGCGCTCCATGCGCCGGTACAGCGTCATGCGGCTCACGCCGATCTGCCGCGCGACCGCGCTCAGGTTCCAGCCGGCGGCGCGCAGGTACTGCATCAGCAGCATGCCTTCCGGCGGCAACGGGTGCGGCTCGGCCGGCGCGCCGGCACTTGGCGGTGCGGGCGGTTGCAGCGCCGCGGACGGCGCCGGCCCGGCCAGGCTGTCGGGCAGGTCCTGCAGGTCGATATAGCCGTCGGCGCAGACCGCGCGCGCGTACTCCAGCACGTTGCGCAGCTCGCGCAGGTTGCCCGGCCAGCGGTGGCGGTGCAGCCGCTCGCGTGCGGCGGGCGACAGCGTGGTTTCACCGCCCTGCGCGCTGCCTTCCTGCAACAGCTTGCGGATCAGCCAGTCCAGGTCGGTGCGCTCGCGCAGCGGCGGCAGCGTGAAGCGCGCGCCGTTGAGGCGGTAGTACAGGTCTTCGCGGAAGCGCCCTTCGGCGACCAGCTGCTCCAGGCCGTGGTGCGTGGCGGAGATGACCCGCAGCCGCACCGGCACCGGCCGCGCGGCGCCGACCGGCAGCACTTCGCCTTCGGCCAGCACGCGCAGCAGCCGCGACTGCAGCTCGCGCGGCATGTCGCCGATCTCGTCCAGGAACAGCGTGCCGCCGTCGGCCTCCTGGATCAGGCCGCGCTTGCCGCGCGGGCCCGCGCCGGAAAAGCTGTTGGGCAGGTGGCCGAACAGCTCGCTTTCAATCAGCGTTTCAGGGATCGCCGCGCAGTTCACCGCCACGAACGGGCCGTCGCGGCGCGCGCTGGCCAGGTGCAGGGCCTTGGCAAGATACTCCTTGCCGCTGCCGGTCTCGCCGTGGATCAGCAGGTTGATGGGGGAATCGACCAGCCTGGCCGCGCGCTGCAGTTGCTGCTGCAGCGCGGCATCGCCGCCGGTCAGCGCCGCCAGCGCCGCGGGCATCGGCACGGCAGCTTCGGCGGGCGGCGCCTGCCAGTGCAGCGCCGGCGGCAGCACGCTCAGGTACAGCAGGCCGCCGCTGCGGTGCAGCGCCACCAGCCGCTGCTCGCTCGGCCGCGAGTAGACATAGCGGCCCAGGTCTTCCATGCGCGCGTCGAACAGCGCCTCGAACGGCTGGCCCAGCACCGTGGCACCCGGCGCGCCGCTGAGTTCGCTCTCCAGCATGAGCCTGGCGCGGTGGTTGTGGCCGACGATGCGGCCCGCGTCGTCCAGCGCCAGCAGGTACTCGGGATTGACGTCGACAAACTCCGGCGCCACGTTCAGCTTCAGGATCCAGTCGCGCCGGTGCGCGCGCAGGAAGTTGGCGTTCTCGATATGCGCGGCGTAGATGCGCACCATCTGCAGCGCCAGCCCCTGGCTGTCCTTGGCCTGCGGCGAAGTCAGCGCGGAGATGTCGAGGATGGCGTGCAGGTTGCCGTGCGTGTCGAACAGCGGCGCCGCGGTGCAGGTGAGCGGGATATGGGTGGCGTCGAAATGGTCGGCCTGGTGCACCGTGAGCGCCTGGCCGGTGGCCAGCGCGGTGCCGACCGCGCAGGTGCCGGCGCCGCGCTCGCTCCACTCGGCGCCCAGGTACAGGCCCGCATGCCGCAGTGCGGCGTCGGTGCGGGCATTGCCGATATAGTCGACCGTCACCCCCTGCGCATCGGTCAGCAGCACTACGTAGCCAAGGCCCGCCACTTGCCCGTACAGGCTCTGCAGGCCGTGGCGCGCGATGCGGGCGAAGTCGTCGATGCGTTCCTGGTGCTCGCGCAGGCGCGGCTGCGGCAGGATGCGCGCCTCCTGCATGCGCGACGGATCCAGCCCGTACTGGTGCACGCAGCGGCGCCATGAGTTCTGGATGATGGCGTCGTGCGCGATCCGGTCCGCCAGCACGGCCGGCGGGGCAAGGTATGTGGTCGCCTGGACCACGGTCTCGATGTGCTCGCGTTGCCGCAGGTCCATCGCTGTCTCCTGTCGTCGCTGCCGTCGGCCCCACCATGTCGAAGATGGGGCGGTGGACCGGGCGGACTGTCGGGCGCGTGCTGCGAACGCCGCGCCTCTCTGTGTCTCGGGCCTTCTAATGTATCCGAGCCGGTCAGCGATGCGCAAACAGGAATGGGGGCGCGCCGGCGGGCGCACGCCGCAAGTGCGGCGCACGCCATGCCGGAGGGCCGCAGGGGCTCAGAGCGCCGAAGCGGTCTTCAGGCTGCGTGCCGCGTCGGCGGCAATGGCAAACGAGCGCAGGCGCGCCTGGTGGTCGTGGATCTGGCCGGTCAGCATCAGCTCGTCCGGGCGCAGGTCGTCGACAAAGCGCTGCATGCCGGCGCGCACGGCGTCGGGATCGCCCACCACCGAGCAGGCCAGCGAGCGCCGGATATGGTCGGCCTCGCTCTCGGTCCACAGCGATTCGATGTCGTCCACCGGCGCGCGCAACTGCCCGGGAGTGCCGCGCACCAGCGCCAGGAACTGCTGCTGCAGCGAGCTGAACAGGCGGCGCGCCTCGTCGCCGGTTTCGGCCGCAAACACGTTCAGGCCCAGCATCACGTAGGGCCGTTCCAGCGTTTCGGAAGGCCGGAAGGTGCGCCGGTACAGGTCGACCGCCTGGCGCATGAAGCCCGGCGCAAAGTGCGAGGCAAAGGCGAACGGCAGGCCCATGGCCGCGGCCAGCTGCGCGCTGAACAGGCTCGATCCGAGCAGCCAGATCGGCACCTTGAGCCCGGCGCCGGGCACCGCGCGCAGCCGCTGGCCAGGGCGCACATCGTCGAAGTAGGCCTGCAGTTCTTCCACGTCCTGCGGGAAGGTATCGGCGCTGTCGGCCGACAGGTGGCGGCGCAAGGCGCGCGCGGTGGCCTGGTCGGTGCCGGGCGCGCGGCCCAGGCCCAGGTCGATGCGCCCCGGGTACAGCGAGGCCAGCGTGCCGAACTGCTCGGCGATCACCAGCGGCGAATGATTGGGCAGCATCACGCCGCCCGAGCCCACGCGGATGGTCCTGGTGCCGTTGGCGACATAGCCGATCAGCACGGCGGTGGCGGCGCTGGCGATGCCGGGCATGTTGTGGTGCTCGGCCAGCCAGTAGCGGTGGTAGCCCAGCTGCTCGGCGTGGCGGGCCAGGTCAAGCGAGTTGCGCATGGCCTGGCCGGCGTCGCTGCCTACCGGGATGGGAGCCAGGTCCAGGACGGACCAGGCAACGGCTGCTCCAGTGGGGATCGAGTCGTGATTCATGAGTTTGAGGCGGGCGGCCTGTGCCGCACGCAGGCAATGCGTATGGCTCGCTATCTTAGAGACCCCGCCGCGATCGTGCTGGCGGCCAGATCGCGGCCCTTCGGGCGGCGTGGGTATATTCGCGGGCGCGAAGGATTGAGTCGCGCCGCGCTTGCCCGTACCATGCAGCCCGATGCGAAGGAACAAGCGATGACACTCAAGACACTGGACGGCGCGCTGGCCCTGCTGACCCACTTCACCGTGCGCCAGCCGACCTGGGGCGTGCGCGAGCTGGCCAAGCACAGCGGCGTGCACTACGCCGTGGTGCACCGCGTGCTGGCCACATTCGCCGCCAACGGCTTCCTGGTGCAGGATGCAGGCACCGGCAAGTATTCGCTGGGGCTGCGGCTGTTCGAGCTGGGGCAGGTGGTGCGCAAGAGCTTCTCGCCCGACGAGATCGTGCGCCCGGTGCTGGAAAAGCTCGCCGCGCAAAGCGGCGAGACCGTGTTCCTGTCGTGGCTCGACGGCCATGAAGGCCTGTGCGTGGGGCTGGTGCAGAGCCAGCACCAGCTGCGCTTTTCGATCGAGCTGGGCGAGCGCTTTCCGCTCTATGCGGGCGCGCATGCCAAGGCCATGCTGGCCTTCCAGGACGATGCCTTCCGTGACGAGGTCTACCGCCAGGGGCTCGCGCGCATGGGCCCGCACATGACGCTGGACCGCGAGCGCATCGAGCCGCAACTTGCCGAAGTGCGCGAACGCGGCTGGGCCCACACGCGCGAAGAGGCCGCTGCCAGCGTGGCCGGCCTGGCGCTGCCGCTGTGGTCGCGCGACCGCAGCGCGGTGGTGGGCTCGGTCGCCATCGCCGGGCCGCAGCAGCGGCTGGACGAAGCCGCGGTGCCGCGACTGCTGGAGGCGCTGCGCGATGCCAGCGGCCGGCTCGAAGACGTCATTGGCTTCGTGCGCTGACTGACCGGTCGCCTACACCAACAGGGCCTTGCCCACCGCCCCGCCCAGCACGCGCTGGCCGATCGCATGGCCCAGCGCGCGATAGCTTTCCCATTGCGCCTCATCGAAGAACTGGTCGCCGGTGGGTTGCTGCGGAAACGCGGGATGGGTCGCGCCGTAGTAGCGCACATCAGCCGGCGCCCATGACACCAGCCGCGGCTTGAGCAGCACGATGCGGCAGGTGCGCGCGCGTGGCGCGCCGCACTCCGGGCCGGTGCGATAGACGTTGAGCAGCACGGCGCATTTGTCGGTTGTCGCCGTGCCCGGCAGGAAGTCGTCCGGCACGCCGAAGACACGGCTCAGCACCGGGTGCGTGGTCGCGGCTTCGGTATCGACCACGATCTCCAGCCCATGGTCGATGCGCGCCAGCCGGATCAGGCTGGCCGGGTCGCCGAAGCGGTAGCCGGGATCGACGCCGCAATCGCACAGCACGATCAGCGATACGTCGCGGCCCGGGCGCAGCAGTTCGTACACGCCGGTATTGTCGAAATGCCCGCCGTCGGACAGGTACTGCCAGCCGCGCCGCGTGCCGTGGAAGCGCGCGCTCAGCTCGCAGCCCAGGTAGTACTGCGTGCGAAAGAGCGCGATGCCCGCGGCCAGCAACGGATGGGCGGCACGTTCCGGATAGGGCCTGGCGCGGCCCCGGCGGCCGCCTTCGCGCGCCTGGCTGGCCGGATACGACGGCCACCATATGCCCAGCCGCAGGTTCGCCAGGCCAAGCAGCAAGGCCGTGCCCAGCGTGGTCGCGCGCCCCAGCCTGGTGGAGACGGCCGCGCCCGAGATCGCCATCCAGTCGCCCACCGTGCGCGATTCGGCCAGCTTGCCCGAAGCCGGCGGCGACACGTCGGGGCAGCAGGCCCGGCCGTCGATGGTGAAGCGCGCGTAGGCGTCCGGCGCGATCGCCGCCGCCGCGCCGGGCTGCGCCACGCAGGGGCCGGGCGCGAGGCACAGCGGCTTGCCCTTGCGGTCGCGCTGCACCAGTTGCTCGGCCGGGTCGACGGTCAGGTTCAGCGTGACATTGATCAGGTGCAGCGGCGCCAGCACGCGCGGATCGTAGTAGGTGTTCAGGCTGAGCTGGTCGCCGGGAACGGGCTCGGCCACGCTGAAGCGCGGACGCAGGCCGCCGTCCGGGTCGACGCTCGGGTCGGGGACCGCAAAGCGCTCACCGTTGGACGCCCCCAGGTACGCGCGGGTGAGCCGCGCCGCATAGAACTGGTGCAGCGTCGACAGGTTCAGGAAGCCCGCGAAGCGCCCCATCACCAGCGCCAGCACCAGGCTCACCACGGTCAGCGTGGCCAGCGCCGGGCCGGTATAGGCGTTGCCGAACACCAGCCAGTCGACCGGCTCGCGCCCGTCCCAGCGTACCCACAGCACCAGCCACGACCACAGCACGAACAACAGCAGGGCCAGCACGGCCGCCACCGCGCCCGCCAGCAGCGACAACGGCAGTCGGGCCCATAGCGCGCGCCATGGCGTGTCGGCGCTGCCCTGGCGGCCGGCGTCGCGCCAGCGCGAACCGTAGCGCACCAGCCAGACCAGCACGCCGAGCACGGTCACGGGCAGCGCCGCGCCCCACTGGTGGTGGGCCTGGTGGGCATACAGGTAAGCGGTGCGTGCCACCGTGTCGGCAATGCCCAGGGCCGCCAGCCACAGGGTCAGCGTAAGGGCACCGCGCAACGCGCGCGTGGCGCGCACGCGATAGGCGGCCACCGTGGGCGGCTTGCCCTGCAGCAGCGCCAGGCACCACAGCACGCCCAGCAGCATCAGCACGCCGAGCGCGAAGAAGAGCTTGCCGATGACCAGCCCCGGACCGAGCCATTCCGACCAGCGCGCCGCGGCCAGCAACAGCAGGCCCTGCAGCGTGGCAAGCAGCGGCGCGGGGCCCAGGAATCGCGCCGTCGCCTGCGGATCGTTGGCGCGCGGGTAGATCAGCCAGTAGGCCAGCCCGGGCGGCGCCGCGCCCGCCAGCACCGTGACCAGCGGCAGCCACAGCAGCGTGCTCCACCAGATCGCGCATTCGCCCTGGTTGAAGGCCTGCCGCGCGTCGTGCAGCAGGTCCATCTCATGGCGCCCCAACCCGTAGAAAACACCCATCGCAACGTGTTGCCCGAGCGCCAGCACAGCCAGCAGCACCAGCAGCGCGCTGCCGATCACGTAATGCATGGCCAGCCAGTTGCGCACCACCAGCGCGGTGGCGTAGAGGTTGTCGCCGGCACCGGTGGGCGACAGGTAGCGGCCGTTCTCGCGCAGCCACGCGACCGCGCCGCGGCCGGGATCGGCGGCGTAGGACATCGAGGTATGGATGCGCCCCGGCGGCTCGCATTGCAGTGTGTGATAGGCATCGGCCGCCGCCTGCACCGGGCCTGACCCGCGGCGCAGGCGTCCGGGCACGAACAGGCTGACAAAGAAGGCGCCAAGGTAGCCGCCGCCGCTGACGGTGGACAGGTAGTCGAACTGCGCCAGCAGCGAAGCCAATCCCGGCACGGCCTGCTCAGCGGCCGCCGGGGTCGTCGCGTCCGGCGCGGCCGCCTTGGCCGGCATCGCGGTACCGGCCATCGCCTGCATCACGCCCAGGCAGAAGGTGGCGCTGCGGATGCCGCCGCCGGACAACGCCAGGGCCCAGTTGCGCTGGCCGTCGCCACTGCGCGGCGCAATGCCTAGCTGGCGGCGGCGCTGGGCAATGCGGGCGGCCTCATCGCCAGTTGCGCCGGTTGCGCCGCCCCCGCCGGCTCCGTGATGTTCCGCGGCCATGCGCGTCCTCCCGGTGGCAGTCGCTCTGCGCCAAGTATAGGCGGCGGCGCTCCGCCGGCACCGGGCCTCCTGCGCGGCCGATATTCGCCCAGCGCCGCCACCCTACCCCGCCCGACCCCGAGTTAACCCTGATTGTTGCGGGTCGAGTCGAGGCCTAGCATTTCTCTGTATCAGAGACGTTGTCTCTTATATAGAGACACAAGCAGTCGAAGCAATCCGCAACCATGCTCAAGACCCTGGACGGCGCCCTGGCGCTGTTGACCCATTTCACCGTTCGCCAGCCCAGCTGGGGCGTGCGCGAGCTGGCGCGCCACAGCGGCGTGCACCACGCCGTGGTGCACCGCGTGCTGGCCACCTTTGCCGCCAACGGCTTCCTGGTGCAGGACGGGCTGGGACGCTACGGCTTGGGGCTGCGCTGGTTCGAACTGGGGCAAGTGATGCGCAAGACGTTTTCGCCGGCCGAGGTGTTGCAGCCCGCGCTGGAAGCGCTGGCGCGCGAATGCGGCGAGACTGTGTTCCTGTCGTGGCTGGATGGTGGCGAGGGCTTGTGCACGGACATCGCGCACAGCCAGCACCAGCTGCGCTTTTCGATCGAGGTCGGCCAGCGCTTCGCGCTGGACGCGGGCGCGCACGCCAAGGCCATCCTGGCGTTCCAGCCGGAAGCGTTCCGGCGCCAGGTGGCGGGCGACGCGCCGGAACTGGAAGCGCGGCTGGCGCAGATCCGCGCCGACGGCTGGGCCTACACCTGCGAGGAATCCGCCGCCACGGTGGCCGGACTGGCGCTGCCGCTGCGCCACCGCGACACCCAGGCGGTGGTCGGATCGCTGGCCATCGCCGGTCCGCTGCAGCGCCTGACACCCGAGGCGGTGCCCCGGTTGCTGGAGGCGCTGCGCACGGCGCGCAACACCATCGGCCCGGTGGCGGGTTTCATGCGCTGATCGCGCGCAAGGCATCACACACAACAGACAAAACCAGACAACACTACGGGGAGCGGTGGACAACATGACCATGCCAACACAACTGAACGCGCCGATGGCGGCGCAGCCCGCGACACGGACACGCTTCATGGAGCCCTTGCTGCTGCTGGTCTCCGTGGGGCTGTCGGTATTCGGCGCCATGATCGGCATGCAGCTGATCGTGTCGCTGGGGATCTCGGCCAACACCTCGATCATCGGCGCGCTGATCGCGATCGTGTTCTCGCGCATCCCGCTGGAGATCACGCGGCGCTTCCGCGTGCTGGAGCGGCAGAACCTGGTGCAGACAGCGATCTCGTCGGCCACCTTCGGCGCCGCCAACTCGCTGATGATCCCGATCGGGGTGCCGTACGCGATGGGCATGCCGGAACTGGCCACGCCAATGCTGATCGGCGCGGTAATCGCCATGTTTGTCGACGGCGCCATGCTGTACTTCCTGTTCGGCAGCAAGATCTTCCCCGCCACCGGCACCTGGCCGGCCGGCATCGCCACCGCCGAGGCCATCTGGGCCGGCGACCGCGGCGGGCGCAAGGCCGCGTTCCTGGGCCTGGGCATTGCGGTGGGCGTGGGCGGGGCCTGGCTGGGCGTGCCGATGTCCGCGTTCGGCGCGGCCTTCCTGGGCAACCTGGCGGCGCTGACCATGTTCGGCATCGGCCTGCTGGTGCGTGGCTATTCGGTGGCGCTGAGCGGCATCGACATCGCCAAGGCCTATATCCCGCACGGGCTGATGATCGGCGCGGGCATCGTCGCGCTGTTCCAGGTCGCCAATGAAATCCGCCGCGCGCGCACCGCCCCGGCGGCCGGCGCGGGCAACATCGAGGTCCCGGCTTCGCGCGCCGGCCGCATCCTGTCGGGCGGCTTCCTGGTCTACCTGGCGATTGCGCTGCTGATCTCGGTGCTGGCCGGCCATGTCTCGGACATGTCGCTGGGCATGCTGGTGGTGTTCGTGCTGTATGCCGCCTTTGCCGCCTACGTGCATGAGCTGATCGTCGGCATCGCGGCGATGCATTCGGGCTGGTTCCCGGCGTTCGCGGTGGCGCTGATCACGCTGACCATCGGCATCCTGATCGGCTTCCCGCCGACGGCGCTGGCGGTGCTGGTGGGCTTTTCCGCCGCCACCGGCCCGGCCTTTGCCGACATGGGCTACGACCTCAAGACCGGCTACCTGCTGCGCGGCGAGGGCCGCGACATGGAGGCCGAGCTGGCCGGGCGCAAGCAGCAGTTCCTGGCCGCGATGATCGGCTTCGCGGTGGCTGCGGTGGTGGTGCTGGTGTTCCACGGCACCTTCTTCGCGCAGAACATGATTCCGCCGGTGGACCGCGTCTATGCCGCTTCGATCAAGGCGGGCTCGTCGGCCGAGATCGCCCGCAACCTGGCGATCTGGGCCGTCCCGGGCGCGCTGTTGCAGCTGATCGGCGGCTCCAGGCGCCAGCTCGGCATCCTGCTCTCCACGGGCATGCTGATTGCCTCGCCGCTGGCGGGCTGGGCGGTGCTGGCGGGCCTCGCCATCCGCTTCGTGCTGCAGCGCCTGCGCGGTGACAAGCACGTGGCCGAGATGAGCGCTTTTGCCGGCGGCGTGATTGCCGGCGACGCGCTGTTCAGCTTCTTCGGCTCGGTCACCAAGCTGAAGAAGTAAGCCTTACCCCGGGGCGCATGCGCTGCGCCCGCCTGTCATTACCGAGACGTTCCATGGATATCCAAGCAATCCGCGCCGACACCCCGCTGACGGCTTCCACCATCTATCTCGACACGGCCGCGGCCTCGATTCCGCCAGACGCCGTGCTCGATACCGTGCGCAGCTATCTGCTCGATACCGGCCACGTCGGCATCTACCTGCCGGGCTTCCGCAAAGAAACCTATGCGCGCGTGGAAGCCGTGCGCGGCAAGCTGGCCGGGCTGCTCGGCTGCGCGGCGGATGAAGTCGCCTTCACCAAGAACGCCACAGAAAGCATCTCCATCGTCGCGCGCGGCATCGACTGGAAGGCGGGCGACGAAGTACTGGTGGCCGACACCGAGATGCTGAGCAACCTGCTGCCCTGGCGCCGGCTGGAGCAATCGCACGGCATCGTCGTGAAGATGGTCGCGGCCGACGCCGAAGGGCTGCTGTCGCCCGAGGCGTTCGAGGCCGCCGTGACCGCGCGCACGCGCCTGCTCACCTTCTCGCACCTGCCCAATTCCACGGGAGCGGTGCAGCCGGCCGCGCGGATCTGCGCGGTGGCGCGCCGCCACGGCGTGCTGTCGCTGGTCAATGCGGCGCAGAGCGTGGGCATGCTGCGCTCGGACGTGGCCGGACTGGACTGCGATTTCCTGGCCGGATGCGGACGCAAGGCGCTGCGCGCGACCGAGGGCTCTGGCTTCCTGTATGTGCGCCGCGCGCTGATCGAACAGGTCGAGCCCGCGCTGGTGGGCTGGTGGAACGGCGCCTACGACCGCGCTACCGGCGCGCTGTCGCTGGTGGCCGGCGCGAAGCGCTTCGAGGCCGGCTGCCCGATCGTGCCGGCGATCCTCGGCATGGGCACCGCCATCGACTACGCCGCCGCGATCGGCATCGAGGCCATCGAGGCGCGCGTGCGCGACCTGACCGAATACGCGGTGACGAAGTTCGCGTCGATTCCCGGCTTCGAACTGTATGGCCCGGCCGACGTGGCCAACCGCATCGGCATCGTGCCGTTCAATGTGCGCGGCGTTGACCCGGCGCGCATCGTCGCCGCGCTGGAAGCGCAGCAATGCATCATCGAAGCCGGCAACTTCATGGCCGACGCCATCCTGGCGCGCTACGGCGTGTCGACCATGGCGCGCGTCTCGCTGCACTACTTCAACACGCATGAAGAGATCGACCGCGTCGCCGCGCTGATCCGCGCCGCGATCGCCTGATCCCGCACAGAACCTCACCAGACTCCTGACGGAAACCAAGACATGACCCAACGCATCCTCCTGATGAGCAGCTCGCGCAAGGACAGCCTCGGCTACCTCGAGCACGCCGGCGAGCAGATCCACACGCTGCTCAGGCGCGAGCCGCGCAAGGTGCTGTTCGTGCCGTTCGCCGGCGTGACGTTCAGCTTCGACACCTATGAAGGCATGGTCAAGCCGGTGTTCGAGAAGCTGGGCTACGCGCTGGAATCGATCCACCACAGCGCCGACCCGCTGCGCGCGGTCGAGCAGGCCGAGGCCATCGCGGTCGGCGGCGGCAACACCTTTGCATTGCTCAAGCGCATGTACGACGCCGGCATCGTCGACGCGATCCGCGCGAAAGTGCGCGCGGGCACGCCGTACGTGGGCTGGAGCGCCGGCAGCAACGTCGCCTGCCCGACCATCCGCACCACCAACGACATGCCCGTCGTGCAGCCGCCGTCGCTGCGCGCGCTCGGGCTGGTGCCGTTCCAGATCAACCCGCATTTCATCAGCGGCAAGCCCGCCGGCCACAACGGCGAAAGCCGCGAAGAGCGCCTGGCCGAGTTCCTGCACATCAACGCGCCGGAACAGGTGTTCGCGCTGCCGGAGGGCTCGGCGCTGTTCTCGGACGGCAGCCACGGCACCGTGCTGGGCGAGCGTCATGCGCTGTGGTTTCCGGCCGAGGGCCAGGTCGAAACCATTCGCGAAGGCGAGAGCTTTCCGCTGTCGCAGATCACCGGTCCGGCGGGGATGCAGGACTGGCCGGGCTTTGCTGCCTGAGAGGCCGTTGGTTGCTGAATCGACAAGGGTTGTCTCCCCTCTCCCATTTATGGGCGGGGGTGAGGGCGGGAGTCTTTACGAAGTACGGCCGGTGGTATGCCAGCGCCTGCCCTCACCCCCTGCCCCTCTCCCGCACGCGGGAGAGGGGAGCAAACCAGCGGCACGAATATTTGATTAGCGCCTAGCCACTTCGGGCCAGCCCCGGGCACAACAAACAGAAATCCGCTCCGCGGGCCGCGCCATGCCGCCCGCGCGGGCTCCCTTTTGCCCTTTGGAGGAGAAAACAAGATGAGCCAGACCATTCGCCACGCCGTCCGCCTGGCACTGCCGCTGCTGCTGGGCCTGCCGGCCGCCGCGATGGCGCAGTCCGCGGTGACGCTGTACGGCGTGATCGATACCGCGCTGACCTACCAGTCCCATTCGAACCCCGCGGGCGAGGCCCAGATCGGGCTGCAGCAGGGCGGCGAAGGGTTCCTGTCGGGAAGCCGCTTCGGCCTGCGCGGCGTTGAAGACCTGGGCAGCGGCCTGAAGGCCGGCTTCGTGCTGGAGAACGGCCTGCTGGCCGACACCGGCAAGCTGGACCAGCAGGGCCAGCTGTTCGGGCGCCAGGCGTATGTGAAGATCGGCAACCAGTGGGGCGAGCTGGCGCTGGGCCGGCAGTACACCACGGCCAACACTATGCTGTACTACGTCGACCCACTCGGCGTGGGCGCGGCGCCGTCCAATGCGTGGATGGTCTACCTGACCGGCCAGCGCTACGACAACGCCGTCAGCTACACCGGCAACTTCGGCCCGCTATCGGTGATCGCCGAATACGCGCTGGGCGAAACCGCGGGCAACACCCGCGCGACCTCGTCGGTGTCGTTCGGTGCGAAGTACGCCGCAGGCCCGATCACCGCGGTGGGCGACTTCCAGCAGACCCGCGACAGCCAGAGCCGCGCCGCAAGCATCTACCTGGCCGGCCTGAAGGCCGCGGTGGGCCGCGCCAGCCTGTTCGCCAACTACATGCACAGCGATCGCGACGCGGGCTTCGATTCGTCCAAGGGCGGCACCGACACGGCGACTATCACCAGCATGTCCACCGCCGCCACCCCGACCAACCGCGCGGCCTTCAACTCGGTGTTCGGCGGCAGCCGCCACGACGACTTCTTCACGCTGGGCGCGAGCTACGCCGTCACCGGCAACGTCACGCTGATCGGCAGCGTGATGCACAACCGCACGCGCGCAGACGGCTTCAGCGGCAACCGCACCACCGCCTACGCTGTCGCCGACTACGCCTTCAGCAAGCGCACCGATGCCTACCTGGCGCTGGCCTACGACCGTGTGCACGGCGACTGGTCGGGCCTGTTCGGCAACAACACCACCAGCTGGACCGGCGGCAGCGGCAAGCCGCTGGACGGGCGCGACAACCAGACCACGGTGATGGCCGGCCTGCGCCACCAGTTCTGACTTTTTGTAGACGCCCTGCCCGCGCCGCGCGGACGGGGCACATCATTTGGAGAAAGCCATGGCCCTGCAGCAGACGCTGGTCATTCACGAAGCCCTGGACAGCCCGCACGCCAACGGTGCGGTCGTCAGCGAACTGTTCGCGCCGTACGCGGGCGCCGGCGTGAGCGTGGAAGTGACCACGGTCAACAACGCGCCGCCCGAGAACACGGCCAACACCACCGACTTCATCACCATCGTGATCCCCGGCACCGCCGGCAAGCGTGGCGGCGGCAACGCGCCGACGCTGGGCGTGATCGGCCGCAACGGCGCGATTGGCGCGCGTCCGGAACTGGTGGGGCTGGTGTCTGATGCCGACGGCCCGATCGGCTGCCTGGCGGTGGCGCTCAAGCTGGCGCAGATGAAGGCGCGCGGCGACCACCTGGCGGGCGACGTGATCGTGACCACGCACCTGTCGACCAATGTCTCGATGCAGCCGCACGACCCGGTGCCGTTCATGGGCATGCCGGTCTCGTCCGACACCATGAACGACTACCAGGTGCTGCCGGAGATGGACGCGATCCTCTCGATCGACGCGTCCAAGGGCAACAGCATCATCAAGCACCGCGGCTTTGCCATCTCGCCGACGGCGATGCAGGGCTACATCCTGCGCGTGGCGCCGGACCTGGTGGCGACCATGGAATCCACCACCGGCTGCCCGGCGGTGACCTTCCCGATCTCGCAGCAGGACATCACGCCGTATCACAACGGCCTGTACCACTTCAACAGCATCATGCAGCCGCACGTCGCCACCCGGGCGCCGGTGGTCGGTGTGGCGGTGACGGCGCAGTCGGTGGTGTCGGGCAGCGCGACCTCGGCCAACCACGAGATCGACATCGCCGAAGCGGTGCGCTTCTGCGTGGAGGTGTCCAAGCGCTTCGGCGCCGGCAAGTGCCAGTTCTTCAACGCCACCGAGTGGGAGAAGATCCGCGCGGTCTACCCGGACCTGTCGGTATTCCAGACCGCGGGCAAGCGTTGAGCACAGCGCCGGCGGCCCGGGCAGTTCAGGCGGCTTCGGCCGGGCCTGGCTGGTTGGCCGCCTCGGTCGGGGCGCTGCCGCCGTGGCGCCGCTTCCATTCGTCGAAGCCGCCGGCCAGCGCCCAGGTCCTGGGGTAGCCGGCCGCGCGCAGGCGCTCGGCCAGCAGCGCGGCGGACAGCTCATTGGGGCAGGCGCAATAGACCACGATGTCGGCCTCGGCTTGCGGCACGCCCAGCGCGTCCAGGTTGTCGAGCGCGCCCTGCATGTCCAGCACCATCGAGCCGGGGATGCGCTCCATCGGCGTGTCGCCGTGCGCGCGCACGTCGATCACCACCGGCAGGCTGCCGGCCCGCCGGCGCGATTCCAGCTCATCCACGGTCATGCGCGGCACGCGCCGGGTGCGGCGCAGCAGCCGGAACCGGCGCCACCAGCGCCACGCCAGGAACAGCGCAAACACTACCCCCAGCGCCACCACCGCCATATGCCCATAGGCGCTGAACGCCGCCAGGATGGTATCGATAAAATCACTGAACACCACGCCGATCAGCAAGGCGCTGCCGGCCCACACCAGCGCGCCGATGGCGTCATAGAACAGGAACACCGGCAGCGGCGTGCCCGTCATGCCCGCCATCGCGGTGGACAAGGCCCCCGCGCCAGGCAACAGCTTGGCGAACACCAGCGCGCGCGGTCCCACGCGCAGGTACAGCGACTGGGTCTGGCGGATGCAGGAATCCTGCGAAATCGACACCCGGCAGATCGTGCGCAGCATCGGCTGCCCCAGCCGGCGCCCGGCGAAGAACCAACCGGTATCGGCAACCAGGCAGGCGAAGATGACCGCCGCCAGCACCGCGCCGATCGACGGCCCGGTCTCCTGCACGCCCAGCGCGCCTGCGACGAACAGCATGGGATACGCCGGCACCGGCAGCCCCGCCTGCTCGACCAGCACATTCAGGAACACCAGCATCAGCCCGTGGTGTTCCAGCAAGGCTTGTAACTCTCCCACCGCGCACTCCCCCGTTAGTCCAGGACGCCAGTGTGCCAGCCGCCCGGGGTCCGTGCAGCGGCAGCTTTGCATGGGTGTTTCAAAAATCCTGAGTACCGGCGCGCTGCCGGATGCAGTGTTCGACTTACGTTGTCCGATAACAGCACATCCTGTGCAATCTGAAGCTTCCACCCAAATACGCCCTCGACGAGGGCGAATTTTGTGGGGACGCTACGGGCGTGGCGCGGGTCGGTGCTTCAGTGTGCAGGTTCAGCGCGGTGGCGTCAGTCCAGCGCGATCTTGCCCTTCTCGATCACGGTCTTCCAGCGCTGCAGCTCCTGCGCCTCGAACTGGTGGAACTGCTCGGGCGTGTTGGCCACCACCTCGAAGCCGTTCTCGGACAGCGTCTGGCGCATCTTCGGGTCGTTCAGCGAGGACACCAGCGCGCCATGCAGGCGGCTCTTCACCTCGGGCGGCAGGCCGCGCGGCGCGGCCACGCCCTGCCACGAGTACACCTCCACATCCTTGACGCCAGCCTCGGCCATGGTTGGCACATTGGGCAGCACCGGCGAGCGCTTGTCGGAGGTCACCGCCATCGCCTTGAGCTTGCCGGCGCGGATGTGCTGCAGGACGGCGTTGATGTTCTGGAACGACACGTCGACCTGGCCGGCAAGCAGGTCGCTGATGGCCGGGCCACCGCCCTTGTAGGGAACATGGAGGCCGTCGGTGCTGCTCTTCTGCCAGAACAGCGCCGCGGTCAGGTGGTCGGACGAGCCCGCGCCGGATGAGGCAAAGCTGACCTTGCCCGGGTTCTTCTTCATGTAGGCCACCAGTTCCTGCAGCGTGTTGGCCGGGAACCGCGGATTGGCCACCAGCACGTTGGGCGCACGCACCGCCACGGTCAACAGGTCGAAGTCCCTGGCCGGGTCATAGGCCAGGGACTTCTGCAGGAACGGATTCACTGCATACACGCCAATCGACGCCACCATCATGGTGTAGCCGTCGGCCGGCGCGCGCTTGACGAAGGTGGCGCCTATGGCGCCGGTTGCGCCGGGGCGGTTGTCGATGACAAAAGGCTGGCCCAGCTTTTCATTGAGCGGCACGGTCAGCATGCGCGCGATGGCGTCGCTGGAGCCGCCCGGCGGGAATGGCACCACGACCGATACCGGGCGTTGCGGCCAGTCCTGTGGCGCGGCGAGGGCGGCGGCGCTGACGGTCAGGGCCGCTGCCGTGAAAGCCGAACCAAGCGCGAAGGCGTGCAGCCAGTGGTGCAGGGGCAGGGCGCCCTGGCGTTGGATGGGGGGCATCGTTGTCTCCTGCTGTGTCTTTATTTAATGAGCCAGCCGGCTGGCGTCGTCGCCGGTACCGAGTCAGCGCACCATGCGCCTTTGTTGCTGAACTTCCCGCCTGGGAGCAGGAACGCCGCATCGTCATCACGCACGTCATCTGTCATCGTATAACTGATAACCAAGTATAATGAGGCCATCTCGAACCGGTCAAGTCCGGGTAACCCCGCCCGTATTCGTACTCACCCGCCATGCCTAACGCCCAATCCATCCCGCCCGTCACTGCCCTCCCGCTGCGCCGCCGTGGCCGCACGCTTGCCGAGGAAGTCGTGCAAGCCCTGGGCGAAGAGATCCGCCAGGGCCACCTCAAGCCTGGCGACAAGCTGCCGACCGAGTCGGAGATCATGGCGTCGATGGGAGTCAGCCGCACCGTGGTGCGCGAAGCGCTGTCGCGGCTGCAGGCGAGTGGCCTGGTAGAGACGCGTCACGGCATCGGCACCTTCGTGCTGGCACGCGCGGCCGAAGCGCCGTCGCCCTTCCGTATCGGGCCGGACGCGCTGGGTACGGCGATGGATGTGATGGCGATGCTGGAATTCCGCGTCAGCCTGGAAGCCGAGGCCGCGGGCCTGGCCGCCACGCGCCGTACCGAAGAGCAACTGGCCGCGATGCGCCAGGCGCTGGATGAACTCAAGCGCAGCGCCGGCGCCGGCAATGACGCCGTGGAGAGCGACTTCGCCTTCCACCTGGCCATCGCGCGCGCCACCGGCAACCGCTATTTCACCGACATCATGGGCCACCTGGGCACCATGGTGATTCCGCGCAGCCGCTTGCAAGTCAGCACGCCCGAGCGTGTGCAGTACCTGGAACGCGTCAGCATCGAGCACGAGAACATCTACGACGCGATCGAGCGCCGCGACCCGGACGGCGCCAAGGCGGCCATGCGCATGCACCTGACCAACAGCCGCGAGCGGCTGCGCAAGGCTTCAGGTTCGCCCGGCGCGCAGGGCTGAGGCGGCCAGGCACGCCGGGCTGCGTGCCTGGTCCGTCGCATCATACGATGTCCAATAAGGAATGAGGCCCGGCGCCCTGGCCGCTATGGCGTCAGCCGGCACCGGCGCGCAAAGTCGACCAGCTCCACCAGCGACGACACCTGCAGCTTGCCCATGATGCGGGCCTTGTAGCTGCTGACGGTCTTGTTACTGATAAAGAGGCTGGCGCTGATGGCCTTGTACGACATGCCGCGCGCCAGCATTTGCAGCACAACCAGTTCCTTGTCCGAAAGCCGCCGCAGCATCTCGTCGTCGGCCGACATGGACTGGCGCGGCGCACCGCTGCGGCCCAGCACCGGAAAGACGGTGTAGCCGGCCAGCACCGCCTCGACCGCGCGCAGGATCTCCTTGATGTCCTGCGTCTTGCTGACGAAGCCCTGCGCGCCGGCCTGCCATGACCGGCTGACGAACACCGCCGGGTCCAGCGCCGTCACCACCAGGATGCGCACCTGCGGATGGATCACCCGCAGGCGCGGCGCCACGTCCAGCCCGCTGGAGCGCGGGATGTCGAGGTCGAGCAGCACCAGGTCGGGCGTACGCGCGCGCACCATCTCGATGGCACATTGCCCGTTGTCCGCCTCGATCACCTCGTCGACGCCAAGCAGCTGCAAAAGGTGGTGCCGGAGCACCAGCCGCATCGCCGGATGGTCGTCAACGATCAGGATGGTTGTCATGCGCTGGTCCGTGGTTCGAGGAAGCATCGGCAGAGGAAGCATCCCCAGACAGGCATGGGATAGCCGGGGCGGCGCACGCCGGGGCGCGATGCAACGCCAGTATAGGGAGCCGCAAGCACGCGCAGGATGGGAGGAATCCGCTTCAGCTGCAGCGAAAGTCCTAGGCCGGCCTCAGACGCGCGGCGCCGCTCCCGGGGCCGCCGCGGACCGCGTGTCCCTGCCCACGGCAGGGACAACGGGAAATGGCCAGTGGTGCTACTCTATTCCAGCGTGTTTCACCCATGGAGAACACTGTGCCTCGCAAGACGCCCATCGAGCGCTACCGCAATATCGGCATCAGCGCGCATATCGACGCCGGCAAGACCACGACGACCGAACGGATCCTGTTCTATACCGGCGTCAACCACAAGCTGGGCGAAGTGCACGATGGCGCGGCCACCATGGACTGGATGGAGCAGGAGCAGGAGCGCGGCATCACCATCACGTCGGCCGCCACCACGGCCTTCTGGAAGGGCATGGCCGGCAACTACCCCGAACACCGCATCAACATCATCGATACGCCGGGACACGTCGACTTCACCATCGAAGTCGAGCGCTCCATGCGCGTGCTGGACGGCGCCTGCATGGTCTACGATGCCGTCGGCGGCGTGCAGCCGCAGTCCGAGACCGTCTGGCGCCAGGCCAACAAGTACGCCGTGCCGCGCATTGCCTTCGTCAACAAGATGGACCGCGTCGGCGCCGACTTCTTCCGCGTGCAGACGCAGATCGCCGACCGCCTCAAGGGCCGCGCCGTGCCGATCCAGATCCCGCTGGGCGCCGAGGACCATTTCCAGGGCGTGGTCGACCTGGTCAAGATGAAGGCCATCGTCTGGGACGAGGCCAGCCAGGGCGTGCGCTTCGAATACCAGGACATTCCGGCCGATCTCGTGGCCACCGCGCAGGAATGGCGCGACAAGATGGTCGAGGCCGCCGCCGAGGCCGACGAGACGCTGCTGCACCAGTACCTGTCCGGCGAGCCGCTGAGCGAAGCGCAGATCAAGCACGGCCTGCGCAAGCGCACCATCGCCAACGAGATCGTGCCGATGCTGTGCGGCAGCGCCTTCAAGAACAAGGGCGTGCAGAGCATGCTGGACGCGGTGATCGACTACCTGCCGTCGCCCGCCGACGTGCCGGCCATCCTTGGCCATACCGAAGACGACCGCGAGGCCGAGCGCCATCCCAACGACGACGAGCCGTTTTCCGCGCTGGCGTTCAAGATCATGACCGACCCCTTCGTCGGCCAGCTGATCTTTTTCCGCGTCTACTCGGGCGTGGTCAAATCCGGCGACACCGTCTACAACCCGCTCAAGAGCAAGCGCGAGCGCCTGGGCCGCATCCTGCAGATGCACGCCAACGTGCGCCAGGAGATCAAGGAAGTGCGCGCCGGCGACATCGCCGCGGCAGTGGGGCTGAAAGAGGCCACCACCGGCGACACGCTGTGCGATCCCGACAAGGTCATCATCCTGGAGCGCATGAGCTTCCCGGAACCGGTGATCTCGCAGGCGGTCGAGCCCAGGACCAAGGCCGACCAGGAGAAGATGGGCATTGCGCTGAACCGCCTCGCGCAGGAGGACCCGTCCTTCCGCGTGACCACGGACGAAGAATCGGGCCAGACCATCATCTCCGGCATGGGCGAGCTGCACCTGGAGATCCTGGTCGACCGCATGCGGCGCGAGTTCGGCGTGGAGGCCTCGGTCGGCAAGCCGCAGGTGGCCTACCGCGAAACCATCCGCCAGCCGGTCAGGGATGTCGAGGGCAAGTTCATCAAGCAGTCGGGCGGGCGCGGCCAGTATGGCCACGTGGTGCTCAACCTGGAACCGATGCCGCATGGCGGCGGCTATGAGTTCGTCGATGCCATCAAGGGCGGCGTGGTGCCGCGCGAGTTCATCCCAGCGGTGGACAAGGGCATCCGCGAGACCTTGCAGTCGGGCGTGCTGGCCGGCTACCCGGTGGTCGACATCAAGGCCACGCTGGTATTCGGCTCGTACCACGACGTGGACTCGAACGAGAACGCGTTCCGCATGGCCGGGTCGATCGCGTTCAAGGAAGGCGTGCGCCGGGCCAGGCCCACACTGCTGGAGCCGATGATGGCGGTCGAAGTGGAGACGCCCGAGGAATTCACCGGCAATGTGATGGGCGACCTGTCATCGCGCCGCGGCATGGTGCACGGGATGGAAGACATTGCCGGCGGCGGCGGCAAGATCGTGCGCGCCGAGGTGCCGCTGGCGACCATGTTCGGCTACTCCACCACGCTGCGTTCGCTGACGCAGGGGCGTGCGACGTTCACGATGGAGTTCAAGCACTATGCCGAGGCGCCGGCCAATGTGGCCGAGGCGGTGATATCGGCGAAGCGGGCGGGGTAAGGAAGGTTTGCTCTCCCGCTTGCGCGAGAGACCGATGCACACTGGTCATGCCGACTTGCTTCCAGGAACCGACACGTCGTCCCCGCGAAGGCGGGGACCCAGTGACTTCAAAGACGCTGGATTCCCGCCCGCACGGGAATGACGGAGTGGAGCAACGTTCTAAAGAAGCGGTTCCTGGGTAGGGGCCGGGGGAGAGGGCTGGCGCATCCGCGCGCCCGCGCCCTCCCCCCTTCACCACCTCAGCAAGCCGCCGCCGTCATCTTGAAGATCCCCTGCGCATTGCCCGCATCAAACCCCAGGTCATAGCGCTGCGGCGCCGCCGCTTCCTCGGCAAAGCGGTCGCGCGTGATGAGCTCGTAGAACGATCCCGGCACGTCCCGCTCCACGGTCTCGCCGTGGGCGCCGACGACGCAGCGTTGACGCGTTGTTTTTGCAAGCCACGCGAAAGATTTACCACGGCGGCGGCATCGCCACCACGGCGCTGCGCGCCCCCGCGCCATAAATGGCCCAGGCATGGTCATTGCGCATGTCCCACCGTCTTGCGACAAGGAGCACAGCATGCAAAACCACCCCCCCAGCAGTGAAGGCGCGGCCATCGTCGGTTCCGGCGCGGGCGAAGGCCCGGGCCCGGAAGTGATGGCAGCATCCAGCCTGGATAGCACCAAAGCATATTCGTCCGATGGCGAACATGTGGGCAAGATCTCCGAGATCATGCTGGACGTGCCGCACGGCCGCATCGCCTATGCGGTGCTGACCACCGGCGGCTTCCTCGGAATGGGCGACACGCTGCACGCCATCCCGTGGAATGCGCTGGTCATGGACACCGACGAAAAGTGCTTCCGCATCGCCGTGACCGCGGACCGGATCAAGTCCGCGCCCGGCTTCAACAAGGACAGCTGGCCCGCCATGGCCGACCCGCAGTGGGGCAGGTCGCTGCACGAGTATTACGGCCGCGACCCGTATTGGATCTCGCCGCCGCTGTAAGTTTTTGCGGCGGGTCGCCGGAAATGGCCGCTAGTGCGCCGGGGCCAGGCGCGCTCGCGGCCTGATTGCGTTGCGAGGCAAGGCTGGCAAAGCCGCGCGAGACGCAGCGGCCGCCGCCAAGCCTGCGCGACCCGGGAGACGACGATGAGGACACCAGACGGCAGCACGACACCCTTGCCATCTGCGCCAGCATCTCCGGCCGAACCTGACCCGCCCGCCGACGCGCCCGGTTTTCTTGCCGGCGGCGGCGAAATGGGCGCGCTGATCCGTGCGTTCGACTGGGCTGCCACGCCGCTTGGCGTGCCGCAGGCCTGGCCGCACAGCCTCAAGACGGCCATTCGCATCATGCTGACCTCGCGCCAGCCGATCTGGATCGGCTGGGGCGACGCGCTGCACTTCTTCTACAACGACCCCTACAAGTCCATCATCGGCGGCAAGCACCCGGGCGCGCTCGGCCAGCCGACATCGGTGGTCTGGCGCGAGCTCTGGCCGGAGATCGGCCCCCTGCTGGCCACCGCGATGACCGGCACCGAAGGCACCTTCGTCGAGCAGAAGCTGCTGATCATGGAGCGCAACGGCTACCCGGAAGAGACTTACTACACCTTCTCCTACAGCCCGGTCCCGAATGATCATGGCGGCACCGGCGGCATCATCTGCGCCAACAGCGATGATACCGAGCGCGTGCTGGCCGAGCGGCAGCTGAACGTGCTGCGCGACGTGGCGGCGTCGGCCACCGATGCGCGCGCGTGGCGCGAAGCGTGCGAACGCGCCATGGCGGCGCTGTCGTCGGACCCGCGCGACATCGTGTTTGCACTGCTCTACATTGCCGGGCCCGGCGAGTGCGCGCTGCAACGCGCGGGCGCCATCGGCATCGATCCGGACCACCCCGCCGCTGCGCCAGAGATCGCGCTGGACGCGGTGTCGCCCTGGCCCGTGGCCGATGTGCTGGCGCATCGGCGGCCAGGGCTGGTCAACGGGCTGGCCTCGCGCTTCGCGGCGCCGCTGCCGGGCGGCGCATGGGCCGTGCCGCCGTCGTCCGCGGCGTTGATCGAGGTGGCGCCCTCCGGCAGCGCGTCGCATCGCGGCGTGCTGGTGGTGGGCCTCAATCCGTTCCGACTGTTCGATGACCGCTACCGCAGCTTCCTGACCCTGGCGGCGGGCCAGATCGGCGCGGCCATGAACTCGGCGCTGGCGTACGAGGAAGCGCGCATGCGCGCCGAGGCACTGGCCGCGATCGACCGCGCCAAGACCACCTTCTTCTCCAACATCAGCCATGAGTTCCGCACGCCGCTGACACTGATGCTGGGCCCGCTTGAAGAACTGGTGCGGCGCGCGGACGCCGGCGAAGAGCGCGCGTTGCTGGAGATGACCCACCGCAACGGCCTGCGCCTGCTCAAGCTGGTCAATGCGCTGCTGGACTTCTCGCGGATCGAGTCGGGCCGTGTCACGATGCACCGCCAGCCCACTGACCTGGCCGCGTTCACCAGCGATCTCGCTTCGCTGTTTCGCGCCAGCGTGGAAGCGGCCGGCATCACGCTGCGGGTCGAGTGCCCGCCGCTGGCGCGCGCCGTGGCGGTGGACCGCGACATGTGGGAGACCATCGTGCTGAACCTGGTCTCCAACGCCTTCAAGTTCACCTTTGCCGGCACCATCACCGTGGCCGTGGCCGCGCACGGCCACGGCGCCGTGGCGTTCAGCGTGCGCGACTCCGGCATCGGCATCCCGGCGGCGGAACTGCCGCGCATCTTCGAGCGCTTCCATCGCGTGGAAGGCGTGCAGGGGCGCACCATCGAAGGCAGCGGCATCGGCCTGGCGCTGGTGCAGGAACTGGTGCGGCTGCACGCCGGCACGATCGACGTGCAGAGCGTGCCGGGCGAAGGCACCTGTTTCACCGTCAGCCTGCCTGCCAGCGCGGCCGAAGTGGCCGGCCTGGAGACCGCGCCAGCGTACAGCAGCATGCAGGCGCGCGCCTATGTCGATGCCGCGCTGCGCTGGCCGGAAGCGCAAACGCCATCGCCGGCGATGACGCTGGCAGCGGAAGACACGGCGGCGCCGGCTGAGGCGCCGAGCGGCGCCACGGTGCTGGTGGTGGATGACAACGACGACTTGCGCGACTATATGCGGCGCCTGCTGAGCGCCGCGGGCCATCGCGTCGAAGTGGCCGCCGATGGCGAGGCGGCGCTTGCGCTCGCGCGCGCGCAGCCGCCGGCGCTGATCGTCTCCGACGTGATGATGCCGCGCCTGGGCGGCTTTGGCCTGTTGCGCGCGCTGCGCGCCGACGCCGCGCTGAGCGACACGCCGGTGTTGCTGCTGTCCGCGCGCGCCGGCGAGGAGGCACGCGTGAGTGGCCTTGGCTGCGGCGCCGACGACTACCTGGTCAAGCCCTTCTCCGCGCGCGAACTGCTCGCGCGAGTGGCCAGCAACCTGCGCCTGTCCGAGTTGCGCCGCGCCACGGAGCGCCGCCTGCAGGAACTCAACGCCACGCTGGAGCGCCGTGTCACGCAAGCCGTGGCGGCCCATGACCGCCTGTGGGAACTGAGCGAAGACCTGCTGATGGTGGCGGACTTCGATGGCAGCCTGCGGCGCGTGAGTCCGGCATGGACGCGCGCGCTCGGCCATGCACCGCAGGACGTGCTGGGCCGGCCGTACCTGTCGTTCATCTACGCGGACGACGTGGCAGGCGCCACCGGGCAGCTGGCCGCACTGCGCCACAACGGCGTGCCGGCGCGCTTTGAATGCCGCCAGCCACGCGCCGACGGCGCGCTGCGCTGGCTGGCCTGGACCCTGTCGGTGGATCCGGCCAACGGCCATATCCACGGGGTCGGCCGCGACGTGACCAGCGACCGCGAAGCCCAGGCCGCCCTGCGTCATGCCGACGAGGCCTTGCGCACGGCGCAGAAGATGGAGGCCATCGGCAATCTGACCGGCGGCGTTGCGCATGACTTCAACAACCTGCTGCAGGTGATCGGCGGCAACCTGCAGCTGCTGGTGCGGGACCTGGCCGGCGACGCCCGCGCCGAACTGCGCCTGCGCAACGCGCTGGCCGGCGTCGCGCGCGGCGCCAAGCTGGCGTCGCAGCTGCTGGCCTTCGGGCGGCGCCAGCCGCTGGCGCCCAAGGTGGTGAACCTGGGCCGCCTGGTGCGCTTGCTGGACGACATGCTGCGCCGCGCACTGGGCGATGGCATCGAGATTGAAACCGTGGTGGTTCAGGGCCTGTGGAATACGCTGGTCGACCCGTTCCAGGTCGAGAACGCGCTGCTGAACCTGGCGATCAACGCCCGCGATGCCATGCACGGGCACGGGCGGCTCATGATCGAGGCCCGCAATGCGTTACCCGGCGAGGCGCCGGATGAACCGGCGGGCCCCCCGCCGATGCAGTACGTGGCGCTGGCTGTCACGGATTCCGGCGTGGGCATGCCGCCCGAGGTGCAGGAGCATGTTTTCGAGCCCTTCTTCACCACCAAGCCCGAGGGCCAGGGCACCGGCCTGGGCCTGAGCATGGTGTATGGCTTCGTCCGCCAGTCGGAAGGGCACGTGAGGATCCTCAGCAAACCAGGCCACGGCACCACGGTCACGCTGTACCTGCCGCGCGCGCGGCAGGAAGAAGACCCGGACATCGAATTTGCGGCAAACCCGGCGCGCGGCGGCAACGAGACCGTGCTGGTGGTGGAAGACGACGATGATGTGCGCGCCACGGTGTTCGAGTTGCTGGCCAGCCTGGGCTACCACGTGCTGCGCGCGCGCGACGCGCAAGCCGCGCTGGCGATCGTGGAGCGCGGCGTGCCAGTGGACCTGTTGTTCAGCGATGTGGTGATGCCCGGCCCGCTGCGCAGCACGGAGCTGGCCCGCAGGGTGCGTGAACGGCTGCCGGGCATCGGCGTGCTGTTTACATCGGGCTACACCGACAGCGTCATCGTTCATGGCGGGAAGCTCGATGCCGGCATCGAACTGCTCAGCAAGCCTTATACGCACGAAGCGCTGGCACGCAAGGTGCAGCACGTGCTGGCCAACCGCGGCCAGCGTGCAGCAATGACCACCGGCGCGGCGTCAGCCGATGACGCGCCCCTTGCCTGCGGCTTGCGCGTGCTGTGCGTCGACGATGATGCGCTGGTGCGTGCCGGCACGGCGGAGTTGCTGCGCGCATATGGCGTTCAGGCACTGGAAGCGGATGGCGAGACCGAGGCGCTGGCCTTGCTTGCCGGCAACGCCGTCGACGCGCTGCTGACCGACGTGGCGCTGGCGGGCGACTCCGGTATCGACCTGGCACTGGCCGCGCGCAAGCGTCATCCGGGGCTGCGCGTGGTGTTCGCCACCGGCTATGAACTGGCGCTGACGCCGGCTCAGCGCAACGCGCTTGGGGGCGCCACGGTGCTGCGCAAGCCATACCCCCCGCAGGCGCTGCTGGATGCCCTGCGTGGCGCCAAGGCACCGGCATGAACGCTTCGGCGACGTTATCGCCCAGGCGGCAGACAGACGCCGCGCCGCGAAGGCCCAAATGGCCGCGGCGGCGTAGATCGCGATGCACAGAAGCGTGGACGTGGTCGCGGCATCAGGGCGCGCCATCGGCAGAAGGACGGACAACACGGGACGTCCGGACATGGCGCGGAGCGGGCATCGAATCATCAGGATTGATCTGCCCATAAAATTTATCTTGTAATGAGATCGCTTCCCATTTACTATTCGATCACTGCCTGACGCGCGGCGCACCTCCCGACCGACAGGCAGGCCAGCCTCGCCGGCACTGCGGCGGCGAGCAACGCTGGCAGGGACAACAGAATTCCGGATGCCGCAGCAGCGGCCTTCGACACCGACTTTTGTGGGGACCGCTCCGTCACGCGGAGCGTTTGGCAGTAGCCAGTCTTCGGAAGATCGGGAAAGCAACCAGACCCCGCTTTCCCGATCGCGTCTTCCGGTGACAAGCCAGGCCACCTTTTTATTCCGCGCGCCGTGCAGGCACGGCGCGCCACCAGGGACGCGGGCGCCAGCGCTCAGGCGGCCCTGGTGCTTCCCGCCTGAAATTCCGCCAAGCCACTGGCGCCGCCCTGACTGCGGGGCGCCAGCCGCAGCTTGCCAATGCCATCCGCCATGTCATCCGAGAGCACAAACCCGATCCATCTCAAGCGCGCCGGCCTGAAAGCCACGTCGCCGCGGATGCGCATCCTTGATGTGTTCCACACCAGCGCCCGGCGCCACCTCAGCGCGGAAGACGTCTACCGCATCCTGCTGGCGCAGGACGAGGACGCGGGGCTGTCCACGGTGTACCGCGTGCTCAACCAGCTGGTGCAGGCCGACATCCTGCTGCGGCACAGCTTCGAGTCCGACCACGCCGTTTTCGAACTCAACGAGGGTGGCCACCATGACCACCTGATCTGCGTCGCCTGCGGCCGCGTGGAGGAATTCCGCGACGAAAGCATCGAGCAACGCCAGCGCCAGGTGGCCGCCGACAACGCCTTTGTGTTGCGCGAGCACATGCTGGTGCTGTACGGCATCTGCCCCGAATGCCGCGCACCTGACGGAGCCATCCATGGAGCGCCTGAACAAACCCCTGCCTGAACTGAAACGCCTGATCAACCTGTGCCTGCGGCAGGAGCCCGGCTGCCACGACTGCCAGCTGCGCGCGGTGTGCGTGCACCGGCCCGACCACACCGGCTGCAACTGGAGCGCCGAAGTCGATTTCCCGGAACGCAGCGAAGCCGACGCCGTGCGCCACGTGCGTCAGGCGCGCCGCGTGGTGATGATGGTGCGCGAGCAATACAACGTGGCGGCGGGCACGGCGGCACAGGCGTGAATTAGCGGCCTGCGACGCCCTCAGCGCCCAACCACCGGCCGACCCTGCGGCGCCGTCCCCGCGACGGGCCGCAACACCAGCCACACCGCGACCCCGATCAGCGCGCCACCTGCCGCGTGCGCCCACGACAGCGCCTCGCCCAGGAACAACGCGCCCCAGACGATGCCGAACGGCGGGATCAGGAAGGTCACGGTCAGCGAGCGCACCGGGCCCAGGTCGGCGATCAGGCGGTAGTACAGGATGTAGGCCAGCGCCGTGCACAGCACGCCCAGCCCCAGCATCGCAGCCCAGACCCCGGCGCCGGCAGCGGGCAGCGTGTTGTGGCGCCACAGCGCGGCAAGGCAGAAGGGCAGCAGGAACACGGTGGCGCCGACCATGCTGCCGGCGGCGACCAGCCGGCTGTCGAGGCCGCCGCGCTGCGTAATCCAGCGCCGCGCGAGGAAGCCGGCCAGTCCATAGCAGGCGGTGGCCACCAGGCAGGCCAGCGCGCCCAGCAGCACCTCGGTCGAGAAGGCCACCGGCCCGGTGCGGGTCAGCACCGCGACGCCCGCCACGCCAAGCATCACGCCCAGGGCCTTGGCGCGCGTGAGCCGTTCGGAGAACGCCAGCGCGCCGATCAGCACGCCCATCAGCGGGGTCATGGCATTGAACACGGCCGAGTAGCCGGCTGGCAGCCACAGCGCCGCCACCGAATACATCACGAACGGTATGCCGGAATTGACCACGCCCAGCGCCAGCACGGCCGGCCATTTGCCCTGCATGTCCCAGCGCAGCCGCAGCAGCGGCAGACAAGCGGCAAGCGCGAGCGCGCCGATCAGTACCCGCACGAAGGCGGTCGGCAACGGCCCCAGCACCGGCGCGCCGATGCGGATAAACAGGAAGCTGGCGCCCCAGATGGCGGCCAGGGCGAGCAAACGGGCAAGATCGGCGGGTTTCATCAGGGGAGCCGGAGGGCGCCGGGCAGGCTGGCGCGGGTTGGGATTGCCGCGATTTGACGCCTGCGCCGTGCATACCGCAAGCCGGATTCGGACATGTGCCCCGCCGCCGCCGGCATGACAGCATGCGACCGGCCGAAATTTAAGCGACGTTGACGAGTCTATGACGCTTTTAGGAGATTCTTCACGCACAATGTCGCGTTCACTCGCCCCTTTCCTTACCAAAGGCTTTCATCATCACCCCACGCAGGAGGGGGCCTTGTTGCCGGCGCGTGACAAGCCGCATTCGATTAAATTAAACTCTGGTCTGCGCCAGAGTTAATTGACCCCTCCGACGCATTCCCGACAAGCCGCCAGGGTTCCTGGCGGCTTCTTTTTTTCTGAACGGAGAAAATGCGGCTTGCCCGGCGTCTCGGCATGGCAAGGTCCGGAAGGACTCCCAAGCGCCGCGCTGCCGGCGTCACAACGCCTGCCAACCAGGCCCCGGACGGCCGCCTGCGTCAACCGGCGCGGCCCCTGCCGCGTTGCCAGTCCACATGAAACGACAGTTCCTGGGCCTGCTGGCCCGCGTCTACGTCCTGCAATTTGCGCTCGAAGTCCCCGCTACGGTGGCCATGCTTGCCGACATGTTGCTGGAATACGGCTTCCAGGTCGATATCGGCACCGTGCGCCCGCTGCTGCGCGCCCTGCAAATGGAAGGCTACATGGAAAGCGTGCTGCGCGATGGCATCGGCCGGGTCTACCTGCTGACCGAGCGCGGCCGTGAAGAATTGCAGGCCAGCCGCCAGCGCATCGACGAGCTCTATCGCCGCCTGCACGCAGGCCAGGCGGCCGCCGACGAGTTGCCGCACCAGGCCTGATCCGGCCAGGGCAGCCACCGCGGATGCAGGGAGCGTACCCGTTTCTGCGGGTCCGCCCCTCGCCGCCAGGCGCGCTTTTTGCCTGACTTTCTGCCTTACTTCTTCTCCGCCTTCCCTTCGTAACGCTTGCTCCATTCGGCCAGGATGCGGTCGCGATTGTCGCTCGCCCAGCGGAAGTCGTTCTTGATCAGGCGCTTCTCATAGTCGGCCGGCAGCAGCGCGTCGGGCCTGGCAATGCCGGGCACGGCCAGCACGGCAAAGTTCTTTTCATACAGCGCCATCGCCTCGCGCGAGGCCGAGAAGTCGGCCAGCTTGCGCGCCGCATCCAGGTTCTTCGTGCCCTTGACGATGGCGGTAGCCTCGATGTCCCAGCCCAGGCCTTCGCTCGGCAGCACGATATCGATCGGCGCCCCTTCCTTCTTCGACTTCATGGCGCGGTACTCGAACGCGATGCCGATCGGGAACTCGCCCTGCGCGGCCATCTTGCACGGCTTGGAGCCCGAATGCGTGTACAGGCCGATGTTCTTGTGCAGGGCATCCATGTACTGCCAGCCCTTCTGCTCGCCCATCATCTGCAGCCAGGCGCTGACGTCGAGGAAGCCCGTGCCCGACGAGGCCGGATGCGGCATCACCACCTTGCCCGCGTAGACCGGCTTGGCCAGGTCGGCCCACGAGGTGGGCTTGGGCAGGCCCAGCTTCTGCGCCTCGACCGTGTTGAAGCAGATCGCGGCGCCCCACACATCCATGCCGACCCATGCCGGCGGGTTGGCCGGGCTGCGATATTGCGGATCGATGGCGGCCAGGTTCTTCGGCGCGTACGGGTCGAGCATGCCTTCCTTGTCCAGGATTGCCAGGCTGGAGCCGGCCAGGCCCCAGACCGCGTCGGCGCGCGGCGCGGCCTTTTCCGCCAGCAGCTTGGCGGTGACGATGCCGGTCGAGTCGCGCACCCACTTGATCTCGATCTCGGGATGCACCTTCTCGAACGCGGCCTTGTAGGCAGCGATCTGGTCGGCTTCAAGCGCGGTGTAGACCGTCAGCACGGTGGCGGCGCTGGCGGCGCTGGCGTGAATGGCCAGCAGCGGCAGCGCGGCAACGGCGGCCAGCGCGGCGGCAATGCGGGGGATGCGGGACATGGTTTCTCCTTTGGGATTCAGTCAGTGTTCGGGAAGGCGTGGGTACGGCGAAGTGGAACAAGGTCAGCCAGTGCGCCAGCGCTGCGCGCGGCGCAGCCAGCCGGCCGAAACCGCGTGCAGCAGCAAGGCCGCCAGCACCGAGGTCAGCAGGATCAGCGTCGACATCGCGGCGGCAGGCGCGGTGTCGCCGGCGTCGTCCATGTTCAGCACCGAGATCGCGGCCAGCACGGTGTCGGGGCCGTACAGGAAGATCACCGCCGAGACCGTGGTCATCGACGACACGAAGAGGTAGCGGAAGATATCGAGCAGCGCCGGCAGGCACACCGGCACCGTCACGCGCCAGCACGTCACCAGCGGCGCCACCCCCAGCGACAGCGCGGCGGCCTCGAACTCGGTGTCGAGCTGGCGCAGCGCCGCGGCCGCGGTCAGGTGGCCGGTGGTGTAGCAGTGCGCCACGTTGCACAGCACCAGCAGCGCCATGGTCCCGTACAGCGCATGCAGCGGATTGCCGGGCGCGTTGAAGAAGAACACGTAGCCCAGGCCCAGCACCAGCCCCGGCACGGCCATCGGCAACAGGAAGCCCGCGCGCAGCACGCCGTGCAGCCAGGCCGGGCCGCGCGTGCGCAACGTCAGCCAGGCGCCCAGGAAGATCGCTGCCGTGCCCGCCAGCGCGGTCAGCGCCGACAACTTCAGGCTGTTGCGGTAGGCCAGCCAGCCGCCGCCGTCCATGTTGTCGAAGTCGTAGTGCGCCAGCGTCAGGCCCAGGTTGTACGGCCACAGCTTGACCAGCGATGCGCCCACCGCGGTGGCGATCACTGCCAGCAGCGCGGCGCTGACCAGCAGGACCAGCAGCAGGCACGCACTGTCCCGGCCGCGCTCCGGCGCCGGCACATACACCTGCGCGCGGCTGCCCATCTGCGTGCGCTGGCGCCGCTGCAGTGCCATGTCCACGGCAAAGGTCAGCAGTGCGGGCGCCAGCAGCAGCATGCCGATCAGCGCGCCGCGGTCGAACTGCTGCTGCCCGACTACCGCCTTGTATGCCTCCAGCGCCAGCACCGGATAGCCGCCGCCCACCACCTTGGGTACGCCGAAGTCGGTGACCACCAGCGTCAGCACCAGGCACGCGGCGGCGAACAACCCCTGGCGCGCGCCCGGCAGCGTGACCGTGCGGAAGGTGCGCCACGGGCTGGCGCCCATCGCGCGCGCCGCTTCATAAAGGCGCGCGTCGGCCAGCGACAGCGTCGCCACCAGCACCATCAGCGCATGCGGGAAGGTGTAGAAGGCCTCGCCCAGCACGATGCCCCAGAAGCCATAGATGCCGCCCGGCCCGAAGGCGCCGCGGAAGATGCCCTGGTTGCCGAACAGGTAGACCAGCGCGATCGCCGGCAGCAGCGACGGCGCGAACAGCGGCAGCAGCGCAATGCCGCGCCACAGCGGCCGCAACGCAATGCAGGAACGCTGCAGCGCATAGGCAAAGCCGAATGCCAGCGGCACCACCAGCGCCACCACCGCCAGCGACACCGCCAGGCTGCGGCCGAGCATCGGCAGGAAGTTGGGGCTGGCCACCAGTGCCGCCATGCGCGCGCCCAGCGCCCACTGGCCCGCGCCATCGAACCAGGCCTGGCGGAACAGCGCCAGCAGCGGCAGCAGCAAGCCCACCGCCAGCGCCGCCAGCCAGATCCACTTCATCGCGGCGGGCGCACCGTGCGCCAGCCGGGAGGCCAGGCCGGTGCCGCGCGCCGATGCGGCTTGCGTAGCCTCGGGCAGGACGACAGTGGCCGCGCGCATCATGCAAACACCCGCAGCGCCTGCGCCGGCAGCGCGATCCAGAACTTGTGGCCGCCCGCATCGGGCAGCCGGTGCCGCGCCTCGCGCGCCACGTCGGCAAACAGGGTCAGCCCCGGCAGGCGGTCGGCCTCCAGCGCCAGCCGGTAGCGATTGCCCAGGTAGGTCTGGTCGACCACGCGCGCCAGCAGCCGGTTGGGCTCGGCGGGGTCCGGGTCCAGCCGCACGGCTTCCGGGCGGCAGCACAGCCGGCCGGCGGATGCCGCCGGCTGCGCCGGGCCAACCAGGAAATCGACGGCCTGGCTGCCCTCGCCAACGGTGAAGCGTCCGGCCTGTGCGCTGCGCCCCGGCAGCCAGTTGGCCTGCCCGACAAAACCGGCGACAAAGGCCGAGGCCGGCTGCTCATAGATCTCGGCGGGGGTGCCGGCCTGCACGATGCGCCCGCCGTCCATCACGGCGATGCGGTCGGCCATGGTCATGGCCTCTTCCTGGTCGTGGGTGACCATCACCGTGGTGATGTTCAGGCGGCGCTGCAACTGGCGCAGTTCCAGCCGCAGGTGTTCGCGCACGCGGGCGTCGAGTGCCGACATCGGCTCATCGAGCAGCAGCAGCGACGGCGCCGGCGCCAGCGCGCGGGCCATCGCCACGCGCTGCTGCTGGCCACCGGAGAGCTGGCCCGGGAACTTGCGCTCGCTGCCGGACAGGCCGACCAGGTCGAGCATCTCGGCCACGCGCGCGTCGCGGTGCGTGCGGCCCATGCCGCGCCCGTGCAAGCCATACGCCACGTTCTGCGCCACGGTCAGGTTGGGAAACAGCGCGTAGGACTGGAACAGGATGCCGTAGTCGCGCGCCTGCGGCGGCAGGCCGGTCAGCTCACGCGCACCGGCGTGGATACGGCCGGCGTCCTCGCGTTCAAGCCCCGCGATGATGCGCAGCAATGTGGTCTTGCCGCACCCTGAGGGACCCAGCAGGCACAACAGCTCGCCCTGCCCGACCGACAGCGACACGCCGTCCAGCGCCACGAAGCCGCCAGCGCCGCCAAAGCGCTTGCTGACCTGCTCCACCGCCAGGAATGCCCTGTCCTCCCCGGACTTGCCTGCCTGCATCACCGAATCTCCGCAATCTCAATCGAATCGGTCGCCAGCATAGGCAACGCAGATGCCAGCCGTGTGGCAGATCGGCAAAGTATTTCGATGGAGGTATCGGGGGATTTGGGATCGGACGCCGGCGCGGGCATGCCGGAAAGTTATCGATCGTGCGCTTGGGCGACTAGGATGCGTGCTGCCCGGACACGCCGGCAGAGACCGGCACCGGCATGTCCAACCCTTGCCCCAGCAGCGCCCGCAACGCCTGCTGCGGCACCGCCTGGCTGAACAGGAACCCCTGCAGCCCGTCGCATCCCTGCGAGCGCAGGAATTCAAACTGCGCCGCCGTTTCCACCCCTTCCGCGATCACCTTGAGGTGCAGCTGGTGGCCCAGGGCGATGATCGCCGCCGCCACCGCCTGGTCGTGGCCAGGCGTGGCCACGTCGTCGACAAAGGACTTGTCGATCTTGAGCCGGTTGATCGGCAGCCGGGTCAGGTAGTTGAGCCCGGAGTAGCCGGTGCCGAAGTCGTCGATCGACAGCCCTACGCCAAGCTCGCGCAGGCGGCGGAAGGTCTCGATGGTGGTCTCGCCGCCATCGACCAGGATGCCCTCGGTGACCTCGATCACCAATCCCTGCGGCGGCAGCCCGGCCTGCTGCAGGCAGCGCGCCACGGTGTCGGGGAAGTTGGCCTGGCGCAGCTGCAGCGGCGAGACATTGACCGCCACCTCGATCTCGCGGCCCAGTTCCTGGCGCAGGGCCTGGATCTCGCGGCAGGCGGTGGCCAGGGTCCATTCGCCCAGCAGCGCGACCAGGCCGCTCTGCTCGGCGATGGGGATGAACTCGGCCGGGTGCATGACGCCGCGTTCCGGGGTTTCCCAGGAGATCAGCGCCTCGACGCCGGGGATGGTCAGCGTGGCGGTCTCGACGATCGGCTGGTAGCGCAGCCGGAACTCGTTGCCGGCCAGCGCGCGCCGGAGCAGCGCTTCAATGGTGAAGCGCGCCAGCGAGGCCTCGGCCATTTCGCTGGCAAAGCGGCTCAGCTGCGCGCGTCCGCCCTGCTTGGCCGCATAGACGGCCGAGTCGGCGGACTTGAGCAGTTCGGTCAGCGTGTCGCCGTCGTCGGGGAAGATCGCCATGCCGATCGACGGCGTCACGCGCAGGCGCTGGCCGCCGGCCTGCAGTTCTTCATTGACGCGCGCCTGGATCTTGGCGGCGATCAGCTCGGCTTCGCTGTCATGGCGCAGGCCGCCCAGCACCACGCCGAATTCATCGCCGCCCATGCGCGCCACCAGGTCACCCTGGCGCACCGTGCCCTTGATGCGGTCGGCCATGGTGCGCAGCACGTCGTCGCCCACCGGGTGGCCGAGCGAGTCGTTGATGTGCTTGAAGTGGTCCAGGTCGAGCAGCAGCAGCGCCATGCGCTCGCCGTGGCTGCGCGCGTGCTGCAGCAGGGCCTGGGCGCGTTCGCTCAGTTCGGCGCGGTTGGGCAGGCCGGTCAGCGGGTCGTGCAGCGCCAGGTGGCGGATGTACTCGTCGACGCGGCGGCGCTCGGTCAGGTCGTAGCCGATGGCCTGGTAGCCGGGCGAGGGCAAGCCCGGTGCGGCAGGGTCCGAAGAACTGGCCGGCACCACCACGGGGGCGGGAGCGGGCAAGGCGAACACCGCCAGCTGCACCGGCATGCGCGAACCGCCCTTGCGCACCCAGGTCCATTCGCGCTCGTCGGTGAGCCCCAGCCGCGCCTTGGCCAGCAGCGCAGGCAGCCCGGACGGCACGCTCGCGCCCAGCTCGGTACTCAGGGCGCGCGCATGCTCGGCCAGTTCAGCGGCAACATGCAGGCCGGTCATGTTCATGTGGCCGGCCAGTTCCGCGCCGGTGTACCAGAGCATGCGCTGGCCGGCGGCGTTGATGCCGGTGATGAGTCCGTTCTCGTCGAAGGTGATGACGCAAAAGGCGGCGTGGTCGAACAGCCCGGCATAGCGCGCGGCCTGCACCGCGGCGCTCGCCTGCGCGCGCCGCTCGGGCTCCAGGTCAGTGATCGCCCACAGCCAGTGCGGCGCGCCGCCTTCGGCGGCGGGCAGGCGAGCCCCGCTGGCGCGCAGCGCAAAGCGGCTGCCGTCGGCGCGCACGCCTGCCAGTTCGCGGCGGATCCCGGCCCCTGGCGCGCCATCGGCGGAAACTGCCCCGGCGGCGCCGGGAACCAGGCTTTCCAGGCCCCGGCCCGCCAGGCGCTGCGCATTGGTGCCGAACAGCTGCCCGGCCCGCTCGCTCGCGCGCACCACCACGCCCTGCGCATCGGTCACGAGGAAGCCGTCGGCCGACTGCGCCAGGCACGCCTGCAGCATGGCGCTGTCATCTTCCCAGGCATGCACGGCCTTTGCCTGGCCCTGGCGCGCGGCGCGGCCCCGGCGTGCCAGCGCATGGACAAGCCATGCCAGCAACAGCGTCGCCAGCGCGCCCGCGGCCAGCAATGACAACAAGGCAGGGGGAAACGAAGTCAGAGTCATGGTGGATCGGTTCCCCCTTCGATGTCGAAGGCGTGCGCGCCGACGTCGACGTCAGCATCGGCGTGGCGCTGTTCAACGCGGCGGCCCCGCGCAGGACTGCGAACTGATGCGGCTGGCGGACGTGCTGCTATACCGCGCCAAGGGCGCGGGTCGCGGGCGCTATGAGATCGGCCCGCCGGAACTGGCGGGCGAATTCGGCCCCCGGTAAGCCGGCGCCGCCAGGCGCTCAGTGAATGGTGCCAGCGGGCTTGTCCGACGCCGGGCCGCCCGCGCCTTCGGGCTCGAACGGCACGTGGCGGCCATCGCTGGACTGGTAGCCAAGCTGCGCATCGGCGCCCAGCATCTTCTCCCAGGCGATCATGGCCTGGGCGACGGCATCGGGCGCGCCCTTGAACACCACCACGTCGTTGCCGCAGTTGGGACACTCACCGCCGAACACGGCGTCGATGCCGGGCAGGCCCGGCACGTCGAGCGCGTCGAACTGCGCAAACGCGGTCTTGCAGTGCCCGCAGACCAGCTGGGCGGGGCGCAAGGCCTCGATCTTTGCGCGTGCCTGTGCCGCACGCTCCTCGGGGGTACCCCGCCGTTTTGCCTCGCCCATGATGTGCCTTCCTTCCCCGTGCTGCCGGTGTATGTTTGCATCGGCCCGGCCAGTGCGGCCGGTCCGTGCCTGTTAGATGCGCGATGCGGGCCGGTGGTGCCCGGCCCTTGCCGCAGGTGACGGCCGCGTTGCGCGCGCCGTCGCCAGTCTGCCGCGTCCAGCCGGCATTGTAACCAGCGCGGCGCAGCAAATACCGGGCCGACAGGAAGCGGCGGCGCCTGCTATTGTGGATAACGATGCCTGCGGGTGCGGATGCGCCGCTTCCGGCACCGTGGGCATGCCGGTCCCATCCACCAACCCCCGAAGGAGGACGTTCCATGATCCGACCCACCGTGCAGGAAAACGCCGCCCGCTACGCCGACTGCATTGCCGCCTGCAATGCCGCAGCCGCTGCCGCGCTGAAGTGCGCCGCAGCCTGCCTGGAAGAACAGGACGTGCGCAAGATGGCGCGCTGCATCGCGCTGGACATGGATTGCGCCGGCATTGCCCAGCTGGCCGCGTCCTACATGCTGCGCAACAGCGAGTTCGCGCCGCTGGTGTGCGAAGACTGCGCCGAGGTCTGCAAGTGGTGCAAGGAGGAATGCGAGCGCCATGATGCCGAGCACTGCCAGGAGTGCGCGCGCGCCTGCGCGGCCTGCATGGAGCAGTGCCTGAAGGCGACCGCCTAGGCGCAGGCGCCGGCAGGCCCGTGCTGCGCTTGCGGCGGGTCTGCCAGCGCGACGCGTCCACGCGGTGCGACGAGGTGGCGATATCGACGCGGTACTCCTGCAGCGCTTCCAGCACTTCCTGCGAGTTGCCGGTCGCCGGGAAGCGGTCGCTGAAGCGCCTGATCAGTTCCAGCACCTAGTACGGCGCGGTGGCCTCCACGCGCGGCAGCAGTGCCAGCCCCGCGTCCGACAGCGCCAGCCGGCGCCCGCCGCGGTGGAACAGCTCGACTCCGTACGCTTCCTCCAGCGCACGGATCTGCGCGGTAATGGTGGGCCGCGACAGGCCCAGGCGCCTGGCAGCCTGGGTAACGCTGCCGATGCGGGCCACCATGAAAAAGGACTTGAGCCGGGCGATAAGCATGCGAAGGCAAGGCAAGGCGGCAGGCGGCCGGGCGCCTGTCACGGCGAAGCGGTATTCTAATGGACTGCACCAAGCCACCCGGTCCAACCGTCCGCTGCCTGCACAGGAGTCCGCCCATGTCTGACCCGTCCATCTCCGCCACCCGCATCGAGAAAGACAGCCTGGGCGACGTGCCCGTGCCGGCCGATCACCTGTGGGGCGCCCAGACCGAGCGCTCGCGCCAGAACTTTCGCATCGGCACCGAGAAGATGCCGCCGGCGCTGATCGAGGCCTTTGCCATCCTGAAGCTGTGCGCCGCGCGCGCCAACGGCGAACTTGGCGTGCTCAAGCCCGAACTGGCGCAGGCAATCGAACAGGCCGCGACCGAGGTCATCGAAAGCCGCTGGCCCGACGAGTTCCCGCTTTCGGTCTGGCAGACCGGCTCCGGCACGCAGACCAATATGAACCTGAACGAGGTCATCGCCAACCGCGCCATCCAGCTGCTGGGCGGCAAGGTCGGCAGCAAGACGCCGGTGCACCCCAACGACCACGTCAACGCCAGCCAGTCCTCCAACGACAGCTTTCCCACCGCGATGCATATCGCCGCCACGCGCGCGATCCGGCAGGAACTGCTGCCGGCGCTGGAGCAGCTGCAGCAGACCTTTGCGCGCAAGGTGGAGGCCTTTGCCGATATCGTCAAGGTGGGCCGCACGCACCTGCAGGATGCGGTGCCGCTGACGCTGGGCCAGGAGTTCTCCGGCTACATGACGCAGGTGGCCGATGCCCAGACGCGGCTGCAGCAGGCCATGCTGCGCGCGATGCCGGTGGCGCAGGGGGGCACCGCGGTGGGCACCGGCCTGAACGCGCCGCACGGCTTCGCCGCGGCCTTCGCGCGGGCGCTGGCCGACTACACCGGCCTGCCGTTCGAGCCCGCGCCCAACCGCTATGCGCTGCAGGCCTCGCACGACGCGCTGGCCGACCTGTCCGGCGCGCTCAACACCACGGCCTCGTCGTTCCTGAAGATCGCGCGCGACTTCATGCTGCTGGGCTCGGGCCCGCGCGCGGGCTTTGCCGAGCTGGTGCTGCCGGCCAATGAGCCGGGCTCGTCGATCATGCCGGGCAAGGTCAACCCGACCCAGGCCGAGGCGCTGGCAATGGTGTGCTGCCGGGTGATCGGCAACCACACCACCGTAACGCTGGCCAACGGCCTGGGCACGCTGGAGCTGAACGCCTACAAGCCGGTGATCATCTACAGCCTGCTGCAGTCAGTGAGCCTGCTGGCGGGCGCTGCATCGAGCTTTGCCGAGCATATGGTCGAAGGCGTCGAGGCCGACCGCGAACGCATCGCCGAACTGCTGGAGCGCTCGCTGATGCCGGTGACCGCGCTCAATCCGCATATCGGTTACGACAAGGCCGCGGAAATCGCGAAGCTGGCGGTCAAGCGCAACCTGTCGCTACGCGAGGCGGCGATCGCGTCAGGGCATGTCACCGAGGCGCAGTTCGCCGAGTGGATCGACCTGAAGGGGATGACGCGGGAGGTGTAGCGGGAGGTGCAGCGGGGACGCGCCCCGGCACGGAAGCGTTCCGCGCCGGGGGCAAGCCGGTTCTAGCCGGCGAAGGTTCAGCCGACGAAGGCCTTTTCCAGCACGAAATGGCCGGGGTGGCTCATATTGCCTTCAGTGAAGCCGCGCGCCTCCAGGAGGCCGCGGACGTCCCTGAGCATGTCCGGGCTGCCGCACAGCATGATGCGGTCGTTCTCGGTCGAGAACGGCGCCACGTCCAGGCGGTCGAACAACTCGCCGGAGGCGATCAGGTCGGTGATGCGGCCCTGGTTGTCGAACTCCTCGCGCGTCACGGTCGGGAAGTACACCAGCTTCTCGCGCACCAGTTCGCCCAGGTGCTCGTGCTGCGGCAGGTGCTCCTGGATCAGTTCGCGGTAGGCCAGCTCTTCCACGAAGCGGCAGGTGTGGGTCAGCACGACCCGGTCGTAGCGCTCGTAGACATCCGGGTCGCGGATGATCGACAGGAACGGCGCCAGGCCGGTGCCGGTGGCCAGCAGCCAGAGCGTCTTGCCGGGCAGCAGGTTGTCCACCAGCAGCGTGCCGGTCGGCTTCTTGCCCACGTAGATCTGGTCGCCCTCGCGCAGGTGCTGCAGGCGCGAGGTCAGCGGGCCGTCGGGGACCTTGATGCTGAAAAACTCCAGCGTTTCTTCGTAGTTGGCGCTGGCGATGCTGTAGGCACGCAGCAGCGGGCGACCGTTCACCTCCAGCCCGACCATGGCGAACTGGCCATTTTCAAAGCGGAAACCGGGGTCGCGCGTGCAGGTAAAGCTGAAAAGGGTGTCAGTCCAGTGATGGACGGAAAGAATGGATTGCTGGTTCAGGTTGCTCATGGCGAAATGCGGCTACAGCGGCGGAATACAGCACCAAAGACGGCTGGAAAGGAAGGATCTTAACGCATGCCCGGGGGCGGCGCAGGCGGAGCCTGCAATGCCAGCGCGGGAATTCGGCGACGGGGGGCGCCAGTGCGGCGCATGCGGCACGCCGGGGTATTGCGGGGATGCGGGGAAGTTCCGCCTGCTTCATTTGCCTTGCGCGTCAGCCCCCCGGCGCGGGCCCTGACAGTTCGCAGCGCTGGCGCGCCAGCGCCTCGCGCGAGTAGCCGTGGCGCACGCGCAGCTGGTGTTCCACGGCATCTGCCTGGTCCAGGCAGGCGAAGACCAGGTCGTCCTTCACGCGCTGCGACACACCCTTCAGGCGCGGCGCTTCGTACGCGACCTGGCGCGCGCGGCAGCGCAGGAACAGCAGTGTTTCCTGCGAGGCGGTGATCAGCTGGTCGTGCTCGATCCGCTTGCATTCGACCAGGTCCTGGGCGAGGACGCTGGCGCCGGCAAAGAGCAATGGCAGGCACAGCCATCGGCACAACGAGCGGTGCATGGCAAACGGGGGCGCAGTGGGCCGGTTGAAGGTCTGGCTCGCATCATTGCCCAGACCCGCGCACAGTGCAAGCCGCAGCGCGTGCAATATCCTGTTGCGATTCGGCGCCAGACGGTCCCAGGCGGGATTCAGTGTCCAGCCAGACGAACAATCGCCCGCAAACCCTGATGGCTGCGTCGCGGGGAACTACGTAGGCTGCACCGACCACTGATACGCAGCCGCGGTGCAAGGCCGCGGGACGCCTGCGCGAGCGTGGCAATATACGGGGGCCGTAACCGCCAGACCGCCCCCGTCTTTCATTGATCACCCCATGGACCTGAACGCCCTGCGCCTGTTTGTCGACATCGTCGACGCGGGCAACCTGAGCGCGGCCGCGCGCAAGCTCAAGATGACGCGCGCCAATGTCAGCTACCGGCTCAAGGCGCTGGAAGAAGAGCTGGGCGTGCAGCTGCTGCGCCGGACCACGCGCCATGTCGAGCCGACCCCGGTCGGCGCCGGGCTCTACGAGCACGGCCGCAACATCCTGGGCGAGGTCGCCGCCGCCAATGCGCTGATCAGCAATATGGGCAAGAGCCTGCAGGGCCATGTGCGGCTCTCGGTGCCGACCGGCCTGGGCCATTCGCTGCTGTCGCCGCTGCTGGTGCTGTTCAAGCAGCGCTACCCCGACATCACGCTCGACGTGGTCTTCGATAACCGCGTGCGCAACCTGGTGTCCGAGGACGTGGAGGTGGCGCTGCGCATCATTTCCACGCCGCCGGATTCGGTGGTCGCCACCGAGATCGGCGAAGTCGACTGGGTCGTGTGCGCGTCGCCGGTGTACCTGGCCGGCCACCCGGCGCCGCAAACGCTGACCGGGCTGCAGGAACATGCGTTCGTCTGCGCGTCGCCCGAGGGGCAAAAGCTCAAGGCGGCGGGCACGCGGCAGGACGGCGCCGATGGCGGTGAATTCCGTGAGCAGGTGGTGCTGGAACCCACGCTCACCTCCGAGAACTTTGCCTTCCTGAAAGAGGCGGTGCTGGCGGGCCTGGGCATCGGCATCTTGCCGATCTATGCGATCGGCGCGGAACTGGGCAGCGGGGCGCTGGTGCCGCTGCTCTCCGACTACCGCATCAGCGTGTTCGGCAGCAAGCTCTATATGCTGACCATGCCCAACCGCTACCAGACGCTGGCCACGCGCTACCTGCTGAATTTCCTGAAGACCGAGCTGCAGGCGGTGTGGCCGCGGCTGCACCGGTAGCTCGCCCCGTCGGGGATGGCGCCAGGCACTATAGTAGGAGCACAAGGATAACCGTCGGCGCATCCGCACCAAGGAGCAACCATGGCCCTCGCTAGCACGCTTGCAAACTGCCTGAGCAGCAAGAACACCCAATACGACATCATCCGCCACCCCTACACCCTGAGCAGCATGGCCACGGCAGAGGCCGCGCATGTGCCCGGGGACCGGCTGGCCAAGACGCTGTTGCTGGAAGATGACCGCGGCTACGTCGCCGCTGTGATCCCTTCGAGCCATCACCTGCAGATGGCCGCCATCTGCGAACAGACCGGGCGCAACCTGGTGCTGGCGCATGAGGACGAGATCCGCGAGATCTTCAAGGATTGCGACCTTGGCGCGATTCCGCCGGTGGCCATGGCCTACGGCATGCAGACCTATGTGGATGACAGCCTGATGCAGCAGCCCGACGTGTATTTCGAGGGCGGCGACCACCAGGAACTGGTGCACATGAGCGGCGAGCAGTTCTCGCAGCTGATGTCGGATGCGGGGCATGGGCAGTTTTCGCGCCGCATGATGTAAGCGTCGCGCGGCAGCGGCCACCACGCGGGTTGCGTACCCGCGCGGTGGCCGTTTTGCATGCTGGCGCAGCGGCTGCTGCGGACCATTCAGCCCGCGGGCAGCACCGGCACGCTGTCATCCTTCAGGTCCACGCCGGAACGCCCCAGCGCTGCCGCGCCGCGCAGCAGGAAGGCCAGCCGGTCGGCGGCCTGCGCATAGGGCAGCCCTTCGGGGCGCACGTTGGAGATGCAGTTGCGCTCGGCGTCGGTGCGCCCCGTGCGCGGCGCATGGGTCAGGTAGATGCCGAGGCTGTCGGGCGAGCTCAGCCCCGGCCGTTCGCCGATCAGCATCACCACCTGGCGCGCGCCGAGGATCTCCCCGATCTCATCGCCCAGCGCCACGCGCGACTGTTCGGCCACCACCACCGGGCCGATGCGCCACCCCTGCGGCAGGCGCTGGCGCGTGGCATCCAGCAGCGGCAGCGCATGGGTCTGCGTAGCCAGCGCGGACAGGCCATCCGCAATCACGAACACCACATCCGGCGCCTCATGCGGCCGCGCCGCCGCCAGCCGCTCGCGGCTGGCATCGTCCAGGCGGCGGCCCAGGTCGGGGCGGCGCAGGTAGTGCGCGCGGTCCGGCGCCGCGCTGTGCACGGCCACGTTCGGCACCGCTGCCGCATCCAGCGCCGTGGTCACGGCGCCCACGTCCAGTGGCAGGTGCACCGCATCGCGCGCCTGCGCGTGCGCGAGGCCGAAGGCGAGCACGGCATCGGTGGTCTGGCTGTGGCCGGTGCGGCCCAGCGCAATGCGTGCGCGCGTGAACCGGCGCAGGCGCTGCCAGGGATCGACGTCGACCTCGGCGGGGGCAGGACTGGCAGGGGGCTGGCGTCTGGCCGTCATCGGCTGGTCCTTACAGGCTGTGGGCCGTCTGCAGCAGCGGCTGGCGCGCCGCGGGCTCCAGCAGCCGGCCGGTGCCGTCGGCAATGCCCATGCGCTGCAGCCAGGCCTCGAACTCCGGCGCCGGGCGCAGCCCCAGCACCTCGCGCAGGTACAGCGCGTCGTGGAACGAGGTGCTCTGGTAGTTGAGCATGATGTCGTCGGCGCCCGGCACGCCCATGATGAAGTTGATGCCGGCCACGCCGAACAGCGTCAGCAGCGTGTCCATGTCGTCCTGGTCGGCCTCGGCATGGTTGGTGTAGCAGACGTCGCAGCCCATCGGCACGCCCATCAGCTTGCCGCAGAAGTGGTCTTCCAGACCGGCGCGGATGATCTGCTTACCATCGTACAGGTACTCGGGCCCGATAAAGCCCACCACCGTATTGACCAGCAGCGGCGAGAACGCGCGCGCCACGCCATAGGCCCGCGCCTCCATGGTCTGCTGGTCGACGCCGTGGTGGGCATTGGCCGACAGCGCGCTGCCCTGCCCGGTCTCGAAGTACATCAGGTTGTCGCCCACGGTGCCGCGCGCCAGCGCCTGGGCGGCGTCGTGGGCCTCGGCCAGCAGCGACAGGCTGATGCCGAAGGCCGCGTTGGCGCGCTCGCTGCCGGCCACGGACTGGAACACCAGGTCCACCGGCGCGCCCTGCCCGATCGCGCGCAGGGTGTTGGTGACATGGGTCAGCACGCAGGATTGCGTGGGGATGTCGAAGCGGCTGCGCAGCTCGTCGATCATGCGCAGCAGCGAGACGATGGCGCCCAGGTTGTCCGAGGCCGGATTGACGCCGATGGTGGCATCGCCGCAGCCATAGAGCAGGCCGTCGATGATCGATGCGGCGATGCCCTTGGGATCGTCGGTCGGGTGGTTGGGCTGCAGCCGCACCGAGAGCCGGCCCGGCAGCCCCACCGTGCTGCGAAAGCGCGTGACCACCTGGCACTTGCGCGCCACCGCCACCAGGTCCTGGTTGCGCATCAGCTTGCTGACCGCCGCGGCCATCTCCGGGGTGATGCCAGGCGCCACCCGCGCCAGCATCGCGCTGTCGGTCTCATGCCGCAGCAGCCAGTTGCGCAGGTCGCCCACGGTGGTGGCGCCGATGGCGGCGAAGGCGGCGGCATCGTGGCGGTCGAGGATCAGGCGCGTGACCTCGTCGTCCTCGTACGGCACCAGCGCTTCATTGAGGAACCGGGCCAGCGGCACCTCGGCCAGCGCCAGCCGCGCTGCCATCCGCTCCTGCTCGCTGGCCGCGGCAACGCCAGCCAGGGCGTCGCCGGAGCGCGCCGGGCTGGCGCGCGCCAGCAGCGTGCGGAGGTCGGCGAAGACGTGGCGCCGGGTGCCGATAGTATGGGAGTAGGCCATGCGTTCCGTTCCTGGGCTTGGGGCCAGACGACGACAGCGGTGCGCCGGGCACGATTCCCCCTAATATAGACACCCTTTGCGTGTGGCGTTATGCCAACATTGCGAAGACATTGCGACAGCGCGCGCGGCCTGACTCAGGCGCAACATCTGGATCGGCGAGAATCCAGAATAATTTTCAGCAAATTGCATGCCGGAGACCCCGATGAAAGACCCCGACCCGACCACCACCCCGCGCTTGCTGCCGGCCGCGTGGTACAGCGTCGGCACCGTCGCCTACCTGCTGACCGCCCTCGCGCTCCTGACCGTGCTGCACGCCAACCTGGTGGCGGCGCTGCTGTCCGGGCTGCTGCTGTACTCGCTGGTGGACGTGCTGGCGCCGCGCCTGAAGCGCCTGAACCAGCGCCACGACGCGCTGGCCGTGGCCATCCTGTCGGCGGTGATCCTGCTGGGGCTGACGCTGGCGGGCTGGCTGCTGGTGCGCTTTGTCAGCGGCGAGGGCACCCTGGACGGGCTGCTCAACCGTGTGGCGGACATCATCGACCGCTCGCACGGCCAGCTGCCGCGGTGGCTCAGCGATGCGCTGCCCAATGGCGTGGACGAACTGGCCAACACGCTGATCGAGACGCTGCGCGAGCATGCCGCGATGGCGCAGAAGCTGGGCGCCGAAGTGCTGCGCACGCTGGTGCATATCCTGATCGGGCTGGTGATCGGCGCCATGGTGGCGCTGTACCGCGCGGTGGCGCGTCCCAACCGCCGGCCGCTGGCCGCGGCGCTGGTGGCGCGCGCGCGCACGCTGCAGCAGGCGTTCTCGCAGTTCATCTTCGCACAGATCCAGATCTCGACCATCAACACGGTGCTGACTGCGATCTACCTGCTGCTGGTGCTGCCGCTGTTCGGCATGCACCTGCCGCTGACCAAGACGCTGCTGGTGATCACCTTCGTGGCGGGGCTGCTGCCGGTGCTGGGCAACCTGATCTCGAACACGGCCATCGTGGTCGCATCGCTGTCGGTGTCGCTGCCGATCGCGGTGGCGTCGCTGGTGTTCCTGGTGGTGATCCACAAGCTGGAGTACTTCCTGAACGCGCGCATCATCGGCGCGCGCATCCAGGCCGCGGCGTGGGAGCTGCTGACGGTGATGCTGCTGATGGAAACACTCTTCGGCATCCCGGGCGTGATCGCCGGGCCGATCTTCTATGCCTATCTGAAGCGGGAGCTGGCCGGCGCCGGGCTGGTCTGAATGGCGCAGCCGTCACGCCGGGCCGCTGGTAGGACCAATGCCTGCTCAGGCGCCGTCCTGCTCCACCCGGCTGCGCACGAAGTCGATATGGGTCTGCATGGCCGTGCGCGCCTCTTCGGGCCGGCGCGCGCAGATCGCTTCGCAGAGTGTGCGATGCTGCAGCAGCAGCAGGTCTGACGCGCTGTCGTCCTGTTCGCGCAGGCCGGTGCCGTTGATGGTGATGTGCTCGCGCAGCATGCCGATCACGCTGGTATGCAGGTGCAGGAACATGGTGTTGTGCGAGGCCTGGGCGATGGCGTCATGCAGCCGGGCATCGGCATCGGCCTCGGCCTGCTTGTCGTCGGCGGTGCGCGCGCGTTCCAGTTCAGCCATCAGCGCGCGGATGCGCCTGACGTCGGCGGCGTCGGCGCGCAGCGCCGCGAAGTAGGCCGTGGCCCCCTCCAGCACGCGGCGGAACTCCAGGATGTCGTCGCGCAGCGCGGGGTGGTCGGCCACCAGCTGGCCCCACGGCGAGGCAATGCCGGCGCGCAGCTGGTCGGTGGCGTAGACGCCCGCGCCGCGCCGGCTCTGCAGCAGGCCACGCGCGGCCAGGCGCTGGATCGCCTCGCGCACGGTGTTGCGCGCCACCTCGAATTGCCCGGCCAGCACGCGCTCGGCCGGCAGGCGCGTGCCGGGCGGCCAGGTGCCGTCGAGCAATGCGGTCTCCATCCCGCGCATCACCGACTCCACGCGTCCGCGGGTGCGCCCGTGCCTTGCTGCCGTCATGCCGTGTGTCCTCGCTCCTGAACTTGCGCGGGTCGCCGGGAGAATTGGTCCAACCAATTTGTACCGCCGCGCGGAAGCGGGAATTATGCGCCCAAACGTGCGACCCCAGCACGCCCGGAGCGAGACATGAAGGATCGTCAGTACCCCACCGGCCCTGCCCCCACGCAGGTCTACCTGTTTGCCACCTGCCTGGTCGACATGTTCGTGCCGCAGGCCGGCCTCGATGCCGTGCGGCTGCTCGAGCGCGAAGGGCTCACCGTGCACTTCCCGCGCGGCCAGAGCTGCTGCGGCCAGCCCGCCTACAGCAGCGGCAACCCTGACGCCGCCCGCGCCGTGGCGCGCGCCCAGCTCGACCTGTTCAGCCAGCCGTGGCCGGTGATCGTGCCGTCCGGCTCGTGCGCGGGCATGATGCGCCACCACTGGCCGCAACTCTTTGCCGACGATCCGGTGGCCGGTCCCAAGGCGCTGGAACTGGCCGGGCGCATCTATGAACTAGGCGAGTTCCTGCTGCATGTGCTGAAAGTGGACTTTGGCGATGCCGCGCCGGCGAGCCAGCCGCAGGAGCGCATCGTGCTGCATACCTCGTGCGGCGCCCGTCGGGAAATGGGTACGCGCCAGCACGGCGTGGCCCTGGTCGACGCCCTGCCGGGGGTGGTCCGCGTGGAGCATGAACGCGAGTCCGAATGTTGCGGTTTCGGCGGCACCTTCTCGCTCAAGCATCCCGATATCTCCGGCGCCATGGTGCGCGACAAGGTGGCCTCGGCCTGCGCCACCGGCTGCGGCCGGCTGGTCTCGGCCGACTGCGGCTGCCTGCTCAATATCGGCCATACCGCCGCGCATGACGGCGCGCCGCTGCAGGTGGAACACCTCGCCAGCTTCCTGTGGCGCCGCACCGGAGGTGCCGCATGAGCACGCCCGGCGCCCGCGAACGCATGCTCGGCCGGCTGCGCGCCGCCGCGCCCGCACCCTCCCCCGCCACCACGGATCTCGACCGCCGCATCGACAGCCATTTCGCAGCGCGCCGCCACGGCACGCCTCCCGTGGGCGACCTGGTGGCCGCGATGCAGGCAGCGCTGCAAGGCCTGCACGCCGAAGTCTGGTGCGCCGGCGAAACGGCCTGGCCGGCGTTGCTGGCCACTGAGCTGGGCAATGCGGGCGTGAAGCGTCTGCTGCTCGATCCTGCCAGCAAGGCCGGCGCCGCACTGGCCGCCGCACTGCCGGCCCAGATCGAAGCCATCGGCTACGGCCGCCCCATCGAAGCCTGGAAGGCCGAGCTGTTCGACACCGTCGACGCCGGCTTTACCGTGGCGCGCTCCGGCATCGCCGCCACCGGCACGCTGGTGGTCGCGCCCGACGCGGGCTCGCCGCGCACGGTGTCGCTGGTGCCGCCGCTGCACGTCGCGCTGGTGCGCGCGTCGACACTGCACGTTGACCTGCATATGGCCGCGCGCACCGAGCGCTGGTCCGACGGCATGCCGACCAACCTGGTGCTGATCTCCGGCCCGTCCAAAACGTCCGACATCCAGCAGACGCTGGCCTACGGCGCGCATGGTCCGCGCCGGCTGTGGGTCGTCATCGAAACCGACACCGGGGAGGCCGGGCAATGAGCCAGCAGATACTGAATTTTGTTCCGCCGCAGGACTTCAAGGCGCGCGCCCGCGAGGCGCTGGACGACCCCAAGCTGCGCCAGAGCTTTCGCGGCGCGATGGACTTCCTGCAGGGCAAGCGCCTGGCGCAGTTCCCCGACGCCGACGAGCTGGAGCGCCTGCGCGACCTGGGCGAGGCGGTGCGCCAGCACGCGCTGGCCAACCTGCCCGACCTGCTGGTGCAGCTGGAGGCCAGGCTGACCGCCGCCGGCGTGCAGGTGCACTGGGCCGAGAACGCCGACGAGGCCAACGCGATCATCCACCGCATCGCGGCATCGAAGCAGGCCAGGCGCGTGATCAAGGGCAAGTCGATGGCCAGCGAGGAGATCGAGCTGAACCACTACCTGGCCGAGCGCGGCGTGGACTGCATCGAGTCGGACATGGGCGAGTACATCGTCCAGCTCGCCGGCGAAAAGCCCTCGCATATCGTCATGCCGGCCATTCACAAGACCAAGGGCGATATCGCGCAACTGTTCGAGGCGCATATCCCCGGCACGCCCTATACCGAGGATGTCGACGCGCTGATCCAGACCGGGCGCCGCGCGCTGCGCCAGGCCTTTGTCGAAGCGGATATCGGCCTGTCCGGCGTGAACTTCGCCGCCGCGGATACCGGCACGCTATGGCTGGTGGAGAACGAGGGCAACGGGCGACTGTCCACCACCGTGCCCGATGTGCATATCGCCATCATGGGCATGGAAAAGGTGGTGGCCCGGCTGGAACATATCGTGCCGCTGTCCACGCTGCTGACGCGCTCGGCCACCGGGCAGGCCATCACCACGTACTTCAACCTGATCTCCGGGCCGCGCCGCGCGGGCGAGCGCGACGGCCCGCGCGAGGTCCACCTGGTGCTGCTCGACAACGGCCGCACCCAGGCCTACGCCGATACGCAATTGCGCGCCACGCTGCAATGCATCCGCTGCGGCGCGTGCATGAACCATTGCCCGGTCTACACGCGCATCGGCGGCCACGCCTATGGCACGACCTATCCCGGCCCGATCGGCAAGATCATCTCGCCGCACCTGCTGGGGCTGGACGCCACCGCCGACCTGGCCACCGCGTCGAGCCTGTGCGGCGCCTGCGGCGAAGTGTGCCCGGTGCGCATCCCGATTCCGCAATTGCTGGTGCGCCTGCGCACCGAAGCCAACCGCGATCCCGAAGAGCAGGTTGCCAACCCGCTGCGCGGCCAGGGCGCCAAGTACAGCCGCGGCGAACACCTGGTGTGGCGCTTCTGGAGCGGCGCGTATTCGCATCCGGCGACGTACCGGCTGTTCCGCTGGGCCGCCACGCGGCTGCGCGCGCTGACGCCGGCGAAACAGATGGGATGGACCCAGCACCGCACGCCGCTGAAGCCGGCGGCGAAGAGCCTGGCGGATCTTCTGAGGGAGAAGGGGCAGCCGGAGTAGGCCGTCATCGAGGACGCGAGCGGTTCCGCTCCCGACGGTGTGCTCCCTCTCCCGCTTGCGCTTGTCTTTACCCACATCTCGATAGGAAAGGTTGTAAACGGGATTGGACGGTGTTAACTTCGGGGAAGTTGACAATCAGTGGTGGCAATTTTGTCTGATACGGAAGATCTGGAAGACTGGGCCAGCGACGAATTCGGTGGCGCTCAGTTGGGCGATGCACGTCGCACGCAGCGCCTTGTGGCATTGGCGCGCGGACTAGCGCAAAAAGCCCATGTTTCGTTCCCGCAGGCCTTGAGTGGTGCCCAACTCAAGGCGGCATATCGCTTCTTTGATAATGAGGCGGTCGACCCGGACGGAATACTGGCGAGCCACGTCGTTCAAACCGTGGGTCGCATGCAGCAGGTACCTGTCGTATTGGCGGTGCAGGACACCACGGAATTCAATCTGGCAAATTTGCCCGCGACTGAGGGACTTGGTCACGGCACGGGCGGCAATTTGCGCGGATTCATGTTGCACAGCGTGCTGGCGGTGACGCCTGAGGGCCTGCCACTGGGCGTGTTGAGCATGAAGACGTGGGTGCGTGCGCCGCAAGCATCGGGCAAGGCCAGGCAGCGCCGGGCGCTGTCCATTCGTGACAAGGAAAGCGTGAAGTGGCTGGAGGGGCTGGAATGCCTTGAGCCGCTCAAGATGCAGTGTCCGGACACGCACCTTGTTGCCGTCAGCGATCGCGAGGGCGATGTGTACGACGTGTTCCTGGCGCAGCGCCCAGCGGGGGTGGACTGGTTGGTGCGGGCCGCCTGGAATCGGGGCGTGGATCACCCAGAGAAGTATCTGTGGGAGACGGTTGCTGCGGCCCCCGTACTCGGGGAGACCGTCCTGCACGTGCCCAGGAGTGGCGCCAGGCAAGCGCGTAGCGCCCGACTGGCTTTGCGCTGTGTGCCCGTCCAACTGCGACCGCCGCGCAGCCGCGGTGCAGAGGCCCTACCAAGCCTCGAAGTGTTTGCCATTCACGCACTGGAAATCGATCCGCCCGAAGGTGTTGAGCCGCTCGAATGGATGTTGCTCAGTTCGATGCCCACCCAAACGCTGGAAGATGTGCTGGAACGGCTGAGCTGGTATGCCCGGCGCTGGACCATTGAATCCTGGCATCGTGTCCTGAAAAGTGGCTGCCAGATCGAGGCTCGGCAGTTCGGGACGCTGGAGCGGTTCCTGCGCGCCACGGCGCTGTTCGCCGTGATCGGCTGGCGCATCATGTACGCGACCATGCTCGGCCGGCTTGAAGCCGATATCCCTTGCTCGGTGCTATTGCAGTCGCTCGAATGGCAGGCCTTGTACTGCCGCACGCACGGCACAACCAAGCCACCGGAGCAGGCACCCAAACTCAGCGAAACGGTCCTTTGGATCGCCAAGCTCGGTGGCTACCTGGGTCGCAAAAACGACGATCCCCCCGGTGCTACTGTCCTCTGGCGCGGCTTCCTCGTTTTGCACGAAATCACCGAAATGTATCGGATCTTCCAGAAAAACGAGTAAGCCGCCGGAAGTTGTGGGTAAAGGCAAGCGCTTGCGGGAGAGGGTTGGGGTGAGGGCGGGAGCGTCGACGAAGTGCAGCGCTGTCGCATAACGCTGGCCTGCCCTCACCCCCTGCCCCTCTCCCGCAAGCGGGAGAGGGGAGCAAACAAGCGGCGTTTCGATGCCCTCGGTAATTCGATGCCCGCAGCCTTCACCAACAAATCAAAGATTTCCCGAAACACCACCAAAGCAGGAGACTAAACCGTGCAACCCTGGACCCAACTCTATACGCCGCTGGGCAGCCTGTGGCTGTCGTCGCTGGCGGCAGCCATCCCCATCCTGTTCTTCTTCATCGCGCTGGCCGTGCTGCGCATGAAGGGCCATGTCGCCGCCGCGGTGACCCTGCTGCTGGCGCTGGCCGTGGCGATCTTTGCCTACGGCATGCCCGTGCGGCAGGCGCTGGCCTCGGCCGGCTTCGGCTTTGCCTACGGCCTGTGGCCGATCGCGTGGATCATCGTGACCGCGGTGTTCCTCTACAAGATCGTGGTCAAGACCGGCCAGTTCGACGTGATCCGCGCCTCGGTGCTGTCGATCACCGACGACCAGCGCCTGCAGATGCTGCTGATCGGCTTTGCCTTTGGTGCCTTCCTGGAAGGCGCCGCGGGCTTCGGCGCGCCGGTGGCGATCACCGCGGCGCTGCTGGTGGGCCTGGGCTTCAATCCGCTGTACGCCGCGGGCCTGTGCCTGATCGCCAATACCGCGCCGGTGGCATTCGGCGCGATGGGCATCCCCATCATCGTGGCGGGCCAGGTGACGGGCATCGATCCCTTCCATATCGGCGCCATGGCGGGCCGGCAACTGCCGCTGCTGTCGCTGATGGTGCCGTTCTGGCTGGTGTTCATGATGGACGGCGCCAAGGGCGTGCGCGAGACGTGGCCGGCGGCGCTGGTGTGCGGCGGCAGCTTTGCCGTGACGCAGTACTTCACCTCCAACCATATCGGGCCCGAGCTGCCGGACATCACCTCGGCACTGGTGAGCCTGGTGTCGCTGGCGGCCTTCCTGAAGGTATGGCAGCCGCGCAGCGCGTCGCAACGTGCCGGCGGCAATGTCCGCGGCGGCACGGTAGCGCTGGCTGGTTTCGGCGGCGGATTCGGCGGCAACATGGCGAGCCGCAAGGCGTCGCCCTACACCCTGGCGCAGACATTGCGCGCGTGGGCGCCGTTCGGCATCCTGACCGCCATCGTCACGGTGTGGAGCCTGCAGCCGTTCAAGGCCCTGTTTGCCGCCAACGGCGCGCTGGCCGGTACGGTGCTGAAGTTCAAGATCCCGGGGCTGGACCAGATGGTGATCAAGGCCGCGCCGATCGTGGCCACGCCCAAGGCCTATGACGCGGTGCTGAAGATCGACCTGCTCTCCGCCGTCGGCACCGCCATTTTGCTGACCGCGCTGATCTCGGCCGTGCTGCTGCGCATGAAGCCGCGCGCGCTGCTGGCCACCTTCGGCGAGACCCTGGTGGAACTGGCGCGCCCGGTGCTGTCGATCGGGCTGGTGCTGGCGTTCGCCTTTGTCGCCAACTACTCGGGCATGTCGTCGACGCTGGCGCTGCTGCTGGCCGGCACCGGCGCGGCGTTCCCGTTCTTCTCGCCGTACCTGGGCTGGCTGGGGGTGTTCCTGACGGGGTCGGACACCTCGTCCAATGCGCTCTTCTGCGCGCTGCAGAACACCACCGCGCACCAGATCGGCGTGTCTAACACGCTGCTGGTGGCTGCCAACACCACCGGCGGCGTCACCGCCAAGATGATCTCGCCGCAATCGATCGCGGTGGCCTGCGCGGCGACCGGGCTGGTGGGCAAGGAGTCGGAGCTGTTCCGCTTTACGGTCAGGCACAGCCTGCTGTTTGCCGTGATCATCGGCATCATCACGGTGGTGCAGGCTTACCTGTTGCCTGGGATGATTCCGGGCTGACGCCTGGACGTTACCGATTGGGGGCTCCCTCTCCCGCTTGCGGGAGAGGGCTGGGGTGAGGGCGGGCATATCCACGAAGTTCAGGCCGTTGGTATGCCCGCGCCTACCCTCACCCCCTGCCCCTCTCCCGCAAGCGGGAGAGGGGAGCAAACCAGCGGTGCAGGGCCGGTGCCGTCGCGCCTATTCGAGGAACTCGTCCCCTTCAGTAAGCGGCGCATACCGGTACGTCGCTGGCGTGCGGCTCAGCCTGACCGGCGCGCCCAGCCCCTTGTAGCCGTCTTCCATCTCCACCACCATCTCGCGGTGCTGCGTATGTGGATGCTGCAAGGCGTCGGCCACGGACAGCACCGGCGCGCACGGCACGCCGGCGGCCACCAGTTCATCGGCAAGCACCTTGCCATCGAATTCGCGCAGGCTGGCTTCCAGCTCCGCCTTCAGCGCCACGCGATTCACCGAGCGCGCGCCGGCCATGGCATAGCGCTCGTCATCGGCCAGCGCAGGCAACCGCAGGTGCTCGCACAGGATGCGGAACTGCCGGTCATTGCCCACGGCAAGGAAGATCGGGTCGGTGGCGGTGGCGACGGTGTCATACGGGTAGATGTTCGGATGCGCGTTGCCGGTGCGCTGCGGCGTCTTGCCGCTCATGAACCAGTTGGCCGCATGCGGATGCAGCAGCGACAGGCCGGAGTCATAGAGCGCGGCCTCGACAAACTGGCCGCGCCCGCTGCGGGCGCGCTCCTGCAAGGCCAGCAGCACGCCGATCACGGCGTTCAGGCCCGTCACCATGTCCACCACCGGCAAGCCCACGCGCAGCGGATCGCCATCGGCCTCGCCGTTGATGCTCATGATGCCGGACATGGCCTGGATGGCGGCGTCATAGCCGGGCAGGCCGCCCAGCGGGCCGTCGGCGCCGAAGCCCGACACGCGGCAATGCACCAGCCGCGGGAAACGCGCGGACAGGGTGTCGTAGCCCAGCCCCCACTTCTCCATGGTGCCGGTCTTGAAGTTCTCGACCAGCACGTCGGCCTCGGCCAGCAACGCAAGCAGGACTTCACGATCCGCCTCGGCGGTCAGGTCCAGCCGCATCACGCGCTTGTTGCGGTTCAGGCCGAAGTAGTAGGAGGCCACGCCGTCCTTGAACGGCGGCCCCCAGGTACGGGTGTCGTCGCCCTGCGGCGGTTCGATCTTGAGCACGTCCGCGCCGTGGTCGCCCAGGACCTGGCCGCAGTACGGGCCGCCCAGGATGCGCGACAGGTCGACCACGCGGATGCCGGCGAGCGCGCCGGGGCTGGTTTGGGTCATGGCTGGTATCTCTGTGCGGTTCGGTCGTGCGGTTCAGTCAAGCGGTTCAGTCCAGCTGGGCGCCGGATTTCTGCACCACGGTGCGCCACTTGCCGACCTCGGCCTTGACGAAGCCGCCCAGTTGCTCGGGCGTGGTCGATGGCGCGAACTCCAGGCCCTGCGCCTGCAGGGTCTTGCGTACGTCGGGCTGCCTGAGCGCATCGGCAAAGGCGCGGTTGAGCTTGCCGATCACTTCGGGCGGCGTGCCGGCGGGCGCGACCACGCCGAAGAACACCGATACGTCGAACCCGGTCACGCCCTGCTCGGCCACGGTCGGCACGTCCGGCAACGCCTGCGAGCGCGCCTTGGTAGTCACGCCCAGCGCGCGCATCTTGCCGCTCTTGATAAACGGCATCGCGGTCAGCACGTCGGTGAAGGCCATGCTGACCTGCCCGCCCAGCAGGTCGTTCAGCGCGGGACCCGTGCCCTTGTACGGGATGTGCTGGAAATCCGTGCCGGTGACGTTGTTGAACAGCACCCCGGCCAGGTGTGAAGACGCGCCGTTGCCGGACGAGGCATAGGTCAGCTTGCCAGGGTGCGCCTTGCCATAGGCGATCAGCTCGTTGACGTTCTTCGCCGGCACCGACGGATTGACCACCAGCACATTGGGCAGCTGGCCGATCTGGATCACCGGGGCGAAGCTCTTGACCGGGTCGTAGTTGATCTTGCGATACAGGCTCACGTTGATCGCCAGCGGCGCCGAGGTGCCGAACATCAGCGTGTAGCCATCGGGCTCGGCGCGCGCCACCGCTTCGGCGCCGATATTGCCGCCGGCGCCGGCGCGGTTCTCCACCACCACCGGCTGGCCCAGGCTGGACTTGAGCGCGGCCGCAAGCGTGCGCGCCATGGCATCGGTGGGGCCGCCCGGCGGGTAGGTGACGACCATCATGATCGGCTTGGACGGGAAGTCCTTCTGGGCGAAGGCGGGGGTGATAACGAGCGAGCAGGCAGCGATGGCCGCGACGCGGTGCCAGAGTTTCATGGCGTTGTCTCCTGGGTGTAGGACATCTCCCGCCCCGGGGCGGGATGGTATTGCGGGGGATGGTGTGACAGATGCGGGCCGGCCGTCGGGCCGGTCAGAACACGTTGACCTGGTCGATCGCGCCGGCGGCACGCACCGTGCCGTCGGCCGGCGCGACGGTCTCGGCCAGCCACTCGGGCTCGGCCTGCGCGGCCAGCGGGTCTTGCGGCAGCACGCGGTGGCGCAGGACCAGCTGGGCCAGCCGCATGCGGCGTACCGAGCCGATGCGCCCGGCCTCCCATGCCATCGCCACCGCGCTGGTGACGTGGTACAGCGCCGAGGCCGCCTGGCGCGCCAGCAGCTCGCCTTGCGCGCCGGCATCGGCAGCCTGCGCGGCCAGCGTCGCAGCGGCGGCGATGGCGCCTTCAAACGCGGCGCGCGCGGCCGCATGCATCGGCGTATCGGCCAGCAGCCCGGCCAGGTGCGCCTGCAGCACCGGCAGCGCGCCTTCGCGACGGACCGCGCGCAGCACGTCGAGCGCGACGATATTGCTGGTGCCTTCCCAGATCGAGCCAAGGTGGGCGTCGCGCACCAGGCGCGGATCGCTCCATTCCTCGATATAGCCGCAGCCGCCGCGGATCTCCATGGCGTCGCCGGTGACCTTGCGCGCGTCGCGGCAGGCGCGGAACTTGATCAGCGGCGTCAGGATGCGCATCAGCGGGTAGGCGTCGGCCTCGCCCGCATCGGCACGGCGCAGCGCCTCGGCGGTCTGGAACACCATGGTGCGCGCCTGTTCGGTCGGCAAGGTCAGCTTGAGCAACTGGCGGCGCATCAGCGGCATGTCCTGCAGGCGCTTGCCGAATGCCTGGCGCTCGCGCGCGATGAACAGGCCCTCGGTCAGCGCGCGGCGCATCAGGCCGGCGGCGCGCACGCCGTTGGACAGGCGCGAGTTGTTGATCATGTCGGCCATCTGCACAAAGCCGCGGCCGGGTTCGCCGACCAGGTAAGCATGCGCGCCTTCCAGCCGGATCTCGCCGCTGGCCATCGAGCGCGTGCCCAGCTTGTCCTTCAGGCGGATGATCCGGTAGTGGTTGTCGCTGCCGTCGGCCAGCTTGCGCGGCAGCAGGAACAGCGACACGCCCTTGTGGCCCGGCACGGCGTTGCCGGCCTCATCCTCCACGCGCGCCAGCACCATCGCCAGCGCGGCATCGGGGTTGGAGCAGAACCACTTGTCGCCCAGCAGGCGCCAGCCGCCCTCGGCAGCGGGGTCGCGCACCGCGCGCGTGGCGGTGGCGGCCACGTCGGAGCCGGCGCCCTGCTCGGTCATGAACATCGCACCCTGGTACAGATCGTCAAAGACCTGCGTGGTCAGGTTGGGCAGGAAGCGCTCAACCAGCACCGGATCGCCGAACTTGCGCAGCGTGCGCGTCAGCGAGTCGGTCATCGACAGCGGGCAGCACAGGCCAAACTCGGCCTGCACGAACAGATATGTGAGCGCGTACTTGGCCGCCGGCGGCATGGGCTTGTCCCACCCAAGCACGCCGCCGCGGTGCGACGCCGCCGCCAGGCCGAATTCGGCAAAGGCCACACGCTCCAGCTCCACATAGGCCGGATGCTTGTCGATGCGCTGCGCGTCCACGCCGGCGCGGGTGCGGTAGGTGAGTTCGGGGGGATGGTGGTCGGCCACGCCGGCCAGCTCGTCGAGCACGCCGCCGGCCAGGGCGCCCATGCGCTCGAGATGCGGCAGCAGGTGGTTGAACAGGTCGGCGGGCAGGTACAGCGGCAGCAACGCGCGCAGCTCCGGGTCGGCGGCAAACAGGCTGCCGCCCTGGCGGTCCGGTACCGGGTGGGCGGCTGCCGGCGCAGCGGCGTGGGCTTGATGGGTGGTGTCGCGCACGGCGCTGGACGGCATGGCTGGTCTCCTGGAATTGGGCGGGCTCCGGCTGGCGGTCCCCTGGACACCATTATTCAAACCCCAAGGATTTGCGTCTAATTCTAAAATTGGCTTGATCCATATAATTTCTGTATCACCATGGAATTCCGACACCTGCGTTACTTCCTCGTGCTGGCCGAGGAACTGCACTTCGGCCGGGCCGCGCGCCGGCTTGCCATTTCCCAGCCGCCGCTGTCGCTCAATATCCAGCAGCTGGAGGCCTCGGTCGGGGCGCGGCTGTTCGACCGCGACAGCCGCGGCGTGCGGCTGACCGCGGCCGGACGCGCCTTCCGCGAATCGGCCACGGCACTGCTGGCCCAGGCCGAGGCCGCGCGGGTGCTGGCACGCGAGATCGAGGCCGGCGCGGTCGGGCGGCTGCGGGTGGGCTTTGTCGGCTCGATGCTGTATCGCGGGCTGCCGCAGACCCTGCGCGCGTTCCAGGCGGCCTATCCCGGCATCCAGGTGGCGCTGACCGAGCTCAACTCGCAGGAGCAGATCGACGCGCTGCTGCACGACGAACTCGACGCCGCCTTTATCCACACTGGCCGGGTGCCGGACACGCTGCAAGCGACCCTGGTGCATACCGAACCCTTTGTCTGCTGCCTGCCGGCCGACCACGCGCTGGCCGCGCTGCCGGAGTTGCCGCTGACGGCATTGCGCGGCGAGCCCTTTGTGCTGTTCTCGCGCAAGGCCTCGCCGGACTACTACAGCCGGATCTTCGACATGTGCGCGGCACAGGGCTTCTACCCGCAGATCCGCCATGAGGTGCGGCACTGGCTGTCGGTGGTGTCGCTGGTCTCGCAGGGGATGGGCGTGGCGGTGGTGCCGGCGGCGCTGGCGCGCTCTGGCATGGCCGGCGCCGCGTTCCGCCCGCTGGCCGATGCGGCGGTGCGCTCGGAGGTCTACTGCGCGTGGAAGACGGCGCCGGACCATCCGGCACGCGATCATTTCGTCGGCATGGTGCGGGAGATGACGGCCGCCGCCGAGGGCAGCCCCAAAGAAAAAGCCACCGATCCTGAGACCGATGGCTTGTGAAGTACGCGTGGAACGGGGTGTTCAGCGTGCTCGCAGCTTAACGCCGCCGGCTGGCGGCATCCAATAACGCAAATGTAGTATTTGTTCGCAATTGCATGAAACGGGTTGCATTCGGTTTCGCGTTGCCTGATGGCCCGCCAGCCTCGATGCCGCCACGCGCAACGGCCTGTCCGGCCAGTTCGGCGCGCGCTGACACTGGCAGTGGTGCGCGGGCTGACCGTCGCTCGCTGTCACCCGAACCCTGAGCGGTTATCATTCGCCTCCAGCCGCCCAATGATGCGGCACAGGCCGGCGTACTCGTCCTTTTAGGGGCAACGCCATGCCTCATTTGCTATACAATGAAAACGATTTTCATTTACATACCCCGGCGTGGTCGCGCAGACCGCTTGGCGGCAGACCGCGCCACGGACTGGAAGCATGATGCGGTTGTCTGAACTACCACGGCGCACGCCCGCCGTAGTGCAATCGGTGGACGACGCCACCCCCGCGGACCCGGTCGCGCGCCGTCTGCGCGAACTGGGCTTCGTGCCCGGTGAAGCCGTGCAGATCATCGCCCACGGGCCCTTCGGCATGGACCCCCTGGTGGCGCAGGTAGGCTTCACCCGCTTTGCGCTGCGCCGCTCGGAGGCGGCGCGCATCGGCGTGGAGATCGCCGGTGCCTCGGTCACCAGCATCGCCCCGGTCACGCAGGGCGGCGACCAGACCGCCAAACTGTCCGCAAAACGGACTGCCTGAGCCTTCCCCGGATTATGTCTGCAGCTCCTTCTACTTCTGCCCTGCGCATTGCGCTGGTCGGCAATCCCAATTGCGGCAAGACCGCACTGTTCAACCGCCTGACCGGCAGCCGCCAGAAGGTGGCCAACTATGCGGGCGTGACCGTCGAGCGCAAGGAAGGCTACTTCATGTCGCCGGGCGGGCGCCAGGTGCGCATCCTGGACCTGCCCGGCGCCTACAGCCTGCACGCGGCCAGCCTCGACGAAGCCATCACCCGCGACGTCTGCATGGGCGTGCGCCCCGGCGAGCAGCGCCCGGACCTGCTGGTGTCGGTGGTCGACGCCACCAACCTGCGCCTGCACCTGCGCTTCGTGCTGGAATTGCGCCGCCTTGGCCTGCCGATGGTGGTGGTGCTCAATATGAGCGACGCCGCCGCGCGGCGCGGCATCCAGATCGACCGCGACAAGCTGTCGGCTGCGCTCGGCGTGCCGGTGGTCAGCACCGTCGCGGTCAAGCGCGATGGTGCCGCGGCGCTGGTCAAGCTGCTCGACAACACCCTGCCGCCGGCCCCGCCGGCCTCCCCGGAGCCCGCCAGCGACATGGACGTGCACACCGAGGTCAACCGCCTGCTGGCGGCCGCGGTCAGCATGCCGGCGCGCACCGCCGCGCTGGACGACCGCATCGACCGCATCGTGCTGCATCCGGTGTTCGGCCTGTTGCTGCTGGCGGTGCTGCTGTTCCTGATGTTCCAGGCGGTGTTTTCTTGGGCCGCGCCGCTGATGGAAGGCATCGAGGGCGGCGTGCACTGGGCCGGCGAAATGCTGGGCGCGCACCTGCCCGACGGCATGCTCAAGAGCCTGCTGGTCGACGGCCTGGTCGCGGGCCTGGGCAGCGTGGTGGTGTTCCTGCCGCAGATCCTGATCCTGTTTCTGTTCATCCTGACGCTGGAAGAATCCGGCTACCTGCCGCGCGCGGCCTTCCTGCTGGACCGCCTGATGATGGGCGCGGGGCTGTCGGGGCGCTCGTTCATCCCGCTGCTGTCCAGCTTTGCCTGCGCCATTCCCGGCATCATGGCCACGCGCACCATCCAGGACCCGCGCGACCGGCTCACCACCATCCTGGTGGCGCCGCTGATGACCTGCTCGGCGCGGCTGCCGGTGTATGCGCTGCTGATCGGCGCCTTCATCCCCGAGCGCACCGTGATGGGCCTGTTCAACCTGCAGGGGCTGGTGCTGTTCGCGCTGTACGTGGCAGGCATCGTCAGCGCGCTGGTGGTGGCCTACGCGCTCAAGTTCTTCCGCCGCGACCGGGCCGACCATCCGCTGCTGATGGAGCTGCCCTCGTACCGCATTCCCAACCCGCGCGATGTGGCCATCGGCCTGTGGGAGCGTGCCCGCATCTTCCTGTCGCGGGTGGGCAAGGTGATCCTGGCGCTGACGGTGCTGCTGTGGTTCCTCTCGACCTTCCCGTCGGCGCCCGTGGGCGCGACCGCGCCGGCCATCGACTACAGCTTTGCCGGCATGATCGGCCATGCGCTGCAGAAGGTGTTCGCGCCGGTGGGCTTCAACTGGCAGATCTGCATCGCGCTGGTGCCGGGCCTGGCCGCGCGCGAGGTGGCCGTGGGCGCGCTGGCGACCGTCTATGCGCTGTCGGGCAGTGAAGAGACCGTGGCCACGCAGCTGGCGCCGATGATCGCTGCCCAGTGGTCGCTGGCCACCGCGCTGTCGCTGCTGGCCTGGTACGTATTTGCACCGCAGTGCATCTCCACGCTGGCGGTGATCCGGCGCGAGACCAACTCGTGGAAGGTGATGGCGCTGTCGGCGGCCTACCTGACCGGGCTGGCCTACCTGGCGGCGTTCGCGACCTACCGCGTCGCGCTGATGTTCAGCTGAGAAAAGCCGTCGCCATGAGCCTCTATCACGCCATCGAAACGCTGCTGGTCCCGCTGATCGTGCTGGCGTGCGCGGTGTCGGTGCTCGCGCGCTACGCGCCGCGCACGCGCGAGCGCGTCAAGGCCGCGCTGGCCGCGCACCTGGGCGGCACCGCCGCCACCGGCTGGCGCGGCCGGCTGGTGCGCTGGCTCGCCCCGCAGGCCGCGGCGGGCTGCGCCAGCGGCTGCGACGACGGCGGCTGCAACACGTGCGGCGCCAATACCGCCAGCAACACCGCCAGCGGGCAGGACAAGGCCGCCGAGCAGGTGGTGCGCTTCGTGCGCAAGGGCTGAACGGCGCGCTTTCCTGCGCAAAGACTTCCACGCAGAAACGGGTACGCCCGCTGCTTCCGCCGAGCGCGGAAGCGTCGGTTTGCGCTCGTCTGCAAGCTGTCTGGCGGGGGTAGAACGAGCCAGTGAAGGCTTGCGCGCGTGCACGCAGAATTGGGTACGCTTTGCGCGCAAGCCGGCCTGCCGGGCATCTCGGGGACGACTTGCAAGGGCAGGTCCGGACTTGATCCGACGCCATTGGCGGTACGCGCCGGCATCAGCAAGATGCCTCGTGCCGGCCACGCAGAATCGGGTACGCTTTGCCGGCATCCGTTCCGCCAGAAGCAAAACGCCCTCCGGATGGAGGGCGTTTCGCCAGGTGCGGAAATCTGCTGCTTACTTGACCGTACCGTAGAAGACCAGCTTCAGCGGCGTATTGTCGGCGACCGCGGTGCAGGTCACGGTAATGGTGAAGTCGCCCGCCGCGGTGCCGGTGGCGCGCACCTGGTTCGGCAGCATGACCACGCTCGGGCTCAGGGACACCGGACCGGTGCTGGACCATGCCCAGTTGCCGCAGGCGGTGTACTGCGCGTCGTCGCCCAGATGCTTCATGCGTGCCGTCACTTCGACGGGGATCGGCGGCATCAGCAGCAGCGTCAACGGATCCTGGTTGTCGCTGACCAGCGCCCAGGCCGGATTTTCCGTCACCGTCAGGGCGGCGCTGCGGCGCTCGCCAAGCTTGCTGCTGACCGCGGTCACGGTCAGGCTGCCCTGGACCGGACCCTTGTCGTTGGCCAGGCTGGTGCGCACCGTCGCATCATGCGTACCCGCGGCTTCCGACGCAGACAGCGTGGCCGAGGTCGCCGTGTAGGTCCAGGCGCCGTCGAAATCCGCGGTCACGTCCTGGCCATCCTGGCGCAGCACGCGCGAGGTGAAGGTATCCGGACGACTGCTGAATACCTGCAGCGCGTTGACCTCGCGTCCGCCCTTGGTGGTCACCACGCGATAGGCGGCGGCGCCGTTCTTCTGCACCGTTACCGCGATCACGCCGCCGAGGGTATGCCCGTCGGGCGCTGTGACCGACACCGAGACACTGGCCGTGGCAGCAGTGGTGGACGAACTGTTGCTCGCCTTCAGCGTGGCGCTGTTCTGGCTGGCGGTGACCTGGACCGCGGTGCCGCTGCTGGACCATGCCCAGCTGTTGACGCTGGCCGACACGTCGCTGCCGTTGCTGTCGACCAGCGATACCGCTACCGGCAGTGCCTGGCCGTCGCTCATCGACAGGCTGGTGTTCGGGATCGACAGGCTATAGGTCAGCGTCGACGCCGGCACCACGGTAATGGTGGCCGACTGCGCGGGCAGCTGAACTGTCGTGTTGTCGGCGCTCTTGACCGTCGCCACCACCTGCACGGTGGTGGTTCCGGGGGCAATGCCCATGACCACGGCGCTGCCCGGCGTGGTGGCGCTCGCCGCCACGGTGGCCACGGTGTTATCGGTGCTGGTCCAGTTGAAGGTGGTGTTGCCCGATACGTCGACGCCGTTGCTGTCCACCGCCAGCGCGCTGATGGTAATCGTGCGGCCAACGCCGACCTCGCCGGAGGTCACGCTTATCTTCGTGGTATAGGTCAGCGCCGTGCTGCCGCCCGCGGCCGGCGCGGCGGGCGCGCTTGAACCGCCGCCACCTCCGCCGCAAGCCGCCAATAGCATCGTCACGGCACAACCTGACAGCCAGGATGCCCACGTTCTCATTCTCATGATGATCCCCCGAGTCGTTTTCTTCCCGCGCTATCAGCCTAGGCACAAAGGTGCCGGCGCAATACCGTCCAGACGACTGAGGTGCAGCGCACAGAACATGCGCGTGCCTCATCCATACAGCGCAGTGTCACCGCCATACGGACGGGAGAAAAACGGACGGCAGCGGCCCGGCGGCGGACCGCCCCCAACCGTTTGGCGCACTTCGCACAGGGCGATCCCCCGATTGGGCCACGCTGGCGTGCCGTGCCCCTCCGCCGCTTGACCGAGGCGGGAGTTGTCGACTAATCTTGCCCGGCAATGCGGCGCCGCGCCGCATGTGCACACACCCCGAGCGGCTCCGGCCCACCCTCTCCAGCCACGATGAACCGTTACACCAGCACTCCCTGCCAGGCTGCCGATGCGTCCCGCATCGCTGCCCGCGCACGCGTGCTGGCTGCCCTGGCATCGGGCCGCGCCCTGCGCGCTTCCTCGCTACTGCTAAGCCTACCGATCGGTTGCCGGGCCTAGAGCCCTGTGGCAGTTCGGCAGCCTTTCGCCACCTTTTTTCCGTTTGTCTTTTTTCACTTTCCCCTAGCGAGGAAGGAGACCCCGTATGCTCGGCAATCCCGCCACCAAGTACCAGCCCGCCGCCACCGTCGACATCCCTGACCGGACCTGGCCCGGCCGCACCATCACGCGCGCACCGCGCTGGATGAGCACCGACCTGCGCGACGGCAACCAGGCCCTGATCGAGCCGATGAACCCGGCGCGCAAGCTGCGCTTGTTCGAACAACTGGTAAAGATCGGCCTGAAGGAAATCGAAGTCGCGTTCCCCGCGGCCTCGCAGACCGATTTCGACTTCGTGCGCATGCTGATCGAAGCGCAGCGCATCCCCGACGACGTCACCATCGTGGTGCTGACGCAGTCGCGCGAAGACCTGATCCGCCGCACGGTCGAGTCCGTACGCGGCGCGGCGCGCGCCACGGTGCATCTGTACAACCCGATCGCGCCGGCCTGGCGGCGCATCGTCTTCAACGCATCGCGCGAAGAGATCAAGGAGGTTGCGGTATCGGGCACGCGCCTGATCAAGGCGCTGACCGATGCCATGCCAGAAACCGCGTGGACCTATGAATATTCGCCGGAGACCTTCAGCCTGGCCGAACTCGACTTCTCGCTGGAAGTGAGCGACGCGGTCTCTGCCGCCTGGCAAGCCAGCCGCGGCCGCCCGATGATCCTGAACCTGCCGACCACGGTCGAATGCAGCACGCCCAATGTGTTCGCCGACCAGATCGAATGGATGCACCGCCGCCTCGCCCGGCGCGAACACATTGCGCTGTCAGTGCACCCGCACAACGACCGCGGCACCGCGGTGGCCGCCGCGGAACTGGCACTGATGGCGGGCGCCGACCGCGTCGAAGGATGCCTGTTCGGCAACGGCGAGCGCACCGGCAATGTCGACCTGGTGACGCTGGCGCTCAACCTCTATACGCAGGGCGTGGCGCCCAACCTGGACTTCTCCGATATCGATGCGGTGCGCCAGTGCGTGGAGCACTGCAACCAGCTGCCGGTGCATCCGCGCCATCCATATGTAGGCGACCTGGTGTTCACCGCATTCTCGGGCTCGCACCAGGATGCGATCCGCAAGGGCTTTGCGCAGCAGCAGCCGGACGGTATCTGGGAGGTGCCCTACCTGCCGATCGACCCGGCCGACCTCGGCCGCAGCTATGACGCGGTGATCCGCGTCAACAGCCAGTCCGGCAAGGGCGGCATGGCCTACCTGCTGGAACAGGTGCATGGCATCTACATGCCGCGCCGCCTGCAGATCGAGTTCAGCCGCGCGGTGCAGGCCATGACTGACGACACCGGGATGGAAGCGAGCGCCGATGACCTTTATGGTCTGTTCCAGCGCGAGTACCTGGCTCAGCAGACGCCGCTGCGCTATGTATCGCACCAGCTGGTATCGGACCGCGATGGCGCCACGGAGATCGCGGTGCAGATGGTGCGCGACGGCAAGCCGTGCAGCGTGCGCGGCAGCGGCAACGGGCCCATCGACGCCTTCGTCAATGCGCTGGACTTCCCGGTATGCGTGATGGATTACCACGAGCATGCGATAACCGCAGGCGCGGACGCGCGCGCAGCGTGCTACGTGGAAGTGCGTGTGGGCGATTCACCGACAGGGTTCGGCGCCGGCATCGACGCCAGCCTGGTCACGGCCTCGCTGCGCGCGGTGATCTCGGGTGTGAACCGGCACCTGCAGGCGGGCTTCGGCGTGGCGCCGCGGTCTGCGGTGACCGCAGTGCCTGACGAGGCGGCCGAGGCCTGACACCGCCAGCCGCCGCAAGAAAACCGGTGTGCCCCGCCCCCACGGGGCACACCCGGAAAGACGCCCTGGCGGACGCCCACGACATGCCCGATGCCGATCCGCACACGCTGCCGGCGCGCGTGGATCTTTCACACAGCTTAAGCGGCGGTACCGCGCGGCGCCACGAATCATTCCGCATGTGTTTAGAAGCGCCGGTGCAAGCCGCGGCTGCGCAAAGGCTGCGCTGTGGCGTCATCGCGACGCCGCGCACCCATTGCCTTCTGCTTGTTCTGGGTCAAGGCCCGTGCCGGCCTGCTCGGCCAAACTGGGCCCGGATTCGATACCAGACCAAGCAGAACCACATGAAAACTCTCTCTCTTCGCACCCGGGTCACCTGTTCCGCCATCGCCGCCTGCGCCATGCTGGGCGCCTTCGCCACCCCCGCTGCCGCCGCTGACGAGGCGCAGGGCAACTGGATGGTGCGCCTGCGCGGCACCTACCTCGACATGGCCAACAGCGCCGACCCCGTCGGCGGCATCGGCCCGTCGGACCGCATCACGGTCAACAACAAGTGGATCCCTGAATTCGACGTCACCTACTTCTTCACGCCGCACATCGCGGCGGAACTGGTGCTGACGGTGCCGCAGAAGCAGGACGTCTACCTCGACGGCAACAGGATCGGCACCTTCAAGCATCTGCCGCCGACGCTGCTGGTGCAGTACCACTTCATTCCCAACGGCACCTTCCGCCCGTATATCGGCGCCGGCCTGAACTTCACCCGCATCTGGGGTGCAGACATCGCCAACAACTCGCTGCAGCTCGACAGCTGGAGCGTTGGTCCGGCGCTGCAGATCGGCATGGACTACAAGCTGACCAAGAACTGGTTCCTGAACGCCGATATCAAGAAGATCTGGCTGTCCAGCGATGTGAAGGCGGGGGGTATGAAGGTATCGAAGGTGAACCTGGATCCGTGGCTGTTCAGTATGGGGGTGGGGTATCGGTTCTGAGTTGCGGGCCACATGCAAAAAGAAGCGGCGCCATCAGGCGTCGTTTTTTCTGCGGATGACATGTCGATAGCGCAGCCACCGAGCTTCAATGCCTGATCAGACTCGCCACGATGTCCCGACGCTCGTGCAATACCCGTACAATGTCCAGCGTCTCGCCGCTCACACGATAGAAAATCAGGAAGGGGAATCGGTCGAGCGCCCAGACGCGCAGCGATGCGTCCAGCAGGAAGTGGCTGTAGCGGCGGGAGCCAACTGCGGGATGCGCGGCCAGGAAGGCAAGCGCGCTCAGCAATTCATCGGTGAAGGCTTCACCGAGGCCTGGGGCGGCCTCGTCATACCAATCCTGCGCGTCGTAGGCATCCCGGCGCGCGGCGGGGCGTAGCCTCAGGCGAAGCGACACCTCTTAACGATTGCGACGCTTCAGGCGGGCGCGGAGTTCGGCAGCGAACTCCTCGACATGCTCGTACTCAGTACCTGCGCCACTGTGCAGGCCTTCTACGATCTGTTCATACAACTGGCGCTCAGCCTCGTTCTGCGGGCCGACAGCATCGGCAGCACGCGGCATCAGGTACTTCTGCGAGGGAGGTGGGGTCAGGCGAGCCATGCACCCATTCTACCAAGTGCTATTTGCACCCGCTGACCTTCTTCAGCGGCCAGCGTCTCCGACATCACTCCAACGCGCCCGCCGTAGCGCTCCGCCAACGTCTCCGGCGCATCCGGTACGCCAATCAACGATCGGCGGCCTCTACCGGAACGCCGGCTCATCAAAGCTGCGCAGCTTGCGCGAATGCAGCTGCTCCACCCCGTTCTCACGCAGGATACGGATCGCCTCCAGCCCGATAGTCATGTGCTGGCTGACACGCTGGCGGTAGAACGCATTGGCCATGCCGCGCAGCTTGAGCTCGCCATGCAGCGGCTTGTCCGACACGCACAGCAACGTGCCATACGGCACGCGCAGCCGGAAGCCATTGGCCGCCACCGCCGCGCTTTCCATGTCGATGGCAATCGCGCGCGACTGGTTGAAGCGCGCATACAGCGACTTGGACTTCAGCTCCCAGTTGCGGTCGTCGGTCGACACCACGGTGCCGGTGCGCATGCGGGTCTTCATCTCGTTGCCGGACAGCCCGGTCACGCGCGCGACGGCTTCCTGCAATGCCACCTGGATCTCTGCGATGGGCGGCACCGGCACCCACGGCGGCAGGTCGTGGTCGAGCACGTGGTCGTCGCGCACATAGGCGTGCGCCAGCACATAGTCGCCCAGCTGCTGCGAGCGGCGCAGGCCGCCGCAGTGGCCCACCATCAGCCAGCAGTGCGGGCGCAGCACCGCGAGGTGGTCGGTCATGGTCTTGGCGTTGGACGGGCCCACGCCGATATTGACCAGCGTCACGCCCAGCTTGTCCTCGCGCACCAGGTGGTAGGCGGGCATCTGCGGCAGCGCGCGCGGGCGCGTGGCGTCGTCGGGCTCCGCCCCGCCGAGTTCCTGCACCACGTCGCCGGGCTCGACAAAGCGGGTGTAGCCGCCGCCGTCGCTGCTGGCCATCAGCCCGCGCCCCAACGTGACGAACTCATCGACATAGCGCTGGTAGTTGGTGAACAGCACGAAGCGCTGGAAGTGCTGCGGCGCCGTGCCGGTGTAGTGGTACAGCCGCTGCAGCGCCAGGTCAACGCGCTCGGCCGGGAACAGCGACAGCGGCCAGGCTTCGCCCGGCACCGGCTCATAGGTGCCGTTGGCGATGCCGTCGTCGATGCGGCTCAGCTCCGGCAGCACGAACGATGCCTCCAGCTCGCGCGCCTGGGTGTAGCTGATATCGGTGGTGGAGGCCTCGATCACGAACGGCAGCGGGATCGGGCGCCGGCTCAGTCCCACCACCACCGGCACGCGGTGATAGCGCATCAGCCGCTCGATCTGGTCGCGGTAGTAGTCGGCCAGCAGGTCGGGGCGCGTCACCGTGGTGCCGTACACGCCCGGGTAGGCCACCGTGCCCCATGACGGCCGGCTGTCGGTGACCATGGTCTCGATGTTGACCGAGATGCCCAGGTACGGATAGCAGGCATGCGCGGCCGAGGGCAGCGGCTTGCCGTTGGCGAAGGCGTCGAAGCGCGCGCGCACGGCGCCGACCGAAGCATCGTAGATGTCGCGGATGCGGGCGATCGCCGCATCCGCGTCGGTGAATTCGGCCAGTTGATCGGCCGGATGCGCGGAGGAGAAGACTGGGGCGTTCATGGAGGCCATGATACCGCGCCGGCGCGCCGGCGTGAGCAGCCCCCCACCCTGCCGCAGGCCAAATTGACGCGCCCGCGCACGCTCGCTACACTCCGCCAATTGCGCGGCACGGGTTCCCGTGCCGTTCTCGACTCGCGGCGCTCCCGGTGGCAGGGAGCGGCGAGGGGCCGTACGCGCTTGACTGGGAGAGCCGCCAATGGAAATCCGTAACTTGTTGCCCGACGACATCGAGGCAGCCAGACAGCTACTGATCGCCAATGGCTGGGCTCACCGGGTAGGCGGCCCCGAAAAATTCGCGCGGCTGGTGGCCAATTCCCAGCGCGTGGTCGTGGCGGTCGAAAAAGGCGAGGTGGTTGGCTTTGCCCGCGCGCTGTGCGACGACGTCTGCGACGGCTTTCTGTCGATGATTGCCGTGGCGCCCAGCCACCGCCGGCGCGGCATCGGCCGCGCCCTGGTGCGGCAAATCGTCGGCAACGACCCCGATATCAGCTGGATGCTGCGCGCGGCGCGTTCCTCGGAAGCCGCCTTCTTCGGCCAGCTCGGCTTTACGCCGTCGATGGTGGCAATGGAACGGCGCCGGCCCTGAGCCGCGCGTCCCACCGGCGGACGGTCAGCGTGCGCCGGTCTTTCGTGCAAGCGTACCCAATTCTGCGAGCAGCGCAATGACCGCTTCCGGCTGTCCTGATGAGAACAGGGTCGGGTATCAGCACACACATTTCTTCAGGAAGAGGCCGCCCCGGTGGGCGGCGGGCCTTGTCCATCAAGGCCGGAAGCACCAAAGCGTACCTACTTCTGCGTAAAAAACCGGGCCACTTGGCCTGATGGCGTTCAGTTAAGGTATCAAACGCTACCGTCATTCCCGCGCAGGCGTGAATCCAGCGTCTTTCACGTCCCCTTTGGGGATGAAGTCACTGGGTCCCCGCTTTCGGGGGGACGACGGTGGTCAACTGAACGGCATTAGGGCCACCTGGCTCCGCTTTCCATGCATGGGAGCTTGCGCTGCCCTGCATTCACTCAGGCTGGATATTCGCCGCCTTGATGATGCGCCCCCACTTGCCGGACTCTTGCGACTGGAACTTCGCCAGCTCCGCGGGCGTGCTGGTGAACACTTCAGTGCCAGTCGCCTTGTAGAAGCTGGCAGCCGTATCGCTGCGCGCGGCCTTGACCATCATGGCGTTGAGCTTCGCCACCACCGGCTGCGGCGTGCCCGCGGGCGCATAGGCCGCGAACCAGTAGCTCATCTCATAGCCCTTGACGCCGGCTTCGTCGATGGTGGGCACGTCCGGCGCCAGCGGCGAGCGCGCCTTGCCCGATACGCCGAGCGCGCGCAGCTTGCCGCTCTTGACCTGCGGCAGGCCGGTGGCGGTGTCGGTGATCATCATCTGGATCTGGTTGCCGAGCAGGTCGGTGATGGCCAGCGGGTTGCTCTTGTAGGGCACGTGCAGCAGCTGCACATGCGCCATCTGCTGGAACAGCTCGCCGGCAATGCGCGACGACGAGCTGCCGCTGCCAAAGCTGAGCTTGCCCGGCTGCTGCTTTGCCAGCGCGATGAACTCGCCCACGGTCCTGGCCGGCACCTGCGGGTTGACCACCATGATCTGGCCGCCGCGGCCCAGCGCGGTGACCGGCGTGTAGTCCTTGACCGGATCGTACGGCAGCTTCTTGAACAGGTGCTCGTTGGCCGCATGCGTGGTGTTGGTGCCGATCAGCACGGTGTAGCCGTCCGGGGCGGCCTTGGCCACGTCCGACGCGGCGATGAAGCCGTTGGCGCCCGGCTTGTTGTCGACCACCACGGTGGCCTTGCTGTCCACGGTGATGGCCTGCCCGATGGCCCGTGCCAGCTGGTCGGTGGCGCTGCCGGCGGCGAACGGCACCACAAAGCGGATCGGCTTGTCGGGGAACTCGGCCCAGGCCTGCCCCGCGGGCAGGATCAGCGCCAGCGCGGCAACGGCCAGCGGCTTGAGGAACGAGGTCGTGGGGGTCATGGTGGTCTCCTGTTCAGATCGTTGTCGGTGTGAAGCCATGGATCAGTGGTTATCCGGGGCGGCGCCAGCGAGGCGCGGCGGCACCGGTATCTCAAGCTGCAGCAGGCGGAAGGACAGCGCCTTGCCATGCGTGTCGAGGTTGAGCGCGTCGTTGACGCCGCCATCGAGCACGCCGTCGAGGACGAAGTTCATCGCCTGCAGCGACGGCACCAGGTAGCGCGTGACGGCCGCGGGCCGGCGCTCGCGGAACAGCGCGCGCACGGCGTCTTCCGTCACATGCGCGACCAGGTGGTCGTAGTCGCGCGCGTCATAGGCGATCACGCTGATGTTGGAGCGGTTGCCCTTGTCGCCGGTGCGGCCATGGGCGAACTGGTAGAGCGCGGCGGTGGCGGTCATGTGCGGGCCTCCTCAGGCGATAAAGGTATGAGCGGGCGCGACCGCATCGCGCGGCACCAGGCAGGAAACCGCGTTCAGCCGCGCGCGCTGCGCGGTGCGCACGCCGCCGCCGCCGGCCGGGCCGCAGGTGTAGAGCGCATTGACCTCGCGCTGCAGGGCCTGCGCCACCGCCAGGTCGTCATGCGCCAGTGCGGCGCGCAGGCGCACATCCTGCGCCGCTTCCTCACGCGGCTGGCGCTGCGCGAACATGGCGCCGCCGTCGTCGGCCAGCACGCTGAGCACGCCGATCAGGTCGAAGCGGATCGGCGCGTCATGGCCCAGCAGCTGCATGCGCCGGCGCAGGATGTCGGCGGCCAGCCGCGCGCGCGCGGCGGCGTTGGGGCCGGCGTACGAGATCTCGCCCTCGGCCAGCCAGCCGCCGTGGCTGAAGACATTGGCCTTGAGCTGCGCCGGGCGCGGATGGCCGCGCACATTGCGCACGGCGACGCGGTCCGGGCCCAGCTGCGCCACGGCGACGGCGCCGATATCGGCGACCACGTCCGGCGTCAGGTAGGCGGCCGGGTCGTGGACCTCGTACAGCAGCTGTTCCTTGACCGTGCGCAGGTCCACGCAGCCGCCGGTATCGGCGGCCTTGAAGATCTCGATGCCGCCGCCGGCGTCGAGCTGCGCGATCGGGAAGCCCAGCGCGTGCACCTCGGGCACGTCCTTCATGCCGGGATCGGCAAAGTAGCCGCCGGTGACCTGCGCCCCGCACTCCAGCAGGTGGCCGGCCATGGTGGCGGCGCCCAGCCGGTCCCAGTTGTCCCACGACCAGCCGAAGTGCGCCATCGCCGGCCCCACCGCCAGCGCCGGATCCGCCACGCGCCCGCATACCACCACCTGGGCGCCGGCCGTGATCGCCTCGGCGATGCCTTGGGCGCCGATATAGGCGTTGGCGCAGACGAAGCGGTCGGCGTCGAAGGCATCGCCAAGAATGCCCTGCAAGCATGTGCGCCCCGCATCGTCCGAGAGGTCGTCGCCCTCCACCACCGCCACGCGCGGCGCGGGCAGGCCCAGTTCCTGCGCCAGCCGCAGCACGCGCCGCGCCGCGGCGCGCGGATTGGCGGCGCCGAAATTGCCGACGATGGGAATGCGGTGTTGCAGGCACAGGCCCAGCACCGGCACCAGCAGCGCGTCAAGCAGCGGCTCATAGCCCTGCGCGGGATCGTTGCGCCGCGCCAGCTGCGCCAGCGCCAGCGTGCGCTCGGCCAGGGTCTCGAAGATCAGCGCGGCCGGCTGCCCGGCGGCAATCAGCGTGCGCACCACCGGCAGCGCGGCATCGGTGCGGTCGCCGGAGAAGCCGGCGCCGGAGCCGATCAGCAAGGGAGCAGTCATGGTCGGGGGCAGGTTGTTGGTGGGGTCGGTCCCATTCTAGGGTGGGCACGTCCAGCCAAAAAACGGATTATTTGGATTAATCTATCGACTTGCTGGATAAATCCACCAGACCCCATGAACCTCTCGGTCAAGCATCTGCGCGCCTTCGTGGCGCTGGCCACCTGCCGCAACTTCACGCGCGCGGCGCGCGCCTGCCACCTGTCGCAGTCGGCCTTCAGCGCGCTGGTGCAGACGCTGGAGGAACAGGCCGGCAGCCGGCTGTTCGAGCGCACCACGCGGCATGTGGAGCTGAGCAGCGACGGCGTGCGCTTCGAGCAGACCGCGCGGCGGCTGCTGGCCGATTTCGAGACCGCGTTCGAAGACCTGCGCGCGCATGCGCAGCGGCGCAAGGGTCGGGTGTCGATCGCGGCGCTGCCGTCGCTGGCCGGCGGCGACCTGCCGCCGTTGCTGGCGCAGTTCCGCGCGCTTTATCCGGGCATCGTGCTGGAACTGTTCGACCAGCTTGCCGACGGCTGCATTGAACTGGTCCGCCAGGGCCGCGCCGACTTTGCGCTGGCCCCGGCGCCGGCCCAGGACGACGACCTGCGCGTCGAGCCGCTGGTGCGCGACACCTTCCACCTGGTGTGTCCGGCGGACCATCCGCTGGCGCGCAAGCGCCGCATCGCGCCCGAGACGCTGGCCGGCCTGCCGTTCATCCAGCTGTCGCGCACGACCAGCGTGCGCCAGCACCTGGACGCCGCGCTGCATCCCTTGCGCCTGACCAGCGTGATGGAGGTGGAGCACCTGGCGACGGTGGCGGCGCTGGTGCAGGCGGGGCTGGGCATCAGCGCGGTGCCTTCTCTGGCGCTCTTCCAGTTCAGGCGCGAGGGGCTGGCGATCCGGCCGCTGCAGCTGCCCTCGCTGGTGCGCGATATCTGCCTGGTGCGGCTCAAGGACCGCGGCGACTCGGCCGCCGCGGGCGCGATGATCGACTCCCTGCGGGCGTTCTACCGCGGCGGCAAGGCGCCTGCACGGCGCTGAAAAGCCGACAAAAAGCCGACAAGAGCGGCACGCAGAATTGGGTACGCTTTGCTGCCGGCGGCGCGTCAGAAGTGCCCGAGATAGCCGCCGTCGACGGCCAGCACCTGCCCGGTGACGTAGGACGCGGCCGGCGACGCCAGGAACACCACTGCGCCCGCCACTTCCTCGGGCTGGCCCCAGCGGCCCAGCGAGGTGCGCTGGCGCAGCCACTCGGCCACGCTCTCGTCCTCGACCATCGGCTGGTTGGGTTCGGTGGCGAAGTAGCCCGGGGCGATCGCGTTCACGGTGACGCCATGGCGGCCCAGGTCGGCGGCCATGGCGCGCGTGAGCGCATCCAGGCCGCCCTTGGTGGCGGGGTAGAGCACGTCTCCGGCGCGCGCGACCTGGCCCGCGATCGAACTGACATTGACGATGCGCCCATAGTCGCCGCCGCGCATGCGCTGCGCGGCGAGCCGGCACAGCGCGTAGGGGGCCACCAGGTTGGTTTCGAGCATGGCGCGCAGGTCGCCGGCATCGAGCTGGGCCATGGTGCTGCGGTTGCGCGCGCCGGCGTTGTTGACGAGGATGTCGAGCCGGCCATGGTCCGCGTCGATGCGGTCGAACGCCGCCGCCACGGCAGCCTCGTCGGTGATGTCGAGCACCAGCGCCTCGGCGCTGCCGCCGCGCGCGGCCAGCGCGGCCACGGCTTCATGCACGCGCTGCGCGTTGCGCGCCACCACCAGCACATGGGCGCCGGCGTCGGCCAACCCGGCGGCGATCGCCAGGCCCAGGCCCTGCGCGCCGCCGGTCACCAGCGCCACGCGGCCGTGCAGCGAGAACGGGGCGCGGGAATGAGAGGAGGGGGTAGGAGTAGCCATGCGGGCGACTATACCGCAGCACCTCCCTGCCCGCCGGGGCGCTAGCGGATCAGCTTGCCGGTGGACGAGACGATCGACATTTCCACAAACGACGAGCCGGTGTGGCGCGCCGTGCTGTAGCTGATCAGGATGCCGCCGAGATCATAATCGCGCATGCCTTCCAGCGCCGTGATCAGGCGCTCGCGGGTCAGGTCTGGCCCGGCCCGGCGCAGCCCCTCGACCAGCACCTTGGCGGACATGAAGCCCTCCATGCCGGCGTTGGACGGGTCCACACCCTGCTGCCTGGCCAGGTTGCGGTATTCGCTGGCCAGCGTCATCTGGCTGGAGTTGGTGCCGGGCACCACCTGGGTGATGATCAGGCCGCGCGCATCCTCGCCCAGTTCGCGGATAAAGGAATCGGCGGCATTGTTGGACAGCGTGACGAACTGCGCCTGGCTGCCGCCGCGGCGCAATTCGCGGATGACGCGCGCCGCCTCGGAGCCCGAGCCGATCACCAGCACCGCCTGCGGGCTGGCCTTGTTCATGGCGGCCACGCCCTGGCTGATGTCGCCCATGGGCCGGGCAAAGTTCACCGTCGCCGCCGGCTGCACGCCGCGCGCCTGCAGCGCGGCGGTGTAGCCTTCCAGCACGTCCCGGCCGAAGCCGTCGCTGGCGTAGAAGATGCCGATGCGGCTCATGCCCGACGTAGCCAGATGGTTGATCGCCCGCGCCACTTCATCCTGGTACTTGGCGCGCACGTTGAACACGTAGCGGTTCACCGGCCGGTGCAGCGTGATGGCGCCCGTGAGCGGCGCCACCAGCGGCACCTTCTGCGCGGCGATGATGGGCAGGATGCTTTCGTTCTGCGGCGTGCCGCGCACCATGAAGAGCGCGAACACCTTGTCCTCGTCGAGGAGCTTGCGCACGTTGTCGGGCGTGCGTTTGGCGTCGAAGCCGTCATCGTAGGTGACCAGTTCGATGCGCCGGCCCGCCACGCCGCCGCTTGCATTGACGGTGCGCAGGTACACCTGCGCGCCGGCGATCTGCTCCTTGACCGAGCCGGCCACCGGGCCGGTGACGCCGGCCGACTGGCCGATGCGGATGGTATTGCGGGTCACGCCCGCTTCCGCCAGGGCCGTCTGCGCGGCCCATCCCAGCGTGGCGGCCAGCATGCCGCACGCGATCCATTTCGCCTTCATTGTCTCGACCCCTTTGCCGGTGCAGCTGACCCGTTGGTTTTTTTGCGGCGCGGCATGCATGGCGCGCGCGTCGTCACGCAAGTTACCGCATGCATCTCATGGGGGCAAACCGGGAAAGACGGGAGTGTTGCAGCAGCATCACACCGGAACCGCGGGACGGCTCCGGTGTGTGCCGGGGCGCGCTAAAGGATGCGCGCCAGAACGCGCCGCATGGGCGCGCGCAGAGACATGCACCAGCGCCAAACGGCGCTGGCCGGCGATACGTGCCGGATCAGGGGAAAGCTGGTACGGCGGGATCCAGCCCGGCAAACCTTGCTTCCGGATGCGCGTTCTGCAGCAGGGTTTCGATTTCCTCGACACGGCCGCGCGGAACGTCCAGCATCAGCAGAATCTTGCCAGACTCGATGTCCTTCTCGAAGGCACGCAGCCTGCTGTTGGGCGCCGAGCTGCCGATCATGCTTGCGGCCCATGCGCCGAACACCGCGCCCAGCACCGCCAGCACGCCGACGAGGCCCCACTGCGGGGAGTCGCTGACGATCGGGAACATCGCCACCACCACGCCGGCCACGACGCCCACGCCGCCGCCCACCATCAGGCCCATTTCCGCGGCATGCACGATGTCGGAGGTCTGGAACAGGTTGGCTTCATGCAGGCCCGTCATGTCGGCGCCGTCGCGCGCCACGAAGTGGATGTGGCGGTTCTCGACGCGGGCAAGCAACAGGTCGTCCATGGTGCGACGGGCACTCGCCAGGTCGGGCAACAACCAGAAGATGCGTTTGCGCATGTCTCTCTCCTTTTTCAGGCCGCACCACCGGTAAGGTTGAACCTGGTCAGAAAGTACCGCTGGCGGCGCGGGGTAATTTCTTTGTACGCCGTTCATGGGGCCAGCGCAAGGCGCGTTTCGGTGCCTGCGCACCGTGGCGGCGGATGTGATGCGCACGCGTGCCCCGCCCATGCGGGGCACGCGTCACGTCCTGCGCAAACGCGCGGGGCAGCGCCTCAGAAAGTGATCGGCAGGCGCAGATTCACCTGCAGGTCGGGCGTGTCGCGCGTCAGCCCCGCGCCCACCGAGAGATTCAGCGTGTAGCGGTTGTTGAAGCGGTACGAATACCCCACCAGCAAGGTTCCCTGCGTCACGCGCACCGAACCCGGCACGGTCTGGCCGTTCTGCTTGGTCGGCCAGATGATGGCCTGGTCATAGCCGATACTGAACGACGCCTTTTCATTGAGCGACAGGCCCATGCCGAAGCTGAACTCGAAGATGTCTCCCGGCGCGATCTTGCCCAGGTTCTCCCTCTCGCCGTTGAGCACGGTGCGGCTGACATTGTCGCGCGCAAAGTTGTGCAGGTAGCTGAAGGTGCCGAAGAACACCGCCGGATCGGTCGGCAGCAGCCAGGTGATGCCGGGCTGGATCGCCTGGAAGCCGGTGCCGGTTGGCAGCCCCAGCGGCAGGCCGGTGCCGGTGGTATTGCCCACGCAGCGCGTCACGCAATCGGTCACCACCTCGAACGGGTCCTTGCCGGTGTTGGACTTGTAGCGCAGCCAGCCGACGAAGTATGGAATCCTCTCGTTGCCGTAATTGAGCTGGTAGCGCAACGTGGCCTCGACGTCGCCAAGACCCTTGCCGCTGGCATCGAACACGTTGTTGACGGCGCTGCCGGTGAACACCTCGCGGCTGATGGTCGAGCCCGAGGTCTGCACGTACGGCACTTTGGCCTCGATCTCCAGCCGCTTGGTGATGCCGTAGCGCAGCGCGATCGATTCGATATAGGTCGAGGTCTTGACCTCGCGCACATCGATCAGGCCGATCAGGATGGCCGGGATGATCGTGTAGCCGACCAGCGCCACCCGGTTGTTCGACGAATAGCCGTACTGGAAGCCGGGCTCGACCACGAACTTGCCCTGCGCGGTGAGCACGCCGGGCTGGTCGATCAGCGGCGCGATCTCGGGCGGGCGCCGGTCGCTCTCGGGCGGGCGGCCCACGGGCTCATCCGCGGCCAGCGTCTGCGCGTTGGCGGACTCGCCCTGCTGCGCTGCCGCCTGCGGCGGCTGGTCGGTCACCTGCTGCGGGTTGTTCACCAGGCCTGGCCCGCTCTGCGTGGCGCTGGCGGCATTGGTGACGTTGTCCGCCGGCATCACGCCGGGCCCTGAACGCTGGCCGCCACGCTTGGTGGCCAGCACATCGTTGCCGATCACACTGCGCAGTTCGTGGATCAGCGCCTGTTGTTCGGCCAGGGCCCGCTTCATGGCGTCGAGCTGGCTGGCCTGATCGGCGAGTTCCCTCTGCAGTGATTCGAGTCCGGCCGCGGGTGGTCCCGCATCCGGCGGCGTCTGGGCCTGTGCCAGCCCGCCAAGCAACAGCAACGTCGAGCATCCCGCAGCATTGCGGATGCCCTGCATCGACCGCTTCTTCATCGCGTCTTCCTCCCCCGGGACGGCAGACTGTTGTGCAGGAGTCTGAGACCTGTCCTGCGCCTGATACCTCGCTAACGGCTACCTCATGCTCGCGGCCCGCATCAGCGCGTTATTCAGCGCCGTGTTGGCCAGTTGTGACCGGAAGGCCTGCAGCGTATTCACGCTTGCGTCGATTGTCATCAGGCTCCGGATGCTCTGGTTGTTCAGGGTGTTCTGGATCACGGTCGCCGGCGTTCCCGCCAGCGCCCCCACCGATGCGGCATTGCCCGGGCCGTTCTGGATCACGTTCAGCAGCCCGTTGGTCACGACCTGGCCGGTGGCGGTACTCACTACTGTCGTCGGCGGGCCCGCCGTACCTGCCGCACCTGCAGAAGCTGCGGCACCTGCAGAACCTGCCGCACCCGCGGCGCTCGCGCTGGCTCCCGGCGCGCCGGCAGTGCCGGACGTGCCGCCGTTGGCCGCCACCGCGGCAGCCCCACTGTCCGCAGCAGCGGTACCAGCGCCACCCGGTCCACCAGCGGCCGACGCCGCCGCGCCGGCACTGCCCGCGCTGGCGCTGCCGTTGGTGCCACCGGCGCCCGCAGCGGCGGCACCGGCCGTCACCGGATTGCCAGCCAGGGCGCCGGCGACCGCGGCATTGGTGCTGGCCACAATGGCCGGACCCAGCGTCTTGGCCAGCCGCGCTGCCTGGTCTGCCGTGATGCGGCTGACGTCAGGGATGTTAATACTGGTCGCGACCACCAGGTCGCCGTTGATGTACACCGCGCGTTCGATACCGAACGAAACGTGCAGGCCCCGCATCTCGAAGCCGCCCCGTATGTCGTCAAGCTTTTCCTGTGCCACCGGCTTCCAGCCGGCCATGCTGCCGCGCGCGGCAGCCAGAGGGTTGGAACCAGCCCGGTCGCGCGCGGGCATGGCCGCCTGCGACGGCAGCGCCGATGCGTCGAGCGCGTCGGTCTGCGGCTGCATGCTGGCCTGTGCCGTGCCGGCGCAGGCCAGACCGGCGCCAAGCAGCACCGCGGCGGCCGCCGAAGCGGTGCTGCGGGAAACTGCCGGGGCCGGCAAGGAAGTCTGCAACATGATGCGTTCCTCAAAAATCACTCGCGCCATGCTTGGGCATGACGGTGAAGAACAGGCTATCCCGGTTGACTCCCATCCAGTAAGGGCCACTGGGCGCAACGCGCCAGTCCGCCGCCAGGTTGAAGCGCGCCATCTCAGTGCGGTTGTGGATCACGAACAGCAGCTGGCTGTCCCAGATCTTCTCGAACTGCGCGCGCGACATCGCGCGCGTGCCGCGCGCGGGATCGCCGACCAGCACGCGGTCGCCCTTCACGCCCTTGACCACCACGAAATGGTGGTAGCCGTTCTCCACGATCAGCACGATCGCCGGCACCTGCGTTTCTTCCAGCTTGGACAGCGGCAGCTCGAAGCCGTCGGCCTCGTAGCCGAGCGCAGTCAGGAAGCGCTTCATGTCCAGCAGCGAGAACCCCTCGGCGCGGATCTTCTGCTGATCGCCGTTGAGGTACATGCTCTGGAAGACCGCGGCCTCGTTGATCGGATGGCCGTACTGGTAGGTCAGCAGCGTGGCCACCGCGGCCGAGCCGCAGCTGAAGTCGAACTGCTGGCGGATGGTGGACTTGAAGCGCGCCTCGCGAACACTGGTGACCCTGAGGTTGTAGGGTTCGCCGACTGGCCCGTACAGCGGGGTGTCGGCAGCGTGGGCGCAAGGGAAGCCGCCCGCGGCCAGCAGGAACGGCACAGACGCCAACAGGATGCGCAGCGGGTTCATTGCTTGAACTGGACGTTGACGATAGTCGCGTTCTGGATCAGCACGTTGGAGCCCGAGTTCTGGATCGCGGTGGGTATCCCCGCCGCGTTCGCAAAGGCCCCTGCCGTGATGCGGTTCGCGCCGGACTGGACATCGACCGCGGCGTTGTCGGCCACGGTGCCGCGCAGGCGCATGTCGCTGACTGTGACTTCGGCGCCGCCACGGATGTCATCCAGTTTAGACACAGGAACAGCTTTCGCCACCCCGGCGAACAAGCCAGCCCTGGCTGCCGGCTGCTCCGTGCTGGTGGCCGCGCGCGCGGACGCCATGGCGGCGTCCAGCCCTGGCGGCTCCGCGTAAGCGTGCAATGCTGGCCAGGCGAGTAATACCGTCGCGAATGCGCCGACGGCGAAGCGGACCGGTTGCATGGTGTCTCCCCCTGCCAGCGCGCCGCCCCCATCCGGGCGGCTGCATGGCAATTAGGCTTGCGTAGGCATGACAGGACCCGGGCGCCCGCACACAGGATGCGGGCGCCGGTCCTGCCGGCATGACTGCGAAACTGCCGGCCAGCCCCGGTGCAAACCCCCGGGACCGGCCGCGTTGCGCGTCTTACCTGCCGCCCACGTTGAGGTTGGCCTGCACGTTCACGCTTTGCTGCACCAGCGATGCGACGCCGCTGTTCTGGGTCGCCATCATGATGCCCGCCGCCGTTTGACCAACGCTGGTCATGGTGTTGGACATGTTGAACGTACCCGCGTCGACCAGGACGTAGCCGCCGTTGCCGCCATTGCCGCCAAGGCCGCCGTTGCCGACGCCGCCGGTGCCACCGGCACCACCGGCCGCAGCGCCGCCGCTGCCGCCGCTGCCGCCGTTGCCGCCGTTACCGCCGTTACCCGCGGAGTTGCTGCCGTTCGTGGCCACGCTGGTGGCCGCCCCGGAGTTGGCCGCACCGCCAGCGGCACCGGCGCCGCCGACGCTGTTCTGCGCGCCGCCGGCACCGCCAGTCGCCGTGCCCGTGCCAGCCGTCGCCGTCGAGCCCGCGCCGCTCGAACCACCGGCGCCGCCAGTGCCGCTGCCGGCACCGCCGGTTGCGAGCGCGCCGGAAGTCCCGGCACCGCCCGCACCGCCGGTCGCGCCGGCGCCGCCGCCCGTGCCCGTGCCTGCGCCGGCTGTGCCGGTTGCGCTCGAGCCCCCAGCGCCGCCACCCGCGCCGCCATTACCACCGTTGTCGGCACCCCAGCCGGCATTGCCGCCGCTGCCGCCTGCGCCGCCGGCCGAGCCGGCCAGTCCGCCCAGGGCACCGCTGGCGCCGAGGCCGCCGCCGCCGATTGCGCCAGCGCTGCCACCCCGGCCGCCTGCGCCGAGCGAAGCGCTCAGAGCGCCGCCGCCAACGCCGGCGGCATCGCCGCCGCTGCCGCCCCTGCTGCCTGCGGCGCTGAGCGCGCTGCCGCCCTTGCCGTAAGCGTTGCCACCGTCGCCGCCCCAGCCGATAGCCTGGCCGCCATTGCCGCCGTCGCCGCCATTCGCCGCGCCACTGGTGGCGTTGCCGGCCCTGGCGCCGCCGTTGTAGGCAAATGCCTTGGCACCGACCGCACCGACTGCACCGGTAGCACCGGCTCCGCCCGTGCCGACAGCACCGTTGCCGCCGTTGCCGCCGGTGCCACCCTTGCCGCCGTAGCCGGTGCCACCGTTGGCGCTACCGGTGTTCGAGGCATAGTTGCCGACGTGGCTGACGTTGTTGCCGGACACCGCGCCGTTCAGCTTGCTGACTGCAATCGCCTTGCTGGTGTTGAAGGCATTGGCGACACTCGACGATGCGTTGCCGCCGTTGGCGCCGGCGTTGCCAACGCCGTGCTCCATCGTCAGCTTGGCCTTGTTGTCGGAGTTGGTCTTGGTCTTGTTGTTGGAGTTGGTGTTGGTCTTGTTGTTGGAGTTGTTGGTCGACTTGTCGACCGCAACCGTGGTGGTCTCGTTGTCGGAATTGGTCTTCGTCTTGTTGGCATTGACCGTAGTGGTCTTGGTGTTCGTGCTGTGATCCGAATTGTCCTGGGTGGACGTCGAGCCCTCGTTAGCCGAGGACCCGCCGCCGGACTGGAGTGAGTTGGCGATGGCAGTCTGGTGGTTCCAGTCGCCGTCGGTGTTGTTATTGGTCGGGTTACCCCACGCCGAACCAGCAAAGGCGAGGGCAATCGCCGACGCCAGAAGTGTCTTGTTCATACGATGCTCCCAGGAGGATTTCACAGTCACAGCGGCTCAGCCCCTGGCCGGCGCTCATCTGTGGACGACGGCTGGAGGTTCAGGTCCGGCTTCCTGCCAAACCAGCCTGCCCTTGCGCATAATCGGTGCCAGCTTCGTCACCTGCGGCGGCAAGTCCTTGTATTACAAGGGCCATCCGGCGCTCCTCGCGGGACTTTCCGATGTTTTGCCGGATCAACATCGGCCCCGCGGTTGTGTGCGGCAGGCGCCATGTCACATCGCTGTGACAGGGCCGTCCCAACCCGCTCCAATGTGTCGCCTTAGCTTTGGAAAAACACCTTAGTTTTCATGCGTTTATGACACTTGCTCAGGATTTGCCCTGATTAGCCAGCCGCGTATCGACGGTGAAACACGGGCGCGAGGGTGCCCTACCCGTCGCCCATGTGGGGCAGCCCACATAACTTGGTTGACGCGTGCCTGGCGCCATGTGCAAGCCTGGGCCGCCAGCGTTTTCAGGGCGACGCAAGACAGGCCGGCCCTGGCGCAAAACGGCCTCGAGGCCTTGGCGCAATCGGGATGCATCGCTGCAACAGGGCCGCTGGCCTTGTCGTGAAAACACCTCAGCGTATTTCCGCGCTAGGCCCCATGTCTGATTTAAAGTACATTAGAGGCATTGCAGACTTGTCATCTCTTACGCAAGGGAAACCATGAGTGAAGCCGTCGTTCCCCTGTATCACCAGATTTACGTGGTGCTGCGCCAGCAGATTGTTGAGGGCCGCTTCGGCCAGGGTCCCCTGCCCGGCGAGATCGACCTGGCCAAGCAGTTCCACGCTTCGCGCGTGACCATGCGGCGCGTGTTCGACCGCCTGGTGCAGGAAGGGCTGGTGCGCCGCCACCGCGGGCTTGGCACCTTCGTCAATCCGCACCCGGCGCGCCCGGCCGCGGCGGCCGGCGAGGAGCGCGGCACCAGCCTGCTCGACAACATCATCGACATGGGCCAGAAGACGTCGGTCAAGGTGATTTCGATCGACGAGGTCCATGCCACGCCCGACGTGGCCGAGTCGCTGCAGATCGAGCCGGGCGACCCCGTGGTGAAGATCGTGCGCGTGCGCCACTACCGCAACCGGCCGCTGTCGCACATCACGGTCTACCTGCCGGCCGAGCTGGGACGGCCGATCACGCGCAAGGCGCTGGAAGAAACCCCGGTGCTGCGGCTGCTGGAAGCCGGCGGCGTGAAGCTGGGACGTGCCAGCCAGGTGCTGTCGGCGCGCCTGGCCGACGTGGTGGTGGCCCCGCTGCTGGACGTGCCGGTGGGCGGCGCGCTGCTGGCGGTGCGGCGCGTGGTGAAGGACCAGTCCGGGCGCCCGGTGCAGCTGCTGCTCGGCCAGTACCGCCCGGACCGCTATGAATACCGGATGGAGCTGTCGCCCGCCGGCGTCGACAGCGCCAATGTCTGGGTGGAAAGCGAGACCCGCCCCGGTCTGCGCGACTGACACCGCGGGCACTGCAGACCCCGATGGCAGCGCTGCAGGCGGTGCGTCCCGTCACATTCCGGGCCATACTGCGCATTCCCGATCACAGCAAGCGAGGAGCCGCCGTCATGCCAGTGTTCCGCCCGGTCCCGTCCAGCCCGTCCCGTTTGCCTTCGATTGCCCGCCGCGCGGCGGTGCAGCGCCTCGCCGCGCTTGGCACCCTGGCCGCCTGCGCGCTGGCGCTGGCACTGCCGCTGTCCGCCGCCGCCCAGGCCCAGCTTGCCGGCGGCAAGCCGATCCGGATCCTGGTGGGCGCGCCAGCCGGCGGCACCACCGACACGCTGGCGCGCACCATCGCCCAGGAAATGTCTCAGGAGCTCGGGCAGCCGGTGGTGGTAGAAAACCGCCCCGGCGCCGGCGGCAATATCGCCGCCGACCTGGTCGCCAAGAGCGCGTCCGACGGCAGCACGCTGCTGATGAGCTTCACCAGCCATACCATCAACGCCACGCTGTACAAGAAGCTGCCGTTCGACCCGATCCAGGATTTCACGCCGATCACGCTGGTGGCGACCGTGCCGAGCGTGCTGGTGGCCACGCCCAGGCTGCCGGCCAACAATGTGCCCGAGCTGATCCGCCTGGCCCGCGCCCAGCCGGGCAAGCTGAACTTCGCCATCGGCTCGGTCGGCTCGTCGCTGCACATGGCGGGCGACATGTTCAAGATGATGACCGGCACCTACATCGTCAACATCCCATACAAGGGCACCGCGCCCGCGCTGACCGACGTGCTGGCGGGCCAGTGCGACCTGATGTTCGCGAGCACCATCAACGTATTGCCGCACGTGCGCGCCGGCAAGCTCAAGGTGCTGGGCGTGACCAGCCCCGCGCCGCTGCCGCAGTTCCCCGGCGCGGCGCCGATCGGCAACACCGTCAAGGGCTTCGAGTCGAGCGCGTGGTTCGGGCTGTTCGGACCGGCCGGCATGCCGCACGAGGTCACGCAGGCGCTGTATCAGGCCGCGCGCAAGGGGCTGGAAGCCCCCGCAGTGCGCAAGCGCCTGGAAAACGACGGGGCGCAGCCGATGGGCACGCCGCCCGAGGCCTTCGCCGCCTTCGTGAAGCAGGACGTCAAGCGCTGGGCCGCCGTGGTCAGGTATTCGGGAGCCTCGCCGGAATGAGTTCCACCCCCGCCACGCTCGCGCAAAAGCTGGTGGCACGCGCCGCCGGGCTGGCGCATGCCGGGATCGGCACCGTGGTGATCTGCCGGGTCGATCTGGCGATGTCGCACGACTCCAGCGGCCCGCGCCGGGTGGCGCCGCTGCTGGACGAGCTTGGCGCCGGCGTCTGGGATCCGGCGCGCTATGTGGTGGTGACCGATCATTTCGTGCCGGGCGGCGATGCCCAGGCCGAGGCCATCCTGCGCTTTACGCGCGACTGGACGCGCCAGGCCGGGGCCCACTTCATCGACGCCGAAGGCATCTGCCACGTGGTGCTGCCCGAGCGCGGCCATGTGCTGCCGGGCCGCCTGATCGTCGGCGGCGACAGCCACAGCCCTACTGGCGGCGCCTTCGGCGCCTACATGTTCGGCGTGGGCGCGACCGAGATGGCCGGCGTGCTGGCCACCGGCGAGATCTGGCTGCGGGTGCCGCACACCATCCGGCTGCAGTGGGATGGCCAGCTTGCGCCGGGGGTCTGCGCCAAGGACATGATGCTGTTCCTGTGCGCCACCCTCGGCATGGGCGGTGCGCGCTACGAGGCGCTGGAATATACCGGCAGCGCCGTCGCCGCGCTGCCGATGCAGGAGCGCATGACGCTGGCCAATATGAGCGCCGAACTGGGCGCGCAGACCGGCCTGGTGGCGCCCGACGCGGTCACGCTCGGCTGGCTGGCCGAAACCGGCGTGCCGGCGCAGACGCTGGCGGCGATCGACCTGGCCCACTGGTGCACGGACCCCGGCGCGCCGGTGCTTGCCACCCACTGCTTCGACGCCGCGGCGCTGGCGCCGCAGGTTGCGGCGCCGCACTCGCCGGCCAACAGCGCGCCGGTGGACCAGGCGGCCGGCGAGCCCGTGCAGATCGCCTACCTGGGCGCCTGCACCGGCGCCAAGCTGGAAGACCTGCGCATGGCCGCGCGCGTGCTGCGCGGGCGCCGCGTGGCTGCCGGCGTGACGCTGCAGGTGGCGCCGGCCTCGCGCCGCGACCAGCTGCAGGCGGAGCAGGAAGGCACCCTTGGCATCCTGGCCGACGCCGGCGCCACGCTGTTGCCCAATGCCTGCGGCGCCTGCGCCGGCTATGGCGCGGCGCGCTTTCCGGCGGGCAGCAGCGCCATTGCCTCGACCGCGCGCAACTTCTCCGGCCGCATGGGCGACGCGGGCAGCGCCGTGTGGCTGGGCTCGCCGATGACGGTGGCCGCCAGCGCCGTCACTGGCCGCATTACCGATCCGCGCACGCTGCTGGCGTAACGCCGCGGACCTGACTTCGAGCCCGCCCGGCGGGACCCACTGCTTGCATGACCTCTGCTGACGCCCCCAATCCTGTCCCCGCCCATGTTGTTGTCCCTGCCGGCCGCCTGTGGCGCTTCGGCGACAACATCGACACCGATGCCATGGCCCCGGCCGTGCTGATGAAATCGCCGTTGCCGGTGCTGGCCCGGCATTGCCTGGCCTCGGTGCGACCGGAGTTTCCCGGCAGCGTGCGTCCCGGAGACCTGCTGGTGGCGGGCGCCAACTTCGGCATCGGCTCGTCGCGCGAACAGGCGCCACAGGCGCTGCGCGAACTGGGCGTGGGGGCCGTGGTGGCGCAATCCTTTGGCGGGCTGTTCTACCGCAACGCCATCAACCTGGGCTTGCCGGTGCTGCTCTGCGCCGACACCGGCCGGCTGGCCGACGGCGCGCACGCGGTGCTGGACCTGGACACGGCGCAACTGCGCCTGGACGACGGCAGCCTGGTCGCGTGCGAGCCCATTCCGGAGTTCCTGCGCGCGATCCTGGCCGCCGGCGGACTGGTGCCGCACCTGAAGGCGCGCCTGGCCCGGGAACGCGGCCAGCAGGGTTGAGCGGCGGGTTGAACTTCAGGGCGGCGGCGCCGCCGCGCGCAGCAGGGCCAGCGCCTCTTCGTCGCTGGTCTGGCTGAAATCCAGGTAGAAGGCCCCCACCGCGCCGAAGCTGGGCGGCGTGTTCAGGCAGATCACTTCGTCCGCCGCGGGCATCAGGCTGGCCAGCCCGTCCTGCGCCCCGACCGGCGTGGCCGCGATCACGCGCGCCGCCCCGGCCATGCGCACGCCTTCCAGCGCCGCGCGCATGGTGGCACCGGTGGCCACGCCATCATCGACCACGATCACCGTGCGGCCCGCGCGCGCCGGCACCGGCGCACCGCCGCGGTAACGCTGCTGGCGCCGGGCGATCTCATCGAGCTGGCGGCCGCGCTCGGCGTCGAAACTGCCGCTCTCGACGGCGCGGCGCGCCCATGGGTCGTCATTGACCACCGTATGCGGCCCGCCGCCGCCGGCATCGCCCTCCACCACCGCGCCCAGCGCCAGTTCCGGGTAGCCGGCGGCGCCAATCTTGCGCACCAGCAGCACGTCCAGCTGTGCATCGAGCGCGCGCGCCACTTCAAAGGCCACCGGCACGCCACCGCGTGGCAGCGCCAGCACCAGCGCCGGCTGACCCAGCTGCGCAGCGCCAAAGCCAAGCCGGGCGAGGTGGCGGCCCAGGTACTGGCCTGCCTCGCGGCGATCGGCAAAGCACGGTGGCAGTGGCATGGCGGAATCCAAGGGGTGGGAGTGACCCGGTGCGGGCCGCCCCTTCGCCAATATAGACCCTGCCGCAGCAGGCGGCGCCATGGCCGAGCTGCCCTACACTTTCCAGCCGGCCGGCGCCTGCACCCGCTGCTACAACGAATTCTTCGGCTGAGCCGCGGGCGGCGCGCCCGGCCCCATCACGATCTCGCACAGCGCGGCCAGCCGCGCGGCCATGTCGCGCGCCGCGGCCGGCAGGTCCGGCTGTGCGTGCAGGCTGAGTTCGACGTCAGGCACCGCAGCGGGCCAGCCGTCCTCCAGCACCGTGTGGTGGGCCGTGGCCAGGCGCCGCGGCAGCAGCGTCACGCCCAGGCCATCTGCCACCGCGGCCAGGATGCTGGCCAGGCTGGCGCTGACAAAGGCCACGCGCCAGCGCCGGCCGCCGGCGTCGAGCGCGTGCGTCATCTCGGCGCGGTATAGCCCGCCCACCGGAAACGCCACCAGCGGCACCGGGTCGCGCACCACGGCCGGGCGGCCGCGGCTGTCGATCCAGCACAGCGGCTCGGGCCAGCTGGCCAGCCCCGGCGCCTGCCCGGTGCGCTGCTTGACCAGCACCAGGTCCAGCTCGCGGTCCTGGAAGCGCTGCCACAACTCATGGCTCATGCCGCTGGTCACCTCCAGCCGCATGCCCGGCCAGTCATCGGCAAACCCCGCCAGCACCGGCGTCAGCGGCCGCGCGGCAAAATCCTCGGGCACGCCTATGCGGATCTCGCCCTGGCCGGCGCTCTGGCGCAGCTGCCCCACCGCCTCGGCCATCAACTGCTGCAGGCGGCGCGCGTAGCCCAGCAGGCGCTCGCCTTCCGGCGTGGTGGTCACATAGCGGCCGCCGCGGTCCAGCAGCACGCAGCCAAGCTGGTCCTCCAGCCGGCGCACCTGCTGGCTGACGGTCGACTGGGTCAGATGCACGCGCTGGGCGGCGCGGGTAAAGCTGCCGCTCTCGGCGACAGCGACAAAGCTCTGCAGCAGCACGGGATCGAGGCGAGGGTCCTGCATGGCCGGTTATCCATTGGGTTTTCCACTGCCGGCGATTTCATCATTTAATTTCCCAATTACCAAGCCCCGGCGTACAGTTGGCACGCTCCCCCGGCCAGCGTCCTGCCGCCGCCGGGCAAGCCCGTCAAAGACCCATGCCGCCCTGCTCGCGAGCATGTACTCACTTTTCTGCCGATCATGACCACTCACCAGGAATTCATGCGCGAGGCGGTTCGCCTTGCCGTTGCCAATCGTGACCGCGGCGCGCGCCCCTTCGGCGCCGTGCTGGTGCTCGACGGCGAGGCCGTCGCCACCGGCGTCAACGATATCGTCCACAGCCACGACCCCACCACCCATGCCGAGATGGAGGCGGTGCGCGCCGCCGCGCGCAGGCTGGGCCGCCCCGACCTGCGCGGCAGTGTGGTCTATGCCAGCGGCCACCCCTGCCCGATGTGCCTGGCGGCGATGACCATGGCCGGCGTGCAGGCCGTCTACTACGCCTTCGACAACAACGACGCCGCGCCCTACGGCATGTCGAGCGAGGCCGCCTACCAGGCGCTGCGCCTGCCGCTCACCCCGCCGCCGCTGCCGCTTACGCGGGTGCCGGTCGACCTCAGCGCCGCGCAGCTCTATGGCCCGCGCGCTCCCCGTGGCTGAGGCCGCGCACAACGCCACCCGCGCCGTCGGCACCGCGCGCCAGGCGCCGCCGCGCTGGCTGGTGCTGGTGGCCGTCGCCGGCATCGGCCTGAACCTGCGCCCGTTCCTGACCGCGGTCGGCCCGCTGGCCCCGGCCATTCGCACCGGCACCGGCCTCAGCTACCAGGGCATGGCGTGGCTGACGTTGCTGCCGATGCTGCTGATGGGCGTGGGGGCGTTCTTCGGCCCGGCCATCCGTGCGCGGCTGGGCGCGCGCACTGCGGTGCTGGGTGCGCTGGCCTTGCTGGGCGCCGGCTGCGCGCTGCGGCTGGACGTGGCCGACGGCACCTGGCTGATCGCCTCGGCGGCGCTGTGCGGGCTGGGCGTGGCGGTGGTGCAGGCGGCCTGCCCGGGCCTGGTCAAGCAGGAGTTCCCGGGGCGCGTGGCACCGGTGATGGGCTTGTATTCCGCCGCGCTGATGGGCGGCGGCGCGCTGGGCGCGCAGCTGTCGCCGTATGTGACCGACCTGGCCGGCAGCTGGCGCGAGGCGCTGGCATTGTGGGCCGTGCCCGCGCTGGCGGCGCTGGCCCTGGCCTGGGTCGCGCTGCCGCGTGCCGCGGCCAGCGTGCCCGCCGCGCTCCCCAAACGCCCGGCGGGCGCGACCCGCGCGCTGTTGCGGCGCCCGCGCACCTGGCTGCTGATGGCGTGCTTTGGCGTGATGAACGGCGGCTATGCCTCGCTGGTGGCGTGGCTGGCGCCGTTCTACCAGAGCCACGGCTGGAGCGCGCCGGCCAGCGGCTCGCTGGTGGCACTGATGGCGGTGGCGCAGGCCGCCGCGGCGCTGCTGCTGCCGGCACTGGCGGCGCGCAGCCTCGACCGCCGCGCGTGGATGGCGCTGGCGCTTACGCTGCAGGTGGCGGGCTTTGCCGGGCTCGCGCTGTGGCCCGACGCGGCCCCGCAGGCGTGGGCCGTGATCGGCGGCGCCGGCCTGGGCGGCTGCTTTGCGCTGTACCTGGTGGTGGCGCTGGACCACTTGCCGGACCCCGACAGCGCCGGCGCGCTGAGCGCCGTGATGCAGGGCGGCGGCTTCCTGCTGGCGTCGCTGGCGCCGTGGATTACCGCCATGCTGCATGAACACACTGGCGACTTCGCCGCCGGCTGGTGGTACCACCTGGCCTGCGCCGCACTGGTCGGCGTACTGACCACGCGCCTGGATCCGGCGCACTATGGCGTGTCCTTTGCGATGCCGCCGGTGCGCGCGGCCAGCTGCGCCCCGCAGTAGGTCCCGGGCAGGTCGTCGCTACGTCTTGCAGGGCAGGAACTTGCCGGACATCTCGATGCGCACCCGGTCCCAGTTGGGATCGGGCTCGCGCTGCAGGTCCCGCCGGGTCAGCGTGTCACGGCCGTCTCGACAATGGCCGTTGCATCCGCGGGCGCCGACTCCTGCGGCAGCGCGAACAAGGCCGCGGCGGGCGGCGACAGCCCCTGCAACCATTGCAAGGCAAGCACGATGAGCATGACGGGCATGGCGCCTCCTTCAAGCACACGAGGCCACTTCCGATTGGTATAGCCCATGGCGCAAGCTTTATGCCACTGCCAACGGCCGGCATTGCGCCCGTGCATGCATCGTAACGGTGCCTGCGCGCCCGGTGCCGCGCCATGCCGAGGCATCGCGCACCGTCCGGACGTACCCGTTTCTGCGTGCCCGGGCGGGGCCGGCCGCCAGATTGAAGCTGTGTCCAACGCGATCCCGCCAGGAGCCCATGTGAAACGCGCCCTCTCACTGGTCGTGCTGCTTGTCCACCATGGCCGCGCGGCGCGGCCAGGCGTCGGTGCCGGGCCACTGGGAAGCCATCGGCGGGCGCTACGCCTGGCGCGGCGGTTACTGGCAGGCCCGGCGCGCGGGCTACCGCAATGTCCCGCACGGCCGGGTCATGCGTCCGGGCCACCGGGTACGGTGATGCCGGACCGGCCACGCCGGGATTGCACCCCGCCCTCCGGCGGTAGGTGGCAAGCCCGGCGCGGCCGGTGCTGCCGGCACCGCAGCGCTCATCCCCGGTGGCTGCCTGGCCTCATCCAGAAGCATTAGACCATGCGCCCGACCTGCTAAAAAATCGGGCAGATTGATTTCACAACTACCGTCCGGAGGCTCGTTTCAAAATTGGAGCAGCGCCGCTGAAGGTATATTACGGACACCCCACGATAGGGTTATAAAATCGTCATTTTAGGGGTATTGATAATCCAATCTGTTTCACTCCTGCAACCAATTTAATTCTGAATGTCACACCGATGAAACCACCACGACCCGCGCCAGCGCGGCGTTCTCGGAACCTGGCACGACACATTCGGGTGATTTTTGAAAGGATTATTAATGTCCATTCATTTCCACCCTCACCTACCCCCACTCCACCTGCTTGCATTCCATTCAACCAGCCCATAAGATGAATTTCAATTGATTTAGGAGTAAGTATCTTCCGGGTCGGGTTCAGGGTCATCCTTCCAGCTGTCGACAAGTTCCAACCAGAAGAACGGAACCGCCGGGCATGGAAGCATGGGGGTCAGCCACAGAGTCAGTCGCCAGTCGCCTCGGTGACTGGGGTCCTGTCATGCCCTCCATACGCAAAGCGCCCTGCAGTCCGCCGCGGAAAAACGGGGAGTGAAGGCCATGAATGCGTTGCTGATCGAGGAGCATCCGCTGCTCCGGCTCGGGCTTTTGCAGATGCTCGAGAGCATCCAGGAATCCGCCACGGTTGCCGCTATTGTGCCCGCGGATATCGCCAGGCTGGACGCCCGGCACCACAATGCGGACCTGCTGGTGTTCGGCATGCCGGCCGATGCGGGGCCCGGCTGGGCGCACCTGGAACAGGCCCGGCAAGCGCTGGCCCCACAGCGCATTCTTATCCTGGCCGACACCCTGCCCTTGCATGTGCCCACCGCGGACAGCGCGCGCGGCGTATGCGGCTGCCTGCCCAAGTCCGCCTCGCTGGCGGTGATCGAGGCTGCCATCCGGATGGCGGTGTCGGGCGTGCAGGGGCTGCTGTTCGCCGCCGAGACCGGCGCTTTGCCCTCGGCATCGCGCTCGGCCATGCCGGCCACGCAGTCACTTGCCTCGGCCGCGCCGCTGCCGCTCAGCGCCGCGCACCCGGCCCCCCCTCCGGGGGAGCCGTTGTCGCTGGCGGCCTGCGCCAGCACCCCGCGCGCGGTGCTGCGCACCGCCGTCGCGGTGCGTGACCTGACCAACCTCAGGCCCGGCCAGCCGCTGTCTGCGCCGGCCTCTGCAGCAGCCGATGCGGTGTCGCTGACCGAGGAAGGACCCGGCTACGACGAAGCTGAAATGCTCAAGATCACGCCGCGCCAGTATGAAGTGCTGGTGCTGCTGGCACGCGGCTATCCGATCAAGACGGTCAGCCGCATGCTCAATATCTCGGTGGCCACGGTGAAGAGCCACGCCTGCACGCTCTACCAGCGGCTGAAGGTGCGCAATAAGGGCGAGGCGGTGTATGCAGCCTTGCAGCGCGGCGCCACGCTGGAATGGGTCAGCGGCGACGAACGCATCACGCGCGAATCCAACACCGGCGCCGCGGTGGCGCCAAGGCGCAACGAACCGCCGTGCCAGGCGGCGAGCCCGGCAGTCTGAGTGCTTTGCCGCGCCGCGCCCGCGCAGACGGGCCGGCACAAGTGCCGGCGATTGCCGGCCAGGGAGGGGTCATCATGCCAGCCAGCACGTTCTTGCCCAGCTTTTCCGTGTGCGTGAGCACATGCGACCATCCGGACGGCCTGCGTCAGACACTGCAGTCGGTCGCTGAATCGACCATGCCGCCGCATCAGCTGATCGTTTCCGACGACAGCAGCAATTACGCCACCCGCGAACTGATGCGCGCGGCGTACCAGCACGTTCCGTACCTGGAAGGACCCCGGCGCAGCGGCGCGGCCAACCGCAACCGGCTGCTGCGCGCGGCGACCGGCTCGCACGTGCTGTTTCTCGACGACCACACCACGCTGGGGCCGACCTTCCTGCAGCAGATGGGGGAGCGTCTGGCCGACGACTTCATCTACCGCGTTGCCGCGGGCGGCAACGCCGACACCCTGGTGCTGACCGGCATTGCCATGTGCGAGGGCGAATGCCTGCGCCCGCAGGACCATGACTTCCTCGGACAGCCTCTGCGCGCGCCCTTGCGCCATGGCTCGCGCACGCGTCCGCTTTGCTCGGTGGTGCTGTCCAGCACCGTCTTTCCGCGCACGCTGCTGGATCGCCTGCCGTTCGACGAGCGCCTGGACTCCGGCTACGACGTCACCGATCTCGCCGGGCGCGCCGTCTACGGCTGGGGGTGCCGCATCGAGCTGGTTCCCAGCGCAGTGAACTACCTGCACACGGAGGTGCCCGCGCCGTGCGCCGGCAGCCCCGCCGCCGATGCTGCGCGCATGGTCACCATGCTGCACCGGTACGGACGCAGCCAGCACCGCCCGACCAAGGCAGCGCTGTTCCTGATGCTGGCCTTGCCACACAATCTCGGCCGTCACCTGCATCGCTCCGGCTGGCGCGGCGTGGCACCGTTCCTGGTGACCACGCAGCTGCTCTGGCGGCATCTGCGGCTCGCCCCGGAGCATGCCTCCCCCGAAGACCAGGGGCGCGCCGATGCCGCGGCGCCGATATCGCGCACCCAGTCCACCGAATAGTGGACTGGTGCGCTGACCCGAATCCTGATCCGTAGCGCCGGGCCCACGTCGGCCCTGGGTCCTTGTGTGGGGTAGCAGACGTTCGCCGCCGGCCCGCGGCGCTACAGTCGCCACACTTGCTAACGGATCAGAGCCATGGGCGCAAACGAGCTGGACACTCTTGGGCATATCACCGCTAGCGGGCCGGAACGCGCCGCGCCGCGCGGACGCAATGGCATCCGGCGCGCCCTGATCACCGGCATCACCGGCCAGGATGGCGCCTACCTGTGCGAGCTGCTGCTGGCCAAGGGCTATGAAGTCCACGGCATCAAGCGGCGCAGCTCGCTCTTCAACACGGAGCGCATCGACCACCTGTACCAGGATCCCCAGGCGCAGGAGCGCCGCCTGATCCTGCACCACGGCGACATGACCGACACTGCCAGCCTGGTGCGCGTGGTGCAGCAGTCGCAGCCGGACGAGATCTACAACCTTGCCGCGCAGAGCCACGTGCAGGTTTCGTTCGAAGAACCCGAATACACCGCCAACACCGACGCGGTCGGCACGCTGCGCCTGCTCGAGGCGATCCGCATCCTGGGGCTGGAGAAGCTCACCCGCTTCTACCAGGCGTCGACGTCCGAGCTCTACGGCCTGGTGCAGGAAATCCCGCAGAAGGAAACCACGCCCTTCTATCCGCGCAGCCCGTATGCCGCCGCCAAGCTCTATGCCTACTGGATCACGGTGAACTACCGCGAGGCCTATGGCATGTATGCCTGCAACGGCATCCTGTTCAACCATGAAAGCCCGGTGCGCGGCGAAACCTTCGTCACGCGCAAGATCACGCGCGCCATCGCCCGCATCGCCCTGGGCCTGCAGGAAACGCTCTACCTGGGCAACCTGTCGGCCTTGCGCGACTGGGGCCACGCGCGCGACTACGTCGAGATGCAATGGCTGATGCTGCAGCAGCCCGCGCCGGAGGATTTTGTCATCGCCAGCGGAGAACAGCACAGCGTGCGCGAATTCGTGCAGCGCGCGGCGCGCGAGCTGGGCATCACCATCACGTTCCACGGCAGCGGTGTCGATGAGGTCGGCATGGTCGAGCATGTCGAGCCAGACCCCCGCGGCGCCAGGATTGTGCCGGCATGCAAGCCGGGCGAAATCGTGGTGCGGGTCGATCCGCGCTACTTCCGGCCGACCGAGGTGGAAACGCTGCTGGGCGACGCCAGCCGCGCGCGCGAGCGCCTGGGCTGGACCCCGCGCACCGGCTTTGCGGAACTGGTCAGGGAAATGATTGAAGCCGACTACGCCACCGCGCGGCGCGATGCGCTGATCAGGCTGGCCGGGTTCCAGGCCTTCAATCATCTTGAGTAGCCCGCCATGACCGAGGCCATCGCACTGCGCCCGCGCGTCTTTGTCGCCGGCCACCGCGGCATGGTCGGCTCGGCCATCGAGCGCGCGTTGCGCGCGCGCGGCGCGGCCGACATCGTGACACGCACGCACACGGAGCTGGACCTGTGCGACCAGCAGCAGGTGCAGGCCTTCTTTGCCGCGCAGCGCATCGACGAGGTCTACCTGGCCGCCGCCCGTGTCGGCGGCATCCATGCGAACAACGCCTATCCCGCGGAATTCATCCACCAGAACCTTGCCATCGCCACGCACGTGATCCATGCCGCGTGGCAGGCCGGCGTGCGGCGCCTGCTGTTTCTCGGCTCGAGCTGCATCTACCCCAGGCTGGCGCCGCAGCCGATCCCCGAAGCGGCGCTGCTGACCGGCGCGCTGGAGCCGACCAATGCGCCCTACGCGATCGCCAAGATCGCCGGCATCATGCTGTGTGACAGCTACAACCGGCAATACGGCACCGACTTCCGCTGCGTGATGCCGACCAACCTCTATGGGCCGGGCGACAACTACCACCCTGAGAACAGCCATGTCATCCCAGGGCTGATCCGCCGCTTCCATGATGCGCGCCTGGCCGGTGCCCCGCGCGTGGCGGTGTGGGGCACCGGCCGGCCCCTGCGCGAATTCCTGCATGCCGACGATCTCGCGCGCGCCTGCCTGCACGTGATGGCCCTGCCTGCGCCGGCATACCGCGAGGCAGCCCCGGCGGGCTTTCTCAACGTGGGCAGCGACGACGAGATCTCGATCGGTGCGCTGGCGGAACTGGTGGCACGGGTCACCGGCTATCGCGGCACCCTCGGCTTCGAGGCCGACAAGCCCGACGGCACGCCGCGCAAGCGGCTGGACAGCGCCGCGATCATGGGCACGGGCTGGCGCCCGCAGATTCCCTTGCAAGACGGCCTGCACCGCGTGTACGAGGAGGCCTGCCGCACGGGCATGCTGCCCAGCGGCGTCGCGCCGGCGCTGGCCTGACCACGGAACGCGCGCGCGGAGCCGCCATGAAGATCCTGATCTACTGCCAGAACTACGCGCCGGAGCTGACCGGCATCGGCAAGTACACCGGCGAACAGGCGCAATGGCTGGCCACGCGCGGCCATGAAGTGCGCGTCATCTGCGCCCCGCCGTACTACCCCGCCTGGCGCGTCGGCGAAGGCTACAGCGCCTGGCGCTACCGCCGCGAGATGCACGGCCAGGTCACGGTCTACCGCGCACCGATCTGGGTGCCGCACAAGCCCTCCGGCCTGCCGCGCATCCTGCACCTGATGAGCTTTGCGCTGACCACGCTGCCATGCCTGGCAGCGCAACTGCGCTGGCGCCCCGACGTGATCTTTGCCGTCGAGCCCACGCTGATGTGCAGCCCCGCGGCGCTGCTGCTCGGCAGTGCGACCCACGCCAGGACCTGGCTGCATGTGCAGGATCTCGAAGTCGATGCCGCTTTCGCCCTGGGCGTGCTGCGGCATCCGCTGCTGCGCCGCCTGGCCACGCGCATGGAGCGGGCCCTGACCACGCGCTACCACCGGGTTTCCACGATCTCGCACGCGATGGCGGATGCCTTGCTCGCCAAGGGCGTCAGCGACGCGCGCCTGAAACTGCTGCCGAACTGGGCCGACCTGCACGAGGCATCGCCCGACGCAGCACACGCCTTCCGTCAGACGCTGGGGATTCCCGCCGATGCGGTGCTGGCCCTGTATGCCGGGAATATGGGCAACAAGCAGGGCCTGGAAGTGCTGGGCGACGCCGCCCAGGCACTGCAGGGCCATCAGCGCATCCACGTGGTGCTGTGCGGCGATGGCAGCGGCCGCGCCGCGCTGCAGGACCGTTGCGCCGGCCTGGCGCGCGTGCATTTCCTGCCGCTGCAGCCACAGGCGCGGTTCCACGCCATGATGGCGGCGGCCGATATCCACCTGCTGCCGCAGCGCGCCGATGCCGCCGACCTGGTGATGCCCTCCAAGCTCGCCGGCATGCTGGCAAGCCGGCGCGCGGTCATTGCCACCGCATTGCCCGATACCGAACTGGGCCGCCTGGTGGCGCGCGTGGGTGTACTGGTGCCGCCGGGCGATGGCAGCGCGCTGGCGCATGCCATTGCAACGCTCGCCTGCCAGCCGCAGCGGCGCGCCATGCTTGCCGCCGCAGGCCGCGCATGGGCCGAAACGCATCTTGGCCGCGACGCCGTGCTGTCGGGGCTGGAATCCGCGCTGCAGGAACTGATGTCGTCGCCTGCCACGCCGGACGCCTCTGCGGTCGCCTGAGCGCAGAGGCTCAACGCGCATTGCCCGCGGTTGTATTCACACTGCAACAGGGGCCGCGCGCGCGCTGTCAGCTTTCCATATTCTGGGCCATCCGCCGGGACTGCCCCGATGCTTCGCCGGCAGACCCGGGCGCCAGCGCGGCAAGGTAGATGGCCTCGTACTGGTCCAGCGCCAGGTCAGCGGAGAAATGCCGGGCCCAGTTCAGCGAGTCCGCAGACAGCTTGCCGAGCCTCGCTTCGGGCCACGACAGGAGATCGAGCAGCACCCCCACGTTGCGCCGCGCCCACGCGTGCGCGTGGCCAGGCGCCATCGGCTCCACCAGCAGCGCCAGCCCGCCCCCGACCTCCTCCATCGGCGCACGCGCCGTCGTCAGTACCGGAATGCCACAGGCCATGGCCTCGATCACAGGCCAGCCGAAGCCCTCCTCCAGGCTGGGAAAGAGCAGCGCCGCGGCCAGCGCATACACGGCATGGACTGCCTCCGTGGACATGCCATGCAGGAAGCGCACCTTGCCGCCCAGCCGTTGCGCCCTGTCGGCTACCTCGCGCATAGCGGGTGTAGGCGCAGGGCCGATCATCCACAGCGGGCGCGGCGCGCCGGTCTCCCCGCAACAGGCTTCACAATAGGCTTCATACAGCGCCAGCACGCCTTCGCGGTTCTTGTACCACTGGTTGCCGCCGACATGGACCAGCATGCCCGGGCTGACGTCATCGATGCCCGCGGCTTGCAGCCGCCGCACGGCAACCCGGGGCTCGAGCGGGCGGAACGGGTAGTTGAGCCCGTTGTGGACGACCTGCACCAGCGGGGCCGGCTCCGGATACAAGCGCAGCAGGTCTTGCGCTGTCTTGTCCGACACCGCGACAAAGTTCCGGCCCAGCGCAATCCCGCGCATGATCAGCGACTGGTAGACCCGTCCGCTGAATGAAAGCCGGCGCTCGGTGAACTCGCCGGCAAGCGTGCGCTGGGCGATGAAATCGTGGCAATGGATGACATGCGGGCGGCGATGCAGCAGCCACATCCACATGCCGAGCGAATGATCGGTCAGCACCAGCAGTGCGCCGCGGCCGGCACGCCGCAGCCGCCACCACGCCAGCGCTGGAAAGATCACGTATTGATCGATATAGCCCAGCCATTTGCGCAAGCCCCGGCGCCCGGACAGCCGCACCAGCATGGCCGGCGGGGTCCATAGTTGCGCATCGTGGCCGCGCGCGCGCATGCCCTCCACAATCATGGCTGCAAAGCGATCCATGCTGTGGCTGCCGAAGAACGACGGATGACCGAACAAGATGAGCTTCATATTGCGTTTCGCAAATGTTCTTGCAGCGCGGCTACCGGGCTCGCCCTCGCCGCCGCTCCAGCCGAGTCACCGCCATGGTGAATCCGATAAAGAGGAAGCCCAGCACATTGGACGTCAACTGGCCGATCAGCGACCATGACATCAGGCACAGGGTGCCCACCAGCCAGAGCAGGATGGCAAAGCACCGGCCGGTGCTGCGCGCCACGCCGATGGCCCGCCCCATGCCGGTCATGCAGATGAGGAGCTTCAGCGCCACAAAGACATAGCCAAGCAAGCCGGCTTCCTCGATGGTCCGGGCCGTCTCGGTTTCCGACAGCATGAAGCTGATCTGGCCGCGCTCGAGGTAGCTCGCCAAGTTGCTGCCACGCCCCAGCCCCGCGCCAAGCAGGCTTTGCTTGACGTAGGCTTCCCCCTCGCCAAGGAAAATGGTTTCCACCCGCGTGCCGAAATCCTCGTACTCGGCGGCGTCGTGAAAGCGCTGGATCGTGCCCTGCACCGAATCGCTGAAGACGGTCATGCCGACGGCGCCGAGCAGCACCCCGATGCCCGCCCAGTACAGCACCCGCCGCTTCACCGCCCCGCGCCCGAACACCAGCATGCACAGCGCCGCGGCCAGGAACATGGCCGGCAGCAGCAAGACGGTGGCGCGCGAGCCGCTCACCAGCGCGCTTACCAGCACGCCGCCCAGCACCACCGGCGCGTACAGCCAGTGCCACTTGCCGCTGCCGCCAATCACGTACTGCAGCGCCATCGGCATGGCAATCGCCAGAAAGGTGGTGTAGCCCAGGGTGAAAGAGAACGTGCCGGTGGTGCGCACGATGTCCTCCACCATCATGAACACCTTGTCCTCGTCACCATCGACCTGCCGGTTCAGGAAGTTGCCGGGTGGCAGGTAATGTTGCAGCACAACCAGGGGCGCCATCAGCACCATCAGCACCAGCGTGGCCTTGCAGATCGCCTCCACGTCCTGCGTGTCGAGCAGCAGCGCCGCGGCGACGCCGAACCAGACATAGAGCAGCCAGAAACGCAGCCCGACCAGCATGATGGGCAAGGAGCCGTCGCCCGCGATGATCTGGAGCAGTCCCCATGCGCACACCATGCCGGTCCACAGCAGCAGCATGCGCACCGCCTGCCGCGCCAGCGTGAAGCCGCCATAGCGCATCGCGTGGTAGATGCCATAGAGCGCCAGCAGATCCCGCAACAGGACCAGCGGCAGGCTCAGGGAGCCTGATACCCACTTGCGCGCCGCGCCCTCGAAGACAGCCACCAGGAATACCATCAGGAAGACGGTGCCGAAGGTAGTGCGTGCATGGCGGCGGGTGCGCGAGTGCACCGGCGGCCCCAGGTGTGCGGCGGATCGGGTCAGCATAGCGTCGCAATGGTTGCGACCGCGGCGCGGCGATACCTGGCCCAGGTGTACTTCTCCCCGGCCAGGCTCGCGTACTGGCGCGCCTCGTCCAGGCTGGCGCGCACCGTGGCAAGCTCCAGCATGCGGTCATACAAAGATTGCGCGCTGACCTGAACGATCCAGCCCGCGCGCGGAAACTCCTGCAGGATTTCCTTCGCCCCCACACACTCGGACACCAGCGCCGGGGTGCCGCAAGCGAGCGCTTCGGCCACCACCATGCCGAATGAATCGAAACGGGACGGCAGCACCAGGCAGTCGGCGTCGGCAATCTCCTGGAACAACACAGGCTGCGGCAAGGCGCCGAGCAGGGTTACCCCCGGGGTCGAGGCCAGCGCCGCGGCAAGCGTGGGGTCCGCGCCCCAGCCCGCAACGGCCAGCTCCGCCTCCGGTACGCGCGCGCGCACCATGGAAAAGGCCTGCTGCAGCAAATCGACGGCCTTGAGCGTGGTCAGGCCGCCGGCATACAGGAAGCGCGTGCCGGCGCGCGCGCGCCGGCGCTGCACATTGCCCGGCGCGCTGGCCCCGAGCAGGATGGGCCTGAGCTTCGAGGCCGGCACGCCCGCATCCGCGTATGACTGCGCAGCGAACTCGGAGCAGGTGATGACCAGGTCCGCCAGTTCCACCTCACGGTCCTTGCGCGCGTCGATCTCGGCCTGGCAGCGGTCGGGCGGCAGATTCAGCATGGCCGCCGCCGTCACGCGATGCACCGCCGGCGCGTCCAGCACGCAGCGCGCGCCGATGCGCCGCGCCGCTTCGAAGGTCCGCATGGCCGAGTTCTCGTAAGCGACCACGACCTCCGGGCGCAAGACCTCGACCCGGCGCGCCACCCAGTCGTCGAACAGGTGGAAGATCCGGTGCGCATAGGCTGACTGCGACAGGCCCATGACGCGGTTGAGCCCCACGCGGCGGTTCAGGCCCAGCTTGAGCATGCCCGGGAACCACAAGGGATGGCGCCGCAGCGCTTGCGGAATGCCGACTTCCCTGACCCTGGCCCGATACCCCGGCGGCAGCCACCACGGCACCGGCTCGCCGGGCCCCCGGACCGGCACCCCGGACCAGTACTGCCTGAGCATGCCCTGCTCGTAGAGGGCCTGCGCCATCTGGTGCGAATGCTGCAGGCCGGGATGGGTCACCAGTGCCTTCATGCGGGGCTCCGGCGCTGCCGATCGCTAGCGGATGTATTCATTGGCGGCTCCATTGACAGACAGCACAGGCGGCGGCAACAGCCGCCCGGCGCGGATGGCGCTGGCCAGCTCGCACAGCACCGCGGCGGCAAGGCCAGACGACAGCCCGGCGTCGAACCAGAGCACGCCCCCCAGCGTAGACAGGTCGAGCAGATGCGGGGCGGCCAGGCACCACGCGATCACCATCGGCACCTGCATGAAGTTGAAGTGATTCAAGCCCCGGTTGGCCAGCAGTTCCCATGCGATGCCGACAATGCTGTAGGCAGCGGCCCCCGTGCAGGCGATCAGGAGTTCCAGGTTGAGGCCGGCGTAGTGGGATCCGATCAGGCGCAGCAGCAGGCCGGGCCACAGCCAGGCCAGCAGCACCAGCGCGCACGCCGGCAGCGATGCCAGGAGCAGCCAGCCCAGGTACTGGCGCAGCACGTGCTCGCGTGCCTGCGCAAAGCGGGGAATGACGTAGGCGCCGACCACGATGCTGACCGGCACTAGCAACTGTCCGATGCGCGACAATGCGCCGATTGCCGCGGTCTGGCCGGCGGCCCCGTAGTAGGCCACGATGCCGAAGGCAAACTGCGACTGCAGGCAGTAGAACGCGTCCATGGGAATCTGCCGGCGCGTGATCGCGCGGATCGAGCGCTGATCCTCCGCCACCGGCGCCGCCGCGCCCGCCGGCAGTTCGCGCCGCAGCCAGCGGCGCACGAACGGCACCCGCAAGCCGGCGAAGAGGGTATTGACCAGGCTGGCTGCCAGCGCGCTTTGCAGCCCGAGCAGATAGAGCCCCCATGAGAGCAGCAGGCGTGTCCCCGACAAGCCGACATCCAGTGACTGCAGCGCCGGCGCCCGGTTGGCGAACAGCAGCACCTGGTCCACCACGCGCGACTGCATGTCGAAGTACCACATCGCCAGCAGTGTCAGCAGCAGTGCGGCGACCAGCGCCAGCGCGGCGTGGTTGCGATACATCAGCACGCCGGCAACGATCAGCAGCGGCGGCAACAGGAAGGCCGAAATGCGCTTGCGCTGGTCCAGCGCGGCCTGGGTCGCCTGCGCGGCGCGTCGGCGGTCTGGCCAGGTGCGGCCCAGGATCGCGTTCAGGCCGAAGTGGATGCCGCCCTTCGTGATGATGGACATGGCACCCACGATGGCGCCCGTCACGGTATAGATGGCATAGTCCCCGACGCTGAGCCAATGCGCGAGCAGCAGGCCGGTGACAGCGCCCAGTCCCTGGGACAGCACGGCATAGGCGAAGATGCTGAGCGCTTTCATGGCGTGCCCGCCGGGGTGGGGCCCAGGGCGGCATCGGCCGCCGGCCCAGCCTCCACGCCGCGCCCGCCGAGGATCTCCAGCAGCCGCTGCGCGGTCTGCTGCACCTCGAAGCGCCGGCGGAAGCAGTCCTGTGCCTGCCTGCGCATGCGCGCATGCGCGGCCGGCCCCGCCATCAGCCACTGCTGCAGGCATGCAGTGGTCCCGGCACGGGTATCCGCGCCGGCAAAGCCGGCCCCGTCGGCGACAATCTCGCGCCAGATGTTCACCTTGTCCGAAATCAGCACCGGCACGCCGCAGCCCAGCGCTTCCGCGACGGCGACGCCGAAGTTCTCCTGGTGCGAGGGCAGGCAGAAGACGTCGGCGGCATGATAGGCGCCCCACTTCAGTTCACCCGACAGCATTCCGGTCCAGGTCACGCGCTGGCCCAGCCGATGGCAGGCGGCAAGCCGCTCCAGGCGCTCGCGCAGCACCGCGTCGACCGGCCCGGCCAGCACCAGGTGCAGCCGCGGGTCCGCGCCGGCAACGTCGGCGAACGCCTCGACCAGCAGGTCGCAGCCCTTTTTTTCGTGGATACGGCCGAGAAACAGCACGATGCGCTGGTCGCGCAAGGCTGCAAACGCGGCCAGGAACACGTTGCGCAGGCGGTCCGCCTCCGACGGGGGCTGCGCGGTGCCATAGCCGGCAATCACCTCGCGGCAATGGTAGGGCCAGAAAGCATTGCGTGAACGCCGCCGTTCCTCCTCGCAGGTGAACAGCACGCCTTGCGCCTGGCGCAGCACCCAGTAGTCGCCAAGCAGCCAGTACAGGCTCTTCTTGATGTGCTTGAGCGGATAGCGCTGGCGAAACCACGGGTCCAGCATGCCGTGCGTAAAGACGAAGTACGGCACCCTGCCGCCGCGCAGCGCGAGGCATGTGGCCAGCGCATGGAACTGCCACAGGCCTTCGACCAGCACGGCGTCGTAATCCCCGGCATGGGTGCGCAGCCACGCCAGCATCCTGGGGTTGAAGCCATATTTCAGCGAAGACGGGCCCAGCGCGAACACGTTCATTTCACTGCCGCGCACAAACGGCGCATCGGCCGCGTCGCCACAGCAGACGTCAACCTCGACGCCGCGTTCGCTCAGTGGCCGGCGCAACTGGCGAACGCCCTCGATGGGCCCGCCGCCGGCGGGATCGATGGAGGGAATGACGTGCAGCAGTTTCATGATCCAGGGCGATCTCCGGGAACCGCTTGTGCCCTGCACCAACGTCCCCATCGGGAACCGGCGCCAGAGGCACGCGGGAGGACAAGTCCGCGTGCCCGAAGCATGAGCCACGCGGCCTGTGGGCTCTGTTCGTTGCCACACACCCGCGCCGGCGGGCGCGGGTGTGTGGCAACGCACCGAGCCCCGTCATGCACTGCACCAGAATGGCTGCCATCCGGCGGCCACATGCGCGCCGCCTTTCATGCCTTCTCTGCCTGTGCCATGCCGATTCCGATCCTGATGTATCACCAGATTGACGAGCCGCCGCCGCGCCGCTCGCCCGGCCGCGGGCTCTGGGTGCCGCCGGCGCGCTTCGGCCGCCAGATGCGGCTGATGCACCGGCTGGGCTATCGCGGCCTGTCCATGCGCGAACTGATGCCCTATATCCGCGGCGAGCGCAGCGGCAAGGTATTCGGCATCACCTTCGATGACGGCTTCCACAATGTCTACCAGTACGCCATGCCGGAGCTGGACGCGCTCGGCTTCACCGCGACCAACTACTTCGTCTGCGGGCAGATCTCCGGCAGCAATGTATGGGACCGGCCACTGGGCATACGGCCGGCTGCATTGATGAGCCTGGCGGAAATGCGGCGCTGGCATGAAGGCGGCCATGAGGTCGGCTCGCACACCCTGGATCATGTCGACCTGTTGCGCATGACGCCGGCCGAGGCGCGCCGGCAGATCGCGCACTCCAAGGACGAACTCGAGCAGTTGCTCGGCGTGCCGGTGACGGCCTTTTGCTACCCGTATGGCAGCCAGGATGCCTCGCACCGGATGATGGTCCGGGACGCCGGCTACGCCAACGCCACCATCACCGCGCGCGGCCTGGCCCGCGCCAGCGACGACCCGTTTGGCCTGCCCCGCATCTGCGTGTACTGCGGCACCGGCACGCTGGGCTTTCTGCGCAAATGCCTGACCGCGCATGAAGACCGCTGGCGCCAGGCCCAGGGTCTGTTCAGACCCTAGGGCCCCTGCTTTTCCGAGCTGAACGGCACGCTGTCCCGGAGCTCGCGCGGAGGCTGCGTGAACCGCGTAATGGCCTCGGCGTAGCGGCGCGCGACGGCCTTGCACTCGTGCTCGCGCAGGAACAGCCGCGTGCCGGGTTCGGTGCGCCGCGACTGCCCCGCCAGCACCGCTTCCATGGCCGCGTGCAGCGGCCCGGTCTCCGGCTCGACGACCCAGCCGAAGCCGCCGACGGCTTCGGGCAGGCCGCCGCGCCGGCTCACGATCACCTCGCAGCCGGCCGCCAGGCCTTCCAGTGCCACGATGCCGAAGGACTCATAGCCCAGCGATGGCGCTACCAGGCATTGATGGCGCCCAAGCATCGCCGCCACGGCCGCGCCTGGCTGGCTGCCGGCGAAGTGCACCGCGCCGGCACACCCCAGCCCGGCCGCAAGGCGGGTCAGCGAGTCGCGCTCCGGCCCGTCGCCGACAATGGTCAGGCGCGCCTGCGGCCGCGTTGCGTGCAGCCGGGCAAAGCTGCGCACCAACAGGTCCACGCCCTTTTCCGTCACCAGGCGCCCGACAAAGATAAAGCTCCCTGCGGGCCGCGCGGCGGCTGGCACCGAGCCCGCGAACAGTTCATCGCGATAGCCGTTGTGGATCACCAGCGGCTGGCCCGGCAACCACCCGGCCAAGTACTGGCTCACGCAGATGCCGTCGTAGAAGCGCGTCAGCCAGCGCTTGATGGCGCCGGCGTAAGCCCGGCGCGTGTCGCCATAGACGGTGTAGGGGCCGTGATGCGTCAGCACGATGCGCCGGCGCAGCGCGGTCGCCAGCATCACATCGTAGAAGGTCAGGCCGACAAATAGCACGCGCCGGTGGCGCAACATGGCGCGGGCCAGCTGGAGCCGGCCGCGGACGCGGGTCACGGCAAACGGGAACGCGGTGGCATCACCGGGCGCGGCCGGCGTGCGCGTGGCCACCTCGACCTGGTAGCCAAGTTCTGTCAGCCCGGTTGCGAGTTCCTCGGCAAAGCGCTCCATGCCGCCGACTGCAGGATGAAATGGAGCGCTGTAGATCAGGACGCCTGGCGCGCCGCTTGGCCGCAATGGTTGCATCATCTGGTCAGGGTTCCGGAGCGCGCATTGGCATCGGGCCTGCGCAAGCTGGTGTGCGCGCAGCATGCGCCGGGGCCGCGTGCATTTCGGTGCGCTGGCGCACGCGCCAGCCCGCCCCCGTTCTGTGGCGCGGCGCACCGATGCGCGGGCGGCTTCGGGCGAGCATGGCCGCAATGCAAGCCGTCCGGGGTCGCCCTTCCATGATCATCCAGCAAACCCACCGCACTTCCGGTCCCTCCTTTGCGCTGTCGAACCGGGTGCGCCGGCAGCTATGGAACTGGGTGTGGCTGTGGCTGTTCCGGCCCAGCCTGCGCCCGATGCACGCCTGGCGCGCGGCGCTGCTGCGGCTGTTCGGCGCCAGGCTGGGCCGCGATGCCCGCGTCTACCCGGCCGCAAGGATATGGGCGCCCTGGAACCTCGTGATGGGCGACCACACCGCCGTCGCGGATGGCGTGACGCTCTACAACATCAGTCCGATCACGCTGGGCGACTACGCCATCGTCTCGCAGGGCTCGCACCTGTGCACGGGGTCCCACGACTACAACAGCGAGACCTTCCAGCTGATCGCGTCACCGATCACGCTGGAGCGCCATGTCTGGGTGTGCGCAGAAGCGTTCATCTCGCCCGGCGTGACGCTGCCCGAGGGCGCCGTGATCGCGCCGCGCTCGGTGGTCACCAAGCCGTTGCGCGAGGCGTGGACCGTGTACGGCGGCACTCCTGCGCGGCCCATCGGCCAGCGCCGGCCGCAGGCCTGAGCCGTGCGCGGCGCACCACCCGGAGCGCTTGCGCGAGTGTGCGAGAGCGCACCGATTCCAGCCCCCACGCAGCCATAGGCTGGGAGCATCGTGGGCATGCCGTGCCCGACACGGGCCCAGCCCCAATGTGCAGGAGGAATGTCGTGGAAACCAGTCAATGCCGCACTGCTTGCCTCACCCGCGCCAAGCGTCAGGTCCGGTCCCGCTCGTTGCCGGGCCTGTGCGCCATGCTTGGCGCCGCCCTGCTGCTGGGGGGCTGCGCCGCTCCGGGGATGTACTTCAATCCCAGCGCGAACGTGAACGCGGTCGGGCCGGATGCGAAGCCGGACATCACTCCCATCACCATGGACCTGGTGCGCGAGATGCGCGCCAGATCCAAGCCCACCAATGACCACGTCGAGGAACTCTTTGCCACGGCGAAGCCCTATGTGATCGGCCCCGGCGACATCATCTCGGTGGTGGTCTGGGACCACCCAGAGCTGGTGTTCCCGACACAGACCTACAGCATCGGCGCGGCCTTCGAGATCCCGACGTCGACTGGCGGATCGAACATGCCGGGCTATGTCGTCAGCCCCAACGGCGATATCCAGTTTCCCTATGCCGGCGTGATGAGGGTCTCGGGCAAGACCGCCAACCAGGTGCGCGACGAAATGGCGCGCGTGCTCTCGCGCGTGGTGCGCAACCCGCAGATGACGGTGCGCGTATTGGGCTTTCGCAGCCAGCGCGTCTATGTCGACGGCGAGGTGAGGACGCCCGGCATGCTGGCCATCGACGACGCGGCGATGACGCTGGTCGAAGCGCTGAACCGCGCCGGCGGCGTGCTCAACACCACCGGCGACAACAGCCGCATTCGCGTCACGCGCGGCGACCGCAGCTGGTACGTGAATATCCCCGCGATGCTGGCCAAGGGCGTCGACCCGGCGCGCATCCTGCTGCGCTCCGGCGACATCGTGCGGGTCGAGCAGCGCGAGGACAGCAAGATCTTCGTCACTGGCGAAGTGGTCAGGCCGAGCTCGCTGCTGATGCGCAACGGACGCATGACCCTGAACGAGGCCCTGGGAGACGCCGGCGGCGTGAACCCCACGTCGGCCAATGCCGAACAGATCTACGTAATCCGCAAGATGGCCAACGATGCGCCCAAGGTGTACCACCTCGACGGCACTTCGCCGGTGGCGCTGGCGATTGCCGAAGGCTTCGAGCTCGAACCGAAGGACGTGGTGTACGTGGACGCGCGCGAAGTGGTGCGCTGGAGCCGTGTCATGAGCCTGGTGGTGCAGCCGGTGGTTGGCATTGGCGGCCTGGCCAAGCCCTGAGCCATGCTGCAGCCGCTGACCCTGGAATTAGCCGAGGCCGCGATGATCCGCTCGATCCTGGTGGTTTGCCTGGGCAACCGGTGTCGCAGCCCGATGGCCGCCGACCTGCTGCGCCAGGCCTTGCCCGCATGCAGCGTCGCCTCGGCCGGGCTGGCGCCGCCAGTCGGCGCGGGCGCCGACCCGCGCGTGATCCGGCTGCTGGCGAAAGAAGGGCTGGACCTGGCGCCGCACCGCGCGCGCGAGCTGGATGCCGGCATGGTGGCCGGCGCTGACCTGGTCCTGGTGATGGACCACGAGCAGCGCGAATGGCTGGAGGCGCAGTTTCCGGCCGCGCGCGGCAAGACGCACCGCTTGTGCGAAGCCGAACAGGCGGACATCCCGGACCCCTATGGCTGCTCGCAGGCCATGTTCGTGATCGTGCTCGGCCTGATCCGGCAGGGCGTCCAGTCATGGGCGGCAAGAATTCAATCCGAGGCACCCGCAACCCGTTACGGGGAGGCAACATGAGCAACATCAAGAACCTGCGTGACTACGAGACGCAGACACAGGAAGCGGACGGGCCGGAGGCGGACCTGACTTCGTATGTCGACGTGCTGGTCCGCTATCGCTGGACCTTTCTCCTGGTCACTGCGGTGGTCATGGCGGCGGGCCTGCTCTTCGCCTTCTTGTCCAAGCCGGTGTTTCGCGCCGACATCCTGGTGCAGGTCGAGGAGCAGAACAATGCCGGCGGCGGCGGCAACAATAAGCAAGGCGCCGCCGTCTCGCCAGTTTACGACGTCAAGCCGGCCCCGTCGGCAGAGATCGAGTTGCTGCGCTCGCGCATGGTGGTGGGCAAGGCGGTGGATGCCCTGCATCTGGACGTCACGGCAGCGCCGCGCTATTTCCCCGTAGTGGGCGCGGCCCTGGCCAGCTTCAACCACGAACTGTCGCAGCCCGGCCTGTTCGGCAAGGGCGGCTATGCGTGGGGCAGCGAAGCCATCGCCGTATCGCGCCTTGACGTGCCGCCGGCGATGGAGCGCCGCCTGATCACCGTCACGGCGCTGGGCAACGGCAAGTACCGGCTGGCGTTCGCCAGCGATGACGCCATCGCGGAGGGGACCGTCGGCGTGCCGCTGGCGGTGGCCACCGCCAGCGGCAATGTCACCATCACGGTGAGCGAGCTCGAAGGGCACCCGGGTGCGATCTTCGATGTCACGCGCCTGCCGCGCGCCGTCGCCATCTCGGACCTGCAGAACCTGCTGGTCATCACCGAGCGCGGCAAGCAAAGCGGCGTCATCGGGGTGTCGCTGGAAGGCGTCTCGCCCGACATGACGGCAGCTACCCTGAACGAAATCGGCAACGCGTATGTCCAGCAGAACCAGGCGCGCAAGGGGGCGGAAGCCGAGAAATCGCTGACCTTCCTGGAAGCACAGCTGCCGCAACTCAAGCAACAGGTGGAAACCGCCGAGACGCGCTACAACGCCATGCGCAACCAGCGCGGCACCATCGATCTGAGCGAGGAATCCAAGCTGATCCTGTCGCAGTCCGTGGCGACGCAGGCCAAGCTGCAGGAGCTGCACCAGAAGCGCCAGGAGCTGATTACGCGCTTCACCCCGAACCATCCCGCGATCGAGATCATGGACAAGCAGATTGCCGACCTGAACGCGCAGCTCGGCGCCGTCGGCAGCAAGATCCAGCGCTTGCCGGATGTCGAGCAGAACGTGCTGCGGCTGATGCGCGACGTGAAGGTCAGCACCGAGATGTACCAGTCGCTGCTGAACGACGTGCAGCAGCTCAAGCTGGTGCGTGCCAGCAAGGTGGGCACGGCGCGCCTGGTGGATCCGGCCGAGGTGCCGATCCGCCCGGCCAAGCCGAACCGCAAGCTGATCGCCGCGGCCTCTGTGATTCTGGGCCTGCTGGCCGGGGTTGCCGTGGTGGTGCTGCGGCGCCTGCTCGACGGCGGCGTGGCCGATGCGGATGAGATCGAGCGCGAAACCGGCATGACGGTATACGCGACGGTGCCCTACAGCGCCCAGCAGGAGCGCCTGCGCAGCGGACCGGATGCCGACAAGCTGCTGGCGCGGCGCATGCCGGACGACCCGGCAGTGGAGAGCCTGCGCAGTTTCCGCACGGCGCTGCAATTTGCCATGCTCAACAGCGACAGCAACAACGTGGTGGTGATTACCGGCGCAGCGCCGGAAGTGGGCAAGTCGTTCATCTCGGCCAACTTCGCCACCGTGCTGGCCACCGCCGGGCGCCGCGTGGTGCTGATCGATGCCGACCTGCGGCGCGGTGGCCTCAACCACCACTTCGGCAAGCCGCGGGTGCCGGGCCTGACCGAGTTGCTGACCGGCACGCCGCTGGACCAGGTGCTGCAGCGCGATGTGGTGCCGGGCCTGGACTTCATCGCGACCGGCGCGGAGCCGCCGCTGGCTGCCGACCTGCTGCAGACCCGCGGCATGGATACGCTGCTGGCCACGCTCAGAAACCGCTACGACGTGGTGCTGCTCGACACCCCGCCGGTGCTGGCCACCTCCGACGCCGGCGTGCTGGCAACCAAGGCGGCCGCGGTGTTTCTGGTGGCCCGCGCGGACGCGAGCACGGCATCGGAACTCAAGGCCACGCGGCGCGCGATCGTGCAGGCCGGCAGCGATATCAAGGGCGTGATCTTCAACGGCCTGAAGGTGGAGGGGCGCTGGTACCGTGCCCACTATCACTTCGGCAAGTACCGCTACATGAACCAGTATGGAGGCAACCACGCCAAGCGAGCCTAGCGCGGCAACAAGAGCCTGAAGAACGAAAGGCCGGCAGATGCCGGCCTTCAAATGACTGAAAACGCCTGCATGCTGGCGGTTTGCTCCTCTCTCCCGCTTGCGGGAGAGAGGCAGGGGGTGAGGACAGGCGGTGGCATACCACTCGCACTACCTCGTGGATACGCCGACCCTCACCCCAACCCTCTCCCGCACGCGGGAGAGGGAGCACACCAACGGTTATCCGAACCCCATAGCACTGCCGGCTTTGGCATGCCCGCCGTCAGGCAGCGGGCCGCTTCAGCTGCAGCGACTTGTACTCCAGGTATTCCTCGAGGCCATACCTGCCCAGTTCGCGCCCGTTGCCTGACTGCTTGTAGCCGCCGTACGGCGCCTGCATGTTGAACGGGCCGCCGTTGATATCGACCTGGCCCGTGCGGATGCGGCGCGCCACGCGGATCGCGCGCGCTTCGTCGCCCGACCAGACCCCGCCGGCCAGGCCATAGATGCTGTCGTTGGCGATGCGCACCGCGTCTTCCTCGGTGTCATAGCAGATGATGGACAACACCGGCCCGAAGATCTCTTCCTGCGCCACGGTCGCGCCCGGCGCCACGTTGCCCAGCACGGTCGGCTTGACGAAGAAGCCCTGGTCCAGCCCTTCCGGGGTCTCGGGGCCGCCGGCCACCAGTTCGGCACCCTCCGCCAGGCCACGGCGGATATAGCTGGTCACGCGGTCCCTCTGCACCGCGGAGACCAGCGGTCCCAGACTGGTGTCCTGCAGCGGGTCGCCCACGGTAAACCCCCCGACCACCTTCAGCGCGATTGCCTTGACTTCGTCATAACGGTCGCGCGGCACCAGCATGCGGCTGTGCGCCGAGCAGATCTGGCCGGAATTCAGGAAGCAGGCATCGATGGTGCCCTTCACCGCCGCCGCCAGGTCGGCATCGTCCAGGATCACCGCGGCAGACTTGCCGCCCAGTTCCAGCGCCACGCGCTTGACGGTCTGCGCGGCCAGTTCCGACACGCGCTTGCCGGCGCGGGTCGAACCAGTGAACGACACCATGTCGACATCCGGATGGCTGGCCAGGACCTCGCCCACCACCGGGCCGTAGCCGGTCACCAGGTTGAACACACCCGGCGGCAGGCCCGCGGCCTCGATCACCTCGGCCAGCACGAAGGCATTGAGCGGCGCCACCTCAGAAGGCTTGAGCACCACGGTGCAGCCGGCGGCCAGCGCCGGCGCCGCCTTCAGCGTGATCTGGTTGAGCGGCAGGTTCCATGGCGTGATGGCACCCACCACGCCCACAGGTTCACGCACCACCAGCGAGTTGCCGACCTCTTCCTCAAAGCGGAAATTCTCGAGCAGGCGGGCGACCAGGCGCCAGTTGTAGACCGGGGTGGCCACCTGGAGCGGACGCGCCAGCTTGATCGGCATGCCGACCTCGCCGACGATCAGCTGGGCCAGCTCTTCGATGCGCGCCTTCAGCCCTTTGGCGATCCTGGCGATGTATTCGGCCCGCACCGCCGGCGGCGTCGCCGACCAGCTGTCGAAGGCCGCGCGCGCCGCCTGGATGGCATCCTCGGCGTCGCGCGCCGTGCCTTCCGGAATCGTCCCCATGACCGCCTCGGTGGTGGAGTGGATGACGTCGATCTTGCCGTTGCCGTGGGGAGCGACCCACTTGCCGTTAATGAAGAGCTGGTCTCGTCGTTGCATGGCCACGGTTCTCGGTTTGGTGGATTGGCGTTATCCCCGCCGGAGCCTCTGCGCCCAGGGGTCAGGGCACGCCGGGGAACATGGAATTGCGCTCGGCGGCGAGTTCCGGGGCATGCGCCAGCTCGGCCTGTGCCGCATCCATGCCGGCAAGCTGCTGCTCGACGTGCTGCACCACATGGTCGCAGAAGGCCTGCCGGCCGCCCGCCAGGAACAGGGCGTGGTCCATGCACGCGTGCCGGTGCACGGCGATATGCGTGAGCCGCGCCAGCGCTTCCAGGTCCTTGCCGAAGCGCAGCCTGGCCTCGGCCAGCCCGATGTCGGCGGCGCCATAGACAAGGTCCGTGCGAACGCCACGGCCGTCCAGGTCGCGCATGGCGGCGCGCGCGTAAGCGGTGATCGATGGCAGCTCTTCGCCGCCGCGCAGACGGCTCAGCCGGAAGGCCAGGCGTTCGGCGGCGCGGCGGTACGCCTTGCGCGCGATCGCCGCCGCAATCGGCCCGACCCGCGCATCGCCCCGCAGCAGCCGTTGCCAGTTGCTGGCATGGCGTGCCGCGGACAGCCAGCCGCGCCATGACCGGTTGCCGTGGCCCACGATCACTTTGTCGGCCCGGTCCCAGCGGAACATCACCAGGTTGGCCAGCACCAGGCCGTTGACGCCACGGTTGGCCAGCGCAGCCTGCAGGCTGAGAAAGGCACCCGAACACACGCCGGCCAGCACGATACGGCCGAAGCCGCGCGCGCGCATCCAGTCGACAGCCGCGCTGACATCGGCCCGCGGAGCGGGCGAATAGATGGCCTGAATGCTCATGCAGCGTTGCGCGCGCGGGCTGTCGCCCAGCGCCGCCACGTCCAGCCGCAGCGAGGCCACGCCCTGCCTGGCCAGCCGGCGCGCCAGCGTGACATACATGCGCCCGTCGCCGACATGGTGATTGCCCCCCGTATTCGGGAAGATCACCGCGAGCGGGGCCGGCGCCGCATCCCGCGGCAGGCACAGGATGCCGAACTGCCGCTCGGCGTCGAGCCAGACCGCCTCCTCGACGACGCCATCCACGGCTGCGCGCAGGGCCGGGGCCCCGATAGTGCCGCGCAGGTGGTGCCTGGCCGCCGGCGCCGCAGCCGGCTCAGGCGTCAGCCAGGCAATCACCTGCTGCCATGCCTGCGCCGGCACCGCAGCATTTTCCGCCGACTGCATCATCGCGGGGTATTCGGCGAACGCCGCCTGTTCGACCTGCGCGCCGCCGTCGGCATATTGCCGCGCGAGCGCAGCGGCCGCCGAGGTGGCGCCGGGCCAGGCATCGAGCAGCAGCAGCCGCGGCGCGGGGCACGGGGTGACGCGGTCCAGCCGCAGCGCCTCGAGCTCGCGCACGGTGTCGGGCATGCAGCGGAACGCCAGCACGTCGAGCGCGCCGGGCGGAGGCGGATGGGAAGGTTCGGCCGGGCCGACGCTGTTCAGCCAGTTCATATGCAGCGCGCGCAATTCGCGCAGGTAGGCGCGGCCATTGACCACGGGGGCCAGCAGCACCAGCCCGGCCACGCCACCCTGCCATGCCGGCTGCGCGTGCATCGCCTCGGCAGCCTGCACCGCCAGGCTCGCGCCCAGCCGCAGGCCGCACAGCACGATCCGCTCGACCCCGGCCAGCGCGCGCAGCTGCGCTGCCGCGGCCACGATGCTGGATACGGCGCGCCCGACGAAATGGGCCTCGTCGCAGGCGCCGGCGGAATCGCCGGTGCAGGGATAGTCAAAGCGCAGCGCCGCCACGCCCGCCGCCGCGAGATCGTCGGCCAGGTGCCGCCACGCCCGGTGCGACCACATGGCTTCATGGCCCAGCGGCGCGCACAGGACCACCCCGGTCTTTCCCTGTGCCTCGTGCAGCCAGCCGGCACAGCCTTCGAACATAAGGCGCCTCATGTCGCCTCCTGGCGAGCGGATGGTCGCCCACAGACCGGTAGAGCACACGCGCACGCGCATGCAGAAGCTGACCCGGACGCTCTCGCAGAAACGGGTACGCTCCACCGGGAGCGGTCGATTATTCGTCGTTGTCTTCCATATGCAGCGCCTGCCCGATCCGGTGCGATGGGGGCACCGTCACCGGCATCCCGAGGTATGGATTGACGCTGCTGAACTCTGCACGGTTGCTGCGCTTGGTGATCACGCAGTTAAGCACGCCGCCGAGCATGCGGGCATCGGCCCGCTGCAGGCGCTTGAGGGTTTCGTCGACCTGCCCGGGCAGGGTGGTGTCGGCGCGCAACACCACCAGGGTCGAGCCGGCAAGGTTGGCCACCAGGGTGGCATCGGCCACCGCCAGCACCGGCGGCGTATCGACCAGCACCAGGTCGAAGCGGGCGGCGCACTGGCGCAGGGTTTCGGCCATGCCGGGGCGCATCAGCAACTCCGAAGGATTCGGCGGGGGCAGGCCCGCCGGGAGGATCGACAGGCCGTTGATGACCGTGGGCCGCAACGCGGCTGACAGCGCCACGCGCCCGGTCAGCAACTCAGCCAGCCCGGACTCTGCGGGCTGGTCAAACCAGTTGGCCACGCGCCCGCGGCGCAGGTCGGCGTCGATCAGCAGGACACGCTGGCCGGCTTCGGCGAACAGCACCGCCAGGTTGACCGACGCAAAAGTCTTGCCCGCGCCGGGCGCCGGGCTGGTCACGGCAATGACACGGTCCGGGGCCTCGCGCAGGGCGAAATGCACCGCCGCGCGGATACTGCGCAGCCCCTCCACCGCCAGCGAATGCGGCGCGTTGCGCGCCAGCAGGAACTGGTCGTGCAGCCCAAGGCGCAGCAGCCGGTCGGCGCTGTCGTCTTCCAGCGCCGCGACGTCGATCACCGCGCTGGAAGGCCGCGGCCGCTCAAGGCGGGCGGTGGGCAGCGCGGCGTAGCCGGCGGCCACCCCGAGCAGGGCCTTGGCCGACACCATGCGCTCCAGCACCGCCTGTTCCCGGCTGAAGGCAATGTCGCCCAGCATGGTGATGCCGAGCGTGGCCTCGGCGTCGTTGGCCGTTGCCACCGTGGGACGCACGCGCTGGCGCAGCGTCAGCACGCCCATCGCCAGCAGCATTCCCAGCGCGCCGCCGCCCGCGGCCGGCGGCCATGGCCCCATGCCGATGGGCACCATGGGCGTGAGCGCGTTGTCGACGACGCGGATCTGGCCGGTGCGGTCGAGCTGCGCCAGCGACAGCTGCTCGACCTTGTTGCGCAGCGTCATGTACATGTCTTCGGCGACCTTGACATCGCGCGTCAGCGCCACCGATTCACGCTCCGACGCCGACAGGTTCTGCATGCGCGCGTCCATCTCCTGGCGCTCGCGCACCAACTGCTGGATCTGGCTGTCGACCGTGCGCACCTCGTTGGCCTCGGTGGTAAAGCGCTGCAGCAGCTTGGTGCGCTCCAGGCGCAGCAAGGCAATCTGGCGCTGGTATTCCATGCTGCCGTTCAGGTAGGACTGCACGTCCTGGCTGGGCGCCAGCGAGCCCGAGCGCGAGCGGTAGCGCGTAAGCGCGCTCTCCGCGCGTTCGAGTTCCGCCTTGACGCGCGGCAGTTCGCCCGACAGGAACGCGAGCGTCGCGGCCGCGTCGTCCTGGCGTTGCTCGGCCTGGCCCTTGATATAGGAATCGGCAATGCCGTTGACCAGCGCCGCCGCGGTGGCGCCGTCGCGGTTCTGCCAGCTGATGCGCAGGGTGGTGGCATCGCTGGACTCGCTGTCGACGCGCAGCTCGCGCGTGACGGCATCGACCGTCAGCGTGAGGTCGCGGCGCGTCACCAGGAAGCGGGTGCCCGGACGGGCTTCGATCCCCGCCACCAGCACCGAGATGCCGCCGGCCTCGGCGACCTGGCCCACCCGGCCCTCGACCTGCGCATTCGGCCCAAGCAGCCGGAAGCCGTCGTCGGGCAGGACCTCCAGTGTCAGGGGCACGTTGAGCAGGCGCTCGGGCACGTGCAGGCGCTGCACCGCAAGGCGCTCGCCGCCCCAGGCGTAGCCCAGTTCCGCCGGCCACGGCCCGCGCAGTTTGCCGGGTTCCGAGAAATGGTTGACCACGCTGCCCAGCAGCGGCGCGCGCAGCGGGTGCGCCTCGATATCCAGATGCAGGCGCTCGACCACCGGGCCGACCACGGCGCGGCTCTTCAGCATGCCAAGGTCAAGCTGCGGCGCGGCCTGCCTGGCCCCGGCGCCGCTGTCCCGGCTTTGCACCTGCACCAGTGCCTTGGCGCGATAGAGGTCGGGCGTCGACAGCGACGCCAGCCCGGCAAGGGCCGCGCCGGCCAGTCCTGCCGCGACAATCCAGCCCGCATGGTCCAGCAAGACGCGCGCATTCGCGCCGCTGCGCGGCGACACCTGACCGGGTACCGGCATGGCGCCGGCAAATGACATTCTGCTCACGACATATCTCCCCGCCACATGCTGCCCTTGCTGCAGCAACCGGTGCGTGCTGCCACGTCTGCCGACGGGTGGCGCCACACACCGGCTGCCAAACCCTATTTGCGTCCGTAGTTGTCCTCGAACCTCACGATGTCGTCTTCGCCGAGATACGCTCCCGACTGCACCTCGATGATCTCCAGCGGAGTCTTGCCCGGGTTCTCCAGCCGGTGCAGGGTGCCGATGGGGATATAGGTCGACTGGTTCTCCGAAAGAATGCTGATGTTGTCGCCACAGGTCACGCGCGCGGTGCCGCGCACCACCACCCAGTGCTCGGCGCGGTGGTAATGCATCTGCAACGACAGGCTGGCGCCGGGCTCGACTACAATGCGCTTGACCTGGAAGCGGTCGCCGCGATCGATGGAGTCATAGCAGCCCCAGGGCCGGCGCACTTTCCGATGGTTTACCACTTCATTGCCATGCTCCGAGCGGATGCGCTGCACGATGTTCTTCACATCCTGCACATGCGCCTTGTCCACCACCAGCACCGCATCGGCGGTCTCCACCACCACCACGTCCTGCACCCCGACGCATGCAATCAGGCGCCCCTCGGAATGCGCGAGGCACGACGTGGCGCCATCGAACAGCACCCGTCCGCGCCCGGCATTGCCGCTGGCGTCCTTGGGCGCGATATCCCAGATCGCCGCCCACGAGCCGACGTCGGACCAGCCCGCATCCAGCGGCACCAGCATGCCGGCGATATCCGGCAGCGTCTCAAGCTTCTCCATCACGGCGTAGTCGATGGAGTCGGAAGGGCAGGCATCAAAGGCCTGCTTGCCGAGGCAAAGCACTTCGCCGGCGCAGGCGGCGCGTTCGCTCGCCTCATAAGCGGCGCGGCATAGCCGGGCCATCTCGGGCTGCAGTTCGGCCACGGCCCTGAGCCAGACCGAGGCCCGCACCACGAAGATGCCGCTGTTCCACCAGAATTCGCCGGACGCCACATAGTGCTTGGCGAGTTCCAGATGCGGCTTCTCGACGAAACGGTCAAGCACAAAGGCGCCGCGATCCGCGCCACCCGCCGCGCGGATGTAGCCAAACCCGGTTTCCGGCGCGGCCGGCTTCACGCCCAGCGTGACGATGGCGCCCAGGTCGGCATGCTGTATCGCCGTGGCGATGGCCTGGCGGAACGCCCCGACGTCGGCCACGCTGTGGTCGGCCGGCGTGACCACCAGCACGGCATCGCCATTGTCGCCCGCCGCGCAGAGCGCATGCAGCGCCGCCACCGTGAGCGCCGGCGCGGTATTGCGCCCGCAAGGCTCGGACAGGACCCGCGCCGGCTTGCCGGCGCGCTGCATCATGTCGGTGATCATGAAGCGGTGCTCTTCGCCGCAGACCACGATCTGCGCCGCCTCCTTGCCGGCCGGGCGGCCCGCCAGCGCCGCCACGCCCGCCAGGCGGTTGGCGGTCGCTTCCAGCAGCGTGTCTTCGGCAATCAGGTTGAGCAACTGCTTCGGGAACTGCTCGCGCGAGAGCGGCCACAGGCGCGTCCCGGTGCCACCCGCAAGGATGACGGGCTGGACCACCGGCAGCGGCGCGGCGCAACGCACCGGTCTGTCGGCCAGCGCCTGTATGGCTGCATGCACGCCGCCGTTAATCGCCGATGGCGGCGGAATCTGGTCCCGGGTCCGAGTTCGCATCATGCCTCCTGGCCTGTAGCCCGTTCCAAGCGTCCCGGGCGTTCCATTGCGCAACGCGCAGCCACCGTGCCGGCCACGCAGAAACGGGTACGCCCGGCAGCGATCCCTGAGCGTCTTGACGGGGATGTGAGCCAGTCTAGGCAGGCTGGCTGGCTGAATCTGTTCGATTCCGCACACGCTTCTTGCGCCGTTCTGCCCGGCCGCGGCGAAGCAGGCGAAGTGGGACGAGGGCGCACGCAATCACGCGCGCTCTGTTGGAGAGCGCACCGAAGCCGGCGGCCGCAGGCGCTGCAATACAGTGGACCGTGCAAGCGCGCCGCTTGCCATCGCGGTTGAGGGGCATGCGCACACTGCGGAGGAACGACATGGAGCGGGAACTGGCAACAACGGCAACCACGGCGGCGGATGCCGGCACCGCCGGCAGCGAGGCCTGCCACGACGCCCCCCACCCCCCCCGCCATGCGGCCAGGCCGGCGCAGCGATTGCTGCATGACGAAGCCTCGATCTGGCAGGAGAGCAACTGCTATATGGATCTGTGGATCGAGCTGCTGTATGGCTGGGGGCTTGATCCGCGCGCCGCGCTGGCCTTCACCGTGACGCAGGACTTCGAGGGCGACCATTTCACCTTCTTCAAGTATCCGCAGGCTGACCTTGAACTGCTGTATGGCACCGTGGTGCTGGAGATGGCGGTCTACGACACGATGCAGGCGCACGTTGTCGAACAGGTCGGGCGCGGCAATACCGTGCTGGTGGAAATGGACAGCTACTACCTGCCCGACACGCGCGCCACCACCTATCGCCAGGGGCATGTGAAGACCACGGTCGCCATCGACCAGATCGACCCCGTGGCGCAGCGCCTGTCCTACTACCACAACCTGGGGTATCACAGCGCCAAGGATGAGGATTACCGCGGCCTGCTGCGCCTCACGCCCGAGCTCAGCGATGGCAACATCCTGTTTCCGTATGCCGAATACGCCAAGCGCGTGCGCCCGCCGCTGCGCGGCGCGGCTGCCCGCGAGGCCGCCGCCACGCTGATGCGCCGTCATCTGGGCCGGCGCCCCGCCGTCAACCCGGTTGCGCGCTGGCGCGCCGAGTTCGACGAGCACGTCGCAGTCATACTGGCGCGCGGCGATGCCTACTTCTACCACTACGGCTTCAATCTGCCGCGCCAGCTGGGGGCGAACTTCGAGATGCTGCATCACTGCCTCGCTTGGTTCGGCGAGCATGGCTACGACGTGCCCGCCCGCGTCGCGCAGGCGGCCCACAGCATTGCGTCGGAAAGCAAGGTGCTGCAGTTCCGCCTGGCCCGGGCCGTCGCGCGCGGCCGTCCGGACCGCTGCACCGAGTGCCTCGGCACGATCGAGTCCGCCTATGAGGAGCTCATCGCCGGCCTGCTGTCGTCGTTCGGCGCCATCGATCCGGCGCAGGCCTGACGCAATCCGCATGCGCAAAGGGCGCGCGGCGCTGCATGCGCCGCGCGCGCCAACGTTTCAGGCGTGGGCCAGCGCCGGCAACAGGCGGTCATACTCGCGCTTGACCAGCTTGTAGCACTCGCACGAGTGCTTCTCGAGGCCACAATGATCGAGGATGGTGATATGGCCACGGCTGTGATGGATCAAACCCAGGTTCTCAAGCTTGCCGGCGGCCTCGGTGACGCCCTCGCGGCGCACGCCCAGCATGTTGGCAATGACCTGCTGGGTGATCACCAGTTCGTCCGAGTTCATGCGGTCGCGGGCCAGCAGCAGCCAGCGGCACAGTTGCTTGTTCAGCGAGTGATGGCGGTTGCACGCCGCGGTCTGCGCGATCTGCGTCAGCACCGCCTGCACATACAGCAGCGTGACGCGCTGCAGCGTCGGCAGGTAAGCCAGCTCGGCCCGCAACGCGCGCGCCGGAATGCGGTAGGCGAAACCCGGGCTGCGCACTTCGACGCGGCTGGGCATGGTGTCGCCGCCCGTGACCACCGGAATGCCGACCAGCCCTTCGTTGCCCACCGCGGCAAACTCGACCGTGGCGCCGTCTTCAAGCAGCGACAGCAGCGACACCACCGACGTCGTCGGAAAATACACATGCACGATGCGCTGGCTGGTGTCAGTCAACAGTTCGCCGGCGCGCAGCCGGACCAGTTCAAAGTGGCGCGACAGCGTCTCCCATTCCTGCCGCGGCAACGCGTTGAGCAGATGATTGACATGCAGGTCCGACCGTTGCGTGATCATGTTGTTTCTCCCCGTTCACCCGAGAGCGGCACTGGCCCGCCAGCGCGCGCTGGCTGCGTGGTGCAGACGAACCCGCGCTGCCATTCCACCCCTGACTGACGCCTATCGACTTGTTGACACTGCTGACGACTGACTCGTGGCTGGCTGCAACCCCTCTTTGCCGTACTGCCGCGCAAGGCCGCGGTGCGCTTTGTGCTGCCTTGCTGACTGTATTAAGTGCTATCGCACACTGAAGCGACAGTAGGCTGACGGTTGGTACTCGCTCATCCATTGGTTGGTTGGTAGCAGGCGGGAACGCCGTCACGACGGCGTCCTCGTGGCGCGTCATGGCGCGTCCGGCTGGCGGCGAATGCAAGTGCCTGCCGGCGACGGCGCGCGGCCAGGCAAGGCACGGCAAGGGAAAAGGAAGCTCGCGGGGATGCTTGCGCCCTACGCGTCGTAGCTGGCGGGCTGGTCGGCGTTGATGGCGTAGATCTCGCCCGAAGGGATGGCGCCGGCCAGTGCACCCGGTCCGCTCTCATGCATCAGGCGGATACGCCGCGTTTCCCCGGGACCGAGGTGGAACCAGTCCTGCTCGGGCAGGAAGGCGTGATCCTCGATATGCACCCAGCGCGCGAAGCGCCGGGTGCCGACCGCCAGCCACCACTCGCCCTGCACGCATTCCACGCTGCCGCGCAACTCCGGCGCGCGCAGCGCGCTGGCGCGGCGGTCAGGCAGATAGACCGCCTGGCTGAGCGGCGCGCCGCCACTGTCATCGTCCGCATGCAGGGTGGCCAGCACCACATCGTGGGCCGGCGGCCCGAAGCGGTAAGCGTAGGTGAAATCGAAGAAATGGTCGAGCATGGCCGCCGCGGCGATCCGGCACGACTCGCGCGGGCGCAGCGTCAGCGGCTGCCGCGCCTGTGCCGCAACCGCTTCGCCATCGCGCAGGCAGCGCAGCGTCAGCTGCACGGCGCGTGGCCGCGCGGTTTCGTTGATGACATGCACATGCAGGCCATTGAGGCCCTCGTCCGTCAGCAGCACCTGCAATGGCTGCCACACGCTGCGCAGGGCATGCCAGGGCGACTTGGGCCGCCCGCACGCATCGACAATGCCCCAGCCCGCTCCCGGCAGCAGGTCCTGCAGCTGCCACACCAGCCCGCCCCAGCAGGTGGAACCCACGCGGCGCCACTCGCTGAAGACCTCGGTCATGATCTCGGCCGCCACCGCGCGCGACAGCGCCAGGTAGCGCGCCGGACGCTCGTAGCGCAGGCGCGGCGGGTCCACCTCGTACAAGGCGCGCAGGTAGAAGTCACGGATGTCCTCGAAATCCCAGGCCGCGCCGGCATCGCGCGGCACCCGCGCCTTCCAGCGCGGATCGTGCAGCGGCTGGGTCAGGCCGCTTTCATTCAGGGTGCGTGTGCACGGCACGTTGGCAAATGCCAGGCACTCGGACGTAAAACGCACCTTGGCCAGCCGCGCGTCCGGCAGCGGGCGCTCGTAGGCACCCACGCCGTAATAGTGCGTGATGCCGGTATCGGGCTGGAACGGCCAGGCGCCTTCGCTGGGGGAGTTGCGCACATAGACTGCGCCGGGGCGATGCGCGGCCACCAGGCCAGGAATCAGTTCGTCAAAGAGCGGCTGGCGCCAGTCGCCGCGCGGCGTGCCCATCATCGCCGCCTGCTGCTCGGCCTCGCTGCCGCCGCACAGCACCGCGATGGCCGGATGGGCGCGCGTGGACTGCAGCCACTGGCCGACTTCGCGCGTGGCATCTTCCATCAGGCCGCGCGACGCATCCGGATCCGCGCCGTAGTCGAAATTGGCGAACATGAAGTCCTGCCACACCATCAGGCCCAGCTCGTCGCACTGGCGGTAAAAGGCCTCGCCGGGGTAGCAGGTCACGCCACTGACCCGCACCATGTTCATGCCGGCATCGCGCGCCAGACGCAGCCAACGGCCCACCGCCTCGTCGGTGTCGGCCAGTCCGGGCAGGTCATGGCTGGACACGCAGGCCCCGCGGCAGAACACGCGCTCGCCATTGACGCGCAGCGCAAACGCGCCGGGCTCGCCGTCGCGGTCCTCTTCGATGGTGCGAAAGCCCGCCTGCGCGCAGTGCAGGGCCTGCCCGCCGAGCTGGGCCTCGACCCGGTACAGCGCGGGTTCTCCATGCGTATGCGGCCACCAGCGCCGGGCTTGCGCCACCCGCAGCGTGCCACAGAGCACATGCTCCGACACTCGCTCCAGGTTGCCGCAGACTTCGCCGCTGGCATCCACTGCCCGGCAGCATGCCTGCGCCGGCGCCGGTCCCGGGAAGTGCAGCCTCAGCGTGATCACGCCGTCCGCCCCCTCCAGCTGCGTGGACACGTCGGCGCGCACGCCGTGCAGCGCATCGGTGCTGACGGGATCGAGCAGCTCGATATCGCGCCACGGCCCGACCGCGTGCACCGGCGGACACCAGCCCGGCATGTGGCCAAGCAGCGTGGTGCGCACCGCGCGCAGGGTCGGCGGCACAATCATGCGCGGCTTCCAGCGGACCGGGCCGCGCTGCTTGCGCAGCCACGGATGCAGCGCGCGAAAGCACAGGTGCAGGGTGTTCTCGCCGGCCAGCTGCACTTCCACCTGGTGCGCGGCGAACATATGGCGCGTGGTCAGCACCAGCACTCCGTTGAGCCACACTTCCGCCAGCGTGGCCAGGCCATTGAAGCGCAGCTGGCGCCGGCCGCTGCCGGCGAAGCGCAGGCGGTACCAGTAGTCATGCCGATGCAGCGGCGGCGGCGCACTGTCGTCCCAGCGGCCAGCCGCGCGCATGGCCGCGGCCACGGTGCCGGGCACCGGCGCGGGCAGCCAGGCCGCGTCCGCCGACAACTCCGCCGGGCCTTGCGCCGCGCCGGCAAGGGTCTCCAGCCAGCCCCACTCGCCGCTCAGGGTGCACGGGCCCACGGCAACGCCGGGCGCGATCGCCAGCAGCGTCGAGGTGGCCGCCGTGGAGGTTGTGGCTGCGGTTGTGGCCGTGGCCGCGGGCTGCGCTTGCGCCAGCTGCGCCACGTCGCGCGCGCTCATGTCACACTCGCGCCAAAGTGCGAGGCCAGCGCCGGCACGGTGCCCTGATAGGCCTGCTCAAGCTGATCCAGGCAGTCCTGGCACGGGTCGGACTTGCGGCTGATGACAGCGCGCATCAGGCGGAACTGCATCACCATGGCTTCGGACGCCATGGTGTAGCAAGCCTCGCCGATGGCATCCGGCAGCGCATGGCCGTGCAGGACCAGCCAGCGCAGGTAGCGCCCCAGCAGTTCGAAATTGACACCGAGCTGGCGCAGCACGCTTGCCGCATAGACCTGGAAGTTGGGCTCGCCCCGTGTCATCAGGTGTTCGAGATGGCCCGGAAACGCCATGCGGAACACACTGATCGGGTTCTCCTGCGGACGGCGCGACAAGTGATGGCGCAGCAGTTCGAGCGAGCTGCGCATCAGCGCGGCATCGGTCAGGGCGGAAAAACGCCGCCGCGCCACCGATGCATGCGGAAAGGCCGGCGAATCCCCGTATGCGCCTGCCGCCGGGCGAAAGATGGCGGCATAGTCATCGCCGCTGGCAGTGTGGTAGCCGTCGCCGTGGAAGTAACCCACGGCGGCGGCCTCGGGCACCAGCACGTCGATGCCGATGCATGAACGCATATGCTGGCGGCGATACGTGCCGGCCGGCGGCGGCAGCCGATAGCTGTCGACCTCCAGCAGCACCACGTTGCCGCGCGCGGTCTGTGCCGCGACATGCGCCTCGAGCCGGTCGTACATCGACAGCTCGTGGGTGACGATGCCGTACAGGCGCTCCAGGTCATTGGCCGGAAATGCGGAGAGCGTGAACTGGTCACCCTCGAAATCCTGGGCCACGGTAAACGGCAGGGCAGCAATGGGCTCGAGGTCCCATCCCTGCAGCAGCTCGACCCACAGGTCGATATGCTGGTTCGCATGGGACCAGACCGGATTGCCGCCATGCCACGTGGCGCGGCCTCCTCGCACCCTCGCCCTGCCATCGCCGTACATTATCCCCCCCAGAGCGTGTCGCGCACGGCTTGCGGCCAGCGCGCCGGGTCCAGGCCGTGGTAACGCAGCAGCGCCAGTGTCATGCGCTCGACACCGATGCCGACGCACCCGGTGTGCGCGGTGCCGCCATCTGCCGTGCGCAGGCCCCACATGGCGCCGAAATGATCCATGTGGTAGTTGAAGCTCATGCAGGCCGTGGGCCCTGCGCCGTCGTTGACCGGGATCAGCAGCTCGAACTTGAGCTTGAGCTCGCGCTGGCTTTCGGCCACGAGCTTGCCGCCACGCCCGAAGAACGGATCGTTGGCAACGTCGATCTCCACCGGCAACTGCAGCGCTTCGCCAAGCTGCAGGCCGCGCGCGAGCCACTGCTCGCGGAAGGCGGTGATGCGCTCCGGCGTGCCCAGGCAGACATATTCGCGCTGGCGGAACAGCTGCATGCGGGTTGGCTCGAGCGACGGCTCATGGCGGAAGCAATACGACATCACGTCCACTACCTTGCCGCCTTCGGGCAGCGGGCCGCGCCGCGCGATCACCGGGTAGATCGGATAGCAGGCCGCGGGGGTCAGGACCACGCCCGTCGGCTGCTGCTGGTCAGTCCAGTCTTCCTTGTTCTCCAGCCGCGCCAGCAGGCGGCGGTGGCCCTTGTCGTCGCCGCAGAAGCTGTGGATGGTGCCCGCCAGCTGCGGGAAGCTGTTCAGATAGCCGCTGGTCTCGAAGTCCGCCTGGCCCATGGCCGGAGGAAAGCGCAGCGATTCGGCGTCCTGGTCGTGCCCGAGGCGCGTCATGACGGCGTTCAGGCCGTCACAGATGGATTCGAAGGTGGCGTTGCGGCCGTAGATGCCGCGCACGCCGGTCTCGATCATCAGGCCCTCGGCAAGCAGCCGCTCGAGGAACGTGGGCGTCAATGACGCGGGTCCGGTGCCCGGCGCGGGCGCGCGGGCATCCACGGCGCCGCCCATGGCGCCGGCGTCGGTCAGGGTATGAGCGTCCATGCGGCCTCCTTCAGGAACGGCCGGCCAGCAACAGATTGGCCGTGTTGGTCAGGATGCGGTCGTTGTTGATCATCAGCGGAGCCGACCACAGATCGCGCAGGTGCCGCCCCAGGCTGAACGGCGTGCCGTGCTTGTATCCGGCCATGCCGCACACCAGCATGGCCTGCTGCACGGCCTCCAGCGCCAGCGTGGACACTGCGGTCTTCAGCCCGTTCATGCCGGCGGCCAGCGCGAAGGCCGCCGACACCGACGGCTCGGCATGGCGCCGGCGCTGCTGGTCCAGCGCCAGGTCCAGCCGCCCTTCGATCAGCTGCAACAGGCTTACCGCTTCCGCCACGCGAGCCGCCGAAGGCGGCAGCGAGCCCGGCCGCGCGCGTGCCTGCCCCTGGAAGAAGGCCTTGGCACGCGTCACCGCATCGCTGCAGATGCCCAGCCACAGCGCGCTCCACAGGATGTGCGACACCGGCGTCATGGTGGCGTCCGCGATCTCGCCGAACGGCACCGGCAACACCTGCGCCGTATCGCCCGTGGTTTCAAGCCGGAAGCCGTTGCTGCAGGTGCCGCGCATGCCAAGCGTGTCCCACGTGCTGAGGCTTTGCAGGGTGTAGTCCGACTTGAGCGCGCACACCAGGACCTGGTCGGACGGCGAGGCATCGGGGTGACGGCGCGCTGTGATCAGGATGCCGTCGGCATGCGCGCCGTAGGAAATCGTCGGCGCCATTTTGAGCAGGTGAAAGCGCTCGCCCTCCGTATTGAGCGCGCAGCCGCTGCTGCGCAGTGCCCCGCCGATCGCTTCTTCGGACGTGGCCGAGGCCATCAGCAACTGCTCCGCGGCAATCCGTGACAGCAGGGTGTCGTGCCATGTGCTGCCGGCGCCGTGCTCGATCACGCACGCCACCTGGATCTGGTGCATGGCGTAGATCATTCCGGTCGATGCGCACGCGGCCCCCAGCACGCGGCAGATCGCGGCCACGGTCGCCAGCGAGGCCCCTGCGCCGCCCTGGGCCACCGGCACCATGGCGCCGATCAGGCCAAGCTGGCGCAGGCTGTCGAAGGCCTCATGCGGAAAGCGCGCGTCGCGGTCGACGGCATCGGCATGCGTCTGCGCGATCCCGGCAGCGGTATGGGCAGCGGCGATCAGTGCTTCGCCGCTCGCCAGCACGGCTTCGGGATCTGCACTGGAATGGGCCAGTGCCACCCTGGCAACGGGGTTCATGCTGCCTCCCGCGGCTGCCGGATCTGCTCGACCGCGGCGGCGAGAGAGTCGACGCTGCGGAACAGCTGACGCGTCAGCATCTGGTCCGGAATCTCGATATCGAAGGCATTTTCGAGCGCGAGCATCACGTGCACGGTGGCCAGTGACGACAAGCCGGCGGCGTACAGGTCATCGCTGTCCGCCAGGTCGGCGACCGGCACATCGAGCCGGGCGACTTCGCCCAGGATGTTGCGGATGGTTGCTTTCATTGAACACCTCCCGTTCTATGGTGCGCCCTATTGCACGCGTGTCAGGCTTCGGCTTCGGTACGTTTGCGCACCAAGACAATGCGCCCCCGGGCACCGCCGACGCCGTATCAGTACGCACTCGCCCCGGTCCAGCCGTGCAGGGCGGTGCGCAGGATGATCTGCAGGTCTAGCTGGAACGACCAGTGCTGGATGTAATAGATGTCGAACTCGATACGCCGGCGCATTTTCTCGACGGTATCGGTCTGGCCGCGCAGGCCGTTGATCTGCGCCCAGCCGGTGATGCCCGGCTTGACGCGGTGGCGCAGCATGTAGCGGTCGATCAGTTCCTTGTAGAGCTCGTTGTGCTCCATGGCATGGGGGCGCGGACCCACCACCGACATGTCGCCGCGCAGGACGTTGAAGAACTGCGGCAGTTCGTCCAGGCTGGTGCGGCGCAGGAACGCGCCGACGCGCGTGATGCGCGCATCGCCGCGTACCGCCTGCGTCACGCCCATATCGGCGTGCTCGCGCATGGTGCGGAACTTGAAGACATCGAACGGGCGCCCGTCCATGCCAAGCCGTTGCTGGCGGAACAGCACCGGCCCCGGCGACGACAGCTTCACCAGCACCGCCACCACCAGCAGCACCGGCGACAGGCCCGCCAGCGCAGCCAGGGCAAAGACGCGGTCGAAACTGGCCTTGAGCAGGCCGGTGATGCCCGACACCGGCGGGCTGTTCAGGTCGATCACCGGCAGGCCGAGGAATTCGCTGAAGCGGTGGCCCAGCAACTCCACCGACATGACGTCGGGGATCCAGCGGATGTCGATCAGCTCATTGCGGAACTGCCGCACCACGTCATAGAGGTCCCGGCAGGCCACCATCGGCAGGGTCAGCCAGATTTCCCTGACACCCTGGCTGCGCACGAAGATGCTGACCTCGGACATGGTGCGCAGCGGGATCACGCCGTCCGGCACGATGATGGGCTCTTCATGGTAGATGCCGACGACCCGATAGCCCGCGGCGCGGATCTGGTCCACCCGCTGGTACATCTCGCGGCCGAGCGGGCCGTAGCCGAAGATCACCACGCGCTTGGCGTTGATGCCCTGCTCGCGCACATTGCCCAGCATCCGGAACATGACGGCACGCACGCCGGCCAGCGCCAGCAGGCTGCAGCCAAACCAGCCCAGCGACCAGACCCGCGACACCGCAGCGATCTGGTGCATCAGGAAGGCCGTCATCAGCCCGACGATGAAGACGGTGCTCCAGGCCGCGAGCAGGCGCAGCACGAGCGCCGCCCGGCTGCGGCCGCGCCACGACTCATAGATGCCGAAGGCGGGAAACACCGCCAGCACCCCGACCGAACACAAGGCGGCCAGGAAGCCATGGACCGGCGCGGCGCCACGGATGCCCTCCGGAAAGTACAGGGCACCGATCACGATCGCACAGGCTCCGACCAGCACGGCGTCAGCCAGCCGGTACAGGATGTGCAACGCCGTATAGCGATCTGCCGTAAAGGTCGAAATGGATGCCATGACCGCCCCACCGCACATGCAAGCTTGATGGGACGATAGTTGCCGAGCCACCATGCAGTGTCTGTTGGCGGGCGCACACAGCCCGCGGCGCGGTGGTCAACCTGGTGCGGCGGCCCCCAGAGGCAGCTCAGTGGGGCAGTCGTGCGCGCAGGGCAGCGTGGATGTCGCTGTGCAGATGCACGGGAGCAAGCATGGCCCACTCGCCGCGCTCGAACGTGCGGTCACGTCCGGACAGGAACATGGCCAGTTGCTGGATCAGCGTGTGCGAGGCGCCCACGGTCCCGGTCATCGGCACGACCAGCGCGCTGGCAAGCGCCACCCCGGCCAGCACCATCGCCAGCGGGCCGTGCGGCGTGGTGCGGCGCGCGATGAACGGCAGGCTCACGCACAGGCCCACGGCCAGTCCGCCCGCGACTTCGGATACCGAATGCGCATGCAGCGCAAGGCGCGAGACGCCGACCAGGAAGGCGAGGCACACCCCTGCCCCTGCTGCCGCCCACCCGCGGCGCGTCCAGGCGGCAGGCACGGCAAGGTAGAACATCACGGGCAGGACCGACGCGGCCATCATGGCATGTCCGGAGAAGCCGGTGAAATTGAGCGCCTCGCTGCCGATGCCCCAGCCGAGGAAGGCAAGCTTGGACGCCAGCACCAGCAGCGCCGCCGGCAGGAACGCCAGCACCCAGTGACGCGCGCTGCCGGGCGCGCCGCGCCAGTACAGCCACAGGCACAGGAACAGTGCGCACGGCAGCAGGTATGCGGATTCGCCGAAGAGGGAGACAAGATGCCAGTGGGGCCAGTGGCTCATGGGGCGTGCGGGCGCTGTAAACGTCAGAAGTCAGGAGTCGGAACGCAGTGTGACAGCCTACCATCGTGTGGCAGGCGGCGGCATCGTCCGCATTGCCTGGGGCGCCGGCCGCACGCATCGTCGACGAATGAGCAAGTGCGTTCAGGCTTGCCGGAAGAGGTGCAGAGAAGGTTGAGGGCACATTGCGGCATTGGCCTTCTGGTGGATAGAGAGTCTTTCCGCAATTGGATATGTTCAATCGGGATCGCTGCCCATGCTTCACCGGGCAGCGTTTTCAAAGCCCGCATGGTCCCCCGGTCGGCGGGCTTCTTTTTTTGGCCACCCGTGCCAGGGAAGTTCACCAGGCGCCGGCAAGCGCGCAGACAAGGAAGCTGCAAACGCACAGCGGCACCGGGCGCTCGCGCCGGGTGCCGCTGCACAAGCGCTGCGCGCTTGCCTGCAGGCTCAGGTAACCAGTGGCACGCGCAGCCGATGTTGGGCAATGATCAGCGCCTTGAGGCTTTCGACGCGCAGCAGCGCTTCGCGCTCGCCGGCCGCGCGCGCGGCATCGGCGGCAGCCAGCTCGCAATCAAACTGGCGCCCGTGCAGTTCTCCCCGGTAGAGCAGCGGTTCGTCGCTGCCGGCAGCGCAATCCGCGCCGCATCCTTCGCCATATTGGGCTGCGAGCCTGATTTCGAAGCAGCACGCCCACTTGCCTCGGCCTTCGCGCACGGCAAAGCCGCGCACGACGAGGAATTCCAGTCCGGGCTTCATACGACCCCCTTCCCTCCCGGGGCGGCCGGCCTGCGAATGAGGGCCAGCTTCTGCTCCGGGCGAATCAAGCATAGGCGATCAGCATCGTCGCGGCCCTCATCCGGTGGTTGTAGGACGGCTCGCACAAACGAGGGAGGAAGACACCGGGCAGGCCCCGGCAAGCGACAGTGCCATGCGCGGGAAACACTGGCCACCGGCCCACACCAGCGCGGTGGCCGCGCAGACCAGGTCGACCGCTGCCGGCAATGCCAGGCATCCGCTGGCGCCAAGCAGCGCGGCATGCACGATCAACGCGGGCTCGAGGCGGTCGGACAGCACCAGCCAGCGCCGCGGCGCCAGGCGCGCCTGGAGTTGGTCGAGCAAAACGCGAGGGTCGCCCTCCAGGCCGGTGCAATCGACCACGGCGATATCGGCAGGGTCCGGCGGCGCCGAAGCGGGCGACGGCGCAGGACACATCGACGGCTGCGCTTCCTGCAGCCATTGCGGGGTGCGCCAGGTAATCGGCTGCGGCAAGTTCAGCGTGTTCAGGCGCCGTGCCAGAACCCGGCACATCATTTCGTTGCTGGCGATCAGGTAGGTCGACATTGACTCGGTCCGGCGGCAGCCCCGGGCCGCAACTGCGCTTGCCACCCGGTCGGGATCCGGGCTGCGGCGCGGCCCGGCTTGCACGGCATCCACGTAGCGCCATTCCGCCGGCGAAAGTGTCTGCAGATGCCTTCCCTCAGAAGGTAGCAAGCCGTTTTGGCCCCTGCCTCATGCTTTTGGCTGAGAGCGGCGCGCCAGATGGATGAGGGCGCGCCGCAGCCGCGCCCTCATCCGGGCATTGCTGTCCGCTTCGGCCCATGCGCCACCTTCTCGTCACCGGTCATGCCGGTTCAGGCAGCCTGGCAGTCCGGAGCCAGCGCCGGCGAGCGCAGCGGCGGTGCGGTGCTGGCCGGGCCCGCCCAGTTGAGCGTGGCGCCCTTTTGCAGAGCGACATAGACGGCCTCGCCCTTGTTGCGCACATGCAGGCGCTGGTACAGCGTGCAGGCATGGGTCTTTGCGGTGGCAATCGAGATGTTCAGCATGCGGCTGACGGTCTTGATGGGATAGCCCCGTGCCAGCAGCGCCAGCACTTCATACTGTCGCTCGGTAATATTCAGCAGGTGCGCGCCGGCAGACGGGGTCTCGAATTCCGTCGCGTGCGCCTGGAAATAACGGTGGGGCATCGGCGCCGTGCTGTCGTGCACGGCATCGCCCACGCCGGCGCGCAGCGCCACCACCCGGGGGTCACCGTGTCCGGCTGCCGCTGGCACTAGCGCATGCCCCGCATCGGCCTCGGGTTGCTGGCCAGGAACGTGCTGGGCCGACGCCGGGAAGCATTCGCCGCCGGCCAGCACCAGGCGCACCGCCGCGTCCAGCGCATCCGCACTGCAACGCTTGGGAATGAAGCCGCGCACCGGTTCAGGCAGGCCGGCGTCCGGCAGCGAAGGCGCTCCCTGGTCGCTGAGCACCAGCACCCGTTGCGGGCGCAGCCGTCGGCACAGTTCATCCAGCATCGGCCATCCGCTGGCCTGGTCGGCCGGCAGGCCATAGACCAGCAGATCTGCATTGTCCAGCCACAGGTCGGAATCGATCGGCGCCAGGGGATCGATATCGATCAGGTCGCCAGGAATGTGTGCTTGGGCCAGCAGATGGCGCAGACCCAGGCGCAGGAGGGGGTGAGGCTCGATCAAGAGGATGGTGGCCATGGCCGCTCTCTTATTATTGCGGCAAGCACGGACCTCGCGACAATCCGCACTTGCTTGCCGGACGTGCACCGCTATCCTGCGGTTGCACCTCCATACGATCCGCCAGTGCTCCGGGCCGCCGTGCAGCCTTCCCGTCTGGCCGCAGGTCCGTACTTCCCCTGGAGATACCGGATCGCCCCGGTTTGCGTTGTTAGACGCTTATGTTTAAGACGTTTAGATGTGACTGAAGTCTGATCTTAATTTTTATAACTCCTGACCTGCAGCATATGAAACGCACCCGGCGAATGCAAGGTGGTGGGGTGCTGCGGCGGGTAATCCCCGACTCGACGCCGACCCGCGTCAATCCGCCGTTGACCCCAAGCATACGAACTGCACAATGCTGCGGGGGATGTCCAGGCAGCGAAATCGCGCATAAAATTATCGGCATTGCATTTTGCTATGCATTTCCGGGCGGATGAATTCTCGCTTCCTTGAAGTGCCTTATAAATCAATAAGTTAGCTATACAGCGCAAGCCTGCCGATGATTCCCGCCACGACCACGATCAGCCTCACGCGCAGCGAGTTCGCCGCCGTGCGCGCCTATGTCCAGGGCATGCCGGCGGCAATGGTCGTGCCGCGCTACCTGGCTGACGAAGCCGACGACGACGATGACGGCGCCGAATCGGCGCTGCGGATCCTGCTCGCCTTGCGCGACCGCATGGTGCAGCTGGCGCACCTGCACGGCCGCGCGGACCTGGCCGAGTTGCTGCTGGCCGGTCCCGGGCGCTCCAATCGCGGCATGGATCGCCGCGTGGACGCGCTGGGCGAGCTGGAACGACTGGGCACGGCGGCGCCGCGCGCGCAGCATGGCGTGGAATTGTGGTTTGCGCCCGCGCTGGCCCGACGCCTGCGCAATGCCGGAATTGTGACGCTTGATGCTCTTATTGGGATGGCCAACCAACGCGGCAGCGCCTGGTGGCGGGCCGTGCCGCGCATTGGCGCACTCGCCGGCGGCGCAATCAACCGCTGGCTCGGCGAACATCGTTCGGTCTTCAAGGGGGATGATGGCAAGCCGCTGCTGGGCGCGCATGTGGGCAACCGGGCGCCCCTGGCGCCGGCTGCGCTGGGCCCTGCCATGCGGCAGCCGCTGCCGCTGGAATCGCTCAGCGAGGCTCCCTCCGCGTCTGCGCCGGACGCCGGCAGCGGCTGCCCGTACAGCGAGGGTGTCACCGTGGTCAAAGCCTGGTTGCGCGAGGCAGCGGCAGGCCGGAGCAGCACTTTTGCGGCCTATCGCAAGGAGGCGGAGCGCCTGTTGCTGTGGGCGGCGCTGGAACGCCACAAGGGGCTGCGCCAGCTGGACCTGGACGACCGCCAGGCCTACCTGGCCTTCCTCGCGCGGCCCGAGCCCGCCAGCCGCTGGTGTGGCCCGCGGGCGCCGCGGCAGCAGGCCGCATGGCGGCCCCTGACCGGGCCGCTCAGCCCTGCCAGCCAGCGCCACAGCATGCGCGTGCTGGCGGCCCTGTTCCGGTGGATGCACGACAACGGCTACCCGTTTGCGGCACGCTGGCCGGCGCAAGCCGCGGAGACAGCCGTGGCTTCGATGGACGCTGCCGCGCCTGCGGCTGTGACGGCGCCGCCGGGCCGCATACCGCTGTCCGATGACCGCCTGGCCCCCTTCCTGTCCTGGCTGCAGCATCGGGCATGCGCCAGCGACGGCCAGCGCTACCGCACCGCCCACGCGGCCATCCTGCTGTTGCGGGACCACGGGCTCAGCCTGGAACGGCTGACATCGGCGACGCGGCGTTCGCTGGTGGCACACGGGCCGGCATGCGGCACGGCGCAAGAGACGCTCGAAGGCGCCGATGGCGCAAGCCATCCGTCGGATGTCCTTGCCTCTGGCACACTGCGCGCGCTGGCCCTGCACTGGCACGACCGCGACCTGCCATGGGATGGCTCGGGCACCGAAGAAGCCTGCCTGATCGGCCCGCCCGCAGCACCACCGACCAGCCGTGCAAGGCGCAAGCGTGCGGCGCTGCCGCTCGGTGGCTATTCGGTGCGAGGGCTTCACGCGCTGCTCGCGGCCATGGTCGAGCGCTATCGCGAGGCTTGTGATCCGGCGTTTGCGGCCAGGTCGCCACGCGACCTGCTCGCCTGAAGATGGCGCAGGCAGTGGTGCGACTGCCGCGCATGTCAGACTATCAGGACGCCCGGCGGTCCGAAGGAAGTCTGGTGCGCGCCCGGCTCAGAGCAGCGTCTTGTCCAGCCCGAAGCGGGTCTTGAGCGCTTCGACCAGCGCCTCGCGGGCGCTGCGGTCGATCAGCTGCACGTCCAGCATCACGCGTCCGGAGTCCCATTCCTTGATCGTGCCGAGCAACTGGCCGCTGTCGGTGCGGATCTTGTACTGGCGGCTGATTTCCTTGACCTTGCGTGATTTGCCTTCCTGCGCGTGCTTGCGGATGGCCTCGACTTCGCGGCTGGACAGCCCGTCATTGATAATGCGCGCGGCGAGCTCGCGGGTGCGCTCCTCGCCCGCCAGCTTGCAGTACAAAGTCAGTTCGTAGCCCGCGGCAATGCCGATTGCGCTTGGGCGCTCGCGCATCACGCCGAGCACGGACTCCGGCAGGCGCAGCAGCGCCAGGGTCTTGTTCACGGTGCCTGCCGAGATCCCGGTCAGTTCGCAGATCTCCTCTTCCTTCTGGACCTTGCCCTCATCCAGCAGCTGCCGCCAGGCGATGGCATTGTCGAGCGCCGACTGGTCCGAACGCTGCTCGTTGAGCATGAACGACAGCCGGTAGAAGTCCAGGTCGCTCAAGTCGTTTTCGACAAAACATTCCATCTCGAGCTTGCCGGCAGACGCCAGGGCTCGCTTGCGGTAATGGCCGTCGATCAGGATGTAGTGGCCGGGACGCGCCGGATCCGGCGCCGCCAGGCCGGGTGTCTTCTGGCCATGTGTCGCGATCGACGCAGCCCGCTCCTGCACCACCGCGGGATCGTAGATGCGCCGTGCGTTCAGGGGATTGTCGTGCAACTGCGGCAGCGGGATCCGGATCAGCTGCCGGCCGGCCGCTGCATCGCCAAGACTTTCAGCGCTGAAAGCAGGAGTCGCATCGGCTCCCCTGCCTTGCAGCAAACCATTCGGATGCTGGGAAATAGCCGCTTCTGCGCGGGCAAAGCGGTCCAGGGTTTCGCTGCGGTTCTTTTCGGCCGCCATGCCGGCGAGCATGCCAGCCTTCAGGCTCTTCAGTTTGGTAGCCATGCCTATTACTCAATCAAGGACAATATTTCGTCGACCATCATGTCGACTTCCTGCACCGCTTCGCGCGCGCCCGCGACGCCATGCACGGTACAGCCAATCGCCTGGCATTCGCGGAATGCCGAGCGCGACCCGATCATCGAATTCAACAGCGGAACGTCGCCGTCATCGCCAAGGATTTCAATCGCCTGGCGGGCAATCGAAACCCGGCGCTGGACCATATTGGCCATCACCCGAATCAGCAGCGACTCGTTCTGGACCTGGGCATGTTGTGCCAGCGTCTTCGCGGCCACCGCCGCCCACAGATCCGGGGGCGACGGCACTACCGGGATGATGGCCAGGTCCGAGATCAGCAGTGCGCTCGAGGGCGCTGCGGAATGCACCGCCGGCGGGCAGTCCACGACGATGTAGTCATAATCCTGGACAAATTTGCGGACCTCGCGATGCATGGCCCCCCCGGACGGCGCCAGGCCAATCACGGAGGCCGGGAAAGGCCGCTCGTCGCTGGCCTGTGCGGCCCAGCGGGTGGCGGTGCCTTGCTCGTCCATGTCGACCAGCATCGAGCGCGCGCCGCGCAGGCCGAGTGTTCCGGCAAGGTGCATGCTGACCGTGGTCTTGCCGCAACCGCCTTTCTGGTTAAAGACTGTGATGATTTTGGCTGGCACTGCGACCTCTCTTTCAGCGCTGAAAGCGCGCGGTTGATTCTTAAGGCGCAACTGTAGCCAAAACGAGGTGACGTATCAACCGTTTTTCAATTTTACAAAGTTTATGTATATGCTCTCCAGGGCAGAAACCACCCTCTCGGGCACGGAAAAACGCAAGACCGTAAAATTGCTTGAAAAGCAGGCTGGAATATGCCTAAAGTATCTATAGTGCGCATTACGCCGCACATGACACCGCAATCCAAAGTGGTTATGATGCGCGCTACAGTCGAGTCAAGTCGTGTCACCTCGTCGGCTTCCGTTCGGTATCTACGAGAACTCAACGTGCTTGAACGGTTGTTTGCGTTGTGTACAAGAACTTGCTTCGAAAAGGAAATTCCTATGGCAACCGGTACGGTCAAGTGGTTCAACGAGACCAAGGGCTTTGGCTTCATTACCCCCGACGACGGTGGTGCAGACCTGTTCGCGCACTTCTCCGAAATCCAGGGTTCGGGTTTCAAGACCCTGAAGGATGGGCAACGCGTGACGTTTGAAGTCAAGCAAGGCCCGAAGGGCCTGCAGGCTTCGGCGATCAAGCCGGCCTGATCCAGCCTCGGCGGATCCCCTCGCCCGCTGCGGATCCGTCCGTCGCGGGCAAACAAAAAAGGCAAGCGTTCTACGCTTGCCTTTTTTGCATCCAGGGCCCCTCATTACCGACGGTGGCCCCGCCAGGCACTTAGCCGAGCTTGCGCACGCTGGTGCGCGACGGCTGCAGGATCAGTGCCTTGGACGAGTCCGCGTCGACCTTGGCACCGGGGTACACCACCAGCACATCCTTCAGCGCCTTGCGGAACAGCGCGCGGAACTTGCGCTCGCTTTCGGTTTCGGTGCCGAACTGCATCTGCAGCGCTTCCCACGGGATCTCCGTGCGGCGCTGGATCGTGAAAAAGCGGTACGTCAGCCACGAATACACGTCGAGCGCGAATGGCGACTGCTTGAGGGCCTTCAGTGCGCGCATGTCGACGGGCACCGGCCGGTTGACCAGTTCGTTGAAGAACGGCTCGGACAGCACCACGAAGCTCTCGAACATCGACCCCTGGCCAGGCTGCATCGGGTCCCACCAGGTCGACAGCTGGTCAGCCAGGAGATAGCCCACGCGGTCGATCGACAGCGGCTCGTGGTTGGGATTCTGGTTCTGGCTGGGTGTCGACTTGTTCTGCACGATCGCAATGGTCGCCGAGAACAGCCGGATCATCTGCTGGCGCACCAGCGTCATGGTGCCGCGCTTGCCGCCGGTGGCCATCGGGATGCCCAGGTTGTACATGAATTCGGACAGCGAATTGCCCAGCGAGATACGCCGGTCTTCCACCGTGCCGGTAAATTCCCCGCGCTTCTTCTTCGCCATGATCTCCTTGCCGATCCAGGCAAGCATCAGGCGCGGATAGGAGCCATACGGGTAGCCCAGCGACACCGTCTCGGACACCAGCTTCTGGCGGCCGTTGGCGGCACGCTCGGAGCGCTGCTGCGTGAAATAGCCCGGCTGGATCATCAGCGAAATATTGCCGCTGGTGCGCGTCCACACCGGCGGCGCGCCCTTGGGCGCGCGGTAGGGCAACGTGACCTGGACGCTGGCGCGGCTCAGGAAACCCACTTCGCCGCTTTGCCAGGCGTCTTCGCGCTCCATGGCTTGCGCTTCGTCGAACAGACGCTGGAATTTCTCGGACGGAACCAGGTTGTTCTCGTTGCCGGGAACAATGATGCGGGAGGGTTCGGCGTCCAGGTCGAGGACGCTGCGATCCCCCGTGGCGGCCGGGGAGCGTTTGATGGGCAT